>NZ_VICC01000001.1:0-64179 GCF_006546825.1 Actinomyces oris
ATCCGCCGGGGCCGCCGGGGTTCATGAAGAGGGTGCCCTGGCGCACCGAGCCGGTGGCCAGGTGCTTCTTCATCGCGATCTCAATGGTCTGCCCGTCCGGCTGGGAGTAGTCCAGTGGCACGGTGACCTTGGCGCACTGAAAACCGGTCTTCTCAGCCGACTTCTCCACCCCGGCAGTGGCCACACAGTCGTACCACTCGACCTCCTGACCATAGAAGGACTCCAGCCCCTGGGGAACCGACGCCTTGGAAGAGGCTGCCGGAGCCGGCCCCACGGCGGGCAGCGCAGCAGCGGGGACCACACCGGCCCCCACCCCCAGGCACACACCCGCCACCGCCGCCAGCACCCCGGCAGACACCCGACGGCGTCGAAGCCCTCCGGGGCGTCGCCTCGCCTCCGCGAGCGCAGGCACGATCCGATTCCTTGGATGATGCTTCGTTCTCGTTTCCATACCCAGCATGGTATGAACCGGTCGGTCGGCGTGTGATCCCTCTCAGGGACGAGATGGGCCGTTGACTTCTCCCCCGCGAGTCCCGTTGCCCTTCGGGTCCTCGGCGGGCACCAGCCCCCAGGAGGCGGCCCATGCCCAGAGCCGATCGAGCTCCTCCTCCATGAGGTAGCGGGCCCTGGGCTCGGTGAGTGCTCGAGTACTCATTCCTCCCAGGACCACCGTGCCCGCCTCACCGCGCACCGTCGCCTGCACGCTCGGACCTGCCTCGCGGACACGCAGAGCGGATCGGGGTTGCCGGGTGATGTCGAAGGCCTCCCGGGAGCCGGGCCAGGAGAGGTCATAGGAGCGCATCAGCGTCCTGCTGTGGATGCCACTCCGGTCGAAAACGGTCCGCGGCCGCAGGGTCAGATAGCCCATGAGGAGGCACAGTGCCGCCGCCGCGAAGCAGGCGAGCATTCCCCGGTACTGCCCGGAGGCCATGATCGCCAGCCCGATGGCCAGACCCAGGAGGCCGACGGCGGTCAACCCCCAGGCGATGACTCGCTCCTGCAGGCTCGATCTGCGGATGATCGGCTCGAACCGAGCGGTGTGGCCGCCGTCCTCGCCCCCTGGCTGTATAACGGTCATGTCACGACTCTTCCACACCGGGCCGTGGCCGTCCTGGTTTTGACGGGCGCGTCGACAGTCGCTCGGGGGCTACGACGACGGCCTCATGCCCCACCCCAGGCCGGATGGGGCATGGCGCTCAGCTTCCTTCGGCCTGGGGTCGCAGCTGCACCATGAGGGCCTCGACGGCCAGCAGCGGAGCGGCGTTGGAGCGCAGGCGGCTGCGGCACTCCTCGATGGCGGCGATACGGGCCAGGGACTGCTCGGGGCTCGTCGTGCGGGCGGCCTGGTCGACGGCGTCGGACAGGTCGAGGTTGACGCGCTCGACATCGCTGCCCATCTGAGTGGTGAGCACGTCACGGTAGAAGGACAGCAGGTCAATCATGGCCCGGTCCAGCACGTCGGTACGGGCGCGCTTGGCGCGGCGCTTCTGGTCCTCCTCGAGCTGGCGGATCTGGGCGCGCAGGGCCGCCGGGATCTTCCCGTCGCTCTCCAGGCCGAGGGCGCGGGTGAGCTCGGCCTTCTCGCGGGCGTCGCGCTCGGCGGTGGCCTCCTTGGCCTCGGACTCGGCGGCCTCCACCAAGGAGGCGGCGGCCAGGACCGCGTCACCGACGCTGCGCAGGGAGACGGGGGCGAGCAGGAGGCGGCGGCGCCGGTCCCAGGCATCGGCGTCGGTGGCCAGGTGGCGGGCGAGCCCGATATGCGACTGGCTGGCCCGGGCGGCCCGGGCGGCCAGCTCGGGGTCGGCTCCGTCGCGGCGCACGAGGAGCTCGGCGACGGCGTCGGCCGGCGGGATCCGCAGCGTCACCAGGCGGCAGCGGGAGCGGATGGTGGGCAGGACGTCATCGGCGCTGGGGGTGCACAGCAGCCAGACGGTCTGGGGCGGGGGCTCCTCGATGGACTTGAGCAGGACGTTGGTGGTGCGCTCGGCCATGCGGTCGGCATCCTCGACGAGGATGACGCGCCAGCGCCCGGTCCAGGGGCGGCGCTGGGCCTCACCGATGAGGGTCTTGACCTCCTCCATGGTGATGATGAGCTTCTCGGTGGCCAAGCGCACGACGTCGGGGTGGGAGCCGGCCATGACGTCACGGCAGGGCTTGCACTGCCCGCATCCAGGGACGGGGCCGGTGCACTGCAGGGCGGCGGCGAAGGCGCGGGCGGCGTTCGAGCGGCCCGATCCGGGTGGGCCGGTCACGAGCCAGGCGTGGGTCATGGCGAGCCCGGCCGCCGCAGCCGCCGCGGAACCGGCTCCCCCGTCTGATCCTTCCTTGGGGGCGAGACCGGCGGCGGCCTGTGCCTCGCGCTGCTCAGCTGCTTCTCGGGCGGCCTGGGCTGCGGCGGTGAAGGCGGACACGGCATTCTCCTGGCCGACGACGTCCTCCCACACACTCATGAGCGCGTCTCCTCGCCCGACCCGGCGGCGCTGCGGCGGGCGGCGGCCTCCACGAAGGCCTCCAGGCCCAGGAGCACCCCCTGGTGGGCCCCGCCGTGGGCGAGGTGCACGCCGTGACGGCGCACGGCGGCGACAACGGCCTCGATGACGTCGTCGGCCACCTGGTCGACGGGCCGGTCGGCGTCGACGACGACGAAGCGCTTGGGCTCGGACTGGGCCAAGGTGAGGAACTGCTCGCGCAGGGCCACACGGAAGGCGTCCCCCTCCTGCTCGAGGCGATCCTTGGCGCCGCGGCCGGTGGTGCGTCGCTCGGCCAGGTCGGGGTCGCCGTCGAGCAGAACGGTCAGGTTCGGCAGGAGGCCCTCGGTGGCCCACAGGGACAGGTCGCGGACCTCCTGAGGGCCGAGCGAGCGAGCCGCCCCCTGGTAGGCGACGGAGGAGTCGAGGTAGCGGTCGGCCAGGACGACGGCGCCGCGCTCGAGGGCGGGCCGCACGCGGGTGGCGATGTGGTGGGCGCGGTCGGCGGCGTACAGGAGGGCCTCGGCGCGCGGGGCGACGTGCCCGCCGTGCAGGAGGAGGCGGCGGATCTCGACGCCGAGCTCCGTGCCGCCCGGCTCACGGGTGAGGATGTGGTCCACGTCCGCTGCGGTCAGCAGGTCGGCGAGGATGCGGATCTGCGTCGTCTTGCCGACGCCGTCGCCTCCCTCGAAGGAGATGAACAGACCGGGGCCGGACGGGGGCGGGACGGGGGCGCCGGGAGCAGCGGGCGGGGCAGCGGTGGTCACGAGCCCAGGGTAACGGCCCGTGGGGAAGGTCCCGGGAGCGCATCCCGGTCACCGTTGGGCGCACTGAACGAAGCCAGGCCCTCATCCGTGAAACGGCGTCCTCACCGACACCACTCGTATTCTCAGGCGATCCTCTCAGTGGTCCTGTGTGAGGTAGACACGGCAACAGATCTGCCAGGAGGCGCCCAGTCCCACTGCGGAGAGCGCGGCGATGAGCCCAGACCCCCAGGCCAGCACCACCTGCCGGGGCATGGCCTCCTGCGCGATCACCACCCCGATGACCGCGGGCAGAGTCACGATGACACAGACGGCAAGGCCCCACAGGTCGAGCACCGGCTGGGAGGAGGTTCCGCCGCGAGCCACGAGCAAGGGAGGCATCACCACGACAATCACCCCCAAGCCGATCAGAAACGTCAGATGCAGGCCCACGGCATCATCCGATGCCACACCTCCGAGCAGCACCGCTGCGGAGGTCCCGAGGAGCATGATCGCCCAGCCGACCACGAGCAGGAGGTAGCGGGCAGCCAGGACATCGAGACGGCTGACGGGCAGTGCCCCGTAGAGCTGGCGCATCTGGGTCTCACGGGAGGGCCGCCACAGATCCACGCCCACCACCAGCACAGCGCCCAGCAGGTAGTACACCAGGTTCTCCGGGGAGAAGATTCCCAACCAGCCCCTCAGCCCGGGCACGGCCGCCCCCAGGGCACCGAGCGCGCACGGCCCCAGCAGCGCCGCGGTGTCCCGTAGCCTCCAGGTGAAGAGCAGCTCCAGGCGCATGACGGCGCGCACCGTTTCCCACCGGCTCAGGGCACCCGGCCCCCGCACCGCCGCAGGCGCACTGGGAGCCTGAGTGCCGCAGGACTCGGCGGCAGCGGGCAGGGTGGCTGCGGCCCGCGCAGCAGACACGACGGACTCGGGCATGGGCACGGACTCGGGCATGATCTGTCTCCTCACTTCTTCTTGCTTCTTCCTCGGCCGGGCCTCAGTGGTCCTGGCGCCCGTACCAGCGGAGGGCCACCACCAGGGAGGCGCCCAGGAGGGCGGGGCAGGACAGGGCAGCCAGGACGGCTGGCACCGGCTCGCGCAGTACCTCGGCCACGGGTCCTGCCAGCAGCGGGGTGCCGCCGTAGAGGGCCCCGGCTCCCGCCCCGAGGCACAGCCCCCACATCCACAGGGCCCGCTCGGGGGCCAGGCACAGGAACAGGGGCAGCCCGAGGGCCGCGGACAGGCAGATGACGAACAGGCCGGCCATGAGACCACCCCAGTCACCGGTGAGAGCGGCCGCCGGTACGCGGACCAGGCCGGAGAGGAGCGCCAGGGCGACCCCCTCGGCCCAGCGGGCACCGACCAGCTCGCTGCGCCGCAGCGGCAGCGCCCCGTAGAGGCGCTCCAGGTGGTGAGCGGACTCGACAGCCCTCTGGGCGTACTGGGCGCACAGTCCCAGGGCGACCCCCGCCATCACCGTCGTCTGCAGACGGCCGGCCAGGACGTCCATGGCGATGAACAGCGCGAGCGACAGGGGCAGGAGGAGCAGTGGACCACGACGGCGCAGCACGATGAGGTCGAGTCGCAGCACCGCCTCCACCCTGGCGCGCGCCATCTCGCCGCTGCCGCTTCCGGGGTCGGACGGCCCAGTCGGCGCAGCCCCTCCGATACGCCACCCTCTCACCGACACCGCCCTCGTCGTCGTCCCCATCATCGTGGCGCTCACTGGTCCTGCTTGAGGTAGAGGCGGTGGCTCAGCACCCACAGGCCGATGAGGGCGCAGGCCCCCAGGGCCAGAAGCAGGCCGCCTCCCGTCGTCGTCCCCGCAGCGAGATCCCGGATCGGCCCGAAGCTGGATACCAGCAGGCCCAGCGCCCCGATGGCGAGGATCGCAACCGTCCAGACGAGCAGACCGAGCCCACGCCTGAAGTGCAGGAACACGGGAATTCCCACGGCCTGCCCCACGATGAGGACGAGAGGAAGGACGAGCAGCCGCCCCGGGTGTACGCCCAGGGGGAGGCCTATGGCCGCGTAGAGGGCCGAAGCGGTCAGAAGATGCAGCATCGCGAGCGCCCAGTAGGAGTTGACGACGTCGGACCGGGAGACGGGCAGGGAGGCCAGCAGACGGTTGATGTCGGAGTGCTCGGCCATCACTCCCGATAGACCCCCGGCCAGGGCGGTCCCCGCGAGGAACCCACTGACCGGGACGATACTGCCGGAGACGATGCCGGCGGCGCCGAGAATGAGGAGAAGGCCGAGGAGGGAGGGCAGAGGACCTCGCAGGCTCAGAAGGTGCAACCGCACCAGCGAGATCACCCGAGCGCCCCGTCCGGGCCCGCCCGCGGCACCCCTCATCGTCACACCGGCCGGCGCCTCGGCCACTGCGACTGCCTCGGCGGGGTGCTCGCGCAGATCCGTGGTCATGAGGTCATTCACGGCCCGCCTCCTTGGCGATGTGCACGGCGAGGTCCTCGATGGTGGGGGCCTCGACGACGATGCGGTCCGTCAGCGCGTCTGCGGCGTCGGTCGGCATCATGGCCTCCCAGCCCAGCGACGTGCTGCGCAGCCCGAGGCTGGCCTGGCGCACGGCGTCGGTCAGGTGCTCGGGGATGCCGCGCACGAGTCGGAAGGAGTCGATGATCTCCTCAGCGGTGCCGTTGGCCACGACCCTGCCCCGACTGAGGATGACCAGGTAGTCGGCCAGCCGATCGAGGTCGGAGGTGATGTGGGTGGAGAACAGGATGGTGCGGCCCTCCTCCACCATGAACTGGGCGAGCATGTCCACCATCTCGCTGCGGGCCAAGGGGTCCAGCCCGCCGGTGGGCTCGTCGAGGATGAGCAGCTCGGGATCGTGGGCCAGGGCCACCGCCATCTGCAGGCGCATGCCCATGCCTCGACTGAGCTCCTTGACCTTCTTGGTGGGATTGAGGCCCGCAGCCTGGAGCTCGGCGTCGTAGCGCTCCTGGGACCAGGTGGGGAAGAAGCGCCCGATGCCGCGGCCCAGGTCCTTCAGGCGCCACTCGGGGTTGTAGGGCGGGGCGTCGAAGACGACGCCGATGCGCTCGTGTCCCACAGTGGTGGCCGAGCCGGAATCCGGGTGGATCATGCCCAGGGCGGCCTTGATGGTGGTGGTCTTCCCCGAGCCGTTGGCCCCGACGAAGCCCGTCACGTAGCCGGCGGGGACGGAGAAGGTGACGTCGTTGAGGCTGAAGTCCGGGTAGTGCTTGGTCAGGTGGGAGATCTCGACGGGGTTCACTGCTTCTCCTTGGAAGTGGCGGGGGTGGCGGAGGTGGCGATGATGGTCTGCAGCATGGTGTGGAGCTCCTCATCGCTGAGCTGGGCGAGGCGCGCACGCTCCACGGCACGGTCGAGGTGCTCCTCGACCTCCCGCAGCACCTGCTCGCGCACCAGCTCGGAGTCCCGGGGCAGGACGAAGTAGCCCTTGCCGGGAACATTGGCCAGGAAGCCTTCGGCGACGAGGTCGGAGTAGGCGCGGGTGGTGGTGATGACGCTGACGCGCAGGTCCCGGGCCAGAGCCCGGATCGAGGGCAGCATCTCGTCGGCCTCCACCTGGCCGGTCAGGATCGCGTCCCTGACCTGCTGGGCGATCTGCTCGTAGATGGGAACTCCTGCCGTGTTGGACAGGACGACCGAGAGCGGCATGGCAACTCCTTCTGTACATACACACTATAGACAGTATGTGCACGGGGGAGTCAAGTGCTGGTCCACCGCATACGGCGTGGGACACCTGTGGCCGAGGCGCCTCGGAGCAGAGACGACCCCGGCGACCAGGCCCAGGTGCAGGCCCAGTCGCCGGGATTCAGGAACGGGGCCGGTCACCTCACCCTTCAGACGTCGCCGCTGCACGCCGTCGACTGCCGCGATGGCAGCCGGGCGGGGGAAGGCGCGGCGAGGCGGGGCTTCAGCCCTCGCTTCCCTGCTGGCGGGTCTCAGTGTTGCGGCCGAAGTCCTCCACCTTCGGACTGTTGCCGGCCCAGACCACCTCCGCGTTGGTTCCCTTGATGACGACGCGGTCGACGTCCTTGACGTAGACGGTGACGTTGTTGCCGGAGATGGTCAGCAGGCCGACGTAGTCGGCGAAGACCTTCGTGTTGTTGGCGGTGACACTGAGACTGTTCACCTCCCCCTCGACACGGACGTCGTCGCCGGACTTGTTCAGGAGCATGGTCGGGCTCGCCGAGACGGTCTGCTCCACGAACTCCAGGTCGCTCAGCCAGTCACTGTCGGTGATGGTCGCCCGAGCGCCGGGGCGCTCACCACTGGCAGGCTGAGCGCCGGCCTCGGGTGCGCTGGAGCCGACGGCGGCAGGCGAGGCCTGTTCCTGGGTACTGGGCGCAGCGGCCTGCGATCGGGGCGCCTGGGAGGCGGTCGTCGCAGTCGTTGACGGCGACGACGCTGCCGGCTGCTCCGACGGCGAGCCCTCCTGGCCCGCCGCTGCAGCGGTTCCCTGGTCGGTCGAGCCTCCACCCACTGAGATGGAGCAGGCGCTGATGCCGGTCAGGGACAGGGCCACGAGGATGACGGCGGCTGTGCGGCGAGGACGAAGGGGACGAGTGGTCGGGGACATGATTCTTCTCCGGTATTCAGATGTGGTGAGGGCAGTCGGGTGGGCATCATGCACGTGCGGTCTGATGGCCGGGTGACGGTTCAGAAGGCCGGGACGAAGACCTCGACGCGGCGGTTGAGGCGGCGACCGGCGGGGTTGTCGGAGCCGTCGGGGTTCTCGTTGGGGGCCACCGGCTTGGTCTCGCCGTAGCCGACGGCCTCCAGGTCGGCGGCCACGCCGTCGGACTTCAGGGCGCTCGAGACGGCCTGTGCCCGCTGCTCGGAGAGCTTCTGGTTGAAGGCGTCGTCGGAGACGGAGTCGGTGTGGCCCTGGACCTGAACCTTGGGGGCCTTGGAGTCCTTGATGACGGTGGCCAGGTTGGTGAGCGTGGTCGAGGCCTCGCCGCGCAGCTCCGATGAGCCGAAGTCGAACAGGACGCTGTCCTCCAGGGTGATGACGGTGCCGCAGGACTGCACGGGCTTGGCGGCGTCGATGGAGGGGAAGGTGCCCACCTTGCCGGCCTTAGGAACGGGCTTGGCCGAAATCGTGGAGCCGTTGACGATGGCGGTGCCGTCACCGTTGTTGGTGATGGAGAGCTTGCCGTCAGAGTAGGTGCCCGAGCCGTCACCGTTGTTGGTGATGGAGACCCCGGAGCGGCTGTAGGTGCCCGAGCCCTTGCCGTCGAGGGTGATGGACTCCCCCGTGGTGGAATTGCTGTAGGTGCCTGATCCGTCACCGTTGACGGTGACCGAGAGGTAGTCGTCGCTGTAGGTGCCCGAGCCGTCACCGTTGACGGTGATGGAGACCTTCCCGTCGGAGTAGGTGCCCGAGCCGTCACCGTTGTTGGTGATGGAGACCTTGCCGTCGCTGTAGGTGCCCGAGCCGTCACCGTTGTTGGTGACCGAGGTGCTCCCCGAGCTCGTGGTCATCGAGCCATCACCGCCCAGGACCGTGGAGCCGGAGACGAGCGATCCGCTCGCGTCGCAGCGGGCGGGCCTGACCGTGATGCCGGGCTGGGAGGTGATGGAGCGCGTGAGATCCGGGGTGAAGGCGCCCGTGGACTGGGTGAGCAGGCTGAGATCGGGCAGGGAGATCATGGGGATCGGGGGGATCTGTCCGGGCTCGTAGCCGGCGACGGCCTGGCCCGCAGAGGCGGCCGTTGCCGACGCCGGGGCGGAGGCGGAGCCCTGGGCGCTTCCCGCGGAGCCGGCGGAGTCCGAGCCGGCCTGACTGGCCTGGGTCTGCTGACCCTGAGCCTGCGAGGACGAGCCGCCTCCGACGGACAGGGAGCAGCCGCTCAGCGCGAGGGCGGCGATGAGGGCGAGGGAGGGCAGGGAGATGAGTGCTTTGTCATGACCTGAACGTTACTGAATCGTTGTCGCCACCCGGTTCCCGCCCTGTCGCAGGACTGCGACAGGGGCGCGGCAGGGTGACGGAGGGTTCTTCAGCCCCGGCCGCCGGCGCGCCATGCGGTCACGGCGTATCCGGCGGCCCCGCGACGGGCAGGCTCAGCCACACCCGGGTCCCCACGCCCTCGCGGGAGGCCATGCGCACGCTGCCGCCGTGGCGGCGCACGATCGTGGAGACCAGCGCCAGCCCCAGTCCCGAGCCCGGCAGGCCCCGGGCGTTGCCGGCCCGGGCCAGCTCGCTCCACACGGCCGGCAGGTCGGCCTGCGGCACCCCGATCCCGGTGTCGGCCACCTCGATGGTGACGGTTCCCGACTCCTCCCGACCGCGTACCTCCACGGTCCCGCCGGGCGAGGTGTACTTCGAGGCGTTGGAGATGACGTTGTAGACGGCCGAGTACAGCAGGTCGCCGTCGCCGCGCACATGCGACAGCGGCCACGGAACCTGCGGCAGATCCAGGCGGATTCTGGGCCCGCCACCACGCGCCGCTCCCTCTTCGCCGACCGCCTGGGCGGCGTCGTGGACGGTCTCGGCGATATCGACGTCCTCCAGTGAGAGCGCGGCCGTCTCCAGGTCGGCCAGCTTGCGCAGATCCGTCACCAAGCGCGCCATGCGGCGGGCCTGGGCATCGACGACGTCGACCCGGGCCTGCAGCTCGTGAGGCGGGGCCTGCGGCAGGTCGGCGACGGCGGCCCGCACCGCCGTCAGCGGGTTCTTCAGCTCGTGGTCCAGCCGGCGCAGGAACTGCTGGTGACGGGACCACGCCTCCTCCTGGGCCTGGCTTCGCCCCCGCTGCACCGCCAGGCGCAGCCTGCGGCGGATCACGGTCGCGGCCAGGGCGAGCAGCAGCACAACGATCCCGATCTCCGCCACCACCAGCGGCACTGCCGTCGAGATGACCACCGGAGCCAGCCCGAAGGTCGCATAGGAGACCGCCACTGCGACGGCCACGACCGCCACCGCCAGCACCCATCCGACCCAGCCGGCCCGCCGGGGCTTCTCCGCAGGGGGGTCCAGAGGTGCCGGGGCAGCTTCGGCGGCGGCCCCGGCCAAGGCCTCGACGCTCTGAGGCTCGGCCGTCGCCCGCTGCGGGTCGGCCTGCAGCGGATGGAGATCGGCCGACTGCGGACGGTTCCCCGGGTCACCCGCCATCGGGGGACTGGCCGGCTGCGCGGCCGGCACCCCGGGCCGGGTGACCGGTACCGTGCGCGGCCCACCCACGTCCACCGCCGGCTCCATGTAGCGGGTACGGCCGTCCTGCGCAGGCGCCGGACGCGGCGGGACCGAGGGCGGAAGCTGCGGCGGGATCGATGAGCCGCTCATACCCGGACCTCGGCCCGGAATCGGTAGCCGACGGAGGGGACCGTCTCGATGTAGGTGGGGTTGGCGGCGTCGTCGCCCAGGGCCTGGCGGATCTCGCGGATGCGGTGGTCGACGGCGCGCGTAGAGGTGGCGAAGTCGATGCCCCACAGGGAGGCCAGCAGGGCGTCCCGGGTGTGGAGCTCACCGGGATGGCTCATGAGGTAGTCCAGGAGCATCGTGGCCTTGGGAGTGAGCGTCACCTCGCGCCCCGACAGGGTCACCCGCCGCGAGGTCCGCTCCAGGAGCAGCTCACCGGCCACGAGCCGGGAGGCGGAGGTCAGCGGCTGCGCCATGCCACGGGTGCGGCGCAGCACCGCGCGGATCCGGGAGGCGAGCTCGGCGGGGTCGAAGGGCTTGGACAGGTAGTCGTCGGCACCGTCGTCGAGGGCTGAGACCCGCTCGTAGGAGGCATCCACCTGGGTCAGCAGGATGATGGGGGTCCAGGCCCCACCGGCCCTGACCCGCCGCACCAGCTCACGGCCGTCCATCCTGGGCATGAGGACGTCGGAGACGATGATGTCCACCTGGTAGGAGGCCAGGATGTCCATGGCCTCCGCCCCGTCCGAGGCGAGCAGGACCCGGTACCCGCCGCGCTCCAGGTAAGGACCCAGGGAGCGGCGGATGGGGGCCTCGTCGTCGACGAGCAGGACAGTGGCGGACGGAGCCGGTGCGGCAGGTTGGGTCACGACAGGCTCACTGGGAGAGCTTCCCGGTGGTGTTGTTGGCGCCGCCGTCCTGGATCGTCGGGTCGTCGCCCAGCCAGTGGACGGTGACGTTCGAGCCCTGAATGGTGAGGTGGTCGATGTCGCGGGCGTAGACGGTGACGTTGGAGCCCTGAACGATGAGGTTGTCGACGTCCTCCGCGGCGATCTTGACGGCAGAGCCCTGGACGGTCAGCGTGTCGAGATCACCGACCAGGTTGAGGGCCGCCCCAGCTCCCTGGACGGTGTACGCACCGGAGACCTCGGTGCGCTGACCCGTGCTCTGGATGTCCTTCCAGGTGGGGTCCGTGATGGGGGCGTCGTCGCCGTCCTTGTCGTCATCCTTGTCGCCGTCCTTGTTGCCGGGGGCGGCCGTGGTCTGGGCCGAGCCACCGGAGGAGGACTGGGAGTCGGCCGTGGCGGCCCCCTTGGCATCAGTCTTGGACGAGTCCTTGGAGTCGGCGCCCTGAGTGTCCTTCTGCTCGGACTGGGCGGCCGGCGAGCCGGAGTCCCCGGAGCCGGAGCCGTTGACGGACAAGGAGCAGGCGCCCAGGCTCAGGGACAGGGCCAGGGCGGCGGTGCCGGCGAGAACAATCTTGGGCAGACGCATGATGAGGTCCTCTCAGGAATCATGTGGGGAGTTGTACAAGGAATACAATACCGGCCGATTGTCCCCTCCTCGTCGCAGTGCTGTCGCAGAACTGCGACACGGGCCGCGATGATGCTCACGGGTCACTGGGCTTGCGCGGACGGGGACATTCTGCGCCGTCGGGGACCCTTGCTGGCAACCGGGGGCATTCGACGCCGTCGGGGACAGGAATCCGGTCCCCGGACGCGCGGACTGTCCCCGTGCGGCGCAGTACGCACCCGTCCGCGTGGAATGTCCCCGGCCAAGGCTCACGACGGCGGCCAGCGGCAGTGACCGGCGACGGCGGCAGTGCCAGAGGCCGCGTCAACGCCGCAGGCCTGCACCAACGCTGCACGTCCGCACCAAGGCCGCAGGCCCGCAGCACCGCGGCGGCCCCTCAGCCCTCCTTCGAGGCCGCCGCCTTGCTCGTCGCCGTCTTGGCAGTGGTCTTCTTGGTGGTGGCGGCCTTCTTCGTGGTGGTCTTCTTCGTCGTGGCCTTCTTGGAGGTGGTCTTGCGGGTGGTGCGCTTCTTGGCCGGGCCCTTGGCGCGCTTGTCCGCCAGCAATTCGAAGGCCCGCTCGGCGCTGATGGTGGCCGGGTCCTCGCTGCGGGGCACGGTGACGTTGGTCTGCCCGTCAGTGATGTAGGGGCCGAAGCGACCGTCCTTGATGACCACCGGCTTCTCAGTGGCCGGGTCCTGCCCCAGCTCGCGCAGCGGTCCGCGGGCGGCCGCCTGACCTCGACGCCGCTTGGGCTGGGCGAAGATCTCCAGGGCCTGCTCCAGGGTGACGGTGAAGATCTGCTCCTCGGTCTCCAGGGAGCGCGAGTCCGTGCCCTTCTTGAGGTAGGGACCGTAGCGGCCGTTCTGGGCGGTGATGTCCTCCCCCGACTCCGGGTCCTGCCCGACGACGCGCGGCAGGCTCAGCAGGTCCAGGGCCTGCTCCAGGGTCACGGTGGACAGGTCCATGGAACGCAGGAGGCTGGCGGTGCGGGGCTTGGGCTTGGCCGCCTTGGTGGTCTTCTTCGTCTTCGTCGATTTTGCCGTCTTCGCAGTCTTCGCCGCCTCCGCCTCGGCCGTCTCCTCCGGCTCGGGCAGGACCTCGGTGACGTAGGGGCCGTAGCGGCCGTCCTTGGCGATGATGACGTGCCCGCTGACCGGGTCGACGCCGAGCTCGCGGCCGTCGTCGGCGGCGCGGGTGAAGAGCTCGCGGGCCTTGTCCACGGTCAGCTCGTCGGGGGCGAGATCGGCCGGCACGTTGGCGCGCTTGCCCTCGGCGTCCTCCAGGTAGGGGCCGTAGCGCCCCACCCGCAGGGTGATGCCCTCGCCGATCTCGATGGAGTTGACGGCGCGGGCGTCGATCTCGCCGAGGTTGTCCACCAGCCCCTTGAGCCCTTGGGCGCGCAGCGCGGCGGCCACGGTCTCGAGCTCGCCCGAGGCGGCCTGCTCGGCACCGGCGCCTCCCTGACCGTTGTAGAAGCGCCGCAGCCAGGCGACCCGGTCCTCCTCGCCGGCGGCGATCCGGTCCAGGTCGCGCTCCATGGAGGCGGTGAAGTCGTAGTCGACGAGCTCGGCGAAGTTCTCCTCCAGCAGCCGGGTGACGGCGAAGGCGAGCCAGGTGGGCACCAGGGCCTGGCCACGGTGGTCGACGTAGCCGCGGTCGGAGATGGTGGACATGGTGGCCGCGTACGTCGAGGGGCGGCCGATCTCGCGCTCCTCGAGGGCCTTGACCAGGGAGGCCTCGGTGTAGCGCGGCGGCGGCGTGGTCTCGTGGCCAGA
Source organism: Actinomyces oris (assembly GCF_006546825.1). Taxonomy (GTDB): domain Bacteria; phylum Actinomycetota; class Actinomycetes; order Actinomycetales; family Actinomycetaceae; genus Actinomyces; species Actinomyces oris. Next base: position 13,663 of record NZ_VICC01000001.1, read on the forward strand.
GGCCTCGGCGTCCAGGGCGGCCAGCTCCTGGCCGGAGATCATCGCGGGCAGGCGCACGTCCTTGGAGTCCTTGGCGGCGGCACCGGCGTCGTCCTGGTAGCGCTCGGCGTCGCGCCCCTCCTCGTAGGCGGCCAGGAAGCCGCGGAAGGTGATGACGGTGCCCGACGCCGTCAGGCCGGCCGTGGAGAAGGTGGGACCGGAGTCGCGCGACTCGCCGGCCACCGGCGTCAGCGGCACCTCGACGGTCACCGTGGCGGTCGAGCCGACGGCGTCGGCCATCTGGGAGGCCACGGTCCGCTTCCAGATGAGCTCGTAGAGGCGGAACTGGGCGCCGGTGAGCTCTCCGGAGACCTGGGCCGGGGTGCGGAAGTGGTCGCCGGCGGGGCGGATCGCCTCGTGGGCCTCCTGGGCGCCCTTGGACTTGGAGGCGTAGACGCGGGGGCGCTCGGGGACGTACTCGGCCCCGTAGAGCTCGGCCACCTGCGAGCGGGCCGCGGCCACGGCCTGACCGGACAGGACCGTGGAGTCGGTACGCATGTAGGTGATGAAGCCGTTCTCGTAGAGGCCCTGCGCCACGCGCATGGTCTCGCGCGGGTTCATGCGCAGCTTGCGGGAGGCCTCCTGCTGGAGGGTGGAGGTGGTGAAGGGGGCGGCCGGGCGGCGCTTGTAGGGCTTGTCCTCCACGCCGACCACCCGGGGCTCTCCCCGACCGATCGCCTCGGCCACGGCGGTGGCCCCCACCTGGTGGAGGTGGACGGCGGAGGCCTTGAGCGCGGCCGGGCGCAGCTGGCCGTCGTCGTTGAAATCGCGGCCGGTGGCCACGCGCCGCCCGTCGAGGGTGACGAGCCGGGCGGTGAAGGAGGCCTCCTGGCGGGCGGTGACGTCCACGGCGGACAGGACGGTGGAGAAAGTGGCCTCCACCCCCCAGTAGGAGGCGGAGCGGAAGGCCATGCGCTCACGCTCACGCTCGACGACGAGGCGGGTGGCCACTGACTGCACGCGCCCGGCGGACAGGCCGGCACGGACCTTGCGCCACAGGACCGGGCTGACCTCGTAGCCCACGAGGCGGTCCAGGATGCGGCGGGTCTCCTGGGCGTCGACGAGGTGGATGTCCAGCTCGCGGGTGTTGTCCAGGGCCCGGGTGACGGCCTCGCGGGTGATCTCGGTGAAGACCATGCGGCGCACCGGCACCTTGGGCTTGAGGACCTGCTGGAGGTGCCAAGCGATGGCCTCGCCCTCGCGGTCGTCGTCGGTGGCCAGGTAGAGCTCGTCGGCCTCCTTGAGTGCCTTCTTGAGCTGGGCGACCGTCTTCTTCTTGTCAGGGTTGACGACGTAGTAGGGCGTGAAGTCGTCCTCGACGTCGACCGCGAACTTCCCGTAGGGGCCCTTCTTCATGGTGGCGGGCAGCTCGGAGGGCTGCGGCAGGTCGCGAATGTGCCCCACGGAGGCCTCGACGTCGAACTCCGGACCCAGGTAGCCGGCGATGGAGCGCACCTTGTTGGGGGACTCCACGATGACGAGCTTGGTGGACACGTAAAGCCTTCCTCACGGGTGGTGCGCGGCTGGCCGCGACTGGTGGGTCTGCGGGCGGTTGTCGCCGAGCCCCGACGTTCGCCACGGGATCGTGAGGATCCGGGCGATCCGGGGCCCCGACGAGGGGGACGGTGGGGAGTCGGCGCGTGCCGGCTCCCAGCCGACTGTAACGCACCACCCACCTTTTCCAACCAGGCAGTGCCCGGAAGAACGACTTTCGTCTCAGATGAGCTCGGCCAGGGCGCTGCGCACGGCCGCCAGGCGCTGAGCGGCGATGCGCTCGTCGTAGGGCAGGTGCAGCCCGCGGCACTCGGCGGCCAGCTCGGCCAGGGAGCGGACCTCGGGGAAGCCTCGGGAGGTGAGCTGGGCGACCTCGTCGATGATCGGCGAACCCGAGGAGCCGGCCCCGCCGCCACGCAGGTCCACCCACTGCCCCAGGCGCCGGGCCGCGCGGTCCAGGCTGGAGGTCACGGTGCGCAGGGCGTCGTTGAGCTGGGCGACCTGGGTGCTCACGGCCTGCAGCACGGGGCCCAGGCCGCGGAAGCCGGACTCCAGCGCCTCGCACAGGTCCGTCAGGGAGTGCACGGCGTCCACCTCAGTGCCATCGAGGATGGACTGGGCGAAGCGCCCCACCATGAGGGTGATCAGGCGCATGAGGGCCACGGAGAAGCGCAGCTCGGTGACCGACTGGTGCAGGACCTTGAGCCGTGAGGGCAGCCCGTGCAGCTCGGCGCCCGCGACGCCGGTGAGCTCGGCGATGCGCTCACCGAGCATGAGCACCTTGGTCTGGGCGCTGTCGCCGACGTCGTGGGAGACCAGCTGGCCGATGCGCCCCACCCGCGCCTCCACCGCCCGGGCCGAGTCGTGGGTGGCCTCCATGGTGGTGATGAGCCGCAGGTACTCATCGAGCTCGAAGACCAGGGCATCGGTGTCCTTCTCCATGGCGGCCACCGCGTTGAGGATCCGGGCCACGGCACCCAGGCCCTCGGGGGCGGCCGCCGGGACGCGCACCCCGGCGGTGACCAGGGCGGCCACCTCACGCGGCAGGGTCGCCAAGGTCATGTCGTGCAGGGAGGGGAAGCCCAGGGCCGCCAGCTCCGCAGCCAGCTCACGGCCACCGAACTCACCGAGCTGGTGGCGTGAGGCGCCTCGGGCCTGAAGGTCGCGCTCCTTGGCGCGCACCCGGCGATAGGCCTCCTCGACCCGGTCTCTGGTGGCCCCGTCCATCGGCTTGATCCGCACCGACAGGTAGCCCTGACGCAGCGGCATGATGGTGGCGAAGACCCGATAGTCCAGGCCGTCCACGGCACGGTTGGTGATGTAGCCGCAGGCCGGGCGCCGGGTCTGCAGATCGTCCCAGATGAGGCGGAACAGACCCGCCGGCATGTCCAGGTGACGAATGATGTTGTGCGGAGCCCCGATGAGACGCTCACGCGAGTAACGCGACAGCGTATCGAACGTCCGGTTCGTGTTCTGGATGACGCCTTTGAGATCCGTGGTGGAAAAGAAGATGTCCTGCGGATCGAACAAACGCTCGTAACCGACCTGCGACTCCATGGTGCTTTCCTTCAGGGTGAATAATTCGCGGGAGCACCTCGCCAGAGGACTATTCCTTCAGCTCCTCACACAGTGCCGGGAAGAAGGTAACGAAACGTACGTGCCCGCGGAAGACAATTTATGACATTGTCACCAATAAGGTGGGACCTATATTGTAGATTATCGACAATTACTCCCCCAGGTGGCTCAGAGTCTCACGAACCGTCGCCACTCGCTGACGGATGACGGGTTCGTCCAAGGTCACAACGACACCGCGGGCCTTGGCGGCCAGCTCGGCCAACGAGGCCGTCTCCGGGAAGCCCTGCTCACCCACGGCGACGGCCTCACTCAGGGCCGCCTCGGCGTCGACGCCCTCGACGAGCGCCTGGGCCCCCTCGTCCTGAAGAGCGCGGATCCAGCGCTGGAAGGGCCGCTTGACGCGGTCGAGGTTGCTGACCACGGAGCGAAGATCGCCCTCCAGGCGCTCGGCCAGGTTCGCCGCCTCCTGGCAGGAGGGCACGAGCTCCTCCAGGTCGGAGAGCATCGCCTCGGCGAGGTCGCCGATGGCGTCGCCGGACTCCCCCTCCTGGCCGTCCAGGACGGCGGCGGCGAAGATGCCCGCCATGAGGGTGTGCAGACGCATCATCGAGCTGCGGAAGCGCACCTCGGAGGCCGCCTCGTAGAGCGCCACGAGGGAGGAGTTGAGCTGGCGCAGTACCTCAACGGCCTGAGCCCCACGCTCCTTGACTCGCTCGGAGACGGTGGGCACGGAGGACTCGGCGTCGGGACTGGTCACCTCCCCCATGAGGGAGCCCACGCGGTCGGCCCGGTCAATGACCGAGCGCACCCCTCCGGCCCAGGAGCCCAGGCCGTTGATGAGCTCCTGGTACTCGCCGAGCTGGTAGATGAGCTCGTCGGTGTCCCGCTCGATGGCGGCGACGGCCTGCAGGACGGCGGACATGGGGTTGTCCGACTCGGCGCGCGGCGGCACCCGCACGCCCTCGACGACCAGCAGGGCCAGCTCGCGCGGCAGGGCGGCCCGGGCGAAGTTGTGCAGGTCGTGGTACTGAAGCTTTGCCAGCTCCTCGGTCAGCAGCGCCGCCCCGTGCTCGGCGACCTCCCGGCGCCCGTGGCCCTCCTCGGCGTAGGCACGCTCGGCGGCGCGCACGCGGGCGTAGATCTCCTTGACGGGCGTGAACATGGCGTGGTTGGTCGGGCGCACGCGCACGGACAGGTAGCCGTCGGCCAGCGGAGCGATCGTGGCGAAAACCCAGTAGTCCCGTCCGTCCTGGGCCCGGTTGAGCACGTAGACGCAGGAGGAGCGTCCCTGCTCGAGCTCGTCCCACATGAGCTTGAAGGCACCGGCGGGCATGTCATCGTGCCGGATGATGTTGTGCGGAGAGCCGACGAGCTCCTCGGGGCTGTAACGGGACAGCGAATCAAAGACCCGGTTGGTCCTGCGAATGACACCCTTGGTATCCGTCGTTGAGAAGAACAGGTCCTCGGCACCGAAGCGGCGCTCGTTGCCATCGACGTATTCCATGTCTCTCCTGCTGTTGCTGTCTGAGGGATGTATGAGGGAAATGAGGTCGACGCCGGTTCACCGACGGCGACACACTTGATGAGGGACGGCAGAGATACACTTGGCCGCTCTCTCGGGGGCTACGCTATGAAGTAACGTTCCGGTGCACGCGAATGTGGAGATCAACAACCAAGACGCATACCCGCTTAAGCATGTCACAGCGTTCGAGCCGCCGCGTCTCCGTTCGGTCTCAGATCGGTAACACAGTCGAGACACAGGTTGCGCTGTGGTCGAGCACAGCGCCTTCCTGTTGAATAGATGACGTGACTAACGCCCCCACCGAGAACCTCACCCGTGCCGACGGCTCCCCCTTGCGCGTCCTGGTCGTCGACGACGAGCAGATGCTCGCCGACCTGCTCGCCTCCGCCCTGCGTTACGAGGGATGGGAGGTCACCACTGCCGGGACCGGGATCGCAGCCGTGCGCTCCGCCCAGGAGATCGACCCCGACGTCATCGTCCTGGACATCATGCTGCCCGACTTCGACGGCCTGGAGGTCATGCGCCGGGTGCGCGGCCACCGCCCGAACGTGCCGGTCCTGTTCCTGACGGCCAAGGACGCCGTCGAGGACCGCGTGGCCGGGCTGACCGCAGGCGGCGACGACTACGTCACCAAGCCTTTCTCCCTGGAGGAGGTCGTGGCCCGACTGCGCGCCCTGCTGCGCCGCTCGGGGGCCAGCGAGGAGAAACCGGCCTCCATCCTGGAGGTCGGGGACCTGCGCATGGACGAGGACTCCCACGAGGTCTGGCGGGGCGAGGACGAGATCCAGCTGACCGCCACCGAGTTCGAGCTGCTGCGCTACCTCATGCGCAACCCCCGCCGGGTCCTGTCCAAGCCGCAGATCCTGGACCGGGTGTGGAACTACGACTTCGGCGGGCAGGCCAATATCGTCGAGCTCTACATCTCCTACCTGCGCCGCAAGATCGACAAGGGCCGCGAGCCCATGATCCACACGATGCGCGGCGTCGGATATGTCCTCAAGCCGGCCGCCGGCACCGATGAGCGCGGCTGAGCGCCCGCCGATGTCCCAGCAGCCGGCACCGACCGGGCGGCGGATGAGCCTGCGCTCATGGCGGCCCGGCTCGCTGCTCACGCCTCCTCGCAGTCTGCGCACTCGGCTGGTGGTCGGGGTGCTCGGGCTGGTCCTGGTCATGGCGGCGGTCATGAGCGCCTTCTCCACCGTCAGCCTGCGCCACACGCTCATGGCACGCACGGACAGCCAGCTGATGGCGGCCGCCCAGCGCGCCGCCGACAAGCGCCACGACCTGACCCAGGAGGCCAAGAAGGCCTCCGATGAGGCAGCCCAGGAGGGCACGAAGAACCAGGGAGACCAGCCCGACGCGGCGGACGGAGGCCCCGGCAAGCACGGGGTCCCTCCCGGTCTGGATGCCGCCGGACAGTCGACCGGCACGCTCACGCTCATCACCACGCAGACGTCATCCTCCGACAGTGAGACCAGTGAGACCGCCGCCTACATCGACAAGAACGGCCACTACGCGTCCATCTCCAAGGAGGACTGCCGGCTGCTGCTGTCCCAGGCCACGGAGGACCACCCCGTCACCGTGGACCTGCACCACCTGGGCAGCTACCGGGTGGTGGCCACCCGCGATGAGGCCTCGGGCAGCACGGTCATCACCGGGCTCTCCCTGGAGGGGGACAAGGGGCTCATCCGCACCCAGCTGCTCATCGAGCTGACGGTGGCCCTGCTGGGTGCCCTCGTGGTGGCCCTGGCCGGGCGGACCATGGTGCGCTCCTCGTTGGCGCCCCTGGAGCGGGTGGCCCGCACCGCGCAGCGCGTGGCCTCCCAGCCGCTGGAGCGCGGTGAGGTGAGCATCGAGGACCGCGTGGAGAAGGCGGACCTGGACTCCTCGGCCGAGGTCGGTCAGGTCGGCGGCGCCCTCAACACGCTACTGGGGCACGTGGAGTCCGCCCTGGGCGCGCGCCAGCGCTCGGAGACGCAGGTGCGCCAGTTCGTGGCCGACGCCTCCCACGAGCTGCGCACGCCGCTGGCTTCGATCCGCGGCTACACCGAGCTCATCCGCCGGGAGGGGGCCGACGCCGACCTGCCGGAGGAGGCCACCTATGCCCTGGAGCGCGTGCACTCCGAGTCGGTGCGGATGACGGCGCTCGTCGAGGACCTGCTGCTGCTGGCCCGTCTGGACGCCGGGCGCGAGCTGCGCCGCGAGGAGGTGGACCTGGTTGGCCTCCTGGTGGACACGGTGGCCGATGCCCGCGCGGCCGGCCCCGACCACGACTGGCAGCTGGATCTGGCCGTCCTGGAGCCGCCGGCCGACGCCACGCCGGAGGAGGCCGAGGACTTCCTGCCCGAGCCTCCGCTGGTCATCGGTGACGAGGCCCGTCTGCGTCAGGTCGTCGTCAACCTCCTGGCCAACGCCCGGGTCCATACGCCGGCCGGTAGCCACGTGACCACGACGCTGGCCCGCGAGGGGGACACACTCATCGTGCGCATCCACGACGACGGCCCGGGGATCGCCCCCGACGTGCGCGACCGGCTCTTCGAGCGCTTCGCCCGGGGGGACTCCTCGCGCGAGCGGCGCACCGGCTCCACGGGCCTGGGCATGTCGATCGCTCTGGCCATCGTCCAGTCCCACGGCGGGAGCATTGACGTCGACTCCTCCACCGCGCCCGAGGACCACGGGACCACCTTCAGCGTCAGGCTCCCGGCCGCCGCCGTCGAGGAGTAACGGGCCGGACACTGCACGAGGGCGGGGCGCTATTCGCAGAGGGTTGTGCGTACTGCACGAAGGCCCCACCCACCCGAAGTGCACCCAACCCTCCTCCAGTAGCACCCCACCCTCGTGGAGTGAGCGGCGATCCCCCCCCTCAGTGGGGCTCGTACCCGACGGCGCCGGGTAGGCCGTCAGTCGCGGTGGCGGGCCTCGTGCTTGCGGCGGGTGCGACCCCAGTCGGTCAGCGAGACGAGCGCGGACAGGGCCAGGCAGGTGACACCGACGACGGCCACCGACCCGGTGGCGTAGGCGCCGAAGAGCTGCCAGCGCGTCTCCGGGCCGTCCAGGTGCCACCACACCCAGGCGCCCAGGCTGAGCGCCCCCAGGGTGCACACGATGCCGGCGGTCGCCATGAGAATGTTGCCGAGGAGCTGGTGCCACAGGCGCGGCCCGGCGGCCGTCACCGGGATCGTCCCCACGGTGGTCAGCCCGGGCACCTCACCGGAGCTCTCCTCCCCGGTCCCCTCGCGCAGGGACCAGGGGGCGCGCCAGGCCCCGCCGGCCACGGCGAAGGCACCCCAGGCCACAGGCACGAAGATCCCGGCCAGGACGTCGGAAGGGCGGTGCCACTGGCACACTAGGGTGGAGTAGCCCATGGCGATGGTGAACAGTCCCCCGGCCCAGGCCGACAGCGGCCGCCAGCGCCGCCCGGACAGCAGGATGAGGGCGACCGCGGCCGAGGCCGCCATGGTGGTGTGCCCCGAGGGCAGGGTGTTGGCGTTGTCCCAGCGCTCGGTGATGTTGAAGTCGGGCCGCCACAGGAACTGGTACTTGAGGATCTGGGTGGTCAGGTTGGCCCCGACCACGGCGACGACGGCCCACACCGCGCGCCGGTGGCTGCGCCGCAGCAGACCGATAACGAGGATCGTCACCACCAGGACGACCGCGGCCGGCATGGACACCACCGACAGGAGCCTGCGGGCGTGGGCGCTCACGTAGTGCGAGCCGATCTCCGAGCCCTCCAGGGCCATGGCGTCGAGGGCCTGGCCGGTGTGGGTGAACACGAACAGCCCCCACAGGCCGAGCGTCGCCGCCAGGCAGGACAGGGCCAGCAGGCCCCCGCGCAGGCGCAGCTGCCCCAGGGAGCGGGAGGACTGCGACTGAAAGGAGGCCACCGGCCGATCGTAGGTTCTCGAACGCACCAACCAATAGGAAGTCAGCAGCGATTCCTGTGCGGGACTGCTCACGACTCACGTGCCTTCAGGTCGCTGAAGGGGTCCTCCCCCTGGCCGCCTGCCGCCGGGGTGATCGGCCCGTAGGGGGAGGCCGTCCTGGGGGCCGACTGCTCGACGGGAGCGGCCTGCGGGTCCTGGGAGACGTCACTTCCGGCACTCTGCCCCGCCGCACCTGATGGGCTGATGACCTCGAGCTCGCTGGTGTCATCGGTGAACTGCGCATCGGCCACGGCTGCCCCGGCGGCCCCGGCGGAGCCGACGACGTCCTGCAGGGGGCGTCCGGGCCAGCGCTCGCGCGCGCCGTCGTCGGGTAAGTCATCACCGCGGCCCTCACTGAGGGCATCACTGCGAACGTCACCGCGACCTGCCTCGCGGGCGGCTGAGCCCTTGACGGCTCGCCCAGCGGCACCCCGGGAGCGGCGACGGCGCGTCCACCACAGGCGCACGAGGATTCCGACGACGACGGCCAGGATGATGACGACGGCCACGATGATGGCCTTCATCCAGGTCTGCATGGGGGCGGGCAGGGCCTTGGCCTCCTCGGCCGCGGCGGCCGTGGGGTCCATGGGGACGCGCTCGCCGGTGACCAGGAGGCGGTGGGAGTTGACGCCGTAGGGCGTGCAGGTGATGAGGGTGACCAGGTCGCGTCCGGGGACCTTGCGCAGGGAGTCGGTCTCCTCGGGCTTGACGACGGTGATGTCGTTGACCTCGTACTTGAGGGTCTGCCCCAAGGAGGAGACGTAGAAGACGTCGCCCTTCTTGAGCTGGTTGAGGTTGTCGAACATGGTCGCGGTGGACAGCCCGGTGTGACCGGTGAGGACCGAGTGGGTGGAGGGGCCGCCGATCGGCAGGCTCGTGCCGAACAGGTGCCCGACTCCCTCCGTCAGGGTGCGGCTGTCGGTGCCGTGGTAGATGGGCAGGCTCACGTGGATGGAGGGGATGACGATCCGGGCCATGACCGGGTCGATGTCCATCTCGTGGAGGTAGGCCTGGTACTGGGGGGTGTCGGGGCGCTGCGACTCGAGCCAGGGGTCGAGGATCGGCGCGCTCTCCAGGTTGTTGTTGTAGGTCTCGGCGGAGGCGCGCTCCTTGGCGATGGTCTCCGGGCCGGCCGAGTTCACCGTGGCGGTGTACATCTTGGCCAGGCGCTGCTGCTCGTCGTTGTTGTGCTGGGTCGCCATGACCGGGTACAGGAGGACGGCGACGCCGACGAGGACCAGGACCAGCGGCAGCCAGGTCAGGAAGCGCTCACGCAGGACCTTGCGGCGGGCCGCCTTCTTCGGGTCGGTCTCCGGCGAGGCGGGGCCGTCGGGGCCGGGCTGCGTGTCCGCGCCGTCGGGCTCCCCCTGGGCCTGGCTCATGCGGGACTGGGAGATGCGGTCACGAAGTGATGGGAGTAGCGCTGTCACGGAGAACCGTGCCTTCCTGCGTCGGGTTGTCTGCGGAGCTCGCTGCGAGAGATGGGTGGGGATCGGTTGTGGCTTTAACGATTGGCAGGGAGGATCCCTGCGACGCCCTTGTGGGGGAGACGGGTTCTCCCGCCTCCCCCACAAGGAAGCAGTCAGCGTGATGACGGCCGGCTGGGGCCGGTCACCTCAGTGGCTGCCAGTGGCTGCCAGGGGCTGTCAGTGCTTGGCAACGTGACGGCGCTTGTTGGCGTAGGCGACCACCGCACCACCGGCCACCAGCAGGGCGCCGGCGACGGTCAGGAAGATGACGCCGTTGGCACCGGTCAGCGGCAGGCGGAAGCCGGCGTTCTTCGGGACGTCGGTGACGGTCACCTCGGTCGCGGCCTTCTTCTCGGCCTTCTCAGCCAGGACCCGGAAGGGGAGCGGGTCGGCCTGGAGGTTGTAGCCCTCGGGGGCCTTGGTCTCCACGAGGCAGTAGTAGTCCTCGTCGGTCAGCTGGTCCTTCTTCGCGCCGTTGACGTAGTCGTTGGCGCGCAGGTAGTTGATCTCCACGGTGCCCTGGCCGGCGGTGGTGAAGGTCTTCTCCCCACCGATGGTCAGCGGGTCGACGGTCTGGGTGCTGGGGTCGGAGTCACGCAGCGTGGCACCGCTGGCGGTCTTGGTGCACTCGTAGACCTGGAACTGGGCGCCGTTGTACTTGGTCTTGTCGGCCAGGTCGTCCGTACCGGTCTTGGTGAGAACCACCTTGCCGTACTTGGAAAGCACGGGGGTGGTGGGGATGCCGGGGATGTCCGTGGTGGTGCCGGGGTTGTTCGGGTCCCAGGTGAAGTTGGGGCTGTCGTTGGGGATGAGGCCCGCGGTGTTGGACAGGTCGCCCTCGAGGTTGACGGCGGCGTCGAACTTTGCGGTCAGGGTCACCTCGATCTTGGTGTCACCGTTGCCGTTGTAGCGCGCCTCGGAGGCCTTGCGGCGGCCCTCCTCGGTGAGCTGGATGGTGGCCCAGTTGTGGTCCTTGCCCTCGGCGGTGATGAGGTTGTAGTCGGTGCCGTTCGCCAGGGTCGTCTCGTTCTGCCCGACGATCTTGACGACCGGAGTCAGGGCGTCCTTGTTGATGCGCTTGTCAAGGCGGTCAACGACCTCGTAGCGCTTGATGCGTGCACCGCCGGGGTAGTCCACCTTCGGGATGGAGGTGGTGATGGTGTAGGTGATGTCGCGCCCGGAGCCGGGGGCCGGCTTGTCCGTCACCTGCTTGTCCACACCGGAGAGGGTGTTCTTGGGGTAGACGTGGACGTTGTAGTTCCACTTGGCGGTGTCCTGCGGGTTGGTCATCGGCAGGGTGACGACGAAGTCCTCGGCCGGGATGACCTTGTCGGGGGTGCGCGTCTCACTGACGAGGTAGGCACCGACCTCGGTCTGGGCGTCGGTGAAGGAGGCCAGACCGTTGGCACCGGTGGTGATCTTCTGGACGGTGTTGCTCTTGAGGGCACCGGCCTTGACCACGTCACCCTTGAGGTCCGCGAGGGTCTTCCAGCCGTCGTAGGTCGTCAGGTCCACGTTCAGCTTGGTGATGGTGAACTCGACGTCGGAGACAGGCTTGCACTCGGCCTGGGGGTCCTCGTTGCCGGTCCCCTCCTTGACGCCGTTGGTGTCGGTCTGCTCGCACTTGTGGACGGTCAGCGTGGTGGCTGCGTCGGGGTCGATGGTGGAGCCGTTCGGGTCAGCGGGTGCCGCCGCGCCGGTCGGGGCGACGAGCGCGCCGGCGGCGAGCGTCATCGCAGCGGCGAGGCCGAGGCCCCGGCGCGTGTTGAGGGAGTGCATTGCTGTTCTCTCCTGTGTTGTTGGGATGAATGAGGGATAGAAGGGGTGACCCGCGCGCGACGGAGCGGAGTCGTGGGTTCTTCTCGCGATCAGGCTGAGCGCCCGAACGAGGAAGTCTTTCGTTGACGCAGTGCCAGCAGGCCGGCGCCGGTGATGGCCGCGATTCCGACGGCGATGTTCATGCCGATTCCGCGTCCACCGGACAGTGGCAGGGTGCCGATCTGGAGATCTCGGACGGTGATCGTGTCGTCGGACTTGCTGGCCCCGCTGCGCGAGACCGTCAGGGCCGAGCCGCCGGGAGTGGCGGTGATGAGCTCGATGCCCGTGTCGGTCACCTTGAAGCGGGCCGGCTTGGCCATGAGCTGGTGCCCGGCGGGAGCCTTGGTCTCCACCAGCCAGTACTCGCGGTTGATGGCCAGTCCCGTGGTGGTGAAGGTTCCGGTTCCCTTGCCGCCGGTGAAGGTGACGCCGTCGGTCAGGGGCTTGGCACCCGGGGTGGAGGGGTCCATCGGGTAGAGGTCGAAGGCCGCGTCATCCAGGGGGCCCTGGCTGCCGGTCTTGACGATCGACAGGATGCGCTTGCCGGCATTGGGCGAGACGTTGGCGCAGGCCACGTCGTGGTCGGGCCGGGTGTCGGAGTCCTTGCCGGCCTGAGGAACGACCTTGTTGTAGAGGCCGTGGCCGGGAACGAGGCGCCCCTTGTCCGTGGTGCAGGACAGCAGCTCATCGCGGTATCCGGTGACCGACGGGTCGATCTTCACTGTGAAGGTGACGGTGTAGCGGATCGTCAGGCCCGAGTAGAGGGTCTCGTTGTCGGACAGGCGGTAGGAGCCGTCGGCCTGGGCGTTGACCGTCCGGGTCGGTCCCATCTCGCGCTGCACCTTGACCAGGGTCGGGTTGAGCCCGGGGGCGAAGGAGGGCTTGTCGTTGATCGGTCCGGTGGACACCGACAGCGATCCCTCGTTGACCACGCTCACGGTGTAGACGACGTCGAAGGTCGAGCCGTTGCCCGGCTGGGTGGTGACCTCCTTGGAGAACTTCAGCTTGCCGTCGGTGGACAGGCAGCCGTGGTTGTTCCCCTCGCCGTCGGTGTCGCCTTCCATGGCGATGGTGTTGACCAGGCCGGAGGGCTTGCCGTCGGCGCGCTGGTGACCGCACTGGAAGTCGGACTCGTTGTAGCCCGGGGTGTTCTCGCGAACGGTGAAGGTCATCTGCATCGTGAAGGTACGGCTGCCACCGTCGGCCCCGGCCCGGGGAGCGGCGGCGAGGCTCTCGCCGGTACCGCCCTTGATGAGGGTGATCGAGCCGTTGAGGGTTCCGTTGGCAGGGTTGATGGCGGGCAGGGTGACGCCCTGGGCGTCGACTCCCTTCTCCAGGACCTTGATCCGGCTCAGGCGGGTGCCGGTGGGCATCTGCGGGGTGTCGGTGAGGTCGGCGGCCACCGGGCTGGCGACCAGCGAGGTGTTGGTGACCGTCACCGTGTAGCTGGAGGTGAAGGTGCCATCGCCGTTGCGGACCACGTCGAGCGGGGTCTTGGAGGCCTTGAACTGGGGGTTGGCGGGCAGGGTGCCGCAGGCCGCGGCCTCCTTGGGCTGCCCGTCGCCCTTCGTGGTCACCGAGGCCTTGTTGTAGATGGCCTTGCCCTGACCGACGGCGCCCGGGGTGCAGGTTCCCTGGATGCCGGGCAGTCCGGCGTCGGGTCCGGAGACGTTGAGCACCACCGTGTAGGTGTGCTTCTGGCCTGCGGGCAGGGAGATGCCGGTCTTGACGTAGGGCACTCCGGCCTGAGGCGTCTCGGTGCCGTTGATGGCGCTACCGGAGATGCTGACCTTGTGGACGGTGACCCCGGTGGGGACCTGCCAGGCGTCGTTGAGGTCGTAGGTGAGGCCCGCCTTGGCGGAGGGGTTGGTCACCGTGATGGTGTAGGTCTGGTCGAAGGTGGTGCGACCGTTGACCTTCTCGGTGCTCTTGGTGACCTTGCTGAAGGTCTTGTCGATACCGGCGTGCGGGACGACGGAGTTGACGACCTTGATCCGCACGGCTCCCTGCGTGGAGTCGGGCACGGTGAAGGTGACACCGCCGGCGTTGCCGTTGGTCGGGGCCACGGCGGTGGAGGCGAGCTCCCTCTCCTGGTTGCCGGGGTTGGTGACCACCTTGAAGGCGGCCGGGTCCTTCCAGCTGACGCTTCCGCCGGCGGGGGTTCCGGGCTGCTTGAGTCCCCTGGCGTCACGAGCATCCTCGGTGACGGTGCAGGTGGCGCCCACGCGCTGGGCGGGCAGGTTCGCGGCATTGCCCTGGGCGTCCACCGTGATCTTGCCAGTGGAGGTGCCCTTGCCGTCGGGGCCCGGGGTGCAGGTGTAGCTCAGGGAGTAGGAGCCAGCCGTGGCGGCGTCGGAGGCGCCCTCAACGCTCTTGACCGCGCTGACGGGGGTCTGCTGGGGCTTCTGGTGCACGACGCAGGTGACGTTCTTACCCTCGCCCAGCACGAACTTGTTGTCCGCGCTGACGGGCACGTTGCTGCCGTCGTCGTTGGTGCAGACCCAGGGGCCGTTCTGAGAGTAGCCCTCGGGGCCGTTGCCCGCGGACAGGCCGTAGGTGCCGCCGGCGGTGTAGACCTTGCTGACAGCCGACGAGCCGCTGGCACCGGTGATGGTCTTCTGCCCGAAGAGCCCATCGGTGGCGGGCTTGGCGGTCAAGGTCCACTGCTCGGGCCTGGCGCTGCCGCCGTCGACGATGTTGACGAGGGTGACGCGCCCGCGGCCGACGACGTACTCGTTGTGCCAGACGCACTTGACGGCGACCTCGTCCTGGCGCTCGGCCAGCTGGGTCTCATCGAGGCGGATGGTGCGCTGCTCGAGGTTCACGGAGTCGGACTTGTCCAGGCGGGTGGTTCCGTCACGGCGCAGCAGCGGGGCGCTGCCGTTCCCCACCGTGCAGCTGACGTCGCGCAGGAACCAGCCGGTGGTCCACACATCTCCGGTTGTCCGGTCGACGGCGGCCTGCGGGGTGGTGCCGGCCTCCTGCACCGTGGCGGCGTCGTTGGGGGCCAGCAGGGTGTAGTCCTTGGGGTCGACGTCCTCAGCGTTCCAGGTGGGGGTCAGGGACTTGGGGGTCCCCCAGTTCTTGGCGCCGAAGGTTCCTTCCGGTGAGGCGTTGACGTAGTTGAAGGTGGGGATCGTCAACGATCCCTGAACCGATGAGTCCGCCTTGACGTCCTTGGCGAAGGTCACCGGACGCTCCTGCTCGATGGAGCCGTAGAGGCAGCCGTAGGAGACGGCTCGCTCACGGGTGACGAAGCGCTCCTCCAGCTCGGAGGTCTCTGCCTTCTCCAGGTCAGGTCGGCACTCCTGGTTGTTTCCGTTGTTGACGAATCCCCACAGCTTGAGCTTGTACTTGATACCGGTGTTGGGGTCCGTCCAGGAGGTGTCGGAGCGGTCGGACATGATGTCGAGGATGTCGTCGGCGCAGCTGTGTCCGATCTTGTCGGTGAAGTCCTGGGTCATGGAGCCGTTGAACCGGACCAGGGAGCCGTTCTTGTACATGTAGGTGTAGGTGGACCCGTCGTAACGGCCAACCCTCCCGTTCCGGTCGTAGGCGTACTGCGTCCTGACCGCCTGATTCTCAGTGCCGTAGTCACCGATGATGAGCTTGCCGTTCGAGTCGAGCTTCCCGGTGCAGACGTTCGTGGTGTCGAACTCACTCCACGGGAAGTCGGCCTGAATCGTCTGGGCGGTGTTGATGTTGAAGCTGCCGTAGTAGGTGGTGCCCTTCCCCTGGGAGGGGTTGGTCGTGGAGTAGTTGTCGGAGTAGATCGGGCTGTTGACGTGGCGCATCCGTCCCACGAGGAAGACGTTTCCGGCCTTGACGCTCGTGGTGTTGGAGGGCTGGAAACCCAGCGAGGTCTGCACATCCCCCGGCTCACCTTGGTAGGAGGTGGGGCAGGGGCCTTCATCAGTCTGGCGCCCATAACCGACCGCCGCGTACTGATTGGAGCTGCCGCGAACATAGTCAGTCCAGTAGGCGTTGGCTCCCGGCGAGTAGCGAGTGCAGGCACGCAAGTAGGCCCACTGCCACGGGTAGTAGTTCTGGCCGACTCCGTTCACCGTGTCGTACACGGGATTAACAGTGTCAATGGTGCGCACATAGGAGATCTGCACCGAGGTGTCCCCCAGGGGAATGGTGAGGTCACTGGTGGAGGCGTCCGCGGGAGGCGCCGTCCACGGGAGCGACACCATGGTCACCAGGACGACCGCAAGAGAACCGACCACTGCAAAGAATCTGCGCAGTAGTCCTTCACGCCCGCACTGCGGGCGACGTGATGACTGGGACATGCCGATGGATTCCGATCATGAGGGATGGGTGCGCGGGGAGCGCACGACAAATGTGACTGCCGAGGAATGTAGGTCATCCGACCTCTTCCTCAACACCTCAGAATCGGCTCACGGGGCAACGATCGCGCATCATTGCACGCCGCAGACACTTTCCCTTGGAATGTCGCCGCACAGGAAGGGTTTCAGTTGTATCTCATTGATGACGAGGACGTCACGACAATAGAGGAAAGACAACAACAAACCCGCGACTATCTCAGAAAGGAATCATACCCACCGGACGTTCGCCGTCATTTGTTTCCCTCAAATCCCCATTCTGTCTGTCGTCACTTTCCTGGACGCAGGAATCCTGTGGTCAGGAGATGACGGGTCGCCTCAACCATCTCCGCGCGCAGCGCGAGAGCGTCGGCCGCATTCAGCTCACTGAGGGCGGCGACCGCGGAGGCGACCTGCCCGACGCTCAGCTCGCCGTCGGCCACCCCGGCCAGGGCGGCCACCGCCGTGGAGGCCTGCAGAGTGCGCCCCAGCCCTCCGCCCTGACGTAGCAGGATGACCGTGGGCTCGGCGGCACCCGGAATGAGGTGACGCTCCTCAGTGACATCGGGGGCCAGGAGCGGGCAGAGGTCGGCGACGGCGTCGTCGTCGAGGCCGGCGAGGCGCTCGCGCACCTCCAGCACCTCAGCGATGTGCGGCCCCAGGACCCCCTGTCCGGAGGTGGCCACCTCCTCCAGGAGGCGCCAGGGCTCGCGGGGGCGGCGGGGACGGTGGACGATGAGGTAGCCGAAGCCGACGCCCCGCACGTCGCGGGCCTCGAAGTCGTCGATCCACGCCTCCAGGGCGGCGTCGAAGGCCTCCGGGTCGCGCTCGGGGGTCAGGCCACCGTCGCGCAGCCACATGGTGGCGTACTCCACCGGGTCCTGGAGCTCGCGCTCAAGGATCCAGGCGTCAAGTTCCTCGGGGAGCCAGGCGGCCACGGCGTCGCGCCACGAGCCGGCGCCACGGTGCTCCCAGTTGCCGAGCATGACGGCGGTGGCGCCGGGCTCGAGGTGCTCGGCGAGCCCGGCGACGAGCGCCGGCAGGATGGGGCCGCCGGCGTCGCGGTACTCCATGAGGGGCAGGCCGGCCTCGCGTACCGCCGGCGGGGTGAGGACGAAGGGCGGGTTGGAGGCGATGAGGTCGAAGCGGCGACCGACCACCGGCTCCAGGAGGGAGCCGCGCAGGAGCTCCAGGCTGCCGGAGCCCGAAGCGGGGCCGGGCTTGACGTCGGCCTCGGAGGCAGCACTAGGGGCGGAGCCGGTGACGCTCACGCCGGCCAGGGCCGCGTTGAAGGCGGTGAAAGCGAGGGCGCGCGCGGAGATGTCGGTGGCCACCACGTGCTCGGCGTGACGCAACAGGTAGAGGGTCTGGATGCCGCAGCCGCAACCCAGGTCCAGGGCGGTGCGCACGGGCGTGCGTGGGGTCAGGCCCGCCAAGGTGAGGCCGGCGCCGCCGACGCCCAGGACGTGATCGGGGGCCAGGGCCCGGCCGGTGACGAGCTCGCCCAGGTCGGAGGCCACCCACCAGCGGACCTCACCGGCGTCGTCGACGGCCTCGTGGGGGCGCAGGTCGACCAGGGCACGGACGTATCCGGCCCCGTCGGGCTCGCCGACCAGGCCGACGGCGGCGGCGCCCGCCGCCGTTGTGCGGGGCAGGGCGGCGTCGAGGGCGGTGGCGGGGACCGGCTCACCGAGCATGAACAGGGCGGTCAGGACGGCCACGGGTGAAGGGACGGCCCCGGCGGCCAGGGCGGCGCGCACGGCTCGCAGGGCGGGCAGGCGGATCTCGCGGCGCAGGGCGGCGTCGGCGACCTCGCCCAGGAGGGCGGCCACCGCCTCCACTCCCCAGCCGGAGTCGGCCAGGTCCGCCCGCAGGCTCGCCGCCTGCTCGGGCGTGGCCGCCGGGGGCGGGAAGGAGGAGGACTCTGAGGCGGACCGGGCGCTCGCGGGGCTCATGGAACCGACCGTAACGCGGGGCGCCACTCATCTTTGGCGCCCCGCCGCGCGGGAGGGCGCCGGGGTGCCCAGGGCTCCCCGCCGGCTCACAGGAGGCGGGCGGCGAGCTCGGCGTACTGGCGGGTCTTGACCTCGACGTCGTCGATGTAGCTGATGAGCATGACCTCCTCGGTGCCGTGGTTCTCGGCGAAGGAGGACAGGGCCTGGGCGACCTCGTCGTAGGTGCCCACGATGATGGCGGTGTCGCGCTCGAGGTAGCGCTCGACCTCGGCGCGGTAGGCGGCATCGAGAGTGGCCGGGTCACGGAAGCGCATGGGGCGGCCGGTGCGCAGGCTGAAGCGGGCGTCGGCGGCCACGAGGGCCTGCTCACGGGCCTCCTCGCGGGTGGCGGCGGCGCTGACGCACAGGGCGGAGAGGGTCTGGCCCCCGTGGATGGCGCCGCGGCCGGACCCCTCGGGGAGGTGGGCGCGGTAGTGGTTCATGATCTCGACCTGCTGGCGGCCGGTGAAGAACTGGGCGTAGGCGTAGTTGAGGTCGTGGACGCCGGCCCAGGCGGCCGACTGGCCCGAGGAGCCCAGGAGCCAGACCTCCGGCATCTGGGCCGGGAGGGGGTGGACCTCGACGGAGGCGTAGGGGTGGGTGGCGGGAAGCTCGTCGCGCAGGAGGGCGACCGTCTCCTCGATGAGGGTGTTGATGGCGTCGGGGTCGATGACGCGGCCCTGGTTGAGAGCTGCGGCCGCGCGCATGTCCCCGCCGGGGGCGCGGCCCAGGCCCATGTCGACGCGACCGGGGTGGAGGGCGGCCAAGGTGGCGAAGCGCTCGGCCATCTGGAGCGAGCCGTAGTGCATGGCCATGACGCCGCCCGAGCCCACCCGGATACGGTTGGTGGCGTCCAGGATGTGCATCATGAGCAGGTCGGGCGCTGAGGACAGGAAGGAGCCGGTGCTGTGGTGCTCGGCCAGCCAGAGGCGGTGGTAGCCGGACTCCTCCAGGCCGCGTCCCAGGTGGACGAGGTCCTCCAGGGTGCGGCGAACGTCCCCGCCCTCGAAGAGAGGGACCTGCTCGAGGACGCTGATCCGGCTGAGACGAGGACTCATGGCTTCTCCTGACCTGGTTGCGCGGGCGTGCGGCGACAGTGTGACAACACCGCCGGGCGGCGATTCATTCCGACGGGGAGCACTGTCTGGTGGAGGCACTCAGCCGCCGGGCTCCGACAGCCGGGATCGGACGGCGTCACCACAGCGTCACCAGATAAGGTATACCTTCTTAAAAATAGGACACGGCTTAGTTGCACCTATGACCCTGTCCCCTTACGGTTGGACCGACGGAGGCGCCCCGCACCGGCCCCACCCGGGGCCGGCACGGGCCGGCGCAGACCCGCACCAACTCGCACCGCGATTCGCATCTTTCAGGAGGCACCCATGGCCGTTCTCACCATCGGAGACCAGTTCCCCGCCTACGAGCTCACCGCCGTCGTTCCCGGCAACCTCAAGGAGGTTGAGGCCAGCAAGCCCGAGGACTACTTCACCACCGTCTCCTCGCAGGTCCCCGCCGGCACCTGGCGCGTCGTCTTCTTCTGGCCCAAGGACTTCACCTTCGTGTGCCCCACCGAGATCGCCGCCTTCGGCGACCTCTACCAGGACTTCAAGGACCGCGACTGCGAGGTCGTGGGTGTCTCCGTGGACAACGAGTACACCCACTACGCCTGGCGCCGCAGCCACGACAAGCTCCAGGACCTGCCCTTCCCCATGGCCAGCGACCTCAACCGCGAGCTCACCGAGGCCCTGGGCATCAAGCGCGCCACCGGTGAGGCCGACCGCGCCACCTTCATCATCGACCCCCACAACGTCATCCAGTCGGTCTCCGTGACCGCCGACTCCGTGGGCCGCAACACCGAGGAGATCCTGCGCCAGCTCGACGCCCTCCAGTCCGACGAGCTGTGCGCCTGCAACTGGCAGGCCGGCGCCGCCACCATCGACGCCCTGGGCCAGATGGGCTGACGGGCCCCGCCCCAGCCCCTGACCTCGCCATCTCCACGACGACGAAACGAGAACACATGAGCATCGACAACCTGCGCTCCGCCCTGCCCGAGTGGGCCAAGGACCTCTCCCTGAACCTGTCCACCCTGTCCCGCTCCTCCTCGCTGACCGAGCAGCAGCAGTGGGGCACCTTCGTGGCCGCGGCCGCCGCGACCCGCAACGAGTCCGTCCTGGTCCAGGTCATGGAGGACGCCCGCACCCACCTGTCCGAGGAGGCCATCAGCGCCGCCCTGGGCGCCGCCTCCATCATGGCGATGAACAACGTCGCCTACCGCACGCGCCACTTCCTGGGCTCGGCCTACGAGAACGAGCGCATGGGCCTGCGCATGAACATCATCAGCACCTCCGGCGGTGTGGACAAGGTCGACTTCGAGCTGTGGAGCCTGGCCGTGTCCACCATCAACGGCTGCGAGAAGTGCGTGACCGCCCACGAGGCCACGGTGCGCGGCGAGGGCCTGAGCACCGAGCAGGTCTGGGAGGCCGTGCGCATCGCCGCCACCCTGACCGGCGTGGCCCAGGCGGTCGGCGTCGTCGAGACCCTCGACTGACCCGATCACCACGATCACGACGGCGGCCGCCGGCTCCCTCTCTGGGGGACCGGCGGCCGCCGTCTTCTCTACGTATCGACGCCTCCGCGCCGCTCAGCTGCGGGGGTCGGCGTCGATGGCGCCCTGGGTGTCGTCGAAGATCAGGTTGGAGATCTCCACCTGGACCGTCTCGACGTGGGGGACGTCGTGCAGGAGGAGCGGGTCATCGGCGGAGGTCTGCAGGGCCAGCGTGCCGCAGCCGAAGAAACGGTCGGAGACGTCCTTGTCCATCTGGATGTCGGAGATCCGGGTCAGGGGCAGGTCGTGGCCGACGCGGCTGACGATGCCGGAGCGGGTGATGATGCGCTTGGTGGTGATGGTGTACGTGCGCATGTACCACTGCAGCCACGGCAGGAGCAGCAGGGGGACGCTCACGACGAGGATCACCACCCAGATCGCCACGATGCCCCAGGGCTGCCAGCTGGTGGGGGCCATGACCGAGGCGACGACGCCGACCACGAGCAGGAGGATCTCGACGACGAACCGCCACAGGAGGACCTTGATGTGGGTGTGCATGTGCCGCACCACGACCTCGTCGCGGCTCAGCAGCTTCTTCGACAGTGCCATGCCCCCATCGTGCCAGGCCGCCGGGGGTTCGCGCACCCACGAGGGCAGGAGTACCCGCTTGAGCATGCCTCGGGCGGGCGTCGTCACCCACTGAGCATGCTCATACCGACCGAGGCGACGACTGGCGCGATCCCCAGGATGACGAAGGCTGGCAGGTGGCAGGCGCCCAGCGGCAGGACCAGGCGCACCGCCAGGCGCTCGGCGGCCTCCTCGTCACGGGCGTGCCGCCCCGCGCGCAGGCTCGCCGCCGTCGCCGCCAGGAGGGCGGCCGGTGAGGCCCCGTCCTCCCAGCCGGGGCGCAGGCAGGACTCCAGGCGGGAGCGCCGTGCCCTCCACTGCTCGTCCTCGGGCGCCTGCCAGGCCTCCTCCCACGGGGCGCCCAGCAGCAGGGCCCGCCCCACGACGCCGGCCCCCTCCTCCTCCAGGGCCGCACCTAAGGCAGTGAGCACCCCGGGCACCGAGGCCCCGGCGCTCAGGGCCGCGGCGGCCAGATCCAGGACCAGGGCCTCATCGACGACATCGCCCTCCTCGGTCGCGGCCCGTATGAGCCGCCTGGTCACCAGGTGCCCCACGACCATGAGCCCGATGCCCAGCGCCCCCACGGCGCTACCGACGCCGCCGTCGAGCAGCAGGGAGGCAGGGTCGGCGCCCACGAGCACCCCCAGCCCCAGTCCGACCACGGGCAGGCAGGCCAGGAGACGGGCGGTGCTGCGGGGGCCGGCCAGGGCGGCCCGGCGGGAGGCCTCGGCGCGACCGGACTCAGCGACCCCGCCGGCCACGGTCTGGAGGATGTCGGCCAGCGGCGCCCCCAGGGCGGTCGACAGGCGGCAGGAGGCGACAGCGCCCGGCACCCCGGCGGCGGTGGCCCGCCTCTGCCGGGCCCGCCGGCCGCGCGGGGGCGGGTGCCAGCGCAGGCGCCCCTTGCTCCATCGGGGCAGCCACGAGTCGTGCTGAAGGTCCGCGAGCGCGCGCAGCACGGGCGGGACGCCGTCCTCGTCGGGCTCGGCGCCCTCGGTGAGGCCGGCACGCCCGCAGGCGCGCGTCCAGGCCCGCTGCGGGGTCGCGCCGGCGCGCAGGAGGCTGGCGACCTCGGTGAGCAGCAGCCCGAGGTCCGGTTCTGGTGCCCCGGTGCGTCGGGAGTGCAGCGCGTCGAGCGCCGCCTGCCGCATCGTCGGGCGTGCCTGGGCCGCGGGGGTGCCCGTGGTCCAGCCGCGGGGCAGGTCGCGGCGGGCCGGCAGCAGGAGCACGGCGGCGGCCAGGGCGACCAGGACCGCCGCGATCCAGGCGCCCGGCACCGGGCCTCCCGCCGTCCCACCCACCAGCCCGGCCAGGCGGGCTGCCGGGGGTGGGATCGCGGCCGTGCCCGTCACGCCAACCAAGTCCACTCCACTGGTCGCGTCAGTCATCACGGCCTCCTCTCCCCCGCCCCGGGCAGTGCGTCAAGGCCGGTGCGGGCGAAGGCCTGCGGGCCGATCCGCTCCCGCAACGCAGATACGGCCGGGCCGGGCCTGAGGCGGCCGTCGCCCGTCACGTGCAGGGCCTCCTCGCAGATGAGGACCGCTCCGGCCGGGCTCGCCTCACGCCGCAGCACGCCGATGGAGCCGACATAGCGGCGCGCCCCGGTGGTGCCGGCCTGCCGGCGCAGGTGGACGACGGCGTCGAGGGCGCTGGCCGCCTGGGCGGCGACAGCCGCCTCGTCGAGTCCCGCGAGGGCCCCCAGGGCGGTCAGGCGGGCAGGGACGTCGGCGGGCGAGTTGGCGTGGAGGGTGGCCCAGCCGCCCTCGTGGCCGGTGTTGAGAGCGGTGAGGACATCGCGCACCTCGGGGCCGCGGCACTCTCCCAGCACGATCCGATCGGGCCGCATGCGCAGGGCGGTACGCACCAGGGAGGTCATGGCGACCGCCCCGACGCCCTGGACGTTGGCGCCGCGCTCCTGAAGGTGGACGACGTGGGGGTGGAGGGGGCGCAGCTCACTGGCCTCCTCGATACACACGATGCGCTCGGTGGCCGGGACGAGTGAGAGCAGGGCGGCCAGGAGGGTGGTCTTGCCGGTACCGGTGGCGCCGGTGACCAGGCAGCTGGCGCGGCCGGCCACCAGGGCGGCCAGGACCTCGTCCAGGCCGGGGGCGATCGTGCCGGCGGCGGTGAGCTCGTCCAAGGTGAAGCCGCGGCGGCGCTTGGTGCGCAGACTGATGAGAGTGCCATCGGCGCTCAGGGGCGGCAGCACCGCGTTGAGTCGGGTGCCGTCGGGCAGGGTGGCGTCGACGACGGGGCAGGCGTCGTCGAGGCGCTTATGCGCGGAGGCGGCCATGCGCACGGCCAGGGCCCGCACCTCGGGCTCATCCATGGCGGCTGCGGGGACCGGTTCGAGGCCGCGCCCCCGGTCGATCCAGGTGCGCCCGTCGCTGACGAGGACGTCGGTGACGCCCTCGGTCTCGATGAGGGGCTGGAGGATCGGCCCGGCGCCGTCGACGTCGGCGCGCACCCTCTGGCCCAGGCGCGCCATCCCCACCTGTCCGGTGGCGGGGGCGGCGGCATCGTTGAGGGCCTCCTCCAGACCCACGCCGCGAGCCAGGGCGCTGCGGACACGGGCGAGCTCGGGGCCGTCTGCCCCACCCCCGCCGGAGGCACCTGGCTGACCGGGACTTACCGGGACCATGACTGCCTCCTGGACTGATCGCCTGACTGATTCACTGACTGGCTCGTTGGCCGGCTCGCCGACTGATTCGCCAACTGGTTCGTTGTGCGGGTCTCCGACGCTGCGGCGTCGGCGAGCCGGGGCAGCAGCTCGCGGGCCAGGGCGCTCGCGGCGCGCCGGAGGGCCGAGCGGGACCGCACCGGGTCCTCCCCGAGGGCCAGCCGCTTGGCCAGGACCCGGTCGGTGGGCACCTGCCCCAGGACCGGGCAGCCGGTGATGAGCTCGAGGTCCTCGGCGAGGACGTCCTCACCCACCTGGCGCGCCACGAGCCAGACCGGCACCCCAGCAGCGGCGTCGGCGGCCGCGGCGGCTTCAGCATCGGCGGCCACGACAGCGGCGGGCGCCGTGCCCCGCAGTCGCGAGGCGATGCTCTCGGCGGCGACGGCCGAGCGCAGGTCGAGCCCGGTGACGATAAGGACCCCGGCGCCCGGCGGCGGGGACGCCCCGCGGGGCAGGTCCACCAGCACGACGTCGTGCTCGGCCCGCATGGCCTCCAGGACCGCCGCCGCGCACGGCAGGGGGCCTCCGCGCACATCCCCGGTGAGGACCGGCATGGCGTGCCACACGGGCAGTGCCCCGACGAGGTGGCCGGGCCGGAAGGCCGACTCCTCTGCCGGCAGGTCCGCCCAGCGCAGCCCGGTCAGGACGCTCTGCCCGCACAGGAGGTCCAGGCCGCCGGTGGGGTCGAGGTCCATCATCGCCACCCGTCTGCCCGCGCGGCCCAGCGCCCACGCCAGGTGCAGCAACAGGACGCTGGCCCCCTGGCCCCCGCGGGCGCCGGTGACGGCCAGGACCTGGGCAGGGCGCCCCGAGCGCGCCGCCCCCGGGATCCTTCCCCTCTCCCCCGGCTGTGCCTCAGCACCGGACTGCGCAGGCTCACCGGCGGAGGGCCTCAGGGGAGGGAAGGAGACGTCTCGGCCGTCCCACACCGGCCTGCGCCCCGTCGCCGGTCTGACCCGCGCCACCTGCCTCGCCCTGGCTCCTTCCGTGGCCTCCGACGTCGGGTCCTTCTCCTCCGGCTCTGGAGCCGCCGCGCCCCCGGACGCCGCCACTGCCGGGATGGTCAGCGTCTCCTCCGGCTGCGCCGATGTCCCAGGCAGCTGTGGCTGCCCCGGCTGCCATGCGCCGTCCCCTGCGGGAACGGGCGTCTGCCTCACAGGCATCTCCACCGGCATCGCCCTCTCCTTTCGGCTCCCTCACTGTCTCCCCGGTCCTGCCCACGGCCGGCCGTTGCCACAGCCGCCTCCCGGCTCCCCGGCCGGTAGCCCGCACGAGCGGTACGGCGGTACTGCGGCGCCGCCGGCGGCTCTCCACCAGGGTGCGGGCCCGTCCGCGGCTGCGCCCAGCGACGTCGTCGGCCCTGTGGAGACGAGGCGCAGAAACGCACCTGTGGCCCCGCGCCCACCGCGTCCCACCGCGCCTCACCGTGGCCCGGGGCCGCCCAGCGCGGCAGCCTCGGCGACGACGCAGGCAACCGAGGGGCTCACACGCCTGACACCGGAGCTCCCCTCGTGATGAGATGGGTCCATGAGCGCGCAGGACCGCGCAAGCGCCCCCTCCCGACTGCCGGCGACGTCACCAGTGACGGCACCGACCGCCCCACCGGCTGCGCCGGAGCTCCCGCCTGCCGGGCCGGCCCCCACCGGGCACCGTGCGGCGGCCTACTTCGACCTGGACAAGACGATCCTGGCGACGTCGTCGACCTGGGCGCTGGGGACCCCGATGCGGCGCAGCGGTCTCATCTCCTCCCGCGCCCTGGCCTACGGGCTTATCGCCCAGATCCCCTACCTCCTGGTGGGCGCCGGCACCCAGCGCTCCAGCAGCCTCATGGAGCATCTGGCCCTCATGTCGGCCGGCATCAGCCGCCGGGACCTGGTGGAGGTCGTCGAGGGCGCCCTGACCACGGCGATCGAGCCGGCCGTCTACGCCGAGGCCCTCGACCTCATTGAGGGCCACCGCCGGGCCGGGCACGATGTCGTGGTGGTCTCGGCCTCCATCTCCGAGATGGTCGCCCCCATCGCCCGCCTCGTCGGGGCCGACCGGGCTGTGGCCACCCACATGGAGGTCGGTGAGGACGGTCTGTTCACCGGGCGCATCTCCCGCTCCATGCTGCACTCGGAGAAGGTGGTGGCGCTGCACGAGGACGCCGCCGCCCACGGTATCGATCCGGCCCGGTGCTGGGCCTACTCCGACTCCATCTCCGATGAGCCGATGCTCAGCGCCGTCGGCCATCCGGTCGCCGTCAACCCCGACCGGGACCTGCGGCGCCTGGCGCAGGAGCGGGACTGGCCGGTGCGCGACTTCGCCCGCCCGGTGCGGCTACGGCCGCGCTGGGAGCCACCGAGCCTGTCGACCCGGGCCTCGGTCATCGCCCACGTGGCCGGCGTGCTGGCTGTCGGGGGCACCGCTGCCTGGCTCATGGCCCGACGCCGCCCGCGCGGCGCCCGCGGCCTTTGAGTCCTCCGGCCGGGCTCAAGCAGGGGTGAGCTTGGCTCACCTGGGCGGCCCGACTCACCCGGCCCGCCAGGTGCCGGCCTGCACCGCCCGGCACAGGCGCTGGGCCTCCTGAACGCCCGCGAGCACCGCCTCGGCCTGCCACACCACCCAGGCCACCACCCCGTCCATGGTGCCCGAAGCGTAGGCCCCGGCGGCCTCGGCGTAGGCCGCCGGCACCCGACCGGGGTAGAGGTCGGTGACGGCCGTACCGGTCGGCTCAAGCCCATCACGTACCAGGAGGTGACGCACCAACAACCGCCCCACCGCGGCGTTCCCGGCGGCGAAGGGGCGGGCGGCCAGCATCTCGGCGTGCACGATGGCCGCCCGCACCAGCGCCGGCGCCTGCGGCGCCTCGATGAGATCGACCAGCCCCGCCAGCCTCGCCGCCAGCTCCTCGCCCTGCGGCGCGCCCCCCGGACCGCCCTCCCGGGCGGGCGCCTGCCCGGCGCGCGGCACACCGACCTCCCCCAGGCCCACCCGGCCGCCGGCCGCCAGGGGGCCGACGATGTCGCGGTGCAGCGCCGCCAGCAGCGAGCGCGCCGGGGGCACCACCGGCCGTCCCCGGCCCACCAGGTCCGGCATCCAGCCGACCAGGCGGGTCCCGGCGCGCCACAGCCCGGCCACGGCGTCCAGGCCCGCGTCTCCGGTGACGGCCTGGGTGAGGGAGCCGGCGACCACCTGCTCGCGCAGGACCTCGGCGGAGACCACCGCGCCCTCGACGCCGCCCGAGGCGATGGCGCCCCGGATCGCGGCCTCGGCGCGGGCCTCGCGCCACCGGCGTCGCAGGGCCTCGTTCCAGCGCAGCTCGGAGCAGGCCTCACGCACCGCGGCCTCGGCGGCGCGCACTCGCTCATCGGCGGCCACGGCCCTGAGCGCCTCCAGCGCCGGATCCTCGGGCGAGGGGGCGCCGTCGGTGGCCGCCCCGGCCCGCGCACCTGCGCCGACCCCACCAATATTCAACCCGTCGGTCGGCATGCCGGCTCGACCCGTCACGCCCCGCGCCACGGGCCTCCTGGGTCCCCTGGGTCCCCTGGGCTCCGACGAACCGATCCCCACAGACATTCGCACCACGCCCCCACTGTGGCACACCACGGTCATCGCCGGCCACAGACGCCCTCAGGCGCCCCCTGGCCCCGTATCCCGAGGAAACCAGCACGAGGCGAGCGCACCCCCTAGACTCGATCAGGTGAGTGACTCCCCCTCCCATGACGCACCGGGCTCCGGCCCGCCGCCCGCGACCCCTGGCGCATCGGGTCGGCCACCACGCAGTCGCCGCCCCGACTACGTGCTCACCGCCGTCGTCGGAGTCCTCTTCTCCCTGGGTGCCTCCGCCCTGCTGGGCCTGGCCGCCGACCAGACCTCGATCCTGCGCACCGGCCTGCTGCTCGGCGCCCTCCTCATGCTGTCCGCCGCCGCCGCCGTGCTGTTCGCCAGCCGCTCCTCGCTGGGCGCGCTCGTCACCGGACTGACCGCACTGACCGCCCAGTCGATGGTCTTCCTGGCCCCCATTCACGCGGCCTCCTTGACTGAGCCCTGGCTGCAGCGGCTCGTCAGCACCGGTTTCATGCTCACCCTGGCGGGCCTGTGGCTGGGTGGCTCCTGGGGGATGCGCCAGGCCCGCCGCGCCGGCCAGGCCCAGGGGCACGCCGCCTTCCGCCTCACCGAGGCCGACCGGACCGTGGGCTCCACTCCGACGCCGCCGCCCTCGCGCCGCCGCGACCACCTCCTGTCCCTGCCCTGGGTCATCACCGGGCTGGCACTGGCGGCCTTTCTGCTGCCCCGTACCTACCTGCGGGCAGTCGCCCCCGGTGTCCAGACCGGGCCGCTGCTGATCGCAGCCGTCCTCGTCTCCCTCCTGGCCCTGGCCGCGGCCGGCGCCTCGACGGCCCGCTCCACCCTCGGCGCGCGCGTCATCGGCCCGGTTCTCGTGCTTGCGGCGGTGCCCACGCTCAGTAACGGTATGATCCCTGGCGGCCACCTGGTCTCCAGGCTCCTGCCGCACGGCCCGAACGCCGTCGTGCTCACTGCCATCGGCATCGAGCTCATGGCGATCGGCTGGGGAGCACATGTGGCTCGCCGGCAGGGCCGTGCCAACGCGCTGGCCAGGCTGCGTTCCGGCGTCTGAGGGGCCCATGCCCGAATTCGTGTCCTGGAGATGACCGGCCCCATCCGGCATCCCCCTCCTACTACCGTGTGCATGCGTAAGGAGACCTCGTGAGCACCGACAACACAGACCGCACCGCGCCGCAGGCGCCCCTCACCTCCGACGACGCCGCCCCGTCCTCCCCAACGACGTCGACGCCCACCGCGCGGACACAGGCCACGGACCAGCGTTCAGGAGAGGCGACGGCCAACCCGACCGATCAGCCCGCCGCCTCGCCCTCCCTCGCGAGCTTCATCGGCAAGGCCAACCGGGTCTCCCAGTCCTCCTCCCCCGCGCCTCAGGCAACGGCCGCCCAGGCCAGCGCGGCCGCTGCGGCCGGTGCCGGCGCCGCCACCGACGACGCCGATACGGTCGATGCGGCCGATACGGTCGATGACGCAGCCCACGACGGGGCCGGCGAGAAGGGGGCCAAGGCCACTGACGACGGGGGCGACACCCTCAACCTCCGCGAGCAGGCATCCTTCCCCGCGGCCGGGAACCAGGCCGCCGCGGCCGCTGAGTCCGCTGAGACCACCAAGACCACTGCCGCGGGCGCTCAGGCAGCTCCAACGCCATCCAGGACCGTGACGCGCAGCAACGAGGCCGTCGCACCGGCGGTCAGGACCGCTGAGGCCGCCGGGATGCCGCCGTCGATTCCGCCGTCGTCGGAGCCCGGCGAGGTGGGCGACGAGGTGGGCAACGAACAGACACCGGTCGCCGTCGAGGCCACGACGACCACGGCTCCTGAGCCCGCCGCAGTCCTCACCGGTTCCACGGTCTCCGCCGGCTCGGCTGTTACTGCCCCGGAGGCGTCGTCGCCCGCCCCGGTGGACGATGTGGATGACGAGGCCGAGGCGCCGGCCCCGACGGTCAGCGCCGAGCCCCTCAGCCGGCCGGCCGACCGACCGACGACAGCAGCCGCCACCGCGCCTGCAACCACAGAGGCCGCGGTCGCGCAGGGACCCGCCTCCGTGACCGAGACCGCCGAGACCGCCACAGTGTCGGAGGGCCGCATCGAGGTTGAGGACTTCGAGGCGTTCGACGACGTCGAGGACATCGAGGACCCAGCCGAGGGCGACGACCTCGACGGCCAGGACGCGGACGACGACCGCACCCCCGAGACTCCGGCGATCCCCACCCCCGTGACCGGCTCCCCGGCCGTGAGGGCCGTACCCGTCTCGGTGGCCACCGGTGCGGCCCGATCCTCGAATGGGATCGCGGAGGCCACCCCGCCGACCCCCTCCACCGCAACCGGCACCGCGGATGCCGCCGTCAGCCTGGACGACACTGACAACACCGACGTCGACGACATCGATGACTTCGACGGCGAGCACGACGAGGAAACCGACAAGGCCGGCGAGACCGAGCAGGCATCCGGTGCCGACGAGGACTCCAAGGACAGTGCCGAGAAGCTTGCTGAGAACGTTGCCGAGGAGGCTGCGCAGCCGGCCGCCGCCTCGGAGCCCGCCTCGGATCCCTTCCCGACAGCCCCCACCGCGCAGCCCTGGAGGCCGGTCCCGCCGACCTCCGGCTCCCAGACGCCCACCGACACGACCGCAGCAGCCGACGCAGCCGCCGTCGAGGACGTCGATAACACTGATGACGGCTTCGCGCCCATCGAGGCCCCCGCCGTCTCGGCGGCCTTCGCGGCTCCCGCCGCGCCGTCGGCGACCGTGACGACACCGGCCGCCCCGTCAGCGGACTCGCCGGAGCCCGCCTCATCGAGCCGGCCCGGGGCCGAGCCGCAGGAGCCGGCGTCAGCGCCGTCAGCGACCTCGGCGCCATCGGTGCTCGCATCGACGTCACCGGCCGAGCCGGAGGCGGCAGCGCCGGTGAACGCCGCGGCGGACAACCGCCCCTCGGCCCCGTCCTGGCCGGCGACCCCCGCGGCTCAACTGGCCCGGACGGGCTCTGCCGCCAGCGCCCCCTCGGCGCGTTCCACCGGGTCGGCGCCCTCCGCTCGCCCCGCCTTCTCCTCCGGTACCCCGGCCCCCACCGCCTCGACGGAAGGGATGGGCGCGGGGCTGGGAGCAGCCCCCCGGGCCGCCGCCTCCCCGTACATCGAGCACTCCAGTGACCGCCCTGAGGTGCCTGCCAGCGCACCGGCCCCTACCCCGGTGCAGGCGGCGCCGCAGCCCGAACGAGCCCCCTCTACCCAGCCTGCCCCCGCCGCCACGAGCCCCCGGGACTACCGCCCGACCCCGGCAGCCTCGCCGTCGGCCCCCTCCCCGCAGCAGACGCCCGACTGGTTCGCAGCCGCCCCCACCGGGCGGGGCCTGTCCGCGAGCGCCGACGCCGGTCAGAGTGACGACCCGGAGGAGCGCGGCCGTTCGCGTGCCCGGCAGGCTGCCATGGCCATGACCGGTGCCGAGGAGGAGGACGACGCGATCCTCCTCAAGGGCGCCAGCGCACTGAACGCCCCGAGCTCGCGAGTCGAGACCCACTGGGCCGGGGTGCTCGTCGCCATCGTCCTGTTCCCTCTGGCCTGGTTCCTCGTGCACGACGGTGCCGCCACCCTGACCGGCGGCAACCCCTCGGCCTGGCCCTCGGCCGCCTCCCCGATGGGCGCGCTGGAGATCCTGGGCGGGACCGCGGCCTGCGCCGCCGCCCTGTTCATGATCTCGCGCTCCTCGCTGGGGGCCTTCGTCGTCGGCGCCCTCAGCACAGTCATCGGCCTGCCCTTCATCCTCATGCCGGGGGTCACCAAGTCGATCCTGGGGCCCACGGTCAATCGGCTTCAGGCCCACTCCGACCTGGGCAAGGCCCTGTCCACCTACGTCATGGACGACGGCCTCTCGGGCCGCTTCATCCTGATGGGCGTGCTCACGATCATGGTCGCCGTCGTCGGCCACGTGGCTCGCCGGTCCGGGCAGCGCACGCAGGACGAGGGCCGCGGCCCGCGTGACTGATCCCGACACCACCCCGACGCCTTCCGGGGCCGAAGAGGCAGGAGCGCCGTCGGCTCGGCGGATGCAGACCCTCGCCGATGCGGCCCGGGACGCAGTGCCCATCGTCGTCGGATACGTGACGCTGGGGCTGGCGGCCGGGATGCTGCTGGTCGCCGAGGGCCTGGCCTGGTGGTGGGCGCCGGTGTGGAGCCTGGTCATCTACTCCGGGACCATGCAGATGCTGCTGGTGCCGCTGGCCGGTGGTGGCGAGCCGCTGGCGGCCATCGCCCTGTCCACCGGTTTCGTCTCGGGCCGGCACGTCTTCTACGGGCTGGGCTTCCCCCTGGAGCGGGTGCGTGGCAGGGCGCTCACGCGCCTCTACGCCGTCCACGCGATCACCGACGAGGTCTACGCGCTGCTGGCGGCACGCGACCGGCGGGCCATGAGTGGGCGCTACCTGGTGGGCGTGGAGGCGATCAGCCACGCCTCCTGGGTGTCGGGCACGACCGTCGGGGCACTGGCCGGCACGGCGCTGGCCTCCGTGGTGGGTGAGCGCATCGAGCTGCTCGGCTTCGTGCTCACGTCCCTGTTCGTGGTCCTGGCCATTGAGAACTGGCGCAATCACCCCGATATCGGGGTGCTGTGCGTGGGGCTGGTGGCCGGCGGGATCGGCCTGGCCATCGGTGGTTCGGCGGCACTGCTGACCGCGCTGGTGATCCTCGCCGTCGGCCTGGTGGGGCTGTACGCCTGGCGCGGCCGCCGCCCCGGGGCAAGCGCGCCGGAGCCCGGGCGGAGGGACAGCTGATGCTCACCAACTCGCAGATCGCAGTCGCCGTCGTGGTCGTCGCCGTCATGACCTTCGTGTGCCGGATCGTGCCTTTCGTGCTGCTGCGCGGGCGTCAGGACAGCGCGGTGCTGGCCTTCCTGTCCCGGGCGATGCCGCTGGGGGTCATGATCGTCCTGGTGGCCTACACGCTGGGCGGGGTGGGTCTGTCGCCGTCGACCTGGCTGCCGGCCGCCGCCGGGATCGGGGCGACGGCGGGCCTGCACCTGTGGCGGCGCTCCATCGGGCTGTCACTCATCGGCGGCACCGGCGTGTACGTCACCCTCAGCCTCCTGCTGGGCTGACCCGCCGCGGCCGGTGGCCGACCATGTAGAAGACGATGAGGGCCACGTAGGTGACCACGCTCAGCCAGGCGCTGACCATCCCCAGCAGCGCGGCCAGTGAGTAGAGCCATGGCCCCATCGCGAAGCGCCGGGTCATGGAGCGCACCTCCGCCTCGGAGACCCCTGCTCGCAGGCGGCCGCGATCCCGGATGGAGGCCCGCCACAGGGCGTTGAAGAACAACCCACCGACCACCATGACCATCCCGTAGAAGACGGCGCCCGTGCGCTCGTCGTGGCCGGACTCCAGGGACCGGGTGAGGACCGAGGTGGCGAAGGGCAGGAAGGCGACGTCGAGCAGGAGGAAGAGGTTGCAGATGAGCATCCACTGGTCGACGCTGCGCACCCGCACGAAGATGGCGTGATGGTTGAGCCAGACCTGTCCCACCAGGAGGAAGCTGAGGACGAAGCCCAGGTAGCTGGGCCACAGGGAGGTCAGGGAGTGCAGGAGGCTCCCGCCGCCGTCGGGCAGCTTGATCTCCAGGCTCAGCAGGGTGATCGCGATGGCGATGACCCCGTCGCTGAAGGCCTCCAGGCGTCCGGGTGAGACGGGCGCCGTTTCCTCCTCCCCTTGTGCGCCGCCGGCCGCAGCGGCCGCCCCCTCCTTGGGTGCCGGGTCAGTAACCGGGTCTGTGGCCCCGACATCCGCATGTGCACACCCGCAGGAGTCAGTGCGGGCACCCTCGGCGAGGTCATCGGCAGAACCATCAGCCGAGTCATGGTGGCTCTGGGCAGTCATGCCTTCTCCTTCCCTCCGCGGACAGGGACATTCTGCGCCGACGGGGACACACCTGCACCCGCGGGGACATTCCAGTACCACCGGGGACTATCGACGCCGCCGGGGACCGAATTCCAGTCCCCCAACGCGCGTCTTGTCCCCGGCCGGGACGACACGCACCCAGCCGCGCAGAATGTCCCCGGCGGGCGCCCCTGAGGCGGTGCAGGACGACGTGGGCGGTGCCGGGCGGCCCCGTCGCCGGTACGGGGCGCCGACCAGTAGGCTGCGGGCGTGCCTGTTGACGTCAATCGCCCCGGCCCCTGGACCCACCGCAACCTCACCGCCCGCGGCACTCGTTTCCATGTCGCGCTGGCGGGCCCCGAGGCCCCGGCCGGAGCCGGCCCCCTCACCCTCCTGGTGCACGGCTTCCCCGAGTGCTGGTGGACCTGGCGTCACGTCATCCCCGCCCTGGCACAGGCCGGGCACCGCGTGGCGGCCCTCGACCTGCGTGGCTTCGGCGGCTCGGACCGGCCGCCGTCGGGCTACGACCTGGTGACGCTCGCCCAGGACCTGGCCGCCGTGGTCCGCTCCCTGGGGCACGAGCGCGCCGTGGTCGTCGGCGCGGGGCTCGGCGGTCAAATCGCCTGGGCGCTGCCGCACCTGGCCCCGGACCTGACGACGGCGATCGTCCCGGTCGGCGCCCCCCACCCGCTCGCGCTGCGCTCGCTGCGGACCCGGGCCCTGTCCGGGCCGGCGCTGCAGTACGCGAGCCTGCGGATCCCGGGCCTGGCCGAGCGCCGCCTGCGCAGCCGCAGCGCCCTGGAGGGCCTGCTGCGTTCCTGGGCCGGGCCGCACACGCGCGAGGCACTGGCCGAGGAGGCCCCCTACTACGCCGAGCTCCTGTCCCGACCCGGCGCCGCCCGCAGCGCCCTGGAGCCGCTGCGCAACCTCGTGCTGTCCCGGGCGGAGACGGCGGCCCTGGACAAGCCGGTGGCGGTGCCCGTCCTGTCGGTGCAGGGCGAGCTCGACCCGGTCCAGCCCGCCCAGGCCTACGCGCGCGACACCCACCACGTGGCCGGCAACCTGCGTCAGGTAACAGTCCACCGCTCCGGCCACTTCCCCCAGGAGGAGACCTCTGCGGGGTTCGTCCGGGCCCTGCTGCCCTTCCTGGCCGACGTCGCCCCGCCCGCCTCCGCCTGAGGCCGCAAGCCGGGCACTTATCGCGCAGCCCCGTTGTTCTTCGGTAGGTCTGCACATGAAGTGCCCGGCTCGGCGGGTGCAGCACGGTCAACCCGGCGCCGGCTCACACCGTCTCACACCGGCTGGCGCAGGTTGTCCATGAGGGAGCGCCGGTCGAGCTGGGCGGGCAGCCAGGTGGTCGCCACCGCGAGCGCCAGCGAGATCCCGCTGACGAGGGCCAGCAGCCCCACCGGAACCGAGGCGACCAGGACCGCCATCCCGCCCCCGGAGTACAGCGCGGCGTAGACGGCGCTGAAGGCGGTGGCCGCCAGCCCGAAGAGGATGCCGGTGACGGCGTAGATGACACCCTCCAGCGCCGTGGAGGCCAGAACCGTGCGGGTGCGCGCCCCGATAACCCCCAGCAGCGCCCCCTCCTGGCGTCGGGCCCGCCCCACCATGGCGATATTGGCGATCCCGCCGACGCCGGAAATGAAGAAGGTTGGAACCCCGACGGAGAGGAACCCGCTGACCGAGCCCTCCGCACCGGTCGCCTGGCCGGCCCCGACGGCGGCGTAGACGGTGCCGGTCAGGGCCACGGCGATGGCGAAGGGGACGATCGTCGTCATCGACAGGGAGGCGCGGTGGCGGGCGTTGGCGCGGGCGGCGAACCAGGCGGGGCTGCGGCCCGGGATGAGGGCGGTCCACCAGGTCAGCAGTGGCCGCAGCGTCCAGTTGGGCACGCTCAGGGCAGCGATCGCGGCGAGGAGCCCCATGGAGGCGCCGGCCATCGCGCGATCCCCCGGGTCATTGAGGTTCATACCGGACGTGGCCATCTCCGCCCTCTCCGCGTCACTCATGGGTAGAGAGCTCTCGAAGGGGGTCATGACCAGCCCCAGGAGCATGATGCCGACGACCACCCACTGCCACCACCGGGTCCGGGTCTGCGGAGCCGTGGCCTCCCGCAGCGCCTGCATCTCGGGGACCGACGCCGCCCGCCGGGCCGGCCCCATCGCGCCCAGGACGCAGAACAGCATCGTCACGGCGATGGTCAACGGCACCCCGAAGCCCGGCATGATGATGGGCAGATTCTGAGGAAACACGTCGAACTCCCGCCAGGTGAGCAGGTAGACGCGGACCAGCGGCAGGCTGACCACCGCCCCCATGACGCCTCCGAGCAGCCCGATCACCCCGACCTGCGCCAGGATGATGCGGCGGATGCGGCTACCGGGGATGCCCAGGACCTTCCACAGCGCGTGGGAGCGCTGCTGGGCCGAGACGGTCAGGCCCAGCGTCGTGGACAGGATGACGGCGGTGGCCAGCCCCGCGTAGGAGACAAGGCTGGAGCCGATGATGTGGGCGGCGTTGATGAGCTCGGCCGAGCCCTGGGCCTGGGCCCAGCTCAGAGCGCTGTACCAGGCGGTGATGATGACGCCGATGATGGCGCCGCCGACCGTGGCGACGAGCAGCGACCACAGCCACTGGCGGGCGTGGTGGCGCAGGTCGTTCCAGATGAGTGTGACCATGATCCTCTCCGATCCTCTCCTGCTCCTGTCCCGGTCAGGCGGCGCGCGCGGCTCGCGCCGAGTGGACGAGCTCGGCGATCTGGCGGGCGTCACGGCAGTCGGTCCACTGCACCAGGTGCCCCTGACTCATGACGGCGACCGCGTCAGCTCTGGCGGCGGCCTCGACGTCGTGGGTCACCATGACCACGGTGGTGCCCTGCTCGGTGAGCCGGCGCAGCCAGTCCAGGACGAGGGCGGCGGAGTCCAGATCGAGGGCGCCGGTGGGCTCGTCGGCGAAGACGATCCGGGGGCGGCTGGCCATGACGCGGGCGATGGCCACGCGCTGGCGCTCCCCTCCGGAGAGCTGGTGGGGCTTGAGGCCGGCGCGGTGAGCGAGCCCGACGGCGTCAAGGGCCTCCCGGGTCTGGGCGCCGTTCAGGGGACGCCCGGCCAGCCGCGAGGGCATGGAGACGTTGTCGGCGGCGCTCAGGGAGGCGATGAGGTTGTACTCCTGGAAGACGAAGCCGACGTGGCGGGCGCGGAACCGGGCCCGCTCGGCGGCCCGCATCCCGGAGGTGAGGGCGCCGAGCATGGTCACCTGTCCGCTGGTGGGCTCATCGAGGCCGGCCATGCAGTGCAGCAGCGTGGACTTGCCCGACCCGGAGGCCCCGACGACGGCGGTGAAGCTGCCCTCGGGCAGGTCGGCGTCGACATGGTCCAGGGCGGTGACGCGGGCGTCCTGGCGTCCGGGGACCTCGTAGACGCGGGTTAGGCCGCGCAGCCGGATGGCGACCGGCGACGTCGGGCCCGGCCCGGCAGGCGGAGTGGCGGACGGCAGGGATGAGGCGGGGGCGGCGGTCGGGTCGGAGGGGGCCAGGGGCGAGTGAGCCGTCATGACTCCAGCCTGACGGCGCCGGCCCTCCCAGCCCATCCGGCCATCTGGCGAATCGAAGGTGGGGCTAGCCCGACACCGGTCCCGGACACCTCCACCTGACGTCCCCGAGAAGCGCATTCTTCGCGTATCCCTGCAGAAACGGTAGGACGACGCAGCGTCCGCCCGGCTCGGCGTCAGCTCGGCGCAGGCCTACACGGGCTCGGCCCTCAGACCCCCACCTGCGGGCACAGCCCGGCCTCGAGCAGCGTGCACTGGCCGCAGCGGGGCGAGCGGGCCGAGCACACCTGGCGCCCGTGCTCGATGAGCCGGTGGCAGCCGTCGGTCCAGCGCCACGGCTCCCACAGGGCCGCGATGTCCTTCTCCACGCGCAGCGGGTCCTTCGACGTCGTCCACCCCAGGCGGCGCGAGAGCCTGCCCACGTGGGTGTCCACGGTGATGGCGGGCCGGCCGAAGGCGTTGCCGAGCACGACATTGGCGGTCTTGCGCCCCACTCCCGGCAGGGCCACGAGCTCCTCGCGGCTGCGCGGGACCCGCCCCTCGAAGCGCTCGGTGAGTGCCTGACCGATGCCGAGCAGGTGGCCGGCCTTGGCGCGCTGGAAGCCGAGCGGCCGCAGGATCGCCTCGAGGTCCTCGCGCCGGGCGGCTCCCAGGGCGGCGGGGTCGGGGTAGTGCTCGAAGAGCTCGGGGGTGACGGTGTTGACGCGCGCGTCGGTGGTCTGGGCCGACAGGACGGTGGCCACGAGCAACTGGAAGGGGCCGTCGTGGTCCAGGGCGCAGGCGGCGTCGGGGTAGAGGGTCATGAGCTCGTCGTCGACGGCGCCCGCACGCCGGGCCGTCTCGGTCGTCAGCGCCGTCTCGGCAACCTCGGGGGCAGCCCCGGCCGCCCCCGCCACCTCGGCCTCAGCAGTCTCGCTACTCACTGCCCTGCGCACTGTGTCCTCTCTCCGCGATCTCATCGGCGGCACCACCAACACCACCCGCGCCCCAGCACCACCCGCGCCGGAGGGTTCCTCCTGCGAGCCCCGGTCCGCCTCTGAGCGGGTCGTCCTCCGCAAACCGCCATTGCAGTCGATCCCGCCGCCTGCCCGCAACCTCACGGATGGGACCGTGTCGCACGACGCACCCGATGTTGCTCACTTCCCTTTGACCTGCAACACACGGGGGCTACAATGCTCGACGGCGTGCCACAGGTCACAAGCCGTGGCAGGATAGACCCGAGGGCTCCCGCATGCGGGATGCCAGCCCCCTAACCACCAGGAGGATCTCCGTGGAAGACAGCATTATCTCCAGGATCCCGCTCTTCGAGGGCCTGAGCCCGGAGGAGCAGGAGGAACTGCGCGCCATGATGACGCAGACGACTCTGCGCCGTGGCGAGACCCTCTTCAACGAGGGCGACTCAGGCGACCGCCTCTACATTCTCCTCTCCGGGAAGGTGAAGCTCGGCCACGCCAGCGCCGACGGCCGAGAGAACCTGCTCGCGGTGCTCGGCCCCGGCGAGATCGTCGGCGAGCTGACCCTGTTCGACCCGGGCCCGCGCTCCACCACCGCCACCGCCGTGGCCCCCACCGAGCTCCTGACGCTGGACCACAACCAGCTCATGACCTTCGTGGAGTCCCACCCGCAGCTGGCCAAGGACATGCTGCGCGCCCTGGCCCAGCGCCTGCGCCGCACGAACACCGCGCTGGCGGACCTCGTCTTCTCCGACGTGCCCGGCCGCGTGGCCAAGGCCCTGCTGGACCTGGCCGACCGCTTCGGCTCACCCACCGACGACGGCGTCCACGTCCCCCACGACCTCACCCAGGAGGAGCTCGCCCAGCTGGTGGGCGCCTCGCGCGAGACGGTCAACAAGTCGCTGGCCGAGTTCGTCTCCCGCGGCTGGATCCGCCTGGAGGGCCGGGCCGTCACGCTGCTCGACGTCGACCGCCTGCGCCGTCGCGCCCGCTGAGGTCCCGTCTCGGGTCGCGAGCCCTCAGCGCAGCGCACCGGAGAAGCCGCCGGGCGCTGACACCCACATCAACCGCAGAGACGACGCCGCGCCTGCAGCCGGAAGGTACCGACCGCAGGCGCGGCGTCGTGCGTGCCGGCCTCGCCGGGCGGCCCGTCAGGACCGGGGGCGCTTGAGGTAGGCGATGAGGTTGTCCGTGCCGGAGGGGCCGGGCACGACCTGGATGAGCTCCCAGCCGTCAGCACCCCACTGGTCGAGGATCTGCTTGGTGGCATGGGTGATGAGGGGGACGGTGACGTACTCCCAGGTGGTGGGCGCAGCGGATACGGGCTCAGAAGATGCAGTCATGGGTCTCAGCCTAGAGCCCGCCGCCAGGCGCCGGAAGCCGGCAACGCGGGACGGCCCTCAGGAGGCGCAGCGCACCCGGGCCAGGATGCGAGGGGCACGGCGGGCGTGGATCTCGGCGACGAGCTCGTCATCCTCGCGCTCGAGCCACAGGCCCCAGTCGTCCACCTCGGGGAAGCGCCGCAGCAGCGCCCGCCTCTCCCGCTCGGTCAGCCCGCCCCAGACGCCGAAGCTGGACTCGGAGTTGAGCGCCTCGGCCAGGCACTCCATACGAACCGGACATGCGAAGCACAGCGATCTTGCGTCGCGCTGCTCAGCGCCCTTGCCGAAGAGCTGGTCAGGCTCGACGGCGGCGCAGGCCGCTTGGGCCGCCCAGGTCTGATCGTCTTGAATCATGCTCACTCCCGATCCATTCAACGGCCGACGCCGTTGTCGGTCACGTCACAGCCGTTACCGTATGGCAATCGAGCGTCTCTCTCCAAATCCTCCCCCCGAGACCTGGCCAATCCGATGCCCGCAGATCCCCGACAGCGCAGCGAGGATCAGCTCTCACAAGGAGAGTTCTCTGATAGCGAGCCAATTGTCGGACGTCGAACCCGTCGCACCCCAAGCCTTTCCTACGGCCGGGGATTCCGGTTCTCACGGACGACAGGCCGCGCTCGAGCCGCGACTCGCCTCAAGGGGTCGTGACATTGCCGTGACTCTCACCTGAATATTTCTTAAGAACTACCTGAGCGCCAGAACCGTCTCGCCATGTGGTCGGTCCGCCCCGCCGCCGGGTGCCCGCCACGCCGTCGAATCACCCCGCAGTCCCTCAGGCGGAAGGCGCCGAGCCGGCCTCCAAGGGTCTTCCCAGCCCGAAGAGGGTCTACGCCACTGCATCCTTCAAGCGATTCCACGTAGGCTGGCGCCATGGCGAAATCCTCTGCGCGCGGGCGCTCACTGACACCACCCCAGGTCGTCTCGATGCTCGTGGTCTTCCTGACTCTCTCGTGCGTCGGCGGCGTCCTGTCAGCGGGCTTCGCTGCCCCCTTCGTGGGCGCCACGGCAGCGCTGACCAAGGCTTCCGCCGAGCTCTTTGAGGAGCTCCCCAGCGACTTCAACGTCCAGCCGCCCAGCCAGATCTCCACCCTCCTGGCGGCCGACGGCACTGAGATCACCAAGTTCTACGCGGAGAACCGCATCGTGGTGCCTCTGAACTCGATCTCGGTCAACATGCAGAACGCCATCGTCGCCGTCGAGGACCAGCGCTTCTACCAGCACCAGGGCGTCGACCCCACCGGCATGGTGCGGGCCCTGGTGTCCAACAACGCCGGCGGCTCGCGTCAGGGCGCCTCCACGCTGACCCAGCAGTACGTGCGCAACACCCTCATCGAGACCGGTCTGAAGAACGACGACCACAAGCTCATCCGGGACGCCACCGAGAGCACCGTGGCCCGCAAACTGCGGGAGATGAAGTTCGCCCTCAGCCTGGAGCAGAAGTACTCCAAGCAGCAGATCCTCGAGGGCTACCTCAACATCGCC
The DNA here is from genome assembly GCF_006546825.1 of Actinomyces oris. Lineage (GTDB taxonomy): Bacteria > Actinomycetota > Actinomycetes > Actinomycetales > Actinomycetaceae > Actinomyces > Actinomyces oris. The sequence goes on from NZ_VICC01000001.1 coordinate 54,473, forward strand.
GCCTTCAGTCCCTCCACCTACGGGGTCGAGGCCTCCTCGCTGCACTACTTCAATAAGCACGCCAAGGATCTGACGGTGGCCGAGGCCGCCCTGCTGGCCGGAACCACCAACGCACCCAGCGCCTACGACCCCAAGTCCCAGCCGGAACTGGCCAAGAACCGTAGGGACTGGGTGCTGGCCAAGATGCTGGAAGAGAAGTTCATTACCAAGCAGCAGTACAACGAGGCCGTCAACTCCGAGATCAAGCTCGATATTCAGGACTCGCCCGCGGGCTGTGGGGCTGCGGGCAGCTACGCCTACTTCTGCACCTATGTGGTCAATGAGATCCTCGGCTCGGAGAACTTCGGACCTAATGTCGCCGCCCGCCGTCAGCTCCTGACGCGCGGTGGCCTGAAGATCACCACCACCTTGAACCTCGAGCGTCAGAGTGCCGCCGACTCCGTCATTCAGGCCAGAACTCCGATCGGGGGCTCCGACGGAGCCAACTCCACCATCGTCTCGATCGAGCCCGGCACAGGACGAATCCAGGCGCTGGCTCAGAACACCAATTACGAGGACTCCCAGCTCGTCTTCGCTGCGGACGCCAAGCACGGTGGAATCGAGCTCCCCGACGGAAACGTCGGCTTCCAGCCGGGGTCGACCTTCAAGGCAATCATCCTGGCCGAATGGCTCAAAACCGGCCACACGCCCTACCAGATGCTGAACGCGTCCGCGCCGAAGAACTACGGGCCCAATACGTTCACAGTTTCCTGCGATCCCGACCGTGCGGCCGGTCCCTGGCTCGTCAACAACGTCGCCGGAACCAACGCCGGCATGATGACCGTCAGAGAAGCCACGAAGCAGTCCATCAACACGGGCTTCACCGAGATGCTCAGGGACCTCGATGTCTGTGAGGTCACGAAGCTCGCCGCCTCCATGGGCATCACCAAGGCGGACGGGAGCCAGCTGGATCCTGATCCCTCCATCGCCCTGGGAAGCACACCCGTCCCACCGCTCAGCATGGCCAACGCCTACGCAACCTTCGCCTCCGGCGGCAAGTACTGCAAGCCCATCGCCATCGACCAGATCCTGGACGCCAGCGGCACCTCGATGGCCGTACCCAGCGCTGACTGCACCCAAGCCATGGACCAGGGTGCCGCGGACGAGACCGCAAAAACGCTCCGCGCCACATCCGAACCAGGAGGTACCGCTAAGGACGCCGTCTTCGGTCGACCGATCGCGGGCAAGACCGGAACCACGGATGAGGCTGAGAACACCTGGTTCGTGGGATTCACCCCGCAGCTGTCCACCGCGGTCTGGATCGGTGACGCCACGGAGAGCGGCAGGAGCCTTGTCGGCAGGACGATCGGAGGGGTGTACTTCCCGAAGATTTACGGTAGCGACCTGGCCGTGCCGATGTGGCGCGACTACATGTCCCAGGCCGTGGCGAACGATCCTGCCCTGCCCATTCCCTCCCACGGGTGAGCGACTCTCCCCGCGAGAACGACAACTGCACAGAACAGGACCCGACTCCCCATGACGCCCTGCCCTGCCGGCCGCGCCGCCCTGTCCGTCATCGGCACCACCGCTGCCCTGGGAGCGGCCACGCTGGCCTACAGCCTCATTGAGGCCAGGTGCCCCGTGCTGCGGCGCATCGACGTGCCGGTGCTCGCCGCCGACGAGGAGCCCCTCACGGTGCTGCACCTGGCCGACCTTCACCTGACGGGCCGCACCGAGGCGCGCGTCGCCTGGGTGCGGCAGCTGGCGCAGCTGCAGCCCGACGTCGTCGTCAACACCGGCGACAACCTCTCCCTGGCATCCGGGCTGGAGCCGCTACGGCGGGCACTCGAACCGCTGACGGGCCTGCCCGGGGCCTTCGTCATGGGCGACCATGACTACCGCTCCACCGTCTTCCGCCTGCCGACGCGCTACCTGCACCGGGACCCGCGCAAGGCTTCTAGCCGCGTGCGCGACGAGGACATCGAGGCCCTGCCCTGGGAGGAGGTCCGTGACCTGCAGGCCGCCGGCGGCTGGGTGGACCTGACCAACCGGCGCGGCTCGCTGACCGTGCGCGGGCGGCGCATCGAGCTGGTCGGCGTCGACGACCCGCACGCCAACCGCGATGTCCTGCCCGTCCCCGAGGCCGCCGACTCGGCGGAGTCGGCCACCTCCCTGCCGGCGATCCGCGACCACGAGGGCCGGGCTCTGCGGCTGGGGCTCACGCACGCCCCCTACCGGCGGGTCCTGGAAGCCATGTCGGCCGACGACGTCGACCTGGTCCTGGCCGGGCACACCCACGGCGGGCAGCTGTGCGTGCCCGGTGTGGGGGCGCTGGTGACCAACTGCGACCTCGACCCGGGGCGCGCCTCGGGGCTGTCGCAGTGGCCAGGCCGGCTCGGGGACCCGCGGGCCGCCGACCACATGTACCTGCACGTCTCCGCCGGACTCGGCACGAGCCCCTACACGCCCGTGCGCCTGGCCTGCCGGCCCGAGGCCACGCTGCTGCGCCTGCTGCCGGCCTGAGACGGCACACCCCGCCAACACTCCCCCCGCCAACACTTCGACAGAATCTTCAGAATCGACGCGGCTCCGGGTCGTTTCTGAAGATTCTGTCGAAGTGTGTGGGGGTCCGCAGGGTGCGCGCAGTGGGACGGGGCAGGCAGAGCGCACAGGTACGCCGGCGCCCGAGCGCGGCAGTCAGCGGCGCCAGCGGGCGAAGCCGCCCTCGGAGTTGATGACCTGCCCGGTGATCCAGCGGGCCTCGTCGGTGAGCAGCCAGGTGATAAGGCGGGCGGCGTCGTCGGGCTCGCCCCAGCGCCCCTGGGGGAACATGACGGCAGTCGCCTCGCAGTCCTCCTCGGTGACGTAGCCGGTGTCGACGGGGCCGGGGTTGACCGTGTTGACGGTGATGCCGACGTCGATGAGCTCCTCGGAGATCGTCGGGGTGAGGCCGGCGATGGCGGCCTTGGCGGCGGCGTAGGAGATCTCCCCGGGCAGGGGGCCCAAGCCCTGGCCCGAGGTGAGGAAGACGATCGACCCACGGCGGCGCGCGGAGCCGGACGGGGCGGGCGAGGCGAAGCCCTCCTGAGCGGCGAAGGCCTGCGCCAGGAGGATGGAGGCGCGGGCGTCGACGGCCCAGTGAGCGTCCAGGACGGCCTCGGTCATCTCGCTGGGCGACCCGTCGGGGCTGCTCATGGCCTGGTTGCACACGAGGGCGTCGAGGTGGCCGGCAGCGGCCGCGGCCTGCTCGACGACGCGGGCCGGCTCCCCGGGGGCGGCCAGGTCGGCGGGGATGTCGATGAGCCGGGCGGGGCCGACCAGGTGGGTGCGGATGGAGTCCATGACGGCGTCGATGTTGTCGGCTCCCCAGGGCTGGGAGGTGTCGTGCGGGCGGTAGTGGTGGGCGACGATGCTCGCCCCGTAGTCGGCGGCGCGGCAGGCGATGGCGTGGCCGATGCCGATGCGGCGGCTGACTCCCGTCACCAGAACGATGCGCCCCGCCAGGGGCAGCGGGTCGCGGCCGGCGGCGGCGCTGGGACCAGTGGGGCCGCCCGGAGCGGTGGAGGGGTGTCCGTGGTGAGCGTCGGTGGTCATAGGGCCAAGCGTAGAGAGGTCTGCCACATGTACGGGGACTTTTTCTTCCGGCCGGGGACATTCCACGCGGGCGGGTGCCTTCACCTCCGAGCGGGGACAGTCCGCGCGTATAGGGACGGGATTCCAGTCCCCCGACGCGCGAGATGCCCCCGGCCGCGATGGAATGTCCCCGACGGCGTCGAAAGTCCCCGTCGGTTTGAAGGACCGGGGAAGCGGGAAGACGCAGGCGGGTCGGCCGTCTCAGTCCTCGACACGCGCGAGCTCGCGGGCGAAGGCCTCGTAGTTGACTGGCGAGGACAGGACGAAGCGGATGAGCTCCAGGCGGCCGACGGCGTCGGGATCGGTTCGGGAGAGCTGTTCGACGGCGCGGGCCCGGGCCACGGCGATCTCAGCGACCCTGGCGACCGGCCATCCGTAGACACCAGCGGAGACGGCCGGCAGGGCGATGCTGGTGCAGCCGAGCTGGATGGCGAGCTCCAGGGAGCTGTCGAAGCAGGCGCGCAGGAGGGCGGGGTCGTCCTCGCCGGCGTGGCGGTTGGGGCCCACGGTGTGGATGACCCAGGCGGCGGGCAGGTCGAAGCCGGGTGTGGCCACGGCGCGGCCGACCGGCAGTCCGTCGGGCAGCTCGGTGTCGCGCACCTTCTGGCAGGCGTCGAGCAGGCGGGGGCCGGCTGCGCGGTGGATGGCGCCGTCAACTCCTCCTCCGCCCAGGAGGGTGCTGTTGGCGGCGTTGACGATGGCATCGACCTTCTCGGTGGTGATGTCGCCGACGACGGCCTCAATGCGCATGGGAGCTCCTTGTCTGCGGCGGGTGCTTGGAGGGTGATCTCAGGCTGCTCGGTCCTTCACCTTCTCGGCACCTTCTCGGGCGAGAGGGGCCCGCGGGCGACGGGATCCGGGGCGCTCAGAACGCTCCCGAAGCGCGGACCAGCAGGTGGACTGGTCGTGAGCAGCCTGGCACGGTGGGCGACCCGGGCCAACCGGGTTCCCACGGGGAGCGAACACCGACGTGACGGAGGACTCAGCCAATCCGATTTCCTCCCCGCGGTGGGGGGAGGCTATGCTGTCGCCTGCTGCACACGGGGTGTGGCGCAGTTTGGTAGCGCGCTTCGTTCGGGACGAAGAGGTCGTGGGTTCAAATCCCGCCACCCCGACCAAGGAGGAAACCCATGAGCTTGCTCATGAGGTTTCCGACGCGTAGGGGTCGAAAGGCCGAAGGCCTAAGCACCCCGACGACGAGGACGTCCGCGAGCTTGCTCGTGAGACGCCCGAGGAGGAAGGGGTCGACAGGCCGAAGGCCTGAGCACCCCGACGACGAGGACGTCCGCGAGCTTGCTCGTGAGACGCCCGAGGAGGAAGGGGTCGACAGGCCGAAGGCCTGAGCACCCCGACGATGAGAAGGCCTGCGAGTTCGCTCGCGGGCCTTCTGCCGTCCCGGGGCCGGCCCTTGCCCGACCATCGAACCTGCCCCACATCCCCCACATTGCGGGCGTTCGCTCACGCGGCCCCTCGCTTTGCGGTCACGCCCGCACTGGACAAGGCCGCCGGCCACACGGCCTACTCTGAGGCGGGGACACCACCGGGAAGGAGGCCACACATGCCGGATCCCAGCACCGAGCTCGAGGAGCTGCGTCGCAGGGTCGAGGAGCAGTCCCACCGAATCGATGAGCTCCAGGACGCCCTCCACACACTGTCGATCGCGGTCCAGTACCGGCAGGAGGAGCCCTACCTGGCCTTCCTGGCGGAGCACGGCATCGCCGGCCGACGGCGGATCGCCCTGATGACGGCTATCGCCGGAGTGCTATCACGGGCGCAGGGCGAGGTGCTTCCCGTCGGCCCTGGTGCTCGCGACGAGCTTCTGCCGGACTACCCCGCCCTGGCCAAGGCCTACCTGCCCGAACCGATCGACGACGACGAGGCCATCCGCATCGTCGGAGAGGTCCTGGGAAGTGAACGCCTCGGCGCCCAGGCACTCGAGGCCCACCGCGCCCGCGGCCTGGGTCGCGAGGGCCACCAGGCGCTCACCGGGCGTTCAGACACCCAAGGCCACCACACGTAGCCACGTTGCTCCAGACACCCGGGGCGCTCGACGTCGACACACTCACGCCGCCCACCCTCTCGCCGCCCACAGCCGGGACATATGCCGCCCACAGCCGCACCGGCTAGGCTGACTCCCGGATATTCACCCCGGGGAAAGGACGAGCGAGCGTGACCGAGCCTCCATGCGACTCCGCCGCCCCCGCTGCCCCCGCCGCCGCCTCCCCTTCCCCCCGAGCCCCCCGGCGCCTGAAGTACGTCGAGGCCGTCCTGTGCATCGGCTTCGCCCTGGCCTTCCTCGTGTGGACCTACTTGAGCGCCCCGGGACCGCTCGCCCCCGGCGCCACGCACCGCTCCCCCGCCATCGACGCCCTCCTGCCGACCCCCGACGCCCAGCTGCGGTCGGCCGCCGGCCAGCTCGCCGAGGCCTTCGCGACCCTCACCCACCCCTTCCTCATCCTCGGGCTCATCGTGGCCGGGGTCGCCTACGCCTACACGGCCCGCATGCGCCGCCTGAGCGTCTCGCTGGCCATCGCCGCCGCCGGCATCCCCACGCAGTACCTCATTGCCCTGTACCTGGCCCGCCCCGCCCCGGGCTCCACCTTCTCCGACTCCATCGCCGCCTTCGAGTACTCCTACCCCAACGCGCACATCACGGCGATGACCCTGGCCTCCTGGGTCCTGGTGACCCTCGCGCGCGCCCACCACCGCAGCACCATGGTCGCCGCCGGCACCGTCCTGGGCTACGCGGCCGTCGCCGTGACCGCCGTCAGCCAGTGGTACATGGGCCTGGCTGCGCTCAGCGACCTCGTCGGCGGCTTCCTCCTGGGTGCCGCCTTCGCGAACCTGGCCCTGCGGGTCGGCGGCATCGACGCGATCCTCACCAGCTGGGTCAATCGTCGCCTGTCGCGCGCCAGCAGCGAGAAGCGTGCCGCCGTCATCTACAACCCCACCAAGTTCGACGACCTCTCGCTCCTGCGCCGTCGGGTCGCCGCCGAGGTGCGCGCCGCCGGCTGGCTGCCCACCGTCTGGCTGGAGACCACCCCCGATGACCCCGGCCGCTCCATGGCCCGTCGCGCCCTGGAGGCCGGCGTCGACCTGGTCATGGTGGCCGGCGGCGACGGCACCGTGCGCGCCGTCTCCTCCGAGCTGGCCGGCACCGAGATGCCGATGGCTCTCATCCCCGCCGGCACCGGCAACCTGCTGGCCCGTAACCTGTCCGTCCCCTTGGACACCGACGCCGCGATCCGCCTGGCCCTGCACGGCCGCCTCCAGGCCATCGACATGGTCACCTGCGCCTTCGACGACGGCCAGGAGCGCTTCGTCGTCATGGCCGGTATGGGCCTGGACGCCCAGATCATGGAGTCCACCGACCTGGGCCTGAAGAAGGTCATCCGCTCGGGCGCCTACGCGGTGGCCGCCGTCCAGAACGCGGTCCCCGACCCCTTCACCGCCACCATCACCCTCGACGACGCTCCCCCGGTGCGCCGCCAGATGGTCATGGCCCTCATGGGCAACGTCGGCACCATCACCGGCGGCATGACGCTCTTCCCGCGGGCCACCCCCTCCGACGGCCTGGTCGACCTGCTCCTGGCCAGCCCCGGCAAGGTCGTGGACTGGGCCCGCCTGGGGGCGCAGATCCTCACCGGCCAGGAGATGGAGGGCTTCACCCTCACCCGCGCCCGGAAGGTTCTCATCGAGGCCGACCGTCCCGTCCCCTTCGAGCTCGACGGCGACACGGTCGGCTCCACCCGCACCCTGTGCGCCGAGGTCGAGGACGGCGCCCTGCACGTCGTCGTCCCTCAGTAAGTCGCCCCGAGAGCACCCCCGGCCCTCGCGAACCGGGCCGGCCACGTGAGCATCGTGACGCATCCGTGACCGGCCCCGCTGCCCTAGACTGACGCCCAGTTGTTCCCCGTATGGGTGACTACAGCCCCCATCCGGGCACCCGCGCCCCGATCACATCGTCGGCGCGCCCCTCTTCAGCCAGCAGGAGTTCCATGCGTTCTCGTCTTACGGTCGCCCTCGGCCGCACAGCGCGCCTGGCCGCCCGCGTGCGCGGCGGCGGCAGCGGCGGCACCGCCTTCCCCGGCCTGGTCATGGAGCGCACCGACCCCGGTTTCCTGGAGCGCACCCTCGGCCGCCTGCCCCGCGGCGTCATCGTGGTCTCGGGCACCAACGGCAAGACCACGACCACCAAGATGGTCGTCCAGCTCCTGCGCGAGCAGGGCCTGAAGGTCTTCACCAACCGGACCGGCTCGAACTTCGTGCGCGGCGTGCTCGCCTCCCTGCTCACCGAGGTCGACGCCGCCGGCAACCTGGACGCCGACATCGCCGTCCTCGAGCTCGACGAGGCCCACGCCGTGCACTTCGTGGCCCGGGTCCGCCCGCGCGCCTGCCTCCTGCTCAACGTCATGCGCGACCAGCTCGACCGCTTCGGCGAGATCGACTACACCGCCTCCCTGCTGCACTCGATCGCCCAGGCCACCAGCGACGTCGTCGTCCTCAACGGCGACGATCCGCGCCTGGCCGCCCCCGCCTTCCTGGAAGGTGTCAGCGCCCGCGTCGTCTCCTTCGGTGCCGGGGAGGACCTGCGCTCCCTGTTCCTGTCCGACGACGACCTGCGCACCGGCCTGGTCAGCCCCCGTCAGGCCGGCCAGGCCCCCGGACCGCGAGTCACCCTGGAGGCCATTGACGGCCAGCGCGCCACCGTGCGCGTGGACGGGGTCTCCCACGAGGTCAGCTTCGCCATCCCCGGCGTCCACAATCTGCTCAACGCCTGCGCCGCCCTCGGGGTGGTGCTGGAGGTGCTGGGCGAGGACGCCGACCTGCCCGGACTGCTGACCACCCTGGGCACTGTGCAGGCCGCCTTCGGCCGCGGCGAGGTCCTGACCCTGGACGGCCGCCCCGTCCAGCTGTCCCTGGTCAAGAACCCGGCCGGCTTCCGTATGGGACTGCTCTCGGCGGCCTCACAGGCGCAGGACGGCGAGGTCGTGGTCGTGGCCATCAACGACGAGTACGCCGACGGCCGGGACATGTCCTGGCTGTGGGACGTGGACTTCTCGGCCCTGCGCGCCGGCGGGGTCGCCGTCGTCACCGGGGTGCGGGCCTGGGACATGGCCCTGCGGCTGCACTACGACGAGGTCGAGGTCGCCGAGGTCGAGCCCGACCTGCGCCGGGCCGTGGCCCTCATGCGCCGGGTGGCCGCCGACACCGACCGCCCCATGCGGATCTTCACCACCTATACCGCAATGCTGGCCCTGCGCTCGATCCTGGGCGAGATGACGGACGTTGAGGAGGTCATGTCATGACCGCGCGCTACGAGCACACCACTGACGGCCCCGCCCGCGGGCACCTGCGCCTGCTCCAGCTCTACCCGCGGGACATGAACATCTACGGCGACTGGGGCAACACGCTCGTGCTGGCGCGGCGCGCCCAGTGGCAGGGCTACGACGTTGAGCTGCTCTCCTACGACCCGGGCGACGAGCTGCCCGGCGACATCGACATCCTCGTGGGCGGCGGCGGCCAGGACTCCGGTCAGGACCGCATCAAGGAGGACCTGGTCAAGGTCGGCCCCACCCTCAAGGCGTGGGCGGCCGACGGCGTCCCGATGCTGGCGATCTGCGGCCTCTACCAGCTCTTCGGGCACGGCTTCACCACCGCCAAGGGCCAGGAGATCCCCGGTATCAGCCTCATGGACGCCCACACGGTGGCCGGAGACACCCGCCTCATCGGCAACATCACCCTGGACACCGAGGACTTCGGCGCGGTGGTCGGCTACGAGAACCACTCCGGCCTGACCACCCTGGGGTCGGGCGCCCGCCCCTTCGGCACCGTGAAGATGGGCGACGGCAACAACGGCAAGGACTCCACCGAGGGCGGGCGCGTCCACCACGTCATCGGCACCTACCTGCACGGCTCCCTGCTGCCCAAGAACCCGACCGTGGCCGACTGGCTGCTGGCCCGCGCCGCCGAGCACGCCGGCGCCACCTGGGAGCCCGAGCCGCTCGACGACTCCTGGGCCGAGCGCGCCCGAGCCGTGGCCATGAACCGACCCCGCTGAGCACTCAGCACCGAGGTGTGACGACGGGCCTGTG
>NZ_VICC01000001.1:64190-692002 GCF_006546825.1 Actinomyces oris
CACAGGCCCGTCGTCACACCTCCCTTATTTTCACAAGAGATATCGGACCAAATAAGAGGGACTCGTGGAGAGATTCATGTCACTCTTATTGGATATCAAGTATTTTCCAAGGTTCGTCCCATGGAAGTAGGAGGAAACCCTCCCACATCTTGCCCCCTCAATGCGCGCAAGCCCCACGCCAGATATATTCACCACCCGGTCACCCCCTGTTGGACACTCATTTATTCAGGCCGTGACCCCGGCGTGACATCAGCGCATCAGGAATTGCAGAATATGCGCCATGACAGCACAGAATTCTACTGGTTTCGATTGGCCCGCCCGTTCCGCCGACAAGATCTGGCTCGGCGTCTGCGGAGGCCTGGCCAACAAATGGAACGTCAATGCCTGGCTGGTCCGCATCACCTTCTTCCTCTTCGTGGTGCCGCTCGGCTACGTGTACTACCTGGGCGCCCAGAACATGCCCGACCCTTCCGCCCGCTGACCCGCCCTCACCTCACCGGAAACCTCGATCCCACTCAATGATTCCCGAGGCCGCAGAGCGCAGGAAAACAGCTCTCGATTTCAGGTAGAAATATCCCTAACCAGCCATCCCGACATCTTATCGACCAACCACTTCCTGCTTCCGCAAGAGTATCTATCTTCGGAAGCAGGAAGTGGTCTCAGCATATTTTTTATGGGATGACCCCGCCGCCAAGCCCCACTCAACTCAGGGCAACCTTAGTTTCCACTCCCAGGTTTCACTAAGGAATCAGATCTCCTTCCCACCATCCCTCCGCACAGTTGCGTCTCAACACAGCAGAAGGCCTCCTGACCTGCTGCGAGGTTGAGAAGCATTGCCTTAGACTCATATCGACGAAGCCCTCTTCATGTCGATCTGAGGACACCATGGATTTTGCTGTTCCACGACACCGTGCCACCGAAGGCACCTCATACCTTCCCGAACCGGGTGCGACCACCTTCGCACTATCGGACCTGAGCCCCGGCACCAGCGGACGTATCACCGGCCTGGCCGACGACGGCGTCGGCGGCGTCCTGGTCAAGCGCCTGCGCAACCTGGGCTTCGTCCCCGGCCGGATCGCCACGCCGCTGCGCCGTGCCCCGATGGGGGACCCGGTGGTCTACCGCGTCTCCGACTATGAGCTGTGCCTGCGCCGCCAGGAGGCCAGGCTCATCCAGGTCACCACTGTGGAGGCCGAGAACCGCATCATCCTCCAACCCCGGCCTGCCGGACGGCACGCGGCCGACGACCCCGAAGCACCGAACACGGGAGAGACTCTGTGAGCACCCACGACACCACGCGGCACGCCACCGGGCAGTCGCAGCACTGCGAGCAGCCCTATGACGGCGCCGACTGCCACTGCGGCTCAGGAAGCTCCAAGACCCTGGTGGCCGGCGCTCCCCGCATTGCCCTGGCCGGCGCCCCCAACGCCGGCAAGACCTCCATCTACAACGCCCTGACCGGCCTGCACGCCAAGACCGGCAACTACCCCGGCGTCACCGTCCAACGATCGATGGGAACATGCAAGGTCGGCGGCAAGACCCTGACCATCGAGGACCTGCCGGGCGCCTACTCCCTGGACCCGATCAGCCCCGACGAGCAGATCGTCCACGACGTCCTCACCGGGACCTCGACCACGGTCAGCGCCCCGGACGCCCTGGTCATCGTCGTCGACGCCACGACCCTGCAGCGCGGCATGAACTTCATCGCCGAGGCCCTCGCCCTGGGGCTGCCCACCTGCCTGGTGGTCACCATGACCGACGAACTCAGCCGCCGCACGGGCCGGCTCAACGTTGCGGCCCTCGGGCAGGCCCTGGGGATCCCGGCCGTGCGAGTCATCGGGCACCGCGGCGTCGGCATGCCCGACCTGCGCGCCCAGCTCGCCCAGGTCGAGAACTGGCAGCGCACCCCGCTGCCGCCGCCCACCGACCCCGACGAGATCACCTCCTGGGCCGACTCGGTGCTGGCCGCGGCGGACTACCAGGCGCCCCAGAACGACCAGATCACCTCCGCGGTCGACAAGGTCCTGCTGCGCCCCGTCCCCGGCACCATCGTGTTCTTCACGATCATGTTCCTCTTCTTCCAGGCGATCTTCACCTGGGCGGCTCCCTTCCAGGACGCCGTCGAAGGAGGCTTCGGGTACCTGGGCGGACTGGTGCACAACTGGCTCGATGAGTCCCATCCGCTCATCGCCGGGCTCCTGGGGGACGGTCTCATCGGGGGTGTGGGCTCCGTGCTCACCTTCATCCCCCAGATCATCATCATGTTCCTCATCATCGCCGTCCTGGAGGGCGTGGGGTACATGTCCCGAGCCGCCTTCCTCATGGACAAGGTCATGAGTATCGCCGGGCTGGAGGGGCGGGCCTTCGTGGCGCTGCTGTCCTCGCTGGCCTGCGCGATCCCCGGGATCATGGCGACTCGCACGCTGCCCTCCACGAAGGACCGGGTGGCCACGATGCTGGCCGCCCCCCTCATGACCTGCTCGGCCCGCCTGCCCGTCTACGTCATCATGATCTCCTTGACGGTCGACGGCGACGCCAAGGTCGGCCCCTTCGGGACACGCGGCGTCGTCATGTTCGCCCTCTACCTGCTGGGCGCGGTCTCCGCGATGGCGGCCGCCTGGGTGGTCAAGCAGCTCACCGACCGCGGCGGGGTGCTGCTGCCCTTCTACATGGAGATGCCGCCCTACCGCATGCCCCGCCTGCGCACCGTCCTCATCATGGTGTGGGACGCCTGCAAGGGCTTCTTGAAGAAGGCCGGCACGATCATCACCCTGACCACCGTCATCCTGTGGGTGCTGCTCAACGTTCCGATGCGCTCGGACGCCCAGTTCGAGGCCTTCTGCGCCTCCGACAAGCAGTGCGCCGCCATCGCGGCGGCCGTGGACAAGCCGGAGTCCTCCACCGTCAAGGGCGATGACGGGCAGGTCATCACTGACGCCGAGGAGCTCGGCAAGCTGCTGGACGCTCAGAAGACCTCCTACACGATGGACAACTCCTGGGCGGCCAAGGGAGGCAAGGCGGTCCAGCCGGTCTTCGAGCCCCTGGGCTTCGACTGGCGCATCAACGTCGCCACCCTGTCCTCACTGGCGGCCCGCGAGACCTTCGTGGCCACCCTCGGCCAGATCGCCGCCGCCGAGGACCCCGAGGACCCCGGCGCCCACCTGGCCACGATGACCTACCAGAAGGACACCCTGACCAACAAGGCCGGCGACCAGCTGTTCAACCCAGCCACCGTCATCGCGATCCTCGTGTTCTTCGTCTACGCCCTGCAGTGCATGGCCACGGCCGGTGCGATGCGCCGCGAGACCGGCACCTGGAAGTGGCCGATCATCGCCTTCACCTACATGTTCGTCATGGCCTGGGTCATGGCGGCCCTCAGCCGCGCACTCGTGGCAGCGTTCATGTAGCTGGAGCACAACGAAGCAGTGACCAGGACGGTGCCCCCGCGACGGCGGGGGCACCCCGGACATCAGGAGAAGTGAGGCAGCCGTGCCCGTCGTTCCCACGCACCCGACAACCACGCCGGACCCGGACGTACTGCGGTGGGTCATTCCCGACGGCCTGCTGGCCTTCACCGGGGAGGTCGCCCACGCCCCGGCGCTTCTCCAGCAGCTCCTGGACGACGGCACCCTGCGCTCGGTGAGGGTCGACGGCGGCGGGGTGCTCACCCTCCTGGGCACCGGCCACGACTGGCGCACGGAGGGGGCCCGGGTGCGATCCGCCCTGGTGGACGCCCTGGGCGCCCCGAAGTCGTGGAAGGGCGCCGCCACCGCCCACGCCTCCGGCCCCGACGACGCCCTGGAGGCCGCCGCCCGGCAGATCGCCGACGGTTCCCTGGGGACCTTCGTCAACAGCCACGGGGGCGCGCTCGTGGTGCACTCGGTGCACGACGGCGTCGTCGAGATCGCCATGGAGGGCGCCTGCGACCACTGCCCGGCCGCGGAGATCACGATGCACGCGCGCTTCGAGCACCTGCTGCGGCGCCGCTGCCCCTGGCTGGTCGAGGTCCGTCGGATCGACGAGTAGCCTCCCCCGACAGCAGCCCGCCGTCGAGCCGGGTATTTTTCGCACAGTCTCGCCGTTTTCCGCACGGCTGCGCGAGAAGTGCCCGGCTCGGCGCGTTGCGGGACGTGGGCCCGCCCCTGATCTGTGTCGGTGCCGCCCCAAAGTCGTGACGATAGTTAAGCCTCACCTTAGAATGTCATCGTCGATGCGCTCCCCCGCATCGCGATCGAGAACAGACTCAAGGATCCGAGGAGCTCCGAGAGCAACATGGCGACTGCAGTCTCACATCACAGCACAACGACGCCGGCCGGCACCGGAGCCGCCCCGCCGTCGACGCACACATCCCTGTCCGATCTGCGTCTGGGGACCAACGCCCGGGTCATCGGGCTACAGGAGGACACGGCAGACGACCCCATCGCCAAGCGGCTGAGCAACCTGGGCTTCGTGCCCGGCCGAACCGTGACGCCGCTGCGCCGCGCCCCGCTGGGTGACCCGGTGGTCTACCGCGTCGCCGACTACGAGCTGTGCCTGCGCCGCCACGAGGCCCACATGGTTCACGTCGAGGTCCTCACCGAGGCCGACGTCGTCGAGCCCCTCACCGGGCAGCGGGCCGGCACCACCGAGCGTGAGGAGCAGCGCCCATGAGCGACCACTGCGCAGCCTCCGAGGTCCCCGGCGCCCCCGACTGCCACTGCGGGTCCTCCAGCTCCAAGACCCTGGTGGCCGGCGCCCTGAGGGTCGCCCTGGCCGGGGCCCCCAACGCCGGCAAGACCTCCATCTACAACGCCCTGACCGGTCTGCACGCCAAGACCGGCAACTACCCCGGCGTCACCGTGGCGCGGTCGCTGGGGACCTGCCGGATCGGCGAGACCAGCCTGACCATCGAGGACCTGCCGGGCGCCTACTCCCTGAACCCGATCAGCCCCGACGAGCAGGTGGTGCGTGACGTCCTCACCGACGCCTCGCAGAGCATCACCGTGCCCGACGCCCTCGTGGTCGTCGTCGACGCCACGACGCTCCGGCGAGGGCTGAACTTCGTCGCCGAGGCCCTCGCCCTGGAGCTGCCCACCTGCCTGGTGGTCACCATGACCGACGAGCTCACGCGGCGCGCCGGGCGCCTGGACGTGGCAGCCCTCGGGCAGGCCCTGGGGATCCCGGCCGTGCGGGTGGTCGGCAACCGCGGCATCGGGATTCCCGAGCTGCGCGAGCACCTCACGGAGGTCTCCGCGTGGCAGCGCCCGCCGCTGCCCGCGCCGACGGAGCCCACCGAGGTGGCCTCCTGGGCCGATTCCATCCTGGAGGCCGCCGACTACCAGGCGCCTCAGCAGGACCGCATCACGACCGCCGTCGATAAGGTCCTGCTCAACCCCGTCCTGGGGTCCCTGGTGTTCTTCGCCATCATGTACATCTTCTTCCAGGCGATCTTCACCTGGGCGGCACCTTTCCAGGACGCCGTCGAGGGCGGGTTCAGCGCCCTGGGGGAGCTGGTGCACGGCTGGCTCGACGAGTCCCACCCGCTGCTGGCCGGGCTCCTGGGGGACGGTCTCATCGGGGGTGTGGGCGCGGTGCTCACCTTCGTCCCCCAGATCATCATCATGTTCCTCATCATCGCCTTCCTCGAAGGCGTGGGGTACATGTCGCGCGCCGCCTTCCTCATGGACCGGATCATGAGTCGGGCCGGGCTGGAGGGGCGGGCCTTCGTGGCGCTGCTGTCCTCCTTCGCCTGCGCGATCCCCGGGATCATGGCGACTCGCACGCTGCCCAGCGCCAAGGACCGGGTGGCCACGATGCTGGCCGCCCCGCTCATGACCTGCTCGGCGCGGCTGCCCGTCTACGTCCTGCTCACCTCCATCATGGTGCCCGCCGACGCGAAGATCGGGCCGCTGAGCGCGCGCGGCACCGTCATGTTCGCCCTCTACCTGCTGGGGGCGGTCTCCGCGATGGTGGCCGCCTGGGTGGTCAAGCGCCTCACCGACCGCGGCGGGGTGCTGCTGCCCTTCTACATGGAGATGCCGCCCTACCGGCTGCCGCGGCCGCGCACCGTTCTCATCATGGTGTGGGACGCCTGCAAGGGCTTCGTGAAGAAGGCCGGGACCGTCATCGCCCTGACCACGCTCATCCTGTGGGTGCTGCTCAACGTGCCGATGCGCTCCGAGGAGCAGTTCAACGCCCACTGCTCCGCCAGCGCCGAGTGCGCGGCCGTGTCCGCGGCGGTGGAGGACCCGGCGTCGTCGACCATCAAGGGCGATGACGGGCAGGTCATCACCGACCCCGAGGAGCTCGGCAAGCTGCTGGATGCGCAGAAGACCTCCTACACGATGGACAACTCCTGGGCGGCCGCCATCGGCAAGACGGTGCAGCCGGTCTTCGAGCCGCTGGGCTTCGAGTGGCGCGTCAACGTGGCGATCCTGTCCTCGCTGGCGGCGCGCGAGACCTTCGTGGCCACGCTCGGCCAGATCGCCGCCGCCGAGGACCCCGAGGAGCCCAGTGCGCACCTGGCCACGATGACGTACCAGAAGGACACGCTCACCAACAAGGCCGGCGACCAGCTGTTCAACCCGGCCACGATCGCGGCGATCCTGGTGTTCTTCGTCTACGCCCTGCAGTGCATGGCCACGGCGGCGGCGATGCGCCGGGAGACCGGCACCTGGAAGTGGCCGGTCATCGCCTACACCTACATGTTCGTCACGGCATGGGTCATGGCGGCCCTCACGAGGGTCATCGTCGCCATGCTCATGTAGGCGGGGTGCGGCGCGCTGGCCGGGCCGCGCCTGCACCGTGTGCGCCCGCCGCCCCGGCACACACCGCCTACCCCCGCACCTCCCCCACACACTTCGACCGAATCTTCATAAACGACGCGGCTCCGGGTCTTTTTTGAAGATTCGGTCGAAGTGTTAGGCGAGTGCCGGCACTTGGCAGCTGCCAGCCCCCGCGGTCGCCTCCCACTCCGCCCCGCGGCGGGTGATCGTCTAGGCTCGCGGCATGGCGACTCCGGAGTTCATCGTCTCCCTGCGACAGAGGATCGGGCACGACATGCTGTGGCTGCCGGGGGTGAGCATCGTCGTCGTCGACGAGGCCGGCCGGCTCCTGCTGGGGCGGCGCGCCGACAACGGGCGCTGGGCGGTGGTCTCCGGCATCCCCGAGCCCGGCGAGCAGCCGGCGGTGGCGATCCGGCGCGAGTGCCTGGAGGAGACCGGTGTGGACGTGGAGGTGCTGGCCATCACAAGCGTGACCGCGGGCGAGCCCTTCGCCTTCCCCAACGGGGACAACTGCGTGTTCATGGACATCAATTTCGTGGGGCGGGCGAGGCCCGGCAGCGCGGATCGCGCCCACGTGGCCGACGACGAGTCCACGCAGGTGGGCTGGTTCGCGCCGGACGCGCTGCCCGAGCCGCTGCTGAGCTCGACCCCCGCACGCATCGAGGCGGCCCTGGCCTGGCTGGCCGACCCGACGTCGGGCGCGCGCTTCCACCCGGCGTCCTGACGCCGGCTACCGCCTTCGTCCGGCCGGCGACATCCGGGGACGTCGACGGGGACATTCCGCGCGGCGGGGTGCCGTCTCTTCCGGACGGGGGCAACCTGCGCGTACGGGGACGGGATTCCTGTCCCCGACGGCGTCGAATGCCCCCGGCCGTAGGAGGGAAAGGCGGCTGCAGTCAGGCCTCGGGAACCTCGATGCCGATGCGCCGGAGGCCATCGGCCTGCGCGCTGTTCGGGTCCAGGGGCCTGGCGGCGGTGAGGATGACGCGCACGCCCTCGGGGGTGACGACCTCGACCTCGCGGGAGTTCCACGGAGTGACGCGCGGGCCGGTGACGCTGCCCGGCCGGCGCTGCTCACAGGCCGCGGCGATCTCGTCGATCTGGGACAGGACGCAGGAGAAGCTGACGCTCATCGAGGGGCCGTCGGCCGGGGCGGGTGCCTGCGGCGCCGGCACCAGGAGGACATCCTGGAAGGCCCAGCGGCGCAGGTGCACCAGCTGGCCGGGAATGCTGAACAGAGTGAAGAAGCCCAGTGCCTCGGTCCAGAAGTCGACCGAGGCGTCCAGGTCCGACGTCGGGACGGTGACGAACATCGGCATGCCGTAGATGCCGTGGAAGGGCTCGGGCGGTTGGGCGTCCTCGCTGGGCGCGGGCACGGGGCTCATCTCGAATGCGTTGAAGGTGCTCATGCGGGGCAGCCTCGTCCCTCACGCTACGTGAGGGTCAAGGTGATCCGCGTTGCTGTTGGCCCCCTGCGGCCGGGGACATTCCGCGCGGCGGGGTGCGGTCTCTTTCGGACGGGGACAGCCCACGCGTTCG
The DNA here is from genome assembly GCF_006546825.1 of Actinomyces oris. Taxonomy (GTDB): domain Bacteria; phylum Actinomycetota; class Actinomycetes; order Actinomycetales; family Actinomycetaceae; genus Actinomyces; species Actinomyces oris. The sequence continues at coordinate 72,494 of NZ_VICC01000001.1, forward strand.
GGGGCGGGATTCCTGTCCCCGTACGCGTCGATGGCACCCGCCGGCGGCAAAGTGCCCCCGACGGCGTCGAATATCCCCGGCTGCGACAGCACGCCTCTGTCATCAATAACGCCGTCAGAATGGAGCCATCGCAGAAACGACGAGGTTGCTGCGCGGCAGCGGCTCGCGGCGAGCCAGCGCCCGGCACCAGTCGTCGGCAGTGGTCACCGCCGCCCAGTTGGAGTGCAGCAGCGCCATGAGCGTGGTGTGCACCGTACGCGCATCGACCTTGCCGGCGCGATTGCGCAGGTTGATGGCGCCGACGGCGTCGGAGAGCACCTCCGTCGTCAGACCGATCGCCTCTCCCCAGGCCGCCGAGGCCAGGACGCAGTTATTCGCCATGAAGCCGACGAGCGTCACGGTATTGACGCCCTGCTCGTGCAGCCATGCGGCGAGGTCGGTTCCCGCGTAGATCGACCCGTGGTGCTTGACGACGCTTTTCCACTGCGGGGTCCGTCGGCGCTCGATGCTCGGGCGGAGCTCGAAGCCCTTCCCTCCAGGGGTGAAGGTGGCGCCGCCGGGCGGACCGGCGTGCTGCACGCAGACCACGGGGAGTCCGGCACTCTCGGCGGCATCGAGTACCTGCTCGATCCTCTCCATGCAGTCGCGCAGGCGCGGGTAGCGGATGCGCAGCGGCGGGCGGGCGTACTCATTCTGTACGTCGACGAGGACCAGTGCCCTGCGAGGGGCGGTTCGTCCCGGTTCATCGCGATCAGTCACGGTGTCTCCAGACGTGTGCGCCGTGGCGCGGTGGTTGCGTGGTGACACTCAGGATGTGCAATCGGACTGGTGTCCACCAGTGGCGCATATGCTACGTAACGATGGTTTCACGCCAGGTGTTGAGGGACACGGTTCGGCGCCAGGCGGGACGTGCTCAGGGAGGTCGCATGCATATCGCCGTCTACGCCTTCGACGGCATCACCATGTTCCACCTGTCGATCCCCCAGATGGTCTTCGGGACCGTGAGCCGGCTGGGTCTTGCCAACTGGCAGGTCTCACTGTTCACCACCACCTCCGAGTCGGTGACGCCCCCACAGGAGGCCGCGGCTCCCGCGGAAGGTGCGGGCCCACCGCCGTCCACCGCGCCATCGCGCACCACCACCATCCGCACCTCGGAGGGCTACATCCTTGGTGGTCTGGGAGGTCCGGAGCTGGCGAGCGAGGCCGACGTCATTGTGGTCCCCGCCTGGTTCTCCGACGGCCGCCCCGCCGAGGAGGATCTGCGCTCACTCCTGAAGACCGCACATGCACGGGGAGCCTGCGTCGTCGGCCTGTGCCTGGGGGCGATCCCCTTGGCCGAGGCCGGTCTCATCGGCGGGCGCCGGGCGGTGACGCACTGGCGGGCCTTCGAGCCGATGGCGCATGAGCATCCGGAGATCGCGCTGGACGAGTCGGTCCTCTACGTGGACCATGGCGATGTTCTGACCTCGGCGGGTGCGGCGTCGGGCCTGGACACCTGCCTCCACCTGGTGCGCACGCACCTGGGGGCGCAGGCCGCCAACGAGGTCGCGCGTCAGCTCGTCATCGCGCCACATCGCGAAGGCGGGCAGGCACAGTACATCGAGCGGCCGGTGCCGCGGCGCGCCGACGACGACCCGATCAGCAGCACGGTGGCCTGGGCGATGGAGCACCTGGGCGAGCCGCTACCCGTGGAACGGCTGGCGAGGAAGGCGCAGATGAGCACCCGCTCCTTCATCCGCACCTTCCGGGAGTCGACTGGCACCGCACCTGCAGCATGGGTTCGCGCGCAGCGGGTGCGCGAGGCCCAGCGCCTCCTGGAGAGCACGGACCTGGCGGTCGAGCAGGTGGCCTCGACCTGTGGCTTCGGCAGCGCCGTCACTATGCGTCAGGCCTTCGCCCGGATACTGAGCACGACACCGTCGGCCTACCGATGCCGGTTCCGCACCGTTTCTCCTGACCCCGCCGAGATGCGAGGTCGCACTGACATCTGAGGCCTCACCGCCAGCGACATCGACGGGGACTTTCTGCGCGGCGGGGTGCGGTCTCGTCCGGACGGGGACAGCCCACGCGTACGGGGACGGGATTCCTGTCCCCGCACGCGTCGATGGCACCCGCCGGCGGCAAAGTGTCCCCGACGGCGTCGAATGCCCCCGTCAGCGTGCGTGCCCACCTGTTCCTCGGCTGCCAGGACGCCAGCACAACCGAGCCCCCGCCGGTGCGCGGGCCCCTCATTCCGCGGGCGGCTCGACGACGAGCAGCTCCTCACCGGGAGGCGCGCACCTCGGCGCGAGGCGTCTGCGCCACCCTTGGTATGATCCGGGTATGACTCAGAAGATCGCGGTGAGCCTCCCTGACGAGCAGGTCGTCTCGATCCGTCGCGCGGTCAAGCAGGGCAGGGCTCCGTCGGTGTCGGGCTTCATCAGCGCGGCGGTCGCCCGTGTGCAGCGGGAGGACAACCTCGCCCAGCTGCTGGACGACCTTGATCGCGAGCTCGGCCCCGTCGACGACGCCGACCTGGCTTGGGCGGATAAGGCACTGGGGCTGGCGTGACCACCACCGGTAGGAGAGGCGTCAAGGGCCTGACTCTCGACACCGGCGCGTTGCTCGCGCTTGAGCGCGGGGACTCGCGGGTCCGCGCACTCCTTCGCCGAGCACTGGAGACAGGCCTGCCTCTGAGTATTCCCGCCGGCGTCGTGGCACAGGCCTGGCGGGGCGGTCCGCTGCAGGCCCGCGTCGCACGACTGCTCGCGGATCCCAGCGTGCACGTGGCGCCTCTGGACGACATGACGGCGCGAGCTGTCGGCCTGCTGTGCGGACGCAGCGACCATCGGGACATCGTTGATGTTCACGTCGCCCTGCTGGCGCAGGAGCAGGGGCACACCGTGGTGACCTCTGACCCTGAAGACCTGAGCGCGGTCCATCCCAGTCTCCCACTCATCACGGTCTAGACGAGCGTCGCAAGCCCCGGCTGCAAACCCCTGCCGGCGACATCGACGGGGACGTTCCACGCGGCGGGGTGCGGTCTCTTTCGGACGGGGACAGCCCACGCGTTCGGGGGCGGGATTCCTGTCCCCGTACGCGTCGATGGCACCCGCCGGCGGCAAAGTGCCCCCGACGGCGTCGAATGCCCCCGTCAGTGCGAGGGGCTGTCTGCACCTCGACTGGCTAGGACGCCGGCACGGCCACCCCCGCCAGCGCGCGCCCCCTCACTCCGCGGGCGGCTCGACGACGAGCGGCGCCTCACCGGGGGCGCGCACCTCGGCACGGGGTACCGGTTCCAGGACCAGACTCACGTGCAGCCGCTGGCCCTCCTCGCCGACGGCGTCGTAGGACAGTCGTGGGTTGTCCAGCTCGGTGACCTCGGTGCGGGCGCGCACGAGCCAGGGGTGGCGGCGTCGCAGCCCGATGAGGTCCTGGTGGAGCCGCAGCATCCAAGCCCCCTGCGGCGCGAGCCCGGACGGCGTGGCCGGAAGGGCCGGGCGGACCTCGTCGTCGCCGCCGAGGGTCTCGGTCTTCACCCCGCGGAAGGCCTGCTCGTCCCCGTAGTAGACGCTGGGCACGCCGCCCACGGTCATGAGCAGGACGACGGCGAGCGCCGCCCCGCCGGGCCCGACCTTGCTGGCGATGCGGGTGACGTCGTGGTTGCCGACGAAGGTGGCCGGGACGAACCGGTCCAGCAGCTCATTGTGGCGCTTGAGGCACCAGTCGAGCTCGTAGAAGTTGACGTCGGCCAGCGAGCTCCAAGTCGCCTTCCACAGCTCGTACTGGGTGACGGTGTCCACGGTGGAGGCCTCCACGAAGCCGGCGTAGTCGCCGTGGATGACCTCGCCCATGAACCAGGCGTCGGGGTGGCGCTCGCGCACGGCGGGCAGGACGCTCGCCCAGAAGGCGGGGTCGACGGCGTAGGCGGCGTCCAGGCGCCAGGCGCTGGCACCGCGGTCGAGCCAGTGGGTGAGCACCCGCACGGCCAGGTCGCGCACCTGGCCGGAGTCGTGGTTGAGGGCGGCCAGGGACTCGTGCCCCTCGAAGGTGGCGTAGCCGGGGCCGGTCGGTCCGGCATCGTTCCCGCCAGCACCATCCCCGACGGCGGCGTCGTCGAAGCGGAAGAGGCCGCGCTCCTCTCCCCCGGCGCGGGCGGCCCGGAAGAGGGGGTGCTCGGTGCCGACGTGCCCGAGGACGCCGTCGAGCATGAGGGCCAGGCCTCGGGTGCGGCAGGCTTCGGCGAGGCGGTCGAAGGCGGCGTCATCACCCAGGCGAGGGTCGATGCGCAGGTGGTCGGTGGTGTCGTAGCCGTGGGTGGAGGAGGCGAAGATCGGCCCGAGCGAGAGGCCGTTGGCACCGAGCTCGACAGCGTAGTCGAGCCAGGGCTCCAGGCGGTCCAGGCGCGCGGGGGCGCCGGGCTCGGTCAGGGGCGCGCCCGGTTCGGGACGGACGGGGGCGCCGGTGGCGCCCAGGGGGTAGACCTGCCACCAGATGGCGTGGTCGATCCAGGCGGGGGTTGCGGGACGGCTTATTCCAGGTGACTCACTAACCATGCCTCCAAGGGTGCCGCCGCACCCGTTAGCATGTCAAGGTGCCGTCTCGTACCGACAAGCGTCCCCGCCTGCGCATGGATCCCGCCGAGCGCCGCGAGCTGATCCTGTCCGCAGCGAGGCGGGCCTTCGCAAGCCGCCCGTACGAGGAGGTCTCACTGGTCGAGGTCGCGGCGGAGGCGCAGGCCTCCGAGGCACTGGTGCACAAGTACTTCGCCGGCAAGGCCGGTCTCTACGCCCAGGTCCTCCGGCGTGCCGCTGACGAGCTGGCCGAGCGCACCCGGAGGGCCGACGACGCCCTGCCGGAGGGGTCGTCGGCCCGGGACCGAGTGCGGACCTCGGTGCTGACCTACCTGGACTTCATCGCCGAGCGCTCCCCCGGTTGGGTGACCTACCAGGCGCTGGCCGGGCACGACCCGGGCGATGAGGCGGCCCGAGTGAGGCGGCAGGCGCGCGAGGCGGCGGTGGCGGCCTTGGCCGAGGTTGTCGGCGGCAGCCGGGGCCACCGCGACGACTTCGCCCTGTGGGGCTACCTGGGATTCCTCGACGACGCCTGCCTGCGCTGGGTGCACGCCGGCTGCCCTGACGACCAGCGCCACAGTCTGGTTGACGCGGCGCTGGGCTGCCTGGAGGGGGCGCTGGGCGACTGGCGGGCATGAGATCTGGGACCGCCCCCGGCGAATAACACCCCGGAGCCGGCAGTCCGGCCCGCAGACACGACCGTGGGGCCCACCCCTCAAGGAGGTGGGCCCCACGTGATGGAGTCAGCGCATCAGCGTAAGCCTCGGGCTCAGCGGACGGGCTTGCGGACCTCGGCGGAGAGGAACCAGGCCTGCTGCTCGAGCTTGCCGATGAGGTCCTCGACGATGCCGGAGGAGGTGGGGTCCTCAGAGTCGACGTCCTCGTCCACACCGCGCAGGGTGGCGACGACGGCCTCGATGGCGGAGACGATGTAGGCGACGCCCTCGCTGGTGAGGATCTCGCCCTCAGGGGCGGCCGGCACGGTGGTGGCGGCGGAGACGGTGGCCGGGCGGCCGTCGGGGACGGCGTTGATGGCGCGCATGCGCTCGGCGACCTCGTCGGAGCCCTCGCGGGCGATGTCGACAACCTCGTCGAGGTTGAGGTGGACGTCGCGGAAGTTCGGGCCAACGATGTTCCAGTGGATCTGCTTGCCGACCAGCCCGAGGGCGATGAGGTCGGTCAGCACGCGCTGGAGGTTGTCGCTCAGAGCGGCGGAGGCGGTGAAGGAGAGGTTGATGGACGGCGTGGTCATGGTGTCTGCGTTCATGGCCATTACTTTACTACGTCGCCAGCCCCTGTGGGTGTTACTTATGATTCACAGGCAAGCCATGCCTCACCTGAAACCAAGGCTCACCTGCATGGCCAGGCTCTCGGGGTGGACGACGGCGGTCAACAGCACGTGGACACTGGCGCAAGCCGGCTGGCATAATGGCGGGGAGCCACCCGGCGGGTACCGGGCGGCTCCCCTAGGTAAGCGGCTCATCCGAACCACTTGCCGAGGGTATCCACAAGGACACTGACGGCCCGGGTCAGGCGAGCGAGTGCGGTTAACAGTTCGCTCACCTTCCGGGCCGTTTCCTTGTCTTTGCGGACTTGCCTGCGTCGGCCTTTCGGCTTGGACACGACCCTCACCTCCTTCCGACTCCCTTCCTCCCAGGCAGGACACTGGGCGTTCCGGGAGAAGGTGCCGAAGAAAGGTGAGGGCAATCATGCCATGGTGGCTCCCGAGATATCAGCCGACCTTGCAGGTGTTCGGCTCACCGGTCTCCTCCTCCTCGGAGGCGAGCCAGTGCCCGCCGCTGCCGGGCACCATGGTGTTCTTCGCCGGGATTCGCGCCTTGTTGGAAGGGTCGGTGACGTCCGCGCCCTGTGCGTCGATGTAGGTCACCTGCGTCAGGTCCACGCAGTAGGTGACGGTGGCGCTCTGGCCGTCGGCGCTCATGGCGACCTCGGAGATCGCGACCTTGACGGGAGTCTTGACCTTCTGCCCCTTGTTCTTCAGGTTGGCGGCGTCATCAAGGAGCTGCTGCTGGAGGTTACCGGTGGTAACGGCGGGGACCTTGCTGGTGTCCTGTCCGCCGCCGACCCACAGCTTCCAGGACATCTGGTCGTAGGCCACGAAGTCCTGGAGGATCGCGACCCGCTTGACGTCGAGACCGGCGGGGATCGTGGTGACGGTGTACCCGAGCTGGGCGTCGGACAGGGAGGCCGCGGTGACGGTGCCGGCGGTGCTCGACGCCGTGGCGGCGACCGAGGGGGCCGACGTCGCGCGCCTCGTGGCGCCGGCCTTGCTGGCGGGCGCCTTGGCGCTGGGCTTGGAGTCCTGGGAGGAGCACCCGCTCAGGGCCAGCGAGGCGGCGAGCAGCAGGCAGCCCAGTGCGGCGACTCGACGACGTCCCCCGGCTCGACTCACGGGGCGGTTCTCGGCATGTGCCACGGGGGCTCCTGACTGTCGGCCGGAATCAACCCGGCGGAAACCAACCCGTTGACAGTACCTCGAAGGTCACGAACATGTCTCGACCTTCGTCGCCCTCATTGCTACACCCCTGTTCTGGCGAGGGTGCGTGATGCCAACAGCCCTCAGAAGGAGGAACCAGGCCTGCTGCGCAGGCTTGCCGGTCAGGCCATCCAGGATGATGGCCGATGTCAAGGGCTCGTCATCGACAGGGACACCCGGCCCGGACCTGGCGGGCCCCAACGATGACCTGAGGGTCGACACGCCTCACCTTGGAGTAACCGACCTTGCGCAGCTCGTCCTCACGCTCGGCCTCGAAATACAAGGCGGTCATGTCATAGGCACAGCGCCAGCCCCCACCGGCGTTGGTGACGTGATCGAACAAGACGTTCGACAGATTCTCTAGGCAACGACCACTCACCACAGGATCGTCACACCGGACAGTTCCTCGAAGGCCGGATCGCGCGTCACCAACGCAAGCGACTCGTACATCGCTTGCGCCGCCAGCATCCGATCAAAGGGATCGCGATGCGACCACTCAAGCTGCCCGCTCAGGCGCGCGTGCGACCACTCGATGGGCAAGAACTCCGCTCCGAGCCGTCGCACGTGCCCCTCGAGAGCATCCAGCCACGGCCCCGCTCCAGGCAGTTTCCCAATGCGGTTCTTGGTATGCAGCTCCCATGCACTGGCGGCGGAGACCACCACGAGATTCCCTCGGTCTCGCAGCACCTCGACAGCCCTCCCGCCCAGACGCGAGGGCTCATTGATCGCCCACATGAGCGCATGCGTATCGAGCAGGTAGCCCTTCATGCACCCTCCCAGGCACTCAGCTCCTCCTCCGGCAGCTCGTCGAAGAACGTGTCCGGCAGCTGGTATCCGCCGAAGCCCAGCTCCCGCTCGCCCCCGACTGGAACCAAGCGCGCCACTGTCTGACGCCCTCGGGCGATGTTGATGGTCGCCCCCTGCTCGACCTCTACCAACAGCGCCGACAAATGCGTCTTCGCCTCCTGAACCTTCACCGTCTTCATGCATTGATGGTCCCAGGAGAAAGCGACCTGGTCAACCAGATTGGTCAGGTTGCGCCGCCGCCCACCCTCATGGTCGGGGACATTCCCCTCCGGCCAGGGACCAGTCACGCGTTGGGGGACAGGAATGCTGTCCCCCAACGCGCAGGATGCCCCCGGCCGCAAGGGAAGGTCCCCGACGGCGTCGAATGTCCCCGCGGGCAGGGAGTCAGGCCCAGGGCTGGCGCTGGGCCCACTCCTGTGGGCTGACGCGGCGCCCGGTGTAGAAGGGTGTGTCCACGCGCACGTGCATGCGCGCCTCCGTGTAGCGCTGGTGGTGCAGGACCCCCTCGAGCCGGTCGAGGCTGTCGGCCTCGAAGCCGAGGATCCACTCGTAGTCGCTCAGGCCGAAGGTGGACAGCGTCGAGCCCTTGACGTCGGGGTACTTGGAGAAGCCGTGGCGCCCGTGCTGGGCCATCATGCGCGAGCGCTCCTCGGGCTCGAGCAGGTACCACTCGTAGGAACGCACGAAGGGGTAGACCATGACCCAGTCGCGCGGCGCCACCCCGGCCAGGCAGGCCGGCACGTGGCGGGGATTGAACTCGGCGGGCGTGTGCAGCCCCATGCAGGACCACACCGGCTCCAGATAGCGGCCCAGCGCACTGCCGCGCAGACGGTGGTAGGCGTCCTGCAGGACCTCGGGGTCGTCGTCGAGCCACCACACGAGCAGGTCGGCGTCGGCGCGCAGGCCCCCGACGTCGTACCAGCCGCGCGTCGTCACGCCGCCGGCCTCGACGAAGTTGGCGCTCTCCCCCAGGAGCTGCTCGCGCTCAGGCTGGGAGGCGGGCAGCGGGCGAGCCAGGCGGAAGACGGCATAGAGGGTGTAGTGGTACTGGTTGTTGATGGCCTCCAGGTCGACGTCGGTGGCGTCGCGCGGATCGCGGTGGGGGCGGCGCTCCTCGTCCTCGAAGCGGTGCAGGCCCCCCTCACCGGGGTGACCGCCGGGATGTCCGTGCTGGCCGTGGGTGTCGGTGCTCATTCTCTTCTCCTGGTTCTTATCGGAGCTACTGGGATGGGGACTATCGAGAGCCGTCGCCGTCGGTCCCGTGGTGAGCGGGCCGGCCGGGGTGGCCGGCCCCGTTCCGGCAGCACGAGTCCGGGCAGACCGTGTGGAAGGGGCCGACGCCGGTGGTCGAGTCGGGCCGGACGTCCTCACCGCGGGCGGCGGCGGCCCGCTCGAAGAGGATGTCGACGAGGGAGTCGATGAAGGCCGGGTGGGTGCCGACGGTGGCAGCGCGCGCATACGGCATCCCCAGGTCGCGGGCGGTCTGGGCGGCCTCGGTGTCGAGGTCGAAGACGACCTCCATGTGGTCGGAGATGAAACCGAAGGGGGCCACGACGACGCCCTCGGGCCTGCTCACGGGGCTGCCGTCGGTCAGGTGCCCGGCGGCCAGTGCCTCAAGGTGGTCGTTGACGTCCGGTTCGAGCCAGCGGGCCTGCGGCGGGCCGGAGCGCGAGCAGTAGACGAGGTCGGCCTCGACCGTCTCCAGGCCGAGACGACGGGCGACCTCAGGCACGAGCACGGCGGCGAGCGCCTCGTGCTGGGCGACGTAGGAGACCTCCGTGGACAGGTCGGCGGCCACGCCCGGCTCTCGCCTTCCGGTCTCAGTCGGGCCGGCGACGTTGGAGGGGCCGTGCTCGTCGTGGGTGCTCTCGGGGCCCTCACCCGGGGCGGAGCCGGCCTCCATGCCCAGGGGGATGGAGTGGGTGACGAGCACGAGACGCGCGTCCGCGGCCGCCACCCCCTGCTCGGCCAGGGCGCCGTAAGCCTCGACGATGGCGTCGATGTTGGCCTGCAGCAGGCCGGGGGTGTTGTAGTAGGGGCGCGTCTTGTCCACCGTGAGCTCCACGGGACCGCCCCCGTCCCCGCCGACCCGGGCGGCGGCGTCGGCCTCGAATCCCTCACCGGTGGAGCCGTCCGCGCCGTCGGCGAGCAGGGCGACGGCGCCGGCCAGGTCCTCGCGGTACTGGCGGCACCCGGAGTAGGAGCCGAAGGCCGCGGTGGGCAGAGCCAGGACGCGGCGGGCCCCGGCGTCGGCCAGCTCGCGCAGGGCCTGACTGACGAAGGGGTGCCAGTTGCGGTTGCCGACGACGATCGGCAGCGTCGAGCCGCGCTCGGCCAGGCGGGCCTGGAGGGCATCGCGCAGCTCGGCGTTACGCGCATTGATCGGGGAGGCACCGCCGACACTCTGGTAGTGGCCGGAGACCTCTACGAGGCGAGAATCGGGCACGCCGCGGCCGGCGGTGGCGTTGCGCATGAAGGGCAGGACGTCCTCGGGGCGGCGGGGCCCGCCGTAGGACTGCAGGAGGATGGCGTCGTAGGGGGCCAGCGGGTCGAGGGCCGGGACAGTGGCCGGAGCTCCGGCGAGGTCGGCGCCCGGGAGGGTGTCCGGGCATGCGTCCAGGCGCGTAGGAGCCTCCTGGGTGGGCCCGGGCACGGGCGCGGCGGTGTCAGTCATGGTTCTCTCCTGTGCTTTCCAAACCCCAGACGAGCTCGAGGGCCTGACGGTAGGCCTCCTCGCGGCCCTCCTGGCCGGCGCGGCGAGCCATGACGGTGGGCTGGTGGAGGAGGCGGGCGGCCAGGTGGTGCAGGGCCCGCTCGGCCTGCGCCAGGGGCACCATGGGTTCGCCGTCGATCTCACCGGCGGCCTCGAAGCCGGGCTCGGCAGCGAGGTGATGGTGGGGGCAGGCCCCTGCGGCGGCGTCGGCGCTGTTGACACCGCTGACGCCGGTTCCGGCGCGCCCGTCGACGGCGGGGACGGCCAGGGCGAGCCGGCGGGCGGGCTGGGGGCGCAGGCGAGCGGCCTCCTCGGCGACGACGCGACCCACCTGGGCGCGCAGGGCGGTGATGAGGGGGTCCATGGCCCGGCCGGCCAGGGTGCGCTCGAAGTCGGCGGCCTCGGCCTCGACGATGGCGCGGGCGGCGGTCACCTGCTGGGCCTCGGCCTCGGGAACGGCGTCGCGCACGCGGGCCAGGTCGAGGTGGACGACGCCGGGCAGGGCGCCGACGGCCTCATCGACGTCGCGGGCCAGGGCCAGGTCGAGGATGACGAGCGGGCGACCGTCCCCCCCAGCCGAGCCGGCGCGCTCGGCGGCGACGGGGGCGACGACGTCGGCGGTGAGGATCGGCCCGCCGGTGCCGCGGCAGGTGACCACGAGGTCGGCGCGGCTCATGGCCTCACTCAGGGCGCCGGCGGGGACGGCGCGCAGGCCGTGGCCGGCGGCGAAGGCCTCGGCGCGGTTGGAGGCGGAGTAGACGGCGATGTCGCTCAAGCCTCGGGCGCGCAGGTCGGCGACGGTGGCGCCGGCGTAGGAGCCGGTGCCGACGATGAGGGCGCGGCAGTCCTCCAGCGGCGGCAGGTGGCCGGAGGCCTGATCCACGCCGACGGCGACGACGCTGCGCCCCTGACCGGACAGCTCGGTCTCGTGGGCCACCCGGCGGGCGGTGGCCGAGGCGCGCTCGACGACCCGCACGAGCTCGGGGCTGAGCGTGCCCTCGGCGGCGGCGGTCTCGGCGGCGCGGCGGACCTGGCCGACGATCTGGGCCTCGCCGACCACCATCGAGCTCAGGCCCGCAGCGATGGCGAGCATCTCCCTGCGGGCGGCCGCCCCGACCAGGTGGGTCAGCAGGAGGCCGCTCGGGGGGAGCCCGGCGCGCTCGGCCAGGAAGGCGGTGATGGTCTCCCCCAGGTCCGACGCCGCGGCCGACTGGCTCGCGTCCGCCGGAGAGAGGTCCGGGTGCAGGGCCGCCGGGCAGCCGGTGTCGGCCCAGGAGTCGGCATCGATGAGCAGGGTCAGGCGGTTGCAGGTGGACAGCACCAGGACCCCGCGTAGCGCGGGGACCGCTTCCAGGAGGTCCGGCCCCAGCCCCGGGGCGACCGCACCGAGCCGGGCAACGATGTCGAGGCCCGGCAGTCGATGGTCTGCGGAGAGAAGATGAGTAGTCACAACGTGGGCTATTGAAACATCACCGTGGGGAGCGGGCACAATAGCGGCGTGGCGACACACACCCGACATCACGACAATGCGTCATCACCATATTTCTGACACTCTGTCAGAACCTGACGGACGTCTGGAACGCCGCATCATCACGCGCAATAAACCCCCTCTGACCACTGCTGACAGGAGGCAGTCGGATATGTCTCGCATTCAGTTCCCTTATCGCAGGGAAAGCACGCGCCGTCAGCATTCTTCGCCCGATAACGGCGATTTCGTCACCGGCAGTTCACACAATGATTCAATGACTTCCGAGCCGGCGGCGCAGGCTGCCGAGGCGGCGAGGCCTGCCGGGACCACGACGGGACCGGCTCCGTCGCCGGCGCTCCTGGAGGCGCTGGCGGGGCGGAGGCCCGCACGCACACCGGTGTGGTTCATGCGCCAGGCGGGACGGTCGCTGCCGGAGTACCGGGCGCTGCGGGCGCGCGCCGGCGTGCCGATGCTGGATGCCTGCCTGGATCCTGCGCTGGCGGCGGAGGTGACGCTGCAGCCGGTGCGGCGCCACGGCGTCGACGCCGCCGTCTTCTTCTCCGACATCATGGTGCCGCTGCGCCTGGCGGGTGTGGGGGTGCGGATCGAGGAGGGCGTCGGGCCGGTCCTCGACGCCCCGGTGCGCAGCGGCCGCGAGGTGGGCGAGCTGGTAGCCCGCCGCTTCGGTGACGGCCCCAACGCCGAGGGGGTCGGGGCGATCGAGGAGGCGGTGCGGCGCGTCGTCGTCGAGCTGGGCAGTCCGCAGGCGCCGGGCGTGCGCGAGGGGCTGAGCGAGCGGGCGCGCGCCGGGCTGGAGCACAGTGCCGGGTCGGCGGGGTGGACGCCGGTGCTCGCCTTCGGCGGGGCGCCCTTCACGCTGGCGGCCTACCTGGTGGAGGGCCGACCCAGTCGCGACCACCTGGCGGCGCGCACACTCATGCGCGCCGACCCCGACTCCTGGGACCGGCTCATGACCTGGTGCGCGCGCCTGACCGGCGAGTTCATCGCCACCCAGGTGCGCGCCGGGGCGGCCGCAGCCCAGCTCTTCGACTCCTGGGCGGGCTCGCTGTCCCCGCGCGCCTACCGCGAGCGCGTGGCCCCCTACTCGGCGCTCGCGCTGGATGTCGCCCGTCAGGCCGTCTCCCCCACCACTGGTGAGGGTGCGCCGCTCATCCACTTCGGGACCGGGACCGCCCGGCTGCTGGGGCTCATGCGGCAGGCGGGGGCCGACGCCGTCGGCGTGGACGAGCGCATCGAGCTGGGCGAGGCCATTGAGGCGCTGGCCGGGGCCGACCCGCAGGCGGGGGCCTGCCCGGTCCAGGGCAACCTGGACCCGGCGCTGCTGGCGGCGCCGTGGCCGATCCTGGCTGAGGAGCTCGACGCGGTGCTGGCCGCCGGGCGCACGGCGCCGGGGCACGTGGTCAACCTGGGGCATGGGGTCCCGCCGGCCACCGACGCGGACGTCCTCACCCGGATCGTGGCTCGGGTGCACGGCTCGGCCGACTGGGAGTCCGTGGCCCTGGCCGGGTGGGAGGCATGAGCGGGGAGGCCCTCGGGGAGCGACGGTGGGACGCGCTCGTCATCGGCGGCGGGATCGCGGGTCTGACGGCCGCCTGGGACCTGGTACGCGCCGGGCTGCGGCCGCTGCTCATTGAGGCGCGCGGCTACACCGGCGGGCTCGTCGCGGCCGGGAGCATCGGTGGGGCGCGCATGGACCTGGGGGCTGAGGGCTTCGTCGTGCGCGGCCAGGCGGCCACTTCCATGCTCGCCGAGTTGGGGCTGCGCACCGCCGCCCCGCACGGCCGGCCCCGGCTCTTCCTGCCGCCCCTCGCGCCGGGCACCGGCGAGCAGTTGCCCCAGTGGGGGTTGCACCGGTTTCCTGACCACGCCTACCTGGGGATTCCGGCGGACCCGCTGGCTCCCGACGTCGTCGCCATCATCGGGCAGGAGGCCGCACGCCGGGCCGCGCAGGACGCCGACCTGCCCGGGACCGTCGGCACCGGCCCCGAGGATCCGGCCGACCTGGCCTCCTTCGTGGCCGCGCGGATGGGGGCCGGCGTCCTGGAGCGCCTCGTGCGGCCCATCGTCGCGGGCATCCACTCGGCCGACCCGGCGGATCTGGCGGCCGATGTCGTCATGCCCGGGCTGCGGCGGGCCACGGCGGAGCTGGGGTCGCTCAGTGCCGCTGTGGCGGCGGTGCTGGAGCGGCGTCGGGCCCGCCAGGACGGGGCGGGTGGTCGGAGCGTGGACGCGGCCGTCGAGGGCGGGCTGTTCCGGCTCACCGACGCGCTGCTCGAGGCCATTGAAGCCGGCGGAGGGAGCGTGCGCACCCGCACCGGCGCCCAGTGGCTGCGGCCCGGCAGGGGTCAGGACTGCGCGGGCGGACAGGCGCCGGCCGCCTGGCGGGTGGGGATCGCCCCGACACGCCGGGGTCCGACGCCGTCGGACGAGCCGGTGCCCGATGGTGCGCAGGAGGTCGTAGCCACCGACCGCGTCGTCGTGGCCTGCTCGGCGGGGGCCGCGCTGCGGCTGCTGCGGGGGATTCCCGGGCTGCCTGCGAGCGCGACGGAGCTGACCGTGCCGGTGGGGGCGCCGATCGCCCGCTTCACGCTGGTGGCCCGGGCTCCGGAGCTCAGTGGCGAGCCGGTGGGCTCGGGGCTGCTCGTGGCACCCACCGGCGTTGCTGAGCCCGCTGGTCCCGGTGAGCCCGTGGCAGCGGCGTCGTCGACCGGCACCGGGGCCTCTGGCCTGGTCTCCGATGGGACGGATCCCGGTGAGGGGCCTGTAAGCCTGGCGGACTGCCCGGTGCGGGCCAAGGCCCTGTCGCACCTGAGTGCCAAGTGGCCGTGGGTCGGTGCCGAGCTGCGGGCGCTGCACGGCCCGGACGTCCACGCGCTGCGACTGTCCTACGGTCGGCCCGGGCAGCCGCGCCCGCAGGTGGATCTGCAGGTGGCGCTGGATGACGTGGCGGCCCTGACGGGGGTGCGGATCGAGCCGGAGGCGGTCATCGACCACATGCTGGTGCGGTGGGACGGGACGCTGCCGCCGGTGACGCCCGCCTACCGGGAGCGCACGAGGCTCCTGGAGGAGCAGCTGGCGCCGGTGACGGGGCTGGAGGTCACCGGGGCGTGGGTAGCCGGGACCGGGATCGCCGCCGTCGTCGAGCACGCCCGCGCCGCGGTCGGGCGCCTGATGGGCTCCCATGGCGGGTGAAGCGCCTCGCCGGGACGGGGGCGGGCGGCGCGTTCGTATATTAGGTCGCGAGTTCGTACCCCCAAGGTACGAAGGCAAGCCCTACGGTACGAACGCGACGATGGAGAACCGCGCACGAGGAGGGGATGCATGACCACGACGGAGACGGACTCCCGGCGGCTTCGGCTGGGCACGCGCGGCTCGCGCCTGGCGCTGACCCAGTCCGGGCAGGTCGCCGAGGCGCTGCGCCAGGCGGCCGGTGGGGGCGGTGCGGCAGCCGCGGCCGGCAAGGCCAGCGAGGGTTCCGGCGGCCTGGGCATCGACCTGGTCACCGTACGCACGGACGGCGACGGCGACCGCACGCCCCTGAGGCAGCTCGGCGGGGTGGGGGTCTTCGCGGCCCGGCTGCGCCACGCACTCCTGGACGGCGAGGTGGACCTGGTGGTCCACTCCTTCAAGGACCTGCCCACGCAGCCGGTCGAGGGTCTGGAAGTCATCTGCGTGCCGGCGCGCGAGGACCCGCGCGACGCCCTGTGCGCCCGCGACGGCCTGACCCTGACCGACCTGCCCGAGGGGGCCCGCGTGGGCACCGGCTCACCCCGCAGGGCCGCCCAGCTGCTGGCCGCCCGCCCCGATCTGGAGGTGGTGGACCTGCGCGGTAACGTGCCCACGCGCCTGGCGCGGGTGCGGGGGCTGGAGGTGGTCGGCGTCGGCACCGATGAGCCGGTGGCGCCGAGCCGAGCCGATGCCGCCGGCGACCTGGACGCGGTGGTTCTGGCCCTGTCGGGGCTGCGGCGTCTGGGTCTGGAGCACTGCGCGAGCGAGGTC
Source organism: Actinomyces oris (assembly GCF_006546825.1). Classification (GTDB taxonomy): domain Bacteria; phylum Actinomycetota; class Actinomycetes; order Actinomycetales; family Actinomycetaceae; genus Actinomyces; species Actinomyces oris. The sequence continues at coordinate 88,552 of NZ_VICC01000001.1, forward strand.
CTGGACCTGGAGACGATGCTGCCCGCTCCGGCCCAGGGGGCCCTGGCCGTGGAGGCGCGAGCCGACGAGGACTGCGCGGAGCTGGCCCGAGTGGCGGCGGTGCTCGACGACGAACCCACGCGCCTGGCGGTGACGGCCGAGCGGGCGCTCATGGCCCGGCTCGGGGCGGGCTGCGCGGCGCCGGTGGGGGCCTGGGCACACCTGCGGGGCGAGAGCCAGGAGCCGCGGGAGGAGCACGCCGAGCACGGGACCGGGTGGAACGAGGGCTTCCGCGGCGATGACACCGCCGCGACCAGGACCAGCCAGGGAGCTGGGGTGGCGGAGCCGCGTGGTTCAGCGGTCTCGCGCCGCTCGCCGCGGGTGCTCGTGCTGCGGGCGGTGGTCACATCGCTCGATGGTGGCCAGGAGGTCGGCTGCGAACTGAGCACCGAGCTGCCCGAGACCTCCGGGGGGCCGAGGACTCCCAGGGACATGGCGGCGGTTCGGGCGGCCGAGGCACTGGGGGTCAGGGCGGCCGAGGTCCTGCTGGACGACGGCGCCGACCAGATCGTCGACCTGCACGCCAACAAGCCCCGGCGGGACTGAGGCCATGGCGCAGTCCACCTCACGCAACGACTCGGCCGGGAGCCTCCCGGGCAACCCCCGGGAGGGCGGCGGGGCGCCGCTGTCGGGGCGGGTGGTTCTGCTGCCGCGCCTCAAGGAGCGCGACCGCATCGCCTCGGCGCTGGAGCGGGCCGGGGCTCGGGTGCTGCGCGCCGCCGTGACGCGGACGGTTCCGGGTGAGGCGACGGCACTGGAGGCGACTGCGCGCAGGATCGCGGCGGGCGAGGCGGCCTGGCTGGTACTCACCTCGGCCCGGACCGTGGAGGCGCTGGCACCGTACCTGCTTGCGGAAGCCGGATTCGGTTCGGCGACCTGGGGGCACGGGCTCTACCGGGAACCCGGTACTCCCGCCCCCCACGACAGCGCCACACCTCCCCGCACCCCAGCCATCCCGCCGCTGCGGGTGGCCGTCGTCGGTCCGGCGACCGCGCGCGCCTGGACCGAGCTCACCGTGACCGCCCCCGACCTGGTGGCCCGAGGCTCGGCCGCCGCTCTCCTGAAGGAGCCCGCGCTCGCCGGCGGCCCAGAAGCCACCCCACCCCCCACCCGAGACCCGGGTTCAGGCATTGGCCCCCATGGCTTCACCAATGCCGCCGGCTCTCATGACTCCGACGGGAGAGCCCGCGCCTTCAGCGATGCTCCCGATTCTCCTCAAACTCTCACGGAGGCGGCGCGGCGGGTGCTGCTGCCGGCCTCGGCTCTGGCCGACCCGGCACTGGCGGACGGCCTGCGTCGAGCGGGCTGGGAGGTGGAGCAGGTGGCCGCCTACACGACCGTCACGGCTGACGCCTGCGACCTGCCCCCGGACCTGGATCGCACGTGGGCCACTGGCGGTGTGGACGCGGTCGTGCTCACCGCCCCGTCCACGACGCGGGCCGTCCTGGAGCTGCTCGGCCCGCCACCGCAGAGAACCGGGCTGGTGGCCATTGGCGCCACCACGGCGGCGGCCACCCGCGAGCTCGGTCTGACGGTTGCTGCCGTCGCCCCCTCCCCCACGCCCGAGGGGGTCCTCCAGGCCACCATCGACACCATCCGGGCCACAACGGACCCCGCTCCTGCCTCTCAGGAGCCGCCGTGATGGACACATACCGGCGAAAGTGTCACGATTGGCGACTTTTCATCGCCACCACAGTCCCTGGGGCACCTACCCCTCGGGTATTCGCCCAGGTCAGAGCCGGATACTCCGATGAGCTCCGGAGCCGCACCCCCACTCGGCACGACTAAAAGTCGCCATTCGTGACACAAAGCCACCCCGCAGCCTCTGAATCCGACACGAGTGTCCCCCGCACAAACCCACCCGATCCGCCTGGTTCCAGTCATTCCAACACTGTGGACGGCCTGCGAGGCGGCGGACCACCAACCACCAGGAGCACCTCATGACCGATGCCCTTCGACCGGCCGCCGACTTCCTGTCGCGCCGCTCCGTCCCCGACCCGCAGGCCCCCACGGTCCGCCCCCGGCGCCTGCGCACTACCCCGGCGATGCGGCGCCTGGCGCGCGAGCACGTCGTGGACCCGGCCGCCCTCATCCTGCCGGTGTTCGTGCGCGAGGACATCGATACCCCCCGCCCCGTGGAGGCGATGCCGGGGGTCGTCCAGCACACGCTGGACTCGCTGCGCCGCGAGGCCGCCGCCTGTGCCGAGGCAGGCATCGGCGCCATTGACCTGTTCGGCGTTCCCGCCGCCCGGGACGAGGCCGGCACGGCGGCCTGGGCCGAGGACGGCATCCTCAACCGTGGGATCGCGGCCGTGCGCGCGGAGGTGGGGGACGAGGTCGTCGTCTGCGCAGACACCTGCCTGGATGAGTTCACCAGCCACGGCCACTGCGGCCTCATCCGCCCCGACGGCCCGCGCGCCGGTGAGGTCGACAATGACGCCACCCTGGCCACCTACCAGGCCATGGCCGTCTCCCAGGCGGAGGCGGGGGCGCACATGGTCTCGCCGTCGGGGATGATGGACGGGCAGGTCGCCGCGATCCGCGCCGCCCTGGATGCCACCGGCCACGATGACGTCGCGATCCTGGCCTACTCGGCGAAGTACGCGTCGGCCTACTTCGGGCCGTTCCGGGAGGCTGTGGGCTCCACGCTCACCGGGGACCGGCGCGCCTACCAGCAGGATCCGGCCAACCGCCGCGAGGGCATGCGCGAGGTGATGCTCGACGTCGCCGAGGGGGCGGACATCGTCATGGTCAAGCCGGCCGGCCCCTACCTGGACGTGCTGGCCGACGTCGCCGCCGCCTCACCGGTGCCGGTGGCCGCCTACCAGGTCAGCGGCGAGTACGCGATGGTGGAGGCGGCCGCGCAGCGCGGGTGGGTCGACCGCGAGCGCGTCATCGCCGAGTCGGTGCTGGGCATAGTGCGGGCGGGCGCCGACATGGTCCTGACCTACTGGGCCCGGGAGATCGCCGAGAACCCGGCCCTGCACTGATACAAGAGCCACGGAGGGCAGGATCGTTCCGGTAGGTTGGGAATCAGTTCCGGCCGGCGCGAGGTCACCTCCCGAACCGGCCCTGACCAGTTCATCGACAGGATCACCGTGACTCAGCAATCGCAGCCCGCAGGCCGGCCCTCCAGTGCCACCGCTTCGACCAACAACTCCCTGTTCGAGGCGGCTCGCGCCGTCATCCCCGGGGGCGTCGACTCCCCCGTGCGCGCCTTCGGCTCGGTGGGGGGCACGCCGCGGTTCATCGCCTCGGCGAGCGGTGCCCACGTCACCGACGCCGAGGGCCGCAGCTACGTGGACCTGGTGGGCTCGTGGGGCCCTGCGCTCCTGGGCCACGCCCACCCGGAGGTCGTCGCCGCGGTCCAGGCGGCCGCCGCCCGCGGCCTGTCCTTCGGCGCCCCCACGGCCACAGAGACGCTCCTGGCCGAGGAGGTGCGCCGTCGGGTGCCGGCCGCGCAGAAGGTGCGCTTCGTGTCCACCGGCACCGAGGCGACGATGACGGCCGTGCGCCTGGCCCGCGGCGCCACGGGCCGCGACCTGGTGGTGAAGTTCGCCGGCTGCTACCACGGGCACAGTGACGGCCTGCTCGCGGCGGCCGGCTCGGGCCTGGCCACCGGCGGCCTGCCGGGCAGCGCCGGCGTACCCGCGGCGGTGGCCGCCCAGACGATCGTCCTGCCCTATAACGACGTCGCCGCCCTGGAGGCCTGCTTCGCCGAGCGCGGCGGCGAGATCGCCGCGGTCATCACTGAGGGAGCCCCGGCCAACATGGGGATCGTGCCACCGGCGCCCGGCTTCAACGCCGCGATCCGCCGAGTGACCGCCGAGCACGGCGCGCTCATGATCCTCGATGAGGTCCTCACTGGCTTCCGCGTGGGCCCGGCCGGCTGGTGGGGTCTGGAGGCCCTCGACGGCTGGACCACGGACCTGCCGGTCTTCGCCACCGCCGGCGCCGCTGCTTCTGAGCTCGCCGGCGCCGGTACCCCCTCCTGGCCGGGTGCCGACTGGCGCGAGCGCGCCACCTGGGTGCCGGACCTGGTGACCTTCGGGAAGGTCGTGGGCGGCGGGATGCCGCTGGCCGCCGTCGGCGGGCGGACGGAGGTCATGGACCTGCTGGCGCCGGACGGCCCCGTCTACCAGGCGGGCACGCTCTCGGGGAACCCGCTGGCCACGGCGGCCGGCCTGGCCACGCTCCAGCGGGCCGACGACGCCGTCTACGCCTCGGTGACCGCCCGCGCCCAGACCATCGGAGAGGTGGTTTCGGCGGCCCTGAACGAGCAGGGCGTGCCCTACCGCGTGCAGCGGGCGGGCTCGCTGTTCTCCTTCATGTTCGGGCAGCGGGCCGCCGAGCAGGGCGTGAGCGACTACGAGGCCGCTCGCGCCCAGGAGACTTGGCGCTACGGGCCGTTCTTCCACGCATTCCTTGAGGCGGGGGTAGGCCTGCCGCCGTCGGTCTTCGAGGCCTGGTTCGTCTCGGCCGCGCACGGCGAGGCGGAGCTGGAGGCGATTGCGGCCGCGGCCCCGGCGGCCGCCCGCGCCGCGGCCCGGGCCCAGGCCCAGGCGAGCTGACCGCCCTCCGTGGATCTGGTCCGACGTCGGAGCCCAGAACTGCCCACACTGCACGAGGTTGGGGACCTACTGGCCAGGGGTTGTGCGTACTGCACGAACCCCCGCACCGCGTGGAGTACGCCCACCTGTCGGCCAGTGGAGCCCGACCCTCGTGCAGTGCGCCACCTCAGGCGCACTGCGGACGGCGGGGCACGGCGGACCCCAGTCCCCTACGGCCGCCAGGGCGGCGGGGCGAGGGCGGCTTCGTAGGCGGCGACGTCGACGTCGGCGTTGAGGCTGATGACGATGCGCATCCGGGAGTCGGGGTGGGCCGCCAGCCAGCGGCCGATCGTCTCCAGGGTCACCAGCGCGGCCTGCCGCTTGGGGTAGCCGAAGACCCCCGTGGACAGCGAGCACAGGCCGACGCTGCCCAGCCCCGCGGCGTGCGCGACGTTGAGGACGCTCGTGTAGCACGAGGACAGCAGGCGCCGGTCGCGCAGGGTCGGCTTGCGCCCGTCCTCGATGACGGGCCCCACCGAGTGGATGACGTGCTGGGCCGGCAGGTGGTAGCCGCCGGTGAAGACGGCCCGGCCGGCGGGCTCCCCGCCCTGGCGACGGGTGGGGTCGAAAGTCTCCGCCCAGGTCATGTAGCGGGCGCACTCGGCGCGCAGGGCCGGCCCCGCGACGGCGTGGATGATGTTGTCGATGCAGCGGTGCCCGGGGGCGAAGCAGCCGAGCATCCCGGAGTTCGCGGCATTGAGGACGGCGCCGGCGCGCAGCCGGGTGAGGTCGCCGCGCCAGAAGGCCACGTTACGGCCGAGCAGGCCGGGAACGTGATCGGTGATGGCCAGGGGCGGGATCTCGGTGGCGTCGACCATGCCGCGCTCGGCGGCCTCGGCCTCCAGGAGGGTGTCGAGGTCGGCGGCGATGTCCTCGGGCAGGGGCGCCGGAGGGCGGGCGGTGAGGAGGAAGTCGAGCATGGTGCGCAGCTCGTCGGGGTCGGTGGGGACCGTCGAGTCGATCCAGTCCGTGGCGCCCTCAGGGTCAGAACGCAGGAGGGCGTAGACGAGGTGGCGCACCAACGCGTCGCGGCCCGAGGCACCGACGGGGACCGCCCATCGGGCTCTGACAGCGTGGCTGACGTGGGACTCCAACTTCACGCGGGCCATCATAGGATATCAAAACGTAATGTTCTGCCCTTGGGTGGGCGAGCCGGGCAACAGACAACGACGTCGCCCGGAAACGGCGGGTTTCCGGGCGACGTCGGACGGCTGCAGGGGCCGGCAGGCGGCCCCGCGGTACCTGACGGATCAGGCCTGAGCGCCGGAGGCGGCCTCCTCCTCAGCGATCTTGGCCTTGAGCTCGTCCATGTCGAGCTCGCGCACCTGCGTGATGAGCGAGTCCAGCGCGGGGGCGGGCAGGGCGCCTGCCTCGCGGTAGACCAGCACGTTGTCGCGGAAGACCATGAGCGTGGGGATCGAGGAGATGCCCAGGGCCCCGGCGAGGTCCTGCTCGGCCTCGGTGTCGACCTTGGCGAAGGTGATGTCCGGGTTGGCCTCGGAGGCCTTCTCGTAGATGGGGGCGAAGCGCATGCACGGGCCGCACCAGGAGGCCCAGAAGTCGACGATGGTGATGCCCTCGCCGTGGATGGTGTCCTTGAACTCGGGGCCGGTGATGTTCTTGGTGGCCATGAGTGTTCCTTTCAAGACTGTGGAGACAGATGGGTTCCACTGCGGCCAACACGGCCGGGGCCCAACCTATTCCTGAGGCCGGCAATCCTCGTGACGGGGCCGCCCGGCCTCGCACCGGTACCGTCTCCCGTCTACCAGCACCACCCGCCCCATCACCTCCGGCCGATGCAGCACCCCTTCTGCCATTGCCGCCCGGCCTCCCACTGGCACCGCGCACCCTCCGATCACCACCGCCCACACTCTTGCCGGCACCACTCGACCTCGAGTCTCCTGCAGCCGGGGACATTCCACGCGGCCGGGTGCGCGCCTCCCCGGACGGGGACGCCCTGCGCGTCCGGGGACAGGATTCCGGTCCCCGACGGCGTCGACTGTCCCCGGCCGGAAGGACACGCCCCCGACCGCACCAAAACGTCCCCGACGGCGTCGAATACCACCCGGGGAGAACGGTCCCCATGGGCGTGAGGCACCCACCGCCCCCAGACTTGACTCGCCAGCCACTACCGACCTGTCGACAGTTTTCAGGAGGGCACCCCATGGCGATCTACCTCCGCACCTGCCCCACCACCGGCATCAAGGTGCTCGGGTGCCTGGGCGCCCTGGCCGCCGCCGGCATTGCGCTTCTCTACCCGTTGATCCTGCTCATGACCGCCTTTGCCCTGGGCGCCCTGGACGAGGCCGTCGCCTACCCGGAGGACAACGAATCGATAGCCAATGCCGCGATTGCGGTAGGCGCGACACCACTCATTTTCAGCTTCGTGCTGACCTCCGTCATCTTTGGAGCAACCTCCTGCTTCACGGGCACGGACCGGTGGCTCACCAAGGACGCGACAGTGACTTATCGCGATATCGCGTCGGCACGGTTCCTCCATGTCGCCCGGGACCCCAACAGCCGCGCCGTGGGCATGCTGTGGGCGATACTCGCGGGCATGCTGGTGACGGCCTCCCCGTTCACCATGATGTCTATCCCGCACTCCCTGATCTACAGCGATTCCACTCAAGATCTGGCCGTGGGGGCCACCTGGATTCTCGGCCTGGCCCACATCGGGTTGTTCATGGCGCTGAAACGCGCTGCCGCACACCGGCGGGCAAGCGCGGTACGCCTGAGAACGTACGGCATGGCGGTCGCTGACCCGAAGTCCTTCTCTCTCCCCCTACCTGCTGGGCGCAACAACCTCAGCATCCAGGAGGCTCCGGCACTCTGGGGGCGCGTGAAGGTCCAAGCCGTCTATGCCCCACCCGCCGGAGGTGCCGAGCCGGGGCGACCGGTCATCATCCCACGGCTCAGTCTGACGGTGAGACCCTCCCGGCTCGACGACGCCCGTTCCCGGGTCGAGGCCCGGCTCGACGAGGTCTGGCGGGCCACTCAACTGATACGAGCCTCAGTCGAGCAGGAGGAGACGGCCGACGCACCGACATCGGAGGCTGAGCCGCAGCCGGCCTGAGAAACATCGTCCTCGTCCTTGCGGACGGGGACATTCCACGCGGCCGGGTGCGCGCCGTCCCGGAGGGGGACACCCGACGCGTCCGGGGACAGGATTCCGGTCCCCGACGGCGTCGACTGTCCCCGGCTGCACAGAAATGTCCCCGACGGCGTCGGCCGCCCCCACCCACAACGGAACCCCACGGCGGCAGTCACCGGCGCACAGCCCTACACATGCCCGTTTCCGGACACACCCCCATCCGCAATGTTCGACAAGTCGCCAATATGTGCAATCCACCCTCTTTAGATGTCACACAACCATCACTAGGATGACATCATGGACGTGAGCATGTTCGTCGACGACACCATGGGGGAGCTGGTCGACATCACCGGCTCCGACCCGGTGACCGGCAACTGGCAGCACAAGGCCTTCGTCCCTACTCCGCTCGGCTCCGACGAGCCGCCTCTCAGCGGAGACACCTACCGCATGGTGGCAGCAGCCGGCCGCGCACTGGCCGCCCTCGACGCCACGGCTCAGCAGCTACCGAATCCCTATCTGCTGCGAACTCCCTCCCTGCGGCGCGAGGCGCAGTCGACGTCGGCCCTGGAGGGCACATACGCCCCCCTGCGCGAGGTGCTCACCGCCGACGACGATGCCCCCGCGACCGCCGAGATGACGGAGATCCTCAACTACGTCCGCATGGCCAACAGCGGTTTTCTGTGGGCGCAGGAGGGGCGCCCCATCACCCTGTCGCTCGTTGAGGACCTTCAGGGCGAGCTCATGCGGGGCACCCCCCTGGAGTCCGCTTCAGGTCGCCTGCGCGACAGCCAGGTCATGATCGGCCGCCGCACCGGTGCGCACAGCACGGCCCCCGTCCATGCGTCCCGGTTCGTTCCCGCGCCTCCCGGGGATCCTCTTCGCGCCGGTGTGCGAGCCCTCGTCGACTGGTTGCATCAGGATCACGCGGGAGACATCGACCCGATCATCGCCGCGGGCATGGCCCACTACCAGTTCGAGACCCTTCACCCCTTCCGGGACGGCAATGGGCGCCTGGGGCGGTTCCTCATCGTGCTCACCCTCCTGAACTCGGGTGTTCTCAGCGAACCCACGCTGACGGTCTCGCCGTGGTTCGAGGAGCGTCGCGCCGAGTACTACGACGCGTTGCTGCGAGTCAGCACCCACGGCGACTGGGACACCTTCCTGACCTTCTTCTCCCAGGGACTGGCCGCGGCGGCCACCAGCACGCGTCATCAGATGCTCGCTCTGGCCGCTGCGCACCAGAGCCTCAAGGAGACGGTGCGCTCCTCCAGCCTGCGGTCCGCGCACGCTCTTGACCTCGTCGACTTCGCGGTCGCGAATCCGAGCTTCACGGTGCGCAAGGTCGAGGCCGCCCTCGGCATCTCGTACGGGCGAGCCAACGGCCTGGTGGCCCAGCTGGCTGACATCGGGGTGCTCGACGTCGTCGAGACCGGCTCGCAGCCTCGCCGCTTCGCCGCCCCTGCGGTCCTGAAAGTCCTCCTCACCTGAGCCCGCCAGCCCCGCCTTCCAAGACGGGCGGGGACACTCCACGCAGCCGGGTGCACGCCTCCCCGGGCGGGGGCATCCTGCGCGTCCGGGGACAGGATTCCGGTCCCCGACGGCGTCGAATGCCCCCAGCCAAGGTGAACGGTCCCCATGGGCAGGAGACACCCACCACCCCCAGACTTGACTCGCCAGCCATTACCGACCTGCCGCCAGTTTTCAGGAGGGCGCCCTATGGCGATCTACATTCGCACCCGCCCCACCACCGGGACCAAGGTGCTTGGATGCCTGGGCACTTTGGCCGCCGTCGGCATCGCACTCCTCTACCCGTTGATCCTGGTCCTGACCGCCTTCGCCCTGGGTTCCCTGGACGAAGCCGTCGCCTATCCGGACGACACCAGCGCAGTGGGCGACGCCGTGGCTCAGGCAGTCATGGCAACATTCATTTACAGCTTCGTGCTGACCGGCTTCAGCTTCGGAGCGGCGTTCTGCTTCATCGGCACTGACCGTTGGCTGACTAAAGACGCGACGGTGACCCATCGCGATGTCACGTCGGCACGGTTCCTTCATATCTCCCAGAGCCCGAACAGGCGTGCCGTGGGGATGGCGTGGGCGATACTTGCGGGAGCACTGCTGGTGGCTTCCCCGTTCCTCGTGATAGCCATCCCACATCCCCTGATCTACGGCGAATCCACCCGAGAGCTGGCCGACGAGGCCACCTGGGCCGTGTCTCTTCTGATCACCGTGCTCTTCGTGGCACTGCTGCATGCCGCCGCGCGCCGCCGCTCGATCGCGGTGCGCATGACCCCGCGAGCCATGTCAGTCGCAGTCCAGGAGTCCTCCAGCCTCGCCCTACCTTCCAGCCGCGACGACCTCAGCATTCAGGAGGTTCCCGCGCGCTGGGGTCGCGTGAAGGTACAGGCCGTCTACGCCCCACCTGCCAAAGGCGCCGAGCAGGGGCGACCAGTCGTCATCCCGCGGCTCAGCCAGACGGCGAGGCCCTCACGGCTCGACGACGCCCGATCCCGGGTCGAGGCCCGACTCGACGAGGTCTGGCGGGCCACCCAACTGGTGCGCACCCCGCCCGAGCAGGAGGAGACAACCACCGCCCCGACGCCCAGATTCAAGACATCCAGGGCTGCCTCAACCGCCGACCCCGCATCGTCTTGAACGGACAGACCCCAACTGAGAAACTCAACGACATCATCAACGGTGCAAACACCACCTGACCCCACCGACAGACTCCCGGCCCCCGACGGCGTCAAACATCCCCAAGCGCACAGAAATGTCCCCGACGGCGTTGACTGTCCCCACCGGTGAGGGCAACACAGTCTTCTCCCCAGCGCCGTCTACCATCGGAGCATGCCGACTGACATCAGCCCGGGCACTCGGCTGCGGGCGTGGGAGCGGGCCGCGGAGTGGCCGCTGGCCGGCGCCGCCGTCGTCTTCCTGGGCGCCTATGCCTGGGAGGTACTCACCAACGCGCAAGGCGTAGCCAAGGAGACGGCCGAGCTCATGATCGGCGCCGTGTGGGCACTGTTCGGCCTCGACTATCTTGTCCGCCTGGTCCTGGCGCCGAACCGGGGCCGCTGGTTCCTCCGCCACCTGCCCGACCTGGCGATCATTGTCCTGCCGATCCTGCGGCCGCTCAGGCTCCTGCGCCTGGTGACGCTTGTGAGCATCATGCAGCGCAGCGCCGGCACCGCGCTGCGCGGGCGCATCACCCTGTACACGGCCGGCAGCGCCGCCCTGCTCATCTTCACCTCCGCACTGGCCGTGCTGGATGCGGAGCGTCATGAGCCGGGCTCCTCGATCCAGTCCTTCGGCCAGGCCCTGTGGTGGGCGCTGACGACGATCACCACTGTCGGCTACGGCGACACCTTCCCGCTCTCCACGCAGGGGCGCTTCATCGCGGCGCTGCTCATGATCGGCGGGGTGGCGCTCGCCGGCGTCGTCACGGCGACCCTGGCCTCGTGGATCGTCTCACTGGTCGAGGAGGAGAACGCCGAGCAGGAGGCCGCGACGCGGGCGCAGGTGGCAGCCCTGCAGCAGCAGGTCAGCGAGCTGAGCGAGCGCATCGACCGTCTTCTGGCGGAACGCGACTCGGACCGTGGATAGCAGTCGACACTTCCGGTCCGACGTCGGTCTAACTCCTCGAGTCGGCGTCCAACCCGCTGAAAGGCCATAACCATCACCCCGGACGGTTTACGCTACTCATCGAGGAACCGACCGCGCCTGCACTGACGGCGGTACCTTGCAGACTGGACACATCTTCCGCAGCCGTCTGAGAAGAACGGCATCGCCATACGAACAACGAGGAAAAGCGCTCCACGCACTTCGCATACCAGCAACCATCGTGGGCACTGTCATCACAGCCACCGTCTGACTCCTCACCGCATACAGCCACAAGAAACTCAGGTCTGTCACACAGAAATTCCCCGAAGAACGCGAGCACATTCATGGCTCAGGCGCCACCGCACCGTCAACCACACCTCGAGGTAACGACGAAAGGAGATTCATGAAGAGCAACGATTCACTTCAACAGGTGCGACCCCCATTCGCTATGGCGCTCACAGCAGTTTTCGCGTCGCTACTCGCCTCCACGACAAGCGCGGATCACCCCGGAAACCCATTGATCCTCATCCCTCTTCTGATGCTTCTCCCATGGGTCACCTGGAATCACCCACCCAGCCTGGCAACCTCTGGGGCGATGCTGTTGACAGTGAGCATCCTGGCACCCTACAGCAGCGACGGGCCGAGCGACCTTTATCTCGCTTACAGGACTCTATGGTTCTTCGCCGGCCTGCTCCTGGGAGCGGCGCTCGCTCTCATTATGGGAGAGCGCATACGCTCGTGGCACCCGCACATACGTGGGTGGCGATACACTCTTCATCCTGCACGGATCGCCGCAGCCACAACCGGAATCATCGTCGTTCTCGCCCTCTTTAAACCATCACCCCAGTCATCGCAGATCGAACAGACTCAGGCAGCCACGAACAACGACACAGTAATATTTTGGCTCGCAGCCGGCCTGTTCATCACTTTACTGGCGTCCATCTCCCCCACAGCGACCATGATCTGCTTGATCGCCTTCATCTCCATCCACGGTGTCACTACCCATGCACCTTTTCCGAACGCAAGCGCCGTCTTCATTCTCATTCTCTTCACGCCCGCGATCATCGGCCCCCTGTTCCTTCCTCGGGACCTCACCGCGCATGAGGCCGAGGAATCCGACACCAGCACCGATGCCTCGGCCATCCCGCCCCCCACCTCCGAGGCCTCGCCAAAGGAGGCATCGTGAACTTCAGATCGGACGCCTAGTCCGCATGCAACGAGCCGGGCACTTCCCGCGCAGCCCGACCGCATAACGGTCGCCTCACGCGAAAAGTGCCCGGCTCGGCGAAAGAGAAAACCCAGTCAGCCCCGCAACTCGGCGGCCACCAGCTCGGCCAGCTCGACGGCGTTGAGGGCCGCACCCTTGCGCAGGTTGTCCCCCACGGCGAAGAACTGCAGGCCGTGGCCCGGCGCGAAGGCCTGGTCGGCGCGCAGGCGCCCCACAAAGGTGCCGTCGCGGCCGGCGCCCTTGAGGGGGCTGGGCACGTCCTGGTAGGTGACGCCGGGCGCCGCCTCCAGCAGCTCGCGGGCCCGCTCGACGCTGATCTCGCGCTCGAACTCGGCGTTAATGCTGAGCCCGTGGCCGGAGAACACCGGGATGCGCACGCAGGTGCCGGAGACCAGCAGGTCCGGGATCCCCAGGATCTTGCGGGACTCGTTGCGCAGCTTCTGCTCCTCGTCGGTCTCACCGGAGCCGTCACCGGCGTCATTCCCGGCCCAGGCCACGGCGTTGAAGGCGATGGTGTCGACGTAGACCTCCGGCGCGGGGAACTCGACGGCCCGCCCGTCCAGGGCCAAGCCCTCCATGTCCTCGTTCACGACGGCGCGCACCTGCCCGGCCAGCTCGGCCACCCCGGCCCGACCCGATCCGGAGACGGCCTGGTAGGTGGAGACGATGAGGCGGATGAGCCCGGCCTCCTCGTGCAGCACCTTGAGGGCCGGCATGGCCGCCATGGTGGTGCAGTTGGGGTTGGCGATGATGCCCTTGGGGCGCTCGCGCAGCGCGTGCGGGTTGACCTCGCTGACCACGAGCGGCACCTCGGGGTCCTTGCGCCAGGCCGAGGAGTTGTCGACGACGACGGCCCCGGCCGCCGCGAAACGCGGGGCGTGCTCGCGCGAGGCCGCGCCCCCGGCGGAGAAGATGGCGACGTCGATGCCGCTCAGGTCCGCGGTGGCGACGTCCTCGACCTCGACCTGGGCGCCGCGGAAGTCCACGACGGTCCCGGCGCTGCGGGCCGAGGAGAAGAAGCGCACCGAGCGGGCGGGGAAGTCGCGCTCGGCCAGCATGGCGCGCATGACGCGGCCGACCTGGCCGGTGGCCCCCACGACGGCGACGCAGACGCCGTCAGCCACTCCGGTGTAGGTGTTCACGGGATTGCTCATCGTCCGGTCCCTCCGTAGACGACCGCCTCGGCGGCCTGGGCGTCGAGGCCGAAGGCGGAGTGGACGGCGCGCACGGCCTCGTCGAGTACGGCGTCGTCGACCACCACCGAGATGCGGATCTCGGAGGTGGAGATCATGTGGATGTTGACCCCGGCCTCGCTCAGCGAGCCGAACAGGCGCGCGGAGACCCCCGGGTTGGAGCGCATGCCGGCCCCCACCAGGGACAGGATGCCGATGTCGGGGTTGAAGTGCAGGCTTCGGAAGCCCAGCTCCTCGCGGGCGGCCTCAAGGGCCTCGCGGGCGGCGGCGGAGTCGCCGTCGGGGCAGGTGAAGGAGATGTTGGTCAGGCCCGTCCCCTCGGCGGAGACGTCCTGGACGATCATGTCGATGTTGGCGTCGGTGCCGGCCACGATCGCGAAGATGCGGGCGGCGGCGCCGGGGACGTCGGGCACGCCCACGAGCGTGATCTTGTCCTGGCTGCGGTCGTGGGCGATTCCGGAGATGACGGGGGCTTCCACGTGGTCCTCCTTGGCGGTCGGGCGGGGGCGGGCCTGGGCCCGTGCGGCGATGGCATTGCGGTGCGCGGTGTCGACGACGGCGGCCGAGGGCCCGTCGTCGAGCCCGGCGGGGTCTGAGGGCGAGGCCGAGGCGGCTGGGCTCGCGGCGCTGGGGGCGCTGTCAGTGTCGGCGGCAACGACGTCGTCGAGCTGGGCGGCCACGACCGAGGGCACGAAGGCGCCCTCGCGGCGGCCGTCGTAGATCCAGGTCCCGGTCTTGTCGGAGAAGGAGGAGCGCACGTGCAGGGGCACCCCGAAGCGGCGGGCGTACTCCACGGCGCGCAGGTGGAGGATCTTGGCGCCGTGAGCGGCCAGCTCCAGGGTCTCCTCGCTGGAGAGGGACTCGATGCGCTTGGCGGTGGGGACGATGCGGGGGTCAGCGGTGAACAGGCCGTCGACGTCGGTGTAGATCTCGCAGACGTCGGCGTTGAGGGCCGCGGCCAGGGCGACCGCGGTCGTGTCGGAGCCGCCGCGCCCCAGAGTGGTGGTGTCCTCGACCTCGTTGATGCCCTGGAAGCCGGCGACGATGGCGACCGAGCCGGTCTGGATGGAGCGGGCCACACGCTCGGGCAGCACGCCGACGATGGAGGCCTTGCCGTACTTGGAGTCGGTGAGGACCCCGGCCTGGGCGCCGGTGTAGGCGCGCGCCGGGACGCCGAGCTCGGAGACGGCCATGGCGAGCAGGGCCACGGAGATGCGCTCACCGGCGGACAGCAGGATGTCCATCTCGCGGGCGGGGGCGTCGGTGGTCAGGGCGGCGGCCTGGTCGAGGAGCTCGTCGGTCGTGTCCCCCATCGCGGAGACGACGACAACGACCGTGTTGCCGGCCTGGCGGGTGGCGACGATGCGCCGGGCGACGCGCCGCATCGCGTCGACGTCGCTGACGGACGAGCCGCCGTACTTCTGGACGACCAGTGCCATAAGGCGCTCCTCGGGTCCTGGAATCAGTGCGTGTCTAGCATCAGGTGCTCCGCGCCGGTGCGGGCGTCCTGGCAGGGGCTTCCGGGGGTGGAGCCGTCGCCGTGCGGCGCCCACGACGACGTGGCTGGGGCCAAGCATACGGTGCGCCGTGTTGCCTGCACATCACGCGGCCCGCAGCCCTCGCCCCGCACACCCTGCGACCACACTTCGACAGAATCTTCAGAATCGACCCGGAGCCGCGTCGTTTCTGAAGTTTTGGTCGAAGTGTCGACGTGAGGCGGGCCCGAGTTCCACCCACCGGCCCCGCGCCGACGACGTAGCCTGGCCGCATGAGCATTGAAGTCTCCCAGCTCACCCGCTTCTTCGGACAGGCGCCGGCGGTGCACCAGCTGGACATGTCGGTGCCCAGCGGCGCCGTCACCGGCCTGGTCGGCCCCAACGGCGCCGGCAAGACCACACTGCTGCTCATGCTGGCGGCCCTCCTGGCCCCGGACCACGGAACGATCCGGGTGGCGGGCCTGGACCCGGTGACCCAGCCGCGCGAGGTCCACCGCGCCGTGGGCTGGATGCCCGACGCCTTCGGCACCTGGGACTCCCTGACCTGCACCGAGATCCTCCTGACCTTCGCCGCCGCCCAGGGCATGGACGCCGACGCCGCCCGCCCCCGAGCCGTCGAGATGCTCTCCCTGGTCCACCTCGAGGAGATGGCGCGCACGCCCGCCCGGGTCCTGTCCCGCGGCCAGAAGCAGCGCCTGGGCCTGGCCCGCGCCCTCATCCACGCCCCCAAGGTCCTGCTCCTGGACGAGCCGGCCGCCGGCATGGACCCGCGTTCGCGCGCCGACCTGCGCGTCCTGCTGCGCGACCTGGCCTCGGGCGGCACCACGATCCTGCTCTCCAGCCACATCCTGACGGAGATGGAGGAGATGGTCGACGGCGTCGTCTTCATGTCCCACGGGACCGCCGTCACCTCGCCGCCGGGGTGGGGCCCGGCGCCCGGGCAGGCGGGCTCGGGAGCGCCGGCCCCGCTCCCGATGCAGCGGACCTGGCGGATGCGGGCCCTGGACGCCGGGCGACTGGGCCAGTGGACACGCTCCGCACAGCTGCCTGTCACGGTGGAGGAGGACGGCACCGTGCGCCTCCCGGTCGCCGACGACGCAGCCGCGGCCCGCCTGCTGCGAGGGGCCGTTGAGGCCGGGGTGGAGGTCGTCTCCTTCGCCCCGCTGTCCGGAACCCTGGAGGAGACCTACCTGGCTCTGGAAGGAGAACGCCGATGACCTGGACCGGTGTGCGCACCATCATGGTGCTCGAGCTGCGTCAGCGGGTGAGGGCCACGCGCTGGCGCATCATGCTGGGGATCTGGCTGGCGGTCCTCATCGTCCTGTGCGGCGGGCTGGTGATCGCCGTCGAGACCACGAGCCCCGATGGCGCGTCCAACGACTTTCTGCTGACGCTCTACGACATCGTCGTCTGCTTCGTCCTGGGGATCGGGCTCATCGTCGCCCCCACGTTGTCGGCGACCTCCATCAACGGTGACCGGGCCGACGCGACCCTGGCGCTGCTGCAGGCCACGGCGCTGCGCAGTCGGGAGATCGTCGTCGGCAAGCTGCTGGCGGCCTGGGTGGCGGCAATCGCCTTCCTGGGGGTGGCGGTGCCCTTCCTCATCGGCTTGACGGTCGCGGGCGGTTCGCACTGGCAGGCCCTCCTGGCCCACCTGGTCATCCTCGTCTTCACCCTGGGGGCGGTGTGCGCCATCGGCCTGGGCTTCTCGGCGTTGGCGGCGCGGCCCTCGGCCTCGGCGGTCCTGACCTACCTCGTGGTGGCCGCCCTCGTCGTCGGGACTCCACTGTTCATGGCCATCAGCTCACCCCTGGCGGTCGGCAACCAGACACTGGTGACCTACAGCGTGGACTACGACAAATCCACCGAGGGCAAGCTCGTGTGCAAGACCGACCCCGAGGTCTCCGTCGAGGAGGTCACGCACACCGATCGGATCTGGTGGATGTTGGCCCCCAACCCCTTCATCATCCTGGGGGACGCCACCGCCCACGCGCCCCGTCGGCTCGACGGCTGGGGCCACCGCAGCAGCTACTCCCCGCTGGAGGCCACGGGTTCGTGGACTGACGAGCTGCGCGACCCCAAGCCCGATCGGGTCGTCAGCAACTTCTGCGACAACTGGAAGGACTCCTCCGACGCTCCTTCCAGCAGGCGCGACAGCGGGGCTCCCGTGGCCAAGCACCTGGTCTTCTGGCCCGTGAGCCTCGTGGTGCTCATGGCTCTGGGGGCCGGCGGCGTGGTGACGGCCAGCAGACGTCTGCGCGTCCCGGCCGGCCGACTGCCGCGCGGCGTGCGCCTGGCCTGACCCTCCCGCCCTGAGCCGGCCGGGCATTCTTCGCGCAGCCCTCCCGACACTCTGTTGGCGGCGGCGAAAGATGCCCGGCTCGGCGCGAGCAGCAAACGAGCGGAGGGGCGGTCAGTCCTCGACGCGGCGTCGGCCCTCGAAAGCCCGCCCGAGGGTGACCTCGTCGGCGTACTCCAGGTCGGCGCCCACGGGCAGGCCGGAGGCGAGCCGGGAGACGGGCACGGCCATGGTGCGCAGCATGCGGGTGAGGTAGGCGGCGGTCGCCTCGCCGACGACGTCGGGGTCGGTGGCCAGGATGACCTCCTCGACCTCGCCGTCTCCCAGGCGGCTGAAGAGCTCGCGCACGCGCAGGTCGTCGGGGCCGACGCCGTTGATGGGGTCGATGGCGCCGCCGAGCACGTGGTAGAGCCCCCGGTACTCGCGGGTGCGCTCGATGGCGACGACGTCCTTGGGCTCCTCGACGACGCAGATGACGCGCTGGTCGCGGCGGGGGTCGCGGCAGATGGCGCACTGGGGGGCCTCGGCGATGTTGCCGCAGGTCTCGCAGAAGCGGACCTTGGCCTTGACGGCGCGCAGGGCCTCGATGAGGCGCTCGACGGCGGCCGCGTCGGCGGCGAGCACATGGAAGGCCATGCGCTGGGCGGACTTGGGGCCGATACCGGGCAGCTCGCCGAACTCGTCGATGAGGTCCTGGACGGCGCCTTCGTAGACGGCGGGCATGTCAGCGTCCTTCCTGGGTCACGGTGACCTCTTCGATGACCTGGGCGCCAAGGATCCGTTTGACGACCTCGAGCCCGACGACGCCGGCGTCCTCGGCGTCGGGGTCGTCCTCGCTGGGGGTGTCGTCGGCCAGGGAGTCGGTGTCGGCCTCCTGGGCGGCAGCGCGGGCGGCGGCCATGGCGGCGGCCAGGCGCGAGCCGGCGATACCCGACGGCGCCCAGGTGGACTCGTCCTCGGGTGGGGCGCTCGAGGCGCTGGGCTCCTCGGGGGGCGGGCCCGGGCTGAAGGGGCTCGACGTCGTCCCCTCCCAGGTGACGGGGGCCAGGCCGGGGGAACCTGCGGTGGTCTCCGAGGAGCCGGGGGCGTGTGACGCGCTGCCGGCCCCCGGTGCCTGCGGGGACGGGGAGGAGGGCGTCTGCTGGAAGGACTGGGGGGCCGCCGGAGCGGACGCGGCCCCGCCGGGAATCTCCGGCAGGGCGCGCAGACGGTGGACGGTGGCCAGGGGCGCCTCGTCGGGCGCCTGCGCGGCGGGGGCGGAGCGGGACTGGGCAGGTGAGGCGGAGGCCGCCGGGACCGAGGTGGGGGCCGGAGCGGACTGGGGACCGGTGGGCGTGGGGGACGCAGGCGCTCCTGAGCCTGCGCCTGAGGAGGGCCCGGGCGGCGGGGACGAGGGCGCGGAGGTGGGTGCCGACTGGGCGGGCACGGTTCCGCCGCCGGGGACGGCGACCGGGCCCCAGCCGTCGTCCAGGTCGGTGCCGCCGGCGGCAGGCGCGGAGACCGGGGCCGGGGCCGAGCCCCCGCCGGGGATAGCGACGGGCCCCCAACCGTCGTCGGGATCGGCGGGGTTCGCGGAAGCGGGGGATGGCTGCGCCGCCATGGGAGCAGCGGTGGGCGCCGGGGACGTGGAGGCGGTCGAGGATGCTGGGGAGACCGCCTGGAACTCGGTGGGGGCGGCGGGATTGGGGTCGGCCGGAGCCGGCTGCGGCTCGGGCGAGGTCGCGGCCTCCTGGGCGACGGCGGCCGGGGCTGGAGCGGCGGAGTGCCCAGCAGAGCCGCTGGGCTCATCAACGCTGAGAGCCCCACTGACGTAGCCGGAGTCCTCGGCGTAGGGATCGGCACCCCAGTCGTCCTCGGGCGGGGGTTCGGGGATCGGGGAGCCATCGTCCCAGGTGGTGGAGACGGGCCGTTGCGCGCCGGGGCGGTCGGCAGGCTCGACGTCGGTGGGCCGTGCCGACGCAGCAGCGGGCGACTGCGCGGCCGGGCCCTGGGCGGGGCGGCCGGCGTCGTGGACAGCGCTACTGGGGTTGTGGGTGGCAAGCGCCTGGGAGTCGGGAGCGGATGCGGCGACTGGTTCACCGGTGGAGCCGTGCAGCACGGCACTGTCGACGCCGGGGCCAGAGCTGTCGGCGCCACGGCCAATGCTGGGGGCCGCTGCTTCGGCCGGGCCTTGGCCGCCGGTGTGCGTCCCGATACCGTTGACATCCTGCTCCCCGCCGCTGGCGGCCGAGCCCGCCGAGGCGAAGGCGCCGGCCTGTGGTCCAGGTCTGCTCGGACCTGCGTCGGGGGCGCCGCCGTAGGAGCCCTGCGGCCCGCCGTGGCCGGCATCGTGGGCGACGCCGGAGCCGTCGCCGGCGGTGTGCGCGGCCTCGGTCCCGGTGGGGGCAGCCCCGGATCCGCCCGGTCCTTGCGGTCCACGCGGGCCACCTGAGCCGCCCGGGCCTCCGGAACTGCCTGGCCCGTCGTCGCCGGCGACGATCGCGTGCACCTCGAGACGCAGTCCCAGGGCCTGATGGAGGGCCGCGGAGAAGATGGGGCCGTGTCCACCGTTCTCGAAGGCGCTCACGAGGCCGGGGGCGGCGAACAGGAGCGTGAAGACGCCTCCGGAGACGGTGCCCGGTCGGGAGTTGGGGCCGACCAGCGCCCAGGTGGCGCGCCGCGAGCGCTTGGCCGCCTCGAGGACCTCCTCCCAGCGGGTGCGGATCATCTCCGCGTCGGCCGCCTCGCCCCCGCCCGAGCTGCCAGCAGCGACACCTCCCTGGACGACGGGTGCTGAGGCCGCAGCAGGGACTGCCCCCCAACCGGCGCCTGCCTGGGCAGCGGGGGCCGAGGGAGCGACGGGCGCGCTCGGGGCGGCCGGGGCGCTGGCCGGCTCGGCCGCGCGTGGCGGCTGCTCGACCGGTCGCGAGGCCGCTGCGGCCGAGGGTGCGGAGGGCCCCGGCGAGGCGGCGGCGCCGTCATGCGGGCCGTCCCAGCTGACGGCGGGGCCGGCCTGCGAGGCCGGTGCGGTCGACGTCGGGCCCGCAGCGGGCGCCGAGGGCGCGGCAGGGGCTGCTCCCCAACCGGCGTCGGAGTAGGGCGCCTGGGCGGCGGGCGCCGGGCTCCCGACTCCCTTCGGTCCTCCGGCGTTCTCGGGCCGCTGCCCTCCGCGCCGACCGGCGGCCTCTGCGGAGGCCTGGCGGGCGATCTGGGCGGCCATCTCGCGTCCCGACCCGGCGGGCACGGCACCGGCGGTACTGCCGGCCGCTCCCGTGCCCGCGCCGACGCCCGCACCACCGGGGGCGGGCGAGGCCATCGGTCCGGCGCTCCCAGCAGGCCCGGCCGCACCCCCGGCCGCAACGCCACCGCCTCTGGCGGCGCCGCCGGCGGGGATGAGCAGGCGGGCCACGAGCAGCTCGAGCTGGAGGCGCGGGGAGGTGGCGCCGACCATGGCGGTCAGGGCCTGGGCGGTGGTGTCGGCGGCCCGCGAGAGAGCGGCGGCCCCCATGGTGCGGGCCTGCAGGTCCATGCGCTCGAGCTCATCAACCGGCAGGGAGCCCAGCGCCGCGCCGGCCTCGGAACCGGCCAGGGCGATGACGAGCAGGTCGCGCAGCCGGGCCAGCAGGTCTTCGACGAAGCGGCGGGGGTCGTGCCCGGAGGAGACGACCCGGTCCACCACCCGGAAGACGCCGGCGCCGTCGGAGGCCGCGATGGCGTCGACGCACTGGTCGAGCATGGTGGTATCGGTGTAGCCCAGCAGGGCGACGGCCCGCTGGTAGTCGACGCCGCCGTCGTGCGCCCCTCCGATGAGCTGGTCCATGACGGAGAGGGTGTCGCGCACGGAGCCGCCGCCGGCGCGCACCACGAGGGGGAAGACGCCGGGGCCGATCTCGACGCCCTCGGCCTGGCACAGGTGGGCGAGGTAGCCCTCGAGGACGTCGGGCGGGACGAGACGGAAGGGGTAGTGGTGGGTGCGCGAGCGGATGGTGCCGATGACCTTCTCCGGCTCGGTGGTGGCGAAGATGAACTTCACGTGCGCGGGCGGCTCCTCGACGAGCTTGAGCAGCGCGTTGAAGCCCTGCGCGGTGACCATGTGGGCCTCGTCGAGGATGAAGATCTTGTAGCGGTCGCGGGCCGGTGCGAAGGCGGCGCGCTCGCGCAGGTCGCGGGCGTCGTCGACGCCGTTGTGGCTGGCGGCGTCGATCTCGACGACGTCGAGGCTGCCGGAGCCGCCGGTGGCCAGGTCCCGGCAGGAGGGGCAGGTGCCGCAGGGGGTGTCGGTGGGGGCCTGGGCGCAGTTGAGGCAGCGGGCCAGGATGCGCGCCGACGTCGTCTTGCCGCAGCCGCGCGGGCCGGAGAAGAGGTAGGCGTGGGTGACGCGGTCGGCCCGCAGCGCCGCCATGAGCGGAGCGGTGACGTGGTCCTGCCCGATGACCTCCTGGAAGGTGTCGGGGCGGTAGCGGCGGTACAGAGCGGTGGTCACGGCCCGAGCCTAATCGGCCGGGCCGACACCGTGCGAGGCTCCGGGCGGGTCGGGTGCCGTCTGGCACGATGGGCGGGGCCGGCGCGTCGCCGGCTGGAGGAACGGAGGAACCATGACCGTCACCGAGGCTCTTGTCTCCCGCAACGCCGCCTACTCCACCGAGGTCCTCGCCCGCGGCGGCCTGGCGGCCAAGGGGACGCAGAAGGTCGCGGTCGTGGCCTGCATGGACTCGCGCGTGGACGTCTTCGCGGCGCTGGGGCTCACCCCGGGTGAGGCGCACGTCATCCGCAACGCCGGCGGACTGGTCACCGAGGACACGATCCGCTCCCTGTCGATCAGCCAGCACCTTTTGGGCACCGAGGAGATCCTCCTCATCCACCACACCGGCTGCGGCATGCTCTCCTTCACCGACGAGGAGCTGTGCTCCACCCTGGAGGCGGACACCGGCGCGCGGCCGACCTGGGCGCCGGGGGCCTTCACCGACCTGGCCGGCAGCGTGCGCCAGTCGATCGCCCGCATCAAGGCCTCGCCCTTCATCCCCCGCACCGACGCCGTGCGCGGCTTCGTCCTGGACCTGGCCACCGGCCGCCTGGCGGAGGTCGACGCAGCCCGGGTCTGACCCTCCGCCGCCCGGGCACGTGAGGACCCCTCGCGCACCCGCCAGAGCCTGCTTACCCTTGCTACCTTCCGGTCCTGGGGGATTCGCTGGATGACGCCGCACGAGGGGCCGAGCGAGAGACTACCCGATCCGGCCCCCGGTTGCGAACCGTCCCGGCCGAGCTCGCGTGACAGATCCCACCACCCCGGGCTGGCCCCGGGGATGGGCGTTCCGATATATTCCTTTCTCGTTGCACGTGGTTGTCGCCGCGTGGAGCGCCTGGAGGATTCGCCTAGTGGCCTATGGCGCACGCTTGGAAAGCGTGTTGGGTGCAAGCCCTCGGGGGTTCGAATCCCCCATCCTCCGCCACCACCCCGGAATCCGTGTGATTCCGGGGTTTTTCCATCCTCCCCTCCGCTGCACGCAGCAGGCTCCCGATCAGGTCTCCTCCCCATCGACGCCGCCTCCCGCTCCTGCCACGATGACCCCATGCGCACGAACACCCCATCCCTCATCGCCCTCCCGATAGCACTCCTCCTCGCCGTGAGCCTCAGCGCCTGCGACGAGGAGGCGGTGGGCACCCCCTCCACTCTTCCCTCCTCCTCGGCCACGGCCGACCCCACGGACTCCCCCAAGGACGAGCCCTCTCGAGGCTCCGACGCCACCCCCTCGGCCACTCCTCAGGCCGACGCCTCCGCCAGTTCCAGCGCTAAAGCGGAGGGCGAGGCCAAGACCGTGAGCATCCAGGACCTCAAGACCGGCAACTGCATCTCCGAGATGGTCAACGGGGCCGAGCAGGGCGGAACAGATGCCACGGGCGCGAAGCTCGTCGACTGCTCCACGCCCCACCAGTACGAGGTGACCGGGACGGGGCAGTCCACAGCCTCCACCTATGCCGAGGCGAGCACCTCGGATGAGGTCACCGCGGTCTGCAACCCGGTGCTGGAGAAGTACGTCGGCTCCTCATCCAAGGCCAAGAAGTACCGGGCGGCGGCCCTGACCCCCTCACAGTCCTCCTGGGACCAGGGGGACCACTCGTTGGTCTGCTTCGCCCAAAACCGGGATAACACACCATTGAATAATTCCATCAAGAACTCCTAGTCTGTCCCCAACGAGCAGGACGGCCGCACACGGGCGAACCACGAATGGAGGGGACCACTTCTCCCTTCCCACGCCTCGTGAACACTGTCCAGCCTCCCACTCCGGCCGGGTGGCGACTCTCCGTCTCTCCGTCTCATGTCGCCACCCGGTCCTTATCCCGGATTATTCAGCCGCCTTTCTGGCTGCGACCAGGAGCCTGCAGAAAACCGGCACAATGCCGCCATTCCGACTGTTACGGTTCGACCCATGCGCACCCGGACCACGCTCCTCACCCTCCCCGTCGCCGCCGCCGTCACCATGGGGCTGGCCTCCTGCAGCCTGTTCTCCTCGCAGACCACCACCGCCACCAAGGACCTTGAGGTCGGGCAGTGCTACAACACCGTGAGCAAGGACTCCGGCGGGGATCAGGCGATCGGCGAGGTCGTCGTGGTCGACTGCTCCAAGGCTCACACCTACGAGGTCATCGCCCAGACCACCTTCAGCGATGACATCAAGGACTTCCCCAAGCAACAGGCACGTGACTCCCTAGGTCAGGGCTTCTGCCTGGGCGAGGACTTCACCAAGTACGTCGGGATCGAGTCCGGCAAGACCAGCTACCAGGTCGAGTACCTCACGCCGGGCGAAGGCACCTGGGCCCAGGGCGACCGCAAAATCACCTGTGTCGTCACCCAGGGGGACAAGTCACAGGTCAAGGGCTCGGCCAAGAACTCCAAGAAGTAGCCCCCACCCCAGGAGCCGCCGCTCCGGGCGGCCGCGGCCACCCCGAAACCCTGAACAATACTGAATATCGCGTCGATAGCCTTTCATAAAATGAGGCCAGCCGTCACACTTTTCCGGGAGCGCCGACCCCGATCAAGCGCCGCGTTCTTCCGGAACTTCTCGGGTTGGAGAAGGGGCCGGCATCACGCGCAGCTGCAGCGCTCGTAATCTCCTGGAGTGACCAGTGACGCCCTCAGTGCACCGCAGCCCGGCGCTCCGCTCGACGACGAGCCCTCCGAGCGCCGCCCTGGCCGCCCGCGCCGTCGAGGCCCCAGACGTCGCCCGGGCGAAGGCGGCAGCCGACCGTCCTCCACTCAGGAAGCGATCCTGTCCGCCGCACGCGAGTCCTTCCTGACCCAGGGGTATGAGGGAACCACCATCCGCGCGGTGGCCCGGGCGGCCGGCGTGGACCCGGCACTCGTGTCCTACTACTTCGGCTCCAAGGGGGACCTGTTCGGGGCGGCGGTCAACCTGCGCGTGCGGGCGAGTCAGGAGATCGCCACCGCCATCAGCGGGGATCTCCTCTCGGCCGGCCCCCGGCTGGTGCGCCTGTCGCTGACGGCCTGGGACGACGACGCCGACGGCGCGACCTTCCGCAGCCTGCTGCAGTGGATGGCCACCGACACCCGCAGCCCGGAAGCGATCCAGAACTACGTCACCGAGCAGATCGCGGCTCCGATGGCCGAGGCCCTTGAGCAGTCAGGCCTGTCAGTCACCTCGCCGCGCGAACGGGCGACCCTGGCCGGCTCCCAGCTGGTGGGACTGGCCATGATCCGCTACGTGCTGCGCCTGGAGCCCATCGCCAGCGCGAGCATCGACCGCCTCGCGGAGGTCGTCGGGCCGACGATCCAGCGCTACCTCACCGGCCCGCTGCAGTCCGCGTGAACAGGGTTCGCCCCGGTGACACGTCACCGGGGCGAACACAGGCGTACCGAGGATGTCTCGGGTTCGGCTCAGAAAGTCTCGTAGCGCCCCGAGCTGAGGAAGACGCCGTGACCGGTCTCGGTATTACGGCAGGTCATGCCAGTCTCCTCGGAGCTGCACACCCAGGAGCCGAAGGTGACGGACTGGCCGTACTCCACCACCTGGGGCGAGGAGCCGCCACCGCGGAAGGCCTCATCGAGAGAGAAGGCGCCCTCACTGCGGCCGGCGAGCTGCGGAGTTCCCCCGGAGCTGAGGTCGAACCACCACTTCGGCGAGCCCGCCTCATCCTTGCCGTAGGTGCCGTTGGAGCGGTAGGACAGCACGCCGCAGCCCGCGTAGTGGACGGACAGGTCGCAGCCGATGTTGCCCGACGGCGACACGATCATGGCAGTCTTCTCCGAGACGAGGTTGCCCGGGACGAAGGACGTGGCCTGGCTGGGCTGCTCGTCGGCGGGGGCGGCCGGCTCGGCCGGATTCTCAGCGGGCTTGTCGGCAGGTGCCTCGGCCGGCTTGTCGGCCGGTGCCGGCTGCGCGTCAGCAGGTTTGTCGGCAGGCGCCTCAGCCGGCTTCTCGGCGGGCTTGTCAGCCGGCTTCTCGGCCGGCACCGGCTGCTCCGCGCGCTTGTGAGCCTCAGGGGCCGGGGAGCTCGGCGCCTGAGTGGATCCGGCATAAGACTTACCGGCGCCGTCGGTCTTCCCCTGAGCCTGAGGAGCCTTGGAGGCGCCACTGTTCTGCTGCCCCGGAGCGTCCGTCTTGCCGGAGGCCAACACCCTGGTGGCGTCGGTCCCGCTGGCGGCCGGACGGGGCTCGTTGGCCCGCGGGCTCGCAGGACGGGACTGGGAGCCGGAGGGCTGCGACGCGGAGGAGTCGGCGGGGCCCTTACCGGTGGGACTGGGAATGCGAGGAGAGGCGTGCCCCGACTTCTGGCCGGAGGTCGCCTTGGCACTGGCCGTCGACTGCGCCTTCGCAGATGACGATGAACCCGTGGTGCCCTGCTGATTGGCGTTGGAGGCACCACCGGACTGACAACCGGCCAGAAGCATGGCGGTCGAGGTGAGAACAACAAGGGACAGGGGAATGGTGAAGCCGCTTCGGCGGACCGCGATGGTCATGGCTGCGGCATCCTTTCGGTCGAGGTCGGTGCAGCGAACACGGTACTAGAGCCGCGAAGCAGAGGGGAACAGTCCGAAGGTCAGGCATGCCGCCGATTTCCGGCATCAGACATACCACCTTCCCAGTAAACCACCAGATATCGCAGCGATAACGCCAATCACAAAGAGATGACAAAATCGCCGTCCTGTCGGCCACATTCCAACTAGTGAGACAGATAACGGAAGCGACTCCCCACCTCGGAGGGGCCCGGACAGGTTGAACCCAGCGGACCGGCGCCCCGGGACAAGTCGATCCTGTCGATCTTGTCGATGCAGTCGACGTCGTCGACGTCGTCGATGTTGGACGACCCACGGCTCCCCCACGCACCTACGGCCGCTTCATTCACTAGGATGTTGCCGTGATCTTCAAGGCAGTACGCGAGAGGCCCCCCTACCCCGACCATGGGGTCACCACTCAGCGCGATTGGGCCGTCATCGCACCTCGACAGATCCGCCTGGCCGATCTCACCACCACCCGCGCAACCCTCGATCTGCGCAGCCTCCTGGATGACGACTCCACCTTCTACGGCGACCTGTTCGCCCATGTCGTCTCCTTCAAGGGGGACCTCTACCTGGAGACCGGGCTGCACCGGGCACTGCGCGCCGCCCTGCAGGGGCGCACCGCGATCCACGCCCGCATCCTGGAGGTCACCGAGGAAGGGGTGCCGCGGCTCGCCCCGGCGCCACCGAACGCCTGACCCTCGCCGGCAGCACCCGGAAACCCGCCCGGCACCCCGGTCCACGGCTCGGTCCCATGTCACATCGAGCCCACCACCACCCGATGAGCGCCGTCGTCCATTACCCTGGATCGCGTGAGTAGTCCCGCAGATCCGCGCGCCGAGTACCGGCGGCACATGCAGCACCGTCAGACCACCGTCATCGGCGCCATCCTGGCCGTCATGGTGGTCGCGGTCGCCGTGAGCCTCCTGGTATCGCTGGGCATCCTGCCCGCCTACAACCCGGGCTTCTCGCAGCCCAAGAGCACGGCGACCTACGTGCCCCAGACCTGCCCGCCCAGCGGCGCCAAGACCGTCGACGTCACCACGATCGAGAAGATCAACATCTACAACGGCTCGGAGACGGTGGGGCTGGCAGCCACGGTGCAGCAGGAGCTGGAGGAGGCCGGCCTGACCGTCACCTCGGCGAATGACTGGCCAGGAGGCATCTACAACGGCGAGGTCCAGATCATGGCCTCCAAGGGCGGCCTGACCAACGCCTACTCCCTGGCCCAAATCTTCCCCAAGTCCACGGTGCAGCTCGACAAGAGCCTGTCCGACGACGACACCACGGTCTCGGTGGTCCTGGGCAAGGAGTACCTGCAGAACGCGCTGAAGTCGGACGAGATCAAGCTCCTCGGCGCCGACAAGCCGATCACCGCCCCCAGCGACTGCGTCCCGGCGGACAAGGCCGCCACGAAGAAG
This sequence comes from Actinomyces oris, assembly GCF_006546825.1. Classification (GTDB taxonomy): domain Bacteria; phylum Actinomycetota; class Actinomycetes; order Actinomycetales; family Actinomycetaceae; genus Actinomyces; species Actinomyces oris. The sequence goes on from NZ_VICC01000001.1 coordinate 116,521, forward strand.
CCCAGCTGACCCCGGGGCCGCCCGGTCCGGGCAGGAGCGTCCCGACGACGACTCCCAGCCTCGATGGCTTCCGCCTCGATCGAGAACGTACTTCTCCGACGAGGACTGCGCTGTCCCCCAGACGACTGGGAGCTGACCTCAGTCATCTGGAGGAGAAGGACGTTCTGGGCGGGAAACGCAGTTCCCGATTCAGAGCGTCATAGCGTCTGAGACGCCGGCTCGGGTGAGGTGCCGGGATGGGGCCGGTCTTGCAGGGGGCGACAGCGGGCCCGTGGCAGAGCCCATGTCAAAGGTATGGCGCAGCCGCAGTGTCCACAGTGCTGACATTCACGGCGCACCGGCGCCGCACGCCGAAAACAAACCGCAGAATGACAACGATCTCCACTGGCTGCTTTGACGGCTGGCTGGTCGATGTCAGCGCTGTGGACACTGGACTGCTGGCGGAGCTGACTCCGCGGGGATCTCAGGCGCGGCTGTCACCAGCGCCATCGGTGCTCGACGACGTCGGAGCCTGCGCCTCCGAGGCGGCCGAGGGCGAGTGGGCGGCGCGGCTGGAGTAGGCCGGGCCCTCCAGCTCAGTGCCGGCGGGGGCCGAGGCCGGGGAGGCCTGCTCCAGGTTGGTGCCGCGCAGCTTCGAGATCCAGCGCATGGCGTGGTAGACGCCGATGGCAGCGGCCGAGCCCAGGGCGATGCCCTTGAAGGTCATGTCGCCCCAGACCAGGGTGTAGTCGGCGATGGCCACCACCATGGACACGGCCGCCGTGTTGAGGTTGACCGGGTCGGAGAAGTCCACACGGTTCTGCACCCAGATGCGCACCCCCAGCATGCCGATCATGCCGTAGAGGACCGTGGCCGCCCCGCCCAGGACGCCGGCGGGGATCGAGGCGATGATCTGGCCGAACTTCGGCAGCAGGGACAGGCCCAGGGCACTGAGCGCCGCCACCACGTAGGCGGCGGTGGAGTAGACGCGGGTGGCGGCCATGACGCCGATGTTCTCCGCGTAGGTGGTGGTGCCCGAGCCGCCGCCGCTGCCGGCGAGCACGGTGGACAGGCCGTCGGCGAACAGGGCCCGGCCGGTGACGTCGTCGAGGTCCTCCCCGGTCATGGCCGAGACAGACTTGACGTGACCGATGTTCTCAGCGATGAGGACGAGCACCACGGGGATGAACAGCCCCAGGTAGCGCACGTCGAAGGCCGGGGCCTGGAAGTCGGGCAGCCCCAGAACGGGGGCCTTAGCGACGGCGTCGAAGTTGACCTCCCCGCGCAGCACTGCGGTGGCGTAGCCGATGAGAACGCCGATGAGGATCGCCAGGCGCCCGATGATGCCCTTGAACAGCACCGTGATGACCAGGATCGAGACGATCGTGACGACCGCTGTCACCGGCCCCTTCGTGACATTACCCCAGGCCGCGGGGGCCAGGTTGAAGCCGATAAGGGAGACGATCGCTCCGGTGACGATCGGGGGCATGAGACGGTCGATCCAGGCCGAGCCGACCAGGTGGACGATGATGCCCACCACCAGCAGGCACAGTCCCACCGAGATGATCCCGCCCTGCGCCAGGGCGGCCTTGTGGGGGTCGAGGGGGGCACCGCTGTCGCGCGTGTAGCCGGTCACCGCCCCGATGGGGGCGAGGAGCGCGAAGGAGGAGCCCAGGTAGCTGGGCAGGCGCCCGGAGGTGATGCCCAGGAACAGCAGGGTGCCCACACCGGTGAAGAACAGCGTCGTCGCCGGGTCGAAGCCGGTCAGCAGCGGCACCAGGAAGGTGGCGCCGAACATGGCGACGACGTGCTGGACACCGATGCCAATGGTTCGCGGCCAGGTGAGGCGCTCACCGGGGGCGACGACCTCGCCCGGAGCGATGGACCGGCCATCGCCGTGCAGGCGCCAGCCGCGAGAGGGAGAAGAGGACACGAGTGAGCTCCTGCCTAAGCAACGAGGGAATGGCTGTGTCCCGTGGGAAATCCTCTCGCAGGAGACCCGCGGGACGCTTGGCAGGACCCGGCAGAGCCTGCCGGAACTTCAGCATAGCCCCTGCTCGGTGGGCACGCGGACCGGGCTTCTCGTGGGTACCTGCCGGCCACCTGCCGGCCACTTGGCGGCTCCCACCCGATTCGTCCGCGGGAAGGATGCCGTCTGCGGGCGCCGACGGTGCATGATGTGCTCATGAGCACCGTCGGGACCTCCACGCCAGGGCAGAGCGCGCCACGCTTCTCGCCGAGCTCGGAGCAGTACGTCGACGGACTTCCCCCGGGATTCGTCTTCCCCGGAACCGAGAATCTCGATCCGGCAGAAATCTTCTCCGGCCCCGGCTACACCGCACCCCGCCCTCGCAGTGACTCCGGGGCGACGGCCGCCCTGGTGTGCGGACTGCTCAGTTTCATCCCCCTCGTCGGCGTCGCCGCGATCATCCTGGGCATCAGTGCGCTGCGGCGCCTGCACCACAGCTACAACTCCGGTGAGGGACTGGCCTGGCTGGGCCTCATTCTGGGCACCATCTCCCTCATCCTGTGGCTCTGCGCCCTCATCCTCATCCTGTTCGTGGTCTAGAGGTCACACGGCCACGCCCGGCCAACCGGTCCCCTACAGTGGTCCCGTGAAGCCTTTCATCATGGTGACCACGCGCCCCGAGCACGAGGCGGCGCAGGACGAGTACGAGTCCTTCCTGGCTCAGAGCGGTCTATCGCGCGATGACCTGCAGCACATCGCCCTGGAGGAGGTCGATTTCCTCGACTCCTTCACCGCGGCCGATGTCTCCGGGGTCCTCATCGGGGCCAGCCCCTACAACGCGGACACGCCGGCGGCCGAGAAGACCCGCAGTCAGCTCAACGTCGAGGAGCAGATCCGCGAGCTGCTCGGGGTGATCCTCAAGGAGGGCATTCCCCTCCTGGCCACGGGCGTCGCGCTCCAGGTGCTGGCCGCGTACCTGGGCACCGGGACGCAGGAGGAGTTCGGTGAGGAGCTGGGCGCCGTCGACCTGTTCCTGACGGCCGAGGGCCGCGAGGACCCGGTCCTGAAGGGGCTCCCCCAGGCGGTCACGGTCTTCGCCGGCCACTACGAAGGAGTCGGGGAGGTCCCCGCGCACGCGACCCTGCTGGCGAGCTCGCCGGACTGCCCGGTCCAGATGCTGCGCGTGGGCAGGAACGTCTACGCCTGCCAGTTCAACCCCGAGCTCGACGCCGTCCAGTTCGAGCGGCGTGTCAGTATCTACGACGAGGCCGGTTATGGTGACCCGGACATGAGCGAGGACATCCTCACCCAGGCCCGGTCCTCCGAGGAGCACGACGCCGGACAGATCATCCGTAACTTCGTCTCGCACTTCTCCCGCAGCTGAGCTGCCGCTCCTTGGGGCCGCACGCCCCGAACGACTCGGCGGTCCAGGCGCGGTTCTGGAGCTGAGAGCCACGATCATCAGGACGTTGTCATGACTTACCCGCCCGCCTATCCGCCGCCACAGGGATACAGCGGCCCACCCAACCCGCAGTACCCGCCGCAGGCAGCCTATGGCTCCGTCCCGGCGGGCGCCCCGCAGAACGGGGCGACCTACGGGCAAGCGCCGACGCCGGCCGGTCACGGCGCGTACATGCCTCCCGCGCAGAGCGCAATTCCGACCCAGTCAGTGCTGCGCCCACCCGGGGCTCCCTCCTTCTCGGGCCAGCCCTATCCGTCTGCGCCCATGCAGGCCTCCGCGCCGCAGTATCAGCCATATCAGCCGTACCAACCGCAACAGCAGCAGTTCCAGCAGTTTCAGCAAGGCGCGGGCTCGAGCACCGGGTCGGCATACCTGAGCGGAGCAGTCACCGCTCCGGGCTACTCCTCTCCTGCCAGGCCACCGCAGGTGGGCGGCCCGCGCCCGGGAACGACATCATCCCGGCCCTTGGATGCACCACACCATGTGCCATGGCGCGGTTTGAAGGCGGCGACACTGGTCATGATGATCGTTGGCTGCGCCCTTGAGGGCGTCATCTATGTCACCTTTCTTCTCGCTTTGGCGCGGGGCAGCGTGTGGAACACAGCCATCATCTCGACGCTCTTATTTATTATCGCCACCCCAGTGATCTGGTGGCATTATTTCGGATTACGCCACCTCTTCCACAACCGGCCAGTCACTGAGATATTAGGGCTCGCACTGTGGTTCGGCTACGGCGTTGTCACCATGCCCATCGCCGGCGACAGTCAGGACCCGTACACCAGCGTGCAGAACGTCACCTTTGTCCTCCTACTCATCGTCACCGCAGTGGGCGCCATCCTCACCACACGCCTCAACCAACGCTTAACGACTCCGCAGCCGTGGCCCACCACCTTGGCCCTGGGAGCCTGCCAGTTCGTGCTCATCAACAGCGCCGTACACATTTCATACCTCGCCATATCGGCCTACGTAAGCATATCGGCAGGAAGGGGCCTCAGTAACTACACGACCAGCGCCTGGTTCATATGGTCAGAATCAGGGGGTGCCGGCCTCCCCATCGCGGCAGGGCTACTCATTTTCACCATCGTCACCTCCCTGGCCACCGCAGGCCTGTTCCTGGGAATGCGGCGCCCTTCCAGCGCATCGTTCCGAATCGTGTCCACAAGCGCCGTCTCACTTTTGACGCTCTATAACATCGTCGTCGTCCTCGCCTACGGGTTGCCCACCGCTGGCGAGTACGCTTTTCAGCCATCCAGCACAGGAATCGCGATGGCGATCATCATCGGCCAGGGAGCCCTCCTCATCGGTTCAACGCTGATGGCCGGACGCCGATCCGCAGCCACTCCTCCCGGTGGCCACAGCCGGCAGCAGTATGGCGTCGCGGGCACAGCCGGCCCCCACGGCATGCAGAACCGCTTCAGCAGGCAGCACCGCTCCCAGTCGCAGTGGGGGAGCGGGTACTGATCCCGCCCCACCACCGCAGGGTCGGCACACGACATCACCTCGGTCATCGACACCGACCGACAGGTCAAGCACAATGCCGATATGCGGCAGCCACCTCAACCTCAGAGCAGCTCCACACCGACGCCGTCGGGCACTGACGGATACGGCCCGGCGACGCCATACGGCGTGATGCCACACGGGCCGCACGCCCCCGCGTCGCCACCGCATGCGGCCCTCACGCCGGGCCACGGCCCCCAGAGCGGGCAGCAGGTCGACTACCCCTATCTTTTCCAGGCCCAGACCGCTCCTCCGACGCAGCCGGTGGCGCCGCACCTGTCCAGCATCGGCCAGCCGGCCAGCAGTATCGTCACCAACGGCGCTGATATCGACCCCTATTCGGCCGGGCCCACTGCCAGCTTTCCCAGGTTCGCCCCCGCTCCAACCCCTAGCCCCCTCCCCATGACCCCACAGCCTTTCGCGCCGACAGCACTGGTCGGTGCGCCACCGCTCGGCGTCACCCGCACGACCGCCTTGCCCTCACCCACCCGCTGGAGGCGAGACCGGGTCATCGCCCTCGTCACAGCCCTGATCGCTTGCGGAACTCAGGTCGCATGGGTCCTCTACGACCTCCACAGGCAACCCAGATTCACCGCCCCTCCGGGTTTCACACTGAACTTCATCCTGTACTTGATGTTCTACGCGCTCGGAACGCCGGGTGTTTGGTGGTTCGTCCTTCACTTTTCGTCACTGAAGACTATCTTTGAGAATCGCCCCACCTCAGTCATGGTCGCCGCGACGTTTCAGATACTGCTCATCGACATCTTCATATTCAACGACAGCATCATTGTCACTCCGATGCCGATTCTGTGCCTCCTGACGACCGGCAGCGCCGCAATCGCCGCAACCATCATGAATCAACACACACCCACTGCGCGACCGTGGTTCGTCACACTTGGATCAGCAGTCAACCTCTTCATTCTCGTCATGGCGCTTCACCAGCTGGCGACTTCTGTGCGCTACATGATGAGCGGCATCAACGCAAGTGAGCGAACGATCAACCTCTGGATGTCGGTCTCAGCCGCACCCAACTACCGAGGAGCACCTCTCGTCAGCGGTATCATCCTCATGATCGTCACAGCCTTCATCGCAACCACCAGCCTCTACCTGGGTTCTCAGAACCATCACCGAGTGGCGTTCTCACGCATCGTCGGCGTTGCTCCATTCATCATGGCTCTCACGAACATGTACATCCTCCTCGCATATGGCATTTCCGCTACCTCCATCGGCTCGGCGCTCGGGCTGAGCAGCATGGGACAGTCGTTCCCGTATGTCCTTTTCCGAGCGTGGGCTGCATCGATCCTGCTGGGAGCCATCGCCGTCGGGATTATCGTGCTACTACACCGACACACGTCCGCCATGAAGCACACGACGCATCAGTTCACACCAGTGGCCACAAGCAGGAAACAACCCCAGTACGTGAGCTACCGGCCCTACCTGTAGGAGAAACCTCCGCCCACCACTACCTACAGTGAGCAGAGTCACTCACTTATCCCCATCCGCAGACCCATCGGTTCCGAACTCCTGGTGACGGTGCACTACGTCGGTGCACCACCACTCACCTGGCCACGTCGCCAGCCCATGTCACCAAGGAGTTCTCCCATGCGTACTCGCAAGATCGTGTCAGCCGCCCTGCTCGTTGCCGCCCTCACCGTCGGCACCGCCGCCTGCGGCTCCATGAATGCCGACAAGGACAAGATGGAGCAGACCTCCACCCCGAACGGCACCATGAGCGACGGCAAGATGTCTGATGGAAAGATGAGCGATGGAAAGACCGAGGACGGGAAGATGTCGGATGACAAGATGTCCGACAGCCCCACCTCCGGCAGCATGTCGGACGGCAAGATGAGCGACGACAAGATGTCGGCCGCCCCCTCGGCCAGCGCCATGAGCGACGGCAAGTAGACCTCACCATGACCCGAACGGGCTCCGGTCCACATTCACTCAATGAGTGCGGACCGGAGCCTTTCTGATGCCTACCCCACGAAGGTGGCGATCATGACAGGTCGGCGTACTCCTGCGGTACGTCAGCAACAGCCTGGGCTATGGGGGTGTCGCCGTCGTAGAAGGGGATGACCTTACCGATACTGGCCGGCTCGGCGAGCACGGCGGTGATAACGCGGGCGACGTTCCCACGCGACGTCGGCGCCTTCGAGGTCGGGGTGCCCTTGGGGACGCGAGCCACGGTGATGGCACCGGTGGGTTCATCCAGGGTCAGCAGGCCCGGCCCCAAGATCGTCCAGGCCAGGTCGGTGGTCTGCAGGTGTCGGTCTGCCGCGATCTTGGCAATGGCGTAGGCGCGCAGCGGGTGGTCGTCGGGAACCTCGCCGTAGGCGGTGAGGAAGGAGACCATGACGTAGCGCGTGACCCCGGCTGCGGCGGCGGCCTCCATGGAGCGGATGGCGGCGGCGCGGTCGACGGCGTCGGTACGCTCCGGGCCTCCCTTGCCGCCGGCCCCGGCGGACCAGACGATCGCGTCAGCACCGGCGAAGACCCGGGTGAGCTCAGCGACGTCGGCTTCCTCGACGGACAGGACCAGCGGGGTGGCTCCGGTGGCGGCGACGTCGGCGGAGTGGTCAGGGTTGCGGATGAGGGAGACGACCTCGTGGCCGGCGTCCACGAGCAGCGGGGCGGCCAGCAGCGCGACCTTGCCGTGACCTCCGATCATGACGATGCGGGACATAAGCGAGCCCTTTCTGTACGTTCCTGGAGCATTCGGGGCCGATCAGACACATCGCCCCGGGTGATGCCCCACTATCCACCCCACTTGCACCGTACGCGCCCCCTTCTCGCGCTGCGCGAACTGGGGCATCGCGCCGACAGCGCGCCCGTCAGTCGCGGGCGTGGACGGACACGAAGTTGGCCAGGAGCTTCCAGGAGTCGGAGACGTCGTCGAGGCGCACGCGGGCCTGGAGGTCGGCGAGCTCGTCGTCGGCGAAGTAGCCGTGACCGGCGTAGAAGCCGAGCCGGTGGGCGAGGTAGTCGCCGTCGAGCTCGGGGTGGAACTGGGTGGCGTACAGGTTGGACCCGATCCGGAACATCTGGACCGGGCAGGCCTCACCGGTTCCCAGGACGACGGCGTGGGGCGGCAGCGTCGTGACCGCCTCCTTGTGGGCGACGAAGGCCTGGAAGACCTTCGGGACGCCCGCGCAGATGGGGTCGGCCAGGCCGGCCTCGGTGAGAGTGACGTCGGGAGCGGTGACGGCCTCGCCGTAGGTGGTGTCGACGACGGCGCCCTGGTGGCAGGCGAGCGTGCCCACGCCGTAGCAGGCGCCGAAGAAGGGGAAGTCGGCCGCGACGACGCGGTCGAGCAGGCCGGAGAGCTCGGCCTCGACCCGCTTCTGGGTGGCGGACTTCTTCTCCGCCGGGGTGGAGGCGTTGAAGGGGGAGCCACCCACGAGGATGCCGGACCAGTCGTCCAGGTCGACCTGGGGCAGGGACTGAGACTCCAGGCGCAGGCGGCGGAGCGTGGACTCGTCCAGGCCGGTGCGCTTGAGGAACGCCTCGTACTCGGCGTCGGCGGGCTCATCGTCGCTGCGGGTGGCCAGGAAGAGGAAGGGTTTCACGAGATGACCTTAACGGGGGCCGGCAGCCTGGGCAGCATCCTTTTCCACGCCGTTCCCAGAATCACGTTCAGGAACCGGCCCGCAGGCTTCTGAGGATCTCCTCGACGGCGGCCAGGGTGACTCCGGAGGCCTGCCTCAAGGAGAGCTGCGCCCGCCCGAGGTTCCCACCGGCGGCCGGGGCATCGAGGTAGGTCAGGGCGGAGACCGCCACTCCCCTCGAGGCCAGGACCATGGCTTCGGCCACGGAGTCGGTCACGGCGGCGTCGGCGCCCAAGGAGACCAGAGCGCGAGACTCGGCCGGGCTCGGGCGCAGTGGCCCGGGCACGAGGGCGACAACGGAGCTGCCGCTCACGCCGCGCAGGCTCCCCAGGCGCTCGGTGAGCGTCGCGTCCCAGCCTGCCGAGACCATGCCGGGGGCCGGGAAGAGGGAACCACCCGAGACATTGAGGTGGTCGGCGACGACGCGCACCTGTCCCGGCGCCGAGCCGCCGGCCACATCACCGGAGCCGCGCAGCGGGGTGGCGCGGGTGACGAGCAGGGCGGCGCGCAGGCGGGCCCCGCTGGCGATCCGGGCCAGCGCCGTCGCACCGCGCGCGGCCCCACCCTCGTACATGCTGGTGCGACCACGGGCGACGAGGACACCGAGTCCACCGCGCTCGTAGGACACGAGCGCGTCCTCGTGACCGGGGGCGCTGGGGGCCTCAACACCGGGCAGGAAGGACAGGCGCACTCGCGCCGACGGACGCCCCCAGGCCTGGTCGAGGTCGCGCAGGAAGGCGGGCTCGGCGACGACAAGGAGGTCGTGGCGGGCGCGGCCCGTGGCCAGGAGGATGGAGGCGCCGTCGGGGTCCTCGTCCCAGATTCCTGGTGGGGCGGACTGCTGGACCATGGATTCTCCTCGGGTGCGCCCGGGGCGGGCGGTGGGACAGGGAACGATGGCCGGCGCGGGGCGCCGGTCAGGGTGGAGCGAAGTCTACGCGAAGACGCCGGTGGTCGCCGCCCGCACCCATCCCACGCTCACCAACCAAAACTTCAGAATCGACGCGGCTCCGGGTCGATTATGAAGATTTTGTCGATCTGTGTGCGGGCCAGGCGGTGCACCGAGCGGGCGGCAGGCTCGGGCGCACCTCCACGATCTACATCGTGCGGTTGAAGTAGATGCTTCCTCCGATGAAACTGACCAGCTGCAGCCACAGGACGACAACAATACCCAGCTTCATCGACCCTCCGAAGGCACCCACAGTGCAAACGACAACATTGCCGACGAGCCCGACGACGCCAGTGAGCGCCCAGGCCCGCTGCGAGGCGGCCCTGTCCCGCTCGTCCCCCCGCTTCTCAAGCTCACGGACAACGAAGGTCTCGTATCCGCGCCTCTTGGCGACGATCAGGGCGACGTAGACGAGCATCATGGCTGACGCTCCACTGGCGCCACCATAGAGAAAGCCGTTGGACATCGGGATCGTCAACGCCGCCACCCACAGAAGGGTCACGACGGCGACAACGTAGACCATGCGCCCGACGACGGGCGGCCGCGGCTTGGCGTCCTTCAGGCCCGCCCGAGCACTCGGCGTCGAGTCGGAGGAGGACGAACCGGCGGCCGCAGCGGAGGAAGGGGTGGGCGTGGGCGGCGTGAGCGGCGTGGGCTCTGACTCAGACATGGAAGATCTCCTCAACAGTGGTCTCGAAGTAGCGGGCGATGGCGATGGCCAAGGGAAGGGAGGGGTCGTACTTGCCCTTCTCGATGGAGTTGATGCTCTGTCTGGAGACACCCAGGGCGACTCCGAACTGGGCCTGGGTGAGACCACGAGCCTCGCGCAGGCTGCGCACGTCGTTATCCACGGTCTTCACCGCCCGGGGCGCGGCGAGACAACCGGCTCACGCCGCAGCCGCGTTCCGGACGGCACGCAGTCGCGGGGACAGCCACGCGACACCGACGATGGAGACACCGATCATGGCGGCGCCCATGAGGTGAACGACCAGCGGAAGTGGTCCGGCCGAGAGATGACTGGTCGCCGGGAACACGAAGCTCACCATGATGCCGGTGGGGAGGGCGCAGACGAAACTGGTTTGCTGCTGTCCGAGCTTCTTGAGGAGCTCGGACGCCTCCTCGGCACGGACCTCGGGCAGATGGCGAGCCGAGTACCGGTAGACGAGCAGGTAGAGGACGATCCCGGCGACGATGCCACCGACCACCCCGGCAACGAAGGTGACAGCGGAGGAGGTCGACGACGTGGCGGCCAGGACAGAAGGAGCGGAGACGGCGGAGAGCATGGCGATCATCCCTTGATTAGCCAATCACCCCGAGAGAGGGTGTCATGTTTGCTTGACATGTCTAGTGTGCTTGACAGGGCCGACCATGTCAAGCGTGCTTCACTCGAAGAGTCCGGGTCCCCCTGACACCCCACCCCATACGAACTCATCAACAAAAAATTCAGAATCGACGCGGCTCCGGGTCGATTCTGAAGATTTTGTCGATCTGCTTGCGAGCCAGGCGGTGCACCGGGCGCACGCAGGCTAGCAGCGCGCCACCTTCACGCAAACGTTATTGCACACAATGTGCAAGAACAAAGGAGTATCGCTTAGCATCCCACCATGGCTGAGCGCACGTACACCATTAATGCACCAATCGATCAAGTTCGATCAATCGTTACCGAGTTCTTCACTCAGGAGGGCTGGACCGTCGCGCCCTTCTCCACCGATACCCTCCAGATCACCCGCGGCAAGAAGGGCATGTCCATCGCCTTCGGCGCACTCATGGGCAGCAACTTCTATCTTTCGCAGAACCTTCAGTTCGGGACCGGCCCGCACGGTGAGACCCTGGTGCGCTACCTGTCCTCGACGGGGTCGGCCATCATCGGCGGCGCCCTGGGCATGCGCAAGGCCGTCAAGACGCACGCCGAGTACGCCGAGAAGCTCGCCGACGCCCTGCAGGCCCGAGACATCCTCATGAGCATCCGGTAGCCGCCGGCTCCTGCGCGTCTCCCCTCGTCCCTATCCCCCCACTGCGCCTCCGGTCCTCCACTGCCCGGGGGCCACCTGCTGCGCAGCCCCCTCCCCCGATCCGACGTCTGCCCCGTCCACTCCCCCACCGGGCACAATCGGGGCATGACTCGCACCGGGCCGCAGGGCCACACGCAGCCCCCGCAGACCGACCCCATCAGGGCGCTGCTCGCCTCGCCGCCGGACCTGCCTGTGGTCGAGGTGCTGCCCGAGCTGCGGGAGCTCCTCTGCCCCAGCCTTTCCGCCTCCAACGACGCCGGCGCCTGCCTGGTCCTCACCGCCCCACCCGGCACCGGTAAGACGACGCTCGTCCCGCCGCTTCTGGCCGACGTCCTTACCGACGTCCCTGCCGGCACCCCGGGGCGCGCCCAGGAACGCCGGCCGGGCCGCGTCGTCGTCACCCAGCCGCGACGCATCGCCGCCCGCGCGGCCGCCCGCCACCTGGCCGACCTCCTGGGAGAGGAGGTCGGCGGCATCGTCGGATACGCGGTGCGCGGGGAGCGGCGCGCCGGCCCGGACACGCGGATCGAGGTCGTCACCGCCGGGCTCCTCCTGCGCCGTCTCCAGCGGGACCCGGAGCTGAGCGGCGTCGACGCCGTCATCCTCGATGAGGTCCACGAGCGCTCCTTGGACAGCGACCTGCTCCTGGCCCTCCTGGCGGACGCGCGCGCCGCCCTGCGCGAGGACCTCACCCTCGTGGCCATGTCCGCCACGCTCGACGCCGACCGCCTGCGCCGCATCCTGGGCGGCTCGTCGGGCAGTTCCTCGGGCGGTGCCGCCCCACTGGTGGAGGTGCCCGGGCGCCTCCACCCCCTTGAGGAGGTGTGGGCGCCGCCGGAGCGCACCGGTCGCCTGGGGCCGCGCGGGGTGCCGCGGGAGTTCCTCGCCCACATCGCCGCCACCGTGGAGCGGGCCCTGGACGAACGCTCCGGTGACATGCTGGTCTTCCTGCCCGGGGCCCGCGAAGTCGACGACGTCGTCTCCCGTCTGCGCGGTGCGGCTCCCGAGGGCGTGGACGTCCTGCCGCTGCACGGTCGCCTGCCCGCGAGCGCCCAGGATGCGGCCCTGGCCCCGAGCCCGGCGGGGCGGCGGCGCGTCGTGGTGGCCACGAACGTGGCCGAGTCCTCGCTGACGGTGCCCGGGGTGCGGGTGGTGGTGGACTCCACGCTGGCGCGCGAGCCGCGCCTGGACGTGGCCCGCTCCATGAGCGGCCTGGTGACGGTGGGGGTCTCGCGGGCGGCCGGGGTGCAGCGGGCCGGGCGGGCGGGGCGCGAGGGGCCCGGCGTCGTCTACCGCTGCTGCTCGCCCACGGACTGGGCGCGCTCGCCGCTGGCTCCAACCCCGGAGATCCTCTCGGCCGACCTCACCGGTGCGGCCCTGGAGCTGGCCGTGTGGGGAGTTCCCGACGGCGCGGGACTGGCCTGGGTCGATGAGCCGCCGGCTGCGGCGCTGGCGGCAGCACGGGAAGCGTTGGAGCACCTGGGCCTGGCCGGCGCCGATGGCGTGACGCCCCTGGGGCGGGCGGTGGCCGGGCTGCCCGCGGGCGTGCGTGAGGCGCGGGCCCTGCTGGCGACGACGCCGGTCCTGGGGGCGCGGCGGGCGGCGCGGGCGACGGCGCTGCTGACCGCCGACCTGCGCGCGCCCGGCGGGGACCTGACAGCCCTGGCCCGACAGGTGCGCGGTGGCGGTGCCGGGTCGGGGGCGTGGAAGGCGGAGGCACGCCGACTGGAGCAGGCCTGCCGGCGCGCCACCTCAGAGCAGTCCGGGGCCCCCGAGGACCCGGGCTCCGCGAGCAGTGGACCACAGGCTCCGGGCGCAACAGAGGCAGCCGGTTCGCCGGGCACGGGCCGAGACCGGGAGACTCCCGGACGGCCCGAGGATCCGGCCGCCGCGAGCAGTGGACCGCAGGCACCTGACGCGTTGGGGATCTCCGGCTCGCCGGCCACGGGCCGGGAGGATGCGGGCCGGCCCGGAGGCGTCGGCGGGGATGCTCCCGGGAGCAGCGAGGGCGCCGGGGCGCACGACCTGGAGTCGGCGGTGGCACTGGTGGCCGGGACGGCGCAGCCGCAGTGGATCGCGCGACGTCGGGGGCCGGCCCCGCAGGCGGGCAAGGAGGCGCACTACGCGAGCGTCGCCGGGACCGGGCTGCGCCTGCCGGCGGGCTCGGCGCTGGCGGAGTCCGAGTGGCTGGCGGTGGCGGGCGTGGACCTGACCAGTGGGCGCGGCGACGCACTCATCCGGGCCTCGGCTCCCCTCGATGAGCAGACGGCCCTGGAGCTGGCCGGGGCCTGGCTGACCGAGGAGGAGCGCACCATCTGGGAGGGCGGACGCCTGCGCACGGAGCGCCTGCGCCGCCTGGGGGCCATCACGCTCACCACCACCCCGGGGCCGCCGCCGGGTCCGGCGCAGGTGGCGGAGGCCGTCGTCGCACGGGTGCGCGCCGCCGGGGCCGATGCCGGCCTGGCCGTGCTGCCCTGGGATGAGGAGGCCCTCGGCCTGCGCGCCCGCCTGGCCCTGCTGCACGAGCACCTGGGCGAGCCCTGGCCGGATGTGAGTGGTGCGGCCCTGGTGGAGCGGGCCGAGGAGTGGCTGGCCCCGACGGTGACGAGCCTGGCCGGGCAGGCCGGAGGGTCAGGCGGGTCGGGTAGGCCCGGTGAGTCGGCGGCGTCGGGCCCGGGGAGTCGCCGTTTCAGCCTGGAGCAGCTGGACGTGGCCCAGGCGCTGCGGGCGCTGCTGCCGTGGCCGCAGGCGGCACGCCTGGACGAGCTGGTGCCCGAACGCATCGAGGTCCCCTCCGGCTCACAGGTGCGGGTGGACTACACGGGGGTGGCCGGCAGGGCGGCCGGGACAGCTGGCTCGGTGGGTTCAGCAGGCCCGGCCGAAGCCGGGCAGGTGGGTCGGCCGGTGCTGGCGGTGCGGGTCCAGGAGTGCTTCGGCTGGGAGGCCACGCCGCGGATCGTGGAGGGCCGGGTGGCGGTGCTGCTGCACCTGCTCTCTCCGGCGCGCCGGCCGGTGGCGGTCACCGACGACCTGGCCTCCTTCTGGGAGCAGGGCTACCCGCAGGTCCGCGCCGAGATGCGGGGCCGCTACCCCAAGCACGCCTGGCCGGAGGACCCGTGGAACGCGCCCGCCACGAGGGGGACTGGACGGCGTCGGTAGGCGGGGGCGAAGCTCACCCCGGGCCGTCCGGGGACGGTGGGCGACGAGTGCCGCAACGGGAAACGAGTACCGCGGCGGACCGGGGCTACCGGTCCTGTCAGTCCTGCCAGCACCACTGGGGCCCGCCGAAGGGCCCCGACCCCGGGGCCGTTCACGAACCGCCCCGGCCGGCTCACCAGCCCGGAGGGCAACCAGCCGGGCAGGGGCCTCACCAGGTGGAGGCGTCCAGGCGGCTGAAGCGGAAGCCGGTGGGGTTGCGCTCGGTGTCGGGGTCGGCGTCGGGCACCACGTATCCGACGATCTGGAGGTTCCAGGTGCCGCGCCCACCCCACAGGGTGGCCGTGGTGCGGGTGCGGCCGCGCACCACCGGGAAGCCGGCGATGGTGTCGGGCTGGACGGAGACCACCTCGTGGTCGTGGTAGCGCATGGCGCCGTTGGCGATGTCGCCGAGCCACTCGACCTTGGGCTGGGGGTAGCCGGTCATGTGGGTCAGGACGCAGTAGTCGGTGAGCAGGGCATCAATCGCCTTGGTATCAGCGGCGACCATGGCGTCGCACAGGAGCGAATAGAGGTCAGCGGCCGCACGCGGCGCGATCTCGGAGGCGTGGGGGTGCGGGGCCTGAATGCGGGAACGGGACAGGGTTCGGGATTCGTGGGGACGGCGACTCATAGGCCAAGAGTACGGCCCGACGTCGAATACATGAGGGACCAAGAGCTCCGGCGGCCGGGTCGGGGCACGGGGCCGCAGCGAGCGGCAACGGGCCGCATGAGGCGGCGACTCCACGAGGGTGAGGATCTACTGGCCGGGGGTTGTGCGTACTGGACGAGCCCCCGACCCCCGTGGAGTACACCCGCCCCTCCCCCAGTGACCCCGGCCCTCGTGCAGTACAGGCGTCTCACGACGTCGAGCAGCCACCGGCCATCAACACGGGCAGCGCCGCAACCGGCAACGCGAAGGGCCCGCCGTACAGCTCCTGGCTGCTCGGCGGGCCCTCCCGTGGCGGTAGCGCTGGGATTCGAACCCAGGGTGGCTATGAACCACGTAGTAGCAGAGGGTTGCAGCACGGTCCACCCCTTTCGCTTTTCGGCACTATCTCAACGTTTCTGCTACAGCGAAGCACTAGGTAACTGCGAGTAGTTGGCGAGAGTTGTGGGCAATATGTGGGCACGGTCTATGCTCTTGGCGTGGACGAGACGTTCTGGGCTGCCGCCGGAGTCGTTGTGGCGCTGGTCGTGGGCCTTGGCGGCATCGGCTTGTCGTTGTGGAGCATCATCACTGCACGTACGGCGAACAGGACCGCCGAGGAAGCAAGCGGTGCTGCGGCTGAGGCGAACCGGCTCGCAGCGAAGGTGCATGCAGACAACCTCAAGCTGCAAGCGCCAATCCTTGTTGTGAAGACCTTCGCCCCTGGAGACACCGGAGTGCAGGTCGTGGTGCACAACTACGGCTCCGGCCCGGCAGTCTCGGTAAGCATCCGCTTCGATGACGACGACACTAACGACCGCTTCCCGCCGTTCGCACCAGGCACGATGCGGGTGATTGAGGCTGGCGGGGACGGCGTGTTCTGGGCCCCCGTCAGGAGCGATGAGTATCTCGCTCGCGTGGGTCCCGACGGCCGTATACGCATCAGGTGGGCGAATCAGCTTGGGCAGTATCAGGAGGAACGATCTGCCACGCGAGCGGCCGCCAGGGGACTCTTCAACGCGATGCTTCGTCGCAGCATGCAACAGCTTCGTGAGTCGGATGACTCTCAACACCTCGAGTCGGACGAGCACGGCCAGGACGGCACCAAGCAGAGCAGCGCGGGAGAGAGCACAGGCAACGGGACTCAGGATGTCACGGAAACTGACCACGACTCCGTCGAATCCGGAGAGACCTCATCATCCGCTCCGGCGCCGCAAGACGGGATTCCCCCTCAGCCCCTTCCTCAGTGATTCCAAGGGATTATCCGTTTCCGAGGAATCGCGAAGAGCGCGAACTGACCACCACCCCACTTCCCGACCACACGGAAGCACCTCCAGTTTTCCGCAGCATCACAGGCAAAAGTCCAAGTCTGGAGATTGCCAGACCCGTACACAGAAAAAACAACAGCATCTCACGGTAGTGGGGCGGGGTGGGGTACGGGGTCCCCACCCCGCCCACTTCCTCGAGTCGAACGTCTGTGCGACGGTTACGAGCGAGATGGCGCGCGGTGGTGTCAGCGGTAGATCTGTTCGAGGTCGCGCCAAGCGCTCTTGATCTCTTGCAACCGCTCGACGGTGAGCTCGACGCCGTCGTCCATGGTGATCCTGCCGCCGTTGGGCACGAGGCTCTGGCCGGATTCGGAGAAGGCTGGCTCTTTGACCAGGACGTTCACGGGCAAGTCGATCCCGTTATGTCCGTGCTGGACGCCGGTGTAGGCAGGCAGATCCTCGCGCACCCGTATGAGTGTGCGCTGGCGCTCGAGCAGGGCGTGTTGCTTGGACAGGTCGAGCTCGGGAACCGCGATCTGCTCGGGGACGAATCCCATGGCCCTGTTCCGGGTTTGAAGCGCCGTGATGAGACGGGGCAGCCCGACGTTGGCGTCGAACTGCGCAGCAGCGTTCCTGCACTGCGTCTCTGCCGAGTTCAGAGCTTCCTGATACGCATCGGCTGCGGACTGGAACTCAGCTCTTGCGTTGGCGATGATCTTGTCGGCGTGCTCGATCATCAGGTCGCAGAGGCGGCGGTAGCTCTCCTCGAGGGCGGCGTGGGTGGCGGTGGCGGTAATGGAGGCGGCGTGGTTCTCCCGGTGGGCCCGGTCCACATTCGGGGTGGCGTCGAGTCCCTCGGTATCGCCGGCCAGGATCTTGTTCTTGAGGGCTTGGGCGTCAAGGAGCTCGGCGCTCTTCAGGTTCTGTTCACACGCCTCCTTGCTGGCGGCGACGTGGGTCTCCTCCCACTGGATCTCGAGGGCGTCGATCTTCCTGGCCAGGGCGACGACGTCAGCCGGGAAGATCCGTTCGTCGGTGGGGAGCACGGAGATGTTCTGGCGGTCGATGGCGGTGCTGTTGCGCTGCATGGTTCTCCTCACAGGGTTGGCATGGCCGCGGCTAGGTCAGAGGCCGTGGCGGTGGTGTTCGGGGACGTGAGGCGCTTGGCAACCTGCACCGCTCCGGAGTAGGCCGAGAAGATGCGGTTGTTGGCGGCATTGACGTCCTTGGCCGTGTAACCCTCTGCGAGGAGGGCGCGGCTCACCTGGCGGGCGTAGTCGGTGACGGCTTCGTCTCCGCTTGCGAGCAGGTCGGTGGTGGTGGGGCGTCTGATGTCTGCGGCGATCTCTTCCAGGTGCCGCTGAGTGAATCGGAGTGTGGGCGGTGGTGTCATGGTGTGTTTCCTTTCAGCCGTGCTGCGGTACGGGCAGCGGGGTTGTGTGGGATCGGACGGTGTCGGTCCCCGGCATGGTCCGGGGAGCCGGCACCTACTTGGTGGTGACGTCGAGCAGCGCCGTCGTGGCGTCCTGCTCGGTGACGGCGGGGCGGGCCGCGGTGCCGGCGGCCCACATTGCTGCGGCCGTGCTGAAGCCGTCTGGGGCGCTGGCGGAGGCGGCGTTGGCGAGGGCCTCGGCGCCCAGGGAGGCCAGGGCGTCGAACTCTGCTGCGGCCTTGACGCGCTCGTTCCGGGTGGCGGTGAGGGCGTCGAGCATCTCCGTGCGTAGCCGGCGCCTGTCGGCGGGGTCGAGGTCGGCCAGGTCGGCGGCGAGCGTGGCCACGGCTGGGGCCTCGGAGATGAGTGTGAGGCCGGCGCAGCCCGTGGCTGCGAGGACGTCGAGCTGATGGCGGTGGGTGCCGCCGGTGAGGTCGTCTATGGCGTCTCGAAGGTGGGTGAAGGCAGGGGTGTTGGGTCGCACGGTGGGGGTTCCTTCCTGGTGTTGTTGGTCAGGCCCGGGCGAGAGCTCGGGCAGGTGCGCGTCGGGGTGGCGTGGCCACGGCGGCGATCTCATCGGCCCGGCAAGCGGGGCACACGCCGCTGCGGGTCAGGGGGCGGTCATGGGTCGGGCAGTACCGGTCCGGGCTGCGGTTGCGGGACGGTGGCGGCGTGGCCACGGCGGCCCGTAGCGCGCGCACCAGCAGCCCAGGACCGGCGTCGGGTGGCAGGTCACTCAGGAGCAGCTGGATGTCCCGGGCACGCCATCCCCGAGCGGTGAGCGGAGCCACCAGCATCGCCACGTCGACGCGCAGCCCGATAGCGCACCGATGGCGACGGACGACGTCGACGGCGTCCCGACTCTCGCCCGGATCCCCCGCGCTCGCGGCCCCGGCGGAGCCGGCGGCCGTTGAGGTGCTCTCCTCCCGCCCGCCGTCGTCGAGCTCGTGCCCGCGCTCCGGTTGGTTGAGGGGGGTAGGGGGGAGGGGGATTGTTTGATCTTGGTCTGATCGGAGGACATGGTGTCCTCCCTGGAGTGCAGATTTGTCCTCCCTGGAGCACTCAGAGGGGACATGGTGTCCGCCCTGGGTGGGGTTATCCACAAGCGCCGCTGGGTTCAGGGAGGACATGGTGTCCTCTCTGGCGTGGTTATCCACAGGGCTCGTGGTGGTCGGAGACGCTGTTGTGGTGTCCTCGGGGCGATCGGTACTGGCACCGATGGGGATGGTCTCACCACTGGCGGTGAGGACCTGGACGTCATCGGCACTGGCACCGATAACGGGTGGGATGGTGAGGGTGTAGCGGGGTGCGCGGTGCTGGGAGGCCTTGGCGGTGAGGGCGAGGAATCCGGTGGCCTCGAGCCGGCCCATCGCTCGCCGTACGTTGCGCCGGCTCATCCCGGTGGCTTCGGCGAGGCGCTGCTGGGGCGCCCAGGCGTCGCGCACGTCGCCGGCTCGGCGAGCCAGGACGCACGCGACGTGCCGGGCGGAGGGCTCCAGCGGGCTTGTGGGCGCCTCGACGGCGTCCAGCCACTCCCACTTGCTCGCAGCGATCGCAAGGTTCCTGCCGGAACTGCGGCGGCCACTGGCGGCTACCGCAGCAGGCCCCATCGGCAGGGCCGCGAGCGCGGGGGTGGTGGTCATGCGTCGTGCTCCTCGAGGTCTCGAGGGTCGTCGGGCATGAGGATGGGGGCGTAGACGGCGATGGTGGCCGGGGTTGTGGTGAAGGTAGGGGCGCCGTGGGTGAGGGTATGGAGTGCGGCTGTGGCTATTCGTGGGAGCTCGTCGGCGGGTAGGTCGGCGGCGGCGAGTGCCTCGATGCGGTCTGCGGTGTGGAGGTTGATGGTGCCGATGCGGCGGCGGATGCCTTCGGGGGCGTTGTCGTCCTCGACGTAGCGGATGGGCTGGGTGTCCCGCTCGATGGTGATGGCGGGCGTTGCCAGGGCGTGGGCAAGGTCGTCACGGGTGGTGGTGTCGACGGTCAGGCCGACGGCCGGCGCGACCACGTGGCATGTGGGGCGGAGAGTGGTGGGGCCTGCGGTGGCTGGTGGCCGTGGAGCGGCTGTGGGGAGGTCGAACATGGGTACGTCCTCCCATGGGGCGGGGGCTGGTCTGCGGCGTCTCATAAGGTCGCCATCTCCTGGTGGGTGGTCGCTGCTGGCTGCGTGGCGGCGGTGAGTGCTTCGAGCTCTTCGTCGAGGCGGGCGGTAGCTGGGATGGCGACACCGATGACCTGGCAGTCCTGGTGGTCTAGGTGTGGGCACTGCATGGCGACTGTCGTCCACTGGTCGGCGTGGGCGGCGACGTCGAAGGCGCATACGGCGATGGCGGGCAGGTCGGAGATCAGTAGGTCGGGGGCGACGCGCAGGAGGACTGCGTGGCCGTGCTGGATGTGGATGGTGGCGACGTCACGGAGCGCTCGCTGCTTGTGGTTGGGGAGCTCGTCGAGGAAGTACTCGGTGCTCTGCTGGCGCACGCCGAACTTGATGCCGAGGGCGTCGAGCGTGGCCATGCTGTCGACGGTGGGGCAGGCGGTGGTGGGGGTGGCGTAGTAGTGCAGGCTCATAGGGGTTGCCTCCTGGTGCGGGTTGAGGGGTTCTCCAAGGCGGGTGGGGATGGGGTGGTTGGGAACTCCGTGGGTGCCGGCCGTCGGGCCGGAGTGTTCAGCCCTGCTGCTCGCGGTTGGGGCCGCGAGCGCGGGGGTGGTGAGGGTCATCGTGGTGTCCACGTCCCTGCGGTCTGGTAGGCCTCGAGGGCACGGGTGTAGGTATCCAGGGCTGTGCGTAGGTGCTGGGCTGCCTCGGGTGAGTCGATGACGACGTCGGGGATCACGAGGACGGGGGCGTCGAGGTTGCAGATCGCGGTGATTCTCACGGGTGTGTTGACGCCGGTGCCGGGGACGGGGCCGAGGTCGGCGATGTGCTGGCCGGGGAGGCAGGCGGTGGGGTGGCACCACGGCAGGTGGCCGGTGGGGGATGAAGCCGTTGGCGTGGGCTCGGCGTCGTCGGGGTTGCCCCATCGTCCGCGGCCGTGGTCGTCGTTCGTGGTCACGGAGCTTGTCGTGGCCACGGGCGAGTCGAGTCGTCCTGAACCGGCGAGGACGTCCGGGCGGGCGCCTTCGGGGTGGGAGTAGCTGGGTGTGCTGGCGGGGGTGCAGGTGGTTGGGGGTAGCATTGTGGTGATCCGATCTACTGGCTTGGGTCAGGCCCCCGCGTTGCTGACTGGCGCGGGGGTCGTCTTGTTGGTTGTCCTGCTGCGGCTTCGGCTGCGGTGCGAGCGCGGGACGGCTGCGGTGGTGGGTTCTGGTGCTGTGCGGCCGTGGTTGAGGCGGGCGCGGATGGTGTCGAAGCCGGTGCGGCGGATCCGCCAGTGGCCGTTGTCGGGCAGCTGGTAGGCAGGGAGGAGCCCGGTGCGGCACATGGCTTCTACGGCTTGGCGGTTGGTGCGCATGATGCGGGCGGCCTCGGCGGTGGTCAGGTCGCAGCCTCGGGCGGCCTCGAGGGCGCGGGCGGCTGCGGCGTTGAGGGCGGGGGTGTCGAGCTCGTAGGCGTTGGTCAGGCCCAGAAGTGCCAGAGCCGTACGCGCATCGACGGGGTTGACGGCTGGGGCGAGGTCGGCCGGTGTTGGTGCGGTTGGGGCCGCGAGCGCGGGGGTGGTGCCGGTGGTCATCGTGGTGCGCCTGTCGGGTCAGGCGTCGGCCAGGACGCTGGCGGGGTCGGTGACGCACTCGGCGAGGTAGTTGTCGAGGTCCTCGAGGCGGTAGCGGATCTTGCCGCGTTTGCCGCCTCCGAGCTTGAGGTAGCGGGGGCCTCGGCCCTGGAAGCGCCAGCCGGCGAGTGTCTGGGGTGCGTAGCCGAGGTAGTCGGCGGCTTCCTTGGGTGACAGGGTGCCCGACAGGCCGGACAGCGGGGCAGCGGGATCAGGCATGGCAACCTCCATATCGAATGACCTGATTCGAGATCAGTGTCATACTAACACGTTTTTCGTGTTGCTCTAACATTGATATCGTGTTGTCTATGCGGTATTGCAGTCAACAGTTACGATTGCAGGGTGGCTAAGGTGGATGACGAACGCATCGGCGCGCTTGTTGCTCGCGCGCGAGCGGAAGCAGGACTGTCACAGTCGGCTTTGGCTGAACGTGTGTCCTCGACTGATGGCATGGCGTGGACCCAGACCACGGTGTGGAACATCGAGCACGGGGAGCGGGCCTTACGTGCTTCAGAGCTCCCAACTTTGGCTGTGGCACTAGGAGTGACCGTCGACCTACTCCTGCGCGGAGTCGGTGGTCCTTACACGGCTCGCGCAGCGATCCGAGACCTCAAACGGGCGCACGAAGAGCTGGGGTGGAGGCTTGCCGACTTCGCAACTGCGCGAACAGAGGTAGCAGACCTTGATGCCGAGGATGCCGAAACCCTTGGCGACCTAGATCCTGAGGATGCGAGCGCAGCGCTAGCCTCTTACACACTCCGAAGCGCCGCCGAAGTAGCAGCAACCAGTGTTTCTGAACTGTGGGCCGAAGAGAGGGCGGGTAACGCCCCTCTGACCGGTGAGGACATCTTGAACATGTGAGTCCTGCTGGCGGGGTGAACTGGGTTGTGGGCTCCCGCTGCGGGTGGTGGGGCGTGTCGTGCGCGTCCTGCTAGTGGGGGCGTGCTCGCACGTCTCCGTGAGAGGCCCACCGTCGGCCGCCGGCCCCGCTACAGGCATGGGGGCGTGGCCACGGGCGGTCCTCTCGGGTGAGGTGGCCGGCGGCTGCCTCACAGCGCCGGAGGCGGGTGGTCGGTCCCCCGCCACGGCCCGGGACTACGGCGCACGCCGCCAGGCCCGGAAGGTGCCCCGGCGCAGTCCCGGGCACCCCGCATCCCCTACCGCACGACGGCCACCCCAGTAGGCGGCTGACGAAGCTGGTGGGGCAGTCAGGAAGGGCCGACAGTGGCGACCATAGAGGCGTACAGGACAGCGAAGGGCGAGAAGCGGTGGAGGGTGCGCTACCGCACTCCGGAGCGCCGTCAGACCGACAAGCGCGGTTTCAGGAGGAAGGCGGACGCGGCGGCCTTCGCGGCGTCCGTCGAGGTATCCAAGTCCATGGGGGCCTACGTGCCCGCGAGCGCGGGGCGGGTGACGGTCGGTGACCTGTCCGGGCCGTGGCTTGAGCGGAGGCGTGGCGTGGTCAAGCCGAAGACGGCGGTGATGGATGAGTCTGCGGTGCGGGTGCACGTGCTGCCGCGCTGGGGTGGTGTGGCCGTGGGTGATGTGCGGGCCTCGGCGGTGCAGGCGTGGGTCAGTGAGCTCGTGGCCGGCGGGGCGGGGTCGTCGACAGTGCAGGCGGCGCATGGGGCGCTGCGGAAGATCTTGCAGGATGCGGTGACGGATCGGCAGATCGTCGTGAACCCGGCTGCCGGTGTGCGCCTGCCGAAGGTGGTGCGGCGTCGTCGGACGTACCTCGACGTCGAGCAGCTGGCGCGGTTGGCCGTGTGCGCCGGGGAGCTGGGGCCGGTGTTCCTGGTCCTGGGGTGGACGGGGCTGCGGTTCGGTGAGCTGGCCGGCTTGCGCGTGGAGGACGTCGACGTGCTGCGGAGGCGGCTGACGGTGCGTAGGACGGTGTCGGAGGTGGCCGGGCGGCTTGTGGAGGGGACGCCTAAGACGGCGCAGGGAATCAGGTCGGTGCCGTTCCCGGCGTTCCTGGCGCCGGTGGTTGGGGCGCAGCTGGCGGGGAAGGCACCGGATCGTGAGGCCTTCTCCTCGCCCCTGGGCGGGCCTCTGCGGGGCAACTACATCCGTCGGCGGTTCTTGGCGCCCGCCCGGGCGCTCGCGGGTACCGCTGTGGAGCGTGTGCAGGCTGCGGTGGGCGTGGCCACGAGTGCGCGGGGGCCTGTCTACGGGGAGGCGACGGTAGCGGCTGTGAGGGCCTGGCAGGCCCGTCACGGGCTGGCGGCCACGGGTGCGGTGGACGTGGCGACGTGGGAGGCGCTGGAGGCCGCTGAGGGGCTGGAGGGGCCGGCGCTGGTGCTTGAGGAGGGGGCCAGGGACTTCGGGGCTCTGACGCTGCACGATCTGCGGCACACGGCGGCGTCGTTGGCGATCAGCTCGGGTGCGAACGTGAAGGCGGTTCAGACGATGTTGGGGCACCGGTCGGCGGCGATGACGCTCGACGTCTACGCAGACCTGTTCCCTGATGACCTGGACGCCGTGGCCGGTGCTCTTGATGCTTTGGGTAGCGCCACGACGTCGGAGATTGTGGGCAATATGTGGGCAATTCGGCCCGTGGCGGTGTGATCGGCCGGGAACTAGGAAGGCCCGTCACCGCGACTTTTCGTTGCGGCGACGGGCCTTTCCCGTGGTGGCGGTAGCGCTGGGATTCGAACCCAGGGTGGCTATGAACCACACAGACTTTCGAGATCTGCACCTTCGGCCGCTCGGACACGCTACCTCGCCCACGAGGTTACACGGACGTTGCCCCGCTCCCCAACGCGACGTCCTGCGGTATCAGTCACGACCGACGTCGCTCCCGGCCGGCCCAGCGACCCCACCGAGCCCGGCAGGCCCAGCCGGCGGGGCCCCGTCAGCGGCGGTCGGCGAAGAAGGCGGTCAGGAGGTCCTGGGACTCCTGGGCGCGCAGGCCGGCGCGCACCTCAACCTGGTGGTTGGCGCGGGTGTCGCGCACGACGTCGCGCACCGAGCCGCAGGCCCCGGTCCTCGGCTCCCAGGCCCCCAGGACAAGTCGGGCCACCCGGGCCAGGACAATGGCGCCGGCGCACATGGTGCACGGCTCGAGGGTGACCACGAGGGTGCAGCCGTCCAGGTGGGAGTCGCCCAGAGCGGCGCCGGCGGCACGCAGGGCGCGAATCTCGGCGTGCGCCGTCGGGTCGTGCTCGGCCTCGCGGGCGTTGGCGGCCTCGGCCAGGACCGCCCCCTCCGGCGAGAGCACGACGGCACCCACCGGCACCTCCCCAGCCTCACCAGCCGCCCGGGCCAGTTCCAGGGCGCGCAGCATGGCGGCGTCGATGACCGGGCCGGCGGCCGGGCTGAGGGTCGGCTTGATGACCGTGCCGCCACCCCGCCCCGCGGCGACGCCCGCCCACCCGCCGGGCGCGCCGGCGTCGGAGCCCGGGCTGAACGGGCTCGGCGGCTGCGCAGAAGAAGGTGAAGACGTCACGAATTCATTATCTCGTTATAGGCTCCCGACGACATGCCCGGGCTCGGACAGTCGCCTGCCCCCGCGGCCCCCGGCGGCCCCGGCGCCGCACCCCGGGCCAGCACCCCAAGCCCCGCCACGATCCCATAGAAGCCCCCGCGAAGACCCCACGAAGAACGGAGCAGGTCGGTGAGCCGGTCCCCCGAATCGAGCGATGAGAGCGAGTCCGCGCCAGA
Organism: Actinomyces oris; assembly: GCF_006546825.1. GTDB lineage: Bacteria > Actinomycetota > Actinomycetes > Actinomycetales > Actinomycetaceae > Actinomyces > Actinomyces oris. Next base: position 141,908 of record NZ_VICC01000001.1, read on the forward strand.
CGGCCCCTCCAAGGACTCAACCCGGCCGGCCCCGTCGTCGGACCGCTTCTCAGTGCTGCGGCTCCCCGGCGGGTCCCTCCCCGGCGCCCTGCTCGGCAAGCTGCCCGGCAAGGAGCCCCTCAACCCGGTGGTGTTCTTCGTGTCGGCCACCATCATCGCGATCGTCGCTCTGGCCGCGCTCGTCGCCCCCAACCTCGTCAAGAGCGCCTTCGGGGCGGCCGTGACCTGGACGAGCCGTTGGTTCGGCTCCTTCTACATCCTGCTCATCACGGCTGCGCTCGTCTTCATCCTGGGCCTGGCCTTCTCCCGCTTCGGGCGCATCCGCCTGGGCCCGGACAACTCGACGCCCGACTTCTCCACCTTCGCCTGGACGGCCATGCTCTTCGCCGCCGGCATCGGCACCGAGATCCTGTTCTTCGCCGTCGCCGAGCCGGTCGACCAGTACGTGCACCCGCCCACCGGCGACGCCCAGGCCATCCCCCCGGCCGCCCGCGCCCGCGAGGCCATCGTCCTGTCCCTGTTCCACTACGGCATCTCCGGCTGGGGCCTGTACGCCCTGGTGGGCCTGGCCATGGCCTACTTCGCCTACCGACGCCGCGACACCCTCACGCTGCGCTCCACCCTGCGCCCGCTGCTGGGGCGGCACACCGAGGGCGTCATCGGTGACATCGTCGACGCCGCGGCCCTGGTCGGCGGGGTCTTCGGCATCGCGGCCTCGCTGGGGGTCGGCGTCGTCCAGCTGAACGTGGCCCTCAACATCCTGTTCGGGCTGCCGCAGGGCTTCCCCACCCAGATCGGGCTGACCGCCCTGGCCGTCATCATGGCCACCGTCTCGGCCGTCTCCGGCGTCGACCGGGGCGTGCGCGTCCTGTCCACCATCAACGTGCTGCTGGCCATCGGCCTGGCCCTGTGGGTGCTCGTCACTGGTGACGCAGCCTTCCTCATCGACGCGCTCATCGGCTCCATCGGCGACTTCTTCACCCGCTTCCCGCAGCTGACGCTGGAGACCTACGCCTACAACCGCCCCGAGGACTGGCTCAACGCCTGGACCCTGTTCTTCTGGGCATGGTGGATCGCCTGGGCGGCCTTCGTGGGCATGTTCCTGGCCCGCATCTCACGCGGGCGCACCATCCGGCAGTTCGTGCTCGGCAGCCTCCTGCTGCCCTTCAGCTACATCCTCATGTGGGTGGCGATCTTCGGCAACCACGCCCTGGACCTGGTCATCCGCGGCAACGGCGAGTTCCGGGACATCACCCTGGAGCGCCCCGAGCAGGGGCTGTACTGGATCCTGGAGCACCTGCCGGGCCAGAAGATCCTCATCGCCCTGGCGCTGTTCGTGGGGATCCTCTTCTACGTCACCAGCGCCGACTCCGGCGCCCTGGTCATGGCCAACCTCTCCAGCCGCATCCGCTCGGCGCGCCAGGACGCCGCCGCCTGGCTGCGGATCTTCTGGGCAGCCCTGACCGGGATCCTCACCATCGCGATGCTCGTGGCCGGCGGCATCCCCATCCTGCAGCAGGCCACCATCGTCATGGCGCTACCCTTCTCCGGGGTCCTCATCCTCATCATGTACACCCTGTGGCGCTCCCTGAGCACCGAGGACACCTACAACCAGGCCCTGAGCCGGGCCGACCGCAACCGGGCCCTGGGCTTCAACGGCTCGGCCGCGGGGCTGGAGCAGACGCCCTGGCGCGAGCGCCTGACGCACACCCTCAACTCGGTCTCCCCCGACGAGGCCGGCAACGCCATGGAGCGGCGCATCGTGCCGGCTCTGGAGGCGGTGGCCACCGAGCTGCGCAAGGAGAACGTCTCCGCCGAAGTCTTCGTCGAGGGCCCCGAGGCGCAGGACCCCGACGACGAGCGCACCTTCCTGGGGCGCGCCAGCCTGGTGGTCTCCTCCCACCCGGCCACCGACAGCGGCGAGGAGCAGTCCAGCTCCATCGACTCCTTCCGCTACGTGGTGCGCATGGTGGTCACGCCGGTGCCCGCCTACGGCTTCGCAGTCCACGAGGCCGACGACCTCACGGTGCGCCTTGAGGTGCGCCCGCACAGCGGCGGCCAGGGCTACGACGTCGTCGACTGGAACTCCGACCAGGTGGCCCACGACGTCCTCGACCACTACGAGCGTTGGCTGGAGTACGTGGGCACCTCCGAGAAGAGCGAGTCCCGGTTCTCCCGCCGGCTCTGAGGCGCGCGCCGGCGCCCGCTGTCGGGGCTGCCCCGGCCCCGCTCGCCGTCTCCCGGCAGCCCCGGCCCACCGCCGTCTCTCAGTGCACCCCCAACACTGGCGGGGACATTCGACGCGGCCGGGTGCGTGTCGTTCCGGGCGGGTACGTTCGACGCCGTCAGGGACAGGAATCCCGTCCCCGCACGCGCAGGATGCCCCCGCCCGGGAGAAAAGGTCCCCGCCGGATGCGGCCGCCGGTAGCCAGATGCGGCCACCAGCGGCCCGAGGTCAGTCCGCCTCGACCGTGTAGGAGGCGAGGCGCTCCTGGAAGGCGGGGTCGTAGTGGTTGACGACGCCCTGCCCCTCGTCGAGGGCGGCGATGGCCCGCATGTCGGCGTCGTCGAGCTGGAAGTCGGTGACGTCGAGGTTGGTGACCATGCGCTCGCGGTGGACCGTCTTGGGGATGACGATGATGTCGAGCTGGATGAGGTAGCGCAGGGCCACCTGGGCGGCAGTCTTGCCGTGCTTCTCGCCGACGGCGGTGAGCACCGGGTGGGTGAAGATGTTGCTGCGGCCCTGGGCCAGCGGGCCCCACGACTCCAGGGCGGTGCCGTACTTGGTGTACCAAGCGCGGTTGTCGGCCTGCTGGTTGAAGACGTGGGTCTCCATCTGGTTGACGGCCGGCGGCACCTCGACGTGCTGCGCCAGGTCCACGAACCGGTCGGGGAAGAAGTTGGAGACGCCAATGGCGCGGACCTTGCCTGCGGCCAGGGCCTTCTCCATGGCGCGGTAGGTGCCGTAGTAGTCGCCGAAGGGCTGGTGGACGAGCAGCAGGTCGATGTAGTCGGTGCCCAAGCGGCGCAGGGAGCCGTCAATGGAGCGGGCGGCACGCTCCTCCCCGGCGTTGGAGATCCACACTTTGGTGGTCAGGAAGATGTCCTCGCGGGGCAGTCCGCTGGCGGCGACGGCCGCGCCCACGCCCTCCTCATTGCGGTAGGCCTGGGCGGTGTCGACGTGGCGGTAGCCGACCTCGAAGGCCTCGAGCACGGCCCGCTCGGTCTCCTCCGGCGGGGTCAGGAAGACGCCGTAGCCGATCTGCGGGATGTCGACGCCGTTGTTGAGAGTGATGGTGGGGGCGGAGCCGTTGGCCATGAGTTCTCCTTCGATGCGGTCGGTGTCAGCAACCTAGCCCCGCAGGCGGGCGCGATGTCGTCCCTTTCGCGCCGGGCCCAACTGGCACGTGTGGGCCGCCCGACGTGCGCGTGGCGCCCTGGCCCGGCCACCGACGGGGACATCCTGCACGGCCGGGGACTCTTCCTTCCCACCGGGGGCATCTCACGCGTGCGGGGACCGGAATCCAGTCCCCGGCGGCGTCGAATGCCCCGACCGGAGCAGACCGCACCCAGCCGCGCGGAATGTCCCTGGCCGCACAGCACGGGATGGGGCCTGCGGGCGGACCCGCCACCCGCGCGAGAGACGTTAGGTGTATGGCCCAGGTTTGGTCGGGGTATGCATCGGGATGCGGCGGCGCGCGGTGGCCGAAACGGCACCTACAGCGGGCCCGATGTCCAAATCGGATACAAAGAACTTGGCTGGAGTGAAACGGGCGAAACGAAACCGCATGATTCCGCGGTTCTGTTGCAGGCCCGAAGAACGCGAAGCGTCCTTTGTATCCGATTTGGACACATGCAGTCACCGCAGCGCGACTCCGGCGGCAACTCCGACGCCAGCGGTGAAGGTCAGTCGCGGGCGCGCAGCACCTGCCCCAGGCTCTGCTCGCCCGCAAGTGCCCCGGCTCGGGCGGAGACGACGACGGCCAGGCAGGTGGTCGCCAGGGTCGCCGCGCACACGAGGCCCAGCGTCGCCCAGGGGAACCCCACCACGATGCTGGCCAGCGGCCTGTGCATGGCCTCCGCCACCAGAACGGCCGTGGACAGGGTGACGAACAGGCCGAGGACGGTCGCGGCGGCGGCATGGAGAACTCCCTCGAGGACCTCAATGGCCAGGACATCGCGCTCCATGGCCCCGGCTGCGCGCAGAAGCGCGGCGTCACGGCGACGTCGGCCCGCGCTCATAGCGATGACGGCCACGCCCCCGGTCCAGGACACGAGGAAGGGCAACCCGAACACGGAGGTGAAGCCCGTGACGGTGATCTCGGAGGAGGCCGATGCCGGGCCGAAGGCGATGGCGACCAGCCCGATCGTCACCACGAAGGGCAGGACGGTGGCCGCCGAGCGGCGCGACTCCAGGGCGCAGGTGCGTCCGGCGACGTGCCAGGCGACACCGGGATCCGGAATGAGAGCAGCGAGCAGGCGCTCCAGGGCCGGGCTGATCCAGCCGCACAGGAGGCACACGAACATCAACCCACACAGGACGCCGCCGAAAAGGCTCATGAAGACGTCCTGATTCTCCCCACTGCGGATGACGAGGAACTCGGCGACCCACCCAGCCGCGGCGGCAGCAGCCCAGAACAACCGCAGGAGACCCTTGAGGACTCGTCCCGCACTCCACTGTGCTCTCTGCCCACCCGACCCGAGCAGGAGCAGGGCCTCTGGAGTGTGTGAGGCCCGTTTGGCGGCAGCTCGACCACCTATGACGAGGGTGCCGGCGCTGATGATCGCGGTCCAGATGAGGTCGGCGGGTTTCCACTGAGGCACCGCGCCGGGCAGGGCGGCCCCGTCGGAGATGAGCCGGTGCATCATGAACCGGCTGATGGGCAGGCTCAACGGCACCGCGACAAGAGAGGCAAGCGTCCCAAGGGCGAAGAGCTGGCCCTGGATGACCAGGCGAACCATGGAGGGGCTCATACCCAGGGCCTTCCACAGCCCGTGGTCGCGCTCACGCTGGGAGACCGCGAGGCTGCTGGTAGAGGACAGAACAGTCACGGCAGCAAAGACGACCCCAATGATGATAATGCCTGAGACGGATTCGGCCCCATCAATCATCATGGGGTCTCCAGCAGCCTCCGCAGCGGCGAAGGCTCCATGGGCGACCCGGAACTGACCGGCGATGGCAGAGGCGGCCACGACGGCGACGACAGCGGTCCACGCCCAGGAGCCGGCGTGGCGGCGAAGGTCGGACAGGAGCAGGCGGATCATCGGGAACCTCCGGCACCGCGGGCGGACAGGACAGCGTCGGAGACGGCAGCGGGGTCGCCCCCGGGGAGAGAGGCGACGAGGAGGCCGGCGTCCATGACAAGGACGTGCTGAGCCCGGGCGGCGGCTGCGGCATCGTGCGTCACCATGAGGACGGTGGCCGGCTTCGGGGCAGAAGCTGCGGGCACGACGCCAGGCACAGCACCGGGGCCTCCGGCGAGCTCGGCGAGCCAGTCGAGAACGGTCGCGGCGGCGACGACGTCGAGGGCGGCCGTGGGCTCATCCGCGAAGACGATGTCGGGGCGGGAGGCCAGAACGCGGGCGATGGCCACACGCTGACGCTCACCACCACTCATCTGATGAGGCAGGTGGCGGGCCTGCTCGCTCAAACCCACACGCTCGAGGGCATCGTCGACGGCGCTGCGGCTCAGGGGTTTGCGACGCAGGCGGCCGGGCAGGGACACGTTGTCGCGCGCGGACAGGGAGGTGACGAGGTTGTCATCCTGGAAGACGAAGCCGACGTGCCGAGCCCGGAAGCGGGCAGCGGGCCGGGGACGTAGCGAACTCGTCCGGGTACCGAGGAGCTGGACGGTGCCGTCGGTGGGGGCATCGAGCCCGGCGATGCACTGCAGGAGGGTGGACTTGCCACAGCCGGAGGCGCCGACCAGAGCGGTGAAGCTGCCGACGGGCAGGGAGAGGTCAACACCGTTGAGCGCGATGACATCGGCGTTGCGGCGGCCCTGGACGCGGAAGACTCGGGTGAGTCCGGCTACCTCGATGGCCGGCGGTACCTGCGGCCCCTGATGGTCGGCACTGACTGCGGCGGGATGGCCCTGACGACGGATCATGACAGCCCCCAAACCCCTGCGACCGCAAGGACGATCCAGATGAGGACGGATACCGCTCGGCTTCCCACCAGGGCGCCCAGCCCCCATCGCACGGCCGGACGCCTCAGCCAGGGCCCCACGATAATCAGCAGCGCGACCAGGACCGATGGCAGCCAGGTCCGCACCTCGGCGTCGCTCATCCTGGCCAGCGGGTCGTGCATCCAGATCGTCACCACCCCAAGCACCTCGGTGCGAGCGAGCCCTTGGAAACGGGCCGGTACCGGCGAGAGAAGGCCTGCGACGTCGACGGCGCAGGGATAGGACAGGGGCGAACGAAACAGGTCAAGGCTCATGCTCACCAGTTCACTCATCACCGGTCGCTGGCGCACTGGTACCCGCTCCCGTCTTCAAGTCGGGCCGACTCCACCTCACCCCCGGTCGAGCGCGCACCACCTCGGGAGTGCCAGCACCACCCCGGGGCGCACATGCGGCAAGTACTGGGGAGCCAGCACGAGTGCACCCCCAGGGCCGGGCCCGTTAGCGTCGTCGGCATGACCTCAGCATCATCACTCGACCCCCTCTTCCCCGACCTTCCTACGACCGCACCCATAGGGGGCCCGGAGGACAGGACCATCCCCGTTCCATCTGCTGCCGACACATCCGCAACCGTCCCATCCGCGGCAGGCCCGCAGCCCGCCCCTTCCTCGCCGGAGCGCCATCCGAGCCAGAGCCTCCGGTGGATCAGCATCATCGGCTGGGAGTTCCTGCACGCCGCACTGTGGATGCCAATGGCTGTTCTCCTCGTGCCCTCCATCCTGCTGTTCCACCTGACAGTCCCCCTGGGGGCGTCGCTGGAGCGCGCCGTTGCACGCAGACTGGGAACCGACGCTCCGTCAGGCCGCAAGGAGAACCGGCGTAGGAGCCCGTGGCTGCTGGCACGCGTCGCTCACGTGGAGTTCTGGCGCCAGGACCTGCCCCTGTGCGTGGGAGGCATGGCGTTGAGCACGGCGTCGTTCTTCCTGACCGCGCTCCTTGGAGCCCTGCTCACCGTCAGCGTGCTGGCGCCCTTCATGTCATCCTCTGAGGCCCCCATCAGGGTGGACCTCGGCGGCTCCGAGATAGCGGTATCCGGATTGCAGTCCGCCCCGCTGCTGCTACCAGTCGGCCTGATCGCCCTCAGCCTCCTTCTCGGCGCGCTCTGGGGACTGGGGAGACTACGGCTGCTGCTGGTCAAGGCGCTGTCGGGTGAACGCGAGACGCAGCGTCTCGAGCAGCTGACCGCCGAGGTCGGCCACCTCACGGCCAGCCGAGCCACCCTCATGGACGCCTTCGAGGCCGAACGCACTCGCATCGAGCGAGACCTGCACGACGGCACCCAGCAGGAGCTCGTCGCCCTCGCCATGAACCTGGGCAGTCTGCGCCTGGCCGCTGAGTCCCTGCCCGAGGACGACGCCGCCTCCACGTCCCGGACCGCGCTGCTGGAGGGGATCGATACCGCGCAGGACCGCGCGGAGTCCGCCCTGAAGGACCTGCGTGAAACGGTGCGCGGCATCCGACCGGCGGTGCTGTCCGAGCGCGGACTGGCACCGGCTCTGAAGGACCTGGCGGGACGGGCCCCGCTGCCGACCAGCGTCGTCGTCGAGGCGGAGAAGGCCGACCTGGCCCTGATCTCGCAGCCGGTGCGGACAGTCGTCTACTTCGCGGTGGCCGAGGCACTGACGAACACCTCCAAGCACGCCCGGGCCTCGCGCGCCACAGTCGCGCTGCGCTGCACGAGCGCCGGACTGAGCACCGTCATCACCGATGACGGGCGTGGCGGGGCCGACCCGGAGCGAGAGAACGCCACCGGCCTGCGCGGTATGGCGCAGCGGGTGGAATCCATCGGCGGGCGGCTGGAGGTGAGTTCTCCCGAAGGCGCCGGGACGCAGGTGACGATCACAGCACCGCTGACGCCTCCGTGGGGCACGGAGAACTCGCAGGACGGGCGGACGGACGAGCCGCAGGACGACCATCCGGCCGGGTGAGGCAGGATGTGTCCATGAGGATCCTGCTCGCCGACGACGCCGCCCTCCTGCGCGAGGGATTGGCCGGACTGCTGACCACGGCCGGGCACGAGGTCGTGGCACAGGTGGCCGACGCCGACGCCCTGCGCACCGAGGTCGGTCGTCTGGCCGCCGCCGGGGAGCTGCCCGACGTCGTCGTCACCGATGTGCGTATGCCGCCGACTGGCACGGATGACGGGCTGCGTGCGGCGATCGACCTGCGCCGGACCTACTCGGGGCTGCCGGTGGTGGTGCTGAGCGCCTATGTGGCCGGCCCCTACGTGCAGGATCTGCTCGAGGAGACCGAGTCGCCGACCTCCCCGGCCGGGCCGGGAGCTCCCAGTGCTAGCAGCGGGGGCGCTGTGGGCTACCTGCTCAAGGAGCGCGTGGGGCGGGTGGCCGACTTCCTGCACTCGCTCGACATCGTCGTGGGCGGCGGGGTGGTCATCGACCCGGAGGTGGTCTCCCACCTCATCAAGGCGGCCCGGGCCACCGGTTCCACGCAGGAGACCACACAGGTGGTGACCGGTTGCGGGACTGGTGAGGATGTGGGGGCGATGGTGGGTGCAGGATCGAGCGCGGCACCGACAGCGTCTGGTGCACGGGGGCCGGTGCCGGCCGCAGCAGCCTCATCGTCGACTCCCTCGGGTGGGATCGCGAGTGCGGCGCCGGGTGGAGCGGGCCTCGACCGGCTGACGCGGCGCGAGCAGGAGGTGCTCGAACTCATGGCGCAAGGGCTGTCGAACGCGCAGATCGCCGAACGACTGGTGGTCTCCGACGGGGCGGTGGCCAAGCATGTGGCGAACATCTTCCGGGGGCTTGACCTGCAGCCCGGCGAGGAGAACCGGCGTGTGCGAGCTGTCCTGGCCTGGCTGCGCGCCCGAGCCTGAACCTGGTCGCTCTCAGGCCTGAGCTCAGCCGTACACCCCGGGCCTGCGCCCGGCCGCCGACGGGGACATCCTGCGCGGCCGGTGACTTTTCCTTCCAGCCGGGGGCATCTCACGCGTCGGGGGACCGGATTCCTGTCCCCGGCGGCGTCGAATGCCCCCGCCCGGTGCGGACTGCACCCGGCCGCGCGGAATGTCCCCGACCGTGCAACGCGGGACGGGGCCTGCGGGCGGACCCGCCACCCATGAGAGAGACGTTGGGTGTCTGGGACCGGTTGGGGCGGGGTTGTGCATCGGGATGCGGCGGCGCGCGGTGGCCGAAACGGCCCCTACAGCGGGCCCGATGTCCAAATTGGATACAAAGGGCTTTGCCGGACTGAAACGGGCGAAATGAAACCGCATGATTCCGGGGTTCTGTTGCAGGCCTGAAGAACGCGAAGCGTCCTTTGTGTCCGATTTGGACATAACACAGTCAGCACCGCGAGATCTCAGCGGCGCCTCCGACGCCAGCGCTGCTTCCAGCCCGTCGGAGCGACATGACCCCGCCGTGGCGCGCACGAGACCAGCACGCGTTGTGACGGTGCGAACCCGGCTGCGGCATTAGGCTGTCCCCATGCGCCTCCACGTTGCCGACCACCCCCTCATCGACCACAAGCTCTCCGTCCTGCGTGACGAGAGGACACCGTCGGCGGTCTTCCGCCAGCTGGTGGACGAGCTCGTCACCCTGCTCGCCTACGAGGCCACCCGCGAGGTGCGCACCGAGGAGGTCGAGATCCGCACCCCCGTGGCGCTGGCCCAGTGCCGCCGCCTGGCCGACCCGCGGCCGATCGTGGTGCCGATCCTGCGCGCGGGCCTGGGGATGCTGGAGGGCATGACCCGCCTGCTGCCCACGGCGGAGGTCGGCTTCCTGGGGATGAAGCGCGACGAGGACACCCTGGAGGTGGAGACCTACGCCAACCGCCTGCCCGACGACCTCTCGGGCCGCCAGTGCTTCGTCGTCGACCCCATGCTCGCCACCGGTCACACCCTCGTGGCCGCCATCGACTATCTGCTGGAGCGCGGGGCGCGCGACGTCACCGCGCTGTGCCTCATCGCCGCGCCCGAGGGGGTCAAGACGCTGGAGGATGCGGTCGGCGAGCGCGCGAACGTCACGGTGGTGACCGCCGGGGTCGACGAGCGCCTCAATGAGCACGCCTACATCGTGCCCGGTCTGGGCGACGCCGGCGACCGCCTCTACGGCATCGTCGACTGACGCACCGGCCCGCCGGCCGCGTCATTTCGCCGGTTTGGGCGGGAGGCTGGTGTGTCCATTCTGTGACCTCGAGCCATAGATTTCGTTAGGCTCGGGAGACATGACGACGGGGCACTCACCTTCTGCTGGCGACTACGACGCGACGACGGCGCTCAGCAGGTTCGCCTCGCCGCAGGACCTCGAGCGGATCGCCGAGACCCGTCCCGATCTGCACTCGATCCTGGCGACCAACCCGTCGATCCCGCCTCGGGTGCGCAAGATACTGGAGCGGTCCGACGACGCCGTCGTGCGGGAGGTGCTGGCGCGCCAGGCTGGTCGTGGCGCTCAGCCGGCGCCACCAACGCCGTCTCCTGTCCCGGGCGACATCGGCCCGATGGCTCCGACGATGGCGGTGGGGGCAGCTGCTGGGACGATGGGGGCGGTGCCCCAGCAGGCGGCGCCCACCAGTTCCGGGTACGCGCAGGTTCCTCAGGAGTATGGCGGTCATCAGCTGGGGGCGTCCGGAGCGGCACCGCGGGGAGGGGCGCTTCATGGGTCCTCCGCTCAAGGGTATGGGGCCGTGGAGCCTCAGGGTCCGCAGGGCTCGCCCCCGCAGGTCTCTCAGGCGGCGCAGCCCGTTGCGGCGGCACAGGCCGTCGCGCTGCAGCCGGATGCCCAGGCGTATTCTGCGCCCTCGATGCAGGCGGCGGATCAGCCCCTGGACCAGCAGACCGCGATGCCGCCCGGGGTGCCGAGCCGGGGGCCGTCGGAACACAGAGTGGGCCTCGGCCAGGCTTATGACTCGGGGCAGGCATACGGTGCGGGTCAGCCGGTTGCACCGGCCTATGGGACACCGATGTATGCGCCGCCGGTGCAAGCCCCGAAGAAGCGCCGCCTGCTCAAGGTGGTCGCTGTCGTTCTGCCGGTCCTTCTCGTTCTGGGCGCTGGAGGTGCGGCCGCCTGGTACTTCTTGGGGCGCAGCGAGGTCTCCTTGGCATCTCCATTCGTGACCCCATCAGAGGCATGGCTGAAGGGTGCGAGCAAAGCCTGGAGTGCCGATGTCGCAGCCAACAAGGACCCCTACGTGATCGGTGGTCATTTTCTTACGCTCGACACGTCCGACGGCACTCTGACCGGCTACACACCTCTGGGCGACAACATGGAGGAGGTGTGGCAAGCGACCCTCGACGACGAGGACCTGACATCCAGCTACCGACCCACGCCGGGCTTTCAGACCTGGGGCAACAACACGCTCGTCTACAAGTCGTCCCTCATCGATATGAAAACTGGAAAAGTTTCTTCAGCCCCTTGGAAAGAGGGGAAGTCAGCGATTATCGCCGACAACATCGCCATCTCCTGCAATTCGAGCGACAATTGCACCGCCTGGGACTCCCCGGCGAAGCAGAAGTGGACACGTAAGATCCCCGGGACTGGAGAGATGTCCTCCAAAACCTACTATCGCAATGATTCCACCCTTACCAGAGGAGGTCGGCGCTACGCCTGGGTGTACAACGCCATCATCAACATCGACAACGGCGAGACACTCATCCTGGGCGGAGGCTCCAAGGTTGACTCTGACCTCACCAGCACCTTCTTCAAGGATGGTTGGGGGACCTTCGAGGTAAAGAATGGCGAGTCCGAGGCTGACGACACCGATAGCGATTCACCATGGTCAACCACGTACAAAGTGACGATATACGACTTTACGGGCAAGAAGCGGAGCAGCTTTACCGAGACAATCACATTAGACGAACAAGTTGTCATAGGCGAGAGCGAACTCATCACCGCCGAGGAGTACCGCACGTACTTCAAGGACCGGGACTATAGCAAAGCGAAACTGACATCAAAAGTCAACTCGAATGGGTGCATCACGAAACTCAAACCGAAAGATGGAAAGCCTATCAGCATCCAGCCACCCGACAACAGTAGCGGCTTATCCTACGACTGGATTTCACCACCATGTGCATCCGTCGCAACAAGCCCTCAGGGCAGCGACATCGTTAGATTGGCAACATTGGGCCGTGGCGATATCAACGGGCTGACTATGCTTATGAACATCAAGACCGGCGAAGAGATCACCTTCAATGGGATCGACTGGAAGAACGGGGATTCGCTCATCATCGCCAAGCCTGACCTCATCATCGGTTACAACAAGTTTGACGGCAAGGTCATTGGTTTCAAGCCTGCCCCCTAAGGCAGCGCCTCCTGAGTTGGCTCATTTAGTGTCGTGGTGGATGTTGTGGAGGGTTTGGGTGAGGTCGGGTGGGAGGGGGTCAGCGGCTGTGAGGGTGTGCCCGGCGATGTTGATGGTGATGGTGCGGTAGCGGCGTGTGGTGGTGATCAGGCGTCTGATGGACCAGCCAGTGGTGGTCTCCGGCCAGTGGGCCATGGCAAGGGCTGCGGTGACGATGGTCAGGTGGGCCTCGATGGACTGGCGCAGGTGGTGGTAGATGGGGCGTGCTCGCAGGTCGGACTTGAACATACGCAAAGGACTTCTCGATGTTGTACAGGCGGTGGTAGGCGCTGACGACTGTCTCGGGGTCGGGGTTGGGCAGGTTGGTGACGTAGCCCTTCCACCCGGCCAGGGTGCGGGCCCTTTTCTCCAGGTCGCGGTTGATGCTCCGGGTGGCGCCGGACAGGTGCACGAAGCGGTTGCGCTTGACGGGGATCGTTCCTGCGACGGCTTTCTCGGCCTTGGCGACCTGGGTGTCGATCCCGCGTAGGGTGCGTCGGGCTCTGTCGGCGCTGTAGCGGTAGTAGATGGTCTCGTCGCGGCGCTGGTCACTGGGGCCGGCGGGCCAGGGCTGGGTCAGGGTCAGCCCGTCGGGGACGTCCTGGTCGGGGTGGTTGTCGTGCCAGGAGCTGATCACGTGGGGGACGCGCGGGGGTGCGTGAGCCCAGCACGTAGGACAGGCCGGCCCTGGCCAGGGCCTGCTTGTTGGCGGCGCTGATCATCCCGGCGTCAGCCACGACCACCACGTCGTCGAGGTCGTAGGCGTCCATGAAGTCGTTGATCATCGGGATCATGGTGGCGGTCTCGGCCTTGCTTGCCCTTCGAAGGCCCCGGCCCGTAGAGGGAACCCTGTCTCGTCGGTGAGCAGCCCTACCGTGATCTGCGGCTCCAGGCGTCTTTCCTTGGAGAAGCCCGGCTCGCGAAAGCCGTCGGCCTTGTCGGTCCCGGTAGTACAGGGTCATACGCGTCGAACAGGACCAGCGAGGCCCGGCCGATGCGGGCGTACCCGGCCAGCAGGCGTGACAGGTTCCGGGTGAAGTCCTCAGCGGCGTAGCTGGGCAGATGACGCTTGACTGTCGCGTAGGACACCGGTGACAGGCCCGCCTCGGTAAGGACCCGCAACGAGTCCTGCTTGCTGGTCGGCTCAATCAGTCTGGCGGTAACGAGCTGGCGGAAGACCTCGTCAGCACCATCGAGCCTGTCCAGCCCCACCGCCTTCCAAGCCACCTCCAGGGCCTCCAGGAGCACTCCCATCCGGTTGGAGGCGATAGGTGCCACGCACCCCGCCCCAGCCGGTTCCTGCGGCGCAGAACCTGCGTCGTTCTCACTGTTCAGGCCCAGCAGGTCGAAGCTGAGCTGGCCGGCGTTGAGCCGTTGCCTGGCGACCTCCTTGAGCACCGCCAGCTCAGCGTCATCATGGGCCGAGCCAATGTGCTCGATGCTGCGCGCCCCCTTCCGGAAGGAGTGCACAATCTGCACCGCACGGGCCCCCGACGCCGTCCTGACCGTGCGAACGTACGGACTCATACCCCCACGTTAGTGCGCACCCCAACCCACGCAACCCCCACAATCCCAACAACAACCAGCCCCCAAGCAACCCAACCACCCCACAATGAGCCAAGTCAGGTTTCAAGCCTGCCCCCTAAGGCAGCGCCGCAGCGGCACTGATGCGGCGCTTTCAGTGACGTTCCGCATGGTCGGGCGCGGTCTACTCCAGCCTGGGACGCCTCACTCACAGGGCGCCCGGACTCCTGTCCCCGACGGCGTGGAACGCCCTCACTCTCGCAGCTCCACGCCTCCCCTGGTCAGAAGGTCGTGTACCCGCGCGGTGGAATAGCCCGATTGAGTCGAGATCTGCTGAACTGACGCCCCCTTCGCATATTCATCTGCCAGGATCCGGGCGACGTGATCCGAGAGCCAGTCGCTCATCTGCTCATTGAGCTCCACGTCCGGCAGAGAATCGATATCGCCGCCGGCGTACCCCCGCTGAGCCTTACCCTGCGGCGTGATCTCTTCATCCGACTCATTGCCCCACACGGACCAGCCCGGTCGCGCGTAGCGGGCGAACATCTCCAGGTACGGACCCGGCGAGCATGACTCAATGAGGTCGTACTGCTCGTCGGGCTTGCGGCTGTGCTCGCGCTTGCGCGTCTCGATCATATTGACCGTTGAGCGCCCCGGTGCCAACGTTCTCATCGACCCTTTGACACCGAACAGGATCGGCTCCGTGACATTGCGAAAGTAGAAGCCAACGCCGCGGCCGTCCGGTCCACCGTCCTTGCGCCGCTTCGCCCAGATAATGTTCGAGACGTAGCGGAATCCCCACGCCTGCATCACCTCCAGGCCCTCCGGAAGCAAGGCGTTGGGAACCCACAGGTACAGGTGGGCATTCGCCGCGGTCACGTCACCGACCGGGAGCTCCTTGATCTCCTGGAGGGACATCGTCCCGTACCTGCCCAGACGGCGGTGCTCGGGAGCGACCTTGCCGGTCCGATTGGTGAACCGCCACGGAGGGTCAGCCAGAACGGTCTGGAATCCTCCTTCCACCGAGGGAAGAGGAGCAATTTCCGTAGAAGAACCCAGAGCCTTGGACACCCGTTAGATGTACCAGAGATAGATCTGGTTTGTCACTCATGGATCTTTTCTGCCCGAGTGGACACCGTTCCCCGCTCCCTCCCTCTCCAATCTCGACTCTCGCGCGGCTCCCCACCGAGGTCCAGCAGGACTGGATCAGATCGCGCGCTTCCGCGGCGGCCAGAGGCGACGACGCCTCCACCACAGGCGGGGACATTCCATGCGGCCGGGTGCGGTCCGCTCCAGCCGGGGACAGTCCGCGCGTTCGGGGACAGGATTCCCGTCCCCGACGGCGTCGAACGTCCCCGCCCACACAGAAATGTCCCCATCCGCGACGACATGTCCCCACCCGCAACGACATGTCCCCGGACGCGCAGAGTGCACCCGCCCGCGGGGCTGCGCGACGGAAACATCCCGCCCCGGCGTCGCACGGCACGCCCCACCCACCACTAAAGACTTATAAATATTACTGTTTCGCGAAGTCATTCAACATAAGAGAACTCTCATGCTCACCTGTGGTCCCTCTAGGACTGGCTCGTGACAGTTGATGCATGAACACCTCACGCCGCATCCTCGCCCTGGCTCTGCTCATGCTCGTCCCTGTGGCGCTGGCGCTGGCCGCCGAGTTCATGGCCGTCGTCCCCGGCCCGCCCGCGCAGCCCAGCCCGGTCCACCTGACCTCTGCTGGTCACGGGAGCTGATGCCGATGACCACCGTGCCCTCGTCTCCTCCGCCACTGGCCGCCGACCCGGTCTCCGGCCCCTCGGTACCCGCACGACTGCGCATCGTCGCCTGGATGCTGTTCGTCGTCGCCCTGGGGCTGACCAGCATGATCGTCTCCGTACGCTCCACCCTCATGGCGGACATCTCCCGCTCCGCCAACGCCGACGTCGCCCACGAGGTCAAGGAGCTGCAGAACTTCGCCTCCACCGGCGTCGACCCGCGAACCTCCCAACCCTTCACCTCCACCACCCGCCTCATGGAGGTCTACCGGGACGGCCAGCAGCTCACCGACCGCGAGGCCGTCATCATCTACAACCACTCCACCGGCCAGGCCACCCAGGCCTCCGGCGCCTCCGCCCCGACCCTGGACCTGACCAGCACGGACCCCCTGTTCGTCAAGATGCTGCAGTCTCCGTCGGGCGCCACCTCCTACGGCAGCGGCGAGGTCCGCTGGGCCTGGGTCGAGATCGAACCCGACAAGCCCTCCCAGCACCTGTCCGTCATCACCATGAGCTTCACCGCCTCCCGCGTGGACCAGCTCAACGCCACGATCTGGCTCATGGTCGGTATCAGCGCGGCCGTCCTGGTCCTCACCGGCGTCGTCGGGCTGCTCGTGGCGCGCCAGATCCTGCGTCCCCTGCACGACCTGCGCGCCGCTGCCGCCTCCGTCTCCACCCAGGACCTCAACCGTCGCCTGCCCGTCAAGGGTCGAGACGACATCGCCGGCCTGACCGAGGAGTTCAACGGCATGCTGGACCGCCTCCAGGAGGCCTTCGACGGCCAGACTCAGTTCGTCCTGCGCGCCCACCAGGAGATCTCCGGACCCCTGGCCGTCATGGACGCGCGCCTGGCCAGCCAGCCGGCCACCCGCACCGTCCTTCAGCAGCGCAGCCAGATCGCCGAGCTGCAGCGGGTCCTCGACGACCTCCAGTCCCTCACCCAGGCCGAACGGCGCGACTTCGCCCACCTGACCCCGGATGTCGAGGTCTCCGAGCTGGCCCGCACCCTGTGCGACGACGTCGAGTCCATGGCCCCGGGCCGCTGGAGCTTCGACCTCAGGGCCCGCGGCACGGCCACACTCGACGTCGAGCGCCTGCGTCAGGCCACCGCTCACCTCGCCCGCAACGGGCTGCAGCACGGCGACGGCCCCCTCACCCTCACCATCGCCCCCAGCACCGACGGCTACGGCCGCAGCGGCCTGGAGATCTCCGTCACCGACGAGGGCCCCGGCCTGGCCGACGACGACGTTGACTGGCTCTTCGAGCGCTTCACACACGGCGAGGCCGACGGCAGGCCACGCGGCAGCGGGCTGGGTCTGGCCATCGTGCGGGCCATCGCCGACGCCCACGACGGCACCGTCTTCGCCGTCTCCGCCTCGGGCCAGGGCGCCACCGTCGGCCTGCGCATCCCGGCCGACAGCTCCTGGCGCCTCTCCTCGGACCATGATCCCGCCGTCGTCGTCTCTCCGGCCACCGCCCCCTCCTCACGCACCTCCGCGGCCACGGCACCCCGGGTGAGCGACGGTGAGCCGGCGGCCGCCCACAATGACGGCGCCCGGGACGACCGCCCCCGCGACGACCGCGCGCACGGCGACTCGGGAGAGGAGGCCGGCTCATGACCACCGCGACTGACGCCGTCGTCTCCTTCGAGACCGATGTGCCCACCGTGCGCGAGACCCTGCCGCTCTCCCTGGCCGGGAGCGGCGAACCGACCCCGGACCGACGTCTGCCGTGGCGGCGCATCGTCTCCGCCGCCCTCGCCGTGTGCCTGTGCGCGGCCGTGGGCGTGGCCGCCTGGCGCGCCGGCGGCGCCGAGGGAAGCCTGACCGTCACCGGCGCGATCACCCTCATCATCTTCATCGCCTCGGTGTGGGCCTGGGCCTTCACGAGCGTGGACGACACCTACATCTCCCTGGGTGCCGCCACCGCCCTGGTCCTCACCGGTGCCCTGAGCCCGGACGAGATGTTCGCCAGCCTCGGTGACGACACGATCTGGTTGCTGGTGGCGGCCTTCGTCATCGCCGTCGGGGTCAGCGCCTCGGGCCTGACGGGCCGCCTGGCGGCGTGGCTGGTGACCGGCACCGACCACCCGCGCATCCTGCTCCACCTGGTGACGGCCGCGATCGTCGCCACCGTCTTCGCGGCACCCTCCACCTCGGGCAGGGCCGCCCTGCTGCTGCCGGTGTACACGGCCCTGGCCGGCGCGCTGCGCACCGGGTCGGGAGACGACGACGCCCTGGCGGCCTCCCGCAAGCGGCTCGTCCACGCCCTGTCACTCATCTTCCCCACCGTCATCCTGCTGTCCGCGGTCGGCTCCTTCCTGGGGGCGGGCGCCCATCTGGTGACCTCCCACATCGTGGCCTCGGCCGGTGGACAGGAGTTCTCCTTCGCCGGCTGGCTGCTGCTGGGCCTGCCTTTGGCGGCCCTGTCCAGCCACCTGTCCACCGAGCTCATCGTGTGGCTGTTCACCCGCAAGGAGGACATGCGCCGCCGGGTGCGCGTCGACATCGCCGACCTCGCGGCGGCCTCCCCGACCCCGGTCACCGGCCCCCTGACCCAGGCCGAGAACCGGGCCGCCCTGCTCGTCGGCACGGTCGTGGTGCTGTGGTGCACCGAGGCCCTGCACGGGATCGACCCGGCCATCGTGGCCCTCATGGGGGTCCTGGTGACCTCGCTGCCCGGTTACGGCTCGGTGGCTCTGCGCAAGGCCCTGGCCAAGGCGCCCTGGTCACTGCTGGTCTTCATGGCGGCCACCCTCGCCATGGGGGACGCGCTGGTGTCGACCGGCGCCGCGAAGTGGGTGGCGACCTCGGCCTTCAACGCCGTGAGGATCCACTCACCCTGGCCCTTCATGCTGGTGGTCGTAGCGCTCTCGACGGCGTCGCACCTGGTCATCCAGTCGCGGTCGGCCCGCTCGGCCGTCCTCATCCCGATCGTCGTGGCCCTGGCGCCGGCGGTGGGGGTCAGCCCGGCCGCGGCGGCCTTCGCCTCGACCGCCGCCGCGGGCTTCTGCCACACGCTGCCGTCCTCGGCCAAGCCCGTGGCCATGTTCTCCGACATCGAGGGCATGGAGACCTTCTCCCCCGATGACCTGCGGCGCCTGTCGCTGATCCTCGGCCCCCTCATGGTGGTCCTGGTCATGGCGTGCAGCGCCTGGCTGTGGCCGCTGCTGGGCCTGAGCTGGTGAGGCCGGGCGCCCACCGCGCCCCGGGCCCGCCCCATCCCTTGAGAACCCCGCACACATCGCAACCCTGGAGGAAAGTCATGCCCACGTCCGTTCCCACCCGCATTCTCGTCGCCCCCTCCGGATTCAAGGAGAGCCTGTCCCCCGAGGGGGTGTGCCAGGCGGTGGCCGCCGGGGTGCGCCGTCTCCTGCCCGGCGCCGTCGTCGTCGAACTGCCCCTGGTCGACGGCGGTGAGGGCTCGGCGGCCACGATGGCCCGGGCCACCGGCGGCGACCTCGTCACCACCCGCGTCACCGGCCCCGTCGGTGAGCCGGTCGACTCCTACCTGGCCCGGCTGGGCGGATCGGCCCAGGGGACCTGGCTGGTGGAGATGGCCGCGGCGGCCGGCCTGCGCCTGGTGCCCGCCGGGATGCGCGACCCCGGCGCCACGACGACCACCGGTGTCGGAGAGCTCATCGCGGTGGCACTCGATAACGGGGCCCGGCGCATCATCATCGGCTGCGGCGACTCGGGGACCTGCGACGGCGGGGCCGGCGCGCTCGTCGCCCTGGGCGCCCGGCTTCTGGACGCAGGCGGCGATGAGGTCGACCCGATCGGCTCGAACCTGGCCCGGATCCAGCGGATCGAGACCTCCGGCATGGATCCCCGACTGCGCGACGTCGAGGTCCTCGTGGCCGGCAACATGCACAACCTCCTCACCGGTGAGCGCGGTGTGGCCCGCGTGTTCGGGCCGCAGAAGGGGGCGACCCCCGAGCAGGTGGAGGCCCTCGAGGCGGGCCTGGTCCACTGGGCTGGTCTGCTCACCGAGGCCTTCCCGGCCCAGGCGGCGCACCGCGACCTGCTCACCGGGCCTGGAACCGGCGCCTCGGGCGGCTTGGGGGCCGGGCTCGCCGCGGGGCTGGGGGCCAGACTGTGCTCGCGCTTCGACGTCCTCATGGATGCCGACCTGTGCGGCGTCGACCTGGATACCCAGATCGCCCGAGCCGACCTGGTCATCACCGCCGAGGGCGCCGTCGACTTCCAGACACCGCGCGGCAAGATCCCCGCCGAGGTGGGACGGCGGGCCAAGCTGGCCGGCAAGCCGGTCATCGCGCTGGCCGGTTCCATCGGCGAGGGGTCCGAGGCCGTCCACGCCGCCGGGATCGACGCCGTCATGGGCATCATCCCGGTCCCCATGGACCTGACCGAGGCCGTCTCCCGCGCCGACGAGCTCGTCAGCGACGCCACCGAGCGAGCGCTTCGCCTCATCCTCCTGGGGGCCGCCATCGCCGCCTGACCCCGCCGTCCCCGAACCGGCGGGGACATTCCACGCGGCCGGGTGCGGTCCGCTCCAGCCGGGGACAGTCCGCGCGTTCGGGGACAGGATTCCCGTCCCCGACGGCGTCGAAGGTCCCCGTCCGCAAGGAAATGTCCCCGGACGCGCGGAGTGCACCCGCCCGCGCCGTAGGCCTCGACCATGAGTGTGCGCCCTCACACCAGCCACCCGGCTCACCGCGCCTCCGGCGACCGGTACGTAGCCTTCCCAACCAGCGCAGGTCGGCCAGCAGCACAAACAAGCGGCCCCGCATCTCAGGTGCGGGGCCGCCGGAGTAGCCGCACCGGTCCAAGCCCGATGCTCGCTGTCTGGCGAAGACTGTAGTCACCATCCTTCCTGGACCTCAACCTCAGCGCGTGGTCATCGGACGTCCTCAGTTGGTGGGATACTTCTGCCCGATCCCCCATCCTGACGACGAAGAGGCCGACTGTGAGTAGAGAGACTGAGCGCGCTGCGCTTCACCGTGCGATCTGGCAGGTTGCCAACGACCTGCGCGGGAGCGTGGACGGATGGGACTTCAAGGCCTACGTCTTGGGCTTTCTTTTCTACCGGTTCATCTCCGAGAACCTCGCCGAGTACATCAACGCCGGCGAGCGCGAGGCCGGAGACCAGGACTTCGACTACCGCTTCCTGTCTCACGCCGACGCCGAGGGTGCCCGCGAGGGCATCATTGAGGAGAAGGGCTTCTTCATCGCTCCGGGGGACTTGTTCGACAACGTGCGCGAGCGAGCACCGCGCGACGAGAACCTCAACGAAACCCTCTCGCGCATCTTCAAGAGCATCGAGGCCTCGGCGACCGGCACGGGCTCGGAGTCCGACCTGCGGGGCCTGTTCGACGACGTGGACGTCAACTCCAGCAAGCTGGGCCGCACGGTGGCTCAGCGCAATGACAAGCTCACCCGGCTCATGCAGGCGATCGGGGACCTGGACCTGTCTTACGGGGAGTCCTCGATCGACACGTTCGGCGACGCCTACGAGTACCTCATGACGATGTACGCGTCGAACGCGGGCAAGTCGGGCGGTGAGTTCTTCACCCCGCAGGAGGTCAGCGAGGTGCTGGCCCGCATCACGGTCATGGGTAAGGAGAGTGTCAACCGCGTCTACGATCCGGCCTGCGGCTCGGGCTCCCTGCTACTGAAGTTCGCAAAGGTGCTCGGTAAGGAGAACGTGCGCGGAGGGTTCTTCGGCCAGGAGATCAACCTGACTACCTACAACCTGTGTCGGATCAACATGTTCCTGCACGACATCAACTTCGCCGACTTCAGCATCGCCCACGGGGACACGCTCACGGATCCGGCGCACTGGGACGATGAGCCCTTCGAGGCGATCGTCTCCAACCCGCCGTACTCGACGAAGTGGATCGGTAAGGACGATCCGGCTCTCATCAACGACCCGCGTTTCTCCCCAGCGGGTGTGCTGGCCCCGAAGTCGAAGGCGGACCTGGCCTTCACCATGCACATGCTGTCCTGGCTGGCAGTGGATGGGACGGCGGCGATCGTCGAGTTCCCGGGTGTGCTCTACCGTGGCGCCGCTGAGGCCAAGATCCGCCAGTACCTGGTGGAGCACAACTATGTCGACGCCGTCATCCAGCTTCCACCGGACCTGTTCTTCGGGACGAATATCAAAACCTGCATCATCGTGCTCAAGAAGTCGAAGCAGGACAACAACGTCCTGTTCATGGACGCCTCAAAGCAGTTCGTGAGGCAGGGCAACAAGAACAAGCTCTCGACGGAGAACCAGGAGATGATCCTGGAGACGCTCTCCAAACGGGCCGACATCGATCATGTGGCCGCACTGGTGAGCGCGGAGGCAATCAGGGAGAACGGTTTCAACCTGTCGGTGTCCTCCTATGTGGAGGCGGAGGACACTCGCGAGGAGGTCGACATCGTGGAACTCAATGCCCGGATCAAGGAGATCGTGGAGCGACAGGCTGCGCTGCGGGCGAGTATTGATGAGATCGTCGCCGACCTCGAAGGCGGTGCCCGGTGAGCCATATCGATGACCTCATCCGCGACCTCTGCCCCGACGGCGTTGAGTACAAGCCACTTGGCGAAGTCGGCCGTCTACTTGGAGGCTTGACAGGAAAAACCAAGGCGGATTTCATCGACGGTACAGCTCGGTACGTGTCGTACAAGAACGTATATTCGAACCTCGAAGTCGACGTGACCGCAGACGATTTCGTCAGAATCAGCGATTCAGAGACACAAAACACCCTCCAGATTGGCGACATACTTTTCACTGGATCCTCAGAAAACAGAGAAGAAGTCGGACTTACGTCCGTCATCACATCACTGCCCCCAGAGCCATTATACCTCAACAGTTTTTGCATCTGCTTTCGACCCACCGAAAACTTCACCCTACTTCCTGAATTCGCAAAGCATCTTTTTCGATCAGCCGCCATTCGACATCAGGTCATCAAGACAGCAACAGGCGTAACAAGAATAAACATTTCTCGCAAAAATCTCGCAAAGATACAAGTCCCCCTACCGCCAGTCGAAGTACAACAAGAGGTCGCGAGGATACTAGACCAGTTCACCCAACTGGAGGCGGAGCTGGAGGCGGAGCTGGAGGTCCGCAAACAACAGTACAGTCATTACCTTAACCACTTCTTCTCACCGAACGCAGATACACGCATGAGAACGCTCAAAGATGTGGGCCCCATTCGAATGTGCAAGCGTATTTTGAAGAGACAGACATCCCAAAAAGGCGACGTTCCCTTTTATAAAATTAAGACATTTGGTGGCACGGCAGACGCCTATATTTCACGCAACCTCTATGAGGAATACAAAGAAAGGTATTCTTTTCCGAAACCCGGAAGCGTTCTCATTTCCGCCGCCGGAACAATAGGAAGAGCCGTCCCCTACGACGGAAGAGACGCCTATTTTCAGGACTCTAATATCGTTTGGATCGAAAACGACGAAACGGTCGCCTTGAATCGCTATCTATTCTATTATTACAAGATTGCCGACTGGAAAACCGATGGCGGAACGATTAAGCGACTCTACAATGACAGAATTCTAAATACTGCCGTTCCTGTCCCACCTCTTTCTGAACAGCATCGGATAGTCGATTATCTCGACAAGTTTGACGCCCTCATCAATGACCTGACCTTAGGCCTCCCTGCGGAGATCGAGGCTCGTCGCAAGCAGTACGAGTACTACCGCGACCGCCTCCTCACCTTCCCTGAAAAGAACTGACATCATGAGCGGAAAACACATCGAGCTCTTCCTCGTTGACGGGGAGCCAGGTGGCATCACGACTGCGAACGTCTCGGGGTGGACCGGTCATATCCTCTCAGGCCCTCGCACAGCCCTCACTCGCATCCTCACTCGAGACGAGGCTCACCGCAACGGCGTCTATCTCCTGCTTGGTGACGACCCTGATGCGATCGAGAACATCGCCTGTTATATCGGGAAAACCGAGGACTTCTCTGCTCGATTCCTTGACCACAACCGCAAGAAGGAATGGTGGGACCGAGCCATCCTCGTCAGCAGCCGTGACGACTCCTTCAACGAAGGACACTGGGGCTACCTCGAAGCTCGTCTTGTCGAAATCGCTAACACTGCCAAGCGCTGTTCGCTACCCGACAACACCCAGACACCACAGCCCCGGAAGCTCTCGGAGGCTCAACAATCAGACGCCGAGGCATTCCTCGACCAGGTCCGCGGCGTTCTCCCGGTCCTCGGTGTCAGCATCGTACGCAGCACCAAGACGCTCCCCGGAAGGCAACCTCTTCCCCAGGACATCGACTCCCCCGTCTTCACGCTCGCTGTCCCCAAGCGGGACATCCATGCCCAAGCCCGCGTCATTGGGGCCGAGTTCATCATGCTGGAAGGATCCCGCGTCGTCGGGGAATGGACCAACAAGGGGAGTTCTCAGAGCACCCGTCGCGTCTACGAATCCTACCGCGCACGACACACCAAGCTTGTTGATGACGGGAGCATCGCCGTCGATGGTGTCACCGGCACCCTCACACGGGACATCCCTTTCCCCTCACCATCCACTGCCGGGTCTATCGCCACCGGTCGATCTTGCAACGGTCGTACCGCCTGGAAGTGGACAGGCGGCACCTACGGTGACTGGGAGAACCGCGACATGCCCACTGTTCCCATCTCCCCAGCAGAATCTCTCCACTCCTGACGAAAGCGTTCTCCCATGACCATTCGTGAAGCCTCGGCCATCGGCGTCGAACCGGTCGTCGTGACCAGTGAGAGCACCGTCGTCGGACTCTATGAGCCCGAGGAGACCGACCGCACCGGCTACCAGTCGGAGGCCGAACTGGAGGCGGCCTTCATCCGCCAACTGCAGGCCCAGGCCTACGAGTACGTCACCTTCTCTTCGGAGGACGAGCTCATCGCCAACCTGCGCACCCAACTCGAAACCCTCAACGACTACGCCTTCACCGATGAGGAGTGGGAGCGCTTCTTCGCCCAGTCGATCCGCACCCGCTCAGGGGGCGGGGACGAGATCGCGGAGAAGACGCGTCGCATCCAGGAGGACCACGTCCAGACCCTCATCCGGGACAACGGCGAGGCCAAGAACATCCGGCTCATCGACAAGCAGCACATTCACAACAACCGCCTGCAGGTCACCAACCAGTACGTCGTCGATACCGGCGCCCACCACACCCGCTATGACGTCACTGTCCTCGTCAACGGCCTGCCGCTGGTGCATATCGAGCTCAAGCGCCGCGGCGTGCCCATCCGCGAGGCCTTCAACCAGATCAACCGCTACCAGCGTGACTCCTTCTGGGCGGGCGCCGCCCTGTTCGGCTACGTCCAGATCTTCGTCATCTCCAACGGCACCCAGACCAAGTACTACTCGAACACCACCCGCTTCGACCACGTCACCGAGTCCACTCGGGGCAAGCGCGAGTCCAAGGCCGCCAACTCCGACTCCTTCGAGTTCACCTCCTGGTGGTCCGACGCGGCGAACAAGCCGATCACGGACCTGGTCGACTTCACCCGGACCTTCTTCGCCAAGCACACGCTGCTGGCTCTACTGACCCGCTACTGCGTTTTCACCACCGCGCAGAAGCTGCTGGTCATGCGGCCCTACCAGATCGCCGCGACCGAGGCGATCCTCCAGCGGATCCTCACGGCGTCGGCCAACAAGCAGACCGGCACCGTGGCAGGCGGCGGCTACATCTGGCACACCACCGGCTCGGGCAAGACCCTCACCTCCTTCAAGACCGCCAAACTGGCTGCCGGGATGGAGGGGATCGACAAGGTCATCTTCGTCGTCGACCGCAAGGACCTGGACCACCAGACCATCAAGGAGTACAACCGCTTCGCCGAGGGGACGGTCTCCGCGAACCAGTCTACCAACCAGCTGAGCAGGCAGATCAACGACCCGGATACGAGCATCATCGTCACCACGATCCAGAAGCTCTCCAACTTCGTGGGGCGCAACCGTAAGCACGCCATCTACACCGGGCACGTCGTCCTCGTGTTCGACGAGTGCCACCGCAGCCAGTTCGGGGACATGCACACGGCCATCACCAAGGCCTTCCGCAACTACCACCTCTTCGGGTTCACGGGCACGCCGATCTTCGCGGCGAACTCCGGCTCCAGCGGGAACGTTCAGCTGCGCACCACCGCGCAGGCCTTCGGCGACCAGCTGCACACGTACACGATCGTGGACGCGATCCGAGACAAGAACGTGCTGCCGTTCCGCATCGACTACATCGACACGATCAAGATGCCCGACGCTGTGCGCGACGGGCAGATCAGTGGCATCGACACCGAGCGGGCGCTGCTGGCGCCCGAGCGGCTGGCCCAGGTGGTGGGTTACATCCGTGAGCACTTCGACCAGAAGACGCGGCGCAACTCCTCCTACACGCTGGGGCAGAGGCGGGTGCTGGGCTTCAACTCGCTGTTCGCGACGGCGTCGATCCGGGCGGCGCGCGCCTACTACATGGAGTTCAAGCGGCAGCAGGAGGGGCTGGCCTCGGACCGGCGCCTGAGCGTCGGCATCGTCTACTCCTACGCGCCTAACACCGATGCGCCCGGTGAGACGCTGGCCGATGAGGCCGTGGACCCCTCGCAGCTGACCGCCGACGACCGTGCCTTCCTCGATGAGGCGATCCGCGACTACAACGCGCAGTTCGGCACCGCCTACGACACGAGCGCGCAGGGCTTCGAGGGCTACTACGAGGACATCTCTCGGCGGCTGGCGGAGCGGACCATCGACCTGGTCATCGTGGTCAACATGTTCCTCACCGGGTTCGACTCCAAGACGCTCAACACTCTGTGGGTGGACAAGTCGCTGCGCACGCACGGGCTCATCCAGGCGTTCTCGCGCACGAACCGGATCCTCAACTCGGTCAAGACCTACGGGAACGTGGTCTGCTTCCGGGACCTGCAGGAGGACACCGATGAGGCCATCGCCCTGTTCGGCAACAAGGCCGCCGGCGGGCTGGTGCTCCTCAAGCCGTACAAGGAGTACCTGGAGGAGTATCTGGAGAAGATTGGCGAACTGCGGGCCAGGTTCGAGCCGGGGCAGATGATCGCCTCGGAGGCCGAGCAGAAGGAGTTCATCCGGCAGTTCGGGAAGATCCTGCGGCTGCGCAATATCCTGGCGAGCTTTGACGACTTCGGAGACGACGACGTCATCGGCGAGGCTGAGTTCCAGGACTACCGCAGCGTGTACGTGGACCTGTATACCGAGATGCGGCGGGCGGCCAACGTGGAGAAGGAGGTCGTCAACGACGACCTCGTCTTCGAGATCGAGCTGGTCAAGCAAGTGGAGGTGGGAGTCGACTACGTCCTCATGCTGGTGGAGAAGCACCGCGAGGAGGCGGGCGACGGCGAGGACAAGGAGATCCCGGTGGAGATCCGCCGGGCAGTGATGTCCAGTCCCAGTTTGCACAACAAGCGGGACCTCATTGAGGAGTTCGTGCACGCGGTGTCAGCCTTCGGGGACGTGGACGAGCAGTGGCGGGCGTTCATCGAGCAGCGGCGCAGCGAGGAGCTGGCGGCGATCATCCGAGATGAGAAGCTGCGCGAAGGGCCGGCGAAGGCGCTGGTGGAGGCCGCACTGCGGAACGGGTACGTGCCCACCGAGGGCACCGCGATCACAAGAATCCTGCCGCCCACCCCCAGATTCCGCAGCTCTGCCGGCGACAGCCACGACGAGAAGAAGCGCCGCGTCCAAGCCGCCCTGGCCGCGTACGTTGAGAGGTTCCGGGGATTAGGCGGCGGAAACAAATAGCAAATTTCTAACAACAAAACTCAACACGGCAGCAACTTCTTCAGAAACAGTTTCATTAGGAACTTATTTCACCTTCAAAATACTCAACCCCAGCCGGAATACACATAAAGCAGCAACAAGTATTATTCTCTGTGAGTTACTCACAGAAGTTACAAACTATCATGTTTACGCAGACCAAAAGTTACTTTCGCCTCGTCATAAACTAGTCGGTTAAGTTCTCCATATCATCGACTATCAACGCAGGAGTTTCAGATGCCTTCAAAATACTCTAAAACGAAAGCCGTTTCGCGTCGTCGACTGTTCTTTAACGCGGGGAACGGAAAATTCTACCACATTCTTTCACTGTTTTTTAATGGCGACGGCGGATTTCAAGTAGTTCCCACTTGTCCACGAGCGGATGCATGGACGCTTGGCGAGATTCTCTGCGACTCTGCCGCACATTCTTTTTCTACCTACCCACGGAACTATCGCATTCGCGGAGATCTAGAACCAGGAAATCCTCTCAAACTTCACTACCACAAGAGTGGATTGGTTGAGATCCGAGGACAAAAAGAACAATCCAATCTAGTTGAGGTCCGCCAGTGGAAGCAAAGTCTCACGACTCTAACAAACATGCAAATTTTTTCATATACTATACTGGACTGGCGTCGCCTACCGTCATTCACTTCATGTGAACACGTAGTGAAGCGCGGAGACCTGCAAGTATGGACCGAAAAAAAGCCGCCTCACTCTACACTACATCTTGCTGCCACCTATTATTCTGGAAAACAGGCAAGAGAGCTAATGCAATCAGCTAAAGGCACACGCGAAGGTTTCTATGTAAAACTCAACTCGAAGAAGACGCTTCCATTCTTCCCGCTTTGGCCAGCAGGCCTTGAAGGAGGTATCATTATTCACTGGACAACAGACCTTCGTGCCGATAGGTCAGACCTTACCGCAGTCTCTACGCTGGCTAGCGGAACATGGAAACAATGTAGTTCAGAAGGTGAGAATTTCATTGTCGCAACTAGAGGGTCTGGGTTTCCATCACTCTCAGTGCTAAATAACAGACTAGTGAACATAATACATTATTCTTCAGACACTTCTGACATGAAAATAATTACTCGCAGTTGGAACAAAGGGACATCGAGACGCGTAACAGAGATTAAAGAGGAAGAAATAGCTACCGCGAAGGATGTCGCTGGGTTTGAGAGCGATCTCAGTTAGGTTACTTAACTAATCGCACCAAATTTAAGCGATGAGCCTTACTCGCCGCCGTGAGAATCGTTGAAATCTATCCAGACTGAAGGATAACCACCTCATCCTTCGGACATAACTCGGACATCCCTCGCTCCTTCTCTTTTCTCACAATATTGGGGACATTCCGCGCGGCCGGGTGCGGTCCGCTCCAGCCGGGGACGGCCCACGCGTTCGGGGATAGGATTCCCGTCCCCGACGGCGTCGAATGTCCCCGTCCGCACGGAAATGTCCCCGGACGCGCGGAGTGCACCCAGCCGCGACGACACACGTCTCAACCGCCGCTCTTGTACCAAGCGACGGCGATTTGGACGCGGTCGCGCAGGTGGAGCTTGGCCAGGATACGGCTGACGTTGCGGCGCACGGAGGCGGGCTGCAGCACGAGCCGCTCGGCGATCTCCTCGTTCGACATGCCCTCCGCAATGAGTCGGGCCACGTCGAGCTCCCTGGGCGTGAGCACCCCGAACCGCTCCCGCAGCCCCTCGCGCTGCGCCCCAGACAGCGCCCGTGGAACCCCACGCGCGATAAGTTCCTTGGTGACGCGCGGCGTCAGTACGGCATCGCCCTGAGCCACCGCCCGCACCGCCTGAGCCAGCTGCGCGGCGCGCACGTCCTTGAGCAGGAACCCCGAGGCCCCCACCTCCAACGCCCCGAAGGCGTAGTCGTCCTCGTCGTAGGTGGTCAGCACCAGGACCTTCACCGTCGGGAACCGCCGCGCCATCGCCCGGGTCGCGCTGATCCCGTCCATGCTCGGCATGCGCACATCCATGAGCACGACGTCGGGCAGCCCCGTTGATCGGTTCAGCCGCTCCAGGACCTCCAGCGCCTCCTGCCCGTCACCGGCCTCCGCCACTACGTGAAGGTCCGGCGCCTTGCGGATCATGAGCGCCAGCCCCAGGCGCGCGTAGCGCTGGTCGTCCACGATCATGACCAGCGTCGGCCTCAACCCCTCCGATTCCACGCCCATGCCTCAGCCCTCACCGCGAGTTCTCGGCACCGTTGCCGTCACCAGCCAGCCGCCGTCGGACTCGGGCCCCCAGTCCAGCGATCCTCCCACAGCCTCGACCCGGTCCTGCAGCCGCAGCAGGCCCGTCCCTTCCGCAGGTCCACCACGGCGGCCATCGTCCTCCCCGCCCCTACCGCCTGAGGAGCCGTCGTTGCGAACTGTCACCGTGACAGCCGACTCGCCGTGGTCCCAGGACACCTGCACCTGCGATAGCGCGGGGGCGTGCCGCACCGCGTTGGTGAGCGCCTCCCGGGTGAGCGCGAAGCACAGCTCGGCCTGCCCGGCGTCGTCGGCCCGCTGCCCGGTCTCGGTGAAAATGACCGTGACGCCCAGTGACCTCACCCGGCCGACGACGCTCCTGATCTCATCCCAGGTCCGGCGCCCGGCACCGTCCCAGTCCAGTGAGTCCGCCGGCTCATCCTCGGCGTCGGCCAGGGCCCTCACCGCCCGGCGAGTCTGCTCCAGGCACTCCCGCGCCACCTCGTTGATGCCGCCGAGCGCCTCATCGATCTCCGGGTCGGCCCCACCGGCCAGCCCCTCGGACAGGGCGATGATCGTGGTCAGGCCGTGCCCCACGGAGTCGTGGAGCTCGGCGGCGATATCGGCCCGGTTCACCGCGCGGTCGCGCTCGGCCCGCAGCGCCCGGAAGCGCTCCCGCTCGGCTTTGGCCCCGGCTTGCGCCGCTCGCCAGTTCGCGACACTGCGCGCCATCATTGCCGCGATGACCGTCAGCAGAACGGCGACCACCTGGCTGAGCCACTCCTCCATCAGGACCTCGGGCGGGGCCACCAGGACCGCACTGGCCGTCGCCATAAGGAAGGCCGCACCGATCACCGCGAGGTGCTGCCACAGCGGGAGCCGGCTCACCGCGCTCCCCAGCGCCACCAGCACCGGGAAGAGAAAGAAGTTGTTGAGCCCCAGCGCCGAGGCCACCACATACACGGCACACTCAGCCAGAAAGACCGCCAGCGCGTACCTGCGTCGCGCAGTAAGGAGCGCCGTGGACCCCATGACCGCCACGATGAGAATCGCGAAGCCGATTCTGGTTGGAGCGATCCCTGCAACCAGGTCGCCGTCGCCGACACGGCCGGTCAGCACCGCGCTACCGATCATGCCGCCTTGGTAGGTGGCGCACAGGATGAGGAGCAGCGTGGACAGAATGCCGGGGCCGGCCTGCGCGGGCGCCGGCTGGCGCACCCACTCCCCCAGCGTCCGCCAGTCGACCCGCACCCTCATGGCCGACGACGAACCGCGCTCTGCACCGGACACCGGTGTCCCTCCTCCCCCGTTGCGTCCGTACCCTACGCCCCGAGATCTGAACCCGGACCGCAGCCGGCGGGCCGCGAGCGGCCAACCCACTCGGTCCTAGCGATCTGCTGCCCCTCCCACCTCCGGCCCATCGTCACTCGGCCGCCAGGACGGCGCCGATCGGGGTCCGGGTGGCGCCCGGGATCGGAGCGAGCAGCACCGCGGTCAGGGTCAGGAAGGACAGGAGGGCCACGAGCAGCACTGGCCCGACGCCGGGGCGCACTACCAGCGGCATCCCCGCCCTGGCGTAGAAGAGGGACTCGCCGGCCGTCGTCACCACCAGTGGCACGAGCGAGATCAGCAGGGCCGTCCCCACGTACAGTGCCGCCTCGACGACCACTTGCCGGAGCACGCCCCGCACCGTGCTCCCGGCGCAGCGCAGCACCGCGAGCTCACGCTGCCGGGACCGGGAGGACATGCCGACGACGGCCACGGCCCCCAGCAGCGCCGTCACCCCAAGGATCGCCGCCAGCACCAGTGAGTCCACCTGGTTGATCGCTACGTTCAGGTGCGCCGCCTCCACCACTGCCTGCACCGTGGCGAGACTGGTCGTGAGTGCCCCGGTGAAGGAGATCGCCAGGGCCAGCAGGCCGATGGCACTCGCCGACGACTCGCTGCGCCACAGCGCCGAACGGCGCGCAATGAGCCACGGCCCACCCAGCCGTACCAGCGGCGCCGACCACAGCCTCAGCAGCCCCGGGATGAGAACGGGTGCCAGCATCACTACAAGGACCGCGAGCAGGAGGGAGGCCAGGATCGCCTGGCCACCGCCTGTCGGCCATCCATCGATCTTCCTTCCGGGCGGAGCCAGGAAGGCGACGAGCAGCTGTCCCGCGCATACGAGCGCCCACACTCCGGCCAGGATTCGTCGCCCCACACCCATGCGGCGTCGCCCACCCGGGGCGGCGTCGCGAACTGCCTCCACGGCGGGCGTTCTCACCGCGGCGCGTGCCGGGCCCACGGCTCCCAGGAGCGCGACGGCGACCACAACCACCACGGTGAGCAGCAGCGTCGTCGGTGTCTGGGCGACCTCGATCCGCCCCATACGCGCCGCTGCCAGGCGGGTGAGCACCGAAGCGAAGGGCTGGGCCGCCACCTGCCCCAGCAGAGTCCCAGGCACACAGGCCACTAGGCCCAGCACCGCCACGGTGGCGAGGACGGCGGCGAGCACCTGCCGGGGCCGGGCGCCGGCCAGCCGCCACAGGGCCCAGTTCGTGCGCAGTGCCTGCACGCAGGACTGCCCGACGACGGCCACCACCGGGACCGTCACCATCGCCGTATAGAAGGCGACCGAGACACCCGGAGCCGTGAGCTCGGCCGGGTCCACGCCCGCCGCCCGCGCCGCGGCGACGACGTCGGGTCGGGTGACAGTCATGCGGTGCACCAGGCAGACGTTGACGAGTCCCGCGGCCAGAGCCAGCACCGCCACCGTCCCCGACCAGGCCCGCCACTGGGTAGCCAGGGCACGCAGCGTGTAGCGGGTCATGCCGCAGCTCCCGTCTGGTTGACGGCGGCCAGCAGCTCGTCGGGGGTGGCGCCGCGGCGGCGGTCGACGATACGGCCGTCGCGCATGATGAGCACGCTCTCGGCCAGGGCCGCGGCCCCCAGGTCGTGCGTGACGAGGATGACGGCGGCCCCGTCGTCGGCCAGGCGTCGCAGCTCGGCGAGCACGAAGGCGGCCGAGCGGGTGTCGAGGGCCCCGGTGGGTTCGTCGGCGAAGACGACCGGTGGACGGCGGTAGAGGACCCGTCCCAGGGCGACGCGCTGCTGCTCGCCGCCTGAGAGCGTGGTCGCGACCGCG
Source organism: Actinomyces oris (assembly GCF_006546825.1). Classification (GTDB taxonomy): domain Bacteria; phylum Actinomycetota; class Actinomycetes; order Actinomycetales; family Actinomycetaceae; genus Actinomyces; species Actinomyces oris. The sequence continues at coordinate 174,749 of NZ_VICC01000001.1, forward strand.
TTGGCGCGCGGCTCCAGTCCCAGCCCGACCAGGACTTCCCGCACCCGTGCCGAGTCGGGGCGCCGGCCGGCCAGGGTGTCGGAGATCGTGATGTTCTCCCGCACCGTCAGGTAGGGCACGAGGTTGTAGGCCTGAAAGACGAAGCCCACCCGGTCGCGGTAGAGCTCGGACACCCGCGCCGCCGGGAGCCCGCCGAGGTCACGCCCCATGAGCGAGACGCGCCCCGACGTCGCCGGCTCCAACCCAGCCAGGCACAGCAACGCCGTGGACTTGCCCGAGCCGCTGGGACCGACCAGCGCCGTCAATTGCCCTGGCATCATGGCGCAGGAGATGCCGTGCAGGATCTCAATCGGTTCCCCGCCGGGGGTCGGGAAGGACTTGTGCAGATCGCGCGCCTCCACAGCCGGCGGAGCGACCGAGCGCCCGGTACCGGCGGCACCGCCCTCCCCAGCCGCGCCGCCCGGGCGCCCGAGGCCCCCGGTTGTGCGTCCCCGCACTGGTTGAGCCAACCGGTCCGACTGTGTCCGTTCACGTCGAGCTGCCATGGCCCTGCGCCGTCCTCTCCCCTGTGAATCCGCCGGTATCGCTGGACGCCGTCGGACGCCCGCGGTTCAACCTAGGCGGCCACCTCGGCTCCCGGGCCCACAGACCGCGAACTGTCCACAGATGATGACAACCGGCCCCACGGGCAGTGTGGCGGGGGACATTCCACGCGGCCGGGTGCGGTCCGTTCCAGCCGGGGACAGTCCGCGCGTTCGGTGACAGGAATCCGGTCCCCGACGGCGTCGAACGTCCCCGTCCGCAAGGAAATGTCCCCGGACGCGCGGAGTGCACCCGCCAGCACCGCATGCCCTCGCCTCACCACGCCGCGCGCACTCAGCCGCCACACCCGCCCGAGCCACGCATCCGCCCACCCGCGCACCCAACCCCGCCCGCACTCACACGAAGGGCCGGTCGCAGTCGGCCTCTCGACCAACCACAACCGGCCCCGCGCACGGCCCCGTAACAGGCCCTCAGCCGCAGCCTGACGACGTCAGAACGCCGCGACGACCGCTCCGTCGGGCCAGGTCTTGTTGATGTAGTCACGCAGCTTGTCGTCGTTGAGGAGCTTGGCGAGCTTCTTGAGGTGCTCGTTGTCCTTGTCCTCCTTGCGCACGACGAGCTGGTTGGGGTACTCCGAGTCCTTGCCGCCCTTCTCCAGGACGAGCGCGTCCTTCTTGGGGTTCAGCCCGGCGTCGATGGCGTAGTTGCCGTTGATGACCGCGGCCTCGGCGTCCGGCATCGACTTGTAGACCTGGGCGCCGTCAACCGTGGTGAACTTCAGCTTCTTGGGGTTGGAGGTCACGTCGGTGTCGCTAGGCAGCTCGGCGGACTTGTCCAGCTCAATGAGCCCGGCCTGGGCCAGGAGCTTGAGCCCACGCGCCGTATTGGCCGGGTCATTGTTGAGGACGATCGTGCCGCCCTCCTTGATCTCCTTGACGTCCTTGTAGCCCTTGGAGGTGTAGATACCCATGGGCTCGATGTGGACGTCGGCGATGGAGACGAAGTCGTAGCCCTTCTCCTTGTTCTGCTGAGCCAGGAAGTTGGGGGTCTGGTAGAAGTTGGCAGCCAGCGAGCCGTCCTCCAGCGAGGAGTTGGGCGTCTGGTAGTCGTTGATCTCCTTGATGTCCAGCTTGATACCAGAGCCCTTGGTGAGGTTGTCCTGAACCCACTTGAGGATCTCGACGTGGGGCTTGGGGGTGGCACCGATGGTGATCGTGGCGGTGTCGCCGTCGACCTTGATGCCCTTGACCTCGCCCTTACCGGACTTGGAGCAGGCGGCCAGGGTGAGGGCGGCGGCGGTGGCCAGGCCACCGGCGATGACGGTGCGCCGGGAGATGACGGAGGACATGGTGGTTCCTTTCGCGGGGCCGGGCGGCCCCCAGTGACGGGAGAGAGGAAAGTCTTGAACAGTGCTGGGGCCGACGGCGCAGCCGCCCGGTTCCAGGCGGATGAGCGCCTACCCGGCTGGTGATCGCCTCAGCGGTGGTTCACCAGCCGGCTGAGCATGTCGCCGACCAGCTGGATGATGCCGACGATGCCGACAATGACAACCACGGTGATGACCATGACGTCCACCTGGTTGCGCTGGTACCCGTACTGGATGGCGAGGTCACCCACGCCGCCACCGCCCACGGCGCCGGCCATGGCGGAGTAGCCCAGGAGGGTGATGATGGTGACGGTGGCCGACTGGATGAGGATCGGCAGGGCCTCGCGCACGAGGACCCCCCAGGTGATCTGCTGCCCGGAGGCCCCCATCATGAGGGCGGCCTCGACCTTGCCGCGGTCGACGTCGTTGATGGCCGTCTCCACCAGGCGCGCGTAGAAGGGGATCGCACCGATGGTCAGCGGCACGCAGGCCGCCTGCCACCCCAGAGAGGTGCCCACGAGCAACCGGGTGAGCGGGATGAGGGCCACCATGAGGATGATGAAGGGCATGGAGCGCCCGATGTTGACGATCTGGGAAAGCACCCAGTACAGGGTCGGGTTGCGGAACTGGCCCCGCTTGCCGGTGGAGACCAGGGCCAGCCCCAGCAGAAGCCCGAGGATGACTGTGACGGCCCCGGAGACGAAGGTCATCGACAGGGTCTCCACGAGGGCGTAGCCGAGCTTGTTCTGGATGGCCGGGTTGTCGAACCAGGTGCGGCTGCTCGGCGCGGCGGCGGCCTGGCTCAGCGGAAGGAGGATCGAGTTCATGAGCGGACCTCCGCAACAATACCGGCCTTGCGCAGGGTGCTCACGGCCTGTTCGGTGTCGGACGCGGGGACGGTGACGGCCAGGCGCCCGATCTGGGCCTGCCCGATCGTCTCGAAGACGCCGGCGGCGATGTCCCCACCGAGCTCGGCCACCATCGACATGAGGGCGACGGCGGCCGGCTGGCCCGGGTGGGCGGTGATGGAGACGTCGATGACGCTCTCGCCGTTGGCGACGGCGGCCTCGGGCACCTTCGGGAAGGGCACGATCTCGCGCGAGAGCCGGGAGTCGACGTCGAGCACGATGTCCTCCAGGCGGCCGCTCTCCACGATCTTGCCGGCCTCGAGCAGGCTGACGGAGTCGCAGACCTGGCGGACCACGCTCATCTCGTGGGTGATGATGATGACGGTCAGGCCCAGGGTGTCGCGGACGTTCTTGATGAGGTCGAGGATGGAGCGGGTGGTCTCCGGGTCCAGGGCGGAAGTGGGCTCGTCGCACAGCAGGACGGCCGGGTCATCGGCCAGTGCCCGGGCGATGCCGACGCGCTGCTTCTGGCCGCCGGAGAGCTGGGAGGGGTAGGAGCCGCCGCGGTCGGCCAGGCCCACGAGGTCGAGCATGCGCTTGACGACCGGGTGGCGCCTCCCGCCGGGGACACCCGCGAGCGCCAGCGGGTAGGCGATGTTCTGCGCCGTGGTGCGCTGGTCCAGGAGGTTGGCGTGCTGGAAGACCATGCCGATGCGACGTCGGGCCTCGCGCAGCTGACTGGACGACAGGGCGGTCATGTCCTGGCCGGCGACGCTCACGTGGCCGCTGGTGGGGCGCTCCAGGGAGGTCAGGCAGCGCACGAGCGTGGACTTGCCGGCCCCGGAGGTGCCGACGATGCCGTGGATGGAGCCGGCGGCGACGTCGAGGCTGAGCCCGTCCAGGGCGCGCACCTCCTTGCCGCTGCGCAGGCGGTAGACCTTGTGGACGTCGCGCAGGGAGATCATGGGCTCGCTTGGAGAGCCGGACACGTCACCGTCTTCGGACCGGCCGGACTCGGCGGTCGACTGTTCACTGGTTGTCACGTATTCCTCCATCGTTCCTGGCGGAAGCACCCGCACCATGAAGGGGGTTGCTGCAATGTCGTCGAGCCAGGTCTCTCGGTTGCTCTGGATGGCCACCAGTAACTTACGCAGCGCCGCCTTGGCGACGCAAGCGAGGCCACCTTCAAGGGACCGAGGTCACGCCCACATCGACGGCATTCCCGAAGTACGAGACGAGCCGAGCCGGGCGGGACGGGGCGGTGCGACCCGGGTTGCACGGGGCCCACTGGCCGGCCCGCTTTCGGCCCGGGCCGTTCGGGCCCCACTGGCCGGCCGGCTTTCGCTCCGCACGTGCGCCCCACCCGGCCATCACCCACCGCTCAGCCCGGACCTCAGTCCGCCCGCCGCCAGCGCTCCCGCAACATCCTGGCTATTCCCAGGTCACGTGTCGGCGCCGCTACTCGCGCCGCACAGGGCAACGTGTTTGGATCTGCTCATGAGTGCGACCTTGGAGCCGACCGCCCCCGACATCCTGGGAGAGCCGTGGGTGGCCCGCCGTATCCCGGTGACCGAGTCACCCACGAAGGCGCCCGGCGCCGACCACGCCGTGCTCGTCTTCCAGCGTGAGGCGGCCGGCCGGGCCAGCCGGCCCCGGCACTCGCGCGCGGTCCTCTACCTGCACGGCCGCAGCGACTACTTCTTCCAGACCCACCTGGCCCAGGCCTACCTCGACGCCGGCTTCGAGTTCTACGCGCTGGACCTGCGGGCCTGCGGGCGGGCCGGTGTCGGACACCCCTCCCCGCACGACGTGCGCGACCTGCGCGTCCATGACGAGGAGATCGCCGAGGCCCTGCGCATCATCCGCTCCGAGCACGGGCACGACGTCGTCGTCCTCAACGGGCACTCGACCGGCGGGCTGCAGGCGGTCATCTGGGCGGCCGACCACCCCGGGACCGTGGATGCGCTCGTCCTCAACTCCCCGTGGCTGGACCTGCGCGGGTCGGCGCTGGTGCGCTCCTACGGCTCGGCCTTCGTGGACCTCCTCTCGCGCCGGGACCCCGAGCGCATCATCGGTGAGCCGGGCAGCGGCGATGAGGACAACTACGTGGCGGCCCTGCACCGGCGCTGGCGCGGCGAGTGGGACTGGGACCTGGCGCTCAAGCCGGCGCCGTCCTTCCCGGTGCGGGCCGGGTTCCTGGCGGGGATCCGGCGTCTGCAGCGCGAGGTCCACCACGGGCTAGGGATCCGGGTGCCAATCCTCGTGTGCTGCTCAACGGCCAGTGGCGGCGTCAAGGCGAGCCTGGAGGAGGCGCAGCGCTCCGACGTCGTCCTCGACGTGGAGCAGATCATCGACCGCTCCCAGTACCTGGGCGACGACGTGACCGTCCGCCAGATCCCCGAGGGCGTCCACGACCTGGCCCTGTCCGGGCCGCTGGCGCGCGCCGAGTACCTTCAGGCCGTCATGCGCTGGCTGGACAACCGCCTGCACTGAGCGCCTGCGCTGAGTCGCTGAGCCTCAGTCGCGGCGCCCTAGTCGCGGAGCGCGGTGAGATGCTCGGCGAACTCGTCGCTGACCCGTTCGACGACCTCGAGGGTGTCGAGGAAGTCGGCCATGGTGCCGTACCAGGGGTCGGGCACGTTGAGGACGCTGCGGGAGGACCCGCCTGCGGCGACCGCCTCGACCTGCTGGGTGGAGGCCGGGTCGAGCTCGCGGTACATGCGGATGCGGTCGGGCTCGGCCCCCAGGCTTGCGGCGCGGCGCTGGAGGACGTTCCAGTGGGAGTCGGTCATGGCCAGCAGGAGGTCGGCCTCGGTGATCTCGGCGTCAGTGACGCGGTGGGCGGTGTGGGAGGCGATGGCGATGCCCGTGGCGCGCGAGACGTCGTCGGCGCCGACGCCGTAGCCGGCTTCGGTCAGGACGCGGCGGGCCCGGGAGTCGATGGGGTTGCCGCGCTCCTCGTCGGAGACGCCGGCGGAGGTGACGGTCACGCCGCCCGGCCCGGAGTCGGGGATGCCGGCGGCGGCGAGGCGGTCGCGCAGGACGATCTCGGCCATGGCGGAGCGGCAGATGTTGCCGGTGCACACCATGACGACCCGGTAGGGGCCGGCGCCGCGGCGGCCGGGCAGCGAGGCGGGCGCCGGGGCGGCTGAACCGGCGGACGCAGTGGAGGAGGCTGAGGTGGCGGAGGCACGGGCGGTCGTTTCGGTGCTGGCGTCGGAGGAGCTCACGTCCCGAGCCTTACGCACACCGAGCTCGCCTGTCCACTGACCTGTCCACTGACGCAGCCTCCGGCGTCAGGAACGGGCGCTCGCCGACGGGGACATCTCACGCGTGCGGGGACACTCTCTCCCAGCCGGGGACACCCTGCGCGTGCGGGGACCGGATTCCTGTCCCCGACGGCGTCGAATGCCCCCGTCCGGAAGGACACGCACCCGGCCGCGCAGAATGTCCCCGCAGGCACAAGGTGAAGCGTGCGCGCGGTCGTAGGGTAGGTCGCGAGGTCGTGCCTTCAACCCTCGACAGCGCGGCATAAGGCTCGACCGCGACGGCGAGGCCTGCGCGCCGGTGTTGTACAGGCGGACTGCTCGGCCGGGCAACTGCTCGGGCCCCGGCTAGAGCGCGCGGCCGTCGAGGACGTCGGCGACCCAGGAGCGGGCCACGACGAAGTCCTTGTCGCTGGTGCCGGCCAGGACCGCCGTCGGGCGGGCGTCCAGCCGCGGGTAGGAGCCCAGGAACCGCACCACCGGGCAGGTGCGGTGCAGCCCGATGAGGGCGGCCTGGACCCGCTCCTCGCGCACGTGCCCCTCGACGTCGATGGAGAAGCGGTAGCGCCCCAGGGAGTCGCCCACGGGCCGGGACTCGATGCGCGAGAGGTTGACGCCGCGGGCGCTGAACTGCTCGAGCATATCCAGCAGGGCGCCGGAGCGGTCGTGCGGGAGGTGGACGAGCAGGGTGGTCTTGTCGGCGCCGGTGGGCTCGCCGACGCGGCCGGGCCGGGTCACCTTGACGAAGCGGGTGACGGCGTCGGGGTTGTCCGCCACGCCCCCGGCGATGACCTCCAGCCCGTACTGCTTGGCGGCCAGCGGGTTGCACAGGACGGCCTGGAAGCCGGTGTCCCCCTCGGTGGTGGCCAGCGCGCGGGCGGGCGCCGAGGTGGAGGTCCCGGCCACGTAGACGGCCTCGGGCAGGTTCTGGTGGACCCAGCCGCGGCACTGGGCCCAGGCGTGCGGGTGGGTGGAGATGGCGCGCACGTCCTCCAGGCGGGTACCGGGGCGGCCCGCCAGGACGAAGGTGATCGGCACGGCCATCTCGGCGGCGATGACCAGGGGCGTGGAGGCCACGAGGTTGTCCAACGTGGCGTTGACCCCGCCCTCGACGGAGTTCTCAATGGGCACGACGGCGGCCTCCACCGTGCGCTCGCGCAGGTGGTCCAGGGCGGTGGGCACGTCCGGGCAGGGGTCGAGCTCGACGTCGACGGGGGCGACCTGGCGCAGCGCCATCTCGGTGAAGGTGCCGGCCGGCCCCAGGAAGGACCAGAGCGGAGCGGGAGCAGTCATGGGCACAGGGTAGCCAGTCCGGGCGGTCGGGCCGGGGGCGGCTTGCTCCGTGGAACGCGGGGCCCTCCCGCGACGGCGCCGGTCCCGCCGCTTGGCCTGGTCAGGAGGGAACAGCCCAGGTCCGGCCAGAGCCGGGCTCCCCCAGACTCCCCCGCCGGGATGCCGCCTCCTGACACCCTCCCGCGACGGCGGCGGGCCTGGCAGGCTGGAGCCATGAGTGTCTTCCGCAAGCACGACGACGGCCCGGTCTCCACCGCCCTGGAGGCTCAGGGCCTGACCTGGCTCGCCGAGGCGATGGCCGACGGCGGGGCACACGTGGTGCCGGTGACCAGCGGCCCGGGCTGGCTGGAGGAGCCACGCCTGACGACGACCAGCGTGACGCCGACCGGGGCGGAGGCCTTCGGTCGGGCGCTGGCCGTTACCCACGCGGCGGGCGCTCCGGCCTTCGGGGCGGCGCCTCCCGGCTGGGACGGCCGGGCGCAGATGGGCCGCTCGGACATCCGGTTGCGGCCGCACGCCGTCGAGGAGGGCGAGCCGCGCCGCTGGGGCGAGTTCTACGCCGAGGACCGGATCCTGCCCTACCTGCAGCCCAGTCGGGACAACGGCTCGATCAGCGTGGGCGGGGCCCGTATCGTCGAGCGGCTGTGCGAGCGCCTGCGCGACGGCGACTTCGACACCGACCAGCCGGCCCTCGTGCGCGCCGGCGCCCGCGAGCGCGGCGCCCGGGTCGCGGTGGCCCGCACGCACGGGGACCTGTGGTGCGGCAATGTCCTGTGGACCCCGGCCGATGAGGCCGCCCAGTGGGCGCCGCCGCGGGCCGGGCTCGGACCGCAGGAGCCCGACCCCGGGCAGACACCCGCGGGCGGGGCGGCTGACGGGGCAGCCGGGCCAGCCGGCGGGCCGACGGTGGTCGGCGTGCTCATTGACCCGATGGCGCAGGGCGCGCACGCCGAGACCGACCTGGCGGCCCTGGGCGTGTTCGGGCAGCGCTACCTTGATCGCATCTACGCGGCCTACCACGAGGTCTCGCCGCTGGCGGAGGGCTGGCGCGAGCGGGTGGGCCTGCACTCCTGGCACATCCTCATGATTCACGCCTTCCTCTTCGGCGGGGGCTATGGCGGGGAGGCGGTCGCCGTGGCCCGCCAGTACCTGTGAGCCGCCAGGCACCGTAGGCTGGTCGGGTGAGACCTCGACGACGTCAACAGCGCCTGGTGCGCGGGGTCGTGTACGCCCTCGTGCTGCTGGTGGTCATCGGCATGATCCTGGCGGTGGTGGGGCCGACCCTCGCCGCCGCGGCTCCAACGGCGCCGGAATCCGAGGCAGCGCCGGCGTCTCAGGGGACATCGGCACCTACGACTGATGCCGCCTCGTCTTCGCGGCCGGCGCCGGTCGTCGTCCTGGCGACGAACAATCTCACCTGGGCGGACCTGCAAGCACAGGCCTCCCGCGAGGGCACCGGTGAGAGTTCCGCTTCTTCCGGTGCCGGCTCGGCGGCCGACCACCTGCTGACCTTCGCCTGGCGGGGCGAGCCGATGAACCTGTCCGTGCGCACCCCGGCGGACCGCACCTGCCCGGCCGACGCCTGGCTCACCCTGGGCCGGGGCAAGCGCGCGAGCGCCATCGAACCGGCCGCTTCCTGTGTCGGCTCCACCGCCGCGATCCCTCGCGACACCCCCCTGGTCGGGGCGCTCGGGCAGGACGTCTCGATCCGGGCCGTCGGCCCCGGCACACAGCTGGCCACAGGAGCACCTGGGGGCTCAACGACCAGGCCCGCCCCCGTGGCGCCCTCGGTGGCCCAGGCCCTGACCGCCGACGCGGACCTCACCATCATCGACACCGCGAGCGCTGCCACCACCGACGCCGAGCGGATCGCCTCCCTCGACGCGGCCCTGCGCACGGTCCAGGAGCAGTCGCGCCCCGGCACCCGCATCATCGTCGCCTCCCTGGCCGACGACGATGCCCCCGGCCCCCAGATGGCGGTCCTGCCCGCGGGCACGAGGAGCGCGCGCGGCGCCTCCGACGGTCTTGTCGTCGGCGACTCCACGCATCAGGCGGGCCTGGTCCAGCTGACCGACCTCACCCCGACTCTCGTCTCCGCCCTGGCCGGCCGCCGCGACCCGGCCTTCGACGGCCACGCGCTCACGCTGCCCGAGACCGGCCGCGCGGGCGTATCAACAGCCGGCGCAGGCGCCGCCACCGGGGACGCCCGCATCTCGCGGCTCGCCGACGACGCCCTGCACGCTCGCGCCTCCCAGGCCACGGTCATGCGGGCCGGTGCCCTGCTCATGGGCCTGGCCGTGGCGCTCCTGGTCTGGGCGGCCGTCGCGCTGCGCGACCCGAAGGCGAGCCGGCGCGAGGCTCTCCGCCGCCTGGTCACGTGGGTGGCCGTCTACCTCAGCGCCCTGCCGACGGCCTTGCTGCTGGTCAATGCCGCCCCGTGGTGGCGCGTGGGGGCCCGGGCAGGCTCCCCCTCGGGGTGGGCCTCACTCGTCGCCGTGGCCGCGGCCGCCCTGGTCGCGGCCGGAATCGTGGGACTGGCCGCCGGGATCGTGGCGCTGGTACGGCGGCACCGGCGGCCCCACCCTGCTGCCTCACCGAATCCTTCACCTTCAGCGCTCGGCGCCACGGCTGCCACTGAGCCGGCCGGATCCGCCAGCGCCCTCGGCACCCAGGGGGAGACCGCGGCCGAGCCGCAGCCAGACGAGGCCGACGGCCCCGCACCCGCCTCGTCGTCTCCGTCCCCCAACGGGGCGAGCCTGACGGCGCTGCTGGTCGCGGCGGCGATCCCGCTGGCCTGGCTGGTCGACGCCGCCGCGGGCGCACCCCTGGCCTTCAACAACCCTCTGGGCATGAACGCGGTGGTGGCGGGCCGTTTCTACGGGGTGTCGAACACGGCTTTCGCGCTAGTGGCCGGTGCACTCGTCGTCGTCATCGCCGGCGCCTGGGTGACGCTGGGCGGCGGGCGGCGAAGCGCACTGCTGGTGACGGCCCTGCTGGGCGGGGCGGCGCTGCTCGTTGATGGGGCCCCGCAGCTGGGCGCGGACGTGGGCGGTGCCCTGACGCTGGTGCCGACGCTGGCCTTCCTCGCTGCGGGCCTGGCGGGCCTGCACCTGAGCTGGCGGCGCTGGCTGGCCATCGGTGCCGCAACGGTCCTGGTGGTGGGCGGGTTCGCCGTCGTCGACCTCCTCCGGCCCGGTGGACCCACGCATCTGGGGCGCTTCGCCCGTCAGGTGGCCGACGGCTCGGCCGCCGGCGTGCTGGGACGAAAGGCCTACGCACTGGTCGGTCCCTTCGTCACGAAGCCGGTCATGGCGGCAGCCCTGGCCTGCGCCGTGGTCATCGTGGCCGCGGCCCTGTGGTGGGGGCGCCGGCAGGTGCGGGCCTGGCGCAACAGCACTAGCCCCTACGCCTGGCTCGCCCCCAACGCCCACAGGGACATTCCGCGCGTGGGGGGACCGGATTCCTGTCCCCAACCGCGTGGAATGTCCCCGTCCGGGCGATGGGTGACGACGGCGCTGAAGGCGCTGGGGGTGCTGACGCTCGTGGCCGTCCTGGTCAACGACTCCGGCGTCACGATGGCCGGCTTCATCCTGGCGGCCGCCGCCCCCGCCCTGCTGGCGCTGACGCTGGCCGGGAGCGAGTCGGCGCGCTAGCTCTCGGCCGTCTCCGAGGTGGCCTGTGGGCTGTCGCCGTCGTGCGGCTTCTGGGCGGACCGGGCGACGTCGTCAGCCTTGGGCGGCTGCGGCACGGCGCGGTAGGCGATGAAGTGGTCCTGCTCGGCGGCCGCCCTCTCGAAGGAGGCGCGCGGCACCCGGTGGCGGCGCAGCTTGCGCCGGGTCACGGCCCGCAGGACGTCCTTGTACTGGGAGGCGCGGTGCATCGTTCCGGCCCGGTCGTTACCGGTGACGCGGTGGGTGATGTCGCAGGGGACCTCGATGACGGCGAGCCCGGCCACGAGGACGTCGATGGTCAGGCCGACCTCCACCCCCCAGCCGTCGGCCAGGGGCACCGCCTTCTCATAGGCCTCACGGCTCAGGCATCGCTGACCGGACAGCGGCGCCACGGGCAGCCACCCGGTGGACAGCGAGATGGCCCGCCTGGCGGCGCGCACGACCCGGCCGCGGCCGCCGGCCCCGGACTGCTTGGGGGGAACTGCGATGGACATGTCGGCCACGCCGTCGACGACCGGGGGCACCAGCTCGGCGCAGGAGGCGGCTGAGTCCCCCAGGTCGGCGTCGATGAACAGCAGCAGCCGGGCGGGACCGTCGGAGTAGTCGCGCATGGCGACGACGGAGGCACCGGTCTCCATCGCGGAGGCCTTCCCGCGTGAGACGGAGTGGCGGACCGTCACGGCGCCGGCGGCGCGGGCGTGGTCCTGGGTTCCGTCGGTCGATCCGTCGTCGACGACGATGACGAGGTCCACTCGCGGGATGGAGCGGCAGGCCCGGACGGTGGTGGCGATGCGCTCAGCCTCATCCTTGGCAGGGATGACCACGGCAACGCGCTGGTCGGGCCGCTTGGTGGAACTCACTCCCCCAGGGTATCCAGACTCCCGGCCTCCAGCCGATACCTGAGCACCTCGTTATCGCGCGCCTTTTTTGTGAGGCCCGTCAAGTTCTGCGATCTCGTGCCATGCGGCGCGGAATCCTCGGGCTCCGCGCACAGCACAGGCACGCCGGCCACGCCCCGCGCGCATCGCGCCGGTCACTGCGACACGCCGATGAACCACGAGGTGGGCACCCTTCGCCGCTTTCAGACTTTCCTGAGTGATTTTGTGTCAAACCTTCAGCATGGGACCACGGTCCCCGGAGAAACTGAGAAATCTTGCAGCAATGAATCACGTTTCCTCATTCGGGCGCTAGAGTCACGTGTTTCGGCATGTCACACCCGGTTCTCATGGCACAGTGGAGACAAGGAGCCCGTCAACGGAGCCGGGTTCCGCCGGCGCATCTCGCGTCCTTCCGTGTGTCGGGGCGACTCCCCTGCCGCCCCGGCACACCTTGGTCCTCACCAGCCCTGCACCCTTTGTGCAGGTCAGTGCAAGGCGCTTGCGAGCAGATCGAGCCCCACGCTGCCCAGATCGATGCCCCGGTTGTGGAAGGCACGCAGGTCCAGCTCACCACCCTCGGTGCGGGCCTGCGCCTGGGCACTGCACCGACCGGCCTGCCAGACCCGCTCCCCCACCGCGTAGGCCAGCGGCTGAGCCGGCCACCCCAGGTGCCGGGAGACCTCGAAGCGCAGGCGCCCCTCGGAGATCACGGTGTGGTGGCGCAGCACGGCGGTGACGGTCGCCCGGTTCCACTCGCGGCAGGCCCCCGGGAGGGCGGCGACGTCGTCGGGCACGGGGAGCCGGGAGTGGACGCCCAGGTCCACGAGGACCCGGGCCAGGCGCCAGCGGCGCGCCGCCAGGCGGCCGAAGCGGTCCTCGGGCGTGGGCATGAGCCCGAGCTCGTCGGCGAGGGACTCGGCGTACAGGCCCCAGCCCTCGTCGCAGCCGGGCACGAAGCCCAGGTAGCGCTGCCAGGCGGTCAGGCGCGTGCTGGTGGCGTGGGCGCCGACGTGGACGTGGTGGCCCGGGACCGACTCGTGCAGGACCGTGGTCCGCTCCATCCACGGCCACACCAGCTGCTCGCCGTCGGCCAGGGAGCGCATGACGATGCCGGGCCGACGCTCCCCGCCGGTACCGCGCGGCTCCTCGTAGTGGACGGCGCCGTCGCCGGGCTCCCCGAGGCGCACCCGGGGGCGGCCCAGGCCGTCGGGCGGATCGAGGATCCGGCCGACGACGGCGTCCCAGGCCTCGTCGGCGACCTCCTGCGCCCAGATCGTGTAGTCCTGCGCGCGCACAGCGCGGGTGGGGTCGGCGCGCAGGTGCCGGTTGAGGCTGCCGGCATCGGCGCCGGGGCCCAGGACGTCGGCGGCGATGGCGTCCTGCTCGGCGATGACCCGCTCCAGCTCCTCGGTGGCCCAGGCGTAGGTCTCCTCGGGGTCCACCCGGGTGCCCAGGACGCGCCGCATCCACAGGGCGTGGCGCTGCGGGCCGACCCCCTCGGCCTGGGGCGCCCGCGGTGAGAGCGTCGTGCGCAGGTGGGAGGCGAAGTCCAGTGCGGCGCGGCGAGCGACGATGTCCGCCTCCTGGAGCTGGACGTGCAGGGTGGCCGGCAGGTCCTCGGGCAGTCCCAGGGTCCGGCGTCGGGCGAGGTCGCGCGCCTGCCCGGCGACGACGTCGACCTGACTGAGCGGGGCGATCGCACCAGCCTCGGCGGAGGCGGACAGGGAGGCAGCCAGCCCCTCCAGGGCAGTGGGCAGCGCCTCCAGTCGGGTGCGGTGCAGGTTCCAGGCGTCCTCCCACTTGGCCTCGGCCTCGGCGAGGTCCGCCTCCTCGGAGCCGGCGCGGTCGGGGGCCTCGGGGGGCCGGTGCAGCTGACGAGCGATCTGCTGGAAGGGCGAGGAGAGGAAACCGAGATTGCCGCCCTCCTCCCCGGCGGAGATGAACTGGATGGAGGTCTCCAGACGCTCCAGGAGGTGGCGGCGCAGGAGCTCGTCGGAGCCGGTCGAGTGCTCGACGGCGGCCACGCGGTGACGCAGGGAGCGCTCGGCACTGAGACGCTCGACCAGCCCCGCGGGCGAGTAGTCGGGAAGGATGGTTCCGCCGGGCAGGCCGGTGCGGGCGGCCGCCTCGGGGTCGTGGGCGCACAGGAGCAGGGCGTACTCGTCGGCAAGGTCGCGCAGGACGACGCCGGCCGCCGCAGTCTCGGAAGGCGAGTGGACCGAGGAGCGGGTGGCGGACTGGGCGGAGGTGTGGGCGGCGGGCGCCGCGGAGGCTGCCGCCTCGACCTCGCGCACACTCAAGGGGGCGCCGGCCGTGCGGACGGCCCGCCAGGTTCCTGAGCTCGGGTGCTGTGGATGGACCGGTGGCCGCTCGGGCGGCCCGGTGCTCACTGGGCTGGTGGCGGGGGCGGGCGTGACGTCCGCCGTGCCGGCAGGGGCGTCCTGCGCGTGGGAGCCGCCGGGAGGTGCAGCGGGTCCGGTTGGAGAGTGCTTCGAGGAGTGATCGGTCATAACAAGCAGGCCTTTCGCTTCACTCGCCGCATGGCGGGCGGGCCCGGCGGCGACATTGCCGTCTCACCAGGGTGCCAGGAAGCGGAACAAAGGTCCATAGGCGTCGCAGATCTGACGGCGAAGAAGATTGGATGAATTGGTGGGCGCTCCACCCTGTTCGAGGGCGGCGGGCGCGGCTGGGAACTGGTGCTGGTGCTGGTCCGGTCCCGAGGCGCTTGACTCAACGACGAGCCCGAGCCGGGACCTCGGTAGCGGATGCGGGGAGTCGGGACTCCCCGCCCCCTCCTGCCAGCACGGACACCCAAGGGGCCGGCCGGCGATCGCGGGTGGCTACCGGGTAGCGGTCGCGGGGCATCGATGGCGGCCGGCCGATGAGCAGGAGCGAAGCAGGCTGACGCGCATGGCCGTCGACCGCGGCGCGAAGCCGCAAACGGGACGGGTCATCAGTGCTCCTCTCATCCTGGACGGGCCGGGACGCCCCGGCTCGGGGCGCTCGCCGTGCTGTTGTTGTGCCGTGATGGGCGTGACACGATTCAAGGACGCCGCGGCAGCGGTGTCAAGGATCTGCGGCCGCGGTTCACCCATACCGATATCCGCGCAGGTCAGAGGCCTCTTAGTGATCGTCATGCATCGCTGCGCTGCCGCCGTTGGCAGCGCTCACAGGAGGGTGTTCCCCGCCGTCGAGTCGCATCCACCAGACCCGGACCGACCGCATGGTGGTCACTCGTCATTGACAGCGCGTGCCAGGTGTGCGCAACGCGGCCCCACCCCCATCCTCCCCGTCGCCTCCCGGACCGGCGCCAGTACGGCCGGGGACATTCCGCGCGGCCGGGTGCGTGTCCTTCCGGGCGGGGGCATTCGACGCCGTCGGGGACAGCAATCCCGTCCCCACACGCGCGAGACGTCCCCGGCCGGAAGATAGTGTCCCCGCACGCGCAGGATGCCCCCACATGCCAGCGAGCTCTCGGAGACACGGCGTACGTTGGTCGTACCCAATGCCGCGCGCCTTCCGCTGAGTCGGTGGCACCAGCGCCCGCGGATGGCGCCCGACAGCACCACCGCCGACACCACCTTCATCCGCGCAGCCCTGCGCGCCATCGTCACGATTGGAGACAGCTGATGACAGCCAAGAAGCCCCTCAAGAAGACGGGCGACCGCACCCTCATCGTCTACGCCCACCCCTACGACGGCTCCTTCAACCACGCCGTACTCGAGGCCGCCACCTCCGCCCTGGACAAGGCGGGAAGGCCCTACGACGTCGTCGACCTCTACGCCGACGGCTTCGACCCGCGCTACACCGCCGAGGAGCTGGCCCTGTTCAGCGAGGGCGGCACGCTGGACCCGCTGGTGAGTCACTACCAGAAGCTCATCGAGGGGGCCTCGCGCATCATTGTCATCTGCCCGATCTGGTGGAGTGACGTGCCGGCCATCGTCAAGGGCTTCGTGGACAAGGTCATGAAGCAGAACTGGGCCTACCACCCGACGGCCTCCGGGGTGAAGGGGCACCTCACCCACATCCAGCAGGTGCTGGTGCTCACCACCTCAACCGCCCCGACCTGGTTCCTGCGCCGGTTCTGCGGCAACTACGTCGGCTCGGTGTTCCTGGGAGCCGTCCTCAAGCAGCTGGGCATGGGCGGGCGAAGCTGGGTCAACTTCGGCAAGGTCGGCAAGACCGGCCGACGCCAGCACAAGAAGCACCTCAAGCGCGTGGCCCGGCTCGTGGTGAAGTGACGCATGAGCCCCGGTGTGACCGCGGCGCGCCAAGCCGAGCTGAACTCGGGACGAGACGAGTCCCGAACACTGGCGGAGATCCTGGCCATCACCCATTCCGCACTTCTGACGCAGGTGGTGCCGGAGGCGCCCGAGGGGCTGGTTGAGGCGGCCAAGCGCGCCGACTCGCTCGGCATCCTGGCCCGTATGCAGACCATGGGCGAAGCGCTGTATACGCACCTGGGTCACTCCGCCTGCCTGGATCTCGCTGACCACCCGGTCGACACGGTCCGGGGCTGGGCGGTCTTCGCCCTGGTCTCCCAGGAGAAGGACGCCGACGTCGACACGCTGTTGGCCCTGGTGCGACCGGCCGCGGACGACCCGCATTTCGGAGTGCGCGAGTGGGCATGGATGGCGGTGCGTCCGCACTTGGTGCCCCGGCTCGACGAGGCGATCCTCGCGCTGCGACCATGGACCTCGGATCCCTCGGAGCGCATTCGGCGCTTCGCCAGCGAGTCGCTGCGTCCACGGGGCGTGTGGGCGCGGCACATTCCCGCGCTCAAGAAGGAGCCCGAGCGGGGCCTTCCGCTGCTCGAGCCGCTGCGTGCCGACTCCTCCCGCTATGTGCAGGACTCCGTGGCGAACTGGATCAACGACGCCGCCAAGACCCAGCCCGCCTGGGCCAGGGAGCTCTGCGAGCGCTGGCAGGAGGAGTCGCCCACCCCCGCCACTGAACGGATCATCAAGAGAGCGCTGCGCTCGATCCGGTGATGGTGTCGGCCAGCTGGTGGCCGAACCCGGACGGGCTGTCCTCTCAGTAGTGACGCGCCCCTCGACGGGGACATTCCACGCGGCCGGGTGCGTGTCCTTCCGGACGGGGGCATTCGACGCCGTCGGGGACAGCAAACCCGTCCCCGAACGCGCGAGACGTCCCCGGCCGGAAGAAAGTGTCCCCGCATGCGCAGGATGTCCCCGGCCGAGAGAGAATGTCCCCGTCAGCGGGGCGGCGTTACGGCGCTGGCATACTTCGGTCGTGCCCGATACCGCTCGCCTCCCCCTGAGTCGGTGGCGCCTGCTCCCCCGCCGCCTGGTCCAGTTCGCCCTCCTGGAGCTGGCCTGCTGCGCCTTCGCCATCGCCATCTTCGTCGGACTCGCGGCCAGCGTCCTGATCTGGAAGTACACGAATCCGCCGATCGCCCGCTACGACGCCCTGCTGATCTACGTCGTCGTGGTGCAGATCGCCTTCGTGGCCCTCAAGCAGGAGACCTGGCGCGAGCTCGGCGTCATCTGCGCCTTCCACCTCATCGGGCTGGCGCTGGAGGTGTTCAAGGTCCGCACCGGTTCCTGGGCCTATCCGGACGCGGGAGTGGTACGCGTCGGCGGGGTGCCGGTCTTCTCTGGATTCATGTACGCCTCCGTCGGTTCCTACATCTGTCAGGCCTTCCGGCGCCTCGACCTGCACGTGGGCGGTTTTCGGTGGTGGCCGGTGAGTCTGTTGGCCGTGGCCGCCTACCTCAACTTCTTCACCCATCACGTCATCGTCGACCTGCGCTGGGTGATCGCGGCCGGTTTCCTCATCGCCCTGTGGGGAAGCGCCGTCCACTTCACTGTCGGCGGTGACCGCTACTGGATGCCGACGACGGTGGCCTTCATCCTCATCGGGGGCTTCCTCTGGCTGGCGGAGAACCTGGCCACGGCGCTGAGCGCCTGGCGCTACCCCAACCAGGCCGACGGCTGGCACCTGGTGCATGCCGGCAAGTTCGGCAGCTGGGCGCTGCTCATCTCACTGAGCTTCGTGCTTGTGGCCGCCGTCAAGGCCAAGGAGGGCACCCTCTACGGACGCGGCCTGCCGCGCGTGACGCGCCGGCGCCTGCGCATCGCCGAGACCTGAGCCGCGCGCTGCGGCCCCGGGTTCGTCGTCCGCCCAATCGACCTGCACGTCTTCACGTAAGGCTGAGCACTGCGCACACCGACCCGCCGCCACGTCCTCGTCAGGTCGCCAGCGCGCACCGGCCCGCCACCACCCCCAGCACCAACACCGACGGGGGCATTCCGCGCGGCCGGGTGCGTGTCGTTCCAGGCGGGGGCATTCGACGCCGTCGGGGACAGTAATCCCGTACCCCAACGCGCAGGATGTCCCCGGCCAGAAGAGGGTGTCCCCACAGGCGTGGAATGTCCCCGTCAGCGAGGGGCCGGTCAGGCCAGAAGAAGGACTCGCCCGCCCCAGCCAGCACCGAGCCGGGCATTCTTCGCGGTGCCCCACAGAAACTCCGGGGGCTACGCAAAGAATGCCCGGCTCGACGAGAGAAAGAGTCAGAGGTTGACCTGGCGGGAGATGATGCCGGCCTTGGCACGGCGGACCTCGGGGCTCAGGGGGCTGGTGTCGGCCAGTGCGGCCTCCAGGCGCTTGCCCATGGCCTGCAGCGGCTTGGTGAGCTCCTCGGCCTCCGTGCCGGGGACGAGCTCCCACACCGGGATGGCCAGGCCGTTGGCCCGGAAGGCGCCGACGAAGCGCGCCCCCTCCTCCAGGTCGGACTCTCGTGCGGCGTAGATGCGGGCGAAGGCGTTGAAGAACTCGTCCTCGTCCTCCCCGCGCGCCCAGCGCACGAACTCCTTGGCGCCCAGTCGGCACCAGTAGGCGTGCTCGACGCCGGGAACAGGCCGGGTCGGGGCGATCTCCTCCTTGGCGCGCTCGATGGCCTCCTCGATGACCTGGCGGGCCTGCTCGTTCTCGCCGGCGGCCTGCGGGTCGATCCAGAAGTCGAAGGTCTCGCGCACAGAGACCACCGGCGGCTCAGTGGTATCAAGAATGTCCTGGAGGCGCGGGCCGGGCTCGGGCAGGCCGTCGGTACGCAGGGCCTGACCCTCGGGCAGCTCGAGGGTGGCCAGGACGGCGGCGGCGACGTCGCGGGAGGCGTCCCCGGAGTGCATGGAGGTCTGCATAGCCACGAGGACCTCGCCGTCGGAGCGCTTGAGCCCCTGGACGAACTCGGGAAGGAGCGTGACGAGCTGAACCTGCTTGCCCCCGTACTCCTTGGTCAGGCGCACGGTGGCCGTGGCGGCCGGGATGATCTGAGCCATCGCCACGAGGTCCTCCTCGGCCGGCAGACCGGCGAAGGGACGGGCGACGAACTCGATGCTCTGCTTGCGGGGCTTGGCCGACGCGGCGGCCGGACGGCGCCCGTGGCGCTTCTTCTTCGACATGCCCGTCAGCCTACCGGCCACGTGGCGCCCCACCGGGGTCGACGACGGCCCGTCGCCGCCCCATGACGCGCCTCACGGCAGTTCTCCCCAGTGGTTTCCCCCGACGTCACAGGGAGAACAGTCCCGCCGCCGCATGGAGTGGGGAATGCTAGTCCCATGCGATTCAGTGCGGTGGGCCTTCGGCACCTGGGGATCCGTGTTGCTCGAATGGCCTGGAGCAGCCGCCTGTTCAAGACTGCGCTGGTGTTCGTCGTCATCACCGTGTTCCTCACGCTCGCACAGGCGTGGGCTCAGCAGCGACCGGTCATGGCGTCCTCACTCACTCAGCCGGAGGCGCCGGCGTACTCGACCTGGCAGGCCTCGGCCGAGGCGAATGAGACGACGTCATGCGACACCTCCACCGACACGAGCCCCGCACCGGGAACCCAGTGGAGTGAGGCCTGGCGCTTCGACAGCGGAACCGACCCATCCGCGACTCTGAGCTCCCCCGTGATCCACCGATGCGGGAACTACCTTGTTGTGGAATCCCGCGAAGAGAAGGACGCCCTGCGCGGTTACCTCCTTGACAAGGCAGGCCCAAAGAAACTGTGGGAGCTGACGAACAAGAGTATCAACCTATGGGGATCCCCTTGGTGGGGCGGACACTTGGTTCTGAACCACGAGATTCTCGATCCGGCCACCGGGCGCACAGAAACAGCCCCGTGGTCCTCAGACAACTGGCCGTACATCATCTCCCCTCATCTCATCATCACCTGCGACTCCTACTGGAACACCAACCGGTGCAGCGCCTGGGACTGGAGCGGCGGGCGCCCCACTCGGCGCTGGGAGCGCAGGTACGACACCCAAACCAACCCTCAGCCGTCAGGAATCGCTGGAGATGACGCCACTGGAAGCATCCTGGTGTCGACTGCCTCGGCTGACAACAGCCAAGCGGCAAGGACTGGTCTCATGAACCTCGCTGACGGGAGTGTTCGCAACGACTGGGCGGGCGAGGAACTGGGGAGGGAATCGACATACATCCCCGCGCAGGACGGGTGGATCCACATCCCGCGGGACTCCGAGACCGCTGAGGCCTACTCCCTTCAAGGAGAGCCGAGGGGGACATTCCCCCTCTCCGGGAGCAATGCAGCGCTGCTCCTGTCGGAGTCGGGAACCCCCACCGTGGAGCAGTTCCAGCGAGCCTACGAATCGGGCGACCTCTCCTGGGCCGCGTACACCGTCGAGTGCACGTCCACCAGCGCCTGCACCTTCAACGGCACCCCCGTGACGCTGCCCCTCGAGAAGGCCCTCGACCGGACTCCGGGACGAGGCACGCTGCAGCTCGGCTGGCATCTCACCGATGACCGGCACATCCTGGCGGCCCCGTTCGCATTCGGCCGCCAGTGGAGCCAGTCGACAAACGATGAAACGTCCCTCGTCATCGACACCCGCACGTCGCAGGTCATCGCCCCTCCGGGGAGGTTGGCGCATATTCAGGCCAATCTCACCGACTCGCACCTGATGATCGGCATCCACGGGACCGAGATCGTCGGCTACATGCCCACCGCGTGACGGTCCGCCTACACCCGCACCGCGGTTGCCGTCGACGTCGCGGCAGCGGCATTGGCGACCGCATCACGACGTCGTGCCACCGCCGTTTCCACGGCGGCCACGAGGCGAGAGATCCGATCCAGCTCAGCCAGCGCGGCAGCCGGAGAAATCTCGCCTTGATCCAGGCTGTTGGTCAGCTCTCCCAGCCTCCGATTCTGGTGGCCGACCCAGTTCTGGACAGCCTCGACCTGGAGCCCGGACCGGCGGCGGCTTGCGGATCGCACCATCCGGGTGACTGATCTCAGGCGCTCAAGAACCGGTTCCTGCAGCTTGCCCCAGACCTGCTCCCAGGTCGGGGACATCGTCAGCATGGACACGGTGTCCACGATGACATCGTCGCCGTCATCAAGGGCTGCGGAGCGCCGCTCGAGCTCCAGGGCCTCGTGTTGAACGCTCTTGCTGAACCAGTCGATGCCTCGAGGTTCACCGAATCTGTTCCAGGCGCGTGCGACGTCGTCATACTCGGCCTCGAAGCGCTGGTAGCGCTGTGTGAGCTGACGTGACTCCGGTGAACCGGGCTCCAGCGTTCCCACTCGCAGGGCGGTTGAGTCGTAGTCGTAGGTCACCTGTGCGTAGGAACGGGTGGCTGCTCGTGCTCGACGACGGGCATTGAGCCCTCGCCGACAGTAGATGACGAGCCTGACCACGCCTCCCGCGCACAGCAGCCCTGCACCGATAACGCCGATGCCCGAGACTGTCATGCCGTAGGGACCCAGGTAGGTCTCGGCTTGACGTCCCATCGCCACGACACCGCCGTTCCAGTCCTGAGCGGCGAAACGAGAGGCCGCCGCGTCCTGGATGGCGACCTGCTCGGATCGCTCCGGTGACACGTCTGCGCCGGGGTAGAAGGCCATCTGGTGCGCATGAGGGGCCACCGCGATGACAACCACTCCTTCTTTCCAGCGACCTCCGCCCGAGGATCGGAAGTCCTGCCGGTAGTCGAAGATGTTCTCGGCGTAGTTCGCGGTAGCCGCATCCAGGTTGTTGATACCCCAGCCCGTCAGCGACACGACCTCGAAACGAATGTCTTGCCGGAATCTCAGACTCTGCAGATCACGCTGAAGAGCCTGGGAATCGAAGATGCCGGCTTCGTCGCGAACATTGACGGTGGGGGCATGGCCTTGCCGAAACGGACCGAGAATCGCGATGGGAAGCGCAAAGATCATCAGCGCACATACGGCAATATTCGCAACAAATTTGACGACATCAGAGGTGTTGCGCCGCTGACGCTCCGGAACAGTTCTCCCTAAGACCATCGTATTGCCCACTTCCGCTTCTTGCTGGGTTCACGTTTCCACCAGGGATCCCTGTACAACAAAGCGTACCGGTAGGCGTTATACACATCCATCACTGGTGCACTGACGGATAGTGCGCCCACCCCCTCACTCGTTACCGCGACCTCGTCAACCGCAGGCGACCTCGTGAGCATGCGCACTGTGCTTGACATTCGCGGCACTTCTCCCCACCGCTCAGCGGACTTCAGCCCCTCGCCGCCAGGAGCCTTTTGCCCGCCACGCCCGATTTGAGCACCACCCAGCATCATGGAGATCTTCGAGCGCGAGCTGCTGCTCCACGAATTCATGTACTTCTTGTACCGGCGACGACACCTCCTCCTCTCACCCCTCGACATTCCGGCAAACACCCCATCGACAAAGCATTCCGCGATCTGCCTCAGTTCCGAGGCGACGCGACCCAGAACATCGAGCCCCTCCACAGGCCTCATCTGCCTTTGAGATAGCCTGCCTTCAAGGCCGTCGACCATCGAACGCAGGGAGGCCACCTGCTGCATCGCACTCGTGAACTTTGAGTCATACGCGCGCCCGCCTGATGCGCCGAACCGCTTGACTGCCTGCATATCTGCGAACACCGCATCGCACTCGTTCTGCCACGCGTCCCGCCAGAACTCGGTCAGAGACAACAGTCGGGCACAGTTGATGACCGCCTGCTGAACGGCATCCAATTGCATTGAGTAGGCTTTGACATAGGCTGCTTTATTCCCCACTCTCAGTCCGTACCACTGAAGTCCTACAGGAGTCCCCAACGCACTCCATGATCGCTCAAGTCGACGATAGTGCTTCTGAAGCACCATATACCTGGCAAGAACCTGAACCCCGTACGGCTCGTCAACAGGAATGAGCGACATGAACGCACCCATATCGGCACGCCGGCCAACGAGCCGCTCGTAGGCCTGCCGAGCCTCCTCAATGCCCGAGCGCGCCATTCTTCCTCTCGTCAGATAGTATCGAAACCAGAGGTTGGCAGCAGCCATGAAGATCAAGAACAGTGCGGTGACCCTGAACATCCTGGTAAAACCCAGGTGCCAGCCGATATAGGAGGAGGCAGTTCTCACGGCAGTGACCACGAGCGCATCCTCGTCACGGTCACTCTGGGTCAGATACTTTTGAATCGAGTACCACACCTCACTTTGGCCGTCCGAGTCGATATCAAGCTTCGGCCCGTAAAAGAATTTCATCCCCTGCCCTGCCAGCACATCATCATAGTCAGTATGTGGCGCTTGGGCGACGATCATCACGTTATCGGCCCAGCGCCCCGAGTCCTCCCACGAGATCCATGGGACATCCGTGGGATGAGTGCGAGCATAGTTCCGCACCTCGTCTTGGAGGCTTTCGACTTTGGAATTCGGGAGGTTCACGACCACCACATGGGTCGGCTGCCGGAAGGTGAGCTTCTCAAGCTGCGACTTGACGTGGTCCCAGTGGAGAATTCCGGCCTCGTCATGGATCTCCACTGTCGGATGAAACTGCTTCGTGGGATAGAAGGGTGATTGTCCGCCGTTGATGATGAATGGCGCGACCACAAGTGCGACACCAATGAGGAGATTGCCTAGATACCCGAGGATCGCTCGTAACCCACCGAGCTCAGAGACTGTTGGCGGCTTCTTCACAGAGCAGTACCCCCAGGATTCTGGATCGTGTCCGCCCGAGTCGCGGCGCCGGCGTTCACAGCGGCGTCGAGCTCGACCAAACTGGCCGTCCTCTCGGCGAGACGAGCGGTCTGAGCACGAACACCGCGACCGAACCATTGAGCACCCCGCGGCTCCCCGAAGTCCTTCCACGCCCTACTGACGACGTCATACTCCGCGAGGAATCTCCTGTAGTCCGAACCGACGTCACGACTCTGAGAGGACTGCGCCGGAAGAGTTTCCGCCTTGAGCTCGGTGAGATCATAGTCGTAGACGACCTGCATCATCTTCTTGTGAGCAGCCCTGCCAAGGCGCCGGGCGGTGACGCCCCGCCATATGTAGAAGGCGAGCCATCCGCTTCCCGCCATGAAGGCGAGGGCCGCACCGACCACCCACATCATCGTGCTGTTCCCACTGCCTGAACCGATGTATGTCGCCAGCTGCTGCCCCATCGCCACGGCTCCGCCATCCCAATCGTCCTGAGCGTAGTGGCTTCCCGCCGCGTTCTCGATCGCCTCCCGCTTGTCGGCAGACAGCCGCAAGTCCTTCGCCGCGTAGCAACGCACCCAATGAGACTCAGGCGCCACCACGAAGAGGATCGTTCCATTCACCGGACTACCGACGTCGGAGCTCTTGAACCACGACGAACCTTGTGCGCCGTCGGCTGCGTACTTGACGGTCTCCTCATCAAGGTTGCCGATACCGGCTCCGGGAATCGAGAGCACCACGATACGAACCTCACGATCGTAGTGCTGCTCCTCCAGGCCGCGGCGAAGAGTCTGCTCGTGATAGATGCCGGCCTCATCACGAACGACCACATCGGGGCGATGCCCAGATGTGGAGGGGTACAGGAGCACCGCCGGCAGAAGCAGGATCGCGATCAACGCTCCGGCAATATTCATCACGAACATTGCGACCGCTCGAAGACCTCCAAGGCGGATGATCGCAGATTGCTTCATGTGACATTCCTTGTTAATAACCGAGCCAACCTCGAAGGCTGTACCGTCCCCGTTCTCAGCGGATCGAGGTTAGCAGCATCAATTGTCCAATCTCATCCACATGCATGTAGTTCCTCGTCGAGAACCGGCGAACGAGCACGGCCCGGCTCAGAAGCTCGATGAGGAGCCCGCCCCGGAGAAGCCACCGCCACCCCCGGAGAAGCCACCCCCTCCCGAGGATCCGCCGCCCGGGGTGAAGGTTGACGCCGCGCTGTAGCCCATCACTAGCGACGAGACCGGGACGAAGGAACGGAAGGCCACGTTGTCGAAGCCAGCGAGGCCGGCGATCGCCGGCGACGCCGAGTTGACGCGGATCGTGGCATGGGGGTCGTACTTGCCGTAGCCACCGCCCAGGGACCAGGCGCCGCTGTAGGCGGCGTACCGACCGGAGCCGCGGTAGCTGTTGAAACGGCGACGGCGCTCGTCGGCGTACCGCGAGGTATCGACGTCGATGGCGTAGCGAGCCAGGCCGTCGGCCTCCCTATGGGTGGCGTCGGCGATCCGGTCGAGCTCGTCGAGGGCCTGAGACGGCTGGAGCCTGCCCGCCGAGAGATCCAAAGTCATGTGGTAGAGGCGCTCATGAAACCAGCGAACCTTCTCCCGCGTACCCATCGTATTGACCGGCAGCCTGCCGGAGGAGTCGATCTTGTGGCACAGGGTGAGGAGCGCCTGGAGGTCCTCCAGGGCCGGCCCCTGCTCGTTGTACCAGGCCTGCTCCCAGCCACGGTCCTGGTTGAGGAAGGTTGCGGTGTTGGCGACGACGTCGTCGAGCGTGTCGAGCGCGGCCGAACGTCTTCGCAAGTCGGTCGCCCTGCGGAGCATGGAAAGACCGAACCACTGGGTGCCTCGGGGGCTGCCGAAGTCCTGCCAGGACCGGGCCAGGTTCTCGTACTCGTCGCGGAACCAGCGGTAGCGGGCCATGACCTGCGCCCCGTGGGGCTCCTCAGTGGGGATTCGCTGGGCGTGCCGTTCAGTGGCTCGGTAGTCATGGGCGACCTGCGTGTAGTGGCGCAGCGCCTCACCGGCCCGACGGCGGGCCATGAGTCCTCGCCACAGGTAGACACCGATACCGGTGGCACCGAACCCGGCGACCGGGAAGGACACCTGCAGGAAGAAGGCTCGCAGGGCGCTGCGAGGCTTACCGACGTACTTCGTGGACTTCTTCCCCATGGAGACCAGACCCCCGTCCCAGTCCTTCTCCCGGAACTGGGATTTAGCGGCATCCTGGATGGCGTCCTCCTGGCTGCTCATCACCTTGACGTCCTCACCGAAGTAGCAGCCCACCTTGCGCGAGTCGGGGGCGACCGCCAGGATCACCAGGCCGTCACTCCAGTACTTGGGGTTCGACGTCGAGACCCACGGAACATCAGTGTCGCTCGCATGCGAACGGGCATACTCCAGCACAGCGTCGTTGAGGTTGGAGACGTCCTCACCCGGCACCGTCAGGACAGCCAGGTGGACCTGCTTGCGGAACTCCAGATTCTTGAGCTTGTCGCTCAGCGCTGTGCTGTCAAGCACGCCGGCCTCGTCCTGGACCTCGACCGTGGGCCGGTAGGTGACCACCGCCTCCTGCTTCGATGGCCAGAGCCATACGATCAGCGGCGAGAGGACCAGGGTCAGGCCCAGGACCATGATGGCGGTGAAGGCCACCACTGAACGGGTTCCGCCCGAGCGTGTGGCAGGGTTCTGCCCCAGCTGCTCCATCCGAGCCCCACTTCCCTACTGACTGGACGTTTTCAGTGCCGATCCTAGCGGGGGCCGGGCGGCCCCAGAGGCGGGCAGAGGCAGTATCGACAGGACCCGCCCGCACCGGCTCAGAAGCTCGAGGAGGAGCCGGACCCGGAGAAGCCGCCACCACCGCTGTAGCCGCCGGAGAAGCTGCTTCCCGAGAAGCTGGACCCGGAGCCGGAGCTGCTCGACGGCGTGTAGGAGGAGGCCGAGCTGTATCCCACCACCAGGTCGGAGACCGGGGTGAAGGAGCTGAAGGACCCGCCCGCGCCGACGCCCGAGCTGGACGAACCGGACGAGCCCACGGCAGAGATGGCCGGAGACGAGGGGTTGAGGCGGATCGTCGAGTGCGGGTTGTAGCTGCCGTGTCCCCCGCCCAGGTACCAGTAGCCGGCGTAGGCGGCATCCGTGGACGAGACCGAGTCGTCGTAGCGACGACGGCGCTCGTCGGCGTAGCTGGAGGTGTCGGCGTCAATGGCCTCGCGGGCGAGCCGGGAGGCCTTCGTCTTCGTCTCACTGGCGATCTCGTCGAGCTCGTCCAGCGCAGCCGAGGGCTGGAGCGAACCGTCCTCCAGCCCGGCGGTCATGTCGTCCAAGCGCTGCTTACGGGAGCGGACCCAGTCCCGCTCCTGCTTGGCGCGCTCAGCGATCGAACCGTTCTCGGCGGCGTCGGAGCTGTCGACCTGGTGGCACAGTCTCCGCAACGACTGCAGGTCCTCCAGGACCGGCCCCTGCTCGTTGCTCCAGACGCGGTCCCAGCCGGGCGACAGGCTCAGGAAGGTGGCAGTGTTGGCGATGACGTCGTCGAGGGAGTCCAGGAGCTCGGAACGCTTTTCCAGCTCGGTGGCCCGTCTCAGCACCGACATGCCGAACCACTGGGTGCGGTAGGGGTTGCCGAAGTCCTGCCAGGAGCGGGTGACCTTCTCATACTCCTCACGGAACCACCGGTAACGGGCCATGACCTGGGCGCCATGCGGCTCATCCTCGGGAATCGTCCCGGCCAGGAGCTCGGTGGTCTCGTAGTCGTGAGTGACCTGCGAGTAGTGGCGCAGCGCCTCGCGCGCCCGGCGTCGCGCCGCGAAACCGCGCCACAGGTACCACGAGAGCCAGACGAGGCCCACAAGCGCCGAGATTCCGGGCAGGACGTAGGTCGTGCCCACATCACCGCCTCCGGGCCGACCGATGACGTCGGCGGTCTTGGCCGCCATGGAGACGGTGCCCCCGTACCAGTCGGCCCGGCGGTACTGGTTCTTGGCGGCGTTCTGGATGGCGGCCTGCTGCTCCAGGGGGACCGCGACGTCCTCACCGAAGTAGCAGCCGACCTTGCGCGCCTCCGGGGCGACCGCCAGGATCACCAGGCCGTCGCTCCAGTAGTTGGGATTCGACGTCGAGATCCACGGGACATCAGTGTCGCCCTGGTGCGAGCGGGCGTACTCCAGCACAGCGTCGTTGAGGTTGTCGACGTCCCAGCCCGGGACTGTGAGCACGGCGACGTGGACGTCCTGACGGAAGCCCATCGCCCGAATCTCCTTGGCCAGTGGCTCGCTCTGGAGCACCCCGGCCTCATCGTGGACCTCCACGCTGGGGTGATGGCTCTCCCCGAAGGGCCAGATGACCATGATCGGCAGCACGGCGATGAGGGCCAGGCTCACCACCACATTGGCGACGAAGGCCGTCACCGACCAGATTCCACCGAGCCCGACGATGCCGGACCGTTTCATGTGCCTCATCAGAACTTCCTTCCTCTGACGTGAGCCTGGCGTGTGAGGTGTGCCGACATCAGCATCCCGGGAAGGTCCCGTCCCCGAGATATCCGGTACCGGCATTCAGGAGCCGTCGCGGGCCCGCGTGGCCAACAGGCACGACGGCTCTCCCCCCGGCACCAGGGCCGACCGGGTTCCAGTAGCCGGCGTTCCTTCCGGGGCCGACGACGTCCAGCAGAGCGTGAGGACCCGGGCGGGCGGAGGCTTCGCCGTCGAGAGAACCGAGAGAGCTGCTGAGAGCAGGCTCCGCACCGGCCGCACTGAGCGACAGGCCGTGCCCCGCCCGGCGAGCATCGGCCGCCATCCAGGCAAGCTCGTCAAGCGCCGCCGAGGGCTGCAGCAAGCCGGCCGACAGCTCCGCGGTCATCTCGCTGAGGCGCTGGTGGTGTGCCCGCACCAGCTCGCGCACCTCCACCGTGCCGCGGGGAGTGAACGCGTAGGAGTCGATCCACTGGCACTGGCTCAGGAGCAGGTTGAGCTCATGAAGAACCGGTTGCTGCTCCTCGTGCCAGAGCCTCTCCCAGTTGGAGGACAGGCTCAGGAACGCGGCGTTGCTGGCGATGATGTCGTCGGTCGAGTCCAGTGCGGACGAGCGCCGCTTGATCTCGGAGACCCGCTGGAACACTCCCGGTTCGAACCACTGGGAGCCCCGAGGGCTGCCGAGGTCCTGCAACGTCCGGGTCAGGCTCTCGTACTCGTCGCGGAACCAGCGGTAGTGGGCCATGACACGGGCGCCGCGGGTCTCGCCTTCAGGGATGAGGCGGGCATGGAGCTCAGTGGCCTCGTAGTCGTAGGTGACCCTCCCGTAGTGCCGCAGCGCCTGCTCGAACATGCGCCGTGCGGACAAACCGCGCCACAGGTAGTAGCCGACACCGATGGCGCCCAGCAGGGCCGGCAGGAGCGTGAGGGCGGCGAGCGAGGGCTCCCACACCGCTACGGCCACCGGTGAGAGCGCGGCCGCCAGGCCCGCCGTCATGATGGCGCAGAAGGACAGCAGCGAGCGGATCCCTCCGAGGCGGATGACGAGGGGAAGGCGCGTGGGCGGCATCGTCTTCCTCTCATGAAACCTCGACGTGGGTCCTGGCCGGCTGGTGACTCTGCGGCCGCCGGCCGTGCCTCATCCTTACCCGCGGTTACGCCGTCTGCCATGGGGAGAGCAACACGGGGCGCCCTCGACGAGAGGACACCCCGTGGACGTGGAACCGGGAAAGAGCCTAGTGAACGGGTCGCCCCACCGGCAGGGTCAGACACCCCGTGCCGGTGGGGGCGGCGTCCCAGAGGCAGGGCGGCCGCCCCCAAAAATCTACGGCAATACATAGGCCACCATATTCAAGCACACTAAAATACTTGAAATACAGAATTATTCAAGACTCCACTAAATTCACAACTTATTTCCTTCAGTATGATGCGATACACTCGTTCACGAGCAAAAATCACTTCACCTCAAAGGAGAGGCATATGACCAGAAGCAAGGCAAGTCGCCGCAACCAGGAAGATTCAACCAAGGAAAATAGTAAACCCACCGATACACCAAGCCCCGGTGAGGCCAACCCCAAAATCCGCAGCGACCGAAAATACGACGCCGCCCTTCTTTTCGTTCACGGCATTGGTAACCAGAAAGAAGGGGATGTTCTGAAGAACATGGCGAACCCTGTAGCCAAGCACATAATACACGTGGCAGAAAAGTATGACTGGCAGACAGAAGTAGAACAAGAAACCCCATCATCGCCAATTATTATCACAGCCCGCAAAATGAATCACAGCAAGACAACATATCTTGACGAATGCATATGGGCCAATTCATTCCCAAGAATAACGTTCTGGGAGTTTACGAAGTGGCTTGCAGTAAGAATTTCTTCGCCAATAGTTTTGCTCATTCCAGACAAAGACGACATTCAAGTTATTCGCAGAGAGTTTGAACTTCATAACTATTTTAGCGTGAAGGCATACCTGAAACTGAGTGGCGTCATGCTTCGAGTTCTTTTTCGTCTGTTTTTACTTTTTGGCGTATCATTACTTGTTTCTACAGCCCCATTACTGTTGTTTCAGTTCCTACTAAACTCCTCGACAGGACTGCGTGTGGCTGTGATAATGCTCATTCTTATTGCGATGAGTTGCTTAGTTTCCCTTCACAAGAAAGCGAACTATTTTGCGCACGTCCCCGCAGCTATTATGCCCTCTCATGGAGAGTATATGCTCGACACGGTGAAGGACGCCATAAGAAGGACCTACAGACTGACGAAACGTCCAACACTGATAGCGCACTCACAGGGCGGTTTTCTAGCCTACCATGCACTCAAGGATTTGTCGACAAAAAAGAGGCCAAAATGGCGCCTTTTCGGAGTTGGCTCAGGTTTACGACCGATCACATTTCTTGATCGACTCAACAATAGGTGGACCCTTTCCTTGTGGTGGGCGACTTCATTGTATGCATTCTTAGCAATCGGCTCATTTCTAGCCCTTCTAAATCATGCCGATTTCGGGGAGAATCTTAGGTTTACAGGAATTCACCTATACTTCATATCTCGAGCGATACTGGGGTTACCATTATCCTCTGCCGAGATTAACTACTTGTCCGAACCTTTACGTCAGCAGAGTCACACATTCTTGTCTCAAGTGTTTTATTTGCTGCAAGACACTATACCGCTGCCTTTGGCGACGATCCTTCTTGGCATTTTTTGGATCATCGCAAATCGAAGCTCCAACAGCCCTTTCTTATTTGATAGAATTCCTCCCCTAAAATGCGTCTCAAATTGGACAGAAGTGACAACAAGCCACGACCTAGTCGGTCGTCTGAGCCTCGCTCCACTACCGCTACAAGTAAGACAGCAGGACACATCAGGGGCATCCAATGTGATCTTGGATCACATCAGCTATTTTAAGACGAGCATACTTCCGCTTCAGATCGCTATCGAAGCGCTCGGAGATGCACAGATATTAACAAAAAGTGAACTCGATAGAGAGCGAGATGACATCAATACGCTCAATACTCAGCTTAATGCGCTTTCACAACGCCGATGGCACCTCACGAGCTTCATTATTTCGGCGCTTAGCGCCACCCTGTTCATAATATACACATTTATTAATGGGTATATGTCATGGGCTTTTACAATTATATATCTGTCTTTAGCTGTGACAATAGTCAGCATTCCTTGCAGGTTGATTGAAATTGCGCTTAGCAGGTCAGGCCCCTTGAAGCCCCCATCGGAAACAAATATAATGAAGCAAAGACAGCGCATATCGGCACATTACAACAGAATGATTCTAGTAGGTTACGCAGAAAGATGCCTTGGAGTCATTCTTGCCATCACAGGGATGGGGTCAATTCTTGCAACGCATATCGCTGAAGCTGTAGTCGCACCTCCAAAAACTGGAGTCATCATCGACCCTCAATCTATGTCAAGTTTATGGAAACTGGGGACGCTGGCGCTATTTAGTGGGATAGCCGTCATGTTCAAGTACAGACTGCATCATTTCCTATTACTGGGCTTCGAGCTCTACCTGAGCTTTTGGATAGTGACAGCACATTCTGTCAGTTTCTTCGTTATCAAGCCGGGCCTGCCTGCAGTTATACTTATTGTAATCACAACCAGCCTTATTATTGCCATTCAGCGCAGCCGATCCGTTACGCAGCAAAACTCGACAAGACCGCGAGGCTGAGTGCTCTATATGAAAGCGTTTTTCAATCGGGCCGGCTCAGGACCGGGCGGCGATGGCCTCGATCTCGACGCCGGCCCCCAGCGGCAGGGCGGCCACCCCGAAGGCGGCCCGGGCCGGGAGGGTCTCGCCGGTGAAGTAGCGGGCGTAGACCTCGTTGACGGCGGCGAAGTCGGCGATGTCGGCGAGCAGGACCGTGGTCTTGACGACGTCGTCGTATCCGAGCCCGGCCTCGGCCAGGATGGCGCCCACGTTCTTGAGGACCTGCTCGGCCTGGGCCTGGATGTCTCCCTCGACGAGCACGCCGGTGGCCGGGTCGAGCGGCACCTGCCCGGAGACGAAGACGAGCGAGCCGGCCCCCTGACCGGTGGAGACGCCCTGGGAGTAGGGGCCGACGGCGGCGGGGGCGTTGGTCGTGGCGATACGGCTGACGGTCATGGGTTCCTCGTTCCTGCTGGACGCTGGGGTTCGGCCGCGTTCCCGGCGGGCGGAGTGGCGGCCCGGGTGGCAGCGCAGTGGCGCCGACGCCCGGGCCAGACTACCCATCCCTTTCGCATCGCCCGCTTCCTAGACTCGGGGTGGTCGACCGCATCGGGGTCGGCGCACCCCGCTTCGCTCCTATCGAAGGACTGCCGTGAAGCTGCCCTCCATCCCCTCACGCGACGACCTGGCCGCCCGGGCCCGCGGCCTCGCCGGACAGGCCGCTTCCGGCGCCGCCAAGGCCGCGGACACGGTGTCCCAGGCCGCGGCCGGCGCGGCCGCCCAGACCTCCCAGCACCTCGGCGTCGACCGGCTTCCAGGCCTGCCCGGCCTGTCCCGGCCGGCGAAGGATGACGGAGCCCCGATCGACGTCGACGCCGGGCCACAGATCACGGGCACCGCCTTCGCCCGGACCCTCGCCACCGCCTTCGCCGCCCGTCCTCACACGCGCAGCGCCAGGAGCCTCCTCATGGGCGCCGACTTCCTGCGCACCGGCCTTCGACTGGGAGGCCGCGAGCGCAAGCAGCTCAAGAGCCGCGGATTCGCAGCCGAGACCACTGGCGCCACCGGCGCGCCCGACCTTGATGTCGCCGAGCTCATCCACGTCCACGGCCGCCGCCTCCCCAATCTCATGCGCAACGCCTCCTACCGGGTCATCAAGCGTGACGTGCGCGCCGTCACCGACCACGGATCGGCTACCGGCTCACTGCACTGGATCGGCGTCTCGGAGCAGGAGCATGCCCGGGGCGCCATGGGGTGGACCCGCCTGTGCGTGGACACCGATCAGACGGACCGGCTGCCCGTGCTCTCCGGGGACCATCACCTCGACATCGTCATCGCTCCGGTGGGTCAGGAGCCCGCCGAGTACGCCAGTGACATGGCCGGCCTCCTGCCGCAGGGGATACCGGCTGAGGCGTGGCAGGCGCTGACCACCGACCCGACCCGCCCGGTCATGCGCCTGCACCTGCTGGGCCAGGACCGTATCGGGGTCGACGCCGGCGGAGACACCTACACGTTGTTCAGGAACGTGCCGCACACGGTGCGCGGCTCGCTGCTCATCATGGGCAACCGGATCAGGCGGGCCGAGCTGTGGCTAGCGGATCGTGCGAACATCGACATCCTGGAGTGGCTGCCGGTGTAGGGGCACCGGGTCTCACCCATCGGGCCTCGCGCCCACCGCTGGCCACCTGCCTCCAACCCACCACCTCCAGCCCGCCGGTCGGCGGCACGGGCAGCCGACATGGCCCCGACTGGCCGCGCCCGCCCCGCCGCCCGGGACCTACGGCACTTCCACGGCGGCCCTCGCGGCGAAGCCTCCCACAACGCCGTCGTCGTCGGACATGGAGCCCCGCCGATCACCGCGTCCCGGCCTCGGAACAGCCAGTGTTTCGCACAGCGAAACGGGCTGATCCAGCCAGTGGCACGTGACACACTGTGCCCATGCACGCACGCGCAGGACAGCCAGCACAGCCCGAAGACCTCATCGACGTCGACGAGGTCGTCTCCGCCTACTACGACCTCGTCCCCGACCCCGCCGTCCCGGCTCAGAAGGTCGTCTTCGGTACCTCCGGGCACCGCGGCTCCTCTCTGGACACCGCCTTCAACGAGGCCCACATCGTGGCCACGACCGCCGCCATCGTGGAGTACCGCCGCTCCCAGGGCACCGACGGCACCCTCTACCTGGGCCGCGACACCCACGCCCTGTCCGAGCCCGCCTGGCGCACCGCCGTCGAGGTGCTCGCCGGGGCCGGGGTGACCACCGCCGTCGACGCCCGGGGTGCCTACACGCCCACCCCGGCCGTCTCACACTCCATCCTCCTGGCCAACGGCGCCGGGACCGAGGCGGGGGTGCGCACGAGCGGCCCCGGCCTGGCCGACGGCATCGTGGTGACCCCCTCCCACAACCCGCCACGCGACGGCGGCTTCAAGTACAACCCGCCCACCGGCGGCCCGGCCGGCTCCGAGGCCACGACGTGGATCGCCAACCGCGCCAACGAACTGCTCGCCTCGGGGTGGCAGGACGTCCCGCGGGTCCCGGTCGCTGAGGCCCTCGACGGCCCCCACATCATCAAGCACGACTACCTGGAGACCTACGTCACCGACCTGGAGAGCGTCATCGACCTCGAGGCGATCCGCAAGGCCGGCGTGCGCATCGGGGCCGACCCGCTGGGCGGCGCCTCGGTGGACTACTGGGGTGCGATCGGTGAGCGTTACGGCCTGGAGCTCACGGTGGTCAACCCCGAGGTGGACCCGGCCTGGCACTTCATGACCCTGGACTGGGACGGCAAGATCCGCATGGACTGCTCCTCCCCCAACGCCATGGCCTCGCTGCGCTCGACGATGACGCCCGACGCCGAGGGCAAGACCCCCTACGACGTCGCCACCGGGAACGACGCCGACTCCGACCGCCACGGCATCGTCACCCCCGACGGCGGGCTGATGAATCCCAACCACTTCCTGGCCGTGGCCATCGAGTACCTCTTCACCCACCGGCCCGGCTGGCCCGCCGACGCCGCCGTCGGCAAGACCCTGGTCTCCTCCAGCCTCATCGACCGGGTGGCGGCCGCGATCGGCCGCACCCTCATCGAGGTGCCGGTGGGCTTCAAGCACTTCGTGCCCGGGCTGCTCGACGGCTCCATCGGCTTCGGCGGCGAGGAGAGCGCGGGGGCCTCCTTCCTGCGCAAGGACGGCACCGTGTGGACCACGGACAAGGACGGCATCATCCTGGCCCTCCTGGCCAGCGAGATCATCGCCGTCACCGGCAAGTCCCCCTCCCAGTTGCACGAGGAGCAGGTGGAGCGCTTCGGCGCCAGCGCCTACGCACGCATTGACGCCGCCGCCTCCAAGGAGGAGAAGGCCAAGCTCGCCGCCCTGGCCGCCGAGGACGTGACCGCCACCGAGCTGGCCGGCGAGGAGATCACCGCCCGCCTGGTCGACGCACCCGGCAACGGGGCCCCCATCGGCGGGCTCAAGGTCACCACCGAGGACGCCTGGTTCGCCGCGCGCCCCTCGGGCACGGAGGACGTCTACAAGATCTACGCCGAGTCCTTCAAGGGTGCCGAGCACCTGGCCCAGGTGCAGGAGGAGGCCAAGAAGGTGGTCGCCGCGGCCCTGGGCGACTGACCTCGCGCTGACATTCCCTCCCCACCGAGCCGGGCATTTCTCAAGGCCCCGACAGTATTTCTGTCGGGCTACGCGAGAAGTGCCCGGCTCAGCACCTGCCCGCCTCCTGCCCTGCCTCACACCACCCTGTCTCTCGCCGCCCTGCCCACGGGGACATTCCACGCGGCCGGGTGCGTGTCCTTCCGGCCGGGGGCATTCGACGCCGTCGGGGACAGCAATCCCGTCCCCCAACGCGCAGGATGCCCCCGACCGGAAGAAAGTGTCCCCGCACGCGCAAGACGTCCCCGATCATGACCGCATCATCCGGAACTTCACCGTCGTACCCCACCCGCACCACCCACGGGGACATTCTGCGCGGCCGGGTGCGTGTCGTTGCGGCCGGGGGCATTCGACGCCGTCGGGGACAGCAATCCCGTCCCCCAACGCGCAGGACGTCCCCGGCCGGAAGAAAGTGTCCCCGCACGCGCAAGACGTCCCCGACTGTGACGGCGGGACGCGCGGAGACACTGGTGAATGCTCGACGTCGATCTACCGACTGGTGAAAATATGGCCATGGGTACCTCCGACTCCCCCGTCCTCCACATCCGCACGGCCCGGACAGCCCGGGCGGAGCAGGCGCAGGACGCGGCCATGGCCGCTGCCCTGGAGGCCATCTGCTTCCCACCCGAGCAGGCCGCCAGCCCGACAACGATCGCCGAGCGGATGGCTACCTACGCCGACCACTTCTGGCTCATCGAGGACGAGGGCGGCATGCTGCTGACGCTGGTCAACGGACCGTGCACCCACGCGCGCGATCTGAGCGACGAGATGTACGAGGCGCCCACGATGCACGACCCCGACGGGGCCTGGCAGATGATCCTCGGCGTCGCTACGGCTCCCGCGGCTCAAGGGCAGGGGCTGGCCACCCGACTGCTGCGCACCGTCATTGAGACAACGCGCGTCCACGGCCGCCAGGGCCTGGTGCTCACCTGCCTCGACGACCTCGTGGGCTTCTACGCGCGCCTGGGTTTTGTCGACGAGGGCCTGTCCGCCTCCCACCACGGCGGCGTGCCCTGGCACCAGATGCGGCTCACCCTGGCCTGAGCATCGCGAAGCGCACCACCCACGGGGACATTCCGCGCGGCCGGGTGCGTCTCGCTGCGGCCGGGGGCATTCGACGCCCACCCGACCAGCACCGCAGCACCTGGACGTCTCCACGGCGGCGCCTTCCTGCCTCGCACCGACCTAGCCACGGGGACATTCCACGCAGCCGGGTGCGTCTCGCTGCGGCCGGGGGCATTCGACGCCGTCGGGGACAGCAATCCCGTCCCCCAACGCGCAACACGTCCCCGGCCGGAAGAAAATGTCCCCACACGCGCAGGATATCCCCGCACGCGCCGGATGTCCCCGGCCACCGCCACTACCACCGCCGCCACCTGGCCCTACCGTCCCCACACGCGCGGAAAGTCCCCGCAGATGGCGACTCTCCGGGTGCCACAGGTCGCCGGGTGCAAGCCCCCTCCACAGGGCTGACGCCGTCGGGCTCCTCCTCCCGCGCGTCGCCCCACGATGGGAGGCATGAGTACCACCATCCTCGAACGCACCGACCTCGCACACAGTCCCAGCCCAGCACCATCGCTACCGCTGCTCCTCACCTCCGACCCGGTCATGACCGGGGCATCCCGTCTGTTCGCGGGCCCGGGACTCACCCGCATCGCTCCGGGGACCTACGTGCCCTCCCAGGAGTGGGCGGAGGCCAGGCCGGACCTGAGGCACATGACCCTCATCCGGGCCGCGATGGCCAAGACCCGCGGCGACGTCGTCCTGCTCGGCCCATCGGCCGCCGTGTGGCTCGGGCTGCCCCTGGTGGGCCGCCTCCCCGGGCGAGTGCAGTGCCTCCGCCTCAGTGAGGCCCGGGCGCGCACGGCGCTGCTTCAACGCCATCGCCGCCCCGGCCTGGGCGACCTGCTCAACACATCCGGCGCCCACACCTCGTCCATCGCCGACACGGTCGTTGACCTGGCCCGGTGGGGCGGGCTCACCCAGGGCGTCTGCGCCATGGACGCCGCCCTGGCCTCCCACCTGTGCACCCGCGCCGAGCTGAACGACGCCGTCGACCACCTGGCCACCGGCGCCCGCGGCATTCGCAGTGCCCGCACCGCCATCCACCTGACCGACGCCCGCTCCGAATCTCCCGGCGAGTCCCTCTCCCGTGTGCGCATGTGGCAGGCCACCCTGCCCCGCCCCGACCTCCAGCACGAGGTCCACATCGACAGCCACACCTACCGCCTCGACTTCCTGTGGCCCCGCACCAAGGTGGTCGGCGAGTTCGACGGCCGCATCAAGTACCGCAAGAACAGCGTCGGCAAGGACGCCGAAGACACCGTCCTCAACGAGCGCCGCCGCGAGCTCGCCCTGACCCGCGCCGGTTACGACGTCGCCCGCTGGACCTGGGAGGAGGTCTGGCCAACCGACGCCCCCGCCATGCTGCGCGAACTCGCCCGCCACGGCATCCACCCCACCGGGGTGCGCTGGTAAGGCGCCACCGATCCCGGCGCCGCCCTGCCCGCGGGGACATTCCACGCGGCCGGGTGCGCGCCGCCCCAGACGGGGCCATTCGACGCCGTCGGGGACAGCAATCCCGTCCCCGAACGCGCAGGACGTCCCCGACCGGAAGAAAGTGTCCCCGCACGCGCAAGATGTCCCCGGCTGGAAGAGAACGTCCCCAGCCAGCTCTGGGGGCAAGCGATTAGGGTGAGGGCGTGAGCCAGTCACGCCCGTCGAGGCCGTCCAAGCACCACGTCGAGCACCCCTCCGCGCACACCGATCCCCCGCGCCCGACGCCGGCCGCCGGATCGGCGGACTCCCCCGCGCCTTCCACATCCTCCGCGCCCGCCGGCTCCCCGACGAGCCCGGAGGCCGCGTCGACCGACCAGGCCCTGACTCCGCCGGGAGCCTCCACGGCGCCCTCCGGCACCACGGCGCTGCGCCGAGCCCCCTCTCAGCAGTCCCGCCCCGGCCCGCAGGACGACATCATGCTGGCCACCGGCAAGCCCCGGCAGACCGAGCGCCCCAAGCCCCCCACCCAGGAGCAGATCCGCCGTCAGCCCGGCCGTAAGGCCTGGGTCCCCAACCAGCACGGGGCCTGGTCGATGCTGGTGCTGCCGCCGATCGTCGGCTGGGTCGTGGGCGGCTTCAGCTGGGTGAACCTCCTGTTCCTTCCCGCCTGGTGGGGCGGCTACCTCACCTACTGGTCCTGGTCGCAGTGGCTGCGCACCCGCTCGGCCCGCAAGCGCGCCCTCATCATGCTGCCGCTCCTGGTCTACACCGGCTGGACGGCCTCCCTGGCCCTCATCACTCTGCTGGTGGCGCCCTACCTCATCCAGTGGGCGGTGCCTCTGGCGCCACTGTTCGCCATCGCGTTGCACCAGGTGTGGCGCGGTCACGAGCGCTCACTGCTCTCGGGGCTGTCGACGACGACGGCCGCCTCCCTCATGGCGGCCGTCACCTACAGCCTGGCGGTGCGCGGCGACGGCGGCTTCCTGGGCCTGGGGACACCGAGCTCCCCCCTGCCCGGGGCCTCCCCCAGCGGCGCCCTGACGGGCTGGTCCTGGATGTGGCTGGTCACGGCGCTGACGGCCGCCTACTTCGGCGGGACGGTCCCCTACATCAAGTCGATGATCCGCGAGCGCTTCAACTACACGCTGCTGGCCGGCACGGTGGCGGCGCACGCGGTGGTGGCGGCGGTGACGTGGTGGCTGGCGTCGTCGGGGATGCTGCCGTGGGGGCACGCCGTCCTGTGGGCGGTGCTGACGGTGCGGTCGCTGGTCATGCCGCTGTGGCAGTGGCAGCTGGTGCGCGCGCGCCACCGCCCGCTGCGCCCGGGGACGATGGGCATCGTCGAGGTCTTCATGTGCGTGGCCTTCCTGGTGACGATCTCAGTGTGACCAGGCCTGCGACGACGCCGTCACCCGCCCCGCCCTGTCGGCGGACCCGCTCCGGCGGGCCTCAGTGCTCGGCGCGCCAGGCGGCCGCGGCGGCCAGGACCCTCTCGTTGTCCGACGTCGTCCCCACCGAGACCCGCACGCCCTCACCGGCGAAGGGCCGCACGAGGATGCCGGCGCCGCGGAAGTGCTCGGCCAGCGCCGTCGTCTGCTCACCCACGCCGAGCCAGAAGAAGTTGCCCTGAGCCTCGGGCACCTGCCAGCCCTGGGTGCGCAGGGCCTCCACGACCCGGTCCCGCTCGGCGGCGACGGCGGCCGAGCGCTCGGCGGTGCGGGCCAGCTCTCCCTCCCCCAGGGCCGCGGTCGCGGCGGCCTGCGCAGGCAGGTTGACCCCGAAGGGTGTGGTCACCGAACGGATGGCGGCGGCCAGGCCCGGCTCGCACACGAGGTAGCCCACGCGCATCCCGGCCAGGGCATGGGCCTTGGAGAAGGTCCGTGAGACCACGAGGTTGGGGGCCCCGGCCAGGAGGGTGAGGGCGTCGCCGGCCCGCGGGTCGGTGACGAAGTCGAGGTAGGCCTCGTCGATGAGGACGACGACGTCGCGCGGCACCCCGGCCACGAGCTCGGCCAGCTCCTCGGCGGTCAGGATCGTCCCGGTGGGGTTGTTGGGGGTGCAGGCCATGACCACGCGGGTGCGGGGGGTGATGGCCGCCAGCATGGCAGGCACGTCGTGGCGGGCGTCGGGGGTCAGCGGGACGCGCACGGCCCGGGCCCCGGCGACGGCCACGCAGATCGGGTAGGCCTCGAAGGATCGCCAGGGGATGACGACCTCGTCGCCGGGCTCGCAGACGGCGTCGAGCAGGTGCTGGATGAGGGCGACCGAGCCGTTGCCGACGACGACCTGATCGGCCTCCACGCCCCAGCGGCGGGCGAGGGCCTGCGTGAGGCTCTCCCCAGTCATCTCCGGGTAGCGGTTGACCCCGGTGGCAGCGCGGGTGATGGCCTCGACGACCGCGTCCTGCGGCGGATAGGGCAGCTCATTGGAGGAGAGCTTGGCGATCTGCGCCGCCGTGGCGGCGTCGGGGCGGGCCCCGGGCACGTAGGCGGGCAGGGCGGCGACGTCGGGGCGGATGCGCACCGTCGTCGAGGGGGCGCTCTCCGATCCCCCGGCGGGGGACGCGGGACTGGGACCGCCGGGAACTGGGGTCGCTGCAGGATTCATACCCCCATCTTGGCACCGGCACAGGTTGCCCGGGCACAATGGGCCCATGGAGATCGTGGCACGAACCGTCGGAAACGCGGCCGGCCTGTGGCTGGCCACGCGCCTGCTGTCCGGGCTGAGTGTGCCCGAGGGTGTGGGTGCCTCCCACATGTGGCTGAACCTGCTGGTCCTGGGCCTGGTGCTGGCGCTGGTGAACTCGCTCATCAAACCGGTGGCGAAGTTCCTGACCTTCCCGCTCTACATCATCACCTTCGGGCTGTTCGCCCTGGTGGTCAACGGCGCGATGCTCTCGCTGACGGGCTGGCTCACCGACCACATCGCGGCACTGGGCGCCGGCGGCTCGGTGCCGCTGGGGCTGGAGGTCGCCTCCTTCGGCTCGGCGGTGGCCGGCTCGATCATCGTCTCGGTGATCTCCTCGATCATCGCCGCGATGCTCGTGCGCCGCGAGGACTGAGGTCGACGACGTCGGAGGTGCGCCGGACGGCTCAGCTGATGCAGGCCGGCGTCGCCCAGCGTCACCTGGCGGCTCCCCGTGCTTCGCGGAGCAGGCCGGCACCTGCGTCCCAGCACACGTCACCACCGTCATGACCTCACACCTAGTGCTCGCCCGTCGACTGCGGGCTCGGGGTGGGCCGGGGATAGGAGGGTTGCGCCGAGGGCACCTTGCCCCGGTAGGTGGCGCCGCCCTTGTAGATCCCGTTGGGGTCGGTGTTGCGCTGGACCGCGAAGGTGTACTCGGTGGTGGTCGTCCCCTGCTCGCCGGCGCCCGAAGCCCGCGAGAAGGACTTGTTCCAGTCGGCCAGCTCGGGCGCCTTGTCCTCCAGCCCCTCAGCGGCCTGGGCGTAGGCGGAGGAGGCGTGCGGGTAGCCGTTCGTGCTCGTCTGGTGGGTGTCGAGCATGGCGACCTGCCGGTGGGGGCCTGTGGGTGTGGGGGCGGCGTCGAGCCCGGGGACGGCGTCACCGGTGTTCTCCAGGTGCAGGGCGTGGACGTCGTCGGGGATGTCGGCTCCCGCGGTGGGCGAGCCGGCGGTGAGGACCGTGGTGATGTTGTAACGCCCCTGGATCGCTGGGTCGGCGGCGATGTTGGAGACCGTGATCCCACCCTGGGAGTGGCCGTAGAGGGCGACCTCCTCCCCCGGTTGGATACCGGCCTGGCGCATGGCGGTGACGACGCCGCTCTCCATGGCCGTGGGCGTGCCACCCACGGCCTCGAGGTTGGTGAGCAGGTCCTGCGGCTCGCCGTCGCCGGAGGTCCAGTCCGTGGTGCCGGGGACATAGACGACCCAGGAGACTCGGCCGTCGGCGTGCTCGACCCGTTGGATGGAGATGACCCCGGCCTCCTCGTAGCCCTGCCCCAGGGAGTTCCTGGAGGACTGCACCTCCTGGCAGTGGGTGATGGTCTCGGAGATGCTCTGCGGGGACTTGGCCTCCTTGCCCTTGCCGGTCATACCGGGATTCACGGCGCTGGCGAGCCCGAAGGGGTCTTTGGCGGCGGGCGGCAGCACGGTGGATCCGGTACCGCCGACGGGGGTGACCGTAACGCCGCTCTGGGTGCCGTAGACCCCGGCCCCTATCGCGGCGGCGTTCGCGCCCAGGACCATGGCGACGCGTTGCATGGACGTGAGGCTCGTGGTGTCGACGGTCTGCGTCCCGACGGCAACCTGCCCGGGCAGGCGCTGCTTCGCCCAGGGGTCGAGACGCTGGGAGACCTGCTGGAGGTAGGCCTGGACCGTGGCGGCCTCCCGCCCGGTCTTGGCATTCTTCAGCCAGCGCGTCAGCAGGACGATCCTGACGAGGTCCTCCTTGACCCACTGCTCGGTGGTCGGGTCACTGAGCAGGAGTTGGAGGACCTCGACGGCGGCCTGCCCGTCCTCGTTGTCCTTCACCAGCTCATAGAGCAGCCAGCTCGTCGCCGGTGAGGACGCCAGCAGAGTTGCGATCGTGGGGAACTGAGAGGCGATTGCGACGGACCCCAGCGCCATCTTGAGGAGACCGGAGTCGAAGGCCCGCACGTCCACGGGTCCCACCAGACCATTGACGGGAGTGGCCTTCCCGTCGGCCAGGGTGTGGGCCTGGGAGCAGGCGGTGACGTCGGAGGCAATGCCGCGCAGCGTACCGGCGACGGCCTCGAGCGACCCCGGCCCGGTGGTCAACGCATCCAGGGCCTGAAGAGCGACGGACTTCTCCAGATCGAGGCCCGCCAGGATCGGGTAAGGGATGCTGGGTGGGGATACCGGTGGAGGCGGCGCCTCATTCACTTCAGTGACCACATTGGCTATGAGGGTTCGCGCGTCATCCAAGGAGCCTGCCGCCGAGTTGAGGCTGCTGGCCAGGGAGTCGAGATCACTCGTGTTCACGGAGACGGTTCCGCCCGACACCACCACCGCAGGGCCACCACTCCATATGGTCCAGCTGTGGCCGCTATCCTCCGGGGCGGCCGAGGCGGGAGGAGTCTTGGGTTTCGGGGGCGGCTGGTTGGCATAAGGCGGATCCGTCGCGTGGGGGTTCTGCTTCCAGGCGGGGTACTGACTGTCTCCGTCCATGGCAACTGGACTCATGATCAGCTCGTTCCATCCGGTGAGTTGCGTGACTCGATGACACCGACCTTGGAGGAGGCCGTGTCGTAGCGCGTCGCCAACGCGGTCAGGAGCCCGGAGGCATTCGTGAGCGCCGTCTGGCAGGCGGTGGAGTCCGCCCCCACCCAGCTGGCGGGGACCGAGGTGGGGAACTGAGTGACAGCGGCGTCGTAGTCCGCCCTGGAGCGTGACAGTGAGAAAGACATGACTCGACGGTAGGGCGACCTGAAGGCGGCCGCAGCGCCGGCTTGCAGCCCTGTGGATCAGCCCTGCACTCCGGCACCTGTGGCCCCCGGTGAACCGCACGTCCTCGCGCCGGGAGACGGGGAGGGGCTCGCCGCACTGACCGGTGGCCGGGCCTCGGCCTCGCACCCACTCGATAAAGGACTCGGCCCGCGGTCCGGTTTCCCGGACCGCGGGCCCAAGCCTCGCGAGGTCCTCCTGCTACCCGGCTTCCCATAAGGCCGGGGAGGCAGGACCTCCTTCACCAGAACGTCCGGTCCGGGCTCCCTAAGACCCGTTCCAGACTCGGAGACCTGCCAGTCATCGGGCTCCCCAACCCTCGTGACCGGTTCCGTCCGGCGGCAGTA
This sequence comes from Actinomyces oris, assembly GCF_006546825.1. Classification (GTDB taxonomy): domain Bacteria; phylum Actinomycetota; class Actinomycetes; order Actinomycetales; family Actinomycetaceae; genus Actinomyces; species Actinomyces oris. The sequence continues at coordinate 218,611 of NZ_VICC01000001.1, forward strand.
ACTATGTAACCCACCGATCCTGAGCGGACCCCCCGAATTCCCCTATGAACACGCTGAGAAATAGGCGCCATTCCGCCATTTCTACGTAGTGTGCACCACATCCCGGCGATTACCCAGAATATTCCGGCACTTCTTCAGGGCCTTTCCCACGGCTTGTCCATCAAACCGAGGCCGGCGGCCTGCGCAGGCACACGACGGCGTCGGCCCGGTACCCCTCCTGACCGTCGGGCCCCGTGGCCTGCCGGTCCCGCTCCTCGCCGACGACGACCTCCCAGCCGGCCGTCGCCTCGGCCAGGCCCTCGAGGAGCTCGGCGGCCGTGTAGGTGCGGGCGTGGTGGGTGTGCCAGGGCGGGTTGACGGCGTGCACCGCGGTGAGCAGGTGCCCGCCGGGGGCGACGCGGGCGGCGGCGTCGGACAGGAGGGCCATGAGGTCCAGAGAGCCCGGCTCGTGACCGCCGTGGACGTAGAAGCTCGTCACCAGGTCGAAGGGGCCGACCGGCAGGCCGTCTCCGGCGTCGTGCACGCGGCCGGTCACGCGCGAGGCGACCCCGAGTCGCTCGGCCTGCCCGGTCAGGCGCCCGATGGCGGTGGCGGACAGGTCCAGCCCGACCACCTGCCAGCCGCGCTCGGCCAGCCACAGGACGTCGGCGCCCTCGCCGCAGCCGATCTCCAGGGCGGTCCCGGGGCTCCAGTCGGTGGCGAGCTCCGGCAGCCAGTCGTTGGGGCGACCTGACCAGAGCTGCTCGACCGAGGCGTAGCGCTCCTCCCAGCGGGAGGCGGAGTGAGCGGCGTCGGACTGCGGATCGGAATGCTGCTGGCAGGGCTGCGTCATGCCGCGATCCTACCGACGCCGGGTCACCCGGCAGGCGGTTCAGCGACGGCGCCCGGCGGCCCGGCGGGGACGCGAGCGCTCCGCCCGATCTATCCTCTGCCCATGACAATCGACACCTCCTGGGTCGCCCAGCGCAATGCCGCCTTCCTCGCCGACCCCGCCGCCCGCCTGGCCGGCAACGCCGTCGCCACCACGGACGTGGAGCAGGTCTCCCTGGACCGGACCGCGGTGACCGCCATCGACACCTCCGTGTCCGACCTTGTCCCGGACGCCTCGATCACCGACCAGAAGCAGTCGGGACGCTGCTGGGCCTTCGCAGGCCTCAACGTGCTGCGCGCCTCCATGCTCAAGGAGCTCGAGCTCGACTCCCTGGAGCTGAGCCAGGCCTTCCCCTTCTTCTACGACAAGCTGGAGAAGGCCAACGCCTTCCTCACGCGCGTCATCGCCGAGGCGGACCGCCCCCTGGATGACCGCGAGGTCGTCGACTCCCTGTACTCCCCCATTCCCGACGGCGGCTGGTGGCCGGAGTTCGCGCGTCTGGTGGCCAAGTACGGGATCGTCCCGGCCTACGCCATGCCGGACACGGTCTCGGCCGGCAACTCCGAGGCGATGAACGAGCACCTGGCCACGCTGCTGCGGCGCACGGCCCTGCGACTGCGGGCCGCAGTGGCCGACGGCGTCGACCCTGAGCCGCTGCGGCTCACGGCCCTGGAGCAGGTTCACCGGATGCTGTGCATCCATCTGGGGACCCCGCCCGAGGAGTTCGTGTGGCAGTACCGCGATAAGAACAAGGAATTTCACCGGGTCGGGACGCTCACGCCGCGACAGTTCGCGCAGCGCTATGTCACCGGGGTGGAGGAGTTCGTGGTCGTGGCCCACGACCCGCGCCCGGAGATCGCGGTCAACACACGCTACGGCATGGGCCGCAGCGACGTCATGGTGGGCGAACCGGTCCAGGACCACGTCACCGCCGAGCTGGAGGTGCTCAAGGCCGCCGCAATCGCCGCGATCCAGGACGGCGAACCGGTGTGGTTCGCCTGCGACGTCGCCAAGCAGCGGGACAAGAAGGCCGGGATCTGGGACGCCGCCCTGCACGACTACGAGGGCCTGTACGGGGTGGACCTGTCGATGACGAAGGCCGAGCGGCTGGTGGCGCGCGAGTCGGCGCTCACCCACGCCATGTGCCTGACCGGCGTCGACCTGGTGGACGGCGTCCCGCGGCGCTGGCGGGTGGAGAATTCCTGGGGTGACAAGTTCGGGGACAAGGGCTTCCACACAATGAGCGACTCCTGGTTCGACGAGTACGTCTTCGAGGTCGTGGTGCGCGCGAGCCGCCTGCCCGAGGAGGTCCGCGCCACCCTGAAGACCGAGCCCGTCATGCTGCCCAGCTGGGACCCAATGGCCTGAGGCGGGTGGGGCAGGCCCTGGCCGGCGCAGGCAGCTCGACGACGCCCCGCTCCCGGCAGCCCGGGCCACCGCGGCCGCCCGGGCCCGCCGGGCACTACCCCGTCCAGCACCCACCCATCGCCGGAATTCTTTCGGCATTTTCTCCTGTGTTCTCAGCAGCAGGTCCTAAGCAAGCCTTCAACCATTCCGGTTATGGTTCGCCTGAGCGCGAGATCAGACGACCGGGAGGCGGACACGCAGATGGCACGTGGTGGGAGGGGATTCCAAGGCACAGTGCTCAAGGCGCTGCGGGCGCCGGAGCACAAGCTCACGATTACCGCAGTGCGCGAGCTGGCGCCCTACACGGAGTTGACTGTTCACTGCCCGAGCCTGCTGGGCACCAGCGCCGCCATGCTGCCGCCCACCGCCTGGGTGCGCATGTGGATCCCGCAGGGCGGCCGCCAGCACCAGCGCGCCTACACCATCACCCGCATCAACCGCGAGCAGGCCACCGCCATCATCCTGGTCCTGCACCATGAGCCCGCCGGCCCGGCGTCGCGGTGGTCGAAGCGCGTCAAGCCGGGAGCCACCGTGTCCGTCCAGGTCATGGGCGGCACCGGCTACCGCATGCCGTCCCCCGGCGACCGGATGCTGCTGGTGGGCGACCAGGCCTCCGCGCCCGCACTCGCCGACGCCGTCGCCGCCTCCCCGCCGAGCAGCCTGGCCACCGTCGTCATGCTGGCGCCCGAGGCCGGCTTTCTGCCGCTGGCCGCGCGCGACCATCGGCTCATCCGCGTCAATCCCGGGATCTCCGAGGAGAAGCTGCTGGCCGCCGTCGACCGCACCCTGTGGGCGGACACCGGGGACCTAGCCCTGGACTGGGTGTTCATCGCCTTGGCGAGCAGCGCCACCAAGGCGGTACGACGCCACCTGATCGCCTCCGGTCTGAGCCGGCGCAGCATCCAGCACCAGGGCTACTGGACCCGCGACGGCGCCATGGGCGCACCCTCCGAGGCCTGAGGCCCGAGCCCTGAGCCCGGCCGGCGTCGACCCGCCCTTGCCACCGGCCGGCCTCCGACCAAGGCACCGGCTTAGACTGAGGACGCTTGCTACCGCAACCCGTTCGCCGAGGTGCTCGCCATGCGACTCATCAAGCCCGCCATTCTTGTCCTTGCCCTGACCGTCCTGGTCACCTCGATCGGGAGCCTGTTTCTCGGGTGGCAGTTCAGCAGCCTCAACACATCGCTGTGCATGCTCCTGCTCGGCCTGGTTCTGCTGCAGGCCCAGACCTCAGATCCGGGCGAACGCAACCTGTCGCCGTCGGGAATCCGGTTGCTGGGGATCGCCGGACTCGTCCTCTCCGGACTCGTTCTCGCGCGAGGCCTCTACCGGTCCGACGTCGTCGCGCTCCTCATCCTGCCCGAACTGGTTCTACTGGGTTACGTCCTGGTGCGCAGCCTGAGGGACCGGCGGACCCGCGAGGTCACCGCACACACGACCTCGGCCCGATAGGGTCCGTCACCCGCGGGCATGGATCCGGTCCAAGATCTCGGGAACACGCCGAGTGATTGCCATCCAGAAAAGACTGTCATCCATCGATCGATAGCCTGCGTGTGCCGCAATATTGCGTGTGGTTCGAATGGCCCGGCGTTCGTCCTCAGAGATCGCCACCAGGTAAGGCAAGAACTCAGGTCGCTCCAGCAGAGCGGCAAGTCGGATGATCACCATGCAGGCAACGTCATAGGCTTGAGCACCGTCGTAAAACTCTTCTCGTCCGTGCGCGATGACGACGTCGATCCGGTCACGAATCAGCGCAAGCTCGGCGTCCAGATTCTCACGATCATGGAGCCTCACCCCATCCTGCCTGGTACGCGGAGTAAAGCGAGCCCGTTGACGCTCCTCGTTCACAGCGGCACCGCCTCTCGTGCAGCGGCAGTCAACTGAACAGGTAGGGGGGAGTCGGAAACGACGTCGGTCGGGAACCCAGTGAGTCTCTCAACATCATCAACGAACAGGGCCAGGTCGAACAGGTCGGTACTGGTCGACGGCGTGACCAGAAGGTCGATGTCAGAGTCGAAGTCATCCTCCCCCCTGACTGACGATCCGAAAACGCGGAGGTTGCTGAGGCCATGAGACTCGGCGCAGGCGAGGATTTTATCAGCCTGCATAGCAAGTGGGAGTGACGGTCGGTAACCGGCTGCGCGCAGCACCGCCTCGAGCAGCTCGTCGGACACCGCACGCGCCCCGGACTCCACCTGCATCAAGACCGACTCGTTCAAGCCAACACGCTGGGCCAACTGCACCCGTGAGAGCCCTGCATCCAGACGCGCAGCACTAATGAGTGCTGGTGCGTCATCAGTACGGAAGCGACCCATGAGGTCAGCATATGGCACAACCAGCCGCCCGGGACCTTCGACGACGTCGATCGAGGACGTACTTTCGCGCCGAGGGCTGCGCTGTCCCCCAGATGACTGGGGGTGGGACCGCGTCGTTTGGAGGAGAAGCACGTCCTCGGCGCGAAACGCAGTCCTCGGCTCGGGGAGCGGCCCCGAAGCCGAGCGCGAGGCGGCAGTCGACGACGTTCGACGGCGACGACATCGGTGGCGCCGTCGGACCCAGCCGCATCGGGCTTCCTTCCATCGACTCATGGTGTCCAAGCGGGCCCGACCTCCTATGGCATCACAGAGGCATCACATTCTCCCTGGTCGGAACTTACTTCACGGGTCCGGGGTCGGCGTGCCGTATAGGCTGGCGGCGACCGGGGAGTGCTCCCCGCCAACGACGACGGACCACTTGTTGAAAACGACACAAGGATCCGGCAGGATTTTGCCCGGTCATACCATTCCCCACCATGCCCGCCCTAGAAGGTCATCTACCATGCGACTCCTCCCTCCAGTCGTCTTCACACTTGCCACGACCGTCCTGGCCCTGACGGTCGGCGGCGGCCTGTTCGGCTGGGAAACCTCCCTCCTGACGCCGCTGAGCCTGCTCACGGTCAGTCTCATCCTCTTCCAGGCCCAGCACGTTCAGCGCGCCGAGCCGTCCCAGCGGATCCCGGGCCCCTCGATCCTCGCGCTGGCCGTCATCGGCCTGGGGCTGGCGGCCGCCCTGCTCGGCCACGGCCTCTACAGCCATGAGCCCGCCGCCGCCATCAACCTGCCGTCGGCCGGCATCCTGCTGTTCGTCGTCGTGACCGCCTACCGCCGACGCCGCCCCGAGGCCCAGCCCGTCCTCGTCACGACCCAGGAGGCCCCGCTCGCAGAGATCGGTGCCAACCTGCCACAATGAGCGGCATGGTCGATCTCTCCGCAGTCTCCCCCGCCATCGCCCTGGGCCCCCTGGACGGCCGCTACCGCGCCGTCGCCGCCCCGCTGGTCAACCACCTCTCCGAGGCCGCGCTCAACCGGGCCCGCCTGCAGGTCGAGGTCGAGTGGCTCATCCACCTCACCGACGGCGGCGTCCTGCCCGGCGCCCCCCGCCTGAGCGAGACGGAGAAGAGCTACCTGCGCGGCGTCGTCGAGGACTTCGGGGCCGAGGAGATCGCCGAGCTCGGCGCCATCGAGGCCGAGACCCGCCACGACGTCAAGGCCGTCGAGTACCTCCTCAAGCGGCGCCTGGTCGCGGCCGCCCAGGCCCCCGGCGTCGTCGGCGCCGACGGCGGCCCCACCGTGCTGCCCACGGTCGGCGAGATCGTCCACATCTTCTGCACCAGCGAGGACATCAACAACCTCTCCTACGCCCTGACGATCCGGGGTGCCGTCGAGCAGGTGTGGCTGCCGGCCGCCCGCGGGCTGGTCGAGGACCTGGCCGCCATGGCCCACGAGCACGCCGACGCCGCCATGCTGGCCCGCACGCACGGCCAGCCGGCCACCCCCACGACGCTCGGCAAGGAGATGGCGGTCCTGGCCCACCGGCTGCGCCGCCAGGTGCGCCGCGTCGAGGCCACCGAGTACCTGGGCAAGATCAACGGCGCCACCGGCACCTTCGGTGCGCACGTCGTCTCCGTGCCCGGCGCCGACTGGCAGGCGGTGGGTCGCGGCTTCGTGGAGCACCTGGGCCTGACCTGGAACCCGCTGACCACGCAGATCGAGTCCCACGACTGGCAGGCCGAGCTCTACTCCGACGTCGCCCGCTTCAACCGGATCGCCCACAACCTGGCCACGGACGTGTGGACCTACATCTCCCTGGGCTACTTCCACCAGCGCCTGAGCGCGCAGGGCTCCACCGGCTCGTCGACCATGCCGCACAAGGTCAACCCGATCCGCTTCGAGAACGGCGAGGCCAACCTGGAGATCTCCTGCTCGCTGCTGGACACGCTGGCCGCCACTCTCGTCACCTCCCGCCTCCAGCGCGACCTCACCGACTCCACCACGCAGCGCAACGTGGGCGTGGCCCTGGGGCACTCGCTGCTGGCCGTGGACAACATCCGGCGGGGCCTGGCCGGGCTCGACGTCGACCGCGCCCGCCTGGAGGAGGACCTCGAGGCGACCTGGGAGGTGCTCGGCGAGCCCGTCCAGCAGGCGATGCGGGCGGCCGCCGTCGCCGGGGCAACCGGCATGGCCGACCCCTACGAGCGCCTCAAGGAACTGACCCGCGGCAAGAAGGTCACGCCCGAGGGCATGCGCGAGTTCATCTCCGGGCTCGGCATGCCCGACGACGTCGAGGCGCGGCTGCTCGCCCTGACGCCCGCCACCTACACGGGCCTGGCCGCCGAGCTCGTCTCCCACCTGGACGACTGAAGGCACACAAGCAGATCAGACCGGGAACCGCCGGCCGGGCGGCGCCGGCTGGACGACGCTACCCAGGAGTCGCTGGCAGAGAGGCACTGGCTGGGAGACGCCGACCGGGGACCGGCGACTAAGGACTGTTGCGACAGTGGGGTGAAGCGTCCGCGTGTTCGTACCTTAGGGCGCGCGTTCGTACCCTCTACCCCTCGAACGCGAGACCTAAGGTACGACCGCGACGTCGGCCACTAGCGAGAACCGGCCTCCGCCCGGACATACGCAACAGGACCTAGGAGTCACAGGCCGGCCCAGGCGCTGCGCCCGCACTGCACGAGGGTCGGGTCCTACCGGCCAGAGGTTGTGCGTACTCCACGAAGGTCCCGACCTCGTGGAGTACCCCCGAACCTCCCCTAGTAGCGCCCGACCCTCGTGGAGTACCCCAGGCCCAGCCTGACGGCAGCTCCTTCATGGACACATGACGCCCTTCATCGACAATCATGGTCGCTCATCGACACTTTCAGGCCTTCATCGACACTCCACGGCCCTTCATGAACACCTCATCGACACTTCATGCGCACTCTGGCGCCCTTCATCGACAATCAGGGGCCTTCTCATGGACACTTCGCGCGGTTCTGGGTTCCCGGGCGCCGCGGCGCCCGGCTACCCGACGGCGGCTGAGGGCTGGGCCGGGGGCACGGCGCCCCCGGTCAGGAGCTGGCGGGCGCACAGCCCGGCGATGCACTCCTCGGCCGGGTTGAGGCCGAGCCGGTTGACGTCGATGTGCAGCAGGTCCAGGGCCCGGCGCCCGCCGGTGCCCGCCCCCATGACGCCGATGGCGCGCCCGGCGTCGTCGGCCAGCTCACCCACGGCCGCCGCTGCCTGGCTCCAGGACGGGATCTCGTCGAACTGGAACTCGATGACCTCCAGCAGCTGCTGAACGATCGGCCCCAGGGCGCTGCCGTCGCGCAGGTGCGCGGGGAGCCGCGAGCCCCACATCCGCAGGTGGGCGGAAAGCAGCTCGGCTTCGGGCAGCGGCGCACTGCGGGCCGCCAGCGCCAGGAACCGCGCCGCCAGGGCCGCCCGCGGCACCGGCCGCGGAATCTGCCACACCTGATGGTCCAGGCACCATCGGCTCGAGACGTAGAAGTGCCGCTCGGCCTCCTCGACGCCGGCCACACCCCCGTACTTGTCGTACTCGGGGCCGTAGACGCCGAAGGTGATGCCGGGCCGGCTCGCGCCGATCCCCCCGGTCATCGGATCGGAGACGAGGCGCTCAACCGTGCGCGCCTCGGTGCGCTGGGCCACGGCCCCCAGCTCGCGCATGCTCGCGTAGGCCTCATCCAGGACGCCCTCGACGGCCTTGAGCCGCAGCCGGATGTGGTGGCCGCGCAGGTCGACGAAGCGCAGGAAGTGCGCCGAGCGGATGTCCCACTGGCCGCGGGCCCGATCCAGCCACTGGGCGACCTCGGGCAGCAGGGCGTCGGTGTCGTCCCCGCCGGCGCAGTAGATCCGCGCATACAGCCAGCCGACCCCCTCACGCTGACCGGCCATCGCCGCGCCCCGCTGGCGCATCGCGCTGTGCTGGGCGCGCAGGTTGCCGAAGTCGGCGGCCGCCATCTCCAAGGGCTGGATCCCCGGGATCGAGCCGCCCGCCTGCGGCTTCGCGCCCCCCAGGCCGACCATTCCGGCCTGGCCGGCCTGACCGCCCTGACTGGGCTGGCCCACCTGGCCCACCTGGCTCACCTGATCCATCTGGCCCACCTGGCCACCCTGGCTCGCCGGCCCGGTGCGCTCCGCCTGCTCGCTGGCCCGCGAGCGCCCCCCGAGCCAGCGCAGCCTGCGGGAGCGGATGAGCCGGCTGGGCTGGTTGCGCTGCTCGCGCCGGCTGGACTGGACGTCGTCGTGCGTGCTCATGCCATGCCTCCCAGGTTCTTGGGCCACTGGAGTCCCACCAGGTACTCGGCCACCGTCGGCTCACCGTCCTGGGTGAGCCCCAGGGCCTCACCGCGGGCCGGCAGGGCCTCGACGAAGCTGATGTGGGCGGCGCCGGGGTCGATCCAGCCGCGCAGCGCCAGCAGTGACACCGGTGAGGTGAGGTCCACGTAGCGGGGCTTGTGCTGGTCGAAGGTGGCGCCCTGGGAGGGCATGTGCTGGTGGACGAACACCTCCGTGGGTATGCCCCACTGCTTGCGCAGGTCGTCCATGTGCAGCAGGGTCGTGGACAGGTCGCGGTCCATGAGCGGGGCGATCTGGCGGGCCGGGAAGGTCCAGGACTCGCGGCGGGTCACCAGGCGGCCGGCCACGGTCCGCTCGGAGTGCATCACCTCGTCGGGCAGGGGCCCGTTCAGGTCCCGACGGCGGCTGGTCCAGTGGTCCGCGAACGGAGGCAGCCGGGACCAGGGGTCGCTCAGCAGCACCAGCCAGGACAGGTAGCCGCCCAGGAGGTACTGGGGGGTCAGGCCCAGGTAAGCCAGTCCCACGGGCCCGGCGTCGTCGGCCAGGAACAGGGTGCTCGTGGCCGGGTCGTGGACGAGCCGCAGGGAGCTGAGGGGGACCGCCTCCGGCGCCCCCGGCTCACCGGGCAGCCCCAGCGGCGGCAGGAGCCCGCAGGAGACGGCCTGACCGGTGTTGCACTCGGTGCTGGCCTGGATCTCCAGGACCCTCTCGGTGCCCCAGGAGGTGCGGATCCGTGTGGCCAGGCGCTCCCGGAAGCCGGAGCCCAGGAGCCGGTGGAAGCGGGCCTGGAGGGAGCCGTTGGCGTTGGTGAAGGCGTTGACGACGGTCAGGCCCCCGCCGGCGGCGTAGGTCCGGGCGCTGGGGGCCACCGGCTGGAGGAAGGCGCCCAGGTGCCTGGGCGAGCCGGAGAGCCCGCCGGACAGCGCGGCGCGCTCCTCATTGGGACCGGCGGCATAGTCGAGCCCGGCGGCGCGCAGCATCTCCTGGTCGCCATCGGGGGCGTGGGCGATGGTCATGAAGAAGGCCAGCGGGTCCTTGCACACCCCGCCGTTTCCGAACAGGGAGACGAAGCGGGCCACCATGAGGTCGTAGATGTGGGAGCGGGCCACCCAGGGGTCGGCGAGCTCGCCCAGGGTCTTGACGTCCTGCTCGAAGGGGGCGTCCTCGAGAGGGTCGACCCAGCTGCGGGTCGACTCGCGGTCCTCGTAGAGGAAGCCGCTGGGGCGCTCGCCGAGCTCGCCGTCGGGGAAGACCCGCTCGGCCAGGCGCACCGTGCGGTTGAGGAGCTCGGCGCGGCCGGGCCCGTCGGCGGCGCCGACGGCGTCGTCGAGCCGGGCCAGCCAGGCCAGGTCCTTGCCCCACTGGCGCTGCTGCTCCGGAGAGAGCGAGGCGGCCAGCAGCGGGAAGGGGTTCTCCCCGCGGTACCAGGGCACGTGCGGCACGATGGCACCGGAGGCCAGCAGCCGCTCCAGGCGCAGGCGTGGGTCGGCGCCGCCCACGCGCTCGCAGGCGTCGCGCACACTGAGCACGGCGTGCATGCCGCCGCCGGTGAGGGCGTCGTGGGTCTCCTGGAGCCAGCGGGCGGGCTGGATGGTCTCTTGGCGGAAGACCATGCCGTTGCCGTACTCGTGCTCGCCGACGACGGTCAGCGCCTCCGCTTCGACCTCACGGGAGGGGTACTGGCCGTAGGCGCCGGCCGCGTCCGGGCCGGGTGCGGCGCTGTAGGACCGGCGCACGGGGGCGGGCTCGAGGTAGAGGGCGCCGTCGGCGGCCAGGTCCTGGGCGGTGGCGCTCAGGATGCGGTAGGCCAGGTGGGTGGCCACCATGCGGTGGCTGCGCCCGGTGGAGGGCTGGCCCGCCTCGTTGACGGTGGTCAGTCCCGAGAAGGGGCTGGTCTTGAGGGCGGCCCGGGTGGCCAGGGTGTAGAGGGTGCGCAGGACGCGGGGGTCCTCGAGCCGGCGGCCGCGGGCGGCCAGGGTGGAGACCAGGGCCGGGGCGGCAATCGCCAGGGCCTCCTGGTAGCCGGGCTCGTCGAGGCCGGCCGCCAGCAGCTCGCGGCTGCGGTCCAGGTCGACGTCGACCAGGACGGCCAGGCGGGCGCGGGTCTCCTCCTTGCGGGCCACCAGGGCGTCCCAGCGCTCCAGCAGCGCGCGCAGCTCGGCGGGCAGGGCCGCCAGGACCTCCTCGGACAGGTCGGTGGCGCGCCCCTGGAAGACGCAACGCTTGGCGCGCAGGACCGGGCGGCGCTCGGCCTTGTCCAGGGTGGGGACGATCTCGTAGAGCGGGTCGAGCAGCTGGTCGGCGGCGCCGTCGAGCACCTCGTCGAGCCGACGCAGGTAGTCCAGGGTGCCGATGACGGCGGCGCTGGTCTCGGGGACGGCCCGCACCGGCAGCCCGCCCAGGCGCACGAGGGTCGGCAGGGCCACGGCGGGCTGGGCCAGGGCCGGGGGCTCCGGCTCCGGTGCCGGTACCGGCGCTGGTACGGCGGAGGTCGGAGCGGATGGGATGGGCTCCCCGGGGGTCACGGCGGATACGGGCTGCGGCTGTGGCTGTTGGGAGGGGGAGGCACCGGCACGAGAGAGAACCGGCTGCGTCATAGGAGGAAACCTTTCAAGAGGGCGTACAGCCAGTAGCCTATCCATACAATGCTCATCACGAAGGCCACCAGTCCGAGAAGAGAGCACGCCAGCCCGTAAATGAAGTAGCCCCAGCGCACCGCGGGCCGCATGACGGCCAGGCCCGGCGGCAGCGGCTGGCGCGTCAGGATGCAGCGCAGCACGAACATGGAGCGCCCGCGCAGGTTGACCGAGCCGGTGGCCGCCTCGACCGCGGCGACGCCGTCGGACTGGGTGAGGGGGTTGAGGTTGGTGACGAGCATGGTGAGCTGGAAGGCGCACAGGGTCAGGGCCACCTGGCGCACCGTTCCCGTCGAGGCCCAGGCGACGGCCGCCTCCAGTCCGCAGACGACGCCGTCGGAGAAGATGCCGGCCAGGGCGAGCATGGTCAGCCCGCTCCGGGAGCGCACCCGGTAGGAGTCAGTGCGGTCGACGTAGGCGATGGGGATCGCCCAGAACATGAGCGCCACCCCCAGTCCGCGGATGGGGGTGCCCAGGTAGCCGGCGACGATGGCGTGCCAGGACTCGTGCAGCAGGATGCTCACCAGCTGGATCGCCACCGCCGTGACGAAGACCAGGACTCCCGGGCGGGGTCCCCCGGCCAGGGAGCTGAGCGCCATGGCCCCGGCCGCGTACCCGCAGGCGGCCAGGGCCAGGAAGACCCAGCTGAGCGCGGGAGCCGGCAGGCGCTGGAGCAGGGTGACAACGGGAGCGACGATCCGGTGGTACTTGCGGGCGATGATGATGCGGGGCAGCCACCAGCCCCCGCTGCGGCGGGGCCTCTCGACCTTGAGGTGGCGGGCCCGGCAGGGCTGGGCCGTGTGGCGTCCACGGCTGCGCCTGGTGCGCGCCGGGGCCGCCGAAGCGGCGGGGTCGGCGGGGTGGGCGGAGTCGGGCTGGCCACCCGCCAGGAGGCCCTTGTCGCGCAGGTTGTCGACCAGGCCCGTGATGCGCTGGGCGCCCGCCTCATCGATGTCCTGGGGCAGCTCCTCGATGATGGTCGGCAGGGGGCGCACCCCGTCGAACTGGCCCACGATGAAGGCGGCGGCCGCGCCGAGCCGGTGGTACTTGCCCGAGTCGGAGTCGAACAGCATCGGCTGGTTGTCCATCCCGACGATGAGGCTCACCCCGCGGCGCAGGCGCGGGATCGGGCTCGTCGGGCGGCTACCAGGGCTCGTCGGCGCTCTCGTCGCCGTACTCATCACCGTGCTCATCGTGGGCTCGTGGCTCCCTCCGGTCGGTTCGCGGGCATCCGGGGTACCGCCAGTGGCGGGCAGGGGACCCCGGTCCCCTGCCCGCCACCATGGGGTCGTCAGCAGGACGTCGTCGACGCGCTGGCGGCGCAGGCCGGGCACGAGGCCGAGGCCGCGCTGGCCGGGCACGAGGCCGAGGCGGCGCTGGCCGGACAGGACGCGCTGGCGCTGCTGAAGGCACAACCCAGGGCGTTGCCCTCGGGCAGCTCCTCGACGCCGAAGTCACTGTCGGCGAGGGTGAGATCAATCGAGCTGTTCGTCATATGCTGTTCACCTCCTTCTCTCAGGTGTCTGGTGGGCAGGAGCGGGGCCCTTTCGGGCCCCGGGGGTCCGGTCTGCCGGGACCGGGCCCCAACCCCGCGAACGGGGTGGTCCGTGGAACACTGGGGAACTCTGTGACGCGGTATGCAGTTCTGGGTCCGTCTGGCCGGCGGTGGACCAGCAGGTGGGCCGACGGCGCTCGCGGCGGGCGGGCCGGGACTAGCCGGCCGCCTGATAGGGCGGTTCTGTCTGCGGACTGGCGATGGTGACGGCGAACATCTGGTGGCGGCTGACGCCGTCGGAGTCCAGCAGGTGGCGCACCGCCGAGGTGGCGAAGCCAGCGAAGACCGTCCCCACCAGTCCCCGAGCGGCGGCGCGCAGGTGCAACGAGTAGATGAGGGCAGCGCTGCGGCTCATGGTGAAGCGGTAGCCGGCGGCCCCGCCCCAGGCGTCGGCCTCATCAAGGTTGGCGGCCACCGAGACGATGGCCCCGGCGCGGGCGAACTCCTTCTGCACCGCCATGCCCTCGATCTCCTCGGCCGGCGGCAGGGGGCGAACGAGGTCCACGCCGTCGAGCCGCACCCGGTAGATGCCGGGCTCGGCGCCGCCCGGGCGCAGCAGGAGCACGAAGGGCTCCAGGGGGCAGGCCGCCGCGTCCGCCCCCCAAGTGCGCGCGTCGTCGACCAGGGCGTCTCGGACCATGCCCAGGAGGGCCTCGGCCTCGAGCGGCTCGGTGCCGTAGCTGGTCGACGACGAGCGGCGCTCGAAGGTCTCGTGCAGGCTGTGAGGGTAAGGGTCCTGGGGGCCGGGGACGAGCGCGTCCGGCAGCCGGCAGTCCAGCGGCGGGCGCGGGCGGCGCGCGGCCAGGCCGTCGGAGGTCGGCTCGGCGGAGCGCGTGTCCGTTCCGGCGGAGAAGCCGGAGATGAGCTCGCGCAGCGTCTCGAAGTCAGTGCGCACGGCGGCCTCCCAGGTCGACGACGATGCAGGCCGGTTCCCGGGCCGGGTCGGTGCCCAGCGCCCGGGCGATGCGCTGCTCGTCCCAGCGGGCCCGGGCGCGCAGCGGCACCCCCAGGGCCTCGGCGACCAGACGGAGCACCTCGAAGGAGCAGCCGCAGTCCTGGACCGCGATGCGCAGGGCGAAGGAGAAGTACTTGCGGGCCACCTTGTCCACGTTCCCGGTCAGGACGATCCGGGCGCCGACGCCGTCGGGCAGGAGATCCGGCCCGACCTCCGCCGCGGCATCAGTCCCTGCGTCCGTCCCGGTGTCAGCCGCCACGGGGGCGGGGCCGATGAGGGCCAGGGCGTGGTCGCGCTCGATGTAGACGTAGGTGCCAGGGGCGAGCCGCTGCCCGGCCGCTCCCGTGACCTCCTGGCCGGCCTGCCCGTGCTCGGGGACGAGCACGTAGGCGGTCACCGAGCCGATGTTGCCGCCGGCGGCCGTCCAGCGGCGCAGCTTGGCGCTCAGCGGGGCCGGGGCGGCCTCGGCCGGCTCCTGACCGGTGGGCTCGGCGCCGAGCGGCTCGCGCACGCCCACCGACAGCGCCAGGATCGTGGCGAGCTCGCCCAGGGTGGGGCGGGCGAGGACGTCGGGCTCGGCGCCGTCGTCGGTGAGCGGGTGCGCGATCGGCCAGGGCTGGTCGAGGCGCTCGAGGTCGGCCGGCGGCAGGGGCGTGCGCGGGCAGACCGGCCAGTCGCGGAACTCGCGCTGGAGGCGCAGGTTGGAGGGCTTGTAGTGCTGCTGGTGGCCCTTGGAGTCGACGAAGGCGGCCGGCGGGATGGCCACGGACTGCTCGTAGCGGGCCCCCACGGGGGCCGAGGGCGCCACCGGCACCGGCTCCTCGCCGGCCCCGGCCACCGAGCAGATGGGGCAGCCGGGGCGGGAGACGACCGGGCGGTCGGAGTAGGTGAAAGTGGCCAGGTCGGTGCGCCGCGCGTCCCCGGGCAGGTGAGTGACGGTGGCGCGGGCGATGAGGGCGGCCACGGCCCGGGCGGCCAGGCCGACGATGATGTCGTGGCGGACGGGCTCGGGGCGCGGGCCGATCTCGGGCTCGTCGGCGCAGGCGCAGGCCAGGCAGGGCGAGAAGGACTCGTCGACATAGGGGCCCACCGTCACCGCCTCCTGCTCGGCACGCACCCGCAGCAGCGCGATGCCCTCCTCGCGGCAGCGGCGCGCCACCTCCTGGGAGCGGGCCGCGGAGTCGGCGGTCTCGACGAGGACGGTGAGGGTGTCCCCGCGGCGGGGGGCGCTGTCGAGCCGCACCTCGGGCAGGGTGGGCTCCAGGGCGGCGACCATCTCCCCAGCCAGCTCGGCATCCCCCACGACGGCGACCCGGGCGGCGGCCAGGCGGCGGGCGGCGTCCTGCCAGGAGTCGTTGACGCCGGTGGAGTCGCCCAGGCGGGAGAGCAGCCGCGCCAGCTCGGGCGCCGGGTCTCCGGGGGCGGGCTCGGTGTCGCCCTCTTCGACGATGCCGCCGGTCCACAGCAGGGAAACGGCCTCGAAGGCGGCCTGGGGGCCGACGCCGGTGACCTCACCGATATCCTCGAGGGTGCGGGTGCCGTCGCAGGCCTGGAGCAGGGCGCCCATGTGCTCGCGGGCGAAGGCCCCACCCAGGACCTGGCTCTTGCGGGCGCCGTCAATGATCCAGCCGGTCTCCTCGGGCCGGGCGCGCAGCCCCAGGCGGACCACAGGCTTGCGGGGGATACGGAACTGCAGGTCACGGCGGGCGGCGCGGCCGACGTCGCCGGCACGCATGACGGAGCTTGTGGCGTCCCCGGCCATCTCAGGCCACCTCCCCATGCCGCTCGGGCAGGAGGGCCGCGAGCGCGGGCAGGCCGTCGCGGCGGCCCTCGTAGCGTCCCGAGCAGGTCTCGCAGCGGTCCACGGCCACGGTCGGCGAGCAGGTGGTGATCCCGGAGACGAGGTCGATGGTCCACACCCGGCCGCCGATCGGGGCGACGTCATCGGCGCCTTCCGGGGCCGGGTCCTGGGGGCCGGGGGCGTCGAGGGTCTGCAGGGCCAGGGAGATGAGGCCGGCGCCCAGGAGCACGTGGTGGTGGGCGTAGGCCTGCTCCAGCGGGCCGTGCTCGGAGGCAACCTCGGGGGGCAGGGGGCGGTAGCCGTGCTGGCGGCGGCGCCGGTCGTAGCAGCGGTAGCAGGCGCTGCGGCCGGGGACCACGAGTGGCCCGCAGCGCAGCTCGGTGGGGAAGAGCTCCAGGCCCAGGGAGGGCATCCCCCGGGTGAAGGACAGGGTGTCGAGGTCCTCGCGCAGGCCGGTCTGGTCGGGGTCGGCGATGAGGACCGCGCGGTCGGCGTAGGGGATGTAGGCGCTGACCAGCCCCTGATCAACCGGGATGACGACGTCGCTGGGCCCGGCCAGGCGCGTGGCGACGGCGCGCGCGAACCCGCCCTGGGGCAGGTAGGCCGTCACCGGCCCCGTGGGGGCCTGCGGTGCCGGGTGCTGTGCCGGCTGCGCGTCCGGTGCGGGCGGCGTCGTGCTCATGTCGGGTCGGGGCTCCTGGGTGTCGGTCAGTGAGGTGGACGGGTATGCGGACATCGGGCTCAGGCGAAGGGCTGGCGGACGGGGTTGATCCCCGCCTCGTCGTGGACGGTCAGGCCCATGGCCCGGGGCGCCTGATAGAGGCGGGGCGTGGCCAGGTAGCGGGCGTGGTGGCTGAAGGACAGGGGCATGGCCTCGGGGATGAGGGCCTTGATGACGTGCATGCCGACCTGGCGGGCCTCGTCGGTGGTGATGTCGACGACGATGGCCTCGGCGCCGGCCCGCTCCAGGTTGGTGACGACCTGCTCCAGCGGGTCGGGACCGGCACTGCTAACACTGCCGGCACTGCCACCGGCGCCGTCGGGGCTGTCACCGCTGCCAGCGCCGGGACTGGACGCCGTGAGGGCGCCGATGTCATCGAGGGCGTGGACGGGCCGCTCCCCCTCCAGGAGGAAGTCGAAGACGTGGCGCATGGACAGCTCGGCGTCGGCCAGGGCGCCACCGACGACGGTGAGGTCCTGGCCCTTGATCTCCTGGGCGCGCGGGCCGCGGGCGTGGCTGCGCAGGGCGATGCGCAGGGAGGCGAGCTCGCGGTAGATCTTGGCCAGCGCCCGCTGCGGGTCGATGTCGCAGGTGGCGGCCACCACCTGAGCCAGCTCGGGGTCGACCTGGGAGGTCTGGACGGCGTAGAGGGTGGGGACGCCGTAGTCGGTGGTGGCGTCGAACAGGTGGGTCTCCAGCTCGGTGGAGGTGCCGACCCGGTGGTACTCGGCGACCTCCTCCCCCAGGGTGGAGGGGTCGACGGCGACCGCGGGCAGGCGCAGGCGCTGGAGCCAGGTCAGGGCGATGGAGTCGCGCTCGATGACCTCGAGCAGGCCGCCCAGGACCGCCTCGCGCAGGTCGGAGTGGGCAGCGGTGCCGGTGGAGATGGGGTTGACGAACTGCTCGGAGGGGGTGCGCACCGGGAAGTTGAGGTACGTCAGCACCGCTGGGACGAAGACCTCACGGCCTCGGGTCAGGGACCAGCCGCGCACCCAACGCAGGGGGACGCGGGGGTCTGAGGCGATGAGCCCGCAGTCGGGGTCGGCCAGCTCGGTGGCCGAGCACGCCGGCCAGCGCTCCGGTCCGATCGCGGCCTCGCCGAGACCGGCGGGGGTGTCCCACACCAGCTCCTCCTCCGTCCATGAGCAGCTGGAGTAGCGCTCCATCGTCTCCACAATCGCGATGTGTCTGGCGCGATCGGCGTCGATGGCCCCGCCGGCCCCGTCGAAGTTGCCCGCCTCGGCACGGTGATTCCAGGTGCGCTGTGACCTCAGCGCCTCAGAGGGATCACCCAGAAGACCGGTCCAGATCGCGAAGACCGGCTCTCCGGCCGCTTGGGGCAGCTCGGTGGAACGGGAAACCAGGCCGAAGGGAGACTCGAGTAACGCAGCACGAGCCAGTGATGGCGCGACGCCCTCAATGAGCGCAGAGCGATACACGGACCCTCCTTCCTGGGAACGACAGAGGAGGCACACTTGGGGAAGTGCCGTTGGACATGAGCCTGCCGGAATCCGACGGGGCCTCGCATCGCCCTTTGATCTATTGCTTTCCTCGCCGTTTGGATGGCTCCCTCCACCTTTCGTCGGGGCGCGTCTGAGGGTGTTTACACGGCGATCATCTTTTTTCAGGTAGTTTGTTCACTGTTCCCAGCAGACCGCGCCCCCCACTGATCGCGGACTGCACACATCTGCCCAAGGAGACTCATGTCTTCCCAGATTTCTCCCGATTGTGTCGGCCTGGCCCTGGTCGACGACGACGCGATGGCCCTGGCCCATCTGGAGTCCTATTTCTCCGACGTCGAGGACTTCACGATCCTCACCGCAACGCGCTCACCTCGCGCCGTCCTGCGATTTGTGCAGTCCCATCAGGTCGACGTCCTCATCACCGATGTCCACATGGAGCACATGGACGGCGTGGAGATGACCCGGGAGGTGCTCCGCCTCTCGCCGTCGACCCGGGTCATTCTGCTGACCACGGTGGACACCGACGAGGACCTCCTGCAGGGCCTGGGAGCCGGGGCCAGCGGCTTCCTGCTCAAGAGCGCACCGGCTGAGGAGATCATCGCGGCGGTGCGCACGGTCCACTCCGGGGCGAAGGTCGTGGCCCCGACGCCGACGACGCGCCTGATCGACTACGCCCTGGCCTCCGTACGCGGCGCGGACGGCAGCGTCCACCTCTCTCAGCGGGAGCGCGACGTGCTCCGCCTCCTGTGCGAGGGGGCCTCGAACCGCAAGATCGCCTCCCTGCTGGCGATCGCCGAGGCGACGGTCAAGTCCCACATCACCGGCCTGTTCCATAAGACGGGGACGGTCTCACGCCTGGAGATCGTGGTGTGGGCCTTCAAGCACGGCTACGCCTCCAACAGCCCCATCACCATCCCGGCCGCCAGCGCCCCGAGCGGCTCGACCCCGGGCTCCGCCGCGCCCTGAGGCGCGCCCACCCCCTGGGGCCGCGCCCCCGCCCCCTTGACCCCCCTTGCGTCTCAGCCGTTGAGGGCCCGGATGACGATGAACAGCAGTGCGAAGAGGATCCAGCCAATGATCTTGGCCGGGCTCGTGCTGGACGGCGACGACGGGGCCGACCTCCTGGCGCTGCGCGAGGAGGCCGGGGCGTTGTAGCGCCCCATCCCGAAGGAGGCACCGGGGCTCCCCGGTGCACCGGAGGGCGGCGGAGGTGCGGGCGGCAGACCGCCGGCGGGCGCTCCTCCCACGGCCCAGGGGTCGGCCTCCACCCGGCCCGGGGCGGCTCCGACGGGCCCGGCAATCCCGACCGGCCCGGCGAACCCCGGCACCGGGTAGGGC
The DNA here is from genome assembly GCF_006546825.1 of Actinomyces oris. Lineage (GTDB taxonomy): Bacteria > Actinomycetota > Actinomycetes > Actinomycetales > Actinomycetaceae > Actinomyces > Actinomyces oris. The sequence continues at coordinate 237,978 of NZ_VICC01000001.1, forward strand.
GCTGTGGGCGCGAAACGTCCGGGCGGCATCGGGACCGGGGGCGCAGGCATCGTCACCGCCGGCCGCTGCGGGGGCGGGGCGGGGGCCTGCGTGACCCGGGCCGCGGCTGTGCGCGAGGCGGTGCGGGCCGGAGCGGTACGGGCGGAGGCGGTGTGCGGCCTGGCCGTACGCCGGCTCGACGGCGCCCGCCGCCCGCCCTTGTCGTTGCGAGCGGCCGCACCGGAGGGCTCGGTGGGATCGGCGTCGGTGGATTGGTGGCCCGAGCCGTCGTCGTCGAAGAGCGGTGAGCCCATGAGCGGGTCACCCAGGACGGAGCCGAAGGGCTCATCGCCCAGGCCGATGTCGGAGGGCTCCCAACCCGTGGGCGCCAGCGACACAGCATCATCCGCGTCATCGGCGCCGCCAGAGCCGCCCGTCCGAGCCACCGCGGCCTCAGGACCGCGGCGTCCGGAGCCGGCGGAGGCACCCCCCATACGGCTCACCCAGGCGCGCAGCTCCGGGGAGCAGCCCGGGTTGTCCGCGATGACGCCGCGCAGGTCGGGACGGTTGCCGGCCAGCACCATGAGTCGCCCGGCGCCCGCCCTGGGGTCCCGGGCGAGCTGGAGATCGGGGTCATCTGGCGTCCGGGACACCGCGTCGGGGTCGGCGGGGCCGGGGGCGGCATGGGCAACGGCGGTCATGGCACGAGCATCCCACGTCACCCTCCACCATGTGCCGGATCCGCGCCCATCCGGCCGAGCACCAACAACCACATACCCCTCAGGGGTATTTGACACCCCTACCCCCTAGGGGTATGGTCCATACCGACCGAGACAACGGAGGAGATATGGCCGGCTACACCGGATCCAAGGAGGACTACCTCAAGCGCCTGCGCCGCATCGAGGGGCAGGTGAGGGGTATCTCCCGCATGGTTGAGGAGGACATCTACTGCATCGACGTCCTCACCCAGATCTCCGCCGCCACCAAGGCCCTCCAGGCCGTCAGCCTCGGCCTGCTGGAGGACCACATGAGCCACTGCGTCCTGCACGCCGCCCAGGCCGGCGACGAGGAGGGCACCGCCAAGATCCGCGAGGCCTCCGACGCCATCGCCCGGCTCGTGCGGTCCTGAGCGTCACGGCCCGCTTCGCGGCGAACCACCTGGTTCCCGTTCCGATCCACCCGTTTTCCGCACACACTTCCCAAGGAGTGAGAGATGACTGAGTTCACCGCCGACGGTATCGACCGCACCACCACCCTCAAGGTCTCCGGACTCACCTGCGGCCACTGCGTCGCCCACGTCACCGAGGAGCTCGAGGCACTCGACGGCGTCAAGGACGTCTCCGTCCTGCTCAACAAGGGCGGGCAGTCCACCGTCACCGTGCTCTCCGACATCCACCTCGACGACGCCGCCCTGGCCGAGGCCATCGACGAGGCCGGGGACTACACGCTCGACGCCGTCGAGCGCGACGACCGCGAGCGCTGAGCCCGGACATGCCCCGTCGGCGCCCGAAGCCCGGGTGCCGACGGGCGGCAGCGGACGCCAGCAGACAGCACAGGACGACAACGGACACAGGAGGCTCCCATGAGTACGACCAGCCAGGAATCCGGCGGGCAGCAGCGCACCGTCAACCTCTCCATCGGGGGCATGACCTGCGCCAGCTGCGTGGCCCGGGTGGAGAAGAAGCTGAACAAGCTCGACGGCGTGAGCGCCTCGGTCAACCTCGCCACTGAGTCGGCCCGCATCACCGCCCCGAGCGCGGTGAGCGTCGATGACCTCCTGGCCACGGTCGCCCGCGCCGGCTATACCGGCGCCCTGCTGGACACCGCCTCACCGGAGGAGTCGTCAGCCTCGGAGGCGTCACCGGCCGGGGAGCCCGCGTCGGCGGCGTCGGCGGCACCGGCGTCGGGACCGTCCGGGCCCGGCTCGGACGGGGGTCGTCGCCGAGCAAAGGGTGCAGGCGGCCGCGCGACACTGTCCATGGCGGCCGCGGCGCCGGCCACGCGCCCAGGCGCCCCCGCTGGCACCAACAGCACGAACGGCACCACCGGCACCTCCCCCCGCTCCGCCTCCGGGAGCGGGGCAAAGTCCCTGGGCGCCTCGCATATGGAGCGAGCCGCCGACCTGCGACTGCGGCTCATCTACTGCCTCATCCTGTCGGTGCCGATCATGGCGATCTCCATGGTGCCGGCCCTCCAGCTGCCGGGCTGGCAGTGGGCGGTGGCGCTCATGGCGCTGCCGGTGGCGGCCTGGGGGGCCTGGCCCTTCCACAAGGCGGCCTTCCGGGCGCTGCGCCACGGGGCCTTCACCATGGACACGCTCGTGTCCCTCGGGGTGATCGCCGCGACCGGCTGGAGCCTGTGGGCGCTGGTGCTCGGCGGGGCCGGGCACATCGGCATGCGGATGAGCATGGAGCTGCTGCCCCGCTCCCAGGGGCATGCCGCCCACATGTACTTCGAGTCGGCCGCCTGGGTGACCACCTTCCTCCTGGCGGGCCGCTACGCGGAGGCGCGCGCCAAGTACCGTTCCGGCGACGCCCTGCGCGCCCTGCTGGAGCTGGGCGCCAAGGAGGTGACCCGGGTCGTCCTCACCTCGCCGTCGGGCAGCCGCGACGCCGTCGACGTCCTCGATGAGGACGGCTCGCCGCGCGCGGAGGCCACCCGCACTGAGGAGCGCATCAGTGTTGAGGATCTGGCGGCCGGGGACCTGTTCCTCGTGCGGCCGGGTGAGAAGGTGGCCGCCGACGGCGTCGTCGTCGAGGGCCGCTCGGCCGTGGACGCCTCGCTGCTCACCGGGGAGTCCGTGCCCACCGAGGTCGAGGCGGGACAGGCCGTCACTGGGGCGACTGTCAACACCTCCGGCGTCCTGCTGGTGCGGGCCACGGCCGTGGGCGAGGGGACGACGCTGGCGCGGATCGGCCGGATGGTGACGGCCGCGCAGGCGGGCAAGGCCCCCGTCCAGCGCCTGGCGGACCGGATCTCGGGGGTGTTCGTGCCCATCGTCCTGGTGCTGTCGGCCGCGACCCTGGCGGGGTGGCTGCTCACCGGGCACAGCCCGCAGGCGGCCTTCACCGCGGCGGTGGCCGTGCTCGTCATCGCCTGCCCCTGCGCGCTGGGGCTGGCCACGCCGACGGCGCTGCTGGTCGGTTCGGGCCGAGCCGCCCAGCTGGGCGTGGTCATCAAGGGCCCCGAGGTGCTGGAGTCGACGCGGGCGCTGGACACGATGGTCATGGACAAGACCGGCACGGTCACCCAGGGGCGCATGAGCCTGGAGGTTGAGGCCTGCCAGGAGGTGGGCGCCGGCGCTGGTACCAGCGCAGATGCTGCCGCGGGCCTGAGCCCGCTCGGGGATGAGGCGCTGCGCCTGGCCGGGGCGGTCGAGTCCGCCTCGGAGCACCCGGTGGCCACCGCCATCACGGCGGCCGCCCGCGAGCGATTGGGCGACCTGCCGACGCCGGCCGACTTCTCCAACCACGAGGGCCGGGGCGTCTCCGCCACCGTGGAGGGGCGCCGGGTCGCGGTGGGCCGGCCGGGCTGGCTCACCGGCGAGATGGGCGCCGAGGTCCCCGAGGCGGTGCGCTCAGCGGTGGAGGAGGCCCAGGACTCTGGGGCGACCGCCGTCGTCCTGGCCGTGGGCGGGGCCGGTGAGGCCGCGAGCACCGACGCCGAGGCGCCGGACGAGGCCGCCGCGGACAGCACCGACGACGCCGGCACTGCGGCCCCCGATACGCAGCCGCTGAAGGCCATGGCGGTTCTCGTGGTGCGGGACACGGTGCGGCCCTCCTCGCGGGAGGCGGTGGCGGCACTGCGCGAGCTGGGGATCCGGCCGGTGCTGCTGACCGGGGATAACACCCGGGCCGCTGAGCACGTGGCAGCCCAGGTGGGGATCGACGCCGCCGACGTGCGCGCCGAGGTGCTGCCCGCCGACAAGCGCGACGTCGTCGCCGACCTGCAGTCCCAGGGCGCGGTGGTCGGCATGGTGGGTGACGGGGTCAACGACGCCGCCGCCCTGGCCCAGGCGGGCACACAAGGCCTGGGCTTCGCCATGGGATCGGGGGCGGACGTGGCCATTGAGGCCGCCGACATCACCCTGGTGCGCACGGACCTGGATGCAGCGGTGGCGGCGGTGCGGGTGTCGCGGGCGACCCTGCGGATCATCCGTCAGAACCTGTTCTGGGCCTTCGCCTACAACGTGGCCGCGATCCCGCTGGCGGCCGCCGGGCTGCTCAACCCGATGATCGCGGGGGCCGCCATGGCCGCCTCCAGCGTCATCGTGGTCACCAACTCCCTGCGCCTGCGCCGCGCCGGTTGACCGCGACCGAGAAGCGGATCGAGGCGGCGACCTTCTGCTGCTGCCGCTTCCACGCTCGGCGACGCTCAGGCCCACAGCCCCAAGCAGAGGCCGCAACAACCACGGACACACCGGAGCATGGCGACGAGGCACCTTTTCCAGCCGACCGTCAGATGGCCAACCACCGCCAGCACCGCGCACCGCCACTTCTTACTGCGTGCGCTCATCCCGCACCCAACCGACCGATGCGGGATCACGACTCACGGCAGGACCTGTTGTAGAGAGTGCACAAACGAAACATAGAGAATCCTCACCACAGCATGAAAGTTCCAGATTCAATAAAATTGCTTCCCACACCTCTCGCCCATTTCGCCAAAATGACCGAGCAGGCCTCGAGTAAGAACATGTAGATATCGACAAAGACTGGAGATCTACTGGCCGCACAGACAACGATGTGCTAGATTTAACGACACGGCAGATTTTACTGAGTCGAGACACTACGGCCCTCAATGACGACGTCAGCGGCACCTCAGCATCGCTTCCAGATAGACAATCCGGAGGGCGAAGAAGTATTCATGACACAGTAATCACCGCACCCACACAAGTCAGAGGCTGGCTACCACACTCGACACACCAGCCCGCCCCCAAGGAGACATGTCATGATCATAAAGAAATCGACCGCCCTTCACGCAGTCGGGTCCGCAGCACTGGCACTGGCACTGCTCACTCCGGCAGCAGCAGCGAACAGCGACGGAAGCGACCAACTAACACTGCTGGACGACAACGTTGAAACGCCCAGTATTAACGAGAACCCCCAGCCTTCATCCACTGCAACCCTCCCGGATGAAACACCAGATAAAGAAGTTCCAGCCAAGGCCGTCGAAAAACTATCTCCCGCAAAATGCACCGGAAGGACGCATTACCCCCACAAGAGCGCCGACCAAGTATCGGTTTCTGTTCACGCAGAAATGAACTGCGCCTATTCAGTTGAGCGAGTGGAAACGGTAACGTCTATCTACCGCGATCGCTGGTATGGACAAGAGTATCTTATAAGCGGCTCATCCAGCAAGAACTATTCTTCCACCTCCGGATCGGCGACCCCACATAAGAACTGCGTCGGAGAGGGGACCCACTCCTACCGAGCCTACTCCATGCACGCATCACTCGAGGCTGGGACGATTTACAAAGCAAGGACAGCCAGCTGGGATATTCCCGGGGTGAGCAGGTTCACGTGCTGAACTCAGTCAAGTTGAGGACAAAGCCATCTGCGTTGGCCCTCGCCTCAGTTTTGGCCCTGGCCGCAGGTTGCGGCCAGGGCCAACCCCCTTCCGCCAGCCCAACGTCCACCTTAAGCACATCCACAGCCCCAGCGTTGGAGAAGGTTGAGCAGCCACCAGCCACTCCCCCTAACGCCTCGATCAAGGAAAATCAAATCTCCCCCCTCTCATCGATCTGGTACAATTTCGAAACAAAGTCTTTTAACACCACCTCACCATCCGTACACCCTAGAACCCTAACAACTATCACCTCAGAGAATTCTCTTGAAAACACTCTTTCTGTACATTCTACAGTTACCCCTGCAATGATTATTGCACGAGAATTTGCAGGCTATGACGCAGAAGGGTTACCCACCAAGGAATTACCGCCACGCGAATGCGTTGAGAACCAGCATTCGCCATGCAAGTTCACAATTGGAATGTCGTCAACAGAAATATCTTTGACACAAAGAGAAACTGCAGTATTCGTCACTATTGAGGTATACTATAACATCCCGAAAATCGGACTTGATCAGCCCTATGATATCGTAACCTATGGATTTAACACATGACCACTAAGGTATTTTTCAAATGCAGCCCTTCAACATCGGTTCGCGACATCGTGGGCAATCGACACGAGTCGGCTGCACGCCTCCTTCTTCCAGTTCTCGACAATTCCGGTCAAGTACTGCCGTGGTCAACACTCATCCCGGGCGCACCCCTGACCGTCAACACCTCGTGGGCGAGCATCAGGCACCTCACCGATAGGGACATCGACCCTCCCTACGCACACCTTCGTCCTGAGGCGGCCGAACACCTGACATATGCCCTGGCACAGGGAGGAGACCCCCTGTGCTGGTTCGCTCTATGGAAGGGCTACGCAGAAGTACTGCAAGAGCAGTCTCCCGTTCCAACCCCGCCACCCGACCTGTTCGACCTCATACGTACCGCCATCGAGCCGCTGACCGTGCCGGATGCGAGACCCACGGATGCGCTCATCCTCCAGGAGCCCCTGTCCTGGCTCATCCGGCACGCGGGAGAACTGGGATCCTGCGCTCCCCTGCTCATTCACGCAGCCGACGGCGCCTTCACCGCGGCGTGCCCCATCTACCACGACTCCATCTACCTGGCAGGGTCCAGGAGGCTCATTGAGCAGGTGATCGCGTCAAGGCTCGAGACCTTCGAGATCGAGCTGGACTCCCCCATACCGGGCTCCGGAGAGATCCTCGACTAATCATGCCCTCCGAGACCAGCTGCGCGACTGGTCTCGGACAGCATCAGCCTCGATCCTTCGCCGGCCTGTTGGCGCGAGGTAGCGCCGGCGGCGGCGTTCCCGCTATGCTCGCAGCCATGACGACTCTTTCGCCCCAGGCCCGCGCGATGATGGTGCGCACCCTTGGCGAGGGTCGAATGTGCATGCGCTGACAGCGCCAGCCGTCGCTGTCTGACACGTAACGGTGAGAGTCCGAGCCGCCTGAGACCGGCTCGTCGCACTCCGCGGAGGCCCGCCGCCCCGTGTTCATCCCTCCAGTCACCCGCCACCTCGGCCGGCCCGCGCGCCGGCCACCCCTGAGCCCGACGCCGCAGCAGTGCCTTGCGCTCGCGGGCGTCACCGCCATCAGGGCACCCGAGAGGACCTCCTGTCATGCACACCCGCCTCACCCCCGTCTCCAGCTCCGCCGACTCCACTGACTCCGCCTGTCCGGCCCGCCCCGACCTCACAGCCCCCCACGCGCCGACCGCCTCCTCCCCCGCGGCCACTTTCTTCACCACCCCCGCCGTTGACCCGACCGTCTTCGACGCGGTCCCCGACCGCCGCGGCACGGCCAGCCTCAAGTGGGACTCCGCCGTCAAGCGCGGCCGCCCCGAGGACGTCCTGCCCCTGTGGGTGGCGGACATGGACCATGCCACCGCGCCGGCGGTCACCAGTGCCCTGCTGTGGCGCACCCGCCACGGCATCTTCGGCTACTCCGAGCCCGACGAGGCCTACCGGACGGCCCTGACCGGCTGGTTCTCCCGACGCTACGGCTGGCAGGTGGAGGCCGAGTGGAACACCGTGACCCCGGGCGTCGTGCCGGCTCTGGCCCTGGCAGTACGGGCCCTGACCGCACCGGGTGAGGCGGTCCTCATCGAGGAGCCCGTCTACTACCCCTTCCGCGACGTCGTCGAGGTCAACGAGCGCACCGTGGCCGCCGTCCCCCTCGTGCGTGACGCCGACGGCGTCTATCGCCGCGACCTGGCCGCCCTGGAGGAGACCATCGAGGCGACCGGTGCGCGCCTGCTGCTCCTGTGCAACCCGCACAACCCGGTGGGCCGGGTCTGGAGCCGGGAGGAGCTCGCGGCCCTGGAGGAGGTCACGGCCCGCCATGGCGTCGTCGTCGTGGCCGATGAGATTCACGCGGACCTGGCCCTGCCGGGTTTCGCGACGACGCCCTTCGCCTCCCTGAGCGAGGCGGCCGCCGCCCACACGATCACCTGCACCTCGCCGTCGAAGTCCTTCAACCTCGCCGGTCTGCAGGTCGCCAACATCCTCATCTCCGATGCCCACCTGCGCAGGGCCTTCCGCCGCGAGCTGGCCACCACCGGCTACTCCCAGCCCAATACCCTGGGCCTGACGGCCTGCCGGGCCGCCTACGAGAGCGGGGACGCCTGGCTGGATGCCCTGCGCGAGCACATCGCGGCCGCCCGGGCCCATGTCGAGGCGCGCCTGGAGCGGATCGAGGGAATCGAGGCCGCCCCCTGCGAAGGCACCTACCTGCTGTGGCTGGACTGCTCGGGATTCCTGAAGGCCGCCGGGCTCAAGCCCGAGCAGCTCGACGAGGTCATGCTCAACGAGGCCGGGCTCTGGCTCGACGACGGCCGGATCTTCGGGGCCGGCGGCGAGGGCTTCACCCGCATCAACGTCGCCTGCCCCCGCGCCACTCTCGACGCCGCCCTGGACCGCCTGGAGGCGGCCGTCGTCGCCGTGACCGCCCGCGCCGCCGAACGGGCCGGGCAGAGCCCCGCCGCCCTGTCCGCCTGAGCCGGCTCGCCCGGACCGCACCAAGGGTGCCGTCCCGCAGGCGTCCAGTCACCGGTCACCGGCCGCGCCGCCGTCGACCGTCAGTCATCATGTCTTCCCGCCGCTGCCCCGCCCATGAGGAGAAACCGCTCATGACCAGTCCGTCCGCGCCCCAGCCCACTGCTCAGACCGAGTGTTCCCAGCCGCCGGCCGCCCGCACCTTCCCCGTCCACCACCACCCGACGTCGTCGGCCCCGGACCCGCAGCTCCGCCTGGAGACGCTGCTGGTGCGCTCAGGCACCGGGACCGACCCGGCCACGGGGGCTATCACGACGCCGATCCACCTGTCGACCGCCTACGGCCACCCGGGCCTGGGCGAGTCGACGGGCTACGACTACACGCGCACGGCCAGCCCTACCCGAGACGTCCTCCAGGACGCCCTGGCCCGTCTGGAGGGCGGGACGGCGGCCTTCGCCCTGTCCTCGGGGATGGCGGCCCTGGAGCTGGTGACCCGCACGCTGGCGCCGCACGGCAGCCGGATCGTGGCGCTGCGGGACCTGTACGGCGGCTCCTTCCGCTTCCTGGAGGTCCTGGCCGAGGAGGGGGCGGCGCGCGTCGACTTCGTCCTGGGCCTGGAGGGGCTGCGCGGCGCCCTGGCCGACCCGGCCGACCTGGTCATCATCGAGACCCCCACGAACCCGATGATGGAGGAGATCTCCATCCCTGAGGCGGCCGAGCTGGCCCATGCGGCCGGGGCGAGGCTGGTCGTGGACAACACCTTCTACACCCCGGTGGTGCAGCGGCCCCTGGAGCTGGGGGCCGACGTCGTCGTCCACTCGGGCACGAAGTACCTGGGCGGGCACAACGACGTCATGGCGGGTGTGGCCGTGGTGGCCGACGACGCCCTGGCGGAGCGACTGAACTACCGGCTCAACACAACCGGGGCGACACTGGGTCCCTTCGACTGCTTCCTGCTACTGCGCGGCCTCAAGACCCTGGCGCTGCGCATGGAGCGTCACGAGGCCAACGCCACCGCGATCGCACAGTTCCTGCGCTCGAGCCCCTACGTGACGCGGGTGCTCTACCCGGGACACTCGGGCATGGTGAGCTTCGATCTGGCCGAGTCGGTGGACGTGGCCCGCTTCCTGGCCTCGGTGCGAGTGTTCACCTTCGCCGAGTCCCTGGGCGGCGTGGAATCGCTGGTGACGTGCCCGTCGGTGCAGACGCACGCGGACGTTCCCGTCGAGGTGCGCGCCTCCTACGGGCTGACCGACCGGCTCATGCGCCTGAGCGTCGGCATCGAGCACGTCGACGACCTCATCGCGGACCTGACCCAGGCCTTCGAGGCCGCCACGGTCTGAACGGGCGTGCTGCCCCGTCTGGGGGGTGGGGATGACGCCGTGTCGGGCTACCCCGACACCATCCGTCCAGTCAACCGCATGGTCTATTCTTCCTGGAGACGGGAGAATCGTAGCCATGAGACACCTACGAACATCCTCGCCACCCCAGACCACCTCACGACTGACCCTCCTCACCCTGCTCGGTGCGCTCACCGCCTGCAGCATGCTCGGCACGAGCGCCGCAGCCATCGCCAGCCCGTCCGCGCAAGGAGCCCAGCACGCCGTCGTGCTGGACAACAGCACGAACGCCGGCAGCGCCGCCGGTACCTCCCAGCCCACCAGCAGCAACAGCTCCAGCGGCACATCGAACGGTTCCAGCGGTTCCAACGGTTCCCAAGGATCCAACGGGTCCACGGGGGCGAGCGTCCCCAAGGGGCTGGAGTCCTTCTACCGTCAGAATCTCGTCTGGACCGACTGCCCCGACGGCGCCACCGGCACCGCCTTCCAGTGCGCGACCGTGACCGTGCCCCTGGACTACGACCACCCGCAGGGCAAGACCATCACGGTGGCCCTCAAGAAGCTGCCCTCGACGAGCTCCTCCCCTCGGGGCTCGGTCTTCCTCAACCCCGGAGGCCCCGGGGGAAGCGGCATCTCCCTCATCAATGCCCAGGCCGGGCTCTACAAGACCGGCGGCCTGTCGGGGGTCCTGGCGAACTATGACGTCATCGGCTTCGACCCGCGCGGCATCGGCCAGTCCACCCCCATCACCTGCTGGTCCCCCGAGGACGTTCAGGCGATTGTGGACGGGCGGGCCGAGGCACCTAACCAGCTGACACCGGGCAGCGCCGGCGACATCGTCGCGAAGGGCTCACGCGATGCCGCCACCTGCCAGAAGTACACGGAGGTCCCCGAGATCCTCGACCATATGGACACCCGTTCGGTGGCCCGCGACATGGATGTCATGCGGGCCCTGGTGGGAGACCAGGACCTCAACTTTCTCGGGTACTCCTACGGCACCTACCTGGGAGCCGTCTACACCGAGCTCTTCCCCGACAACGTCGGGCGCGTCGTCCTGGACAGCGCCATGGACCCCGCTTTGTCCCGACAGGAGGCCTTCGAGGGCGATGCGGCAGCCGAGGAGCAGACGCTGCGCACCTACATCGAGTCTCAGCAGGGTCAGGCCGGATTCCCCCTGAACGGCTCGACCGATGAGGCCGTCACCCGGCTCGCCACCTTCCTCGACGGCCTGGACGCCAATCCGCTGACCGTCTCCGACGGCGCAGACTCCCTGAACCGGGCCGAGGCCACCAATGCGATCAAGGAGCTCGTCGTCGCCTCACCCGATAAGTGGCCGCTGCTCAACGAGGGACTGACCCAGGCCATGAACGCGCACGACGGCACCGCTCTGATGAAGAACGCCGGGTTCCTCCCGGGCGAGGGAGGGCCGACGGCGACCGAGGCGCAGATCGTTGAGCATCTTCAGTCCGTGTACGGCTTCGCGGCCAACCGGTGCCTCGACTTCCCCGACACCGGGAACCAGGCGAGCTGGGATGCGGCACTGGCCTCCTACCGCCGCGACTACCCGGTCTTCCACAGCCTGGTGCCCCAGCACAACGCCTACTGCCACGGCTGGGGGCACACTGGTAAGACCGAGCCCGTCGACGTCGACGTCGACGCCACGAACCCGGTGCTCGTCGTCGGGATCCTGCACGACCCGGCCACCCCCTACCCGTGGTCCAAGGCGCTGGTGTCGAGGGTGCGCAACAGTCACCTGCTGAGCGTCGACATGTACGGCCACGGCGCTACCGGCTTCAATTCCTGCGCGACCGCGAAGGTGAATGACTACTTCGTCAAGGGAGCGCTTCCCTCCGACGGCGAGGTCTGCGCGGCGAACCCGGAGCCCCAGGCCGAAGAGCAGGCTCCGGCTGGAGTGGGGACGCCGGCAGGAGTGGCAACACTGGCCGGAGTGGCGCGCCCGGTCGGATTGAGGGCTGGCTGACAGGGTGCGTCAGCAGCGGCTGAGTTGATCCACACCGTCGGGGCCGGGGTGTCCCAGACATGGAAAACACCCCGGCTCCGACTGTTCAGCCGATGACGGGGTGTTGGTGCGCCCGAAGGGATTCGAACCCCCAACCTTCTGATCCGTAGTCAGATGCTCTATCCGTTGAGCTACAGGCGCATGTCGTTGCCGACGGGAAGAACATTACTCAGCGTCCACCCAGGGGACAAATCCAATCCCCGTGAGGATGGGCACAGGGCCGGAGTCCCGCCGACGACGGGGCTCCGGCCCTGTGCGCTGCTGCGGCAGCGGTGCTCACACCACGCGTAGCGGACCGCTCATCCTGCGTTGGAGGAGACCACCGCCAGCACCGCGCTACCCAGCACCGCGTAGAGCACGAGGACCAGAATGGAGGCAATGATCCCCCAGACGAGAGTGGCCCTGGCCCAGTTCTTCTTGCTGGCCGAGCGGCCACTGCCGAAGGCGAGGATGAGGATGTAGACCAACCCGAAAATTGGGAGGCCGGCCAGCAGTATCGTCAGCATCCAGCTGCCCACGGAGTCCGCGGTCTCGACCTCCTCGGACCGCACTGCTGCCAGGGCTCCGCCTCCTGCCGGCCGATCGAAGGGCGAGCCGGCTGCGGTAGGAACCATGTCGGAGAAGGACGGGGCCTGCCCGGCTGCGGCGTCGGAAGAGGGGGCCGAGCCCCACTGGGGTGCCGAGCTCTGCGACGGGAAGGCTGAGGAGGACGACGGCGCGGACTGGGCGACCGCCTGAGTCGCAGCGGGGACGAAGGCCTCTGTGGCCTGCTCGGCTTCGGCGCGTGCGGTCGCCGTGGGGAAGACCGAGGACATGCCGACCTCGCCCTCCTGACGCCCACCGCTGAAGGGGTGCGAGTGCGGGGCGGGCTGCTGGGCGAAGGGCTGCTGGTCCTGCAGGCCCGCCGGCTGGGCCTGCGGCTGCTGCCCCGGCCAGTGCGGGGTCTCCCGACTCGCCTCGGCGCCTGGAGTCGCACCGGCGGCGGGGGCTGAGGATGTGCCCGGAGCCGAGGGGATGCCGGGGGCGGACTGGGCGAAGGGCGACGACGCGGGTGCGGCGCCGTCGGCAGCGGTGGACCCACCCCAGGCGGGCTGCGCCGGCTGGCCGGTCTGGCCCAGTTGGCCGAGCCCGCCCTGCTGGGCGTAGGGGTTGGCCTGGATGTAGGGGTCAGCGGGCGCTGCACCGGGCTGGGCGCCCCCGAATCCGCCGGCGGCGGCCGGGTCGGGTCGGCCGGGCTGACCCGGCTGGCCCGGCTGGCCGAGCCCGCCCTGCTGGGCGTAGGGGTTGGCCTGGATGTAGGGGTCAGCGGGCGCTGCACCGGGCTGGGCGGCCGCCTGCGCGGCACCTGTGGAGAAGGCGCGCGTCTGTTCCTCAGGGGGCGGCCCGGTGGGCAGGTCGGGCTGCGCCGGGCGCCACGATCCGGCCTGGGCGCCGGGAGCCGCACCAGGGACGGCACCGGGCGCCTGCCCCGGAACCTGCTGCTCGGCGCGTGCGGCGTCGAGCATGTCCTGGTTGATGAGGACGGTCCGGGCGTTGAACTCGTCGCCCTGATTGGGGCGGGGCGAGCCGGAGGTCGGCGGCTGGGTTGCGTCGTGGTCAGACATGAGGTCCCTCTCAGTCGAGTACAGCATCACGCTATCCCGGATCCGCACCGGAAGACACACAGGCACCCCGATCGGCCAGAGGCGAACGCCCTGACCGCCGGGCCGACTCGAGAGCCCGGCCGGCCGTTGGGAAGTCGCGGGGCCGCCGCAACGAGTGCTCCGGCGATGACGAAGCCCCGGCACGCTGGTTCGTACCGGGGCTCTCGCTGTGGCGGAGATGGGGAGATTCGAACTCCCGAGGGGCTTCCACCCCAACCTCCTTAGCAGGGAGGCGCACTAGGCCACTATGCGACATCTCCATCGCCTTCCCACGGCTCCGCCGCAGGACGCACGGGCAGCCTACCGGGAGGATGCCGCGTGAGCAAACCGCCGAAGACACGGTGCGGGCGCTTCAAGACGAGGCAACGAGGCCGCCGGCTGCGTAGGTGTCATGGGGCCCTCGTTCACGACCCGGGGTCTGCGGAGTCAAGCCCCGGAGGCGGGCGCCACCCGGGTCCATCATGTTGAAGAATGTCTGTGAAAGTACGTCGTGAGGCGAGGAGGAGCGAGGATGGCGGAGAGCGGGCAGACGGATGCGCGGGTCGCGGAGTTCATCACCGATCTGCGTGAGGCCCTGGCGGAGGCGGGCGACCCTGCCCGCGCCGAGCAGCAGCGGGCGTACCTGAAGTCCGAGATAGCGATGTACGGCGTCGGGGTCCCGGACACGCGGCGCCTTGCGCAACGGATCGCCGCCGCCCACAGCGATGTGTGGGCTGAGGCCGCCACCTGGGAGGTGGCGCTGCGGCGCCTGTGGGATGGGGCGGCTCGCCGCGAGGAGCGCTATGCGGCGCTGGCCGTCATCCGCGCCAAGCTCTCCGCCTCGCATGCTGCGCGCATGGAGTCCCTGACGCTCTACGAGCATTTTCTGCGCACGGGGCAGTGGTGGGATCTGGTCGATGAGACCTCCCACGCCGTCGGGCTGGTAGTGCGCGGGCATCCGGCTGCGGTGGCCCGCATGCGCGTGTGGGCCACCGACCCGGACATGTGGGTGCGGCGCAGCGCCATCCTCTGCCAGCTCCAGCACAAGGCCGACACGGACCTCGACCTGCTCACCAACGTCATCGAGGCCAACCAGGAGGACCCGGAATTCTTCATCCGCAAGGCCATCGGCTGGGCGCTGCGCGACTACGCGCGCACGGACGGTGACTGGGTGCGCGCCTTCGTCCAGGCACATCCGGGCCTGTCCCCACTCAGCCGACGCGAGGCCCTCAAGCGCCTGTGAGGCCGGGGCGACCTCCGGCGGGGCATGCGGCGGGCCGCGCAGTGCTCTGCCGCTCCTCGCCGTCCGGGCACGTGCGAGCGCGCTGCCTCAACCGCACGCCATCAGGTCCCATCGGCACGGTACCGCTCACGCATAAGGTCCACGTAGTCGAGGAGGTCCTGTCGCAGGCGCTTGGGGGTGATGACGCAGGCATCCGGACCGAGCCGAAGCAGAATCGTCATGGCATGCAGGTGGTCCATGAATTCCAGCTGGAGACAGGTCCATCCGTCATCTCCGGGAGGTTCACCCTCGGCATCGGTCGTCGTTGCGCGCAACGTCCACTCCTGCACATCGCTCCAACGCTCGTCCCGCACCCAGACAGTGGCTGTGATCGCCTCGAACCTATCGAGAAACTCCTCACGCTGCTTCTGCCATGCCGCAGTCATGTCGAAGCCGGAGTCGTCAGAACACTCCTCAGAGAGCACATCGGCCTCTTCGATCCGAGAGAGCCTGGTGAAGCGAACCTCGGCGCCGTGTGAAGCGCACAGGTACCAGCTGCGACCGGCGGCAACTATTCCATGAGGATCGACGACGTCCTGCGTCGTCGTCCGCGACTTATAACGGAAGACCATCCGCAGCCGATGACGCGTCAAGACCGCTTCCTGAACGGCGTGGAAGACGGCGTCGGCTCGCTCGCTCTCGGGCAGGGGAAGCCATCCTTGAGGATCGACCACGACGCGCGAGGCAATGCCCATGGACCGGCTTCGATGGCTGTCGGGGACGGCGGCGAGCAGTTTGCGAGACGCGGAGGCGAGGGCATCGCCAAGGCCCAGTGGCGCAGCACCCCAGCTGGTGAGACCGGCGAAGAGAGCCCGGCTCTCCTCACGGTTCAGTCCCGTCACATCAATGCGAAAGTCGGGGTCGATTCTTACTCCCCCATGAGGTCCCCGCTCGCACCATACCGGCACTCCAGCAGTCGACAGCGCCTCAACGTCCCGCAACACAGTACGCCGTGAGACCTCCAGCCGCTGTGCCAGGTCTGAGGCGGACAGACGACCATGGGTGCGCAGCAGCCAGATCATGGACAGTAAGCGGTCAGCACGCACCGACTCATCCTCGCACGTACATGACACAAGGTGTCACCAATGCTCTCTAACCTCGATGCCGTCCGCCCACCTTGTATACCCATGAGAGTCTCAGGAGCATCACCATGACGGCCTTCGTTCCCAACAGCGTCATCCTCTACGTCTCCGACGTCGAGGCGAGTACCACCTTCTACAGCCGGATTCTCGGTCATGAACCGATCAAGACCTATCCAGGATTCAGCGTCTTCGCATTGTCCGACGACGTCACTCTCGGCCTGCAGGCAGCCGACGAGATTGAACCCACTGCCGAGCCATACGTAGGCGGGACCGAACTGAGTCTCAGCAACGTCGAGCGTGCCGACGTCGATCGTCTTCACGTGCAATGGAAGAAGCTGGGCATTCCGATGGTTCTGGAGCCGACCGTCCTCGAATTCGGCTACACCTTTGTGGCAACAGACCCCGATGGGCACCGCCTGCGTGTGTGCGCCACTGATACCTCGAGCTTCGTCTGACTCAAGACCCTCGGCACCCTGCCCGTCACCAGGTGCAGGCCTCGATGCGTCTCGGCAGTACCCCAGCACCCAGTTCACGATGACGTAGGTCGGCAAGAAAATGGGCAGGCGGACGTCTGCCTTCGCCTAACCGATCATCATCTAACCGCGGAACATGACCTCAAGGTAGTCACGCTGGGCCTGATCGGGGACGTGCTTCGCCGACGAGGACTGCGCTTTCCTCCAGATGACTGGGGCACGACCTCAGTCATCTGGAGGAAAGGTACGTTCCGGGCGCCGAACGCAGTCCCCGATTCAGTCAGCCGGCCCCCTCCGCTCCCGCCAAAGCCGACCAGGACCAGCACAGTCCCATGAAGCCATGGGGCCGACGACGCCGCAGACCCCGCACCTCCTCCACGGGCGCAATCGGCCAGGTCCCGGCCGGCTACTCCACGAGCCTCGGGGGCTACTGGCCAGGAGTTGTGCATAATGCAAGAACCCCCGTACCTCGTGGAGTGCACCCACCCCTCGTCCAGTAGGTCCCGACCCTCGTGCATTGCGCCCTGGTGAGGTTGGGACCCCCGTGAGCGGCCTCGCCCGAACACAAGTAAGCCCTCGGCAGCACTCTGACGTGAAACCGCCTCAGTCCATTGCCGACACCAGCGACCTCGGAACGAGCGAATACACAAAGAGACCGATAAAAAAACAGCAGCAATGGAACACTCAGCACCCACGCAACGGTCGACCTTGATAGCCCCAGCGGGTCGAACTCGGTAGGCGCGGCAGCGAGCACCTGTATCAAGAGCCCGACAACAGCTCCCCCTAGCACGGGACCGGCTTGGCGAAGGACGTTGAGAAGGGAGGACGCAGCACCGAACTCGTCACTCCTCAGTGCGGCCATACCTACTGTCGTCAGTGGCGCCATCAAGAAGCCATTTCCGATGCCGAAAACGATAGTCGCACCCAGGAACCACATCCAAGAAACCCCAGTAGCGGCAATCAGTATGCTCAGGGCGGTTCCCATCGCGGACGCCCCGAAGCCGATCTGTAGGACGAGGCGGGCCTTCCCTTCATCAACCCAGCGGCCCGCAATAGGTGCTGTGACCACGGACGCAATCGACGCTGGCGCAAGAGCAACCCCCGCCCAGAACGCCGTTTGCCCCATCACGGACTGAATGTAGTTCGATACGAGAAATGTCAAGGCGAATACACCAAGGGCCACAATTAGACCGAATACGGCAGCAGTGAGGAACCGCGGATTCTTGCGAAGAGACTGCGGAAAAACTGCGTACGCCGGATCCGCGCGGCGTTCATACCGGAAGAAAGCAAACAGGCAGAGCACAGCGAACGGCAGGCAAGCAATGGTCAGCGGGTCCCAGCCCGCATGGGGGCCTTGCAGGCTTCCATAGAGAAGTGCCACAAGGCCGATGCCCGCAAGAAAGGTTCCCACGAAATCAACCCTCACGGACCGGACCACCTCGATCGGAAGACTTCTCATGCCCAGAATCACGACAAGAACAGCAATCGGAAGGTTGACGAGGAAGACCCAGCGCCAGCTGAGCCCATCAATCAATACTCCGCCAGCAAGGGGGCCGACGACGGACGCAGTTCCTGCAATTGACCCCCAGATGCCGACTGCGCGCCCACGGATATTTTCAGGGAAGGTGACGCCGATGAGCGTGAGAGTCTGCGGTACCAGCATGCCGGCACCGAGCCCCTGAAGGAACCGGCTGGCGATCAAGACGAACGGAGAGGTCGCGGCACCGCAGGCGAGGCTGGCAACTGCCAAGACGATCGTTCCCAGGAGGAAGAGGCGTCGGTGCCCGAATCGGTCACCTAAACGACCTGACGGGATGATCGCCAGTGCGAGGACGAGACCGTAGCTGTTGACCGCCCAGAAAACCTGTGCTGTGGACGCGCCCAGGTCCCGTGTCAGCGAGGGAACTGCGAGGTTAATAATTGTCAGATCGAGGAGAGCGATGAAGTACCCACCAGCCAACGCGCACAACCCGATCCACTGCCGAGCGCTGACTGTTATGTCTAGAGAATCTTCCGTCATGTCCCCCCCGTTCGTCAGTTCGGTATCGCGGAAGGTGTCTCTCTTGGTCATCACAGTGTCGTCACCACATTAAGGTCGAGGCCTCTCCCCAGCTCTCCCACTATTGACGTAGATGCCATTGCTGAGATGGCTGACCGCTGCGTCAGACCGATGCGGGACTGGCTCTCGAGCTGGAGAATCATCAGGTTGCACTCGATGGCCGCCGAGCTCACCGGCAACGAAAACGCCGCCACACTCACCCAACTCATAACACCTCGGTGAGTTTTAGTTGGTACTGCGGTACTTGAGCGGAGAGGGAGGGATTCGAACCCCCGGTGCGCCAGGCGCACAGCGGTTTTCAAGACCGCCACATTCGGCCGCTCTGTCACCTCTCCAGGCCGCACCCACCGGGCGCGACAAGCATAGACCCTACCATCCCGGCGGGCCCGCGGTCACTGCGAGCCCACCGGCCCGAGCCCACCGGTCGCCGACGGCGCGGTCGTACCCCTCACCCGCCTAACCAACCTCCCCGATCAGTACACCTAACTCGCGCCGGATCCGCGCGTTCGTACCGTAGGTGCCGGGATCGTACCCATACCCCTCGACAGCGCGACCTACCCTACGAACGCGCGGCCCGGCCGCACCGCTGACCCGCGGCCCAGCCCGGCCCCACCTCAGCACCGGCCCCTAGGCCCGCCCGAAGAACCCGCGCCGGTGCGGCTTGCTGGCGCGCGCCGGGAGCAGGGAGTTCGGCTCGTCGAGCCGCCCCTCGGCCAGGGCCTGCCCGATCGCCGGCCACACCGGCAGGCGCGCCATGAGGGTGGCCTGCAGGGCGTGGTAGATGTCCGGGTGCCCGGCCCAGGTGCGGGTCGAGGGCCGGTTGTCGCGGTCGAGCTCATGGGTCCACACGCCGGGCGCCTCGATGAGGAACTCCTCGGCGTAGTCGATCCAGGCCCGATAGCAGTGCTCGTAGTGCTCGACGTCGATCTCCCCGCGACCGTCGTCGAGCAGGGCCTGGCGGATGGCGGCCGACGCTGAGATGCCCTCGCAGACCACCCAGTGCATGCGCTCGTGCACCACGGGCTTGCCGTCGAAGTCCGTGGTGTAGACGAAGCCGGGGGCGCCGTCCACGCGCCAGCCGTCGGTGCGGGCCTGATCGAAGATGTGCTCGGCGGCCTCCAGCATCCACTCCGGCGCGCTCATGGAGCGGTTGATGAGCGCCCCGCGCAGCTGCACCGTCAGGCGCGCCCACTCCAGCCCGTGGCCCGGCGTGACACCGTAGGGCCGGAAGGGGTGGGCGGGCTCGTCGCGGTTGTAGTCCAGGCGCGGTTCCCAGGAGGCGGAGTAGTGCTCGGGCAGGCGCCAGCCGTGCTCGCGGGCCTGGACGTTGACGGCGAAGTCGGTGATCTTCAGGGCCCGCTCCAGCCAGCGCACCTCACCGGTGACGTCGGCGGTGGCCAGGTAGGCCTCCACCGTGTGCATGGCGGCGTTGATGCCCCGGTAGTCCTCGGGGTCGGTGAAGTCGGCGGCGTAGGACTCCACCGGCATCTGCTGGCCCTCGTCCCACCAGTAGCGGTCCTGGATCTCGATGGCGTCGCGCAGCAGCTCATGGGCGCCAGGCCGGTCGGCGGCTGTCGCGGTGGCCGCGGCCAGGAGCACGAAGGCGTGCTGGTAGCACTCCTTACGGGCGTCGCCATCCACCGGGACGCCCTGTCCCTCGGCGTCGGGCTCGGGGCCGATCGCCGAGTACCAGCCGCCGTTGACCGAGTCGCGCAGGGGTCCGTTGAGGGCGCGCACGCCGTGGTCGGCGTAGCGGCGGCAGCCGGGAATCCCCATGAGTGCTCCCAGGGAGAAGGCGAAGGTCATGCGACCGGTGACCCACAGCTCAACGGGATGGGCGGGGTCCACCTCGCCGTCCCGACCGATCCACCCGAATCCAGTGGGCACCTGCGCGGCGCGCGCATAGTGCAGCAGCGCGTGCGTCTCGTAGGCCAGCCAACGCTTGTGCTCGGGGGCGCCGAACCATCCCAGTCCCATGAGTCCTCCTTGAATCGCTGGGGATCCAAGGCTATCGACCCGCCTGACGCGGATCAATGCTCCGTAGCGCTCGTGAGCGGCTCACTCCCACCCGACGGCGCCCCGCCCGAGACCGGCTGCACGGCCCGGCACCCCGCCCGGGGGGCTATTTCTGCTTGGGCCAGGCCGCCTCGGCCTGCTTGAGCGCCTCCTTGGGGGTCACCGTCCCGGTCGACCACCGGCTCAGCCCGACCCACAGGGCGCTGCTGCCCACACCCACCGGCATCGAGTCCGAGGCATCCATCTCCACGGTCGTCTGGCGTGACTGGAGCAGCCTGGTGGCGCGCCGGCCGACGTCGCTGGGCGCCAGGTCCGGGTCAACACCCTGGTTGGCGGTCGCCACCCCGCCCATCGCCATCCGCGTGCGGGCCCACTCCTGTGAGGTCAGGTACTCCATGACCGCGCTGACCGCGTCCGAGCGGGTGAAGGCCACGAGGTAGTCGGTCCCCACCAGTACCGATTCCGAGCCGCGGTCCGCCGCCGGGGTGACGAAGGCCGAGACCTTCGTTCCAGATGAACCCGCCGTACTCGTCGTGCCCGCTGCGGTAGCCGTGCCCTTGGCCGACGCCGTCGCCCCGGTTGCCCCGGCCGTCCCGTCGCTGCCGGCGGTGGGGCTCGCGGTCGGGCGGGGGGCCTGGACCGTCACCGGGTTGGCGCCGTCGGCGTCGGTGATGACAGTGCCCTCGGGGAAGCGGCTCTCGAAGGAGGAGGAGGCGTGCAGCATGAGGCAGCTGCCCTTGGCCAGGTCGGCCCCGGCCTGCGCGGGGGTGCGGGAGATGACCGAGCCGCGCCCACCGACGACGCGCCCGTTGTCCAGGACCAGGGAGTTGACGGCGCCGAGGGCCTCGACGGCGTTCGAGGAGTCGACGGGAACCCGGTGTGAAGCCCAGGTCTCGTAGACGCCGGGCCCCTGGGTGGCCAGCAGGGCGTCCTCGAGCCAGTCGGTGAGGACCCAGCCGGTGGACTCCCCGTCGGCGGCGCCCACGCACCAGGGCGTCACGGAGCCGTCGGGGTGGTCGGAGCGGATCTTGCTGGTGAGGGCCTCCAACTCGGCCCAGGTGTCGGGCACCTCGTAGCCGGCCTTGGCGAAGGCGTCCGGCGAGTACCACACGAGGGACTTCAGCGAGACCATGAGCGGGGCGCCGTAGGGCACGGAGGCGTGGATGCCGACCTGGATCCAGTGCCGGTCCCAGCCGGCCTCCACGTTGCTGTTGACCTGGTCGGGCAGCGGGTGGACGACGCCGGTGTCGACGAGCTCAGCCACCATGGCGGGCTGGGGCACGATGGCCAGGTCCGGCAGGTTCTCCGGGTTGTCCTGGCTCGACGGCGAGGCCCCCGAGCTGGTGGACAGGTTGGCTCCTGAGCCGTTGAGCAGCTGGGAGCGCAACTCGGTGGTGCCGGTGTGCTCGACGTTGATGCCCGTGCAGCTCTCGAACTCGGCCACGGAGGCCTCGAAGCGCTCGGCCTCGGTGCCGGTCAGGCTGCTGGAGATGGTGACGGTGGCGCCCTTGTGGCCCTGATAGGCCTGGTAGGCGGCGCAGCCGGTGGCCGACGTCGAGCCCGTCCCGCCGGCTGAGCAGGCGGCGGTGGCGGCGGCCGCCAGGGTCAGGGTGCTGGCGGCGGCCAGGAGGCGGCCACCTCGGCGCAGCCGACGGCGCACGCGGCCCCGGCCGGGAGCGCTCGCCCCACCGGACGGGCCGGCGGCGCGAGCGGCGTGCTCCTCGAGGATGGAGTTGTGCTGGGAGACAGGGAGGGGGGACTGTCGCATCAAGGGTGCCTTACTCGTTCGATGAGGGCGTCCAGGACGGCCGCGCAGCCGTCCCGCCACACGGGCTCGGTCAGGATATCGCCGCGGTCGCGCACCCACTGCGGTGCGCTGCCCATGACGACGCCGGCCCCGGCCCACTCGATCATCTCGACGTCGTTGGAGCCGTCCCCGACCGCCAGGACATGGGTGGAGTCGGTGCCCAGGCGGGCGATGAGCGCCTCGAGGGCGGAGGCCTTGGTGACGCCCTCGGGGGCGACGTCGAGCCAGGCCGTCCAACCGATGGCGTACTCCACCGAGTGCAGCCCGGAGTCGGCCACGATCTGGGAGAAGCGATCCACGGGCATACCCGGGGCCCGCAGGACGACGCGGGTGACCGGCCGGGAGACGAGCTCGTCGAAGGTGACGACCCGCTGGTCCTCGATGAGCTCGCCGTCGGGGAAGAGCCGGGAGACCTTGAAGCCGACGCCGGGGTCCTCCACGGCGAGGATCCCGTCGGGCACGGCGGCGTGGAGGGTCTCGATGGCGGCGCGAGGGTCGAAGGTGCGCGAGTCGACCACCTCGTAGCCGCCGGGGGCGTCGGGGTCGAGCCGCAGGGTCATGGCGCCGTTGGCGCACACCATCCAGCCGGTGGACAGCCCCAGGTGGCGCACCACCGGCATGGTGGCGGCGATCCCGCGGCCGGTGGAGATGACCACGGGGACCTCGTGGGCGCGCAGGCGGGCGACGGAGGCCATGACCCGCTCCGAGACGTGCCCGTCCATGTCCAGGATGGTGCCGTCGACGTCAAGGGCGACGACGAGCCCGTGGCCGGGTGCGAGCCGGGCACCGCCGGCGGCCTCCAGGGCGTCGAGGTCCCGCATCCGGTCCTGGACGAGGGCGTGGTACTCCTCGTGGTCCAGGGGCCGACGACGCAGGGCGCGCTCGCCGCCTGCCACGGTGCGGTCGGCGCCGTCCTCGAGGTGCTCGAGGTACTCCGTGGAGCCGCCCAGCTGGGTCAGGGGCTGGCCGGCCGGGGCGATGCCGGTGGCGGGGTTGACGGCCGGACCGTTGCCGGTGGGCTCAGAGCCGGCGGGCTCACCGACGGCGTCGGTCTCACGGGCGGCCCCGGGGCTGGAGGCGGGCGTGGGGTTCACGGGGCCGGTCCTCAGGCGGTGACGCCGACGGGCTCGATGACCTCCAGGCCGCCCAGGTAGGGGCGCAGGCCCGTGGGCACGCGCACCGAGCCGTCGGCCTGCTGGTGGTTCTCCAGGATGGCGACCATCCAGCGGGTGGTGGCCAGAGTCCCGTTGAGGGTGGCCACAGGGCTCGTGCCGCCCTCGCGGCGCTCGCGCACGGCCAGGCGGCGGGCCTGGTAGGTGGTGCAGTTGGAGGTGGAGGTGACCTCCATCCAGCGCTGCTGGGTGGGCAGCCAGGCCTCGCAGTCGAACTTGCGTGCGGCGGAGGAGCCCAGGTCCCCGGCGGCGGTGTCGATGACCCGGTAGGGCAGCTCGACCAGGGCCAGCATCTCCTCCTCCATGGCCAGGAGCCGGGCGTGCTCGGCCTCGGCGTCCTCGGGGCGGCAGTAAGAGAACATCTCCGCCTTGTTGAACTGGTGGACGCGGATGATGCCGCGGGTGTCCTTGCCGGCGGCCCCGGCCTCGCGCCGGTAGCAGGTGGACCAGCCCATGTAGCGCTTGGGCCCGGCGGACAGGTCAAGGATCTCGTCGGCGTGGTAGCCGGCCAGAGCCACCTCGGAGGTGCCGGTGAGGTAGAGGTCGTCGGCGGGCAGGTAGTAGATCTCGTCGCTGTGGGCGCCCAGGAAGCCGGTGCCGCCCATGACCTGCGGGGTGACAAGGGTGGGGGTGGTCATCGGGGTGAAGCCGTGGGCGACGGCGGCGTCCAGGGCCGCCGTCATGAGGGCCAGCTCCAGGCGCATGCCCCAGCCCTTGAGGTAGTAGAAGCGGGCCCCGGAGACCTTGGCACCACGGCGGGTGTCGATGATGTCCAGGCCCTCGCCGATCGCCAGGTGGTCGGCGGGCTCGAAGCCCTCGGCAGCGAAGTCGCGGGGCCGGCCGCCCTCGTGGCGCAGGACGACGTAGTCCTCCTCGCCACCCGAGGGCGCCCCCTCAATGAGGTTGGCGAACTGGCGGGCCAGGTCGTCGAGCTCGGCGGCGGCGACCGAGGAAGCGGCCTCGGCGGCCTTGACCTGCTCGGCCAGCTCCTTGGCGTTGGCCAGGATCGCGGGACGCTCCTCCGGGGAGGCCTTCCCCACGGACCGGGAGACCTGCTTCTGCTCGGCGCGGAGGTTCTCGAAGGCGGCCAGCGCCTGACGGCGGGTCTCGTCGGCGGCGATGACGCGGTCGACGAGATCGACGTCGGCACCACGGGCTCGCTGGCTGGCGCGGAAGGGCTCGGGGTTCTCACGAAGCGCACGCAGGTCGATCATGGTCCCGAGTGTAGTCAGGACCGTGGCCCAGACAGCATTCGATCAGCACCTGAGCCGATCCGGGCCGCGAGCGCGGCGGACGGCGCAGACCGGGAGAGCCGGGGACGACCAAAGTCACGGGCGAGTGGCTGAGCCAACACTCGAGGCCGCAGCGGACCGGAATCGACGTCAACGCCCCAGCGCCCACCCCGCCGTCGGGGCAACCCGAGGGCCTGGAAACCCTGGAATCATCCGGGAGATTGGATGGCCGCGGCGCGAGTCCGGTGAGGCCGCGCCCCATACACGCTCGCCCCCACCCGCACTACCGCCCGATGGCGAACGTGACCCACTTCCCTCTTACCAACGCAATCCACCTGTGAATAGAATCCATTTCAATCGGTGCACCCTATCGTTCCCGACGGTGTTTCCGAGCCGCCACGTCGGAGGCTCGCCCACACCACCCACGCACCACTCTCCCCACCACCTCCCGGCTAGTCGTCTGTCCCCGATTTTCTGTCACTCCGTCATATCAGGCTCGCCGACCGCCATGAATGCGGGCCCCAACCACAGGACCACAACTCATGCCGACCACATCATCTCCGTCCTTCTCCCAGCTGAGGGCCTTCGTAGCGCTGTGCGACCACCAGCACTTCGGCGAGGCCGCCACGGCGCTCGGCGTCAGCCAGCCCAGCCTGTCCCAGGCCATCACCGCACTGGAGAAACGCGTCGGCGGCGAGCTGGTGGAGCGCACTACCCGCCGCGTCCTGGTCACCTCCCTGGGCGAGGCCCTGCTGCCCTACGCCCGGGACGCCGTCCTGGCCGCCGAGGCCTTCAGTGAGGCCGCCTCCAGCCAGGGCGCCGCCCTGAGCGGCACGATGCGCCTGGGCATCATCCCCACCATCGCGCCCTACCTGGCCCCCGTTCTCATCGACGGCTTGCGTGAGGCCCTGCCCCAGATGGACCTGGACCTGCGTGAGATGGTCACCGGGGACAACCTCGACCAGCTCGCCCAGGGGCGCCTCGACGCCGCCATCATCGCCCTGGAGGACGACCTCCAGCGCACCACCGCGATCCCGATGTTCGACGAGCCGCTCGTCGTCCTCACCGCCGCCGGCCACCCCTGGGCCGGCCGCACGGACGTGAGCCCCACCGAGCTCGACGACCAGCCCCTCCTCCTGCTCGACGAGGGCAACTGCCTGCGCGACCAGACCCTGGCCCTGTGCCAACGCTACGGCTCCCAGCCCCCGGTCGCGGTGGCCACCACCCTGTCGACGGTGACCCGCATGGTCGCCCACGGCTCGGGCGTGACGATCATCCCCGAGGGGGCACTCCAGCTGCTGACCCCCTCCTCGGAGTACGGCATCGCCCGTTTCGGCGACGAGTCGCCGATGCGCCGCATGGGCCTGGTGCACCGGGTCTCCTCCTCCCGCGGCGCCGACTTCGCCCAGCTGGCCGAGCTCATCTCGCGCCTGGTCAAACAGGCCAACCTGCCTGTCACCCCCGTCACGGCCCCGGCTGCGGCCTGAGCTGTCCTTGGAGGCTCCCCTTGCCGGCGGCGCACACTCGATTCCTTTCCGCTCGACAGCGCCCCGCAAGCCGTGACCCGGGCCGCCCAGGCGACTAGCCTGCCCCTATGACGGGCGGCACCGACGGCGGCACCCGGGCGACGACGCGCACCGGGCGGCCACTGGCCTGCGTCGTCGTCAACCCCTCCAAGCCGCGCGCCACCGCCGCGGTGCGCTCCCTGCTGGAGGGCGAGCTGCGCGAGGCCGGCTATGCCGGGCCCGTGTGGTTGGAGACGAGCGTCTCCGAGCCCGGCACGATGCAGGCGCGCCTGGCCCTGGCGGCCGGGGCAAGCCTGGTGGTGGCCGCCGGCGGTGACGGAACGGTGCGCTCGGTGGCGGCCGGCCTGGCCGGCACCGGCGCCCAGATGGGCATCGTCCCACTGGGCACGGCGAACCTGGCGGCCCGCAACCTCGGGGTGCCGGTCGGGGACGCTCGGGCCGCGGCCCGAGTGGTCGCCCACGGCATCGACCTTCCCGCCGACCTGGCCTGGGTGCGTACCGAACCCTGGTCCGACCCCGGCGCCCTCCCCGACCCGACACCGCCAGGTGACCCCCGCGGGCGGGCCGACTCCGCACCCTCCACACCCCTGACAGGCCGAGCCGCAGCAGCCCCGCCGGACTCCCCGCCCGCAGCGGCCGACCCGGCCGACTCCCGGCAGCTGTCGGCCGAGGCGGCCCGGGCCGTGCACACCATCCAGAGGGCGACCCGCCGGCCGCATCAGTGGACCCGACCCACACTCGGCGACGAGCACGCCTGCATGGTGGTGGCCGGGATCGGATTCGACGCCGGACTGGTGGCCTCCACGCGCCCGGCCCTCAAGGCGAGGGTCGGTTGGGGCGCCTACGCGCTGGCGGCCATGGAGAACCTGGGCTCGCCGCGCATGGACCTGGTGCTCAGCCTCCTGGACGAGGCCGGCGCGCGGCGCGTGGAGCGCCTGCGGGCCCGCAACCTGCTGGTGGCCAACGGCGGCCGGCTCCCGGCCGGAATCACCCTGCTGCCGCAGGCCCGTACCGATGACGGCCTGCTCGACGTCGCCGCCATCGACACGGTGGCGGGCCTGGCGGGCTGGAGCTCACTGGCGCGCCAGGTGCTGCCGCCCTACGCGGCGCACTACTCCGAGTCCGGCCGCTCACTGGGTCGGGTGATGCTGCGCCGCGGCGGGGAGGTGGCCGTCCAGCTCTCGGCACCGGCCCTGGTAGAGGTCGACGGCGACCTGCTGGCGCCCACGCAGAGCATGCGGGTGCGGATCGACCCCGGGGCGCTGCTCATCCGCCGCCCGGCGGCCTGAGAGCCGGGGCGGCCTGGGAGGCCCGGGGCGCGGCCGCCTCACTCCTCCCAGAAGTCGGCGACGTCGATCGCCCCGCCGGTGGCCTCGAAGTCGGCGCGCACGGCCCGGCGCAGCTCGGCGTCGTGCAGCCAGTCCAGGGCGACGGCGGCCAGCCCGTAGGCGCCGTCGAGCGCGGCCGCGTCCCCGGTGGGGGCGCCGGCGGCCTCGGTCATGGCGGGGGTGTGGAGGGCGACGTCGGGTCGGTCGGTGACCTTGATGAGCGGGTGGATGCCGGGGATGCGCTGGGACACGTTGCCGAAGTCGGTGCCGGCGGCGATGGTCTCGGGCAGGACCCCGGCGGCCAGGGGGTCGCGGCCGCGCTCGCGCTGGGAGCGCACCCAGGAGGTCAGCAGGGGGCCGTTGTCGCGGACGGGGACCTCGTTGCAGTACTCGGAGGTGAGGATCTCAACGCCCGTGCCGGTCATGAGGGCGGCGCCGTGGAGGACCTCCTCGACCCGCTCGGCGATCTCCTTGAGGGTCTCGAGGTACTTCGAGCGCACCATGATGGACAGCTCGGTGCGCTCGGGGATGATGTTGGGGACCTGTCCGCCGTCGGTGATGATGGCGTGGAGGCGGTCCATGGGGAGCATCTGCTGGCGCAGCAGGCCGATGCCGGTCAGGGCCAGGGTGGCGGCGTCCAGAGCGTTGCGGCCCATGAAGGGCTGGGAGGCGGCGTGGGCCGGCACGCCGTGGAAGATGACGCGCAGGCGCCGCACGCCCAGCCAGGTCTGGTGGGTGACGTCGTGGGCGTAGGAGTGGGTCTGGATGGCGGCGTCGACGCCGTCGAGCATGCCGCGCACGGCCAGGATCTCCTTGGCGGTCGAGTTCTCCTCGGCGGGCGTGGTCTGCAGGACGACGCGGCCGGGCAGGGCGCCGGGGCGGGTGCGGGCCAGGGCCGCCAGGGCGAGGAACGCGCCCACGGAGTTGGCACACATGACGTTGTGTCCGCAGCCGTGGCCGATGCCGGGCAGGGCGTCGTACTCGGCGAGGATGGCGATGGTGCCGGCCGACTCGCCGGAGCCTCCGGCCGCCGCGTCCGCGCCGCCGCCTCCGGGGATCTCGGCGCGCAGGGCGGTGTCCATGCCGTAGACGCCGACCTCGGGCTCAATGCCGTGGCGGTGCAGGAGCTCGGCGACCGTGGCCACGGCGTGGTGCTCCTCGTAGCCGGTCTCGGGGTGGTCGTGGATGTCGTGGGAGAGCTCGACGATCTGCGGGGCCAGCTCGGCGACGGCCTGCCCCAGGGCGGCGCG
This sequence comes from Actinomyces oris, assembly GCF_006546825.1. Taxonomy (GTDB): domain Bacteria; phylum Actinomycetota; class Actinomycetes; order Actinomycetales; family Actinomycetaceae; genus Actinomyces; species Actinomyces oris. The sequence continues at coordinate 266,729 of NZ_VICC01000001.1, forward strand.
CAGAGCGGTGGGGGCTCCGGCGTCGTCGGGCAGGGCCGGTGCCGGACCGACGACGCCGCGGCGCTCCTCGGTCTCGGCTCGCATGCGCTCCTGGATGGCGCCGGAGGGGACGGTGGGGCGGGTCAGGTCGTTCAGGTCGCGCATGGCTCTATCTTGGCCCAGCCGCCACCACTACGGGAGCCACCGCCCCATCGAGGACTTACTATCGGTACCAGGACTGCGTTGTCCCCCAGATGACTGCGGGGAGATCCCAGTAGCCTGGAGGACAACGCAGTCCTCGATCGGAAAGTACGTCCTCGGCGCGAACCGCAGCCGCCACTCCGGCCCAGCCCGGCCTGCGGCCCGCCCTCGGCTCAGCCGGCTTGCGGCAGGAGGATGGAGGCCCCCAGGGCGAAGGGGTAGCCGGGTTTGAGGATGCACTGGACGACCGGCTGCGCCATCTCCAGGACGCTGTCGGCGTCGAGGCCCTCCTCGCCGTTGGGGCCGGCCTCGGCCACGAGGTCGGAGTAGGGGATGGTGAGGTCGAGCAGGGCCATGCCGTCCCGGTGGGTGGCGGAGTCCCAGGCGCCGCCCTCCATCTCCTGCAGGGTCCCCAGGTGGAAGCTCATGACGCCGTGGTCGTCGACCTGCGCGGGCACGGACAGGATGTGGTGCGGCTCGGGGTCGCGCGGCGCACGCAGGGTGAACACGATGATGCCGCCGTCGCGGGCGGCGCGCAGCATGACGCGGCCAATGTGGATGCCGAAGCCGACGATATCGAAGACCCCCTCCATGGCCTCCGCGTAGCTCAGCGGCTCCTCCAGGGGGATGGGGGCTCCCTCACCGGGGTCGTTGATGGCGCGGCGGCCCGACGGCGTGGCCGCCTTGAGCAGCAGGAGGCGGCCGGCGTCGGTCAGGACGCCGGTCTCGACACGCTCCTGCCACCCAGCCGGGGCCTGGGCGGGGCCGGGCTCGGACTCCACCAGCCCCATGCCCAGGACGGTGGACAGGTCGGTGCCGTCGGCGGGCCGGTGCCAGGTGATGGTGGCGTCGTCGTGCCAGATGGGCAGGACCCCGTTGAAGGGGATGCCGAAGCGCACGTGCTCGCGCTCGCCGTCGACGGGCCGGGAGTTATCGACATGACTGACGTGGCTGGTGTGCCGGCCGGACCGACCCTCCGGCCCTGCGCCGCCGGCACCATTGTCCTGCGGTCCTGCCAGGTACTCGCTCATGAGCCCAGCCTAACTGCCGCTCGGTCGCCCCGTGCACTCGTGCGGCCGGCAAGCCGCTCCTCCTTGCGGGCGTGCTCCCACTGGTGGACCTGCCGGGCCGAGAGCGCCAGCAGGGCCAGGACCTGGAGCGCACTGGTGACGACCAGGCCGAGCGTGGCCTGCCGGACCCCGAGGCTCGAGACTTGAACCATGTCAGTGGCGATACCCAGGACGAGGGTCGCCATGAGGGCGATGCGGCCACGCGGGTGCCCGCGCCAGGCCGCCACCCCCAGGGCGGCGGTGATGAGCGTCAGGCCACCGGACACCGTGGCGATGAGGGCGACGACGGCGGTGACCGCCCCCGGGTCCTCCTCCGGGAACGGGGCGGCCTCCAGCAGCTGGGTGATGTCGATGCGGGCCACCCGCAGGATCTCGACCGCCACCATGAGCCCGATGAGTGCCAGGGCGATGACGAGCTGGCTGGGGCGGCGGCGTCGGGCCTGGAGGTCGGCCAGGCGGGCCTGCTGCAGGGAGAGCCCGGCATCGGATCCGGGGACCACCTCGTTGAGGTCGAGCACGTGGAGGGCGCCGTCGGTGACCACCCGGTCCCCTCCCCCGTTCTTGTCGTGGTAGGAGGTGAAGACGTCCGGCCAGATCTCGAGCTCGGCGGCCTCGTTGGCCCAGCGGACGTCGTCGACGACGTAGTTGCGCTCGATGTCGATGTCGGCGTCGATCTTGTGGGTGACCTGGAGGGTGAGGGCGCTCAGGCCGACGGCGCGGTCGTAGGTGGCGGCGGCCAGCCAGTCCACGTGCCCACCGCCGGGTAGCGACCAGCCGGGCGGGCAGTACCAGAAGCGGATGTGGTGGCGCTGGGCGGGGTTGCCCTCGACCTCCTTCTGGTAGGCGAAGCTCTGCTTGCGCCCGAAGAGCATGAGGTTGGAGACGGGGGCGGCCGGGTAGGAGCGGCGCAGCAGCGAGGAGACGATGATCCTCCAGGAGGTGCGCAGGGTGATGGGGTCGGCGCGCACCCAGCCGGCCGCGATCATCGCCTCGTGAATATCCTCCTCGTCGCCCTTGACGGCGAGGTTGACGGGGTCGCCCAGGAGCCCGTCGGGGGTGCGGGTGCGGCCGATGAAGTAGTCGGGGACGTAGAGCCAGGTGAGGACCTGGTGGAGGCGCGGCAGGGCGAGGTAGGCCAGGACCGCCCAGAACAGCAGGGAGTTGACCACGAGCACCGGATCGAGGTGCCAGCCCGAGCCGATGAGCAGCCAGGCCAGCCAGAGCGTGGCGACGGCGGCGATGGCGAAGAAGACGGCGTCGAGGACGTCGTCGATGCTCCAGGATCGGGCGTCGACCTCCGACATCTTGGACGGGCCGTCCCGGTAGACGGGCGGCGCCGTCGGACGGGGGCGAGTCACCTCGGATGGCGTCATGACAGCACGCTACCGAATACCTCTGACGTTGGAGGCAGGCCGTACCGCCATCAGCCACCCCCTCAAGCACTGCCGCGCCCTTCCGATCTGTGGAACGGAGGACGCGGCAGCCGGGGAACAGCATCGGCGGGATTCTCAGGGCCGCCGAGGAGACAGTGCTATGAGATCACTTGAGCACGAGGTCCTGAGTGTCGGAGTAGGCGGCGTACTTCTTGCCGCTCTGCATGCCCTCTGCCTCTCCACGGTTGTAGACGATGCTGGTGGTGCCCTCGGAGAAGGGCTTCAGCTTGGTCGACTCCGATACGGTGGCCATGGAGATCCAGCCCTCAACCTGTCCGGAGCCGGAGTCCTCGGAGTCGAACACCTCAAGACCGTCATCCTTCAGGTCGTCGGCCAGCAGCGCCCCGTACTCGTCCGCCTTGCGCTTGGATTCCGTTTTGTCCTGGAGCGAGGTGGAGTCTGTGATCTTGTGGCTGAAACCAACATCCCCAGTGAAGTCGAGCTTGCAGTGAAGCAGGTAGACCGTATCTGACTGACGGGTCTTCTTGTACTTCGGTGCGGCGTAGTCCTCGATCACCTTGTCGCAGGTCTGGGTAAGACCAATCTCCTCGTCCTTGAAGGTCACCGGCTTGATCTCCTGAATCTCGGAGCCGGACTTGGTGGTCTCGCCACTCTTGCTCTTGGTGTCCTTGGCATCCTTGCCGTCCTTGTCGTCCTTGGAGTCCTCGGAGGGGGATGCATCCGAGTCGCCTGAGTCCGGCTCGGCGGAGCTGGTCGCGGAGCCGCTACCGGGGGAGGGCTGAGCGATGTCCTGCTCATCGCAGGCGGACAGTCCGACAGCCATGGCAAGGGCGGCGGCGACGGAGAGAACTTTGACGGAGGAGCGCATGGGGATTCCTTTCTCGCGCGCTGGGGATGGCGAAAGTGTGCACCCGGCGCGAGTCCCCCACCATGGGGAGCCCACCCAGGGGAGCGCTCCCCGCCTCCGCCCGCCTGCCTCTCAGAAGTCCCAGTCCTCGTCCTGGGTGGCCTCGGCCGTGCCCATGACGTAGGAGGAGCCCGAGCCGGAGAAGAAGTCGTGGTTCTCGTCGGCGTTGGGGGACAGTGAGGCGAGGATCGCCGGGTTGACGTCGACGGCGTCGGCCGGGAACAGCGCCTCGTAGCCCAGGTTCATGAGGGCCTTGTTGGCGTTGTAGCGCAGGAACTTCTTGACATCCTCGGTCAGGCCGAGCTCGTCGTAGAGGTCCTCGGTGTACTGCTCCTCGTTGTCGTAGAGCTCCATGAGCAGGTCGAAGGTGTAGTCCTTGAGCTCGGCCTGGCGCTCGGGCGAGGACTCGCGCACGGCGAGCTGGTACTTGTAGCCGATGTAGTAGCCGTGGACGGCCTCGTCACGGATGATGAGGCGGATGAGGTCGGCGGTGTTGGTCAGCTTGGCGTGGCTGGACCAGTACATGGGGGCGTAGAAGCCGGAGTAGAAGAGGAAGGACTCCAGCATGGTGGAGGCGACCTTGCGCTTCTCGGGGTCGTCGCCGCGGTAGTAGTCCAGGATGATGCGGGCCTTGCGCTGAAGGTTCGCGTTCTCCTCGCTCCAGCGGAAGGCCTCGTCGATCTCCGCCGTCGAGATAAGCGTGGAGAAGATCGAGGAGTAGGAGCGGGCATGGACCGACTCCATGAAGGCGATGTTGGTGAGCACCGCCTCCTCGTGAGGGGTGCGGGCGTCCGGGATGAGGGAGACCGCGCCGACCGTGCCCTGGATCGTGTCCAGCAGCGTCAGGCCGGTGAAGACGCGGGTGGTCATGTTCTTCTCGGCCTCGTTCAGGGTGGCCCAGGACTGCACGTCGTTGGACAGCGGCACCTTCTCGGGCAGCCAGAAGTTGCCGGTGAGGCGGTCCCAGACCTCGAGGTCCTTGTCGTCGGTCAGGCGGTTCCAGTTGATGGCCTGGACGCGGTCGACCAGCTTGATGGGCTCGTGCATCAGTTCCTCCCGAGGTTTGGGTGATCCGGCTTCATGCTACCGATGAGACCGCCGGGCGGCAGTGACGCCCGCCCGAAGAGGGCTGTGGTGCCCGCCGCGCCGGGGCCATCAAGATTCAAACCACTTGTATGATACGATGGCGACATCAGACTGCACCACAAAAGGAGAGCATTTTGACCGACCAGAGCGTAGTCGTCATTACCTTCACCGAGTCCTCCAAGGCGTACGAAGTTCTCAGTGACCTCCGCCAAGCCTCCGCGGAAGGGAGGATCGACGTCGTCTCAGCACTCATCGCGGAACGCGAGGAGGACGGACACCTGCACCTGGCGGAGGGATCGGACGCGACGATCGGCGAGGGCACGGCAACTGGGGGCCTCATCGGCCTGATTGTCGGTCTGCTCGGCGGCCCACTCGGCATGCTCCTGGGATGGGGTGCAGGTTCCGTTATCGGAAGTCTGAGCGACATCGACCATGCTGACAAGCGTGAGACCGTCCTCGGCGACCTCAGCGCCCGCGTCGCTCCCGGAACAACGGCCATCCTCGCCCAGGTATCTGAGGTGACGCCCGAGGTGCTTGACAACATCTCAACGAAGTTGGGTGGAACTGTGGCCCGCCGCCCCGTCTCCGAGGTGCTGGCCGAACTCGAGGCCGCCGAAGCAGCTGCAGAAGCAGCGGATCGCGAGGCACGCCGTACCATTCGCGACAAACGCCGCGAAGAGCGCAAAGAAGCATGGGACAAGCGAGTCGCTGATCTCAAGGAGCACTTCAAGCGCTGAGCACAACACTTTAAAGCGGGCTGCACGCATCGATGTCTCGATGCGTGCAGCCCGTCGTCATTGGCACTGGTGGGGAGAACGGTCGGCACGCCCCAAGGATGCAAGCCCTCTCGCAGATACCTTACGACGAAGCGTCCGGCTGCTGGGCCGCGGCAAGGATGGGCGCCCCCTTCTCAGGCGGATCTCCCTGGCCGACCACAGTGCCGGACTTCATGTCAAAGCCAACCACCCTGGGCTGGACCTTGCTTTCCACCGAGGTAAGCAGCTCCACCCTCTGGAGCACCTGGTTACCGAGGACTGTGGCAAGAACCGCAGCGTCGGCCTGAACATCCTCATCCTGCCAGTCATTGACCCATTTCTTGAATATGAGACGGGCCTGGTGACTGTTATAATCCTCCGCCTCCAGGCTCAGGACCGCTCCGTACCGCTTGTCGGAGGGAATGGTTTCCAGTGCACGCTTGACCGGCACAGATGTGAGGTCCTTACCCTTGGCGTGGGAGATGAAGCAGTGAGACCGTCCAATCAGAATGCTCTGCTCGACCCTCAGGGAGCCGAGGCGCAGCACCGCAGAGCTGGGCGGCAGGATGAAATGATCCGGGAGGGTCTCAGTAGTCCGGTACTCGAAGGAGATTCTTTCCTCCTCGATCTGGACTCGCTCCATGCCGGGCGATAACGCCTCCACCGTGGCGGAGGCAGCCTTATCGGCATCCTTCATCGGCAGGTAGCAGAAGACGGAGGTCTTCCCCTTGACCCAGGAGACAACCATCCTCACCTCATTGGCTCCGGTCAGGTTCAGCACTTTGGCGTAGGCGTCCCGCACAACTGTCGCAACTGATTCCGCGGACGGATCGTCCTTGAGCCGCACATCCACGGTCCAACGATCCGGCTCTGAGAACTCCGGGTGCACCTCTACCCTCACGGACGCCACAGCGTCGAGCCCGGAGAGGTACTGATGCACCTTCCGCTCCCGCCTCTTGCGCGCCATAGCCATGGGCGAACACCCGGCCACTGCGAAAGCAAGGGACACGAGGCCGAACGCCAGCGCCTCACGACGTCGAGCATTCATCAGACCCCACTCCGTTGCGTCAAGAACTCCTGCCGCACTCTCCTGTCACAGGGAACCATCAGATTCACACTCCCGTCACGACTAAGAAGCGGACTCCCGGGCTGCTGCCCGAACCTTCGCACCCTCTTCAGGAGGGTATCCGGCATCGAAGGCACCCGCATCCATCTGGAAGCGCACGCCTTCCGTCCCACCAGAACTCTGGTCCGACACGGTCGAGACGTAAAGCGACTGAAGCGCCTGATTGCCTGAGACGATATTGAGCACTTTCGCTGCCGCGGCGACATCGAGGCCATCCGACACCGCCCCAAAAGCAGAGACCTCGAGTGTTGGTTTCTCATACACGTGATGATCGTCCGTCAATTCAACTCTGGCCTCCTTCCGATACTTTGAATCGATGGCATCCACTACCTCGCGGAGCGGAACAGAACTGAAGTCAGTAGTGTCGGCATTAACTTTGACAGTCATGCCACCAAGATCAAAACTGTCATCCACACCAACGCCGGATCGTGGCATCATAATCACATCATCCGGAAACTTCTTTACTTCGCCTCGATTCACCGAGATATGACGACCTCCACCATCCATGGACTTCATGCTAGGCTTCGCCAGATCCCGAAGATAATCGAGCGCCGCCTCATTCGGCTCGTTCTCCGAGAGAGACCACGACACAGAGGCGCCATTCTGCTTCCAGGACGCCGACAGTCTGACGTAACTCCTCCCCACAGCCTCTTTGACCAGACGATAGGCGTCTTTGAGGACAGCGAGAGTCTCTTCTCGCCCGGGATCATCGTTGAGAACGATCAGGACCGTCCAGGAGTCACCTATTTCGAAGTTGTATTCCACCTCCGCGTTCACTGATTTGACGACATCGAAGCTCTTCAAGGACTGCTTGATCCGACGGCGAGCCTGGATATTTCCCGGGGTCAGCGACCCACAGCCCGACATCGCCAGCAGCGCCAAAACTCCGGCGCCGACCAGAATCGTGCGCCTCGGGAGGCCCTTTCCTCCCACCAGCCCCATCACAACCGGACCGATTCACCCGGACGCGCCAGGAAGAGCGCGGTGAACAGGAAGCGGAGGATGTTGCGTCGACGATGAGCCATGGTGCCACCTTAGGTCCTCGCTCCGACGCACGGGATGGGGATCGTTCCCCTGCCCAGCCCGCGCGGCTCCGACACAGTCCCGTCACGCGTGGTCTCGTGGCGGCAGCACCCCACCTTTCTCACCGTATGCTTCCCCCGTGAGTCAGTCGCGCATCAAAGTGATCCTGGACGGCCTGTACTTCGACACGCGGACGCAACGCGGCAAGGGAACGGCCTTCGAGCGCCTGGTGCGCCAGTTCCTTCTCACGGACCCGCGCTACGCGGAGCGCTTTGACGAGGTGTGGATGTGGAGCGACTGGCCGGAGCGGGGCGCGCGCCCGGACCGCGGCATCGACCTGGTGGCCCGCGAGCGCGAGACCGGCGAGCTGTGCGCCGTCCAGTGCAAGTTCTATGACCCCGACACGGGCGTCATCACCAAGGGAGACGTCGACTCCTTCCTGGCGGAGTCGGGGACGGGAGAGTTCACCTCCCGGCTGTTCGTGTCCACCACGGAGCACTGGAACTCGGCTGCGGAGGAGACGGTGTCTCGTCAGGCCATCCCGGTCTCCCGGATTGGTCTGGAGGACCTGTTCAACTCGACGATCGACTGGGACTCGTTCAGCCTGGAGACCCCTGAGGTCATGGTGCGCACCGGTGGCAAGAGCCTGCGCGAGCACCAGAAGCGAGCCCTGGACGCGGTGACTGCCGGACTGTCCATGGCGGACCGGGGCAAGCTCATCATGGCGTGCGGCACCGGTAAGACCTTCACGTCCCTTCGCATTGCGGAGGCCATGGCGGGCTCCGGTGGCCGGGTGCTGTTTCTGGTGCCCTCCATCGCCCTGCTGTCGCAGACGCTCATGGAGTGGAGCGCAGAGTCGGAGGTGCCGCTTCGCTCCTTCGCGGTCTGCTCGGATACGAAGGTCGGCAAGGGGCGCAAGCGCACCAGCCTGAGCGAGGACATCTCGGTGGTGGACCTGGCGATCCCAGCCACCACGGACGGCACGGTGCTCGCCGACCGCCTGGCACGCCGTCCAGCCCCGGTCCACGGGACGGCCCCGATGACGGTGGTCTTCTCCACCTACCAGTCGATCGACGCCGTCGCCCAGGCCCAGAAGCTCGGCGCCCCCGGCTTCGACCTGGTGATCTGCGACGAGGCCCATCGCACGACCGGCGCCACCGTTACGGGCACGGACGAGTCCGCCTTCGTCCGTATCCACAACAACGACTACATCCACGCCTCCAAGCGCCTTTACATGACGGCGACTCCCCGCATCTATGACGACTCGACCAAGGCTCGAGCCGGTCAGAAGAACGCGATCCTGGCCTCCATGGACGACGTCGAGACTTACGGCGAGGAGCTTTTCCGCCTGGGCTTCGGTGAGGCTGTCTCCCGCAGTCTGCTGACCGACTACAAGGTCCTGGTCCTCACGGTCTCCGAGGACCAGATCGCCGATCAGATGCAGTCCTCCCTGGCTCAGGACGGCCAGCTCACGCTCGACGACGCCGCCCGGATCGTGGGCTGCTGGAACGCCTTGGCCAAGCGCAGTGTGGACACGGCCGACTACGGCAAGGACATCCAGCCGATGCGCACGGCGGTGGCCTTCGCCCGCGATATCAAGACCTCGAAGCGCTTCGCCTCCTCCTTCAGGAACGTGGCCGAGGACTACCGGCTCACGCTCACCGACGAGCCCGAGGTTCCCGAGCTGTCCGACGACACGGACGGCGTCAACCCCGATACCCCGACTCAGAAGCGGCTGGGCTCCGTGGAGGTTCGCCACGTGGACGGCTCCATGAACATCATGGAGCGCAACGGCCTGCTGTCCTGGCTCTCGGGCGACCTGGGTGCGCCGGCGCCGACCCGGCAGGCATCGGAGTCGGAGGGGACGTCCGTGTCCTGCCGGATCCTGTCTAACGCCCGCTGCTTGTCCGAGGGTGTGGACGTCCCGGCCCTGGATGCGGTCATGTTCCTGTCCCCGCGCAAGTCCCAGGTGGACATCGTTCAGTCCGTGGGGCGGGTGATGCGCCTGGCTTCGGGTAAGCGGTACGGCTACATCATCCTGCCGGTGGCGATCCCGGCTGGGATGTCGCCCGAGGACGTCCTGTCTGACAATGACACGTTTCGCGTGGTGTGGGAGGTGCTGCAGGCGCTGCGCGCTCACGATGAGCGCTTCGACGCCATGGTCAACAAGATCGACCTCAACCAGTCCAAGCCGGACAAGATCGCCATCATCGATCCCTTCGGGGCTCCAGGCGGCGACGACGGCGATTCCTCCGGTACTCCGGCGCCTCAGCAGGCGGCCTTCGACCTGGGGGCGCTGGGCAAGTGGCGGGAGGCGATCTACGCCCGGATGGTCCAGAAGGTCGGCTCGCGGCGTTACTGGGAGCAGTGGGCCAAGGACGTGGCCGATATTGCGGCCCGTCACCGTAAGCGCCTGGCCAAGCGGGTGCAGGACCCCGAGGTGGCGGCAGAGTTCGAGCGCTTCCTGGCGGCTCTGCGCGCCAATCTCAATGACTCGATCACCGCGGAGTCCGCGATCGACATGCTCTCCCAGCACCTGGTGACCAAGCCGGTCTTCGATGCGGTCTTCGACGGCTATGACTTCGCGGCCGAGAACCCGGTGGCGCAGGTGATGGGTCGGATGCTCCGGGTCTTGGACGGATCCAACCTGGAGGCGGAGACCGAGAGGCTGGAGGGCTTCTATGAGTCGGTGCGTGAGCGCTGCGCGGGCATTGACAACGCTGCGGGCAAGCAGCGGATCATCACCGAGCTCTACGAGAAGTTCTTCTCCCTGGCCTTCTCCAAGACGGCCAAGTCGCTGGGGATCGTCTACACGCCGGTGCAGATCGTGGACTTCATTCTGCGCAGCGTGGACTGGCTGACACGCACCCACCTGGGGCGCGGCATCAGCGATGAGGGCGTGCACGTGCTCGACCCCTTCACCGGGACGGGCACCTTCATCGTCCGGCTCCTGCAGTCCGGCCTCATCAGCAAGGCGGACCTGGCGCGCAAGTACGCGAGCGAACTGCATGCCAACGAGATCCTGCTGCTGGCCTACTACATTGCGGCGGCCAATATCGAGGTCACCTACCGCGACCTCATGCGCAGCGACGCCCCGCTGGCCGACGGTGATGTGAACGACCCGGCACAGGCGGGTTACACGCCTTTTGACGGGATCGTCCTGGCTGACACCTTCCAGATGACCGAGGACGGGGACATGCTGGATCAGAGCGTGTTCGTGGCCAACAACGAGCGGGCCGCGGCCCAGCTGGGGCTGACGAGCATTCAGGTGGTCGTCGGCAATCCGCCCTACTCGGTGGGGCAGGAGTCCGCCAATGACAACAATGCCAACCAGCACTACCCGTCGCTGGACGCCAAGATCGAGGCGACCTACGCGGCCCGTTCCACGGGCACCAACAAGAACTCCCTGTACGACTCTTACCTGCGGGCCATCCGCTGGGCCTCGAACCGCGTCGGGGAGGCCGGGGTCATCGGTTTCGTCACCAACGGCGGCTTCATCGACGGCAACACAGCCGACGGCGTGCGCCTCACCCTGGCCGAGGAGTTCTCCCACCTCTACGTCTACAACTTGCGGGGCAACGCACGAACCTCAGGCGAGCTGCGCCGAAAAGAGAAGGGCAACGTCTTCGACTCAGGTGGACGCACTACCATCGCCGTCATTTTCCTCGTCAAGGACCCGACCCATGAGGGGCCGGCTGTTCTGCACTACCGCGACGTCGGCGACTACCTCTCCAGGGAGGACAAGCTGCGGATCGTCGAGGAGTCGCAGATCGACACCCTGAAGTGGGAAACCATCACCCCGAACGTCCAGGGTGACTGGATCAACCAGCGCGACCCGAGCTACGAGTCCTGGCAGTCCATCGGCGAGGGACAGGCACCGATCTTCACCTCATACTCTCGTGGCGCCGAAACTGGGCGAGACGCATGGGTCTACAACTTCTCGCTGCCGGGCCTGCGCGACTCGGCACAGCGGCTCATTGAGACGTACAACGAGGAGCGCGAACGCGTCCACCGCACCCGAGCAGCCGACCTGAAGGCCGGAGCGAAGGTGCGGGACCTTGTCACAAACGACGAGACGCGGATCAAGTGGACTCGGGATCTCTACAAGTCGCTGGAGAAGAACCGTGTCATCACCTATGACGCGGGAGCCACCTACTGCGGCCTGTACCGCCCCTTCTGCAAGCAGTGGCTCAACGCCTCGAACGGCATCATCTACCTCCCTGCTGTTCTGCGCCGCTACTTCCCGACTCCCGGCCACGATAATATTGGTTTCTATCTCACGGGCGTCAGTTCGCATTACGATTTTGGCGCCTTGGTCGTTGATACACTCCCCAATCTTCACGTACTCGATACCGGCCAGTTCTTCCCGCGCTGGACGTGGGAGCCTGTCGGCGGTCGTCATGCGGCCGAGTCAGGCATGCTGGATCTCTCCGGTGGTGAGGACGCGGAGGAGTCCAGCACCGCCGTCGGGCAGGAGGGTGAGGTGCTGGGCGGTTACCGCCGAGTGGACAACATCACCGACGCCACGCTGCGCAGCTACCAGACGGCCTATGGGCCGGAGGTGACCAAGGATGACATCTTCTACTACGTGTACGCCCTCCTGCACTCACCGGAGTATCGGACGCGGTATGGCTCGGACCTGAAGAAGTCCTTACCTCATATCCCGCTGGTAGCGAGCCGGGAAGACTTCGTCTCCTTCACCACGGCTGGGCGCGGGCTTGCCGACCTGCACCTGGATTACGAGTCCGTGGAGCCCGCACCATTGCAACTCATCGTCGATGGCCAGGAGGTGCCTTGGGATCTGCGGGAAACGACCTCAGCGGACCTGCTGCAGGTGGAGAAGATGCGCTATGCCCGGGTGCGCCGGGACGGCAGGCTGCAGGATGACAAGACCTCGATCGTCTACAACGAGCATGTGACGATCTCCGGTATTCCCGCCCAGGCGCAGGACTACCTGCTGGGGTCGCGCAGCGGCCTGGACTGGCTCCTGGACCGCTATCGTGTGAGCACTCACAAGGCTTCCGGGATCGTCAACGACCCTAACGACTGGATGGCGGAGGGTGCGGGCGGCGGCCCCACCGCCTCGGCACAGCCCCGCTACCTCCTGGACCTCATCGCCCGCATCACCACCGTCTCCGTGCGAACCCAGGAGATCGTGAACTCCCTGCCACCACTTGACGTAAAGCCCACAGAAACTCCTATGCAAGTCGAGTTATGACTAGCCAAGACTGGGCCTCCTGGATAGGAGCGATAGGAACCGCCGGTGCAACGCTCATCGCCACAATCACTTTGGCTCTGGAAGCATGGTGGAGGCGCAGCGACAAGAGAAAAGAACAGGCAGTACGCATCACTGCCTGGGTTCTGACGAACCAGAAATCAGATCAGAAGACTGAAGACATTATACGCATTAGCAACCAGTCCTTTTCTCCTGCGTATCGCTGTGTTGCAACCTTCGTCATCAACGAGCAGAACGGGCAACATTATCCAGACGACTATAGAAGAAAACTAACCACACTCCCTCCAGGCGAATGGCAGCTCGCCGCGCCCAAAGGATGGCGAGGAATGAGCGCCAGCCCCGGCGTGGAGATCGCCTTCACTGACGCACACGGAGTACACTGGTTACGAAACGCCGTAGGGCAGCTACACGAGAGCCCAATAGATGCGATCAAGCACTACGAAATAAAACTACCCTATTCTTCCGATCAACTGACCCCAGCAACCACATAAACCCACCTGGACGCATCTCTGCGCCAGGCAAGTCGACACAACGCGAAAGCCACTTCGTCCGCAACAAGCACGATCTACTGGTGGACGTGAGAGCGATCCCAGCGCGGCACCAGGGAATGTGTCACTGGCGTGCCGTACGATGACAGTGACAACTCAGGTGAACATGGAAGGGAGGCCATCTGTGGCAGGTCACGGTGCACACATCACAGCCATGGTGCGCAGTCACGCCTCCGGTGACGAGGACGCCTTCTACTCCGTCGCCCTGCAGGTCGCTGCTCGGGAAGCCCGTCAGGGGCACCACCGACTCGCCTCTGACATCAAGAAGGCTGTCGACTCCTCACGTCAACGAGCACGCTCACCCCTTGCGACGGTAGCCACACTTCCGCGTCCCGAAGGAGACCTCGCCAGCCTGGTTGAGATCGCTCAGCCACAGGTACGCCTGCGCGATCTCGTCATCTCACCTGAGCTCGGCGAGCAGATCACGCAGGTCATCCAGGAGCAGCGGCAACGGTCCGTTCTGATCGAGCATGGCTTCACCCCGATGCATCGTCTGCTTCTCGAAGGCCCGCCTGGTACAGGCAAGACCATGACTGCCTCCGTTATCGCCTCTGAACTCTCACTTCCGATGTACACCGTGCGTCTGGACAGTCTGCTCAGCAAGTTCATGGGTGAGACTGCCTCTAAGCTGCGGACAGTGTTTGATGAGGTCGCCACCCACCGCGCGGTCTACCTCTTCGACGAGTTCGACGCCCTCGGCGGAGACAGAAGCGGCAACGACGTCGGCGAAGCGCGACGCATCCTCAACTCATTCCTGGTGTTCCTGGAGGAAGCGAGCCCGGAGTCGATTGTGGTCGCGGCCACCAACCATCGTTCCATCCTGGATCGCGCACTCTTCCGTCGCTTCGACGCCGTCCTCACCTACTCGCTGCCGAGTGGCAGACAAGCCCAAGCGGTTATCCGCAAGCGTCTGGGGTCACTTGCCAAGGGCGTTTCATTCACCGGGCTATCCTCACGCACAGAGGGACTCAGTCATGCGGATATCGTCAAGGCAGCCGAGTCAGCCGCTAAGGCTGCGCTCATGAGAGGAGATGCTGTGGTGACACGAGCAGATCTTGAGCTGGCGCTCGCCGCGCGCCGCTCCGCCAGCCTGGGGTAAGCCATGTCCGAGTCACCCCGCCTCGATCACCTCAACGTCAATGGCTATGTTGAGTCCAAGCCACGGACAGCGCGCGGCATGGGAAACACAGCTATCAGACCCGTAGATCGCCAGACTCACGGAAAACGTCTCATCGAGGACATTGAAGCCGCATTTGCGCAGGCCCAAAAGATGCAAGATTCCCAGGATCTTGCGCCCGAACTAAAGGCCAACGGGACGTACCTCACACTCGAGGGTGCCGAAGTCAAATTCGGCCTAAAATTGGATTCTCTGACACGAACAGCAAGGACTCGAACTAACGCAAGAAAGACTCAATGGATTCTTTTGTCAACACACCCAGCTACCCGAAATTCACCAGAACGAGCAACAATATGGATAGCCGACGAGTTTAAAAAGCAATTCCTCAAACTTTTTCAAGACTACCTCATTAAAAATACAAGTAAAGGCAACCCTGAGAACAATGAACTAGTCGCCAACACTTCACGAGTTAGATCCACTCTTCTGGGAGACCTGTGGACATCTAAATTTACTCCAACTTATAGAGAGCTGACCTGGTGGGAATTATGGCTTGATCGACACAGAGAACGCCCGGGACTCTTTGAACGCATCACGAAAGAGCTCGACATTGAGGCATCCGACCAGCGAATAGTAATCGACAACTCCGTAGTCGTGCGCGTTCGCGCAATTTGGAACGACTTGTTGCCACTCATTGAAACAGATCTTCCTCTGACGGAGATTCGATGCCCGTTATTTATTGACACCCCTGAAGATCTCACAGATGGCGAACAGCTGGAGTATGTTTCCAATCTCCTTACGAGGATTATTCCCGCCCCACCCGAGGCTCCCACGGTCTGCCACCTCGACTCCGGAGTCTTCCGAGCGCACGTCCTCCTCGAAAAATCCTTGGCAAGCAGCGACCAGCACTCGATCTTCACAGCTTCAACCGGTCATGATCTTCACGGCCATGGCACGTCAATGGCAGGAATTGCGCTCTACGGTGAGCACCTGGATGATCTTCTTCTAGGAACACAAACAATCAGATTAAAGCATCGCCTAGAGTCTGTAAAATTCTTCCCCACTCCTGTAGGAGCTCAGCAGCGTGACTATGCAAGCGCCACCATTCATGCGATTTCCATTCCGGAGGCTGGACCCTCTCGTCGACGCACCTTCTGCATGCCTGTCAGCACAAAGTCTGACACCAACCCCGGCTGGCCGACACTCTGGTCGGCAACGGTAGACACCCTCGCCGTAGGCACAGATATTCAAGTTAACAGTGACGGATTCTCTCTCATCTCGAAACCAGACCCTGATGCAAAACGTCTCATTATCGTCTCTGCAGCGAACGTGGACGCGGACTCATACCGTATCGATCACCTAGATAACTCAGACATGTCCCCAATCCGAGATCCCGGACAGTCGTGGAATGCGCTAACGGTTGGCGCTTTTACTCAACTCGATCAGGTTCCGAGCGACCCGAGCTTTCATAGTTACTTTCTAGTAGCACCCGCCGGAGAACTCTCCCCCCACAGCCGAACTTCTTTACTATTTGGCGACAAACCATGGCCCATCAAGCCAGAGATATGCCTGGAGGGCGGCAATGTTCTTTTGGACAGGCAGGGTTTTGCAGAACCCAAGCACCCTCTTCTTTCTCTCAGGTCCACCGGTATCAGGAACGATGTGGACCTGACATCGGCCAATGCGACGAGCGCCGCTACTGCGCAGGCCGCACGGCTAGCAGCGCTCGCCATGAGCCGTTACCCCTCCTACTGGCCGGAGACCGTACGGGCTCTTCTGGTTCATGAGGCCAGGTGGACTGAGCGGATGCGCGCGCACTTAGATGCATGCGAGACCAAGAGCGGCCGAGCTCGGCTCTTGCGTCGCTACGGGTGGGGAGTACCGACGGAGGAAGCAGTCCTCACATCATCTCACCGTGCAGTCACCATGGTGGTTCAAGACGAGTTCTGCCCTTTCGATGAGACATATGCAATGCGGGAGCTTCGGCTTCACTCCCTGCCCTGGCCTCGCGACGTCCTTCAGTCACTTGGCGAAGCCGACATGCGCCTACGCATCACGCTGTCCTACTTCATCGAGCCTTCCGCCACACGGCGTGGCTGGAAGGGGAAGTACACGTATGCCTCTTACGGTCTCCGCTTCGATCTCAAAGCCCCGACCGACATCAACGTGAAGCGTTTCCTCGCGCGAGTGAATCGACAGGCTCAGGAAGAGGAGGACGAGGACTACTCGTCCACAGATAGCCACTCGAATCACTGGCTACTCGGCACGCGGGCACGACACTACGGTTCACTCCACCAGGACGAGTGGCAGGGCACCGGCGCAGAACTTGCAGCATGCGACCATATCGCCGTCTACCCCGTCGGTGGCTGGTGGAAGAACAACAATCGACGTGACCGCCGTGACTTACCCGTCCGGTACGCACTCCTGGTCTCGCTGAGCACCTCCACACAGGGAGCCGATCTCTACACTCCGATCGCGACACAGCTCAGCGTCCCCATCACCGCTGTGCCCATCGAGGTATGACCGGTTCACGCAGACAAGCCCCGACAATCAACCAAGCCCGACTCACCGCCAACTGGCGACTCATCGTCACCGATGAAGGTGGCACTCCTGTCGTCGCCTGCGTCATCGAGATCGTCGACTACCACTAGACCACCACGCATCTGAAAGGAAGGCAGGCATGACCACGTACGCCGCACACCCCGACTACGTCGTGCCTACCGGGGACTTCATCGAGGAGTGGATGGAAGAGGAGGGCATCAATACCGCTGAGCTTGCCCGCCGACTTGATGTGAGCCGAAAGCACGTCAGCGAGCTGCTCCGGGGTAAGGCCCCCCTCAGCCACGACATGGCGCTCAGGCTGGAGAACACCACCGGTGTCCCTGCCCGCATCTGGAACCTTCATGAGACCGGATACCAGGCAGCTCTAGCCCGCCAGGCTGCGGACGCGAAGCTGATCGCCCAGTACGACCGCGCCAAGGAGTTCCCCCTGGGCTACCTTCGCAAGCACTCCTTCATTACCGCCCCCGCACGAGACAAGGCCGGGACAGTGCGGGGGCTGCTCCAGTTCTTCGGCATCTCCTCGATCGACTCCTTCCAAACCACGTGGAAGCAGGGTGCCGTTGCGTATCGCCGGTCCGCCGTCGGGCGCGACAACACCAATCATCTGGCCACCTGGCTCCGGGCGGCCGAGCGGAGCTACGAGCTAGACGACCTACCCGACTACAACCGCAGCAAGCTGGAAGAGACTCTTCCCGAAATCCGCGCGCTCACTGTCGCCGATCCAGCACAAGCCATTCTGAAGGCCCAGGCTCTTCTTCGGGAATGCGGGGTAGCGCTCGCATTGATCCCGGCAGTGCCGGGACTCGGTATTCACGGCGCCACCCGCTGGATTCAGGAGCACCCCCTTATCCAGCTCTCAGCGCTCTGGAAGGCCGACGACCAGCTCTGGTTCACGCTCTTCCACGAGATCGCGCATGTCCTTCTCCACGACCCGAGAGGCCTCTTTCTTAGCAACGAGCACGGCTCCGCCGAAGAGGAGGCTGACGCCTATGCCTCCCATCTCCTTGTTCCAGAGGCCTACGTGGGTCGCCTCCCCCGTCGTCGAGACCTTGATGAAGTGAGGGCACTTGCAGAGGAGTTAGGCATTGCCCCCAGCATCGTGCTAGGGCAGGCACAGCATCGCACCGGCGACTACGCCTGGGGACACAGCCTCAAGCGAAAGGTGACGATCACGGACCTGGCTGCGTAGGTTCCCGCTCACCTCAGACCGCCAGGTCCTCCATCTCCTCGAGCTCCTTGCCCTTGGTCTCGGGTACCCGCAAGAAGACGAAGATGAGGGACAGCAGCGCAAAGACTGCGTAGAAGCCGTAGGCGAAGGTCAGGCTGATGCTGGAGAAGGTCGGGAACGTGGTGGAGATGAAGAAGTTCGCCACCCACTGGGCCGCAGCCGCCACCGCCAGCGCCCCAGCACGGATCCGGTTGGGGAACATCTCGCCCAGCAGCACCCACACGAGCGGCCCCCAGGTCGCCCCGAAAGCCACGACGAACAGGTTCGCCGCCACCAGCGCGATCGGTGACCACGGCGCCTCCAGGGTCACCTCACCACCACTGACGTTGGCGAAGGAGAAGGCCAGCGCCATGAGCCCCAGCGAGATCGTCATGAAGAACGAGCCGGCCAGCAGCATGGGCCGGCGCCCCACCTTGTCCACCAGGAGGATCGCCAGGATCGTCACCACGATGTTGGTGACCGACGTGATGACCGTGATGGTCAGGGCGTCGGACTCCTGGAAGCCCACAGTGCGCCACAGCGTCGTCGAGTAGTAGAAGATGACGTTGATGCCCACGAACTGCTGGAAGACGGACAGCAGAATACCTACCCACACGATCGGCTTGAGCCCCAGCGCTGAGCCGCGCAGGTCGGACAGGGACTCGCGCTTCTCGGAGTCAATGGTTGAGCGGATCTCCTCGATCTTGAGGTTGACGTTGATGATTCCGGTGAAGTCGTAGAGCACCTGGGAGGCCTTGTCGTAGTCGCCGCGCGCCACCAGGAAGCGTGGGGACTCCGGCAGCCGGAAGGCGAAAAGCCCGTAGACGAGGGCCGGCACCCCCTCGGCAATGAACATCCACCGCCAGGCCTCCATCCCCAGCCACAGCTCCTTGGCGGCCCCGCCGGCCTGACCGGAGAACCAGGCGTCGGCCAGCAGGGAGGAGAAGATGCCGACGACGATCGCCAGCTGCTGGAGAGAGCCCAGACGGCCGCGCACGCTCGCCGGAGAGACCTCGGCAATGTAGGCCGGGGCGATGACGGAGGCTGCCCCCACTCCTAGGCCGCCCACCACACGCCACACGATGAAGTCGATGACGCCGAAGGCCAGTCCCGATCCGAGCGCGGAGCCCAGGAACATGACAGCGGCGATGAGCATGACCGGCACCCGCCCCATCCGGTTAGAAACCGGCCCGGCGAACCAGGCGCCGACCGTGCAGCCAATGAGCGCCGAGGAGACGGAAAAGCCCTTGAGCGCATCGCTGAGAGCGAACTGGTCAGAGAGGGCATCGACGGCGCCATTGATGACGGCCGTGTCAAAGCCGAAGAGGAACCCGCCCAGGGCGGCGGCCACGCAGATGCCGATGATGCGAGCGTTGATGCGGCTGACGGTCGAGCCGGCCTCCTCCGAGGTCGAGGCGGGTGAGGAGGTGGCCGGCGGCAGGGAGGAAGAGGACGGTGACGACTGAGAGGACTCTGCCATGGTGTGTTTCCTGACGTCGGAAGAGTCGCGTACGGCACCCACTTCGTGCCGCGCGGCATGGCGGACTCCCTCAGACTACGATCGTGTCCGCCATCACAATAGTCGTTTCGTCCCAGTCCCGTCCCTGGCCGTGACCGGAGTGCTCGCGGGCTGTCGCAGCCCGACGGCGACACGGGAGCACGCCACCGACCTGACCGCCGCCAACCTACGGTCCCGGGGACTAGCGGCGGGCCAGGCCCTGCCGTCGGAAACGACCATCCGCCGAGTCCTGCAGGACCTGGACCCCGCAGACGCTGATGCCCACCTGAGGTCCCGGCCTTGCCTCAGCTGGCTTCAACTCCCGTCGACTTCCGCCGTCGACATCGGCAGGAGAGGGGTGCTGCTGTCTTTTTCCTGAGAGAGCCCGATCCCATGAAGACGAGGAACGGCAAAGCATCACAATGGATACAGATACCGCCTCCAGGCCTCAGCCACTTAGTTGACTGAGATAATAGTTCCATGAGCCCAACGGTTCGGGTGGGCGAAACCCCCACCCTTGTCAGCAGCCTCGTCGACCAGCTCAGGCAGCGGTTGGCGGCCGACGACGCACCCGAGCGCCTCGTCGTCGGGCTTGTGGGAGCTCCCGGTTCGGGAAAATCAACGATTGCTGCGCAGCTGGAGACCGAGCTGAAAGCGGCGGGCATCTTCGCCGGGCTGGTCGCCATGGACGGCTTCCACCTGTCCAACGCCGTCCTGGACGAGCTGGGGCGCGGCAACCGCAAGGGCGCGCCCGACACCTTCGACGTCGAGGGTTACCTGACGACCCTGGACCGGGTGCGGGCCGACGGCGCCCCACGGGTCCTCGTCCCGGTGTACCGGCGGGACCTCCACGAGTCCGTGGCAGCCGGAAGCATCGTGAGCGGGACCGGCGTCGTCGTCACCGAGGGCAACTATCTCGCGCTCGAGACACGCGGTTGGGGCGCGGCGCGCGAGCGAATCGACCTGCTCATCCACATTGACGTGCCCGAGGAGGTGCTCGTGCTGCGACTCATCAACCGGCACGAGGACTTCGGCAAGAACCCGTTAGCAGCCGGCCACTGGGTACGCACCGTTGACCTGCCCAACGCGCGCCTCATCGCCACGAGCGTCCACCGCTGCGACGAGGTATGGCGTGAGCCCGAGGACGAGCCCGACTCCGACGACGTCGACACTGACGACGAGCTCGAATAACGCCTCAGGCCTCGGAACCTGAAGCGTGTCCGTACGATGGACTGAGACGGCGACGTATCACTCCTCGGACTATTGTCGCCGGGCGTATCCCCGCTGATGCTCCACCAATGATCCGAGGCATCCCATGACAGCCCCCACCGACACCAACACCGCACCGCGCTCCAAGGAGTCCACGGGCGCGGCCCCCGACGTCGAGGCTTCCGCCGACGCGGCCTCCGAGAAGAGACAGGACCGCAGCGCCCGCATCGCGGTGACGGTCTTCCCGCTCATCATGTTCGGCGCCTTCCTCGCCGCCTTCTTCTCACCCTCCACCTTCGTGCCGCTGGCCGGTTACATGACACCGTTGCTGGCCGTCACGATGCTGGGGATGGGGATGACCCTGTCCATCCCGGACTTCACGATGATCGCCCGTCACCCGAAGCCGGTCATTCTGGGCGTGCTCAGCCAGTACGCGATCATGCCGCTGGTGGGCTGGAGCGTAGCGAACCTGCTGCCGCTGCCCCCCGAGCTCAAGGTCGGCATCATCCTCATCGGCTGCGTGCCCGGGGGGACGACGTCGAACGTGGTCAGCTACCTGGCCAAGGGCAACACGGCCCTTTCAGTGTCGATGACCGCCTTCTCCACGATGCTCGCCCCTATCGTCACCCCGCTGCTGACCCTGTGGCTGGCCGGAACCTACATGCAGGTACCGGCCGGGTCGATGGCACTGTCGATCGTGCAGATCGTGCTGCTGCCGGTGGGTGCGGGCCTGGCCTGCAATGTCTTCTTCCACCGGCAGGTGGCGCGGATCCAGCCGGCGATGCCGTGGGTCTCGGTTGTGGCGATCGCCGCGGTGGTGGCGGCCGTGGCCTCCAAGAGTCAGCCGCTCATCGCCACCGCGGGGCCGCTCATGTTCGCCGCAATCGCCTTGGAGAATGCAACCGGCTACGCCCTGGGCTACGCCGTGGCGCGAGCCTTCGGCGTCTCGCGGGCCGACCGCCGCACGATCGGTATCGAGGTGGGCCTGCAGAATGCCGGGCTCGGTTCAACGCTCGCCCTGCAGTACCTGAGCGCGGCAGTGGCCGCACCCTGCGCGGTGGCGACCTTCTGGCACACGATCACCGGTTCCCTGCTGGCCATGTACTGGCGCCTGCGCGGGTTCCCGGCCGGCGAGGATCCGCACGCCACCGTGCGCGAGTTGCGCCGCCGCGCCGAGGAGTCCTCGGCTGCAGCCGGCTAATGGCGCTGCAAGAAGGGGTGGAAACGTGTGACCTATGCCGCTATTGCCAACAACGGCCGCAACTGCTGGCAATACCTACAAGTCTGACGTACAGTTGGTGTGCCGCCGCGTTACGGCGCGGAGAGGAAGTAAGCGCCGGTGCACCCGTGTCGTCATGTGGGCCCGGCGTTCGCGCTACCTACGGGGATCAATACGCTCAACCCACACACGGTCAGCGATCATGCTCCAGTTATCGCCAGCATCTGAGCCGGCCCAATGATCGCCCAGTGCTCCGATCACCTGATCAGGAACCCATAGGTGCTTATCTTCATGACCAAACCTGTGAGTCAAACGAAATCCCGACGTCAACACCTTATTACGCTGAGCTAAGGCAATCGTCCTCTTGTCCTTTTCATCCTGAGTTTGCTGCCTTCTTTCGAGGATAAGTGAATCCACACCAAAATCCCCTTCAAGCATCACACTTAAACAGTGCAACGCCTGCTGCCTAGCACGCTCCTCACCCTTCCCCTCGGGAATAGGGGAGGCTGCAACGACAAGATATTTTGCATTATGCTCACTGATAGTCTCACAGACCGCTCGCTTCGTGCGAGGTGTATGATCTCTCCAATGTAGTTTTCCACCTTGACGCACATACACAGAGAGCGCATCAGCAAGATCGGATTGATCTTCATCTGCAATATATGTGCCTAGAAAATACACCGACTCAGAGACACCAGAGCGGCGAACACTCTCATCCCCGTAGGCAACGCGGCCCACTCAAGATCCTTTCCACTTCCTTAAAGAGGCCCACCAACTCCGGCTCACAGCATGCAGGAGACGCAGCCCTCGACCTCGGTCCCGGTCAGGGCGGCCTGACGCAGGCGGATGTAGTAGAGGGTCTTGATGCCCTTGCGCCAGGCGTAGATCTGGGCTCGGTTGACGTCGCGGGTGGTGGCCGTGTCCGGGAAGAACAGCGTGAGGCTCAGCCCCTGGTCGACGTGCTGGGTGGCCACGGCGTAGGTGTCGATGATCTTCTCCGGGCCGATCTCGTAGGCGTCCTGGTAGTACTCGAGGTTGTCATTCGTCATGAAGGGCGCCGGGTAGTAGACGCGGCCAATCTTGCCCTCCTTGCGGATCTCCACCTTGGCCACGATCGGGTGGATCGAGGAGGTGGAGTTGTTGATGTAGGAGATCGAGCCGGTGGGCGGCACGGCCTGCAGGTTGCGGTTGTACAGGCCGCCCTTCTTGATCTTCTCCGCCAGCTCGGCCCAGTCCTCACGCGTGGGAACGTGCACGCTGGAGGCCGCGAAGATCTCCTTGACGCGCTCGGTGACCGGTACGAAGTCCTGGGTCACGTACTTCTCGAAGAACTCGCCGCTGGCGTAGGTCGAGTCCTCGAAGCCCACGAAGCTCTCCCCGCGCTCCACGGCCATCTCGTTCGACGCCGTCAGGGCGGCGAACAGGACGCTGGCGAAGTAGACGTTGGTGAAGTCCAGGCCCTCCTCGGAGCCGTAGTGGATGCGCTCGCGCGCCAGGAAGCCATGGAGGTTCATCTGCCCTAGGCCAATGGCGTGCGACTCGTGGTTGCCCCGGTCGATGGAGGGCACGCTGGGCAGGTGGGTCTGGTCGCTGACGGCGGTCAGGCCGCGCACAGCGGTGCGGATCGTGCGGGCGAAGTCCGGGGAGTCCATCGTCTTGGCGATGTTGAGGCTGCCCAGGTTGCAGGAGATGTCCTTGCCCACGTGGGCGTAGGTGAGGTCCTCGTTGAGCTCGCTGGGCTCGGAGACCTGAAGGATCTCGGAGCACAGGTTGGACATGACGACCTTGCCCTTGATGGGGTTGGCCTTGTTGACCGTGTCCTCGAACATGACGTACGGGTAGCCGGACTCGAACTGGATTTCGGCCAGAGTCTGGAAGAAGGTGCGGGCGTTGATCTTCTTCTTCTTGATGCGCCCGTCGTCCACCATCTCGCGGTACTTCTCAGTGACGTTGATGTCCGCGAAGGGCATGCCGTAGACGCGCTCGACGTCGTAGGGGCTGAAGAGGTACATGTCCTCGTTGTTGCGGGCCAGCTCGAAGGTGATGTCCGGGATGACGACGCCCAGCGAGAGGGTCTTGATGCGGATCTTCTCGTCGGCGTTCTCACGCTTGGTGTCCAGGAAGCGCATGATGTCGGGGTGGTGGGCGTGCAGGTAGACCGCCCCCGCACCCTGGCGGGCCCCGAGCTGGTTGGCGTAGGAGAAGGAGTCCTCCAGCAGCTTCATGACGGGGATGACGCCGCTGGACTGGTTCTCGATGCGCTTGATGGGGGCGCCCATCTCCCGCAGGTTGCTCAGCAGGAGGGCCACTCCCCCGCCGCGCTTGGACAGCTGGAGGGCGGAGTTGATACCGCGGGCGATCGACTCCATGTTGTCCTCGATACGCACCAGGAAACAGGAGACGGGCTCGCCACGCTGGGCCTTGCCCTCGTTGAGGAAGGTGGGGGTGGCCGGCTGGAAGCGGCCGGACATCATCTCGTCGACGAGGTCGAGGGCCAGCTGCTCGTCGCCGTCGGCCAGTGTGAGGGCCACCATGGTGACACGGTCCTCGAAGCGCTCCAGGTAGCGCTTCCCGTCGAAGGTCTTGAGCGTGTAGGACGTGTAGTACTTGAAGGCTCCCAGGAAGGTCTCGAAGCGGAACTTGTGTGCGTAGGCGGCTTTGAAGGCGGACTTGACGAACTCCGGGGAGTACTTGTCCAGGATGTGGCCCTCGTAGTAGCCCTCCTCGACCAGGTACTCGAGCTTCTCCTCCAGGTCGTGGAAGAAGACCGTGTTCTGGTTGACGTGCTGGAGGAAGTACTGCCGGGCCGCCTCGTGGTCGGCATCGAACTGGATCCTGCCGTTCGCGTCGTAGAGGTTCAGCTTCGCGTTGAGCGCGTGGTAGTCCAGCTCCGGGGAGGACACGGTCTCAGAGCCGGTGTCCGTCAGCGTGTCTGCCAAAAGTTTTCCAATCCTTCTTTGACGCGTGCGACGTCCGTGGGGGTGCCGAGCAGCTCATAGCGGTACAGGAACGGCACCCCCAACTTGCTGGCGATGATGTCACCCGCCAGGCAGTAGGCCTGGCCGAAGTTGGTGTTGCCCGAGGCGATGACGCCCCGGCACAGGGCCCGGTTGTCCGGGTTGTTGAGGAAGGCGATGACCTGCTTGGGCACCGCCCCCTTGACGGAGCCGCCACCGTAGGTGGGCACGACCAGGACGTACTCCTCATCCACGGTCAGCGGCGACTCCGTGCGCCTCAGGGGGATGCGCGCCGTCGGGAAGCCGAGCTTACCCACGAATCGGTGCGTGTTCTCCGAGGTGGAGGAGAAGTAGACCAGCAGAGGCCCGCTACTCACGGCGCGCCCCCGCGGCCTCAGACCGCGACGGACTCGACGGCCAGGGCGAGGGTCTTGATCTTGTCCGGGCGGAAGCCGGACCAGTGGTCCTCTCCGGCGACGACGACGGGAGCCTGGGCGTACCCCAGGGACTTGACCTGCTCGAGGGCCTGGGCGTCCAAGGAGATGTCCACCGTCTCGTAGGACAGGCCGGCCTTGTCCATGGCACGGTAGGTGGCCGTGCACTGGACGCAGTTGGGCTTGCTGTAGATGGTGATCGCCATGTCCGTCTCTTCCTCAGGATCGGGTGGCGGTGACTGCGGCCCATCCCCGAACAGGGACTGCGCCGGCGGCACCACACGCTTGTCATTCACGGGAGGCCAGAACGGCCCCGCAAAGCAAGACACTACCCCTTGGGGTGATCCGGGTCCATCACCCCAAGATGCTGTGTCTAACGTGGCCCTGTGCACACCACCCCTCCCCTCTGTGGAAAACCTTGACCTCTCTGTGGGCGGCTGGTGGAGACAGTCCGTGAGCACCCCGCCAGAGGCCCTCGACCCCATCCCCGCAATCCGCACAACGATGGTCCTACACGGGTACGACATCTATTCGCGAGCCTTAACCACAGGCAGGGCCGGTCGCCGTCGGCGCTCTACCCCCAGCCCTGGGGACGGAGACGCAGAATTCACCCCCTCAGACACGCCTGTTCGGCGTGTCGCCACATCCAGCGAACACCCAGCAAGCAGTCGAGACCGAAAGTAGCTGAAGGCGATTGTTCCGACCAGCACCTCACACCTACAACACGAAGCCGGGAGACGCCGCGGGACGCAAGGAGGCCGTTCAGGGTATGCAGCCTCACACCGAGCACGAGACCGACGCCCTAGCATGATTTATATAGGCGGACATATTGTTATGTTATCGTAACAATACGGTTCCCGGCCCGCCTCTCCCCAAGGACATCCTCATGCAGCAGGTGTTGAACGATCTACCACTGACACTGGCCTACATCGGTGCCGACCTGGTGGCGCTCGCCATCCTGGTCGGGGCCCTCTATATTCCGCGCCACGGGCGCCGAGACCTCGTGGCCGCCTACATCGGCGTCAATGTGGGCGTCCTGGCCGTCACCCTGCTGCTGTCAACGAGCGACAACGTCGGAGCGGGCCTGGGCCTGGGGCTCTTCGGCGTCCTGTCCATCATCCGTCTGCGCTCCTCCTCCCTGGCCCAAGGGGAGGTGGCCTACTTCTTCGCGGCCCTGGCCCTGGGCCTGCTCGGCGGCATCAAGACCCACCTCATCATCGTCGCCATCCTCATGGCCCTCCTCCTCGCCTCGCTGTGGGTGGGGGACCACCCGGCGCTCATGCGCCACAACCGCAACCAGGTCGTCACCCTTGACCGGGCCATCAGCGACGAGAACGAGCTCATCACCGAGCTCGAGGACCTGCTCGGCGCCCAGGTGCGCAGCGTTGACCTCAAGAGCCTGGACCTGGTCAATGACACCACCATCGTCGAGGTCCACTACCGGCTGCGTCCTCGCTCCCGCGCAGCCAGGCCCGCTCAGCCACCGGCCGCCCAGGTGCAGCAGGAGAAGGTGGTGCAGGGTCCCCACCTGGTCCGGGAGGCTCCGCCTCAGGCCCCCGTTCAGGCCGCTACTCAGGCTCAGCCCGCTAGTCAGCAACTCTGGCCCGAGGCCCCCGTGGCCGACAGCGCCGCGAGAGCAGCCACCGCCCCACCCCGGTACGACTGGATCACCGGCCACCGCCGGCAGCACGCCTCCCAGCAGCACGCTCAGGTGGGCAACCCTCCGTCCATGGTGCAGCCCCGCTACAACTGACCCAGCCGGCCCGCCTCACCTGCGGCGCCACCGCGTCAACGCCGCGTCAACGCCGCGCACCCAGCACATCCAGTGCACCCATCGTGCGCCCGTCACGCGGCCACCTCCTCCCCACACCACCGCCACCGCTGCTGCCCGGCAGCACCGGCCCCACCTCGCCACTGCCGACCCCGGAAAGGACTGCACCGTGCTGAACACCAACGGCATCAACACGATCACCCTCACCGAGCTCAACTCCGAGGCAAGTCTCCTGACTCGCATGGACCGCAAGTACCTAGTGCCCCCGGGCGACACCCAGCACGTCATCAGCCACCTGGCCCCGCGGGCCCGGGTCCTCCAGATCGACGGCCTGCGCCACTTCCGCTACGCCTCGACCTACTTCGACACCCCGGGGCTGGAGGCCTTCATGCTCACGGCCCGCAAGCGCCGTCGGCGTTACAAGATCCGCACCCGCACCTACCTGGACTCCGGCCTGTGCTTCCTGGAGGTCAAGACCAACGGGTCGCGCGAGGCCACGGTCAAGGACCGCTTCAAGTACGACCCCGACGACGCCGACCGCATCACGCCCGACGGTCACCTGTTCGTCATCGAGCGCCTCGTGGAGTCCGGCACCTGCACCCCCGACGAGGCGCGCACGATCGCCGATGCCCTCGTCCCGGTCATGGACTCCACCTACAGCCGCACCACCCTGCACCTGCCCCACGACGAGGCCCGCGCCACCTTCGACACCCAGCTCACCTGGGACCTGTTCGGCCCTGACGGCAAGCGCCTCGAACGGGGTGTCTCCGTGGGCCACCTCAACGTCGTCGAGACGAAGAACCCCTCCACGGCCTCCCCCACGGACCGCCTCCTGTGGCACCAGGGGCACCGGCCGGCCCGCATCTCGAAGTACGCCACCGGCATGGCCCTGTTGCACGGGAAACTGCCCACTAACCGGTGGAACCGCACCATCAAGCGGAACCTGGGGCGCTACTGGCGTCAGGTCCAGTCGCGCCAGCTCGCGGCCTGAGCAGCGGCCCTCACGCTTCCGCCCCACCCCCAACCAGCGCCTCCACAGGTTCCGGGCACCGCCCGCCTGTGGGGGCGCTGTTGGCCGCCTCATGCCGCGGCGCGGTAAGTCATGCCTCCCCCATGCCCTGTTCACAGCGCGCTCATGGAATGCGCCCGTTGACTGTTTCTCACCGGACGGAGCCGCACAACGCCGCGGCGCGCTGAGGGCGCTCCCCTGCCGCCCACCCCGTGACCAGGCTCCGTCACCGGTCCGATTGACCCGACAGGAGCCTCCCGATGAGCCTGACCACTCTGACCTACATCGCCGCTGATCTGATCGCCCTCGCCGTCCTGGTCGGGGCCCTCTACGCCCCGCGCCACTCGCGCAAGGACCTCATGGCCGCCTATATCGGCGTCAACGTGGGCGTCCTGGCCGTCACCCTGCTGCTATCGACGGCGAGCGTCGCGGCCGGCCTGGGCCTGGGGCTCTTCGGGGTCCTGTCCATCATCCGCCTGCGCTCCACCGAGCTGGCCCAGCACGAGGTCGCCTACTTCTTCGCGGCCCTGGCCCTGGGCCTGCTCGGCGGCATCCAGACCGCACCCATCGGGATGGTGGCGGCCCTCATGGGCACCGTCGTCGCCGCCCTGTGGGTCGGCGACCACCCGGCACTCATGCGCCGCAACCGTCACCAGGTGATCGTCCTCGACCATGCCATCACCAACGAGACCGCTCTCATCGCCCACCTGGAGCGCACCCTGGGCGGGCAGGTCCGCTCGGTGGAGGTCCAGCGCCTCGACCTGGTCGACGACACCACCACCGTTGACGTCCGCTTCCGGCTGCCGCGCCACACTCCCGCTGAGCTTGAGATCGCTACAGCCTTCGACGACGTCGCCCCTGCCGCGCAGCCTGCCACCGAGCCGACCGGTGCCGTCGCCCGCGAGGCGCAGACCGCCCAGCCCTGGAGCGGCAGGCGCCTGAACGCCGCGCAGGCCGGCTCCCGCCCTGAGCCCGTCGAGACCCAGCCCCTCACCGTGGCGCCGGCCACCCAGTACGTCACACGCCCCAGCGGTCAGGCAGCCCCGGCCACGGCCGTGGCCTTGCGCTGAGCGTTGCCCCGGACGAAGCCGACAGGACAGACCAGAACAGACAAGGAGCCCGATGATGACCAGGACGACGATCTCGACGGTGACCTCAACGGCAACCGTGAGCACCTCCCCGGCAGCTTCCTTCGCAGGGTCTCAGGCTCCGACGTCGGGCTCCCTGAACGCCGATCACCTGGCCACAACCAGTCTCGCCGAGCTCAACGACGCCGCGGGCCTGCTCACCCGGGTGGACCGCAAGTACCTGGTGCCGCTGGAGCGTGCGCAGGAGCTCGTGGGCGGCCTCACCTCCGAGGCCCGGGTCCTGGAGATCGACGGGAGGCGCCGCTTCTCCTACGCCTCGACCTACTTCGACACCCCGGGGCTGGAGGCCTTCATGCTCACGGCCCGCAAGCGGCGTCGGCGCTTCAAGGTGCGCACCCGCACCTACCTGGATTCCGGCCTGTGCTTCCTGGAGGTCAAGACCCGCGGCGCGCGCGGCACCACCGTCAAGCGGCGCCTGGGATACCACCCCGACGACGCCTCCCGCCTGACCGGCTCGGGCCGCGCCTTCGTGGCCGCCTGCCTGGCGAGCACGGGGGTCTCCGGTCCGGCTGCTGCCCGGGATGTCGCCGCCGCGCTGCGGCCGGTGCTGGCCACCACCTATGAGCGCACCACCCTTCACCTGCCGCGCTCCGAGGCCCGGGCCACCATCGACACGTCCCTGACCTGGCGGCGCCTGACACCGGGGGTCCGCACGAGGACCGCCGGAGTCGCCGGGGCCCCGCAGGCCCTGCGCCCGGCCCATCTGACCGCGGCCATCGACGACGGCGAGCCGGTGGCGGTGGCGGGCGTCGCCGTCGTCGAGACGAAGAACCCGGCCACACCCTCACCTGCGGACCGGGCCCTGTGGGACGCCGGACACCGCCCCGCCCGCATCTCGAAGTACGCCACAGGCATGGCGCTGCTCCACCCCGAGCTGCCCGCCAACCGGTGGTACCGGACCCTGACCCACGAGCTCGCCGACCTGTTCGGCACCGACCGCTCCAACCTGGAGAGCATCGGCGCCACCCGCGCCACCGCGAGCGCCGCCTGAGCGCCGCACCTAGACCACCCACGATCCGACACCGGACCAGAGAAGAACCCGAGAAGAAGAGGCCCAGACACCATGAAGACCACCAAGACGACCAAGCCCCTCCACCGACTCCGCCGTCGTGCGACCGGAGCCGTCGCGTTCCTGGCCGCGATCGCCCTGGCGGCCGGTTGCTCGACCTCCTCGGCCTCCGGCAACGCCAGCGCCTCGAGCTCAAGTGAGTCGGACACGACGTGGACGACGATCTCCTCCTCGGTCGCTACGGCGTCGACCGGCGCGAGCGTCTCCGACATCCTGGGCGCGAACGCCTCGGTGGAGAACGCCTCGAGCTCCGCGGACGACGCCGGCACCCCGGACACGTCGTCGGCCACCACGATCACGCTCTCGGGATCGTCGGCCTCGGCCAGCGGGTCGGCGTCGAGCAACGTGAAGGTCGACGGGGGCACCGTCACCATCAGCGGCGGTGGCACCTACGTCATCAGCGGCGAGCTCAGCAACGGGCGGATCGTCGTCAACGCCCCCAAGGCGGACGTGCGCCTGGTCCTCAAGGGCGGGAGCATCACGAGCTCGGACGGGCCGGCCATCGACATCCAGGACGCCGGCAACGCGATCGTGGTCCTGGCCAAGGACTCCAAGAACACGCTGACCGACGGCGCGAGCTACGCCTCGGGGCAGGAGGCCACCGCCGCCCTGTTCTCCTCCGACACCCTCACCGTCACCGGGACCGGCCAGCTGGACGTGACCGGCTCCTACAAGGACGGCATCTCCTCCAAGAACGGCCTCATCATCACCGGGAACACCACCATCAAGGTCAAGGCCGCCGACGACGGCCTGCGCGGCAAGGACTACCTGGTGGTGGAGTCCGGGACGCTGACGGTCGAGGCCGGGGGCGACGCCCTGAAGTCCAGTGAGGGCAACGATGAGACGAAGGGCTTCATCTCCCTGGGCAAGGCGAGCATCACGCTGACCTCCACCGACGACGCGATCTCGGCGACCACGGACGTCACCGTCAAGGACACGACCCTGACGATCACGGCCGGCGGCGGCCAGGCGAACGCCACTGTTGAGGAGCAGGCCCCGCCCGGGCAGGAGTCGACGGCGGACTCCTCGACGCCTTCGCCCAAGGGCATCAACGCCGGGGTGAGCTATACGCAGGATTCCGGGAAGGTCACTGTCAATGCGGCCGATGAGGGGCTGCAGGCGGCGTTCATCAACGTGGCCGGCGGGGAGCTGTCCATCGCGGCGGGCGACGACGGCATCAACGCCTCCAACGGCGACCACGTCATCGAGGGGCACGAAAATGCCGACTCCGAGTCCGACGACGGCTCGGTGCTGACGATCAGCGGCGGCGAGGTGGAGGTCTCCTACGCCTCCTCCGACGGTATCGACTCCAACGGATCGGCCTACGTCAAGGGCGGGATCGTGGTGGTCTCGGGGCAGGCCGGCGCGATGGACGGCTCGGTGGACGCCAACGGCGAGAGCCAGCTCGTGGGGGTGACGGGCTCTCCGTCGGTCAGCGCGGGTGACACGCTGACCGTCACGGATGCTTCCGGGTCGCAGGTGGCCTCGCTCAAGGTGGACTTCACGGCGGAGGCGATTACGGTGCTGGGGCTCACCGAGGGCCAGCAGTACACGGTGGCGACGTCGTCGGGCGGCTCGGCCACGGGGACGGCCTCGGCGCTGTCGGCCGGGATGGGCGGCCCCATGGGTGGTGGCGCCGGTGGTCAGGGAGGCCAGGGCGGTCAGGGCGGCGGGGGCCAGGGCCAGCAGCCCGGTGGCGGGCAGCAGTCCGGCAACCAGAACAGCCAGTCGAGTACCGCCCAGAGCAGCTGACCCGGGCTGGGCACTGAAGGTGGGGGGCCGCAGCGCAGCGCTGCGGCCCCCCACCCTTGATCCTGTCGGTTACCAAGATTCACCCATATTACATAAAGTATGTTATCATTCGGTGATCAATTTCAGAAACTCGTAGAATCGTTAAGGAACCGTCTATCATGTCCGGAAGAATCAGCACCTTTATCGCTATCAAACTCCGAAAAGTATCCAAAAAATTCGCAGAATTCATAACAAAACACCCAAACATTTCGATGCTCATCGCCTCCATTATCGCATCCGCAGCAATATTAATATTCCCTAATATCACACCAAAGTATTGTGATAAAATTGCTATTCGAACAATGCTAACAAACACAGTCGGACTGTTTGCGCTGCTTACGTTTGCAACAAATCAATTATCAAATATCTCCAGAAAAACAAAAGATGACACATATTTAGGTATAAATATTAAGTATTTTTTAGCGCTGCAATCACCCCATAATCACATAATTTCGGGAAACATATTTAGATCTGAGATTATCTTACTGTTCATTTTTCCAGTACTAGCTTTCGAATTCCCTACACTGACACAGTATGTCACGCGACTGTGGTGGGGGGTATTCTCTACAGTTGCATCACTTCTTGCCTGGAATCTTATTAACTCCTTAAGAGTGTTTGACGTGACGGAACTACACCGGGAAAGTGTAGTGTCGCAAATTGAATTGTACCAATGTAGAATGTGGTCTGACCTAGTTGCAGAAATAATCGAACTCCGGCGAGGAGATCCGGGTTATACAACTCGCAAACATAAAGAATACTTGAAAGAATATGCCGAAATAGACAGCAGCGACCGCTGCAGATACAAACTCCTTACTTTAGGCAATCTCCGACCTGTCAGTGATATCATATCAAATGCACCCTCCAAGAAAACACTTAAGTCGACGTGTAGATTTATTTATGGTCGCCAAAAGGCGCTTATCGAAAAACTCCTTGATCCCAGTTCATCGATCATGCAACCGATGTTGTTTGAGTTAATCCATGACACCGACTTAAAATATAAGATGATCGCTGCAAAAGCGGGTGCAGATAGCGCCGCACTCAGTAAAGAGAGTGGAGTCGAACTCACAGAATTCAGTCTAGGAGCGGAGCCGCCACAAACAGAAGGGGCAGAACTAATACCTGCATTCGTTCATCACAAAATTTCAGAAGGAATTTGTAACGGTCGGATTAAGCCGACGGCAAACGAGGTGAGCAGTCTGATTACATCCATCAACAGTATCACTCACCAAGAAACTAAGGAATACGCAGCAAGGCAACTTATTGATGCAATTACTGCTGACCTTAAATTATTCGGCGACATATCAGGCACGATACCTTGCCTCATTCCTGGAGCTTCCCCTGTTGACGATAACGATAAATTATGGCGTAACCTTATGCTATCTGTAAGCCAACAAAAAGTTATCGAAAAAACAGATCTTCCAGTTGAAGCAAAAAAGGCTCTCCTACAGAACACCTCTAAAGAATTTCAAGTTGCATACCTATTTTTGATACTGTTTCAAATACCTACATTCTCGATCTCAGAAAACGAGGAACTTCTAAAGTGCTTGTACAGTGTTATTTCAGAGGATTCTAGTGGAAGTACTGATGAGTGTTTTGAGGGGCTCGATCCAGAAACTCAGGAAATATTCGGCACTCAAAAGATCAACTTCGAACAAACTAAGGAAGTCGTTTCAAGTTTTTCTACAACTTCAGACACTTTTGATAAGGTGCGTTCTGAGGAATCGCTTGTGTGGCTCTTTGAAGTTTTGACTCGACCTGTCACCTATGACTGGCATGAAGAATTTGAAAGCCGGGGTTTCGGGTCGCTATTCGAATTTAGTACGGTTATACTGTGGAAGGAAGTGGTCTCTAAGGATCAATGGGTAGATTCTGACTTTGCGGAAAAGTCTTTAGTTGGCGATTTTTTTAACGATAGTCAAATCAAGCCAAACCGCCAAAAAATGGGCGACGCAAAGATGGAAGTAAATAAGGCAGCAAGTACGCTCGAACGACTCGGGAGAACAGAGGATGCTAAAAGACTGCGCCGGTCTATCGACTTGAAGTGAACCGCACGGAAACTCAGCACTCCACGACGTTGACGGCCAGGCCGCCGCGGGAGGTCTCCTTGTACTTGGCGAGCATGTCCTCGCCGGTCTGGCGCATCGTCTCGATGACGGTGTCGAGGCTGACGGCGTGCCGGCCCTCACCCCACAGGGCCATGCGGGCGGCATTGATGGCCTTGACGGCGGCCACCGCGTTGCGCTCGATGCAGGGGATCTGGACGAGTCCGCCCACGGGGTCGCAGGTGAGCCCCAGGTTGTGCTCCATGGCGATCTCGGCGGCGTTCTCCACCTGGGCGGGCGTCCCGCCCAGGGCCTCGGCCAGGCCGGCGGCCGCCATCGAGGAGGCCGACCCGACCTCCCCCTGGCAGCCCACCTCGGCCCCCGCGATCGAGGCATTGGTCTTGATGAGCCCGCCCACGGCAGTGGCGGCCAGCAGGAAGCGGCGGGCGCCGTCGTCGTCGGCCCCGGGAATGAAGCGCTCGTAGTAGGCCAGGACCGCCGGGACGATGCCCGCCGCACCGTTCGTGGGGGCGGTGACGACGCGGCGCCCGGCGGCGTTCTCCTCGTTGACCGCGAGCGCGAACAGGTCCACCCAGTCCATGCCGCGCAGGGGGTCGGCCATGGTGAAGGCGGCGGCCGGGCCACTCGACTGGGCGCACAGCCGCTCGTGGAGGGCCTTGGCGCGGCGGCGCACCCCGAGCCCGCCGGGCAGGATGCCCTCGGCGTTCATGCCGGCCTCGATGCAGGCCCGCATCGTGGCGCGCAGACGGTCCAGGTAGGCGATGACCTCCTCCCGGCTGCGGGCGGAGAGCTCGTTGGCCAGGACGACGTCGGAGACGCTCAGGCCCTCGCGCTCGCAGATCGACAGCATCGCGGCCGAGGTGGTGAAGGGGAAGGGCGCAGGGGTGGCGTGGGCCTGACTGGCGGAGGCGGTCGCCAAGGCCTGGATCGACGGCGCACCGGGAGTGCCGACGTCCTCCATGACGAAGCCGCCGCCCACGGAGTAGTAGGTGCGGCGCAGAATCTCGGCGCCGCTGGCGCAGTAGGCGGTCAGGGTCATGCCGTTGACGTGGTAGGGCAGGACCCGCCCGGGCAGGAAGTGGATGTCGGCGCTCGGGCTGAAGGGGACGGGGCCGACACCGTCGACCACCAGCTCGCCGGCGGCCTCAACCTCCTCCATGAGGGACTCGCACACGACGGCGGGGACCGTCTCGGGCTCGTAGCCGGCCAGGCCCATGACGGCGGCGCGGTCGGTGGCGTGCCCGCGGCCGGTGGCGCCCAGCGATCCGTAGAGCTCGACGGTGACGCGGCTGGGCTGCGGCAGGCCGGAGCCGGGGGCCGGGGAGGCGCACTCGCCGTCGGACGCCCCCGCGCCGCCTGGGCGGACCGCCTCGGCCAGGGCCCGACTGAAGGCGCGGCCGGCCCGCATGGGGCCCACGGTGTGGGAGGAGGAGGGGCCGATGCCGATGCGCATGAGGTCGAAGACGCTCAGCGGGCGGGGCGCCTGCTCGACGTCGATGGCCCCGGCCAGGAGGGCGGCGGGCGTGGCCGAGTCCAGTGCCGCAGAGACGAGCGCGGTCTCCCGGGCGACATCGGATGGCTCAGTGACCGCCGTGGTCGCAGAAGCGGCTGCGGAATCGGGGGCGTTTGACGAGGTGGGCAGGCTACGGCGGGTCACGCCCATAATGATGCACGCCCACCGCCCGGGGCCCAACTCCGTGCCGGGACCTTCGTCCGTCTCAGTCCGTGGGGCGCACCAGCCACCAGGCGGCGTAGGGCGGCACGGGCACGCGTCCGTCCCCCGCCCCGTCCAGCGTGGTGGAGCCGAAGGGGACCGTGTCGGTCAGGACGTCGGTGGCCCCCATGACCCCGAGCCGGGCGAGCTGGTCGGCGGCCACCGAGCGCCACTGCGGCGTCACGTTGTACACGCCCACGAAGCTGCCGCGAGGGTGGTCGCGGTAGGTCACCAGCACCCCGGGGTCGTCGACGTCCTGGACCTGGGTGCGCACGACGGCGTCGAGCTGGGGCAGGCCGGCGCGCACCTGCGCCATGTGCGCCAGGTCGGTGAAGACGCGCCCCTCGACGGTGGAGCGGTCGCGGCGGTTGGCCAGCCGGCCCTCGTCGAGTCGGGGGCGACCGGCCCAGCGCGAGTCGGCCTCGTGGCCCGGCTCGGTGTCCCAGTTGGGGTCGTTGGGCTGGGCGAGCTCGTCCCCGCTCCACAGGACGGGGATGCCGCCCCAGCCGTAGACGATGGCGTGGGCCATGCGCAGGGCGTGGATCCGCTCCTCGCGCCAGGTCCACAGCGCCTCGGCCTTGTGCTCGGGGGTCTCGTCGGTGACGCCCTCCCAGGCTTCGGTGGCGGCCTCGATCCCGATGAGTGAGGCGGCCGTCCCGGCAATGCGCCGGTCCCCGGTGGCCGGGTTGTGCTGGAAGACCAGGCCCGCGGCGTCGGAGGTGGGGTACTCGCCGCTGTACCAGTCGGAGAGGAAGGACCGGTGGTCGTAGCCGCTCAGGCCGACGGCGGCCGCGTCGTCGTCGTCGATGGCCCAGCCGATGTCGTCGTGGCAGCGCAGGTAGGTGATCCAGGTGGCGGTGGAGGGCTCGACCGGCAGGTTCTGGAGGGCCTCGACGGCGAGCGTCGTGTCGCGCGCGGCGAGCATGGACCAGATCTGGACCATGAGGGAGTTGTGGTAGGCCAGGTCGGAGACCTTGCCGGTGTACTTGCCCTGGCCGAGGTACTGGAGGAGCTCGGTGGGGGCGACGATCGCCTCGGCCTTGAGGTCGACGGCGGGGCAGGCGATGCGGGTCAGGGCGCGCAGGACCTCGGTGATGGCGTGGACCTCGGGCTGGCCCTGGCAGTCGGTGCCCTTGCGCTTGATGGTGAAGGCGATGGCGTCCAGGCGCAGCACCTCGACGCCGCGGTTGGCCAGGTCCAGAACGATGCCGGCGAACTCGGCCATGACGTGGGGGTTGCGCCAGTTGAGGTCCCACTGGAAGGAGTTGAAGGTGGTCCACACCCAGCCGCCCACGCCGTCGTCCCAGGTGAAGTTGCCGGGAGCGAAGTCGGGGAAGACCTCCGGCAGGGTGCGCTCGTAGGCGTCGGGCTCGGTGCGGTCAGGGAAGATGAGGAAGTAGTCGCGGTAGCGCTGCTCGCCGGCGCGGGCCCGCACCGCCCACTCGTGCTCGGCGGCCACGTGGTTGAGAACGAGGTCCACCACCAGGGAGATGCCCTCGGCGCGCAGCTCGCCGGCCAGGTGCTCGAGGTCCTCCATGGTGCCTAGGTCCGGGCGCACGGTGCGGTAGTCGGCGACCGCGTAGCCGCCGTCGGAGTCACCGGGGCGCGGGGTGAGCAGGGGCATGAGGTGGAGGTAGGTGACGCCCAGCTCGCGCAGGTAGCCGATGCGGTCCTCCACGCCGCGCAGAGTGCCGGCGAAGCGCTCGGTGTAGGCGGCGTATCCGACGCGGCCCGGGTGCTGGACCCAGGCGGGGTCGAGGGTGCGGGCCAGGTCCAGGCGGCGCAGCTCGTAGTCGCGCTCCGCGTAGGCCCGGGCGGCCAGGGCCAGCAGGTTGAGTGCCTCCTCCTCGGCGGCGTCGCCGTAGAGGGTGGTGAGCCCGTCGAGGAGGTCCGGGTACCAGGCCTCCGCGCGCGTGAGCAAGATGTCCCGCTCCACGGCCTCAAGCGGGTCCAGGACGTGGAAGACGATGTCGTTGAGGGATGGCGGGAGGGACGTGGCGGCGCTCATAGATCTATGGTCCCCGATTCGGCGGCGGCGCGGTACTCATTTCCTCATCGTCCCGTCGGCCGGGGCGGCCATCGGCGAGGCGACGGCGAGGTCAGTCACACGGTCGGCCGTTCAGTCGGCCCCCCGACGGGCACCAACAGGCGCCGCCGGGCGCGGCCCCACCTCCTGAACCCGCGGCGCCGGCCGCCTGAGCCCACGGTCCCGGCCTCCCGAGCCCACGGCGCCGGCCGCCTGAGCCCGCGAGCCCACCACCGACGGGGACATGGCGCGCGGCCGGGGGCGTGTTGTTCCGGGCGGGGGCGTTCGACGCCGTCGGGGACCGGAATCCTGTCCCCGAACGCGCGGCACGTCCCCGGCCGACCGGGACGGCACCCGGCCGCGCAGAATGTCCCCGGCCGCAGAAACAGCCGCGGAAACAAGCGTGCTCACGTCCCGGGCGCGCCGGGGCGTCAGGATCCGACGGCGTCGTAGGACTCGCGGTGGGCCAGGATCTGGGCTGAGTGGGTGTGGATCCAGGTGCGCAGCGCGTCGATGGGTGCCTGGAGGCTGCGGCCCAGGTCGGTCAGCTCGTAGTCGACCCGTGGCGGCACGCCCGGCAGCTGGGTGCGCGTCACCAGGCCGTCGCGCTCCATGGATCGCAGCGTCTGGGTGAGGACTTTGGGCGTCACTCCGCCGACCCGCGAGCGCAGCTCCCCGAAGCGGCTCGGCCCGTCGGCCAGAACCATCACCACCAGCGGGGTCCAGCGGTCGACGACGTGGCGCAGCACCGTGCGCGACGGGCAGGCGGGCGAGAGGATGTCGAAGTCGAAGACCGGCGCCTGAGTTCCCTCCGCGGCGGGAACCTCGCAGCATGGGGCGCTCTCCCGAGTAGCCGCCTCTCCTGACTCGCCTGAGGACAGCTCCATCGCGCCTTCCACACACGCAGTGTCGATGCCGCGAGCGGCGACGGCGCTCCTCGCACTGCTGACGCCGCCTCGTGCCGCCTCCCGCCGCTCAGCCATCAGCCCCTCCGTCCGTGACACGACACACTCCTTTAGTTACTTTGAGGTACTTTGTACCTTAACCATACCATCAAGTCATCGGGAGGTCGCCGGTACCCGGCGCGCCCACCTCGGACCAGCACCCCATCTACCTGGAGGAAGTCATGAAGCTCGCCATCATCGGAGGAACCGGCATGGTCGGCTCGGCCACTGTCACCGAGGCCGCCGGCCGCGGCCACGAGGTCGTCTCCGCCTCGCGCTCGGGCCGTCACGCCGAGGGAGCCGCGCAGGACGTCACCCTCACCCTGACCGACACGCAGGCCGTCGTCGACCTCGTCAACGGCTCCGACGCCACCGTCATCGCGGTCTCCGCCGGCCGCGGAGAGCCTGCCCAGCCCGTCATTGACGCCCACCGCGCTCTCATCGCGGCTGCCCCCACCGGCCGGATCATCGTCGTCGGCGGCGCCGGCTCCCTGCTCACGCCCGACGGCACCCGTCTGGTGGACACCCCCGGGTTCCCCGAGGAGTACAAGCCCGAGGCCCTGGCCTTCACCGAGGTCCTCGACCTCTATCGCGAGGCCGGCAGCGCCCTGACCTGGACCTTCCTCTCCCCCGCCCCGGAGTTCACCGACAAGCCGCGCACCGGCACCTACACCGAGGGCGGCGACCAGCCCGCGGGCAGTGAGATCTCCGTGGCCGACTTCGCCGTCGCCCTGGTGGACGAGGCCGAGAAAGACGCGCACCGCGGCCACCGCTGGACCATCGCCAACGCCTGAGCTCGTCGCCACTCACAGCGCGCCCGCCGAGCCGGGCCGGTTCCATGCGACCGGCCCGGCTTGGCTCGTGCGCCCCGACCGGTGCAGGCTTGACCCATGACTGCCATCGCCCTGACCATCGCCGGCTCCGAGGCCTCGGGCGGCGCCGGCGCCCAGACCGACCTCAAGACCTTCCACACCCTCGGCGTCTACGGTTGCACGGCCCTGACCTGCATCGTGTCCATGGACCCCAAGGACGGGTGGAACCACCGCTTCGTTCCGGTGGAGCCCGGCGTCATCGCCGACCAGATCGAGACCTGTGCCGCCGTCCACGCGCGTATCGACGCCGTCAAGATCGGCATGCTGGGCACGGCGCCCACCATCGATGTCGTCGAGCAGGCCCTGGAGACCTACGACTTCCCCGCCGTGGTGCTCGACCCGGTCCTCATCTGCAAGGGCCAGGAGTTCGGGGGCGCGCTCGAGGTGGACAACGCCCTGCGCACCAAGATCCTGCCGCGCGCCACGATGACCACCCCGAACCTCTTCGAGGCCGCCACGCTGGCGGGCATGGAGGAGATCACCACCGTCGAACAGCTCAAGGAGGCCGCCAAGCGCATCCACGACCAGGGCGTCCCCAATGTCCTGGCCAAGGCCGGCCCGTCGCTGGGCACCGGCACCGCGCTGGACGTCTTCTATGACGGCACCACCCTGGAGGTCCTCGAGGTTGAGGCCGTGGGCACCGAGCGCGTCCACGGCGCCGGCTGCACCCTGGCCGCCGCGGTGACCGCCGAGCTCGCCAAGGGCGCCTCCCCGCTTGAGGCCGCCGTCACCGCCAAGGAGGTCGTCTCCTCCTCCATCCGGCACGGCCTGCGCGGCAACATGCCCTTTCTCTACGTCTACCAGGGCGAGTACCGACAGGCCTGAGCCGCACCGCTGAGGCACCCCTCGGTTCCCCACCGATCCTCCCGCTTCACCATCCGCCGCCGACGGTTGTCAGTCCGTCGGCGGCGGATGTGCGTCATCTACGCTCAGATCTGTCACGGATGGCGACTTTTCAGGCGGACCGCCGCGGCCACCAACCCATCCGCACCGGCCTGACCTGCGCAGATGCCCCAGGCCCACCGACGCGACGCAGCACCGACGCACCTAAAAGTCGCAATCCGTGACAGATCAGCCTCTGGGAACCGGCACACCAGTCCAGTAGATAGACAACCTAGTAACTAGGTAGTCTATAAACCATGGACTCTTCAGCGTCGCGCCTCCTGCGCGGATTCCTGGAACCCTGTCTACTCTCACTGCTGGCCGAGCACGCCGACTACGGGCTGTCCCTGGCGCAGCGGCTCGCCGCCGCCGGATTGGATGAGGTACCCGGCGGCACGCTCTACCCGGCTCTCATGCGCCTGGAGAAGCGCGGCCTCGTCGCGGTCTCCTGGCGCCCCTCCACCTCCGGGCCCGCCCGCAAGTACTACGAGCTGACGGACGCCGGACACACCGAGCTCGCCGCACGACGGGCCGAGTGGCGCACCTTCTCCACGGCGGTCGGCACTCTCATCGAGGGCCGCAGGGTACGCACGGAGGCCCCCTCATGAGCCGGCCCGAGGAAGCCAGGAACCCAGCACAGAACACAACGGCCGAGTGGTACCGAAACTTCGCGATAGAGCTCGCCTCCCGCGGTCTGCCGGCCTCCGAGGTCGAGCGCACGGCTGCCTCGACCCGGGCGGAGGCCGAGACGGCCGGGGTGCCGCCCGGCAACCTGTACGGACCGGCAGTCCTCTACGCCCGCGAGGTCGCCTCTGCACTACGGGACTACCAGGCCGACGCACCCACCCCAGCCCCGCACAGCTCGTCACTCCACACCACTGCTGACCTCGGCACCACATCTGCCAAGACTCCGCCCGCAACCCCCGTGGTCCTGCGCCTGACGGACGTCTCCGCACGCCGCGGCAGGCGTACGGTCCTGTCCGGAATCAACCTCACCATCCACCGGGGCGAGGTCGTCGCCGTCGTCGGGGCCAACGGCGCCGGCAAGTCGACCCTGCTTCAGCTCTCCGCGGGCCTGTTGCGTGCAAGCGGTGGGAGCATCGAGAGGACGCCGAACTTCGGCTACGCGCCTCAGCTCGACTCCTTGGCGCCGCTGCTGACGGTCGACGAGCACCTCCGGCTCTTCGGGGCGGCGCGCGGGATCCGGCAAGGCCGCTCCATCTCGACCGGCCGCCGTCTCCTCACCCGCCTGGGCTGGACCGCCCGCGGAGACCAGACCGCCGGGACGCTCTCGGGCGGGACCCAGCAGAAGCTCAACGTCGCTCTTGCCCAGCTCAACGCGCCCGACCTGCTCCTGCTGGATGAGCCCTACCAGGGCCTGGACGCCCTGGCCTACGAAGACCTGTGGGCCCTCATCTCGGCCTGGCGCGCCTCGGGAGCAGGCGTCCTGCTGGTCACCCACCTGCTGCGCGACGTCGACTTGGTCGACCGCGTCGTCGAGCTGCCGGCCCCGCAGGAGGAAGCTGGCCGGACAATCCATCGAATGCCCCGACGGACGCTACGAAAGGAGTCGGCATGAGCACCTCGCCTGACCAGTCCAAACCGGAGTCCGAGTGGGGCCGCACCGAGGGCGTCCGGTTCCGGTCGATGGTGGCGACCACGGGCCTGGTCGCGCTCGTCACCCTGCGTGAGCTCGCCCGACGGCGCGGCGCACTCGCGCTGGCAATCCTCCTGCCGCTGACCTTCTACCTGGTGCGCCTGGAGACGCACTGGACCGCGATCCGGCTCCTGTCGATCGGCCTGGGCTGGGCGACGGCGACGCTGGCGCTGTTCACGCAGGTCTCGTCCCGCTCAGTGGACCGCCGCCTCGCTGTCAGCGGGGCTCGACCCGCAAGCCTGCTGCTGGGCCGATACCTCGCGGTGCTCGAGCTCGGGTGGATCCTCGGCCTGCTCTACAGCGGCCTCGTCCTGGCCACGATCGGCGATGAGCTCACCCACCCCGGCGCGGTACCGGTCATGCTGCTGCTGACCGCTACCGTGGCCACTCCCCTGGGTTCCCTGGCCGCCGCCCTGGTTCCACGGGACCTGGAAGGCGCGCTCCTGCTGCTGTCAGTCATGGCGGTGCAGGTACTGGTGGATCCTTCCGAGGGCTGGACCCGAGTGCTGCCGCTGTGGTCGACCCGGGAGCTCGCGAGCGTCGTTGTGGAGAACCTGGGGCCCGAGACCGCCGACTACCTCCGCCGCGGGCTGGCGCACGGCGCCGCCATGACCGTCCTGCTGACCGCGGCGAGCTGGGCCGTGGGCGTCCTGCGCCTGCGCACGGTCCGCCTCCCGGCCCCGTCCCCTGCCGGGCCGGCCTACTCGTAGGCGGGCTCGGG
Source organism: Actinomyces oris (assembly GCF_006546825.1). Lineage (GTDB taxonomy): Bacteria > Actinomycetota > Actinomycetes > Actinomycetales > Actinomycetaceae > Actinomyces > Actinomyces oris. Next base: position 309,921 of record NZ_VICC01000001.1, read on the forward strand.
GGTGACGTCGCGCGCCATGTTGGCGAAGCGCGAGACGTGCCCCTGGAAGGCCACGGGGATGGTGCGGGTCTGCCCGTTACGGTGCTTGGCCACGATGATGTCGGCCTCGCCGGGGCGCTCCTCGTTGTTGTAGTACTCCGGGCGGTGCAGCAGGACGATGATGTCCGCGTCCTGCTCCAGTGACCCGGACTCGCGCAGGTCGCTCATCTGGGGCTTGTTGCCGGTGCGCTGCTCGGGACCGCGGTTGAGCTGGGCGACGGCGATCACCGGGATCTCCAGCTCCTTGGCCAGCAGCTTGAGGGAGCGGGAGAACTCGGAGACCTCCTGCTGGCGCGACTCGACGCGCTTGCCCGAGCTCATGAGCTGGAGGTAGTCGATGACCATGAGCCCCAGGTTGTGCTGCTGCTTCATGCGCAGCGCCTTGGAGCGGATCTCCGGCATGGTGAGGTTGGGCGAGTCGTCGATGAACAGCGGCGCGTTGGAAACGGGGTTGTAGGCCACGGCGACGTCGGTCCAGTCGCGGTCCTCCATCTGGCGCGAGCCGCGCAGCTTGTTCATGTCGACGCTGGACTCGGCGGCCAGGATGCGCATCATGAGCTCCATGCGCCCCATCTCCAGGGAGAAGTAGCAGCTGGTGATCCCGTGGTGGATCGACGCCGAGCGGCAGAAGTCCACGGCGAGCGTGGACTTTCCCATGGCGGGGCGCGCAGCCACGATAATCATCTGGCCGGGGTGGAGCCCGCCGGTGAGCTCATCGAGCTCGATGAAGCCGGTCGGCACCCCGGTCAGCGCCCCGTTGTCGCGGTTCTGGGCGGCCTCGATCTCCAGGTTGGCCTCGCCCAGGAGCTCGGAGACGGCAACGTAGTCCTCCTTCTCCCCCTCGTGGTGGGCCACCGAGTAGACCTCGGCCTCGGCCAGCGTGACGAGCTCGGCGATGTCGCCGGCGTCGGTGGAGTATCCGAGCTGGGTGATGCGGGTGCCGGCCTGGACCAGGCCGCGCATGAGCGCCTTGTCCTTGACGATGCGGGCGTAGTAGCCGGCGTTGGCGGCGGTGGGGACGGTGGCCATGAGGGTGGCCAGGTAGGGGGCGCCGCCGATGCGTTCGAGCTCGCCGCGCTTGGAGAGCTCGTCGGCGACGATGAGCGGGTCGGCGGGCTCGGAGCGGTTGTAGACCTCGACGATCGCGTCGAAGATCGACTCGTGGGCCGAGCGGTAGAACTCCGGGCCGCGCAGGACGTCGATGACGTCGGTGATGGCCTCCTTGCTCAGGAGCATGCCACCGAGCGTGGCCATCTCGGCCTCGAGGTCCTGGGGCGGGAGGCGGTCGAAGGCGGAGCTGTCGGTGCGGACGCTTCCGCCGTCGGCGCTGCCCGAGCCGGCCTGAGCGCCCATGCCGTTGTCCATCGGCCACCTCCCGCACTGTCACGCCGGTTGGTCCCGGCTCGTCCTACTGCTCCCGACGGCGGCCCGCCGCGTCAGGAAGACGCTCGCCCGCGTGGAGCGCGCGCGTGACCATAACGCCATCGGGCAGGCCCCGCAAACTCTCAAGTTCACCCGTCTTGGGGATATCGGCACCGCCGCTGTGGGAAGACCCCCAGAGCCTGGGGACAGAGGTGGGCAGGCTGTGGACACGGATGTGCGCACTGGTGGCGACTCCCCCACAGGAAGGCGACTTTTCCTTGGTATACCAGGAATCCTAGAGTTCAGGCTTCCTATAGGTTCTTCCCACGACATCACAATGTGATCTGTGGACAAGTGGGTAAACCTGTGGACAAACATCATCTTCGACTTGAGGTCCGCACCGTTTGTGACTCCCCTACAGGGTGGTCCGTTCCAGTTATCCCCAACCCCCGCCATCTCGGCCGAACATCGGCTTCATCAGGCATATCCTCAGCAAATATTCAGCCTTCTAGTACTTTCCTGGAGCTCGAATAGTTGTGTGATCCCCCAGGACAATCCCGGCGATCCGTAGCCTCGGTCACGCCCAGGCTCCACCGCCGCGACCTCACCTCAACCTCATCCTCAACCTGGCCGTGAGGACCTCCCCGGACAGTCTCCCTCCGTGCTCGGAGCCGGCACCCGGCCCCTACCCTCGAGCGCTCCGCGGTAGCGGCCACACGCCCTTCCCTCTCCGCGCGGTGCCGCCCGGGGACCGCCGAGGCGCTGATGCTCCGGCGCGGACCCCTGGTCCACAATGGGCCCGTGCCCAACACCAGTCGCCCCGCCTCCTCCGGCCTCAACCGTCAGGTCCTGTCCCTGGCCGTCCCCGCTCTGGGAGCTCTCATCGCCGAGCCGCTCTTCGTCCTGGCGGACTCGGCCATGGTCGGCCACCTCGGCGCGGTGAGCCTGGCGGGCCTGTCCCTGGCCTCGACGATCCTGACGACGACGGTGGGCCTGTTCGTCTTCCTGGCCTACGCCACCACGGCGACGACGGCGCGGCTGTTCGGGGCCGGCCGGCGCACCGAGGGCCTGCGGGCCGGCGTCGACGGCATGTGGCTGGCACTCCTGCTGGGGCTGGGCGCGGGCGCCTTCCTGGGACTGACCGCCCCCTGGCTGACCGCTGCGATGGGCGCCGACGGCGCGGTGGCTCAGGCGGCCATCGCCTACCTGCGCGCCTCCTGCCCGGGGTTGCCAGGAATGTTCGTCGTCCTGGCCGCCACTGGCGTGCTGCGCGGTCTGTTGGACACGCGCACGCCCTTCGTCGTGGCCACGGCCGGGGCGGTCTTCAACGTCGTCGTCAACGCGATCCTGCTCTACGGCGTCGGAATGGGGATCGTGGGCTCGGGCGCCGGCACCGCGATCGCGCAGACGGCCATGGCGCTGGCGCTGGCTGGTCCGATCGCCCGGGCGGCCCGGGCGGCCGGCGTGGGTCTGCTCCCCCACCGCCAGGGCCTGCGGGCCTCCCTGGGCAGTGGGACGCCCCTGCTCATCCGTTCACTGAGCCTGCGGGCGGCGATCCTGGTGACCGTGTGGGCGGCAACCGCGCTCGGGGAGGTGTCGCTGGCCGCCCACCAGGTCGTCAACGCCCTGTGGACCTTTGCGGCCTTCGCGCTGGATGCGCTGGCCGTGGCGGCGCAGGCCCTCATCGGCACCGCCCTGGGACAGGCCCAGAGGGCGGACGCGGACTCGGCCGCACCGGAGGCTGAGGCCCTCACCGAGGAGGAGGCCGGGGCTGCTGCGGCGACAGCCGGCTGGTCCATTGACGAGCTCCTGAAGCGGATGCTGGCCTGGGGCGCCGGGACGGGGGTCCTTATCGGCGTACTCATGGCGGCGGGCGCCGCCTGGCTACCCCGCGCTTTCACCTCCGACCCGGGCGTCATCGCGGCCGCCACCCCGACGCTCCTGGTCGCGGCGAGCGCGCAGCCACTCGCCGGGGTCGTCTTCCTGCTCGACGGCGTGCTCATGGGCGCCGGCGACGGCCGCTACCTGGCCCGGGCGGGCCTGGTGACGCTGGTGCCCTATGTGCCGCTCGCGCTGCTCATCGGAGGCGGCGTGCTGCCAGGGGCTGGCGGGGCGACGTCGGGCCTGGTGCTGCTGTGGATCGCCTTCGCCTGGGTCTTCATGGCCGCCCGAGGATCCACTACCTATCTGCGCTCGCGCGGCACCGCCTGGCGCCACTGATCGGCCCCGCACGCCCGGCCCCTCCGGCCCCTCGCCCCGCGCGGTCGTGCCCTATACCTCGAGGTCGAGGGTTAAGGGTACGACTTCGCGACCTACCCTACGATCCGGGCAGCCAGCACGAGGCCGTCACCCCGTGGCCACAGTGCTGTCCGTTCCCTGCTGCATCCACAGGGCTCCGACACTGCAGTAGCCAGCTCATCCGCTCGCCCATCACGCTTGCGACATGGAGCCCTATCCCGAACCGCCTCAACTGCCTCCCGTTGTCGCGTCCGCCGGCCCGCCGGCCGCCATGCGCAACCCCGTCAGGCTCCTTCGTGGTGTCTATGGGGATATCGGCGCTCAGGACCTGCCCCGTTGGGAGGCCGGCGCGCGTCTCAGTCTGGCTCGTTGCGCGGCCGCCTGCCTTCAGGTCACGTCCGCGCGCTGCCTGAGCCACGAGTCGGCCGCACTCGTTCACGGTCTGTGGTTGCGGGAACGTGAGCCGGACGTCAGCGTCGTCGTCCCCTCAAGTCCGCACCATCCCCACCAGGAGCTCCCCCTCCCGCCGGGAGCACAGCGCCTCGCCTACCTGCGACGACGACACCTGACGCTGCCGCAGAAGGACATCACCACCGTCTCGGGCCTGCCTGTGAGCACCTTGGGACGGACCGCGGTTGACTGCGCCTTTGACCTTCCCGCCCACGACTCGGTGTGCGTGGTCGAGTCGGCGCTCCGCGCTATCGCCCGTCCATCGCGATACCAGTACTCCCAGTCGAGCCGCCGAGTCGAGGCTGCCCGGCATCAGCTCCAAGCCACCATTGCGGCGCAGGGCCCGCGTGCCGGGGCGCGGCGCGCACGTGCCGTCGTCGCCATGGCCTCAGCCTTCACCGAATCACCGGGCGAGTCGCTGCTGCACTGGTTGGTGCGCGCCCTGGGCCTGCCGGCTCCGCGCATTCAGATGGCGATCACGGACGTCCACCACTCCCGCCTCTACTTCCCCGATGAGGCCTGGCCGGAGTACCGGGTACTGGCGGAGTTCGACGGGCGGATCAAGTACAAGACCCCCGAGGACCTGTGGCAGGAGAAACAGCGCCAGGACGCCCTGACTCGCATGGGCTGGCGCATCGAGCGCTTCATCTGGGCGGACTTCACACACCTCGACCTGCTGCGCGACCGGCTCCTGACCCTCTTCCCCACCACCGTCGCCCGCAGCGCGCGCCCCGTGGCGGACCTGTGGAGATGACTGCCGGCTCCCGACCGCGCTGTCGTGCCTTATGCCTCGAGATCGAGGGTTAAGGGTACGACCTCGCAACCTACCCTACGATCCGGACAGCCGGCACGACCCTGCACGACCCACGACGACGCCGTCGGGCCGGAGCCCCCACGGGGAGGACCCGGCCCAACGGCGGAAGGATGCCCGGCGCTCAGCGCGCGGGAACGACGTTGACCTCGAGGGGGGCCACGACGTCAGCGTGCAGGCGCACGGAGGCGCTGTGACGGCCGGTCGACTTGATCGGCGGCACGACCTGGATCTTGCGGCGGTCGACGGCGGGGCCGCCGGCGGCCTTAACGGCGTCGGCCAGGGTCGCGGTGGTAATGGCGCCGAAGAGGCGGCCGTTGTCACCGGCGGTGGCGGAGACGGTCACGACGTTCTCCTGCAGCCAGGCGCGAGCGGTCTGGGCGTGCTCGAGGGACTCGATGGAGCGCTTGCGGCGCGCCTCGGCCATCTGGTCGATCTGGCGCTGGGCGCCCTTGGTCCACGGGGTGGCCAGCTTGCGGGGCAGGAGGTAGTTACGGGCGTAGCCGTCCTTGACCTCCACGACCTCGCCGGCGGAGCCGAGGTGGGAGACGTCGTGCGTGAGGATGAGCTTGGTGGTCATTGCGCGTGCCTCCGATCAGCGAGCCGAGCTCGAGTAGGGCAGCAGAGCCATCTCGCGGGCGTTCTTCACGGCCTTGGCGATCTTGCGCTGCTCCTGGACGGAGACGCCGGTGACGCGACGGGCGCGGATCTTGCCGCGGTCGGAGATGAACTTCCGCAGCGTGGCGGTGTCCTTGTAGTCGATGGTGCCGACCTTGATGGCCTTGACGGGGCTGACCTTCTTCTTCGGCTTGCGAAGTTGGGGCTTCGCCATGGTGGTACTCCTTGGTCTGAGCGCCTGAGCGCTCTACGAGATGAAAAGTGTTGTGTGAGAGGGAACGGGACGACGACGTCGCGGCTTTAGAACGGGGGCTCGTCACCGAAGGAGGTGGAGCCGCCCGTGGCCCACGGGTCGTCCGCGGCGCCGCCGGCAGGGGCGTTGTACCCGGACTGGCCCTGGCCGCCGAAGCCGCCACCGCCGTTGTAGCCGCCCTGCTGGGGGCCGCCCTGGTTGTATCCGCCCTGACCGCCCTGGTTGCCGCCGAAGCCTCCGCCCTGAGGGCCGCCCTGACCGCCGCCGAAGCCACCACCCTGGCCGCCGCCGCGCGGCTGGCGGGTGACCTGGGCCTTGGCGTAGCGCAGGGAGGGGCCGATCTCATCGACCTGCATCTCCACCACCGTGCGGTTCTCGCCCTCACGGGTGGTGTAGGAGCGCTGGACCAGCCGTCCCTGGACGATGACGCGCGTGCCCTTGGTCAGCGACTCGGCCACGTTCTCCGCGGCGTCGCGCCAGATCGAGCAGCGCATGAACAGGGTCTCCCCGTCCTTCCACTCGCCGGCCTGGCGGTCGAAGGTGCGCGGCGTGGAGGCGACCGTGAAGGAGGCCACCGCTGCCCCGGAGGGCGTGAAGCGCATCTCGGGGTCCGCGGTGAGGTTCCCGATGATGGTGATGATGGTGTCTCCGGCCATGGCGTTGTCTCCGTTCCCGGTAGAGGCTCAGGCCTCGGGACGCAGCAGCTTGGTGCGCAGAACGGTCTCGTTGAGGCCGAGCTGGCGGTCAAGCTCCTGGGCGATCTCGGGCGTGGTGGTCATGTCCACGACGGCGTAGAAGCCCTCGGACTTCTTCTTGATGTCGTAGGCCAGCCGGCGCTTGCCCCAGATGTCGACCTTGTCCACGGTGCCCCCGTTGCTGGGAACGACCTGCAGCAGCTTCTCGAGCGTCGCGTTGGCGGTGCGCTCGTCCGTCTCGGGGTCGAGGATGATCATGATCTCGTAGTGACGCATGCTTGGTACCCACCTCCTCTGGTCTGTGGCGGTCACGGTCCTTCCGTGACAGGAGGGTGATGCGTGCGGCGCACCATCCGGTGGACAGAGGTCCATCCTCCCGACGGCGCAGCCAGTTCGCCACATTACCGGACAACCGGGTGGGCCTGAAAGCCGAGACGGTGGGCCGACGACGTGCCATGCAACACGTCGTCGGCCCACCGTCAGGCGTCCGCGGGCGGGCGGGGTCAGTCGCCGTGGGATGGTGGGGCGCTAACCGACACCACCCTGAGCTCCTTGACGGCCCGGTTGTTGCTGTTCTCTCGGTTGTTGCGGTTCTTCCGGTTGTTGCGGTTTCTCAGGGTCCTTCGGTTTCTCTGTTTCTCCCGGCTGGACATCATTGCCCTGGTCTTCACCAGGCTTCTTCTGGGAGTCCGATTGCTCGGTCTGCTTCCCATCAGGCTGCGGGGTGCCCTGCGGCGTCGGCTCAGTGGTCGGCTGCGGGGTGGGGGTCGCAGTCGCCTCAGGCGGAGCGGTGGGGGTCGTAGTCGCCTCCTCCTCCGGCTCGCCGGTGGGCTTGGCGGTCTGCGGAACCGTTCCACCACGGGTGGCCAGCAGCTCGGCCGCTGGCGGGAAGTCCTCAACCTCCAACCCCTCGTGTGCGACATTCATGTAGTCGATGAAGATGTCCGCCGGGTAGGTCGAGCCGGTGATCTCGTCATACTCCCCCCAGGGCTCGATCGACTCCTCCGAGCCGTCCGTTCCCGTCTGGTAGAGGGTCACCGCGGTGACCACCTGAGGAGTGAAGCCCACGAACTGGGCGGACTTGTTGTCCGACGACGATCCGGTCTTCGCGGCGACCGGGCGATCCATCTTGGCGGCCACCTTGTCCGCACTGCCGTTCGGTCCGGAAACGACCTGCTGGAGGGCATAGGTCGTGTCGGCCATGACGTCCTCGTCGAACTCGCGATGCCCCTTGGTGTCCGCCGTGTAGCGGTCCGTGCCATCGGGGTTCTTGAGGGAGGCCACGATGTGGGTGTCGTGCCGGATGCCTTGCGAGGCGAAGGTGGAGTAGGCCGTCGCGATGTCGATCGTGTGCGGGGAGGCCGAGCCGAGCACGTTCTGGACAAGAGTCCGCTGCTCCGGGGTCTTCAGCCCCTGGGTGTTCTCCGGGTAGCCGGCACGGTTCGCCACCTTGGCCGTGATCCCCTCCTCCAGATCCTCGGCATTCATGAGCTCCTGATTGAGCTGGAGGTAGGGGGTGTTGAGCGACTGCTCCGTGGCCTGGGTGAGGCTGGCCCACTTCAGGGAGACGTTCTTGAAGTTCTGGAACTGATGCCCCTCGATGGTCATCGGCGAGGTAGCCGGATAACCACTGTTCAAGGACCACCCGTTCTCCAGGGCGGCCACCAACGCGAAGGGCTTGAAGGTGGAGCCGGCCTGGGCGATGGCATCGGTCGAGGTGTTGACCTGACTGGTCAGATAGTCATCACCCCCGTAGAGCGCCAGCAGACCGCCCGTCTTGGGGTCGATGGACACCAGCGCCTTGCGCAGGTTCGGCGAGGCGCCAGGAGGCAGGGAGTTGACCGAATTGACTGCGGCCTCCTGGTCCTTCTGGTTGATCGTGGTGACGATCTTGAAACCGCCGGTGTCGATCTGCTCCGGCGAGATCTTGGCCTTGTTCTCGAGCTCGGAGCGCACCATCTGCAGCAGGTAGCCGTTGGTGCCGGCGTAGACCTGCTTGGTCTGGGACTCCTTGACGTCCGGCATACCCGTCTGCTTGGCCTCGTTGTACTGGGCCTGGGTGATGTAGCCGTCGTCGAGCATGAACTGCAGGACTCGTCCCCACCGTTCCTTGGCCTTGTCCGGGTTCTCGGCCGGGTCCCAGGCGCTGGGCGACGGCAGGATCCCCGCCAGGAGCGCGGCTTCCGAGGGGCTCATGTCCTTGGCGGGATGGTGGAAGAAGGCCTGCGAGGCGGCCTCGATGCCATAGGCGCCACGACCGTAGTAGACCGTGTTGAGGTAGTCGCCCAGGATCTCCTTCTTGGGCTTCTCCCGGTCGATCTTGATGGCCATGATGGCCTGCTTGAACTTGCCGGAGTAAGAGCTGGTGGTGTCGACGTAGTAGTTCTTCACGTACTGCTGCGTCAGGGTCGAGGCGCCCTGGGTGTCGCCTCCGCGCAGGTTGTTGATGAGGGCGCGCGCGATGCCCTTGGGGTCGACGCCCTTGTTGGAGTAGAAGGAGCGGTCCTCGGAGGCCACCACCGCGTTGCCCACATAGTCCGGCAGGGTGGAGGCGTCCACCGACTGCCGGTTGATCTCCGCGAACTTCCCCATCTCCGTGGTTCCGTCGGCGTAGTAGACCGTACTGCTCTGAGCCAGCGCGAACTCGCTGGGCTTGGGCACCTTGATGGTGTTGTAGGCCCACATGAAGGCGCCGACAGTGCTGAGCACCCCCAGCAGGAAGACGCCCAGGACGAACCGCCAGCTGGGAATCCAGCGGTGAATCTTGCCCTTGCCGGCGCGGGGGTAGTTGAAGAAACGGCGCTTGCGCCCCGAGGCGGCGTCCTTGGAGCGCTCGGCCTTCGACTGCTTGCGCCCCTTTCCGGGCTTCTTACCGCCCCCCGAGACCCTGCCCAGGGTGTGCCGACCGGCGCTGGCCACCTGGGTCAGCTTGTTGCCGACGGGGCGGCTGGGTCCGCTCCCACTCGTGCCTTCTGCCACGCGCTCCTCGTTTCGGTTGATGTCATGGAGGTGACTGGGTGCCGCGACGGCGCGGGGGATAACGCTCCGGTTGCGACATGAGGTCTCATCATGACCGATGTTGGCTGCTGGCGCCGACTCGGAGACCGGTCACCGCCCAGCAGGACCGCCGACGGCGATCGGGAGTGATCGCTGCGGACAAGCCGCATCGGGCGCCGACATGCGTCCAGTATGAAGGAACACCGGGCCGTGATGGTAGCGATGCGAACCTGGGAACCAGCCATGACGCCACCGACTCACGTTATCCCGTTGTCACCTAAATCGCCCCGAACAGCACTCTCGTGCGCTTTGAGGGTCGACGACGGCGCACCGGGAGCCAGAATGTGAGTTCGCGCCCAGCCGGCGACGAAGCACATCGAAAACGGCCGGTATCAACCAGGACAATGGTCCCCGGCTGCTGGTGAGACACTGACCTCAATCCTCCCGCTAGGTCAGTTTCGCGTCTCGGCTCCTCGCCTGCTCGAGGAGCGCCGCCCCACCCGTCCTCACCCGTTCCGCCCAACCGGGGAGATCCTCCATGGACGCCAGCACAGCCCTTCAGACCCTCAGCATCATCCTTCAAGTCGCCATCATCCTCACCTGCCTCATCGTCGGGGCGAAGAAGGGCGGGATCGCCCTCGGTCTCATCGCCGGGATCGGCCTGCTGGTCCTCGTCTTCGGCTTCCGCCTGGAGCCGGGAGAGGCCCCGGTCGACGTCATTCTCACCATCCTGGCCGTCATCGGGTGCGCCGCCACCCTCCAGCAGTCCGGCGGCCTGGACGTGATGATGCAGGTGGCCGAACGGGTCCTGCGTCGGCATCCCGAGCAGATCACCATCCTGGGTCCCTGCGTCACCTGGTTCCTCACCGTCCTGTGCGGGACCGGCCACGTCGTCTACACGATGCTGCCCATCATCGCGGACATCGCCATCAAGAAGAACATCCGCCCCGAACGCCCCATGGCCGCCTCGTCGGTCGCCGCCCAGATGGGCATCACCGCCTCACCGGTCTCGGTGGCCACGGTCTCCATCGTCTCCATCATCGCCAAGAACACCGATCGGCACTGGTCAGTCCTCCAGATCCTGGCGATCTCCATCCCGGCGTCACTGTGCGGGGTCCTTCTGGCCGCCCTGTGGTCGATGCGCCGGGGCAAGGACCTGGACGAGGACGAGGAGTACCAGAAGCGCCTGGAGAACCCGGAGTTCCGCGCCACCGTCCACTCCAGCTCCGAGACCCTCATCGGCAAGGTGTTCCCGCCCCAGGCCTACCGCGCCACCTGGATCTTCCTGGGCGCCATCGCCGTCGTCGTCGTCCTGGGCGCCCTGGAGGTACTGCGTCCCCAGTTCCCCACGGGAGACAACGGCGCCATGGAGCGCCTGAGCATGAACCTGGTCATCCAGATGGTCATGCTCGCCGCCGGGGCACTGATCCTGCTGACCTGCAAGGTGCAGGCCGCCAAGATCGCCTCCACCGCCGTGTTCAAGGCGGGGGCCACCGCCATGTTCTCCATCTTCGGGGTCGCCTGGATGACCGAGACGGTCGTCCACGCCCACCTGGAGAGCCTGGAGCACAGCCTCTCGGGCGTCCTGTCCCACCACGTGTGGATGTACGCCATCGTCCTGTTCATCATCGGCAAGCTGGTGAACTCCCAGGCCGCCGGCCTGCTCATCGTGGCCCCCATGGCCCTGTCACTCGGGGTGAGCCCGGTCGTCGTCGTCGGGTTCATCGGCGCCTCCTACGGGTACTTCATCCTGCCCACCTACCCCTCGGACCTGGCGGCGATCGGCTTCGACCCCACCGGCACCACCCACATCGGCAAGTACGTCATCAACCACTCCTTCCTGGTGCCCGGGCTCATCGGAGTGCTCACCTCCTGCGTCGTGGGCACGGCACTGTCCCAGATGCTCCTGACCTGAGCACCCTGTCCTGAGCGCTCGACGTCGCGCCGGTCGGTCGCCGCGAACGGTGACCGACCGGCGGATGCGACGTCGAACACACTGGAGAAGCGGTCCTTCTGGGCAGAACGTAACAGGAGCGTGTCGTTTGGTCCGTCTAGGCTCGTGCCATGACAACTACAGACGCGGCCACCACTTCCGCCATCGCCCTGCGTTTGGAGCTGCTGGGACTCCCCGTTCCGGCACCGGTCAAGCAGAGTGAGGCGGACCGTCTCATGTCCCCGATTCTGGCTCGCCAGCGCGAGCTCTCCCGCCGGCTGGCTCACCGCCCCTGTGCCGCCGACCAGCGCATTCAGACCTTCCTCGACTCCTACCTGGAGGGCGCGGCCGTCACCCCGAGGCTGCCCCGCTCCACCTTCGTCCTGGACCAGCCGGGCCTGGCGCGGGCCCTGTCCCTGCCTGAGGACGCCACCAGCTTCACCTCCGACTACGTCGAGAGCTACCGAGTGCTCGGCGGCGTCCTGCACAACCCCCGCAACGACCGCCGCACCACTGCCGGCGTCTTCCACGTCGCCGAGGGCGGCCTGCCGATTCCCGATGACAAGATCGCCGTCGCGCGCGATGTCTTCGCCCGTCTGCTGGCCCACGCCGTCGATGCCCCCGAGGACCTGCTGACCCTGCCGTGGGCCTCCCGGCAGGAGGACCCGGCCCGCTGCTTCGTGTCCCTGCTGCTGCGCCCCGTCGTCGTGCCCGAGGTCCCCGGCTTCTCCGCCGAGCGCTCCATGGAGATCCGTTTCATCGCCCCCGGTGGCCTGGTCTCCAACCTGGACTTCGTCGAGGGCATCTTCGGCAACGGCGGCGACCCCTACCTGCCGGAGAACGACTCCTCCCTGGCCCCGGAGTCCTGGACCGGCCACACCGGCTGCGTCATCCTCGCCCCGCACCTGACCACCCTGACCAAGAAGGAGCTGGGCCTGCCCTCCTGGGAGGAGGCCACCGAGCGTCAGCGCCGCGACGGCCAGTGCTGGAAGGACGAGGCCGAGCTCTACAACGGCGGCAAGGCCTTCAAGTGCGTGGCCCGCGACGAGCGCGGCGTCATCGTCACCGTCATCGCGGACAACTACTTCGGCTACTGCAAGAAGGAGGTCAAGACCCAGATCGGGTACTCGGCCAACCTCTTCGGCTGCGTGGAGGAGGAGCACGCCGGCGGCGCCGTCGCCTACCCGCGCTACAACCTGGGCCAGGAGTACACCGACATCCACACCCCCGAGGGCCTGACCCTCGAGCACGTCATCGAGCGCAACCCCGGCCGCTTCGAGGCGCGCCAGGACGGGTCCGCCGCCGTCGTGGACGACCCGACCGTGGTGCTGGTGCCCGCCGGCGCCCACTACTCGATGCGCAGCCAGACGATCACCTGGACCGGCTCCGACGGCCAGGAGGCCTCAATCCCGCTGCTCGTGGGCAACACCTACGTAGCCCCCAACGGCTACCGGGTCCACGCCAAGCACCGCGAGGGTGACGCCACCCAGTGGCACCTGGTGGGCACCGCCCCCTGGTCCACGCAGGCCCACAAGCCGGCCACCGTCTCCGGCGGCGGCAAGTCGGAGATCTCCAAGTCCCTCCTGGACGCCTTCGTCTTCGGTGAGGCCTACGTCGGCGACGTCGACGAGGACTTCGACGCCGTCCAGGCGATCCTCGACGGCAACTACGCCGACCGCTTCGTCGACCCGGCCAACAAGAGCAACAACCACCGCTCGATCCTCTCCGAGCGCCGCTCGCTGGGAAGCGTCATCAAGTTGCTGACGCCGTCGTCGATGTACACCGAGGAGTACAACGCCTTCCTGGAGTCGATCCCGGCCCACATCAAGGAGCTCGTCTTCACCGTCAAGCGCTTCTACCAGCCCAGCTGGGGCCAGGACTGGCGCAGCCACTTCTCCGTGGGCATCATCAACGGCCGCAAGGGAAACTCCCTGCGCCTGGACGGTGAGGTCATCAAGGTCAACATGCTGCGCGTGGGCTTCGAGGACGACGGCGCCTGGCGCCTGCTGTCTCTGCGCCCGGACTTCTCGCCTGCAGCCAAGGTCCAGACCGAGGACGACATCACCGCCTCGATCGTGGCCCCCGGCGGCCTGGTCTCCACCCCGGACTCGCAGCTGTCGCGCAAGTTTGTCACCAACTGCGAGTCCCTGCTCTTCCAGCGGCCCGACGACGCGATCGTGCGCGGCTATGACAAGCAGACCGAGTCGGACATGTCCGATCCGCAGGCGGACCTGTTCATCTCCAACTTCCAGCCGCTGACGCCCGCCGACGCCCGGGCGATGGCCGCCGACGCCCCCGGTCTGTCCCGCTTCACCCAGCCCATGCAGGACCTGGTGGCCCGCGCCGCTTCCCTGCCCGAGGCCGAGGACCCCGCCGAGCAGACCTACTGGGTCTCCACGGCCGACCCGCGCCTGGTCAACGGCGCCCCCACCAAGAACCCCCGCTACCTCCAGGTGCGTCCCGACATCGCCAACCCGAAGGACGTGGCGCTGGCGGACCTGACCAACCACCTCTTCCGGGACGTCCCCCTGGACGAGGCGCTGCGCCACAGCGTCGACGTCGTCGCCGCCGGACGCCGCAATAACCCGCCCGAGGACGGGGTTCCGCCCCTGTGCGCCTACAACCCGCTGCACTACATGGAGCTGCCCGAGCTGTTCATGGAGTTCATCTCCTCCATGACCGGCAAGTCCCCCTCGACGACGGGCGCCGGCAGCGAGGGAGCCCTCACCAAGGCCCCGTTCAACGCCCTGCCGGCCATCTACGACCTCAACGCGGCCCTGCTGTCCTACGCCCTCAGCGGCTATGACGGTTGGCTGTCCTCGGCCGGCTACATCGGCCCGAAGGTACAGGTGGCCCACGACATCTCGCTGCTCATCCCGGAGATCTTCTCGCGCATGAGCGCTGAGGAGCGCGACGCCCACCGCCTCGTCGAGGGCGGCTACCTCGAGCGCATCGAGGACTTCGAGTACGAGGGTCGCACCGTTCAGGCCTCGCGCCTGGGCTACCGCATGAACCAGGCCTTCACCTCGACCTTCTTCGGCCGGATCTTCCTGCACCCCGACGTCGTCTTCACCGAGGAGATGCTGCGTCCCGAGCTGCAGGATGAGGCGGTCTTCGCCGACTCGGTGGACATCATCGTCACCACCCACAAGGTGGTGGCCGAGCACTACCGGGCTGACGGCTCCATCGAGTGGGCCGTGCCGCCGCTGCGGGCCCTGCTGGAGATCATGATCGACGGCACCTCCCGCGAGGGCTGGGACCTGACGAGCCCGGAGTTCCGCGCCCTGTTCGAGCGGGAGAACATCCTGAGCTCGTCGTGGTACGCGGAGCGCCTGGACGCCAAGGTCGCCCGCGACACCCGCCTGGCCCACCAGGCCATCGAGGACCTCACCCGCTTCTACACCGCGGAGAACAACGAGGAGGTCGTCGAGCGCCTGGGCATCGAGGGCCGCCTGGCCGAGGCCCGCGCCTGGCTGGACAAGGTCAGCTCTCCGGCCTACCGCGAGCACCTCGTGGGCACACTCGGCCTCCAGCCCTCGCTGGCCTGAGCGGACGTCGCGCCGGGCCTGCACCGCACTCCCGCGGGCCCGGTCGCGCACCCACCCTCTCGCTGACGACGACGGAGCGCGTGTGGGGAACAGGAATCCCGTTCCCCACACGCGCTCCGTTCCTCACACTGCCTCTTCGTTCCGATGGAAGAGGCCTGGCGGGGCGCCGGTGTCCATGGTGCTGACATCAGCCCCGCTCCGGCACCGCGCGCCGAGAAGAAATCGCGGTATTGCAACGATCCTCGAGGAGGTCTTCGCCGTCGGGCTCGTGAGTGTCAGCGCTGTGGACACTGGGCCGCCGGTCAGCCGACGTCGGCGTTGCCGGACAGGTGCCAGGTGGCGTTGGCCCAGGGGAAGACGTACTGCATGAGCACGTAGACGACTCCGGCGATGAGGATGAGCGACTCAATGGCCTTGAGCCATGCGGGCCCCGGCAGGTGCCGCCAGATGAAGCCGTACATCAGTTGACCCCCGGATCGTTGAGCACGGACTCCGGACGGCCCTCGGAGCGATCCATCCAGTAGGCGAACTTCGCGTGGACGATCCAGCGCTGGTCATTGCCGAACTCGCCGGCGGTCGATCCATGGCAGGTGGTCAGCGTGATGTACCGGTCGGTGGGCTGCGCGTCAGGCTGGTTGGGGACCGGGGCGATGACCTCGACCTGCTCGGGCTGGACGAGCTCGTGGCCGGTCACCTTGAACACGTACCAGGTCTTGGCGGTGGAGACGACGATCTCGTCGCCCTCCTGGAGCAGGTCGATGCGGCGGAAGGAGTTGCCGTAGGTGCGCCGGTGCCCGGCGATCGCGAAGTTCCCAAGCTCTCCGAGCTGCTGGGTGTTGGTGTAGTGGCCCGCCGCCGCCTGGTCCAGGACGTCGGATCCGGTGCCTTCCATAATGGGCATGTTGTTGTTGGTGACGCCGTACCACTTGGGGACGACGAGCATCCCGATGGTCTCGCCGTAGCCGACCTGCTCCATGACGGGAGGAGCATCGTAGTGCTTCTCCCCTGCCCGCTTGGGGGACTCGACCTGCTTCTCGTGGAACTGCGTGGCCACCGCCTTCGCACTGGCGTTGGCGTCGATGCCGGTCCACCACAGCTGCCAGCACAGGAAGAGGGCGACGACCAGACCGGCGGTGATGAGCAACTCACCGATTCCGGTCAAGGTGCCGTTGAAGATTCGGACAGCACGACTCTGGCCGGGTGCTCGGTGTCGCACAAGACCTCCTCCAGTCATTGCCCCTCCTCAGAGCTAGGGCATCATCAGGCTAGCGGCCAGTCTAAGGGGGTACACCCCCCACATGACCAGCCAGGAGTGGTGGACTCATCACAGGATGCGCCGCGAGGAAGCTTCGCAGCATGTCCTAGGCTAGGCCCGGATGTGTTGCGGTGGTCTCATGCCACCATCCCCAGACAGTGAGGAGACCCAGGGTGGCCTTGGAGAAGAAGTCCACAGCGGACGACGCCGACAAGAGCTCGGAGAAGGTCTCGAAGAAGAGCTCAGAGAAGAACAGCGCGAAGAGCGCTGAGAAGGGCACGGGCTCGAAGAAGGGCTCTGCCCCCTCTGAGAAGACGGAGACGAAGGACAAGACGACCAAGGGCTCGAAGAAGAGCTCGTCGTCGAAGAAGAAGCACCCTGAGCGCTCCGGCAACCCGGCCAAGGCGGCCAAGGCTCTCGAGGAGGAGTCGCGCGCTGCGGCGAACCGGGTCTCACGCACGCCCAAGAAGATCAAGGACACCGCCTCTCCGCGCTGGTACGCCCCCACCATGGTGACACTCCTGGTCATCGGGCTGCTGTGGGTTGTCGCCACCTACCTCTTCCAGGGCAGGTACCCGCTGCCCTACTTCGCCGAGCACCACGCCGGAGACTGGCTGTACAACGGCAACCTCTACATCGGCTTCCTCATCATGATGTCGGGCTTCCTCGGTCTACTTCGATGGAAGTAGCAGGTTTCAGACACTCACACGATCAGGCATCCGCACAGGCCCCCGAGCATCGGCTCGGGGGCCTTGTCGTCAGCGGTGCGGTCCTACTTTCCAGGCGCCCGGCACAGCGGATTGACACAGCGGGTTGAGCGAGCCGACAGGACTGCTTGTTGATCGCATCACCGAGGGCCGCCCCACGAAGGGGCCCGGGCTGGATCCCCGGAGCCCGGCACACATGGCCTCGGCCCGCTCCTTCTTCCTCCCCAGGCCATCTGTGGATCCGTGGACAACTGACTCCCCACAACCCACGTCGACTTTCCCCATATGTGGACAGGCCTGTGGATAACTACACGCTTGTGTTTCCACACCTGTGTCCACAGATGTGGATGAACCACAGAGCTGTTCTTTCAGGCTTGTCATTCATGGCCGCACGGGCTGCGCGGTGCTTCTCAGGGCCGGTGCGTCTCAGGAGAGGAGGACCCGAAGCAGATCGAGCCCTACCAGGGCCACTGCGACCGCAACGGTTCCAGCGATCCCCACGACCTGCCGCTTCCCCCGTGGCGCCCAGGCGTAGATCGCCGAGACGATCCCTCCGACGACAAGCCCACCGAGGTGCCCCTGCCAGGAGATGTTGGCCCCCAGGAAGGAGATGACGGCATTGATCGCCACCAGCGCCACGATCCCCGAGGTGTCTCGCCCGAAGCGCCGTTGCACGATGAACATGGCCGAGAACAGGCCGAAGACCGCTCCCGAGGCGCCCACCGTCAGCGTGAGCCAGGACTCCGTGTCCGGCCAGGAGAGCCAGTAGATCATCGTCGAGCCGCCCAGGGCACTGAGCAGGTAGACGCAGGTGAAGCGCCACCGCCCGAGCACTGGTTCAAGAGCACCGCCCAGCACCCACAGAGCCCACATGTTGAAGCCGAGGTGCATGTAGTTCGCATGCAGGAAGGCGGTGGTCAGGAACCGCCAGGGCTCGTAGACGGCCAGTGCCGGCACGAAGCCCAGGCGGAGCTCCAGCGACTGCATCGTCACCTCGGGGATGAGGACCTGAAGCGCGTAGACGACGACGCACAGGCCGACGAGGATCTTGGTGACCAGGGCCCCGGAGGTGACGTTCCCACTCAGCAGCGTGCGCGCCTGACGTCGGCCGACCTGAGACTGACGAGCACAGTCCACACAGTGGACCCCCACCGAACTGGGCACCTGGCAGGCGGGACAGGTGGGTCGGTCGCAACGCTGGCAGCGCACGTAGGCCACCGTGTCCGGGTGCCGCGGGCACACCGGCGGTGCCTGCTGCGGAAACGAGTTCGTCGAGGTCATCGGATGCTCCTGTGCGGATGATCGGGGCTTGAGCGGGTTGGGACGGGTGAACCGGATACGACGACGCCGCCGGGACGCGGGTCCCAGCGGCGTCACAGAGGCGAATCACACCTGATTCCGGTGCTTCGGTAGCGGTGCGGTGGGCGACCCCTCGTTGCTGAGAGGCCACCCCTTGTCCTCGTGGAAACTACTCGGTGATGTCCACCGAGGTGATGATGACGTCCTGCACCGGGCGGTCACGCGGGTCGGTCTCCACAGCCGAGATCGCGTCGACGACGGCGCGGGAGGCCTCGTCGGTGACGGCACCGAAGATCGTGTGCTTGCCCTGGAGCCACTCGGTGGGGGCGGTGGTGATGAAGAACTGCGAGCCGTTGGTGCCCTTGCCCAGGCGGCGGCCGGCGTTGGCCATGGCCAGGACGTAGGGGGCGGCGAAGGTCAGGGAGGCGTCGATCTCGTCGTCGAAGACGTAGCCGGGTCCTCCGGTACCGTCACCCAGCGGGTCACCGCCCTGGATCATGAAACCAGGGATGACACGGTGGAAGATGACGTTGTCGTACAGCGGAGCGTGGGACTCCGCGCCGGTGCGTGGATCCGTCCACGCCTTCTGGCCGGTGGCCAGCCCCACGAAGTTGGAGACGGTCTCAGGAGCCTGCTCGGGGTAGAGCTCCAGGCGGATATCGCCGAGGTTGGTGTGAAGAGTCGCTTCCATGAGTGACATGGTGGCACGGTCGCGGGCCCATCGGCATGAACCCCTCAGTGGTGTGCGGTGCTGTTCACCCCAGGCAAAACGGCTGGACATCGTGTGGGCCAGGCCGCGCCGGGGTGCGACCATTGGTGCACGTTGCACAACGACCGTCTGTATCCGTTTCCAACCTGGGAGGCAACCATGTCCTGCCTGACGAAGACATGCTGCGACAAGAAGCTCGACACCACTCATCTGCGCAAGGAGGCAGCATCCCTTGCCGGATCCGTCGTCGGCCAGGCTGAGAAGGCCGCCCTGTGGGCTGCTCCGCACGTCAGCAAGGCCGCCGGGGGCGTGGCCCGCGCCGCCAAGGACGCACAGGAGCGTCTGGAGCCGGTGGTCCACGAGGCCCGCTACCGGGTTGTCGAGGACTACATCCCTCGTGCGCAGCGCGCCGCCGTGGCTGCCCAGGCTGCTGCAGGTACGGACGGTACCCTGACAGAGCGCGCCCAGCGCGTGGCTGTTGCCGCAAAGTCCGCCGCATTGGAGGTTCCCGTGAAGAAGCAGAAGAAGCATCGCGTGCTCAAGACCCTGGGTTGGCTCGCCGTCGCCGGCGCGGCCGCTGCCGGCGCCTACGTCGTGTGGCGTCGTAGCCAGCCCGTTGAGGACCCGTGGGCCGAGGAGTACTGGGCCGACTCCACCGAGGATGAGGCCGGCTACGGCATCAGCCCCGAGGACGCTCAGGCCTGACAGCCCCCTCTTCGTTCACGACGGCGCCGCGCTGGCCATGACCCAGCGCGGCGCCGTCGTTGTTCCAGCTCTCATCCCATGGCACTTTCCATGGCAGTTTCCATGGCACTGCCGCAGCGACCGACGCCTGTCGGCCACCGTGGTGGGGCAGGCGGATCAGGCCCGGTGACGGTGGACGCGGAAACCGGGGCCGATGTCGCCGGCCGGGACCATCTCGGCCAGAGAGGCGGGGTCGCTCAGTGAACTCGCCGCGATGAAACCGGTGATGGTGTCCACGCCGTAGTCGAGGAGCACCGGGTTGAGCGGCGTCGATGGCCCCACCAAGACGGTGTGCGCCTGGCGGGAGAGCTCGATGAGACGCGGCGCGGTCTTGTTGACGAAGCTCGATGAGGAGATGAAGACGAGGTCGCACTCGGGCAGGACGTACTCGCAGGCGCTGTCCGGCCAGTCGCCGGGCTGAAGGTTGCGCTCGAGGCAGATGTACTCGCCGGCGCCGGCCAGGGCGGCCTCGGCGAAGGGGAAGTGCCCGATGACCGCGACCCTCTTGCCGACGATCATCTCCCGGTAGGGGTCGAAGACCTGGCGCCAGGTCAGCCCCTCCCCGGTGGGTTCGAAACCGTTGTCCGCAGCCGTCTGCTCGCGCGAGTACCAGGAGTTGATGGCGGCCTGGCCGATGCTGGCCTCAGCCAGGTTCCAGGACTTCGCCAGGGCGCCGACGTCGCGCAGCGGCCGTCCCTCGAACGGCCCGTTGCTGAGAGCCGGGCGGCTGCGCACATCCATGGTCCAGGCCGTTCCGACACCGCCGGCAGAGTTGAGAACACGGCTCCAGCGGGGCCCCTGGCCCGCCGTGCGCACGACGACGTCGTCGGGCAGTCCGTCAAGAAGCGCGTCGTAGATCTCCCATGGTTGTGACATGACCTCATCCTTCTGCAACCGGGCGGTGACTGAGCCTTACCTATCCTAAGCAGTCCCGTCCGAGGGCGCAGCCCTTCACCCCACTGCCTCAGCGACTCCTCGCGGCATCGCCTCAGCGCAGACAGAACCGAGAACCACTGCCCGAGAACCACTGCCCGCACAATGAGCGCACGTACAATGAGCGCACCGGAAGAATACTAATGCATCACTTTCTGACCAGCGACCCAAATTTATCGGCGACACTCAACCGTGATATTGATTGCTGTTGAGTTGCAGGAATCTCACCGTGATTCTCTGTGGAATTCCTTAATGCTACCGTGTCAAGGCCCATGACCCTAAAACTGAGGTAGCGCTTCATGCTTCGCCGATTCTTTGTCCGCTCACACCGGCGGGAACTGACGTCGTCACGTCAGCCCTCACGCCAGTCTCGTCAGAGACTAAGGAGCGGTGCCGCCATCTCGACGTTTGCCCTGGTTGCCGCCGCATTGGGCACGGCGACGCTCCCGGCTCCCCCAGCTGAGGCCATTCACGGAAATCCTGCCGGAGGATCGGGAAAATACACCCAGGTGATCGACTGGATCGACTGGACCGAGATGACTAACACCTTGCCCGGGAAAGGCACGAGGATCCTTCCCGATGGAAGCACCGGCGTGGTCTGGTCGACTCCCTCGCGGATCTCCGGCGATATGTGGCGCACCAGTCGATGCACCCTGTCCAATGTGCACACCACTGCCGTGGGAAAGAACGAGACGGGGCTGCCCACCGACCGGGGTCTGAGTGTTGGTTACCGACCGGGTAACTGGATGGGCGACGGTCTGTCTCACCTGTACAACGACGGCACCAACTACACCGCCGGGGTCGCCAAGAAGCCCTATGCGACCTCATCAAACCTGCCTCTGGGCATTGCCAACCTGAGGGACTCCTCCACACAGCAGTTCCAGATCGAGTGCAACGCCTACCTGGTGACCTCCGCCTCCCAGCCCGCGAAGAGCCAGCTGGAACACCTCCCCAACAAGGTGGAAGTTCCGATGGAGGGCATGGTCGTCGCCGACGCCGAGGCCTCGAGCTGGCACATCCCGAACGGCCAGAAGGAGTACATCTCCGTTTCCCCGATCCCCTACGTCGCCTCCCAAGACGTCACGTACCGCCTGTTGGAGAGCGCCCGGACACCGGGATGCATCACGAACTCCGTCGTGGGCAAGGTCTCCGTGTCCACCCCTGTTGGTAACCGGCCCGGTATCAAGCTGCGCCCAGACGACGCCGAGTGCAGCGCCAAGGTTCCCAACGGCTACGGCCCCTCCTCGGTCATGCTGCTGAGCAACATGCGCACCGGCTACGTCGAGATCCACGGAGGCGGTCGAGGCGCCGTCGCCTTCGGTGTCGTCTCCTACATGGACTACGGCGACGCGCCTGAGAGCTACGGCGTCGCCGGCAGCGCGTTCCAGCCGGTCTGGAGCGGCGGGGAGCTGTCTGACAGCGGAGAGCGCAACATCGCCCGCGGCAAGGCACCGTATGAGGGCGACGCCGGAGACTGGTACAACCTGAGTGCGGCAACGGACCAGGGGAACGTGGCCACCACGAACTCCGCCGTCGTGCGTCTGGGTGCCCTGACGGACCACGATGACAGCATCACCCACACCGCTGACGCTTCGAGGGACAACACCACGGATATTGATGACGAGGACGCCCTGCCCGCCAACTGGGACCGCGTCATCTGGACCGATATCGGCCAGAAGTGGAGTCAGGAGATCACCTGCTCGGGCAGCAACACCAAGATCGCCGGCTGGGTGGACTGGAACCGGGACGGCGTGTTCTCCGCCGGTGAGCGCTCCGCAGTGACCTCCTGCTCCAGCGCCGGTAAGGCCACTGTGACCTGGACCGTCCCCCAGGACGCCAAGCGGAGCACCATCAATGGCAACGGTGCGGCCACCTTCATGCGTCTGCGCATCACCGGCGCCCCGCCCAACGGGCGGGAAGCCGAGGATCCTCAGCCCACTGGCATCGCGGTCAACGGTGAGGTCGAGGACCACCAGGTGCAGGTCCAGCTGCCCAACCTGTCCCTGGCCAAGCAGGTGGACAACACCGCGGCCGGCTCTCTGGGCCTGTCCGCCAAGGACTGGACGCTCACGGCAACTCCCAAGCGCGGTAAGACCGCCTCAGGCGCCGGCGGCTTCGACTCCGCTTACCTGCCCCAGGGCCAGACGGTGCTGTCGGAATCCTCGTCGTCGCCCAAGTCGGCCGGGTACAAGGCCACGGTCTCCTGCGTGCCACACCCGAACTCGGATATCAGGACTCCGTCGTCGACGGTCAACTCCGCCTCCAAGACCCTGGATCTGGCCACCGGTGAGTGGATGCAGTGCACGATGGTCAACACGGCTCAGCCCGGTCAGGTCGTCTGGAGCAAGGTCGACGACGCCGGCAACCCGCTGGCGGGGACCGTGTTCACGCTGGCCTCCCCGGCGCTCAACGGCGGTCGGAAGGAGGTGACCGACTGCGTCGTCACCGGTGGGAAGGCCACGTGCCCCAACGGCTCGGTGGACCAAGACCCTCGTGCCGGGTTCTTCAGGGTCTCCGGGCTCACCTGGGGCGAGTACTCCATCACCGAGACCCAGGCGCCGGCCGGCTACCACCTGTCCTCCACCACCCTGACCAAGACCCTGGACGGATCGGCGCCGGCCGCGGGCACCGACGACGACACCCCCACCCTCGACCTGGGTCAAGTTACCAACACCCGAATCAAGGGGTCGGCCACCTGGACCAAGACCGATGAGCGCGGCAACCCCATCAAGGGTGCCCAGTGGTCGCTGATTCCCCTTGACTCCAACGGTCGGCCCCAGCCGGACCAGGCCCGCAGCATCACCGACTGCGTGGGCACCTGCGCCCAGGGCGGCCTGGACACCGATGCGAACCCCGGCGCCTTCAAGCTGGCAGAGCTGGGGTACGGCTCCTACCGGCTCGTCGAGACCAAGCCGCCGGTCGGCTACGTCCTGGACGCCACCCCCCGCACCATCACCATCTCCTCCCAGGGGCAGGTCGTGGCGCTGGGCAAGATCTCCAACCGCAAGTCGGCGGTGCCCGCCATCCCCTTCACCGGAGGGAGCGCGGCCGACACCTTCCTCATTGCCGGAGGGGCGGTGCTGGGGATCACGGTGCCGGCCATGATGGTCCAGGCCTACCGACGCCGGCGGGCCCTGGACTCATGACTGGACTCATGACCTGAGCGAACCATCGGGACGCACGTGATGGGCCGCAGACACCACGGTGTCTGCGGCCCATCGGCGTCAACCGCATCAGGCCGGATGCCTCACAGGAGCGGCAGGAGGATGTCGGTGACGGCGTCGACAGGCGGGGTGATCGCCGGGTCGGTGAGGTACTCCTCGATGATCGGATGGTCTCGCGGCTCCTCGCCCGAGTTCGGCAGCCACTGACCGTAGAGCCACCGGTAGGCGGCATGCATCGACGAGTACGGGCCGATGTAACGCAGGACCGCGTACCGTCCGTCCGGCACCATCCTCTCAGCAAGGCCGTGGGGAATCTTCGTACCGGGGTCGACGACGGTTCCAGCCGCCGAGCGCAGATCAGCCGGGGGAACGGCGTCGGGATCGTCCTCATAGATGGCAACCATCAGACTCCCTGAGCCCACACGGTCTCTAACTCGGCTGAAGGCTCGGCCGATATCCATATAGGAACCACGGTGCTCGGATACGGCAAGTCGATAGCCGCGGCAAGTCTCCACACGAACCGCCCACCCCGGGTCCTGACTCACCGACGACGTCGATCCTGAACCACAACTCGTCACTGGTGAGTCGATCGATGCCGGGCGTCCACCGATGCGGAATCGGCTGGGAGTCGTCCTATATGCGCGGAGAAAGGCTCGACTGAACACTTCGGTGCCGGTGAACCCGGCTTTCCAAGCGATCCGTTCCACCGGCCACGAGGTCTCTGTGAGCATGGCGGCAGCCCGCTCCAGACGGAGACGGCGTACGGTCTGAGCGGCCGTCTCCCCGCGCACCGCCCGGTAGATGCGGTGCCAGTGATAGCGGGAGAACCCGGAGACGTGAGCGAGGGTCTCCAGGCTGAGGTCGTCGTCAAGATGCGCGTAGATGTAGTCGGTGACAACGTCGAGTTGGCGTTGGTACTGCTCAGCCCTCATGCGTCCGAAAGGACCCCAATGGAGAGGTGGATCGAGCCGTCCGTAGCGTAGTACTCGTAGTCGGCACGATAATCACGGGTCAGGTCCTTGCGGGCCCAGACATCCACCCACGCGTCATAGACACTCTCCGGCCGAGCATCGGCCAGCGTGACGATGTCGCGAGTGGAGTTCGGGATCGTCACAGTCACCTGGCCAGGGGGAACCGGACCTCCGCCCTCGATACGCCTACCGATGACGAGGGTGTAGACACCGTCGACATCGTCACCGGGAGTCTCGTAGTCGGTGTAGACCGCATAGATGCCGGGGCCGACGCTGGGCTTCTCGGGTGCGAGGAGCCCAGCGTCGGCAGCGGCCCGCCAGTGAGGAGGAATGGTTCGGGCCGCCTCTCGGTTCGACGTCCGAAGAGGCAGGCCAATGACGTCGAAGGAGCCGATCGTTTCTCTCATGCGCTCCATGATGCCCGTATGGCGCCCAGAGCTCACTGACGAATCTTGCGGACCTGGACGGGTCGTCAGTCCTGCGAGTGGGTCAAGACGATCTTGCCGGTGGTGGTTCCCGCGCGCACCGCGGCAACGGCCTGAGCGGCCTCCTGGATCGAGAGGCGGTCGGTGACGTGGACACGGAGCTCTCCGGAGGCCACGAGCTCCACCGCGCGCCTCAGGTGGCCTCCGACGAGTCCTGGGTTCGCCTGGCTGAAGGCCCCGAGGTTAAAGCCGATGACGCCAATGCCCCGCAGCCACAGCAACGTGGTGCTCACCTGCTGGTCCTGCTCCTGGGAGGCGTCCCCCAGCGCGAGGAGCCGTCCTCCCGTACGCAGCAGGTCGAGGCTGCGCAGCCGGGCCGGGCCGGCCACCGGGTCGGCGACGACGTCGAACTGGGCGGGGTCGGCCTCCGCGAGATCCTCGGTCAACCAGGCCTCGTCATAACCCAGGTCCAGGATCTCCTGGCGCTTGGCCTCGCTGCGGGTGACGCCGACGACGCGGCCCGCCCCGAGCAGTCGGGCCACCTGGCCCATCTGCGATCCGAGGCCACCGGCGGCGGCGTGGACCAGCACGCTCTCGCCGCGGCGCAGGTGGGCGATCTCCTCCAGGGCGACGAGCGCCGTCGTCGAGTTGGCCGGAACCGCAGCGGCCAGGACCGGGTCCAGGCCCGCGGGCAGAGGCGTCACGAGCTCGGCGGGAGCCACGGCAACCTGCCCGTAGCCGCCACCCCCGGTGATGGTCAGAGCGACAACGGCGTCCCCGACCCGGTAACCATCAACCCCGTCTCCGAGGGCACGGACTCGGCCACTCACCTCCAGCCCAGGGGTCCAGGGCAGGTCGATGGGCACGAGTCCCTCGGTGAAGAGCGCCTCGACGTAGCCGACGCCGGCATGGTCCACATCCACAGCGATCTGACCCGGTCCGGGCTCAGGGGTGGAAGCCTCCTGGTACCGCAACCCGGACACCGGGCCATCGAAGCCGACGATCTGCATGGCCTTCATGAGCAACACCTTCCTGTATCAGTCGCCAACACAGTATCAGATATCTGATACATGACACGGAGCAGCCCCGTTGCGATTCGCTGAGCCAGTGGGATCGTGGGCCCGAGACAGCAGTGATCGTCGATGTCTCGGCCGCTACTCGGCGATGAGGTCGTCGCGCAGGAGGGAGGTGACGCGCCCGAGCATCTCGGTGAGCTGCTGACGCTCCTTGGCGGTGAAGGACTCGGCCATACGTTGCTCGATGCGGCGTGCGACCTTGTCGGCGCGCAGTAGCAGGGCCTCACCCTCGGTCGTGAGCGAGGCGATGAGGACCTTGGCATGGTCGGAGGAGGGATGGCGGGTGACGAGTCGTTTCTGCTCCAGTTTGGCGATGACGGTGGCCATCGTCTGCGGAGTGACCGCGGCGGCCCTGGCCAGTTGGGCCGAGGACTGCTCGGGCACGTAGTACAGGGAGAGCATGGCCGCGTACTGGGCCACGGTGAGGCCGAAGCGCCTCAGGGCCTCGGTCTTGGCGGCCATCATGGCCTGCTCGGCCGACTTGATGTGCAGGCCGAGCCGCACCCCGGTGTCCTCGACGAGCTCGCGACGTCCTCGCCTCGGGGGCGGAATGTCAACGATGCGGCTCACGGTGCTCATCCTAGGAGGCCTCGTCATCGGGGAAGAAGATCTCCTCGATGGTCAGGCCGAAGACGCGCGCGATGGCGAAGGCCAGGGGCAGGGAGGGGTCGTAGCGACCGGCCTCCAGGGCGTTGACCGTCTGACGGGAGACACCCAGCTCCTCGGCGAGACGGGCCTGAGTCCAGCTGCGCTGGGCACGCAGCACCTTGAGATCGTTCCTCAACGGTACCGCCAGGTGGACCACAGCATCCCGACACCGAAGAAGAAGGCCCATAGAGCGCTGACCCATATGAGGCTGACGCGAGGAGCCCCCACCTCCTCCAAGAAGCTGTATGCCATCGACGTGATGACCGTCCCCGCTGCAGAGATGACGAGCGCTTCCATCACCTTGCGCGCCTGCATCTCATCCGCTTCCCGGGCTAAACGCATCATTGCCCACGCACAGATGGCAACACCAACCATGGGAAGCAGTGCGAAGGCGAATCGGCGCGGGTCGCCTTCCATGGACCGCGCCCATCTCAGGCCGACCAGAACTCCAACGGAGTACAGAACAGCGCCAACACTGAATCGGATGGAGTAGGCAAGACCCGCCTTACGCTCGATAGTCATGGCTGCCTTCCGTCAATGGAGACAATGAAGCGGATCGGTTGCCGGTGATTGACCGGATCAACCCTGACCACAACCAGAATGATAAAGCAACCTTGCCATTGCGTCAAGGTCACTTGACTTTTTGGCGCCGTCCTCCCGACCGCCCGGTCGTCACCAGGTACGCACCGCCCAGTGCCGTGCCGGCGATGACTGGGAAGGCGGGGATCACCCACCGGTGGGGGCGCACCTCAACCCCGTGAGCTCGCAGCGTCCGCTTCGCGAAGATCCAGAAGGGCAGGACGACCGGCAGCGCCGTCGCCACTCCCGGGGTGTAGCGCCGGGCGAGGACCGCTGTGCCCAGGTGGCTGAAGGTGTGCATGCCGTAGCCATAGAGCGCGGCCTGGTAGACGGGCGAGCGTCCACGGGTGCGGTAGCCGTCCATGGAGGCAACAGCCATGACGACACCCATGAGACCGATCCCCAGGTAGACGTGCTCACGCGAGCAGCCGTGACTTCGGATGTCCTCGGGCAGGAAGGGAACCTTGTCGAAAAGCGGGTGCGTCCAGCCGGGCATCGTGGCCAGCTCCTCGAGGTCATGCGCCAGCCATGAGAAGAACAGCCCTCCGGTCGCCAGTGACACCGGATCCATCACGGTCACCTCCGGCACACATTGTACCGACGAGAGAATCCCCGAGGCGGACCACCATCATGGCCCATCTCGGGGAGCGGGGAGTATGAGAAATCAGTGGTGGAGCCAACGGGACTCGAACCCGTAACCCCCTGCTTGCAAAGCAGGTGCGCTACCAATTGCGCCATGGCCCCTTAGGGAGAATGCTCACCAGTTCCGTCAACTGCTAGTCAACGGGGTCGGTGACCTCGGCCCACGCGGCCCGCTCCATACGGGCCGCCTCGAACCTGAGCCACGCGGCATAACCCGCAGCGGCCAGGAACGAAAAGACCGCGGCTGATACGACTGCACGGTTCCTCATGAAACCTCCTCATCGTCTCACCGCGGACGGTGGGCCTAGCTGGACTCGAACCAGCGACCTCATCCTTATCAGGGATGCGCTCTAACCAACTGAGCTATAGGCCCTTGCGACCGGAGAAGATTAACCTGTCCGGCTATCGCAGACCAAATCCGATCACTCGTCCGCAAGCGTGAGATGGATCCCACCGACGAGGGTGGCGGTGATGTTGTAGAGAAAGGCGCCCAGCGTGGTCAGAGCGGTCACCAGCACGATATCCACCACGGCGACAATCGTGGAGACGGCCAGAGCCCGCGGCAGCTCGAGGTAGGCCACGATCGCGGAGAAGGTGTTGGAGCGCTCACCGGCCACCGTCTTGACGAGCTCCTCGATGGTGGAGAACACATGCATGGCGTCGAGCATGAACCACACGACCGCCGTGGCGACGATGAGCATGATGCCCGCGGCGAAGCTGAGCAGGAAGCTCGCCTTCATCACTGACCAGGGGTCGACCCGGGTCAGGGCCAGACGCACGCGGCGCGGCCCGGCGATGGTCTTCTTGCTCTTCTTGCTCTTGCCGCCCGACGCGCTGCCGGAGGCATCCGCGCCACCCACAATGGATGCGGCACCTGCGGACTGCCCACCGTCAGGGGACATGGAAACCGGCTGGCTCATGCTTCGACCTCACTCTCGTTGTCTTCCAACGCTACCGTGTCCGCCGCTGAGTCCGCAGGAGAGTCGTCAGTGTCACCTTCCGGGGCCTGGAGAGCCTGGGCCTGGTCGGTGGAGTCCGCAGAGTCGGCACTCGGGGCGCTATCGGCGGCATCGACCGCCTCCTCCATGTCCCGTTCAGTGCTGCGGGCCACCGCGATGATGCGGTCTCCGGCGTCGGGCTTGGCGAAAGTCACGCCCTGCGTGGTCCGACCGGTCCGCGAGACCTCGACGACGGCGGAGCGGACCACCTTGCCCGAGGCCATGATGCACAGGACCTCGTCCCCGGAGTCGGTCACCAAGGCGCCCACGAGGTTGCCTCGGGCCTCGACGAGGTTGGCGACCTTGACGCCCAGACCGCCACGGCCCTTGACGGGGTAGTCGACGACGTTGGTGCGCTTGGCGTAGCCGCCCTCCGTGACGACGAACAGGTCCGCGTCCTGCCAGGAGGGGTCGACGACGTCCATGGCCAGCAGGTAGTCGTCCTCACGGAAGCGCATGCCGGTGACGCCGCTGGTGGCCCGGCCCGTGGGGCGCAGGGTGTCGTCGTCGGCGTGGAAGCGCAGCGACTGGCCGGCGCGGGAGACCAGCAGGAGGTCCTGCCCGGTGCTCAGGAGGCGGGCGGAGACGAGCTCGTCGTAGTTGCCCTCGTCGTCCTGGCGCAGGTTGATGGCGATGACGCCGCCGGAGCGGTTGGAGTTGTACTCGCTCAGGCGGGTCTTCTTCACCAGGCCGCGGCGGGTGGCCAGGACCAGGTAGTCGGCCTGGTCGTAGTCCTGGAGCTCCATGACCTGGGCGATCTCCTCGCCGGGCTGGAAGGCCAGGAGGTTGGCCACGTGCTGGCCCTTGGAGTCGCGCCCGCCCTCGGGCAGCTCGTAGCCCTTGGCGCGGTAGACGCGTCCGTAGTTGGTGAAGAACAGCAGCCAGCGGTGCGTCGTGGTGACGAAGAAGTGGTCGACGACGTCGTCCTCGCGCAGCGTGGCCCCACGGATGCCCTTGCCGCCGCGGTGCTGGGAGCGGTAGGAGTCGGTGCGGGTGCGCTTGGCGTAGCCGGAGCGGGTGATGGTGACGACCACGTCCTCCTCGGGGATGAGGTCCTCCATGCTCATCTCGCCGTCGAAGGGCACGATCCGGGTGCGGCGCTCGTCGCCGTACTTCTCGACGATCTCGGCCAGCTCGTCGGAGACGATGCCCCGCTGGCGCTCCGGGGAGGCGATGATCTCGCGCAGGTCCTTGACGCGGGCGCGCAGTTCGTCGGACTCCTCCTGGATCTTGAGGCGCTCCAGGGCGGCCAGACGGCGCAGCTGGAGGGAGAGGATGGCCTCGGCCTGGGCCTCGTCGACGTCCAGCAGGCCCATGAGGCCGGTGCGGGCCTCCTCGGTGGTGGGCGAGCGCCGGATGAGGGCGATGACGGCGTCGAGGGCGTCGATGGCCTTGAGCAGGCCCTCGAGGATGTGGAGGCGCTCCTCGGCCTTGCGCAGGCGGAAGCGGGAGCGGCGCACGATGACGTCGATCTGGTGGGCGACCCAGTGGCGCACGAAGCCGTCCAGGCTCAGGGTGCGCGGCACCCCGTCGACCAGGGCGAGCATGTTGGCCGGGAAGTTGTCCTGGAGCTGAGTGCGCTTGTAGAGGTTGTTGAGGACCACCTTGGCGACGGCGTCGCGCTTGAGGACGATGACCAGTCGCTGACCGGTGCGCCCAGAGGTCTCGTCACGGATGTCGGCGATGCCGGTGACCTGGCCGTCGCGCACGAGCTGGGCGATCTTGTCGGCCAGGTTGTCGGGGTTGACCTGGTAGGGCAGCTCAGTGACCACGAGGCACTGGCGGCCCTGGATCTCCTCGACGTTGACCACGGCCCGCTGCGTGATGGATCCGCGGCCGGTGCGGTAGGCGTCCTCGATGCCCCGCCGGCCCAGGATGGTGGCGCCGGTGGGGAAGTCGGGTCCGGGGATCCGCTCGATGAGGGCGTCGAGCAGTTCCTCACGCGAGGCGTCGGGGTGCTCGAGATACCACTGGGCTCCGCGGGCGACCTCGCGCAGGTTGTGCGGCGGGATGCGGGTGGCCATGCCGACGGCGATACCCTCGGAGCCGTTGACCAGGAGGTTGGGGAACCTCGACGGCAGGATGACCGGCTCCTGGTTGCGTCCGTCGTAGTTGTCCTGGAAGTCGACGCTGTCCTCGTCGATGTCCCGGAGCATCTCCATGGCCAGGGGCGCCATCTTGCACTCGGTGTACCGGGGGGCGGCGGGCCCCAGGTTGCCGGGGGTGCCGAAGTTCCCCTGGCCGGCCACCAGCGGGTAGCGCAGCGACCACCACTGGACCAGGCGGGCCAGGGCGTCGTAGATGGCGCTGTCGCCGTGGGGGTGGTAGGTCCCCATGACGTCGCCGACGATGCGCGAGGACTTGGAGAAGGAGGCGGTGGGGCGGTAGCCGCCGTCGTACATGGCGTACAGGACGCGGCGGTGGACCGGCTTGAGCCCGTCGCGTACGTCGGGCAGGGCCCGGCCCACGATGACGCTCATCGCGTAGTCGAGGTAGGAGCGCTGCATCTCCATCTGGAGGTCGACCGGCTGGATGCGCTCGGGGGCGGGTGCGTTCGTCGCTCCCTCGTCACCGATGATCTCTTCAACTTCGTCGCTCACAGGATTCCTTCGTGTTCAGAGGAGGTCGCCAGCCGCGGGCCGGCGCTTCACGTGTGGCTCGGTGCCGCTCAGATGTCCAGGAAGCGGACGTCGGAGGCGTTACGCTGGATGAAGGAGCGCCGCTGCTCGACGTCGTCGCCCATGAGGATCGCGAAGGTCTCGTCGGCGTCGGCCGCCTCATCGAGCGTGACCTGCTTGAGGATCCGGGTGGTGGGGTCCATGGTCGTCTCCCACAGCTCGTGGTCGTTCATCTCGCCCAGACCCTTGTAGCGCTGGATCCCGCCGTCCTTGGGCAGGCGGCGGCCCTGCTCCTGTCCGGCGGCCAGGAGCTTGTCGCGCTCGGCGTCGGAGTAGGCGAACTCGTGCTCGGCGTTGGACCACTTGAGCCGGTAGAGCGGCGGCATGGCGATGTAGGTGTGGCCGTGTTCGATGAGGGGCCGCATGTAGCGGAACAGGAGGGTCAGCAAGAGGGTGGCGATGTGCTGGCCGTCGACGTCGGCATCGGCCATGATGACGATCTTGCCGTAGCGCAGCTTGGCGATGTCGAAGTCCTCGCCGATTCCGGTGCCGAAGGCGGTGATGAGGCTGCGGATCGTGTCGGAGGACAGGGCCCGGTCCAGGCGCGCCTTCTCCACGTTGAGGATCTTGCCGCGGATCGGCATGATCGCCTGGTGCTCGGGGTCGCGGCCGCCGACGGCGGAGCCACCGGCGGAGTCTCCCTCGACGATGAAGATCTCGGAGTCCGCGGCGTTCTTCGAGGAGCAGTCGCGCAGCTTGCCGGGCATGGAGGCCGACTCCAGGACGCCCTTGCGGCGGGTGGCCTCGCGGGCCTTGCGGGCGGCCAGACGCGCGGCGGCGGCCTGGGAGGCCTTGGTGATGATGGCGCGGGCGTCACCGGGGTGGGAGTCCAGCCAGTCGCCGAGCTGGGCGTAGACCGTCTGCTGGACGAAGGTGCGTGCCTCGGTGTTGCCGAGCTTGGTCTTGGTCTGGCCCTCGAACTGCGGCTCGGAGAGCTTGACGGAGATGACGGCGGTCAGCCCCTCACGGATGTCATCACCGGTGAGGTTGTCGTCGCGCTCCTTGAGCAGGCCCTTGTCCCGGGCGTACTTGTTGACCAGGGTGGTCAGGGCCGTGCGGAAGCCCTCCTCGTGGGTGCCGCCCTCGGTGGTGTTGATCGTGTTGGCGTAGGTGTGGACCGACTCCGAGTAGGCGCTGGTCCACTGCATGGCGATCTCCAGGCTGATGGAGTGGTTCTCGCCCAGAGACTGCTCGGCCTCGAAGTCGATGATCTCGGGGTGGATGAGCTCGGCCTTCTTGGACTTGTTGAGGAAGGCGACGTAGTCACGCAGGCCGTGCTCGTAGCAGTAGGAGTCGGTGCGGAAGCCGACCTCGGGGGCGTCGGGGGCGGAGTCGTCCCCGGCGATCTCGTCGCCGGCGTCCTGGACGCCGAGGCGCTCATCGGTCAGGGTGATGCGCAGGCCCTTGTTGAGGAAGGCCATCTGCTGGAAGCGACGGCGCAGCGTCTCATAGTCGAAGTCGACCGTCTCGAAGATGGTCGGGTCCGGGTAGAAGGTTTGAGTGGTACCGGTGGAGTCGGTGGCCTCGCCCTTGACGAGCTCGGTGATGGGGCGGCCGCCGTCGGCGAAGGACATGCGCCACACGAAGCCCTGCCGGCGGACCTCGGTGTCCACCCGGGTGGACAGGGCGTTGACCACGGAGATGCCCACACCGTGCAGACCGCCGGAGACGGCGTAGCCACCGCCTCCGAACTTGCCGCCGGCGTGCAGGATCGTCATGACGACCTCGACGGTGGGCTTGTGCTCGGTGGGGTGCTCGTCGACCGGGATGCCGCGGCCGTTGTCACTGACGCGCACGCCGCCGTCGGCCAGGATGGTGACCTCGATGTGGTCGCAGTAGCCGGCCAGGGCCTCGTCGACGGAGTTGTCGACGACCTCGTAGACGAGGTGGTGCAGGCCCCGCTCACCGGTGGAACCGATGTACATGCCGGGGCGCTTCCGGACCGCTTCGAGCCCTTCGAGGACGGTGATGTCCGAGGCTCCGTAATCGTGATTCACAGTGGCGTCCTGGTCAGACACGTGTCAGTTGCTCCTCAATCTGTGCGCATCGGGACCTCAGTGGTCCGATGTCTCCGTCCGGCCCCTTCACACGACGATCCTGAGGAGGATCGTGCGCACACGTAGGTGGGTACATCAGGACGGTCCTGGGCGCACCTTGGGCGGTTTCACCGCATTCTAGCGTAGATGGGCCCGTGAACCGTTGTGCCGTGAACAGCTGGGGGCGTGCCCGTGGTCACCTCTGTCCCGCGTGGATCGGCGCGCCGCCCGATTCCTGGCGCCCGAACCGTGTCTTTCCCACGACGACGGCCGCGGCCGGTGCGTTGACAATGATACCCGCGCCCCCGCTACCCGTAGGTATCGCGCGGACCACGGGTGCCGCGCAGGCCGACTCCGCGGCGCTTCCAGGTCGGGCCGGCCGGCCCCAGGATCCGCAGCTCCACCGCGTCGCCGGTGCTGATCCCTCCGGCCTGGCGGCCGCCGGGCCCCGAGCGCAGGGCCTCGACGATCCTGGCCTCGATGGTGGGTTGGAGGAGCCGCAGCTGCTGGGCCCAGCTCGAGGACGAGGCGCGCAGGGTGATGCGACCGGCGTCGAAGGACTCGATGGTGCAGTGCTCGGCGACCTGATCGCCCACGATGGCCCGCCACCGGGCGACGACGCCGGCCACCGCGAGCTTTCCGGCCCAGCCGTTGTCGGCCACCATGCGGCGCAGCTCGCGCTGGCCGGTGCGGGGGTCGAAGGGGGTGGGGCCGGGCCGATCGCGTCCCCGCGCCAGTCCGGGGCCGCGGTCGGCCGGATCGTCGGGGTTCTGTCCCAGGGCCCGGGCCAGCTCGCGACGCTGGTCCCAGGGCGCCGCCGGCTGCGCGTCCTTGCCCCCGGAACCGCCGGCCGGCTCGCGCAGCCGGCGGGCCGGCACGCGGCTGTCGCCCTTCTCCCAGGCCTGGGCGCGCTGGCGGGTCAGGGCCCGCTGCGCCAGGACGTCGGGCAGTGGGCCATCGCCGGTGGACGCGGACGGCTCAGCCACGGGTGACCTCACCGTCGGCCACGCGATACCGGGCGCCGGCGAGCTCGGCGGGGACGTCGTCGTCGACGGCGGCGGTCAGCAGGACCTGCTGGGCGCCGGCGACCATCTGGGCCAGGGCGCGACGGCGCTGCTCGTCGAGGGAGGCGAAGACGTCGTCGAGGATGAGGACCGGCTCGCCGTCCCCGCCGTAGGCGTCGATGTCAGTGCGCAGCATGTCGTAAGAGGCCAGGCGCAGTGCCAGGGCCAAGGACCACTGCTCGCCGTGGGAGGCGAATCCGCGGGCGGGCAGACCGGTCAGGAACAGACTCAGGTCGTCGCGGTGCGCCCCGACGAGGTTGGCGCCGCGGTCGATCTCGCGGGCGTGGAGCTCACCCATGGCGCTCTCCAGGCGCGCGGCCAGGGCGGTCTCATCGAGGAGCGTCTCCTCGCCGGCGAGCCAGGCCGTCTCGTCGTGGGGGTCGGGCTCCGGGACTCCCTCATGGGTCAGCAGGCTCGAGCGGTAGGCGATCTGGGCTCGGGAGCGCTGCCCACAGGTCCCGGAGACGGTCTCGTAGGCGGAGGCCACCCAGGGGCGCAGGCGCCGCACGACGTCGACCCGGGCGGCGATGAGCCGGGCGGCCGCCGCGGCGAGCTGGGCGTCCCAGACCTCCAGGGTGGAGAGCATGGAGGAGGTCGAGGAGCGGGCCGCGCGCGCAGACTTCAGGAGGCTGGCGCGCTGGGCGAGGATCTTGTCGTGCTCGGCGCGCACCCCGGCCAGGCCCGGGCGCAGCGTGACGACCAGGTCGTCGAGGAAGCCCCGGCGGACCCCGGGCTCGGCGCGCACCAGGGAGAGATCCTCGGGGGCGAAGACGACCGCGCGCAGCACCCCGAGCAGGTCGCGGGGCCGGCAGCCGCCCCGGTTGAGGCGGGCCCGGTTCGCCTTGCCGGCGATGATCTCGATCTCCAGGACGCTGGGTCTTTCCCCGTGGACGGCCCGGGCGCGCACGACGGCGCCGGCCGGCTGGGCCTGCCCCGGTGCCGCCCGTCGGACGAGGGCGGTGTCCGCGCCGATCCGGTGGGAGGAGAGAGTCGCCAGGTAGACGATGGCCTCGACCAGGTTGGTCTTGCCCTGCCCGTTGGAACCGACGAAGGCGCTGGGGCCTGGCTCCAGGGACAGCACCAGGCTGCGGTAGGAGCGGAAGTCGTCCAGGGAGAGGTCAGAGACGTACATGCCCCGTCGGGTCTCAGGCCCCGAAGCGGATCGGCATGAGCAGGTAGCGGAAGGAGGAGTCCTCGGTGCCCCCGATGGAGTCCATACCGGTGAGCACCGCGGGCTTCGAGGCGTGGGTGAAGTCGAGGCGGACGTAGGGCTGGTTGAGGGCGCCCAGGCCGTCGAGGAGGTAGCCGGGGTTGAAGGCGGTGGAGATGTCGTCGCCTTCGAGGTGGGCGACGAGCTGCTCGGTGGCCTGGGCGTCGTCGCCCTGTCCGGCGTCGAGCTCCAGGTTGCCCTGGGTGAAGGACATGTGGATGGGGGTGGAGCGGTCGGCGACGAGGCTGACGCGGCGCACGGCGGCCATGAGCTCGTCGGTGCCCACGGTGGCGTGGATCGAGGTGGACTCCGGGAAGAGGCGGCGCACCGGCGGGTAGTCGCCGTCGGTGAGCAGGGAGGTGGTGCGCCGGCCGCCGGCCTCGAAGCCGATGAGGCTGGAGGCGGCCGAATCGCTGCTGAGGGCCACGGTCACGTCTCCGGAAGAGGTCAGGGACTTGGCGACGTCGGAGAGGGTGCGGGCCTTGAGCAGGGCCGTGGTGGACAGCTCGGTGTTGGACGGCGACCAGGTCAGCTCCCGCATGGCAAGGCGGTAGCGGTCGGTGGCCATGAGGACCAGCGAGCTGCCCTCGACCTCGATCTGGACGCTGGTGAGCAGCGGCAGGGTGTCGTCGCGGGAGGCGGCGATGGAGACCTGTCCGACGGCGCGGGCCAGGTCGTGGGCGTCGATCGTGCCGGCGACGGCGGGCATGACCGGCAGCGCCGGGTAGTCGTCGGCGGCCATGGCCGCCAGGGAGAAGCGGGCCGATCCGCAGGAGACGGCGACCTTGTTGCCCTCGACCTCCAGGTCGACGGGCTTGTTCGGCAGCGCCTTGGCGATATCGGCCAGGAGGCGTCCAGAGACGAGGACGACGCCGTCCTCCTCGACGTCGGCGGCCACCTCGCAGTGGGCGGAGACCTCGTAGTCGAAGGAGGCCAGGACGAGGCTGGAGCCCTTGGCCTCCAGCCTGACTCCGGCGAGCACGGGTACCGGCGGGCGGGCGGGCACGGATCGTGCAGTCCAGGTGACGGCTTCAGCGAGGATGTCTCGGTCAACCCTGAGCTTCACGGTAGGTGCCTCCGTCAATCGTGGTCGGTCGGCCGGTAGGCGTCGTGGCACTACTGAGCCGAGAAAAAAACGTGGTGCCGGCAGGTCGCCGGCGGACAGTCGTCATGGGAACGGCGTCGCTGGGAACGCAGTCCTGG
Source organism: Actinomyces oris (assembly GCF_006546825.1). Classification (GTDB taxonomy): domain Bacteria; phylum Actinomycetota; class Actinomycetes; order Actinomycetales; family Actinomycetaceae; genus Actinomyces; species Actinomyces oris. The sequence goes on from NZ_VICC01000001.1 coordinate 347,206, forward strand.
GTCGAGAGTGTAGACGGTAGTCCGTGGGAGCCACCCTGTCACCAGCGATCACCCATGCTCATCCCATGAGCCTCTCCGAATGACAAGCGCCCGGGGCCTGGTCCGGTCCCGTTGGCCGATCGTGCTTCGCGATTTCTTGTCATCTAGATCTGTAGGGGTAGTAGCACGTGTGGATGCTGGGGATAACAGGATTTTTCGCCGTCATGACGCCAGTGACGCTGGGGAATGACACGTGGGTGGTTCTGGTGAGTCAGGCACCGTCTCGGTGGAGAGAGCGAATGACATTCATGTCATTCCACAGCGGGGGTGCGCTACCTCCACAGCGACACGCTCGCTCCTCCACGTGCCCTCCTCAGCACCGTCCACAGCTGCGGTTGCCGTGGTCCGGTGAAGGCACTCTTGGCAACCATCCGCGCCGCTCGTTCCTCGCGGCGCTCCCGCCAGTCCCGTCCACGCCTTCGAGCACCTTTACCGGACCACATCTGTCAGTCGCGTGAATGATGCGTCCCCTCGTCGGCTCAGGCGGGTGACTGGGCGGCCTGCTTGATGCGGCTGGTCAGCTCGGTGACCTGGTTGAAGGTGGAGCGCCGCTCAGCCATGAGGGTGCGGATCTTCTTGTCCGCGCTCATGACGGTGGTGTGGTCGCGCCCGCCGAACTCCCGCCCGATCTTGGGCAGGGAGAGGTCGGTGAGCTCACGGCACAGGTACATGGCGATGTGGCGGGCCGAGACCATGGTGCGTGAGCGGTTGGCCGAGCACAGGTCATCGATGGTGATGCCGAAGTAGTCGGCGGTCTGCGCCATGATGAGGGAGGTCGTGATCTCCTGGCCCTCGGGGTCGGAGATGATGTCCTTGAGGACCATCTCGGCCAGGGTCTGGTCGACGGGCTGCTTGTTGAGGGAGGCGAAGGCCGTCACCCGGATGAGGGCGCCCTCGAGCTCGCGGATGTTGGTGGTGATGCGTGAGGCGATGTACTCCAGAACGTCGAAGGGTAGGTCGAGGCCCTCGGCGGTGCCCTTGCGGGAGAGGATCGCGATGCGGGTCTCCAGGTCCGGGGGCTGGACGTCGGCCAGCAGGCCCCACTCGAAGCGGGAGCGCAGGCGCTCGTCGAGCCCACCGAGGGCCTTGGGGGGCTGGTCGGAGGTGAGGACCACCTGCTTGCCCGAGGAGTGCAGGGAGTTGAAGGTGTGGAAGAACTCCTCGAGGGTCGACTCCTTGCCCTGGAGGAACTGGATGTCGTCGACCAGGAGGATATCGACCTCGCGGTAGCGGCGCTTGAAGCCCTCCATGCGGCCGTCGTCCTGGTTGCCGTCGCGCACGCAGGCGATGAAGTCGGAGACGAAGACCTCGGAGTTGACGTACTTGACGCGAATCCCCGGGTTGAGGGTCTGGGCGTAGTGGCCGATGGCGTGCAGGAGGTGCGTCTTGCCCAGGCCGGAGCCGCCGTAGATGAACAGGGGGTTGTAGGCACGGGCCGGGGCCTCGGCCACGGCCAGCGCGGTGGCGTGGGCGAAGCGATTGGAGGAGCCGGTGACGTAGGTGTCGAAGGTGTATCTCGGATTGAGCTGGGAGACGTCGTGGGCCGCGGTGGGCGTCAGCAGCCCGGTGGGATTCTGGGGGCCGGTGCCCCCGGGGCTGTAGGTGCCGGGAAGTCCCGACCTGCCGGGAAGGGAACCCGACATGGTCGACGGCGCCGAGGCGGCGGAGGCCTGGGAGTGAGGCATCGGTGAGGGGGCGGTCGCCGAGTAGGGCGAGGGCTCGGCGAGCTGCTCGCCGTAGGCGGGCACCGTCGGTGGAGCGGGTGCAGCAGGCACGGCGGAGGGCCCCGACGGCTGGGGTGGGACGGAGGGGGACGGGGAGGATGCCGGTGCGGGGGCGACGGTCGTCAGGTTGACTGGTTCGGGAGCCATGGGAGCCATCGGTGCGCGCGAGGCCTCCGAGGAGGTGTCGACTGTGACTTCCATAGGCATGGGGCGGCCCCAGACCTGGGTGATGGCAGCGCTGATGGGAGCACGTGCCTGCTCGACGATGTCCTTGGCGAAGGCCGAGCCGACGACGAGGACGAGCGTGCCGTCGACGTCGATGAGGTGGGTCATGCGGATCATGGACATCTTGCCCTGCCCCAGTTCTCCGGAGCTGGAGAGCACCTCAAGGGCTGAGAGCCATTTGGTATTGGCGGCGTCGGGCACGACGGACTCCTGATCGGCATGGTTGGTGAACCCGGTGACTGCAACCCGACCGACGCCGGCCGGGGCCCTGTGTCGATGATGACAGGGTTGTGTGGAACTGGCGAACCGGAAGGTCTTGACCAGGCGTCCCATCATGCTGGTTCTCCACAGCCTTGTCCACACCTGGGGACACACCGAGCGATGCCTCACAGATAACGTTCAGAATAAACTCTGAAAACAGTAGGTATCGATGGTCCGGATGATCTGCTGAGAGCCCGCGGAATGACACATGTGTCGTCATTGACGGGGCTTTCGAGGAGGTGTGAGCAGGTCCAGGAGTTATCCACATATCCGCAAGGGTGTGGACGGAGTCCTTCCCACAGCCGTGGACACGGACGACCCCGCTTGTGGACGGAGTGTGGAGAGGATGTGGATGACGCCACCGGTCACAGTGGTCACAGTCGGCCACATTCGTTTGACCGGCAAGAGGGCCAAACGTAGGCTGTTGCAGACGTTCGCGCGGAGTCAGGTCCCGATCCATGGGGCAGCCGCACGAGCGACAGTGCCGCGAACCTCGCGATGCACTGTTCCGATCACCTCAAGCAGGAGTTAAGCCCGTGAGCAAGCGGACCTACCAGCCGAACAACCGTCGTCGTGCCAAGGTGCACGGCTTCCGTAAGCGCATGTCCACCCGCGCAGGCCGCGCCGTCCTCGCTTCGCGGCGCCGCAAGGGCCGCGTTCGCCTCGCCGCCTGAGGTGCTCGGCGCGGCGCACCGATTAGCGCGGGGTGAGGACTTCACTACCGCGATTCGTCGGGGTACGCGCTGCGGGAACCGCAGGCTGGTCGTGCACTACCACGCCGGCGGGAGAGGGGATGACTCCCCGGCTCTCGTCGGCGTCGTCGTGCCCAAGAAGCAGGTCCCGCTGGCCACTCGCCGCAACCGCGTCAAGCGCCGGGTCAGAGCCCTCATGGCGCAGCGGGTCGGTTCCCTGGAACCGGGAGCTCGCGTCGTCGTGCGCGGACTGGCGGGTGCCGACGGCGCCGACAGCAGCACCCTGGGACGTGACCTGGATCGGCTTCTGAGCCGGTGCCGGGAGCGTCAAGCTGAAGGGCACCGGCGGTGAGCCGGCCGGTTGCGGGCGTAGCGATGAGCGGATGGCTGACGCGAGTCCTCGTGGCTCCGGTGCGTTTCTACCAGCGCTTCATCTCGCCCGCCCTGCCGGCCTCCTGTCGCTACTACCCCACGTGCTCGGCCTACGCCGTCACGGCGCTCAAGGTGCATGGTCCGATCAAGGGCCTGCTGCTGGCCCTGTGGCGTCTGCTGCGATGCAACCCGTTGACCCGCGGTGGAGTCGACCATGTTCCGGACAAGGGGCAGTGGCGATATCACCATCCCCGTGACGTTCCGAGGTTCACGGTCGAGGACCCCTGACCGAAGCCGCTGAACCGGCGGTCACGACGCCGGCTCAAGCTCTGAGCCCACACTGATACCTCTCGCACGAGAACCCTCATACAAGGAGTACGGATGGACACGTTGCTGTGGCCGCTCAAGGTGGCCGTGGCCTGGGTCATGGTCACGATCCACAAGGCCCTGGTCCTCATCGGCTTCCCCGACGGACCGGGTGTTGCCTGGGTGCTGTCCATCATCGGTCTGACAATCGTGGTGCGGCTGCTCATCATGCCGCTGTTCGTCAAGCAGATCCGAGCCTCCCGCGGGATGCAGCTCCTCCAGCCCGAGATGCAGGCCCTTCAGGCCAAGTACAAGGGCAAGAAGGATCCCGAGTCGCGCCAGCGCATGAACGAAGAGATGATGGCGCTTTATCGCAAGCACGGGACCAACCCCATGGCCTCCTGCCTGCCGATCCTGGTGCAGATGCCCATCTTCTTCGCCCTGTTCCGGGTGCTGGCCTCCCTGGGTGCCGTTGCTACCGGCAAGTACGGCCGCCCCTCGATCGGTCCGCTCACGCAGCAGCTGGCCGAGCAGGTCCAGGCCTCCAGCGTCTTCGGCGCCAGCCTGTCCTCCTCCTTCCTGGGAAGCTCCGACACGCAGGTCAAGATCGTCACGGTCGCCATGATCATCATCATGTCGGTGACGCAGTGGTACACCATGGCGCAGCTGTCGATGAAGAACATGTCGACGGACTCCCTCAACTCCGACAACCCCATGATCCGTTCCCAGCGGATGATGCTGTACGTGATGCCGGTGATCTTCGCCGTTTCCGGCGTCAACTTCCAGATCGGTGTGCTCGTCTACTGGGTGGTCTCCAACCTGTGGACCATGGGCCAGCAGTTCTTCACCATCCGCAACATGCCCGCCCCCGGCAGCGAGGCCGAGAAGAAGTACCGCGCCCGCATCAACGCCAAGCGGGCCCGCAAGGGACTGCCCTCCCTGGAGGAGGAGGAGCGAGCCGAGGCGATCGCCAAGGCCGAGGCCGAGGGACGCACCGGAGGTCAGCGGGTGCAGCCGGTGCGCAAGAACCGGCAGAAGAAGTCCGGCGGTCAGGGCGAGTCCCGCAGTGAGGCCTTCGCCGACGACTCCGATGTCGAGCAGCTCGAGGACGCCGACGAGGACAAGGACTCGACCTCGTCCAAGAGTGGTGGCCTCAGCGATGAGGAGATCGCTCGACGTCGTTATGAGCGCCGTGCCCGTCAGCGGCGCGAGGCGGCGGCCCGACGCAAGGCCCAGGCCAAGAAGAAGCGTAACCGCTGACACGTGTTCAGCGGCCAGATAACCCGGTTCCCATCACAGATACGGATGACATGATGAGCGAGCAGCACAGTAACGACTCCTCCCACCAGGCGGCGGATGAGGCAGTGAGCAGCCCCGTGAGCAACACCGTCTCGCGCCTCGAGGAGGAGGGCGAGATCGGTGCCGACTACCTCGAGGAGCTCCTCGACATCGCCGACCTGGGCGGTGACATCGACATCGACATCGATCACGGGCGCGCCTCGATTGCCGTGGTCGCCTCCGAGGAGGGTGACGAGCGCGAGCTCGCCGACCTCGTTGGACGCGACGGGGAGGTTCTCGAGGCCGTTCAGGAGCTGACCCGCCTCGCGGTGCAGGCGCGCACCGGCAACCGCTCCCGGCTCATGCTCGACATCAACGGCTACCGCGCCGATCGACGTACCGAGCTGACCAAGGTCGCCCAGGAGGCGGTCACCAAGGTCCTCACCTCGGGAGAGGCCGTCAGCCTCGAGCCGATGAACCCCTTCGAGCGCAAGGTGTGCCACGACGTCGTCGCTGCCGCCGGACTGGTCTCCGAGTCCGAGGGCGCTGAGCCGCACCGTTACGTCGTGGTCCTGCCCGCCGATGAGGAGGGCGTGGACGACGACGCCGAGGACGCGGCTGACGACTCCGCTTCGGAGCAGGCCTGAGCATGAGTGAGGAGCAGCGGGCCCAGGTGGAGGAGCCGACGGCGGAGATGCGGGAGATCTTCGGGGTCTCCTTCTCCGCGGCGGAGCACTTCGCGCAGATGCTCGCTGAGGAGGGTGAGCTGCGCGGTCTCGTGGGGCCGCGCGAGCTTCCCCGCCTGTGGACCCGGCACATCGTCAACTCAGCGGCCGTGGTCCCCTTCCTGCCGGCCCGGGGAAGCGTGGCCGACGTGGGATCCGGGGCCGGCTTCCCCGGCATCGTCGTCGCGCTGCTGCGCCCCGACCTCGACGTCACGCTCATTGAGACGATGGAGCGGCGCACCCAGTGGCTCTCCGACGTCGTCGAGGAACTGGACCTGGACAATGTGAGCATCCGGCGGGCCCGGGCCGAGGAAATCAAGGACCGTTATGACGTGGTGACGGCTCGCGCAGTGGCGAACCTGTCCAAGCTTGTGCGGCTGACGGCGCCCTTGCTTCGACCGGGGGGTGCCCTGCTCGCCCTCAAGGGGATGCGAGCGCAGGATGAGGTCGACGACGCCAAGTATGTTATTAAGAAGGCTAAGTTATCAGTCGCTGTCGTTCATGAGGTTGTCACCGCCGGTGACGAAACAACGGCTGTGGTTGAGATTCGCCGCCCGAAGAGCCGTTGAGATACGGCGCGCGTTCGGTGTAACGCGTAAGGATCGACCTGCTCGCGTAGACTCGTAACTGCCCGACTGGCTCGGGCTGTTGGGTCGCCGTCCGAGGAGAAGCAGGTTTGTCCGGATCGTCTATCTTCGATCAGCTCCAGGCCGAGCACCTCGCGTTAGACGAGGTAGCGGGTGGAGAGTTCCCACATCCCGAGCGGACTCGTGTCATCGCAGTCGCCAATCAGAAAGGCGGCGTTGGAAAGACGTCGACCGCGGTGAATCTTGCGGCGGCTTTAGCTGAAGGTGGGCTGCAAGTTCTGCTCATCGATGCCGACTCTCAAGGTAATGCCTCCACGGCACTGGGGGTGGAGCATGATGAGGACAGCGCCTCCATCTACGACGTCCTCGTTGACGCCATGCCGATCAAGGATGTCGTCGCCAAGACGCGATTCTGCGAGTCCCTGTGGTGTGTGCCTGCGACTATTGACGTGGCTGCGGTGGAGATAGAGCTCATCTCCACTGCTGAGCGTGAGTCACGTCTGCGGCGTGCGCTGGTGGACTACCTGGTTTCACGTGAAACGGATGGTCTGGAGCCCCTCGACTACGTCATCATCGACTGCCCGCCGAGCCTCGGCATTATGACGATCAACGCCTTCGTCGCTGCTGACGAGGTGCTTATTCCGATGCAGGCCGAGTACTACGCTCTCGAAGGCCTCGCCCTGTTGACGCGCTCCATTGACAGGATCGCGCGTATTCACAATCCGGGACTGGGAGTCTCCATGATTGTGCTCACCATGTTTGACGGACGCACCACCCTGGCCCGTGAGGTGGAGTCCGAAGTTCGTTCCTATTTCCCTGATGCGACGCTGGACACCAAGGTGCCGCGTTCCATCCGTGTTGCCGAGGCCCCCTCCTTCGGTGCTCCTGTGGTGTTCTGGGATCCCCGGTCCACCGGCGCAATTGCGTACAAGAAAATGGCTCGTGAGGTCGCTCTGCGGGGCGCTCCCCGAATTGAAGGCGAGGAAGCCTGATGGCTCAGAAACGGCGCGGACTGGGACGAGGTCTGCAGGCGCTGATTCCCGAGGCGCAGAAGGAGAAAGTACCTGCTGCGTCTCGTCCTTCCGATGTGTTCTTCCCCGACTCCCGGAAGGACGAGTCGCGTGATGAGGATGCGGCTTCCCAGGCCACGCATGACGCTCCGGAGCCTGAGTCGGCCGCCGAGGCGCGCAGTACTCGCGATCTGGCCGCTACTCTCCTGGCTCCGTCTCAGCGGAAGCGTGGATCCAAGAGTCGCTCGACTCGATCCACGACCGCATCCAAGACCGGTGCTCAGAACAAGCAGAAGAAGCCGGTTTCACGTGAAACCACGCCGGATTCGACGACTGATGCGGAGGTGACGGAGAAGAAGACCGCGAAGAAGTCGTCATCCGCCGGCTCAGCGAAGCGGAGTGCGTCGGCCGCGCCGAAGCGAGCAACTAAGAAGGCAACGAAGGCAGTCCCCGCTGTGGTGGAGGAGCCTTTGCATGAGGCCTCGACGGTTGAAGACGTCCAGGAGGAGAGCGCTTCGACGTTGGTTCCTCAACCGGAATCTACGCCCGTGGTCCCCGAGGTTTCACGTGAAACGGAGGAGGAGCAGCCTGAGGCTGCCGATCACGGGAACTCCGATGCCGAGAAGGAGAGGACCGAGGAGGACCTGACGGCGGCCTCGGCCGATGCTGGAACCGAGGCGCCCGACGAGACCGATGCCGAGGAGAAGACGGCGGATACAGGCGCCGATGAGCTTGTTCCCGTTCCGGGTGCCCGCTTCGCTGAGATTCCGGTGGAGCTGATCCACCCGAACCCTCGTCAACCCCGTCAGGTCTTCGATGAAGAGGACATCTCGGAACTGGCAGCCTCGATTGCAGAAGTGGGTCTGCTGCAGCCGATTGTGGTGCGTCAGGTGCCGACTGCTCCGGGAGAGGAGCTTCGGTACGAGCTCATTATGGGTGAGCGGCGTCTTCGCGCTTCCAAAGAAGCCGGGCTGGAGACGATTCCGGCGGTCGTTCGGGATACGGACGACGTCGATCTGCTGCGTGACGCGTTGCTGGAGAACTTGCATCGTGTTCAGCTCAATCCTCTGGAGGAGGCTGCGGCCTACCAGCAGCTGCTGGAGGACTTCCAGTGCACTCATGCGGAGCTTTCCGAGCGGATTGCCCGGTCTCGGTCTCAGATCTCCAACACCTTGCGCCTCATGAAGCTGCCGCCGCTGGTGCAGCGCAGGCTTGCTGCGAATGTCATTTCTGCAGGACACGCTCGTGCGCTTCTGGGTCTTCCCAATGCGGCGGAGATGGAGCGACTGGCTCAGCGCGTGGTGGCGGAGGGGCTGTCGGTGCGTGCTACGGAGGAGCTGGTTGCGCTGCATGAGGAGCCTGAGCCGGGACCGGACCAGCCGAGGGTCTTGCGTGCTCGGAGCACTCCTCTCCCGGCGCTTTCAACCCGGCTGTCCGATGCCTTCGACACTCGTGTGAAGGTGACACGTGGAGCGAAGAAGGGGCGCATCACCATTGAGTTCGCGGGCGATGAGGACCTCGCTCGCCTGGTCGACGCGCTGGCGCCGGGAACGTCTCTTGACGAGGAATAGCCTGCTCTGATCCTTTGAGCGTGGTGGGGCCGAGACACTCAGTGTCTCGGCCCCACCGTCGTCTTTACTGAATAGCCATTGATGGGGGCTTGTGGATGGGTCGACAGTCGTGTTTCACGTGAAACACGGTGGCACTCACCGGTGATCCAATGGTTCGGGGTGAACTCAGGGTGTCACTCACGGTGCCGAACGTGATTGTGTCAGCCCAGGTTTCACGTGAAACATGTGAATACCGACTTGTCCGTCATAGCTGAGGTACGTGGATACCGGCGAACGCTTGATGAGTTGAGGCGGAACGGTTGCGGATGCATGACGCGCCAGAATGTCGGGTGTCGTGACAACCGAGCCGCTGGTTGGGGCGTTGCCTGGAACCATCGTGAAGCACGCACGAGGCCTGACCAATGCCTCTCGCTACTCGCAGAGTGGGTCGACCTGGGGAGGGGGTCGGAACCGGCCTCTACCGTCCGCCTCGCGCCTCTGTGCTGAAGTCTGGGGGCAAGTAGGGGAAGGTGCGGTCGACCCCCAGCTGAGAACGCCGGGCCAGGCCACCATGACTCCGCAGGGTCGATCAAGCTCGCGGCTTAGTGCCCGCAGCGTTGACCATCATGGTTCCGTGGGCAAAGTGAGAAGGGAGCGTCGCTGGAATACGACCTCGGTTTCACGTGAAACCACCGGTCGCTTCGGGTTCGGGGTGTGGAAGCGGGGTTGATGCCAGCTCCTTGAATGCCGATACTTCGCCAGACGCCTTCGTTGGCTTGTCCCCAGATGACAAACAAGCACCCCGCGTTCCTATCCGAGGAGAGCTTCAGAAGTGAGGAGAGCAGCAACAGACAGATCCTGGGACTCCCAAGGTTTCACGTGAAACACGGGAAGTGGCGGTTTCATCCCTACCGATGTGTGGCGCGACCGTATCGAAGCGTAGTGGTACTGGTCGATGTGGTTCTCAGGCGGCGATAGAGAGTGCGTATGCAAAGAGCGCGGAGTCACGACGCCTCCCTCGCGGCGTTGTATGCGCGATGACGCGGATGAGGCTGTACGCGTACGTCCTCTTCAGAGTCGTTGCTAGGTCCGCTCGAAACTGACGTGGGGCTGCTCTCGCATGGATACGCAGACACGGTCAATGTTCGCCGCGTCAGCGTCTCAAGAACGGGGGCGGTGGGTCCTGAAGTGATGAGCACGTCGTTATGAGCCTATGCGTCGTTGATTGCTCCGGGACGTCGGTTCCGACGGTAGCGGGGAGACTGGGGGTCCCCGTGGTTTCACGTGAAACCAAAAGGCGAGCTCTTCCCCCTCCCCGTGGGGTAGGGGGTAGTGCTCTGCTGGGCATCACTGCGTTGTTGTGGCCAAGCAGATTGGCGGCCGAAGAATGCCGCTTCCCGGTGGGACTCCGATCGCGGGGCCATGCTGACCTCAGTGTGTCGGCCACCAACAGCGGAGGAATGTACACGGGGGAACTCATACCGAATACTCGTGATCGCTGGTTTCACGTGAAACCAGAAGAGGGTCGATCGGGGATGGCTTTCGTCGAGGTCTCTAGTCGACGTGGTGCGTGCGCATGTAGCAGATGAGTGGTCGGTGATGCCGTCGCAGTCTCTTCCCCGGGGGAGGCATCGGTTCGCATTCCAACAGTGAAGACTGCTCGTGTTGCGCACGTCCTCTGTAGCGCATCTGTCGGCGCACCAAGCGCGGCGTCAAGGGTGGAGTGATGCATCGTGGCGCAGTGCTGAGGCATGGGTGAGGCTACTACTCGCAGGCGTCATGAGCGTGCCAGGCACGGCCAAGAGGAGCGCCGTGCCTACCTATGCTGGGAGAGCGGACCGCGGAATGACGTCGGCGCTGCCATGACGCCCGCACCGTGTTTGCGAGTCGGTTTCACGTGAAACCAATGGTGAAGCGTCCGACGGCAATGTTCCGTGAGACTCTGCAGACGTCACCGAGCGCAGAAGCTGTGACTTCAAGCTGCTGATGAGACGTGATGCCCTCTCCCTCTTCGGAGGCAGGTAGGGCGTATGCCGTCGCACGTGAGAAGCAACGTGATGCCGCCTCCCAGTGCCCGGTAGCGGCCTCCCGTTGAATACGTCGTGCCCGACGGGATGCGACCTACTGCCGCCGCGGATGAACGTGGCAGATACATCCGCTTTGGGCGGGACAGATCGAGTGACGTCTGTTGGAGAAGCACGGCAGTCTGAGTGAGACAACGTGCGCTGCCTGACTGGCGTGGGCGGCATGGCAGCCGTTTCTCTGGGACTGAGGCTGGTTTCACGTGAAACCAATGGCGAAGCCTCCGCCGGGAGTGTTCCATAAGACTCTGCAGACGGAACTGAGGACTGGGTCCGTGACGTCAAGTTGCCGGATGGCGTTGATGACTGATGGACTCTCCTTCCTGGAGGGAGACCCGTCATGTGCTGTAGCACGTGAGGACGAGCCGGACGCCGCTGCTATGTGGATACTGGAGGTCGGCTGTCGAGTACGTCGCGTCCGAAGGGATGGAAGGAATTGTGCTGAGATGGAAGAGTGTGGAAGATACATTTGCTTTGGCAGGTGCTGATCGAGTGCCGTGCATTGGGGAAGCACAGCGAATCCGAGCGTCACGACGTGTACCGCCGCACTGAAGGGGCAGGCATGGTGTGCACTTCCTGGGGGCTGTGAGCCGGTTTCACCTGAAACCGCCGTAAGTCGCTGAAGAGCGCTCTCGTTCCGGATTGGGCCAGCGGTGTCGCGTCAATGCTCGTAGGGTTCATCCTGGCGTGCGGGAACGGGATGCTCAGGCCTCCCCCGGGGGAGGTACCGCTCGTCCCCGAGCGATGAGTACGATGCGAAGGTCCCGCACACGTTCCGACGCGAAGAACAGAAGTCGGTCATGCTCCTGATCGCATGTGCCTATAGTCAGTGTTGGGCACGGAGCCGTGCAGCAGACTACTCGACTCGTTCACTTGGATTGTGATTGCACCGCCTCCGCATCGGCGTATGAGGATGACAGCGGAGACGGTACAGCGGAGCCCTGACTGTGCTGACGCTACACCAACGCAATGCGGAGCATGTTTCACGTGAAACCGCGAGATCAACAGGGTACGCGGAGCGCTCCGTTTCAGAACGGCAGTCTGGAATACGTGGTGATCGATCAGAGGTCATGAAGGGTGTCGCGGGCCAGCCCATCGACCCGATGTGTGGGAGAGGCGGAGTGGCCGCTCCAGATACCGGAGGCCATCGGTGTTGAGCTCGTTCGTCAGGCTTCATTGACAGAGACAGGAACCTCCGGGGCCTTCGACACCCCTCCCCACCTACCCGGCAGGGAATCCTCGCTGGTTCGGCCACCCACTATCAGGGCAGGAGGGGCAGAAAACGGCGGTCGTCATCGACCACCAGTAACGCGCCACGCGCTACGGTGGCTAGCTCCAGGGTATGGAGCCGGGGCTGTCATACATGAGCGTGTTCCATCCGAAACCGATCTATTGGGACGCCGCTTGCTGGCTTGGAGTACCCCTACCCCGGGGATGGCTGTCCCTTATGGGAACCGTTGGGTGTCAGGCTGAGCCGGGCCGTACCCGCATAGGGGCCACCGTCTCAGTTGGCATCGGCCCCCTCTCCCGCCATGAAGCTGACGCCCGTCTGCGCAGGAATCGAATAAGGCCGCAGCCAACAGCAGGTTTCACGTGAAACAAATGGACGCAGTATCGGTAGTCGGTTGCGGGTGCCAGTGCGAGTCCTACGTGGCTCTGCGTCGACCTCGCCGGTGGCATTGCCCCATGCTGACGATGAGAGCCGATTCGTGTCCTGCTCGTCTGAAGCCGCCTACTCCCGCGTCTCCTTGTAGCAGCCGTGCGGCCCGCCTCATCGCAACGCTGGGTAGACCGGATGCGCTACCGCGCTTCTGGCGCGCCACACGGTCTCTCAACGGCACACGACGACATACTGAATGGGAGAAGGGCCCGTGCGCCGTGGACCTGGCTGAGACTTGCTGATCTGGTCAGTGGCACCGTTGACGTCTGGTTTCACGTGAAACATGATCGCGTTGCGTTGAGCTTGCGTGCTCCATCTCCCGATCGGCTAGCGCTTGGGTATGGGCAATGACGTCCATACCTGTGACCCGGTGGGCAGCATTGTTTGCCGTGCGTTGCACTTGAAGCACATCAACGAGGGCGGCAGCGCCTTGCGTTCAAAGCACGCCGTTCCTCGAACGAAGGAACCGTAAACCCCCTCATCAGCACGAGAAGCGGGAAGCTCATAAGCAGGTTTCACGTGAAACGCTGAGGATTCCGAATGTCCCGATGCTCTGTCCTGCCGTTACGATGCCAGCACTGATCGTTCTGACGGGACATTGAGGCCGGTCCGAGCAACGCCAGCCCCTGCCCTGTTCCGAGAGCGGTGTGCCTCGATGACCGTACGGCAGACGTGTCTCACCAGGGCGATGACACACGCACACCGCATCCGGTTTCACGTGAAAGCGCAGCCCCTCCGGTTACTCGTGATGGAGCGTCGTTGAGAAGAAGGCACTGATGGTGATATCCGCTTGCCGCCCTGTGAAGTGTCCAATGAGTACAGCGGTGGCTCCACTCAATAGGAGTGGAGCCACCGTTTCACGTGAAACAGAGCCGGCGTTACGGATGAACCAGTGGGTTCCTCACCAACGCGTCATACAGGTCGTCCAAGGAGCCCTCGGCCTCTGCGGCAATGGGCAGCAGGGAGGTCTCCGTCATTCCCGGAATGACGTTGACGTCGATGAACCACGGAGTCCCCTTGTCATCGAGAATGAGGTCGGTGCGCGAGAGATTGCCCAGCCCGAGAGTGGTGTGAACCGTGATAGCCGTCTTCTTCACCTTCTCGATGACCGCCTCATCCAGCCGAGCCGGCACGAAGTACTCCGAACGGCCCGGGTTGTACCGTGCATCGAAGTCATACTGCCCGTCGGTGACGACCTCAACAGGGGGAAGTGCGCGTGGCCCCTCTCCTGTGTCGACGACGGAGACCGCCAGCTCCGTCCCGGCGATGTAGCGCTCGATGAGGGCGCGCTCGTCGTAGGCGAAGCACGCCACCATCGCGGAGCGCAGCTCGTCCGCCGTCGATGCGTAGGAGACACCAAGTCCGGAGCCCCCCTGATGCGGCTTCACTACGACAGGAAGTCCCAGATGACCCGCCACGACGGTGAGAACCTCCTGGGCCCCCAGCTGACTGAAATAGGACTGTGGAAGCGTCAATGAATCAGGAGTAATCACTCCGCCGGTGCGAACACTCGCCTTGGCGGTCGGTTTGAATGAGGCCCGCTGGCAGCCGTCGGAGTGCGTGCCGACATACGGCAGTCCGAGGGAGATGAGCACATTCTGAAGCCCCCCGTCCTCCCCGGGGCCGCCGTGAACCAAGGGCCACACGACGTCGGGCCCGAAGGTCTTGAGCGATCCAATGGTGCGTGCGTCGATGTCCAGGACGAGGACGGTGTGCCCGAGGTGCTTGAGTACCTGGGCGACGCGATGCCCCGAGCGCAGGGAGATGTCGCGCTCATGGCTCAATCCGCCGGCGAGGACAGCGATACGGAGTGGAGACTGGTTCATCGTCAACCTCAGATCTGGTCGGGTGCGGGCGCGTGGACGCCCTCGGACGGATGGGGACTGTGGGTGGGCCCGAACAGGCTCAGCAGCTCGAGATCGCGGGTCACGACGCCGGAGAGCCGGCGCACCCCTTCACGGATCTCGGCGGGCTCGGGGTAGCAGAACGACAGTCGCAGGTGGTCCTGCCCTGCCCTGCCGCCGGCGTAGAAGGCCGTCCCGGAGACGTAGGCGACCAGGCTCGTGACCGCGCGCGGCAGCATGTCCTTGGCGTCGAGTCCCTCGGGAAGCCGTACCCACACGTAGAAGCCACCGTCGGGCACGTTCCAGTGGCACATGGGCAGGAACTCCTCTAGCGCCGAGACCATGGCGTCGCGCCGCTCCTGGTACATGGCCCGGAAGTCCACAATCTGCTGCTTCCAGTCGAACTGCTCCAGGTACATGGAGATCGAGAACTGACCCACCGACGACGGGCACAGGATCGCCGCCTCGGAGGCCAGCTTCATCTTCTCCCGCACGGCCGGCGGGGCCACCGCCCAGCCCACGCGGTAACCCGGGGCGAAGATCTTGGAGAAGGAACCCAGGTAGACGACGTCGTCGGGCGCGAGGGTCTTGAGCGCGGTGTAGGTCTGCCCCTCGAAGCCCAGAAGACCGTAGGGATTGTCCTCCACGATGAGGATGTGGTGGCGTCGGCAGATCTCAACGACCTGTCCACGGCGCTCCTCGGCGAGGGTCACTCCGGCGGGGTTATGGAAGTTGGGGAGGCAGTAGAAGAACTTGATACGGCGTCCTTCGCGTTCGAGGCGGACGATCGTCTCCTCCAGCGCCTCCGGGACGACGCCCCCGGCATCAATGGGCACCTGCTGCACATCGGCCTGGTAGGTCGCGAAGATCGACAGTGAGCCGACGTAGGTGGGTGCCTCGGTCAGCACGACGTCGCCGGGGTCGACGAAGAGCTCGGTGATGATGTCGACGGCCTGCTGAGAGCCGGTGGTGACGATGACGTCCTCGGGATCGGCCCTGATCCCCTCCAGGGCCATGACCTCGGTGATCTGCTCTCGTAGCCGCGGCAGTCCCTGCCCGTTCCCGTACTGCAGCGCCCGGCCGCCGTCCTCGCGGATCATCCGTGCAGTGGCCTCGGCCAGACGCTCCAGCGGGAGGTCCTTGAGGTTGGGCATGCCGCCGGCCAGGGAGACGACCTCGGGTCGGGAGGCGACGGCGAACAGGGACCGCGTCTCCGAGGCACGCAGTCCGTGGGCTCGTGCCGCATAGCTGTCCAGCCACGGGTCGAGTCGGTTGCCCTTCACCTGGTTACTGCTCTCACTCACCTGCGGTCCTTCCTTGGTCGCCACTGATGCGTCCGTGGCCCTAAGTCTGCCACGGACCCAGCCGTGCTCAGCAGTCGGCGGGGGCAGGAGTATTCCGCGGTGTTTCACGTGAAACACGCTCCTCACCTCATCGCTGGGACGGCGCGCGCGCCGGACAAGGACGCGCCGCGCATCGTGGGTGCGATGCGCGGCGCGGTGAGGTGTCAGTAGCCCTACGGGCCGACCTCGGTCAGCGGGTCAGGGCCCGCTCCTCGATGAGGGCGCGCAGAGGAGCCTCCTCGTTGTCGATCGTCTCGACCTTCTGGGGCCGGGCAAGCAGATCAGCGACGACGTCGGGGGTCTCCGGCTCGCTCCCGAGCGCCTCGGCCACCGTCTGCGGGAACTTCGCGGCCTTGGCGGTCTCCATGACGAGTGTGGGGAAACCGGGCTCCATGACGCGCAGAGCGACCGTGACGCCGTCGGCCGTGTGCGGGTCGATGAGCCGGCCGGAGCGCTCCTTGACGCTGCGGATGGCCTCCAGCCGGTCAGCGTGCGTGGACGTGCCGGCCACGAAGCCGAACTCCTCGCGCAGGCGCGGGAGCTGATCGCGCAGGTCGAGCGTGCCGGTGGTCTCCAGCTCCGTCCAGCGCTGTACGAAGACCTCGGGGCCCAGCAGCGCCCAGATGAAGCGCTCCAGGTTGGAGGCCTTGGAGATGTCCATGGAGGGGCTGGAGGTGGCCAGGGTGTCCTCCGCGGAACGGGGCCGGTAGATGCCGGTGGTGAAGAACTCCTCGAGCACGTTGTTCTCATTGGTGGCCAGAATGAGGCGGCGGATCGGCACCCCCATGGACCGGGCCAGGAAGCCGGCGTAGATATTGCCGAAGTTGCCCGAGGGCACGCACACGTCGATGCGGTAGCCGGCGCGGCGCCCCTCCTCCACGGCGTCGGTGACCCGCAGCCAGGACCACACGTAGTAGACGGCCTGCGCGGCGATCCGGCCGATGTTGATGGAGTTGACGGCGCCCAGGTGATGAGCGGCCTTGAACTCCGCGTCGTTGCTCAGCGCCTTGACCAGCGCCTGGCAGTCGTCGAAGACACCGCGCACCGCGATGTTGTGGATGTTGGCGTCCTGGAGGGTGTACATCTGGGCGCGCTGCACCGGACTCATACGCCCGGCCGGCGAGAGCATGAAGACGCTGACGCCCTCCTGCCCCCTGAAGGCGTGCTCGGCCGCCGAACCGGTGTCGCCGGAGGTGGCGCCCAGAATGTTGAGCACCTGTCCGTGCTTGGCCAGCACATAGGGAATCGCCTGCCCGAGGAACTGCATGGCCAGGTCCTTGAAGGCCATTGTCGGTCCCTCGGACAGGCCCACGAGGGTCAGGCCGTCGGCGACCTCGTCAAGCCAGGTGACAGGGACGACCGGCTGTGGGAACCGCCGCGGGCCATAGGCGGCCTGGGTCAGCTCGGCCAGGTCCTCCCGGGGAATGTCGGTGGCGAACAGGCCGATGACTTCCGTGGCCAGGTCGGCGTAGCCCAAGGGCCTCCAGGCCTCGATCTGCTCGGGGCTCAGGGCTGGCAGTTGGCTGGGAACCGCAAGGCCACCGTCGGGCGCCAGGCCCGCCACAAGAACGTCCGTGAACCCCGTTGCCGCCATCTGGCCACGGGTGGAGATGTACTGGGTGTGCTGCATGTGCCGCCTTCTTGCCGTGTCGCATGACCTGATGCCGCGTGCGAATCCGGTGCGATTCTACGGGGCCGTGACGGCGGGTGACAGGTGCGGTGTCAGATACGGCCTCGCTGAGGTGACGGCCCGCCCGACGACGGAACCAGACATCAGACAACCGTTGGGACAGGGCATCGGTCCCGCCGAGACGCCCGTGAGGGGCAGCACGGCGGGACCGATGCGTGAGAGTCAGAAGACAGGGCGGAGGGCCCGGGTTCAGGCCAGGACCTTCTCCACCTCGGCCTTGAAGGAGGCCTTGGGGCGCGAGCCGGCGAACTGGTGGAAGACCTCGCCGTCGCGCACCACCGCGAAGGTCGGGATGGAACGCACGCCGTAGGAGCGGGCCGTGGCCGGGTTGGCGTCCACGTCGACCTTGACGAACTTGACCTTGTCACCGAAGTCGGCGGCGACCTCGTCCACGATCGGCGCCATCTGGCGGCAGGGGCCGCACCACTGGGCCCAGAAGTCGATGACGACGGGCACCTCGGACTTGAGGACCTCCTCCTCGAAGGTGGCGTCGGTGACGGCGAGAGCCTCGGACATGATTGTTCTCCTCGAACGTTGTGGGTGGGTGAGTCAGGATGGACGGGGCCGGCGATGCGACGTCGGCAGTGCCGACTCCGCCCTGTGCTGAGTGGAGGCAGCCGGCCCTCAGGCCTGCAGAGTGGTCAGATAGTGCTCGGCGTCCAGGGCCGCTCGGCAGCCGGACCCGGCCGCCGTGATCGCCTGCTGGTAGGTGGGGTCGGCGACGTCACCGCAGGCGAAGACCCCGGGGATGCGGGTGCGCTGAGAAGGCGCTTCGACCTTGATGTAGCCGGCCTCGTCGAGCTCGAGGACGTCGGCGACGAGCTCGCTGCGCGGCACCTGTCCGATGGCGACGAACAGACCCGTGGCCTCGAGCCGGCGGCGGTCCCCGGTGACGGTGTCCTCCAGGGTGACGCCGGTCAGCGAGTCCTCACCGTCGAGCTCGACGACTCGCGAGTTCCAGGCGAAGGAGATCTTCGGGTCCTCCTGGGCGCGCTTGGCCATGACGGCCGAGGCGCGCAACTCGTCGCGGCGGTGGACCACCGTCACGGAGCGGGCGAAGCGGGTCAGGAAGGTGGCCTCCTCCATGGCCGAGTCCCCACCACCGACGACGACGATGTCCTGGTCCTTGAAGAAGAACCCGTCGCAGGTGGCGCAGTAGGACACGCCGTGGCCGGAGAGGCGCTCCTCCCCGTCGATGCCCAGGTGCCGGTACTCCGAGCCGGTGGAGATGATGACGGTGCGGGCCTCGTAGACGCCGTCAGAGGTGGTGATGCGCTTGACGTCGCCCTCCAGCTCGAGGGCGGTGACGTCCTCGTAGCGGATGTCGGCACCGAAACGCTCGGCCTGCTCCTGCATCTGGGTCATGAGCTCAGGGCCCATGATGCCCGTGACGAAGCCGGGGTAGTTCTCCACCTCGGTGGTGTTCATCAGGGCACCGCCGGCAGTCACCGAACCGGCCAGGATGACCGGATTGAGCTGGGCGCGGGCCGCGTAGATGGCAGCTGTGTAGCCGGCGGGACCGGAGCCGACGATGACGACGTCGTGAATCATGACTCTCCTGACGAGCGGATAGGGGGCCGCAGTGCGCGGCTACCTGAGGTAACTGGTTACCAGTACGGCCTGTTCCCAGGGAAGGTCCTATTTGATTGTGACCTCAGTCACTGTTGCCTTGTAGGGGAACTCGGTCGGATCACTGTTCTTGGGCAGCTGGGTCACCCTGATGACGATGGTGTCGACCTCCTGGGGGTTGTCGACCTTGAGGGTGGTGCTTCCCGAGGTGAAGGCGCCCTCGGCGAGGACCGTACCGCCGCCTGCGTTGCTGAGGTCCGTGGCGCGGATCTCAAGATGTCCGCCCTCGTTGGTTCCCTGCAAGTCGATCTCAGAGACCTTGGCGCGGCTCTTGAGCTTGATCTCGATGTCGATCGGCTGGAGCAGCTCTGGACTGCTGCTGTTGTGGGAGAACCAGGCGTGGCTCGTGTCCCCGTCAGCCAGGTACTGCTGGTTGTTGGCCTGTTGCGTGCTCAGGTTGTTGACCACGTTGACACCGGCGATCTCGGGCTTGGCCTCAGCCGGCTGTGGCGCGGGCTGCTGTCCGCCGCCGCCGTTCTCCTGGGCATTGGCCGAGGGGACGGTGTCAGCGGCCGCGCGGTCCTTGTCCGCGAAGGGGATGCCGATCGTCTGGTACACGATGTAGCTGGCCACCACGAGCAAGACGATGACCATGAGGAAGAAGGTGACCAGGACCGAGCTGGTCGTGCGCTGCTCGCGGCGAGCGGCCTCGGGGTCGATCTCCTCGTCCTCATCGTCATCGAAGGCCGGGAAGCTGCCGGTGAAGGGCTCGGCCGGGACCGGCGCCGGCCCGGGAACGGTCTCGGAGGCGGTCGACAGGACGTTCGGGATCGGGTTCGTCGGCCCGGTGACCTGGACGTAGACGTCGTCGGTGGACTGCTCCTGCGCAGCCGCCGACTCCGGCAGCTGCGGATCAGGAGCCTGCGGGGCCGGTGCTGCGGCAGCCGAGGCCGCCTCGATGACGGCAGTCTGCTCGGCCGGTGTGTCGGAGGCGGTGGGCACGACGGACGGTGCCGGCTCCGGCTGAACCGGTGCGGGTGCCGTTTGCCCCGCCGGTGCGCTGACCGTGGTGCTCTTGCCCGCACCGCTGCGCCGCAGCCGGTCCAGGACTCCGCGCGCCGCGTTGGCGACACCGGCTCCCGCGGCACTGACGGCGGCCGAGGCACCTGCGGCACCGCCACCAGTGGCGCCGCCGCTCGGCGAGGGGTGCTGGGACGAGGGGCGCTGCGCCGGCCCGGACTCGTGGTAGCCGGCCACCTGGTCCCAGGTGCCCAGTGAGCGCGCCACCTCAGCGGCGGAGATGGGGGGCTGGCTGCTCCAGGTGCGTTCGCACAGCTCGTCCAGGACCGGGTCGATTCCCGGCACGAGCGTGGAGGGCTTGACCGGGACACCGCCCAGTCGAGGTGCGGAGGGAATACCCGGCCGCTTGCCCGGCCACCGGCCGGTCAGGCCGTAGTACAGGATCTCCACTAGGGAGCGGGCGTCGGCACGGTCCGCGGCCGACGGGTCATGGCCGGCGACCCGGCTCTCCAGATCGAGGGCGGCGGCCTCAATGCCCAGGCCACTGACCTTCACCGTACCGTCGGGAAGAACGCGGATGGACTCCGGCGACAGGTTGAGGTGGTGCAGTCCCCGGCGAGCACCGGCGTCCAGCGCCTGCGCGGTCTCACCGATGATGGCGCGCGCCTGCGCCGGGGGCATGCCCCGGGAGACCAAGGAGGAGAAGGTCCTTCCGGTCAGCGGCTCGGTGACGATGACGGAGGGTTCGGCGCGCTCGACGTCATAGACCTGCTGGAGACGCTGGTCCTCGACCAGGACCGCCCTGCTGGCCGACTCCAGGACGTTGTCACGATGAAGCGTCGCGTCGGTGAGAACCAGGATCGTGACGTCTCGATCCAGGATCGTGTCGACGCCACGGTGCCTGACAATGCGCGGCAGGGTGGTGGACAGCGTTCCCAGGAGCCCGTAGCGACCACTGCCGATCGGCGTCGCCTCCGACATGCGTCTCCTTCCTTGAGATGGTTGTCCATCTGAACCAGTTGACCCCATCGTAACTGTCCGCGGGCTCCAGACCGGGGTGATGTGGCCGGTGTGGGCAGAGCTGTGTGACGAGTGGGTGGCGGAGCGCCCTGTGGCCCCCCGCGACGGGGGAATGCTGGCTGGCAGCGACGGCGGGATACTCCCGGGTGCGTCGGCTGGGACGTGCCCCGGGGTGGGCCAGTGGTGGGAGGAGCCGGCTGCGGCATCGGCGCTCGGTGGCGGCGGTGCGGCCGCAGCCTGCGAGGGTGCCGGTGGTGGCGGTGCGAGACGCTGGACGGGCTGCCCGTGGTGAGGGTGGCCCGCCGCGGCCTGCGAGGGGTGGCCGGCTGCGGGCTGGGACCCCATTTGACCCGGCTGTCCCCAGGAGCGGGTCTGGGCCTGAGCAGGCGGCGGCGGTGCGGGCGGAATCGCTTGAGCACCCCCGGAGGTGTAGCCAACAGCACCATGCGCCGTCGTCCCCGTTGAAAAACCGGAGAGGCCTGAGGCCGCCTGAGCCGGCGGCGGCGGGGGTGCAGGCGTCTGGACGGCCGCCATCTGAGCGGTTGCCTGGGTCTGCGGCTGCGCCGGTGACAACCAGGCCGCAGCCGCCAGGACCGCTCGCCCGGGGGCGCCGGGCAGACGCCGACCGAGCGTGGACAGGATCCGCGAGAAGGGCCGGAAGGCGACTGTGATCTCCTCGATCCGGACAATGCGCCCCATCAGCAGGTAGATGAGTGACATGACGGTGGCGACCACGGCGATGTGTCCGAGTGCCGCGGTCATGTTGGCCAGGGAGGAGTCGGCGTCGATGTCACCGAGCATCGTGTTGAGCAGGATCCCGACGACGACCGCGGGCGCCACCGCCATGATGAGACGCAGGTGGGTGGTGACGATCTTGCGGCCGTCGAGGCTGGGCAGGTGGGAGCGCATCATGGGGATGACCACCACGCAGCCCCCGATCTGGCTGATCGTGTTGGCCGCGCCCGCCCAGGTCATCCAGTGGTTGGCCGGGGCGACGAAGTAGGCCAGGACGCACAGGATCACGGGGATGACGCCGACGACGACGTCGGCCAGCAGCAGCCGCTTGGTATCGGAGTAGGCCAGCATCACCCGCTGGGTCCCGAACCAGATCCCCTGCGGGACGATGCCCAGTGCCAGAGCGATGAGCATGGGGGCGCTGGCCTGGGCCTCGGGCAGGGAGATCGAGGGGGTGAAGAGCTGCAGGGCCGGGACGGCCAGGACGCAGATGCCCGCGGTGGCCAGCACCGTGAAGACGCCCGCCGAGCGCAGCCCCAAGGAGAGGTCCTCGCGCACGCCGGCCGCGTCCCCGGCCGCGGCCTTCTCACTCATCCGGGTGAACAGGGCCGTGATGATGGAGGTGACCACGAGGGACTGGGGCAGCATGTACACCAGGTAGGCGTTGAGCCACATGGTCGTGGAGGGCACGATGACGTTCGCGTACTCGGGCTGCTCGGAGGCCGTGACCGCGTAGGAGCCCAGGTTGGAGGTGATCCAGTTGCTCAGACTGGCCACGCCCACCCCGGCCAGCGCCCACAGGGCCACCTTGACGGTCTTGCCCAGCCCCAGGCCCCGCACCCCGAAGATGATGCGCGGCCGGAACCCGGAGCGCACCAGGGGGATGTAGAGGATCAGCGCCTGGACCGCGATGCCCAGGGTCGTCGTCGCCCCGATGAGGGTGATCCGGCCCCAGTCCCAGACCTCTGCGCTTTCACCGGCGGTGTAGCGGCCGTAGATATGGAGGTAGAACAGGATCGAGGCGATCGAGATGATGTTGTTGAGCACCGGCGACCACATGTAGGGCCCGAAGCTCGAGCGGGCGTTGAGCACCTGCCCCCACAGGGCGTACAGGCCGTAGAAGAAGACCTGCGGCATGAACCAGAACGCGAAGGCGAAGGACAGCGCTCGCCACTGCCCCTGGGCCAAGGAGTTGGCGTTGAGGGTGAAGATGAGGGGCGCGGCCGCGGTCGCGATGCACGTGACCGCCAGCATGAGCGTGGCCGCGGCGGTCAGGAGGCGGTTGACGACCTCCTCGCCGTTGCGCCGTCGCAGCGCCTGAACGATCTGCGGCACCAGGATCGCGTTGAGGATCCCGCCGATCATCATGTTGTACAGGTAGGTGGGCAGGTTGTTGGCCGTGTTGAAGGCGTCGGCGGCCCCCGACCCGGTGGCGCCCAGCGCCATGACGATCAGGGCGTTGCGCACCATGCCCAGAATGCGGGAGACCAGGGTCCCCGAGGCCATGATGGCCGAGGAGCGCGCCAGGGAGGCCTGGCTGCGCCCCTGGGAGGAGGATCGCCCGATCCGTACACGCTTGATGATGCTCATGCCGTCTCCTGTGCAGCCGGGGCCACAGCGGTGCGGCGGCCTCGTCGTACTGTCCTCACCGTACCGGTCACCACGATGGCGACCAGGACCCCGACGATGACTCCGGTACCGCGTCCCTCCCAGTCGGCGCGCACGCGCATGTTGACGGTGGTGGGGGTGCCCACGGTGGTGCCGTCGGCGGCGAGCACCTGCACCGTCAGGGCGACGTCGCCGGAGCCGACGGCCTGGATCGGCACTGTGACCTTGGCCTGCTGGTGGGCCGGGACCCGCACGGTGGTGGTGCGCGGGACCTGGAGTCGCTTGTTGTTCGAGACCAGGTAGACCTGAACCGTCACGTCCTGGTTCAGGGAGGAGGTGATGCGCACCGGCAGCTGGGCCTCGGAGCTGATGACGTTGATGGTCGACGACGGCACCGCGGCCAGCGAGGAGGTGACGCCGGCGCCGGCCGCCTCAGCATAGGGGATCTGGGCATTGCGGCTCTTGGGGTCGGAGCGCCAGGACGCTGAGGAGACCACCGTCTCCAGGCTGGTGTAGTCGCCCAGGAGGGCGGCCGGCTCGGAAAGCACTGAGGAGATCGACTGCAAGGTCGTGGCGGTACGGCCGGCGGCGGCGAGGGTGTCGGCGGACAGCTCGTCGACGTCGATCACCGTCTCCGGCGTCTCGGAGCGATCGATCCGAGAGGTGCCCTCAGCCACGGCCGAGACCTCCTGTTGGGCGCGCTCCTGGAGGGCGGACAGAGACTGGGACTGGGTCCAGGGGACTGAGCGCAGGGCGGCCACCCGCTCGCGCACGACCGATGACTGCACGGCGGAGGCGGCCCGGCGGGGCATCGCCACGACGATGTCCCGCTCCAGCGCCGGGGCCTGGCGGGCCAGGATGGCACTGTCGCTGCGCAGCAGCTGGCGGGTGTCGAGCGCGGTGGCCTGGGCGCTCTGGGTGGTCGGGGTGCCCTGATCGGAGGCAGTGGGTTTGGCGTCCTCACCGGTGAGCGCCCCCGACAGGGACTGCTCCGGGATCAGGACCGCGTGGTCCCCGGAGGCGCCCAAGCCGGAGGGGGTGTAGGTGAGGTCGTCGGACGGGGGCAAGGACTCCGGTGAGGCGATGATGGTCGAATCCGGCTGCGCCAGCGCATTGACCGTGGTGGCGTCCGTGACGCTGGAGGCCAACCAGGACACCGACGTCGGGGCCCCCACCTTGACGATGGCCGACTCCTGGGTGCGCCGTGCGGCGGTCTCGATGAGGCTCGTCTGCTGCAGGTGCGCCAGGGCCGCGGTGTCGGAGTCGCCCCATGGCAGAGCCACGAGGCTGTCGGTGTGGATGGCCCGCGCGAGAGCCGCGGAGAGCTGGATGACCTCGTTGGAGACTTGAGACGTCTTCTTGTCCGACGGCGACGTCGCGGTGCCCCCAGTCTGCGGGGACGGGGCGGCGCTCGCCGAGGGGGCCGGCGTCGACGGCGTGGTCGGGGCCGACGACGCGGAGGAGTCGGCGCTCTGGGGCGCCTGAGGGGAGGCGTCCGGCGTGGAGGGCTGGGAGCTGCTGTTGCGGGCGGCCTGCTCGAGGCTGGCCGTGGTGACACCGAGGGCCTCGATCAGTGCCGGGTCGACGGCGACCACGACGCCGTCGCCGGCCATGCTCACCAGGCCCAGGACCCGGTTGTGGATGCGACTGAGGGCCTCCGTGCGCTCCTGGGTATGCGGGGCGGACAGCACCGCCATCTCCTGAGCGGAGGCGGTCACCGGCAGGAAGACGGTCATGCGCACCGGCGCGACGGAGGTGCCGCTGTCCCACACGAGGATGCTGCGGTCCTGGGCCAGGGAGACGTCCTGGGTCGCCAGGGCGACGGAGACGCCGCGCGGCCCCCACTGGTCAGTGCTGTCCAGCGGCAGCTCGTCGGCGGGAATGGTGATGGAGAACTGGGAGACGCCCCCCGGCTGGAGGTCGTGACCCAGTGGGACCGTGAAGGGGTCGGACAGTCCCGACTCGTCGGTCCCGGTCAGCCACTTGCTCAGGCCCCGACTCGTGGCCTCCGTGGATCGCTGCACCCGCGTCACCAGGTCCGCCCCGGTGATGGTCTGAGCGGTTCCGTTGGTGATGGTGCCGGTCAGGTTGAGGTCCTGGTCGCTGTGGAGCACCTCGGGGGCCATGGCGTCGATGCTCACGGTCACCTGGTTGGTGGTCTTGTCCTTCTCCGCCGGGGCGGATGGGGCGGCCGTCGTCGAGGCCGACGTCGCGGACGGCTTCGCCAAAGCTGCCGGGGCGGCCGGGGCAATCTCAGCGGAGAGCCCGGCGGACTGCGCGAGCGGGAGTGTGCCGGAGCCCTGGTCCGCCTCGGCCACGGGCAGGGCGGCCACCGGCCACAGCACCAGGCCGGCCACCCCCAGTAGGGCGGCAATGGTCACCATCGCCCTGCTCCGCAGCCGGGAGCCCAGCGTGGTGACCACCTTCGCGTACACAGAGGCGGCGGTGCCCGTCATCCATCCCCCACCAGGATGTCCCAGGCCGCGGCCACGATACGGCGCTCGTTGGGGTAGGCCAGGCGATGGGAGACGTCGTCGAGGGCGACCCACTCGACGTCCTCGGCCTCATGGTCCGGGTCGTTCTCCGTGGTCAGCGTGCCGCTGACCGCCTCCAGCAGGAAGTGGTGCACCACCTTGTGGACGCGGTGCTCGTGGCCGGCGAACCAGTAGTCGATGGTCGCCAGGTGGCGAAGAACCCGACCGGTGATCCCGGTCTCCTCCATGATCTCGCGGACTGCGGCCTGCTCGGGGGTCTCGGCGCCCTCCAGGTGCCCCTTGGGCAGGCACCACTCCAGGCGCCCGCCCCGGTTGCGCCGGGCGATGACCGCGGTGAAGGCCTGCCCGTTCTGAACGTCGACGACCAGGCCGCCGGCACTGGTCTCATTGACGATGGGCAGGGCGCGTGCACTCGCCCGGTGGGCCGGGTTTCCGGCGCGGGGCGTGCGAGTGCGTGGAGAGGGCATGGGGACACTCTAGGGCGTCCGGGCCGCCGGGCGCCGCTGGCCGAGTACGTCGTCGCACACAACTGCGCCATCCGCGGACGGACGTGAGGGGGCGACGGCGGTCGGTGGCGGCCGTGGCCGGGGTGCGGGATGGTCCTCACCACAGGGCGGCGGAGGCCGAGGACGACGGCGCACCGGTGAGGGTTCATGGCAGGCTTGGGCCGATGACTGCGCACCCCGCTCCCGCTGACCCCGCCGACTCCCCGGAAGCCGCCGAGAACCGCGGCCTGACGCCTAAGGCCCGTCAGGCGCTCGAGGGCCTGCCCCCCGCCCTGGCGGCCCTGGGCCACGCCTTCGTGCGCGCCGGGCACGAGATCGCCCTGGTCGGCGGGCCGGTGCGGGACGCCTTCCTCGGCGTCGCCCCCCACGACCTGGACCTGACTACCTCGGCCCGCCCCGAGCAGACCGAGAAGATCCTGGCCGCCTGGGGCGAGACCACCTGGGACGTGGGCCGGGCCTTCGGCACTATTGGCGCGCGCAAGGGCTCCACCATCGTGGAGGTCACCACCTACCGCACCGAGGCCTACGAGGTCGGCTCGCGCAAGCCCCAGGTGACCTATGGCGACACCCTCACCGGGGACCTCACCCGCCGCGACTTCACCGTCAACGCCATGGCGCTGCGCCTGCCCGACCTCGAGCTCGTCGACCCCTGCGGCGGCCTGGCCGACCTGAGCGCCGGCGTCCTGCGCACCCCCGTCAGTGCCGAGCAGTCCTTCGACGACGACCCCCTGCGCATCATGCGGGCCGCCCGCTTTGCTGCCCAGCTCGGCTTCGACGTCGAGATGGACGTCATGACCGCCATGGAGGAGATGGCCTCCCGCCTGGAGATCGTCTCCGCCGAGCGCGTGCGCGCCGAGCTCGAGCGCCTGCTCATCAGCCCCTGGCCCCGGCGCGGACTGGAGCTCATGGTCCACACCGGTGTGGCCGACGTCGTCCTGCCCGAGCTGAGCGCCCTGCGCGAGACCGTCGACGAGCACAAGCGCCACAAGGACGTCTACGAGCACACCCTGACCGTCCTGGACCAGGCCATCGACCTGGAGACCGGGCCCGACGGGCCCGTCCCCGGCCCCGACCTGGTGCTGCGCCTGGCCGCCATCCTCCACGACATCGGCAAGCCCGCCACCCGCCGCTTCCTGCCCGACGGCACCGTCACCTTCCACGGCCACGACCACGTCGGCGCCCGGATGACGGCCAAGCGGCTGCGGGCCCTGCGCTTCGACAAGCAGACCATCAAGGACGTCTCCCGGCTGGTCGAGCTCCACCTGCGCTTCCACGGCTACGTCGACGCCGCCTGGTCGGACTCGGCCGTGCGCCGTTACGCCACCGACGCCGGTCCCCTGCTGGAGCGCCTCCACCGGCTCACCCGGGCCGACGTCACCACCCGCAACCGCCGCAAGGCCGCCATGCTGGACCGCGCCTACGACGACCTCGAGGAGCGCATCGAGGCCCTGCGCGCCGCCGAGGAGCTGGCCGCCATCCGCCCCGACCTCGACGGCGGCCAGATCATGGCCGAGCTCGGCGTGGCCCCCGGGCCGGTCGTCGGCGAGGCCTACCGCTTCCTCATGGACCTGCGCATGGAGAAGGGGCCCATCGGCAAGGACCTGGCCCGCCAGGCACTGCGCTCCTGGTGGGCGGCCCGCCAGAAGAGCTGAGGGAGACAGAGTGCTTGAAGCCTCAAGGGAGCTGCGGGTCGGTGTCGTCGGCATCGGGGCCCGCTGCTACCTGGCCGCGCTCGCGGATTCCTCGCCGGTGTCGGCCCGGCTCGTGGTCGCGGCCGACACCGCCCCCGACGCCGTCGAGCGCGCTCGGCGGCTCCTGCCCGAGGGCGTGGCGGTCGTGGCCGACCACCGCGACCTGCTGGGGTTCGGGATCGACGCCGTCGTCCTGACCACCCCCGACGACACGCACGAGGAGCTGGCCTGCTTCTTCCTCGAGGCTGGTATCCCGGTCTACCTGGAGAAGCCCCTGGCCATCACCATCGAGGCCGCCGACCATATCTTGGAGACCGCCCGGCGCACCGGCACCCGCCTCTACGTGGGCCACAACATGCGCCACATGGAGGTGGTGCGGCTGCTGAAGTCGATCATCGACTCCGGGCGGATCGGCGAGGTCAAGGCCATCTGGTGCCGCCACTTCGTGGGTAACGGCGGCGACTACTACTTCCGCGACTGGCACGCCGAGCGCCGCCACGTCACCGGCCTGCTGCTGCAGAAGGCCGCCCACGACATCGACGTCATGAGCTGGCTGGCTCACTCCGCGCCCGCCCGCGTCGTCGGCATGGGTGGACTCATGGTCTACGGGGAGGCCGAGCGGCGCCCGGCGGGGACGAGCGCCGGCACCGTCATGCAGGACTGGTTCAGCCTCGAGCACTGGCCGTCCGACGAGGTGGACGGGCTCAACCCTGTCATCGACGTCGAGGACCACTCCATGCTCATGATGACCATGCGCAACGGGGTCATGACCTCCTACCAGCAGTGCCACTTCACCCCCGACTACTGGCGCAGCTACACGGTCATTGGCACCCGCGGCCGGGCCGAGAACCTCGGTGACGGGGCCGGCGACGTCGTCAAGGTGTGGACCGAGCGCACCGAGCACTACGCCGAGCGCGCCACCCAGGAGTACGTCATCGCCGAGGAGGGCACCGGGCACGACAGCGCCGACCAGCTCGCCATCGACGAGTTCCTGCGCTTCGTGCGCGACGGCGGGGCCACCGAGGTCTCCCCGGTCAGTGCGCGTGACGCCGTCGCGGCGGGGGTGCTGGCCACTCGGTCCCTGCGCTCGGGCTCCGTGCCCTTCGACGTGCCCGAGCTCGACGCGGAGCTGGCGGACTACTTCCACCGTGGGCAGCACAACTCTCACTGATCGACGGAAATCTCATCAACGACGCGGCTCCGCGTCATCTGTGAAGAAAATGTCGGTCTGTACGGTCGGTAGCACGTACAGTGCGAGCCGGGCGGTGCCGGTGCCTCGCGGGGGACCCGAGCCGCGGGCAGGACAGGCCGGAGCCGAGGAGAGCGCATGATTCACCACATCACCCTGACCGGGCGGAGCATCGCCCTGGCCTGCGACGGCACGGTGACCACCCAGCACGGGGCCGGCGGCGCCACCGGCGCGGTCTATGTCGAGGCCTCCCACCTGACCCTCCTGCATGACATGCGCGACGGCGAGTTCTACCGCACCGGCCAGAACTCCTGGTCGCCGTCGGGCTGGCGCCGCCTGAGCGAGGCGCCCATGCGCATCGCCGACGAGCAGCGCCGTCGGACCGCCGACGACGCCCCCTGGGACGACCCGGCCCGCCACCACTCGGCCTGGATGGCGGTCCTGGAGGACTCCGCCGGGGCACTGCTCGTGGGCTGCCTGGACGGGCGCACGCCGCGGCTGCGCGCCGACACCGCGGTCCTGGAGGCCTTCACCGAGTCCGGCGACCCGGCGCGCTGGGTGATCCTGCCCGGCCCGGCCACCGCCGTCATGGCCCGCTACGCGCGCGAGCTCGGTGAGAGCCTGGGAGGTCGGGAGATCGAGCCGCAGAGCGTGTGGTGCTCCTGGTACTCCTACTACGAAGGCATCTCGCAGGAGGCCCTCGAGCGCGAGATCCCGCAGGTCGCCGAGCTGGGCTTCAAGACGCTTCAGATCGACGACGGCTGGGAGGTCGCGGTCGGCGACTGGGAGGCCGGCGAGAGCTTCGGCGACGGCATGGAGGCCGCCGCGACCCGGATCCGGGAGGCCGGCATGCAGCCGGGCCTGTGGGTGGCGCCCTTCATCGCCCTACCTGGCTCACGGGCCGTGCGCGACTACCCGGAGATGTTCGTCCACAACGCCGACGGCGGACTGGCCGTGGCCGGCTCCAACTGGGGCGGCGACTACTACGCGTTGGACACGACCCACCCCACCGCCCAGACATACGTGCGCAAGCTCATCGCCAAGATCGTCCACCGGTGGGGCTTCAGCTACCTCAAGCTCGACTTCATCAACGCCGCCGCCATCCCCGGCTACCGGCACCGCCAGATCGACCGGGAGGAGGCCTACCGCACCGGGCTGCGGCTCGTGCGCGACACGGCCGGGGAGGAGACCTTCCTCCTGGGCTCCGGGGCGCTCATCATGCCCTCCATCGGGCTGCTCGACGCGGTGCGGGTGGGGCCGGATGTGGCCCCCATGTGGGAGAACTACGCCTCCGACGACCTGTCCGATGCCAAGGCCTACAACGCCCTGCACGCCGGCATCAATCGGCTTTGGCTGGGGCGGGTCATCGGGGTCGATCCCGACGTCGTCTTCTTCCGCCACCGCCGCAACCTCCTGGACGACACCCAGATGCAGTGGCTGCGCGACGTGGCCGAGGCCAGCCGCTACCGGTGTCTGTCGGACCAGATGACCTGGCTCGATGAGGAGGAGAAGGAGGCCGTGCGCGCTTTCCTGGCCGCCGAGGACGAGCCCCTGGAGATCCTGGGCCGCTACCGCTTCAGCCTGGGCGAGCGCGAGATCGACCTCACCGAGGCCATCGAGGGGACGCCGTCGGCCTACCCGCTGTGAGGCGGGGCTGGGGCGACGTCCGGGTTTGGTAGGCCGAGCGGGGTTCTACGGTCCCAGCAGGGCGGCGGGCACGACGGCGATCCCGTCCTCGTCCCGGTAGGCCAGACGGCCGGTGGTCACCAGGACTGCGTCCGCGAGCCTTGGCCCGATTTTCTTGCGCAGCCAGCGCAGGTGCTTGGTGTCCTCCGGCTTGGGGGTGGCCCTTGCCTTGATCTCGAAGGCGACAACCCGGCGGTCGGCTCCTTCGAGGATGATGTCGATCTCCTGGAGCCCGCCTTTGGTGCGCAGGTGGAAGACCCGGGCGCTGAGGACCTCTGCGTAGACCTGAAGACTCTGAATCACCAGGGACTCGAATAGTGAACCGAGTACTCGGGGGCGGCGCGGGGTGCCCCGAGGGCTGGTGAGGATCGGGCGGCCGACCCCGAGCACCTCGGAGGGACCGTATCCGAGAAGGCGGGCGGCCAGGGCCGGGTCGCACAGCTGGTGCTTGTCGGTCAGGTTGTTGCGGGAGAACTCGTTCTCGCTGGGGCTCCAGCCCGGAACCGGGTCCAGTAGCCACATCCCGCTGAGATGGTCTCGGTAGGAGCGTGCCGTCGCCAAGCCCATGTCGGTGCTCAGGGGTCTGGTCGCCAGCTCGGCGATGGAGGTGAAGCTCGCTGTTGTGGCCACTGCGCTGGCGTAGGCCGTCAGCCACTCCCTCACGGTTCGTGAACGTCGCCTGCCGCCCGTCGCCTCCGGTAGATCGTGTCGGAGCGTTTGCTCGATGTATCCGTCCAGCTGGGCCTCGCGCCCCAAAGGTGGCTGCTCCCTGATGGCGGGGAAGCCCGAGCGGCAGATCTCATCGACGTACTGGTCGATCGTGACAGTCGTGTGCCCCTCGATCGGGGTCAGGGCGGAGGGATCCTGAGTGCCGAGACCACTGCCTAACAGGCGCCCCACCGAGACCGTTGGAGTCTCGATCGCGCGCTCGGCCAGGCTGAAGGGACGCATCCTGAGAGTGATGATCCGTCCTGCGCCGGTGTGGGTGGGTGCCTGGGACGGTGTGGAGGATCCGGTGAGCAGAAAACGGCCGGGTGACGGATCGTCGTCGACGGCGCGACGTACCCGGTCCCACAGCTCGGGCATGCGTTGCCACTCGTCGATGACGAGAGGGCTGGGAAGTGTGGTGAAGCGCGATCCGATGGCGGCGAGCTGGGCGCGTTCATCGGGATCGTCAACGGCAATGAAGGTAGTGCCGTGGGCCCTGGCGGTGCGGGTCTTCCCGACGGCGCGGGCTCCCTCGACGCTGACCGCCGGGACCGACCGCAGCAGCTCCTCGAGGCGCTGGTCCATGAGACGCGGCTGGTAGGTGGTCATGAACTGATCGTAAGGGCCACTTTGTGCTGCCGTACAGCCAAAAGAGTGGGTCTGTGGATAACTCTGAGGTCCGGGAGCACTGGGTGACGATCAGATCGGTCGTGCCTTCATCGACTATTTGGCCAAGAGTTAATGATCGGTTTGGTCAAGTGCTGTGGTGACCGCGGTGCCCCTCTGGACCCTCGGCGCAGCAGCGGGCAGTGACAGGGGGACTCACCAAGTGTAAGATGAGTCTCACCATCGCCATGCCTCTCAAGGGACGCATCGGCTCCACAGCTGGTGGAGGTAGCGGATTATCAATGGTCCGCACGGAAGTGCTGGCGGTGCTGCCCCAGGGGACTGGGGGTTGAACTTATCTATGGTAAGAACAAGTTCTCAGGAGTGTTGATGTGAGCGGCCTGGACTTCGCAGACCTCTTCCGCGAGATCGCTGGGCATGAGCCCAGGGACTACCAGGTGCGCCTGGCCGAACGACTCGCCCGGGGAGAGCCGCCGTCCCACCTCAGCGTCCCGACCGGGATGGGCAAGACCCTCGCGGTCCTCATCGGATGGCTGTACGCGCTGGCACAGGACGCCGAGCAGGTAAGCCGACGTCGTCGGAGGCGGGTGGTCCCCCTGAGACTGCATCTGGTTGTCGACCGGCGTGCCGTCGTCGATGACTCCTTCGAGGCGGCGCAAAGGATCAGGAAGGCGCTCGCAGAAGGTGCAGGTGACCGGTCGACGGTGAGACGCGTGGCCGAGGTGCTGCGCTCGGCTTTCGCGATCCCCGCTGAGGCGGAGGTGCTCGAGGTGCGTCGCCTGCGCGGCGGGCTCGCTGATGCTGATCGGGACCTCACGGAGCACACGCGCTACCCCTCCCGGCCGGCCATCATCGTGGGAACACTCGACATGACCGTGTCCCGTCTGCTGTTCCGCGGCTACCAGCTCTCGCCCTACCGCCGCAGCATCGATGCGGCGCTGACGGGGATGGATGCGTTCTGGGTCCTCGACGAGGCACACCTCTCCGAGCAGGCCCTGACCACCTTGTTCGTGCTCCGCAGCGAGGAGAGCAGGCTCGAGGATCGTTGTGGTGGCAGCGTCCCGGGCCTGCAGGTCATGCCGATGACGGCGACACCCATGACGCTTCCCGCCCTCCACCGGGGGGCCGACCAGGAGTCGACTCCCGGGCTCAGCCTGGACTGGGAGGAGGAGTGCCGCCTGGATCCGCAACTGGCTGCGCGGCGGGCGCATCGTGACGGTGTCCCGGTGGAGGTTCACTGCGTGGAAGGCAAAGCGGCAGCCGCTCTCACGGAGCAGGCATGTACCCGCGCGAAGGAGCTGAGCCGGGGAGAGTCGCTGGTCGTCTTCTGCAACACTCTGGACACCGTCAAGACGGTCGTGGCCGGGTTGAAGAAGCAGGCCCGACAGCTGAGGGAGCAGGCTCCTCACGTGGATGTCATGGTCGGTGGGATGCCTGCTCGCCGTAGCGAGCACGTCGTGGAGGGACTCTCCCCTTATCGGACGGGGGCCGAGGGCCGTCAGGACGCGCAGGCCACCGTCGTCGTGGCCACATCGACTCTGGAGGTTGGTGCCGACCTCGACTTCACCCACCTCCTGACGGAGAGCTGTCAGGCCGGCTCCCTGGTGCAGCGCCTGGGACGGGTCAACCGGGTCGGCGCCCGCCCCGACGGCAGCGTGACCATCGTTCACTCCACCACGAGTCAGGACCCGATCCACGGCGGAGCCGCAGACGCCGTCGTCGAGCTGATCGACGGAGCCACCACCCTCGGTGAGGTGGTGAAACGGCTCGATGACGCTGATGGGCGGGAGGATCTGGTGAACGCGGATCAGGTCCCGGTCGTCATCCCTCCGAATGTCTTCGCCGCCTATCTGCGCACTCTGGGGTCCCGCAACGACGCCCCGGTTCACCCGTGGATCCGGCCGCTGGCCGATCCGCGGCCGGACACATTCATTGTCTTCCGCAAGAGTGTGGGAGACCTCGCCGGCGTCAGTTCCGAGGCCCTCCGGGAGGACCTGACTCGTTGGCGGCCCGATCTTCGAGCCGAGGCCTGGAGCATCCCGCTGAACGATGCTCAGGAGGTAGCGAAACAGGCGGTGAAAACGCAGCCCCTCGTCATCATCGATCCGACGTCGCAGGAGCCGCGCATCCTTGAGGCCGGGGACTCTCTTCCCGATCTGGTTCCCGGTCAGATCCTCGTCTTGGCGCCGAGTGACGGCAGCAACCCCTATGGGCTGGAGAACGCCGGCCGTGACTACTCCGGGCAGCACGTCATGCCCGGCGCCACGGCTGAGGAGGTGTCCAAGGAGCTGGTGTCCCTCGCGACGGGGACAGACCGCGGAGCGAGCCGGAGGGAGGCGGTTATCCTCACGGACCTATCCGGGGGTGACCTACGAACCGACGACCCGTACGCCGACCTCCTGGAAGAGACGACCCTGCTCGCAGTGCCACCGGGTTGGCAGATCGTCGACGACGTCCTTGGCGCCGACAGTGGTCACCCGTGGCTCCGCCTGCGGCTCGTGGAGGCCGCCACCGAAGGTCCCGCGAGCACCGAGGATGACGCCGACGAGCGCACCCTGTGCGGCCACGGAGACCGGGTGGGTGAGCGTGCAGGACAGTGGGCCCGAGCCGTCGGCCTGCCGGAGAGCCTGGTGGAGGACCTCGTCACGGCCGGGTGTCACCATGATGATGGCAAGGATGATCCCAGGATGCAGGCCGCCCTCGGGGCTGCCGTGGATGAGAGCGGCTTCCTCGTCCTGGAGGAACCGGTTCAGCGGAAGCATCGAAGGCAGCTGAGCAAGTCTCGGCTCCCTCGCAGGTACTGGAACCGCTCCATGCGCATGGCCGGTGTGCCCTCCGGCTGGAGGCATGAAGCGGCCTCAGCGGATCGCTTGGAGGAGCAGCTGGAAAAAGGTGAGCAGACGGCGCACGATCCCGATCTGGTGATGCATCTGGTTCTCAGTCACCACGGACGCTTCCGAGGTCCAGGACCGGTGTGCCTGCCCGAGCACGGACCAGCACCACGACATCAGGACCCGAATGCCCTCTCCTGGGCGGAGGCCATAAGCCGTTTCCACCGTCTCAATGATCGCTACGGTCCCTACACCCTGGCGCTGGTTGAGGCGATCCTTCGCCTGGCTGATTGGGACGTCTCGCAAGAACTGGAGCAGAACCATGAGTAGTGCGCCATGCCCTGATGAGCCTGCCGAGTACCGCCTAACTGCGCTGCCGGGAAATCGTGCAGCCTATGTCCTGGCGACCTGGGGACTGGTGTCGCTACTCCCGGGGGCGACGCTCCGCTTCGAGGGGGAGGCAGTCCCCCTCGTCGGCTATGGCGGGGATACGGATGAGCTGGTGAATGTGGCCGCTCGTGGTCTGGTGGAGCGAACCTGGGGCCTCGGGGAGGGTGGGTTGCGCGGCATCACCACGACGACGCCCAGGCGATCCGCGGTCAACGTCCTGTCACATGCCGGCTGGCAGGCCGCTGACAAGACGAGCGACCTCAGGGCATGTGGGCCGGTAGCCGTCTTCGATGCGTCAGCGACGTCAGCCGAGCGGTTGAAGAGTACTGGCATGCAGGATCTCCAGGTCCGCTCCTCGGCGTTGACCTTGCTCAGCGGCAAGAGCCATACCGCCAAGTCGGTGCAGGACACCTGGGGGCTCATGGGGGCGTCACTGACCACTGCCGACGATGCTGTCGCTGCGGGGGCGGCACACCTTGACCGACTGGTGCACGGCGAGATTGCAGTTGCTCGGGCCAAGCCGGGGTTGCGCTTCTCTGCCAGTCAGGCGACCCCGCGTATCACCAGTGGATCGGAGGAGTGCGACGTGTACCCGCTCGTGGATCTCCTGGCCTTCTGCGGGCACCTGCTCCTCCAGCCACAGCAGCGAGAGATGACGCAAGAAGGTCCGGCCAAGGCCCTCACGTGGGTGCTGCATCCGGTTCCCTTCACGATGGAGGCAATCATCGATCTGCACGAGTCCCCGCCGCCTGACCTGCCGTGGCACCGGTG
Organism: Actinomyces oris; assembly: GCF_006546825.1. Taxonomy (GTDB): domain Bacteria; phylum Actinomycetota; class Actinomycetes; order Actinomycetales; family Actinomycetaceae; genus Actinomyces; species Actinomyces oris. Next base: position 383,439 of record NZ_VICC01000001.1, read on the forward strand.
GACATCCCTCATTCGCGGCACCGGTTCCACGGCCAAAGTGACATCGTTCGGGCCCGCCCACCCCGGGGCATGAGAGAGAAAGAGGTGACAACAACCCATGCCTGATCAGATCGCAGTCCTCCCGCTGGCGAAGGCGCTATCGGACCTGGAGACACCTGATGCGGTCCATCGTCTCGCCATGTCGTACTTGCCCGATCTCAGAGGCGCTTCGCGGTCGATTCGCGCAGACCTCGGTGTCCTGTACCGCCTGGCTCTACCAACCGAGTACGGCGGGCAGAAGGGCTCCCTGGTCATCAGATTCCGGGCCGATCTCGATCTGCCCGGAACACAGGCCATTGAGGCGCCGTCAGGGTTTGCCGTCGGTCAGCGCTTCACTGTTCGAGTGGTGGCAGAGAAACGCCATGCCGATGAATCGGGAAAGAACCGCGTCCGCGCTGTCCTCGACGAGGAAGCTGACGGGTGGGCCACCGATTTGCTGGAGCGCCATGGTCTGGGGGTCAGTGAGCTGGCGGTCTCACCGAGGTGGTTCGTGGGCCGGCGAGGCGGACGCTCCTTTACGCTCCGCGATCTCACCGGCACGGTGAGCAGTATCAGTGAGACTGGAGCATCCGCCTACCACCAGGGCATCGGGAGGGGGAAGGCCTACGGCTACGGAATGCCCCTGGTGCTGTGACGACGTGAATGAGAACTGTGCTCGATCACTATGACGATAGATATGCAGATAAGGATATTGAACGATGATGACGGCTCAAGAATTTCGCTCCACCATCGGTGCCCTCATGGAGGAGGGTGCGGTGGCTGGAATCAGCGTGACCAGCAAATACGACTCATTGTCGGGAATGACCGTGACGCCTCCGGCGGGCACGATCCGTCAGAAGGGTGAAGTTGTCGGCTTCTTTGAAACTGTCGACGATGGGAAGGCGGCCACAATTGACACGTGGGGATCCCAGGCCTCACGGTGCGAGGTGCTTCTTGCTAGTCGCTTCAGAGGAGGAACCAACACCCTCGCTGAGGTGCTGGGTTTCCCCATGGTGGTCCTCGTCGATGAGGACGGAGAGGTGCTGACCACCTCCGTGGAGCTCTCGCACCGGCAGGCCGACGCCACCTGGAGGCTCATACGGAAAGAGCTCACCGACAAGGGGGTCGATTTCGAGGGGATCCAGAATGCCACCCGCTCCCAGCCGGATGCTCTGCTCACTGGATTCCCTACAGCGATCCCCTTCGGATGGTGGCACTCGCAGACGAAGCGCTCCCAGAAGGCTGTTGATGAAGCCAATAAGGGAGGGAAGAAAGGTGGGGGTAAGGATGCTCGTGAGCTGAATGCGACGCGGGATGAATTTCTTGGTTACTACGTCATGAATCCTGCGGAGTCGCGTTCTGCGAGACTGTTCACGTCGGAGATTATTGCGACTGGTGTGTCTGAGCGTCGTCGTATGGCTGGGAAGACGGATCCGCTCTTCGCGGCGACCAGTAATAAAACGACGATTCGGGGAGTAAAGCTTTCCGCTCTGGGAATTGGGTCATTGCCTCCGCTTGATATTTCTGAGGCTCCATCAGATTTAACGTACAACTCTATCGTGGGGAAGGCCTTCTTCTCCCTTGCTGGGTTGAGGACATTCGCCTTCTCTCGCCCGGAGCCTGCGCGAGCGCTGGTGGTCAGCCTGACCCTGCTGCTGTACCGACTGCTGCAGGAACGGCTGGACCTGCGTGTAGGGGCCGAGCTGCGTCTGCGCGAGCCGGGCCTCGAGGTCAAGGTCGAGAGGCACGGAGCACCCTCCGAGCCCCTCGCACTGCCGGAGGTCGACGAGCTGGTGGACCTCGTGCGTGACCTGGGCCAGGAGATCGGTTGGAACGGCGCCACCGTTGTCACGATCACCCACGACTCCCCGCTGGGAAAGATCATCCTGGACGTCGATGGGCGCAAGACTGACGGACGCAGCGATGACTGATCTGACCATCACGGCCTCGTTCCCCCTCGGAGAGTTCAACGCGCACGATGGAGAGGGGCGTGCCGAATGGCCACCGGCTCCAGCGCGCGTACTGGCCGCGATGCTGTCCGCCGCCCATGGCTTCGGAGAAGGCGTTTCCGAGGTCGAGGCTCTCTTTCGATGTCCTTCTCCACGGATCACCGCCCCTCCGGCCGGTGAGCGTCAGATCGGCTACCGGCGGTGGGTCCCCGTCAACAATGAGCTGAAGATGGACAAGAACGGTTCGCCGACCGGGATTGTCGACCGAAACGACCGCCTCCTGGAGAAGCAGGCGAAGGATCCCGAGTGCGGCATGATGGTCGGTACCGGCCCGGACGACGTCGTGCGTTGGACCTTCGCCGTTGATGGCCCGGTCGATCTGGGCGTTCTGCAGAAGGTGGCGCGGTTCGTGGAGTACCTCGGGCGTCCGACCTCACCTGTGCTGCTCGATGTCGCCGACGGTGCTGGTGAGGCGCCACCTGGCCATTCCTGTTGGGAACCGGATCCGACGGGCTGGATTCGGCTGCGGGTGGGAACGGAAGGACTCCTGGCTGCTTTGGACGCCCGCGAGGAGGAGCGGCGCCGCAGCACCGTGACGGGGACGCATCCGTATATGAGCGTGCGACCCACCGCTCTCTATCGGCTCGTGGATGGGAGGTCCGGTGATGGGGCTGCGCCTGATACTCGGGAGCTGCTGCGCACGTGCTCGCTCTACCGAATGCCCCACAGTGGCAGGCAAGGGGTAGTTCTGGTGCATGCCTCCGACGCTGCTCTCGTCACGGAGCAGCTGCGAGACTCCCTTGGGGAGGCGGGCTGGATGCTGCCACTCATCGGTGGGTTGGGTCGCCGTCACCTGCCCGTTCTGCGGGGGGTGCTCGTGGCCGGGGGTTCTCGGCTGCCCTCCGTGGGACTCGCGGTGAGGACGGGGGTGGTTGAGGCCAGACTCGCTGAGACCAGGACATTGGCTTCTCTGCCCCGAGTTTTGCGGGCCGCTACCGCTCCTTCGTCGTTGTGGACCACCGTTGTGCCCACGGCGGAGGATCCTGAACACATTGTGTCCTTGTTGGAGGAATGCGCCTCGGGGCTCGGCTGCGGACTCGTTGGGGCTGAGCGTCACTCCGACTCACGAAGCGACGGAGGTGTCGATGTGCAGGAGGACAACGGGCGCTGGCACGTCTCGGTCACCTTCGACGCGAAAGTGCCCGGGCCGGTGGTCTTTGACGGTGCCCTCATGGTTCCCCTGGGGGCCACCACCTTGGCAGTGAACCCACGGCGACCCCGAACCGACTAACACCGCAGGTCAGCAAGTGTCAGCCCCGCGTATGCGGGGGTAGAGGGCAGCTCCGCCGGCCGACCTCATCACCTACCTGGTCAGCCCCGCGTATGCGGGGGTAGAGGGCCACCGTCGGGGGTCAGGTTTTCGTCGGCCCAGTCAGCCCCGCGTATGCGGGGGTAGAGGGGCGACAACGCTCAGTCCCTCACGGTCGAGGAGGTCAGCCCCGCGTATGCGGGGGTAGAGGGGGCCACCAGGGCCATGGCGTCGTCCGGACCTTGTCAGCCTCGCGTATGCGGGTGTAGAGGGTCCACTCCGGTTGAGGAAGTGACATGGCCCGAGCCAGCCCCGCGTATGCGGGGGTAGAGGGCCGGCGGCCAGTGCCTGCTTCCACGCCTTCCGGTCAGTCTCGCGCGCGCTGGGGTGGAGGCGTCAGGCCGTCCGTGGTCAGCAGGCCGACCGGGTCAGCCCCGCGCTCGCGGGGGTAGAGGGGACTCCAAGGAGGACAACTCCAAGGGCCAGCTGTCAGCCCCGCGCACGCGGGGGTAGAGGCTGGAACCCGAAGGCCGGTTCACACGCGGGCGCGTCAGCCCCGCGCACGCGGGGGTAGAGGGAGGGACGGCATGCAGACCAACGACGTTATCGAGTCAGCCCCGCGCACGCGGGGGTGGAGGGCGGTCCACGCTCTGGTGGTGAGTGAAAGCCTCGTCAGCCCCGCGTATGCGGGGGTAGAGGGAAATGACCTTTGCCCGGAATCTCCAGGAACGCGTCAGCCCCGCGCACGCGGGGGTAAAGGGACCCTGTACCTGCGTGCCCACCTGGGTCACGCGTCAGCCCCGCGTATGCGGGGGTTCACACGGACCTGCGGCTGAGGCTGTCCTGGGGCGGCCCCCGGTGAGGGCGCTCGGCTCCGCCGCTGAGACCACGCAGGACCTCGCGGAGTCGAGCCCGTTGGCAGCTCAGTGTCCACGGTGCTGACATCAGCGGTCCCGTCGTCGGAAGGTCCAGTAGGAATCGTTGGAATTCCGCGGTTCTTTCTTGGATTGTCGCATCGGAGTGGCGTTAATGTCAGCGTTGTGGACACTGACGCCCCGCCAGGCCGCCGTGAACGCCCTGCTCCTCAGCCGGCCGTGACCTTGAAGGCTCCGACCCGCCCAGCGATCCCCGCCGCCAGGTCCTCGATCCCCCGGCCCCGGGTGGGGGCCGGGTCCCCGTCGGGATCCCGTCGGTGGCCCAGCGCCCTACTTGGTGGGGGTGCGGCCCAGGGTGAGGTAGCCGGGAAGCGTCTGGTCCTGGCCGGCGCTGGAGAAGCGCAGCGGCTGGCCCGAGTCCAGCGGGTTGACCACGCGCACCAGGATCGTGTTCTGTCCGGCCGGGTCCGCCGGGAGCTGCCCGGAGAAGGTCTGGGACTTGCCGACCGCGACCTTGCGCAGGTCGCCGCTGAGTGTGGTGCGCCCGACCTCCATGCCGTTGGAGGTGTTGATGGCCACCGCCTCCACGTTCCAGTTGTAGTAGAAGGGCGCCACCCCGTTGTTGGCGATCTGCACCTCGACCTTGCCGTTACGCATCCGCCAACGCGCTACCGCCAGGTCGTAGCCGGTCTCGGCGGAGGCCTGCACGGTCCGCTCGCGCTCGGAGCCGTTGAGGGTCGTGGTGAAGGCCCAGTTGTCCACCAGCCAGCTCGCGTGCGTGGCCTTGATGGAGGCGTTGATGTCCACCGTTCCTCCGTTGGAGCCCGAGGCCATGCAGCTGCCCGGGTTGCGCACGGAGCACTCCTGGATGCCCGGGTAGATCTCGCCGCCGATCGGGTGCTGCTGCCAGGCCTGGTCCGCCTTGGCCTGCTTGAGCTTCGGCAGGAAGTGCCAGTCGGCGGTGTCCATCGTGGCGTAGCCGAAGGAGTCGTCGTGGTAGCCGACCCCGTGCTTGACCGTCTCCGCGGACGGGTAGCGCGCCAGCGTCGGCGTCACCTGGAAGGCGCTGCCCCAGGTGTCGACGAGGGTGTTCTGGTTCGCTGCCGACGGCATCCAGTTCTCGCCGGAGGGGTTCTCCCCGGAGACCTTGCCGTTCATCGGGTAGGTGTGCCCCTCGCCCCAGAAGCCCACCAGGCCGTGGGTGATGAAGGCCAGGCGCGGGTCGCCGTCGTACTGCTGGCCCAGGGCCGAGATGAAGCCGGTGAGCATCGACATCATCTCGGGGTCGTTGTAGTCCGGCGCCAGCGACTGGCCCGGCGCGTTGCCGTGGAACGTGTAGTCGTGGGTCGGCACCGCGTGGGAGCTCAGCAGGTAGGCCGGGATGCCGCTGGGGCGCCCGGGGTAGTCGACGTAGAAGCGCAGCACCGCCTGGTGTCCGCGCGAGGCGATGGCGTTGAGGTGCGCATCGAGCCTGTCCCACGAGTACGAGCCGGGCCCGGCGACGACGTCGCTGACCGGCAGCGTCAGCCACTCCATCGTGTGGGGCGGGGCTTTCTCCTGCAGCGCCGGCGAGTGGGAGGCGTCCGCCGGCGCGAAGGGCATCATCCCCTTGAGCGGGTTGGCCTCCGGCGTGGCCGCCGCGGAGACCTCGATCCAGGCCCGGTTGCAGTTGCAGGCCCGGAACCCGGTGGCCAGGGACACCACGGCGACGAGCGCCATGAGGATGGCGCCCAAGCGCGGCTTGCGCCCCCTGCGGAGCCGGTCGAGCACCTGGTGTCCCAGGGAGGGAGTGCGATTGGAACCTGGGCCGTGCGATTGCTGCGCGGCCGCCGACGTGGAGCCGGAAGCTGCTGCAGAAGTGGTCTCGTCGTGCTGTGAAGCGATCATAAAAACTTGTCAGGTAGGGACTTGGGCGTGGGTAAACCCTACCGGCCAGTTGAGCGGTCCACCTGTGCTATCGCTGACAACGTGCTCGGTTGACGGGGTGAAGGGCCTGTGCCACCCGTGCTTTTGGAGGACATGAGAATTTCGTGTTGTGCCGCGTTCCGGCCGCATTCCGGCAGCGGTTCGGCTGCGTTCCGGCAGCGGTCCGACGTCGGCGGGCGACGCCATGCGGGACGACATTGCCGCCGCGCGCATAAGCGGCCATGATGACTCCGTGCGCGTTTTCAATTTCTCCGCCGGTCCCGCCCAGCTCCCCCTGCCTGTCCTCGAGCAGGCCGCCTCCGAGCTCACCAGCTGGGGCGGATCGGGAATGTCCGTCCTGGAGGTCTCCCACCGCGGAGCGGACTTCGTGGCCTGCGCGGCCGACGCCGAGGCCACCCTGCGCCGCCTCCTGTCCGTCCCCGACAACTACCGCGTGCTCTTCCTCCAGGGCGGGGCCAGCGCCCAGTTCGCCGGCATCCCCCTCAACCTGACCGCCCCCGGCGACACGGTCGCCTACCTCAACACCGGCCAGTGGTCAGCCAAGGCCATCAAGCAGGCCGGCGCTTACGAACTCGACGTCGTCGTGCCCGCCGATGAGGCTGCCTCCTCCTACACGACCACCCCCGAGCCCGGCTCCTTCACGGTGCCCGAGGCCGCCCGCTACCTGCACTACACGCCCAACGAGACCATCGGCGGCGTCGAGTTCGACTACGTGCCCGAGGCCGGCGACGTCCCGCTCGTGGCCGACTTCTCCTCCACGATCCTCTCCCGGCCCATCGACGTCTCCCGCTACGGCCTCATCTACGCCGGGGCTCAGAAGAACATGGGCCCCTCGGGCCTGGCCGTCGTCATCGTGCGCGAGGACCTGCTGGGGCGGGCCCGCCCGGTGACCCCCACCGTCCTGGACTACCAGAAGATGGCCGACGCCGACTCCATGCTCAACACGCCCCCCACCTTCGCCATCTACCTGCTGGGGCTCATCGGCCACTGGATCGAGGACGGCGGCGGCCTGGAGGCGATGGCCGAGCGCAACCGCGCCAAGGCCGAGCTCCTCTACGGCTACATCGACTCCTCCGACTTCTACGCCAACCCCGTTCAGGAGCGCTCGCGGTCCTGGATGAACGTGCCCTTCACCCTGGCCGACCCCGCCCGCGACGCCGACTTCCTGGCCGGGGCCGAGGCCGCCGGGCTCACCAACCTCAAGGGGCACCGCTCCGTGGGCGGCATGCGCGCCTCCATCTACAACGCCATGCCGATCGAGGGCGTGCGCGCCCTCATCGACTACATGACCGACTTCGCCGCCCGGGCCTGAGCGCCCGCCGGCTCGCCATCCCGGCCGTCTAGTCGGGCCCGCGGGCCCGATCACCCGCCCGCGAGCCCAGTCGCCCGTCACAACCTTCCCCACCCGGACCGCTCTGCAGAAAGTACTTCCGTGACCACCAGCAGCGTTGACCACAAGTTCCGTATCCGCACCCTCAACGCCATCTCCGGAGCCGGCCTGTCCCGCCTGCCCGACGAGCTCTACGAGGTCGGCGGCTCCGTGGAGGAGCCCGACGCCCTCCTGGTGCGCTCGGCCAAGCTCCACGACACCCCCATTGAGGAGTCGGTTCTGGCCGTGGCCCGCGCCGGCGCCGGCACGAACAACATTCCGGTCGAGGCGCTCACCGAGCGCGGCGTGCCCGTGTTCAACACCCCTGGCGCCAACGCCAACGCCGTCAAGGAGCTGGTCCTGGCGGGCCTGTTCATCGCCTCGCGCAACCTCATCCCGGCGGCCCGCTTCGCGCACACCCTCGAGGGCGACGACGCCGAGATCGCCAAGGCCGTCGAGGCCGGCAAGAAGCAGTTCGTCGGATTCGAGCTACCCGGCCGCACGCTCGGCGTCATCGGCCTGGGGGCCATCGGCGTGCAGGTGGCCAACGCCGCCCTGGGGCTGGGGCTCAATGTCGTCGGCTTCGACCCGGGAATCTCCGTGGAGCACGCCTGGCACCTGAGCGCCGAGGTCGAGCGGGCCGACTCCATGGAGGAGGTCTTCCGCCGCGCCGACATCCTCACCGTTCACGTGCCCCTCATCCCCGCCACCCGCGGACTGGTGAGCACCCAGCGCCTGGCCCTCATGAAGGAGACCGCGGTGCTGCTCAACTTCGCGCGCGCCGAGATCGTTGACACCGACGCCGTCGTGGCCGCCCTGGACGAGGGCACGCTGCGCGGCTACGTGTGCGACTTCCCCTCCACGCAGGTCCACAAGCACCCCAAGTGCATCTCCCTGCCCCACCTGGGCGCCTCCACCAAGGAGGCCGAGCGCAACTGCGCCATCATGGCCGCCGACTCCCTGCGCGGTTTCCTCGAGGACGGGCAGGTGCACAACTCGGTGAACTTCCCCGAGGCCGTCATGGCCCGGCAGGAGGGCACGCACCGCCTCGTCATCGTCAACCGCAACGTGCCCAACATGGTCGGTCAGGTCTCCACGCTCGTGGCCCAGCACGGACAGAACATCGCCAACCTGCTCAACAAGTCCCGTGGCGAGCTGGCCGTGACCCTGGTCGACGTCGAGGGCGAGATCGAGCCCAAGGTCCTTGAGGAGCTGCGCGCGATCGACGGCGTGCTGTCCGCGCGCGGCATCTGAGCCGGGGTCCCGCGCGGCCGGGGACATCCTGCGCGTGCGGGGACATTCTCTTTCGGCCGGGGACCTCTCGCGCGTGCGGGGACGGGATTGCTGTCCCCGACGGCGTCGAACGCCCCCGGCCGGAAGGACACGCACCCGGCTGCGTGGAATGTCCCCGCCGTGACGACGTCCGTCAGACGTCCGCGGGAGCCTGCCGGCGCCCGAGTCCCTCGGCCACCTCATCCATGAGGTCCAGGACGTCCTGAGCCCTCCAGGCTCGGCGACCCCGGGAGACCTGGTATCCCCGAACGACGCCGGCGTTCTCCAAGCGCTCCAGCGCGCGCCGCGCCGCCTGCTCCGACACTCCCACCGCAGCGGCCGCCCCGCGAACATCCGTCACCGGCTGGGAGACCAGATGACGTATGAGGTCGCGGTCGGGGGTCCCGGCACGGGAGGACACACGAGCTTGCATCTGCCTGTGCACGTCGTCGAGCTCCCGGCCCGCCCAGGCCCCGAGCTCCGCGGCGCGTTGTGCCGCATCGATGAACAGCTCGACCACCGCCAGCGGCGCCCCCGCTCGGTACTTGTCCAGGGCTTGGAAGTAGGTCCCCACATTGGTCAGGAGGATCGCCGACAGCGGCAGTGGTGCGTTGAGGGACAGTCCTTCCCCCGACAGGACGACGTGAATCAGCGCCCGCCCGGTACGGCCGTTGCCATCTGCGAAAGGATGGATCGTCTCCAGCTGGGCGTGCGCCAGCGCCGCCTTGGTCAAGGGCGGCAGGTCCGAGCGCCGCAAGAAGGAGAGCAGATCCTCCAGTGCGCTCGGGACTCGTTCATGGTGAGGAGGGACGAACATGGCGCCTGCCGGGGACAGGTCCGAGCCACCGATCCATACCGGCTCTTGCCGGAGCCGACCCGCGATGGTCGGGGCAGAGTCCCCCAGCAGGGCCTGATGCATGGACAGCAGGGAGCTGAGGCCCAGGGGCCAGGGCGCTGCGGTGGCCGTCTCCATCGCTCGGGTGTTGGCCACGATGAGGGCGGCGTTTCCACTGCTGCGGTCGCCGCCGAAGGTCTCCTCCTCCACGATGCGGCGTGCCGACGACGTCAGGCGCTCAATGCGCGAGGACGCGCTCGACTCGCTGCGCAGAAGCAGGGGTGTGAAGGGAAGCAGGGCGCAGGCCGCCGTCGTATCGAAGCGCGTGATGGCGGACACCGCAGCCGCTTCACGTGCCATGACCTCGGTGGGGAGCTCGATGGCGGCGTCGGCGATATTCGGTACGACGGCCGAGTCGTAGGTGCGTGGCAGACGAGAGCGTTGCCGAGCGCTGAGGGCAGCGCCGTCCCGGGGGCGCCAGGGCAGGGTCTCCCAGGTCACGCGCGGCCATGAGGAAGTGGCGGCTGCATGAACCATTTCTGACACCCCCGGTTAATCCGATGACAGTTCACCACCATAAGTGTCAACAGAATGTGTGTCGAGTCTTGTCGGTACTGCAGCGGGTGACATTCTCTTCCGGCCGGGGGCATCCTGCGCGTTGGGGGACGGGATTGCTGTCCCCGACGGCGTCGAATGCCCCTGGCCGGAAGGACACGCACCCGGCCGCGTGGAATGTCCCCGGCCGGTGGGGTCCGCACGTGCCAGATGCACCTGCGGACCCCGTGGGATGTCAGAGGTTGTTGATCCAGGCCCGGCGGTGCCCGAACAGTGAGAGCGTGGGCTTGTAAAGGAGCACGTACTGCCCTCCGGCCGACACGTCGGCATCGAAGCAGACATCGCCGCTGACCGAGCCACCCGCAATCAGCTTGGAGGCCGACAGGTGGTTGCTCGAACCCATGAAGCCGCTGTTGCTGATCGCCCCAGCCGGGTCCTGCAAGGTGAAGTCCAGGGCATTGACGTCCAGGGTGTTCTTGGAGTCGTTGGTGATCGTGATGGTCGAGCAGGCGGTGGGGCCCAGGGTGGCGTCACCCGCGGTCACAGGCGTGGCGCTGACCTTGATGCCGCCGTCGTCGATCGTGTCACCGGCGTTTCCGACGACGTCGTCGCGCTGCTTCCCGGGGAAGCTCAGTGCGGAGTCCGACTTCTCGGCATCCTTTGCCGGCTCCTGCTGCTGAGGGCTGGGTGCGGCTGCGGAGTCCTGGCCGGCGGTTGCTTGAGCGGGCGCGCTGGCCATCGACTGGATGGAGGGCAGGGTGGCGGCGGTAGTGCTCGAGTTCCCCGAGCCCCCACCACCGTTGAGTGCGGAGGCGATCATGCCGACGGCGATGAAGGCGCCGATACCGGTGAGGATCTTGTGCCGGGCGAACCAGGAGCGCTTCGGCTCGGGAGCGGGCATGCCCATGCCTGCGGCCGGGGCGGGGAAGCCCGGGGCGGGGAAGCCCGCGGCGGGGACACCGGCGGGTGAGGAAGGGACTGGGTTGACGGGGCTGGTCATGATGGGTCCTTCGAGATGCGGGAGGTGAGGCACTGAGCGGGATGCGGCAGTGCCCATCACGGTGTGTCGTCACCGGAGCTGACGGGATCAGCTGACGGGAACAACGATGGCCCCGGCCGTGCGGCGCGCACATCGACCGATGAGTCCGAGGCGGCCGTCCGAAAGGGCACTCATCGCGACTGTCCAAAAGGACGATGCCTCCCTCGCCGTAGCGCCCGAATCGTGTCCTATCGGGCGATCATGCGTGTCAGTGCCCGGTTCTACAGTGAGCACATGTCAGTCCCCACCTACCCGCCCATTCCTGGACCCGGCACCCCACCCGTGTCGGGCTGGAGCGGTAGCCCTGGGGGTGGTCGGACTGAGCCCACTGCGCCCGCCTTCGGGGCGCGGGCCCTGCCATACCCGCCGATCCCACCGGCCTACCCCTACCCCTCCCATCCGGGATATCCGGGGTACCAGGGGTACGCGGGGTACGCGGGACTCTCCCCGCATCCCTCATACCCCGCTCCTTCCGCTGCTCCCGGCACTCCTGCGGCGTCGGACCCGCGCCTCCGCCCCCCGATGACTGCGGTTCCCTCCGCCCCTGTGCCGTACGCGCCTGTAAGACCGGCTCCGTCGTTCACGCAGTCCCTGTCCCCGTCGCAACGCCATGCCCTGCGCGTCACACTGACGATCCTGCGAAACCTGGGCCTGTTCGCCCTGTGCGCCATGGGGTTCCTCATTGCGCTGGGAACACGTTTCAACCATGAGCAGGTTCTCAAGGAGAGCTACCACCCAGTGCTCGAAGCCGCTGGAATCCTCACGGGGCTGGGGCTTCTCGTGGCGTTCTTCCTGCGTCGGCGCTGGCCGGTGCCCATCACGGTCGTCTCGGCGCTCGCGAGTGTTGTCGCCGCCCTGGACACCACGGTGGGACTCATCGCCTTCACCACCGTGGTGCGCCGGTCCCGCTCCCTGCGCGACCCTGTCCCGTGGGCCACGGGTGCGCTGCTCGCCGTCGGCACCCTGACGGCGCTCTTCCGAGACGCGAGCTACGGGGCCACCGGGAGCTCGATGATCGGTGCCTTTAACTCATCCTCCCCTGACCCCCATGCCGTGACCCATGTGTCGGTGCTGCAGGTGCTGTTCCTCGCGGTGGTGGCCATGTCCCTGCCGGTCGGCGTCGGACTGTGGCTGCGCGCGCGTGACGGGGAGAAGAAGGCCCGACGCCGCGCCCAGGAGGCGGCCGATGCCTCAGCCCAGGCCGAGCGCGCCGCCCAGGAGCAGACCCGGACCTCCACCCGGTTGGCGGACACCGTCAGCCTGCAGGCCGAGCGTGAGCGGGTGGCTCGCGAGGTGCATGACGGACTCGGCCACCGCCTGTCGCTGCTCGCCCTCCACGCCGCCGCCCTGGAGCAGGGCGTCCTGGAGACGTCGGAGAGCTCGAATGCCCCAGAGCGCTCGCAGGCCCCGGACTCAGCCGGCGCCGTCGGTGAGGACGATCCGCGGGCCGCCGCCCAGCGCGTGCGACAGGAGGCCCAGGGCGCCATGCGGGACCTGCGTTCCCTGCTCGCCGTGCTGCGTGAGCCGGTGGGGGCGGTCGAGCCCGCCCCGCGCCTGGAGGACCTCAGAGAGGTGGTGGACGGGGTCCTCGCCGCCCGCCAGCCGCTGAGCTCCTCGATCTACCTCGACCGCGCTGCGCAGGCCGATGAGGTGCTCTCGCGCGCCGTCTACCGGATCGTCCAGGAGTCCCTGACCAACGCCCGCAAGCACTCGCCCGGTACGAGCGTCCAGCTGCGCGTCGAGGGTGGTCCGGACACTGGCATCGACATCACCTGCTCCAACCGGATCTCTCGGACCGAGTCGGAGGCTCAGGACCCCGAGCCCTATGAGGTGCCTCAGGCCTCGGGTGCTGGCCGAGGCGCAGCGTCAGGACCCGGAGTCGTCGTCGGTGACCCCCAGGGTGGCTCGGGCCTGCGCGGCATGGCCCAGCGGGCGGCGATCTGCGGCGGCACGTTCCACGCCGGGCCCGACGGCCAGGGCAGGTTCGTCGTGAGCGCGCACCTGCCCTGGCGCTCGGCGGAGTCACCCCGTACCGGCCACTGAGCGGCCTCCAACCAGCATCTGAACAGCCCGGTCGGGAGAAATCGGCCGGCGTGCGGTTCACGGGCCTGCACCACCCGGGGCCTGGGCCGTTGGGATGGTGATTGTGTCGGCGCACGCACCTAGGCTGGGCTCCGTGCCCGATCCCTCCGCCGCCCCGGCCTCCTCGGCCTCCCGGTTCGCGTCCCCCGCACCGGCCCGCCCGGTGCGGGTCATCCTCGTCGACGACGACCCACTGACCCGCGCCGCCATCAAGCCGCTCCTGCGGCCTGGCCAGGACTACGTCGTCGTCGCCGAGGCCGGTGACGGCCGTGAGGCGATCGACGTGGTGGGCCGTATCGAGGCCGATATCGTGCTCATGGACCTGGGCATGCCCGTCATGGACGGGATCGAGGCCACCCGCCATATCTGTGCCGCACCGCGCCACCCCCACGTCGTGGCGCTGACCACCTGGGACGTCGACGACGCCGTCGTGCGCGTCATTGAGGCCGGTGCGGTGGGGTACCTGCTCAAGTACTCCGCCTCCGAGGAGCTCCATGCCGGGCTGCGTCGGGTCATGGCGGGCGAATCAGTGCTCTCGCCGGGGGCGCTTGCCGAGCTGCTGCGATACGTGCGTTCCCAGCCGACGGCACCGACGGCGGCGGCCTATGACCTTCGCTCTCAGGAGCGTCAGCACGCCGTGGCCCAGGCTCAGCAGGCAGCGGCGGGGCTCAGCCGGCGCGAGCTCGAGGTCATCGCGGCGGCCGCCGAGGGACTGACCACTGAGGAGATCGCGAACCGGCTGTACATCTCGGTCTCAACCGTCAAGGCCCACCTGCGCAGTGCGCAGGAGCGGGTCGGTGCCCGTAACCGGGTGCACCTGGCGGTCCTCGCCGAACGCGCCGGGCTGCTGGGATAGGGGTGAGCCACGCCGACCGGTGAGGGTCGGGCACCCTCACCCCACGGCTGGGAGCCTCCACCTCAGGGCTGGGAGCCTCTTCCCCTGGAGCCGGTCGTGCCTTCCCCTGCTTGGCCGCTTCTGGCGCCTGTGTGGGGCCCGGAGGTCGTGGTTGGACGTCGGCGCTGGTGCAGTTGGCGCACCAGTGGCTCGGGATGCCACGGATGCCCCACACTCAGGCGTCGCGGCCGGGGGCATCCTGCGCGTGCGGGGACATTTCTGTGCGGCCGGGGACAGGTGACGCGTTCGGGGACGGGATTGCTGTCCCCGACGGCGTCGAATGCCCCCGCCCGGAAGGACACGCACCCGGCCACGTGGAATGTCCCCGTCGTAGGTGACGGTCTGCTGGATGAGGGCGTCCGGGGCTCGAGGACGCACCTGAAGGCGTGCGGTCTGTACCCGCAGGGGCCGTGCTCGTGGCCTCAGGTGCGTTCTCGACGACGTGCGGGCTCGGTTGTCCGCGCGTAAGGAGTGGCAGGAGGACGGTGGGGTGCGCCGGTGACGGTTCCTAGGGTCAGGTGTCCGAGGGTAAGGCGTGGTGGGACGATGTCGGGATGCGCCGGCGACGGATCCAGGAGGCGACTGTCCGCGCGCAAGGAGCGGGTGGGGATGGGGTGCGTCCGTGACGGGCCCCTGGGGTCAGCTACTCCCAGGCAAGGAGTGACACGACGACAGCCGGTGCATCCCGGCGAGCAGGACTGGCCGCACCTCCGGGGCTGACGGTGATCGTCACAACACGGCCCCATCGAAAGGACGTGACTGGTGTCCCAGGCCAGGAAAGCCTGGAGCACCAGTCACCTGCTGAGCGAAGGGCACACCCCTCGCACGGCGCCATGGACCGTCAAGCGCTCAGCCGACGCCGTTGTTGGCGCCCCCACCGCCGGGATTGGGGTTGCCCGGCTGCTGCTGATTGTTGTTGTTATTGTTGTTGTTGTCACCGTCTTTACCAGAGGAGACCGTGAGGTTAACGGTCGAACCGGCGGGCACTTGGTCTCCGGCCTTCGGGCTCGTGCCGATGACCTTATTGGCGTCCACCTTGTCAGAGGACTTGTAGTCCACGGTGACGTTGAGTCCGAGCTTCTTCAAATCAGCAGTCGCGTCCTCGACAGTCTTCCCGTTGAGGTTCTTGGGAATCGTCACTGGACTGGTCGGCGCCTGTGTGGCCGCGCCGCTGGAGAAGCTCACGGTGATCGTGTCTCCCGCGGAGACGCTGGAGCCCGCGGCCGGGTTGGAGGAGACGGCCTTGCCGCGCTCGACCTCGGCCGAGGCGACGTCGTCGCCCCTCTTGAACTGCAGGCCGGCATCCTCAATGGACTTCTTCGCCGTGGCCTCGTCCTGGCCCGAGACGTCGGGGACGGAGGTGTTCCCGGTGGAGAGCACCAGGTCCACCGTGGTGCCGCGTGCAACGGAGTTCCCCGCCTGCGGGTTGGTGTAGATGACCCGGTCCTTGGCGACCGTGGCGGAGTCCTCCTGGGAGGTGTTTCCGCCCTCGAGCCCGGCCTCCTTGAGGGCCTTGCGGGCGTCCTCCTGGGTCTTGCCGGACAGGTCGGGAACCTTGACCATCGCCGAGCCGGTGGAGAAGTGCACGGTGACGGTGGAGCCCGGCTCGACCTTCGTGCCCTTGCCCGGGTCGGAGGAGACGGCCAGTCCCGCACCGACCTCCTCGTTGGCGACCTCGTCCTTGGCGAACTTCAGGCCGGCGTCCTCAATGGTCTTCTTGGCCGATTCCTCGTCCTGACCGGAGGTGTCGGGGACCTCCACCTTGCTGATGGTCGGGCTCGGCGTCGGGGTGGGTACGTTGTCGAAGGCCCCCGAGGCCCACCGTCCGGCGACGACGGCCAGCGCCACGAACAGCAGGAACACGAGGACCCAGATCCAGGCGTGGCTCTTGGGCTTCTCCTCGGGTTCTTCGGCCTCCTTGGCCGCCTGCATCGGAGAGGCCCCGGAGGGCACCTGGGCGAAGGAAGAGGTGGGCTGAACCGGTTCGGCGGCCGGTGAGGCCATGACTGAGGTGGCTGGGGACCAGGAGTCGGCGGCCGGCGCGGCCACAGACAGGCCCCGGGCGGCCGCCTGCAGGTCGGCGCGCATGTGGGCGGCGTCCTGGTAGCGGTCCTCCCGGCTCTTGGCCAGCGACTTGAGGATCACCCGGTCCAGGGACTCGGGCACATCGGCCGCCAGCGAGGAGGGGCGCTTGGGAATCTCCCGCACGTGCTGGTAGGCGATGGCCACGGCGGAGTCGCCCTGGAAGGGCGGCTGGCCGGTGAGCAGCTCGTAAAGGAGACACCCGGTGGAGTACAGGTCCGAGCGGGCGTCCACGGACTCGCCACGGGCCTGCTCCGGGGAGAGGTACTGGGCGGTGCCTACCACCGTGTGAGTCTGGGTGACCGTCGAAGCGGAGTCCTCAATGGCCCGCGCAATGCCGAAGTCCATGACCTTCACGGAGCCGGTGGAGGTCAGCATGATGTTTCCGGGCTTGATGTCGCGGTGGACGATCCCCACCCGGTGGGAGTACTCCAGAGCGTCCAGGACCCCGGAGACGATCTCCACGGCCTCCGCGATCGGGACGGCCTCGCCCTCGCTGAGGAGCTCACGCACCGTGTGCCCCTCAATGTACTCCATGACGATGTAGGGGACCGTGCGGCTGGCGCCGCCCGGCTGGAGGAGCTCCTCCTCCCCGGAGTCGTAGACGGCGACGACGGCGGGGTGGTTGAGGGCCGCCGCGGACTGGGCCTCCCTGCGGAAGCGGGCCTGGAAGGTGGGGTCGCCGGCGATGTCCGAACGCAGCAGCTTGATGGCCACGACCCGCGACAGGCGAGTGTCGTAGCCGAGGTGCACCTCTGCCATACCACCACGTCCGATGAGGTCGCGGATCTCGTAACGGCCCGCGAGGACCTGGGGGAACTGACTGGTCACAGTACCTCCTTGACAGGGATGCTCAGCATCAAGGCTGGCACGACCTGATGCGCATGGGCAAGCGTACCTGTGCTGTGCAGGGTGATGAGCGAGAGCGCCGGGATGAGGGCCCTGAGCGTCAGCAGGTTGAGGCCGAGGAAGGAGCGTCCCGAGGCGTGCCGGGCGGTGCGCGACGGCGTCGGCTCCTCGGCCGCGTGACGGCCGGGACGTACGGCGGCGGGCCGGGGCAGTTCGCGGGTCTGCGGGCCGCGGCGGCCAGTGGACTCCCAGCTGAGCGCCTCACGGGGATCCCATGCGTCCGTGGGCAGGTTCACCACCGCCCGGTCCAGGGCGCGGGCCACCTCGCGGGCGGAGTGCGGCCGGTCGGAGGGCTTCTTGGCGAGCAGCTTGAGGATGATGGCCTGGACCTGGGGCGGGACGGCGTCGGGGAGGGCGGGCACCTCCTCGTTGACGTGCGCGAAGGCGATATCGACCTGGGTGGCTCCGCTGAAGGGGCGCCGCCCCACCAGGGCCTCGTAAGCGATGATGCCCAGTCCGTAGAGGTCGCCAGCAGGGGTGGCCATGTTCCCCATGGCCTGCTCGGGGGCGAGATACTGGGCAGTGCCCATCACCATGCCGGAGGCCGTCAGCGGGCGCTGGTTGATGCCGGTGGAGATGCCGAAGTCGGTGAGCTTGGCCAGGCCCTCGCGGTTGATGAGGATGTTGGAGGGCTTGACGTCCCGGTGGACGACGCCGGAGTCGTGGACGACCTGCAGGGCGCGGGCCACCTGCGCCAGGACCGGCAGAATCTCGGCGGGCGACAGGGTCCCCTTCTCGGCGATGATGTCGGACAGGGCGCGCCCCTGGACGAGCTCCATGATGAGCCAGCCGGTGCCGTCCTTCTCCCCGGAGTCCAGGACGACGGCGAGGTTCGGGTGGCGCAGCCCCTTGGAGTTCTTGGCCTCCGCACGCAGGCGGGACAGGAAGATCTCATCACCGGTCAGCTCGGGGCGCAGGATCTTAGCGGCCACGGCTCGACCCGAGCGCAGGTCGGTGGCGCGCCACACCTGGCCCATGCCGCCCAGAGCGATCTGCTCGACCAGCTCGTAGCGGCCCTGGAGCTGAAGCCCGGCAACAGGTTTCACTGGTTCACCGCCGCATCGATGACCTGGGCGGCGACGGGGCCGGCGATCTTGCCGCCGGTGGCGCCGTCCTCGGTCTCCGCATTGCCGTCGAGCACGACGGCCAGGGCGATCTCAGGCTTGTCGATGTCGGTGCCGGCGAAGCCCACGAACCAGGTGGTGGGGCCGCTGTCCGTGCCGGTCTCGGCGGTACCGGTCTTGCCGGCCACCTGGACCCCGCTGACCTGGGCGCTGGTGCCCGTGCCCTCGGCGACGGCGGTCTGCATGAGGGAGGACAGGGAGGAGGCGGTGGCCGAGTCGATCGGGGTGCGGGCCACCTTCGTGGAGGTGGAGCTGACCTCGTTGAGGTCGGGGTCCAGGATGCGCGAGACCAGGTAGGGGGTCATCTGCTCACCCTTGTTGGCTACGGTGGCGGCCACCATCGCCATCATGAGCGGGGTCGCCTGCACCGAGGCCTGACCGATGCCGGCCATCGCGGTCTGCGCCTGGGAGTCGTTGTGCGGGTAGGTCGACGGCGTGACCTTCAACGGGATGGACAGGTCGGAGTCGAAGCCCCAGTTCTTCGCCTCCTTGGAGAGCTCCTCCTCGCCGACATTCATGGCCAGCTGCGCGAAAGGAGTGTTGCAGGACTCGGCGAAGGCGTGGGAGAAGGTGGTCCGACTGCCGCCGCAGGACTCCCCTCCGTAGTTCTCCAGGGAGTGGCTGGTACCCGGCAGGGTGATGGTGTCGGGGGCGTCAACCTCCTGATCGGGCTTGATCTTGCCGGTGCGCAGTGCCGCCGCCGTGGTGAGGATCTTGAAGGTCGACCCCGGCGGGTAGCGGTTGCCGGCGATGGCCCGGTTGTCCAGGGGACGGGAGGAGTCCTGGCTGAGGGTCGCGTTGGCCTCATTGGCGGCGTTCCCATTGCGGGTCGCGAAGGCCGAGGGGTCGTAGGAGGGGGTGGAGACCAGTGCCAGGATGGCCCCGGTCTTGGGGTCCAGGGCGACGACGGCGCCCTCGCGCCCGGCCAGGGCGTCGTAGGCGGCCTGCTGGATCTCGGGCTTGATGGTCAACTCCACGGCCCCGCCCCGCTGGGAGTCACCGGTGATGAGGGTCTTGATCCGGGAGGAGAACAGGGAGGGGTCATCCCCGTTGAGCACGGAGTTGCCCTCCTTCTCCATGCCGGTCATGGAGGCGAAGGCGGGAGAGAAGTACCCGGTCACCGGGGCGTAGAGCGGCCCGTTGGCGTAGACGCGCTGATAGTCCTCAGAGCCCTGGCCGTCGTCGGACTTCTGGGTGCTGGCGATCGTGGTGCCGCCGGCCAGGAGGATCGGGCCCCGTTCGGTGTCGAAGTTGCGGCTGACGGTACGGCGGTTGCGCGGGTCGGAGTTGAGGGCCCCGTTGGCCGACCACGACTCCCACACGGAGGGGCGGGCCAGTCCCTGGACGCTGGTGACGGACAGGGCCAGCGTGGCGAACATGACCAGCACCAGGAAGGCGACCTGACGGATCTGTCGGTTCATGGCAACTGCCTCCTGTCAGTGTCGTCGGTGAAGCCCGGGGCCCGCGATGAGCGCAGGGTCTCCCCGTCCGGTGCGGTGTGCGGCGGAGGCGGCGCCTCCGGACTGACGGCGACGGCGGGCCGGGCGTCATCCTCCAGGCTGCCGAAGCCGGGTGCGGCCGACGGGGAGGTGTAGCCCCCGGCGTCGGCCGGTGCGCCTCCAGCCGGTGCGTCATCAGCGGCCTGGGCCATCGAGTCCTCGGCCCCGGCGTCCTGGACCCGACGGCGCAAGGACAGCGGCAGCTCGGCGGTGTCGATGATCCGCGGCGCGTGGGTGGCCGGCCGCCGGGCGGCGTCGGACAGGCGCAGCAGGAGAGCCAGGATGATCCAGTTGGCGATGAGTGAGGAGCCACCATAGGCCAGGAAGGGCAGGGTCAGCCCCGTCAGCGGGATGAGCCGGGTGACACCGCCGATGACCACGAAGATCTGCAGGGCGACGGCGAAGGACAGACCCACGGCCAGGAGCTTGCCGAAGCCGTCGCGCAGCAGCACGGCGGTGCGCAGTCCCCGCTGGATGAGGACGAGGTAGAGCATGAGCAGGACGAGCGTGCCGGTCAGCCCCAGCTCCTCACCCAGTGAGGCGAAGATGAAGTCGGAGTTGGCGAAGGTGACCAGGGTCGGTGAGCCCTTGCCCCAGCCGGCGCCCATGAGCCCGCCGGTGGACATCCCGAACATGCCCGTCAGCAGCTGCCAGGAGCCGCCCGCGGCGTTGTACACGGCATTGTCGGTGGCGTGGAGCCAGCCGTTGATGCGCTGCTGGACGTGGTTGAGATGCGTGGCCGCGAACCAGGCCGCCGGGAGGAACAGAGCGGCACCGATGAGCAGCCAGGAGGGCCGGTCAGTGGCCACGTACAGGACGACGACGAACAGGCCGAACAGCAGCACCGAGGAACCCAGGTCCTTCTGGAGGACCAGGACGCAGATGCTCACGCCCCACACGATGAACAGGGGGCCCAGGTGCCGGGCGCGCGGCAGGCTCATCCACAGGACCTTGCGGCCCGCCAGGGCCAGGTTGTCCCGGTTGGCCACGAGGTAGGAGGCGAAGAAGACCGCCAGCAGCACCTTGGACAGCTCGGCCGGCTGGAAGCTCATCGGGCCGATCCGGATCCAGATGCGGGCGCCGTTGATGCTCTGGCCGATCCCCGGGATGAAGGGAAGGACGAGGAAGACCAGGCCGGACCACATGGCCCACCGGTCCCAGCGCCTCAGGCGCCGGTAGTCGCGCAGTAGGAGGAGCGTGACGGCGAAGAGGATGACGCCCAGCAGCGTCCAGACCAGCTGCTTGGAGCCCACGTAGAACTGCCACTGCTCGTTGGCCTCATAGGCCAGGTCCAGGCGCCGGATCATGGCCAGGCCGATCCCGTTGAGCGCCACCGCCGTCGGCAGGAGGACCGGATCGGCCCACGGGGCGGCGTAGCGCACACACAGGTGCATGAGGACGGTCAGGACGAGGAAGGCGATGGCCACGCCCACGGTCTGCGCCGGGGAGGAGCCGGTGCGGTTGAGGGCGGTGAGTACGAAGCCGCCCAGCCCCAGGACCAGAGCGACGCCGAGCAGCGCGGCCTCCGCCCAGCGTCCCGAGTATCGGGCGACGCCGGCGGGCTGGATGGTCGCGACGCCCGCGGGGGCGCCCAGGGGACCGGGAGCAGCAGTCATCTCACCCCTCCTGCCCGGGCTTGGTGGGCTGGGTCGGTGTGGCGGAGGCCGGCGACGGGGTGGAAGAGGACGAGGAGGAGGGCTTGGCCGTGGGGCTCGCGGTGCCCTGCGGGGCGGGGGTCTGCTTGCGGTAGGAGCGCACCGTCTTGTCCACGTAGGTCTCCGCGGCGCTCATCGACGACTGGGTGACAGTGGCCTCCAGGCGCTCGCGGATGTTGTGATCGAGGGCCTCGACGGGCAGGTCCGCGTAGGTCTTGACCGAGTGGCTCAGCTTGAGCGGGCCGACGGACTGGGGGATCCCCTGGTAGATGGCGACCTCGCCCTTGTAGGTGGAGACGTAGTAGCGGGTCTGGGTCCAGCGGTAGAACAGGGCGCTGGCGCCGACGAGCGTGGCCAGCAGGACGAGGCTGCCCACGAGGACCCGACGGCGGTGGCGGCGTCGGGCCTTCTCCTGGGTGGCGGCCTCGGCGGCGATGGCCTCGTCGACCTCGGAGGATTCCTTGGCGGAGGGGGCCTCGGGCTTGTCCTCCAGGGTGGCCATGAGGGCTGCGGCCTTGGCGGCGGGGCTGGCGGCCTCGGACTCCTTGGCCTCGGCCTGCTCGTCACCGGCACGGTGGGCTGCGGCGGCGCGCTCCTGGGCGAGGCGCTCGGTGGCGGCGCTGCCCACCACCTGCGGGACGGTCTGTGGCTCGGGGTCGTCCTTGACGACGTCGAAGACGACGGCGGTGACGTTGTCCGGTCCGCCGGCGCGCAGGGCCAGGTCGATGAGCTGGTCGGCGGCCTGACCGGGGTCGGCGACGCCGGCCAGGACCTCACCGATGGTCTCGGCGGTCACCGGGCCGCTCAGGCCGTCGGAGCACAGCAGCCAGCGGTCGCCGGGAACGGCCTCGCGGATCGACTCGTCGAGCTGGACCTCGCCCTCGGTGTCCCCCAGGACGCGCAGGAGGACCGAGCGCTGCGGGTGCTGGCGGGCCTGGTCCCGGGTCAGGCGCCCGGTCTCCACGAGGTACTCCACGAAGGTGTGGTCGGTGGTGACCTGGGTCAGGGTGCCGTCGCGCAGCATGTAGGCGCGCGAGTCGCCCACGTGGACCATGGCGAGCTTGTTGCCGCTGCGCATGACGCCGATGCAGGTGGTGCCCAGGCCGGCGAGGTCGGGGTCCTGCGAGGACAGGGTGACGAGCTCGGTGTGGGCGGCCTGGACGGCGTCGCGCATGAGGCCCAACAGCTCGCCGGCCTGGTGGGAGTCGGCGTCCAGGGGCATGAGGTGCTCGACGGCGACCGCCGAGGCGATGTCTCCGCCCGCAGGTCCGCCCATCCCGTCGCACAGAAGGCACAGGTGGGGGCCGGCGTAGCCCGAGTCCTGGTTGGACTGGCGGACCAGGCCGACGTCGGAGCGTGCGGCGAAGCGCAGGGAGATGGTCATGAGCGCAGCTCCAGCGTCGTTTGGCCGATTCGGACAGGAATGTTCATGGGGAGCTCCACGGCGCCGTGCACGGGGCGGCCGTCCATCATGGTTCCGTTGGTGGATCCCAGGTCCTCCAGCCACCAGGCGCCGTCCTTGGGGAAGACGCGGGCGTGGCGCGATGAGGCGTAGGAGTCATCGAGGACCAGGGTGCAGGAGGGTGAGCGGCCGATGATGATCGACGAGGGGCTCAGGGGCACGGTCGAGCCGGCCAGGGGGCCCTCGGTGATGACCAGGCGGGTGGCGCTGCGGCGTCGGCCCCTGGGGGGTGGGCCCGAGGGCTGCTCGGAGCCGCCCGCGGAGCGTCGACGTGACGGGCCGGCGACGGGGGAGTCGGCCATATCGCGGCGCATGACGCGCACGATGAGGTACAGGAAGAACCAGAGCAGGACCAGATAGCCCAGCCGCAGGATCGTGAAGGCGAGTGCGCTCAACCGTTGACTCCGCTGTTCTGGGTGCCATCCCAGAACAGGATCTGGGTGCGGCCGATGGTGAGGGTGTTGCCGTCCACGAGCGTGACGGCGTCGACCCGCTGGCCCTCGACGAAGGTGCCGTTGGTGGAGCCCAGGTCGCTGGCGATGGCGTTGCCGTGCGTCAGGCGGATCTCCAGGTGACGGCGGGAGACGCCGGAGTCGTCGACGATGATGTCCGCCTCCGAGCCGCGCCCGATGACGGTGACCGGTCCGGTGAGCAGGTAGCGCTGGCCGTTGATGTCGACGATCGGGTGCGCCGGGGTGGCGGTGGCGGAGGCGGCCGGGGCGGCGGCGCCGCGTCGCGTGGAGGACTCGATCTCGATGGCCGGGGCGTTGGGGTTGTTGTTGACGAGGAAGGAGACCTCGACCGGGCCGACGAAGGAGTAGCCCTGGTCCGCGGCGTGCGAGGTGGCGACCTCCTCCATCTGACGCACCATCTCGTCCTGGCCCCAGGCGGTGATGCGCTCAATGCTCGGCGGGGTGAGGTGGATGCGGAAGATGTTGGGAACCACGGAGCGGTCGCGGGCGAAGGACGCGGCGCGCTTGTCCATGGTCTCGCGGAGCTTCGAGGCGATCTCGATGGGCTCGATGTCGTCCGAGAAACGGGACATGGCGCGGTTCGTGACGTTCTCGACGCCCTTCTCGAACTTGTCCAGGAATCCCATGGACAGTACCTCCCCCAAATATGGTGTGGCGGCCCCCGGGATGGAGCCGGGAGACGGGACTGTCCCGCCTCGCTATGGGCCTGCACGGACCTGCGTGCAGGCCGATACCGTTCCCATCGTAACGGTAGCGAAGTCATCGCAGGGAAGACGGCCCCCTCTGTGTGAGGTAATTGTGTCGTGAGCGGTCTCACGGCCGGATATGGCGGTGAGGATTGGACGCGGGCGGCGATGGCAGGCTAGTCTCATGCTCGCTTCTCGCGCGAGTGGCGGAATTGGTAGACGCGCACGGTTCAGGTCCGTGTGATCTTACGATCATGGGGGTTCGAGTCCCCCCCCGCGCACAGAATGGAAAGGCCCGGGCCACATGGTCCGGGCCTTTCGCTGTCTCCGGTTCCCGGTTGGCCGCCTTGTTCGGGGCCCGCGGCGGGGCGGCCTACTCCACGAGGGTCGGGATCCACTGGCCGAGGGTTGTGCGTACTGCACGAGGGCCCCACCCACCCGGAGTACCCCCGACCCTCCTTCAGTAGCACCCCACCCTCGTGCAGTGCGTGCACGGCGTCTGAGCGGCCCCGCCCTTGAGACAACCTTGTCTGCGCGGGTCGGTGCGGCGTCGTTCCCGTGTGACGGGGGAGTCAGGCGGAGGCGGGGCGCGCGTGCAGGCGGCGCAGGAGGTACCAGGCGGCCAGGGCCCCGATCCAGGCGCCGACGGCGTTCTGACCGACATTGGCCAGCGAGGGGCGCCGTTCCAGCATCGGCAGGAGGCTCTGGAGCACCTCGGCGCTCAGCCCGACCACGCAGCCGACCAGCGCCCACATCCACCAGGGGATGTCCCGCCAGCCCACGACCGCGCAGAAGGTGGCCGGCGCCAGCATCACCAGGTTGAGGACGATGTCCTTGCCCTCGGAGCTGAGGAAGCCCGGTCCCATGGTGTCCTTGAGCTCGGCGACCTCGCGCCCGGAGGGCCACACCACCGCCACGCAGACGATGGCCAGGAGGATGACCGCCGCGACGCGGGCGATCCGCTCATAGGAGGTCCGGCCCGGGGGATGAGCCTTGGAGGGCTGGAGGTCCGTGGCGCGGCCGGCCAACGGCGAAGCGGCCGACGCCGGTGATGTCCCCCAGGAGGTGTCGGGGGACTGGGCGGACGTCAGTGCGTCGGGCGCGGGCTGCTGGGCGGGCACGCTCACGACGCTACCGCCCGCCCTCCGGGAACCCCGGAAGGCGGGCGGTAACGATCAGAGCACATCGGAGTGCGGGAGCGGCCCCGGCTCAGCAGCAGCTGGCGTTGATCTCCGTCTCGGCCTGCTTGGCCCGGGCGCGCCAGAACTCGCGCTCACTCATGGGACCGTGACCGGCGCCGTGCTCAGAACCGTGGGCGCCCCCGTGCCCGTGGGGGCACTGCGCGTGCTCGCGGGCGTAGCGCTCCAGGTAGCGGTCATAGGCGGACTCGCCGGTCATGTCCCGCCACAGGGTGCGGGCCCGGGTCAGGACCTGGCGGACCCGACGTCGGGCGCTGGGCCGATCCGCCGGCTGCGGCGTCGAAGGAGAAGGTGTCATGACTTCTCCGCGTGGGCCTTGTGCGGGATGAGGGCCGGGTCGCCCACCTGCTCGTACTCCCGGGAGACCTTCTTCATGAGCGAGGAGGCGATCATCGTCTCGGGCGCGTAGAAGTTGGACTCCTGGTACGGGTCCTCCGACGTCGTCGTGTCCAGGTTGCGGAGCGTCTGGACGATGCGGATGAGGGCGCAGACCATGACGAAGGCCACCATGACCAGGAAGATGATCGACAGCGTCCCCTGAATCATCGTGTTGCGCACGATCGCCCGGGTCTCCTCGATCTTGGCCGGGTCGGTGAGTGTGCCCAGCTTGGCCACGGCCTCCTGATGCTGCTGGAAGTAGCCCACGAGCGGGTCGCTGGAGAAGATCTTCTGCCATGAGGCCGTGAAGGTGACGGCCGTGTCGAAGACCAGCGGGATCGCGGGGATCCACACCCACTTCGTGTAGCCCTTGCGCACCACCATGACGGTGACCACCAGAAGCGCCACGGCCGCGATGAGCTGGTTGGCGATACCGAACAGCGGGTAGAGCGTCTGGATGCCGCCGCGCGGGTCGGTGACACCCATGAGGAGCAGCGCCCCCCACGAGGCGACGACGACCGCCGTGGTCCCCCAGGCGCCCACGTGCCAGGACGGGTCCTTGAACTTGGGGAAGGCGTTGCCCAGCGCGTCGGAGAGCTGGAAGCGGGCCACGCGGGTGACGGCGTCGACGGCCGAGAGGATGAACAGGGCCTCGAACATGATGGCGAAGTGGTACCAGAAGCCCATCATGGCCCGGCCTCCGCCGATCTGGTGGAGGATGTGGGCGATGCCCACCGACAGGGTGGGGGCGCCGCCGGTGCGCGAGACGACGTTGGGCTCGCCGACGTCACTGGCCAGGCGCTCCAGGGCCTCAGCGCCCGTGTAGGTCTTGGGGTTGCCGTTGTCGTCCCAGGAGTCCCACTCGGGAGTGGGCTTGTGGCCCTGGGCGTCGGTGACGCCGAGGTTGCCGACGGCGACCTCGGCGAGCTTCTCGCAGTGGTGCTCGGGGTCGTCGGTGGTCTTGCAGGGGGCCGCGGCCACCGTCTCGGGGCCGGCGAGCTTATTCATGGTCGCCGTCGAGGTGTTCATGGAGAAGTAGATGCCCGGGCTCAGCGAGACCGCGGCGGCCAGCGCCATGATGGCCACGAAGGACTCCATGAGCATGCCGCCGTAGCCGATCATGCGGACCTGAGTCTCCTTCTCCACCATCTTGGGGCTGGTGCCCGAGGCGACCATGGCGTGCATGCCGGACAGGGCGCCGCAGGCGATGGTGATGAACAGGAAGGGGAAGAGGGTGCCGGCGAAGACCGGGCCCGCGGTGTTGAAGGCGAATTCGGTGACGGCGGACATCTCCACCAGGGGGCGCACGATGATGATGCCCAGGGCCAGGATCGTGATGGTGCCGACCTTCATGAAGGTCGACAGGTAGTCGCGCGGGGTGAGCAGGACCCACACCGGCAGGACCGCGGCCAGGAAGCCGTAGATGATCATGGCCCACACCAGGGTCTTGGGGGACAGGTGCAGGTAGTGGCCCAGGGGTGACTCGGCCACCCAGCGCCCGCCGATGATGACGGCGATGAGCAGGCCGAAGCCGACGAAGGAGACCTGCGTGATCTTGCCGGGCTGGACGAAGCGCAGCCACAGGCCCATCCCGATGGCGATCGGGATGGTCATGCCCACCGAGAAGACGCCCCAGGGGGAGGCGGCCAGGGCGTTGACGCAGACCATGGCCAGGACCGCCAGGACGATCATGAGCATGACGAAGACGACGATGGTCGCCACGATGCCGCCGATCCGGCCGATCTCGTCAGTGGCCATCTGGCCCAGGGAGCGGCCGCCGCGGCGCATGGAGAAGAACAGGACGAGCATGTCCTGGACGGCGCCGGCCACGAGCACGCCGATGATGATCCACAGGGTGCCGGGCAGGTAGCCCATCTGGGCGGCCAGGACCGGGCCGACCAGCGGGCCGGCGCCGGCGATGGCCGCGAAGTGGTGGCCGTAGAGGACGACGCGGTGGGTGGGGTCGAAATCGCGCCCGTTGTTGATGCGCTCGGCCGGGGTGGCGTTGGTGTCGTCGGGGCGCATGATGCGCCGCTGGATGTAAAGGGCGTAGAAGCGGTACCCGATCGCGTAGGTGCACACGGCGGTGACCACGAACCAGATGGTGTTGACGTGCTCGCCGCGCACGACCGCCAGCATCCACCACCCCAGGACGCCCAGGGCGGTAATGGCCACCCATGTGGCGATCCGAGCGGGTGTCCATCGATTGTCAGGATGTATGCCGACGGGGACGCCGTCGGCGTTGCGGATGATCCGCTTCTCCTCCTCCGGTGAGTAGGTCGGCAGAGAGGCTTCTTTCTGGGGCATCGGGATTCCGTTCTCGTCGTCGAGAAAAGGTGTGACGTCATCGTCTCCGGTGACTCTCCCAGGGTATTCCTCCTGGTGGCGGAAAGGAAGCAATCGTGAGACCGATGGCGGGGCGTTCGTCTTTCTGCTCCGATATCAGCACCATTTATCCCACCTATTGAATAATGCTTCCGGTGGCCGCTTCGCGGCCTCGCGCATGACGCCGGCGGGCCCGAGCCGAGACCGGTGCGCGGGGTTCGGGGTGCCCGGGGCCTGCGACTACCCTGGCGTCGTGTCCGTGCTCCATCCCGTCCTCGACGTCCTCGCGCAGGCGCCGATCCTCACCGTCTTCCTCGTCATCGGCCTGGGGACCGCCGCCGGGCAGATCCCGCTGGGGCCGATCCGCTTCGGCGCGGCCGGGGCGCTCTTCGTGGGCCTCGCGGTGGGCGCCCTCGACCCCCGGCTCGGTGCCGATCTGACTCTGCTGCGCAGCCTCGGCCTGGCGCTGTTCTGCTACACCGTGGGCCTGGGCGCCGGCAACACCTTCTTCCGCGACCTGCGCAGACAGCTGCCGCTCATGGCCCTGTGCGTCGTCGCGCTCGTGATCGCCGGCGCGGCGGGCGGCCTCTACTCCCACCTGACCGGGGTGAGCCCCGCCATGGACTCCGGCGCCTACGCGGGGGCCCTGACCTCACCGGTGCTCGACGCCGCCATCGAGGCGGCCGGTACCCAGGAGCCTGCCGTCGGCTACGCCCTGGCCTACCCCGTGGGCGTCGCCGTCGCCATCCTCATCGTGGCCGGGGTCGTGGGGCGCACCTGGCCCGGGCGACGCGACCCGCGGCCCGCCAGCGCCGACGGCATCACCGCCACCAGCGTCTACCTCCTCCAGCGGGTGGCCCTGGGCGAGATGAAGGCCTTCAAGGAGGGCCGCATCCGCATCTCCTACCTGGAGCGCGACGGCGAGACCCGGGTCGTGGCCCCCGGTGAGGAGCTGCTGCCCGGGGACAAGGTCGTCATCGTCGGGGCGCCGGCCGCCGTCGAGTCCGCCATGCACGACCTGGGCACCGGGCTCCACAACTGCCTGGCCAAGGACCGCACCGCCGTCGACTTCCGGCGCCTGACCGTCTCCTCGACGCGGGTGGCCGGGCGCACGATCGCCGAGGTGGACATGCCTGGGCGCTTCCAGGGCGTCATCACCCGCGTCAAGCGCGGTGACCTGGACCTGCTGGCCCGCGAGGACCTTGTCCTGGAGCTCGGCGACCGGGTGCTGGCGGTCGTCCCCAGCGACGAGCTGGAGAAGGCCGCCGACTGGTTCGGCGACTCCGAGCGCTCCATCGCCCAGATCGACGCCTTCTCCGTCGGGGCAGGCATGGCGCTCGGCGTGCTCCTGGGGCTGGTGGCGATCCCGCTGCCCGGCGGCATCACGCTGCGGCTCGGGGTGGCGGCCGGGCCGCTCGTCGTCGGCATGATCCTGGGGTGGGTGGGGCGCACCGGACCCTTCGTGTGGGGGCTGCCGCACGCCGCCAACTCCACCATCCGCCAGCTGGGGCTGCTGTTCTTCCTGGCCGCGATCGGGCTGGCCTCGGGGCCGGACTTCGCGGCCTCGGCCTTCTCGATGACGGGACTCAAGGTGGGGGTGCTCGCCGCGCTCATCGTGGTGGTCAACGCGATCGTCCTGCTGGCCGGGGCGCGGTGGGCCGGGGTGTCCGCGCAGCGCGCCTCCGGCGGCCTGGCCGGGCTCGTCGGGCAGCCCGCGATCCTCGCCTTCGCCCTGTCCAAACGCGATGACGAGCGCATCGAGGCCGGCTACGCGACCCTGTTCGCCCTGGCCATCGTCGTCAAGATCGTCATGGTCCAGGTCCTCGTGGCGCTGTAGGCGCGGATCCTGGTGGTGGGCGGGGGAGTGCCTCCGGGGCCGCCGGATCCGGGCGGCGGTGCACGAAGGAGCGCTTCTTGGGTGGTCGGAGCCGGTCCGAGTGAGCCCTGGTGTCCACATCGGTGACAAAGAAGCCTGTGGCTCGATGAGGCCGTCAATAGAACCGCGGAATCATGCGGTTTCTTGGCGGCGGTGTGTACCCGGAGCCCGCCTTTGTCTCCGATGTGGACACGCACGCGTCTTTCGCTGTCTGCTGTGGCCGTGCGACGGGGCGGTGCGGACGATCAGTCGGTCGCGTCGCGCCCGGCGAAGACCTCGCGGGCCACGAAAGTGGCGTTGAGCGCCCGCGGGAAACCGGCGTAGACCGAGGCGTGCAGGATCGCCTCGACGATCTCCTCACGGGTCAGCCCCACGTTGAGGGCGGCTCCGATGTGGATCCTCAGCTGCGGCTCGCAGCCGCCCAGCGCCGTGAGCACGCCAATCGTGACGAGCTGACGGCTGCGCGGGTCCAGGCCGGGGCGGGAGTAGACGTCCCCGAAGCCGAAGGCTGCGATGTGGTGGCCAAGTGCCGGGCTGATGTCCGCCAGCGAGTCGATGACGGCCTGGGCGGCCTCGCCGTCGACCGAGCGGGCGACCTCCAGGCCGCGCTCGCGCCGCGCCAGGTTCTCGGGGCTGGTGACGTCGTGCTGTGGGTGAGAGGTTTCAGCGGTCATGAGGGGTTCTCCTTGTCAGTGCTGGAAATGTTGGTGTTGGGGGTGTTGATGTTGTCCGGGACGGCCTGCCCCTCCAGCTCCCGTGTGTAGGCGGCGATCTTGTAGTCGGTGGCGGCCAGCGCCAGCCGGAGCTCGTCGATCCGGGCTCGCAGCCCCTCACGGTGCTCGGTGAGCAGAGCCAGGCGCTCGGGCACCGTGTCCCGACCGGCTTCGACCAGTTCGATGTAGCGCCGCAGGTCGCGGATCGGCATGCCTGAGGTCCGCATCCGGGTGAGGAACACCAGACGCCGCACGGCCGCGGCGTCGTAATGACGGTGTCCGGAGGCGTCACGGTCCACCCGCACGAGCCCGATCCGCTCGTAGTAGCGCAGCGTGTGGACGCTGACCCCGAGGCGGTCGGCGGTGGTAGCGATGTCCCATCCGGTCGCACCGGGCCCGTCTGTAGGCCCGAGGTTGTCGCTGCGTGGGATGGAGGCGAGCCGCAGCGCCTCGCGGAGCCGGGCGTCGTCGGGCTCGCCGCCTGGAGCAGTTGGGCTGGTCATGGGGCAGACCGTAGGACTTCGAGCGCGCTCGAAGGCAAGAATGCTCGGAGTGGCGGCTCCGGGCGGCGGCGCGGGGATAGCCTGGCCGCATGCTTGTCGCCTTCTCCGTGTCCCCGACCACCACTGACGCGCCCGACGGGTCTGTCTCCGAGGCGGTGGCCCGAGCCGTGCGCGTGGTGCGCGACTCCGGCCTGCCTTATGAGACGATCTCGATGTTCACCACGGTCGAGGGTGAGTGGGACGAGTGCATGGACGTGGTCAAGCGGGCCTGCGAGGCGGTCGCCGAGGTGAGTCCGCGCGTGGTGCTCGTCCTCAAGGCCGACATCCGCCCCGGCTGGACCGGCCAGATGACCGCGAAGGTCGAGCGCGTCGAGGCCCGCCTGCGCCAGGCCGACTGAGCGCGCCCGGCAAATCGACCAAAACTTCAAAAACGACGCGGCTCCGAGTCGATTCTGAAGATTCTGTCGAAGTGTGGGTGGGGAGGGAGGCGCGAGCGGCGTCAGCGACTCAGCTGAGCAGGGCCAAGACGACGGCGGCGCTGCGGGCGGCGGCCTCCTCGGCGGCGATGTGGAAGTCCTGGCCCGCCTCGGGGCCGCACAGGTCGGACACGCCGCGCACCGAGACGAAGGGGACGCCGGTTCCGGCCGCCACCTGCGCCAGCGCCGTCGACTCCATGTCGGTGCTCAGTGCCGCGGGGAAGACCTCGCGGGTGTCGGCGACGTTCGCGGCCGTCACGAAGGAGTTGCCGGCCAGCATCTGACCGACGCGCAGTCGCGCCGAGCCCGACGACGCCGTGGCGCCGCGCAGGGCCTCCTGGCCCACCTGCTCCAGGCGCTCCAGCAGGGCCGCATCCCCGGCGAAGGTCTCCGGCTGTCCCGGGGTCTGGCCGCGGGCGTAGCCGAAGGCGGTGGCGTCGGCGTCGGTGTAGGCCAGGCTCTCCGAGGCGCACACGTCGCCGACCTCGACCTGCCGGCCGAGCCCGCCGGTGGTTCCCGCCGAGATGACGGCGCTGGGGCGGACCTGAGCCAGGACCGTCGCCAGCGCGCTCGCGGCCGCCACGAGCCCGATGCCGCTGCGCACCACGATGAGCTCGCGCTCGTCGCCGGGAAGCTGGAGGGACCAGGCGCGTGCGGCTCCCGGCAGGATCGGCGCCTGGGCTGCCTCGCGCTCGGGCAGGGCGTCCAGGAAGGGCTGGACCTCCTCGGCCATAGCGCAGGAGACAATGACGGGTGCGGCACTGGTGCGACTCACACGCCGAGCCTACAGGGGCGGCCGAGCCCTGAAAGCGTCCAGAGGGGACGGCTTTGACGGCCGATCGCAGCCACTATCAGGAAGTAACAGGGCGATGACCTGGGCTTTTGTAGACCGCGGTGCGGGTGTCGTGATTCAAAGTCGTCCCAGATGGACAGAATCGCTGCATGGTGACTCTGCCGGTGTCGTTGCTCTGAAGACATGCTGCCGTCATACGTCCGCGGGTCAAGAGCTGGGGCGTCTGGTTCCCGGGCGGGGCAGATGCGGCGGGATGCGCCCGCCAACGATCCAGGTGACGGTTCCCTCCGGTTCGTCTGCCGTGCCCGTCGCACTCGGAACCTATGAGGTAAGAGTGCCATCACCCTGCCTGGAGCGGGATGATCGGGGTGATCCCCATGCGCATGGCGATGGGGGCGACAATTTCGACCGTGCTGTGCTGGAGGACCTGTCGGCTAGTCAGACGCACTGGAACGTGACTCGCGGTGAGTGCGGCCTGGTCGCGCAGGTGGTCGTGCTCCCAGTCGAGATGGGAGGAGTGAAAGGCGTAGCCGTCCGTTTCGATGAGAAGTGCTGGGTGACTGTCTGCTCGAAGCGCCTTGGTGTCGGGCGTGAGACCGGGGATGAGGTCGTGTGGATGAGCTGTCAGCACCAGATCCACCTCTCCAACGCCCGGGACGAACACTGCCGTCGCCGGCCGGTATCCCGCCTCTTCCAGCTCGTAACGAGCGATCGTCTCCAGAAGAGAGCGGGCATCGGGGAGCGACCGCGACACAAGCGTGCGGGAGCGGTGGTTTCGCGGACCCCGTAGGAGGCTCTCAAGCTGAGAACGGGTCGTCAGACCAAGTCGAAGGGCCGCATCGAGCGCGATGAGTGCATCAAGCTCATCCGCACAACGCAGGTAACAGATGAGTGCCGGCTCCACGGGTGCCACCGGTGCCGCATCTGCGGCGGGCAGAATGAGTCCACTCAACCGATGGGTGACGACGCGTCCGATTGCGTCCGGTATGTGACCCTGGTTGCAGGGGATGGCGATATGCAACGTTGTGGGCGCTGATTGCAGCGGTAGGCCGTAGTGCCGCATCGCGTGGGCACAGGTGATGACACCCCTGATGCGTCGGCAGAGGATGAAACGAGGGTCGGCGCCCTTCAGCGCGGCCACGTGGTTCGGGTGAAGAGTGACGAGCCCGTCGGCGGCGGCTCGGGCAACCAGACGACGCTCGGTCCGCGTGCTGCACAGCGTGCTCAGGCGCGCTGCTCCCTGGTAAGCGGCGAGACGCGCCAGCAGTCCCTCGATCCTGGATGACTTATCCATACCTAAATGATGTCAAACATCATCAAAACGCGCCTTGCTGGAGTGGGGGGTTGTGGACTGAGGTGTGTCCGTTTTGTCCAGAGGGGACGGCTTTGACGGCCGATCGCAGCCACTATCAGGAAGTAACAGGGCGATGACCTGGGCTTTTGTAGACCGCGGTGCGGGTGCCGTGATTCAAAGTCGTCCCATCTGGACAGATTCGCCGCACGGCAACTCTGTCGAGGCGCTGTAGAGAGCGTGCAGTGGGGGTCGGTGGGGCGGTGGCCTTCTGTCGGGGTGGAATCCTCGCTTCGCCAGGAGGCAAGCTCTGGTGTGGAGCGACGTCAGGCGTCGCCGGTCTGCGTCGGCGTGCTCAGCCCGATAATGACCGCCTCGATGAGGTCTCGCAGCCTGTCGCAGTCCGCGTTCTCAGTGATCGAGTCCATGAAGAGCAGGCTGACGAGGTCGGCCAGGCTCGCCGTGGGGACGGTGGGGCGGCGCCCCATGCGGGCGAGAACCTTCTCGACCGTCCCGGACAGTCTGGCGGTGAAGTCGGCGCGCGCCGTACCGGGGATTGTCGGGCTGTCGGGGTTGCGCAGCTGGAAGAGGGAGTACTCCGTGGTCAGCAGGTAGATGGTGCGGGCCTCGGGGCGGATGGCCTCGAGCAGCTCCATCAGCGAGTCCATCGTGGGGGCGCCCTCGAAGGAGTCGATGGCTTGCGTGACCCGTGACAGCAAGGTGTTGGAGCGCGTGACGATGGCCTCGGTCAGGACGTCCTGGAGTGAGGAGTAGTTGGAGTAGAAGGCGCCCCGGGTGAAGCCGGCCTGTTTGACGACGTCGTCAATGCGAGTGCTGGCAATGCCCTTGGAGGCAACGATGTCCGCAGCCGCCTCAATGAGGCGGGCGCGGGTGTTCTCCCGCTTGCGCAGCGTGCGCTCGGCGGCGGGCGGGTCGGTACTCGGTGTCATGAGACCGCCCACCTTACCGGCGCCATAGGGGTGCGAGGAGTCACAACGTCCTGGGTTTCAATACATGAATGTATCCAGTACGTTTGCGTATCGAATTCGATCATCTCCGTACCTTCTGAAAGGTCCGCCATGTCCACCTTCCTTTTATCCCTGGGGCGATGGTGCGCTCGTCACGCCACCCGGGTCCTCGCGGCCTGGGCGCTGCTTATCGCTGCCCTCGGCGGCGTCGTCGCCACCACCGGTATCCAGCTCGACGACACCTTCACCATTTCCGGCACTGAGTCGATGCGCGGCCTGGAGGTCCTCACCGATCGGCTTCCCCAGGCGGCGGGCACCAGCGAGCAGGTCCTCATCACCAGCTCCAACGGCCGCATCGAGAACCACGCCCCGGCGGTCAACGCCTTTGCTCTTCGGGCATCGCAGATCGACGGCGTCGCCACGGTTTCCCCGCCCTTCGGTGACAAGACCGCAGGCGTTGCGTCATCCGTCTCCGCGGACGGCGCCCACGTACTCGTCCAGGTGCAGACGGACGCCTCGGTCGGCTCCATCACCACCGGAACCACACCGAAGGCCAAGACCGTCGCCCAGGACCTCGACACCCTCGCCGAGCGCGCCGAGGCCATGGACCCGTCTCTGACAGTCCAGCGCAGCGGCAACATCGACCAGGAGGTGGGGATCGGCATCTCCGCCGTTGAGCTCGTCGGCGTCGCCATCGCCGCGATCGTCCTGCTCATCACCTTCGGCTCCCTCGTGGCCGCGGGTACCCCGCTCATCGCCGCCGCCGCCGGCGTGGGCGTCGGCATGCTCGGCATCCTCGCGGCGGCGAGCATCACCGACATCAACTCCACCACCCCGGTCCTGGCCGTCATGATCGGACTGGCGGTCAGCATCGACTACGCCCTGTTCATCGTCTCTCGGGCGCGCGAGTACCTCGCCGACGGCGTTGATCCGGCCGAGGCAGCAGGTCGGGCCACCGCCACCTCCGGAGGGGCCGTCGTCTTCGCCGGCACCACGGTCATCGTGGCCCTGTGTGGTTTGAGCGTGGCCGGCATCAGGTTCCTGACCACGATGGGGCTGGCCTCGGCGGCGGTCGTGGCAGTGGCCGTGCTCGTGGCCCTGACGGTCGTTCCTGCTCTCATCGGCCTCCTCGGTCAGCGCCTGCTCCCGAGGCGTCGCAAGGTCGCCGGCGTCGGCGCGGACGCGGACCGGAGGCCGGCCTCCCGCTGGGTGCGCACGGTGACCCGCCGCCCGTGGGTGACCATCGGCGCCGTCGTCGTCCTTCTGGGACTGTGCGCCGTCCCCGTCAGCGGCCTGCGCCTCGCCCTGACCGACAACGGCTTCGCTGAGAAAGGGTCGCAGCAGCGCGAGACCTACGACGCCGTCGCCGCGGCCTACGGAGAGGGCTACAACTCTCCGATCGTCGTGATCGCTGACATCTCTCAGCCCTCCGGCTCCGTCGCCGCGGTCCAGGGTCTGGCCCGTGACCTCTCCCAGCTCGACGGCGTCGAGGGAGTCTCCCTGGCCACTCCCAACGAGGACGGGACCCTCGCCTTCGTCCAGCTCCGCCCCGAGAAATCGCAGGCCGACCCCTCCACGATGGAGCTCGTGCGCAACATCCGCTCCCACGCCGGTGACTATGAGAGCCGCTACGGGCTTACTAACGTCATGGTCACCGGTCAGACCGCCGTTGCGATCGATGTCGCCGAGGAGCTCAACGCCGCCCTCATCCCCTTCGGCATTGTGGTGGTGGGCCTCTCGCTCATCCTCCTCATGGTGGTCTTCCGCTCCATTGCCGTTCCCGTGACCGCGACCCTCGGGTACCTGCTGTCTCTGGGCGCGGGCATGGGCGCCGTGGGGGCCGTCTTCGGCTGGGGCTGGGCTGCCGACCTCCTGGCCGTCTCCAAGGTTGGCGCCGTCATCTCCTTCCTACCGGTCATCGTCATGGGAGTCCTGTTCGGGCTGGCCATGGACTACCAGGTCTTCCTCGTTTCACGCATGCGCGAGGAGTGGAGCCGACGGCGCGGCGACGCGACTGATGCGACGCCTGAGGCTCGCCGCGAGGTGGCCGTCGCGGCGGTCGAGACCGGATTCCTGGGAAGCGCGAAAGTCGTGGTCGCGGCGGCCGTCATCATGATCGGCGTCTTCATGGCCTTCGTCCACACCGACAACGTGTACGTCAAGCCCATCGCCCTTGGCCTGACCGTCGGGATCGCCGCCGACGCCTTCCTCGTGCGCATGACCCTCATCCCTGCGCTCATGGCGGCGCTGGGAGAGAAGGCCTGGTGGCTGCCGGCATGGCTGGACCGGCTGCTCCCCGTCGTCGACGTCGAGGGGGAGGGCCTGGAGCAGGTACTGGAGCAGGAGGAGGCCGCCGCCGGCCAGTCCGCCCGACCGGTGACGGACAGCTCGGGCGATGAGGCCGCGGACGCCGAGGACAGGCAGGCCGCTGTCGTGTCCTGAGCCCGCGCTCGCGGGGTCTGGCGAGGGCGGGTCAGGTGGATTGCCGCCGGCCCGCCCTTGCCGGGGACATTCCACGCGGCCGGGTGCGTGTCCTTCCGGGCGGGGGCGTTCGACGCCGTCGGGGACAGGAATACGGTCACCGGACGCGCAGGATGTCCCCGGCCGCGGGGAAGTGTCCCCGGGTGCGCAGGATGTCCCCGGTCGTGGGGAGGTGTCGGTGGGGTCTGGTGGTGGATGCACCATTCGTGGGAGGGGTGTTTTGTGTCTGGTTCTGGGGTTGGTCAGGATGTGCGTCGTGATGCGGTGGCGCGGGTGGTGGCTGGTGAGTCGGCCTCGGCGGTGGGGCGGGTTCTGGGGTACCGGCGTGGGACGGTGAGCCGGTGGTGCCTGGCGGTGGGCCCCACTGTGTTCCGGTGCCCCATGGTCTGCGACGCCCTACTGACCCGCACCCTCGTCGTCCCGGGAGCCCGTGGCGGCGGTGACGGCCGCGGCCGGGTTGATGGGCAGTGCCCGGCGCGACTGGTCGCGGCGCAGCAGGAAGTTCCCCAGCCGGATCGGCCAGGCCACGTGGTTGATCCGCGGCCAACGCAGCATGACGTAGTCGACCGCGTCGTCCACCTCCAGGCGCCGCGTCGAGTTGCCGACCCGCACCCACAGCGCCGCTCCGTCGTGCCCTTTGGCCGGCTTGAGGTAGACCGGCAGCGGGGATGGGGGCGCCGTCACCCGGCACACCTCCGCGGTCCCGTCCGGGGTGGGCGCGAAGTCCACCCGGGGCAGTGCCGCCGCGTTCGTGCCCATGCGCGTGCGCCACATGCCGCGCAGCCACAGCTCGAAACGGTCGGCGTCGGGCTGTTTGAGGGTCGCGTAGTCGGGGCCGAGCCCGATGAGGTTGCCGCCGTCATCGACGCCGAGCAGGAGCGTGCCGCCCGCGGAGTTCATGAAGGCCGCCACCGTCTTGGCGACGACCTCCTCCATGGCCTCATCGCGCTTGTCCGTGCGCAGGTTCCAGCGCGCCGAGGACTTGAACTCCAGGCGGTCGGACTCGCCCATCTGGGCGACCTCCGCGATCGGCAGCAGCGTGGGATGGTGCTGGACGCGCGCCAGCACCGCGGAGGTTGCCACCAGCACCACGACCGCCACGCCGCAGGAGGTCGCCAGCATCTTGAACGAGAACAGGTCGCCCTCGTCGAAGATCCACCCCGCCAGCAGCAGCCCCAGCCACAGGCCGACAAGCGCGATGAGCGTGGCCGCCGCACCCGACACGGAGACTCGCCCGCGCAGCAGGAACCGCGTCAGCCGCCCCACGAGGAAGGACAGCAGGAGCAGCAGCGGCTGGGCGATGACCCACCAGATGAGGATGGGGTTGGCGGGGTTGGTGATGGTGACGGTCTCGATGCTCTCCACGTGCGTCAGGTTCTCTTCGTCTCGGTGCCTCGCGGCGCGGGCACGGGGTGGGCGGGGGTGGGCTGAGTGCGATTCAGGATGCGGTTGGTGCCGGTGCCGGTGCTGGACCGGGCCCGACGTCGGAGCCCGGCGACGGCGCGCCGTCCCGCTCCATGACTGTGCCAGGCCCGGTGTTGCCAGACTGTGAGGACGGTCCTCTCCGCGGTTCCTGGTCTCGGTGGTTCCTGGTCTCGGTGGCGCTTGGTTGTGCCGGCTCCGCGTCTCGCCGGCGGGGACATTCCGCGCGGCCGGGTGCGTGTCGTTCCGGGCGGGGGCGTTCGACGCCGTCGGGGACAGGAATACGGTCCCCGCACGCGCAGCTTGTCCCCGGCTGGCAGGGAGTGTCCCCGGGCGCGCAGGACGTCCCCGGCCGGGCGGCACAGGGTCGCGCGGCTGCGTCAGGCCATGACCTGCGTCCACTCCTCGCGGGCGGCGAGGAAGTCGCGCACCGCCTCCTGGGCGGCGGCCAGCGAGTGGTTCGCCCCCCAGCCGCACTGGACCTCGTTGGCCGCCGGCACCTCCTGAGCAGTGAGGATGTCGCGGAAGGTCGCCTCCAGC
Organism: Actinomyces oris; assembly: GCF_006546825.1. GTDB lineage: Bacteria > Actinomycetota > Actinomycetes > Actinomycetales > Actinomycetaceae > Actinomyces > Actinomyces oris. The sequence continues at coordinate 422,418 of NZ_VICC01000001.1, forward strand.
AGTGGCAGGAACTCCTCGGTCTCCACCCCCAGCATGAGGGCGTAGAAGCCGGTCTGGCAGCCCATGGGGGAGAAGTCGATGAGCCGGTCGGTGTGGTTGCGCATGAGCTCGGCGCTCAGGTGCTCGATGGAGTGCACGGCCTCCATCTCCAGGTGCTCGTGGTTGGGCTGGCAGAACCGCACGTCGTACTTGACGAGCACGTCCCCGCCGGGCAGCTCCTTGCGGTCGGCGACGCGCACGTAGGGCGCGGCCACCTTGGTGTGGTCCAGGTTGAAGGACTCGACGTTCATCCTCGGCGTGCTTTGCTGGCTCGTCTCGCTCATGGGCTCAGCCTACGGGGCGGTCACGAGGCAGGATGGGGCCATGACTTCACTGGCGCGCATCGTCACGGGGCCCGACGACGCCCCCACCCTGGTCCTACTCCACGGCATCACCGGCTCCGCGGTCTCCCTGGCCGAGGCCATCGACCACTGGGTGGGCCGCGGCTACCGGGTCGTAGCGGTCGACGCCCGCGGGCACGGCCTGTCCCCGCGGTGGGAGTCGGCCCAGCTCGAGCGGGCCGGGGAGGTCCTCGTGGAGGACCTCATCGTCGTCCTGGAGGAGTTGGAGGCCGCCTCGCGCGGCCGGGCCGCCCTGGGCCTGCCGACGCCGCCCGCCCCGGTCGTCATCGGTCACTCGATGGGCGCGGCCACCGCCATGGTGGCCGCCGTCCGTCGCCCCGACCTGCTCTGCGGCGTCGTCCTGGAGGACCCGGCCCGCTTCGGCACCCGCAGCCCGCGCGAGCTCCTGGCCCGCGGCGCCGCCCGGGAGCGGGCCCGCGCCGCCGAGGTCGCCGACCTGCCGGCCGCCGTCGGTCGCGCCCTGGAGACCATGCCCGACGCCGAGGCCCTCCCGGGTGTATGGGCCTCCCAGCGCACCGACCCGGGCCTGCTGCTGTCCGGCGTCGTCGCCCCCGAGGTCCCCTGGGACGAGGCCATGGCCGCCCTCGAGGTCCCCGCCCTGCTGCTCACCGGCGACCGGCCCGGCAGCGCCCGCGTGGGCAGCGAGGGCCTGGCCGCCGCCGCCCGCAACCCCCGCATCACCCCGGTCCTCGTGCCCGGGGCCGGCCACCAGGTGCGCCGCAGCGACCCGCAGGCCTTCTACCGCGCCGTCGACACCTGGCTGGCCGAGGTCCTGCCGGTGGGCTGAGGCGGGACCGCAGGCCACCGGGGCTCCACCCGGCCGCCGGACTGTCGCCGGAGCGCCGTCGCCACACCGTCGCCGCGCCGTCGTGCCACTGCCGCGTCACCACCGCGACCGCGGAAAAGGGGAGAGCTCCCACGGCGCGCACAGGCCCGTCAGAGCGCTGCGCGCCGCCCGTCCGTGGGAGGATGCGCCCATGGCAGCTGTGTCGGAAAAAGCTCGGAAGGCCGCCGTTCCCCTCCCCGGGGAGCGCACGCAGGGGGAGACCATCGCCTATCTCCTGGCGGCACTGACCATTGGCGCGGTGGGGCTCTATCTCATCCAGGACCTCTTCGCCCCGGCCTTCTTCGCCCTCACCCTCGTGGTGACGGTCCGGCCGCTGGTGTCCTGGATGACGCGCCACCGGGTGCCGCGCGTGGTCGCGGCGACGGCGGCGATCGCGCTCATCTTCACCTTCGTCGTCCTGCTGTTCGCGGCCCTGGCCGTCGCCGTCGCCCAGCTCGTCGACACCCTGCCGCAGTACGCCCCCAAGTTCCAGGCGATCTGGAAGCAGGTCGAGACCCAGCTCAACAGCATGGGGGTCGACCAGTCCGCGGTGCTCAAGCAGGTCACCAACGTCCTGGACACCTCCCAGCTCGTCATGGTGGCGCAGTCGGTCCTGGGGCAGCTGACCTCGGCCAGCGCGATGATGGGCGTCATGTCGATGGTGGTCGTCTTCCTCATGTTCGACACCGCCAAGATCGAGATCCGCACCGCGGCCCTCGGTGTCCTCAAACCGGGCATGGCCTCCGCCCTGGTGTCCTTCTGTGAGGCGGTGCGCTCCTACTGGATGGTCTCGACGGTCTTCGGTCTCATCGTGGCCGTCATCAACGCGGTCACCCTGTGGTACCTGAATGTGCCGATGGCCATCACCTGGGGCGTGGTCTCCTTCATCACCAACTACATCCCGAATATCGGCTTCGTCCTGGGCGTGGTGCCGCCGGCGATCCTGGGGCTGGTGGACTCCGGCCCTTGGACGGCGCTGTGGGTGGTGCTGTCCTACACGGCGGCCAACTTCGTCATCCAGTCCCTCATCCAGCCCAAGTTCACTGGGGACGCGGTGGGGCTCAATACGACGACGACCTTCCTGTGCCTGCTGTTCTGGTCCACCGTCACCGGGGCGTTGGGGACGATCCTGGCGGTGCCGCTGACCCTGTTCGTCAAGGCCCTCCTCATCGACTCCGACCCGCGCTCGCGCTGGGTGGGGATCTTCCTGTCCGCCGGCGACTCGCCCGTGCGCGACCCCGATGAGCTCGACCAGGGCGTGCTCGACCAGCTCGACCTCGACGGCGACGGCGTCGGCGAGGCCGATCCCGACTACGGCCGGGCCGTCGTCGAGAAGCGCGCCGAGGTCATCAAGGAGCGTGAGAAGGCCGGCAAGTCGGCCGTGCGCGCCGACGGCGACGACGTCGAGGTCTCCGCGCCCGCGGACTCGAGCCGGGCCACCAAGGACTGAGCTCAGGCCTGCGCCCCGGCGCACTGATGGCCGCAGGGCGAGCCTGGCGCTCAGGGAATCGGCGACTGCGTTTCGCCCCGAGAACGTACTTCTCCTCCAGATCACTGAGGTCCGTCCCCAGTCATCTGGAGGAGAACGCAGTCCTCGTTCAGAAAGTACGTTCTCGATGACGCGATCTGCCGTTCAGCTGGCCGGTGAGGGAGCCCTCGGGCTCAGGCCTCGGCGCGGCCGGACGGCTTCCCAGACGGCTCCTCGACCGACGCCCCGCGGCCCTCAGGGCTGGCGGGCCAGGTCCGCGGCTCCGACGAGCCCGGCCTCCTGACCGCCCTCGGCCAGGACCACCGGGATGGCGGGGCGGTGGGTGCCGGCCGTGAGGTTCTCGGCGAAGGCCTTGCGCGTGGGGGCGAGCAGGATGTCGCCGGCCTCGGCCAGACCGCCGGCGATGACGATGACCTCGGGGTCCAGCAGCGCGCACATGTCGGCCAGTCCCACCCCCAGCCAGTGGGTGAGCTGCTCGTAGCACTCCAGGGCGGCGGGGTCCCCCTCGCGGGCCGCGGCGGTGACGGCCTTGCCGGAGATGTGCTCCGGGTTGCCGCCGGAGAGCTCGATGATGCGGGCCGCGTAGTCGGGGCGGAACTGCGCCAGCTCCCAGGCGTTGATGCCCAGGGCCGTGCCGGCGCTGTAGCGCTCCAGGCACCCGCGCAGGCCGCACCCGCAGGGGCGGCCGCCGGGAACGACGTTGAGGTGCCCGATCTCCCCGCCGAATCCGGCCGCCCCGCGCAGGAGGTGCCCGTCGACGATGATGGCCCCGCCCACGCCGGTGCCGATGGCCACGATGAGGGCATTGCGCTTGCCGCGGGCCGCCCCGAAACGGGCCTCGGCCCACCCGAAGGCATTGGCGTCGTTCTCGACGACGACGGGCAGGCCCACGCCCTCGGAGACGACGTCGCCGATCCGCATCCCGGTCCAGTCCAGGTTGGTGCCGTGCGCCATCGTGTTGCGGTCGGAGGACACGAAGCCCGCCGCCCCGATGCCCACGGTGGCCACGTCGGGGAAGTCCTCCCGCAGCCGGCGCACCACCGTCGTGATCGTGTCAATGATCGCCTGGCGGTCGGCGGCGGGGGAGTCGCGCCGAATCGTCTGAAGAACCTTCCCCTCGTCGTCGACGACGCCGGCCGCGATCTTCGTTCCGCCGACATCCACTCCGATGCTCAGTGCCATGCTCGCGCTCCTTGGTGAAACGACCGTTGCTGACGTCGCTGCTTGCGTCGTTGCTCGTCAGACGATCAATGGGATAAGTGGTGGAAGAATAGCGTCCCCCGGCCCGCCCATGGGGCGAGTCGGGGGAGGAGCCCCGGCGTGGGGCGGGAGCACCTGAGCCGAGGGGCGCCATCGGCGCTCCGCTGCGCGGCGGTCAGTGCGCCGACGCCGGTGCCGCCGGGCTCGTCGGACTCGCGGTCCCGGTAGCGCCCTGGGCCCCCTGGGCCTCCTTGGCCTTGGCGGCCTGGCTCTTGACGACGGCCGTCATGTAGTCGGCGTCCTTGTACCCGTTGATGTAGGTCTCGCCCACGATCATGAACGGGGTTCCCTGAATGCCGATGGAGTGGACGTGCTGGGTGGACTCGGAGACGGCCTTGACGGTCTCGGCGGCAGTCATGTCGGTGCGGAACTTCGACAGGTCCGCCACCCCGGCCTTCTTGGCGAAGTCGACCAGGGAGTCCTCGGTGTAGGCCGGGTGGCCCTTGGGATCGGCGGCGGCGTAGACGGCGTCGTGGAACTCCCAGAACTTGCCCTGCTTGGCGGCGGCTCGCCCGGCCTGGGCGGCCAGGGGCGAGGTCTCGCTGATCTGGGCCAGGTCGCGCCACTCGATGCGCAGCGTGCCCTCCTCCACCAGCTTGTTCAGCTCGGGCTCGACATTCTGGGCGAACTGGGTGCAGAAGGGGCAGGCGAAGTCGGAGTAGATGACCATGACGACCGGCGCGTCGACCTTGCCCTTGGCCTGGCCGTCGGCCGGGTCGCGGTGGATCTCGGAGTGGATGAGCTCCAGGGTCTGCTGGTCGGCGACCGGCGGGGCCGGTACGGGCTCGGGGACCGCGGCGGCCGAATCGGAGGAGGAGGCGGGCGCCTGGCTGGCGGCGGCGGCTTGATGGCGGCGGGAGGCGACGTTCTGCAGCAGCACTGCGGCGAGGACGGCCAGGATGACGGCGATGACCACGAGGGTGATGACCGTGGCGCGGTTGGTCTTCGACTGCGTCTGCGTCGGCGTCGAAGAAGGCGGCTGAACACTCATGGCAGCGAGTCTGTCAGAGGAGACAGGCCCCGCAATACGCCTGATATGGCTGATGAGAGCACAGTTCGTCACAGCCGTCTCAGGCCGATCTCGGCAGACCCGCCAACCTCACGGGGCGCTCACGAGCCGCTTACGGCACGCTCACGAAGGTCACCGAAGCTCATCGGCCCCGGCGGAGGCGCCGTCGTCCATTCCTCGACCCACACACTTCGACCAAATCTTCATAATCGACCCGGAGCCGCGTCGTTTGTGAAGTTTTGGTCGAAGTGAGGCGGGGTCCCGGCCGGGCGGCGCTCTAACGCAGGGCTGCGCCGGCAGCCAGCCCGAGTCCGACGGCGCCCAGCGTCGCCGCCGTCATGAGGGCCGCGTGCGCCAGAGCCGGCCCCCACCGCCCGGCCAGCAGCAGGCGCGCCCCCTCGACGCAGGCCGTGGAGAAGGTCGAGTACCCGCCCAGGAAGCCGGTCCCCACGACGGTCAGCGCGGTGGCGGCCCAGGTCCCGGAGTGCGGCGTGCCGGCCGCCCGGCCCACGAGCAGGCCCATGAGCAGGCAGGCGGTCACGTTGACGACGACCGTGCCCCACGGCATCCGCAGCATCCGCGACATCCAGGGCGCCCGCAGCCCGGAACGACGCCGCTGCCGGCCTCCCGCCGCAGCCTCCCGGGCGACTCGGCGGCTGAGGCGGCTGACGGAGGTGTCCACGCCCCAGCGGCAGGCCGCCCCCACCCCGCCGGCCAGCGCCAGGGGGAGCCAGTCGGTGAGCCAGGTTCCCAGCCCGGCGGCGGCCCCGCTCATGACGCCTCCGGGAGGCGGCCGCTGCCCGCTCGGTCCACTCGGCCTGCTCGGCCCACACTGCCTGTGCGACCCGTGCGACCCGTGCGGCGCAGACGGCCGGCCAGCCACAGCCCAAGCCCGGCCGCCACCAGCCCGGCCACCATCGACCCCACCAGGTAGGCGGCGCCGAGGACCGGGTGGCCGCCGTCCCCACCGGAGGTCAGGAGCCGGTGGCTCTCCAGGATGAAGGTCGAGTGCGTCGTCAGCCCGCCCAGGACCCCTGTGCCCAGGGCCAGTCGCAGGCGGGGGCGGCCTTCGCCGAGCGCCCCGAGCAGCAGCCCCAGGGCGAGGGCCCCGACGACGTTGAGGGCCAGGGTCGTGACCGGCAGGTGCCCGGGGGAGGCGGGCCAGGCCCGCTCCAGGGCCGCGCGCACCAGCGTGCCCGCGCATCCGCCCGCGGCGACCAGGGCCAGGGAGGCAGTCACGGATGGGGCCCGCCCGGCTGCTGGCGGGGAGTCTGCGGCGGCTCCCGAGGCGGAGCCGGCTGTCGAGGGGGACACAGCCACGGTCGGGGCCGGCTCGGCTCCCGGCTCAGTCCTCGGCCCGGCCCCCGGGCGGGCGACGGCCCCCGGCGCGGAATCGCCCCCGGTCTCGGAGGCGCCGCGGGTTCCGGCGCCGGCGCCGGGGTCGGCCTCAGCCATTGCGCTTGGCGATCTGGTAGTTGTCCTTGTTGTAGATGAGGGTGTAGGTGGCTCCCTGCTTGGAGTGCTTCTTGCCCCAGGCGGCGGCATCACTACTGCCCCACTGGTTGGCGCTGGTCGGGGTCATGACGATGTACTCCTTGTCGGGTCCGCTCGTGCCCGCCCAGGAGACCTCGGCCCGGGGCACCAGGTAGGCCAGCAGCGACAGGTCGGTGACCACCGTGGCCCCCTCGGGGATCGTGGCGATGACCTCGTGGGCGACGGCCACCCGATGCGTCTCGGTTCTCTTCGCCTCGTCGCTCTGCTTGGCCTCGGCGGCGAGCGGGTCGAAGTTCTTGTTGGTGGCCTGCCACAGCGGGAGGTAGGGGGCGGTCAGCACCCCGGTGGCCACCGCGGTGAGGATGCTCGTGGCCACCACGAAGCGGTGCCGCATCGGCACCGTGAGCCAGGTGGGGAAGGCGGTCGGGCGCCGGCGCGGGCCGTCGACGTCGGACTCGCCGGCGGTGCCTGCCTCCCCTGCCTCCCCGGCAGCCAGGGCGGCCCGGGCGGAGCGCCCCATGACCGCTCGGCCATCGACCCCCACCTGCCTGACGGGGTGGTCGGCCACGTAGGAGCCGTGCGCCCGGCGCCGGGCGACGACGTCGAGCAGCGCCCCCAGCGCGATGGGCATGAGGGTGGCGTTGTAGTGCCAGTTGTCCCACACCCAGTAGAACTCCACCGACCCCAGGAACCGCCACGCCAGCGTCGGCAGCACCACGAGCAGCCACGGCGAGGTGACCCCGATGATTCCGCTGGTGAGGATCAGCATGACGACCACCGTGGCCTTCTGGGTCAGGGCGTCGGGTGAGGTGGGCTGGTCCTGTGAGCTCAGGCCGTAGTCCCACACCCCGTTGATGTTGAAGGCCGGAAGGAACACCTGGATCGCGAAGAGGAAGGCCGCGATCCCGCCGACGATCATGCCCACGCCCAGGCGCAGCCCCCGACGCCGGTTGCGGGCGGCGTCGTCCTGGGGAGCGCTTCCAGCGGAGTTCCCAGCAGCATCCCCAGCGGCGTCGAGGCCGTCGGCCCCACGGCTACCGGGCCGGATGACCGTGCACGTGCGATACCAGGCCGGGACCGCTGAGGTGAGGATGACGGCCACTCCGATCATGAGCACCGTCAGCCCCATGTCCTCCTTGACCAGGACCAGGGGCACCGACCAGGCCGTCACCGCCCCCCAGCGTCGCTCCACGAAGGCCACCGAGGCGTAGGCCAGCAGCGGCATCGCGAAGGCGATCTCATGGAACTGTGCCGCCACGGCCCCCTGCATCCCCCAGGACAGGACGTAGACGAGCCCCAGCCCGCCGGCCACCCACTCATTCGTCAGGCGGCTGGCCAGGCGGGTCAGCGGCCATGCCGAGAACGCCAGCAGCAGGTCCTGAGTGATGAGCAGGCTCAGGGGCGTGGGGAAGAGCCTCCAGATCGGCCCCAGCAGAATGAGGATCGGGTGGAAGTGGTCACCCAGGAGGTTGTATCCGTCACCCTTGACCGGCACGATCGGGGTCTGGAAGTGGGCGTAGGCCTTGGCCAGCTCGGAGAAGATCGCCAGGTCCCAGCTGGGCACCGGCTTCATCGTCTCCCACTGGACGATCGAGTAGTAGATCATCACCCAGGCGCCGATGACGACGACGATCGCAGCCGGAATCGAGTGGCGGATCTGCTCCTTGAGGTTCACGGCGCCGAGCCTACCCGTGTGAATCGGGGATGAACCTGGTAGCGCTAGGCTCGTGGCGTCACCCACGATCAGGAGACGAGATGCCCCTCACGCCGCCGCCCGCCGATTCCACCTCGGCGGCCGAGTCCTCGCCGCCTCAGCGGCCTGACCTCGACCAGATGGTGGACCACGACGCCGAGCCTCAGCTCCAGCGCCACCTCACCAACCGCCACGTCCAGCTCATCGCCATCGGCGGGGCCATCGGAACCGGGCTGTTCATGGGGTCGGGGAAGACGATCTCCCTGGCTGGTCCCGGTGTGTTCCTCGTCTACGCGGTCATCGGCGCCATCCTCTTCCTGGTCATGCGGGCCCTGGGCGAGGTGCTGCTGTCCAACCTGTCCTACAAGTCCTTCGCCGACGTCGCCCACGACCTCATCGGGCCGTGGGCGGGCTTCTTCGTGGGCTGGACCTACTACGTGTGCTGGCTGGTGACGGCCGTGGCCGAGGTCATCGTCATCACCGGCTACGTGAGGTACTGGTGGCCACACCTGCCTCTGTGGACCACGCCAGTGGTGACCGTGATCCTGCTGTTCGGCCTCAACCTCGCCACCGTCAAGGCCTTCGGGGAGATCGAGTTCTGGTTCTCCATCATCAAGATCGTGGCCATCATGGCGCTCGTCGTCGTCGGTGTCCTCATGGTGCTGCGCGGGTTCACGGCGCCCAACGGCGCCCACGCCCAGTTCTCCAACATCTGGAGCGGCGGGCTCTTCCCCAACGGTGCGAGCGGGTTCTTCGGGGCCTTCCAGATCGCCATCTTCGCCTTCGTGGGCACCGAGCTCGTGGGGACCGCGGCCGCCGAGGCCAAGGACCCGGAGGTCACCCTGCCCCGGGCCATCAACGCCATCCCGGTGCGCATCGTCCTGTTCTACCTGGGGGCGCTCGCGGCCATCATGGCCGTCACCCCGTGGCAGGAGATCAACCCCGAGGCAAGCCCCTTCGTGGCCATGTTCGCCCTGGCGGGGCTCGGCGTGGCCGCCAGCGTCGTCAACTTCGTGGTGCTCACGGCCGCGGCGTCGTCGGCCAATTCCGGGGTCTACTCCACCTCCCGGATGCTCTTCGGCCTGTCCTGGGCGGACAACGCCCCTCACGTCTTCCGCAAGCTGACGGCTCGTTCGGTGCCGGGTGTGTCCCTGGCCGTCACCTGCGCCAGTCTGCTCACCTCGATCCCGCTGCTCTACACCTCCAAGTCCATCATCGCGGCCTTCACGACGGTGACCACGGTGGCCAGCGTCCTGTTCATCCTCGTGTGGTGCGTCATCGTCGTGAGCTACCTGCGGTTCCTCACCCTGCGGCCCGAGCTTCACCGCGCCAGCACCTTCCGCCTGCCCGGTGAGCGTGGGGCGGCCTGGTTGTGCCTGGGCTTCTTCGCCTTCGTCATCTGGACCCTCACTCAGGCCCACGACACTCGCATCGCGGTCTTCGCCTCGCCCCTGTGGCTGGTGGTGCTGGGCGTGGCCTGGCTCGTCCACAGCAGCCGGCTCGCCAGGCAGCAGGAGCTCCAGTCATGAGTGCCGGTGGCGGTGGGTCAGTGACACCGGAGCCGTCGGTCGGGCCGACGTCGTCGGCCTGCCTGGAGGAGCTGCTCGCCCGCGGGGTGGCTGCGGTCCGCCAGGCGGCCGTCTTCGCCCTGGACCCGGGTGAGGAGCTGCGCATCGAGGCCAAGGCCCACCGCAACGACCTGGTCACCCAGGTCGATCGCGGCGTCGAGGAGCGCATCGCCGGTCACCTGGAGGCCACGGGCGTCCCCATCCACGGCGAGGAGGCGCACCGCGTCGAGGACTTCGAGACCTACCGCGGGCGGGCCTGGGTGCTCGACCCCATCGACGGGACCCTCAACTACGTGGCCACCCACCGCGACTGGGCCATCTCCCTGGCCCTGGTCGACGACGGCGCGCCCACGGTGGCCGTCCTCGCCGACCCCGTGGCGGGCCGGCTCTACACGGCCATCCGCGGGCGGGGCGCATGGGTGCAGCCGCTTCTGGCGGGGTCGGCGGGCACCGACGACGCGGCGCCGCGGGCCCTGGAGCGGCTGGAGGACCTGCCCTTGAGTGAGGGCATGCTCATCGCCCACTACCAGCTCACGCAGGATGCGGGCATCGGCCAGGCCATCGAGGCCTCGCGCGGCATGCGCTGCTACGGGGCGGCCGCCCTGGAGATGGCGGAGGTGGCCGCGGGCGGCGCGGTCGTCTATGCCCAGCCGCGGCTCCAGCCCTGGGACGTCGCGGCCGGTGCGCTGCTGTGCACCGAGACCGGCGCGGTCCTGACCCGGATGGACGGGGCGCCCTTCGACGTGCGCCGCGCCGGCTCGCTCCTCGTGGGCACCCCGACCGCCCACGCCGAGGTGCTGGGGCACCTGCGCGCCGTCGGGGCCTGAGGCTCGCTGCGGCGGGCCAGGTGCCTGCCTTCGCGCCTCTACATTGCCGACTTGCAACGGTTCAGGTGGTGCGAGGTGGCTCGCCAAAGGTAGCCTCGTCGGCTCTTCTGGACAACAGGTGTTGTGTTGGTGATAACATCAAGACATGGACTCACCTCGCCTCGTCAAGCTTCGCTTAGGGAGTTTCAAGAGTTTTAAGAATCAAGAACTTCCGATTTCGTCACTGACGATGCTCATTGGTCGCAACGCCAGCGGAAAGTCGAACACGCTTGATGCGCTATCGTTGCTCGCCCTTCTCTCCTCGGATCGCACTCTGACGGACCTGGATCGCGACGATCCGGAGGTCGCGGGCCTTCGTGGCGGCCTTAGTGGCTGCACCCCCTTCAATCAAGGCTCGATTGACGTCGGGGTGACCATTGACCTGGGTGATGATACGCAAGCAGTTCTTGATATCGAGCTTGATCCCCAAAGGTTTGAGGTTCTTCGGGAGCGGTTGCGACTTACTGGGCAGCGCAATCTTACGCTCATTGAAGCCGTTCAGGATGATCCTGGAAGTGGTCTTATTTCAGCGAAGATATATAGTGGGGGGTCTCCCAAGATTTTCTCAATGCCTGCCAATCGAATGGTGGCATTTCAGGCGGTCACGAGAGTTCCCGAAGACACAAAGTCCCGTAGATTAGTAGTTGGCGTCGCTCGTCGGGTCATTGAAGTTCTCTCAGGAATTTTTGTCCTTGATCCTGTCCCCTCAAGTATGCGATCGTATGTGCGCCTTGGGGCCTCGCCGGACCGCACAGCCTCGTCGTTGTCGGCGCAACTGCACAGTCTTCGCTCGAGTCCTCAGCTCTGGGAGCGCTTAGTTGACCTGGTGCAAAGCCTTGTTGGTGCGCGTGCAACCGACCTCACTTTTGCTGAAGGTAGATTCCCGGATGCGCCATCTCCTGTTGATGTCATGGTCGCACTCAAGGAAATCGGTCCTGCCGGAGAATTTCTCATTCCTGCAAGCACTATGAGTGACGGGACGCTGCGTTATCTGGCAATCCTGGCCACCCTTCTTATATCTCAAGAATCAGATAACCACCCCCAAAAGGGGAGGGTTATTGTGGTTGAGGAAATTGAGAACGGTCTCTTTCCTGATCAAGCTTCTCGCATTCTATACCTATTGCGAGAGGAAGCGGCGAATCAAAATATCACCCTCATCACAACGACACACAGTCCAGCGCTGCTTGATGCTGTTTCACCTGAAGATCATGAAGGTATTATCGTTGTTCGTCGGGACGAGGATTCTCGTAGTCGCCTCACTCCCCTCATCGAGCATGAGAACTATATCCAGCTTGTCCAGGCTGGTCGACTTGGACAGGAGGTTGCTCGCGGCTCGCTTACCGTCACTCCGTCCTCGACGTCAACATCGCGCTCTCTTAGGGACATCATCTCATGAATGCTTCGACAACCGTTCCCCCCAGGAGGCTGGAACTGCTCGACACCAGTGTTCTTCTGGAAATTCTGGAAGTCCCATACGAAAGTGATCGATCTGTGGAGGTCGTCGAGGAGTTTCAAGCCAAGTGCGACGCAGGTGTTGAACTGCAGATCCCTATGGCAACGGTTCTTGAGACAGGGGCACACATCAGGAAGATCAAAGTTCCTAAGGAACCTGAGGCAAGAAAGAAATGTGCAAATAAATTCTCCCGCTTTCTTGAAGCGGCGCTGAAGGGTGAGGCTCCGTGGGCGTTTACGTCGTTTTCTTGGGACGACAAGGTGATTCGTGCTCTATTGGACGGTCAAGGTCATGGCTACGGTCTCGAGCGCTCTCTTGGGGACGGTGTTTTTGAAATCGGGGATCTCACCATCGTCGAGGAGTGGCGCCTCTCATCGAAAAACTTCAATCGTAAAGTGGTCGACGTCGATGTTTGGACTCTTGATGACACGTTACGAGGTGTCATTGATGATCTTCGTGGTTGCTGACAATCAGGTTTAAGAACTGCTGCAAGTGATTCGAATCTGGACAATCTAATGGGGTACTGCGTCCTCTAGACTGTGTGCGGCTCCAGCCCTGGGACGTCGCGGCCGGTGCGCTGCTGTGCACCGAGACCGGCGCGGTCCTGACCCGGATGGACGGGGCGCCCTTCGACGTGCGCCGTGCCGGCTCGCTCCTCGTGGGCACCCCGACCGCCCACGCCGAGGTGCTGGGGCACCTGCGCGCCGTCGGGGCCTGAGGCTCGCTGCGGCGGGCCAGGTGCCTGCCTTCGCGCGGTCGTGCCTTATGCCTCGAGATCGAGGGTTCAAGGGTGCTGTGTTGTCTCATGACTTCTGAGAGTTTCGGATGTCATGACATCTGAGACACCGGTGGGGTGCGTCTGCCAGATGGGAGAGCTGCTGCTTCAGTCTGCCGGAGAGGGGCTGCCCCGGTCACTGTGGTGGTTGCCGTCGTCTGGATGCACTGCACGAGGGTGGGGTGTTACTGGAGGAGGGTTGGGGGCACTTTGGGTGGGTGGGGCCTTCGTGCAGTACGCACAACCCTTGGTCAGTGGATCCCGACCCTCGTGGAGCGGGCCGACTCGAGGCGGAGCCGGCGTCGGGTCATAGCCTCCCGGCCCTCTGCGCAGACGTCGGTCGGAAGTCGGTCGGGCGGACCTGTGACGGAGGCGCCGGGCTGTGCCGTAAGGACCCCGGTCTCACTCCTGCGCGGCCTAGTGTCCACAGCACTGACATTAACGGGCCCACCGTCAATGTTCCCAGCGGGGATCGTTGGAATCCTGCGGTTTCTCTCCGGCGAGCGGCGCCGAGGCACCCGTGATGTCAGCACCATGGACACCCACACCCCGTCATGTCTCGCCCCTAGGCCGCCCTCGCCTCCTGGACCACCGGCCTGCCCCGGGTTCGTGCCCGAGCGGGTGTCTCAGAACTCATGACACCCAAATGTCTCAGAAGTGAGGAGACAGCACAGAGGGTTCAAGGGTGCGACCGCGCGACCTACCCTACGACCGCGCGGTCGTGCAGCCGGATGAGCGCTGCGCACAGGTGGTCGCCCCGGTGTTAATCTGTGTGGCGGTCGTTTAGGTCTGGGGGCGCGTGCCACCACCCGGGAACCCTCGCGAAAGGTGCGCCATGTGAGGCAGACACTCGTTTTGCTGCTGATCTGCACCGCCAGCTTCATGAACGTCCTGGACGTCACGGTCGTCTCCGTCGCGCTGCCTGACATGGGGGCCGCGCTGGGGGCGTCGCTGAGCGAGCTCCAGTGGGTGGTCAACGCCTACACCCTGCCGCTGGGGACACTCCTCATGTCGGCGGCGACGCTGAGCGGATCGGTCGGGCGGCTGCGCCTCTTCCGCTGGGGCGTTGTCCTGTTCACGGCCGGCTCCCTGGTCTGCGCGCTGGCACCGTCGGTCGGTGTCCTGGACTGGAGCCGCTTCATTCAGGGGGTCGGTGGCGCGATCTTCCTGGGCGTCGGCGTCCCCATGATCTCGGACCGCTACCAGGCCGGCCCCGCCCGGGCGCGGGCGATCGGTGTCTACGGCGCGGTCTCCGGTGCGGCGATCGCCCTGGGACCGCTCCTTGGCGGAGGGCTCGTGCTGATGGCGGGCTGGCGCTCGATCTTCTGGGTCAACGTCCCGGTGGGCCTGGCGGTCTGGCGCGGATCGCGCTGGGTTCCCGAGGTCGGCGCGGACCGGGGCGGCGCCGCGGGCAAGGCGGCATCCAGGAAGGTCGACTGGCCGGGCACGGTGCTGTGCGTCGCCATGACGGGGGCGCTCACACTGGCGCTCCTCCAGGGCAACACGTGGGGATGGGCCTCGCCCGTGATCGTCTCCCTGCTGGCCGGCTCGGCGGTGCTGCTCGCCGCGTTCTGCCTCGTCGAGAGACGATCGGCCAGCCCCATGGTCGACGTCTCGATCCTCACCGAACCCACCTACGCCGGCAGCGTCCTGGTCGGCTTCATCATCCAGGCGGCCCTCATCGGGCCAATGGCCTTCCTGTCCCTGTACGCGCAGAACATCTACCGGCTCACCCCCGCCCAGACCGGACTGTGCTTCCTGCCCTTCAGCGCCTCCGCCCTCATCGTGGCCGCCACCTGCGGGGGAGCGGTCAGACGCCATGGAGCCAGGGCGAACCTGCTGGGAATCGTGCTGGGCGGCGTCATCGGCTCCTGCCTGCTTATGCTCCTACGCGGATCGAGTACCTGGCTGGTCCTCATTCCCGGGCTCGTCCTGGCGGGGGCCGCCACCGGGGCCACCGGGACGATCGTCAACCAGCTGGCGGTCTTCTCGGCCGATGAGGACACCGCCGGGATGACCTCAGGATTCTCCGCCTCCGCTCGGCAGCTCGGCATCGTCATGGGGGTCGCGGTCATGGGTGTGAGCTATGAGCGCGTCATCCGGAGCGTGATGACGATGGCCCCGCAGATCGGCGTCCTGGGGCGGACTGCGGATCGGGAGCGTCTCATCTCCTTGGTGGCCTCCGGCAAGGGGCTGCGGGCCCTGGACGGATGGCCCACCGCCACGCCGGCAGGGATGCGCTCCCACCTGGCACCGCTGGTCCGCTCCGCCACGGATGCGGGGCTCAGCGTCAGCCTGGGGGTGGGGGCCGCGGTGATGCTCGCCGTCGCGATCCACCTGGCCCTGACCGTCCCCGGACGGCGCCAGAAGCGAGAGGTCTCGCACCTGTTCGCCTCGTGATCGTGCTCCCGCGCTGTCGAGGGTTCAGGGCACTGTGCTGTCTCCTCACTTCTGAGACATGTGAGTGTCATGACTTCTGAGACTCTCGCTCGGGCGGGAACTCTGGGCGGGCTGGTGGTCCTGGAGGCGAGGATGGGGCGAGGGGAAGAAGTCTGGAGGGCCGCTGGTGTCCACAGCACTGACATTAACCCCGTACCGGCGCTGCACACCGGAGAGAAACCGCAGTATTCCAACGATCCCCGCTGAGCGCGCTGACGCCGGGCTGGCTAATGTCAGCGCTGTGGACACCAGTCCTCGCAGGAGTGAGTCCGGGGTTCTTGCGGCACGGCCCGGCTCCTCCGTCACAGGTCCGTCCCCACCGTCCCCTGCCCGCCGTCTGCGCTGGGGCCCGGTGGTCATGGTTGGACGCCGGCTCCGCAGTGAGTCTCACCTCGGGTCGACCTGCTCCACGAGGGTCGGGATCTACTGGCCAAGGGTTGTGCGTACTGCACGAAGGCCCCACCTACCCAAAGTGCCCCCCACCCTCCTCCAGTAGCACCCCACCCTCGTGCAGTGCATCCAGACGACGCCGGCAACCACCACAGCCACCGGGGCAGCCCCTCCAGCAGGGAGAATCAGCAGCTCTCCCATCTGGCAGACACACACTCAACCGGTGTCTCAGATGTCATGACATCCGAAACTCTCAGAAGTCATGAGACAACACAGAGGGTTCAGGGTACGACCGCGTGACTTACCCTACGAACACGCCGGGCATATGGGGGACACAGGTGGCCTTCGTAAGATGCCGCGCATGACAAGAACACTAAGGCGGCGTCCGGTCGATTCAGGGCGCGCCAGCGCGGCGCAGACGTCCGCGCAGTCCTCGATGACAGGCGGCGCACCGCGCCGTCGTCGTACGGGCATCAGTGCCCTGGCGGTCCTCGTCGGCGGGTGCCTGAGCGCCTGCGGGGCGGGACTGTCCGCCGCAGCGGGCGGCTCGGCCACCGTCGCGGGCCCGATTCCCTCCGGCCTGGAGTCCTTCTACCGCCAGGCCGTCAACTGGTACCCCTGCGCCGCCACCGACGGCGTGGAGAAGGCCTCCGAGAAGACCGCCCAGGCGAGTGCCTCCACGTCGGCCGCCACGGCCTCGGCGCAGGCGACCGCCACCCCGAGCGCCGACGGCGCGACCGGCGCGACCGGGACGGCCGGGACGGCCGGCTCCTTGGAGGAGGAGACCGACACGGCCACCTTCAGTTGCGCCGTCATCACCGTCCCCCTGGACTACGCCAACCCCAAGGGCGAGACCATCTCGATCGCCGTGAAGAAGCGCGCCGCCACCGGCGGCCACGCCCAGGGCGCCCTGTTCATCAACCCCGGTGGTCCCGGCGACTCCGGGGTCTCCTTCGCCGAGCGGGCGGGCAACGCCTTCAGCCCCGATCTGCTCGAGGCCTACGACATCATCGGTTTCGACCCGCGCGGGGTCGGCTCCTCCACGGCCATCACCTGCTCCAGCGACGACGACTCATCCTCCGGCACCGCTGAGCCCTCCGCCTCGGCTGGGGCCACGGCCTCGCCGTCGGCCTCGGGCACGCCGTCGGCAGGTACTGAGCCCTCCGCGGAGGCCTCCGCCGAGGCCGCCTCGGGCGGCGAGTCCTACGAGGAGTGGGCGGAGTCGACCCGGCAGTCCTTCCAAGAGCTGACCGAGCAGTGCGCCTCCAACACCGAGCCCGCCGCCCTGCTCGACCACGTCGACACCGTCTCCGCAGCCCGGGACCTCGACATCCTGCGGGCGCTGGCCGGCCAGGAGAAGCTGAACTACCTGGGCTTCTCCTACGGCACCTACCTCGCCTCCGTCTACGCCGAGACCTTCCCCGGCAACACGGGGCGCATGGTGCTCGACGGCGCCATCGACCCCTCCCTGTCCCTCGCCGAGCAGGGACTGGGGCAGGCCAAGGGCTTCGAGCAGGCGCTGCGCACCTACGTGGACTACTGCCAGAACTCCACCGGCTGCCCGCTGAGCGGGGGCACTGACGCCGGAGTCCAGCAGATCCGCGACCTCATCACCTCCGCCAACAGCACGCCCCTGGCGACCGGTGACCCGAACCGCACCGTGACCGGCGCGGACATCGTCACCGCCCTGAGCGAGTACCTCTACACCACCGAGCAGAACTGGGAGCCGCTGAACAAGGCCCTCGACCAGGCCATCAACCACCGCGACGGCTCAGCCTTCGTGGCCTCCGAGGAGCAGGACACCTCCGCGAAGGATGACGGCGGTGGGGCCTTCCAGGCCGTCACCTGCCTGGACTACCCGGTGGAGGGCGACAAGACGACCTGGGCCGCGCAGTACGAGCAGGCCCAGCGCGAGGCCCCGGTCTTCGGGAACACCGCGGTCGGCATGGACCTGGTGTGCAGCGTGTGGGGGCACAACGGGACCCGCAAGCCCACGCAGATCCATGCCCGCGGGGCTGCGCCGATCCTCGTGGTAGGAACCACCGGTGACCCGGCCACCCCGTACGCCTGGTCGAAGTCCCTGGCCGAGCAGCTCGACTCCGGCCAGCTGCTGACCTGGGAGGGCAATGGGCACACCGCCTACGGCGGCGACGCCTCCTGCGTCAACGACGCCGTCGACGCCTACCTGATCTCCGGCACTATGCCCAAGAAGGGTCTGACCTGCCACGGCAACGAGTAGGCGCGTAGCCGACGACTCAGCGGGCGGGCCGAGGTGCACTCGGCCCGCCCGCTGGTGTCACTGAGGGGGTGCGTTCGACGACCGGGGCTGCGCAGGGGCGACCTGCCGGGAGGAACACGCGGCGGCTCAGGCGGCGGGGGCGATCTGGGTGGTGAAGTCCTCCTTGCCCTGGTTGTCAGTGATGACGGCGGTGACGGAGACCTGCTCATCGGCGGGCACGGTGGCGGTGGCCTGGGTCCCGGTGAGGATCTCCTCGGAGCCGTCAGCGCGCTGGATGTACCAGTCGATGTTTGTGATCGTGCCGTCGGAGTCGGTGGAGGCCGAGGCGTCCAGGGCCAGCTGGTCGCCGTTGCGGGCAAGGGTGAAGGAACCTGCGGGGCGCGTGTTGTCCACCTGCGCCTGTGCGGCGGCGGGCAGCTCCTGCGCGGCGGCCGGCTGCTCCTTCAGGACGCCCATGATGGAGCCGGCGATGGCTTTGTGGCCGGCGGCGTTGGGGTGGAAGCGTCCGTCGTTGATGAGGCCGTCGAACCAGGAGGACTGCTTGCCGCACAGCTCGTGTCCGGCGAAGGGACCGGAGGGGTCGGCGAACCGGTAGCCGTGGCGCTGGGCCGCGGCCTTGGCGGCGGCGTTGATCTCGTTGGTCTTGGCGTTGATCCAGCGCTGATCCACCTTGGTGACGCCTTCGCAGCGCCCCGGTACTGGGAGGATCTGGCCGGCTCCCTGCGGGGTGAACATGCGCGGGTAGCCGACGGCGACGACGGTTGCGCCCGGGGCGCGGGCGGCGATGTCGGCCACGAGCGTGTCATAGCTGGTGATGTCCGCGCGCGTGGTCTTGCCGGCCAGGGCGCTGATGGCGCCGTCAACCTGCTCGGAGACCTCCTTGTTGCCGGAGCAGGTGGTGAAGGGGGCGGCGGTGATGCACTTGGAGAAGAGTGTGGAGAAGCCGGCGTCGTTGCCGCCGATGGAGAAGGTGACCAGGCTCGTGGAGGCGTTCAGGTGGTCGAGCTGGGCGGCTTCCTTCCCGGGCTGGTAGAAGTCCTTGCTGCGGGCCCCTGCGCAGGCGCCGAAGTCGAGCGACTTACCGGTCTGGCCGGCCACCTGGTGGGCGTAGGCACCCGCGGCCCGCTTGCACCCGTCATCGTCGTAGGGAGGAGCCCCGACGCCGGAAGCATAGGAATCCCCCAGAGCCACATAGGTACTGCTGGGGGGCGAAGGCTCCTGAGGTGTGGCATTGCCCGAGGGACTGACGGCGGAGGTCCACACGAGGGCTGCGGCACAGGCCAGCGCACCCAGGTGCGTGTGGCGTCTCCGTGACCGTGTGTCTCGTGGCGTGGCACTCGATGAGGCCGACGACGGTGCCGTTGAAATGTGAGAATGATTGAGCATGCTCTCTCCAAGAAACTCTCTTTATGAGAGGATGTGGTTCTATCAGTTGTGCCAAACGGGATGGGTGTGCGATATCAGGCTCCGTGCCTGATCGAGTTGGCGCGTGCAACGATGGAGTCGTCAGGGCCAAACTGTAACTAGTTCGTGTCAAATTTACCATAGCGGAAGTTTGGAGGGGCTTCGTGTTTGAGGGAGTGGTCTGGTTTAGGTGGTTGTTGTCGGATGGTCTTTGAGGCGTCCGGTGTGGATGAGGCTGCGGATGGTGTAGTGGGTCAGGGGGTTGGCAAAGTCGGTTTAGGTGGTTGGCTGGGTGAGTAGCTTGATGGCGTGTTTTGGTTGTCGTGACAAGGATCTGGTGGCTGAGGCGATACAGGCACTGGGGCCGTGAAGGAGCCGGATGAGGCTGATGGCCAGGTTCCTTAGGGCGGCCATGTTCTCGGGGCCGTTGGCGGTGCGCAGCTGGTGGTGATCCTCGCCCGTGACCACGTCACGGACCGACGTGGAGCCGGTTCTTTATCTTCCAATGTCCCCGGACCCAGGCGGCAACCTGCTCGGGTTGGGCCTGTCCCATGGGTAGGGAGCAGACCAGGTAGACCACCTCCACAGTCGTCCTCTTGGCGCTACCGCCGCCGTTCTTGCCCGCGCTCCTGCGATCCTTGGTGGTTCGGGTGCGCCGGACCTGGACCACTTGAGCCGCTCCGGGGAAGTCCACCCACTTGGGCGCCTGGACAGCCATGACGGTGCGCCGCACTCGCCACCCATGGCCGGTGTCGACGCTCGAGATGGACGGGACCTTCTTCCAGGGCAGGTCCTTGAGCGTCCTGCGCAGAGTCTTCTGGTTGCCTTTGACGGTGAGCACGTAGTGGCCGCCCTGATCGCGAATTCACTGGGCGGTGTCGACCTGTGTGTGCATGGCGTCGGCGGTGACCACTACCCCGTCGAGGTCGAGGGGCTGGAGAAGCTCTCTGATGGCGGGGATCTCTGGTTGGACTTGTCCGCTACCCGGGCCTGGGGCAGCACGGCACCCGTGGCGTGGTCCAGGGCCGACAGGAGGTGCGGTGCCGAGGCCTGCCCCAGGCGGGCCCCGCGCATGGTCTTGCCGTCCACCGCGATGACTGTTCTTCCTTCGATGGTGCCGGTGCGTGTGCAGAACCATGACCTCAGACGGGTGTTGAGGTCGGTGGGGTCCAGGTCCTACAGCACCCGCCGGATGGATGACTGCCGACGGCAGGGCCTGCCCCGTCTCCAAGCCCAGGGACCGCAGATCAGACGGGGTCAGGTCGGTGGTGTGCTCCTAGATGGCCGTCAGGCTCCGGCGGCCTTCGAGCACTCCCGTCATGGCCAGGGACAGGACCGTGAACAGGCTGTGGCGCACGCCCCGCCGATCCCGAGGGTCGGTGATGTTCCTAAAGAACCTGGCCCGGGGGCTGGTGCGACAGGGCAGACGTGGTGGAGGCTGACATCAGCGCGGGCTTCCAGGACGAGGAGATGACTAGACGCCACTCATCGTCCCTACGGGCCCATGCCCCCGTCCCAGCGACACACCACCCCCATCAAAGCGGCTCAGACACCCTCACCCACTGACCTTGCCGACCCCCTGGGCCTGCCTCACCCAGGTGCGTAGAGACTCGTGATGGAATCCCGGCTTCGTGGCGATCTGACGTAAGGCGCCCTTAGTCCGTACTGGGTCAGCCAGTGCCTCCAAAGCCATCCTCGTGGCCCTCGCCAGTTCATCGGGGTACTTCTTCTGTCCCATGGCAATATTCCCCCCGTATCATCACTGCTGCCATCAAACCCGGGGCAATTCAGAAGCAACTACAAATACTCACTTCTTGCCGGGACCTTGTGCCCATACCCAGCTCCCACACAGCACCTACCGACGCGGCCTCTAAGAAAACTATCGTGGATGTTGCTTACCTGACCTGAGTTGGCTCATTTAGTGTCGTGGTGGATGTTGTGGAGGGCTTGGGTGAGGTCAGGTGGGAGGGGGTCAGCGGCTGTGAGGGTGTGTCCGGCGATGTTGATGGTGATGGTGCGGTAGCGGCGTGCGGTGGTGATTAGGCGTCTGATGGACCAGCCGGTGGTGGTCTCCAGCCAGCGGGCCATGGCAAGGGCTGCGGTGACGATGGTCAAGTGGGCCTCGATGGACTGGCGCAGGTGGTGGTAGATGGGGCGTGCTCGCAGGTCGGACTTGGACATGCGGAAGGACTTCTCGATGTTGTACAGGCGGTGGTAGGCGCTGATGACTGTCTCGGGGTCGGGGTTGGGCAGGTTGGTGACGTAGCCCTTCCACCCGGCCAGGGTGCGGGCCCTTTTCTCCAGGTCGCGGTTGATGCTCCGGGTGGCGCCGGACAGGTGCACGAAGCGGTTGCGCTTGACGGGGATCTTTCCTGCGACGGCTGTCTCGGCCTTGGCGACCTGGGTGTCGATCCCGCGTAGGGTGCGTCGGGCTCTGTCGGCGCTGTAGCGGTAGTAGATGGTCTCGTCGCGGCGCTGGTCACTGGGGCCGGCGGGCCAGGGCTGGGACTCGGGGGCAGCCCGTCGGGGACGTCCTGGTCGGGGTGGTTGTCGTGCCAGGAGCTGATCACGTGGGGGACGCGCGGGGGTGCGTGAGCCCGGTACGTAGGACAGGTCGGCTCTCTCCAGGGCCTGCTTGTTGGCGGCGCTGATCATCCCGGCGTCAGCCACGACCACCACGTCGTCGAGGTCGTAGGCGTCCATGAAGTCGTTGATCATCGGGATCATGGTGGCGGTCTCGGCCTTGCTTGCCCTCGAAGGCCCCGGCCCGTAGAGGGAACCCTGTCTCGTCGGTGAGCAGCCCTACCGTGATCTGCGGCTCCAGGCGTCTTTCCTTGGAGAAGCCCGGCTCGCGAAAGCCGTCGGCCTTGTCGGTCTCGAAGTACAGGGTCATACGCGTCGAACAGGACCAGCGAGGCCCGGCCGATGCGGGCGTACCCGGCCAGCAGGCGTGACAGGTTCCGGGTGAAGTCCTCAGTGGCGTAGCTGGGCAGATGACGCTTGACTGTCGCGTAGGACACCGGTGACAGGCCCGCCTCGGTAAGGACCCGCAACGAGTCCTGCTTGCTGGTCGGCTCAATCAGTCTGGCGGTAACGAGCTGGCGGAAGACCTCGTCAGCACCATCGAGCCTGTCCAGCCCCACCGCCTTCCAAGCCGCCTCCAGGGCCTCCAGGAGCACTCCCATCCGGTTGGAGGCGATAGGTGCCACGCACCCCGTCCCAGCCGGTTCCTGCGGCGCAGAACCTGCGTCGTTCTCGCTGTTCAGGCCCAGCAGGTCGAAGCTGAGCTGGCCGGCGTTGAGCCGTTGCCTGGCGACCTCCTTGAGCACCGCCAGCTCAGCGTCATCATGGGCCGAGCCAATGTGCTCGATGCTGCGCGCCCCTTCCGGGAGGAGTGCACAATCTGCACCGCACGGGCCCCCGACGCCGTCCTGACCGTGCGAACGTACGGACTCATACCCCCACGTTAGTGCGCACCCCAACCCACGCAACCCCCACAATCCCAACAACAACCAGCCCCCAAGCAACCCAACCACCCCACAATGAGCCAAGTCAGGCATAGGGGTCCCTTTGCCCCCTACGCCTGGATTGAGGGTGACAACCGTGTTGCTGACGAGCCCATTGACGCACGGTGACTGTGGGCTATCTATCGAGTGTGTGTCTCGGCCCGGGCGTGACTAGCCAGCACCGAAGACGCCTTCGTGTTAGAGCCGTGTCCCTGCGCGCGCTCTACAGGTCCCCGACCTTCTGGAGGCGCTGGAGGCTGAGCCAGCCCACCGGGATCGGGATCCAGAAGGTCACCAGGCGGTAGACGATCGCCGTGGACAGCGCCACCCCGTAGGGGACGCCGGCGGCGACGAGCCCGGCGGTCAGGGCGAGTTCGACCGGCCCGATACCGCCGGGGGAGGGCACGATCGAGCCCACCGTGTTGGAGGCCAGGTAGGTGATGGCCAGGACCGCGAAGGGCACCGTGTAGCCGAAGGCCCACAGGCTCGCACTGAAGGACAGGATGTAGGACAGGGTCAGCATGAGCGCGCCGCCGACCCCCAGCACCAGGCGCATCGGGTTGGACATGACCCACACGAGCCGCGGCCACACCTGGCGGTAGGTGGGCTCGATCTTGGCCCAGGCCCAGGTGCGTGCCTTGGGGATGGTCAGGACCACCGCCGCCACCACGACGACGGCGCCCGCGGCGACCAGCACCCAGCCGGACGGCAGGGTCAGTCCGGTCGACTGGCCGGTCATGGCCGCCAGCACCACGAGCAGCATCACGGTGACGACGAACTGGACCACCTGGACCAGGGCCACCGTGGCCACGCCGACCGCGGTGGGCACCCCCTTGCGGTTGAGGAAGCGCAGGTTGATGGCCGCCCCGCCCACACCGGCCGGGGCCACGAGTGAGACGACGGCGCTGGCCAGGTGCACCTCGGTGGAGCGCCACAGGGAGAGCCGCTCGGGGCTGAAGGCCACCAGCGTGAGCCCCGCGCCCACGTAGGTCGCCACCGAGAAGAACAGGGCCGCCAGCATCCACCAGATGTTGGCCTGCGAGACGGCCGCGGAGACCTGCTGGAAGTCCAGCTGGGCCAGCAGCGTCCACACCGCCACCAGGGCCACCACGGCCATGAGGACGGTGCGCGTGGAGAAGCGGTTGAGGCGGGCCGGCTCGGCGTCGGCCGTGGGGGTCAGCGCCACGAGGGCGTCGCGCAGATCCTGGAGGACCTGCCGGCTCGCTCCGCCCCGCCCCATGACCTCGCGGGTCTGACGCGGCAGCACCACCCGCTGGAGCATGGGGGCGATCGAGGCCAGCTGCGCGGTGGTCAGTGAGCGGGAGGCGGCGTCGATGGCCCGCTGGGCACCGACCGCCAGCGCCGTCAGCGCCAGGGCCTGAGCCAGGTCCACGCGGCGGGAGAGCTCGGTGGAGATCGTCTCACCCGAGGCCCAGTCCAGGAGCCACAGCCGCCCGGACTCGTCGACGACGACGCTCGAGGCGTCGATGCTGCCGTGCGCCAGCCCCGCGGCGTGAGCGCGCTGGAGCTGGCTCCACAGCTGGTCCAGGACGTCGTCGTCCACCTCGGCCCCCAGGTCGCTGATGGACCGGGCGCCCACGACGTGGTCGGTCACCAGCAGCACGGACTCGGCGGCCTCGGCCATCCCCAGCAGGCCGGGGGTGCGTACGCGGGCGCGGCGGGCCTCCATCGTCATGAGGGCGGCGTGCTCGGCGGCCGGGCGCAGGGATAGGTCGCGGGTGGGGGACAGGCCCCGAACGCGGATCTGGTCCCAGATGTTGGAGAGGAATCCGGCCACCTGCCGGTCGGCGTCGAGGAGGGTGACGTTGTGGCGCTCACCGGCCGAGTCCCATACGGCGTACATGCGGTGGACCGAAGGGCGCTCCTGTGACAGGGCCTCGCTGGAGGCCTCGGCCAGGACGGCGGCCAGGTCGACGTCGGTGGCCGGCCTGATCGTGTTCGCGCCCGCCGGCGCCCCGGTGCCCCCGGTCCCGGCCGTGTCCAATGGCGTCGAGTCGAGGGGGGAGGCGGTCTCGCCGCTCGATGAGCCGGTGGGGGCGTCGGTGACCTGCGCGTCGGTGGGGGCGGAGGCGTCGTCGTTGGTGGGCTCGAGGCCCGCCGGCTCCTGCGGGGCCGAGGCCAGCGGGTTCTCGCTCACCTGCTCACGCACCTGCTCACGAACCTGCTCGGTGTAGCCCAGGGGGGCGTCGGTGGTGACGACCCAGGCGCGGGCCTCGGGGGCACGGTCCATGCGGACCACGCGCACGGCGTCGATCCCGGCCCGGCGCAGGGCGCGCACGAGCGTGACCCCGTGGGCGCGGCGGTCCTCGACCCCGAAGACGTAACGCACCAGCAGGCCGACGGTGCGGCCCAGCAGCAGGGAGAGCACCGCGCCTGGCAGGGTTAGGGCGCCGCGCAGGACCGCCATGCCCAGGACCACCCACAGGGCCGCCCAGCCCGAGCGCATCACGGTGGAGCTGTTGCGGTCGCCGGCGCCCGTGAGCAGGCCGGCCATGGAGGCGAAGACCGTGGAGATGCCCAGCTGGGCGGTGCCCGAGGCGGTGACCGTCAGCCCCATGACCAGGGCGGTGGGGCCCCAGGCCACGAGGCCGGTCATGGCGGCGACGGCGACCAGGTGGCCGGCGATCCCCGACAGGACGGCCTGGCCCAAGGATCGCCAGGAGCGGCGCAGGACGCGGTCCAGCAGAACGGCCAGCGGCACGATGAAGGTGACTAGGCCCTCAATGGTCTGCAGGGGGAAGACGAGGATGCGGCGCAGGACCACCGCCAGGGCGTTCTGGACGTCCTGGGTGACGCCGGTGGTGGTCTCGTGGGCGTAGATCGCCAGGACGAGGACGGCGAAGATGCCCAGGAGCGTCAGGGTCAGGTCGAGCAGGTCCTCCGTGCGGCGCAGGCGGTGCGCGGTGGTGTCCACCAGGAGTGTCGTCGAGCGGGGGGCGGCAGGGCCGGAGGCCGGGGTGGGCTCGGCCATGGGGGCGACCCCGATGACCGGGATGCCGACCGGAGAGGTGGAGGTCGATTCCGCGGAGGGCGCGGAGGTGGCCGACGGGACGGCGGCCGCAGATGCCTGCTGGTCGACGGCGGTGGGGGACTCGCCAGGAGGCGAGGTGAGCGTCGAGGCGTGGTCGAGGTCGCCTGCGGGCGGGGGCGACCCTGGTGCCGCATCTGTCATGACGCCGATTCTAGGGGGAGAGCCTGGGTGGACCCTCCTACGCCGGAAGGAGCCGCGCGGCGGCGTTGGCTTGTTCAAAGTAGTTTGCAACACAAACTAAGGGGCGCTATCCTGGAGCTGGTTTGAAACGCAAACCACTGTTGACGAGGAGGTTCACCATGAGTGCTGTCACTGAGCACCCGAAGGTTCCGGTGGGGCCCGATGAGGCGCTCGCCGTCGTCGAGGCCCAGCGGAGCGCCTTTCTCAAGCGGCACGAGATCAAGGCGACCCCACTCCTGACCGCCTGGGGGCTGGCCTGGCTGGTCGGCTACGCCGCCCTGGCCCTCTACCGCGAGGCGGACTACAGCCTGCCGACGGCGCCGTACCTGTTCTTCTGCGGCTGCCTCGCGGCGGCCCTGCTGTTCACCTTCGCCTACATCGTCCCCAAGACGCGCGGCATCCGCGGTCGGAGCAGTCGCGAGGGCACCTACTACGGTCTCGCCTGGAGTCTCGGGATGCCGCTGGGGGCCATTATCCTCAGCCGGGTCAACGCCTTCCTGGGCACCCTCAACACAAGTGAGGCCAATGAGGTGATGAGCGTGGTGTCCAACGCCGTGCCCTGCCTCGTCGTCGGCGTCATCTTCCTCATGAGTGCCGCACTGTGGAATGAGGCGGTCATGGGCGTCCTGGGCGGATGGATCCTCCTGGTGACCCTCGTGGTCACGATTGTCGGGATGCCCTGGGCCTGGTGGATCATGTCGGTGGCCGGTGGGGGCGGCATGTTGGTGGCCGCCGTCGTCGCTGCTGTCGTGGGACCGAAGCGAGGTGCGTGACATGACCGGAGAAGCGCGGGCTCAGCGGCCTGGGGAACCGGAGGATGCCGGCAGGGCGGGGGAGTCGGCGGAGCCGGGCGGTGCTGAAGCTCCGGCTGTCGCGACGGCCTCCGCCGTCGACATCGACCCCGTCATTCACGCCCAGGCCCGCCTGCGGATCATGGCGACCTTGGCCGCCGTGCCCGTTGGCGACGAGCTGCACTTCCCGCGGTTGCGCGAGCTGCTGGACATGACGGCGGGCAACCTGTCCACCCATCTGTCCAAGCTGGAGGGGGCGGGATACGTGCAGCAGAACAAGACCTACGCCGGGCGCAGTCCTGCCACGTACCTGGCGCTGACCCCCGAGGGGCGGGTGGCCTTCGACCGGTACGTGCGCAACCTACGTGCCCTGCTCGACGCCTGAGCTCCTCCGGGCTGGACGCGACAAGGGGTGGTATTAACCGAGCGGTTAGCGTATGGTGTGAAGCAAGTCTCATAGGTGGATGCCGATGGAGGCGCCGCCGTGAGGCCTTGTCGCAAGGGTCGGCCGGTGCCCGTCAGCCGGCCGGTCCCCGGGGCGGCAGGTCCGCCCCGCCACTGCCGTCATCGTCGACTCACCAAGGACACGCCATGCCTTTCAGTGCACAGACCCCGCCCGCTGACTCGCCATCCCACCTTCAGCCCAACCGTGCCTGCGCCCACCGGCTCAGCCGCCGGACCCTGCTCAAGGGGGTGGGTGGTCTCGCCGCCGCCTCCGTCATCGGGGGCGGCGCCGTCGTCGCCGGAGCGGCCCCGGCCCAGGCTGCCCTCACCGTGGCCGAGCACGAGGACCACGGCCGCATGCAGTACTACAAGCTGGCCACGTCCTCGATCGGCTGGCTGCCACGCGTCAACGTGCTGCTGCCCGACGGCTACGACACCTCGCGCCGCTACCCGGTGCTCTTCCTGCTGCACGGCGGCGGCGAGAACTACTCGACCTTCGACACGAAGTACGACATCCGCAACCACACCGCGGGGCGCGACCTCATCGTCGTCATGCCCGACGGCGGGGCGGCCGGCTGGTACTGCGACCCCGAGTCCTCCAACGTGGGGCCGCGCAACTGGGAGACCTTCCACATCAAGGAGCTCCTCCCTTGGGTCGATGCCACCTTCGCCACCACCGGGCAGGCCTCCCGTCGCGCGATCTCCGGCTTCTCGATGGGCGGCTTCGGAGCCCTGAAGTACGCCGCGAAGTACCCCGAGCTCTTCGCGTCGGTCTCCAGCCACTCGGGGCCGGCCGATCTGCGCATCCAGGACGGGGCGGTGGTCCACTGGGCGAACTTCACCGCCAGCGCCACCGACCTCAAGGGCGGCACCATCTATGGGATCCCGTGGGACCAGGCGCGGGTGAGCGCGGACAATCCGATCGAGCACGTGGAGAGCTACCGCGGCAAGCGCATCTTCCTCGTCTGCGGCACCGACAGTGATCGCTACGAGAGCATCGTGCTGCCCAGCCAGCAGAACTTCGAGAAGGCGCTCGACGGCGCCGGCATCGGCTACGAGCGCTACGAGGACACCGGAGCCCACATCGTGCGCTGGGGCCGCATCCAGCAGGACATCGACTCCCTGCTCAATCACTTCGCCAAGGGCGCGTGAGGGCCGGGCGCCGACGGGGTCGGTCGGATCGGCCGGCTCCGCCGGGATGGTGGGTGGCGGCAAGGCTCCCCGCCTGCTCACAGTGAGAGCCAATCACTCTGATATGGCGAACCTCGCAGGGCGCCGTCGGCACTTCATCAGGACAAAACCGCGCCGGCTGAACCGGAAGGGCGGATACTTCCGGTGAGTTGCCGTCAAGAAGGGGAGGCGCCTGTGATCCGCCTGGGTCTGGCTGACGACGAGCCGCTGCACATCATGGGCCTGGCCACGCTGCTGGGGGCGCAGCCGGACATGGAGATCATCTGGCGGGCCGCCGACGGCAAGGAAGCGCTCGCGCGCAACGCCGCCGACCCGGCCGATGTCCTCCTCCTCGACGTGCAGATGCCGGGCCTGAGCGGCCCGGCCACCACCCGCGAGCTCATGGCCCGCGGTGCGACCGGCAGAGTCGTCATCCTGACCACCTCCGACACCGACGGCCCCGTCATGGACGCCATCGAGGCCGGTGCCTCCGGCCTTCTGCTCACAAGCACCCCGCCCCAGGAGCTCGCCGCCGCGATCCGTACCGTCCACGACGGCAGCTCCGTCATCTCCCCGGGGCCCACACGCCGGCTGCTCACCGCCGCGCGCACCGGCCACGTCAGTGGTGTTCGGGCTAGGGAGGGGGCCGGGCGCCACGCCTCCGAGGACTCAGTCGAGGCACTCCGGGCCGCCGAGGCCTCCCAACAGGTCGCGGGCCTGACCCAGCGCGAGCGCGAGATCCTGGCGCTCATCGCCCTGGGCCTGAGCAACCAGGAGATCTGCGACCGGAAGTGGCTGTCCATGCCCACGGTCACAACTCACGTGAGCCACCTGCTGTCCACAACCGGCTGCCGCGACCGGATCCAGCTCGTGCTGCTGGCCCTGCGCGGCGGCGTCGTCGACCCCGCCGACATCCTGGGGAGTGCGTGAAGGCGCATGCAAGCTCTTTGGGTCAGTCGCCGGGAGCCGCTTTGTGTCACTGTGGGCGACTTTTCGAGCTGATCGCCTCCTCGGTCCTCCGCAGCTCATGAGCATATGCCCAGGTCGGGGCGGTTTGCTGGTTGTGGTGGGGCACCCAGGGCCGGGGAATAGTCGCCACACGTGACAGTTTCCCTCGTCGGGGAGCCTCCCGGGAGCGAGCGCGCAGCCTCATCGACAGGACAGGTCATGATCGAGACCGCACTGCGCCGCCTCCTCCCTGTGTTGGAGGCAAGGCGGTCGTTGAGATGAGGCCGATCGCGGGCATTAACCGCTGATACCTCGCTTGTGCGCCTCGACGACGATCTCGAGCCTGCTGCGCACATCCATTTTCCGCATGATGGAGGAGACATAGGTTTTCACGGTGGTCTCAGCGACGTTCATCTCGCGCGCGATCTGATGGTTCGTGTGAGCCTGGCACAGGAGGTGAAGCACCTGCTGCTCGCGGCCGGACAGGTCCAGGTCAGCGATCGTGCCGACGTTGGGAGTCTGGCCGTGGATATATCGCTCCAGGACCCGCTTCGTCGGACCGGGTGAGAGAACCTTGCCGCCGGCGTGGATGGTGCGGATCACTCCCGCAATCTCCGACGAATGCGTCGTCTTGAGCAGAAAACCGGAGGCCCCGGCGGCAATCCCACCATCGAGGAAGGTGTCCTCGTCAAAGGTGGTGAGCAGGAGGACGCGAGTCCTCTCGCTGGTCTTCCGAATCCGGGAGGTGGCCTCCACGCCATCGAGCACGGGCATCTGGATGTCCATGAGTGCGACGTCGACGGTGCGGTCGTGGACGAGGGCGACTGCCTCGGCGCCGTTGTCCGCGGTGGCGATGACGTCGATGTCCGGTTCCGAGTCGAGGATCGAGGACAGCGTCTCACGCACGATGGCGTCGTCATCGACGACGATGACTCGGATCGTTCCGGCTGGGTTCTGCTGCGTCACGGAGTGTCCTTGGGTGTGAGGGGGAGGGTGGTGTGGAGGATCCATTGGTGGGCGGTGGGGGTGATGGTGGTGGTGCCTCCTAGGGCTCGGCTGCGTTCTTGGATGCCGAGGAGGCCCAGTCCGGAGGAGAGCTGTTGGTCGTGGTGGTGGTTGGCCAGGGGGTTGATGACGAGGAGCTCGGCGTGGGTGTCGGTGATGTCGAGCTGGATGGTGCACTGGGCGTCGGGGGCGGCGTGCTTGATCATGTTGGCGGTGGACTCGTGGAGGATGTGAGTCAGGGTGGTGGTCAGGGTGGGGGACAGGGTGGTGAGGTCTCCTTCGTGGGTGATGGTGGTGTGTAGTCCGGCGGTGGTCAGGTCGTGTTGGGTCTGGGTCAGGGCGGTGTGCAGGTTGGCGGTGGGGGTGGGGTCCAGTGGGGTGTTGGTGTCCTGTCGTAGGAGGCGGAGCATGGTGCGTAGGTCGGTGACGGATTGTCGTCCGGTGGTGATGATGTCGTTCAGGGCGGTGGTGGTTTGGTGGTGGTCGTGGGGGTTGTTGCGGGCGTTCTGGGCGAGTAGGACGATGTGGGTGTTGGCGCGGGCGAGGGTGTCGTGGAGCTCGCGTGCGATGAGGGCTCGTTGGTTGTGGAGGGCCTCCATGCGGGTGGCTTCGGCCTTGGCCACGCTCGTGTCTGCCCGGCGCAGCACAGCAACCATCCCGAAGCAGACGGTCGTGAAGATGGTGAGGTGTTGCAGGTGCGGCCCCACCTCCTGACCCATGAGCCAGGCGACCAGGTTCGTGCAGACGAGGGTGAGCAGGGCGAGGAAGAGTTGAAGGTAGCGGCGTCGGTACATGAGGTAGCCGATTGCGAACCAGGTGGCCACCGTGGCGCCGGTGAACTGAGAGGTCATGATGTTGTACGCCTCGCTCGGGACGATGACCGTGACGGCCGTCCACGGGAAGCGGGGTACCAGCAGCAATGCAGCCGAGGCGAGGAAACCCAGGATCTGGTTGGTGTGTAAGCCGGACAGGATCGCGTCGAGGATCGAGAGGGCGACATTGATCGTCGTCAGGGTGCACATCCCCCAGTTGGCGCTCCAGGCCGCCCGCAGGCGGGTGTAGGCGTGGCGCAGCGTGGGCGACGACAGATAAGGCACCAGTGATCCCCCGGCGCCGTCAGTGTGCACAGGCATCAGTCCAGTCCTCCCAATGAAGGGGCCTACACCAAGCATTTAACACGTATTTCGGGCTCAGGTTGGCGATACGAGTGGCCGACTTCAGCTCGGCTCCCTCTAAAGGAGGAACGGCCTGGGACGGAAAGCAGGAATCCATAGGCCTTGTCGATGCGGGACTCTGATGTCATCACACAGATCGACGGCGCACCGCCGTCGCCGAGTAGAGGAGAGACAAGCATGACTATTGTCCTCGATCATCCAAGTCCGGCCCCCTCCCGGTCGGTGGACTCCTCGGAGAGTCCGCCCCGGGCCTCAACCCACCGCAGGGCGAACACTGCTCCCGTTGGTGCCTCCAAGACCGTCTCGGAGGTTGCCGCAGCACCAGTGATCGTCCGTGGCGTGCGTCAGTCGTATGGGGGGCGTGAGGTGCTCAGGGGAGTGGATCTTGTTGTGGAGCGGGGCTCGTTCCACGGCGTGATCGGCCCTAACGGTGCCGGTAAGACCACCCTGGTGGAGATTGTCCAGGGGGTTCGTCGGTGCGAGGCAGGCAGCGTGCAGCTGCTGGGGCAGGCACCGCTGCCCAGGGACCCGCATCTCCTTGCGCGGGTCGGGATTCAGCCGCAGGCCACGGCGTTCTTCACACGGGCCACCGTGTGGGAGCACCTGTCGACGGTGGCCTCGATCTTCGGAGCCTCAGCCGCTCGCGCCGAGCAGCTGGTCGAGCTCATGGGACTGGGGCACGTGCTCAAGTCGCGTGTGGAGAAGCTCTCGGGTGGGGAGCGCCAGAAGCTGGCGGTGGCCTCAGCGATGGTGCATCGCCCGGAGGTGCTGTTCCTGGATGAGCCGACGGCGGCTCTGGACGCCACGGCGCGCCACGACCTCGTGGGGCTGCTGGGATCGGTACGTGAAGAGGGAACGACGGTGGTCTACACGACTCACTACCTGGAGGAGGCTGAGCGCCTATGCGACGTGGTCAGCGTTCTCGATGGGGGTCGAGTCGTGGCCACGGGGTCGCCGTCGTCGCTGGTGGCGGGTACCGGCGGTGGTGCATCGGTGCTGCTGCCCGGTGCCGGTGGCTTCCTGGACGTGGTCCGGGGGCTGGGGCCGGTTGCCAGTGCTGAGCTGGGGGCCGATGGCCTCACGGCCCATGTGAGTGACGTGGGTGAGGCGTTTGCGGCCTTCAACGCGGCGGGTGTGCCGGTCGGGGGAGCGCAGGTGCATGGCCCGACGCTGGAGGATGCGTTCATTGAGCTGACTGGAAAGGAGTACGCGTCATGATCGCCTACAAGACACTGACCGCCTCACTGGCACGCACCTGCATGCGTGACCCCGTGACCCTGTTCTTCTCGTTCGTCTTCCCGCCGGTGCTGCTCCTGGCTCTCGGTATCGGCATGGGAGACCTGCCCGGAATGAACGGACACACCCTCATCGACACCATTGGCCCCAATGTCATGGGCTTCGGTATTGCCTTCGTGGGTATGTTCGCCGGTGCCATGAATATCGCCGAGTGGCGCGAGAAGGGCGTCATGCGCGTCCTGCGCAGTGCTCCGATGAGTGTCGGCTCGATCCTCGCATCAGCCCTGACCGTCGCCATCGTCACCGCGCTCATCCAGGCCGTCCTCGTCGTCGGCGTCGGGCTCATCCCCGTGGTGGGTGTCAACCTGTCCACCTGGGCGGCGCTGTCAGTCGTGCCGGTGTTCCTGGGGACGCTCTTCTTCTACTCCCTGGGCGTGCTCGTGGGGCTGGCGGTGCCAACCGTCTCCGCCGTGTCCCTCGTCGTCACGATGGTGGTTGTGCCCATGGGCTTCGCCTCCGGTGCGATGATGCCGGTGGAGGTCCTGCCGAACTGGGTGCAGACGCTCTCGGACTTCCTTCCGCTGACCTATCTGCTCGACTCCCTGCGCTGGTCACTCACCGGGGTGGCTGAGATGAAGGACGCGCTCATCGGCTGCGGGATCACCGCCGCTGCTGGACTGGCCCTCTTCCTGACCGCCACCCGACTCATGCGCTGGAAGTGAGGCGCACGCTCCATCCGGATCGCTCGGATGAACCGCCGGTGGGCCACATCGCACCTGCGAGGTGGCCCACCGATCCGCGTCCGCGCCCTCGCCGTCCGGGAACGAGCGCGCCGCCTCAGCGGCTCTGGGGCTGTACCAGGACGGCCACGGTGCGTGCCGG
Source organism: Actinomyces oris (assembly GCF_006546825.1). Lineage (GTDB taxonomy): Bacteria > Actinomycetota > Actinomycetes > Actinomycetales > Actinomycetaceae > Actinomyces > Actinomyces oris. The sequence goes on from NZ_VICC01000001.1 coordinate 456,113, forward strand.
CACCGAGATCGTCCCGCTGGCGCGGTCGAAGCCGGTGCGGCGTACCACCTCATCGGCCCCCTCGGCCTGGATGGGGCAGAGGCGGAAGTCCCGGCCCGCCAGCTCGGGCAGCGGCTGAGTGAGCGTCTGGCCCGAGGCGTTGAAGACCACCAGGACGGCGTCGAGCTCGGGGTCTACGTCGCTCCCGCCCCGGGTGTCGTCGATGAGCATGACGATCACTCCCGCCGGCGCCCCGAAGCCCGCCCCCGGGAAGCTCAGCTTGTCCTGGATGAGGCGGGCCGAACCCAGGCTGAACAGCGGCGTCGAGGCGCGCAGCCGCAGCAGATCCAGGGCCTGGGAGCGGGCCGCCGCGATCTCCTCGGGCGAGGGGCGCAGCCAGTCGTCCTGCAGCAGCGGCCCCTGGATAGCCCAGGAGCCCTCGTTGCGGCTGGCCGGCGGCAGACCCCGCCCGAAACCGTTGGACTGCCCCGTGAAGTCGATGGTGTTGAACCAGTCCCCCGAGTTGTAGGAGTCCCGGTCCAGTGACTTGCTGCGCAGCAGCTCGGTGCCCGCGCACCAGAAGGCCGGCGACTGCGCCAGCGCCACCGTGGCCAGGCACACCGTGTTCATGCGCACCCGCTCGGCCACCGGCATGCCCTGGGGCAGCTTGTAGGCCAGCAGGTCGTAGAGCGTCTCGTTGTCGTGGGCGTCGACGTAGTTGACGTTCTCCTGGGGGTGGGAGGCGAAGGCCGCCGGCGCCCCGTTGTGGATGAGGTCGATGCCGCGGCGCACCGACCCGTCCGAGATCGTCATGACGTAGTCCTTGAGATTGCCCGCCAGACCTAGGCGCACCAGGTCGGTGCGGTGGGCCAGGTCCGCCGACTGCTCGTTCCAGCCGCGGTGGTCCAGGCCGCTGGGCTGCGTGAGCAGGCCGGTGCCGAAGCCCTGGAAGACGCGGTGGTCGGGGTCGAAGGCGCCCCCGCCGTGGACGGCGTCGCGCAGGCGGTCGTTGAAGGCACCGATCCCGGTGCCGTCGAGCTGTCCCTGGGTGGCCTGCACGAACAGGGCGTTGCCCGCGACCTCCCCGAAGTTCCACCCCTCCCCGTACAGGTAGATGGAGCGGCCGTCGACGCCGTCGGCCTCCAGCGTCAGCTCGTCCAGGGCCGCCCGCACGCGCTCCATGACGGCTCGCGGGTGGTGGCCCATGAGGTCGAAGCGGAAGCCGTCGACCCGGTACCAGCGCGCCCAGCGCACCACCGAGTCGACCATGAGGCGCGCGCACAGGGCGTTCTCCGTGGCCGTGTTGGCGCAGCAGGTCGAGTTCGTCACCCGCCCGACGGCGTCGAGACGGTGGTAGTAGCCCGGTACTACCCGGTCCAGGACGCTGCGTGGGTCCTGCCCGCAGGCGGCCGTGTGGTTGTAGACCTGGTCGAGGACCACCTGGAGGCCCAGGTCGTGCAGGGCCCCCACCATCTCGCGGAACTCGATGACGCGCGCCCCGCCGTCCTGGTGGCCCTCGGTCGCGTAGGAGCCCTCGGGGGCGCCCCAGTGGAGCGGGTCGTAGCCCCAGTTGTAGGCGTCGTGGTCGGCCACCTCCGCGATGGCCGCCTGCTGGTCGGCCGAGGCCGGGTGCGCGCCGTCGGGGATGTTGGGGTGGCGCTGGGAGCCGCGGTGCTCGGGGATGGTGGCGATGTCGAAGGTGGGCAGCAGGTGGATCGTGTTCATGCCGGCCCGGGCCAGCTCGGCCAGGTGGCGCACGCCCGCTGAGCCCGCCACCGTGAAGGCCCGGTAGGTGCCGCGCAGCTCGGGCGGGACGGTGCCGTCGGCGGCGGAGAAGTCCCGTAGGTGGAGCTCGTAGATGCTGCGGGCCGAGTCGTTGCGGACCGCCGGACCCCGGGTGGTGGCCCACTGCTCGGGGGCCAGGCGGGGGTCGGCCAGGTCGACGGCGACTGAGCGGGTCGAGTCCGTTGTCAGCGCCGTCGAGTAGGGGTCGGTGACGACGTTGGTCTCCACGCGTCGAGTGCTGGGCACGTAGACCCGCACCTCCCACAGGTACTGGCAGCCGGCACTGATGGGGGCGGCGGGGGCGCTCGCGGCGGCGTCGGCCGGGGAATCGGGGCGGTTGGCCACGACCCAGCGGCCGTCGCCTTTGCGGACGGCCGGGGTGCGTCGCGGCGGGCCGGGGACCTCCGGCACCGATCCCAGCCGGTCGCCGGTCTCCCAGGTCAGGAGGGTCACGGCCTGCGCGGTGGGTGCCCACAGGGCGAAGGAGGGGAGGCCGTCGGAGAAGGTGACGCCCAGCTCGGCGCGGGTGGCGGCCTCGGCGTAGAGGTGATCCAGGAGGATGGCGGTCTGCACCCCGGTGAAGGCGTCGAGGCGGGCGCCGCTGACGTCGGCGTCCTCAGTGGGGTCCGGGGCCCCGACGTACTGGGCGATGGCGACCTGGCCGGTCAGGGCGGTGGCGACGGCGTCGTCGTCGAGCAGGGGGGTGCCGGCGGCGTCGGTCGCGCTCAGGGCGATGTAGCCCTCCAGGTGGGGGTGTGCGGCGAGGACCTCGTCGGGAAGGTTCCCGACGATGCGCAGGGGTGTCACCGTCGGGGCGGGCATGCCGTCCGCGCCCAGGATCCGACCGTGGATGGCTGCGGCGCCGCCGTCGGGCGCCGTGATGAGACGCAGGGCGAGGCCGGAGCCGGGGAGGGGGTGACCGGCGTTGGTGACGACGACCTCGCGGTCCATCCCCCGGGGCAGCAGCGACAGTGGCCACGCCAGGATGGTGGGGGTGACCCAGTAGGCGCGCTGCTCCTCACTGCCGGCCACGGGTGGGAGGGCCGTGGTGGTGTCGAGTGTGCAGGTGAGCGTGTAGGTGAAGGTCATGGGGTGTGTCCTCCCGAGTGGAGGCGCCGTGGTGGGACGCCGCCGGTCCTGCCGGTCGTGTCGCGGGCGGCCCCGTGTGCGGGGGTCGGCAGTGGGACCGCGCACCTCGTAGTCTCCCCCGGGTGGAGGGGCCATGTCAGCCCGATGCGGGAATTCTCCTGCCTGGCGGGCGGTGCTTGGTCTACCGGTATCCCATCGGCGGGTGCGTCCGGCCCCGGCCGGGGGCATTCGACGCGTGCAGGGACATCTCTGTACGGCCGGGTGCGGTTCGCGCGTGCGGGGACCGGAATCCTGTCCCCGGACGCGCAGGATGTCCCCGGCTGCACGGGATTGTCCCCGTGGATGCGGGAGGGCCGAGTGGGACGGTGCGGGTCGAGGTGGTCGGACGGGCGACCGTCGGCACTGATGTCACCGTCAGGCCCTACGCTCGAGGCATGGCTCGCCGTACGCCCGAACCGGAATCACCCTCACTGTTCGACGCCGCCGGCCCCGACGGCTCCGGCCTCGTCGACGACCCGGCCCGCCCGCTGGCCGATCGGCTGCGCCCTCGGGTGCTCGACGACGTCGTCGGCCAGGACCAGCTGCTCGCCGACGACGCCCCGCTGGGCCGCATGGTCGCCTCGGGCCGTTTGTCATCGATCATCCTGTGGGGCCCGCCGGGCTGCGGCAAGACGACGATCGCGCGGCTCCTGGCCGACCGCACCGGCCTGGTCTTCGAGCAGGTCTCGGCGACCTTCTCCGGGGTGGCCGACCTGCGCAAGGTCTTCGCCGCAGCGGCCCGCCGCCGCGAGATCGGGCAGGGAACGCTCCTGTTCGTCGACGAGATCCACCGTTTCAACCGGGCCCAGCAGGACTCCTTCCTGCCCTACGTCGAGGACGGGACGGTTGTCCTGGTCGGCGCGACCACCGAGAACCCGAGCTTCGAGCTCAACGGCGCCCTCCTGTCACGCTGCCAGGTCATGGTCCTGCGCCGCCTGGATGAGGCCGCCCTGACCGAGCTGCTGGCGCGCGCCGAGTCCCTGATGGGTCGCAGCCTCGCTCTGACTGAGGATGCCCGCACCGCCCTGCTGTCCATGGCCGACGGCGATGGCCGCTACCTGCTGGGCATGGTCGAGCAGGTCCTCGCCGCCCAGGACGCAGACGGCCCGGAACCACTTGACGTTGAAGGGCTGCGCAGCGTCATCGCCTCCCGGGTACCCCTGTACGACAAGTCCCATGAGGAGCACTACAACCTCATCTCCGCCCTGCACAAGTCGATGCGCGGCTCCGATCCGGACGCCGCCCTGTACTGGCTGGCGCGCATGCTGAGCGGGGGCGAGGACCCGCTCTACGTGGCGCGCCGTCTGGTGCGATTCGCCAGCGAGGACGTCGGCATGGCCGACCCGGCCGCCCTTCAGATGACGCTGGCGGCCTGGGACGCCTACGAGCGCCTGGGATCGCCCGAGGGGGAGCTCGCCATCGCGCAGGCGGTCGTCTACCTGGCCACCGCGCCCAAGTCAATCGCTGTCTACCGCGGCTACGGCCGCGCGGTGCGCCTGGCCCGACAGACCGGCTCGCTCATGCCGCCGGCCCACATCCTCAACGCCCCCACCCGACTCATGAAGGAGCTCGGCTACGGCGAGGGCTACGAGTACGACCCGGACACGACCGACGGCTTCTCTGGTGCGGACTACCTGCCCGACGGCGTCGAGCGCCGGCCTCTCTACGAGCCCACCGCCAACGGCCACGAGCGCCGTATCCGTGAGCGGCTGGAGTACTGGGAGGGTCTGCGGGCGCGCAAACGTGGCGAGGACGTTGGTGAGGGAGGCGCCGGCTAACCGAGCCAGGTGGGGACTGAGATGTAGGCCAGTTCCTGACCCGCCTCTCATCGACAGGGACAATCGACGCCGTCGGGGACATCTCTGTGCGGCCGGGTGCGGTTCGCGCGTTTGGGGACAGGAATCCGGTCCCTGCACGCGCAGGATGTCCCCTGCGGGAGGGAAGTGTCCCCGGCCGCGTGGAATGTCCCCGGCCGAGCCCACGGGGTGAGGCCGACGTCCGCCTACTCCCCGCCGCGGCGCACGGCCTCCAGCATGAGGGTGGCCACGTCCGTGACCCGCACGTCGGCGCCCTCGGAGGCGACGCCGTCGGAGAGCATCGTGGTGCAGAAGGGGCAGGCCGTGGCGATGACCTGCGCGCCGGTGCCGATGGCCTCGCGCGAGCGCTCCACGGCGATGCGCGTCCCGATGGTCTCCTCCATGAAGGCGCGCGCCCCGCCGCCCCCGCAGCAGAAGCCCCGCTCACGGCTGCGCGGCATCTCCACCGTGGTCGCGCCGGTCGCCTCCAGCAGCTCGCGCGGCGGGGAGTAGACCTGGTTGTGGCGGCCCAGGTAGCAGGCGTCGTGGTAGGTGACCGTCGGGATGACCGGCTCGCCCGCCGCTTTACCGGCTTCCTCTTCGCCCGACGGCGCCGCCGGGTCCTCGGCCTGCGGCTCGGCGGCCTCGGCACTCGACGTCGGGGCGTCCTCGGTCGGTGAGCCCCCGTCCTGCCCGGAGGCGGGTGCCGGCGTGGCCAGGGCGGCGGAGGTGGATGGGGCGGCGGACGCCGTCGAACCACCCGCGGCCTGCGGCGGCGCCGGACGCAGCCGGCCCTCGCGCACGAGCCGGTTGAGCAGCTGGGTGTAGTGGACGACCTCGTAGCGGCCCCCGATCTGCGGGTACTCCCGCGAGATCGTGTTGAAGCAGTGCGCGCAAGTCACCACGATCCGCTGCGCCCCGACCTCGCCCAGGGTCTCCACGTTCTGCGCGGCGAGCATCTGGTAGAGGATCTCGTTGCCGGCGCGCCGGGCCGGGTCGCCGGTGCAGGTCTCGGCGTCGCCCAGCACCGCGAAGCTCACCCCCGCGGTGTGCAGCAGCTCGGCCACCGCCCGCGTCGTCTTCTTGGCCCGGTCCTCATAGGCGCCCGCGCAACCCACCCAGAACAGGTAGTCGACGTCCGCGGCGCTCTCGACGTCGTCACCAATGACCGGCACCTCGAAGTCCAGATTCTTGGCCCAGTCCATGCGCTTGCGCGCCGGCAGCCCCCACGGGTTCCCCTTGGACTCCATCTTGCGGAACATGCCGCCGAGCTCCTTGGGGAAGGCCGACTCCATGAGCACCTGCTGGCGGCGCACGTCGACGACGTGGTCGACGTGCTCAATGTCCACCGGGCACTGGTCCACGCAGGCCCCGCAGGTGGTGCAGGCCCACAGGACGTCGGCGGGGATGACCTCCCCGGCCAGGGGCGCCGGCCGCGTGGCCACACCCGTCTCGGTAGGGGCCGCCTTGGCCGCCAGCAGCGCGCCGAGCACGTCGCCGGTGTGGGCGGTGCCCGGCTCCAGGCCCAGGTTCGTCTCGCGCGCCAGACCGTCGTGCATGCCCAGCGCCTTGCCGACCAGCCCACCGGAGGTGGGGCGGGAGGCCACCATCTCCTCGGTGACGTCGTCGGGCTCGACCCCCAGGGCGCTCGCGGCCCGCAGGTAGGGGGCGGCCGCCGCGTGGTGATCGCGCAGCGCCATGACGAACAGCTTGGGGGACAGGGGCTTGCCGGTGTTCCACGCCGGGCACAGGTCCTGGCAGCGGCCGCACTCGGTGCAGGTGGAGAAGTCCAGCAGGCCCTTCCAGGTGAAGTCCTCGATGCGGCCCACGCCCAGGCGCACCTCGGGGCCCTCGCCGGAGTCGGCGGCCTCCATGGCCTCTTCCAGCGTGTCCATGGTGGCCTCGGTCAGGGGCTCGTCGCCGACCATGAGCGGCTGGAGCGGGCCCAGGGCCTTGGAGCCGTCCACCTCGCGGCGCGCGTAGACGTTGAGGATCGCCAGGAACCGGTGCCAGGCCACGCCCATCGAGGGCTGCAGGCCCACGACGACGAACCAGGTCATCGACAGCACCACCTTGATGGTGGCGACGACGAGGATCGCGTTGGCCAGGGCGCTGGCGCTCGCGGGGGCGAGCAGCGGGCCGGTCCATGCCGTCAGGGGGAAATGCGTCCAGGAGGCCAGGGCCCGCTGCGCCGGGTCGGGGGAGGCGGCCAGGTGGGCGTGCTCCAGCATCCGCAGCGCCAGCACGCAGGCGACCACGCCGATGATGGTGGCCTCGACGAACTTCGCTTGGGCCGACGTCGAGCCGGCGAAGCGGGAGGTGCGCGGGCGCTTACCGCCGTCGGAGTCGGGGGCGTAGGGCGGGGCGGCCCGGCCAGCCCGGGTCAGGCGCCAGCGCAGGATGGTCAGGCCCACGATCCCGAAGGTGGACAGCCAGGCGATGATCTCGACGATCCAGGCCCACCAGGCGGCGTGCCCGATGAGAGGCAGCGCGAAGTCGGGACCGCCCAGCACCTGCCCGTAGCCGGCCACGAGCGTGAGGAACAGCAGGGGGAAGGAGACCATGACCAGCCAGTGGGCGGCCTTGACGAAGGGGCGGCCCTTGAAGGCGGTGTGGCCCACGAGCGCCCCCAGCGTGAGCGCCAGGCGCCGGCCGACCGGGCGCAGGCGCTCCGGTGCGGTTGCGTGGCCCACGGCCATGCGGGCGCCAATAGTGCAACAGGCGCGTGCGAAAACTGCGATACCGATCGTCGTGGCGATGACGACGATGACGACACAGGCGATCTGCACGGCACTCATCGGGGCGGGTTTCCTCAGGTCTCCGAAGGCAAAGGCGGAAGCGCTGGGAGGTGGCCGGTGGCGCCCCGGAGGGTCGCCTGCGCGGCACACCGTTGGCGCTTCCCGTCAGCCTACCTGTGGGTTGGCGGAGCGAGGCGGCTGAGGCGCGGTAGAGGAAAAGTGTCACGATTGGCGACTTTTCAAGGAGCGGCCGACGGCCGCGAGCTCGACTGGATCCCCGGAGACTAGCTCTGACCTGCGCAGACGCCGTGGTGCCGAGTGTGCGGAGGGTCTTTGCGAACGGTGTGCCGGCGGGAAAAGTCGCCAATCGTGACACGGGACCGCAAAAAAGTGTGCCGACCCCGCAATGGGGCCGGCACTGACGGAGTCCTCAGGCGCTGATGGCACGCATCGCGTAGGGGGAGTCGGGGCGGCGGGCGCTGTACCACTTGGCGGCCTGGCGCAGTCCGAGCTCGCGTACCAGGGTGACGGTGGCGCCAGAGATGATGGCGAAGGTGACGATCTCGGCCAGCTTGTAGTTGAGGAGCTGGTCCTCCTCGCGCGGGGCCGGCTTGCCGGAGATGGCTCGCCAGCCGAGCGCCACGACCTTCTCGGCCACGAACCCGGAGGCCAGCGTGGCCACGGCCGCGGTCGCCTTCCACATGAAGTCGGTGGTCTGGTCGATCTCGGCGGGGTCCTGTGCGCTCATGAGTCCTCCTTGCGCCCGGGCCGGGCGGTGTCGTGGGTACCTGCCTGCTTGGTGGTGGGGCCGACGGAGTCGGTCCGTTCCGTCCCGATCATGCCGTACCCGGGGCGACGGCGCAGCCAGTGCCCGCCCGCGTGGCGCCAGCCGCCGGGCCCGGGTGGGAGGGGATTCTCGTGGCGCCAGGCGCTTGAACGAACGGGGCAGATGGCATCAATACATTGGATTGTTAAGACGTTTCAGGGAGAGCCTAAGTGGTTCCCAGAAAACTGAGTGGCAGGCGCCTTGTACTCGTCAGTTCGCCCTGTTACCTTCTTTCATGAGGTCTTGGAAATTTCCCGATCCTCCTTGAATGACCAGGATGTCGAGGGATCTACGGCCGGTGGGCTCGCCTGCTGAAGAGTGGGCGCCGCGCTTGCATAATGGGGGTGCATGAATGCTGCGAGAGAACAGTAGTGTGAGTGCCCTGCTGACGTATGTCATCGTTATTGTTTTCGCAGTGCTCTTTGTCGCCGTTAACTGGTCGGGTTCGGGAAGAGTCTTGTCACTGGCCTCCGCTGCTGTCATTGCCTGCGCGTTGCTGGCGCTTCACTCAAAGTCCTTCGCTGCGGCTGTCGGTGCCGCGCTACTCCTCGTGCTGCTGCCCTTGATAGCGGTGTGGACGAACGCCGGCTCAGCGACGGGCGTCATCGGGCCACTGGTTCTGTTGGTCGGAGTCGCCTGCTGGCAAACCTGGAGATCCTCAAAGAAGGCGGGGCTGAAGCAATCTGGTTGAGTCAGTTGGCCGGAGGTGGCCTCCCCCTTCGTATGTGAGGGTGTTGGAGTGTGTAGCTCCTCCTGAGCTGATACCGCAGCCAGTCCGGGCTCGCGTGGCGCCAACTGCCGCGCCCGGGTGGTCGTACTGTGCGCCGCGCGTTCGGGGGTCAGGGCTCGAAGCGGTGCCCCACCCCACGAACGCGCGGGAGAGTGATGGGTGTCGTGGTGTGTGGTGCCGAGCCGCTGCCTGGATGAGGCGGCGGCTCAGGCCTGGGCTCACGCCTGGGCGGGGCGGATGGCGGCGTTGATCTGTGCGGCCAAGCCGGCCGGGTCGTCGACCGTGAGGTAGAGGTGCGTGAAGCGCTCGTCCTCCAGGGTGACGACCAGGGTGTTCTCGTAACCGGAGATGTTCCAGAACTGCGCGGTGCCCTCGGCGTGGAAGGTCCCGGAGAGCTTGCTGCCGGCCTGCAGTCCGGGCCCGCGCCAGCCCTTGGGCTCGTGGCGCAGACCGGGGTCGTGCGTGGCGCCGCGCACGTGCGCGAGCGGGATCTCCAGCCGGGAGGTGTAGGACCACATCTTGTCCAGCCCGTGCGGCTCAACGCTCAAGGTGGTGTCGGTGATGGTGACGGTGTTGCGACTCATGATGTCTGCTCCTCTCATGGGCAGGTCGGTTGGGTGGAAGTGAGCTGGTGATCTGGCAGGTGGGCGCGGGGCTGGAACGGATCACGTCGGCGGTGAGGCCGATGCCGTCGGGGCTGATGGGGCCGAGCCCGACGTCGTGGCGCCGGCCCGCACCAGCAGTCGCCGGCCGAGCGCCTCGGCGGTGATGCCCGCCCGGTTCAAAGCGACCTCGAGGGACTCGTGCACGGCCGGGTCCCCGGGGGCGATCTCCATGAGTGCCACAAGGATCAGGTCGAGATCCTCGCGTCCCGCCCCTGCGGCGTCGGCGGAATCGTCGGGGGTGGCTGCAGTGCTCAGAGCGGCCAGCGCCTCGGTGAGGCAGCGCTGGAAGAGCCCGTCCTTGGAGCCGAAGACCCCGTAGAGGCTGGCGCGATTGACGCCGGTGGCCCGAACCAGATCGTCCACAGAGGCTCCCGCGAAACCGCGCTCGGCGAAGACCGCCGTCGCGGAGCTGATGGCCTCGCTCTCGATGAAGGTACGTCGTCGTCCCATGAATCCAGAATAAACGTTCTGGAACGGTCAGTCAAGAACAATCGTTCTGAAATTCTTGGGCGGGAAAGGCCGCCTCCCTCAGCCGATATGCCCCGTCTGCACGCCGAGGACCAGCAGTGCGTACAGCACGGCGAAGACCCCGGCGATACCAGCGCAGGCCAGGGCGGGGCGGCGCCGGTAAGTCAGCACGGCGACGTACTCCCGCAGCCAGGCGTTGACAATGTAGAACCAGGCCGTGCGCGCCGGCTCCACCGCCCACGGCACCCCCATGTCGGAGGCCAGGATCGCGGTGCGCACCGCGTGGAAGGAGCTCGTCACCAGCAGCACCTGCGGGTCCGTCATGCCGCGCTCGGCCAGCAGGTCGCGCGTGTAGGAGATGTTCGTGCGCGTCGTCGTCGAACGGTCCTCCAGGAGGATCCGCTCAGGCGGGACGCCACGCGCGATCGCGTAGTCGGCCATGGCGCGCGCCTCGCTGACCGGCTCGTCAGCGCCCTGCCCGCCGCTCATGACCAGCAGCGGCACGCCGGGGCGCAGGCCCTCCTCGTCGCGCCAGGCCTCGATGCCTCCGGCGATCCGCGAGCTCAGCAGCGGACCGACCTTCCCGTTGATGAGCCCGGCGCCATGGACCACGACGACGTCGGGGTGCGGCATGGCCCGGCGCCCGCCCCAGATTCGCTGCACCGCCGTCTGTGCCAGGAAGATGAGAAGGAAGACGCCCAGGTAGGCGCAGGCGCAGAACATGAGCGCGGCGACCAGCAGGGCCCAGGGGTTGGCGGTGGCCACGAGGGCGACCGCGGCCATCGGCGTGGCGATGAGTCCCAGGCCGGCCGCCAGGCACAGCAGGTTGCTCAGGCGCCGGCCCTCGCGGCGGATGAGGACGACGCCGTTGAACATGAGCAGGAACGGCATGAGGGCGATGAGCAGGAAGAAGGCGACACCGCCCAGTCCCACCGGGATCGTGAGGACGGGGATGAGGGAGGCCAGGTGGAGCAGTGCTCTCACCGTAGCGCCGACCAGGAGCAGGAACAGGAGTCCGTTGCGAAGCCGGCGGTTGTCGCGGCGCCGCGAGAGCCTGAGAAGCCCCCACCACAGCGCCAGGGCAGCGACGTCGACCAGCGGAGCGGGGAGGAACCAGGGGGTGCTCATGGGGCGGCTTCCTCTCGTGGTGCAGGGGGTGGGTTTGTCCTGGGTGCGGGGAAGGCGGGCCTTCCCGGCATGGCGCGGGACGGTGGGTGCTGATGGGGCGGCGCTCATCATAGAACCGGGGCCGGCTGGTGCCGCCTTGCGCTCATATGAGCAGGTTAGGAGGCGGCTGCCGGTGGGTGTGAGCGTCGTTGGGACGATTCGTGGGAGCCGGCTCTCCACCCTACGGACGACGGCTTGTGCCCCGACTCCTCCCTGGGGTGAGGTCGGGGTGCCCGTCCGCGTGGGAGGCTCACGCCACGATCTAACGCACGGGCCTGCCTGGGTGAGTGTGGTCGTAATCGGTCTGGGCCTGGGTGATGTCCTTCCGGTGCTCCAGCGACCAGTCGGCAAGGGCTTTCAGCAGATGTGTCAGGCTCGCCCCCATCTCGGTGAGCCGGTAGTCGACTTGGGCGGGAACCGTGGGGTAGACCGTGCGGCGCACCAGCCCGTCGCGCTCCAGACGCCGCACCGTCAGGGTGAGCATGCGCTGCGAGATGCCGCCGACGGCGTGCTGCAGCTGACGGAAACGCAGTGGGCCGCGCGTCAGCTCCACGATGACCAGTAGGGACCACTTGTCTCCCAGTCGGTCGTGGACCGCCCGGATGCCAGGATCCTCGCGGTGCGCTCGGGTGCAGCGCTCCAGAGGCGCCGGATTGGGATCGCCGGTGGTCACATCGCTGTGCGTTGGTGACAAGAAACTGCCTCCTTGTAGGTGCGTGCACGATGCCTCAGGCTCATGCGCAGAAGGTTCGGTGGCTGCAGGAGCCAGCTTCCAGAGTGTGGTTGAGCCTGAAGGAGGCTACTCATGATCTTGGTGACCGGTGCAAGCGGACGGTTCTCCTCAGCTCTCCTGGCGGAGCTGCGCGCTCGCGGCATTCCGGCGGTGGGTGGCAGCCGCACGCCGTCGGCGGGGCAACGGCATGTTGACTTCAGCGTCCCGGACAGCCTGGATTTCAACGGCGTCGACACCCTGCTGCTGGTGCCCGCCGGGGCGCAGGAGGACGACCGGCAGATCGCCTTCAACCGCGCCGCCGTTGAGGTCGCGGAGCGCGACGGCGTTTCCCACATCGTCTACACGAGCCTCACTGGTGCGGGCGACCACTTGTCAATGGCGCTGCCGCACCGCGTCACCGAGGGAATCATCATGGCCAGCGGCATGACATGGACCATTCTGCGCAACGGCGTCTATGCCGAGATTCTCGGCGTTCCGCTCTCGTGGGAGAAGCACGGGGAAGCGTTGAGAATTGTGTCGCCGTTGGGAGACGGGGCTGTGGCTGCGGTGGCACGGCACGACCTGGCCTGCGCGGCGGCCTCCCTCCTCAGCGACCCGGGTAGGCACGAGAGGAAGGTCTACGAGTTAGTGGGAAGCCGTGCGGTGTCCGTCGCTGACGTCGCAGTCCGCCTGGGCTGTGAGGTGAGGGACATCAGCCTGGGCGAGTACCGGCAACTGCTCGCCGAGGGTGGGATGCCGTCCTTCCGCCAGTCCCTGATGCTCTCGATCGCCAGTGTCATCCGGCACGGGTTCTTGGCCAGGACGGGTGATGACCTTCCGTATCTGCTGGGCCGGGAGCCCACGGATCCGCTCGTTGTCGCAGCCAAGGCTCTGGCTGCTCGGCGCGCGGTCGTACCGTAGGTCGCGCTGTCGAGGGTTAAAGGTACGACCTCGCGGATTACCCTACGATCACGCGGAAAGGCGATGGCGCGGGAAGGCGAACGTGCGGCCGGGTGCAGCGGCAGGGCTCCGGCGCGCGGCGCGGGCCGGATGGAGTTGGTGTCAGCGGACGCCCTCGAACTACAGTTGACCTGCAATGACAGGGGAGCGCCCCGTCGTCGGCCCGGCCGCCACTGGTCGACGGGCCGCCGCCGACGGCGCTGAGAGTGCGGAAACCCGCAGACCCTCGAACCTGCTCCGGTTAGTACCGGCGAAGGAAGTCGAGACCATCTCCCCGGCGCGCCGCAGGTGGTCGCCGGGCCCTCCGGAGAACCATCCAGGAGGCACACATGAGCATCCAGTCCACCCACCGCCCCGGCCGGCCCCACCCGGCCCTCAGCCGCCGCGCCCTGCTCGCCGGAACCGCCGCCGGCGCCGTCGGCCTGAGCCTGGCCGCCTGCGGCAAGGGCAAGAAGGCCGGCTCCCAGGCCGACTCCAAGACCGTCACCGTCGTCACCCACGACTCCTTCCACGTCTCGGAGAACCTCCAGAAGGCCTTCACCTCCGAGACCGGATACACCCTCAAGATCGCCACCTCCGGGGACGCCGGCGCCCTGGTCAACAAGCTCGTCCTGACCAAGGACGCCCCCCTGGGCGACGCCGTCTTCGGCATCGACAACACCTACGCCACCCGCGCCCTCGACCAGGGTGTCATCGACACCTCCGCCACCGTCACCCTCCCCAAGGGCGCCGAGAGCTACGTCGTCGCCGACACCCCGGCCCTGGCGCCCATCGACGTCGGTGACGTCTGCCTCAACATCGACACCGGCTACTTCACCGGCAAGGGCCTGACGCCCCCGGCCACCTTCGAGGACCTCACCAAGCCCGAGTACAAGGGCCTGCTCGTGGCCATCAACCCCACGAACTCCTCGCCCGGCATGGCCTGGCTGCTGGCCACCATCGGCCACTTCGGCGCCGGCTCCTTCGCCGGCTACTGGAAGCAGCTCATGGCCAACGGCGCCCGGATCGCCGAGGACTGGAGCGCCGCCTACGAGACCGACTTCTCCGGCAGCGGCAAGGGCACCTACCCCATCGTCGTGTCCTACGCCTCCTCGCCCTCCTTCACGGTCTCCAAGGATAAGAGCTCCAGTACCACCTCCGCCCTGCTGGACACCGCCTTCCGCCAGGTCGAGTACGCCGGGGTCCTCAAGGGCGCCGCCAACCCCGAGGGAGGCAAGGCCTTCGTGACGTGGATGCTCTCCAAGGCCGTCCAGGAGGACATCCCCGGCCAGATGTACATGTACCCGGTCCTGCCCGACGCCGCCCTGCCCGAGGCCCTCACCAAGTTCGGGCCGCTGTCGAAGTCGCCGGTGAAGGTCGAGCCCAAGGAGATCACCACCCACCGCGAGGAGTGGCTGAACACCTGGACCGAGGCCGTCGGCAAGTGAGCGCGCCGGGCGAGGAGACGCCAGGGGCCGACGCCGCCGCGCGAGCCGACGGACCGGGTGCCGGCGGCCCCCGGCCCGGCTGGGGCGAGCGGGCCGGCTGGACCCTGGCCGTCGTCGGCCCGCTGGCCTTCCTGGCGGTCTTCTTCGCCTGGCCCGTGGCCACGCTCATGGGCCGCGGCCTCGCCCCCGACGGCGCCCTGGACCTCAGCGGCTTCGGCGAGGTCCTGGCCCGCGAGCGCACCTGGCGGATCCTCACCCAGACCCTCACCCAGGCGGTACTCGGCACTGCCGTGTGCGTGGCCCTCGGCATCCCCGGAGCCCTCGTCCTCTACCGGCGCGCCTTCCCCGGCCGCGACCTGCTGCGCGGGGTGGTGACCGTGCCCTTCGTGCTGCCCAGCGTCGTCGTCGGCGTCGCCTTCCACGCCCTGGTCACCCGCGGCGGGCCCCTGGAGGCCCTGGACCTGGATGGGACGCTGACCGCGGTGGTGGCCGCGCTGGCCTTCTTCAACTACGGGCTCGTGGTGCGCGCCGTGGGCACCATGTGGTCGCGGCTCGACCCGCGCGCCGTGGAGGCCGCCCGGGCGCTGGGGGCCTCGCCGATGCGGGCCTTCGCCACTGTCACTCTGCCTGCGCTGGCCCCCGCCATCGCCTCAGCCGCCTCCCTGACCTTCCTGTTCTGCGCCACCGCCTACGGGGTGGTGCTCGTGCTCGGCGGGGTGGGGATCGGCACCATCGAGACCGAGATCTACCGGCTGACCACCCAGTACCTCGATCTGCGGGGCGCCGCCGTCCTGTCGGTCGTCCAGCTCGGCGTCATCGCCCTGGCCCTGTGGGTGGCCGAGCGGGCGCGCGCCGCCACCCAGACGCGCCTGCGCCTGCGCACCGAGGTGCCCGCCGGGCGGCTGCGGGCTGCCGATGCCCCCGCGCTCGCGGTCACCGCCGCCACGGTCGGGGGGCTGCTGGTGGCGCCGATGGCGGTGCTGGTGGCGCGTTCCCTGCAGCGCGACGGCGCCTGGACGCTGGCGAACTACACCGACCTGGGATCGACCGGCGGGCGCAGCGCCCTGCTCGTGACCGTGTGGGAGGCGGCCGCCAACTCGGTGGCCGTGGCCGTAGCGGCCGCGGCCATCGCCCTGAGCCTGGGGGTGGCGGTGTGCCTGGTCGTCTCGCGCCGACCCCGCAGCCGGACGCTGGCCCGGGTCATCACCGGGCTCGACGCCGCCTTCATGCTGCCGCTGGGCGTCTCCGCCGTGACGGTCGGCTTCGGCTTCCTCATCACCCTGGCGCGCCCGCCGCTGGCCCTGACCCGCTCCTGGTGGATCCTGCCGCTGGCGCAGGCCGTCGTGGCCGTGCCGCTCGTGGTGCGCACCCTGCTGCCGGCACTGTGCGCCATCGACCCGCGTCAGCGCGAGGCGGCCGCTGCCCTGGGGGCCGGACCCGGCCGGGTGCTGGCGACCGTGGACGGGCCCCAGCTGCTGCGCGCCGGCGGACTGGCGGCCGGCTTCGCCCTGGCGACGTCGCTGGGGGAGTTCGGGGCGACGTCGTTCCTGGCCCGGCCCCAGGAGCCGACCCTGCCGGTGGTCGTCTACCGGCTCATCGGCAGCCCCGGCTCCCAGAACCAGGGGATGGCGCTGGCCGGGGGCGTCGTCCTGGCGGTGGGCAGCGCCGCCGTCATGCTCGGCTGCGAGTGGCTCCAGACCCGGCTCGGCCCCGGGCGGGGCGAAAGCGCGGGCGCGACGTCGAGGCCGGGTGGGGCGTCGGCGCCTCAGCCGGCTCCGCAGCGCGCGGTACCCGTGGACGCCGGCCAGCATGCGGCGGGCACGACGGGCGGAAACAACAAGACGGCCCGGGTACGCGGGCCCAGGACGGACGGAGGCGAGCGGCCATGAGCCCGACTGCCAGTAACACCAGTGCTTCGACGGGACTGTCCGTGCGCGGGCTCGCCGTGACCTACGGGGACCTGCGCGCCGTCGACGGCGTCGACCTGGAGGTGACCGCCGGGGAGGTCGTCGCCCTCCTGGGGGCCTCGGGATCGGGCAAGTCCTCCCTGCTGCGGGCGGTGGCCGGCCTGGAGGATGTGGCCGCCGGCGAGGTCGCCTGGGACGGGCGGAGCATGGTGCGCGTGCCGGTCCACAAGCGCGGCTTCGGCCTCATGTTCCAGGATGGTCAGCTCTTCGAGCACCGCGACGTCGGCAGCAACATCGCCTACGGGCTCACCGGCCTGCCGCGCGCCCAGCGGGGCGAGCGCGTGCGCGAGATGCTCGAGCTCGTCGGCCTGCCCGGATTCGAGCGGAGGCGCGTGACGACCCTGTCCGGCGGGCAGGCCCAGCGGGTGGCTCTGGCCCGGGCGCTTGCCCCGGCGCCGAGGCTGCTGCTGCTCGACGAGCCCCTGTCCGCCCTGGACCGGGCCCTGCGCGAGCAGCTGGCCACCGACGTGCGCACCATCCTGCGTCAGGGCGGTACGACGGCGCTCTACGTCACCCACGATCAGGACGAGGCCATGACCGTGGCCGACCGGGTCGGCGTTATGGAGGCCGGCCGCCTCCTGCGCCTGGACACCCCCCAGCGCCTGTGGGCCGACCCCGGAAGCAGCAAGGTGGCGCGGTTCCTGGGATTCGACGTCGTCGGCGACCTCGCCCTCGCCCCCGGCGCGCTGCGCGTGGTGGAGGCCGCGGCGGGGGAGCCGGGGGAGCCGGACGGGCCCGCGCAGACGGAGATACCGGCGGCACCGGAGACCCTGCCGGCCACCGTACTGGCCTCGCGGCTGCGTCGCGGCCAGTGGGAGGCCGAGGTCGAGCTCGACCCCGAGCGGCTCGCCGCCCTGGCGGAGCCGGAGGGGCCGGACGGGTTGGCAGGGCCAGACGAGGTGGCCGGGCTGGACAGGCAGGCTGAGCCGTCCGGCGTCGAGGCTGATGCGGCGGCGGATCGTGAGCCGGTCCGTGCTGCCCGTGCTACCGCCCTGACCCGGCGCCCCCACGCTCCCGGTGCGCGCGTCACCCTGTACCTCGACCCCGCCCGCACCGCCCGGCTCTAGGGTCACCGGCCGGCCGTACCTCGATGCGCCGGCCCGGGTGACCGAGACGACTTTCGCGATTCATCAGACTTCCTGCTACTGTCTGCTCGTCATCTTCCGGTGCCTCTCAGGAGAACATCATGGCCAAGCGAATGTGGAGTTGTTGCTGTCGCTGACGACAGCCCACGTCCCATTCGTTGAGCGCCTGCTCCTAACACCTGTGAGGTGCCCCCGTGCACTCGTCCGCCCAGGACACCCCTGCCTCCACCAGCCCCCTCGAGGCCGCTGACCCCGCCGATGCCGCCGTCGAAGCCGCCGACGCCGCCACTGCCGCAGACGCCGCGGCGCCCACCGCCGACCGCGCCTTTCACGAGCGCCCCGGCGGCTCCCGCCAGGTATGGCGCCGCCTGGCCGCTGACCGCTGGGCCCTGGCCGGAGGCGCCGTCGTCATCGCGACCACCCTTGTGGCCCTCCTCGCCCCCTGGATCACCCGGGCCCTCGGCGTGGACCCCTACACCTACCACCTCGACCTGCTCACGCCCTCCGGCATCCCCGCCGGTCGCCTCGGGGGCATCAGCGCCGCCCACCCCTTCGGCGTCGAGCCCCAGACGGGGCGGGACCTGTTCGCCGTCGTCGTGGAGGGAACCCGCACCTCCTTCTCCATCGGCATGGGAGCCACCGTCCTGTCGATGCTCATCGCCATCAGCCTGGGGCTGAGCGCCGGCTACCTGGGCGGCTGGTGGGACGCCATCGTCTCGCGCCTGACCGACATCACCCTCGGCTTCCCCCACCTGGTCTTCATGATCGCCATCTCCGCGATCATCCCCGCCACCGCCCCGCGCGTACCGGTCATGATCCTCATCATCGGGATCCTCGGCTGGCCCTCGACCGCACGCGTCCTGCGCTCGCGGACCATGGCCGTGCGCGCCCGAACCTTCGTGGGAGCCTCGCGGGCCATGGGCGCCGGCGGCCTGCACATCATGACCACCCAGGTCCTGCCCAACCTCGTGGCCACCATCATCGTGCTCACCACCATCTCCATCCCCGGCAAGATCACCGCCGAGGCCGCCCTGTCCTTCCTTGGGGTGGGCGTGCCCCCGCCGACACCGTCCTGGGGCCGCTCCATCGGCTCGGCCATCACCTGGGTCGCCACCGACCCCTGGTACCTCGTCTTCCCCGGCGCCGCCCTGTTCCTGGTGACCTTGGCCTTCAACCTCTTCGGCGACGGCCTGCGCGACGCCCTCGACCCCAGGACCGGTGAGCACCGATGAACCGCCTGCACTTCCTCGGCCTCAGGCTCGTCCGCACCCTGGCGACCCTCGTCATCATCGTCTTCATCACCTTCGCCATCTTCTCCCTGTGGCCCTCCGACCCGGCCACCCTGGCCTGCGGCCGGCCCTGCACCCCGGAGAACCTCGAGCGCGCCCGCGCCTTCATGGGGTACGACCTGCCCTGGTACACCCAGTTCTGGCACTACCTCCAGGGCATCATCGGGGGGCGCACCTTCGGTGAGGGCTCCGGCGCCATCGCCTGCGCCTCCCCCTGCCTGGGCTACTCCTTCCGCCTGTCGACGCCGGTCAGCGAGCTTGTGGCCACCCGACTGCCGGTGACCGCCTCGATCGCCGTGGGCGCCGCCGTCCTGTGGCTGGCCATCGGCGTGGGCGCCGGCGTCGTCTCCGCCCTCAGACGCGGCTCACGCCTGGACCGCACCATCATGACCGGAACGGTCCTGGGCATCTCCTCACCCGCCTACCTCGTAGGGCTGCTGGGCATCCTCCTGTTCGGCTTCACCCTCGACATGGTGCCGGTCTCCGGCTACGTCCCCTTCGCCGACAGCCCCGTGGACTGGGCCTGGCACCTCATCCTGCCCTGGTGCGTCCTCGCCCTCATCTCCGCGGCCGTCTACGCCCGCATGGTGCGTGGCGAGATGCTGGAGAACCTCGGCGAGGACTACGTGCGCACCGCGCGCGCCGTCGGCCTGCCCGAGCGCCGCGTCGTCGGCCGCCACGTGATGCGCAACATCTCCCTGCCGGTGGTCACCTACTTCGCCCTCGACCTGGGTGGCCTGCTGGGCGGCGCGGTCATCACCGAACGCGTCTTCTCCATGCAGGGCCTGGGCGCCCTCCTCATGGACGCCGTCGGCACCTCCGACGTCCCCGTCGTCATGGGGGTCACCCTGGTCGCCGCCGCCTTCGTCGTCGTCGCCAACCTTGTGGCCGACGCCGTCGCCACCCTCATCGACCCCCGTCTCTGAGCAGCCTCACGAAGGCCCATCCCACTTCTCCTCCGGCGCCGACGGCGTCGGGACCCCGACCGGCGACCCACCACGGGCCGACCGCAGCACAGGAAGGACACCCATGTCTCACCACCACCGCACCCTCATCGCCTCCCGCCGCGCCTTCCTGGCCGGAACCGGCATGACCGCCCTAACTGCGCTGACCCTGGCCGCCTGCGGGGCCAACTCACGCTCATCCTCGGGCGCCTCGGCCAGCGCCAAGGCCGGCGGCAACCTCACCATCCTGACCTCGGCCACCGACGTCGGCTGGGATCCCGCCAAGAGCCAGTCGATGCCCATGACCTCCCTCGGCCTGGTCCACCGGCGTCTGACCACCTGGAAGCTGGAGCCCGGCAAGCCCGTCGAGCTCGCCCCCGACTTGGCCACCGACACCGGCAAGGCCTCCGACGACGGCCGGACCTGGACCTTCACCCTCAAGAAGGGCCTCAAGCTCTCCGACGGCACGGCCATCACCTCGGCCCACATCAAGCACGGCGTCGAGCGCTCCTTCGCGCCGGCCCTCTCCGGGGGCCTGGGCTACCACAAGTCCCTCCTGGCCGGCGCCGAGGGCTACCAGGGCCCGTACTCCGGCGCCCACCTGAGCTCGATCGAGACCCCCGACGAGTCCACCATCGTCTTCCACCTGGCGCGCGCCTTCGGCGACTGGCCCTGGATCGTCGCCCAGCCGGCCTTCTCACCGGTGCCCGAGGGCGACGACCCCGCCACCTACTCCCACGCACCCATCGCCTCGGGGCCCTACCAGATCGACCAGTACAAGCAGGGCTCCTCCATCACCCTCAAGCGCAACCCGCACTGGTCCAAGGACACCGACAGCATCCGTCTGGCCCTGCCCGACACCTTCACCTTCTCGCTCGGCCAGGACGAGACCACCTCCGCTCAGCGGCTCATCGCCGACTCCGGCGAGGACCGCAACGCCTTCGGTGCCGACCGCGTCTCGGCCGCCCAGCTCGCCCAGGTCTCAGCCAACGAGAGCGCCAAGTCCCGCTTGGCCACCAGCCCCGAGGGCGGGCCGCTGGCCTTCCTGGCCATCAACGTCCAGCGCGTCAGCGATGTCAACGTGCGCAAGGCCATCGCCCACGCGGTCGACAAGGCCGCCGTCGTCGCCGCCCTGGGTGGGGAGCTCGGCGCCCAGGCCGCCTCCACCTACATCACCCCGGGGATTCCCGGCCGCCAGAGCTACGACCTCTACCCTCACGACGCCGCCAAGGCCAAGGGGCTCCTGACCGGCAAGACCGTGCCGGCCCTGGTCCTGCTCACCGACAACGGCGCCGCCTCCAAGGCGATGGCCGAGGCCGTGGGCCAGTCCCTCAAGGAGGTGGGCCTGACGGTCACCATCGAGCCGGTTGAGCCCGACACCTTCACCGAGCGCGCCACCAAGGGTGATGGCTCCACCTACGACCTGGCGATCGCCAACTGGAACCCGGACTACCCCTCCGCCAACGCCAACATCCAGCCCCTGTTCGCCTCCTCCGAGATCGGCTCGGGCGGCTCCAACTACGCCCGCTACTCCAACGCGGAGGTCGACGCCGCCATCGCCCAGGCCCAGGCCAACCTCGACGCCAAGGCCGCGCAGGCCCAGTGGGCGGCCCTGGACCGCAAGATCGCCGAGGAGGTGCCCGTGGTGCCCCTGGCCTACCGGCGCAACTCCTTCCTGCACGGCTCGGGAGTGGCCGGGTTCTTCGTCGAGTCCTACCCCGCCTACCCCAGCTACCAGGTGATCGGAGTGAGCGCCTCATGAGCCGGCAGACCCAGGGCGCCCGCGCGCAGTCCACTGACGTACCGGTCGCCGACGACGCGGCGCTGAGCCTGCGCGGCTTCGGCGTCACCTTCGCCGGCTCCGATACTCCCGCCTCCACCGGCATCGACCTGGACCTTCGGCCCGGACGCGTCCAGGCCCTCGTGGGAGAGTCCGGCTCCGGGAAGTCGGTGACCGCCCTGGGCGCCCTGGGTCTGCTCCCTCCCACCGCC
The DNA here is from genome assembly GCF_006546825.1 of Actinomyces oris. GTDB lineage: Bacteria > Actinomycetota > Actinomycetes > Actinomycetales > Actinomycetaceae > Actinomyces > Actinomyces oris. Next base: position 477,771 of record NZ_VICC01000001.1, read on the forward strand.
ACCGTCACCGGCTCGGCGCGCGTCATCGACCCCGACGCGGCCCGCCAGGCCGGCCGGGACGGCGGAGAGTCCGGAACCGCGGACGCCGTCGAGCTCGTGGGGGCCTCGCGCCCGGTGCTCGACGACGTGCGTGGACGCCTCGTCGGCACGATCTTCCAGGAGCCGACCACGGCCCTGGACCCGCTGGAGACCATCGCCTTCCAGATCGGGGAGGCCGTGCGCGCCCACCCCGACGCCTTCCGGCGGGCCCACGCGAGCGCCGGATCGGATGCCGGCTCCCAGGCCGGTGGCGGGGGCCGACGGCGACCCGGCCGACCCGGCCTACCCGGCCGGTCGGGCCGGTCAGGCCGGCTCAGCCGCGCCGAGGTCGACGCCAGGGTGCGTGAGCTGCTCGCCCGAGTGGGGCTGGGCGGCCGCAGTACGGGCGGGAAGGACAGCGCGGACGATGCCGACGGTGCTGACCGTGCCGATGGTGAAGTGCTCGAGCGCATCGCCCGCTCCTACCCCCACCAGCTCTCCGGCGGCCAGCTGCAGCGCGCCTGCATCGCCCTGGCCATGGCCTGCGACCCACCGGTCCTCATCGCCGACGAGCCCACCACCGCGCTCGACGTCACCGTCCAGGCGGGGATCCTCGACCTGTTGCGCTCCCTGACCCGGGACGAGGGCGTGGCGGTCCTCCTCATCACCCACGACATGGCCGTCGTCGCTGATGTGGCCGACGACGTCGCCGTCATGCGCCACGGACGCATCGTCGAGCGCGCAGCCGTGCGCGAGATCTTCCAGAGGCCCAGGCACGAGTACACCCGCGAGCTGCTCGCCGCCGTGCCCCGCCTGGACTCCCTGCGCCAGGAGGACCCCTTCGCCGCGGTCGCCCGCGAGTCCGAGGCACCGGCCAAGGGAGCGGCCGAGCCCGTCGTCGCCGTTGAGGGACTGAACGTCGTGTACCGCAACGGTCGCCGCACGGTCCACGCCGTGCACGACGCCTCTCTGACGATCGCGCCGGGCGAGGTCCTGGGCCTGGTGGGCGAGTCCGGATCGGGCAAGTCGACCATCGCCGGGACCCTCACGGGGCTGGTGCCCATCGCCTCGGGCAGTGTGCGTGTCGACGGCGTCGAGGTGGCCGGGGCCCGGCGCCGCGACCTGCTGCCCGTGCGCCGCTCGACGGGCGTCGTCTACCAGAATCCGGCCTCCTCCCTCAATCCGCGGCGCACCGTGGGGGCCTCGATCGCCGAGCCCATGCTCATCCACGGCGGCTTCGACTCCCCGGCCAGGCGGGCGCGCGTGCGCGAGCTGCTGGAGGCGGTGCGCCTGCCGGCCGCCATGGCCGAGCGCTACCCCCACGAGATGAGCGGTGGCCAGCGCCAGCGGGTGGCGATCGCCCGCGCCCTGGCCCTGGACCCGCGCCTGGTCATCGCCGACGAGCCCACCAGCGCCCTGGACGTCTCCGTGCAGGCCGTGGTCCTGGACCTGCTGCGAGCCCTGCAGGCTGAGCTGGGGTTCGCCTGCCTGTTCGTCTCCCACGACCTGGCCGTCGTCGATTCCATTGCCGCGCGCACGGTGGTGCTCAGCGCAGGCCGCGTCGTGGAGTCCGGACCCACGGAGCAGGTGCTCGCCCGCCCACGCGAGGACTACACCCGGCGCCTGGTCATGGCGGTGCCCGTGCCCGATCCGGCCGTGCAGGCCGCCCGCCGCGAGCGCCGTCGAGCCCTCAAGGCCGTGGAGGGCGTGCACGCGTAGCCGCCGCCGGCCCCACTGCCGGCCCCGCTGCCGGCCCCGCCGTCGCGTTCGTGCCTTATGCCGCGAGATCGAGGGTTAAGGGCACGACCTCGCGACCTACCCTACGATCGCGCGGGGACAGCGGCTCCTGGGACGAGTGGTGTCCGATCGTGTCGCAGTGCCGTTGTAATCTGCGCTCGTCGGCCGGAGCAATCCGCATCCCCTGCCCGCATCGGCCGTCCACCGGCGGTCATCGGCGTCCCCATCGACAGGCCTGCGGTGCGCGGGGCGCTCGGGTCGGCCCAACTGATTCGGGTGAGCGGGTCGACGCACATCCCTACACCACCCATGAACCGCATGAACTCCATGACCTCTGACAATCTGCCCGTTTCCAAGGCGCCCACACCGGTCCAAAACTGGCAGAAGAGTCTGCTCGACCTCTCGCTGCGCAACCCTCTCATCAATCGCACCTCGCGCCATGCCGTGGAGCTGCGCGTCCCGCTGGCGCTCATCGGCGAGTTCGAGGATCTTGTTAATGACAAGGAATACATCACCCTCGCCGCGGGGCGATACCGGCCTGCGGAGCCGTCCGGTGAGGACCTTCGCCAGGAGGAGATCCGCGCGGACTCGCTCCTGAAGGAACGAACCGTCGAGGTCGAGCTGACCGCCACCGAGCGCGTGCAACGCCTCCAGGCCCTGGCGACCAGCGCCCGCACCGCCGTTGAGGAGACGGGCGCCAACAACCTCTACCTGGCCATCGGCACCCTCCATTGGGACAGCGACAGCAGCCGCCTGCACTCCCCGCTTATCCTCATCCCGGTCAACCTCGAGCGCACCGGGGACGACTTCAGGCTCATCCTGGACGAGACGGGCGTCTCCACGCCCAACTACTCCTTCCTCGACCGCTTCGCGCGGGATACCGGCATCGAGCTCACCGAGCTGAGGAGCCCGAAGCTCGACGAGCACGGCATCGACCTGCGGGCCACTCTCGACGGCGTGTGCGATCGCCTGCGGCGCGCCGGCTGGGACGACGTCGTCACCCCCACGGTCCACCTGGGACTGTTCCGCTTCTCCACCTACCGCATGTGGAAGGACCTCGAGGACCACTGGCCGACGATCGCCGCCAACCCACTCGTCGCCCACCTCATGTCGGGAGGGCGCCAGGACTTCGTGGACCCGGTCGGCCCGGCCGATAGGGACCTCGACATCAACGAGGCGACCCAGAACCTGCCCCTGGCCGCGGACTCCACGCAGGCCCGGATCGTGGCCGACGCCGTCGCCGGGCGTAGCCTCGTCGTCGAGGGACCGCCCGGAACGGGCAAGTCCCAGACCGTCTCCAACCTCATCTTCCGGGCTCTGGCTACGGGGCGGACCATCATGTTCGTCGCCGAAAAGAAGTCCGCTCTCGACGTCGTCGCCCGCCGCCTGCGCGAGGAGGCCGGCATCGGGGCCCTGCTGCTCAACCTGCACGACAACGGCATGAAACCGACCGAGGTCCGCCGAGCCCTGCGCCGCGCCCTGGCCCTGCGGCGAGGAGAGTGCGGAGACGGTGCCGGTTCCGACGTCGATGCCGGCGATGTGGCCGGCCACTCCGACCCGGCTGTGCTGCGCGCCGAGCTGGCCAGGATCCGCGCTGAGTTCGACACCTACCGCGAAGGCCTGTACAAGCCGGCGCCGGATGGCCCGTCCTATAGCGGAGTCCGAGAGGTACTTGCCCAGCTCGGGAACTCTGAGGATTCTGCCGATTCTGTGGCTGCCCAGGCCGCCCTGAAGGAGCGGGCCCGAGCCACCGGCCTGGACACCTTCGACGCCGACGCCCACAACCGGCTCATCGAGCGCTACCGCAGCACCCTCGAAGAGCTGCGGGCAGCACTGACACCCGAGTTGCTCGACGTCGTCCTGACCCACCGCGACCAGGTCCTGCAGGACGCCCCCGCCCGCGCCGAGGCGCTGCGCAGCGAGCTCAACCGCCGTCGCAGCGCCATGAGCGTGCGCGAGCTGATCCGCACCTACGGCGACCTCATCACCGCCCTGACGCCCTGCCTGCTCGTCTCGCCCGACTCGGTGGCGCGATTCTTCCCGGCAGACCGCCGCTACGTGGACATCGTCGTCTTCGACGAGGCCTCCCAGATTCGGGTGGCTGATGCCGTGGGCGCCATGGGGCGCGGCCGTAGCGCGGTCGTGGTCGGCGACCCCAAGCAGATGCCGCCCGCTCCCGGAGCCGGCGACATCAGAGGGGAGCAGGCGCCTGAGGCCAGCTCCATCCTCACCCGCTGCCTGGACGGCGGCCTGACCCAGCACCGGCTCACCTGGCACTACCGCAGCCGGGACGAGTCCCTTGTCGCCTTCTCCAACCGCCACTACTACGACGGCCGGCTGCTCACCTTCCCGAGCCCGCTGACGATTGTCCCCGGATCCGACGCCGCCCCCGGCGGCCACGGCATCTCGCTGCGGCGGGTCCGCGGCCGCTATTTCCGTCCCGAGGATCGCGCCCGTCACCCCCACGTCCAGCCGAACACCAACCCCCTTGAGGCCAAACGCGTGGTGGAGGAGGTGCTCCGGCACGTCGAGGCCTGCCCCGACCGCCTGCCCTCGCTGGGCGTCATCACCTTCAACGATCGCCAGCGCGACCTCATCGAGAACAGCCTGCGCGAGGTCGCCTCGCCCCGGGTCATCGAGGCGCTCGACGCTCGTGACGGCCTGTTCGTCAGGAACCTGGAGAACGTCCAGGGCGAGGAGCGCGACACGATTCTGTTCTCAGCGACCTTTGCCGCTAACGCGCAGGGCGACCTGCCACTGAACTTCGGGGTTCTCAACCATGCCGGCGGCGAGCGCCGCCTCAACGTGGCTATCACCCGGGCCCGCAGGCAGATCATCGTCTTCACCAGCTTCGACGCCCAGGACCTGCACGCTGAGCGCACGGCCCACCGAGGAGTCAAGGACCTGCGCGCCTACCTCCACCAGGCCGCCGAGGGGCGGGCCCCACGGGCCCTGCCAGCCTCGCAGAGCCCGCTCAACTGGCACCGCCGCGAGATCGCCGAGGCGCTGGAGGCGGCCGGGCTCACGGTCCACACCGGCGTCGGCCACTCCACCTTCGAGATCGACCTCGTCCTGGCGCGCGCCGACCAGCCGGACCGCCCCGCCGTGGCCGTCTTACTCGACGGGCCGCAGTGGAACAAGCGGGAGGGTGTCGTCGAACGCGACCTGCTCCCGGTCGATGTCCTGCGCACCATGGGCTGGCAGCGGGTCGAGCGGGTCTGGATGCCCGAGTGGCTGGCGGACCGGCAGGCCGTCGTCGCCCGGCTTATCGAGGCGGCCGGCGGTCACTGGGTGCCGTCGACGCCGTTGACCGCGGTGTTCGAATCGGAGCGGACCGGGCAGACCGAGGACGCCGCGCCGCTGACCGACGACGGTGTGCAGGCCGATGCCCGGGACGGCGCCGATGTGGGCGGCGAAGCGATGGCGCCTGCCTCCGGCCCGCGGACCTCGGGTGAGGAGTACACCGCTTGGAGCCCGGCAGGTGTGCGCCCCCTGGAGATCCTCGACCGGGCCGGTACCGACGCGGAGGCCAGGAAGGTGCTCATCGAGGTCGCTACCACCATCTGCCAGGTCGAGGCCCCGATCGCCAGGCGCCGGCTCTACGTCAAGATCTCCCGCGCCTTTGGGCTCTCGCGAACCGTCAAGTCCCGCGAGGAGTCGATCAGGGCGGCTCTGGGGGAGGCCTTCGCCTACTTCGACGAGGACGGCTTCGTGTGGGCCAGCCGGGATGACGCGCTCGCGGCCCCGTCCTATCGACGCAACGCCCTGGACCACGTGGACTCCATCGAGGAGATCCATCCCCGCGAGCTGATGGGGCTCATGGCCCAGGCATGTGCGAAGAACCCGGAGTGGGCTTCCCAGGAAGACCTGTTCAGGTGGGCGCTCAAGCGTCTGAGTGCGAAAAACCGCAGTCTTGGAGCGCGTGGGGTGGCGGAGGCTCTCACCAAGGCCCTCAAGGCCGTGGAGGGCGTGCGCGCGTAGCCGCCGCCGGCCCCCGCCGTCGCGTTCGTACCTTGTGCCTCGGGATCGAGGGTTAAGGGCACGATCTCGCGACCTACCCTACGATCGCGCGGTTAAACGCCGTTGGGCCACCTGCCGATCACGGAAAGGTCTCGCCGCGCGTCCCAGCAGGGCGGATTGCGCCCGCAGTGACGCCGTGATCCTTGTCACTTGCTGGCGTTTCCCGGCTCGCCCCGGCACGGCCTCCACCAGGACTTTTCTCCTGTGTGGCGCCGCCGTTGTGGGCGGGCGAGAAGCCATAGCGTCGGAGGAATGGCAAGGGGGAGTCCTGCCCGGATGTCGAGCCTGGCGATGCCAAAAGATCACGAACAGGTCGCAGTTGAAGTCTCCAGTTGAGTAGCATCCACAGTGCTGGCAGCCGTGGGCGCCTCTGCGCTGGGCTCGTGCGTCGGCGTTGTCGCCGGCCCCGGGGTCGCGTGTCTCCCTCCTCGGCAATCGGCGCCTTCCTCAGTGATAATCCCGATCCTCCACCGCAAGGAGCCTGACATGTCCGCCTACGTCCGCTACTACCGGCGGCTTCAGGCACTCACTCAGCGCCTGAGCACCTATCTGGACCGGTTGGAGGCTCGCGCCCGGGAGTTCGGCGTCAGCTCGGCCCGCACCGCGATGGAGATGCAGATCACTGACCCGGCCTCCGTCTCAGCCTTCCGCTCGGAGGTCGAGGCCCAGATCATGTTCCTGCACACCAAGGCCCAGCGGGTCTTCGCCAAGCACTTCGCCCCCTTCCTGGACATCGACGCCGACCTGTCCATCGACGAGGACCGTCAGCTCTCCGCCCGCCTCCAGGACGCGGCCAACCTCGTGGGCAGCTTCGAGGTGCGCCTGCGCAACATCATCGAGGAGGTCTTCGCCCCCGGCCGTGCCGAGCAGGCCCGCGAGGAGTGGAACCGCGCCATGACCGACTGGCGCCAGGCCCAGTTCTCCTTCACCTGCGACAAGTGCGGCGACCCGGTGCCGCTGCCCGAGCTCTACCACATGCCGGTGTTCATCACCTGCCCGCGCTGCAAGTCGCGCGTGGCCTTCCAGCCCACCGAGGCCATGGCGGCCGCGCCCACCTGGGCCAAGGAGGTCGCCAAGACCACCTGCTACGCCGAGTGGCAGAAGTCCGAGTCGGAGCAGGCCGCCGAGGAGGGGGTGGGCCTGGCCTTCTTCTACTACGTCGACTACGCCATCGCCCACCACCTCATGATGAACCGGCTGCTGCCCTTCTACGTGCGCTCCCAGGGCGGCCAGGAGGCCCTGCGCCGCGACGTGCGCAAGGCGCTGGAGACCCGCACCCACCAGCTGCGCCCCGACGAGGTCTCCCCCCAGTACCACGCCATGGAGTACGTCAACTTCATGGGCGGCCTGGGCCGCTCGGCCCAGATCCTGGGCCAGGAGGGCCTCGAGGACCGCCGCGAGCTCATCCTGCAGACGGTGCGCGACATCATGCGCCCCGACGACCCGCTGGCCCGCTCCATCCTGGACAACACCTTCACCGAGGAGCTGTGGAGCCAGCAGGCCCATGCCGCCGACCAGCTCTCCTGCGAGGTGCCCCGCTAGCGTTCCCACCCGCCGTCCGCCCGGCCTGGCACGCAGGCGGCGCGCAGACGGCTTGAGCCCGACGGCGCATCGCGCGACTCCTTCGTCGTCCCGTCGGCCTGTCAGCTCTTCGTCCCCCGGGCGGCCCGACGCCGCTCGGAACCGTTCCCGAAAGGACCACCATGGTCGGCTTCCGCAAGAAGTCCCAAGACAGCGCCTCCTTCTCCCGGTCATCCGGTGTCAAGGCGGACGGGAGAGCGGGGGCCGCCTCCTCGGGTGCTGCTCAGCGCTCCCGCACCGGGCGCACCGAGCCCACCGCGCGCGCAGGCAAAGGGCGACGTAGCCCGGCCGCCGGCCGCCGCGGATACAAGGCCTCCGAGCAGATGGACTCGCGCTGCCTGACCCTGGCCGAGTCGGCCTCCGGCGTCCTGGGGCGATCCCTGGACCAGGCGCTGGCACGACTCCCGGAGGGGCCTGGTGCCCCCGCCGCCTCTCGGGGCCCCGCCGGACCGGCGGGCGCAGCGGGCCCGGCTACCGGGAACCGCTCCGACGCCGTCGGCGCCCCGCGCTCGACTAGGGGTCGGGGGGCTTCAGCGGGTAGCGTGCGCAGCACACAGGCCGGCGCCGGCCAGGTCGACACGGTCGCGGACATCGCCTCCGACATCGAGTTCTGACGGCCCGCCCTGCGCCTGAACCGGCCCCGAGCCGGCTCACCAGCTGCGCGCCGCACCCCCAAGCGGCGCCATCCGCACCGAATCCGCATCACATCCCGTACCGGGTAGGAGGCGAGGGATCCCATGAGCGCCCAACCGGCTCTGACCTTAGAGCGGGTCGAGACCTGGTTGTCCCGGCACGACATCACCGCCGGCCCCGAGGAGGACGGCGCCGTCTTCATGGGCTTCCCGGGCTGCGACATCGGCGTCTACCTGCATGATGAGGAGGACGCCCTCGTCGTGGCCGGCATGTGGCGCGGGCGCCCGGCGGCCGCGCGCCTCGACGAGATGCGCGCCTTCATCGATACCCAGCACCGCTCCACCTACGGCCCGGACCTGGCCGTCACCCCCGCCCACGACCCCGGCCACCTCCTGCTGAGCACCCAGATGGTGGCCTATGTCGGAGCGGGCATGAGCCAGGCCCAGCTCGACGCCTTCATGGACATGGGCCTGGGCATGACCCGCGCCTTCTTCTCCACGGTGGAGGAGCGCTTCCCCGAGCTCGTCACCTGGGAGGAGGACTGATGGCCTGGTGGAATCAGCCGGAGGGGTCGGTGACCCCGACTGTGACCCTCAGGCGGCTCGCCGCCTGGCTGGCCGTGCGCGGCCACCGCTACGACCTCGATCTGTCCGAGGGGGTGGTGCACTTCTCGGTGGCCGGATTCGACTACGTGCTCATGGTGGTGGACCGCCGGATCCTCGCCGTGCGCGCCCACCACCGGCTCGCCGCCACCCGGCCGGGCTCCGCGGAGCTCTCCCGGGTGCGCGCCGTGGCCCAGGAGGTCTCCAGCGGCCGGCTCATCCCCGCCTTCTACACCGAGGTCGACGACGCCGGCCTGAGCCTGTGCGCCGAGGTCCTCACCAACATCGGGGCCGGGCTCGACGACGCCCAGCTGGCCGGCACCCTGGACTTCATCCTCGACGGCGTCGATCAGGCCCTGCGCGAGGTCCTCGGCCTTCTGGCCGCCCAGGACGCCGCTGCCGACAGGCGGCCCGACGTCGGGCCGGAGGCCGAGAGCGCGCCCCGGGCTGAGAGCGGGCCGGAGACCGTCGGTGAGATCGCCACTGAGGGAGAGGGTGGCGGGGCGACCGTGATCGCCCTGCCCGAGGCACCCCGGCCCGACCGGGCCGCCGGGACCGTCGGTACCGCCGACACTGCTGAGGTCGCGGGAGGCGAGTCCACCCGGGACAGCGCGCAGACTCCTGTGGCGGCGACGACGCGGAGCGCGGCTGCCGGTACGGCTGCGGGCCGGGCCGATGCGACGGTGGAGATGGCCGCCGTCGTCGACGGGCCGGTCCCCGCAGCCCCGGGTGATGCTGAGGGCGGAACCGGGGCTGAGACAACCGACACCCCCAAGCCCCTGCTGGTGTCCTAGCGCGCGTCGGCCTCGCAGACCCGGAGCGGCGACATCCGTTGGAAATACTGGAGTGGCGGGAGTCGGCGTCGGGGAGCCCGGTCCTGGAGCCGGCCGGGGCGGGCGGTGGCTCCCGACCCCGACATGCCCCGCGGCCGAGTTGCCGCTGGCCGTTGCAGTAGCGGATTCTATAACTGTTCGGTAACACTGGACGTCGGACAACCGCCCTCTGGACGAAAGGAGCCCGAGATGCCCATGCCGCCGTTCACCGGTGAGCGGTGCGGGACGACGCTCCACCCACGGCGTCCCTGGGGTCGGCGGAGCGCATTCCGTGCGTTCTTGCAGCACACGGTGGAAGCCTTCGCCTCATGACGGTGCAACGTCAGGCTCCGCCCGGAAGGACAGACTCCATGACCACACGCGAAGACATCCTCGAGCGTCTGGCCTACGCCGATGCCCTCGGCCACGGCCCCCAGACCTCGGCCCTCATCGCGGAGGCCGTCAGCTGGGCGGACGCACTGGGCGACGAGGACCTGCGGATCGCCACCCGGCTGGCCCTGACCGAGGCCTACCAGCAGGGCAACGAGGCGTGGAAGGCGCTGGCACCCTTCTCGTGGAACCTCGGCCGCTACCAGCGCCGCCCCGAGGCCTTCGACGACGCCCAGGTGCGCACCCTGCACTGGCACTTCAAGTGGGCGGTGGCCGTGGCGGGCGCCAACCCCCGGGTCTCCAAGGACAAGGTGCGCCAGCTCGAGGCCAGTCTTGAGGAGTTCTACCGCTCCGGGGGTGCCTCCATGCACGTCGTCCACGGTGAGCGCGCCTCGGTCGCCGGCCTGCTGGGGCTCGAGGAGGAGGCCGCCGAGGAGCTGGCCGCCTGGCGGGCCACCCACCGCGACGAGAACGCCGACTGCGAGGGCTGTGACCCCATGCGTCAGGTTGCCTTCGCCTACCGCACCGAGGCCTGGGAGCTGGCCGTGGCCACCGCCGTGCCCGTGCTGACCGGCGCTGTCAGCTGCTCCGTGCAGCCCCAGACCACGCAGTCCCTCGTGCTACTGCCCCTGCTGGCCTCCGGCCGGCCCCGGGCGGCCTGGGAGGCGCACCTGCGCTCCTACCGGGAGATCCGCCGCAACCCCAAGGCCCTCATCTCCCTGGCCTACCACCTGGAGTACCTGGCCCTCGTGGGGCGGGTGGACCGGGGCCTGGAGCTCCTGCGCCGCCACCTGTCCTGGCTGGCCCAGGCCGAGTCCGCCTACGTGCTGCTGTCGGCCCTGCGCGGCATGAGCCTGGTGCTGCGCGAGGCCGAGCGGGCCGGCCGCGGCGAGGAGGCCCTCGGCGTCGAGGTCCCGGCCGCCGACCTGTGGTACCCGCTGCCGGGACTGGATGCCTCCACCACCATCTCGCGCGTCTACGCCGAGATGACCGGCTGGGCGCGGCGCCTGGCCCAGCAGTTCGACACGCGCAACGGCAACTCCACCATCTCCGACCACCTGGAGCGCTCCCTGGCCCGGGCCGCCTTCGACGCCGCCCCCGGCGCGGTCCACGGGCTGGGCGTGGAGGTCGACCTCCTGGAGCCCTCCGAGGAGCTGCCCGAGGCGGCCCAGACGAGCCTGACCGTGGACGAGGACGGCGCCGCACCCGACGTCGCCTCCCTCCTGGGCCTCGTGGCCGACGACGACGGCCTGGTCCAGGAGCACGCGCCCCGCGCGACGTCGTCGAGCCGGGAGGCGGCTGGCAGACGCGCCCGCGCCGCCACCAGCCACCAGAGCGGCGATGCACCCTTCCCCCTGGTGGACCTCGTGCGGCCCCGGCCGGTGCGCAACGGCGAGGAGGCGGTGCGCCGCTACGTCGACCACCGCCGCACCATCGGCTCCTCGACGATGGACTACTGGTACGTCGTCGACCAGGTGGCCACGCGCGACCTGCTGCCCCCGATCGGTGAGGAGATTCCGGGACTGGAGTACCACACGGGACTGCTGCGGGCCGCCGCCCTGACCTGCCGCACCGAGATGGATGAGGCCATCGCCGAGCGCCTGCGGATCCGCCCCCTCATCGAGCTGGCCTTCGGGCCGCTGGGCGCCTACTACGTGGACCTGCTCAACCTCGACAACGAGATCACCGCCGACTCCATCGCCGAGTTATCCCAGGACGCCGTGCGCGATGAGCGCCTGCAGCGGGCCACCTCGCTCATCGGGCAGATCGAGGCTCAGGTCGAGGACCTGGTGTCCACCGAGCTGCTCGACCCCGGGGGCACCGACTCCCTCGTCCTGGCCGCCGACGCCCTGCTCGTGGGGGCCTCGGTCCTCACCGACCTGCATGCCAAGGACGAGGCGCTCGGGGCGATCCAGGTCGTCGCCCGCGCCGCTGAGGCCGTCCCCGAGGACCGCCATGCCGAGCGGATGGAGGACATTCTCGACATGGCGCGCGCCGAGGTCCTGGCCGAGTGCGGCGACGTCTACAACGGCTGCCTGCTGGCCGAGGAGGTCATGCGCCGCCACGAGAAGGTCTCCCCGGTCCTGGCCGCCCGCGGTCGGCGCCTGCTGGGCATCTCCTCGATGGAGGTGGGCCAGTTCGACGAGGCCATCGCCCAGTTCCGCGAGCAGGCCAACATCATGCTGGCCGCCGGCATCACCCTCTACGCCGTGGCCTCCCTGCTGTCCCTGGGCTCGGCGCTGGAGTCCTCCGAGCGCTACCTGGAGAGCGCCGAGGTCCTGGAGTCCGCGCTGTCCCTGGCCCAGCGCACCGGGGCCAAGAGCGTCGCCCTCTACCTGCACCGGCTCCTGGCCCAGACCGGCATGGCCATGGGTGAGGAGGAGAGCGTCGCCGAGCACTCGCTGGCCGCCGCCCGCATCCTGCAGGAGCAGGGGCGCCGGGCGCTGGCGGGGGAGTACCTCTCGCACGCGGCGATGGCCGCCTCCAACCTCAAGGACAATGTGGGCGCCGCCGCCCTGTTCCGTCAGGCCGCCGACCTGGAGGACACCCGCACCGACCAGGGCTGCCTGGACCGGGGGCGGGCGCTGCGCCGCTCGGCGCGGGCGCTGGTGGATGACCTCACCCTGCCTATGGCCCGGGGACGGCTCGACGAGGCCCGCCAGATCATGGAGGAGGCCCGTCAGGCCTTCGCCGGCGTGGCCGACACCGAGGGCTACTCCTCGGCCTGGGAGATCGGCGACTGGCACGACGACATGGCCTGGATCCTGTGGCGTACCGGCCAGAACTGGCAGGCCGTCCAGCACTGCGAATCCGCATACGACGGCTACATGGACACCGAGGACCGCGACTCGGCGTCGCGTGCCCTGTGCATGCTGGCCCGCCTGCACGCCGAGCGCGGCGAGCGCGATGAGGCCCTGGCCGCCTGCGCCCGTGTGCGCGACCTGCTGGGCGAGCCGCACTGGGACGGTCACGACGCCCTGGAGTTCGTGGCCTCCGTGGAGGAGACGCTGCGCTGACGTGAGGCGCGGGCTCTGCCGCTGTTGCCTGCGGCCGGGGACATTCGACGCGGCCGGGTGCGTGTCGTTCCGGGCGGGGGCGTTCGACGCCGTCGGGGACCGGATTCCTGTCCCCGCACGCGCAGTTTGTCCCCGGCTAAGAGATAGTGCACCCCGACGCGCAGAATGTCCCCGGTCAGTGAGGACGATCCGGCGTCGGCGGGCGCGGGGTGGAGGATTCCGCCCCGTGTGAATCGGGTGACGGCGGCCGATATGCGAGGAATGATTAGCCTTGGGCATCACGACCCCTCGACGACCCTTCCGGGAGGCACCCCTTGGCCATCGCAGTCTCACACCGATTCTCACCCAGCGGCGACCTTCCCGTGGAGGCGGGGCGCTACCGACTCGTGGCGTCGGGGGCCTGCCCGTGGTGCCGCCGCGTTCTCATCGCCCGGCGCCTGCTGGGCCTGACCGAGGCGATCCCCGTGTCCTGGAGCTACGGCAAGGGCGCCGACGGATACTGGGAGCTGACCGGCCCCGACGGCGAGCCCGGCGTGGATCCGGCGCTCGGCGCCCGCTCCCTGGCTGAGGTCTACGAGAAGACCCCCGGCTACACGCCTCCCCCCACCGTCCCGGCCCTCGTGGACACCACCACCGGCCAGGTCGTCAGCGACGACTCCGGCGACCTGCTCTTCGACCTGTCCACCGCCTGGTGGGACCTCCACCGCGAGGGCGCCCCGGACCTCTACCCGCTCAACCGCCGCAACTCCACCGACGCCTGGGACGCCTGGATCGGCTCGCAGATCAACGTCGGCCATGCGGTGGCCACCCACTCCCAGGACCCGGAGAAGGCCGCGGCGGCGGCCAACGGCGTCCTCGTGGGCTTCGACGTCATCGACACTCTCCTGGCCCGGGCCACACGGATGGAGGCCTCCCGCGAGGACGGCCTGACGATGCTCGACGGGCCGGCCCTGTCCGCCGTCGTCGCCATCGGCCAGTACCTGTGCGGCGACAAGCCCACCGGAAGCGACATCCGCCTGTTCACCACCGTCCAGTCCTACGAGTACGGCGGGCGCCAGCACTACCCCGGCGGGGAGGCGCCGTCGATCTCCTTCTGGCCGGCGCTGGCCCGCTGGTTCCGCGCCCTGGAGAGCCGTTCGGGCTGGGTGGGGTCGGAGGAGCGCAGCGCCCTCGGCTGCTGAAGGCGCGTCGGGTCGGCGCCGGGCCGACGACGTCGAGCCGTCCTCGCCCTCGGCTCTTGTGGCCGGTTCGGGTCAGGAGGACTCGAGCATCCGGCTCAACTGCTTCATGGACAGCAGCAGGTGCAAGGCGTTGGCCGGTGAGGGAAGAAAGTCGCCGTTGGCGAGGTAGAAGGCGCGCGCCTGCTCATCTCGGCAGTGCACGATGAGGGCGGCGGCGCCCACTTCTCGGCTGAGCCTGTAGCACCGCTCGATCGCGTCCTTGAGCAGTGCTGCGCCAACGCCCCGCCCCTGAGCCCGCTCGTCCACCGCGAGCCGGGCCAGGAGGATGCACGGGATCTCCTCAGGGCGGCTGCGGTGGTTGAGTCCCTGGGGCGCATCGTCGCGGGAGTATGTGGCCGTCGTGATGGCGTAATAACCGAGAATGACGTCATCCTGGGCGGTGATGTATACGACGGCGTTGTTGGCCTTCTGGTTCTGCCACGCGTAGCGCTGGAACCAGTCATCCAGCTCGGTGGCCCCGCTGCGGAAACCGGCCGTGACGTCCTGGCGGACGAGGCGCCGCGGGGACTCGAGAGCTCCGGTACTCACGATTCGTCGTCAAGGTTGATGCGGGTCCCGAAGGGTGAGGGGCGGTTCCACAGGCGGGCGAAGCGGGACGTCTCCTCCAACGGAGCGTCCAGTACGGCCTCGATGGCATCGAACTGCTCTGACGTCACGGAGAACCAGCGGCGGTCGGCAAGGACGCGTTCAGCTTCGAGCGTTGCTGAGGACAGGATGAACTCGCTGACGGAGCGGTCCGTCTGGGAGGCTGCTTGCTGAATCAGGGTCTCCTGGCGCGGCGTGGCGCGTAGATCGATTCTCTGGGTTCTGCGGGCTGTTGAGATCGGCATGCTTTGGCCTCCTTGGTGGTACGGATAATGTACGTACAGGTGGGAGGGTGTGCAAGGTCAGCGACGGTACGGTGTGGGTGCTCGGGCTGGGTGGGGCCGGAGGAGCGCAGCGCCCTCGGCTGCTGAAGGCCGTGCCGGTCCTGCGCCGAGCCGGAGAGGGGCCGCGGCGTCGGCCCGGGCCTGCTGGCTGCTACGGCCGGGCGGTGAGGACCGGGTTGTACAGGAGCCGGTTGGGCGTCGTCGGGCACTCCTCGCCCACGGCCATCGGTGCGATGAGCCGGTCGGCCCGCAGATCCTCCAGACGCGCCACCACGCGGTCGCGCAGCGTCCACGGGTCGATGGTGTTGAGGTAGATCTTCGTGCCGCCCTCGAAGCCCGCCAGGGTGGAGACCCGCCACTTGAGCGTGATGTGCCAGGGCATGGGCTGGTCCACGTCGAGCGGCTTGTGATGCCACTCCTCGTTGCTGGGCACGTCCGCGCCCGTGGCCGCGTGCAGGGCTTGCACCAGGTCGGAGACGGCGTCGACCTCCTCACGGCTCATGAGCCACGGCTCGGGCATGGCCGACGTCGAGTACACCTCCAGCGTCGGGTAGCGGTGCCCGAACCCGGCGAAGGCCACCGCGTGCTCGTTGCTCGCCACCAGCAGCCCCTGGTAGGCGGCGTAGTCCACCGCCATCTCGTTGTACAGGTTGGGGTTGGCCCGCACCTTCTGCAGCTCCAGCTGGCTGGTCACCCCGCGCTCGTCGATGCCCACCAGCTGCTTGTGCAGGTGGTCGAAGCTCGCCCCGGCCGGCCGCAGCCAGTTCTGGAAGACGGCCACGTAGCGCACCCACCGGTTGGCCTCGTACAGGCTGTGCATCGCGTGGATCGCCAGGCGCGTGTAGGCGCGGTGCTCGGCCACGCTCAGCGTCCCCGAGCCGGCCAAGCCCGTGGTGTCGTGAGCGTCGTCGGTGAAATGGCGCCGACCGATGATGACGTCATGGCCCCCGGCGAAGAAGGCCGCCAGGAAGGTGTGGCGGGTCCGCTCGTCCATCGAGTCCCAGGAGTCCGGGTCCGCGCCCGCGGCCGCCAGCTTGGTGCGAGCCACCCGCTCCACGTGCTCGACGCCGACCGGGTCAGCCAGGTAGGCCTCCATGCGCTCGCGGGCGGCGTCGGGGATCTCGTAGCCGTGGTTGATGTGCCAGTAGTCGAAGGAGAGGATCTCGAACAGGTTGGGCACCCGCCGGAACTCGGCCACCGTGTCGAACAGGGCGGAGGCGGCGACGGCGTCGAGGCGCTCGAAACCGCCGTCGGCCCCGCGCACGACGCGCGCCTTCTCCGGGGGCGTCTCCAGGTAGCGCGCCGAGCAGAAGGCACAGCTGTGGGTGCGGTCGGCCTCCTCCAGCGGGCGGACCTCGGCCACCGGGTGCGAGATGGGGCGGTTGGCGCGGCCCGGCACGGTCCACACCTCAGTTCCGGTGAAGGGGCTGATCTGCTTGACCGTCCCGTCGGCCAGGCGCGTGAGTGGTTCGGCGGAGGGTGAGTACGGCATGAGCATGCTTCCATTGTGACGCCTTACGCCGCTTTCGCGCGCCCGGCGGCCCCGATGGTGGACCCGGCCGGCCTCTGTGGACGGGGCGAGTCCTGCCTACAGGGGAATGATCTCGATATGTCGTCGATCCTGTGACGTGAGCGCCTGCACCATGCGTCCGTCCATGGTGGCGAGAACAGCGTTGTGACGTGCCGCGAGGTCCACCAGGTGCAGGTCGGTGACCTGTTTTGGGCCCTTCAGCCTCGAAAAGCTGATGGACGGCTCAGCAGGAGGGGCGTCGTCGACAAGGAACACGTGATCGTCAAGCGATGTCAGCTCACCGAGTCCGGAGAGCACATCAGCGGCCGCGATCTCGAATCCGGTGACTCGAGGATTCATGAGGAGACGCAGGTAGGCGGCTTGGGTGATGGAACAGGTCGCCCACTGATCCACACCGTCGAACCAGGCGCTGACCACCTCATGGTGCGCATGGTTGGGCAGTGACAACGCCACGAGGACATTGACGTCAAGCAGTCGCAGGCGATCAGTGGTCGTCATCTCGGTACTGCTCGATGAGCTCTGGCGTCACCACATGAGCCTGCTGGCCTGCGGGCGGGAAGAACAAGGGGATCCCGTGCCTGCTGGTGCGGCTCCCGTGGGAGATTCCTTGGAGCGCGAGATCGGACACGGCGCGTCCGAGTGACACTCCGTCGCGATGAGCGCGTTCACGAGCCAGGGACAGGACCCGGTCGTCGATCTCAAGTGTCGTCCTCATACGATCATGATCGCACCAGCGCATCACGTCATCAATGAGCCGATGAACTGTTGTGGATTCTGACGGCGGGCCCGGCCGGCCGAGGTCGGGGTAGTCTCACAGGCTCGTGCGGACCTGCGCCGGGCCCGGCCCTGCGCCCCGCACTTCCCCCATCCTCTGCACCCCCGTACCCGACTGGAGACAAGGAGACGATATGGCCGAGGTCTTCACCTCCCTGCTGCTCATCGTCGCGGTGGCCTTCGTGGCGCCGCTGATCTCCTGGACCATCCCCAAGCGGCTCGTGCCCGAGGTCGTTCTGCTCATCCTGGGCGGGATGCTCATCGGTCCCCACGGCTTGGGGCTGGCCGTTGAGGACTCCTCGATCGAGCTGCTGCGCGAGCTCGGCGTCGCCTTCCTCTTCCTCATGGCCGGCTACGAGATCGACATCAACGAGCTGCGCGGGGCGGGCGGGCGCCACGCCGCCGTCGCCTGGTTACTCTCACTGGGGCTGGCTTTCGGTGCGGTCAGCGTCATCGGGGTGACCGGAGGGGCGGCGTCGGCCAACGGCATCGCCATCGCCACCGCCATGACCTCCACGGCCATCGGCACGATCCTGCCGATCCTGCGCGACCGCGGTCTGCTGCCCACGGCGGTGGGCGCCTCGATCCTCAACCACGGCGCCGTCGGCGAGGTCGGGCCGATCCTCGTCATGGCGCTGCTGCTGGGATCGCGCTCCACCTGGGCGAGCATGGTGATCCTGGGCGTCTTCCTCATCATCACCCTGCTCATCGTCCGCTTCACCAGCCGCGTCAAGCGCGTGGGGCGCCGCCTGGTCGAGGCCATCCATCTGGGGGCCTCGACGACGGCGCAGACCACCATCCGGGCCACCGTCCTGCTCCTGGTGGGGCTGTGCGCTATCGCCGCCATCTTCGACCTCGACGTCATCCTGGGGGCCTTCGCCGCCGGCTTCGTCCTGCGTCACGCGCTGCCCGAGGGGGATGCCGAGTTCGAGGAAAAGCTCGACGGGCTGGCCTACGGGTTCTTCGTCCCGATCTTCTTCGTCACCTCCGGCATGGGCATCGAGGCCGGGCTCGACGCCGGGGACCTGGTCAACCTCCTGGCCTTCTTCGTGCTGCTGGTGCTCGTGCGGGGCGTGCCGGTGTGGCTGGCCTCCCGGGCGGAGCGCCGCAGGGACGGCACGCGCATCTACTCGATGCGCCAGAGCCTCCAGATCGCCGTCTACTCGACGACCGCCCTGCCCATCATCGTGGCTGTCACCCAGGTGGCGGTCAGTGCGGGGGCCATGTCGACCTCCTTCGCCTCCACCCTCGTGCTGGCCGGGGTGCTGTCGGTACTGGTCCTGCCGGCCGCCGGGCTGGCGCTGGGCCACCGGAGCGACCACGTGCCGGCCAACGAGGTGATGCGCGTGGTCCAGGGGCCGGCCGCCCCCGACGGACGCACCCCCGAGGAGGCCACGGCCCCGGTCGGCGAGCAGGTCTCGGAGCCGCGCCGACCGGCGTCGCCGCCCAGTGGTATCAGGCTGCCGGCGGGGGAGCGCACCCCGGCGACAGGCGTGAGGCGGCCGGCGCAGCCCGACCTGGTGGGCCTGCCCGACCTGCGCGAGCAGGCGACACCGGCGATGGCGCGCCTGGCCGAACTGGGGATGCACGCCCGAGGGCTGTCGCTGGAGGAGTCGCACCGCCTGGCCGCACGCCTGGCCGAGATCGAGCAGGATCACGCCCTGTGGCGCGAGCGCTGGCACCGTGTGCGCAGACACGGCGGTACCTCCCGGGCGGCTCGACGACGTCGGCCCCGCAGCGAGTGACGGTACTTGCCGACGGGGACATCTCACGCGGCCGGGGACGTTCCACTCCAGCCGGGGACGTCTCGCGCGTTCGGTGACAGGATTTCGGTCCCCGACGGCGTCGAATGCCCCCGCCCGGAAGGACACGCACCCGGCGGCGCAGAATGTCCCCGACGGGGCCGGGACGGGGTCGGTGGTTCCCGGGGTGCCGGCGGCGATCAGCTCGACGAGGCCGCCGCAACGCTCCCTGCGGCGATGATGGCCATCGTCACGGCCTCCACGGCCCGCTGCACCGCACGCCCCACGGGGCTCTCCCCCGCGAGCTCCTTGATCCGGCGCTTGAGCTCGCCGCGGCTGAGACCGGTCTCGTGCTGTGGCAGGACGGTCGGTGCGACACTGAGCGCCTGCAGGATCGACAGCAGGGCGACGTCGGAGGCGGTCGGCGGCTGCACCCCGCGCAGGGCGGCGTCGATACGTGCGCGCAGCTGCTGCTCGGGGACGGGGTCGAGCGTGGGGTAGCTGGGGTGCAGCGAACCGAACAGCCCGCCGGTGTGGATGCGCACCACCCCGGCCGCCTCCAAGGACTCGGCGATGTGGCGGGTGGGGTTGAGCTTGCCCCAGGTCACCAGGGAGGAGAATCGCTTGCCGTCCTTGGCGGGCAGGATCTCCAGGGCCCGGTCCAGGACGGGGTGCCCGGTCGGCTCGGAGCTGACGACGTAGATGCGGGGGCTGCGCTCCTCGGTCAGGCTGATGCGGCCGGCCAGCAGCAGGTCGGTGAGCAGTGCCCCGGTGAGCCCGTAGGACGAGTGCGCCATGCGGCTCTCCGGCTTGCCTGAATCCTTGGTCAGCAGCAGGAACAGTTCTTCACAGGTCAGCATCGCGTTCATGGATCCAGTACAACGCACCGTTATCGAAATGTGATCCACCCGGGGTGCGAGATCCGGGTCCGGGGCGGCTCCTCCTCACGGGGAGGCCTCCACCCACCCGTCCGACCGGGCTACGGCCGGTCGCTCACCCCACCCCTCACCCGGCCCCACGTGACCGGGTGCGAGACCGACGCCGTTCGCGCCCAGCGTGCGATCAGCAGCCGGACGGCGCCCGAAGGTGTCGTACCCCGCGTTTAACCTGGGGTCATGGCTCGCGCGATTCGGCATGACGACTGGCCGGTGGAGCTCACTGATGACCAGATCATCAGTCGGGTCGGCCACCGGGCCTTTGAGCGCGGCCTGGACTATGCGCGCAAAGGGCGGGTGCGGGGCATCAGCGTCGCCGGGGACGGGGACATCATCAGCGCCCAGTCCAAGGGCTCGGGCGCGCACACCTACCAGACCATGATCTTCCGCAAGCAGGGCGCCCGCAGCGCCGCGGCGTCCTGGGCCGGCACCTGCTCGTGCCCGGTGGGCAGCAACTGCAAGCACACGGCTGCCCTGCTCATCACCGCGCGCGCCCTGGCGCAGGCCGAGCCCGACATCGCCGCCCCCTCCGGCGGGCCCGCCCCCTGGGAGAGCCGGCTGGCCGACCTGCTGCAGGTGGAGCGCGCCCCGCGCCGTCGGATGGCCCTGGAGATCATCGACGACCCCGGCAACATGTGGGGCACCCCCGCCGGCCTGTCCATGCTGCCGCTCATCGAGGGCAAACGTGGCTGGAACCGGCAGGGCGCCGCCTGGACCCAGATCTCCTCCGGGGGCCTGGACGACGACGTCGATCTCGCCGTCATGGGCGTCCTGCGCGAGCTGGCCGGCATGGCCGGCGGCTACGGCTTCTACTACGCCGACGACCGCCTCTCCCTGACGACCGCGCCCGCCCACGTCTGGGACGTGCTGCGCCGCGGGGTGGCGGCCGGCCTGACCCTCACCACCGCCCAGCGCCACGGCATGCCCGTCTACCTCGCCGACGGGCTGCGCGGCGGCATCCACCTCACCCGGGAGGACGACGGCGACATCGCCATCACCCCCGCCCTGGAGATCGACGACGTCGAGGAGCTGCGCCGCCTGCAGGTCCCCGGACTGCGCCTGAGCTTCTCCCTCATGCCGATCGGCGACCCGGTCCACGGCTTCTACACGTGGATGCCCGGGCGCGAGCTGCTCCTCATGCCGCTCGAGCCGCGCCCCACCGAGGCCCTCTCCCGGGTGCTGCGGGGCGACGGCGAGGCCATCACCATCCCGGCCGGGGACGTCGAGCGTTTCGAGACTGAGCACCTTGAGGCCCTCACCCGGGCGCTGCCGGTCCTGTCCGCCGACACCTCCATCCGCATGCCCCGCCCCACGACGCTGCGCGCCGCGCTCGCGGTCCACGTCGATACCGCCGAGCACCACCTGAGCACCGAGTGGTCCATCCGTTACGTCGGGGAGGACGGCGAGGTCCGGAGCAGTCACGCCCTGCCCGACCTGGCCGCGGCGGCCGAGGGTCGCATCGAAGACGGAACCGCTGGCCGGGACATTGATGGGGAGACCCGCCTGGTCCGCGAGGTCCTCAACCACCTCCTGCCCCTGGCCGGCCGGCACCCGGCCCTCTGGCAGCCCCTGGACCTGCGCGGCATGGACACGGCCCGCTTCATGACAGAGACGCTGCCGGTCCTGCGCGAACTGGAGGCCTTCGACATCGAGGTCGACGACGACGTCCCCGACTACCGCGAGGCCGAAGCCGCCCCGGTCATCACCACCAGCGTGAGCGACGACGAGGACCGCCCCGACTGGTTCTCCCTGTCCGTGCGCGTCCACGTGGGTCAAGAGGAGATCCCCCTGGCGCTGCTCATGGCGGCCGTGGCCACCGGGGAGCCCGAGGTGCTCCTGGAGTCGGGCACCTGGGTGAGCATCGACCGCCCAGAGATCGAGGCCCTGGTCCGCCTCATGGAGGAGGGCCGCGAGCTGGCCGACCCGCAGGCGCAGGGCGAGCTGCGGGTCAGTGCCCTGCACGCCGGCTACTACGAGGTCCTGGAGTCCCTCGGCGTCATCGAGCAGGCCACGGCCCGCTGGAAGGAGCGGGTCGGGCGACTGCTGGAGCGGGCGCGCGCCGCCGACGAAGGCAACGACGCGGGCGGCACCAGTGGGAGGACCGGCGAAGGGGCCGGCGGGGCGCCCGTGCCCGAGGGGATGCGGGCGACGTTGCGCCCCTACCAGCTCGAGGGCTACCGGTGGCTGGACTTCCTGCGCCAGGCGGGCCTCGGCGGGGTCCTCGCCGACGACATGGGACTGGGCAAGACCGTCCAAGTGCTCGCCGCCGTCCAGCGCCTCATCGAGCAGCGTGAGGAGACCCAAGGGAGCGAGCCGACCAGCTCCGGCGACCCCGGTGAGCCGGAGGGGACCGGGCCGGTGCTCGTCATCGCGCCGACCTCCGTCGTCGGCTCCTGGGTGGAGCAGGCCGAGCGCTTCTGCCCGGGGCTGCGGGTGCGGGCCGTGAGGCGGACCGCCGCCAAGCGCGAGGAGACTGTGGCGCAGATCGTGGAGGGCTGCGACGTCGTCGTCACCTCCTACACGATCGTGCGCCTGTGCGAGGAGGAGTTCATCGCCCAGGACTGGGCCTGGGTGGTGTGTGACGAGGCCCAGTTCGTCAAGAACCACACCTCGGCCACCTACAAGGCGGTGCGGCGGCTGCGCTCGCCGTCGACCATCGCGATCACGGGCACGCCGCTGGAGAACTCGCTCATGGACCTGTGGGCGCTCATGAGCATCGCGGCGCCGGGGCTGCTGCCCGACCCGGAGCGCTTCGGGCAGGTCTACCGCAAGCCGATCGACCGCGGGGACGCCGAGGCGCTGGGGCGGCTGCGGCGCAGGATGCGGCCCTTCCTGCTGCGGCGCACCAAGGAGCAGGTTGCCGCGGACCTGCCCGCCAAGACCGAGCAGGTCCTGTCCGTCGAGCTCGGCGCCAAGCACCGCAAGGCCTACGACCAGCGCCTGGCCCGCGAGCGGCAGCGGATCCTCGGGCTGCTGGAGGAGGACACCGCCCAGTCGCGCTTCATCGCGCTCAAGGCGCTGACCACCCTGCGGCAGATGGCGCTCGACCCGGCGCTCGTCGACGGCGAGGACGGCGCCGAGCCTGAGACGGTTGAGACCGCCG
Organism: Actinomyces oris; assembly: GCF_006546825.1. Classification (GTDB taxonomy): domain Bacteria; phylum Actinomycetota; class Actinomycetes; order Actinomycetales; family Actinomycetaceae; genus Actinomyces; species Actinomyces oris. The sequence continues at coordinate 500,776 of NZ_VICC01000001.1, forward strand.
AGAGCGCGGGTGGTGAGGAGGCCGGCGAGGCCGCCGGCGGTACGGGCGGTTCGGGCAAGAGGGCGGCCCGCGGCGCGACAGCCGTGAAGGGCAGGGATGCCGGCGCCCCCGCAACGGGCCGCAGCGGACCGGGGCGGCGGCCGAGCCCGTCGGCCAAGGTCGAGGTGCTGGTCGAACACCTGGGGCCGATCCTATCCGAGGGGCACCGCGCCCTCGTCTTCTCCCAGTTCACGCGCTACCTCTCCGGCGTGCGCGAGCACCTGGAGGCCACCGGTGTGCGAACCGCCTACATGGACGGCTCCACCCCCGACCGGCAGAAGGTCATCGACGCCTTCCGGGCCGGCGAGGCCGACGTCTTCCTCATCTCCCTCAAGGCCGGCGGCTTCGGGCTCACGCTCACCGAGGCCGACTACGTCTTCCTGCTGGACCCGTGGTGGAACCCGCAGGCCGAGGAGCAGGCCGTCGACCGCACCCACCGGATCGGCCAGGACAAGCCGGTCATGGTCTACCGGCTCGTCTCGGCCGACACCATCGAGGAGAAGGTCATGGCCCTCAAGGAGAAGAAGGCCGAGCTCTTCGCCCGGGTCGTCGAGGGGGCCGGGGAGGCTGAGGCCGGCGGCGAGGGTGCTGGTGCCGCCGGTGGTGCGGCTGCTGCGGCGGGCTCGGGCGGACTCAGCCCGGCGGCCCTGACCGCCGCCGAGATCCGCGAGCTCATCGAGGGCTGAGGCCTTCGACGTCGTCGGACGCCGCCGTGGGCCGGCCGTGCCCACACGCCTGCACTGGGGCCCCTGCCAGGTTGTGCCCGGGTGGGTGGGGCCTTCTGCGTGGCTGGGGACATTTTCTTCCGGCCGGGGACGTCCTGCGCGTTGGGGGACGGGATTGCTGTCCCCAACGGCGTCGAATGCCCCCGGACGGAACGACACGCCCCCGGCCGCGCAGAATGTCCCCGGTCGGGAGTGATGGGGGCGCGGCTGGTGGCAGTCTGCACCTCCTCCCCCGGTCTCCTCGTGTGGCATCCGGCCATCGCCTCACGGGCGCCTGCAGGGGACCCATCCACGCCGATCGGCCAGGGCTCAGGCGGTCCCCGATGCCACAGAGCCGGGACTGCAGGTGGTCTCCACAGGGCTGACCAGCCCCTGAGCGCGGCGGCTCGGGGCGGCCCGATGCTGGTGGGGCGGGCACGGCGCCCGCTGGGGAGCGGCGGCGTGCTGGTCCCCACCGACCAGAGGAGAACCACCATGAGGAGACCCACCCGGACCACCTTGCGTACCCTGCGCACCAGCGTGATGCTGGCCCGCCCGAGTGACGCCTCAACGCTGCCGGCGCTCCTGCGGCGCTTGACGAGCAAGGAGGAGGGCATGGCCACCGCCGAGTACGCCATCGGCACCTTGGCGGCCGCGGCCTTCGCCGGCCTGCTGCTGGCGCTCATGCGCTCGGGCAGCCTGAGCGGGGCGTTGCAGTCCATCATCGAGCAGGCGCTCTCGGTGTGATGTGCGCTGTCATCGCAGCAGGTGCGCGCGCTCGCCCCCGAGTGGCCCGGGTACCCGGCGGTGGCCGACGTCGCCGCCCGGGTCCCGCTTCCCGCCGGCCCTCCGGCCGCGTGGAACCGCATCCCTCACCTGGTCGCCGGCCCCGACGAGGCCGCTGGGGCGGCGACCAGGGTGGGTGCACCGGAGGAGGAGAGGAGGGGATGGTGACGGCTGAGACGGCGTTGTCACTGCCTGCCGTCGTCCTCGTCCTGCTGATGGTGCTGGCGGCGGTCAGCGCTGGCGTCACTCAGCTGCGGGTGGCCGACGCCGCCCGCACCGCCGCCCGTCAGGCCGCCATCGGCCAGGAGGACTACGCCGGCGCCGCCCAGCGCGTGGCCGGAGGGGTGAGCCTCGGCGTCGAGCAGGGCGAGCTCACCTGCGTCACCGCAGCCCGCCCCGTCCCCGGCCCCCTGGGCGGACTGGGCCTGACGGCCCGGGCCCGCGCCTGCACCTACACCGAACCGAGCAGCCCATGAACCGCCGTGGAGACAAGACCCGGCAGGTGGCCCACGTTCCGGATCCGCCAGCCTCCTCGGCTGTGGCCTCCACCGCGCTCACGACCGCCGATCAGGGAACCGGCCGTCCGCCCTGCTACCCGGCTGGACGAACGGTGCGGCAACCGGCCGCGCGGGGCGCCGGAGGAAACCGCCCCGGCTGTGACGAGCGCGGCTCGGGGACCGTCTACGCGCTCGGCGTCATCGCCGTACTGCTGGTTGCGGCAGTCGGCATCGCGGGCCTCATCCAGGCCCAGAGCGCCACCGGCCGGGCCAGGGCCGCCGCCGACCTCGCCGCCATCTCCGGTGCCACGGTCCTGTCCTCTGTCGTCGCCCCGGGCGACCCCTGCGCCATGGCGCAGCGCGTGGCTGCAGCCAATGGCGCCTCGGTGAGCACCTGCTCCGTGGCCGGTGAGGACGTCACCGTCAGCGTCGCCGTCCCGACGACGATCCTCGGCCGACCCCGCCAAGCCACCGCCCAGGCCCGCGCCGGTCCCGTCGACGCCCCACCCACGCCGTGAAGCGGCCCAAACCCGGTCGTTGAGACGGTGCTCCGAGGCTCCCGGCCTCAGTCCTCGACGGCGACTGTGGCGCCGCCCGCGAACTGGGCCGCGTGGAGGCGCGCGTAGGCGCCGCCGGCCGCGATGAGCTCATCGTGGCTGCCCTGCTCGACGATGTCGCCGTGTTCCATGACCAGGATGGTGTCGGCGTCGCGGATCGTGGACAGGCGGTGGGCGATGATGAAGCTCGTGCGGCCCTCGCGCAGCGCGTTCATGGCCTGCTGGACCAGCAGCTCTGTGCGGGTGTCCACGCTGCTGGTGGCCTCATCGAGGATGAGCACGGCCGGGTTTGCCACGAAGGCCCGCGCGATCGTGAGCAACTGGCGCTCGCCGGCGGAGATGTTCGCGGCGTCCTCCTCCAGAACCGTGTCGTATCCCTGCGGCAGGGCCTTGATGATGTGGTCGACGAAGCACGCCCTCGCGGCGGCCTCGACCTCCTCATCACTGGCCCCGGGCCGCCCGTAGCGGATGTTCTCGCGGATCGTGCCGGCGAACAGCCACGGGTCCTGCAGGACCATGCCGGTGCGGCGACGCACGTCGTGGCGCGTCATGGTGGCGATGTCGCGCCCGTCGATGAGGATGCGTCCCCCATCGAGTTCGTAGAAGCGCATGAGCAGGTTGACCAGCGTGGTCTTGCCCGCTCCCGTGGGCCCCACGATCGCGACCGTGTGCCCGGGGTCCACCCGCAGCGACAGATCCCGGATGAGCTCGACCTCCGGGCTGTAGGAGAAGCGCACGTGCTCCATCTCGATGACACCCGGGCCCGCCGGGCTCTTCGGTGAAGCCGCCGCGGCACTGGGTCCGGCTCCCGCAGCCCGGCCGGCATACCCGGTGTCGGCGGTCGCGGTGTCGGCAGTACCTGTGGTGCCCGCGGCGCCAGCAGTACCTGCGGCACCAGCGCTCCCCGGTACGACGTCGTCGGGGCGCTCCTCCTCGGCGTCGAGCAGCTCGAAGATCCGCTCGGCGCTCGCGGTCCCGGACTGTACGGCCGTGGCCATGCCGCCGAGCTGGCCCAGGGGCTGGGAGAACTGCTGGGAGTACTGGATGAAGGCCTGCACGTCGCCCAGGCGCAGTGACCCGGAGGCGACCATGGCGCCGCCGACCACCGCGATGGCCACATAGTTGATGTTCCCGATGACCAGCATGATCGGCATCATGATCCCGGAGAGGAACTGGGCGCGCAGCGAGGCCCGGAACAGCTCCTCGTTCTCGGCGGCGAAGGCCTCGCGCACCGAGGCCGTGCGCCCGTAGACCTGCACCAGGGCGTGCCCGGAGAAGGACTCCTCCACTCGGGTGTTGATCTTGCCGGTGCGGGCCCACTGGTGGGTGAAGGCCTGCTGCGAGCGCGGCCCGATCACCCCGAAGACCACGCCCATGAGCGGGAACATGAGGAGCGCCACCAGCGCCAGCTTCCAGGAGATGGAGAACATCATCCCCAGCACCCCCACCACCGTGAGGATCGCCGTCAGGGCACCGGACAGGGACTGCTGCAGGGTGTTGGTGACGTTGTCGACGTCGTTGGTCAGGCGGCTGAGCAGCTCGCCGCGCTGGACGGTGTCGAAGTAGCTCAGCGGCAGGCGGTGGACCTTGTCCTCCACCTGGGCGCGCAACCGGTAGAGGGCCTTGATGGTGATGCGGTTGATGAGCCAGCCCTGAAGCCAGTTGAGCAGGCCCGAACCCACGTACAGGCCCAGCACCACTGTCAGGATCCGGCCCAGGCGGGTGTAGTCGATGCCCGCGCCGGGAATGACATCCATCGCCGAGAGCATCGTGGCGAAGTCATCCATCCCCCGCGCCCGCAGGGCCTCAATGGCCTGGGCCTTGGTGGTGCCGGCCGGCAGCATCGTGGAGACCACGCCCTCGAAGATGACGTTGGTGGCCTGCCCCAGCACCTTGGGGGCCGCCACCGCCAGCACCACCGTTCCCACGGCGGCCAGGGCCACGATCATCAGGGAGACCCGGTAGGCGCCCAGTAGCCCGACCATCCGCTTGAAGGAGGGCCAGAAGGCCTCGGCCTTGCCCGGAGGCGGACCGTCGTGCCATTCGCCCGAGGCGGCCTGCGCCTCAGCGGCCAGCTTGAGGTCCTCCTCGCTGAGCTCATCGGGGGCGACGACGGCGCTCGCGGCGGTACTCGCACCGCTCCCGGCCTTCTTGCGGGTGCCCCTGTCGGCGTTCTCGTTGGTGTTCCTACCCATGGGGCTGCTTGCGTTCCTGCTCATGCTGCGGCCTCCGCTCCGAGCTGGGAAGTGACGATCTCGCGGTAGACGGCGCAGGTGGCCAGCAGCTCAGTGTGCGTGCCGCTACCCACCAGATGGCCGCCGTCCAGGACGAGGATCTGGTCGGCCTCGACGATCGTGGAGACGCGCTGGGCCACGATCACCTTCGTGATGCCGACCGTCGCCGGCCCCATGGCCTCGCGTAGCCGCGCGTCAGTGGACACGTCCAGGGCCGAGAAGGAGTCGTCGAAGATGAGGATGTCAGGTCGGCGCACCAGGGCCCGGGCGATGGCCAGGCGCTGACGCTGACCGCCCGAGACATTCGTGCCGCCCTGGGCGATGGGCGCCTCGAGGCCCCCGTCCATCTTGGAGACGAAGTCCTTGGCCTGGGCGACCTCCAGGGCCTCCCACAGCTCGTCGTCGGTGGCCTCCTCGCGCCCCAGGCGCAGGTTGGAGGCCACGGTGCCGGCGAACAGGAAGGGCTGCTGAGGCACGAGCCCCATCTGGGCCCACAATGCCTCGGGGTCGGCCTGACGCACGTCGGTGCCGCCGATGAGCACCTGCCCGCTGCTGGCCTCCAGCAGCCTCGCCAGCAGCCGCACCACCGTGGACTTGCCCGACGCCGTCGAGCCGACGATCGCCGTGGTCGTCCCGGGCTGGACCGTGAAGCTCACCTCCGCCAGGACGCGGGCGTCGGCGTCGGGGTAGACGAAGGTGACGTCCCGCATCTCAACCGTTCCGGGAGCCGGGAAGGTTTCGACGGCGTCGGGGGAGGAGGTGATGGTCGGCGGCGTCGCCAGCACCTCGCTGATGCGCTCGGCGCACACGGCGGCGCGCGGGATCATGATCGTCATGAAGCTCGCCATGACGATGCCCATGAGGATCTGCATGAGGTAGGACATGAAGGCGATGAGGGTGCCGACCTCCACGTCGCCGTCACCGACTTGGTGGCCGCCGAACCAGATGACGCCGACGATCGTCACGTCCAGCACCAGCATCACCAGCGGGAACAGCAGGACGAAGAGCTGCCCCACGCGCTCGCCGACCCGGGCGATATCGGTGTTGGCGTCCCCAAATCGCTCGGTCTCGGCCTCCTCGCGCACGAAGGCGCGGATCACCCGGATACCGGTGAGCTGCTCGCGCATCACCCGGTTGATGGCGTCGAGCTTGTCCTGGTAGGAGCGGAACAGGGGCAGCATCCGGCTCACGATGAGGCCCACCGCGACCAGCAGGACCGGCACCGACAGCCCGATCAGCCACGACAGACCCGGGGCGCGCGTGACCGCCATGACGATGCCGCCCACCGCCATGACCGGTGCCGTCACCAGCATCGTGGCGCTCATCATCACCAGCATCTGGACCTGCTGGACGTCGTTGGTATTGCGGGTGATGAGCGAGCCAGCCCCGAAGGCGGAGATCTCCCGCTCTGAGAAGCCGCTGACCCGGTCGAAGACCTCGCCGCGCAGGTCCCGGCCCATGCTCATCGCCGCGCGCGCCGCGAGGTAGGTCGCCGCGACCGAACACACGCCCTGGGCCAGGCTGACCCCCAGCATGAATGCGCCCATCCGCCAGATATATCCGGAGTCCCCGGTGGCCACACCCTTGTCGATGATGTCGGCGTTGAGGGTGGGGAGGTACAGGGAGGCCATCACCTGTGCGAACTGAAGCACCAGGACGCACAACAGCAACCCGGTATAGGGGCGCAGGTGCGTGCGCAGCAATCGAAGGAGCATGCTGGCAACGTATCAGCCTCACGGTGCGTGAGGGCGAGCATCTCATGAATATGAGGGAGAGCGTCTTATGAATTTTGGTTCATGCCCGCGTAGGGGGCGGGCTCACGTCGCGTTAGGTCCGGCGACTGGATTGACCGTCTCGGATGACTTCGCCGCCGCTCCTGCGAGGTGCGACTCGCCAAGCAGCAGGTCGGAGCTCAGTTGCCTCTGGTCACTGGGGTCGAGGGGGCGTCCGAGTCGTCCGTTCCGGACAGGTCTCGGTGAGCGGGGTCGGCGGTTGAGGGGTGCTGGGGCGCCGCCTCGAGTAGGAGCCGCAGCAGGACGGCAGCCCCGGCCTTGTCCAGGGGCTCGTTGTTGTTGCCGCACTTGGGCGACTGCACGCAGGAGGGGCAGCCGCTCGCGCAGCCGCAGCCCTCGATGACGGCCAGCGTCGCCTCCAGCCAGTCGCGCCCGGCCCGGTAGCCGCGCTCGGCGAAGCCCGCCCCGCCGGCGTGCCCGTCGTGGACGAAGACCGTGGGCGCCCCCGTCTGCGGGTGCATCGCCGTTGACAGCCCGCCGATGTCCCAGCGATCGCAGGTGGCCAGCAGCGGCAGCATCCCGATGCTCGCGTGCTCGGCCGCGTGCAGGGCCCCGGGCAGGTCGGTGGGCTCCAGGCCCGCCGCCTCACAGACTTCCTGCGGGATCGTCCACCACACGGCGGCGGTGGGCAGCACGTGCTCGTCCATCTCCAGGGCGTGCTGGGAGACGACCTCCCCGCCCGGCAGCGCCATCCGCTGGTAGCCGGTCACCTGACTGGTGACCTCCACCGAGCCGAAGGACCAGGTGATGGCGGGCGTGCCCGTGGGGTCGGGGGCGTCGCCGGGGGCAGGACTGGCCGGTCCGACGCCGGCCGGCTCTTCAGGCTCGCGCGCCGACGGCTCACGGAAGTCCTCCAGCGTTGTCTGACCCGGCCGCCCCCAGACCTGCTGCCCGCGCTCGGCGATGATACGCACGCTCGAGCGCGACCGGGCCCGCGTGCGGTAGCCGACCGCCGCCTTCTGCCGCACGAGGGCGACGTCGTCGGCCAGCTCCTCGACCACGTAGACGCGCCCCTGGTGGACGTAGACCGCGCCCTCATGGACGGTGGAGTCGGCGGCCGCGCCGTCCACCGTGCCGATGACGACGCCCGTGTCGGCCTCCACCACCGGCACCTCGGGCGGCCCGTCGCCGCGCAGGGAGGTCAGGTCCTGGGGCCGCCCGGGCAGGTTGACGTTCCAGAACCAACCCGTGGGCCGACGCCGCAGCGCGCCCCGACCCTCCAGCTCGCGCAACAGGGCGTCGTCGGCCAGGCCGAACAGGGCCAGATCCGAGGCCCGCAAGGGTGCCTCGGAGGCGGCGGCACACAGGTGGGGCGCGAGCACGTAGGGGTTGGCCGGGTCGAAGACCGTGGCCTCCGGGGCGGCGAAGACCGCCTCGGGGTGGTGCACGAGGTAGGCGTCCAGCGGGTTGTCGGAGGCGATGAGGACGGCCAGGCCGCGGGTCCCGGCGCGCCCGGCCCGGCCCGCCTGCTGACCCAGCGAGACGCGCGTGCCCGGCCAGCCGGCGATGAGGACCGCGTCCAGTCCGGTGACGTCGATGCCCAGCTCCAGGGCGTTGGTGGTGGCCAGGGCCCGCAGTCGACCTGAGCGCAGGTCGGCCTCCAGAGCCCGGCGCTCCTCGGGCAGGTAGCCGCCGCGGTAGGCCGACACCGTGCCGACAAGCTCGGGCAGCGAGAGCCCCAGCGTGTGGCGGGCCCGCTCGGCCACAACCTCCGCCGAGCGACGCGAGCGCACGAACACCAGCGCCCGGGCGCCCACGCTCAGCAGGTCCACGAGCAGCTCGGCGGCCTCGACGACGGCGCTGCGTCGCGCCGAGGGGTCCTCGCCAGGGTCGCCTGAGTCTGGTTCGGCGCTGCCGGGCGGGGTAGTGCCGCTCGTGACCGGAGGCCGGCTGTGGGCGGCGGAGGCGATGGCGTCGGTGCCGGCCCTCGGCGGGGTCTCTGTCCCCAACACGTGCTGCGGGGACGGCGTGACGTTGGGGGCGGGGAGGCTTTCGCCGTCGGCTGTGGCGTGTGTGGGCTGGGGCGCGTCGGGGCTCGGGGAGCCCGCGGGCGCCGGACCGCCCGCGCCGGGGGCCGGCAGCACCCAGGGGTCGCGCAGGGCAGGCTGCCACAGGGCCAGGGTGCGTTCCCCGGCGGGTGCGGCGTCGTCGGTGACGGCGACGACGTCGTCGGGATTGACTCCGATGAGGCGGGCCGCGGTGAGGGCCGGCTCGGCCGCCGTCGCCGAGGCGCACAGGACGACCGGCTGCGGGCCGCGCGGGCGCAGGCGCGCCACGAGTCGCAGGAGGCGACGCAGCACGAGGGCGACGTGCGCCCCCAGGATCCCGCGGTAGGCGTGGCACTCGTCGATGACGATGTAGCGCAGGCCCCGCAGGAGGCGGCTCCAGCGCTCGTGGCCCGGCAGCAGGGAGAAGTGGAGGAAGTCGGGGTTGGTCAGGACGACGTCGGCGTGGGCACGCACCCAGTCGCGCTCGGGCAGGGGTGTGTCGCCGTCGCAGGTGCCGGCGCGGACCGTGCGCAGGGAGCCCGCGGGCGTGCCGGCCTCGCGCTGGACGGCCTCGAGCTCGCCGATGAGCCGGGCCAGGGCGGCGGCCTGGTCGGCGGCGAGCGCCTTGGTGGGAGAGAGGTACAGGGTGGTGGGGCGCCGGGTGTGGGCGGAGATGCGCGAGTCGGCGCCGGGGGACTGGGCGGCCAGGACGTCGGAGAGCGCCGGTAGCCAGGCCGCCAGGGACTTTCCCGAGCCGGTGCCGGTCGCCAGGACCGTGTGGCAGCCGGCGTGGGCGGAGTGCGCGGCGGCGACCTGGTGCGTCCAGGGGCGCTCAACGCCAAGGCGGCGGTAGGCGGCCACGAGGTCGGGGTCCGCCCAGTCGGGCCAGTCGGTGTGGTGGCCGGGGCGGGCCGGGGTGCGCTGGAGGTGGACGAGCCGGCCGTCGCGCCCGCCGATGGACTCCAGGAGCCCGGTGAGGTCGCGTGCGGTCCCGTCTGCCATGGGGCACAGTGTGCACCACCGGTGGATGAAGGCGTCCGTGGGGTCTCGGCGGTGGGTTGTGGGGTCTTGGTGTCACGTTTGGCGACTTTTAGGCCGTCCATCGGTTGGCGCGCCTGGGCCTGTGGGGCTCTGACCTGCGCATATGCACCGGGGTGTGATGTCCATGAGTCTGGCTCGTCCCTAAAAATCGCCCACAGTGACACCTTTCGCCTAGCGAGCCAGCGGCCTGCTCTCCGGCCGCGCGTGCCGGCTCTCGGGCACAGGTGTTGCGGGCTCAGTGGGGGGGCCTCGGTGGTGCGCTGTGACACCGCTCGCGGAGCGAGCTAAAGGTCTCAGGTGCGACCGTGTGCTTTGGCGTCTGGTCAGGCCTAGGGGTGCGTTGTGCGCCGTTGGTGTCACGATTGGCGACTTTTAGGGTGTCCGTCGGCTGGCGTGCCCGGGGCTGTATGGCTCTGACCAGCGCATACCCGTGCCAGGGCGCGATGTTATCGGCCAGGGGTGGTCTTAAATTTCGCCGATTGTGACACCGTTCGCCGGCCGAGCTGGTGGTCTGTGGCGTGGGTGCTGGGTGTGGGGGTTAGTGGCCTTGGGCTTCTTCGGCGTCGTCGGTGAGGTAGGTGATGACGCGGACCAGGTCGTAGGGGGTGGGGGTCTCGGTGGTGGTGATGGTGCCCTCGATGGGCCGCCACTGGCTCTCGCCGGCGGGGCGGAACCTGGTGGTCCAGGTGGTGGTCAGGGCGGTGGTGATGCCGGTGGCGGTGTGCTGGTAGTGGTGGGTCACGGTCTGGTGGGGGTAGGGGGCGCCGGGGTCGGTGGTGGTTGTGGTGGTGCCGTCTCCCCAGCCCCAGGTGTAGGAGGTGGGGGTGAACTCGACCTCGATGGAGGTGCCCAGGATGGTGGTGGTCTGGTAGCGCACGGCGGGGTTGGTGTAGACGATGAAGGCCTTGGAGATGATGACCTTGGGGCCTGGGGGCTGGCGCGTGATACCCGAGCCGGAGGCGATCAGCGTGGCGGCCTCGCGAGTAGTGACCGTGACCGCACGAGCACCACCACTGGTGGTGGGTTGGTCGGGCTGGCCGGGGCGGTGGAGGGTGGCCAGGTTGCACCTGTACTTGTCCAGCCCGTAGGCGTCCTTCTCGGGCGAGCACTCCCGATGAGACTGCTCCTCCCACATCGACGGATCCGAGGCCGTCACAACCGGACGCCCCTGAGACGAAGGCTCACCAGAGCTTGAATCAGGCAAAGGGACTTCTTGTGATGCTTCCCCGGTAACCTCTGACCTATTTCCATTGTTTCTGCCACCCACAGTAGGTGGTGGCTCCTGAGGGTCACTTGCGGCGATGGCGGCAGGAAGGAAGGCGAAAGCAGAAATCGCTGACAAAGCAATCAATCTCCTCACTTGGAAATCACCTCCCCTTCGCCGATCATCCATCGGCCGCTGATATATCGAACACCGAACTTAAGTTCCTGTCCCTCGATCGGGTCGGCGGTCTCCGGATTCTTTCCTGGGTAGCACCATGTCATCTGGCCATAGTTGATGGAGACATGGACAAGGTTGTAGTTATATCCATCAAGTTTCTCGTAGTAGCGGATATTTGTAACATCTTGCTCCCATTTGTTAGCCCAGCCACCACTTTTGTGAAGCTTGACGGCATCATCGATAACTGATTTGCAGAAGACGCAACGATCTTCGCTCATCTTTGCTAGCTCGGTGGTGTTGCCGGTCATGAAGGCGTAGCGGTAGAGGTTGAGGAAGTAGCCGATGCTGGCTGCTGCGCCCTCGGCGCTCTCCTCGTTCAGCTGCGGGGGCTTGGCCGGGGCTGGTTCGGCCAGGGCGGCGTCGCGCTTGGCGCGCAGCTCAGGAGTCAGGGCCGCTTCCCGGGAGGCGGTCGCGCTGGCGTTGGCGTCAGCGATGCCCTTCTCAGCCCGAGCAATAGCCGCCGACGCACTGGCGCTCGCGCTCGCACTGGCCTCCGCCTTGGCATCCTTCATCGAGCAGGCCGCCACCCCCAGCGCCAGCACACACACCGCCACCAACCCAGCCACACCCCTGCGGCGGCTGTGCGCGGCAGGGTGGTGCTCCAACACGGTGACCCGGCCAGAGCTGGATGCAGGACGCCGGGTATCTGCAGGCTCGGGGGATCGTAGGGACGTACTCATCACGGAAGCCTCCTCGCCACCGAAACAACTCCATACCCCGCCCGGCCGGGCGACACTGCCCGTCCAGACGGTGCATTGACATTACCTGCCCCAACGCCCCCAAACCAGACCCCGAGGACACCCTGTGGAAAACCTCGAAAAGAGACTCGTGCACCAGCCCCGTCGCACCCGGCCGGAACCTTGATCCACCCCGCTCAACAGGCCGGGGCCTCGGTGCCACTCACCAGGAGTGGTCCCGAGGCCCCGAGGCCGCGCTCGCAGCTACTCCTTCCTGCGCGCTGTCCTACGCCGTCGCGGCAGCCCGACCTGCAGTGGCAGCGCCGTTGGGAAGGCCGTCAGAACTGCTGCTGGTCCACGCGATGGTGCTCCGGGTGCGCCGGGAACCGGCCTGCAGGAGCACAAGCGCCAGCGGCGCCATCGGCACGATCGCGAAGAACACGGTCACCCACACTGCGCTCAGGCTGAGCATCTCGTGGATGAGCAGGATCGTGGGTGCGAAGATCACCACGCTGATAAAGGCCGCCAGGGCCCCGACCACCGGCCGCATCCGCTGTGGCGCTAGGGCGGTCAGCGCCAGGGCGAGCGTGGGGAGGACCAGGACGTAGGCAGCGCCGGGCAACAGCACCATGAGTGGCACGCAGGCGGCCGCCAGCAGGAGCAGCACCGCGGCGAGGGTCTCCTGCCCGAGCCCCTCCTTCCAGCGCCGCACCACGAAGTGCGCCGTGAGCCCAACCCCGATGAGGGCCCCGCCGGCGAACATCCACGGCAGCAGAGGGTTCGGTCCGAGTCCGCTCTCCGGCGCCCACTTCATCGCCATGGCCCCGCGCTGCACCAGCCCCGCGGCGGCAGAGGCGAACGCGGCCCGCCACGTCAGACCCCAGACGCTCCCCAGGACCCGCTTCCAGCGCAGCGACCGTGCCCGCACCGCGACGGCGCCGAGCGCCGCGATGACGGCCAGGCAGCCCAGCCCTGTTCCGACCGCGGCCGGGTAGCGCACCGTCAGCCCCCGCCACAGCTGGAAGAAGTGAAGGTCGCCGTCGGCCGTGAGCGTGGGGGCCTGCCCGTCGAAGGCCCAGGCCCGCGCGAGGTCCAGGACCTGGTCGCCGTAGTGCTGGAGGGTCGAGTGGTCGACGTAGCGCGGGGCGTCGGTGGGGTGGTGGTAGTGCTCGGCGTCCCCAATCGCCGCGATGTTGAGCACCGTGAAGCCCTCCGGGATGAACGCCGCCATGTCAGTGGTGTTGGGCATGCGCGCGTACAGCGAGGGGAGGAATGAGCCGGCCACGGGCTGCTTCACGTGGCTGAGGAAGTAGCCGGCGACGGCGCTGTTGTTCGAGGAGGTCTCAAACATGAGTGCCGGGCCGCTTGTGCCGCGCGCCTCGAGGTTGAGGACCAGGTCGACGTTCTCGTAGTCGGCGCGGTGGTGGCGCATCTCGTTGCGGGCGCCGACGAGGCCGACCTCCTCGCCGTCGGTGATGACGATCTTCAGCGAGTTCTCCGGCTGGCGCCCATCGGCCTTGAGGACCCGAAGTGTCTCGACGATGGCGGCCACGCCGTAGCCATCGTCGGCTGCCCCGAGAGAGGTGCCGTCGGTGATGTGCTGATGGCCGCTCTCGTCCGCCTCGACCGTGGCCGAGTCGTAGTGGGCCATAAGCGCCATGGTGTGCTCGGACTTCCCCGGCACGTCGACGACGATCGTCTCAGCCGGCGCGTCCTTGAGCACCGCCTGCTGCTCGGCGGACAAGCCGTCGAAGATCCTCTTGTCCGCCGGGTCGCTGAGATCGAACATCGGGTCGGAGTGCACCTCGGCGGTGTAGCCCAGATCGGAGAACATGCCGATGACGTCGTCGCGTGCCCGGTCGTGCGCCTCGCGGCGCAGGACACTGTGGGGCTCGTCGGCGAGGCGGTTGATGGCGGCCATGGCGCGCTCGGCGGAGAACGTGGTCGGGTCGGCGGTGGTCGGTGTGGGGGAGGGCAGGATGAGGACGCTCAGGCCCGCCACCAGCCCCAGCAGGGCGGCGATCGGGGCCAGCAGGCGCCGGGTGAGACCGGGCGCGGAGATACGGCGATCAGTCATGGTGTCAGCTTTCCGGACGTGAATCGGTGGTGAATGGGGGGGAGGAGGGGCAGCGTCGCCTTCACGCCTTCAGCTCGCCGGTGGTGAGGACAGGGCCCCGGGATGCGGCGTGGGGAGCGAAGGCGGCGCCAGGCGTGGCCGGCTCAGGCCTTGGGCCAGGCGACGACCAGGCAGACGGCGACGAAGGCGACAGTCAGCGCCACCTGCGTCCAGCCGAGCCAGGCCCGGCGACGCGGCAGGGCGGGCAGGTCCGGCCACAGCGTGATGCCCCGGACGATGCCGTACAGGCCGGGCAGCGACGCCGCCGCCAGGATCCAGGTGGGCACATACGCCCAGGGCCCCGAGACTGGATGGGAGATATGGGTCTGACCTGCTGCGACGGAGGTCGGGAACGGTGGAAGGGAGAGGTATCCGTGCTCATGGACCCAGGCTGTCGGAGCATGATCGTCCACACGATCCAGTCACCTGGTCGGTCGATGTCGGGCCAGCCCGACAACACCGTGACAGTCCACGAGAAGGACGGGGTGGCGGGGTGAGGTGGGGTGTCCCGTCCGGATCCGGGTGAGCGTGGGTAACGGTGATGCCGGCGAACGGCCTCCCGTGTGGTTCCGGGCGTGCAGAGGGCCTTGGAGCGGTGGGGAGTGTCCAAATCGGATACAAAGGCGGCAACGAGTACTGAGCGCGTCTGACAGAACCGCATGATTCCGCGGTTCGTATCGCTGGGTGAAACGTTGTTGGGCTCCTTTGTGTCCGATTTGGACACCATGCCTTGGCTACTGGGGCGTGAAGTCTCTGGACATGGGTGACAGTTCTGTGTCAGGACATCGGTGACACTTCGATGGGTCCTGGAGGCCACAGGCTGACGGATGCGCCAGTTGTCCACAGAGTGACGGCGGCCGGGTTGCGCCCATTCCGCAAGCGGGCGGCAATGAGTCCCGTGAACACCATGGACGCTGAGCTGCTTGCCGCGGTGCGCGGCTGTTACGGAGGAGTGCGCATTCGGGACCTTGACCTGTCCCGCACCCAGCGCCGTCACATCGCCTCGCTGGTGAGAACCGGTGAGCTCATCGCCCATGAGCATGGGGTTGTCGGTATCCCGGGTGCTGAGCGCGCCGTTGTGCTGGCGCGCATTCATGGAGGGCTCCTCACCTGCCAGGCCGCTATGCGCTACTACGGGCTGCCCGTAGCCCAAGGGGCTGAGCAGGTTCATCTTGTCGTTGCGCCCGGCAGGCGATTCTCGATTGCCGGGCGGGAGGTGCTCCATGCAGACCGGTACCGGACTCGTATATCGCCAACCTCTTATCCGGTTCAGCCACTCCCTGAGGCGCTGGCTCGTTTCCTGCGCTGCCACGTCCAAGACGACTCCCCACTCATCGCTCTCGATGCGGCACTTCACGACGAGCGCGTCACTGCCGAGCAGATTCGCAATCTGCTTCGTGGCCCCGGTTCGGCACGGGCGCTCGCACGACTCGATCGCGCCAGTGACCGGGCCCGTTCCCCCTTGGAGACGTTGGCGCGAATGGACCTTGAGGCTGCGGGCCTGAGCTTCGAGGACGGAGTGGAGATCGAGGGAGTCGGCGAGGTGGACTTGGTGATCGAGGGGTGGGTGGTCGTCGAGCTCGACGGCTACACCTACCACTGCGACGAGTACCAGTTCGGCCTCGACCGTTGGCGCGACCGCCGGCTCGTCGCCCGCGGCTTCCTGCCACTGCGCTTCACGAGGAAGGATGTCTACGCGCATCAGGTCGTTCCGGATGTGCTGAGGGTCTTGGAGTGCAGGGGAGTGTCCAAATCGGATACAAAGGCGGCAACGAGTACTGAGTGCGTCTGATAGAGCCGCATGATTCCGCGGTTCGTGTGGCGCGGTGAAAAGTGGTTGGAGTCCTTTGTGTCCGATTTGGACACGAACCTCCCTCAAGAGGGTCTTCCACAGTTCCGGTGATGCCACGTCGCCGGGGATGACAGGAGGCCGGTGGCAACGATGCCGGGGCACATGGGTCGTGCGGAGAGTGATCGCGCGCGGGGATGGGAGGTGCGCTCCCGACCTCGCCCCAACACGCCGGGCAGGAGTGACCTGGACCTCACATGTGCTCTCAGGGTGGTCCTGTCGGCTCGCGTTCCAGCTTCGACGGCATCCGCGAGATCGTGCGGAAAGGCGTCACCTATCGGGACAAAAGTCCTCGCCTCTATCGCAAGATGTTGTGGTTGAAATACAATTTAGACACAAGATGATGTGTCTCATCGGTGTGATTTGGGAGTATGGTCGGCACCGGTGCCGCCGACCGCCCCGCTCCCCGCAGGCAGCGCGCAGCCGCTGACGGCACCCGGAAGGACCGGCCCCATCCATGCTCGGCAGGGCCGCGAACAGGAACGAGAAGGACCATCGGAGAGACCCGTGCTCGAGAAGAACCTTGCCTCCACCACCCCCGCAGCTGACGGCTCGGCGCAGCCGTCGGCCGCCACTCCCGCCACCGACCCACGCCTCGTGGCCCCCGGCTCGGCCGACTCCGCCGTCGTCCGCGGCGAGCGCCCCACTGTGGACGCCATCGCCACCATCACCGAGTACCTGGACCGCTCCGACTGGCGCGTCAACGCCAACGCCAACCAGGGCTACTCGCTGGGCGGGATGATGCTCAACACCTCCGGCAAGGTCGTCGCCAACTACTGGCTCAGCCAGGTCTACCCGGCCGTCGCCGGCCAGGCCCACCGCAACGCGGACCTCCACATCCACGACCTGGACATGTTCGCCGGCTACTGCGCCGGCTGGTCCCTCAAAGATCTCCTCCAGCAGGGCTTCAACGGCGTCCCCGGCGCCATCGCCGCCGGCCCCGCCAAGCACTTCTCCTCAGCCGTCGGGCAGATCGTCAACTTCCTGGGGACTCTGCAGAACGAGTGGGCCGGCGCCCAGGCCTTCTCCTCCTTCGACACCTACATGGCGCCCTTCGTCCGCCTGGACGACATGACCTACGAGCAGGTCAAGCAGTGCATGCAGGAACTCATCTTCAACCTCAACGTCCCCTCGCGCTGGGGCACCCAAACCCCCTTCACCAACCTCACCTTCGACTGGACCTGCCCAGCGGACCTGGCCGACGAGCACCCCCTCATCGGCGACGACGTCTGCGACTTCGCCTACGGCGACCTCCAGGCGGAGATGGACCTCATCAACCGCGCCTTCATGGAGGTCATGACCGAGGGTGACGCCGAGGGCCGCGTCTTCACCTTCCCCATCCCCACCTACAACATCACCCGCGACTTCGACTGGGACGCCCCCAACACCGAGCTGCTGTTCACCATGACTGCGAAGTACGGCCTGCCCTACTTCCAGAACTTCATCAACTCCGAGCTCGACCCCGGGATGATCCGTTCCATGTGCTGCCGTCTCCAGCTCGACCTGCGCGAGCTGCTCAAGCGCGGCAACGGCCTGTTCGGCTCGGCTGAGCAGACCGGGTCGGTCGGTGTCGTCACCATCAACATGGCCCGGCTCGGCTACCTCTACGCCGACGACGAGGCCGCCCTGACCGCCCGGCTCGACGAGCTGCTTGAGATCGGCCGCGACACCCTGGAGCTCAAGCGCACCGTCATCCAGCACCACATCGACGCCGGCCTGTTCCCCTTCACTAAGCGGTACCTGGGCAGCCTGGACAACCACTTCTCCACCCTGGGCGTCAACGGCATGAACGAGATGGTCCGCAACTTCACCCATGACGCCTACGACCTGACCGACCCGCGCGGCCACGCCATGTGCGTGCGCCTCCTGGACCACGTGCGCGACAAGATGGTCGAGTTCCAGGAGGCCACCGGCCACCTCTACAACCTCGAGGCCACCCCGGCCGAGGGCACCACCTACCGCTTCGCCAAGGAGGACCGCAAGCGCTACCCCGGCATCCTCCAGGCCGGTACGGAGACCAACCCCTACTACACGAACTCCTCCCAGATCCCCGTGGGATACACCGACGACCCCTTCGAGGCCCAGGAGATGCAGGAGGAGCTCCAGACCAAGTACACCGGCGGCACCGTCCTGCACCTGTACATGAACGAGCGGATCTCCTCGGCCACCGCCTGCAAGGAGCTCGTGCGCCGCTCCCTGACCGCCTTCCGCACGCCTTACATCACCATCACGCCGACCTTCTCCATCTGCCCGGTCCACGGGTACCTGGCCGGCGAGCACCTGACCTGCGGCAAGTGCGCCGAGCTCCATCCCGAGGCCGAGCCGGTCGAGTGCGAGGTGTGGACGCGCGTCATGGGCTACTTCCGCCCGGTGCGCTCCTTCAACATCGGCAAGAAGGGCGAGTACGCCGAGCGGCAGATGTTCACCGAGGTCGCCGCCGGCGGCCACGGCCCGGCCGTCTCGCGCCTGAGCGCGGTCAGCGCCTGAGAGGACCCGCCGGGACCGCTGGGTGTCGTCGGATGATCCGGCGACGGCGCCCAGCGGTCCCGGTGTCGCAATGGCGCCGCCCCTCGGGTCGGCCCCGCAGCCCGGCAGTTCCCCGCAGTCCCGACGACGTCCCGAGAGGAGGGGACAGTGACCTCACCGCAGACACGTCCGCCGACCGACTCGCACACCGCCCGGCTGGCCCGGGTCACTGAGGACGGTGCGGGCCGGGGCGCTTCCGTCTGCCCCGACCGCCGGCCCGCCGACGACCTGGTGATCGCCGGGCTCGTCCCCATGAGCACGGTCGACTGGCCCGACCACCTGACCGCGACGGTCTTCCTGCAGGGCTGCCCCTGGAACTGCTTCTACTGCCACAACCAGGACCTCATCCCCACCCGCACGCCCGGCCAGGTGGCCTGGGAGGAGGTGCGCGCCCTGCTGCGCCGCCGGCGGGGGTTGCTCGACGGCGTCGTGCTGACCGGAGGTGAGGCGCTGCGCCAGGACGCCCTGGCCGACGCCGCCCGCGAGGTCATCGACATGGGCTTCCAGGTGGGACTGCACACGGCCGGGCCCTACCCGCGGCGGCTGCACGACATGATCGCGGCCGGGCTCGTCAGCTGGGTGGGGCTGGACATCAAGGCTCTGCCCGAGCACTACGGGCAGGTGGTCGCCCGGGCGAACGCGGCCGCGAGGGCCTGGGAGAGCCTGGAGGTGCTCATCGAGGCGGCCGGCTGCGGCGGGCCCGACTTCGAGGTGCGCACCACCGTGGTGCCTGGGGACGTGACGGCCGACGACGCCGTCGAGGTGGCCCGACGGGTGCACGCGGCGGGGGCGCGGGTCTACGCCCTCCAGCAGGCCCGCTCTGAGGGGACGAGCGGCGAGTTCGACGTCGTGGCACCCGGCTGGGACGGGACGTGCGAGCGCATGGCCGAGCGCATCGAGGCTCTGGGCTGGGATCGTTTCACCTACCGCCCGGCGTAGGCTGGGGAGAATGATGACCTGGCTGAGCGTGACTGTCCCGCGTCGCTGGGTGACATCCAGGCGCTCGCACGATGAGCCCGCCGATTGGGCCCGCCAATCGCCAGTGTGGAGATCCCTGCTACGGCTACGCTGGCGCAGGTGCGCGGGGACTGGCGGTGTCGGGCAGGTACGGGGCGGAGTTCCCGCAGGGCGATCGTGGAGAGTTCAGTAATGGTAGATACGGACTTGCTCTTCGGCGATCTGTGCCCTCGAGGGGTGTCGTGCGCCGAGTCCCGGGGCGATGACGACTTCCCGTCCGATCCGCGATTGACGCTTCTGCCCGGAGAAGCTGCTCGGGTTGCGCGCTCATCCCCTACGAGAGCCGCGGAGTTCGCGACAGGGCGTCGACTGGCACACGATGCGATGGAGCAGATTGGTTTTTCTGGGCCTGTACTCTCCGGGGCTCACGGAGAGCCGTGCTGGCCCGAGGGCGTGATCGGCTCTATTACTCACTGTCCGGGTCTGCGTGCCGCAGCCGTTGGAATGAGGTCGCAGGTGAGCGCGCTGGGTATCGATGCGGAGCCCGATCGAGCGCTCAGTGCCGACGTCGCTCGGGCACTGGTCATGCCCGCTGATCGCTTGCCGGATGATGTGAATGCACTCGTGGCGCTTCTGTGTGCCAAGGAGGCGGCCGCCAAGGCCTTCGTCTCGATGGGGGCTCCCACGCGGGACTTCCGTCTCTCTACGGTGCGATTCGTTGACAAAGGTGGATTCGTGGTCCATGGACGGGACGGGTATCCCGCGATGAACGGGAGGTGGCGGCGCAGTAACGGACTCGTACTCGCGGTGGTCGCTGTCATGTGCTGCGATCGTCCGAGGTTCTGACACCTCGTTCAATCAGGTCCAGGAGAGCGTCATAGTTGACCTGAGTGACCCGGTCCGAGGACGTGGAATCCCTTGCCCCGTAAAGGAACTCCACTGAGAACGCGCCTTGGACGCAGGCCCAGATCGCATTGGCGAGGGAGTGGGCCTCGACATCAATGACGGCGCCGGCGGCTTGACCGTATCTGACGATCTCAATCAGCTGGGTGAAGGCGTTGCGGGCCTCAGGGCCTGGTTGGGTAGTCCACATGAACTGGTAGCAGCGCGGGTTGGCCTGCATGAGCTCGTGAACAATCGTGCCGGCCTTCCTGAGCCGGGCAAGGGGATCGTACTCGGAGATGTCGCGCAGGGCGCGCGTCATGATGGCGAAGCGTTCCTCGACGACGGCATGGAGCAGTCCTTGCTTGTCGTCGAAGTGGTTATAGACGCTCATCGGGGCGACCTGAGCGCGGGCGGCAACGGCGCGGATAGTGACAGCTTGCGGGCCGTTCTCCTCCAGCAGCTCCGTCGTGGCATGAATCACTTTGGATGTCAGCAGCTGGGTTGACGTGCGCTTGTGAGGGCGTTTGTGCTGATCAGAGGCCATGTGTCCAACTTTCGTCTCAGTATGTGGTGATCGGTGGGTTGGGGTTGTGGAGCAAGTGTCCATTAGTGTAGAACATTGTTACATCCTACTGGAACATCGTTCTACGAATCGAGGAGCCTCATGACTTCAGTCGTTCCACCTCCGCCTATCGCCCCCCAGTCAACGGGCATGCTTCAGGCGCCGCTTGTGTCGCAGACGCCCGTTAGGCGTGCGCAGGCGCCGAGTCGAGGG
This sequence comes from Actinomyces oris, assembly GCF_006546825.1. Taxonomy (GTDB): domain Bacteria; phylum Actinomycetota; class Actinomycetes; order Actinomycetales; family Actinomycetaceae; genus Actinomyces; species Actinomyces oris. The sequence goes on from NZ_VICC01000001.1 coordinate 521,641, forward strand.
CGTGGTCTTCGTGCAGCAGCTCTGGCTGCGCTGTGCCTGGCCGAGCTGCTGGTCGTCATTGACAACACCATCGTCAATGTCGCCATCCCTACCTTCGCGCGTGACCTCAATGCATCAACCACTGGGCTGCAGTGGATCGTTGATGCCTACACCTTGGCCTTCGCCTGCCTGCTCCTGCCTGCAGGCCACCTGGGTGACCGCATAGGGCGTCGGCGCGTTCTGGTCATTGGACTGGCCGCGTTCGGCGTGGTGAGTGGCGCAACGGCGCTGTGCACCACCTTGGATGCGGTGACAACGTGCCGTGCGCTACTTGGCATATGCGCTGCACTCGTCTATCCCGCCACGCTCTCACTCATCATGACTACCTTCGAAGGTTCTCCACGAAAGGGGCTGGCAGTGGGACTGTGGGCGGCGACTTCCGGGCTTGGCATCGCCCTGGGGCCAATCCTTGGCGGTCTTCTGCTAGAGCACTTTTCATGGGAGTCTATCTTCTGGGTTAATGTGCCGCTGGCTCTCATCACTGTTCCTGCCGTGCTTGTGGCGGTGCCCGAGTCCCGTTCCAGCGAAAAGGCACGGTTTGATGTAGTGGGCGCTATTCTGTCCGCCATCGGAGTAGGGGCGCTGGTGTGGGGAATCATCGAGGGTCCTCATCGTGGCTGGACCTCAGGGGCTGTGACAACGGCCTTCATTGTTGGCGCCATCTGTGTATCTGCACTTGTGGCTTGGGAACTGCATTGGCCGCACCCCCTGATTGATGTCCGTCTATTCTTCCGCAGGGAGTTCTCCGCAGGTGCCGTGTCGATTGCCGCAGCATTTTTCGCCCTCTTTGGATTCATCTTCATCATCACGCAGTACTTCCAGGACGTGCGGGGTTACAGCGCTCTGATGGCCGGCGTGGCGACCTTGCCGTTTGCTATCGTGATGGCAGTCGTTTCGCCGATCGCTTCAGTCCTTTCACGTCGGCTGGGGCCGGGATGGGTCGTCGGAGTCGGTCTGGGAATTATGGGCCTGGGATTCTGGCGAGTTACAGTCCTGGAGGCTGATTCTGCGTACTGGCAGATGATCGTTCCTGCGATGGTGATCATGGCTGCTGGTCTTGCGCTAGTCCAAGCGCCTGCGACGAGTGCAATCATGGGCGTGGTACGTAAGGATCAAGTCGGGGCTGCTTCCGCCATGAATGACACCACCCGCGAAATCGGGGGAACTCTTGGAGTGGCTGTTCTGGGATCTATTGTCGCCTCTCAGTTCTCAGATTCCCTGAATTCGGCGGTGTCCGGGTTGATGCCGCAACAGGCTCTCGATCAGGCAGACAACTCGATCACTGCTGCGATGACAGTAGCGAAGTACATGCCGGAAACTGTTCAAGGCCTCTTTAAAGAGGCTGCTGTCAACGCCTTTATGGATACGGTTCATCAGGCAGGCTGGGTAGTGGCTTGTGTGGCGTGGGCTGGGGCGCTCATTGCAGTAATTGCCCTGCCCAGGGGGCGTCAGAATAGCGTCTGAAAGGAGATCGAAAAACATACTTGTGTTCATGGGCGAATATTCCTCGACTCGCCCAGTTGAGCCGCGCCAGGTCCGGCGTGAGTGAATAGAAGAACAGTACTACGCGCGAAAGGGCGTATCATGGAAGCCAACCTCCAGGCATATGAAAAAGACATGATCAGGGAATTAAGGCAGGCGGGAGTGCTTGTTAGTGACACGCAATCCGTTGTCGGCGGGCTTGGATTCCTCTTCCCGGGTCATGGGACTCATTCATCTACAATGTTTGACACCTATCTGAAGGGCTCGTCCTCCGCGGGAAAATTGATTGAAATGGCCGATGAGGTCGTTAATGAGCGCTGCGGTTATCGGCTCACCGACGCAGTGCGCGGCAATGCACGTTTTCCAATCGAGCATCCCTGTGTGACTCAGCCGGCGATCTTCACCGCCGCTTTAGGTGGGGCTCTGATGGCGGAGGAGTACTCGCTGCATCCCAGTCTTCTCGTGGGGCACAGTCTTGGTGAGTATGCAGCGTTGGTATGTTCGGGTGTTCTGACTGCGGAGACGGGCCTTCGAATGGTCATTGATCGCGCTGAATGCGTGGCAGATATCCCTCAAGATCGCCGTGGAGCCATGTTGGCAGTGCTTCTTGATGATGATTCGCAAATTGCCGTCGTGCGACGTGCTGTTGCCGCGCACGCGTCTCGTGGGGCGATTTCGGTGGGAGTGATCAACAGTCCCCGACAGGTCGTCGTATCCGGAGAGCACGAGTTGGTCATCTCCTGCCGTGAGGAATTGAAGCGCTCTGGTGTATCTTCAACACTGCTTCCTATCGGTGTTGGGTTCCATAGCGCGGTTCTTGCCGAGGCGGTCGCTCCTTTTGAGGAACGCCTTAAGCAGTACTCCTGGACTGCTCCGATGACGCCGGTCGTCTCATCGGTATTCGGAGGATATGTCGATTCTGATTCACTTGAGGCGCTTCCGAGTCTTCTTGCCGCTCAGCTGATCACTCAATTTGACTTCCGTAACAGTCTCAAGGTCGCTCAGGATGCCGGGGTCGACATGTATCTTGACTGTGGCCCGCGTTCTGTGCTGAGTAAACTTGTGTCTTCTCAAATGAATCTTGGTGATGTGTCCGTTATGCATCTCGACTACGGGCCTGCTCATGCTGATCGCACGCGAGATGTTCTCACAGCATTGTCCTGGGTTCGCTCTGGAAGTGTGGCGCCCACAGACGTCGAGGTTGTTGATGCTCAGGGTGAGGTGTTTGAGGCGCCGGGGTCTGGGGTCGTTGAGGAGACTCTGGATGGTGCCGGTGTTGACAAGGATGCGGTGTGTACTGCCTTGCGTGAGGCTTTTGCTGAGCGTACGGGTTATCCGCTTGAGCTGATTGAGGCCGATCTGGATCTGGAGGCGGATCTGGGGATTGACTCGGTCAAGCGTGTTGAGGTTGTGGGGCATGTCGGTGAGGTGCTCGGTGTGGACGTCAAGGAGCTGGACTTCAGTCAGGCCTTGAGCGTGTCTGACATCGCTGAGGTGCTGGTCGGCTCCCAGAACGTCGAGGTTGTTGATGCTCAGGGTGAGGTGTTTGAGGCGCCGGGGTCTGGAGTCGTTGAGGAGACTCGGGATGGTGCCGGTGTTGACATGGATGCGGTGTGTACTGCCTTGCGTGAGGCTTTTGCTGAGCGTACGGGGTATCCGCTTGAGCTGATTGAGTCCGATCTGGATCTGGAGGCGGATCTGGGGATTGACTCGGTCAAGCGTGTTGAGGTTGTGGGGCACGTCGGTGAGGTGCTCGGTGTGGACGTCAAGGAGCTGGACTTCAGTCAGGCCTTGAGCGTGTCTGATATCGCTGAGGTGCTGGTCGGCTCCCAGAACGTCGAGGTTGTTGATGCTCAGGGTGAGGTGTTTGAGGCGCCGGGGTCTGGAGTCGTTGAGGAGACTCGGGATGGTGCCGGTGTTGACATGGATGCGGTGTGTACTGCCTTGCGTGAGGCTTTTGCTGAGCGTACGGGGTATCCGCTTGAGCTGATTGAGGCCGATCTGGATCTGGAGGCGGATCTGGGGATTGACTCGGTCAAGCGTGTTGAGGTTGTGGGGCACGTCGGTGAGGTGCTCGGTGTGGACGTCAAGGAGCTGGACTTCAGTCAGGCCTTGAGCGTGTCTGATATCGCTGAGGTGCTGTTCGGCTCCCAGAACGTCGAGGTTGCTGATGCTCAGCGGACGGAAGCCGGAGCATCCGACGCCCAACTGGACTCAGTCACTATCAAGTACGAAGACGAATCCTCTCGAACTGCACATCGATACGTTCCTCAGTCGGTTCGGATCAAGTCTCTTGGAGCTGAGCGTACAATTCTCCCCGGTGACGCTATCCTAGTAACAGCGGCAGATCAGTCTGTCAATGATGCCGTGAGGAAAGTTCTTGAAGAACTGAGCTTGACAGTCATCGAGATTCCCGGGGATGCGTCGGAAGCGACTATAAAACGTCTGACTTCCTCGGATCGTCTTCGCCGAGTGTCTACCGTCGTGGATCTATCCGTCCTGCGTCCGCACGCCGACATACTGTCCGAGGGTGACGCCTGGTGGCAAGATGTTGAAGGCCAGTACACAACCGTATTCAGCGTTGCTCAAGCAACCTATGAGACCCTGCAGTCACATGGAGAGCATGCGTCATGGATCTCGGTGACGTCCAGTGGTGGTATGTCAGGGATGGACTTGCGAACCGTCGGCGATCCTATCGGCGGACTGACCGCAGGATTTGTCAAGACCTTGGCTCTCGAACTGAGGCAGATGCATACTCGAATTGTCGACTTTGACGTGGTTGAGCCTAGTTCGTTGGCTGGTGCTCTCAGAACCGAGTTGACTCACAAGGCTGTGAATGAAGAAATCGAGATAGGCTATATTGAAGGAGATCGGTATACGGTACGCGTTCTTCCCGTGCCAGTATCGAGTTCTGACCGCGCAGTACGGCAGTCCCTTTCGACAGACTCTTGCGTTGTGATGTCTGGTGGTTCCCGTGGCATCGTCCGTGAGTGCGCGCTGGCTTTGGCAGAGCAGCGAAACATTCCAGTTGTCCTCCTTGGGCGCTCAGACCCCGACGATCCGGAGATGAAACCATGGTTGGCCTACAGTGACGAGGACTGGGCAAATGCCCGTGCTGAAGTGATGCGTCAGGGGAGAACTCGACGTCCGGAGGCAAGCGTCGCCGAGCTCTCCGACGAATACAGGAGAATCACTTACACTCGTCAGCTTGTCACTAATCTGGCCGACATTGAGTCTCGCACTGACAAGATTCACTACCTTGTATGCGACGTGTCTGATCCAGATCAGGTTGACAAGGCGATGGCCCAAGCTCGTAGCAGGTTCGGAAAGATCGGCGCCATTGTGCACGGAGCCGGCCTTGAGTCATTCGGTGCCATACCTCGTAAGTCTCTCAAGAAGACCGCCAAGGCTATAGCTGTGAAAGCCCGAGGTTTTCAGAACCTCCTGAGGGCCACAGCTGAAGATGATCTAAGCGCCTTTATATCCTTCGGATCTATTTCTGGGCGATTTGGTATGGACGGCCAGTCGGATTACACTGCCGGCGCCTCACTGCTGGCGCAGATGGCACACATCATGTCTCGGTCGCAGTCGCAAAATCCTCGTACCATCCCGTTCATCACCATGGAATGGACCGCTTGGGGCGAGGTAGGAATGGCGACTAATCCTGAAGTCGTTTCAGTTCAGGCAAACGAGCGTGGCATGACATATATGTCTGTCGCCGATGGAGTTCGCCACTTCATCGATGAGATAGAGCTTGGGACGGCGAATCCTGAAGTGCTCTACTTTGGGGAGCTTGGAAAAAATCGTCCTGCTGCTCAGGTGCCGGAGCTGACGAAGAGTGGCACGCAGCTGAGTGCGCTGATGGATAAGTCTGGAATGATTGTCAACCGGAGCTCATTCCCCATGGTTGATTATGCTGAGACTACTGAGTCGGGGCTTCAAACGACTCGAGTCCTGTGGACTGAGCGTGATCGCTATCTTCCTGATCATCTGGTTAAAGGAACCGCAACCTTTCCTGGGGTGCTGCATTTCGAGACCCAGATTGAAACCGCGCTCCTGCTTGCTGGCGACCAGTATGCCGGAATTGAACTCGATCAACTTGATCTCCAGACATTCCTTAAATGCAGAGATCGGGATCGTGTGACGATCCATGTTGACGCTAAACGTGTGGATGAAAAGCGGATCGACACGGAATTGACTTCTGTATTCCGTACACCGGGCGGATATGTGCTCGATCCAAGAAGACCACAGTCGAGCGCTACATTCCGTCTCCTTGACGAGCCAGTATCAGCTAAAGAGCCTGTGCTTGACGTTGAGCATATCTTCGATGATGTGATCGGTGAGTTTGACATTGATAAGTACTATGCACTGACTGATAGCTTCATATCATTCGGGCCAACGTTCCGCTACCTGAATAGCGCCTTTCTTGTCGATGAGAACATAGTGGTCGGGGAACTTCAGATTCCGGGGATCCCAGGACTGTTCTCTGATGTCGCCGATCCGAACTTCCGGTGCAACCCGATTCTCGTTGACAATGTTGGAAGGTTCGCCCTGATGCGGCAGCTGTGGCGCAATGGCCAGTATGTTGTTCCGACGCAAATGAAGAATGCGCGAATGTATCGCTGCCCTCAGGTGCGCGAGCGTTGCTTCGGAAAGATGACTGTTCTCGAAGACTATGAGGATGGTTTTGACATGCGGCTCGATATCGTTGACGAAAACGGCTACCTGCTCTGCAGCGGCGAGCATATTCGCCTGACTGCGATCGGCAGCATGCCTGAACCTGCGGATATTCTTAGCAACACTACTTCTCCAAGGATCTGATTATGTCTATGTCATACTCTTCTCTTGCCGTTATTGGATTTGGATGCGATCTCCCTGGTGGTTCTAATGGTGCGGAGTCGTACTGGGACACCATTATTCAGGGGCGTAGTGGAATTAAAAGCGCGCGCGATCAGCGATGGAACTACAGTGGGTATCTAGATGCCGACCGCACTGCACCAGAGCGCACGTATTGTGGACTTGGGGGGCTGTTAGACGACTTTACTGTACGTCCCGGTAGGTGGTGCTCCTACGCAGCGGTTGAAAAACTCAATCGCACGCAAATGCTCATTCTAGATACAGCGATTCAGGCACTCGGCATGGCAGGGATGGTGCCGGGAGACAGCAGGCTGAAGGAAATTTCTCTCATTGTGGGAAACATGCTGGCCGACGAGGCGTACGATCATGAGGTTCTTGGCGAGATCGCCAGGCTCGCTCTCCAGGAGGCTGTTCCGGACCCTGAAGAACGTCGGCCCTACGAGGCCAGCCTCGATCATTCACTTCCGGTAGTGGATGCTAATGCCGATTCTGTCGGAGTGGTCCCGTCTGCTCTTGCGCATCCGGTCGCCACGTTACTTGGTTTGCAAGATAGGGCTCTTGTTGTCGATGGAGCTTGTGCATCCGGTTTGCTGGTCGTTGACGCGGCTGCTCGTTATCTACATGATCGTACCTCTCCTTTTGTTCTTGCCGTTGGGGCAATGGCGAACATGGCGATCACAGGAAACGTCAGCTTCTCCAAAATTGGTGGTCTCTCGGAAACTGACTCGACACCCTTGGATGAGAACGCTTCGGGGCTTGTTCCCGGCGAGGGTGCTGGAGCCGTGCTGCTGTGCCCGTTAGCCTATGCACTAGAGCATGGGATGACGGTATATGGAGTGATCCGTGGTAGCGCGACTCGTACTGATGGTCGTGGTAGGGCAATATATGCCCCTAACATGCGAGGCCAGGTGTCGGCCATGAGGCAGGCAATGGAGGGCGGTAACTTCGTTGCTGATGATATCGATCATATCGAGACGCATGCAACTGGAACAAAGGCGGGAGATACGGAGGAGCTGCTTTCTGTCAAGGAAATCGCTTCCGGTCGTTGCTCAGGTCCAGTATCTTTAGGGTCGGTTAAGTCACTTACGGGGCATGGTTTCCCGGCTGCAGGCATAGCCAATCTTGTTAAGGTTCTGCTTTGCATGCAGCATGAGTGCTTCGCGCCTGTTCATGGCGTGAAGACACCTCACAAGCTCATCAGGGAGAATCCCGACATTTTTGCTCTTCATCGAGAGTCTGCTACATGGCCTGTTAGTGATTCCCGGCCTCGTAGAGCGTTGGTCAATGCATTCGGTTTTGGTGGAGTGAACTCGTCGGTCTGCGTTGAGCAGTTTGATAAGCAGTACCACGCCAATCTCGTAAGAGCGGAGTCTGACGCTGTGCGGCCATCCGGGAACGGCCGAGCCGTAGCTATTGTCGCTACCGGGCGCTGTCAGGCGACTGCCATGGACAATGGTACACTTCTTGATGACGACATTGACTTCGACTGGCGCTATTTTAAGGTTCCTCCGGTCCTGGTTCCGCATATGGATGGCGCACAGCGTCTGGCCCTGGAGGCGACAAGGCGCTTGCTTGCTGAAAGGCAGATTGATCCGGATCGTTGTGGGATAGTGCTAGGGCAGCCTGCGGGTCTTGAGGTTCTCGCTCGTCGGTCGTTCAAGATCAGACTTCCTGAAGTTGTTTCAGCGCTGCGTTCCACTCAAAGTGTGGACAGTCGAGACATCGAAACCGTAGTCTCTGGTGTTGAAAAGATTGCCTCGTCTATTCCTGCAACAGTAGAGGCGTCTCTGCCGGGGTATATGGACAACATTGTTGCCGGCCGTCTTGCTAATGTCTTCGATGTTCGTGGGCCATCAATGGTCTTGGATGCCGGAGAAGCATCGTTTGCGGCGTCTGTTGACCTCGCGGCTCGCTATCTTGATGCAGGGGAGTGCGATCAGATGATCGTGGGTTCCGCTTTTGCGTCGAGGTCCCGTGTGCATCGAGCTGCAGGCTTGGCGTCTCAAGGCCGTAACGCTTCCGTTATGCTCGTGCGCTCTCTTGAGTGGGCGCGGAAGCATCCAGAGGAGGTCTTGGCTGTTGTTGAGGTGAAGACTGTTTCAGAGGTCGAACATGACGGAGGATTCAGTAACTCGGCGAATGCTGGTTGGGTGCTCGAGACGATGGCCACTCCTCAAAACGACTCCGGTTGGAGTGAGCAAGCTACTGTTGCTCAGTCAGGTCGGAAGTTTGGGTACAGCGTGGGCGTCTATGGCACAGTACTCTCATATGACGAGAAGTCGGATGGCGAATCGGCATCAATGTCGACGAGCTTGCACCTGGCGGCAGCCGACTCTCCTGAAGAAGGCTTGCGTCTGCTTTCCCGTCCCGCCGTGGCGAACGCAGACAAGGAGAATGGGTGTGGTCGTTTTCGGATGGCCGTCCTGGACTCCGATATGGAGCTGGCCGAGGTGATCTGGAGGTTCCTCGGTCAACGCGGTCGAGAAGAGGAACTCGTCCGCAAGTAGATCGAGTTTTGATCTACTCGTGCGGGGCTCTCGATCGCCTTAGTCGGGAGCCCCGCACACCCCGTTTCTTACCTGGATGGTTATCTATATCATGCCATGAGGCGGTTATATCAACTTCGGCTTATTCCGCGAATGACGACGTCTAGAAGAATATTGTAGGCATCGTCGTCGAGTGTTGTTACGTGATCGGAAGAGCTTCGCGCAGCGGATTGGTGCTGCCATTCAATGAATATCGCACCTTGAACGCTGGCCCATATTGCTTCAGCTAGTTTTCTTGGGTCATCTTTGATGAAGACACCTGCCACTTGCCCGTACTGGACGATGTGGATGAGTTGTGTGAAAGCATCGTGAGCGGCAGGTCCCGGGCGAGTGACCCACATCAGTTCATAGGCTTGAGGGGTGGCCAGCATGAGTTGGCGAACGACGATGCCTGCTTGACGGAGGCGAGTTTTAGGATCTTGTTCTGCTATCTCGCGCAATCGACTGACCATGACGGAGAAGTGTTGCTCGGCAATAGCATCGAGGATGCCTTGCTTGTCCCCGAAGTGGTTGTAGATGCTGGCCGGCGACACGTGTGCCTGCGCTGCCACAGCGCGGATGGTTACCGCCTGCACGCCTTTGTTCTCCAGGAGGTCCGTGGCCGCCTGAACGACGGTGGGCACTAGTTTTTTTGAGGATGTGCGAGTGGTGCGGCTTGTCGGCTGTGAAGCCATGGGTCCCCCTTTTATGAGAACGACCTATGGTGAGGTGGGCGAATTGTTATGTTGCTCATGATACTCGGCGTCGAAGTCCAGCGTTGTTGGGCTTTTTGAGGCGCGTAACACGGCGGTCGTCGGGATGAGGGGCTGTCCGCTACCAGCCTGGCGTTCGTAGATGGAGGAGGTCGTTGTGGGGAGCGGTGTTCATGGTCGTTGGCGGGGCGCGCTTCTAGCCTCGAAGCATGAGCTACGACCTCCTGATCTTCGAGCCGGACTGCGCGACCGATGAGGACTTCCCCCGGTGGTGGGAGCAGGCGGTCGCTCAGTGGGATGAGCCGGGCGACTTCAGTACCATCGACGGCTCCACCCCGGCGATCAGGTCCATCTACCGCGACCTCATCCGCACCTTCCCACCGTTCAACGGCCCCGACGCGCTGAGTGATGACGAGGTCGATGCGCGTCTCGCCCAGGGGTTGCCGGTCGCCGACTACACCATTGGCGAAGACTTGGTCTACGTCGGTGTCAGCTGGTCGGCCGCCAATGCGCTGGTGACGACCGTCAGCGAGCTCGCCTGGACGCACCGGCTCGCCGTGGCGTACGTCAGCGACGACGGAGCGATCGTGCGGCCACCGGACCAGCCGGCGCAGCCCGCCTCCAGCGTCCGGGTGGACTACGTCGTCCAGCACGCCACAAGGTGAAACCGGCCGCGTGAGCGCGGCGGCCGACACCCACCTACACATTAGTGATCCCATTCAGTGGAGCAACTACTGAGACATCTCCTTATTGTTCGGCTATAGTTGCTGACAGGCGGTCATCTCGTCGTCGCGGCTGACAGCGGTCAGCAGTACCCACGGCGCCCTGACCGGCTCAGGCGCACCTCGCGCGTCGCGACACCCCGGCCCGCTGGCCGAGCAAGGAGATACTCATGAACGACACCAACCTGCCCGAGACCCCTCAGGACGGTGCTCCCGCCGGCTGCCCCATGTCCCGCGCCGGCCTCGGCGAGCACCTGCCCAGCCGCAACAACGCCGTCGGCCAGGGCCGCATGACGATGGCCAACGGCTCGCCCGTCTACAACAACCAGGACTCCATGACCGCCGGGCCTCGCGGCCCCGTCGCCCTCCAGGACGCCTGGCTGCTGGAGAAGCACGCCCACTTCAACCGCGAGGTCATTCCCGAGCGCCGCATGCACGCCAAGGGCTCAGGCGCCTGGGGCACCTTCACCGTCACCCGCGCCATCCCCCAGCTCACCCGCGCCGCGATCTTCTCCGCCGAGGGCAACCAGTGCGAGCTCTTCATGCGCTTCTCCACCGTCGCCGGCGAGCGCGGGGCCGCCGACGCCGAGCGCGACATCCGCGGCTTCGCCATGCGTTTCTTCACCTCCGAGGGAAACTGGGACGTCGTCGGCAACAACACCCCCGTCTTCTTCTTCCGCGACGGCAAGAAATTCATCGACCTCAACCACGCCGTCAAGCGCGACCCCCGCACCAACCTGCGCAGCCCCAACACCAACTGGGACTTCTGGACCAGCCTGCCCGAGTCGCTCCTCCAGGTGACCATCACCATGTCCGACCGCGGCATCCCGCTGTCCTACCGCTACATGCACGGCTTCTCCTCGCACGCCTACTCCTTCATCAATGCCGAGGGCGTGCGCACCTGGGTGAAGTTCCACTTCCGCTCCCAGCAGGGTCTTGCCAACCTCACGGACCAGGAGGCCGCCACCGTCATTGCCGAGGACCGCGAGTCCAACCAGCGTGATCTGTACGAGTCCATCGAGAAGGGCCAGTACCCCCGCTGGACCATGTACGTCCAGACCATGACCGTTGAGCAGGCCGAGGCCCTGACCGACTTCAACCCCTTCGACCTGACGAAGATGTGGCCCAAGGCGGACTTCCCCTTCCAGGAAGTCGGCGTCCTCGAGCTCAACAGGAACCCCGACAACTACTTCCAGGACGTCGAGCAGGCCGGCTTCACGCCCCAGAACATCGTGCCCGGCATCGGATACTCGCCGGACCGGATGCTCCAGGCCCGCCTCTTCTCCTACGGTGACGCCCAGCGCTACCGCCTCGGCGTCAACCACCACCAGATTCCGGTCAACTCCCCGCGCGGCGTCGCCTGCCCCCATGGCTTCCACCGCGACGGCGCCATGCGGGTGGACGGCAATGCCGGGTCCCAGAACGCCTACGAGCCCAACTCCTACGGCAACTGGCAGGACTCGCGCGAGCTCTCCGAGCCCGTCCAGGCCGGAGGCGACGTCGCCATGTACGACTTCCGCGAGGACGACCACAACTACTACACCCAGCCCGGCATGCTCTGGCGCGCCATGACGCCCGAGCAGCAGCTCGTCCTGTGCGAGAACACCGCCCGCGCCATGGGTGACTCGACCCTGCAGATCAAGCACCGCCACATCTTCAACTGCTACCACGCGGACCCCGACTACGGCCGTGGTGTGGCCCAGGCTCTGGGCATCGACATCGACAGCGTGGACCTCAGCGGCGCCACCGCCGACTCCTACGAGCTGTGGCTCGCGCGCAACCGCGCCAACGCCGAGCTCGATGTCCCGACGTCGCCCGCGGCCCCCGCCTCGGCCGCGAACCTCGGTCCGGCAGGCCGCGACACGAACGTGGCTGACCCGACCACCCTGACCGACCCGATGAACGACCCCTACGTGCTCTGAGCACTGCGTCCCGGTGCCCGACGGTGGCCCGCCATCTCCCAGCGGAGGCGGTGGGCCGCCGTCGGGGATCGCTGTGGGGAGCGGTGTCCATGGTCGGGCGGTGGGTGCGCTACTAGCCTCGGGGCATGAGCTACGACATCCTGATCTTCGAGCCGGCGGCGGTCTCAGACGAGGAATTCCCGCAGTGGTGGGAACAGATCTCCCGTTGGGAGGAGCCGCGCGACTACTACACCACCGAGGGCTCTACCCCGGCGATCAGGTCCTTCTACCGAGACCTCATACGCGTCTTCCCTCCGTTCAACGGCCCCGATGCGCTGAGCGAGGAGGAGCTCGAGGAGCGGGAGGCCGAAGGGCTGCCGGTCGCCGACTACACCATCGGCGCTGACTTCATTTACGTCGGTGTCGGCTGGTCGGATGCGAACGCGCTCGTCAAGATCGTCGGCCAGATGGCCTGGACGCATCGGCTTGCAGTCGCCTACGTCAGTGATGACAGTTCGATCGTCCGGCCGTAGCGGCGGGCGGGGCCGCGGCGCCACGCTGACCTCTCATAAGCGCGGGTGTCTTGTCCGATAACTACCGACTGGTTAGGCTTCTCGTATCTGCTGGAAGGGTTCCCGCATCAAAGGAGACGACCGTGAAACCCGCACGAGCAACCCAGCTCCTCATGACCGCGGGTCTCGCCGTGGCGACGGTCACCGCTTGCTTCCCAGTCCAGCCCCAGGGTGCGGGCCCGGGGGCTGCTGCTCTGTCGACCAGTGTCGGCACCGAGCAGGCATCCCCCGGCGGCCCGGCCAGTGCGGCGGCCTCGGTGCCGCCGGCCGGTAATGCCTCCGTGCCGGCGGCACCGTCGTCGAGCATGGGGGAGACGACCACTGCTGCCCCGTCCGGTGAGCCCTCCGCCTTGCCGAGCGAGACCGCCGCCTCCCCGTCCGACGCCGCAACCGCCTCGCCCTCGCAGCCCTCCGAGGGCTCGGGTCGGGGGCGCTCCGAGGTCGAGATCGACGGCTGGAACGTCGACTTCTTCGAGGGTTTTGATGCCTCTATTGAAGACATTGGTTGGGAGCAATACGGCGGTAAGCCTGTCGGCCAGGGGGCCATGGGCATGAGGTTGAGGAGGGACTCCTTCACCCAGAACGGCGAGCTCATCATCCGCACCCAGTACCAGGATGGTCAGTGGAGCGCCGGTGGTGCCTCGACCAACAAGGTCTTCGCGGCTTCGCGCGGCCGGTGGGAGGTGCGCGCCAAGTTCCCCCGGGCAAAGGGCATCGGGTATGCGATCCTGTTGTGGCCCGAGGACCAGGAGTGACCGCCGGAGATCGACTTCGTCGAGGGGCGCTTCCATGGTCCGCCGGTGGTGGGCACCTACCACTGGGGTGATGCCACTCCGAAGGGACACAAGCAGAAACAAGTGAGCCGCGATAACCCTGACATGGGTGGTTGGCACACGTACGGTGTCATCGTGGAGGACGAGTACATTGCCTTCACCTTCGACGGTCAGGAGTGGGGCCGGATCACTCGGGACGACGTCGGTGAGAACATCTCCAGCAAGCGGATGTTCTTCGGGGTCCAGAGCGGGGCGATGGATCCCAACGACAAGAACGCCCAATGGTACGAGACCGTCGACGGCGGTGTCCCCGGCCCGCTCACTCCGGCCGTCTCCGACATCCAGATCGACTACGTCGCCCACTACACCAGGGGGTAGCTCGGCGCGTTGCGCAGCGCCCTGACTGGTGAGCTCACGTCCCTTGAGGCGATTCACCTGGCGACTGCGACGCTGCTTGACGACCCTCGCCACCCGGTCACGGTTCTGACTCATGACGCCCGCTTGGCCGACGCCGCCCGGTCCCGAGGCCTGGGCGCGATCGACCCGTTGGGCTATAGCACCTGATAGACCTCCTCGAAGGGCAGGCGCGGGTTGCGCTCCTGGTAGGCGTCTGGCCCTGGGTGACCGACGTTGATGACCAGCAGCACCTCCACGTCCTGACCGGCGAAGAACTCGGCCGCCAATGCCTCGGCGTCATCGCCGTTCATGGGGCCGGCTGCCAGCCCGACGGCGCGAATCGCCTGGATGACGTAGGCCGTCTGGATCAGTGCTGAGGTGCGCGCCCAACGCGCCCGCATCTCCGCCCCGCCCTCCTCCAGCAGCCGCTGGTAGCGCTCGCCGCGCGGGTGCAGCCGCGGTAGGGACCCGGCGAAGGACCGATCGGCTGCGCAGACGAGGGTGAGAGGCGCCCCCGCGGCCTGCTCGCGATTGCCGCGAGGAAGACAGGGCAGTATCCGCTCCCGGGCGGCGGGGGACTGCACGGCCGCCACCCGCAACGGCTGGGCGTTGACCGCTGTCGGCGCCCACTTGGCCAGCTCGTGGATCGCCCGCAGCTGGGCGTCCGTCACCGGTTCGTCGGTGAAGGTGTAGGCGGTGCGTGCCCCGCCGAACAGCAGCGAGGCATCGGACTCGGTCAGGACGGACTCGCCGGGCACGGGGCCCGGAACCGGAACGGGGGAGACGACTGCCATGCCTCGATTGAAGCACGTGCCGTCTCCCCCGCGGTGGAATGGCCGGTCGGGTACCGGCCCTTCGGGCGGTGACCAGTCCTTAGGCAGCCTTACTGGCCGCCGCCCGATGCTATGGATGATGTCTCCCGAGGTGTTCTTGTCGTTGCTCTGTGCCTCCTCCCTTCCTGCTTCTTCTGTCTTTCCTTGGCCAGGTGGGCGGGTGTGCGCCGTCCTGTGGACATCAGACAACACGAGGGGATGTTGTGGTGGTGTTGAGGCTATTGCTTATGTCGTTGCAACATGCGAACCCTCTGGGACATCTCGGTGGGTGCGTCGACGCTGCAGATATGTGACTGCGGCTTACGGGTGGCGGTGCCGTGGCCTGCTCAAACGCATGGCCCTGACCAGGGAGGCAACCAGAAGGGTCACGGTGATGGCTACTGCTCCGCTGCCTCCGATCGCCAGACCCAGCCACGGGCTGGCGGTGGTGCCCGCAATCGTGGCCAGGCCGACGACGACCATCGAGATGCCCGCGCTGCGGCTCATCGAGCGTTGAGCGACGATGAGGGCATTGAGCCAGGAGTCATTCGTCTCGACGTCGGACTGCGCGATGGGGAGATAGATGCCCAGAAGGACCAGCAGGGCGCCCAGGCTCATCGCCACCAGCGTGAGCGCGGAGGTCTCGGAGCCCGTGTGGAGGCCGACGACGAAGACGTGCATGGCGCACATCACTAGGCAAAGCCCGGCCTGCGTCGCGGTGCGGACCCGTGCGGCACTGCGGTCGTAGCGGGGCATTGGCATGCTGGTGAGGGAGGAGAACTTCGTGTTCACCCAGGGGCTGATCGCCATCAGTGAGGAGACCAGCACGAGGGTCACCGGCATTGCCGACGCGCTAAAGCCTCGGGGGATGATGCTCGCGCCGTGGCTGCCGCCGGCCTCCCGTGTGACGATGGTGGGCGCCATCTCCGGCCAGTGCACGGCGCTCCAGGCGATCATGAAGGCCAGGGCGATCGCCGCAGCGATAACAACTCCGGCGGGAAAACGAGTTGGGCGGTTCTCGGTTGTCATGGTTCTCTCCGTTCCTGAGCGAGGCGGACGGTGGGATCGGGGGCTTTGAGCGTGCCGCCCAGGGAGGCGAGCAGCAGCATGGCCTCGTCAATGAGGGTGAGGTTGACGCGGTACTGGATCTCGGTGCCGCGGCGACGGGTGTCGACCAGCTCGGCCTCGCGCAGCGTGCGCAGGTGGCCCGACAGGGTTGATCCTGAGACGCCGACGGCGTCGGCGATCTCGCCGACCTTGACGTAGTCGTGATCGCGCAGAAAGGCCAGGATCGCGCGCCGTGTGGGGTGCCCCAGGGCGGCGAAGACTCCTGATTCGGTATTTCGCGACATACCGAAATAGTACTCCGGGCGCCGTCGGCCCGCGCGTTGAACGAGCTGGAACGGGCCCGGAGCGGAAGGTGAGTGTGATGCGTTCAGTGCAGGAGGAGGGTCAGGAAGGCGCTGAGGTTGTTGAGGCAGTGGATGCTCGCCGGGTAGAGCAGGTTGCGGTCGGTCTTGACATAGAGCAGCCCGCAGCTGAGCCCGAAGAAGGCGTGCGGGATGACGCTCAGTACCTCGGAGAGCGCGAACGAGTGCATGTGCAGCGCACCGAACAGGACGCTGGAGACGACAACAGCCACCCAGGTCGGTGCGAAGCGCTTGATGAGCCCAATGAGGAGCTGACGGAAGAACATCTCCTCCACAATCGGCCCCACGATCCCGAGCACGACGACGATGATGATCGGCGGGAACATCTGAATGACTTCGGCAACGCTGGCGTCATTCTGCAGGATTGTTCCGGACAGGCCGGCGAGGTTGAGCAGGGCCGAGGACGCCAGGCCGCCGACGAGCTCGATCACCAAGGTGGCGAGTCCGCCCACGATGAGAGTGAGGACGGCCCGCCGCTTACGGGCCGCAACCTGACGGGCGGCCCGGGCTAGCGGGTGGCGGAAAGCGACGCAACCGACGGCGAAGAGAGCGATGTAGAGCGCGAGGCCGGTTGCGGGGCCGGCGTCCCCAGGGATGAGAAAGTGACCGAGGTGGAGGGGGAAGAAGAAGGCGTAGACGCTCGTGAAGATGACCAGCGCGACGGTGCTCAGTCGGTCGGGCCGGGTGCTTGCGGTCGGAGCCGAGACCGGAGCAGAGTCCGACGGCGAAGGATTCGGTACTCCGAAGGCGGTTGGCGTCTGCTGGGGCAGGGACGTGCGGGAGGTGCTCATGGCCGGAAGTGTGGGGCGGCCGGCCTGTGAGCCACATCGCCCCGGCGGCTGAGCCTCGGTGCGCCCCTCGGACCCTGGTTCGTCAGACTCCGGTTCGACTCTCTAAGCCTTGCTGAGCTGCCTGAGCGCATGTGTGGTCGGCTGTCGTGGGGTTGGAAGACTGTGCACTAAGCGTAAAAATAAGGGACAATTGTCAAGCAGTCGCATTTCAGTTTCTACTCCCAGCAACAGTGAAAAATGTGTGTATCAATGCGATTGCATTTTATGGCTGCGTGAGTTATTACTGCCTCTGGAGTGCTTCAATTCTATCGGCTAGCCGCCCACCATCCCTTCTCCTGACTCGAGGCTCTCGTGAACGCGCCCTTTTTGTCCCCTATTCCTCCCATATTTTCCCGTTCGTCTGTTTCATCAGTGTCTTCCTCGACGTCGAAGCGGCGGGGGCTGTTGAGGACCTCGGCTCCCCTGCTCCTCGCCCTGGTTCTTGGCGTCGGGCTCGCCGGCTGTGACGACACCGCCAGCACCAGCAGTGATGCTCCGTCTTCGACTGCGCCGGCCGAGTCGCAGCAGGACTCCGGCAGTGACGGCTCCGCTGACTCCGAGGAGGCGCCTGCTGAGGAGCCCGCTGCGAAGCCGACGGACGACTCGTCTGGCGGGAGCGGCTGGTTCGGTGGCAGTGACTCGGGCTCTGGAGAGGGCTCCCAGGGGGAGACGACCCCCGAGCCTGAGCCTCAGAAGGAGTTCTACGCCAACTGTGACGACGCCAAGGCTGCCGGGGCTGCACCGATGTACAAGGGTGACCCTGGCTATCGGCCCGAGCTGGATCGGGATAAGGACGGCATCGCCTGCGATCAAAATAAGTAAGGCCTGACTATTGCTGCGGCGAGCCAATGTCGGCTCTTGCTACTCCAGATCTCATTTTCGCGTGTCCCGTCATGCCGCGTCGAGTGCTATGCGGCATGACGTGGCGTAACGCATTGTCTTTCACTTTTCCTTTTCGAGGCTCTCATGAAGAATTTTCCTGTCTACTCCGTCTTTTTGCGATCGTTCCACGCCGGTGCTGGTCGGCCGGCAACTCCGATGTCCTGTCGCCAGAAGGTGACGCTGAGGTCGGTGTCTGCGGCCCTTGCCATGGCGACCTGCGCCGGCCTGGCCGGGTGCGGGGTTCCATCCGTGGCTGACGATGTGGACTCGCCGGTACCGGCACCCTCGCCGACGGCGACTGCTTCGGCGTCGCCGTCACCCACTCCGACTCCCTCTCCGTCGCCTACTCCGAGTCCCACCCCATCCCCGACCCCGAGTCCTACGCCGTCGCCGATTCCGACGACGCAGGCCCCGCCCCCCGAGCCCTCGACGCCGCCTGAGACGCAGGAGCCCGAGCCGACGCCGGAGGCGGATACGCAGGGTGGCGGTGGTGGGGCGGCTCCCGCACCCGCTCCGGAGCCGAAGCAGGAGAGCACGTACTACCCCAACTGCAAGGCTGCAAAGGCAGCAGGCGCTGCTCCCTTGTACCGAGGTGATCCCGGGTATCGCGAGGACCTGGATCGAGACAAGGATGGCGTCGCCTGCGAAATCAAGTAAGGTCCCGTCGAGGTCTGCCGTCTCGAGCGGTGGTGGCGCGAGAGTCTCCCCGGCTCCATGTGCGTCGTTCGCAACGTCCAGGCGTCGCGAACGGCGCACATCGGCTGGGAGCGGCCCGTGGGCTTAAGGCTTCGCTGACACTGCCTGAGGTGACTGGGCTGCCGACTGACGCTGGTTCGAGCCCTTACCGTGAGGACAAGTAGTTGCCGGGATTCCACACAAGCAGCCTCGTCTGGAACCCTGCCGCCGGGTACCCATCTACTCGGCCCGGGCTTCAGCGGATCTCTGGTGGTCCTTGGTCGCTGCGGTGACTGCGTGGGCTACGAGCCCTGCTGCATCGTCAGAGTCCTCGTGCTCCCAGATGTGGATAACCGTCCATCCAAGGGCGTTGAGCTTCTCATCGGTGTCACGGTCGCGGGCCTGGTTCCTCGCGATCTTCCACCTCCACCACTCGGAGTTCCGGCCGGGCATGGTCCCGTGCTCAGGGCAGCCGTGCCAGAAGCAGCCATCGACCTGTACTGCCACTTTCTTCCCGGGGAAAGCAATGTCGACCTTGCGACGTGGAATCCCCGGGACCTTGTACTGCACCCGATACCGCAGTCCTATCCGCCACAGCGCTCGCCGCAGTTCCATCTCAGGGGAGGTGTCACGCCGTGACAGGTTGGAGTAGCGAGTGCTCACCTTCGGATCGGCGGGCTTGTCTCGTGCCGGTTCGGGAGCGTGCAGCGGGTCGGACGAGGCATCATCCGATATCGCAGGCTGCATACATCACCTCGTCAGTAGCTTGCGGACCGCCTCATCAGGACTTGCTGGAGCGGCATCTACCGCATTGAGGATACGGCGGCCGGACGCTGTCGACTCGAGGATGTGGCGGTCGCGCTCACAGTGCATCTTGAGCACGTTCCAGACCACGCCTACGTTGACGCCGTTTCCCAGCTGCTTGTAGGTCTTGGCGTCAGGTTGGCCGGCAAAGGAGAACTCATCGGGGAACCCCTGAAGGCGGGCGGCCTCCCGAGGTGCCAGTCGGCGACGTTTCTTACCGACGATGCTGGTCTGTGTGATGGCGACAAGTGCGGGAACGTAGGTGGGCGGCTTCGCGCGCAGACCGGACGGGCGGAAGTGCATGAGGCAGTCCCAGAGAGACTCGATGTCCTGTGCCTGCCACTCGAGCTTGCGGCGCGACGGCGGGAAGTTCTTCACGCCAGAGGTGGTCTTCCATGCCTGGCACCAGGCCGCGTTGCCGGTGAAGAGCTGCGCGTTCTTGCGCAGGAAGTTCATCTTCCAGGCGGGAACGTCATCGAGCTCGCCCGACTCGATCTGGATCTCCAGGTCCTCGATTGTCTGCCACGCATCGACCCAAATGGGGAATCCAGGTAGCTTCTTCCCCGGATTGTGGTGGCGAAACCGCTGCACCCAGTCGTCCCAGGCGTAGATCCAGTCCTTCTCGGCATCCGACAGGTCGTAGCCCTCTACGTCAGCGAGCAGGTAGTCATCTATCTGCCAGTCGACTGGCCCATCCGCGTACAGCTCTCTAGGCCTCGCCACAGGCTGGGGTTCCGTTGACTCGATGCCGTTGGGGTCGTAGGTGGCGGTGATGAAGACTCGCTCCCTGACCTGGGGCCGCCCTCCCCGCTCTGGTCCGAGCTGATGTGGCGAGAGGATGGCGGGGGTGTCTGCGACGCGATACCCCTCCTCCCTCAGGGACTCGACGATGACCTCCCACTCGTGGGCGTGGCGCGGTCCGGCAAGATTCCGAACGTTCTCGAGGAGAAGCACCGTGGGGTGGCGCTCCTGGACGATCTTGAGGATGTTGAAGTAGAGCGTGCCCCGCACCTCGTCCAGCATCCCGGCCTGGGCGCCGGACTTAGAGAAGGGCTGACATGGGAACCCGGCGGCGAGGATGTCGTGGGGCTGGATCCTCTCGGAAACACCGTGTTCGCCCGCATCAACTGTGATGTCGCCGAGGGCACCGATGCCCCAGTTCTGCTCGTAGATGCGGGCGGCGTCCTTGTCGATTTCTACCGCGTAGGTGCATTGGCCGCCCATCCCAGACAGGGCCGCGTGGAAACCCCCGATACCCGCGAACAGGTCAACGTAGTAGAAGGGGATGGTAGGCACGGAATAAGCTTAGCCGGTTGAGAGCCAAAAGCCGGCCCGACCTCACGAAACTGCAGAAGATCACAAAGTCGTTACTGAAAGGTGTCGCCTATATGTCGAGTATTGCGATGCGCTGCCGAGCATGGCCACGGATCGCACCAGGCTGTCGGAGCGCAACAAATAGGCGCGGACCAGATGAATACTGACAAAAACACGCGACTGCAGAGGTGACTCGCTGTAAGGGCAACAGTGTGGTTGCTGATGGCCATCCTGTACCGATCGCACTTATCGTAAGATCTGTCCATACTAACGAAACGGACCCCTGTTGGGGTGCTCAGCTACGTTCTAGTCAACATCCGGTGAAGCGGGCTCAACAGGACTACGATCCAGGCTGACGCATCTGCAACGCAACGCTCAAAAGCCCAGGAGGCAGAATCAGTGTAGAGCGTAGCTGGACCAACCGCAGTTCAGCAGAACGGACCGAAATCAACCAACTGAAGGAATTAATGAGGTCACCCAACCGCTCGTCCCAGCATCATGGGCAAAACCAATCATACTAGCCATGCCGTTCTAACCACACCTGTCCCTATCAACTAAGGTAATCAACAATGGATGTTGATGAGTCTATGAGCAGTACTCAGTTATCCGGCTACCAAAGTGCTGCTAGCAAAGCTAATGCTGTCGCGAGGATGTACTTTCTCGGGAATCAGCCAGCTGAGCCGCTGGGCCCTGGAAGTAAGGAAAAGAAATCGGCGCTAGTGTCAATGGGGCGATTCGTTGGCCTTGAACTCGACGATGTTGCCGGGAAAGGCGAATGCGGACGACTCATCGCCGAACGACTGCAAGTTACCTGGGGCGCGGACTGTGTGTCCTCGGGTGACACGGTGACATTAAAAGGACTGAATCTACTAATTGATTCCGCTGTGAAGTTACAGTTGAAATCGGGTAGGCGACCGTGGCGGGCCTTTGTGCGCGACATCATGGCCTTGAATCCGGCACCAAAATGGAACGACATTGAGGAGACGAGCATGCAAGAAGCAATCTCAGAATTGGAAGTAGACATTCTTGAACAAATTAAGGGGTTGATGCAACCTGGGCTAACCCCAAAGGGAGTGGAGGTAACCAGCGGCACAGATTCCGTTTCAGTCGCTGAAATGACAGAAGGATCTTGGCGCAGTCTTCTTGTCGATGTGCAGGGGTGGCTACATCTTCCTGAAGAGATCGACACAACTTCGACAGAGGCTGCGGATCGGTCATTGGCAAAACTGCTTGGACTGAAGAATCCAGAAAACGCGTCCACTGAAGAGCTTCTGACGACACTACTGAATAGACTAGAGAAGGCAAACGAATTACGTGAGGAGTTCATCGACGCCCTAGAAGACGAGACCGAAGGCACTGTTACGTTGGCGACAGCTTCGGCTGAATGGGTTGAAAAATGGGAAGACGTCGAAGACTCACAAGAAGTAGAGACTAGCGGACCTATTATAGCCGAAGCCAGCGTCTGGCCTATTACGGAATTTCGTGAGCATGCAAATGAGGAAGACCTCAACCTATCCCCCTCTTACCAAAGAGCAGATGTTTGGCCGACAGGAGACGCACAGCTACTTATTGAGTCTATTCTCAGAGGAATCCCACTTCCATCTGTAATCTTGCTGAAGACAAATGATAATGAGGGGGATCACTTTGAGATCATTGATGGAAAGCAACGCTTGACCTCCATCCTTAGATTCACGGCTTCACACCCACGAGCCCTGGACAACGTTAGAGGCAAAGCCAAGAAGTGGGGAGTCGACGAAGATGATCTCATCGATTGTTTCCAAAGCGATTACGCCAACAGTTTCAAAAAGCAATGGCGTTCTCATGAAACAACGAGACTGACTACAGCGGTTGAGCGGGCTATGTACTTCCCATTTCCTCTCAGAAAGGGAAGCAGATCTACGTTGATGGGTGAACTAGAGCAGGTACAGGGGAGATACTACTCAGAAATTCGAATGCTGACAATTCCGGTTGCGGACGAAACTAAAAAGGTCAGAGACCTTTTCGAAAGGCAGTCGAAGTACCGCATCCCCGTAATTATCTACAGCGAAGCATCCAGCAAGCAAATCCATGAGGTGTTCAGTCTATACAATCGGCAGGGTAAACGTCTCAACGCCGAAGAGATTCGGAATGCTGCGTATCATGAGCTAGATTTCATGCGAGCGCTGCTGGTAACGAGCGGAGATGCTGATGAACCTGAAAAGGTCGCCCCATTCCTCATGGAGTCATGGGAACAAATTTCTTCGACAGGTGAAGCGTTGGGAGACGCCAACGGAACTTATGCAATGAAAACCGCGGGATACAAACGTACCAAAGCGTTGTCCTGGGTTGTTGCTGCACTCCTTGTCGAAGATGGAGGCATAGGAGGAAGATCGACGGCTAACCAAATTAACGCACTTCTTAAACGAATTCAGGAAAATCCAAGTGATCCTCTGAGGGACCGGCACCGTATTCTTAAGGTCATGGAGATGCTCGATGGCGCGATTGATGCTCACCAGATCCTTCCCGACGAAACGTGGAGTGCCCCGTTTAAAACCAGCAGCAGGTGGCAAGAGTTGCAGTTGGTTTCTTCATTTATCGCTCTAGCTGCCGCCTATAGTGTGCGTAAAGACAAGTTGGAGGACGATGTCGATGATGCTGTGTACGCGATTCAGGAGGCTTCTAAAGCATGGAAGCGACCGAGCAAAACTCAGTCTCGACAGCAGTGGCAGTTCATCGGGAAGGTTGCAAAAGAATTCCTTGAGGTTCTAGATATCTCTGTGGAAGAGGCCGACGATACTATACGGCGAACCTATGGAACATCTGGACTTGCAGAACTGGCATACTTGAGTTGCGAAGAGAATCGGTGAGTACATGGTTCTTCCGGAGGTCTCGGCAGAAGAAAAATATACGCGCATCAGCATAGGATGGCAGGAGCGCTATAATCAGGTTCTCGAGAATTATGCCTACCCCAGCGGGCAGGTCATTAAGGATGATTCTGCCTACATATGCGACAGAGCCATTCTGCCTACGGGCGATTCTCGTTGGCCCAACACGCGCTATCGAAGTGGAATCGTCATTGGCGCTATTCAATCTGGGAAAACGGCATCCATGATTGGATTCATGGCGCGCGCACTCGACAAGGGTGTGAATGTCATTGTTATACTTGCTGGTAGGCAGACAGCATTATGGCGCCAGACTATGGATCGAGTGCGCTCTCAACTTCTAGGGGGAAGTTCGTCGCTAGGGGAATGCGTGTTTATCCCGTCTATGCGTTCAGGAGGTGAACGCTATGCCGTCAAGGGCGCCTACGCCATTAACGAAAAACGGGCAGAACGAGCATTTCGGAAAAGAACTCCCATTGTGTTTGTTGCGATGAAAGAGGTCAACCATCTTGCCTCGGTGAGTCGTATTCTTAGCAACAACGTATTCCCTGCTGCTGCCAAATGCGGTGTAGACGTCAATCTGCTCGTTATTGACGATGAGGCGGATGACGCTTCCATAGCCGACGACCAGGTGAAACCTGATGGTGATTCGTTACAAGAAATCAAGAGAATTCCGTTCGGGATTCTCGATCTTTGGGCAGATAGTGCGGTGCCAACGAGAACCAAAGCAGAACATGTCTATTCTACGTACATTGCCTACACGGCGACGCCCCAGGCAAACTTTCTTCAGAACAGCGAGAATCCGTTGGTTCCGAAAGACTTTGTTGCGGCGCTACGCACACCCGGTGCGTCCGGAATGTTGTGTCCCCGGGAGATCACGTACGATGGAGGAAATGTAAGGAACTGGTATATCGGGGCAGATGTCTTCTATGGTCCTCTCGCAGACTGTTTCTGCAGCCTGATTGATGAATCTATTCCGCCCGATGATAACGAGAATGCGGCTGCAGACGTAGGTAGAAAAAATGGGTCAGCGTCTATCACCATAGAGTGCGTTGACGAAGAGCTACTCAAACGGGGACTGCGGGCCTACATCATAGCCGCAGCAATATCGACGATTCGGTCAGGAAAGTTGGGCCCGAGTACTGCCGCCGGTATGACATTCAGTTCGGTCAGTGAGATTAAAAATAAAGTGGCCCCTGTTACGTCGATGCTGATCCACCCCTCAGCCGACCTAGACGATCACTTCAGCGTAAAGGACGCAATTACCTATTGGTGGGATG
Organism: Actinomyces oris; assembly: GCF_006546825.1. Lineage (GTDB taxonomy): Bacteria > Actinomycetota > Actinomycetes > Actinomycetales > Actinomycetaceae > Actinomyces > Actinomyces oris. The sequence continues at coordinate 546,509 of NZ_VICC01000001.1, forward strand.
GAGACGGAGGAAAGACCGGCGAAGGAGTGATTAGTGATCTTGAATCTCTACGGCAGGCTTGGATAAATCAGTATGAGGAGTATCGTATCTCGGCCTCGAAAATTGCGAAAGAGTATGCCGATAGGTTTGATATTGTTGATTTACCAACCTGGAGCGAAGTCGAAGAGGTGATAAGGCAAGAAATCGTTCCGTGCACTAGGATTGACGTCATCAATAGTCGTCCGGATTCAGATGAAAGACCGCAGTTCGATCCACGAGCGGACAGCTGTGGAGTTTGGCGTCCTCCGGTCAACCAGTCATCTATTTTTATTTCTGGTAACGTGATGTCTCGCGGTCTGACTTTGGAAGGTCTGCTTACGACGGTGTTTCTCCGGTCATCGAATAGCCCGGTCGCCGACACTCAGATGCAGATGCAGAGGTGGTTCGGGTATCGGGGAAGGACATTAGATCTTTGTCGCGTGTACCTTACCGGAGAACAATTGAATTTGTTCTCGGAGTATGCTGAGGCTGATCGAGTTCTCCGTCAACAGGTAATTTTAGCGATGCGTGCCGATGAATCTCGGCTCCCGGGTGTGGTGGTCCTTCAAGGACGAAGTTTTCGTCCTACCAGCAAGGTGTCGTCCTTGACGACCAGTACGCTCTCGCCGGGACGCAGGCCAGTCGTGCGGTATATGAATCATCCAACAGACGACATTGAGAATCAGCGCCTTGTGAGAGATCTATTTCTTGCGGAAGACGCAGGTGTTGTGGGTGTCCCAGGCGGGCTGGTGACATCTGCGAGTTATTCGATCATGACCGTGGCAGATGTACTTGATAAGTTGAGATACAAGTTTCACGGCCAGGAGGCAGATGAACTTGAAAAATGGAATGCTGCTGCGAGACTAGTCGGTATCCATCCAACTGAATCCTGCTACCTCCCCCTGTATCGTGCTCCGGCAGTCAATGATGCAAAGGTCTACCTAGGAGGTAGGTCGCCATACTCGTTAGCTGCCTACCTAAGACTGTGGTCTGCCAGCATTGGACGGAAGGTAGACGGACTCATGACTGATGAGACTCCGCCTCAGCGATGGAACCTTAAGTACTCTGCGTCAAAGGACATGCAACAGCCTAGATTTCGGTTTGGCTTGAGGTATGGGTCGGGTGCGTCTATACACGTGGGTCCGTTTTTCGAGTTGTCGACACGCTATGGAGTACCGGTCAAACCGATGCGAAGGAAGGTCTCTGGCTGCGAACTGGAAGCAGAGTGGGGGGCTAGGCGTGCAATTGAGCATGGATATGCTGGAGACGATGTGTTTGATGCAATTGTATTGGATCAGCCTGTCAGAAGGCTCGAAGATGGGACTCGTTGTGAGGGAGAACTAGGCCTCGTACTTTTCCAGTTGATTGATCGAGGGGAGGGTGAGGCTTCGTTGTCGGTAGGTATGAGCATCCCGGCGGGCGGGCCCGACTATGTACGTGCGGCTAACAATAGAAATCGGAGATAGGTATGTGTAACGATATCGATACTGGTGCTACATTTGAGGTGTTAAGGAAAGCAGTCTCTGATGCCCGGCGTGCTCAAGGGAGAGATCAACGGTTTGTGCATTGGGTCGGTGATGGCCGCAAGCTTGCATATGCTCGCGACCATCGGGGTCGATTGGAACTGTTCATTTCTAAAGAGCCGTTGGAATCTCGCGTAGACTCTGTTGCTCGGCGGCTGGACTTGAATGTCTGGAGAAGTGATGATGGCGGGGTTTTGCGTGCGAATCGAATCGTGTTTCCGGCTGGGGAGCACGTAGACGCGCTGTTTACCGCAATTTTGGTCGAACTTTTACGACAGGGTATTCAGCTAGATGCCCAGAAGGCATTTTCGGCTACGGAACGTCTTATCGCTTTAGCATTTAAAAGCGGGGACAGAAGGGTGAATGCCCTCACAGGCCTTGCCGCTGAACTCTCGTTGCTGGAACGCCTGGTCAGGTCGCGGCGCTTTTCAGACGACGAGATTGGTCATGTGTGGACAGGTCACTCTCAATCCAGTAGAGATTTTGTGCTTGGTGACGTTGGCGTGGAAGTTAAGGCCACGACGCAAGGGGTCAGTCGGCACCACATCCAGGGGTGGTATCAAGTAGAGTCAGGGGTATCTGTGGGCGATGATGTGTTCGAGTCACGTCTTTTCCTGCTTTCTGTGGGTATTCACTGGTTGCCGGTTGGCGTGGAGGGGCGAACGGTCGAGGGTGTCCTGATGGGGATGCGAGGCGAGCTTTCTGACCATGTCTGGCAGGGCTTGATTCAGTCAGCTTGCCGATATTGTGGTGAGAACTATGTTTTCGATGTGCGCGGATTGAAGTCAGAGGAAGCGTTTCGACGTCCGTTCCAAGTAGGGTTTGTGAGGATGTATGATCTGAGTCACGATCGAATTGATCTTCTTCGTAGTGCGGATGTTCACAAACATGCGCATGTAGTGGGGGATAGTGTGTCGTTTGATATTGTTTTACCGGAATTTATTGATGGCGCCAACCCAGTTTCTGGGTGGTCGGCGGTTCTGGGTGTTCTTACTGATTCCCGCGAGTAGGGGAGATAACGCCGTTGCCTGCTTCGGCTCGGACTTTGGTGGGCGGTGGCTGGGGCGACCTGTGGCGTCCTGACCCTCATCTGTCGGCCCGCACCAGCCGGACGATGCCGGCGGCCTGGGCGGCCGTCGTCCAGGCCAAGATGATGAGTCCGGCAGAGGTGACGTCCGCCCGGGATGTGCCGGCTGCCAGCCAGATCTGGGCCGCTTGGCCGGGGAGCCAGCGGGCGGCGTTGCCCAGGAACACGGCCAGTTGCGGGGCCAGAATCACCAGCACCACAGCCGCCGTCGAGGCACCGATAACGCTGCGCAGCGCCGCACCGAGCCCAGCCGACAGCAGCAGCACCGCCGTCAACCAGACCGCGGTCCTTCCGCCGGCCCACAGTGCCGCCGTCGACATCGCCGGACACGCCGCCAGACTCGCCCCGACCAGGACGCTCGCCACCACCAGTCCCGTACCAGTCAGTACCATGAGTCGCGTCGTCGCCAACCGACCCCGTGCCGGTGTCACCAGCAGACTCGTCATGCCCTGCGCCGTGGAGTGCTCGCCGCCAGCCGCGGCCACCCCGGCCGCTACGAAGCCGATCTGCACCGCCAGCGTCCACACCGGAGCGACCTCCTCGAAACCGAGGCCCCGCCTATCCACCACGTCATGCAGAACTGACATCATCGTGGCGACCGCAGCCCCGCCCGCCACCGCCGCCGACCACCACATCGCCGGCAGCGTCACCACCTTCACCAGCTCCGCGCGCAGCGCCCGCCCCCAGACGGTCGCCACCCCAGCGGTGGCCCTCACCCTGCTGGTCGCACCGGCCCCGCTCATGCGTCCCGCCTCATCCACACCCAGCAGCACACCGCCGCGCACCCGACCGCCCACGCCGCGCAGACGGCGGCCGCCATCGGGATCGACAGCAGCTCGACGAGCCGGTCGTAGTTGAGCGTCGTCGGGTTTGCAATGAGCCGCACCGCCGCCGTGTCCGGCAGGAACCGGGCCGCATCGGTGGACTTGATGAGCAACACCCCCGGCGAGAGCATCGTCGACATCGCGACGAGGACCGTCATCGACACCAGCGCGCTGCGCGTCACCATCGCCAGCGTCATCGACGCCATCGCCGAGAACACCCACCACGTCAGGATCCCCGTCAGCATCCACCAGGGCACCGACTCGAAGGGCACGTTCGCCCCCAGCAGGTGCCGGCACAGCGCGAAAGTCCCCGCCCACGCCACCGCCAGCAGCACCGTCGCTGCCCCCATTACCACGAGCAGCTTCGCGGCCACCGACGCCCCGCGCCGCGGCAGCACCAGCATCGTCGTCGCCACCTGACGCGGAGCGCTGGAGGCCCCGCTCGTGCGCGGGTCACTCGCGTACTCGCTGACCACCACACTCACCGCCAGCACCACGATCCCCGTCGTCCCCACGTACAGCCCGATGACGCCGACGTCGCCCAGCCGCGCCGGCGCATCCGGGTCGCCCGCCGCCAGCCGCGCCGCCAGGTCATGGTTCGTGTAGTACTCGATCAGGAGCGGCAGGACGATCGCCAACGCCACCCCCAGCCAGGCCCCCGGCAGACCCACCGTCTTGCGCACCTCCGCCTTGAGGGAGCGCACCAGCGCCGTCGCCGCGCTCATGAGCGGCCCCCGTCCTCGCGCTCTGCCCGGCCCGCCCGGCCGGCCCCACTGCCGGCCGCGCCCCCGGTCGGGGCGGTCAGTGAGAAGAACGCCTCCTCCAGGTTCGCGTAACCCGCCGCGACCTCCTCCAGCGTCCCGGCCGCCCGCACCCGCCCGCCGGCGATGACGACAACGTCGTCGGCCACCTCAGCCAGCTCGGCCAGAACATGACTGGACAGCAGGACCGTGCCCCCGGCATCGGCCCGCTGCCGAAGCAGCCTGCGGATCCACCGGATCCCCTCCGGGTCCAGGCCATTGACCGGCTCGTCGAGGACCAGCACCTCCGGGTCACCCAGCAGCGCCGTCGCCAGCCCCAGGCGCTGCCCCATTCCCAGGGAGAAGGTGCGCACCCGCCGCCCGGCCGCCTCACTCAGCCCGACGACGTCGAGCACCTCAGCCACCCGACGCCGACTGATACCCGCACCCGCGGCCACCCAACCCAGGTGACCGCGGGCCGTGCGCGAGGGATGCGCGCCCGAGCCGTCGAGCACCGCCCCCACTGTGCGCAGCGGCTCACGCAGCTCGCGGTAGGGGCGCCCGCCGATGAGCGCCCGCCCACCGTCGGCCCGGTCCAGACCCAGTAGACACCTCAGGGTTGAGGACTTCCCGGCACCGTTCGGCCCCACGAATCCGGTGACGCGGCCCGGACGGGCCTCCAGGCTCACGCCGTGAAGCACCTCCCGCGCCCCGTGCCGCTTGACGAGGTTCTCAATAGCGATCATGGGCCAACTCCAGCGCGCCGAGCGGCAGCGCGCATCGGCCGCCCAGCCGAGGTGGTCCCGCCACATCAGACCCAGGTCCGTCAGACCCCGGTTCGATGAAGCGTCCGAGCCGCCTTCCTAGACTGGCCGCGTGCCAGCCCCCGACGTCCCACCGCGCCACTCGCCGCTCGGGCGCGCCATCACCGGGCTGACCGTGATTGTTCTTGGCCTGGGCACCCTGGTCGGCTACTCCCCGGATCCTTCTCGGCGCGCCCAGATGACGGTACTGCTCGTCATGGCCGGGCTCGTCGCCGCCTCCCTGTGGCTGCGGCGGCGCGACCGGCGTGCCCACGAACGGCGCCTGACCCAGGAGACCGCCGCGCGCGCCGTCGCCGAGGACCGCCTCGTCATCGCCCGCGAGCTGCACGACGCCGTCTCCGGCAACCTCGGCGCCATCACCGTGCGCTGCGCCGTGGCCCGGCGACTCGAGACCACCCCCGACGGGCTGCGAACCGCACTCGACGACATCGAGACCGCCTCCCGCGAGGCCACCGACGCGTTGCGGCGCATGCTCGCCGTCCTGCGCGACGGAAACAGGCCCCCGACGCCCGGGGCGCTCGCAGCGATCCCGGCGGGACACACACCGGCAGCCGGCCCCGGCCCCGTCAACAGTCTCGCCGAGAGCCTTCGGGAACTGATCGGCAGGGCCCGCCGCACCGGCGTCACCGTCGATCTCGACGCCGAGGCGCACATCGGCGCAGATGCGGGCGCTGCCCGAGCCGCAGCGATGACTGATGGTCTCCCGGCTCCGACGGCGCAGGCCGCTACCCGGGTCGTGGCCGAGGCCCTGGCCAACACCGCCCGCCACGCCGGCCCCACACGCGCCCGCGTGATCCTCCGTCGGGAGCCGGGATGGCTGCGCATCGCCGTCGTCGACGACGGGCCCGCAACCGGGTGGGAGCCTCACCCCGGGGCCGGGCAAGGACTGCGCGGACTTCACGAGACCCTGACCGCGCTCGGCGGAACCCTGACCGCCGGCCCCCGCGCCGACGCTCCCGGCTTCGCCGTCGAGGCCATCCTGCCCATTCCCGCCGACGACGCAGCTGGGGCCACCAGCAGCACCCGGCGTTCCGGAGACAGCACGGGCCCGGAACGCAGACCCACCAGTGAGTCACCGGATACCGATCCCAGGAGCGACAGGGGCAAGCCATGACGGAGCCCACCAATGCGCTGACGAACAAGACCGACAAGACCGGCGAGGCTCCCGGCGCCCCCATCCGGGTCCTCATCGCCGAGGACCAGGCCCTCCTGCGCACCACCCTGGCCGCCCTGCTCGAGGCCGAACCCGGCATGAGCGTCGTCGGCCTGGCCGAGGACGGTGCCCGCGCGGTCGCCCTGGCCACCGAGCTGCGCCCCGACGTCATCCTCATGGACATCCAGATGCCGGGCCTGACCGGCATCGAGGCCACCAGAAGGATCTGCGCCGACCCGGCGCTCGCGGCCACGCGCGTCCTCATCCTCACCATGTTCGAGATCGATGACTACGTCTTGGGAGCCCTGCGCGCCGGCGCCTGCGGCTTCCTGCTCAAGGACGCCGACCCGCAGTCCCTCGTTGACGCCGTGCGCACCGTCCATGAGGGGCAGTCGCTGCTCAGCCCCCAGGTGCTGGCCCGCCTCGTGGCCCGCATGCCGAGCACGACGTCGACCGGCACCTCCCGTAGCACCTGGACCGGTGAGGTCGAGGCCCTCACGCCCCGCCAGCGCGAGGTCCTCCTGCTCATCGCCCGGGGCTTGTCCAACAGTGAGATCGAGGTCGAACTCGGCATCACCCGGGCGACCTGCCGCAGCCACATCACCGCGCTCCTGGCCCGCCTAAATGCCCGCGACCGCGCCCAGCTCGTTATCGCCGCCTACGAGGCCGGCCTCATCAGCTCCCGCTGAGGTCCATTGGGACGATCTGGCTCGAGGTCGTACCTTAGGGCGTGAGATCGAGGGGTAAGGGTACGACCTCGAGACCTACGGTACGACCTCGCGGAGACTGGCACCGCGCTGGTCGCCCCAACCGCCCCGTGCCGGCCTCACCTCCGCTCCTTGAACACCAGTCGGCGCTGCGCCATATAGCTGGCCACGTAGATGGCCCCGTCGCCGAGAACCTTGGCGATCCCCAGCGGAATCCCGACCGCCGTGAGCGCCTTGAGCGCCAGGTAGCTGGCCGCCAGCAGGCTCACCGCCAGGACCGTGTAGCGCACTGCCGTGCGCACCACTGTCCCGCGCCGCGCCCGGAAGACGCGGCGATTCATGAAGAAGTTCGCCGTCCCGGACACCAACCGCGCCCCCACGACCGCCGCCAGCAGGCTGCCCGTCATCGCGAAGATGACCATGACACCCAGCCAGTCGATCCCGAAGCTCGCCAGCGACGCCCCCATGAACCGCAGCAGCGGAGCGTAGATCCGCGCCGAGTCCTGTACCGGCCGGAAGTGGGAGGAGGTGTTGCCCGGCTCGTAGACCGTGGTGATCTCCACCTGCTCCACCGCCATCCCCAGCTCGTGGGCGCGCAGCAGCGCGGAGAGCTCGTACTCGTAGCGGTCCCCGGGAACCTCCTGCAGCCACGCCAGCTGCCCGGCGGGGTAGCCGCGCAGACCCGTCTGGGTGTCGCCCAGCCTCCAGCCGGTCGCGCCCCGGAACAGCAGGGCAGTCACGTCGTTACCGATCCGGCTGCGCAGCGGCACCGGCCCGGTGAAGCGCCGCACCCCCAGGGTCATGCGCCCGGTCTCCCGCACCCGCGCGGCTACGGCCTCAATGTCCGACGGCGTGTGCTGCCCGTCGGCGTCGGCGCACACCACGTCCGCGTCGGGCCAGGTGGCGGCCGCGTGAGCCAGGCCCGTGCGCAGCGCCTGACCCTTGCCCTGGTTGACCGGAGAGCTGACGACCTCGGCGCCCCGGGCGCGGGCGGCGGAGAAGAAGGACGCGTACTGCGGCCCCGAGCCGTCGTCGACGACCAGCACCGCGCAGTCCCGGCGCGCCCCGCGCAGACGGGCCACGAGCACGGCCAGGCGCTCATCGGGCTTGTAGGCCGGGATGAGGACCACGAGCGTCACCGCCGCCCGGGGACGGCGCTCGCCCCCGGCCCGCGTTGTTGTCTCGTTGCCCACGAACCGGTTGCCCGCCGTCCGGTTGGCCGTGGTCCGGTTCGCGGGGACGATGACCCGCGGCAGGATGCGCGGCGAGATCTGAAGGGCTGTGTCGGTGCCGCTCATCTCAGGCTCCGTTCGCGATGTAGAGGATGTCGGAGGTGTCTCGCTCGCCCCCGTTGGAGGGCTGGTTGAGGATCGAGCCGTTGAAGTACATGGCTGACGAGCCGCCGCCGTCGATGTTGTAGGCGCAGGCGCACCCCAGGTCGGCCATGATCTGGGCGAGCTCGGTCATGGTCACGCCGCGCGAGTAGCCCTCGTTGCGGCCGTCGACGACGACGAGCTTGAGGTGGTTCGTCTCCACCCACCCCACGGCGGTACGCGGCTGCTTGCCCTGGATGGAGTGGTTGCCGACGTTGGTGTCCACCTCGACCTGGTCGATACCGGAGAGCACCTTGGAATCGTTGACCAGCGCCGGCCCGAAGGACAGCGTGTTCCACACGCCTGCGTCCAGAAGCGTCTGGGCCTTGGTAGTGGTCTCGTCGTAGACCTCCACGCGCCCGTCGCTGTAGAAGGCCATGCCGTCGCGCGTGCCGCTGTCGCGGTAGATGACGCCGTTGCGGATGAGGATGCCGTCGCTGCGGAAGCCGTAGTAGTCGCCGTTGATGGCCAGGACGGCGTCGTGCTCAGAGGCCATCGTGGTGGGCTTGGCGACGATGTTGGTGCCGTAGGAGTTGTTGGCGAAGGCGCTGCGCAGGTCGGCGGCGTTGGTGAGCTTGACGTCGGCCACGTAGTAGGTGACGGTGTCGTTGCCCGAACCGGTGGAGACCTGCTCAATCTTGATGCTCGTATTCGATGAGGAGTAGGAGTTGTCGCCGACCGTCACGTTCGTGGCCGGGGTCGCCGAGGAGCCGGCCGCGTTCTGCGCCTTGGCCTCCAGCGCGGTGACGTCGCCGACCTCCACGTGGTCGATGACGAAGCGGTTGAGCGCCCAGGCGCTGGTGCCGGTGGCGGCCAGACCCAGGACGGCGGCGCCGCCCAGGAGGAAGCGGCGGCGCGGGTGCTTGCTGGACTTCGAGGAGCGGTCGCGCCGGCCGGAGTCGTGGTCCTGGCCGGACTGGGGTGACTCGGGCGGGCTGAGGGTGTCGGAGCTGTGCATGACTCAACCGTGTCGGCCCCGCGTATGCCAGGCGTAGGTTGACCTTGTGGGTCTCCTGTGAAGCCGCAGCTGTTGGAACGAGGCTGAGAACGCCGGCGCGTCAGGTGCCAATACTTCCGGAGGGTGAGAGTCCTGCGCAGAGACGGTTCCTGAAATCCTTCGATGGGGCCTGGCCTGTGCCTACAGTGATGGGGGAGCGGGTAGCCGGTGCCCGCCGTGAGAATCTGCGAAGAAGGGGGCGGTCGTGTTGTCTGGACGGACTCTGCGCATCCTCCGCATTGTGGCTGTGGTGCTCAACGTGATGGTGGCCGTTGTCTCCTTCCGGCGGGGAGACACCTCGGCCATGGTTATCGCCATCGCTCTTGCCGTGCTCTTCCTGATCCAGGTGATCCGCCCGACCTTCGGCAGCCGGAGCGCCGAGCGCGACGACCGTACGCCCCCGAGCTCATGAGCGCCGTCGAGCTTGCGGCGTCGTGGGTGAGTGGCCGGCGCTGGCCAGCTCGGCCTGCGGCGACTTGTCGCGAGCGGCACCTGTGCCAACCTCTACATACCTCCCGTAAAATTTGTGCAACCTTACTAAAAATAGATGCCATCCCTTGTCAAATTAACTGAGGTAGCCCTAAGGTCCTAGGTGCTTCGTATTCGCCCTCGCCTCACCGAAGGACTCTTATGCGCCGTCGTACCCTGCTCATGGCCCTCCCACTGACCGCCGTCCTCGCCAGCTGCGGAGTCGCCTCCCGCGCCGGCAAGGGCTCCAGCGCCGGCGCCTCCGCGGGCGCCTCCGGTGGCGGCTTCGAGGTCACCGACGTCGTCGGCCGTAAGGTCACCTTCAGCGCCCAGCCCAAGAGGATCGTCCTGAGCGAGTCCCGACACGTCTACTCCCTGGCCTTCCTCAACAAGACCAACCCCATCGACAAGGTGGTCGCCTGGGGCGAGGACCTCCAGAAGGCCGCCCCCGACTTCTACGAGAAGGTCCTCTCCGTGGCCCCCAAGGCCGCCGACCTGCCGAAGATCGGCAACATCGCCAAGGACGGCCTGCCCATCGAGACCCTGGTGAGCCACAAGCCCGACGTCTTCATCATGACCCTGGACGCCTACAACTCCGCCAAGGAGAAGGGCTACCTCGAGAAGCTGGACGGCCAGAAGATCACCTACGTCGTCACCGACTTCCGCCGCGACCCGGTGAAGAACACCGTCCCCTCGGTCACCCTCATGGGCGCCGTCTTCGACAAGCGTAAGGAGGCCGAGGACTTCGTCGCCTTCTACAAGAAGCAGGTCGACCCCATTGTGGCCAAGGCGAAGTCCCTGAGCTCCAAGCCCAGCACCTTCCTGTGGCGCGGCCCGGGCGTCAACGACCCCGGCGCCACCTACTCCACCGCGAACCTCGGTGCGATCGTCACCGCCACCGGCGGCACCAACATCGCCGACAGCCTCCTGTCCGGGGAGGAGGGCGTGCTCACCCCCGAGCAGGTCATCGCCTCCAACCCCAAGAACATCATCGCCACCGGCGGCGAGTGGCAGCAGCAGAAGATCAAGGACACCGCCCAGACCAGCTACGTCCACCTCGGCTACAAGGCAGACGAGGCCTCCGCCAAGGCCAGCCTGGAGCAGCTGAAGAATCAGCCCGGCTACGACCAGATTCAGGCCTTCACCGACCGGCACGTCTACGGCATCTACCACCAGTTCTACGACGCCCCCTACAACTTCATCGCCTACCTCACCTTCGCCAAGTGGCAGAACCCCGAGGCCTTCTCCGACATCGACCCCGCCAAGGTCTGGAAGGACTTCCACGAGCAGCACATGCCCTGGAAGGCCGAGGGCGTCTTCTTCGCCGCCATCTGATGGGGGACCCCAACGTCACGGCTCCTTCCGACGACGTCGCAGCGCACCAGTCCGATACCGGCCGGGTACCGGACGGTGCGGCGTCGACGACGAAGGCCGACGGGCCGGCCGATGCGCCCACCGACACGGCGGCGTCGGCCTACGCCTCCTACCGCCGTCGAACCGCGCGGCGAGTCGCGATGCTCCTGGGGCTGGCCACCCTGCTCCTGACCGTCTTCCTCGTGGCCCTCATGGTGGGGCCCCTGGGGTTCAGCCCGGCCCAGGTGCTCGGAGCCCTCTTCGACGCCGACTACGACCCGTGGGTCGCCAACATCGTCATCAACCTGCGCCTGCCGCCGGCGCTGCTCGCGGTCCTGGTCGGCGGGGCACTGTCCCTGGCCGGCGTCCAGATGCAGACGATCCTCGACAACCCGCTGGCCGAGCCCTTCACCCTGGGCATCTCGGCGGCCTCGGCCCTGGGGGCGGCGCTGGCCATCGTCACGGGCCTCGTGCTGCCGGTGGCCACCGGCGCCACCCTGCCGATCGTGGCGATGACGGCGGGCCTGGCGGCCTCCCTCACCATCGCGATGGTCTCCAGGCTGCCGTCGGTGACCAAGGAGATGACGATCCTGCTGGGCATCGCTCTGGTCTTCAGCTGTCAGGCGCTTCTGGCGCTCGTGCAGTACCGGGCCTCCACCGAGAGCCTTCAGCAGATCGTGTTCTGGTCGATGGGTTCCCTCATGCGTGCCACCTGGCCGGCCGTGGGCACTGTCTCGGCGGCCCTGCTCGTGGCCACGCCCGTCTTCTGGGTCAACGGCTGGCGGCTGACCGCCATCACCCTGGGGGAGGCGCGCGCCGCAGCCATGGGCATCAACGTGGCGCGCCTGCGCGCGTGGACCCTGGTCGGCGTCTCGTTGCTGGCCGCCCTGTCCGTGGCCTTCGTCGGGATCATCGGGTTCGTGGGACTCGTGGGGCCGCACATGGCCCGTGGCCTGGTGGGGGAGGACCAGCGCTTCCTCGTGCCCGCCTCCATCCTGTGCGGCGCCACCCTGCTGACCGCCGCCCACACCGCCAGCCAGCTCATCGTGCCGGGTGTCGCCGTCCCCGTCGGCATCCTGACCGCCCTGGTGGGTGTGCCGGTGTTCCTCACCATCATCTTCGGACGTCAGCGCTCGGCGGTCAGGAGCGGTTCATGAGCCTCATCCTGAACGACCTCACCTTCTCCTACGGCAGGCGGGCCGTCCTGAAGGGTGTCGACGCCACCTGGGAGACCGGCCAGACGGTCGGGCTGCTCGGTCCCAACGGCGCAGGCAAGTCCACTCTGGTCACCTGCGTGGCCCAGCTGCGTCGTCACCTGGGGGAGGTGAGCTTCGCCGGGCGCCGGGGCCACGACCTGCGCGGCACGATCGGCTACATGCCGCAGGGACTGCCCGGCGACGCCGCCCTGACCGCCCTGGAGTCGGTGCTCACCGCCTCGCGGCGCGGCATGACCTGGCACACGAGCCGGGCCGATATCGACCTGGCCTGGAGCGCCCTGGACGAGCTCGGGGTGGCCGAGCTGGCCGACCGCCCACTGGGCCAGCTCTCCGGCGGGCAGCGCCAGCTCGTCGCCCTGGCCCAGACACTCGTGCGCGAGCCCGGACTCATCCTGCTCGACGAGCCCACCTCCGCCCTCGACCTGCGCCGCCAGGTCTCGGTGCTCTCCCACGTGCGCCGGATCTGTCACCGGGACACCGGGCGCCTCGCCGTCGTCGCCCTGCACGACCTCAACCTGGCGGCCCGCTTCTGCGACCGCCTCGCCATCCTCGCCGGCGGGACGATCCGCGCCGAGGGGCCGCCCGCCGAGGTGCTCCAGCCCGACATCCTCGCCGAGGTCTACGGGCTGCGGGTACGGATCGTGCCCGACGGCGACCACGTCATGGTCGCCCCCGAGGCCGAGCAGGGGGCTTGAGCCGGGGCCTGGCGCCGTCAGGCGCTCCGGCCTCGAATGAAGGGGATGATCCGGAGAACGATCCAGCCGAGCGCCAAGTGACCAAGGCTGGCTCCGGCCACGCCGAAGAGAACGGCGTCGGCCCCCCATATCGCACAGACGGTGCCGAGGACGAGCCCCAGCCAGAGAACGACGGCTGCGGCGGACCACAGGCTGAGGAATCGATGGGTCCGGATGAAGGAACGCAGTATTCGCCCGCTACGGCTGGTGAATGCGCGCCGAAACGCCCGAATGCGTGAGTTGGCCGACTGATACGTGGGGATCACCGCCAGGATCAGCGGCAGAAGAAGGAGATTGCCGGGCAGGTTCATGGACCTGACGAGCGGCAGGAACAGCAGCGTCAGGATCGTGGCCCCCCACAACCCGAGGCACGCGCTGCTGGTGAGCTTCATGAGGAAGGCGTCGACCATGAGACGTGACGTCTCATAGTCGGAGGTCTGGGTCGTGTACGCGGCGAGCGCCTTGGCGGCGTCGTGGTGGTTTCCGCGCTCATCGAGCATCCAGGACCGCAGGAGGAGGGCGTCGTCGAACATGGGGTCGAGTGCGAGCGTCTCCTGCAGGGCGGTCTCCGCCGCCTGCGGGTCGGTCTCCATCTGCGCCACTGCCAGAATCATGTGGTTGTCAGCTGAACCCGGTGAGAGCCTGGCCGCCTCACGGGCATAAAACAGCGCCTCCTCCGTGCGCCCCATCCTGATCAGCGCTATGGACATGAGGGAGAGCAGTGCATCATCCTCGGGGGCCAGCTGCAGGGCCGTCCTCAGAGAGGGCTCCGCCTCCGGAGCGCGGTCCTGGGCGATCAGGGCCTCAGCCAGAAGCCGGTGGGCGTCAGGATCATTCGGTTGCACCGCCAGGGCCTTGCGGGCCGCGGCCTCGGCGTCCCCGAAGCGGTCCACACTGTTGTGGGCGAGCGCCATGACCTTGTACGTGATGCTGGCATTGTCCGGGTAGCCGGCGAGCAGGTGAGCGAGGATCTGCATGGCCCGCTCGTACTGACCGACTTCGATGAGCCAACCGGCCCGAGTGACCTCCTGGCTGTACTGGTCCTCGCTCATAACATGCGGTGCCGCTTCATCCACTCGCGCAGATCCGCATACTCTCCGGAGGAATCGGCGTACTCGATGACGGTGCGAGCGGTCTCGAACCAGGGGCCGGTCGAGGGGCGGACCTCCTGGATGGCCGCGTACATGTCCTGCATGTTCATCAACCGAGGCCGGCCGGTGCGCACCGAGTCGATGAGCGCCTTCTCCGCAGCGGAGTCGCACACGTGCGACAGGTCCGCTCCGGTCAGCCCCTCGGTCATGCGCGCCAGGACCTGCAGGTCGATGCCCTCCACGGGACGCTCGCGCAAGTGCGTGTGCAGAATGGTGGCGCGCGCCGGCTCATCCGGCGGCAGGACGAGCAGGGTCCGGTCCAGCCGCCCCGGCCGGCGCAGCGCCGGATCGATGTCCCAGGGGGTGTTGGTGGCGGCCAGGATGTAGACGCCATCATTGTCGTTACCGATGCCGTCGAGCTCTTCGAGGAGCTGGTTGACGACACTGCGCATACCTGAGTTGCGTGTGAGTGAGCGCTTGATTCCGAGAGCGTCGATCTCGTCGAGGAAGAGGACGCAGGGAGCGTGGTTGCGTGCCTTCTGGAAGATCCTGTGGAGGTTGTTCTCGGAGATGCCCATGTAATGGTCGAGGATGTCAGTGAGCGTCACCGACAAGAACCCAGCACCCATCTCGCCGGCGATGGCGCGGGCGATGAAGGTCTTCCCCGTTCCGGGCGGACCGTATAGGAGCAGGCCGCCGCGCAGGCTCTTGCCGTAGAGCCGGCGCAGCTCGGGATTGCGCATCGGGGCCAGGAAGGAGGCCTCGAGCCGGTTCTTGACCTCGACCATGCCGCCGACGTCGGCCAGGCAGATATCGGCCCGCTCCACCTCCCAGTCCCCCGGGAGGCTGTAGTTGTCGTTACTGACCAGGTGCGACTCGGAGAGAGCCGGGTCGGAGCCGGAGGACTTCTCGGAGGACTCTGAGGACACGAAAGGGGCGGCGGGTCCGCCGTCGAAGTCCTTCTCGGCCCGCTGCCAGTCGAAGTCCTTGAAGTCGTCCGATGCTGTCGAGTCCTTGGGGGCAGGAGCCTCGGGAGAGCTGGGGGCGGACGGGGCGGCGACCTGGGTGGGAATTGGTGAGTCGTGTGGAGCGGCGACTGGTGACGCTGCGCTGGGCGCCGGCTCTGCCGGCTGCCCCACGGGTGGTTGCGCGGCCTGCAGCGAGAGTGCCCTGGCCATGATGGTGCGGGCACGCTCATCGGTGGGGGCGTACTGAAGGGCGACTGCGCAGTGGGTGACTGCTTCAGCGTTGCGGTCGGTCTGGACGAGGAGCTCGGCCAGGTGGGTGCGCAGCCGGACGTCGTCGGGAGTGGCTTCTACGGCACGCGTCAGGGATTCAATCAGGGGATCGGTCACCCGGCCAGTCTAGAACCGGGAAGGGTGACAGGTATTGGCGTCACTGTGCGGAACGATCCGGCCACGCCGTGCACCGCGTCACGCATGGGCGCACTGACGCCTCGGTCGGAACTCTCCGTACTCTCAGGGCATGACAGCTTCGCCGGCCACTCCGTCCGACCACGGGCTGAGGACGACCTTCCCCGCCACGCTCCTCATCGCCCTGGCCGCGCTCGCGGCCGTCGCACCTCTGGCCACCGACGCCTACCTGCCGGCCTTCGCCCAGATGGCCGATGATCTGGGTGTCTCCGCCTCCAGCGTTCAGCTGACGATGACCACGTTCCTCGTGGGCATCGCGCTCGGCCAGCTGGGCATCGGGGTCCTGTCCGACCGCGTCGGCCGGCGTCCCCTGCTGCTGTGGGGCAGTGTGCTCGCCCTGGCCGCCAGCATCGGCGCCGCCCTGTCCCCGAGCCTGCCCGTTCTCCTCATCGCTCGCTTCTTCCAGGGGCTCGGGGGAGCGGCCGGGATGGTCCTGGGGCGGGCAGTCATCTCCGACCGCTCCCGTGGGATCACCGCCGCCCGGGCCCTCAGCGTCGTCATGGCGATTCAGGGGATCGCCCCGGTGGTGGCGCCGATTCTCGGGGGCGTGCTCGTCGAGCCCATCGGGTGGCGCGGCATCCTGGGAGTCGTGGCCGCCTTCACCGGGCTGCTCGTGGTCATGGTCCTTCTCTGGGTGCCCGAGTCCCTGCCCGCCGATCGGCGTCACGACGGCGGCCTGCGGATGCTGCTCGACGGCACCCGCGAGCTGGCCCGCGACCATGTCCTCGTGCGTCTGCTGTTCATTAATGCCCTGTCCTTCGGGCTGCTCATGGCTTACCTGTCTGCGGCTCCTTTCGTCCTGCGCAACGTGCTGGGCATGGGGACGGTGGCCTATACAGCGGTCTTCGGGCTGTGCGGGGCGACGGTCACGGTGACGATTGCTGTGGCGGCGTCGCTCGTGCGCCGCTTCTCCCAGGCCCGCCAGGTGAGGGTCGGACTTGTTGCGGGGCTGGTCGTCGATACGGTCTTCGCGGGGGTCTGCCTCATGTGGCTGCGCGAGCCGGTGACCGGGCCGGAGCGGATGCCGCTGCTGGTGGCGGTCGTGGCCCTCTTCCTGGCGCACGTGGCCTGCCTGGGACTGTCGATGGGCAACGCCCCTGCGCTCGCGCTCGACCGCACGGGTCGGTGGGCGGGAACCGGTTCCGCGCTGCTCGGTTTTCTGCAGTTCGTCGTCGGTGGGCTCGTCAGCCCGCTGGTGGGGCTGACCGGTGAGGCCAGCGGTGTGGCCTTCGGCGTCGTCATCGTGGCCGTCGGTGCCGTCGCCAATGTCCTGGCGGTCTTCGGCCTGCGCGAGCGGGGCGAGAAGCAACGCCTGGCCGCTCAGGTGACCGAGCGCCGACAGCAGCGCCTGGGCCAGTGACGGCTCTGGCCGGCAGCGTGTACTCAGGAGGCTGAGCGCAGCCGCGTCGTCGGAAGAGACAGCTCGATGGCACCGATGAGGTCCACGGACTTGGCGACGCTGGTGGCCGACAGGTCCTCCATCGCCCTGGCGACGATGACGCGGTCCCGGTGGATCTCGCGGATCCTGACCCGGATCCAGCTCGCCTCGCCCGTCTGCGGATCGTCCTCCTCAAGGAGCCAGTCCTCCGCCAGAAGCCGCAGGCCGATCGCGTCCAGGACCACCTCGGCCTCATCGAGCTCCATGGCCTCACCGCGCCGGGCCCACAGCCGGTCATACGGGATGAACCGGCCGTCCGCACTCATCTCGATATAGCCCACGTGCTCGCCGTCCTCGCGGCGCAGATGATCGAAGACGTCCTCGGGATCGGGCAGGCCTTCCGGTGGTGGGGCACTCATGCGTGCCAGGTTATCGGGCTGGTGAACGCCGCCATGTCAGCGCAGGCCTGTCGCTTCCGATGTGGCCTGATCTGCCTCACGCCACGAGTGGCTGATAGCGCTGGCGGGCGGCTTCACCGGAGGTTCCGACCATATTTCCGATGGCTGCCCAGGACATCCCAGCATCCCGAGCGCCTCTGATGGCATCAAGGACATGCCGTTCGGCCTGGGCCTGTTCAGCAACCGCGTCTCGCAAGGCCGCTAACGCGGCCACGTCGACCTCATCGGCTGCGACTGGCTCGTAGCTCTCGAATCGAGCGGCCAGCTCGTCGGCATGCGCCAGGATCTCGTCAACAGTACGGGGCATCGTCATCACCTCAGAAACTTCTCTCGGGCACGCATGGCGTGGACGATGACGATTGCTGTGATGCCTTGAATGTAGCCAATCTCGAGAACAAGGGCAGCCCGGTTGGCTCCCAGGAGCATGGTGAAACCATCTCCCATATCCCAGGCTCGGATGGGGTGGTGATAGGCGTGAAGGATGTCGGCCTCGCTCAGGCCGTGCTTCAGCGCCGATCTGGCAATGATCGGATCGTCCACAAATCCAAGGTAACTTGTGATGCGTTGTTCGGTCGAGGGGTGTGGTCCCGGGGCGGCGCTGGTGGTTGTCGCAGATGCCTTGGCTGACATCGGCGTGGAGCGGGGCACTCATGCATGCCAGGTTATCGGGCTGGTGAACGCCGCCATGTCAGCGCAGGCCTGTTGCTTCTGCGGGCTGGTGTCACGATTGGCGACTATTCGGGGTGGTGCGGCATCGGTCGGCAACCTCGCAGAGGTGACTTGGGGGCGTCTGTGCTGGTCAGGGCTGGTTGCGGGGAGGGGGAGTGTGGCGGGGTGAGGCTGGTGGGCTCTGAAAAGTCGCCAATCGTGACACGTCGGTGGTGCGTGGGGCTGGGTGGACTGATCGAGAACGTACTTTCGCGCCGAGGACTGCGTTCTCCCACAGAACTCTCGGGTGGGGCCTCAGTCATCTGTGGGAATGCGCAGTCCTCGGCGCGTATCGCAGTCCCCGTATGTGGCTGGGATGCGCCGCCTGACGCGGCCGGAACCGTCCGTCACCCTGTCGCGGCCAGGGCGCTTCGTGAGGCAAGTGGCTCGCGCTGTGCTCGCATGGCAGACCTGTGTCACAGGTCACTGTCAGCTCCGGGAATGGACTGCAACCCACCAAGGTTGAGCCAGTCAGACTCAAGGTTGTATGCAGTCAAGTTGACAGAGCCTGACTCAATCACAATCCTGAGTGCATACGACTCAACCTGAAGGCGCCGGAACCTCCGGCCCTCACCTCGAACATCAACTGACAACACCTCAGCAACCACAAGGAGCACATCACATGGCACGCGCTGTCGGTATCGACCTGGGTACCACCAACTCTGCTATCGCCGTCCTCGAGGGTGGCGAGCCCACCATCATCCCGAACGCCGAGGGCGGTCGCACCACCCCCTCCGTCGTCGCCTTCTCCAAGTCCGGCGAGATTCTCGTCGGCGAGATCGCCAAGCGTCAGGCGGTCACCAACGTCGACCGCACCATCTCCTCGGTCAAGCGCCACATGGGCACCGACTGGTCCGTGGAGATCGATGACAAGAAGTACACCGCCCAGGAGATCAGCGCCCGCATCCTGGCCAAGCTCAAGGCCGATGCCGAGGCCTACCTGGGTGAGCCCGTCACCAACGCGGTCATCACCGTCCCGGCCTACTTCAACGACGCCGAGCGCCAGGCCACCAAGGAGGCCGGCACCATCGCGGGCCTGACCGTGGACCGCATCGTCAACGAGCCCACCGCCGCGGCCCTGGCCTACGGCCTGGACAAGGGCAAGGAGGACGAGCTCATCCTCGTCTTCGACCTCGGTGGCGGTACCTTCGACGTCTCCCTGCTCGAGGTCGGCAAGGACGACGACGGCTTCTCCACCATCCAGGTGCGCGCCACCAACGGTGACAACCGTCTGGGCGGTGACGACTGGGACGCCCGCATCGTCGACTGGCTGGTCAAGCAGGTCAAGAGCAAGGACGGCGTGGACCTGTCCAAGGACAAGATCGCCATGCAGCGTCTCAAGGACGCCGCCGAGCAGGCCAAGAAGGAGCTGTCCTCGGCGACCTCCACGAACATCAACCTGCAGTACCTCTCCATGAGCGAGTCCGGCCCCATCCACCTCGATGAGAAGCTCACCCGCTCCAACTTCCAGGAGATGACCGCGGACCTGCTCGAGCGCACCAAGATCCCCTTCCACAACGTCATCAAGGACGCCGGGGTCAAGGTCTCCGACATCGACCACGTGGTCCTCGTGGGCGGCTCCACCCGCATGCCCGCCGTCGCCGACGTGGTGCGCGAGCTGACCGGCAAGGACCCCAACAAGGGCGTCAACCCCGATGAGGTCGTCGCCGTCGGCGCGGCCCTCCAGGCCGGCGTCATCCAGGGTGACCGCAGCGACGTCCTGCTCATTGACGTCACGCCGCTGTCCCTGGGCATCGAGACCAAGGGCGGGGTCATGACCAAGCTCATCGAGCGCAACACGGCCATCCCGACCAAGCGCTCCGAGGTCTTCTCCACCGCCGAGGACAACCAGCCCTCCGTGCTCATCCAGGTCTACCAGGGCGAGCGCGAGTTCGCCCGGGACAACAAGCCGCTGGGCACCTTCGAGCTGACCGGCATCGCCCCGGCCCCCCGCGGCGTGCCCCAGATCGAGGTCTCCTTCGACATCGACGCCAACGGCATCGTCCACGTCTCGGCCAAGGACCGCGGCACCGGCAAGGAGCAGTCCATGACCATCTCCGGCGGCTCCGCCCTGCCCAAGGAGGACATCGACCGCATGGTCAAGGAGGCCGAGGCCCACGCCGAGGAGGACAAGAAGCGCCGCGAGGACGCCGAGACCCGCAACTCCGCCGAGCAGCAGGCCTACTCCATCGAGAAGCTCCTCAAGGACAACAAGGACAAGCTGCCCGAGGACGTCCACTCCGAGGTCTCCGAGGCCGTCGCCGACCTCAAGAAGGCCCTCGAGGGTGACGACATCGAGCCGGTCAAGACCGCTCAGGAGAAGCTGAACTCGGTGGCCCAGAAGGTCGGCGAGGCCCTCTACCAGGCCGACGCCGCCGCCCAGGCCGCGGGCGATGCCTCCGCCTCCTCGGCCGGCTCCACGTCCTCCGACGACGAGGACATCGTGGACGCCGAGATCGTCGACGACGAGGACTCCAAGTGACCTCGGCCGGCCCCACCCCCGAGAACGAGGGCGTCGACCCCGAGCTCCAGGCGGCCGTCGAGTCGGCCTTCGAGGAAGTGCCCGACGACGTCCGTGAAGGACTCGCCCAGGGCTCGCCCGAGGGCGCGGCCGGCCAGGCCGACGCCGCCTCCGATGAGGCGGCGGAGGACCCCCTGGCCCAGGCGCAGGCCCAGGCCGCTCAGGCGGCCGACGACCTGGCCCGGGCCCGGGCGGACCTCTACAACCTCCAGCAGGAGTACCAGGGGTTCGTGCGCCGCTCCCGTGAGGGCGCGGCCTCCCACCGGGACGCTGGTGCCGCCGGCGTCGTTGAGGCCCTCATCCCGGTCCTCGACGAGATCGAGCTGGCCCGCCAGCACGGCGACCTGACCGGCACCTTCGAGACCACGGCCGGCAAGCTCGAGTCGATCCTGGCCGAGAAGTACTCCCTGGAGCGCTTCGGCGCCGTGGGTGAGGTCTTCGACCCCACGCTGCACGAGGCCCTCATGGCCACCGAGTCCAGCGAGGTCACCGAGCCCACCATCGCCGCGGTCCTCCAGCCCGGATACCGCCTGGGTGAGCGCGTCGTGCGCGCCGCCCGCGTCCAGGTCGCCAACCCGGCCTGACACCCACCGCACCACACACCCCGGCCCGACGGCGGACCCGAGCCAGCAGCTCTGGCGGGTCTGAGTCCGCCGTCGGGCCGGCTGGTGCACCAGGGCGCCCCAGGCCCAGGGCCGCGGAGCCGTCCACCCCCACAATCTTCAACTTCAGTAAGGAAAACCCACGATCACCCGGATAAGGAGGCGGTGAGACGACCATGGCCAGTCAAGACTGGATGACCAAGGACTTCTACGCGGTCCTCGGCGTGAGTAAGGACGCCGACGCCGCCGCGATCAAGAAGGCCTATCGCACACTCGCAAAGAAGTACCACCCCGACCGCAACCCCGACGACGCCGCAGCGGCCGAGAAGTTCAAGGAGATCGGAGAGGCCTACGCGGTCCTGTCCGACGAGGCCGAGCGCAAGCAGTACGACGC
Organism: Actinomyces oris; assembly: GCF_006546825.1. Lineage (GTDB taxonomy): Bacteria > Actinomycetota > Actinomycetes > Actinomycetales > Actinomycetaceae > Actinomyces > Actinomyces oris. Next base: position 568,112 of record NZ_VICC01000001.1, read on the forward strand.
GATCCGCTCGATGGCCGGAGGCGGCGCCCGCTTCCAGGCCGGTGGCCCGGGAGGGACCGGCGGCGCCGGCTTCGAGGACATCTTCTCCTCCATGTTCGGCGGCCAGGGCGGCGGAGTCCGCTTCGAGACCGCCGGCGGCGCCGGCGAGCCCGACCTTGACGACCTGCTGCGCATGTTCGGCGGTACCCCCAGCCCGACCCGCTCCGGTGGGCGCTCCGGCCCCTTCGGCTTCGGTGGCTTCGGAGGCTTCGGCTCCCAGCCCCAGCCGCAGAAGGGCTCCGACGTCCTGACCTCGGCGACGCTGGACCTGCGCGACGCCGTCGCCGGTACCACCGTGGAGCTGACCGCGGACGGGCGCACCATGAAGGTCCGCATCCCGGCCGGTGTGCGCGACGGCCAGAAGATCCGCCTGCGCGGCAAGGGCCGAGCCGGCCTGAACGGCGGCGAGAACGGCGACATGGTGGTGACCATCGCCATCAAGAAGCATCCCGTGTACTCGGTCGACCCGGTCGACGGAGCCAACCTGCGCATGGACCTGCCGGTCACGCTGCGTGAGGCCGCCCTGGGGGCCACCGTCGAGGTCCCGTTGCTCGACGGCGGCACCTCCAAGATCAAGATCAAGCCCGGCACCTCCTCGGGCACCGTCATGCGCCTGCGCGGCAAGGGCGCCACCACCAGGAAGAAGACCGGCGACCTGCTAGTGACCATCCAGGTGGCTGTGCCCAAGAAGCTCTCCAAGGCCGCCAAGCAGGCCCTCGAGGCCTTCGATGAGGCCATGGGTGACACCGACCCGCGGGCCACCCTCATGGAGGAGGCGGCGACATGAGCCGGCACCGGGCCGGGCAGGGCCTGGGGCACCTGGCCGACGACGCCGCCGAGCGCGCGGTCTACGTGGTCTCGGTGGCGGCCGACCTCGCCGGGATGCACCCCCAGACCCTGCGCCAGTACGACCGGCTCGGGCTGGTCAGCCCCGCCCGGACCCGCGGGCGGGGTCGGCGCTACTCCCACCGCGACGTCGAGCGCCTGCGTCGCATCCAGTCCCTGTCCCAGGAGGGCATCAACCTCGAGGGCATCCGCCGCATCCTTGCCCTGGAGGCCCGCGTGGAGGAGCTGGAGGCTGACAACGCCCGCATGCGCAGCCGCGAGGCCGTCGTCCAGCGGATCTTCGCGGCGGCGGCCGACGGCGAGGTCCAGGTCGTCGCCCCCGGGCGCCAGGGCCGTGGACCCGCCGCGCGCCACCCCGAGGCGGGGCGCGCACGCGCCGCCGGTACAGCGGGAGGCGCGAGCACTGCGCTCGTGCCCGTGCGCCGGTGGTACTGACCGACACGCATTGGCACTGACTGGGACTGACGAGCGCTGACGAGCGCCGGCGGGCAATGATGAGCGCCGGCGCGTCCTGGACGCGGCACTGAGACGCCAGCTCTGATGCAGCACTGAACAGCCCATCGGCCGCTGCGGCGGAACAGGCGGCCGGCCCCCGCACATCATTCTCCGGGTGGATACAGCCGGTCTTCAACCACCCGTAAGGTTCCGCTCATGCGGATGACGACCTCCTTCACCGGTTCGCGGGGCGTGCGATACCCCGCCCCCGACGTGGCCCGTGGCTTCATGCTCCTGCTCATCGCGGTCGCCAATGTTCCGTCGTGGAACAAGATGCCGAACGGGGCCGAGCCTCCGGTCTCCTCCGTTGACGGCTGGTGGATGTTCGTCCGCACGCTGGTGGTGGATCACCGGGCCTACCCGCTGTTTGCGATGCTCTTCGGCTTCGGGCTCATGACCATGATTAACCGGCGCATCGCCTCCGGGACCCAGACCTACCTCACCTCCCTTCCCGGCGCGCCGGAGGGCCGCGAGCCGATGCCGCACGAGGCGGCCTGGGCCCGCGAGATGGCCACCATTGACGCCTACCGCCTGGTACGTCGCCGCGGCTGGTGGATGCTCCTGATCGGATTCGTCCACGGCCTCGTCTTCCTCGGCGACATCATCGGCGCCTATGGGCTGGTCGCCGTCCTCCTGGCCAACCTGCTGGCCCGCAAGAACTACTCGGTGCTCTACCTCATCGCGGGCATCATCTCCGTGCTGGCCCTGGTGACGTATCTGGCCTCAGGGACCCTGTCGGGCGGCGACACCCTGACGGCCTCCGGGGAGCAGTCGGTCTCGCTGACAGTGGCGCTGCTCTGGGTCGTCACCAATGCCCTGCAGTGGGCCGTGGTGCTGGTCGTGCAGGTGCTCATCGCCCTCATCGTCCCGGCCGCGGTGATCGGTGCCCGCCTGGCCGACACTGACCTCCTCACCCATCCGGAGCGGCACCGTCGTCTGCTGATCTGCGTGGGCCTGGGCGGTCTGGCGCTGGGGGCGCTCGCGGCGTTCCACGGCGCGCTGACGCTCGCGACGACGGCGCAGCTCTGGCCGTGGGACTTCGCCATGACGGAGTTCTTCGGCCTGGCCGGTGCCTGCGGCTGGCTGGCGCTGCTGGCCCTGTATGCCGGTGGGCCCAGGCCGGATGGCCGGCTGACGGGCCTGCGCCGGCTGGCTTCCGCCGTCGGCCGCCGTTCCATGACCGTGTACCTGAGCCAGACGATCCTGTTCGGCATCATCTTCGGCGTCGTTCCACTCCTGGTGACGGGCAGGCGCCTGTGGATGGGGCAGGCCGCGGCCGCCCTCGTCGCCCTGGGTGTCTGGCTGGTGAGCGTGGTCCTGTGCGCCGTCCTGGAGCGCGGTGGTCATGCCGGCCCCTTCGAGACCCTGCTGCGCACGGCCGTCGCCCGCAGCGAGCGCAGGAGGCCGACGCCGCCGCCCCCGCCCGCCGTCTGGCCCGGGATGCAGGCGGGACCGTGGCCGATGATGCAGATGGGGACCCACCCGGGAGCGCCGGTGCCGATGCAGCCGGGCATGTCGCCAGTGGCTCACCCGGGAGTCCAGCCGGGGGCGCCGGTCCAGCCGGGCATGCCGCCTGCACCGCAGCCGGGACCGCAGCCGGCCCCTTGAGCCAACCCGCCCCGGGTCCGTCCGCCGGAAGAATGGTCGGACGGCAGGCTCCACCTTTCGGTGGACACGATCTCGGCGCTTAAGGCGGACGCCGCGGAACCACTCGTTTTCATACGGTCGAGTCATGAACACGACGACTTCCTCCGCGACCTCATTCACTGGTTCCCGCGGCCTGCGCTACCCCGCCCCCGACGTCGCCCGCGGCTTCATGCTGCTGCTCATCGCCCTGGCCAATGTGGGGTTCTGGGTGGCGGGTCCCGAGGGCCGTGCGCCATCGACCGCCGACAGGACCTGGGCCTTCATACGTGCCCTGTTCATCGACCAGCGCGCCTACCCGCTGTTCGCACTGCTCTTCGGCTTCGGGCTGGCCACCATGGTCAACCGGCGCATGGCATCGGGCATCGACGCCTACTGCCAGCAGTTGACCGGCGGGCTCCGGGCGCCGTCGGCGGCTGAGCTCGACCAGGCCCGGGAGCAGGCCGTCATCGATGCCCGCCGCCTCGTGCGGCGCCGCGGCCTGTGGATGGTCCTGTTTGGGCTCATCCACGGCGCCTTCTTCCCCTCGGAGATCATCGGCACCTATGGCATCGTCGCCGTCGTCTTCGCCGGGTGGTTCGCCCACAAGCACCACAAGCGCCAGCTGGCGGTGTGCGCCCTCATTCTTCTGTTCCAGATCGTGACGGTGGTCCTGGCCATGCTCATGGGCCCCGGAGGTGAGGCGGCCGGTGTGGCGGGGCCCGCTGCCCCGGCGGCGGCACCTACCGGAGCAGGTGAGTCCGTGGCGTCAGCGCTGCCCTGGTTCGTGACCAACGTGAATGAGTGGTTCTTCACCGCTCTGGGAGCTGCCTTCACCACGATGATTCTTCCCGCCGCCTTCCTGGGGGCCCGCCTGGCCGACACCGACCTCATCGCCCACCCCGAGCGTCACCGCGGTCTGCTGACGGTGGCCGGGATCGGCGGCCTGGCCCTGGGGGCACTCGGCGCGCTTCACGAGCTCCTGGTTCCGCTCACCAGCGCTCAGTCCTGGGAGGCCGACTCCGCCCTGATCGCGGTCCTGGGCCTGGCCGGGGGCTGCGGCTGGCTCGCCGTTCTGGCCCTCTACGCCGGCGGGCCGACGTCGGACAACCGGCTGACCGGCCTCAGGTGGCTGCTGTCCAATGTGGGGCGCCGCTCCATGACCGCCTACCTGTCCCAGACGGTCATGTTCGCCGGCATCTTCGTCATCGCGCCGCGGCTGACCGGGAGGCCCCTGGAGTTGGGAGTGGTGGCATCCGCCGCAGTGGCGGTGATGGTCTGGCTGACGACCGTGGTCCTGTGTGCGGTGCTTGAGCGGCTCGGCATGCCCGGTCCCTTTGAGTCCCTCCTGCGCATCGCCGTCGCTCGCAGCGAGCGCAGCCGCACGAACCCGTTCCCCCAGCAGATCCCCGCCCAGCGTGCGGCCCAGTTCCTCGGTCGGTCGACGAGCGCCTCGGTTACCGCGGGAGCCTGAGAGCGGGGCGGTGCCCGCTGCCATCGCAAGACGGAAGAGCCCTGGTCCTCCGGGAGGAGGACCAGGGCTCGGTCCGCTCTCCGGGGAGGAGAGGATCAGCCCGTCATGATGGCTCCGCAGGGGGAGGTGGCGCTGGTGGCCGCCCCCTAGCGTGGAGGGCATGAAACTTACGACGTCATTCACCGACACTCGGGGGGTGCGCTATCCGTCCCCGGATGTGGCCCGTGGCTTCATGCTCCTGCTCATCGCCCTGGCCAACATCCCCTTCTGGACCGATGTGACGCACGCTTCCGCCCCGTCTGATGCGGTCGACACGGCATGGCTGTGGGTGCGCTCCCTCCTGGTCGACTCGCGTGCCTACCCGCTGTTCGCGATGCTCTTCGGCTTCGGACTGGTCACCATGGTCAACCGGCGCATCGCCTCCGGTGCCGCGTCCTACCTCAGCTCCCTGCCCGGCGTGGAGGACGGCCGTGAGCCGACGTCGCAGGAGGCGGCCTGGGCCCGTGAGCAGGCCACCGTCGACGCCCGTCGCCTGGTGCGGCGTCGGGGCCTGTGGATGATCCTCTTCGGCGCCGTGCACGCCGTACTCTTCTCCGGTGACATCATCGGCCCCTACGGCCTGGTCGCCGTCATCTTCGCCGGCTGGATCGCCCGCAAGCACTGGAAGCGGGCCGTGGCCTTCTGTGCCGTCGTCGTTGTTGCCGGCACCACCACCTTCCTCAACATGGGCAGCTTCCTGGCCTCCCAGGGGGCCGCCTCGGCGACGGACGCGCACCAGGGGGCCGGCGCCTCGACCGATACGGTCCTGTCCTACGTCTCCGACGGACTCCTGTCCTGGGGTGGAAGCCTGGTCTCGGCGCTGTTCTTCTCCATGATCGTTCCGGCGATGTTCCTCGGCGCCCGGCTGGCCGACACCGACCTCATCTCCCATCCCGAGCGCCACCGCCGGCTCCTGGTCGCCGTCGGCCTGGGCGGTCTGGGGATAGCGGCCGCTGGCGGTATCGGGTTCGCCGTGTGGGCCGCGGGTGGACACCTGGTTGTCTGGACCATGCCCCTTCACTCGCTCACGGGCGTGGCCGGGGCCTGCGGCTGGCTGGCACTGCTGTCCCTGTACGCCGGTGGGCCGCGGCCGGATGGTCGGCTGACGGGGCTGCGTCGGCTCGCCTCCACCGTGGGGCGCCGCTCCATGACGGCCTACCTGAGCCAGACCTTCCTCTTCGCCATCATCTTCTTGGCCCTGCCCGCCCTGACCGGAATCGAGCTCCACCTGGGCGAGGCTCGGGCCGCCGGGATCGCGCTGGCGGTCTGGCTGGTGACAGTCGGTCTGTGCGCCGCCCTGGAGCGCGGCGGTCACGCCGGCCCCTTCGAGACCCTGCTGCGCACCGCCGTGGCCCGCAGTGAGCGCCGACGCCGGCTGCTGGCCCCTCCTGCCCCTCCGACCCCGGCCTCACCGGTGGGCACCTCCAGCACCTACGACCTGGTGCGCTGAGAGCCCGGAACACAGATAGGCGCCCAGGACGATGGGGAGGGCTTCCCCGCGGGCCGGCGGGTGCCTGCCCACCCCGGCCTTCAGGGATTCTGTATGGTGGGACGGCCTGGTGACAGCCTTCAGGGCGCGTCATCGCACCATGTCCTGAGGACTGTGAGTCGCCTCGCAGAACGTGAGGGGTGACTTGAGCGTTTCACAGGGCATCGTTGACACGGTAGCCTGCCTGCGTCCCCAACTCTGAAGGAAGCGAACAGTCCTCATGACTCAGCCCCCCAACCCTGGTCAGCCCTTCTACCAGCAGCAGCCCTCGGCACCCTCGGCTCCGGCCTCGGGGCAGCCCTACCCGCCCCAGCCGCAGTTCCAGGGCGCTCCCGGCGCGCCTGCTGCTCCCGGCGCCCCCGGCCAGCCCTTCCCGCAGGCTCCGGCGGGGGACAGCTTCATGGGCAACCTCTTCGACACCGCCAAGCCCTTCGCCGAGAAGTTCGGCAAGGTGTTCTTCTACATCGCCGCCATCGCCCTGGTCGCGAACTGGCTCTACTCGGCTTACAACGCCGGTGACATCGCTGGTAACTACGACATCGAGACGCAGAGCCGGAGCTTCAACTTCGGCAAGTTCCTGCTGAGCCTGCTCTTCGACGCCCCCTGGATCGTGACGCAGATCGGCCTCATTCGCCTCTTCATCGAGCTGGTCATCAACTCCGGCAAGAAGAACTAGTCGCTGCCGGGCGGAGTCTCGTCTCCGCCGCAGCCAGCTGCTCGACCCTGACGGTCGCCGGCCCTCGCGGCCGGCGACCGTCAGTCGTTGGAGCCGGCTGCGCCCGAGTCGTCCCCGGCCTGACCCACCGGCAGCTCGAGGACGGCCGTCAGCCCGCCGTCGGGGTTGGCGCTCAGACGCAGCTCGCCGCCGTGCGCGGTGGCCACCGCCGTCACGATGGCCAGGCCCAGCCCGTGCCCGGAGCCCCGGGTCCGCCCCCGTCCCTCGCCGCGCACGAAGGGCTCGCGCAGAGACTCCACGCTCTCGGCCGCCACCACGGGGCCCTCGTTGCGGATCGTCAGGCGCACGCCGTCGTCCAGACGCGCCATGCCCACGGTGATGCGGCCGCCCTCGACGTTGTAGCGGGCCGCATTGCGCAGCAGGTTGGAGACGCTCTGACGCAGCAGCACCGGATCCCCGGGGACCCGGGCGGGCAGCAGGTGGGTGGAGACGTGAAGGTGGTGCTCGGCGACCTCCGGAGCGATGAGGCCCAGGGCGTCACGGACCGTGGCCTCCATATCCACGTCCTCGTGGGCCAGTTTCCCGGACTGGGCGTCGGCCAGGTCCAGCAGGGCGTCGATCGTCTCCCGGTTGGCGCGGTTGGTCTCCAGCACCCGGGTCAGTACCCGGCGCAGATCCTCGGCCGAGGCCTGCGGGTCGGACAGGGCGACGTCGATCATTGTCTGCGTGGTGGCCAGGGGAGTGCGCAGCTCGTGGGAGGCGTTGGCCGCGAACCGGCGGTGGACGGAGAAGGACCGCTCCAGGGAGGCCAGCATGTTGTCGAAGGTGTCCGCCAGGTCGTGGATCTCGTCGCGCGGGCCGGACAGGTCCAGCCGCTGACTGAGGTCTCCCGAGGCGGCGCGCTTGGCGGCCGCATTCATCGAGGACAGCGGCTGCAGCATCCGCCCCGCCAGGATCCAGCCGACAGTTCCGGAGAGCACCACGAGCAGCGCCAGCGCGCCGACGGCCGAGCGCATGATGCTGCTGAGCAGATCGAACAGGTTCGTGTCCACCTTGGCGGCCTCGCCGACCTGGGAGACCGGTACGGCGGCGGTCTCCCCGACCGGGTCGCCGATCTGGATGCTCAGCGTGACGTAGCGCGTGTAGAAGTAGACCAGGGCGATGAGGACCACGCCGGCGGCCGTCACCATCCCGGCGTAGGTCAGGGTCAGACGGGCCCGGATACTCAGGTGCCGGGCGCGACGCATGTGCTCCGTGCGGCCCGGCCGGGCGCCGTGGGGCCAGCTGTCGGCGCCGGGCCGCGCCGCGTCGTCGGCCCGGGTCCCCGCAGCCCCCTGCCCGCTCATGCGCTGAACCTGTAGCCCGCGCCGGGGACCGTCTGGATCACCCGCGGCTCACCGAGCTTGCGACGCAGGTGGGAAATCGTCACCCGCGTGGAGTTGGTGAAGGGGTCGGCGTTGGCGTCCCAGGCCTTCTCCAGGAGCGTCTCGGCGCTGAGCACCCCGCCCTCGGCCTCCATGAGGACCTGAAGGACCGCGAACTCCTTGGGGCTGAGGTGAATGAAGTGCCCGTCCCGGTAGACCTCCCGGCGGAAGGGATCCAGGCGCACCCCGTGGGCATCGAGGACCGGGGTGCGCGCCGGCTGGCTGCGTCGCCCCAGGGCCCGCAGCCGGGCCACCAGCTCGGGGAACTCGAAGGGTTTGGTGAGGTAGTCGTCCGCCCCCAGCTCGAAACCGCCCACGCGCGCGTCCAGCGTCCGAGACGCGGTGAGCATGAGGACCCGCGTGCTGGGGTGGTCGCGCACCACCCGCCGGCAGACCTCGTCGCCGTGGACCACGGGCAGGTCCCGGTCCAGGACGATGATGTCGTAGTCGTTGACCGCCACCTGCTCCAGGGCGCTGGCCCCGTCGCCGACGACGTCCACGGCCATCGCCTCACGCCGCAGCCCGGTGGCGATGGCCTCAGCCAGGTACTCCTCATCCTCCACGACGAGCACGCGCATCGCCCTGCCTCCTTCACTGTGGATTCTTTCGGCTGGTCCCTCAGCGAACCAGCCCCTGTGTTGCCACAACATAAGCGAATTTGTGAACCCCGTGGCAACACCGCTCCCGGTTGGCTGTTCCCCGAACGAACGGACGCCACCGCGCCCCGACCCACGTGAGCCGAAAGGACCCTCTCCCATGAAGCAGCCCCTCAACACCCGGATCCTCACCCGCGCCGCCACGGTGCTGACCTGCGCCGTGTGCGCCGTCGGCCTCATGACCGGATGCTCCCAGGGCTCGAAGGCGGACTCGGCCGCCTCCGCCTCCGCCACCAGCGGGGACGACTACCTGCTCAAGATGGCCAAGTGCATGCGCGACAAGGGCATCGACGTCTCCGACCCCGACGCCAACGGCAACGTGCAGTTCCCCGACAACGAGGCCGCCACCAAGGCCGCCCAGGAGTGCGAGCAGATCGTCGGCCCCGCCCCCGGCACCGAGGACCTCGCCAAGCCCGAGACGCAGCAGGACCTGGTCAAGGCCGCCGAGTGCCTGCGCAAGGAGGGCTACGACGTGCCCGACCCCGAGGCCGGCAAGGGCATCCAGATCAATGGCGACATCCCCCAGGACGTCATGAACAAGTGCTTCTCCCAGGTCGGGAGCAAGTAACACCGCGCCCTTGCAGGCGCCACCAGACCACAGGCTCGCGCGGCCGGACCGCCGCGCAGACACACACTCAGACAGGCAGACACATGGATCAGACCACCACCTCCACGCAGGCCGACGACGGCTCGACCGGCACCGCGGACAAGCCGGGCACGGCCCACCGCACCCGACGCCGGGCCTTCCTGGCCATGGGGGCCGCCGCGATCCTGGCGGCGGGCGCTGGTGCGGGCGCCTTCGCCTCCAGGTCGGGCCCCTTCGCGGCCAAGGCCAAGCCGACGACGTCGACCTTCAGCGGCGCCACCGACACCGTCACCAAGGGCGACCTCCAGGGACAGACCTCGGTGTCCGGGACCCTGCGCTACTCCGACTCGCGCAAGTTCAAGTCGGGCTTCGAGGGCGTTCTCATCCAGGTGCCGGCCTCCGGGACCGTCCTGACCCAGGGCGACGTCCTCTACCGCACCGGCAACGAGACCGCCTACCTCATGCGCGGCAACCTGCCCGCCTGGCGCAGCTTCGAGGCCGGCATGGAGGACGGCGAGGACATCCGCCAACTCGAGACGGCCCTGCGGGACCTGGGGTACTTCGACTACGAGCCCGACGACCACTTCAGCTGGGCCACCACCAGCGCCATCCTGAAGTGGCAGAAGGACCTCGACCTGCCCCGGACCGGGACCCTCCCACTGGGACGGATCGTCTTCACCCCCGGGGACCTGCGCGTGGGGACGGTCACCGCCCGCGTGGGGGACCGCGTCGCCGCCGACACCGAGCTCTTCGACGTCACCTCCACCACCCAGGTGGTCGACGCCAACATCAAGCTCTCCGATCAGAAGCTCGCCGTCGCCGGTACCGCCGTGACCATCAAGCTGCCCGACGCCAAGAAGACCGCCGGGAAGATCACCTCCGTGGGCACCCCCACCGAGAAGTCCTCCGGCTCCGGGTCCGGCGCCGGCTCCGGCTCGGGTGAGTCCAAGGAGCGGGTCATCCCCATCACCGTCACCCTCACCGACGCCTCGGCGACCACCAACTTCCAGGAGGTCTCCGTCACCGTCGACCTGCCCAGCGAGAAGCGTACGGGCGTCCTGTCGGTGCCGGTCGGGGCCCTGCTGGCTCTGAGTGCCGACCAGTACGGCGTCGAGATCGTCGAGGCCGGCGGCACCACCCGCAAGGTGCCGGTCACCATCGGGCTGTTCGCCGGTGGGCGCGTGGAGATCTCCGGTCAGGACATCTCCGAGGGACAGCGAGTGGTGGTGCCGCAGACATGAGCCGCATCCTGTCCCTGCGCGACGTGAAGCGCACCTACGGTGAGCCGCCCGTGGCCGCCTGCGCGGGCGTGAGCCTGGAGATCGACGACGGCGAGTTCGTCGCCATCGTCGGCCCCTCGGGCTCGGGCAAGTCCACGCTCCTCAACCTCATCGGCACCCTGGACCGGCCCAGCTCCGGCACCGTCGAGATCGACGGCGTCGACGTCGGCTCCCTGTCCGACGCTAAGCTCTCGGCCCTGCGGGCCAGCCGCATCGGCTTCGTCTTCCAGCAGTTCCACCTGGCAGACGGCGTCAACGCGGTCGACAACGTCGCTGACGGCCTGCTCTACAGCGGGATCCCCCGCTCTGAGCGGCGCCGGCGCGCCCGGGCCGCCCTGGAGCGTGTCGGCCTGGCCCACCGGCTCGACCACCGCCCCCACCAGATGAGCGGCGGCGAGCGCCAGCGGGTGGCCATCGCCCGGGCCGTCGTCGGCGAGCCCCCGCTGCTGCTGGCCGACGAGCCCACCGGGAACCTCGACTCCACCTCCGGGGCCTCGATCGTCGAGCTCCTCCACGAGCTCCACGCCCAAGGCACCACGATCATCGTCATCACCCACGACAACGAGCTGGCAGCCCAGCTCCCCAGGCAGATCGCCATCCGCGACGGCCGCATCGTGGGGGACTCAAGCCTGAAGGAGATCGTCCATGACGACGTCTACGCACCGGCGTGACCGGTCCGCGGCCGAGCGGGCCGGCCGCGCCCCGGCCCGGCGGATCCAGCGCTCGCGGCTGCGTCTGGCCGACGTGCTGCGCCTGGGAGGCACCGGCATCAAGGCCCGCCCCACCCGCGCCTTCCTGTCCGCACTGGGGATCGCCATCGGTATCGCCGCCATGATCTCGGTCGTGGGCATCTCGGCCTCCAGCCGCGCCCAGCTCTCCGCCCAGCTCGACTCGCTGGGGACCAACCTGCTGACGGCCACCGCCGGCCAGGACCTGTTCGGCAACTCCTCCTCCCTGCCGCAGGACAGCGTCGGCAAGGTCCGACTCATCGACAACGTCCAGAGCGCCTCGAGCACCGGACTGGTCAAGAACTCGCTGGTTTACCGCACTCCGCTCATCGACAAGAACGCCTCGGGCGGCATCACCACCCTGGCCGCGGACAAGTCGCTGCTCGACGTCGTGGCCGGACAGGTGGACAAGGGCGCCTGGCTCAACGAGGCCACCAGCAAGTACCCGGCCACGGTCCTGGGGCAGACGGCGGCCCAGCGCCTCGGCGTCGTCTCACCGGGAACCAAGGTGTGGATCGGCGGGAACTGGTTCACCGTGGTAGGCATCCTCAAGCCGGTGGTGCTGGCCCCCGAGCTCAACAATGCCGCCCTCATCGGTCAGGGCGTGGCCAGCGACCTGCTGGGGCACGACGCCAAGCCGACGACCGTCTACACGCGCAGCCAGGACGCCGCCGTCCCCACAGTGCGCAAGCTGCTGGCGCCGTCGATCTCGCCGCAGGCCCCCAATGAGGTTAAGGTCTCGCGCCCCTCGGACGCGCTGGAGGCCAAGAACGCGGCCGACAAGGCCTTCACCGGTCTGCTGCTGGGCGTGGGCTCGATCGCCCTGCTCGTCGGCGGTATCGGGGTGGCCAACACGATGATTATCTCGGTGCTCGAGCGCCGTCGGGAGATCGGACTGAGGCGGTCCCTGGGGGCGATGCGCGGACACATCCTCGTGCAGTTCATGACCGAGGCGCTGCTGCTGGCCTCCCTGGGCGGTGCCCTGGGGTGCATCATCGGGATCGGGGTGACCGCCGGGATGTCGGCCGCCAACGGCTGGCCCTTCAGCCTGCCGGTGATCGCCGTCGTCGGCGGTCTGGGAGTCACCATCGCCATCGGCGCCCTGGCCGGCGTGTACCCGGCCGTTCGGGCCTCTCGCACTCCTCCGACCGCCGCGCTCAACGCGCAGTAGGCGAACGCCGCCGGCCCGAGGGGAGGCGGATGAGACGTCCCGGTGGGAGACGGCTGGGCCCCGCGGTGGCGGCACCGGACTGTGGCGGCCGGTGCTTGAAAGAGATGGGGAGAGCCCAGCTGGCCGGGAACGCGTGAGAGCCCTGCACTGAATGGTGCGGGGCCCTCACTCCTGCGATCAGAAGACCGCGGTGCCTGTGGGTAGGCAGGCTCTCAGCCGGGTCACTCCGTGCCGAGCTTGCCGTCGACGGCGTCGCGGGCGGCGTCGATCTTGTCGTCGTACTTGCCGCCGGTCGCCTTCTTGGCAGCACCGGCTGCGGCGTCCAGCGCCTTGTCGCTGATCGCCTCGGCCTTGTCGGAGCTGAGAGCGTCACCGGCCTTCTTCGCCAGGTCATCAAGTCCCATCTGTGTCTCCTTCCGTCGGGTGGCCAGACGTCGGATGACGACGGCCTCGGCTGAATAGTGCCAGGTTTGCGCAGCCGCGTCATCTGAGGGCGGCTCAGCCCCTGGGCTGCGGCCGGGGGCAACTGACGCGGCGGGGGACTTTCTCTTGCGGCCGGGGTCGGTGGGGTCTGGTGGTGGATGCACCGCTCGTGGGAGGGGACACTCCACGCAGCCGGGGACTTTTCCTTCCAGCCGGGGGCATTCGACGCCGTCGGGGACCGGAATCCTGTCACCGAACGCGCAGGACGCCCCCGTAGGGAAGTATCCGCACCCCTACGCGCGCAATGTCCCCGGCCGTTCTGCCAGGGCGTCAGCGGCGGCGGGCTTCACCACTGCCAGGTGGGGCGGACGGGGGAGCCTGCGGCGTCGGCCAGCAGGACGGCCTCGCGCACGCGGCGGGTCAGGAGGGACAGGACGACCCGGTAGGAGTCCTCGACCATGGCGGTGGCCTCGTCCGTGCGGTAGTCCGGGCTGGTGAGGTCGATGCTCACCCAGTGCCGCTTGGACTGGTGGAAGCCCGGCTCCACCCACTCGAAGGTGGCCCGCACGGCGACGACGTCCTCGGGGTCGAGCTTGACGTTGGCCAGGAGGCGGCCGTCGGTGTGGGGGATGAGCAGCAGGAAGAGGCGAGGGCCCACGGAGGCGACAGGGATGTCCCACTCGGGCTTGTGCCCCGCCCAGGCGCCGGGCAGCGTGGCCGCCTTGGCCAGGAGTTCGTCGCGCCGGGCAGCCACGGTGGCCTCCTCGACGCGCGTGGAGGACCCGTCGGGGCGAGGGCTGCGGCGGAGCGGTGCTGTCATCGACGTCGAGCCTACGTCCTCCCCATGGCTGGGGACATGGCGCGCGGCCGGGTGCAAAATCGTCCGGCCGGGGACATCCTGCGCGGCGGGGTGCGGAAACTTCCGGCCGGGGACATCCTGCGTGTGCGGGGACGGGATTGCTGTCCCCGACGGCGTCGAATGCCCCCGGCTGGAAGGAAAAGTCCCCGGCCGCGTGGAGCGTCTCCGGCTGTAGGGAATAGTCGCCCGACGGCGAGGACTGGCGGCGGGAGGGGCGCCGGTGACGCGTACTGGGCGGGTCAGTCCGACACGACCTCCAGGAGCTCGCCGACCGAGCACCCCAGGGCCTCGCAGATGGCGGAGAGTGTGGAGTAGCGAATGGCCTTGGCGCGGTCGTTCTTGAGCACGGAGAGGTTGACGGTGGTGACCCCGACCTTCTCGGAGAGCTCCACGAGCGTCATCCCGCGGGCGGCCAGCAGCTCATCGAGGTGGCAGACGACGTGACTCACACGAGCCCCTCGGTCTCCTCGCGCAGCACGCTGTTCTCCGCGGCCAGGGAGCGAGAGCGCTGGTAGACCCGGTGCAAAGCGAGCAGCAGATGCATGGCGAGGATGAGGATGATGATGCTCTTGAGGGTCGGAATGTCGTTGCCGGTGGGGATGAACCCGGTCAGCTCTCCGTCTGCTCGGGCGCCGGTGAGGTACTCGTCCGAGATCGCCATGCCTGAGATGTGCAGAGCCAAGGCGCTCAGCTGCTGTCCCAGGAGCAGCCAGAACAGGTGACCGCCCCGAGTGAAGAGGTGGTCGACGAATCCTGTTCGGTTCGGGCGGATCGCGGCGATGAACCGGACGAAGGCCACGGCGCAGGCCGCGATGAGGAGGAGGTGGATGACGATAACCAGGCCGACGAGGAACCGCGCGCCGCCGGACATCCCATGCAGAATCCCGTGGCTCACCGAGTAGCCACCGAGCATCTCCATCGTCGCGTGCTTGAAGGACAACTGATGGTCCAAGGTGGGGTCGCTGTCGGTGAACTCCAGCAGCAGTCCGCGGCCGTCGATGAGGCCCCACAGGTTAGAGCCGAGCATGTAGAAGGGGGACAGGCACAGCAGGAACACCAGGAATGAGGTGAAGGCCAGGCTGCCGGTGCCGACGCCGGCGTCGGCACCGGCACCGGGGGTGACTCCGGCGTCATCCGCTGGGGACTGGTCGGCGGTCATCCCGCCGTCGAGGTCGGCGTCGGGGGCGGTGTCCGAGTCGGCTTCAGTGCTGGTCGTCATGATGACACTCCATATCGATTATCGATGCATCGATAGTCGATATGGTGCGCTTGAGGTTCGCCCGTGTCAAGCATTCATCCGGGGTGGGGTTCTGTCATTCAGCCATTGCCGACGGCGTCAGGTGGAGGTTGTGCGTACCGCCGGGGACGTAGTGTGCGGTGGGGGACATTGCACGCGATGGGAGACGTTGCGCGCGGTCGGGTGCGGAAACTTCCGGCCGGGGACATCCTGCGTGTGCGGGGACGGGATTGCTGTCCCCGACGGCGTCGAATGCCCCCGGCCGCACGAGAAAGTCCCCGGACGGAGTGACACGCGCGGTGCTCAGTGGATCGTCTCGAGGATGGTTGTCTTCAGCTCGTCGATGGACTGACCGCTGGAACCGGCGTTGACGGAGATGATGGCGTACTTCCCCTTCTCTTTGGTGGGGGTTGCGATGAGGGCGCCGTTGATCGTCTGGCCCCCGATGTTCGCGGTGTAGTTGAGCACGGCCGCCTCGCCATTGGCGGTCTGCTCGGTGGAGTAGCCGGTTGAGGTCGCTCCGGGGATCGAGGTGAGGGCAGGGCTCAGCTCGGCCTCGGTCAAGGGCTTGCTGGCGGGAATGGTGGTCTTGGAGACGTTGGCGTTGCCGAGGTAAGGAGTGAAGCCGTCGTCGGGGGCCTTGTAGTAGATGTCGGATGTCTCGTCCAGGGGGGTGGCCTGCCAGCCCTCGGGCACCGCGAAGGTGATGCCGACGGTGGGGGCGGTGACCTCCTGATACCCCGCGGGTGTCGCCTTGGGCAGGTCGCTCTGCGTGGCGCTGGCGCTGGCGGAGGCCTTGTCGTCGCCCTTGTTGGTCTTGTCCGCCTCGGCATCCTTCTTGCTGTCCTTGGTGTCACTGTCCTTGTCGTCGCCCTTGTCCGATTCTGCCGAGCTGTCGGAGGCGGCCGACTTGGAGGAGTCGGAGCCCTCAGTGCTCTGAGAGCAGGCGGTCAGAACGGGGGCGGCTGTCAGGGCGAGGCCGGCCAGCAGGGTCGCAGCGGTGCGTACGGGTTTCATGATGCTCCAGTGTGTGAGTGCGAGTGTGCTCCCTAGGGCATCACGTTCTGGTGGGAACGCACGATGGGGATGCTTCCCCATCGTGGACTGAAGGAGGGCTCGCGGTCACTGCGCCGTGACAGGCTCGCTGTCGCCTCTGCCCGCTAGTGGGCCGTCGTGAGGATGGTGGACACGATGGTGTCGACCTCCTCGGCGCTGCCGGCCGTCACAGCGATGCGCACGTAGGTGCCCGACGACGTCGGAACGGCGATGACCGCGCCGGCCGTCTGGGTGCCCTGAACCTGCGCGGTGGAGGTGTCGACGGCGGCCTGCCCGTAGGTGGACGGCTTGGTGGAGTAGCCCGTCGGCGTGCCTCCCTGTCGGGTGATGATCTCATCCAGGCTCGCCTGGGACGGGGGTGTGGAGGAGGTCTCGGCCTCCTTGGCGACCGCGACGCTGTTGAAGGACAGGCCACCGCTCTGCGAGAACCGGCCGTAGAAGGCGTCGGTGCTGTTCAGGCGCTGGGTGAGAGTGGACGGATCCACCCCCTGGGCCCGGGCGAGCAGCGCCTTCTGCGCCTCGGGAAGAGCATTGAGGTCCTCCCAGTCCTCGGGAATCGCGAAGGTGAGGCCGGATGTCGGTGCGGTGACCGCCTGGTGGCCCGCCGGGATGGAGGGGGTCGTGCTGCCGGAGGCGCTCGCGCCGCCCCCGCTCGACGACGTCGCCGCGGCCGCGGGGCCCGATCCGGTCGCTGTCGCTGCGGCCGAGCCCGCCGACGAGGGGCTGGTCTGCGAGCAGCCCGCCAGAATGAGGATGGTGGCCAGGGCCAGGGTGGCGCGCGTGGTTCTCATGATGTCTCCGGGGTGAGGACGGGGTCGTGATGTGACGATAGCGGCGTCGTGGAACAACGGTGTTTCAAGTGGTTGGTTGGCATGTTGCAGGTCGGCGCGATGACCGGCGGAATGTCTCCGGCAGAACCCCAAGGAGTTGCCCACGTCACTGCCGGTCTCAGAAGTTGAGTGGAATAGACTCAACTCTGCGAAGGTTGTGGTGACCAGAAGACGCAACACGTCACTACCTCTGAAGGAGATCCGCATGGACACCAACTACACCACCAAGTCGCAGGAGGCGATCTCCGGGGCCATGCAGGCCGCCGCCGCGGCCGGCAACCCCCAGATCGAGCCCGCGCACCTGCTCGTTGAGCTCCTCTCCCAGCCCGACGGCGTCGCCGCCGGACTCCTGGCCGCGGTCTGCCCCGACGCGGCGGCCCGCCAGGCTGTCGGCGCCTCCGCGCGCCGCATCCTCACCCAGCTGCCCGCCTCCTCGGGCTCCTCCATGACCCAGCCTCAGCCCTCGCGCTCCCTGCTGGCCGCCCTCGAGGCCGCCTCGACGGTCGCCAAGGAGCTGTCTGACGAGTACATCTCCACCGAGCACCTGCTCATCGGCCTGGCCAAGGGCGACGCCTCCGGCTCCGCCCCCACCGTGGCCCGCATCCTGGCCGACGCCGGCGCCACCCCGGAGACCCTCATCGAGGCCCTGCCCCAGGTCCGCGGTTCGTCCCGCGTCACTTCCGCCAATCCCGAGGGCACTTACAAGACCCTCGAGAAGTACGGCACCGACCTCACCGAGGCCGCTCGGGAGGGCCGCCTCGACCCGGTCATCGGCCGCGACGCCGAGATCCGTCGCGTCGTGCAGGTCCTGTCCCGGCGCACCAAGAACAACCCCGTCCTCATCGGTGAGCCCGGCGTGGGCAAGACCGCCGTCGTCGAGGGCCTGGCCCAGCGCATCGTCGCCGGCGACGTCCCCGAGTCCCTGCGCGGCAAGCGCCTCATCTCCCTGGACCTGTCCGGGATGGTGGCCGGCGCCAAGTACCGCGGTGAGTTCGAGGAGCGCCTCAAGGCCGTCCTCAAGGAGATCAAGGACTCCGACGGCGAGGTCATCACCTTCATCGACGAGCTGCACACCGTCGTCGGCGCCGGCGGCGGCTCCGAGGGCGCCATGGACGCCGGCAACATGCTCAAGCCCATGCTGGCCCGCGGCGAGCTGCGCATGGTGGGCGCCACCACCCTGGACGAGTACCGCGAGAACATCGAGAAGGACCCCGCCCTGGAGCGCCGCTTCCAGCAGGTCTTCGTCGGTGAGCCCAGCGTCGAGGACACCGTGGCCATCCTGCGCGGCATCGCCCCCAAGTACGAGGCCCACCACCAGGTGACCATCTCCGACGGCGCCCTCGTGGCGGCCGCGACCCTCTCCGACCGCTACATCACCGGTCGCCAGCTGCCCGATAAGGCCATCGACCTGGTCGATGAGGCCGCCTCCCGGCTGCGCATGGAGCTCGACTCCAGCCCCGTCGAGATCGACGAGCTGCGCCGTCGCGTGGACCGCATGCGCATGGAGGAGGCCTACCTGGACGAGTCCATCGAGGACGTCTCCAAGGCCGACCCGGCTGACGTCGACCGCCTCGAGCGCCTGCGCGCCGAGCTGGCCGACGCCTCCGAGGAGCTGGCCTCGCTCAATGCCCGCTGGGAGGCCGAGAAGGCCGGCCACAACAAGGTCGGTGAGCTCCGCGCCGCCCTGGACGAGATGCGCACCCGCGCCGACCTGGCCGAGCGCGAGGGCAACTTCGAGGAGGCCGGCCGCCTGCGCTACGGCGACATGCCCGCCCTGGAGCGCCAGATCCGCGAGGCCGAGGCCGCCGACGACGCCGCCGAGCAGACCGCCGGCGAGCCGATGATCGCCGAGAAGGTCGGCGCCCCCGAGATCGCCGAGGTCGTGGGCTCCTGGACCGGCATCCCCGTGGGCAAGCTCCTCCAGGGGGAGACCGAGAAGCTCCTGACCATGGAGGACGTCATCGGTGAGCGCCTCATCGGGCAGAAGGCCGCCGTGGCCGCCGTGGCCGACGCGGTGCGCCGCTCGCGGGCCGGCATCTCCGACCCCGACCGCCCCACCGGCTCCTTCCTCTTCCTGGGCCCCACGGGCGTGGGCAAGACCGAGCTGGCCAAGGCCCTGGCCGAGTTCCTCTTCGACGACGAGCGCGCCATCGTGCGCATCGACATGTCCGAGTACTCCGAGAAGCACTCCGTGGCGCGCCTCGTGGGCGCCCCTCCCGGGTACGTCGGCTACGAGGAGGGCGGCCAGCTCACCGAGGCCGTGCGGCGTCGGCCCTACTCCGTGGTCCTGCTCGACGAGGTCGAGAAGGCCCACCCCGAGGTCTTCGACATCCTCCTGCAGGTGCTCGACGACGGCCGCCTCACTGACGGCCAGGGGCGCACGGTCGACTTCCGCAACGTCATCCTCGTGCTCACCTCGAACCTGGGCAGCCAGTTCCTCACCGACCCGCTCACCAGTCCCGAGGAGAAGCGCAACGAGGTCATGAGCGTGGTTCAGGCCTCCTTCAAGCCGGAGTTCCTCAACCGCCTCGACGACATCATCATCTTCGAGGCCCTCTCCAAGGAGGAGCTGGGTGAGATCGTCGAGATCCAGCTGGCGCGCATCGCCAAGCGCCTGACGGATCGGCGCCTGAGCCTGGAGGTCACCGACGCCGCCCGCAGCTGGCTGGCCGACGAGGGCTACGACCCCGCCTACGGGGCCCGGCCGCTGCGCCGCCTCGTCCAGCGCGAGATCGGCGACCGTCTGGCCCGCATGCTGCTGGCCGGGGAGGTCCTCGACGGGCAGAAGGTCGTCGTCGACAAGGTTGACGGCTCCGAGGGGCTCACGCTGCGGGCCGAGGGCGAGGCGCACCTGCCGTCGGCCTCCTCGGCGGCGTCGCCTGCCTGAGCCCGGAACCCGACCGAGCCGACCGCCTGAAGCGCAGGCTGTGACAAGCCAGTGACAGGCCAGTGATGAGGGGGCGGGCCCACCTGAGTGGTGGGTCCGCCCCCTTCGTGCTGCCGGTTCACGCTGCCGGCTCATGCTGCCGGCGGCGTCGCGCGCCTCAGCCGGGCTGGTTGTCCTGGGTGGGCCAGGCGTTGTACACGCAGCCGCCGGCCAGGTCGTGGCTCTGCTGAGCCATGAGCGGGGCCTTGAGACCGGCCCCGGCGCAGAACTCGTGCTCGTGGCCGAGGAAGTGGCCCACCTCGTGGTTGGTGACGTAGGTGCGGTAGGAGTCGACGTCGGGGTAGGTCACGGCGCCCCAGTTCCACCGGTCGGAGTTGATGACCACGTTGTTCCCGTTGCGGCAGCTCCACATGCCGCCGGTGTCCAGCGGTGAGCACAGGGCGTCGGCGCTGGGCGGCGTGGCGATGTTGAAGGTGAAGTCCGCGCTCGCGGGGTCGGCCACCGGCTGGAAGGAGGTGTTCTGCGCGGTGGGCCAGCCGCGCTCGTCATTGAGGATGCGCTCCACGATGGGGGCCGCGGCTGCGGCGTCGACATGCGTGCCGCCCTCGACCCGTAGCACGTAGCGGTAGACGGTGGCGGCTGCGGGCCGGGAGACGGGTACGGCCGGTGCGGTGGTCCAGCTGCCGTTGCCGACGGCGCCGGAGTGCGCGAAGCCCTCGGAGTCCAGCTGCGGGGACGGCAGCGCCGAGGCCGACGGCGTCGGTGAGGCGGAGGGGGTGGCCGAGGCCGACGGCGAGGCCGTGCGGGTGGCGGACGCCCGAGCGGAGGACTGGGCCGTGGCCTTGGCCGGGGTTGAGGGCTGGCGTGCGGAGGAGCCCAGCGGCAGGGCGAAACCGGGGTGGAGCCCCCAGACCCGCAGTCCGACGACGATCAGGGCCAGCGCCACGACGAAGGCCGTGCCGTACAGAAGCCGGCTGCGGGCGCGACGCCGACGTCGCTCCCGGCGGGCGATGGTGAGGGCTCGCCGGCTGGCGGGATCGGGTGCGTCCGACGAAGGGCGCTGCGAGGAAGGGCGGCCCTCAGGGCTGCGTCGATGACCGGCGGATGTTCGACGGCGTCCAGATGCCGACGACGAGGCGCGGCCGGGGCGGGAGGGGCGCCGCGGCGGCTGCGGGGTCGAGGGACGCATACGACCATCGTAGGGGCGCACGCCCGACCAACCCGCCGGGAGGCGCCCCTGCGCGCCCAAGGTCACACGCGGCGTCGGGGCAGGCTCAGACGATCTCGTAGCCGATGTCGGGGGCGAGCGCCTTCAGCAGGGCGTAGAGCGTGGCGTCAGCCAGCGGGGCGGTGTCCCGGGGCAGAGCCGGCAGGCTGTTGCGCGCGGGGGAGAACAGCACTGTCATCTCGCCCCCGGTCATCGTCGAGCGGGCGCGCAGACCATCGACGTCGGGCAGCTGAATCCGGATGGCGCGCGCCCAGGCCCGGCACGTCGAGCGCGGGGCGCTGTCGAGGCTGACCGAGGCACCGTTGCGCAGCGCCCAGGTGCTGGTGAGATCGAGCAGGCGCAGCGGACGAGTCGCCTCCCAGACCTGCAGAAGAGGCATATCGCTGCGCGTGTCGATGACGCGGGTATCGGCGAAGACCTCCGCGACGCACGTGAGCAGGTCACTGGCGGTGTACAGGACCCCGTGCTCCGGATGCTCCCCCGTCGGCAGCGGGTGTGGATCCCAGCGGCATCGCGGGTGCGGTCCCCAGGTCCGCAGCTCGCCCCACGGCAGGGGGTGAGGGCTGAGCGCGAAGGCGACGCGGGAGAGCTCGGCGTGCTCCACCGTCACGATGTCCTCCGGGCGGGTGTCGAGCGTCGACGGTGGCTGTGGGGGATTCTTCGGTCGGGGACTCACCGGTGGTCCGCATCCGAGAGCTGCTGGACGACCGCCGCCGGGTCCCCGCCGGCGATCAGCCACTGCGCGGGTGTCGCCCCGTCGAGCAGCTCGGGGTCCGACGTCGTCATCCGCGCCTCGATGGTGGCCGGCGTCAGTCCCTCGCGCAGGGCGGGCACCACCGTTGCCAGGCCCGGGATCGGGCGGCCCTCATGGAACTGCCACGTGGGGAATCTCAGCGACCGCCCCTCTCGGTAGGCGTAGAGGGTGCGCCCGGCCGCGCGGGTGATCGTCGTCGTTGTCCGGCTGAGCAGGGTGGCGACTTGGCGGGTGCTCAGCGAGCGCGCCAGCGTGCAGGCCGCCTGGACGGCCTCATGCTGGGCGGTGAGCTGCTCGGCGTACGTGCGATCGGACAGGATGCGCTCCACTGTGCGGGCTGTGGACCTGCTGCGGCCGCGAGGGGTGGTTCGGGCCAGGAAGTCGGTCATGCCGGCGGACACCGGGCCGACGCCGCCCTGCGACGTGCGGGCAGTGGCCTCGCGCATCGCGTCCGCGAGCTCCTCGTCGCTGAGGTCGAGCTGGTCGAGCAGGCCGGCAAGAACAGTCATGGAGTGAGTGTAATGCATTGAGTGTGCATGTGCATGCGTACACGATGCGTCTCGGTGGCCCCTGGCGGAGGTGGTGGCCGGCTGCCAGGGAGGTTCGCGGAATGTATTTGAACCGGAAACAAGAATCTCACAAGTGTTATGCAACTGTGACCATCGGGGTGCTGCACTGCGAACCTGGATGAAATCACAAAAGAGCCTGGGTGACGACGGGAGGTCGTGGTGGCCAGCAATCCCAGCAGCCCCAACAGACCGCGCGGTCGGGGAACTCTGTGCTGGTAGGAGCCGGTTAATTGTGTGAAAACCGAGACCAAGTCGTCACTCACGTCACGGGGAGGGCACGTGGAGGTCACACTTGAGCGGATTATTCCGATGAGGGCCTTTCTGCCTTGCAATTCCCTTACTGGAAGGTGCCATGATGCCGCCATGAACACTGTCAGTACCCCGACTTCGCCCCAAGCTGCCCCGGCTAGGCGGCGCGGACCCGGGCGCCCCCGAGCGGGCAGCGAGGACAAGCGAGCACGCATCCTCAATGAAGCCGTGGTTCTCTTCGGAGAGCACGGGTATGCCGGCACCTCCCTGGCCGACATCGCCAACGCGGCAGACATTTCCAAGGCCGGACTCCTGCACCACTTCTCCTCCAAGGACGAGCTCTTCTGCAAGGTGCTGGAGCGCCGTGACCGCGAGGACGCCCTGAGCATTCTCGTGGAGTCCCCGGCCGCCGAGGGCGACACCGCTGAGGCACCCGTCGACACCATCGGCAACCTGGACACCCTCGACGTCGCGGGTGCCTCCGACCTGGACGGCAACCCCTGGGCCCTGCTGGAGCGCTACATCGAGCTGCTCGAGCGCAACGTCGCCCACCGGGACCTCACGGCGATCTACACCGCGACGGCGGTCTCGGTCCTCGATGCCGAGCACCCGGCGCACCGGTGGATGGCCAACCACCTCAACAGCGCCGTCGAGCGCTTCGAGTCCAGCTTCGAGGCCGGCAAGACCGCCGGGCTCGTGGACCCGAAGATGCCCTCGCGCCTCGTGGCGCGCAGCCTGGTCGCCCTCATCGATGGCCTCCAGCTGCAGTGGCTGTGCTCGACGACGCCCGGGACGGCCGCTGCGGAGTCCCTGTCCACCGACCTGGTGGCGGAGATTCGCCTCTACGCCGACTGCCTGCGCAGCCAGTGGGAGGTCCAGGAGACCCCGGAGACCCCTCAGCGCCCCAAGGCCGCCTGACGGTCAGAGGCGCCGCGTCGCCCTGGGCTCGGCGCCTCCACGAATCCTCATCAGAATCCCTATCCATCCCATCCGGCTCGGGAACCTCGTGTTCCCGAGCCGGTCCTGTCCTCGGGCGCCGGTCGTGAGCGGGTGGCCCGCCTGATTCCGGACCGATTCAGCGGTCCGCCCACAGCAGCAGGTGCGGGGTGATCGAGGCCAGGTCCGGGACGACGACGAGGCCGGGGTCGGCCGGGAAGTGCTTGGTCGTCCCGATCTGCACGACGTGGATCCCGTTGCCCCGGGCCGAGGCCGCCCCCGTGGGGGAGTCCTCGACGACGACGCAGTCCTGAGGGCGCAGGTCGAGGCGCTCGACCGCCGTGGCGTAGGGCAGCGGATCGGGCTTGGCCCCGACGCCGTCGTCACCGGTGACCAGGACGGCGAAGACGTCGCCGAGCGCGGAGGCCACCTTCTCGACGATCCGGCGCGGAGAGGCCGAGACGATTCCCTGGGCCAGCCCCACCTCCGACAGTGCCGAGGTGATTCGCAGCGCTCCGGGCAGCAGGGGAGGGGCGGCGCTCACGGAGGCCTCGACGTCGTGCGCGATCGCCTCGAAGACCTCCTGCGTGGCCGGATCGTCCCAGGAGCGGGTGGCGCCGGTGGCGGCAATGAGCTCGCGGGCCTGACGGATCGAGGCTCCCGTCATCTGGGCGACGAGCTCGGGGTGCGGGTCGCCGCCCAGGGCCTGGCAGTGGTGGATGAATGCCTCGTCCCAGAAGGGCTGGGAGTCCATGAGGGTGCCGTCCATGTCCCACAGGACAGCGCGCACCGTGAAGTTGGGAGTGGGGGAGGTCGTCATGAGAAATAGCCTAACCGGAGGGTGGTGCGGCGCACAGGGGCCGGGCGCGCTGCCTCATGACCCGCCTGCCGGCGCTCGGGGTTATGCGCTGCGCCGTCGTCCTGGCAGACTGCCGTCAGGACGCCAGGTGGTGCACGTGCCGGAACCCAACGGGGTGTGCAGGTGGCGGCGCAGTCGGAGGGGCCGGGAGGAGAGCGGGTGGGCGACACCTACAGGACCACGATGGCGGACGTGGCCAAGGCGGCCGGCGTCTCGCGCACCACGGTGTCCTTCGTGCTCAACAACCGCGACGGGGCTCGTATCCCACCGCAGACCCGCGAGCGCGTCCAGCAGGTGGCTGCCGAGCTCGGCTACCGCCCGCACGGCGGGGCACGGGCCCTGGCCTCGCGCCGGTCCTCCCTCATCGGCCTGGTCTCTGAGATCGTCACCAGTCCCTTTGCCGCCGCCACGATCCGCGGGATCCAGGACAGCGTCCGGGCCGCCGGCTACACCCTGTTCATCGTGCCGACCTCGACGGAGGCCACCGTGGATGGCGAGGCCTTCGAGACGCTGCTGAAGTCCCGGGTCGAGGGGATCATCTACGCCACCGGCTGGAACTGTCGGGTTCGCATGCCGGCGCAGGCCCGCGAGATCCCCACCGTCCTGGTCCACTGCATCGACCCGGTCTCGGGCCTCCCCTGCGTGCGCCCTGACGAGGAGCAGATGGGGCGCCTGGCCGCGCAGGCGCTGTTAGAGGGCCACCACCGCGACATCGGCGTCATCGAGCTCGACCCCAACGACGGTGAGGCCGCTCCGGGGCGGCGCGTCGGCTGCCGGACCTACTTGGAGCAGGCCGGCATTCCTTGGAGCACCGTTCACGTGGCCGTCGGCCATGGCACCACTCGGGACGGGTACGCCGCCGCCTCCCGCCTCCTGACGGACCACCCCTGGCTGACCGGGCTGGTGTGCGGCAACGACCGCATGGCGATGGGGGCCTATGCCGCGATCCGTGAACAGGGGCTGAGGGTGCGTGAGGACGTGGCCGTCATCGGGATCGACGACCAGGAGCTCATCGCTGACCAGGTCCATCCGGCTCTGACGACGGTTGCGCTGCCCTTCGAGGAGATGGGGCAGGTGGCCGTCTCCCACTTGCTGGCCCTCATGGAGGGCGAGGAGGTGCCCGCTGAGACGCTCCTGCCGGGCACGATCATCCGTCGCTCCTCGGCCTGACGGTGCGTCTCACCGCCTCTGCGGCCGCGTACTGCCCGATGCAGCCGATCCAGTACCGCCTGACGTGGCCGGCCGGGTCCGCGGCCGGGGACATTGTGCGCGTACGGGTGCGGAACCTTCCCGGCGGGGACATGCTGCGCCGTCGGGGACAGGATTCCGGTCCCCGACGGCGTCGAACGTCCCCGACGGCGTCGAACGTCCCCGACCGCACCGAAATGTCCCCGACGGCGTTGAATGTCCCCGACCGCAGGGGAAGGTCCCCGGCCGTGAGGGAGGCCTTGCCGCTCAGGAGTGCCGACGGCGCAGGCGCAGCGTGTAGGCGCCGGTCGCGGCGGCGGCCGCACCCAGGGCGCCCAGGGTCAGGGAGGTGCCGGTGCGGGCCAGCGGGAACCGGGCGGAGGCACTCTTGCCTGCCGCAGCGGTGGTGGGGCTCGCCGACGCCGCAGCCGCCTTCGCCTGGCCACGGGCCGGCCCCTGGACGGCGGGCTTGCCGGCCCCGGGGGAGTCGGGGCCCTCGGCCGGGGCGCCGGCGTCCTGGACGGAACCCAGGTGCCACAGGCTCAGGGAACCCAGATGCGCCGTGCCGCCCTCGGCGTAGAGCGAGACCCCCGTGGCGTCCTGTTCGGGGTAGACGGTCTGGGTGATGACCGGAGTGCCGTCGGCCGCGAAGACCTCCACGGAGTGGGCGTCAACAATGATGCGCAGGTGGACCTGTCCCTTACTGTCCGGTGACAACGGCGCGGTGGACCGGGCCGGGAACTTCGGGGAGAAGTCGGTGACCCCGGAGTGGGTGCGGTCCACGACGAGCTGCTTGGCCTGGGAGTCGTAGCCGATGAGCGTGTACTGCTCGCCGTTGTCGAGCACCTTGATACCGGCGAAGGAGGAGGCGCCAGGGCTCAGGTCCACGCTGATGTCCAGGGAGGTGCCCTGAGCGGCCTGGCCGAGAGAGGTCTCGCCCGCAGGGATGTCGGTGTCCTTCCGGGTGAGCTCCTGGCCGGTGCGCAGGGACTCCAGGGCGGTGACGGGCTGAGCGGTCAGGCGCAGCTTGCCGTTCACCCGGGTCAGTCCCATCTCGCGCACCGTGGACATGGCGGTGCGCCAGGTGGTGGTGGGCAGGTCGCGCACGTAGGCCCAGTTGCTCATCCAGCCCACCTGGTAGCGCTTGCCGTTGGGGACGTTGTCCCAGGTGAAGGCCGCGTAGTAGTCCTTGCCGTAGTCCAGGCGCGGGACGACGTCGGCCCCGGAGAAGGCCTTCGTGTCCGACTGGAGGATCTGGTCGACCATGAGGTGGCCCCAGTCCTCGGCGTTGCCGTTGTGGTCCTCGATGACGAGCCGGGCCTTGCGGCCCTTGTAGGCCGCCACGTCCATGCTCGTCCACTCCA
The DNA here is from genome assembly GCF_006546825.1 of Actinomyces oris. Classification (GTDB taxonomy): domain Bacteria; phylum Actinomycetota; class Actinomycetes; order Actinomycetales; family Actinomycetaceae; genus Actinomyces; species Actinomyces oris. The sequence goes on from NZ_VICC01000001.1 coordinate 595,077, forward strand.
GGGTCCCGGAGTTGTTGCCGGTGGCGGAGGCGACGACCTTGCCGTCCACGACGAGGTTGACGGAGGTGTTGTCCGCGATGGGGGAGGCCTTCTTGTCCGAGGCGCGCACCTCGTCCAGGAGGATGTGTCCCCAGGGACCGGTGGCCGTGTCAGTGACGACGATCTGGGCGGACTTACCCTTGAGGTCGCTGACGTCCCAGCTCTGCCAGTTGAGCTCCTCCAGGTTGCGGCCGGTGGCCGAGCGCACCACCTTGCCGTCGACGACCAGCTCGACGACGCTCACCCCGGAGCCCCCGTCGGCGCCGCCCTCGGGGCGCGGGTTGTTGCCGCCGCCCATGAGGAGGTTGAGGTAGGGGGAATCGATGGTGAAGGTCGGCGAGGTCGCGGTGCCGGTGGTGGCGTCCGAGCCTTGCCCGGTGGCGGCGTCGAGATAGGTGTTGAGCAGCCCGGCGCTGGAGTGGTTGACCAGCGGCTGCTGGCCTGGGGTAGCGCCTTGAGGGGGCGTGGCCCCGAAGGCGTTGCCCTCCACGGTCCAGCCCTCCCAGGAGCCGTCGAAGCCGGCCAGGAGCCTGCCGCCGCCGTTGTCGCCGGTGGCCTGCGGGTTGTAGGGGTGCTTGCCGCCGGCGGTGCGCAGGTTGATGTAGGACGAGGAGACCGTGAACTCATCCGAGGTCAGCGTGCCGGTGTCGGCATCGCCACTGCCGAAGGAGTCCACGTAGGCCTTGCCCTGGTGGCCGGGCAGGTCCCCGGTGGCCGGGCCCGAGCCGAAGGCGGCGCCGTCGGCCTTCCAACCGGCGTAGCCGTTCTCGAAGTCGGCCAGGGTCGTGCCCTCATCGCCGGTGTAGTGGGGAATCTCGTCGGGGGTGAAGGTGGTGCCGTCCCAGCTGCCCACGAAGTACTGGGCGGAGTCGGCCACCGTGACCACCAGGACCCACTTGACCTCCTTGGAGCTGCCGTCGACCGGCAGCGGGAAGAAGTCCGGGCACTCCCACACGGCCGAGGTGATGCCCTCCCCGCCGAAGCTGGACTGCTCGGTCCAGTGGATGAGGTCGGGGGAGGAGTAGAAGGAGACGCGGTGCTCGGTGGCGTGGGAGACCACCATGGTCCAGCGCCCGGAGGTCTGGTCCCAGAAGACCTTCGGGTCGCGGAACTCGTTGGAGCCGATGTCCAGGACCGGGTCCCCGTTGTTGTACAGGTTCCAGGTGCGGCCCTTGTCCGTGGAGTAGGCCAGGGACTGGGACTGGTTGCCGCCGACGTCGGCCCGCGTCCACACCGCGACCATGGCCGGGTTGTCCGGGCTGCCCAGGCCGGAGGTGTTCTTGGTGTCGATGACCGCCGATCCGGAGAACACCCCGTACTGCGAGGTGTACGGGATTGCCACACCCAACTCCTGCCAGTGGACCAGGTCCTTGGAGACGGCGTGGCCCCAGGACATGTTGCCCCAGTCCGAGCCCTCGGGGTTGTACTGGTAGAACATGTGGTACTCGCCGTCGTAGTAGACGAGCCCGTTGGGGTCGTTCATCCAGTTCTTCTGGGGGGTGTAGTGGGTCTGCGGGCGCCACCGCTCACCGGGTTGGTCGGCCTTCGGCGCCGCCGGTGCGGCTGGTGCGTTCGGCGCGGTGGAGGCCGGTCGGGCCTGGCCGGAGGCGGCTGCGGGCATGGAGGTCAGCGTAGAGGCGGCTGCCAGCAGGCAGAAGGCGGTCAGGGCGCTCAGTGCTCGGGCGGTCCGACTCATGTGTTGTCCTCCGGGAAGCGGGCTCGGCGTGAACGAGGGCGGGCGCCGTTGCGGGTCGGAGCGGTGCTCAGGGGCTGTCGCCCCGTTTCCTACGCCGATCCGATAACGCGCGTTAGCGCCGGTATTAAACTACGCGGGCCCTCGACGTCGGGCAAGCACCCGGGGGTCATTCCCGATCAACATCGGGGACTTCTCAGGGTGCTCCCCGATAGTCGGTGGCGGGCCTCATCGTCCAGACTGTTGCCATGACGCAGCAGCAGTACCCCGGTCAGTTCAGCCAGTCCGCCCGCTCCGAGGGCGGGGGCTCCGCCTCCGGTCGGACGGGCGAGTTCTTCCGTTTCCGTGACTCCCTGCCCCGCCGTTCCCGTGAGCACCGCATTCTCGGTGGTGTCTGCGGGGGTCTGGCCGAGGCCTGGAACATGCCGGTGACCGCGGTGCGCGTCGGGGTGATCCTGGCCAGCTTCCTTCCCGGCCCCATGTTCCTGGTCTACGTCGGAGCCTGGTGCCTCATGCTCGACGAGCCCGCCCCCGCCCAGTACTGACTGTTCTCAGCCTGCCCGGGCGGGTCCGAGCCGACTGGCCCGGGCCGTGACAGTCCTCCGGAGACCTTTAGCGCTTCGGTAACACGACCCGTACCAGACTCACGACTACCGACATCGGCCGAGGACGTCGACGTCTTCGGCCTCGTAGAAAGAAAGGTGATGGCTGTCTCTTCGCTCTCCTCAATGCTTCTCTCCTGCCGTCTGTCCATCACTCGTTTTCTCCTGATGCATGCCCGTCCCTGCTGCCATCGGTTCCAGGCGGCGCCTCGGGTCCACGCGTGAGCGATGGGCTGCGCCCGCCTCGCACCCCCGGTTCCACGGGTGACGCGGCGGGCGCAGTGCGTGGCGGCGCCCATCGGCCGGAGCCTGGAGCAGGCAGCGTTCCCGGCCGTGACACGGGGGCGGCGGCTTCGCGGGAAGGCGCCGTCGATGGGAGGATCGAGCCGTGACAGACACCGTGAATGACGCCGCAACCGACGCCGTGACTGCTCCAGCGACTGACATCGAGTTCCTCTCCGCCTACGACCAGGGCTTCGCCCGTGTCGCCGCCGTCACCCTGCCGGTGGTGCCCGTCGACCCGGCCGCCAACGCCTCCGCCATCATCGAGCAGGCCCGTACCCTGGCCGAGGACGGCGTCTGCCTGGCCGCCTTCCCCGAGCTGTGCCTGACCGGCTACGCCATCGACGACCTCCTGCTGTCCGATGTCCTGCTGTCCGACGTGCTCGCCGCCATCGAGACCCTGCGCGCCGCCAGCGCCGACCTCCTGACCGCCCTCGTCGTCGGCGCCCCCCTGCGCCTGGGCGACCGCCTCTACAACTGCGCCCTGGTCATCCAGGGCGGGCGGGTGCGCGGCGTCGCCCCCAAGTCCTACCTCCCCACCTACCGGGAGTTCTACGAGAAGCGGCACTTCGCCCCCGGCGACGCCCTGCCCGCCGGGGTGGAGAGCATCGAGCTGCCCGGCGTGCACGGCGGTTCCGACGGCGCTGAGAGGACCGAGAGCGCCGACGGCTCTGGTTGTCCTGAAACGGCCGCCCGGGTCCCCTTCGGGGCGAACCTCCTGTTTGAGGTCGAGGACGTCCCCGGCCTGACCTTCCACGTCGAGGTCTGCGAGGACATGTGGGTGCCCGTCCCGCCGTCGTCACTGGCGGCGCTGGCCGGGGCGACGGTCCTGGTCAACCTCTCCGGCTCGCCCATCACGGTGGGGCGGGCCGAGGACCGTGAGCTGCTGGCCCGCTCCTCCTCGGCCCGGGGGCTGGCCGCCTACGTCTATGCCGCCGCCGGGCAGGGCGAGTCCTCCACGGACCTGGCCTGGGACGGCCAGACCCTCGTCTACGAGAACGGCGAGCTGCTCGGCTCCACCGAGCGCTTCCCCGACGGTCCGCGCGCCACCGTCGTCGACGTCGACATCGAGGGCCTGCGTGCCGAGCGCCTGCGCCAGGGGACCTTCGCCGACAACGCCCGCACCTTGAGCTCCCCGGTCGCCGGCTCCCCGACAGAGGCCACCACCTTCACCGATCCTGCGGCCTTCCGGCGCATCCGGATCGGCGCCGCCGACCTGGCCGCCCCGCGCACGGACATCGGCCTGCGCCGCCGCGTGGACCGCTTCCCCTTCGTGCCCGACGACCCGGCCCGACTCGCCCAGGACTGCTACGAGGCCTACAACATCCAGGTGGCCGCCCTCGTCCAGCGCCTGGGGGCCATCGGCAACCCCAAGATCGTCATCGGCGTCAGCGGCGGCCTGGACTCCACCCACGCCCTCATCGTGGCCGCCCGCGCCATGGACCGCCTGGGTCGGCCCCGCTCCGACATCCACGCCATCACCATGCCCGGCTTCGCCACGAGCGCCGGCACGCGCCGCAACGCCGAGGACCTCGCCGTCGGCCTGGGCTGCACCTTCGAGGAGCTCGACATCCGGGCCACCGCCACCCAGATGCTCACCGAGATGGGTCACCCCTACGGCGAGTACGCCCGCACCGGGGTCCTGCCCGAGGGCGTCAGCGAGCGGGACCTCTACGACGTCACCTTCGAGAACGTCCAGGCGGGCCTGCGCACCGACTTCCTCTTCCGCATCGCCAACCACCGCGGCGGCATCGTCCTGGGCACCGGGGACCTTTCCGAGCTCGCCCTGGGGTGGTGCACCTTCGGGGTGGGCGACCAGATGGCCCACTACGGGGTCAACGCCGGCATCCCCAAGACCCTCATCCAGCACCTCATCCGCTGGGTGGTCGCCGAGGAGCTGTTTGACGACGCCGTCGGGCGCACGCTGCTGTCCATCCTGGACACCGAGATCAGCCCCGAGCTGGTCCCGGCCGGGGCCGGCGGCGCCATCCAGTCCACCCAGGCCAAGATCGGCCCCTACGCCCTGCAGGACTTCACCCTGTGGCACGTGCTGCGCCGCGGCTCGCGCCCCAGCCGCATCGCCTTCCTGGCGCACAAGGCGTGGGCGGACGCGGATGCCGGGGACTGGCCCGAGGGGCTGCCGCCGGCCGAGAGGGTCGCCTACGACCTGCCCGAGATCCGGCGTTGGCTCGAGCTGTTCCACCGGCGCTTCTTCACCAACCAGTTCAAGCGCTCCACCCTGCCCAACGGGCCCAAGGTGGTGGCCGGCGGCTCGCTGTCGCCCCGTGGGGACTGGCGCATGCCCTCCGACGCCGCAGCGACCGCCTGGCTGGCCGAGCTCGAGCGCAACGTGCCGCGGGCGTGAGACCCCCGTGAAGAACCGGGACTATTGTCCTATGATGTGAGGCACAACACAATGTGGTTCCTGAGGCTTGCTTTGTTCGGGATTGATTTGAGCAAAACGCATATTTACAGCGAAAAGTTCCGGTGATGTGCTGGTAACGCGCGTTATCAGCGTTGGTTTTGTGCGCTTCTGTGTGAAAGTGGTGGGCAACTCAGTGGTGTCGATCACCCTGATCCTTTTTATCGTCGCCCTGTCACACACGTTGCTGTTGCCCAGGCCATACACACCTTCGGCGGCAGCCCGGATGGGAAAGGTCCCCGCCCATGGTCTGCCTGGTCGTAGCCGCGCACGGACACCTGGCTGAAGGTCTTGTCGCCTCCTCAGCGATGATCGTCGGTCCCAGTGACGACGTCGTCGCCGTCACCTTCGAGCCCTCCGAGGGCCCTGATGACCTGCTGGCGAAGTACGCCGCCGCGGTCGAGGCCTCCTCCAGCCAGGAGTACCTCATCCTCGTCGACCTCTTCGGCGGCAGCCCCTACAACGCCGCCGCCCGGTTCGCGGCGGGGCGTGACGATGCCGACGTCGTCACCGGTGTCAACCTGCCCATGGTCATCGAGGTCCTGTCCCGACGTCTGACCGGCGCCGGTCTCGCCGAGCTTGTGGAGGCCGCCCGCACCTCCGCCGTCGACGGCGTCAAGGTCCTCTCTGAAGTCTTCACCCCTGCCCCCACCACCACTTCCGACGATGAAGGAGACGAGCTCTGATGGACGTCAAGCTCCTGCGTATTGATTCCCGCCTGGTTCACGGACAGGTCGCCAACAACTGGGCCGGATCCCTGGGCGCCGAGGCCATCCTCGCCGTCTCCGACGGCGCCGCCAACGACGAGCTGCGCAAGACCCTCATGCTGCAGACCGGCGGCGGCAAGGTGAAGGTCCACGTGCTGGGAGTGGAGAAGGCCGCGCGCGTCTACAAGAACCCCAAGTACGAGACCCTCAAGGCCGTCATCGTCGTCGAGACCCCGGCCGACATCGTGCGCCTGCTCGACCTGGGCGTGGAGGCCAAGGAGGTCAACGTCGGCGGCATGACCTTCAAGCAGGGCACCAGCCAGGTCTCCCAGGCCGTCTACGCCAGCCCTGCCGACGTCGAGGCCTTCAAGGAGATCGACTCGCGCGGCATCAAGCAGTACATCCAGCAGGTGCCCTCCACCGCGAGCTCCGACCTCATGGGGGCCCTCAAGGAGAAGGGCCTGCTCTAAGGGCGCGGCCTTCGTCCCCACACCTCCCTCGCACACCTCCATCCCGTCACCCCTCGGTGGCGGGCTCAGCAGGAGTGTGCTGTCAACCCTCACATGAGAGAGACATACCGTGCATGACATCAATCTGATCCAGATCATTCTGGTCACGCTCGTGGCGTTCGTCGCGGGTATGGCCAGCGTCCTGGACGAGCGGCAGTTCCACCGCCCGCTCGTCGCCTGCACCCTGACCGGTATCGCCCTGGGCAACCCCGCCGTCGGCATCATGGTCGGTGGCTCCCTGGAGCTGCTCGCCCTGGGCTGGATGAACGTCGGTGCCGCCATGGCCCCCGACTCCGCCCTGGCGTCCACCGTCTCCACCATCATCGCCGTGGCCTCGGTCGGTGACGCCTCCTCCACCAAGAGCGCCATCGCGGCCGCCATCGGTGTGGCCGTCCCGCTGGCCGTCGCCGGCCAGGCCCTGACGATCTTCGTGCGAACGATCGCCATCTTCTTCGCCCATCAGGCCGACCGCTTCGCCGAGCAGGCCAACTACCGGGGCATCGCCATCATGCACTTCACGGCCCTGGGCCTGCAGGGACTGCGCGTCGCCATCCCGACCGCAGTGGTTGCCGCACTGGCCTCGGGTGACACGGTCAAGCACGCCCTCGACGCCATTCCGAAGGTCATCACCGAGGGCCTGGGCATCGCCGGAGGCTTCATCGTCGTCGTCGGTTACGCCATGGTCATCAACATGATGAAGGCGCGCAAGCTCATGCCCTTCTTCTTCCTGGGCTTCATCTTCGCCACCTTCGCCACCACCGTGGGCGGCTCGGCCTCGGTCAGTGACCACAGCAAGGGCATCGACAAGTGGGTCATCGACCTCGCTCCCAACGGCGCCACCCTCGTGGCGCTGGGCATTCTGGGGGCCTGCCTGGCCGTCATCTACGTCCAGCTCAACCCCGAGTTCCACGACTCCGTGCGTCTGCCCGCCGCCGCCTCCCCCGCAGCCAGCGGCGGCTCCAGCAGCGACCTGGATGACGACCTCGACGACGAGCTCGACTGAGCTGGAAGAAGGAAGACTCTCATGACTACTGAAACCGCTCCGGCCACCTCGGAGAAGATGCTCACCACTCGTGACCTGCGCCGGATGTACTGGCGCTCCACCTTCCTGCTCGGCTCCTTCAACTTCGAGCGCATGCAGGCCATGGGCTTCTGCTACACGCTCATGCCCGCCATCCGGAAGTTCTACCGCGACGACAAGAGCGCCCAGGCCGCCGCTCTCAAGCGGCACCTGGAGTTCTACAACACCCATCCCTGGGTCTCCTCGGTCGTCTTCGGCGTCACCGCCGCCATGGAGGAGCAGAAGGCCAAGGGCGAGGAGATCTCCGAGGAGACCATCACCTCGGTCAAGGTCGGCCTCATGGGGCCGCTGGCCGGCGTCGGCGACCCCATCTTCTGGGGGACCGCTCGCCCCGTCCTGGCGGCGCTGGGCGCCTCCCTGGCCCTCAACGGCTCGATCGTGGGCCCGCTGCTGTTCTTCGTCGGCATCAACCTCCTGCGCGTGCTCACCCGCTGGTACGGCCTGAAGTTCGGCTACGAGCGCGGGACCGAGATGGTCACCGAGGTCGGCGGTGGGCAGCTCAAGAAGATCACCCAGATGGCCGCCATCATGGGTCTGTTCGTCATGGGCGCCCTGGTCTCCAAGTGGACCACCATCAAGTTCCCGACCGTGGTCTCCAAGGTCGCCGACCCCGACACCCAGATCGTCAAGGTGACGACCGTCCAGAGCATCCTCGACCAGCTGCTGCCCGGCCTGGCGGCGCTGGGCCTGACCTTCCTGTGCATGTGGCTGCTCAATAAGAAGGTCAACGCCCTGTGGATCATCCTGGGCATGTTCGCCTTCGGCATCCTGGGGCGCTGGACCGGCTTCCTGGGAGTCTGACGACGGCATCCGCATCCCGTCTCTGAGCGGGGAGGGGGCGTAGGACTTGCTTCTAGCCCCCTCCCCGTTCCGTGTGTTCGGTAGAATGCGCGGGGCCGGCGCCAGTTCTCCCGGCGCGCCATCAGTGCTCCACCGGGGCCGTCCGACGCCTCCTCCCGGCTCTCCTCCTCCCGCCCCGCTCCGACGTCGTCCCCGTCCTCCGCCCCCTCAAGCAAGGAACCCGCGTGACCCGACTTCTCGTCACTGACCTGGACGCCACTATCGTCTTCGACCGCTCCGTCTCCCCGGCCGACCGCGAGGCCATGGCCCGCTGGCGGGCCGCCGGCAACCTCCTAGCCGTGGACACCGGCAAGTCCTCCTTCGCCACCCGCGACGTCCTTGAGCCCCTGGGCGTCGTCTTCGACTACGGCATCGTCTTCACCGGGGCGGTCCTCGTCGACAGCAGCTACCAGGTGCTCTCCGCCCGCTACCTGCCCGATGGCGTCGCCCGAGACGTGGCGACCCGCACCGTCGACCTGCCGGGGGTGACCACCTACGCCACCACCATCGAGACCGACTACATCCTGGCTGACAACAACGACGAGATCTCCTCCATCCTCGCGGTCTTCGAGCACCTGAGCCTGGAGGAGATGGACGCCCACCGCTTCATCGGCGTGCCCCTGCGCGTCACCGACGACGCCCTGCGCGAGCGCCTCCAGCACGACCTCACCGGGCGCTGGGAGGGCGTCCTGGACTGCCACCGCAACCAGGAGTTCCTCGACCTCGTGCCCGCCGGCGCCACCAAGGGCGCGGGCCTGCGCGCCCTCCTGGACGGGCCCCTGGTGGGGCAGGACATCGAGGTCTGGACCATCGGCGACTCCTGGAACGACCTGGACATGCACGCCGTCGCCGACCACGCCGTTGCCCTGCCCTGGTCCCCGCCGGAGGTGACGGCCGCGTGCGAGACCACCGTGGGCTCCATGGCCGAGCTCATCACCACGATCCTGGAAGGCGACCGGCATGAGTGAGAACAGCAAGACCGATGGTGCGCGGACCCTGGGCACCCGGGTGCGCGACTGGTTCAACGGCGGGGATCCCGACGGGCGCGCCAAGCTGCGCGCCTGGGCCACTGGGGAGGACGGCCGCTGGCGCGGCTACACCCACTCCATGGGCAAGTACGTCACCTGGCTCATGGTCATCGCCTGCATCCTCTACCCCTTCACGCGGGGCATCGGCTCGATCCTGGCCCTGCTCGTGGCGATCTTCCTCATGGGCGGGCGCGCCATGATCGAGCGGCAGGTGCGCCGCGACGTCTCCGACCTGGAGGAGGCCAAGCGCCAGTGGGGGCTCACCCGCAACCCCGAGTACCTGCGGTTCATGACCCTGCGCGCCGAGGGGCTGCTCGAGGACAACAAGATCCTCACCCCCGACTCGCGCAGCCTCCTGCAGGGCTACGCCCAGTGGGCCCACGAGCGCCTGGAGCGCGAGGACAAGAAACAGGCCAAGAAGGCCCGCAAGGCCGAGAAGAAGGCCCGCCGGGAGGGAACGGGGCACGAGTCCGACGAGTCCGCTGACGCTGCGGCGAAGAATGAGGAGAATAAGGCTGCTGACGGCTCCTAGCGATCCTGGGCGGTTCGCGGGTCGCCTGCAGGCCGCTCTGAGGCGGCTGGAGACCGGCAGGACCGGAACGGAAAGGACTCCCATGCCACGCAGGCTCATCTCCACCGACCTGGACGGCACCATCGTCTTCAACGGGACGATCTCGCTGCGTGACCGCGAGGCCATGGCCCGGTGGCGGGCGGCCGGCAACCTCCTGGTCATCAACACCGGCCGCTCGGTCTCGGCGTTGGAGCACGTCGTGGTGCCCATGGGCCTGGAGTTCGACAACGCCATCCTCTACACGGGGGCCGCCATCGTGGATGAGGACATCCGGGTGCAGTGCTCCACGGCGCTGCCGGCCGGCGTCGTCGAGGACATCCTCGACTTCGTCGAAGGGGCGCCGGGCGTCACCGTCTTCACCACCGGGCTGGACGAGGACCTGCTCATCTACGACACGATCGGCTCCGGCTCCGAGCTGCTGACCCTGTTCCGGCCGGCCACCCGGCGCGAGCTCGACGGGCGCGAGGTCATCGGGGTGCCGATGCGCTTCACCGACCCGGAGATGGCCGCACGCACCGAGACCTACCTGCACCGGCGCTGGGAGGGGCAGGCGGTGGGCTTCCGCAACCAGGACTTCATCGACGTCGTGCCCGCCTCGGCCTCCAAGGGGGAGGGCCTCAGGCGGCTGGTGGCGAGCCTGGCCGAGCCGCCCGCCGGCGAGACGGACGGCAGGACCGGGGAGGGTGCGTCCGGGACGGGAATGGCCGGGGAGGCGACGGCCGGCGGCTCGGCGGGGCTCGACGTCGGTCCGTGGACGGCGGAGCCGGTAGAGACCTGGTCCATCGGGGACTCCTGGAACGACATCTCCATGCACGCCGCCGCCGACCACTCCTACGCCCTGCCCTGGTCGCCGCCGGAGGTGGTGGCCCAGTGCGACGGCACGGTCTCCAGCCTGGCTGACCTCATCGACTCCCTCATGGGGCGACCGGCTTTCTAGTCCCCGCACACTTCGACAGAAACTTCAGAATCGACGCGGCTCCGGGTCTTTTTTGAAGATTCGGTCGAAGTGTTGCGGCGTTGCGGCGTTGATGCGCCGGTGGGCTGGGGTGTCGCGGCGCGCGGCGGGAGCGGGCGGCGCGGGCTATGCTCGCCGGCATGCGTTTGCTCGCCACGGATCTCGACGGCACCCTCGTCTTCCACCACGCCGTCAGGCAGGCCGACGCCGAGGCTCTCGTGCGCTGGCGGGCCGCCGGCAACCTCCTCGTGCTGGCCACGGGGCGCTCGGTGCGGCTGGTGCAGCACGCCGTCGAGGTGGCCCGGGCCTCGACATCCATCGGCCTGGACTACGACTACGCCGTGTGCGCCACGGGCACGACCGTCATCGACGCCGCCGGTCGGGTCCATCGCACCCGGAGGCTTGAGGCTGACCAGGTGCGGGCGGTCGTGCAGGCGATCGGCGACGTCGTCCAGGCCCCCGTCTCCGTGTTCGCCTCAACCCTCGAGCGCGACTACGTGCTGGACGACCCGATCGGCCTGTCCACCGACCAGCGCACGCCCCCGGACCGCTTCACCGCGGCGCCCCTGTCGCAGGTTGCGGGCCTGGGAGTGACCTCCATGCCGCTGCACATCCCCGACGTTCGGACCGCCGCGGCGCTGGCCAGCGGCCTGGAGGAGACAGTGGACGGCATCAGCTGCACCCGCTCGACCGGCTTCGTGGACGTCACGGCCGCAGGCGAGTCCAAGGGGATGGGCCTGGGCCGGCTCGCCGAGCTGCTGGACGACCAGGGCATGGAGGTCAGTGAGGTGGCCGCCGTGGGCGACTCCTGGAATGACATCTCGATGTTCGAGCAGGCCGACGTCTCCTGCGCGATGGCCGGTGCCCCGGGCGAGGTCGTTGAGGCCGCCGGCGGGCGCACCACCCCGAGCGTGGCCGCCTTCATCGACGCCCTGCTGGCCTGAGGGCACGTGGAGGCCGGGCCCGCGTGCCGTCGGCGCCTCTCGCCCGGCTGCTGAGCACCGACTGGCTCAGCGCGCCCACACACTTCGACAGAATCTTCAAAATAGACGCGGCTCCGGGTCGTTTTTGAAGATTCTGTCGAAGTGATCGTGGCGGTGGTAGGAAGGGGCCCGCGGGGGCGTGCCTCTCAGGCCTGGGCGTAGCGGTAGACGTTGGTCTCCCGCAGCTCGAAGCCGGCGCGGCGGTAGAGGCGGTTGGCGGCCTCGCGCGTGGGGCGGGAGGTGAGGTCCACGGTGCGCGCGCCCAGCTTCCCGGCGTGCTCGACGGCGGCCTCCACGAGGGCCTGCCCGGCGCCCTCACCGCGGGCTTCACCGTCGACGACGACGTCCTCCACCCAGGCGCGCAGGCCCGTGGGGATCGTGAAGGTCGCCAGGGTGAGCATGCCCAGGATCGGTGCGCTCTGGCCGGCTTCGGCCTCAGGCCGGAAGACGAAGAGGAAGACCCCCTCCTGAGCGATGAGGGCCTCGCACTGCTCGGCGCTCAGCGCCGGGGCGCTGCGGGAGAGCTGCGGGATGAGGCGCTCCATGGCCTCGACGATCTCCGGGCTGGAGGTGGTGACGAGCTCAACGGTCATGAGGAGTTCTCCTGCTGGTTGAAAAGAGGCGGCGGGCCGAGACGGGCTGGTCCCGCGACGGCTTCCTGTCAGCCCTGGAGCCTACCGCCTGGGAGCGCTCCGAGCGCCGAGATGCCCCACCGACCGGAAGAATCTGGTGGAGAGTCTTGGTCGGTGAGGTGGAGCGCCGCGACCGATAGGGTGCCTCGGCCCGTGGGGTGGCTCGGCCGGGGGAGCCTGACCGATAGGGCACCTCGGCTGTTGGAATGGTTGGGCTGGGGCTCCTGGGCTCGTGGGGTGGCTCGGCCGACGGGCCACCTTGGTTTGCGGAGCCACGTCCGAGGCCACCCCGGCCGGCCGCCGGCGGGCCCGGTCAGGCCGAGCCGCTGATCTCCTTGACGGTGGGATCCATGATGGCGGCCTCGAGCAGGGCGGTGCCGCTGGTCAGGTCCCGCAGTCGCAGCACGTAGGGGTGGTCCACCGTGAACTCGACTGGCTTGGTCTGCTCCGCTGGCGCCGCCATCGCCGCTGCCTGGCCCTCGCTCAGAGCGGCTGCGACGGTGCCCTCCTCATCCAGGATGAGGCGTATCTGCTGGACCACCTGGGTCAGTGCCAGCTCGGGCGCGATCTTGTCCAGGCCCTCGGGCTTGAGCCCCTGCTCCTTGAGGAAGTCGAGGAGCTCCTTGGGCTCGGAGGTGAGGTCCAGCTTGGGCAGGGCCAGCTCCACCTCTCGGGGGCGCACCTTGTCCAGAGCCGTGGATGCCTCCGCCCATGTCCCGGCAGCCATGGCACTCGGCAGGGTTCCGGCGTCGGGCAGGACAACGTCGAGAGCGAGGTCGGCGTCCCTCCCGTCCTGCCCGCCGGCGTAGGCCAGGCGCACTGCCGCCCAGCCCTTCCCTGTGGTGTGGGGGATGGAGCGCGTGTCGTGCATGAGGTCGGCCTTGACGGTCTTGCCCCCGGCGAGCGTGAAGTTTTTCTGCGAGGTGCTCCCGGCCTCGAAGGGGGATTCCCACTGGGCCGCGAAGAGCAGCGCGTTCTGCACCACCAGGCGGGTGTCCTGGGTGACATCGATGCCGCTTTCCGGGATGAGGCCGGCCGTGTTGCGCGAGGCCCAGGCATCGAGGTTCTCCTTCATGGAGCTCACACCGACCTGCTCGATCTCAGTGGAGAACCAGCGCAGCACCGCATCGAGGTAGGTCTGCTTGACCTTGAACTTCTTGTCGTCGGAGATGAGGACGTGGTTGGCCAGGTGAACGAGCGGCTTGTCGGGGGCCTTGTCCGGGTCGAAGCCCTTGAGATCACTGTCGTAGCGGTTCAGGGAGTTCTGGATGGCCGACCAGGCCCGGTCGCGGTCCTCACCCGAGAGCCCCAGGAGCGCGTCATAGCCCTGGGCCGCGGCGTCCGTGGCGCCGTCGGCCAGGATCGCCAGGACGAAGGCGAGACTGAGAGGGGAGGCCATCGCCGTCGCGGCCGAGTCCTCCTTGAGGTAGTGGGTCAGGAGCTTGCTCCCGAGCTGGTCGCAGGCGGTGGCGGCCTTGGTCACCTGGGAGGCGACGTCGGAGAGGCTGACCTTCTCGTGGGTGACCTTGGAGGTCAGCTGCGTGCCTGAGGCCAGGGAGCAGCCGCCCAGCAGCGCCACTGCTGCGGGAACCAGGGTGCCCAGTGCCAGCACCTGACGGCGGGCCAAGCCGCAGTGGTCGGAGGCGGACAGGCTCATCAGAGGATCACTCGGGGTCATGGCGTCAGGTTAGGGAGCCCGCCCGGCCCTGTCAGCGCCTTGGTGAACTCCCACCATGGGGAATCATCCCCGGGCCGGTGGCGGGTGGGCCGCAGCAGCTTGCGTCCGCGACCACTCGATCGGCAGAAAACGGCCCCATTGCGCCGTGACCACGGTGACGCGCTCTCCTGCTGGGAACGGCCGCCTCGAAGGCCGGTCAAGAGTAGGCTTCCGACCAAGGTCCCACAACGCCCCGCAGGCCTCGCGGCTCCGACGCCGCGCGCCTGCGCCGCCCCAGGAAGGTCACTAGGAAGGTCACTCATGGTCGAGTCCGCCGCTCACGTCGAGCACGTCTTCGCCGCCGACGAGCTCTTCTTCTCCACCACGGACTCCCACGGGCGCATCCGCCGTGCCAACTCCACCTTCATGCGCCTGTCCGGCTACCCGCGCGGCGCCCTGGTGGGGCGGGCTCACAACGTGGTGCGGCACGCGGACATGCCCGCCGGCCTGTTCCGCTCCATCTGGGACGCCATCGAGGAGGGCCGGGCCGCCAGCGCCTACATCACCAACCGCTCCTCCGACGACGGCCACTACCGCGTCTTCGCTACCATCGTGCCCTCCGGCTCCGGCTACCTGTCCGTGCGCACCCTGCCGATGCTCACCGACCTGCGTGACGACATCGAGGCTGCCTACGCCCGGGTCCGCGACGTCGAGGAGGCCTCCGCCGCGGCCGGCTCCACCCGCCGGGAGGTGGCCGCCGCCGGGCAGGCCGCCCTCCAGGCCGAGCTGCAGGCCCTGGGTTACGCCGACGCCATCGACTTCACCCGCAGGGTCCTGGTCGCAGAGGTCGGCGAGCTGCTGGCCCACGGCGTCGGTATCCCCGACAGCCCGCAGACCGAGGGCCCCGTGGCCCGCATCCTGGGGGCCATGGGCCGGATCGAGGCGGAGACCGCCGGGCTGGTCGGCATCCTCCAGGAGGGGCAGCGGCTCGCCGACCTCCTGGGCGAGAGGGCCGGCGAGATCGAGGCCCTCTCGACCCGCCTGGGCACCCTGCGCGAGGCCATGCGCGCCGTCGGCACCGACGTCGAGGTCCTGGGCCACGGAGAGCAGGCCGACGACGTCGCCGCGCGCTGCCAGCAGGTCGACGCCCTGGTCCTGGAGTGCTCCGAGCAGCTCCACCCGCTGAGCAGCCAGATCGAGGCGCTGCGCGGCGACCTGGACTCGGTGAGCTTCCGCATTGCCCTGGCCCGCCTGCACAACCTGGCCGCCGGGCTCTTCGCCCTGCAGATCCTCCAGGGCCAGGACGAGGTTGACGCCAACGACGCCGTCGGCAGCCTCACCGAGCTGTGCTCGGCGCTGAGCGACGGCGCCGACAACCTGACCCAGCGCGTCGGCCTGCTCGACGCGCGCCGCGAGCTGGTGGGTGGTGAGCTGGATGTCGTGGCCGAGGACCTCGGCGTCATCCAGGGCCCGATCCTGGAGGTTCTCGATGCGGCCGCGGCCGCCGGCGCGGGGCAGGCCGACTCCGTGACCACCGCCCGCACCCTGGCCGAGCAGGGCTTCGGCGAGGCCCGGGACCTGGCCGACCTGGCCGTGCGCCTGCGCGACCTCGAGGTCCCCTTCGAGGCTGAGGCCATCAACAGCGCCCTGGCCGACGTGCGCGCCGCCCTGGCCGAGCTCGGCTAGCCGCAGGCTCAGTCCCGTACCAGCTCCACGAGCACCTCGGCGTGCTCGGTGTGCGGGAACATGTCGAACAGGCGGGAGCGCACCACCCGCATCGAGGGCAGGTGTGCCAGGTCCGCCGCCAGCGTGCGCGGGTTGCAGGAGGAGTAGAGCACCCGCTCCACGCCGGAGGCCTCGATCCGAGTGGCCAGCTGCTCCCCGATCCCGCGCCGGGGCGGGTTGACCACGAGCAGGTCCGGGCGCTGCGCCCCGCCGGCGCGCTCCCCGGCGGCCGGGTCCAGGACGCGGGCGTCACCGGCCTCGAAGCGCACCAGGGCCGGGTCCAGGCCCATGAGGTCGGCCGCCGCGCGCGCCCCGTCAATGGCCGACGCCGAGACCTCCACGCCCAGCACCTGCCGGCCGGGAGCCTCCAGGGCCAGGGCGAAGCCGCCGACGCCGCAGAACAGGTCCCACACCCGGGCCGGCTCGGCCTCCTCGGCCCAGTCGCGGGCGGTGGCGTAGAGCGCCTCGGCCACGGCCGTGTTGGTCTGGAAGAAGGAACGGGTGGGTAGGTAGAGGGGCAGCTCGACGCTCTCGGCGCGCCGGCCTGCCTGGCCGCCGCCATCCGGTGACGGCAGGCTCAGGCGCATGAGGAGGCGGTCCTCCTCGGTCAGGACGATCTCCTCGGGTCCCTCGATGACGGCCTGGTGGACGCTCTGGATGTTGACGGCGGCCACCGCCAGCTGGGGCAGGCGCCGGTGCAGATCCGGCACGGCGGCGCGCAGCCGCTCCAGGTAGCGGCGGGAGCGCAGGACGAAGCGCACCATGAGGTCGTCGTCGGGCGAGGCGGTCACGAGGACGTACTTGAGCTCGCCGCGGCGCGTGGGCACGTCGTAGGGGCGAAGGCCCAGCTCGGTGATGAGGTCGGCCAGCACTGGCAGGGCCGCCTCGATGGCAGGCACGTGCAGCGGGCAGGCGCGCAGGTCGACGCCGCATCCGGCGCCGTCGAGGATCCCCAGCGTGGGGTGGGCGGCGGTCCCGGCCACCGCCATCTTCGCCTTGTTGCGGAAGCCGGTGGGGGCGCTTGCCGCTGGTGCCTGCCACAGCTCGGCCGGGACGTGCTCGGCCAGAAGGGCGGCGACATGGGATTGCTTGGCGGCCAGCTGGTCGGGAATGGGCAGGGCCAGGTTGGGGCAGGAGCGGCAGGTGCCGGCGTCGTGGAGGGCGCAGGACGCCGCTGGTGCTGCGGTCACCGACATGTCCCCTCCCGGTGGTGCGCTCGTGGCCGGGCCGTGGGGTGGGGCCGTGACAGGAGTGGCCGGGCCCCGGACGGCTGCGGGCAATGAATGGAGCCGCTTGTCGGACTCGAACCGACGACCTGCTGTTTACAAGACAGCTGCTCTACCAACTGAGCTAAAGCGGCGCGCGGCCGGCCAGGCGGCCGCAGGTGCGTGGGACAGTCTGTCACAGACCGCCCCACGGCGGGAAACCGTGGGAGGCGGTGCTGCGCCCGTCGCCACCCGGGCCGGCGCGACGGGCCCCGGTCAGCCCTGCTGAGTCGGCTGCGGGCTGGGCTGCTGAGAGGCCTGCTGGCTGGGCTGCGCCGTCGGGGTGGCAGCGGCGACGAGCTCGGTCAGAGAGGTCGGAGTCTGAAGCTTGTTCAGGTCGACCTTCTCGCCCTTGAAGAAGACGGTGGGGGTTCCCTCCAGCTCCCGGGCCTTGAAGGCCTCATCGCCGAGCTTGACCCACTTGCCGTACTTGTCGGAGTCGACGGCCGCCTTGAACTTGCCGGAGACGTCCTTGGGGACGTTCACCTTGGTGGCGGCAGCGACCAGGCCCTCCACCGTCATGTTGCTCTGGTTCTTGGTCTGAATGACCTGGGAGAAGATCTCGAAGGCGGCGTTGTGGAAGCTCAGGGACTGGGCCGGGGCCTCATCAAGCACCACACCCATCGCGTTCATGACGACGCTGGTCCACTCCTGCTCGAGGAGCTTGCAGGGGTGGAGGGCCAGGGTGATCTTCTTCTCGCTCAGGAGCTGGTTGATCTCCTGGGTGTGGAGGCCCTCGAACTGGGCGCAGTGAGAGCAGGAGTAGTCGAAGTAGATGTCCAGGACGGGGGCCGAGGCGGCGACGGTGTCGAGGGCGGGGCCCTCACCGTAGGTCCAGGAGGCATCGGAGAGGACCTGCTTGGGGATACCACTCTGGTTCGCCTTCGCGGTGGCCAGGCCCTCGCTCGGTGCGGGGAACTTCGACGACGCCTTGTTGTCCTTGGTGCCGTTCTTGGCCTCGACGCCGCGGTAGACGAGGTAGCCGAGTCCGCCGGTCACTCCCAGGCCCGCGACCCCGATGAAGCTGCGGCGGGCGATCATGTTGCGGCGCTCGCGGCGGGCTGAGGCCTCGCGCAGCTCCTTGGCCTTGAGGCGCGCGGCCTCACGGCGCTGGGCCTTGGTCTGGCGGGGCTGGTTACTGGACACGCGGTGCTCCTTGTGGTGCGGTGACGAGCGGACGACCAGGAAGACGAATAGTCAACGAGTGATGGTTGTCGTGACGACATTCTGCCCGAGGATCCTGGAGGAAACCACGCCTGGTGTCTGCCGGTGGCGGATTGTGACGCATCGGTCGTCGTTGGCGCGAAGCGTGCAGTCGGGGTCGGGCAGAATCGGGGGAATCAGACCGAGCGGTCCAGGAGTGACCGGGTGAAGGGGATTGTGACCATGATGGATGGGCCTATGGGTGGCCAGATGGAGGAGCAGATGGTCCTGCTCCAGAACATGTCGACTGAGTGGGGCAACTGGATGCAGTCCGTGGGTGCCCAGGAGGTCGTGGTGGAGGTCGAGGGGGTGGGGACGCGCGCCGCCGTGACGAGTCGCGTGCTCAGGCCCCGCGGCATTCTGCGCCGCGCCCAGTGGGCCGAGAACGAGATGCCCGTTGAGCTGGTCCGTGAGGCCGTGCGCCTGCGGGCGCTCATGGCCCACCCCCGTGGTGGAACCTGGACCTGGGCGGCGCTGTCCATGAAGAGCAGCGAGGGCTACAAGCTCATTTCCGACTTCGACTACGACCGCGAGCCGGTCCTCGACCCGCCCTACACGGCGGAGGACTGCGCCAAGGAGCTGGAGGTCTTCCCCCGTGACCCCGGCGCGATCCCCGACTGGATGAAGATCGGGGTCTGAAGGCAGAAGAACTGGCTCGGAGGGATGCAGCAGGGGCAAAAGGTTCGTGGCTGCATCAAGACGTGCCGCAGTAAGAGTGCGGGAGAGTGAGTTGACGTCAAGTACTCAGAGGGATCGGGGAAACCCTGTCGTCGCGAAGTGCGAGGCATTGTTGCGTGACTGGCTGACTGAGGGCAATGGCGATGATGATGCTGATTCGGGTGGGGTCGGCCGCTCTGATTTGGAGTGCGTGGGGAGAATTGCGTGAGTGAGACGCGGGATCCAGAGGTCGTAGCGTCCTCGGGTGGTTACTACACGGTGCAGGAGTCGGCGCCGGAGGTCGACCCGGCAAGGCGGTCTGTGGCGGGCTACGGTGCCTTCCCTGCGCCTGGGGATCCGGGTGCGCCGGCCCCTGGGGTGGTGCCTGAGCCGATGATGGCTCCGGTACCTGTGAAGGTGCCTGCTCCGTCGGGTGCTGAGGCGTGGAGTGCGGGGCTGTTCGGGCTGCTGGCGCCTCTGCCAATCCTCGACGTGCTGTTCGCCATGGTGGCGATGATCGTGGTCGGCCTGTGGAACAAGAAGGACCTGCGTGAACCGGCCCGGACGAATCGCCGCCTGGCGGCGAGCTGGGGACTGACGCTGCTGCTGGTGGAGCTGGCTCTGGTAGCGATCCAGATCGCCGTATTCACCATCGCGGGTCGCTACCTGGATTCGGTGCCTTTCATCCCGTGGGGCACCCCGATCATCATGGCGCTGGCCATGGTCGGGGTCCACGTGCTGGTGTGCACCGTCCAAATGATCCGGGCCTACCGCGGCAAGACCCTCCGCTTCGGAGGCTTCCCCTTCTTCCGCTGACCATGCCCGCGCGGGGCAGCATTGAGCCCAGCGCGCCGCGGGCCCCGGAGGTGGAAGTCGCCGGGCAACCATGGCGCCCGCCGCCGAGGCGGCATCTCAGGTCCCGTAAGGGCTCATCCTCGGAATCGGCATCAGCCCAGCAAAGGACAGAATCAATATCACGGCCCCAATACCCAACATGGCCATGACCAGGTTCCTTCGGGCATTGTCACTGGGGGCGACGGAATTGAGGATATGCGCGCCACCGCGTCGCGTCGCCGCACCCCATGGCGCCAGCCACAGGATGAGAAGGTCCAGGGCGACCCCCAAGAGGAAGATGGTGTAGAAACGAACAGGTAGCGGGATCGATCCAAAAGTCTCGGATTTTTCCTGACCCAGATCCGATGAGAAAATAGCCATGAGGAAGAGGAACGCAGTCCCCGAGGCCAGAAGAAAAGCGAAGCCAACAGAGATTGCCGAACGCACCAGGTACCACGGGGTCATGGCCCACATGCGGGAGTCGTCCGACGGCGAGGTGCCGCCCCTCTGAAGCCGGTTCCAACGCCGAGCGTCCTGGGCCCGGCCCACAGCGCCGGCCACCACCGTCAGAATCGCCGCGATGATCGCCATCCAAACCGGTCTGAAGATCCCGGCCGCGGACAGCATGAACCACAGGGCCAGCATCGCTATCGGGTGACGCACCGGCTCCTGCGCCCACTGGGGCAGCTCCCCGGGACGTCTGGGAGCGTTGCCGCGGCTGATCTGCGCTCCCCGGGCGCCGGCTGCCATCGGTCCCGCCATCGCTCCCACCGAAGGTGCAGCTGTCGGACCGGCGACGGCCTGGGAGTAACCGGGCTGATACGCCGTCGGATGCTGACCCGAATAGGGGAACATCGGCACCTGCCCCGACGGCGCCGGCCGCGGGTACGCCCCCGAGGTGGCCGCAGGTGCAGGAGCACCCACGCCGTACTGCATCGACTGCGCCCCCCGTAAGGGCATCGCCGAACTGTTCTGGTACCACTGGCGAGGCGGGATGGCCGGTGGGGGCTGAGTGGAAGCGCCGGACGCGGCCGACGGCGCCGAGTACCCGTACCCTCCCTCCGCGCCGGAGGGCGCGGAGACGGGGCTGCCGTAAGCGGCCGGGGAGGCCGAGGTCGCGCTGCGAGCATCCCGAGGCGACCCCGGGGTCGAGCCGTAACCAGGGGTGAATGTACTGGTGCTCCGCTCCAGCTCGCTGAACTCCGGCTCCTCGTCCTCGGGTCCCAGGAGCCGGTCGACCGCCTCCTGTCCGGTCCCGCCCTCGGCGATCTCATCGAGCACCTCCAGCAGGCCGTCCGGGGTCAGGCGGTTCTCCGCCTCAGGGGCGAGCGCCGCCGTGAAGGCCCGCGCCAGCGCCGGGCACTCCTCCTCCAGGTTCCCCAGCTCCGGGGTGCCCGCGTAGACGCGCCGGAAGACCACCTGCCAGGCGCCCGAACCGAAGGGCGCCAGCCCGGTGACGGTGAACAGAAGCACGCCCGCACAGGCGTACCAGTCGACGTCGGCGTTCGGCTCACCGCCGTCGAGCATCTCCGGAGGGATGAACCCCGGCGTACCCGTGACCTGGCCGGTCTGCGTGAGACGGACGTCGTCGGCCACCTGGGCGATGCCGAAGTCGATGAGAACCGGCCCCTGCGCACCGAGCATGACGTTGGAGGGCTTGAGGTCGCGGTGGATGACGCCGGCGGCGTGCACCGCGCGCAGTGAGTCGACCAGGCCGTGGGCCAGGTCGGCCAGGTCGCGGGCGTCAGTGGTCAGGTCGTAGACGCCCTCGTGCTCCACCTCGTGCTGCAGGGTGGGGCCCTCGATGAGCTCGGTGATGACGAAGGTGATGCCCTGGGAGCCGTCCCCGGTCTCGATGTCCAGGATGCGCGCCACGCGCGTGTCCCTCACCCGGGCCAGGACGCTGGCCTCCCGGTCCAGGCGGCGCCGAGCGGTGGGGTCCGCGGCGATCTGCGGGTGGAGGATCTTCATGGCCACGTGGCGCCCACCCTCATCGGTGGCCTCCCACACCACGCCCATGCCGCCGGCGCCCAGGCGACGCAGAAGCCGGTATCCCCCCACTGAGGTGCCGGCGCGCAGTTTGCTCAGGGTGACCGGCTCGCCCGGGTGCGCGTCGAAGTTCTGCGTCATGCCCCCCACAGTACCGGCCCGGATTCGCTCGTGGGCGCCCCGAACCTGTGGGGCTCTTCGCCCGACTGTGGGCCATGTCGCGGGAGTAAAGCCAGTGGTGGAGCCGGATTGCCGGTATCGGGTCGGGCGGATTCCGACGGCGGGGATGGGGAGGTCTCCACCGTCCGCCATCGCCGTCGAGGACCGCGCTGACTGATTGCTGAGAATCTCTGGTCAAAGCGGGAAACCTGTGTCAAGATGAGCCCGTCCGCGGTCGAACGGCTGATCGCGGCACGTGTCAATGCGGACACGCATCGGCACCTTTCACGACGGATCGTCCGGCACGTACCTGCCGGTGAAGGGATAGCACCACTCATGGCAACTGTGACTTTCGAGAACGCCACACGTATCTACCCGGGCAATGACCGCCCCAGCGTTGACTCTCTCAACCTCGAGATCGCCGATGGCGAGTTCCTCGTACTCGTTGGCCCCTCCGGCTGCGGTAAGTCCACCTCCCTGCGCATGCTCGCGGGCCTGGAGGACGTCAACGCCGGTCGCATCCTCATCGGTGACCGCGACGTCACCGACGTTCAGCCCAAGGACCGTGACATCGCCATGGTCTT
The DNA here is from genome assembly GCF_006546825.1 of Actinomyces oris. GTDB lineage: Bacteria > Actinomycetota > Actinomycetes > Actinomycetales > Actinomycetaceae > Actinomyces > Actinomyces oris. The sequence goes on from NZ_VICC01000001.1 coordinate 617,494, forward strand.
CCAGAACTACGCGCTCTACCCGCACATGACCGTGCACGACAACATGGGCTTCGCCCTGAAGATCGCCGGCACCCCCAAGGCCGAGATCGACAAGCGCGTGCGCGAGGCCGCCAAGATCCTCGGCCTGACCGAGTACCTGGACCGCAAGCCCAAGGCCCTCTCCGGTGGTCAGCGTCAGCGTGTGGCCATGGGTCGCGCCATCGTGCGTAAGCCCAAGGTCTTCCTCATGGACGAGCCGCTGTCCAACCTGGACGCCAAGCTCCGTGTGCAGACCCGCACCCAGATCGCCTCGCTCCAGCGTTCGCTGGGCGTCACCACGGTCTACGTCACCCACGACCAGACCGAGGCTCTCACCATGGGTGACCGCATCGCGGTCCTCAAGGACGGCGTGCTCCAGCAGGTCGGCACCCCGCGCGAGATGTACGACCACCCCGCCAACGATTTCGTCGCAGGCTTCATCGGCTCGCCGGCTATGAACCTGGGACAGTTCACGGTCAAGGGGGACGTCGCCACCGTCGGCGCCGCCAAGATCCAGCTGTCCAAGGCGACCCTGGACGCCATCACCCCCGAGGACGGCGGCAAGGTGACCATCGGGTTCCGGCCCGAGTCGCTCGACGTCGTCTCCGCCCAGGACGAGCACTCCATCCCGGTGCGCCTGTCCTTCGTGGAGGAGCTGGGCTCCGACGCCTACATCTACGGTGAGCTCGTCGGCGCCGAGGAATCCGAGGCCAAGCTCGGTTCCGGTGAGGACTCCAGCCAGATCATCGTGCGCGTGCCTCCGCGCACCGCCCCCGAGCCGGGTGAGACCGTCTACGTGCGGATCCGCCCCGGTCAGGAGCACATCTTCTCCGCCTCCACCGGCAAGCGCCTGCCCGCCTGAGGATGCTGAGCACGACGGCGCCGTTCCCCTGTCCCGGGGCGGCGCCGTCGTCGCACTCACCGAGGGGACCGGTGGCGGAAGGCCAACCGGCGGGGGAGGTTCAGCGGCCGGCACGGGAAGAAGTGTGGTCGGCGGCTCATGTCTCGAAAAGCAAATTGGGTTCCTGCCTGAAAGAATGACGTCATGTCCCAGTCCATGAAGATCACGGCGGCGACCATTGACCCGGCGCTGCTCGACCTCCCCTGGGAGACGGCGCTGGAGGAGTGGCCCACCGAGGTCCTCGCTGCGCTGCCCCGTGGTCTGTCCCGCCACATCGTGCGCTTCGTCAACCTCTCCGAGCGCGTCATCGCGGTCAAGGAGATCGGCGAGTCCGTGGCCCACCGCGAGTACGAGCTCCTGCGCGACCTGGTGCGACTGGGGGCGCCCTGCGTGCATCCGACGGCGGTCATCACCGGCCGCCGCAGCGTCACCGGTGAGGAGCTCAACTCGGTGCTCATCACCGAGCACCTGTCCTACTCCCTGCCCTACCGGGCGCTGTTCAGCCAGTACATGCGGCCCGAGACCGCCACCCGACTCATTGACGCGCTCGCCGTGCTCCTGGTGCGCCTGCACCTGCTGGGCTTCTACTGGGGGGACGTGTCCCTGTCCAACACGCTCTTCCGTCGCGACGCCGGGGCCTTCGCCGCCTACCTGGTGGACGCCGAGACCGGGGAGCTCCACCCCGAGGGCCTCACGGACGGCAAGCGCCTCTACGACATCGACGTGGCCCGCACCAACATTATCGGCGAGCTCATGGACCTCCAGGCCGGCGCCCTGCTGGAGCCGAGCGTGGACACCATTGAGGTGGGGGACCGGATCGTCAGCCGCTACACCGAGCTGTGGGACGTGCTTACTGCCAAGGAGTCCTTCTCCATGGATGAGCGCTGGCGTCTGCGCCGCCGGGTCGAGAAGCTCAACGAGATGGGCTACGACGTCGCCGAGCTCACCATGAACACCGACTCCGACGGCAACCACATCACCATTCAACCCAAGGTCGTCGACGCCGGCCACTACCACCGCCAGGTGATGCGACTGACCGGCCTGGACGTCCAGGAGCGTCAGGGCCAGCGCATGCTCAACGACCTGGAGGCCTACCGGGCCATCACCGGCCGCAGCGAGGACCCCATCGAGCTGGTGGCCCACTCGTGGCTGGCGGAGGTCTTCGAGCCCACCATTCACTCCGTCCCCGTCGAGATGCGCCGCAAGCTGGAGCCCGCGGAGATCTTCCACGAGATTCTCGAGCACCGCTGGTACATGTCCGAGGCCCAGGACCGCTACGTCACCACCCAGGAGGCGGTGGAGGACTATGTGGCCACGGTGCTGCCCCAGCACCGTGACGAGCGGGCCTACCTGGGGGTCGGTGACACCCAGGAGATGGAGGCGATCGTCGTCGACGACGACACCGATGAGGCGATGCCCGAGGACGACGCCGAGTTCGCCGCCCGCGACGAGCAGACCCTGGCCGACTACGCCGCCAACCCCTATGGCTTCACCGCCGGCATGAAGTTCAAGGGGGAGTAGGGCGCGCCCAGCAGGCCGGCTGGTGCGTCGTCGTTCGCGCCCGGTAACGCCTGGCCGGTTGATAGTCTGGCCTCGATCAGCTGAGGTGATGAGAAGGGCCGTGACGGGGATATGAGCCAGGACGTGCCCGCATTTCAGGCCCTGCCTGGGGCGACGCCGGACAACAGTGCCTTCATCGACCTGTACTTCGACCCGTCCGTCAAGGGATACCCCAGAAGGTCGAGGGTGTCGCTCGTCATCAATGGTTACCAGCTGTGGCTGGGCTTCGGTCAGTCCGTCGCGTTGGCGGTTCCGGCCGGGCCGGTGTCGATTGTTGTGCAGCAGATCAACCAGCTCCTCTACAGTTCGACGGCACGGCTTGACTTTTCTGTGCATGTCGGTCAGAGGGTGCCGGTGTTCTATCGGGCTTCCCATTTCGAGCGCAACCCGGGATCACTGACGTTCCAGAGGTTCGAGGGGCTCTCGCCCTCCGAGCGGAACGATCTCAACTCCATGAAGATCATGTTCGCCGTCATTCTCGGCTCGATGGCCGTGTTCGCCATTTTCATGGGGCTGGTGTTCTGGTTTCTCAACAGCCTGGGCGCGTCCTAGCCGGCGTTGCGTATCGAGTGAAGACTGAGGGAGAGCTGGGATGAGTGCGTACAGTCAAGGTTTTCAGGCCCTGCCCGGGGCCACGCCGGACAACAGCGCATTCATCGACCTGTACTTCGACCCGTCCGTCTCACTGCCGGGCAGGAGCACCGTGTCCATCACGATCAACGGCTGGTCGATGCGCCTGTCCGCGGGCCAGCTCGTGAGGGTGGCGGTGCCGCCGGGGCCGGTGAGTGTCGTCTCCTTCCGTTTCGCAGCCTTCCTCAGTCCCAAGCCGCGTCTTGAGTTCGTCGTGCAGCCCGGCCAGGTGGTCCCGGTGTTCTACCGCGCCTCGATCCTGAACGGCGACCCGGGGGCGCTGAGCATAGGGAAGCACCACGGCATGTCTCGAACCGAGAAGGGGTCGCTGATCTTCGTGCTGGTGGTGCTGTTGTCTATTCTCGTCATTGGCGCGACTGCCGTGGTGCCGTTGCTGATCCTCTTGAGCCGGGGGATGCCTGAATAGTCCGCCGGCGCACCTGCGGCTTACCGGTGCGGCTTACGGGCGGGGACATTGCGCGCGGTCGGGTGCATTCCGCCCCGGAGGGGGACACCTCGCGCGTCCGGGGACAGGGGTCCTGTCCCCGACGGCGTCGAATGTCCCCGGACGCGTGGAAGGCCCCCGGTGGGTGGTGCCAGATGTCCCCTGCAGCGTGACGCTTCTAGGCGCCGAGCTCCTCGGCGACCAGGGCCATCTCCTCGTCGGCGCGGCGGCGCAGCTCGCGGTGACGCGTCCAGGAGGCCAGCGAGACCTCGGTGATGGCGTCCACCAGCAGGAAGGCCCCCACGGCCGCCATCCCGCCCGGGATGCTGCCGGTCGAGCGACGACGGCGCACGGCGGCCCCCACGAGGGCCCCGCCCAGACCCGCCTCGAGCAGCGCGGCGCCCCGCACCGCCCACGGCTTGTCCGTCACCGTGCGCACATAGCCCTGCCAGAAGGCCGAGCCCGGGGTGGAGGGGTCGGCCAGCAGCAGGCCCACGCTGCGGCCCACCGCGTTGGACAGCCCGCGCGGCTCGTGCACGACGACGCCGGGAACCTCCACCGGCGCCAGGCGGCCGGTGAGGACCTCCAGCACCCAGTCGGGCAGGCCCAGGGCCTCAAGCATGGCCGCGAATCCGTCGATGCCGGGCTTGACGATGGCGGCGGCCGCGGCCTCCAGGTCCGCGCCAGGTACGGCGTCAACGATCCCCGACGCATCGGTCAGGTCCGCCAGCAGCTCATCCACCAGGGACCTCAGGGCCGGGCCGGGCTCCTTGACCCCGCCCCACACGTAGCGCGACGTCATGCCCCAGGAGAAGACGGCGTCATCCTCCGGGTCCCCAGTGGGGATGGCGCGGATGGACATGTCCTCGGAGTCGGAGGTCAGCACCAGGGCCGGCAGGGACTCATCGTCCCAGCCAAAGGTTCCCAGCTCCGTGCCCTCACCGGAGTACATGACGATGCGGCGGTCCAGGCTCGGCGTCGAGGCCACCGCCAGGGGGCGCTCCAGCAGGGTGGCCTGCAGCGGCACCATGTAGGCGCTCATCGGGGAGATCACCACGGTGCGGGCACTGGCCGAGCCGTGGTGGGAGATCGAGGGCAGCTCGACGTCGTCGGGCAGGGCGTTGAAGGTCGCCGGGCCCACGGCGACATCGGCCGTGAACTGCCGGGCCAGGGACTCCACGAGCTCACTGACGCTCGGGCCGGGCACAACGCCCCCGCGCGAGGGCGGCGTCACCGCGACCCGGCCCTCGACGTCGGTCATGAGGGTCAGGCTCAGCAAGTGGGTAGTGGCCGGGAACCACTCCAGGCGCACGACCACCCCGCGCTCGGCGAAGGCGTCGGCGACGGCCTCCGGCGTGGTGCCCGGCGCGATGAGCACGCCGTCGGTGCGGTTCCAGCGCTGCGAAGCGTCCTGGGCCATGGGGACCTCCTGTGGATCGGATGCGGCCCATTGTGTCAGCAACGGGGCCGTCATGGGGAAGTGTAAACCGGGCGCATTTCCTGCCGGGGGCGGCCGGAACCGTCGGATCCGGTGGATCGGCCGGCTCGGCCGCCTCCGTCGGGGGACGGCCGGCTCTGAGCGGCGGGGGTCAGCTGCCGGCGTCGGTGGCCCGACGCCGCAGACGGTCGACCTCGTAGAGGCTGATACCCGTGGCCACGGCCGCGTTGAGGGACTCCACGCTGCGGCTGATCGGCACCGAGGCCAGCACGTCGCAGGTCTCGCGCACCAGGCGGGATAGACCCGCGCCTTCCGCGCCGGTGACCAGCACCAGGGGTGAGTCGGCCAGGGTGAGGTCCTCGATGACCGTGCTGCCCGAGCCGTCCAGGCCGACGACGAAGCAGCCCTCCTTCTTCAGCTGCTCCAGGGTGCGCACGAGGTTCGTCTCGCGGGCCACGCGCACCCGGGCGGCGGCGCCGGCCGACACCTTCCACACGGTGGCGTTGACGCCCACCGAGCGGCGCTCGGGGATGATGACGCCGTCGGCCCCGAAGGCCCCGGCGCTGCGCAGGACCGCGCCGAGGTTGTGGGGGTCGGTCACCTGGTCCAGGGCCACGAGCAGTGGCGTGTGGCCCAGGGCGCGGGCGCGCTCGAGCAGGTCGCGGGCCGTGGTGTACTCGTAGGCGGGCACCTCGATGGCGACGCCCTGGTGGGCGGCGGAGTCGGTCAGGGCGTCCAGGTCCAGCTTGGTGGTCTCCAGCACCGGGGCGCCCAGCAGGGCGGCGCGGCGCACCACGGCGCCCAGGCGCTCGTCGGACTGGGCGGAGACCGCCATGAAGACCCGGGTGATGGGCACCGAGGCGTAGGCGGCCTCGGCCACGGCGTTGCGCCCGCACAGGATCTCGTGGCCCTCGGGCACGTCGAAGCGGCGCTTGATCTTCTCCAGCTGCTTGGCGCGAGTGGGCTGGGCGGCCCGGGACTCGGCGCGGGCCTTCGCCCGGGCCTTGGGGTGGCCGACGCGGTTCTCCGCGCGCGGGGTGGGGCCCTTGCCCTCCAGGCCCTTGCGGCGCTGGCCGCCCGAGCCCTTCGTGGGTCCCTTCTTCGAGCCGGGGCGGCGCTTGGCGCCGGGGTACTGCTCGTTGCCGGGCATCCGGCCTCCTGTTCGTGACGGTACGAGTTGGTGCGAAAGAGTCGTAGGTGGTGGGTGGGCCGCTCAGGCCAGGTGCCAGCGGGCGCCCGAGGGGGAGTCCTCGACGATGACGCCGGCCCCGGTCAGCTTGTCGCGCAGGGCGTCGGCGCGCGCCCAGTCCTTGGCGGCGCGGGCCTGGGCCCGCTCGTCGAGGTCGTGGCGGATGAGACGGTCGAGGGCCTCCATGGCGGCACCGCCCTGGGAGGAGCCGGCGCCGTCGAGGACCCGGGTGCGCCAGGGCTCGGACAGCGGGTCCAGGCCCAGGACGTCGAGCTGGGAGCGCAGGTCCAGGGCGAGGCCGGTCACCGAGGCGCGCAGGGCGTCGTCGGCCCCCTGGCCGCCGCTCGGGGCGGCCTGGGTGAGGGCTACGTTGAGGGCCTTGAGGGTGGCGTGGATGACCGCCATGGCGCCGGCCAGGTTGAGGTCCTCATCCATGGCGGCGGTGAACTCGGCCGGCAGGGCCCGGGCGCGCACCTGCTCGGCGGAGGCGTCGACGGGGTTGGCGTCCCCGCCGTCGCAGAACTCGTAGGCCCGCAGGATCGCGCCGGACAGTCGCTCCCACAGGGCGGCGGCGTCGGCCAGGGTCTCCTCGGAGAACTCCACGGTGGAGCGGTGGTGGACGGTGCCCAGGGCCAGGCGCAGCACGGCGGCGTCGTAGCGCTTGAGCAGCTCGGCCACCACCAGGGAGTTGCCCAGCGACTTGCTCATTTTCTCGCCCTTGATGGTCACCCAGGCGTTGTGGACCCAGTGGCGCGCGAAGCCCCAGCCGGCTCCGTGGGACTGGGCCTGCTCGTTCTCGTGGTGGGGGAAGCGCAGGTCGATGCCGCCGCCGTGGATGTCGAAGGTCTCGCCCAGGTAGCGGCGTGACATGGCCGAGCACTCCAGGTGCCAGCCGGGCCGGCCCCGACCCCAGGGGGCTTCCCAGGCGGCGTCGGCCGGCTCGGTGGGCTTGGCGGCCTTCCACAGGGCGAAGTCGCGTGGGTCGCGCTTGTCGGCCTCGACGTCGTCATCGAGCTGGGACTCGTCCTCGGTGGTGGCCAGGTCCTCCAGGCGCTGGTTGGTGAGGGAGCCGTAGCCCGGCAGCGAGCGCACGTCGTAGTAGACGTTGCCGGACTCGCCGACGTAGGCGTGGCCGGCGTCCAGCAGGCGCTGGACCAGGTCGATCATCTCGGGGATGTGTCCGGTGGCGCGCGGCTCGTAGGTGGGGGCGTCCACGCCCAGGGCGCGGTAGGCGGCGTCGAACTCCCGCTCGAAGCGCTGGGCCCAGGCCCACCACGGCACCGGCGGCTCGGCGGCAGCGGACTTGCTGAGGATCTTGTCGTCAATGTCCGTGACGTTGCGGATGAGGCGGACCTCCTGGCCGCAGCGCTCCAACCAGCGGCGCAGAACGTCGAAGGCGATCCCGCTGCGCATGTGGCCGATGTGGGGCGAGCCCTGGACGGTGGCACCACACAGGTAGATCGTCACCAGGCCGGGGGTAGCAGTGGGGGCCAGCGGCACGATCGCGCGGGCGGCGGAGTCGTACAGACGCAGGGCCGGCGCGTCCGCTTGGGCGGCGGAGGCGGCGGAGTCGGCGGGGCCCGCGGACTCAGGGGGCTCAGTGGGGGTGATGCTCACAGGCACAGGCTACCTGGCCGCCCGCCACCGGTGTCTACCAGGACCAGGACTTTTTCCCGAGGTGCTCGACGTCGCGGTCGTACCTTAGTCCTCGCAGTCGAGGGTTCAGGGTACGACCTCGAGGACTAAGGTACGACCGGGTGAACGGCGTCGGGGACCGGGTAGACCAGGGCGGTGGCGACGGCGAGCAGGCCCTCGGTGCGGCCCAGGAAACCCAGGTGGTCGGTAGTGGTGGCGGAGAAGGAGATCCGGGCGGAGGCGGCCTCGGACAGCGCGCGGGAGGCCTCCGCGGAGCGGGCGGCCACGCGCGGGCGCTCGCCCACGAGCTGGACGGCGATGTTGCCGATCTCGAAGCCGGCCTCGCGCACCCGGCGGGCGGCCTCGCTCAGGAGCGCCGTCCCGGAGGCCCCCTTCCACTGGGGCTCGGCGGTGCCGAAGTTCGAGCCCAGGTCGCCCAGTCCGGCGGCCGAGAACAGGGCGTCGCAGCAGGCGTGGGCGACGACGTCGCCGTCGGAGTGACCGGCCAGGCCCACCTCGCCGGGCCACTCCAGGCAGGCCAGATGCATGGGGGTGCCCGAGTCGGGGGCGGCGAAGGCATGCACGTCGGTGCCGATGCCGGTGCGCGGCAGGAACTGGGCGATCTGGTTCAGGTCGATCGTGGCTGGGCCGGCGGCGTGGCGGGCCCGGGACGGTGCCGGGGCCTGCGAGTCGGGGGCGGCGTCCATGGGCTGAGCAGCGTGGGATGACTGGTCTGACTGGCGTGCGGACATGGGGCCGTGTCTACCAGATGGTCCCCGGCCGCGTTCCGAGCGGGGCGGCCCGGCCGTCGTCGGCCCGGTCTGGTAGTGGACCGGAAGGACGAGCGCTATGCGGTGGCGGCCTGCCGGCCAAGGTCACAGTCTCTCCGGCACTCGGTGAAGGCGGAAGCATTTATATTGCCTCCATGATTATTTGGCGTGGCTGGGGAATTCTGGGTCTGTTTGTCACTCTGGCGGGAGTATTCGGCTCTCTGACAGTCGTGGAGGCGCTGCTGGGGACCAGCGAGTCGGCGTTAGCACTGGGCGGCGGAATAGGGTTTCTGCTGGCAGGGGTGGCCAACTTCTTCCTTGGTCGGTGGCTCAACATCATTCGCCCGGCTCAGAATGCTGAGGACTTCCGCAATCAGCTGCGGGCCGATCTGTGGGAGCGAGTGGCCAACGATGCCTTCCAGATGGCTCCCGGTGCCCCGGAGCCGTCTTCCGAGGCGGAGGCTGCTCAGCAGATCGAGCAGGTCGTGGCCGGCGAGAGTCGCAATGCGGAACGGGCGGGACGTAACATCCACACCTTCTTCTTCATCCCTCTTCAGTGGCTTGGTGCGCTTGAGTGCATCGGAGGTCTCGTGTTCTCCTTCTACTCGCCCTTCGCCGGCTGAGCAGCCCTCACGGGCGCGATTCCACCAAGGGGGCTGGTCGGCGCTGAGCGGGCCGGCCCTCGACGTTCAGGGCAGGCGCCAGTCGACGGGCGCGGCCCCCATCTCGGTGAGGATCGTGTTGGCGCGGCTGAAGGGGCGTGAGCCGAAGAACCCGCGCGAGGCCGACAGCGGGGACGGGTGCGGTGAGGCGATGATGGGGGTCTGCCCCAGCATCGGGGTCAGCGACTGCGCCGGCCGCCCCCACAGGATCGCCACGAGCGGGCCGCCGCGCTCCACCAGGGCCTCGATCGCCCGCTGCGTCACCTTCTCCCAGCCCCAGCCCTTGTGCGAGGCCGGTGCCCCCGGGCGAACGGTGAGTACCCGGTTGAGCAGCATGACGCCCTGCTGGCACCACGGCGTCAGGTCCCCCGACGTCGGCCTGGGCACACCCAGGTCACTGACCAGCTCGCGGAAGATGTTCTCCAGGCTGCGCGGGGGCTTGACGCCGGGCGCCACCGAGAAGCTCAGCCCCATGGGGTGACCCGGGGTGGGGTAGGGGTCCTGGCCGACGATGAGGACGCGCACGTCCTCCATCGGGTAGGTGAAGGCGCGCAGCACGTCGGTCCCCGCCGGGAGGTACCCGACGCCGGAGGCCACCTCCTGGCGCAGCCGCTCCCCGATCTCATGGACCGTGGGCTCCACGGGGGCCAGGGCGCGCGCCCAGGAGGGATCGATGATCTCGGACAGGGGCTTGGCGGATGTCACGCTGCGAGCCTAACGGCCCACCTGTCACACCGCAGGAATCTGCCGGGCCCGATGTCACCGCCTTGTGAGCCGGACGTGGTGAGCAATACCCGACGAATGACGCTCGGACCGGTATCTTGTGAGCGTGAGCAACTATGACTACCCCGAGGACGAGTTCGACGTCGGCGATGATGACGGCCCGGTTCCTGTGGGCGTGCACCGTGCCCAGGTGCCCAGGTGGCGCAGCTGGGTGCCGCTGCTGGCGATCATCATCATTGTCCCGGCGCTCGCCTGGGGCGCGGTGACGCTGTTCCTCAACGGCTCAGGAGGCTCCGGCTCGTCGGACGCGGTCTCCTCCTCTCAGCCCGCCCAGGGCGGACAGGCCGGTGGCAACAAGAACGCGGACAGCAAGGGCGACAAGGGCGACAAGGGCGGCGCCGCCTCGGCCAAACCCAGTGCCTCGGCCAGCGCCTCCGGCAACGTGGACTTCAACACCGGGGTCTCGGTGGCCAACGGGACGAACACCGACGGCCTGGCCAAGGGGGCCAGCGAGAAGCTCACCAACGGCGGCTTCACCGCAGTGGAGGTCATCCCCGGGATCTACGAGAACGCGGAGCCGGCCCAGTCGACGGTCTACTTCAGCTCCCCGCAGGCCCGGCCCGCGGCCGAGGAGGTCGGCAAGCGTCTCGGGATCAGCAACGTGGTGGAGGGCACCGCGGAGAACACCCAGGGCGCCTCGATCGCCGTCATCCTGCGTGACGACTACAAGCCTCAGTAAAGGGGCATGAGGCCACTGGCGCTTCCCGGGCGTCGTCGGTTCCTGACTCTCGCCGCGGCGGTCCCGCTCACCGCCGCCGCGGTCCTCTGGGGCGGCTCGCGCCTGGTGGGCCTCGGCCGCCGCGCCCCGACGCTGCTGAGCGGCGGGCTCGTCGTGGGCGGGGGAGGGGTCCTGTACCCCATGGCCCCGGATGACACTGTTGCCTGCGTCCCGGGGACCCGCCTGCCTCGGGCCCCCGAACCGTGGGGCCTGACGACCTCGCAGCAGAGCGCCCTGGCCCGTCAGGCGCTCGCCCGCCGCCAGGCTGCCCGCCTTCCTCAAGGCCGGTGGGCGGACCTGGCCGACGGTGCCCTGACCGACCTGCTGGCCCTGACCGGACCGGCACTCATGCCCGGTCCGATGATCCCCGCCGGCCCTGCTGACCCGTCTGCCGAACCTTCCGTCGGGTCGACGCCGCCCCCGACTCCCACCTCCGCCGGGGGCGCCGGGCGGGAGGGGCGCGACTCGCGCGAAGCCCTGCCGCCGGGGGCCGAGGTCTTCCCCCCGGGTGCGGTCGTGGCGGCGCCCATGAGCATCTGGCGCTACGTCTGGCCCCGGGACGCCGCCTTCGCCGCGGCCGCCCTCAGTGCCGTGAACCTGGCCGATGAGGCGCTGGGCGTTCTGGGCAACCTGGCCTCCTGGCAGCGGGCCGACGGCGGCTTCGAGGCCCGCTACACCAGCAGCGGCCGCGTGCCGGACAACCGCCCCGCCCAGGCCGACGGCGCCGGATGGTTCCTGTGGGCCGCGGGCCGGCTCCTGGCCGACGGTGTTCCCGCCGCCGACCTGCGTGACCGCCTGGGCGTGCCCCTGGCGCGCGCCGCCTCCCGGCTCCTGGGGATCACGGACACGCCCTCCCGCCTGCCGGCGGCCTCGCCCGACTACTGGGAGGTCGCCGAGACGGTCCTCACCCTGGGGACGGCCGCTCCGGTGCTCCTGGGGCTGGAGGCGGCGACGGCGCTGACCCGGGCCGGGATCGACCTCGGCGGCCCCGCTCAGGCCCTGGCCGAGCGGGTGACAGCGGTGCGCAGCGCCATGGAGCGCAACTTCGCCCCCGCCTGGGGCCGCCACCTGCAGCGCGACGACGTCGACGCCGCCATCGCCCTGGTCCTGCCTCCCTTCACCCGGCCGCTGGCCGGGGCTCGAACAGTGCGGCAGACGGCGGCCGCACGCATGCACCGTCCCGCCGGGGGCCTCGCCCCGGGAGCGGGCTGGCGCGATGACGGTATCTCCTGGACACCGGAGACCGCCCTCATGGCCTGGTCGGCCCTGGCGCTTGGAATGGAGGAGGAAGGGACCCGGCTGCTGGCGTGGCTCGAGGCGCACCGCACCGCTGCCGGCGCCCTGCCGGAGAAGGTCCTGGCCGACGGCGCCCCGGCGGGGCCCGCGCCCCTGGCCTGGACCTGCGCACTCATCCTGCTGGCCACCGCCTCACGGGCCGAGGAGCCGCCCTCCTGACTCAGGCAGCGGCCCCTAGGCAGGACCGGCTGCGGGACCTCCCGCTGGCCCACCCGCGGGCCCGGCGGGATTCCCTGCTTCGCCGTCGGAGGATTCAGTGCCGATGAGAACTGAGCTCCTTGCACTCAAGGGCTGAGAGTGCCAGCATTGCGGTTAGCACTCGGGCACCTCGAGTGACAAAGCATCCTTGAATGCACCAAGTTCATCCAGGCTGGAACGTGAGGGCCGGCGTCGGGCGTGACGTGAACGCCCGGGACCGATCCGTCCGTCGCGGGCACGAACCGGCCGCCCCTACCACGCAGTGGAGGAAACTCAATGTCCAAGATCATCGCCTTCGACGAGGAGGCCCGCCGCGGCATGGAGCGCGGCCTCAACACCCTCGCCGACACCGTCAAGGTCACCCTGGGCCCCAAGGGCCGTAACGTCGTGCTCGACAAGAAGTGGGGCGCCCCCACGATCACCAACGACGGCGTGACCATCGCCAAGGAGATCGAGCTCGAGGAGCCCTACGAGAAGATCGGCGCCGAGCTCGTCAAGGAGGTCGCCAAGAAGACCGACGACGTCGCGGGCGACGGCACCACCACCGCCACCGTCCTGGCCCAGGCCCTGGTGCGTGAGGGCCTGCGCAACGTCGCTGCCGGCGCCAACCCGATCGCCGTTCGCCGCGGTATCGAGAAGGCCGTCGCGGCCGTCGTCGAGCGCCTGCTGGCCGACGCCAAGGAGGTCGAGACCCAGGAGGAGATCGCGGCCACCGCCTCCATCTCCGCCGCCGACGAGCAGATCGGTGCCTTCATCGCCGAGGCCCTGGAGAAGGTCGGCCACGAGGGCGTCGTCACCGTCGAGGAGTCCAACACCTTCGGCCTCGAGCTCGAGGTCACCGAGGGTATGCGCTTCGACAAGGGCTTCATCTCCCCCTACTTCGTCACCGACCCCGACCGCCAGGAGGCCGTCCTGGAGGACGCCTACGTCCTGCTGGTCGAGTCCAAGATCTCCAACGTCAAGGACCTGCTCCCGCTGCTGGAGAAGGTCATGCAGACCGGCAAGCCACTGGCCATCATCGCCGAGGACGTCGAGGCCGAGGCCCTGGCCACCCTCGTCGTCAACCGCATCCGCGGTACCTTCAAGTCCGTGGCCGTCAAGGCCCCCGGCTTCGGTGACCGCCGCAAGGCGATGCTGCAGGACATGGCCATCCTCACCGGCGGTACGGTCATCTCCGAGACCGTCGGCCTCAAGCTCGAGAACGCCACCCTGGAGGACCTGGGTCAGGCCCGCAAGGTCGTCGTCACCAAGGATGACACCACCCTGGTCGAGGGCGCCGGCGACAAGGAGGCCATCGAGGCCCGCACCGCACAGATCCGCCTGGAGATCGAGAACTCCGACTCCGACTACGACCGCGAGAAGCTCTCCGAGCGTCTGGCCAAGCTGGCCGGCGGCGTGGCCGTCCTCAAGTCCGGTGCCGCCACCGAGGTGGAGCTCAAGGAGCGCAAGCACCGCATTGAGGACGCCGTGCGCAACGCCAAGGCCGCCGTCGAGGAGGGCATCGTCGCCGGTGGTGGCGTCGCCCTGCTCCAGGCCGCCGAGGTCCTCGACACCCTCAAGCTCGAGGGCGACGAGGCCACCGGCGCCGCGATCGTCAAGGTCGCCGTGGAGGCCCCGCTCAAGCAGATCGCTGCCAACGCCGGCCTCGAGGGCGGCGTGGTCGTGGACCGCGTGCGCAACCTGCCCACCGGTGAGGGCCTCAACGCCGCCACCGGCGAGTACGTCAACCTGCTGGCCGCCGGCATCGCCGACCCGGTCAAGGTGACCCGCTCCGCCCTGCAGAACGCCGGTTCCATCGCCGGTCTGTTCCTGACCACCGAGGCCGTCGTGGCCGACAAGCCTGAGCCCCCGGCCGCCCCGGCCGACGGCGGCGCCGGCGACATGGGTGGCATGTACTGATCGACGCGACTGCCGACGAGCCAGTCATCACCCGGTAGCTCGGCCGCGACGTCGGCCGGTCCCGGAACCACGGCGGGCCGTCTCTCACACATGTGAGGGGCGGCCCGCCGCCGTATCCGTACCTGTCCGTACTGGGCGGGTCGGCTGGCCTGTGCGGGCAGGACCGGGTGGCGCTCACGCTGAGATGAGAGGCGGCTGAGAGGCGGCACAGCCTTGAGCGGAGCCTCGCCGTCGGCGCCTCCTACCAGGCGCCCAAGGGCGCCGAGCCGGCGGCCGGTGCGGGAGCCGGTGCGGGAGCGGGAGCCGGCGTTGAGCCGGCGAAACGGCCCTGGTTGGAGGTCTCGGCGTCGTCGTAGCAGACGGCGGCGTTGTCCAGGGCCAGGCTGATCTGATCGAGGTTGGACTGCACCTGGATCTGGGTGAGGTGCCAGTCGGCCGCGCAGGCGGCCATGGAGTCCGACGCCGTCCCGGTCCAGCAGGACTGGAGCAGGCCGATGTCTCCCCGCATGCCATCGACCTCGGTCTGGATCGTCGCGATGCGGGTACGGGTCCGGGCGGCGGTGTCAGCCACCGCGGCAGTATCGACGGAGTAGGTGGGCATGAGGGGCGTCCTTTCGTGAGAGGCGGCCCGAGGGCCGTGCGCGGTGTGCTGGTGGTGCACCGAGGTGCGCGCTGTGCCTCTCACGGTAGGGGCCCGGCCGGTGGCGTACCGGGCGAGGATCCGGCCCTGTGGAGTGGGCCTGCAGATCGTGGCCTGTGGCCCCGCAGACGGCGGGCCGTCCCTGAGGGAAGGGGAGGCCGGAGCCTTAGAGGTCCCCGGCGCCGTCGTCGATGATCTCTTCGGTGATGGGGGCGATCTCGCCGGTGCGGGCCTCGCGCAGCTCCTTGGCCTCCTGGGTCTTGGCCCGAAGCTTCTCGGTGAGCTTGTCCCGCTCGGCCTGGACCCGGGCGCGGCGGTCCTCGCCGTCGTCGGAGCGGTTGCGTGAGCACATGAGCAGGTCCAGGTCCGCGATGCACGACTCCATGGAGGCTGTGTGCGTCATCGCCTCCTCGCCGTCCTTGTCGTCGCGCCCCTCGCCGCGCTCAGCGGGCGCCTCGACGGGGCGGCGTGCCGAGGCCACGGCCGGGATCCCGCGGGCGGGGGTGCGCGGCGAGGAAGCGCTCGACGGGGAGGAGGATGATGCCGGAGCCGCCGGCGATCCTGAGGACGCCGTGGTGGCCGGGGCGGCGGGTGTCGTTGCGCTCGACGGAGGGACCGTGGCCCTCAGGGCCCTGAGCTCGGTGGGATTCAGACGCAGGGTGTCGCCGTCCTGGGCGGGGCCGGCCAGGGGGTCCTCGGCGGGCAGCGCCTGGAGGCCCAGCGGAGGGGTGCGAGGGGCGCGTTCGGCGGCCTCGCCCAGCTGCCCGGGAACGGGGGCGGCGGCGCCGGCAGGATCGCCCACGGGGGCGGCCGGTGCGGGACGCGCCGGTTCCTGAGCGGTCCCGGCCTCCAGGGCTGCCGTATCGGTCTGCGCTCCCTGCTCCTGGGCGAGCTTGGCGAGCTTCTCGTGGAGACGTCGCTGCTCGGCCGCCAGGTTCTCGCGGGCCGGGTGCTCCCAGCGCTGGCCCAGCGGGGAGTGGAAGAGATGATCGCGGTCCAGGAGCCGGGAGACGATCGTCAGGCGGCCGCGCAGGTACTCCTTCATCGGGATGTGGGAGTACTCCTCGCGCAGAAGCCGCACGTACTCGGCGTAGGTCTGGGGGTCCACGGCCAGGGTGCCCAGGTCGGCGTCGATGAGGGCCTGGGCGTCGATGTCGTCCTCGGCGAGCATGTGTCGCTTGAGGTTGACGATGAGGCAGCACACCCGCTTAACCGTCTCCATCGGGACACCCAGGTGGCGCAGGTCGGCCTCAGCGAAGGCCGCCGAGGCGGTCTCGTCCTCGCCGCCGTTGCCGCGGGTGACCTCTTCGACGTCGGAGGAGAAGACGCAGCCGTGGTACCAGCAGGCGACCCGCATGATGTCCGGGTTGTGCGACTCCTCGGCCAGCTCATCGACCCGCGCGAGCATGTCGATGAGGTGGCGAAGGTTGTGGAAGCGACGGTCCGGTGTGGACCAGCGCTCAATGAGGAGCTCGCCGGCGGAGCCGATCGCCTCTGGGGGCTGCGTGGCGCCGATCGCCTTCACCGAGCGGGTAAAGGCGGGCAGAAGCCATTGCGGTGCTTCGATAACACCCATGGGTCAGTCTCCGTGTTGGAAATGGAACGCATGCCATCGTAGGACTGTCCTCGTCGTGACGTCGACGTGACACAGTGTCTGGCGTGCCACTCTTATCGTGATCGAGGCCCGCCGGCGCTGCCTGAGGTGCGGCGGCGGGGCCTACCAGGCCGGCGCGGGCGGCAGCTCGATGTGGACGGTGGCGCCGCCGCCGGGGGTCTGGAGCATCTGGACGGTGCCCTTGTGAGCGGCCACGATCCCCAGCACGATCGCCAGGCCCAGGCCGGAGCCTCCGGTCTCCCGGTTGCGGGAGGTGTCCGAGCGGTAGAAGCGCTGGAAGACCTTCTCGGCCGCCTCCGGTGGCACGCCGTGGCCGTGGTCGCGGACCTCGACGACGACGACCGGCTGCGCCGTCGGGTTGGCCCGCGGGGGCGCCATGCCGATGGCGATCTCCACCGGCGTCCCGGAGGGGGTGTGGCGCACCACGTTGCCCAGCAGGTTGGTGAGGATCTGGGAGAGGCGGTCGCGGTCACCGATGACCTGGAGCGAGGGGGCCTCCTTGCCGGCGGCCTCGTCGCGGGGGTCGAGGGGGATGAGGCCGCAGTCGCGCTCGGGGGCCAGCACCATCATGTCGCTGAGGGCCCCGGCGGCCAGGTCGGTGAGGTTGACCGGCTCCATCGACATCTCCCGGCCCTCGTCGATCCGAGCCAGCTGGAGGAGATCGTCGACGAGGCGCCCCATCCGGTTGGACTCGGTCTCGATGCGCCCCATGACCTCACCGGTCTTGTTCGCGGGCACCCCGCCCATCCGGTAGAGCTCGCCGTAGCCGCGGATGGCGGCCAGGGGGGTGCGCAGCTCGTGGGAGGCATCGGAGACGAAGCGCGTCATCCGCTCCTGGGCCACGACCTGGGCGGCGAAGGAGCTCTCGTTCTGGGTGAGCATCGTGTTGATCGCCCGCTGCAGCGAGCCCACCTCCGTGGTGCGCGGCTCGGTGACCAGGATGCGGGCGGACAGGTCGCCGTGGGCGATCCGGGCGGCCACGCCCTCGATCTGGCGCAGGGAGCGGAACGAGCGGTGGACCAGGTAGGTGGCGAAGAGGGCGCCCACCGAGATGATCGAGACGTCGGCCAGGGCCACCACGAGGCGGGTGCGCTCGACGGTCTCCATGACGTCGCTCAGCGGGAGGGCCAGGGCCACCGCGCCGGTGTACTCGCCGGTGTTCTGGTCCCGGATGAGTAGGGTAATCATCCGCCACTGGTGGCCTGGCTGATCGGAGTTGACCGTCGTGATCGGGAAGTCGTTCTTGTCCGCGTGGGCCAGGGCGCGCCGGTAGTCCAGGCCCTTGATCTGGGGCCGGCCGTACGTGGCGGCGGTGTCCGGCGAGATCCACTCCCCGTTGCGGGTGGGGTCGAGGTACTCGGCCTTGACGTAGTAGTTCGAGGGGAAGGTGGTGCTGCTGGTCCCGCCCTCGCGGATCTGGGCCAGTCCCTGGCTTCCGATGGCCACGGAGGTGGTGCGCAGCTGGCTGTCGATCTGGCCCATCATGTGGCTGTAGAGCAGCGAGGTCACCACGAAGGAGACGACGATGAGCCCGATGGCGAGCAGACCAGTGGTCATGAGGGTCAGGCGCGTGCGCAGCGGCATTGCCTGCCAGGGCCGCTGAATCGCGGTGATCGGGTGCCATCGGCCCCGTTTGATCGGGCGGTGCTGCTTACCGGACGACTTGGCCGGGCGCGTGCTCCCCCCACGCGCCGCCGCCATCACTCGGCCTTGGGTTCGCGGAGCATGTAGCCGACTCCGCGACGAGTCTGGATGAGCGGGGTGACGGGCTGGCCGTCGGCTCCCTGGATCTGGTCCACCTTGCGGCGCAGGTAGGAGATGTAGGACTCCACGATCGCGGCGTCGCCGTTCCAGTCGTACTCCCAGACGTGATCGAGGATCTGGGCCTTGGACACGACGCGCCCGGCGTTGAGCATGAGGTAGCGCAGGAGCTTGAACTCGGTGGGGGACAGATCCACCTCGACATCGGCGCGGTACACCTCGTGGGCGTCCTCGTCCAGGACCAGGTCGGCCACGCGCACGACGCCGTCGTCCTGGTTCTCAATGGCGTGGGTGCGGCGCAGGATGGCGCGGATGCGGGCGATGACCTCCTCCAGCCCGAAGGGCTTGGTGACGTAGTCGTCGCCGCCGACGGTCAGGCCCTGGACCTTGTCCGCCATGTCATCGCGGGCGGTCAGGAAGAGGATCGGGGTGGTCACGTCACGCTCGCGCAGGCGCCGGGCCACGGTGAAGCCGTCCATATCGGGCAGCATGACATCGAGGACCACCAGGTCGGGGGATGTCTTCTCCACCGTCTTCAGCGCGCCGTTGCCGTCGCCTGCGATCGAGACCTCGAAGCCTGCGAAGCGCAGGGACGAGGCCAGCAGGTCGCGGATGTTGGGTTCATCGTCGACGACAAGGAGGTGAGCTTCGGTGCGGGACTGCTGGGAACGCTCCATGAGTCTCACCATTCCTTCAGTTTCTGGTCGTTTCCTGAATGACTTCCGAACGGTCGCTGTTGATAGGACAAGTGGTTCGTGTGACCTCACACCAATTGTAGACCCAGGAAGTCTTGGAATTCCCACAAAACGGGGGAGCTGTGTGGTTGCTGCTTGAACCGAGGTGATTGCCTGCGACTCTCCGGTGAGTCGGGCTGTGACATGAGGCGGGGCGGCGACACCTGTCGCCGCCCCGCCATCGGGTCAGAGGAAGGCGAGAGGGTCGAAGTCCTCCAGCGGGATGATGCACACGCGCGGCAGCGGGATGGTGAAGGCCTTGACGTCACTCTCCAGGTCGTAGATCGTCAGGCCCTCGCCCTCCAGGGCGGCCAGCTGGGCGTTGAGGAACTCGCGGAAGCACAGGATCCCCACCGTGGCGCCGGCCTGCAGGAGCCGCTCGATGTGGGGGATGTAGTCGCCGTCGTGGCTGCCCAGCAGAACGTGGGCATCCTGACCGGACTCGACCCGCTCGGCCAGCGCCTCCAGGGTGCGCTGAATACCGATGTCGACGACCTTCTCGTCATTGCTTCCGGACCCGGCCAGCGGCACGGGGCGGTAGTCCATGGCCAGCAGGGCCTGGATGAAGCTCATGGGCATGTGGCCGCTGGTGGCGTTGAGGAAGAACAGGGCACGGGCCTCGTTCCCCTCGCCCTCGGCGGTGCCGGCGGAGGACAGTTCATCGCAGTATGCGAGGACTCGGTCCCAGCGGGGCCGCTCCTCAGGTTCGGGACGCCGCCCCAGCACACTCATGCCGAGAGTGGCGTCAATGTTCTCGCCATCGACGAGAAGATAAGTCGGTACGCTCATGAGGCTCATGCTACCGGTCACGGCGTCCACTAGCCTCCGGCGACGCTCGATGACACCGCACCGATACCGGCCTCCTGATGCCCGTGACACCGATGGGTGCGGTCTGCGCGGTCGGGGACAAAGCCTGCCCGGTGGGGACATTCGACGTCGTCGGGTGCGGTCTGCGCGGTCGGGGACAAAACCTTCCCGGCGGGGACGATCGACGCCGTCGGGTGCGGAAATCCTGTCCCCGCAGGCGTGAGATGTCCCCGGCCGGAGTGGAGTGTCCCCGGGCGCGTGAGATGTCCCCGGGCCGGATTGGCTGACATCGAGGCGCACGAAGCCGCCCGGTGCTCATCGGGATGATGAGCACCGGGCGGCTTGCGTGGCTGAGGCGCCTGGGTGGCGCGGTGAGGTCAACTCATATCAGTAGGAGGAGGTCTCCTCGCCGGCCGGCTGCCCCTGGTTCTTCAGGGCCGCGAAGGCGGCGTTGATCGCGTCGTCGTCACCGTCGGTGATCTGGGCGGGGACCTGCTGCTGGGCGCCCGGAAGGGTCGGGTTCTGCCCGGACTTCAGGGCCGCAAGACGGGCCTCGGCCTCCAGACTGGTGCCGGAGGCCTCGAGCTCGGCGAACTGGGACTCCAGGGAGGAGCCGGCCAGCTCCATCTGCCCGGCGGCCTGGGCCTCGACCCGACGCACCTGGTCCTCGTAGCGGGACAGCTCGCTGGTGGGGTCCAGGACGTTGATGGAGCGGATGGCGCCCTGCACCTTGACCTGGGCCTCGGCGGTCTTCTGACGAGCGATGAGCTGGTCGCGCTTGGAGCGCAGCTCGCCGAGCTTGACCTCCATCTGCTGCAGGCCGGTCTTGAGCTGCTCGACGACCTGGCGCTGGGAGGCGATCATCGGCTCGGCGGCCTTGGCCTCGTTCTCCGCCGTGATCTGCTTGGTCAGCGCGATCTTGGCCAGCGAGTCCCACTTGTCCGCGCCGGCCGTGTCACCGCCGGAGCGCAGCTGGTCGGCCTTGCGGGAGGCGGCCAGGGCCTTGTTGCCCCAGTCCTTGGCCTCGGCGACGTCGGCGTCGTGGTCCTTCTCGGCCAGACGCAGGTTGCCGATCGTCTGGGCGACGGCGTCACGGGCCTCGGCGATGGATGCCGTGTAGTCCCGCACCAGCTGGTTGAGCATCTTCTCCGGGTCCTCGGCGCGGTCCAGGAGCGCGTTGATGTTGGCGCGGGTGAGCTGGGCGATGCGCCCCAGGATCGACTGCTTCTCAGCCATGGTTGTTCGTCCTTCCGTCGAGCTGCGACGTCGGTGTGGGCAGATTGTGGGCAGGTATAGACCCGGCGCTCGCCGGGTGGTCGCCAGGTGGTGGCCGGTGGGCCAGGCGGATCAGGCGTCATGATCGCAGGTCCCAGCGCTCGGCGTCATGCGGGCGGGGGTCGCATCGCTCAGGGCATGACTGGAGTGCGACCGGGGTCGGACGCCGGCAGGACGCGGCTCAGAAGTCGCCGCCGCCGTCGAAGAAGCCGCCGCCTCCACCTGAGAAGTCCCCACCGCCGGAGAAGAAGCCGCCGCCTCCGCCCCAGTCGCTGTCGTGGTGGTGGGAGCTCCAGCCGCCGTAGTTGTGGCCGCCGCCCAGCAGCAGCCCGCCCAGCAGGAGCGAGCCCAGGTCGAGCCCGCCGCCTGAGCGGCCGTAATCGCGGGAGTAGGAGTAGCGCTCACCGGAGTTCGGGCTCCACGAGCTCGACGATCCGCGCACGTCGGCCTCGGCCAGGGCCTGGGCCTGGGCCACGAGCGGCTCGGCCGCCGCGACCTCCGCCAGGGCGGCCACCGGGTCAGTGGTCTGGACGGTGGTGGCGGCCGTGGCGTGACGGGCGGCCTCACTGAGTGCGGTGCGCGCCGAGGGGCCCACCGCTCCGCGATAGGTGGTGATGTAAGAGGTCACGGACTCCACCTGGGAGTTGAGGCGGGCCAGGCGCGAGCCCAGGGAGGCCCGGGCACGCGAGTCGTTCTCCTCGCGCTCGCGTGCCGGGGCCAGGGCGGCGTCGATGGCGGCCTCGGCCCGGGCCAGGTGGTCCAGGGCGGCCAGGGGGTCGCCGCTCGGGTTGGCGCCACTGGCCTGACGGCCCTCGGCGACGGCGGCCTCGGCGTCGGCCACGAGCGGGGCCAGGGTCGCCGCCGGCACCGTGCCCTCCAGGCGCTTGGCGTCCACCAGGTCCGAGGAGATCGAGGCGATGGCCGCCTCCAGGTCCTTGGCCGCGCTCTGAAGGCGCTCGCGGGCCCCGGTGACCTGTGCGGCCAGCTGACCGGCCTGGGCGATGGAGCCCTGGGCGATGCGGACCTGCTCGACCGCCGTCGCCTCCTGGGAGGCCTCGACGCTGGCGCGGGCCTGGTCCAGGGCGGTGCGCCCGGCGGCCAGCAGGCGGCGGGCCTGCTCGGGGGCCTGGGCCACACTGGTCAGGGAGGAGGCGGGATAGGCGGCGCTGAGCGTCACCAGGATCGTCTCGGCCATGACGATGGCCTGCTCGGTCTCATCGGCGCGCTGGGCGGTCTCGGCGATCGACGTCGGCAGGTTCGCCTCGATGCCGCGCCGCTTGTTGAAGGCCTCCTCCTGAGCGCGGATCTCACCGACCGCCTCCGAGCAGTGCTGGAGGATCTCGGTGTACATCTGGCGCTGCTGCGGCTCGGTCTCGGGGATGTCGTCGTCGAGGATCTTGCGCAGCTCGAAGCACCGCGACAGGTGCTTGCGGGCGCTGTCCAGGGCGGCGGTGAAGGCGTCCGTGGCGGACAGGCCGAACTGCGCCTGCGCGTAGGACAGCTCCTCGGCGGCGGCGCGCACCGTGTCATCGGCCTGGACCAGGGCGCTGCCGGCCTGGGTGCGCAGCTGCTCCACCGTCATCGCCGCGGGGCCCGCGGGCTGGTTGCCGGGGGCGCCGCTCTGATTCCTGCGCTTGCCGAACAGCATGTCGTCGTTCTCCTTGTTCTTCCTGCGCTTGTACACCGTCCAGGCGGCGGCCCCGCCGGCCGCGACCGCGCCCCCGCCCAGCAGGAGCGGAAGCGCCGAGGAGCCTGAGTCACCTGAGCTGCCCGAGCCCGATGAGCCGGACATGTTCTCCGGGATGGCGGCCACGGCGTCGTCGTAGTTGCCTGCGCTGAGCTGCTTCTTGATGGCCGAGTCGATCCGCTTGTAGTCGGACTCGGAGAACTTCGAGGAGTTGTCGTGCGCCTGCAGCTTGTAGCTCTTCGAGGCCGAGCCGTCGGAGGGGATGTTGATGACCAGGAGCATGTCGTCGCGTCCCAGCTTCGTGTCCTTGAAGGTCTGCGCGGCGATGGCGGAGGCCTTCTGGCTGGAGTCGGAGACGGTCAGCACCCACAGGCCCACGCCGTACGTGGAGGACATGGTGTCCACGGCCTGCTGGGCCTTGGAGGCATCCAGGATCCCGAGCTCATCGGTGACGTGCTCGGTCAGGGTGGTCGACGCCGCCGGGAGGGCCCGGGGCGCGCCCGCCGAGGTCTGTGCGGAGGAGGCCAGGGCCAGGGATGCGGAGCCGGGCGTCGTCGGAGCGGCTGCGGCGCCGGCAGAGAGCCCCAGCAGCCCCAGGGCGGCCGCCGTCGCGACGCCGGAAAGGGCCATCTGGTGCCAAGGACGGGGGAGTGGGGGCTGCTGGTTCTTCATCCGGGACATCGTCCCCGCAGGGTCAGGGTGTGAGCAAGTCGTTTCGCCTCAGGCGGCACGCCTGCGCCTGTCACTGAGCGCAGGCAACCGAACCGGCGGCAGAATGTCGTCCATGACTGACACGCTCACGATCACCGTCATCGAGCCCGAGGAGCTCGCGCCCGTGGGGCGTCTGGGGGAGTGGCTCTTCGCCGAGGGTGCCTCCCTGCGCATGGTGCGCCCCTGGCGGGGCGAGCCCATCCCTTCCCTGGACGAGATCGGCGATGGCCTCGTCGTGCTGGGCGGTTCCATGAGTGCCCACGATGAGGGTGAGCACCCCTGGCTGGCGGACCTGCGTGAGCTGCTGCGCGGCGTCGTCGCCGACGACGTCCCCGCCATCGCCATCTGCCTGGGTGCCCAGGTGGCCGCCGAGGCCCTCGGGGGCTCCACGGCCGTGCCGGCGCTGGGCAACGACGAGGTCGGCGTCGTCGAGCTGACCATCACGGCCGCCGGCGAGAGCGACCCGGTCTTCGGGGCCGTGGCCGCCGAGGCCATCCGCGCCGCCCACCGCGCCGGAATCCCCACCTCCGACGGCACCCGCCTGCCCGTCATCGTCTCCCACCACGACGCCGTCACCCACCTGCCCGAGGCCGCCACCCTGCTGGCCTCCTCCGACCGCTCCCCGGTTCACACCTGGCGGGCCGGGCGACTCCTGGCCTTCCAGCACCACCCCGAGTCCGACCCGGCGCGCGTGGCCTACTGGCGCACCCGTGACGCCCTCAACGACCTGGCCGGAAGCATGGACGCGGCCTCCCTCCAGGCTGCCCGCGATGCCCTGGAGGTGGCCGCCGGCCGGAGCGCCGCGCCGGGCGCCGCCGGAACCCACGGGGCCACGGCCGCCGACCTGCCCGAGGCGGCCGCCAGCGCCGGGGCCGCCGCCCGTGAGCAGGCCGAGAGGGTCGACCCCGCCATCCAGGCCTTCGGCCGCAGCCTGGCCCGCGTCCTCGTGCGCAACGTGCGCGCCCGCCGTCTGGCGCGCTGACCGGGCTGCCGGCCCTCACCGGCCCGGCCGGCTCGGTTTGTCCGGCTGGGCGGGTTCGTCCGGCTGCGCCTCGTTCACCGCCGGGCTGGGCTCACCTGTTCTCGGTGAGGTCCTCGGCGTCGATGATGGCGTAGGCGTAGCCCTGCTCGGCCAGGAAGCGCTGCCGGTGGGCGGCGTACTCCTGATCGGCGGTGTCGCGGGCGACGACCGTGTAGAAGTGGGCCTGGCGGCCGTCCTCCTTGGGGCGCACGATCCGCCCGAGCCGCTGGGCCTCCTCCTGGCGCGAGCCGAAGGAGCCCGAGACCTGGATCGCGACGCTCGCCCCGGGCAGGTCGATGGAGAAGTTCGCGACCTTGGAGACCACGAGCGTGCGGATCTCCCCGCAGCGGAAGGCGTCGTAGAGGCGTTGGCGCTCGCGCACCGTCGTCGCCCCGGTGATGACGGGGGCGTCCAGGTGCTCGGCGATCTCGGTGAGCTGGTCCACGTACTGGCCGATGACCAGGGCCGACTCGCCCTCGTGGCGGGCCAGGAGGGCCTCGATGATCGGCAGTTTGCGCGGTGAGCAGGCGGCCAGGCGGTAGCGCTCCTCGGGCTCGGCGGTCGCGTAGGCCATGCGCTCACCGGCGTCGAGGGTCAGGCGCACCTCGGTGCAGATCGCCGGGGCGATCCAGCCCTGGTTCTCCAGGTCCTTCCAGGGGGCGTCGTAGCGCTTGGGGCCGATGAGGCTGAAGACCTCGTCCTCGCGGCCGTCCTCGCGCACGAGGGTCGCCGTCAGGCCCAGGCGGCGGCGCGCCTGCAGGTCCGCGGTCATACGGAAGATCGGGGCTGGCAGGAGATGGACCTCGTCATAGACGATGAGCCCCCAGTCGTGGGAGTCCAGCAGGTCCAGGTGCGGGTAGACGCCTTTGCGGCGAGTGGTGAGCACCTGGTAGGTGGCGATCGTGACGGGGCGGACCTCTTTGCGCGAGCCGGAGTACTCGCCGATCTCCTCCTCGGTCAGGGTGGTGAAGCGGATGAGCTCCTCCTTCCACTGGCGCGCCGAGACTGCGTTGGTGACCAGGATGAGCGTCGTCGTCGAGCTCTTGGCCATGGAGGCTGCGCCCACGAGGGTCTTGCCGGCCCCGCAGGGCAGGACGACCACGCCCGAGCCCCCCGCCCAGAAGCTCTCCACCGCCTCGCTCTGGTAGGGGCGCAGCTGGAAGGTGTCGGGGGAGTCGGTCAGGGTGATGGGGTGGGCCTCGCCGTCGACGTAGCCGGCCAGGTCCTCGGCCGGCCAGCCCAGCTTGATGAGCACCTGCTTGAGGTGGCCGCGCTCGGAGGGGTGGACGACGACGTCGGCCTCCCCGAGTCGCGTCCCCAGCAGGCCCTTGGTGCGCTTGGAGCGCATGACCTCCTCCAGGACCGGCACGTCGGTGGCGTGCAGAACCAGGCCATGGGCGGGGTCGGTGAGGAGCTGGAGGCGGCCGTAGCGACTCATCGTCTCGGCGATCTCGGTGAGCAGGGCGTGCGGCACCGGGAAGCGCGAGTAGGTGATGAGGGTGTGGACGACCGTCTCCGCGTCCAGGCCCGCGGCGCGCGCGTTCCATAGGGCCAGCGGCGTGATCCGGTAGGTGTGGATGTGCTCGGGGGCGCGCTCCAGCTCGGCGAAGGCGGCGATGGCGCGGCGGGCCTGCCCGGCCTGGGGGTGGGCAACCTCCAGGAGGACGGACTTGTCGGACTGGACGATGAGCGGGCCGTCGGGGGCGGACGGCGCCGGGGACGTAGGATCGCTGGGCGTGGCGGACATGGGCGGGAGTATCCCAAGCCGGGGCAGCGCGCCGCCGTGACGGAGGAGACGTTCCTCTTCCAGCGGGAGGGGCGAGCCGGCCGGCGTCATGCCTGGGCGCGCGTGGCTGACAGTGCTACCGACAGTGACGTCACATCCATTCGCGTCATGACCGCGCAAGCGCAGCTGACGGCCCGGATCTTGGGCTGCCTCGGCGGAGCGCGAGCCGTGGGACGTGAACACGAGCCCCGGAGGCGGGGCGGCAAGCGCTACAAGGGGCCAGAAACGGTGACATCTGCGGGGTTGTGTCCAAATCGGTGACAAAGGCGTGAGGCGCGCTGCGGCCTGCGAAAGAAAACCGCATGATTCTGCGGTTCGTGTTGCTGGCCTCAGGGGTGGTCAGGTCTGTGACTTCTGCGTTTAAATGGCGGGGTTCTTCCGACGTTCCGTGGCAGGCCGGGGTCAGGTGACGCCGATGACCAGGGTGCTTTGGGCGGCTTCGATGACATCGTTGGTGATGGTGTCGAGTTCGTTTATCTTCAGCACGCGCTGGATCTGGGGGATGAGGCGTTCGAGCAGCCGGAAGTTGCCGCGGGTGACCCGCGCGATGGCGGCGATGGCTTGGGCGTCGGTGAAGTCTTCGGGGTCGAGGGTCTTGCCGAGGGAGCGCCAGTGTCGTTGCAAGACGAACAACAGTTCGTCCTGACCCAGGGGTCGGTATTGATGGGCGAACCCGACCCGGCTGTAGAACTGGGGGTAGTGGCTGAACTGCTTCTCCAGTCCGGGCATGCCGATCAGGATCAGTGCGATGTCGTCTCGGTCGTAGCGGTCGCGCAGCAGTTCCAGGGCGGCGGGGCGGAGCCGTTCGGACTCGTCGACGATGATCAGCTCCACGTAGTTCCTGCTGCGGCGCCATCCCCAGGTCTCGGGCGTGACGTCGCCGTGCGGCGCGAGGTGCTGTTCGATGCAGATGTTGGTGCGGGTGATGGCCTGATTGAGCTCATCCTTCAGGGTCCGCGGGGTGGTCAGCACGCTGGGGGTGTAGAGCACGGTGCGGCTCCGGTTCAGGGCGGCGTAGATCTTGGCGTCGTCGTCGGAGCGCGGCCCCCAGTAGGTCAGCAGATCGAGGGCCTTGTCCCAGTGCGCGTAGCGGCGCGCCGAGAGCGTCTTGCCCACTCCGGCCGACCCGAAGCACAGGCCGATGGTGTGGCCGCGGCGCACGGCGTCGGCGAACTCGGTGAAGCGGCGGTGTTCTTTGGTGACGATGAAGCGCTGGCTCACCTCAGGTCCTCCTTGTAGACCTTCAACTTCCGTTTCGGCGTCTGCGCCGCCGCTGGTTCCTCCGCGGGAGGTGGTGTCTCGGTGGTGTGTGCGGCCACGACAGCGATGCGTTCGTTGATGCCGGCCCGTAGTGCCCGGCGTCTCGCGTTGCGAGCGGCCTGGATCTCTTTGAGGCTGACCTTCTGGTCGTGGTGCTCCTGGTTGACGGCCTTGCAGAGGAACTCGTCGTGGTCGAAGACGCGGATCTCGGTGATGTCGCGAGGGTCGTAACGGATCACGACCGACTGTCCGACGTAGCCGGCCAGGGTCGGGGAGACGTAGCGCAGGCCCTGGAATCGGATGCCATCGCGGCGCACGACGCGGGTCTTGGCCACGGTCAGCAACAGTCCGTCGAGAGCTTCCAGGCTCTCGGGCATGCGGGGCAGCCAGCCCTCGGCGATCCACGCGCTGCGCGGGGAGGTGCCGATCTCGCTGTGCGTGCGGTCGTTGTAGGTGGCCACGAACCTTTCGACGGCGGTGTCGAGCTCGGCCAGGGACAGTGTCGGTGTTGGCCAGGGCTGGCCTTCGCCGATGTATCCGGGCAGGTCGGCCAGCAGCTCGGTGTTGACGGTGCCGAAGAACCGCTCGATCTTGCCCCGGCCCTGGGGGCGGGCGACGGTGGAATGGATCAGCCGGATGTGGAGGTCGACGGCGGTGCCGGCGAGCTGGTGGCTGATGAAGTCGCTGCCGTGATCGACGTAGAGCACGTCCGGTAGGCCGCACATCGGCCAGGCCGGGTCGGCCTTGTGCCAGATCGCCTGCCGCAGCGCCAGCTCGTGCTTGTCGCGGTAGGACGCCGCGCCTTCCAGGGCGAGGGTGACCATGCCCGGGTCCAGGGCGCGCACGATCTCCCACACCACCGAATAGGACGGGACCGGCCACCCGTGGATGCCGCAGATGCCGGTGACCTTGCGATGGATCGTGGCGATAGCCGGCCGCGGCTTGCTCAGCGCCAGACCCTCGATCACGTGGACGAGATCGGTCGGCAAGCGGTGGGTGCCGGCGTCCATTCGCGGGGCCGTCTCCAGGCCCGCGTAGCCGTCGGTCCGGTAGCGGGCGTGCCAGCGCTCCAGGGTCCGCAGCCCGACGCCGGACTCGCGGGCCAGACGCGCGAGCGGAACCTCGTCCTCCACATGGAGCCGGAGAATGCGCCACCGCGCCGCAGCGTCCATCGCGCACCTACTGCACGAGGCTCTCGCGGCCACGCTGCGCGCGCTCAAGGGCACGGTAGACCGTGGAGCGGCCGACGCTGAACAGCTCGGCCAGCTCGCCCACGGTGTGCTCCTTGGCGGCATGCAGGTGGACGAGGTGAGCCTCCTGTCGTGGGGTGAGCTTCGGAGACTTCCCGCGCAGCCGGCCCTTGGCCTTGGCGACCTTCATCCCTTCGCGGGTGCGGGCGCGAATGAGGTCGGCTTCGAACTCGGCGACCATCGCCAGCACGTTAAACAGCAGTTTGCCCATCGGGTCCGTCGGGTCATACACCGATCCGGCGATGCTGAGTTTCACCTCGCGGGCCGCGAGGTCATCGGCAATCTCATGAGCATCGCGCACCGAACGTGCCAACCGGTCGAGCTTGGTGACCACGAACGTGTCACCGGCCCGGCATGCCGCCAGCGCCTGCCGCAGCCCGGCGCGATCCGCATTGCGGCCGGTCAGTCCGTGATCGACGTATATGCGCATCGCGTCGACACCGAGAGCGCTGAGGCCATCGCGCTGGGCGGTGAGGTCCTGTTCATCGGTGGAGACCCGGGCGTACCCGACCTTCAAAGCGGACATGCTTCTAAGTGTGTCATATAATGCCCCGTCACCGAACAGTTCACCGGACGGGTCTTACGGGACACCTCGTCAGGCATGCTATAGGACTCCCATGTCGGGAGTGGGTGTGTCCGGTCGAGGTTCCCCATGCGGGACCCTCGGAAGTGTGCCGTCGAGGGACCGTCGCGAGGTGATCGATGGTGATCGGGTCACCGGCGGCGCGCAGCCGCAGCAACGGGACCAGCAGGGCGGTCTCCTCGGACCGGACGAGCCGGTCTGCCAGGTCGGTGGTCTGTCAGGTCGGTGGTGAGGATCGTCTCATTGAGTGCGTCCAATTCTATTGGGGTGAGTGCGCGGTCAGGCGCAGCAGGACAGCTTCGAGACGTCGGTGGTGAAGGCCTTGGCGACGATGCGGATGCCTTCGGCCATGGTCAGGTATGGGGCCCACGCGTCGGCGACTTCTGCGATGGTCTTGCCGAGGATGTGGACGCCGGCGGCGGCGAGCTCGCCGGCGTCCTTGGCGACAGCGGTGAGACC
This sequence comes from Actinomyces oris, assembly GCF_006546825.1. Lineage (GTDB taxonomy): Bacteria > Actinomycetota > Actinomycetes > Actinomycetales > Actinomycetaceae > Actinomyces > Actinomyces oris. Next base: position 647,225 of record NZ_VICC01000001.1, read on the forward strand.
GAGGATCTCGCCGGTGTCGGCGTTGGCGACCATCTTGATGAACCCACGCATGTCCCGGTTCACCAGCGCACGGGGCACGTACTCCAGTGGCAGGACGCGGCAGTCGCAGCGGATCCCGGCCGCGATGACCTCCTTCTCGGTCATCCCGACCGCGCCGATGGCGGGACCGGTGAACGTCACCCGAGGCATCCGTGTGTAGTCGACCGAAGTGTTGGCGTCGGTGAAGGCGTTCTCGGCGACGATCGTGCCGTGCCGGGCCGCGACATAGACGAACTCGGGGTGCCCGGTGACATCCCCGCCCGCCCAGACGCGGGGGTTGGCGGTCTGCAACTGGTCGGTGACCACGATCTGTCCGGCCTCGCCGGTCTTCACCCCCACGGCCTCGAGGTTGAGCCCCTCGGTGACCGGGCGGCGTCCGAGCGCGACGAGGATCTCGTCGGCACGGAACTCCTGCTCGCCGCCCGAGACCTCGGCCATGACGACGACCTGCCCGGTGACGGTATCGCGGGCAACGCGGGAGGGAACAGCGCGGCGGACCACCCGGATGCCCTCGTCGGCGAAGACTTCCTGCAATGATCTGGAAACCTCCGGCTCCTCCTTCGACGCCAGCCGAGAACGCACCAGCAGGGTCACCTTCGAGCCGAGCCGGGCGAACATCTGGGCCAGCTCCAGCGCCACGTAGCCACCGCCGAGCACCAGCAGCGAGTCGGGGCGCTCGGACAGTTCCATCGCCGACGTCGAGGTCAGGTACTCGACGCCGTCCAGCCCCTGGATGAGCGGGACCCAGGGACGGGTGCCGGTAGCGATCAGGTAATGGGCGGACTCGATGGTTTCCACGGTGCCTTCAGCGGCGGTGACCTCCAGCACAGGCGCATCCGGGGTGCCGGCGAAGGCCGCCTGGCCCTGGCGGACCGGCCAGCCGTAGGCTTCGGCCACGTCGAAGTACTTCTCACCCCGCATCGCCTCGACCAGGTCCTGCTTGCCACCCACCAGCCCGGGCATGTCGACCGCGCCCGCGGTGGCGGCGATCCCCGGGAACCGGGAGCCCGCGTCCGCGGCCACGTGGCGGGCCTCGGCGGCCGCTATCAGCGCCTTGGACGGCACGCACCCGGTGTTCACGCAGGTGCCGCCGAACGTACCGCGCTCGACCATCACCACCGACTTGCCCAGCGTGGTGGCGCGGATCGCTGCGGCGAACGCCGCGCCACCCGACCCGATCACGGCCAGATCAATCTTCGACTGCATCCCGAACCCTCCCCGGACTGTTGAGAAATCCTCCTGATGCGGCGATACTAAAGCTTCCAGTACAGGGGAAGGTCAAGGGTGAGACCTGTGACACACGAGGGGTGAGGATGCGGATCGGGGAGCTCGCTGAAGCGGCCGGCACGACCACGAAGACTCTGCGGTTCTATGAAGACCAGGGGCTCTTGCCCCCGGCCGAGCGCACGCCCGGCGGCTACCGCGACTACACGACCGAGAGCCTCACCCGGATCGACTTCATCCACCGCGGCCAAGCCGTCGGACTCTCCCTCGCCCAGATCCGGCAGGTCCTCGACATCCGCGACCACGGCCAAGCTCCCTGCGATCACGTACGCGACCTGCTCGACGCACGCCTGACCGACATTGACCTGAAACTCAGACAGCTCCACGACCTGCGCGACACCCTCGCCGGGCTACGCGACCAGGCCGAGCACGTTGAGCCCGACACGTGCAGCTCCGACCAGGTCTGCCGGTACCTGTAGCCAAGCCCGACGCCGCACGGACACGCCATCGAGGGGTGGTGGTCGACCGAGCCCCAGCCGCACAGCTGGAACGTTCCGCCTCGACCTACTGACACGAAAGTGTCAGCGGCGCAGTGGGCATCGGAACTGCGCCCGAGGGACTCACAGCACGTATCGATCCGGGTGGGTCGACAGGGGTGAGGGTCGCCAACCCCGGTAGTCGTATGGGGATGGCCTTACGGACACGCAGGGCATCGCTACCACCCCCTCGCGTGCGAGGGAGTGGAGGCCGCCACTGAGCGTCTGAAAAACCCCGCCAATTAGCGGACAAAGTCACAGGTCAGGTCCCTTTGTATCCGATGTGGACACCGGCGCCCTTCATCCACGCTCCCCGCTCTGTCCGTGAGTGGGGCGGGGGCGTATTTTGGTGCGGATGAGCCCTTCCGCCTCCACCCAGGACCTCGCCGTGCACCTGACGGCGCTGCCGGACCGCGAGGTCGCCGCCCTGCTGGTGGCGCGCCCGGACCTGGCCGCGCCGCCGTCCTCCTCCTTCCTGGCGCTGGCGACTCGCGCGGGGGCTCCCGGCAGCATCGAGCACGCCCTGGCCGGGCTGGATGCGCCGACGTTGGCCGTGGCCGAGGCGGTGGTGGCACTCAGCCGGCTCGATGAGTCGGGCCGGGCGGGTGGGGCCGGGCCGACCGAGGTGGCCGAGGTGGTCGGGAACGAGCAGGCTGGCGGGGCCGGTGGAGAACCTGCCGGTGGTGAGCCGGCCGGCAGTGAACCTCTCGGCGGTCCCGCAGACCATGCAGCCGACCCGGCCGACCTGGACCGCCCAGACAGTGTTGACCTGGCCGGGTTGGTCGCCGACCACCTCCCGCTGCCTGCTGAGCAGGTCACCGAGGCATTGGAGCACCTGGGCCGGCTGGCGCTCGTCATCGAGGGCAGGCCCGTGGCCGCGCTCGAGGCGGCCTTTGGACCACACCCCTTCGGCCTGGGGCCCTGGGCCGCTGAGCCCCTGAGCACCGAGCAGCTGCCACCCACCCTGGAGGAGCTGAGCGAGCACTCGGCCAGTGGAGCCGGCGGCGAGCCGGTCATCCCGGTGGCCTCCGTGGAGATGCTCCAGGTCCTCACCTGGGGGCCGCCCGCCGGTACCCTGCGCGCCGGCGGCACCGCACCGGGCGCGGCCCCACTCATCGAACGCGGCTGGCTGGAGCGCAGCAGCGATACCCACGGGCGCACCCGCTTCATCCTGCCGCGCCAGGTCGCCCTCGCCCTGCGCGGCGGCCACCTGACCCGCGAGCCCCTCACCGCCCCCGAGGCCAGCGACCTCGAGACGGTGGGCGCCGACGTCATCGCCTCCGAGGCCTCCTTCCACGCCGAGGAGGCCGTCCGGCTCGTGGCCGCCCTCCTGGAGGAGTGGGGCCGCGAGGGTGGCACGATCCGCCGCACCGGCGGAGTGAGCGCGCGCGCCCTGGCGCGCACCGCCGACGCGCTCGACCTGGAGGCCGATGTCGCCGCCCGCATCATCGAGATCGCCGCGGCCGCCGGGCTCCTGGGGCTCGACGAGGACGGCACCACCTGGGTGCCCTCCTCCCAGGCCGCAGGATGGCTCGCCGACAGCCTCCCCCAGCGCTGGGCGCCGCTCGCCCTGGCCTGGTCGGGCAGCGCCCGCACCCCCTGGCTGACGGGCACCCGCGATGACGACGGCACCCTGCGCGCCGCCCTCAGCCCGGATCTGGAGGCCGGGTGGGTGGCGCGACTGCGCGCCCGGGTGCTCGCCCTCCTGGGTGACCTCCCGTCAGGCGCCAGTGCGACCCCCGCCTTCGTGCGGGCGGCCTTGACCTGGCAGAGTCCCCGGCGCACCATCCCCGGCGGGGCGATCTCCGCGGTCCTGGCCGAGGCCGAGACCCTCGGGGTCACCGGCGGCGGGGCGCTCACCGAGGCCGGCAGGATCCTCGCCCGACGGGCGGCGGCGAGCCTCGACGAGCAGGACACCGGACTCAGCGGCAGGCCCGGCGGCCCCACCGACCCTGGAGACGCCAACCGCGCCGAGGAGGCGGGCGGTGAGGCACACGCCGAGCCGCTGTCGGATGACGAGGCCCTCACGGCCCTCGAGGTGGCGCTCGCCGCGGACCTGCCGGCCGCCGTCGAGATGATCCTCGTCCAGTCCGACCTCACCGCCATCGTGCCGGGTCGGCCCGCCCCCGAGCTGGCCGCGCTGCTGGAACGCACGAGCGTCGTCGAGTCGCGCGGCGGGGCGCTCACGGTGCGCTTCACGCCCGAGTCGGTGCGCGGCGCGCTCGACGTCGGCTACCGGGCCGAGGAGATCACCCAGGAGATCGGCCGTTACAGTCCCACGCCCCTGCCGGACTCGCTGAGCGTGCTCATCCAGGACGCCGCCCGCCACCACGGGGCGGTGCGTGTGCGAGCCGTGTCCGCGCTGCTGCGGATCAGCGACGAGGCCACGGCCGCCGGGCTCCTGGCCGAGCCGCGACTGCGGGACCTCGGCCTGGACCAGGTGGCGCCCGGGATCCTCGTGGCCACCGCAAGCGCCGGGCAGGTGCTGCGCGAGCTGCGCGCCACCGGGCTGGCGCCGGTGACCGAGGACGCCAGCGGCCACCTGGTGGTCGGGCCGGCCACCGCGCAGCAGGCCCGCCGGGCCCCCGAGCCGACGCGCCCCGGCAGCGAGCACTCGGTGCGACGGCGCAGGCCCGGGAGGCGCGAGCTGACGACCCTCGTGGGGCGGCTGCGCGTGGGGCAGGAGGCGCTGCAGGCCGCCGGGGAGACGGCTGTGGCCACCGACCCGGTGCACGCCCTGGCGGTGCTGCGCCAGGCCCAGTCCTCGCGCTCGCGGCTGCGGCTGAGCCTGGCCGGCCCCGACGGCGCCGTGCAGGAGCGGCAGGTGCGGGTCATGGCCGTCGAGCCTGGGCGGGTGCGCCTGCGCGACGTCGTGCGTGAGACCGAGCTGACCGTGGCCGTCCACCGCATCGTCTCGGTCGAGGCGAGCTGACAGTTCTCTCACTTACCGACAGAATCTTCAGAATCGACGCGTATCTGTGTCGATTGTGAAGATTCGGTCGAAGTGTGGGAGGGCGGGGTGGTGTGCCCAGGCCAACCCGCGCGGGCCGGGGAAGTTCCAGGAGCCTCCCCTACACTGGCCGAGTGACCGACACGATCGACTCTCACACCGACGCCTCAGGCGAGCCCGCAACCGGGACCGACTCGGGTTCACCGGCGGGCGCCGCCACCGGGGCGCGCACCTCCACGGCGACCCTGGAGCGCCCGGCTCTGGCACCGAGTGCGGCCTCGCCCTCTCCGACGCAGGCCCCCGTGCCCCGCGCCGGTGCCCTGCCGACCCCGGCCGAGCAGGCCCTGGCCGCCAAGGACAAGACCCTCACCTCCCCGGCGGCCATCGAGTTGGCCCGCCACGCGTTGGAGGAGGTCACCGACCCCATCACCGTCGGCGAGTACGTGGCTGCCGCGCCCGACGCCGAGCGCCTCGTCACCCACCTGTTCGACTGCACCCTGAGCGGCTACCGCGGCTGGCGCTGGGCGGTCACCCTCAGCCGCGTCCCGCGCGGCCGCACCGCCACCGTCTGCGAGGTGGAGCTCCTCCCCGGCGAGGAGGCCCTCCTCGCGCCCGCCTGGGTCCCGTGGGCCGAGCGCCTCGAACCCGGTGACATCACCCGCTCCGATCGCCTGCCCCGCAAGGAGACCGACGAGCGTCTCGAGCCCGGGTGGGAGGCCACCGGTGAGGACGCCGACGCCGTCGCCCTGGATGAGCTCGACCTGGGCCGCCCCCGGGTCCTGAGCGCCCAGGGCGTCGCCAGCGCCGCCGAGCGCTGGTACGGCGGCGACCACGGCCCCGAGGCCGAGGGCGTCCGCAAGGCCCACGCCACCTGCTCCACCTGCGGCTTCTTCGTGCCGATGGCCGGCGCCCTGCGCGCCATCTTCGGCGTGTGCGCCAACGAGTGGGCCGCCGACGACGGCAGCGTCGTCTCTCTGGACCACGGCTGCGGTGCCCACTCCGAGACCGACCTGCCCGACCAGGGCCCGGAGTGGCCCATCAACCCCTCCCGGGTTGACGACCACCTCATGGTGCCGCTGAGCACCAACGGGCTCGACCTGCGCGAGGGCCGCAGTATCGCCGAGCTCGCCGACGAGCAGGCCGACGACGTCGACGCCGAGCCGGGTGGTGCCCCCGCCGAGGACACGGCAGACGCGCCCGGTCAGGGATCCGGTGCGGAGTTGCCTGCTCAGGAGGCCGAAGGCCCGGCTGATGGCGCGAAGGCCACGGACTCCGACGCCCAGAAGGCTCAAGCCGAGGACGGCGCCGCCGGCACGGATGCCACTGCGCCCGCGGCCGAGGAGCAGTCGGAGGAGCCCGGGACGAAGACCACCAAGAAGTCCGCCGCGTCCGAGCAGAAGCCCGCCGCGAAGCGTTCCCGCCGCGTGGCCTCCTCGACGCGCCGCCGTCGCATGGCCGACTCGCCGGAGGAAGCCTCCGAGGAACGCAGCAGCCGCCTGGTGGGGTTCGACCTGGGAGAGCTCGAGCGGGCGGCCGCCGCGGCGTCGGCCTCCTCGGCCCCTGATGCTGCGAGCGCCGCCGAGTCTCTTGAGGCAACAGCGGATCGGCCTTCACCGGCCCCCGCCGGAGTCGAGTCCAGCGAGACACCCAGCGAGCGGGCCGCCTCGGCCCGCGCAGCCGTCGCCGGCCTGTCCCTGGCCCTCGGGATCGACATGCCCCAGGGCGACGCAACCTCCGACGACACCGAGAGCGCCGAGGTCGACGCCCCCGCGGAGCAGTCGCCGCGGACCCTCGCCGAGCTCGAGGCCATCCTGCCCAACCGCTCCTGAAGCCGCGTCAGCCGCGGCCCGTCATCATGCCTCGGCGAGGCGCTTGGCGGCTTCCAGCACGTCATCGAGCATCGCCTCGGTGAGCCGACCGGTGAACGTGTTCTGCTGGCTGGGGTGGTAGCTGCCGAGCAGCGTCACCGGCCTGCCGTCGGGCCTGGTCAGCTCCGCCGTCGCCCCGTGGCCGAAGCGCGGCTGGGGGCGGGGGAGAGTCCACCCCGCCTCGCGGGTGACCCGCAGCACCGCGCCCCATCCGATCCCGCCCAGCGCCAGCAGCACCTTGACCTCGGGCATGAGGGCGATCTCGCGGGCGAGCCACGGCGCGCAGGTGGCCCGCTCGACAGTCGTCGGCTTGTTGGCCGGCGGGGCGCACCGCACGGCAGCGCCCATGCGCGCCCCGGTGAGCCGCTGCCCGTCACCTGCCGCCGTCGAGGTGGGGGACGTCGCCAGGCCCGCCCGGTGGAAGGCCGCCCACAGCCAGTCCCCGGAGCGGTCCCCCGTGAACATCCGGCCGGTGCGGTTCGCCCCATTGGCCGCGGGCGCCAGCCCGACGACGTAGATGCGGGCATCCGCCGGCCCGACACTCGCCACCGGTCGCCCCCAGTACGGCTCATGGGCGAAGGAGGCGCGACGACCGGTCCGGGCCACCGCCTCACGCCAGGCCACGAGTCGGTCGCAGGCACGGCACACCGTGATCCGGGCATCAAGCGCGGACAGTTCCGACGATGCACCGGCCAGGCGCGCCACGTCGGCGGCCGAGCGGGCTACAGGTGTTGCGGCAGTAGCGGGATCGTCGGGCCACCCGGTCCCGGGAGGGACCGGGGAGTCGAAGAACGCTCCGGTGACGGGGTGCGGGTCAGCCATGTCCTCATTGTGAGCGTGTGGAGCGCACCGTGGGCCGGCTTCCGTCACCGGTGAGGAGCCGGCCCACTCATCGCCAGGTGGCCCCGGAGGTGCCGCCGGCGAGCCGCATCCCCCTGGGGTCGCGCACGAAACCGGCCTCATGCAGGAGGTCGCTCACGGCCGGCGACAGCGCGGTGACCCCGTTGAGGGACTCCACCACCGTGCGGCGCCTGACCGCCGCTGCCCCCTGGCGCGCGAACATCGCCTGCCTGTCGGCCGCCAGCGCGGTCAGGGCGCGTGCCAGCTCCTCGCGCGCGGACGTGTAGGAGATGAGGACCTTGAGGTTCTCTGAGGCGTAGAGCACCGGGGCGCCACCCAGCACGACGACGCTCGCCCCCTGGCGCCGGACCGGCGGGCCACTCGTCTCCTCACCGTGGCCCCCGGCCGACTCGCCGAGGCCAGCAGGTAGCACCGGCTCGGGCCACGGCACCCCACGCCCGACGAGACAGGCCGGGTCCTTGAGATCGAGCACGACCGGCGTCTCCGCCGCGCCGCCGGGGCCGTGGGTGAGGGACCGCAGCCGCTCGACGCTCTCCCGCTCGGCGAACTGCGCCGGCCCCAAGCCTTCAATGAAACTGCCACGCAGAACCACCCCGGTCTCCTCCATGCGCCGCAGCACCGGCATGAGCGGCCCGAGCCCTCCCGCGCCGCCGAAGGTCAGGGCGAGGTCGCGGCAGACGACCCCGTAGCGGTCCAGCAGCGACTCCACCTCCGCGATCGCCCGCTCCTCATCGCCCGCCGAGGTGGAAGACAGCCTCACCCAGGAGGTGGAGGCCACCACGGAGGACAGCCGCCCGGCCACCGTCACCTCCCCGGCGCTCGGCATCCCCATCATGAGGCGACGGCCCCGGCGGCTGCGCACTCGCCGTGAGGGCGGGGCAGTGCGCGTCCCGGCCGCGGGCACCAGTGCCCGGCGCACCGGTTCGAAGGAGCGGCCCGTGGCGGCCCCCTCACGAACCAGCCTCCAGAGCTCCTCCTCAGTGACTCCCGTCTCCCGGCCCTCCGCTGCCTCCGGCTCACCCAGCGCGATCGCCTCCCCAGCGACCGGCGCCAGGGCGGAGTCCGTGGGGAAGAAGGCGATCTCGCCTGGAGCGGGGACGTCCGCGGCCCCGCTCCTCACCCGGGCCGCACCGGACCGGGACGCGGCGTTGCCGATGGGTCGCGCCTGCCAGACGACCTCCCCGGTGGCGATGAGCTCATCGAGCATGGCCGGCCGGTAGTCGGCCACGCGCGCGGGCAGCACCACTGACTCCCACAGACCGGCCGGCAGCCACACACCCTCCAACGCCGCCAGGGCCTCTGCCAGGGTGTCCACGCCGCTGCCCGGCTCATCCAGGCCCGCCCGCTCCAGCACGAGACGCTGGAGAGCCGTGGGTGGCACTGGTGCGACGGTGGCCCGCGCCCGGTCCAGGGAGCGGTGGCGCACCCGGGCGAGGATCGCCGGCTCCATCCATCCCGCCGCACCCAGGTCCACGAGGGAACCGTCCCCGGCCAGCTCGGCTAGGGCTCCCTCCGCTACTGCCGTCCCCAGCCCGAAGGCCTGCGCCACGCGCTGCGGCGTCACGGTCGTGTGGGTGCGCGCGTAGCGCAGAAGCAGGTCTTTCAGCGGCGAGCGGGCCGCTGCCTTCCGCTCGACCGCGACACCGGCCGTGGCCCGCTCCAGCGCCCAGTCGGGGACCTCAGCCCCCAGGGCCCGCCGCAGAGCCGGGGCGTCCTCGACCCGGGCCCACAGCTCCCGCCCGCCGACCCTCACCGCGGCGGCTCGGCGAGACCTGGCCAGCTCGGCGAGCGCTCGATCGACCGTCTGCTCGACCTTGCGCTTGTCCCCGCGTTCGAAGCCGTCGCTGGCCCCGACTGCGCCGTCGCCTTGCCCGTCCTCCCCCGGCTCCCGCCCGCCGACGTCGGTGCACCGCGCAGCCAGCTCGGCCGCGCTCAACGGGCCCAGCTCACGCAGAAGATCAGCGATCCCCTCGGCGTTGGCGCGCACCCGCCTGCCGGGGGCCAGGTGCTGGAGCTCGGCCTCCACCTGAGCCAGGACCTCGTCGTCGAGCAGCTCCGCGACGCCACCGTCGCCCAGCAGGGCGTCGAGCGCCTTGGGGTCCAGGGAGAGCAGCTGGGCCCGGCGCTCGGCGTGGGGCAGGTCCTCCTGGTAGATCAGAGTGCTCGCGTACCCGAACAGCAGCGGGTGGGCGAAGGGTGACGGCTCACTGGTGACGGCCTCGACGACGCGCACCCGGCCGGAGGCGAGGCGCTCCATGAGGTCGGTGAGCGCGGGCAGGTCGTAGTACTGCTGGAGGCACTCGCGCGCCGCCTCCACGCTGACGGGGAAGTCCTGGAACTGGCGGGAGGCCTCGAGCAGCTGTCCGGCTTTGACCCGCTGCAGCCACAACGGCGTGCGGCGCCCCGGGCGGGCGGCGGGCATGAGCAGGGCGCGGGCGGCGCACTCGCGGAACCGGGCCGCGAACAGTGCCGTCGTCTCGATCCGGCTGCGCACCAGGGAGGAGATCTCCGCGGTGTCGAAGGTGATGAGCCCGGCCCCCGGGAGGTCGCCCTCAACCGGTGGGATCTGCAGGACGATGCCGTCGTCGGCCACGATGGTCTGCGGGCGCACTCCCAGCACCTGGTGCACCCGCTCCCGGATCGCCATCGCCCAGGGCTCGTGGACGCACCGACCCAGCGTGCTGTGGACGATGATCCGCCAGCTGCCGGACTCGTCCTCATAGCGCTCCAGGACCAGGGTCTCATCGGTCGGCAGGGCGCCGGTGGCTCGGTACTGCTCGCGCAGCAGCGCCAGCAGGTTGCTGCGGGCATGGTCATCCAGTCCCGCCTCCGTGAGCCGGCGCCGCAGCGACCGCTCGCCCTCCGACTCCCCGGCTCCCGCCTTCGCCAGCAAGGAGGCCTGAGCCTCACGCAGGAAGACGCCCTTGGCGAGCCCGGTGGCCGCCGGCCTCCCCAGCCCCTCGCCCTTCCAGAACGGCAGGCGGGCGCTGCGCCCCTCGGCCGGGTCGACGACGACGCGGTCCCCCGTGATCTGGCGGATCCGCCAGCTCGACGTCCCCAGCGTGATGATGTCGCCCGGGCTGGACTCGTGCACCATCTCCTCGTCGAGCTCCCCGACCCGCCGCCGCCCGGCATCCTGCGCCCCCTCGGGCAGGACGACGGGGAACATGCCCCGGTCCGGGATCGTTCCCGAGGAGGCCACCGCCAGCCGCTGCGTGCTGGGGCGGGCACTGAGCTCACCGGTGGCGCGGTCCCACACGATCCGCGGCGAGAAGTCCGCCAGATCCGCCGAGACAAAGCCGCCGGCCAGCAGCTCCAGGACCGAGTCGAAGGCCGGGCGCGGCAGCGAGGCGTAGGGGGCCGCCCGCCTGACGGTGGTGAACCAGGCCTCGGCCGTCAGCCCCTCCGCCACACTCACCGCGGCGACCGTCTGCTGGGCCAGCACGTCCAGAGCGTTGGACACCAGCTCGGTGCGCTCGATCGCCCCGGCACGCATCCCCTCGGCGGCGACGACGGCGTCCACCAGGTGAGTGCGCTCCACGGGGTAGATGACGCCGCGCGGCCGCCCGCCCACCCGGTGGTCGGCGCGCCCCACCCGCTGCAGGCCTGCAGCGACCGACGGGGGCGGCGCCACCTGGAGCACGAGGTCGACCGAGCCGATGTCGATGCCGAGCTCGAGGGAGGCCGTGGCCACCACGCACCTCAGCTCCCCCGCGGCCAGCTCCCGCTCCACGCCCAGACGCTGCTCCTTGGAGACCGACCCGTGGTGTGCCTTGGCGATCACCGGGGCGCCCGCCGCCAGGGGCTCGGTGTGCGAACCGGTTCCCATCTCCCAGGACTCCCGGTGAACCGGCGCCTGCGGCGCTGGCGCCACCGCCCCGAGACGCGCGGCATAGGCCTCGTTGAGGTGCGCGGTGAGCCGCTCGCAGGCGCCCCGGGAGTTGACGAAGACCAGCGTCGTGCGGTGGGCCAGGACCTGGTCGAGGATCGCGTTCTCAAGGTGCGGCCAGATCGAGGCCGACACCCGGGCGGGCACCCCCGCACCGGGCCCGTCAGTCCGCCCCGCCGCCATGGCCCGGCCCAGCGCCTTATCGGAGCGCCAGGCCTGCGAGGACCCTGCCCGCCCGATCCCGGAGGGCCGGGAGCCGCGGCCGCCGCCCGCGCTCGCGGGGGCTGCCAGGGCCCGTTCCATCCGGGTGCGCCGGTCCGAGATCGCCGGGATGCGGGCCATGTTCTTCACCGGCACGGACACTGTGACCTCCGGTGTCGCCCGGCCGTCGTCGGAGATGATCGTCACCGGGTGCGGCCCGCCGAGGAAGCGGGCGACCTCCTCCGGCGGTGAGACGGTGGCGGACAGGCCGATGCGCTGCGCCGGCCGCCCCAGGAGGTCATCGAGGCGCTCCAGGGACACGGCCAGGTGCGTGCCGCGCTTGGAACCGGCGAAGGAGTGGATCTCGTCGACGATGACCGTCTCCACCGTCCGCAGCGTCTCCCGCACGGCGCTGGTGAGCATGAGATAGAGCGACTCCGGCGTTGTGATGAGGATGCTGGGCGGGTGGTTGCGCAGCCGACGACGCTCCCGCGCGGGCGTGTCCCCCGAGCGCACCCCCACCGAGATCGGGCGGGTGGGGCCGACGGCGCGGATTCCCGCCAGCGGCCGGCGCAGGTTGCGCTCCACGTCGGCTCCCAGCGCCTTGAGCGGGGAGATGTAGAGGACCCTCACGCCGTCGGTCCCGCCCTGCGCGCCCCCTGGCGCCGCCGCGTTCCCCTGCTCCTCCGCGGCCGGCTCCTGTCCCAGGCGGTCGATGGCGGACAGGAAGGACGCGAGCGTCTTGCCCGAGCCAGTGGGGGCGATGACCAGGGCGTTCTCACCCCGGCCGATCGTGGCCCAGGCCCGCTCCTGCACCGGGGTGGGACCGGTGGGGAAGGCGTCGAGGAACCAGATGCGGGTGGCCGAGGAGAATCCCTCCCAGCCCGGCTCGCGCGGACCTGCCGCGGCGGCCGGGTCCTCTGCTGCCTCGGTCACGGCCATCACCTCCTCCCATCCGGTCTCACCGACCATCCTTCCACGAGGGTGTGACAGTAATTCCGGGGTCTCAGCGATGGGGCGAGCGCCGGCGGCAACGATGACGACAGCGCTCAGTTTCGCTCAGCGCTTGATGATCTGGAAGAATGCCGCCGTGAGCACACGTACCCCGACGAAGTCCTCATCTTCGTCCTCGCCCAGTCAGGTCTCTCGACTGGATCGGTTCTTCCAGATCACTGAACGCGGTTCGAGCATCTCCCGAGAGATCCGTGGCGGCATCGTCACCTTCTTCTCGATGAGCTACATCCTCGTCCTCAACCCCGCGATCCTGTCCAAGGCGAGCCCCCCGGGAACCGAGGCCCAGCTCGCCGCAGGCACCGCCTTCGTCGCCGCAGTCATGACGATCCTCATGGGCGTCGTCGCCAACTACCCGATGGCCCTGGCCGCGGGCCTGGGGATCAACGCGATGGTCGCCTACACCCTCGTGGGTACCCAGGGCATGACCTACGCCGACGCCATGGGCCTCATTGTCATCGAGGGCATCATCATCCTCGTCCTGGTACTCACCGGCTTCCGGGAGGCCGTCTTCAAGGCCGTCCCCGACCAGCTCAAGACCGCGATCTCGGTGGGCATCGGCCTGTTCATCGCGCTCATCGGCTTGGTGGACGCCAAGATGGTGCGCCGCGGCGGCACCCCCCTGGAGCTGGGCCTGGGCGGCTCCCTCCAGGGCTGGCCAGTCCTCGTCTTCCTCTTCGGGCTCTTCCTCATGGTGGTGCTCCACGTGCGCAAGGTCCGCGGCGCCATCCTCATCGGCATCGCCTCGGCCACGGTCCTGGCTATCATCATCGACGCCGTCACCCACCTGGGTCCCTACAACGACGAGACGATGCCCGGTCCCGACAACCTCACCGGCTGGTCCCTGTCCGAGCCGCGCCTGGACGGCCTTCCGGTGGACCTGCCGAGCCTGTCGACGCTGGGCCACTTCAGCCTGCTGGGCAGTGTGCACAAGGTCGGGATCGTCTCGGTGATCCTCCTGGTCTTCTCCCTGCTGCTGGCCGACTTCTTCGACACGATGGGCACCATGGTCGCCATCGGCGCCGAGGGTGACCTGCTCGACGAGCACGGCAACCCGCCCAAGACGCGCGAGATCCTCGTCGTCGACTCCCTGGCCGCCATCGCCGGTGGTGTCGGGGGCGTCTCCTCCAACACCTCCTACGTGGAGTCCGCCGCGGGCGTGGGGGAGGGGGCCCGCACGGGCCTGGCCTCCGTGGTCACGGGCTGCATGTTCGCCCTGTCCATGTTCTTCGCGCCGCTGGTCAAGATGGTCCCCTACGAGGCTGCCACCCCGGCGCTCGTTGTGGTCGGTTTCCTCATGATGATGCAGGTGACCGATATCGACTGGAAGTCCCCGGAGATCGCCCTGCCGGCCTTCCTGACCATCATCATGATGCCCTTCTCCTACTCGATCACCAACGGGATCGGGGCCGGCTTCGTGTCCTACCTGGTCATCGAGGTGGCTCAGGGACGGGCGCGGAAGATCCACCCGCTCATGTGGGTGGCCTGCGCGATGTTCGTTGTCTACTTCACCCTCGCTCCGATTAAGGCGATCCTCGGGGTCTCCTGACGAGGGTTGGCGGCCTCCGGCGGGAGCGCCGGAGGCCGTCCCTCATTGGGTGATGACGGTGTAAGTGTCCATATCTGCAGCAAAGGCTGTGAACGGCTTCGTTCCTTCGGATGCAAACCGCATGATTCCGCGGTTCCTGCTGGTGAGGTGAGCGGCGTTGAGTCCCCTTTGCTGCAGATATGGACACTCGGCGCCTGTGGGCGGCATTCCGCTCCTCTTCACCTGTGCCTCATGCCCCTGGCCAAGGGGGCGTTTCACGTGTTTCGGAGGTCGACGAGGGGCGGAGTCGGCGGTTCTGTCTGTTGACTGAAGCGTGCCGCGCGCAGCGGTCGGGTGTTCACCATTGGTTGAGGATGGTGGGGTAGGTGTCGGGGGTGCCGAAGGTGAAGATGGCGCCGTTGGCCACGGGAGCGGTTCGGGTGGCTAGTTGGGTGGCGCGTTGGTAGTGGGGTGAGTCGGAGGCGAAGAACATCTTCCAGCCTGGGATGTAGTTGTAGGGCTCTGGGGTGGGGCTAAGCGGGTGGTCCTTGCGGGTCAGGGCTCCGATGATGTTGGGGGCGAAGATGCTGGCGGTGGTGTGCATGAGAGCATCGGCCAGGTCCTCGCTGGCGTCCAGGGCGACCCCGAGAGCCCCTCTGATCATGAGTCCGATGCTGGCGTCTCCGGGGTTGGGCGTGTTGAAGTACAGCTCGAGCTTGCTGCCCTGGTTGACCTGTCCGGAGAAGGCCGGTGCCAGGCCGAAGTCTGGGAAGTCGGAGATGGCTTGTACGCCGTGGATGTAGTGGAGGAGGTAGTCCTGGGTGATGGGTGGGGCCTGTTCGGCTTCCTGGGGGCTGTCGGCGGTGGGGCGCCACAGGTCCAGGGAGGGGTGCAGGGGCCTGACCCGTTGGATCCACTCCCACACCCGACGCCCCTCCGATACCGGGTCGCCAAGCGCCCGCCAGTCAAATACGAGACTCCATTCCATAATCGTGCTTCCTTCCCTCGTGGTGCTGATTGACTGAGATGTTAGTTAGGTGGCGTGTAGAAGAGCTCGATCTCGATAGGAAACTTTCCGAACTTCTGTCGATTGAAGAGCTCGTCGAAGGTTTCTTTTTCTGCGATGTGCCATTGGATGGGGGTGTCGGCGCCGGTGGCTCGCACGGCCTCGACCTGCTCCTTGGCTGTGTCGATGAGTCCTTTCTTGACGCGTTTCACTTCTCCTGTCACTGGGTCGGTCCTGTAAGTGCTCTTTGGTTCGTTTGACCAGGTGCCTTTGATGGGGTTGGCGTAGCCGGGGCCTTTGGCGTCGATGAGGGCGAAGCCGTCGTAGCCGTCGAACTCGACGCCGTTGACGATGTAGGACTGTTCGATGGGGACTCTGGTGACCTGCTCCTCGTAGAGTTGGGAGCGGGCGGAGCCGTAGTTCTTCCCGTTGCCCCACAGGCCGGGGCCGCCGTCGGATCGTCCGGGTCGGGGGGTGCGCAGTCCGGGGTGGTGGAGGCCGTTGCGAGGGCTCCATTCCTGGAGCCTGACGGCGCCGGTCTCGTCGTGGACGAGTCTGCGGCGTGCGTTTCGGACGTATTGGCGCCATGCGGTTCGGTCGGTGCGCCACAGGTAGGAGGCGTACTTGGCCTCGCGGGTGGCGGCGTAGGCGCCGCGGGCCATTTGCCCGCCCATGGCGCTGGCGGCTCCGCCGCCGACCGTGGTCAAGGCGGTGGCCGCCAGGTCCAGGGCGATCTCGGCTGGGGTGTGGGTGGACAGGTAGCGGGCCACCGTGCCCCGTGGGTCGCGCATAAGGGCCGCCGCCCCGCGAGCGGCCCCGAACACGGTGGCTACGCCCATGCCGACCTCGAAGGCCAGGCCGAGCGTGCCCCCGGACAGGAGGATGATGGCCCCGGCCAGAAGCATCAGCCCCAGCTTCTGCTCCCAGCTCAGCGACTCCCACGCCGCCCCCAGCGCATCAAGAATCCCCGCCAACCAGTACGGCTGTCCTTCGCCCAGACCATCGGCCATGCTCCGCGTGAGACCGGGAACCATGGCAATGACGAGCACACCGGCCGCGACCGCGCACAGCCCTGCGAGCCGCACCCTCCACCACTGTTCCGGCGCCGGATCCAGCTCGGCGCGCGCTGCCTCCTCCCGTGCGATCCGCAGTTTCGCGGGAGTTGTCAGCAGCAGCCTCGGCTCGCGGAACGCGGCCGCCTCCATGAGCGTCATCCACGCCCACCGCCACTCGATCCCGACGACGGAGACCAGGCAGGCGCCGTCGGCCAGGAAACGCCCGAAGGCATTGCGTGGCACTCCAGCCCAGACGCGCCACCGCCACGGGCCCCAGCGGTTCGCGTAGTTGTCGCTCTCAAGAGCGCTCACGTAACCGCCGCCCCACAGTGTGCGGCTATCGATGACCCAGGCCAGAGCCATCATCAGCAGAAGAATGCCGCCGCGTCCGTGCCCGTAGTTGGTCAGCGATGCCGTCACCTCGATGGGCCACGACGGCGCCTCTCCTCCCGTCCACAACCACAGTACGTAGTCGGAGGCGTTGCGTCCCATGTGGTCGACCACCGCCACCCACCATGTCCAGGAGGGCACCAGGATGCCGAGGCCCTGCAACGCGGCCCTGTATCCACCGCGATGCACCCGACCACGGCGCCACAGGGCGATCCCCAGCCCGATCGCCCCGGCCACCAGCCCAGTGACGACCGCGTGCCCGGCGTAGACGAAGACGTCGCCAGAGGCACCCGACAACGGGATCAGCGAGTAGGTCGAGGCGCCGTTGCACTTCAGCTGTCTCACCCCGCCCTCGGGGCAGAGGAGACGGTCAAGGAAACTGCTTCCGTGACCGGTTAGGAGCATGATGCGGCGGGTAACCTCCTCGACCGCCTCGAAGGCGGCGCCCGCCGCCACTCCGAGAACGATCCAGTCGCTCACCAGGAAACGGCGCACCCGCCCCGGAGCCACCAAAGCGAGAACTGCAAGCGGCGTGAGCTTGAGAACCTCCTCCACCACGGAGGCGACCACTAGGGAGGCAGACGCGTCTGAGGGGGTGACGCCGGCGGCGCTGCAGACCCACAAGCTCACCATGCCGATCAGCAGCGCCAAGGGCATCCCGGTGGCGAACACTCCCGACGTCAGTGCCCAGGAAACGGTCTTGGCCCGGGCCAGAGCGAACCAGCACACCACCAGCCACAGGCACCCGACCCAGGCCCCCAGCGCGGTGCGGACCGTCGGCGAGACCACCACTGCCACGAGAACCACCAGCAGCGCGAACCAGGTCGCAACGGCCCGCACTCGGCGCAGCGCCAGGAAGATGCGGGACCGCGACGTACGGTCTCGCAGCCGCTCCCACCACTCCCGCTTGGGCGAGGGTGCGTCTGCCCCCGGTCCGGCTGCGGGCCCCGGCCTCGGTGCCGCAGCGGTCGTCATGGTCGCAGTGCTCGGTTGAACAGGCGTCGTTGCAGGCTGAGGCGACCGGGCGGTCCCCTGGGCGGGCCTCGGTACGGAAGCTCTGCTGGAGACTGGCATGCGGCCATAAGCGGCCGCCTTCGCTCGGTCGACCGAATGATCGTCAGGCGGTACTACCCCATAGGTCGTGGCTGGAGCACCCCCGTGGGGCGTGGACGACATGACCCCGTATGTCGCCGTGGGGACGTAGCCGTAGCCCGATGCCGATTCTCCCGACGTCGTACGCCTCTCCTGCTCCGTCCGGCTCGGCCGGCGCCGGGCTGCCGGCCAGATCCGGGGAGGCTCCATCCGAGGAGACTCTTCGGGGCTCGATTCCGGCACATAGCCATAGCCGTCACCGCTCACCGTTCGCGCCTCTCCAGGAACACCGTCTGCTGCCGTAACCATTTTGTGACTTTTGAGTGACTGGCACGGTGGTTCCGGTGTCTTTGATGTCTTCGGTGCCGCGGAGGCGATGGGGCACGTCCAACAGAATCGTTGGTACGCCTGGGGCTAGTCTTCTCAGGCAGGGCGTCTGTCGCCCGCCTCGTACCCGTCGGCACCACCCCTGACACTCCTCAGCCCGCCCCACGTCGTCACCACGTCAGGACATGACCCGCATGACCTCACCGCGCCGCCCCGGCGGTGGCATCTTCGCCTCCTTGAGATTCCACAACTACCGGATCTGGTTCCTGTCCGCCCTCGTGGCCAACACCGGGACCTGGATGCAGCGCGTGGCTCAGGACTGGCTGGTGCTGCGCGTCCTCACTGACGACTCCGCCTCCGCCACCGGCCTGACCACGGCCCTGCAGTTCCTTCCGATGCTGCTGCTGTCCGCCCACGCCGGCCTCGTCGCCGACCGGGTCGACCAGCGCAAGTTCCTCATCCTCACCCAGAGCGCCATGGGCCTGGTCTCCGCCGTCCTCGCCGTTGACGTCCTGGCCGGCACCGCCCACCTGTGGCACGTCTACCTGGCCGCCTTCCTCACCGGCGTCGCCGCCGCCTATGACGCCCCCGCCCGCCAGACCTTCGTGGCCCGGATGGTGCCCGCCGAGCACCTGTCCAACGCCGTGGGCCTCAACTCGGCCTCCTTCAACGCCGCCCGCCTCCTGGGGCCGGCCCTCGCCGGCGTCGTCATCACCTGGGTCGGCGCCGGCTGGGTCTTCGCCGTCAACGCCGCCACCTTCGTCTTCCCGGCCGTGGCACTGGTCGCCATGCGCGTGAGCGAGCTGGTGGACATGCCGCGCGCCCGCCGCGCCGCCGGCCAGCTCCGCGAGGGCCTGACCTACCTGCGCGGCCGCACCGACCTCGTCGTCATCATCGCCGTGGTCGCCGTCGTCTCCATGCTCACCCTCAACTTCCAGGTCACCATGGCCGCGATGGTGCGCACCGTCTTCCACCTGGAGTCCGATGCCTACGGCACCGTCTCCTCGGTCTTCGCCGTCGGCTCCCTCTCCGGTGCCCTGTGGGCGGCCCGACGTCGTAACCCGCGCCCCCGCACCGTCGTGCTGGCGGCCCTCGCCCTGGGGGTGTTCACCCTCCTGCTGGCCATCATGCCCACCTACCCGACCTTCATGGTCATGACGATCCCGGTGGGCCTGTGCGTCCTGACCCTCTTGACCAGCGCCAACCAGACCGTGCAGATGACCACCGAGCCCTCCATGCGCGGGCGGGTTCTGAGTATCTACATGATGTTCTTCCTGGGGTCGACGCCGCTCGGTTCCCCGCTCATCGGCTGGGTCGCCGACACCTGGGGGCCGCGCATGGCGATCGCGGTCGGTGGTCTGAGCGCTGTCCTCACCGCGCTGGTCGCCGCCGCCTGGAGCTACAGGCACTGGAACCTGTCCCTGCACTACTCCTCCACCCGCCCCTACCTTCGGGCTGCACCGAAGTCGCCAACACCACCGACGCCGCCGCAGACCCCGCAGCAGACCCGCGCTGACGACGCCGACTAGCGCCGACCGACACCCACCGGACGCCGCTTCACACCGCACGACCGGACCGCACCGGGTACCGAACGAGTAATACGTACGCTACCCGTGGCGCATCTCCCTGACACTGGGGAGTCCTCCCCAGCCGAGGATCGGCGCGCTTTCAGGTGGTACTGGCCCACATCACAGGGTGACGCCTATCCTGGCGAGGAACGCGGTTCGGTGAGCGAGCCCTTCCGAAGGCATCGAATGTCCGCGGTAACCCACCTCAAGCAGGAGCCCACCCCATGACCGAGCTGATCGACACCACCGAGATGTACCTCAAGACCGTCTATGAGCTTGAGGAGGACGGCGTTCCCCCGCTGCGTGCCCGCATCGTCGAGCGTCTCGATCACTCGGGTCCCACGGTATCCCAGACGGTGGCGCGCATGGAGCGTGACGGCCTCATCAAGGTCGCCGAGGACCGCTCCCTGGAGCTCACTGATGAGGGCCGCAGGCGTGCCACCGACGTGATCCGCAAGCACCGGCTCGCTGAAAGACTGCTGCTGGACGTCATCGGCATCGAGCGCCGATTCGTCCACGACGAGGCCTGCCGCTGGGAGCACGTCATGAGCGAGCAGGTCGAGGAGCGCCTCGCCGACATTCTCGACGACGTCTCCACCGACCCCTTCGGCAACCCCGTCCCGCCGCGGACCGCGGAGCACCCGCGACCCTCCGCCGATGAGGTCAGTGTGGACCGCTTCGCCGGACGCGACACCGTCACGGCCGTCATCAGCCGCATCGGGGAGCCGATCCAGGCCGACGCGGAGCTCCTCGCCGGCCTCGAGGACGCGCAGATCGTCGCCGGGGCCGAGGTGGAGCTGCGTGTCAGTGCCGGTGGAGTGAGGCTCGTCGGGTCCTCCGGTGATCCCGTCGTCCTGGCCGACGACGTCGCCCGCCACCTCTTCGTGCGGCGCTGAGCGCCGACGCTCGACCTGTCTGTCAACCCCCTCAAGAAACCCTGAAAACACCCTGTGCAGGCAGAGGGTTCAAGGGTGTTGTCTGTCTCAGGAAGTGAGATGCGTGGGGTCCGCCTCGGTGACGGTGTGACAGCCGTCCGAACTCCCTCGCTGTGGGGTCCCATAGTTGCTGGGACAGAGGGCCTATGGTGGGGTTCCGTCGAGGTCCATGCAATTTTTCCGCGTCATCTCGCGCTTTTCCGGTTCTTGTTGCGAGCGCGCCGATGGACTGAGGTCCCTGGGGCAATATGGATAAAAGCGAGAAGTGCTTCATAGTGCTTCGGCTCACAAGAGTGTGTGACAACTGGCCGTGACGAAGCGTGGGTCTGTCATGTAGCGTTCAGGTCGTTGCCGCAGACAACCGTCTCGGTGATGTCTCGGATCGGGGCTTAGTCCTGCCGCTCGGTCTGAGGCTCGTGGAACCAACAACTCAAGTGGCAGGAACGGGGGAACCAACTACCGGTCGCCCAGGCGAACAGCCGAAGCGGCCTTGGGGTGAAGCCCGCATCTGCGGGCCGGACGTCTCCAGTCCGAACCCGACAGCTCACCTCGTCGGCTCAACAGGAGAAAGCATTCATGTCCTCACGCACCACCGCACGTCACCGCAAAGCCACCCGCGCCCTTACCCCACTGGATGACTTTGCTCCCACCGCGCGCCGCGGTCTGGCTGTCGCCGCTTCGTCCGGCCTCGCCCTGACCATGATGGCTTCGGGAGCCAACGCCGCCGGCCACACCGAGGTCACCTCCTCCGGCACCATCGAGGCTTCCGGCGTGACCCCCGGGGTCGGCATCTTCGCCGCCAACGCTCGCGAGGCCCTGGCCGCCCGCCAGCAGGTCACCATGTCTCAGGTCAACTGGGTCACCGAGGCTGCTCCTGAGGTGGAGGCTGTCGCCCCCGCCCCTGCGGCTCCTCAGGCGCCCGCCGCTCCCGAGGCCCCCGCTGCCCAGGCCGAGCAGACCTCCTCCGAGGCCGCCGCCCCGGCTGCTGCTGACCAGGGCACTGACTCCGCTGCTGCCGACACGCAGGCCGCTCAGGCCACCCCGGCCGCTGCGCCCGCCAGCACCTCCAACTCCTCTGTCGTGGCCATCGCCATGCAGTACGTCGGTGCCCCCTACGTGTGGGGCGCCTCTGGCCCGAGCGCCTTCGACTGCTCCGGCTTCACGCAGTACGTGTACGCCCAGGTCGGCATCAGCCTGCCCCGTACCTCCTCCGAGCAGGCCGTGTCCGGCACCCCGGTGTCCGCCGCTGAGGCCCAGCCCGGCGACCTCGTCACCTGGCCCGGCCACGTCGGCATCTACGCCGGTGACGGCAAGGTCATCGACGCCGGCAGCGAGGACACCGGTGTGGTCTACCGCGATCTCTGGGACTCCCCGAGCTTCGTCCGCGTCGGCTGATACCAGACGCTGAAGTCTTCACCGTGAGGGGTGAGTGCCATCAGGCGCTCACCCCTCACGGCGTGTCAGGAGGGTGGGAGCCGGTCGATGCCGGTCACTGCCGGTCAACGGGGCGTCTCAAGGGAGCAAAACGAGGACAAGCCCTTCATGTGGTGGTCCCCACACCCCTTTTCGGGGCAGAATGTTCCTAGGGTCGTAGACCGTGATCTCGAGAAAGGGCAGATCCCATGACTGATGACAATGTCGTCCTCGTTGGAGTCGATGGTTCACCGGAGTCCCTGGCGGCAGTGGACTGGGCTGTGGCGCGGGCTGAGTGCCAGGGCTGGCGCGTCCACATCCTGTGCGCCTACTCCCTGCCCTCCTTCACCACCGCCTCTCTCGACGGCGGCTACGCGGCGCTCGATGACTCGGCCATCAGGTCCGGCGCCCAGGCCGTCATCGATGAGGCTGTCGAGCGCGTCAAGAAGTCCGGCGTCGCCGTCACCTCCTCCCTGGAGACCGGGGACCCGGCAGGGGTCCTCGTCGACCTCTCCGAGGAGGCGACGCTGGCCGTCGTCGGCACCCGGGGCGGTGGCGGCTTCGCCGACCGGCTCCTGGGAACCGTCTCCTCGGCCCTTCCTGCGCACAGCCACTGCCCGGCCGTCGTCGTGCCCCAGCACAACGAGGGAGCCGACTACACGCCGGTACGCCGCATCGTCGTCGGGGTCGACGGCTCCTCCTCGGCACGCCGGGCCCTCAAATGGGCCGTGACCGAGGCTGAGGCGTGGGGCGCCGAGCTCACCGCCATCGCCGCCGTCCCGATGGCCTCCGGGGCCGGGGCGCTGGCCTGGCTGCCAGCCGCGGTCGACCGCGAGCAGGTCCTGGCCGACGTCCGCTCCGGACTCGACCGTGCCATCAATGAGGCCCTCGAGGGCCACGAGGGCGTCACGGTGCGCCGCCACGCCCTGGACGGCAATCCGGCCGAGCTCCTGGCCGAGTTCTCCACCGCCGTGGACCTCATCGTCGTCGGCTCGCGTGGGCGCGGGGGCTTCTCCGGTCTCCTGCTGGGCTCCACCAGCCAGGCCGTCCTGTCCCACGCCTCCTGCCCTGTGCTGGTCGCGCCGACGCACCAAGCCAAGGGGGAGCGGCGCACCTCGCGCACCTCCACCCCGTGGGGCCGGGCCTGAGGCCCCACTCGCTGCGGCGAGCCCATCGCTGCTCGCCGCGGCGCCACCCCGCGGCCCGTGTGGTCATGGGTGGGGCGATCCGCTGGTAGTCTTCCCTCCAGGCCCTCGTAGCTCAGGGGATAGAGCACCGCTCTCCTAAAGCGGGTGTCGTTGGTTCGAATCCAATCGAGGGCACTGACACCTTTCCGCGTCATCGCGGGAGTCAGCACCTCACCCGGTTCTGGCGCTCCCTCCCTTCATATCGGATCGCGTGTGCCATACGTATGTGGACACTGGTTTTCGCCTGGAATCTCAGGGTTTTGCGCTGCGCTCGTCCAGCATGGTGACCAGTCGGCGCTCCTCGTCAGTGCTCACTAGGTGCAGGTATGCCCCTGTGGTAGTGACGGAGGCGTGACCCAACCAGGCGCTGACAGTCGCTACGTCGACGCCCTTGCGCAGCCACTCGCATGCTGCTGTGTGGCGAAGATCATGGATTCGACGGCCGCCGCTGATCTCGTCCCACCGCACCGACCGTCTCATGTTGCTGCGGTTGAGCGGACCGCCCCGCGGGGAGGTAAACACAATGTCGTCTGGCTTCAGGCCACGCAGGCGCCGGCTGATGATGAGCGCAGGGCGTTGCATGAGCGGGACCTTCCGGACCTTCCCGCTCTTGGGGGCCTTCTCCGGGAATCCGTCGCTAGCACTTCGCCTCACGCGCAGCGCGGTGGCGATGCCATCGTCGTCGATCACGACGTCGCGGGCACGTAGGGCCCTGAGCTCACCCCACCGCAGGCCCGTGTAGGCCAGCACGATAATCACGTCCCCGTACGGGCCTTCTGGTGCCATCGTCTCGACCTCCCGCCACGAGAACGGGTTAGTTGCTGCCCCGATGGCATTGGTTCTCGGGATCCTGATGCCCCGGACGGGGTTGCGGTCGACGACAGCAAGTCCCTCGAGCCACGAGAAAAAGGCAGCCACTGTAATCAGTGCCCGCTGTTTTGTTCCCGGGCTGCCATTGATTGACTTGATCAAACGAGAAATCACTTGAGGATTGACATCGCAGACACGATGGGCGCGCAGCCACGCGGGCAGTGACGCGCATACCCCTTCGTCTCGTTGCAGCGTCGACGCAGCAACAACCTCACGGCGGTGCTCCAGGAAAAGCGGCAGCCACTCCTGAACTTTTTTAACCGCGCCGACGACGTCGATTCCTGCGGCCAGCTGACGTTTCATGCGTCGTTCCCAAGCGCGCGCATCAACCGGATTGTCGAATGTTCGCGTAGCGATCGCAGTTCCGCCGTCGTAAATGTAAGCACGCCATTTGCTGCCAGCTTTTGCGACCGTCATTCGTCCGTGCTTTCTGGGATGAAAGTGTGGATATTCTCTGCAATGAGGAGAATCTGCTCAGAAAGATCGTCACAGTACTGGGCATACACTCTTTCGTGCTCCATCTCGTCAGCCACTGCATCGCGCTCGTCGGTGCAGACCTTGTCCTGCATGAGCTGGAGCTCGATCTCGGCAGCGATGTCGGCGGCACGCAGAGCCTCGTCGCGCACGGCACTGGCCCTGAGGCGGAGCTGCGCCGCCACGAAGTTGGACACTCCCCCAGGGAGGTTAGCGGCCTGCTTTCTGACCTCAGTAGACGACAAGCGCCGGGTTCTCTTCATCATTCCTGTCCCCTGGTGCTGACGGCAGTCCATTGAGCGTGGCATCATCCACCCAGAAAGCTCTCACACGCTGGGGCTTATTTGGGGTAGTCAGCTTCCCGTCCTGCTCCACCATTGTGATGGCATATGCCGCTCCGGGCATTCCCTTCAACTCTTTTTCGGGCTTAATCCCACCCTCCCACTCTTCGCGGTTAACCAGCATAAGCGAGTCGGCGACTCCGCTGGCCGCCATGATGATCCGTGAAGTGAAAAGGTCACGAGCTCGTAGTGCGTCTTTTCTTGGGTCCTGGAGTGCGGCAACGACAGAGATCGATGCGGCTCGACCTCGAGTCAGAATTGCGCGCAGGCTCTTGTCAACGCTCTTCTCTTCCTTTGTGGAATCCGCCGCATATGTGAGCATAGCCGCCTCATCAATCATCACCACGATCCCCGGATAGGCCGGGCAGAGTTCGGCATTCCTCACTTTGTCACAACGCATCAGCTCCAGGCGGTCATCGAGTAGGGCATTGATCTCGGTGAGCAAATCAGCCGCCTCCGCGTAGGTGCGTGCCCGTTTTTCGAAGATCTGTTTGTAGGCTTCCTGCTCGACTCCGCCTTTCAGGTCGATACCATACATTTTGATGCGACGCGCTTGAATCTGAGGAGTCATCCCTACGGCGATACCACCTAGTACGCTGCCCTTCCCGGCGCCAGTCATGCCAACGATTAGGGTATGGCCGCCAATGATCGGGATCGTCCACTGCTCGCCGGCCTCGGTGATCCCCACCAGCGCCGACCCCACTGGAGTGCCGGCCGCATCAGCCACCGGATACTCTCTAACCTCAGCGAGCGGATCCGGACCCACGACGACAGTGAGGACCACTCCGGCAGCGTCATCGGGAGATGACTCGGCCGTGACGGGTGCGCCCAGCGCGGATCCCAGCCGCTCCGCCGCTTTGGCCGTCTCAGCGGGAGACATGCTCGGCAACGAGCGAATAGTGACCTCGAGACCGCGGGGCACACGATGAATTGCTGTGACTTCGGGAACGTAGAGGTCCTCAACGATGTCGTCGCCGATCAGCGCATGATGGCGAACTCGGCGCTCCAGACCGGCAGCAGAGCACGCCGAGATCCAACGCAGCTCCCGCAGATTCCGTAGGACGCGATCGACATCATCGCGCCTCCAGTACGCGACGATCGCCACCCAGCTTGACCACGGCATCTCACCCGGGCGGAGCGTGGTGCGAATGGGCACACGGTGCCAAGCCAGCCACGACGCAAACGCGCACGCCATGACGACAACCACCGCAATGAGAGCGAACGTCCACCGATTCCGCTCCGCAGCGATGAACCCCCAGACAGAGAGTGTCGTGAGGATGGCGGTGACTGTGGTTGCTATAGCCACCGTTAGTTGGCGCTCCCACCGGCGGAGCATCGGGCCACGACGACGGACGCGGCGCCGCCCGGCATCTGGCTGATCAAAATCTGCTGCGGTGCGCATCAGCGACCGCCCTTCCCGCTTGCGGAGTCGTCTGCGAGGAGCTCAACCTTCGGCTTCGAGGGTGTGGACGTCGCAGGGTTTGGAACCTCTATGAGCCTGTCGCAGGTAATGGCCTGGCGCGTCTCAGCGCGATCTCCGAACGACGTCACGGCGTACTGAGTGACCCACACGCGGCCATCCATCTTATAGAAGTGACCGTACTTGTAGTTGCCTCGCTCGATGACCGAGATCGTGGTTCGCGTGTCAGGTCCGCCCCAGCGACTCGGGCCGACCACGCCGGTCGCGTACGTCGGTTCGCCAGATGGGGCGAGCTTCGGTGCGCCATCCCGCATGCGCGGCCTGACGTCCTCCGCGGTCAAATCCGTGCCCATGCCGGCAAAAATGGCGTCGGAGAACTGGGCTGAGTCGTACTGAACATCGGACAGATCAAGCATGACGAGTTCCTAAACGTATGGAAAACGGAAATCGGCACACAAAAAAGTGCACCACTGGTCGATGTCGTCAAAAGTAACCCCCTTCGAAACGGCCGTCAAATTTCTCGAAGACTCCGTACCCACCCCTTCATGCACATAAATTGCTAACCAAATATGTGTATAGGCGGGTCGGCTCGGATGGAAGATTTCGCTGAATAACAACGATTCTTGGTTGTGCCACGATCGGATGTCATTCCACTGGCGTCCTTTAGTGGCAATCTAAAGCCATAATGTGACGTTACTCACACATGGTGATTCGGTGGCGTCCCGATCATGGGCGACCAGGAACGCGAGAGTTGCCGAGCTGGCTGTGAGACGATGGCAGCCAGAGCGATAGCCGCCGCCAGGGTGCTGGCTGATGCGGAGACTCGGCCCGACTAACTCGTTGAGACACCGGAGGCGCTTGCTTCAGCCCAGGCCACTCTCGCGGAGACGCGGCGGGCGCTCGTCAATGCGACGCTGTATGCAGCAGTGAGTATGGGGAGAGCTGCGGTTGTCGCAAGATGATCGGTGGAGACGGTGTAGTCGTGGCGGAAAGACGCCAAAGAATCAGATTGACCGTAACTTCTCTCTACAGGATCAAGGGGGCCGCCGAAGGCGGCCCCGGTTGGCGGCGCGCTCCTCGCGTCGCGCGCCGCCAACCCACTAACGTGCTTGTGCCCTGCATCGTGAAATGCGGGACACGGATCGAAAGAACCGCAACATCACACCGAGAAACCTGGCATGCCACGAGATGCCGCCCCCGTACCACATCGGCACCAGCGCAGCGATGATGAGGCACCGCCGCGGGCCGGAGGGTAGGCGGGCCTGATGAAGCGTGCCCGAGCGCACACGCGTGACCAGGACAGAATCGCGCAGCAGCCAGTGATAGCGGCGAGACGCCCACCGCCATCCTCAACGACAGTCGGCACCGTCGCGCTGCTGGTCATCCATGGCCGGATGATCCGACCCCAACAGTGCGGAAATCACCAGCCAGAAAGCCATCAAGGTACCGCCTACCGGAGCCACCATTCTCTAAGCAACTCTGGTCGCCACCGAGGCCGCAACAGTCATCGCACTCACCCGCCGTCGAGCAAGATGCCCGACCCGGGGTCCGGAGGAGCCCAAGCCAACGCGGTACCAGGATCGCGCTCGATCTCACCGCGGATACGTCGCGCGTCCCGCGACCAGGACGTGGCCGATGCGTGCCGCCACACAACACTGTCGCCCAGTACGGAGCCTCGCGCCCGTGAGCAGTAGTCCTGTCTACGCCGACGGCAACGCGTGAGACTCAAACGATCAGGGCTCCAGTCCCGCGACGTGCTGAAAACCCTTCCGTGCCAACCGAATGAGCGGTGTCCGCCGCCACGACACCGATAGGAGCGCTGCAACCGCGAGTTGTGTGCCTCGCAGCACCGGCGATGACGAGCGCCATCCGCTCCGCCGCCAGGACGACCGCACCGCCAGGCATGTGCAGCCTGACTCATCCGTCGAATGTGACTGCGCCGGGCAATCTCATCAGGTGACGGGGTACATGGCATCTCCTCGTCATCGCCGTCAGAGCCGGCAGCAACTACGTCCTTGAGAACGTAATTGATGACCTTCGACATATAGCCCGAGGCTCTATAAGCCTGCTGCTCCGAGCCAATCACGTCGGCGCGGAGCTGAGCACCCCATCGCAGAGCCCGGCCCGACGGAGAGGAGGTGGACACGCCTGCGCAAATCCTCTCCAGAGTCGATGCGCGCTGAGAGCCAGTCTCGGACCAGAGGAACCGCCGGTCCGCCCCGGTAACGCCGAGATCGATCTCAGACACCGACGGCGGCAGCGAGATCAAGACATGGAAATGGATCAAACCGCGGCTCTGCCACTCCGCGACCCGAACATACGATAACCGAGCCGAAGAGGTGCCCGTCACCCGGGCCAGCCAGTCCGACAGCGCGTCCGTGGTACGCGTGAAAAGACGTGGAGCACATCCGTTGAAGTCGACCGCGCCGCTGTAGTCGTATGAGGCGAGGTCAATAGGGACGCCACGCAAAGGCGAGTCATGACGATGGCGCCGACCGCACCGGCACAGCGGCGGAGCACCCGAGGTCGGCGACTTCGGCACCCGGTGGACCTCCCCGAACGAAGGCGCGGTCAGAGTCAACAGCACGAACTTCTCACCGGCATCAACCCGAGCCCGAAGACCGCTGTACACGACTGCTCTGACGTCGCCTCTATACAGACGTGCACAAGACGGACACGACAGCACCGAACGTGACCCACAACGGATACCAACGACGCCAGACCGTCCCGATGCCTCGTCGTCGTAGCGCATCGGGACGGGGTGCCGACACGGCAGACGCGCAAGCAAAGCCTCGTCCTGCGCGGCGAGATCAGTATCACCCTCTAGCCTCGCTCTAACCATCTCCTCCAGCACCGGGCCAGCCAGGCGATCAGCCTCCGAGAGATCCCCGGCCCCCAGCGCCCTAAGAAGGTTCATATGCGCTTCCGAACCGGTCGCTGACACAGACGTCATGTAAACTGCGCCCGAACTCCTAAAGCGGGTGTCGTTGGTTCGAATCCAATCGAGGGCACTGACACCACCGGGTCAGTTCGGCAGGCTTCGCCGCCCGACGGACCCGATCGATTCCACCCGGTGTCCCTGCACGCCGGTGGCAGGCGCACTGCGCGTCGGCTGATGCCGGCCGGCAGATACCGGTGCTGGCGGGCGCCGGCCGACGCCGGCCCATGGGGCGTGCCACGCCGCGGTGCGTCTCCACGCCCAAGGGTCGATCGGCCTATATCTTGAGCATATGACGCCTTCGTTCTTCTCCTTCGGCCGCAAACGGCGCGATGCTGCCCTGCGGGAGGATGAACGCAAGGGTGCCCGATCCTCGGCCGGCTCGGATCAAACCGCGAGCCGACAGCGTTTCGCCGCGGATCTGGGGGCTGTGGCCGCCGCACCGCGCCAGCCCGAGCCCGCCCCCGCACCGGAGCCTCCCGCTCCTGCTCGCCCCGCGCCCGCACCGCCGCTGAGCGCGGCGGACGTCGAGCGGCGCGAACGCATTGACACGGCCCTGTCCACCTGGCGCAGCCAGCTCGTGGACCTGGGGGGCGTGGCCAGCCTGGACGACATCTCCCTGCTCGACGGCGTCGTCGACCTCACCGCCGCCCACCCCTCCGGCCTGGCCCAGCTCTACGCCGGCCGCCCCACCAACCTGTCCAGCATCGTGCGCGAGCGCAACGCCCTGGGCGAGGCCCGCCAGTCCCTGCGCGAGGTCTCGGCGCGCACCGACGTGCTGGCCCGCCAGTTCGGCGTCGCCCCGGTCTACCTGGCCATCGGGGTGGCCACCTGGAACGAGACGGTCCCCGAGGACGGCGAGGAGGACGGCAGCATCCACCTGGCCGACGGCGCCTCACCGGAGGCGGACCTGACCGCCCAGATCCCGCACGTCGAGCGCATCGCTGCCGAGCACGCCGCCCGCAACGCCCTGGCCGCCGCCGGACTGACCGTCCCCGAGGCCCCCTCGGCCCCGCGCGTGCGCACGGTCAACGCCCCGGTCCTGCTGCGCCCCGTGCGCCTGACCACCGCCACCGCGGACGCCACCCTCACCCTGGACCCCACCATCGAGGTCAACCCGGTCCTCACCCGCGCCCTGCGCCGCTACCAGTGCACCACCGACATCGGGGACATCGCCCGCGCCGCCCTGTCCTCGGCGGGCTTCACGCCGCGTGCGGCTCTGGCCCGCATCGGTGCCCTGGGCCGGCAGTTCCTGCCCGGCTTCGAGATTCACGAGCGCCTCGTCGTCGGCGCCTTCGTCCACCCCGGCCAGGCCCTGGTGGAGGACTTCGACGCCGTCCTGGAGCGCTCGCGCACCTCCGCCCTGGTTGCAGCCATCGCCGGGGACGAGGGGGCCCGCGAGGCCCTCAGCGTCGAGCTTCCCCCCGCCGTCCCCACCGACCGGGTCCCCGGCGCCGAGCGCGGCGTGGGCGACCTGGAGCCCGCCCAGCTCGACGTCATCGAGGCGGTGGGCACCGGGGCGAGCTTCCTCATCGACGCGCCCCCCGGCTCCGACGTCGCCGGCACCCTGGCCGCCGTCTTCGCCGACGCCGCCGCCTCCGGGCGCACCGTCCTGCACGTGCCCGCCACCAGCGCCGACGGACACGCCGTCGCGGCCGCCCTGCGCGAGGAGGGCCTGGGCTCCATGGTCCTGGACCTCACCGAGGACGCCGCCTGGCGCCAGCACGCCTCCGAGGGAATCCGCGAGAGCCTGGGCGTCCAGCCGCCCCAGCTCGACGTCGCCGGGATCATTGCCTCACGCGACCGCCTCACCTCGGTCCGCTCCCGCCTGGACCGCTACGTGCGCGCCCTGCACCGGCCCCGCGAGCCCTGGTCGGTCTCCGCCTACGAGGCGCTGCAGAAGCTCGCCGAGCTCACCAGCCGGCGCGACCGCGCAACCACCCGGGCCCGCATCGACGCCGAGCACCTGGGTCGCCTCGATGAGGACGGTCGGGAGCAGGCCCTGACCCTCCTGCGCCGCGGGCACACCCTGGGGCTGTTCACCCCGGAGGTCTCCTCCAGCGCCTGGAACGGGATCCCGGTGGAGGACATGGACGAGGCCACCGACGCGCTCGTCCACCTGCGCGCCCTGGCCAACGACCTGCTGCCCACCATCCAGGAGCACACGGCCGTGGTCGCCCGCACCACCGGCCTGAGCCGGGCCCGCAACCTGGGCCAGTGGATCGAGCAGCTCGACATGTTCGACGGCGTGCGCGAGTCCCTGGACGTCTTCCTGCCCGAGGTCTTCGAGCGCTCCGCCGCCGACATGGTCATCGCCACCGCCTCCAAGCGCTGGCGCGACGAGCGGGGCATCCACATGGATGGCTCGCGGCGCCGGCGCTTCACCCGGCAAGCCAATGACCTGGTGCGTCCGGGCCGTGTCGTCGATGACCTGCACGCCGAGCTGGTCAAGGTCCAGCGCCGCCGTGAGGTGTGGCGCCGCCACGACCCCGACGGCGGCTGGCCCCGCCTGCCCCAGGGCCTGGACGAGATGCGGCGCACCGCCGGCCGGGCCCGCGGCGCCGTGACCGAGGTGCAGCCGCTGCTGGGGCGCGCCCAGGACTCCCCGGTGCTCATGGAGATGCCCCTGGAGGATCTCCTGGAGCTGGCCCGCTCCCTGGCTGCTGACGACCTCACCGCCCAGAAGCTCCCCGAGGTCAACCGCATCCGCACCGAGCTCGAGACCCTGGGGCTGAACGACTTTGTGGCCGACATGGCTGTCCGCGGCGTCGAGGCCGACCAGCTCGAGCCCGAGCTCACCTACTGCTGGTGGTCCTCCCTGCTGGCGCAGACCCTCGCCGCCGACCCCGACCTGGGCGGTCTCGACGCGCGCGCCCTGTCCCACATGGCCGTCTCGCTGCGCGAGCTCGACGCCGCCCACACGCGCTCCCTGTCGGGCCCCGTGGCCCAGGCCTGCGCCCGGCGGGTACGGGCCGCCGTCGAGCAGGACAAGGCCGACGCGCGCGCCCTGTATATCGCCCTGGCCCGTGAGGACGGCGTCCCGCTGCGGGAGATCATCGACGCCCACCCCATGGCCCTGCTGGCCCGGCCGATCTGGATCGTCCCGCCCACGCTCGTGCCCCAGATCTTCTCGCCCACCGCGGTGGTGGACCTGGCTGTGTTGGACGCCTCCACGCCCATGCCCGTCCCGCAGGTGCTGCCCGCCTTCGTGCGCGCCGAGCAGGTGCTCGTCGTCGGTGACTCCCGGCGTGCCACGACCGGCCTGGCCGCAGAGCTCGGCCCGCTCCTGCCCTCGCGGACTCTGCCGACCGCCCGCAACAGCCTCGACGCCGGCATCGCCTCCTTCCTGGCGGCCAACGGCTACGAGGGGGTCGTCGAGGCCGTGCCCTCCCCGCCGGGGGACACCTCCCTGACCCTGGAGCTCGTGGACGGGCGGGGCATGCCGGCCCCCGGGCAGACGGCGGTCGAGACAGTGGAGGCCGAGGTCTCCCGCGTCGTCGACATGGTCATCGACCGCGCCCTGACCCGTCCCGAGGAGTCCCTGGCCGTCATCGCCCTCAACCGGCTGCACGCCGACGCTCTGCGCTCGGCCATCACCCGGGCGGCCGCCGGCGCCCCCGCACTGGAGGAGTTCTTCGCCCCCGGGGCGGCAGAGCCCTTCACCGTCGTCGAGCTGGCCGAGGCCCGCGCCCTGCAGCGCGACCACATCATCATCTCGGTGGGTTACGCCAAGACCCCGCACGGGCGCACCATCCACAACTTCGGGCCCGTCTCGGACCACAGCGGCATGGTGGGGCTCGTCGAGGCCCTGTGCGCCTCGCGGGGCAGCACCCAGGTGGTCTCCTGCCTGGCGGCCGCAGACATTGACCGCGACCGGCTGCGCGCCCCTGGGGCCCGCCTGCTGCGTGAGGTCCTGGCCCGGGCCGAGGACTCCTCCCAGTCCGGCAACTCCGCCGGCAAGGTGCCCGACCGGCTCCTGGTGGACCTGGCCGAGCACCTGTGGCGCAAGGGCCTGTCGGTCGTGCCCCGCTACGGGACCGACGGCGGCGTGCGCATCCCGCTGGCCATCGGCCACCCCGACTACCCCGACGAGCTGCTCGTGGCGGTCCTGACCGACGACGTCGATTACATCTCCGAGCCCAGCCTGCGCCGGCGCGACCGGCACCGCGTCGAGCGCCTTGAGCGGCGCGGGTGGCGCGTCCACATGGCCTTCTCCGCCGGGGTGTTCGTGGACCCGGAGGCCGAGGCGAAAGCCGTCGAAGAGCTCGTCCTGGCCGTCCTGGTCGAGCGTCAGGGCGAGGCTGCCCCGGACATGGAGGCCGTGCCCGAGCGCGTTGACGACGCGGTGCGCGCCGTCCCCGAGGCGCCCGAGCCCGAGGCCACCGAGGCCCACGAGCGCACCGAGCGCCCCCGCATCGCCCAGGGGCTGCCGCTGCAGGCCTACTCCGACGACCAGCTCGATGACCTCATGGCCTGGATCCGCTCCGACGGCGTGGGCCGCTCCGAGGCAGGGGAAGTCGAGGAGCTGCGGTCCGCTCTGGCGCTGCGTCGCCGCGGATCGGGGATCGACGCGGTCCTGGCCAACGCCGTGCGGCGCACCCGCTGAAGCCGCCCGAGCGGTACTGGATGACGCAGTGAACGACCATGGCGCCTCAAGCCATGCCGTGAGTGATGGCGTGAACCGCACAGTGAATGACGCCGTCGTGACCGGTGGATCGGGCCGCGGGCGGGCCGCGGAGGCGGAGCCAGGCAGCGACGTGACGCCTGAGCGGGGGAGTGCGCGGCGACGTCGTCGAGTGGTGGCGCTCTCGCCCCGGGACCAGGCGCGTGTGGCCCGCGGTCAGAACCCGGAGGACCTGGCGAGGGCGGACTACGAGCACGACGCCCTCAGCGGTCCCGCGGAGGGGCTCGACGCCCCCGCCCCTGGTGGCACCGGCTCCAATGACGCCCGCCTCCGGCGCGACGTCCCCCCGCACTGGGGCTGATATCGAGCCGCTGCGGGCACGCGGAAGGCCCCGCCGATCATGAGGATCGGCGGGGCCTTCCGGTGATGCGATGCTCAGATCGCTGGGGGACTCAGCGCTTGGTGGCGAGCAGGTCGCGGATCTCGGTGAGCAGCTCGACGTCGGTGACCTCGTTGGCCTCCTCCTCGGCCTTCTGCTTGGCCAGGCGCTCCTTGATCGTGTTCATCGGCATGACAATGGCGAAGTAGACGGCGATCGCGATAAGGATGAAGTTGATGATGGTGGTGACAATCTCACCGGGCATCACGAAGCCGTCAGGGTTGGCGGCGAGCTCCTTGGCGGTGGCCAGGTGGAACGTGTACTTACCGTCCTGGTACAGGGAGAACGCTCCCAGCGAGTCGAAGTTCGGCTGGCCGATGAGCTGACCAATGATGGTCATGATGACCTTGGTAATGGAGTCAACGATCGGCTTGAACGCGCCACCGATGATAACGGCGACGGCGAGCTCGAGGGCGTTGCCCTGGGCAATGAACTCCTTGAATCCCTTGATCATGGCGATCCTTTCTAGCGGCGCGGGCAGACGTCTGCCGGGGGTGCGCCATCGGGGGCTGAAAGTGAGAGTGTCTTGTCATTCGCGTAAGACGTCGCAGCGGCATTACGGGCTCAGCGCAATGCCGAGCGTGCTATTCGTAGCCGCGCCAACGACCAGAGTAGCGCTACTTGCAGGAATAGCCAGTGTGATAAGTGTTACTTTCTTGTGTCCTGTCCATTGCTCACCTTCTCCGACCTGCTGAATCATCACTACTCGGGCTCCAGAACAGAGAACTGTGCTGCGAGTTTCGAAAGGCGCGACAGGTATTCCTTGGGAAATGCTCTGAGAAGACTCCTGAAATCCTGGTGATCCCTGGTCGGTTGGTGAAGAAGGGGTGTCGGAGCCGGTCGAGGAACTCGTTGTCGAGCTGTTCCCCGGGTCTTTCGGTGCGGTGGGGGACTCGGACTGCTCTCCGGGATTCTGTGCCGTCCCGCCCTGAGAGGCGTCGTTCTGCCCCGGCGGCGCCCAGTCCTCAGAGGCCTGCCCGATGATGTCCACCCGCGCGCCGGGGCGCGCCAGCTCGGCTCCGACGTCGATAGGCACCTGGACCAGTCGCTCGTCGTCTCCCAGCTGCTGGGCCAAGGAGCCGCTGGTCATTGAGGCCGTCAGCACCGTGCCCTTCTCCAGGGAGATGGCGGCCCGACTCCCGACCGCCTGCCCCACGGAGGTCAACGGGGACTGGGGGAGGGCGCCGGCCGGAAGGTTGCTGATCGAGACGTCCTGCTCGGTGAGGACCGCTCCGGCGCTGATCGAGCGCGAGGCGACAAGAACCTGCTGCCCGCGTTCGGGGCCGGGACGCAGCACGCTGAGGGCCACCAGGACCGCGGTTCCCAGGCAGAGTGCCACCACCAGGTGGCGATGGCGCCACAGCAGAAGCGATGGACGGCCCCCGGCCCATCCGGTCCATCCGGCCCGGCCACTGGGGCGGGCCGGACGGGAGTCGGAGGCGATGGAGCGCGGCGACCCGCCGTGATCCTGAGGATCCCGAGAGGCGCTGAGAGAGGGGTGGCGGGGCAGTCCGTGGCGAGGTCTCATGTCATCAGGGTCCGGTGGCCGGCGGCCTCCCGGCACGCCCGCTCCTTGGCGTTGTGGACAGAGGGCGCCGCCGGCGAGCCTGTGGCCCCCGGAGGCCCGCGGCGTCGGTGGCTCAGGACTCCGACGACAGGGAGTGCGCCGGTGAGCCGGCGGCCAGCAGGAACCACTCCTGGGCCGTGATGACGGCGTCCACGGGCTCGTCGTGCTCCTCCATCGGCAGCGGCCCGGGCACCAGCTCCTCGGGGTGAAGGATGGCGAAGGTGTGGGCCTCAGGGGAGCGCAGGGGCAGCATGCGGTCGTACCAGCCGCCGCCCTGTCCCAGGCGGCGCCCGGCACTGTCCACGGCCAGCGCTGGAATGATGAGGGCGTCGACCTGGCCGACCGCCTCGGCCGGCAGGGTGGGGCCACTGGGCTCCGGGGGGCGCCTCGGCGCCCGCTCCGCCAGGTCCTCACCTCCCTGGAACAGCCCCCAGCAGCGCGCCAGGCGGGGTCCGAGCACCGGCAGCAGGACCTGGACGCCGCCCTCGTGAAGCCGCTCCAGCAGCAGTCGGGTACAGGGCTCTGCCCCCACGGACACGAAGGCCGCCACCCTCTGTGCGCCGGCCACCGCCTCCAGAGCGTGCTCAGTCAGAGCCTCGCAGTCCGCCGAGTGCCCCTGGGGCGGGTGGTGGTGATGGGCGCGTCGGTGCGCCCGCAGCACCTTGCGCAGCTCGTCCTTGGCGTCGTCGAGCTCGAGTCGGCCCGTGTCGGGAAGGTCCAGCGCGCCGGTCGTCATGGTCCCATCCTCGCAGGTGATGACGCGTCGTGTCTGAACCGTTCGTCCCGGCGGGGCACGGCGCATGTCGTCAACCTGACGGTAACCTGAGTGCCATGAGAACAGTGGCCGAGCACCTGGCCGCCTGCCTGGAGATCGCCCAGGCGGCAGCACCCCTCGACGTGGTCCTCCCCGACGCCGTCGGATGCGTCCTGGCCCAGGACGTCGCCGCCGGAATCGACCTGCCCGCCGTGGACCTGGCTGGACAGGACGGCTACGCGGTCATCGCCCAGGACGTTGCCGAGGCTGATCGCCACAACCCGCTCGTGCTCGACGTCGTCGACGCGGTGCGCGCCGGCGACATGCGCCCCTGCCACCTCGTCTCCGGTGCCGCCGTCCTCATTGACTCCGGCGCCCCCATGCCGCTGGGCGCCGACGCCGTCATCCCCTGGGCCGACACCGACCGCGGCGAGTCCCGGGTGACCATCCACCGCGCCGTCGCGGCCGGCGACAATGTCCGCCGCCGTGCCGAGGACGTGAAGTCGGGCACGACTGTCCTCAAGCGAGGCTCGCGCATCAGCGCCCGCCATGTGGCCCTGCTGGCGGGCCTCGGGATGCACCGGGTGCGCGTGCGCCCCGCCCCGCGCGTCGTCGTGGTCTCCATCGGGGACGAGCTGGTCGAGCCCGGCCAGTCCCGCGAGGCCGGGGACGTCTTCGACGCCAACGGCCACGCCCTGGCCTGCGCGGTCACCGACGCCGGCGGCCAAGCCTTCCGGGTGGCCGCCGTCCCCGACGAGCTGCGCGCCCTGGCCGACACCATCGAGGACCAGCTGGTGCGCGCCGACGTCCTCATCACCACCGGGGGCTTGAGCGTCGGGCAGGGCGACACCGTCAAAGACGTTCTGGCCCCCCTGGGCTCGGTGCGCTTCGACGCCGTCGCCATGTCCCCGGGCCGCCAGCTCGGCGTCGGGACGGTCGAGGGCACCCCGATCTTCTGCCTGCCCGGCGACCCGGTCAGCGCCCAGATCGCCTTCGAGACCTTCGTGCGCCCGGTCCTGCGCCAGATCGCCGGACGCACCTCCCTGCACCGCTCCAGCCTGGCGGCCACCATCTCCGAGGGCTGGCACTCCCCGAGCGGCAAGCGCGAATTCGTCCCCGTGCACGTCAGCGGCTCGCCATCCCGCGGATACCGCGCCGAGCCGACGGCGCCGCCGGGCACGGTCCGACTGCACGGCCTGTCCGAGGCCAACGCCATCGCCGTCGTGCCCGAGGACACGAGCACCGTGGTGGCCGGTGACACCCTCCACTGCCTTCTGCTGGACGCCTGATGTCCGACTCTGCCCCGACGACGCCCGCCGACTCCCTCGGCGGGGAGCTGCGGCGGGCCATCGCCGGCCTGCTGCTCGGGGCCGGGATGCCGGCGCGCTTCACCTGGCCGGTACGCCTCGAGCCTGAGGCCGCCCTGGGGGAGCGGGAACCCGGTGCCACGCAGTCGCCCGAGCGCCCCTCAGTCGTTGTGCGCGAGCTGCGGGCCGAGGATGAGGCGCCCTGGAGGGCGCTGCGGCTGGCGGACAACGACCGGCTCGCTCCCTGGGAGGCCACCTTGCCGGCCGGTGGCGGGGAGACGCTGAGCACCTTCCCGGTCTTCCTGCGTCGCCAGACGCGCCGGGCCAGGCTCGCCGAGGCGATGCCCTTCGTTGTCGAGGTCGACGGCGCCTTCGCCGGCCAGATTGCCGTCGACCCGATCACTTGGGGGGCCACGCGCAGCGCCCAGGTCGGCTACTGGATCGGCTCGGCCTGGCAGGGCAGGGGGATCATGCGCCTGGCGGTGGCCCTCGTCCTGGACCACCTGCTGGGGCCGGTGGGGCTGCACCGCGTGGAGATCAACGTGCGCCCCGACAACGAGCGGAGCCTGGCCCTGTGTCGCGGTCTCGGGCTGCGCGAGGAGGGGTTGCGTCGCGGCTACATGCACATCAACGGCGCCTGGGCCGACCACGTCTCCTTTGCAGCCCTCGCCGAGGAGGTCCACGGGCCCGAAGGTGCCAGATTCGAGCAGCGACTCGCGCGCGGGTGACCGTTTTTCACGGCGATCGCGCCGGTGGGGGTGGGGTGCTCGCGGGGGAGCGGCGGGTGTGCCGACGGCGCGTTCGGGCAGGCTGTCTGCCGGTCGGTCACGGCGTGCCCAGAGAGGCGGAAGAAACGTGTGTGACTCATGTGGTGACAGGGGTGTCGTACTGACAGTGTGACGTCGTGAATCCCAGGTATTTCGAAGGAAAGCCGGAGTGTTCCTGCGCGGGGACGAGGGCAGGCGCACTTACGGTTGCGGTGTGGGAATCGAGATCTGGGCAGTCATCGCCCTCATCACGGTTCTCTCCGTGTACCTCCTTCCGCTTTTAGTGGGGCGCCGCGAGATGGCTCGCCGCTCCAACGTCCAGGACCGCTACTCGGCTGAGCTGCGGGTCCTGGCCACGGGTGCGGCCGCCGTCGAACGCGACGACACCTGCGCGAACAGTGGGCATGCGGAGATCTTTCGACGTCGACCGGAGGTGAGGGTGATGAACAGGCCCGCCGTGAGGAATGTGCGCGCCCTGCGCACCGAGCGCGAGCTCGACCGTGCCCGCCAGGTTCACGCCCAGGGGCGTGAGCGCCGCCGGGTCGCCGCCTCGCACCGTGGGATCGTCGCCAGCGTCCTGCTCGGAGTCACGCTCGGCGCCTGGGTGCTGGGCCTGGTCACCGCGCTGCCCTGGTGGCCCGCCCTGCTGCCCTCCGCCCTGCTGGGGGCCTCGATGGTGGCCGGGCGTCGCGCCGCTCTGGCCTCGGCCGCGGCGGACCGCCGTGAGCGCCGCCGCATCGCCGAGCTCGAGCAGACTCTGGTGACCCTGACCGGCCGGCGCTCCTCGGCCTCGGTCGTGGCCGCGCCCCGCTCCGTCGTCGACGGCCCTCGCAGCGCCTCCAGCGGTGCGGTCAGTGCTGTCAGCGCCAGTGCGGCGTCGCCGGCCGTGTCCGCGGTGTCGGCCGAGTCTGTCGAGGCCGCCGGCGAATCCGGCGCGCAGGACTCCTTCATCGAGCGCCTCACCCGCGAGGGCGGCCAGCGCCCGGCCGCGCGCTCGGTGTCTGCCGAGTCGGCTGGGTCCACTGAGTCCGCTGTGTCCGCCGAGCCCGTCGCCGGCAGCCCCTCCGAGGCGACCGGCACCACTGCTGCCCGTCCCTCCCGAGCCGTCGACTCTGAGGAGGAGCGCCTGGCCAGGCTCGACGCCGACCTCGATGACGAGACCGCCGCCGCCATCGCCGCTGAGCGTGAGGCGACCCGCCGCGCCTCGGTGTACGTGCCCTCCCGCCACGCTGGCCGGGTCACCCGGGACATGGGCGTGCGCGAGGCGGTCTCCCGCGACGGCGACGAGGAGAGCTCGCCGCGCACCAAGGACTTCGTCGCCTCCCTGCCTGCCTCGACCTCCCGCAGTCTGTCCGGCTGGGGCAAGCTCTTCGCCGAGGCGAGCGCCATTGAGCAGGAGGCTCAGGAGCGCGCCGCTGCGGCCCCCTCCCCGCAGGTCGCCGCTGAGCCGGCTCGGCGCGCTGCCGACTCTGCTCCCCAGGCTGTCTCCCGCACTGCTTCAGAGCCTGCCCCCACGGTCGCCCGCCCGCAGGCCCCCGCTGCCGCTGCCCCGGCGGCGACGGAGGGAGTCGTCAAGGAGGAGGCGACGACGTCGACCCCGCCCCAGGGTTGGCGACCGGTCCACGTCCCCGCTCCGACCTACACGCTGGCGGCCCGCGCACCCCGGCGCTCCTACGCCGACCCAGTGGTTGACCCAGGCACCTCCGCACCGGTGCCCGCCCGCCCGCAGTCGGCCCGCGGCTACATTCCCGCTCCTGTGGAGGATGAGGAGGAGCTCTTCCACCCCATCGACCTCGACGCGATCCTCGAGGGGCGGCGCGCAGCCGGCGAGTAGCGCCGGGCGCTCCCGCGGCACGCCGCCGGGCGACCCGGGTGCGGTGGGCGGGCTCACCGCCACCGAACTTGCCACGACTCCCGGCGGCGATGCTAGGATCGGTCCGCACTTGGGGCTATGGCGCAGTTGGTAGCGCGTCTCGTTCGCAATGAGAAGGTCGGGGGTTCGAATCCCCCTAGCTCCACCACCTCGAAGGTCTGCCCCGCCAGGAAACTGGCGGGGCAGACCTGTTTCCGCGGTGACTTCGGACAGGGCATCGATGCTGGTGTGGGCGAGGATGCTGGCGGCGATCTGCTC
This sequence comes from Actinomyces oris, assembly GCF_006546825.1. Classification (GTDB taxonomy): domain Bacteria; phylum Actinomycetota; class Actinomycetes; order Actinomycetales; family Actinomycetaceae; genus Actinomyces; species Actinomyces oris. The sequence goes on from NZ_VICC01000001.1 coordinate 687,937, forward strand.
GGGGGTGTAGGTGGCGTTCTCTTCGTCGTCGATGGTGATGCGGGTGAACAGGGCGCGGTTGAGGATGCGTCGTTCGGCGGGTTCGCACTTGTTGTAGAGGTCGTCGAGGTCGACCAGGAGTTCGGTGAGCCGGTCCAAGCCCGTTCGGGCGTCGGCGTAGGTGTCGGTGAGGTTGTCGAGCCGTGTGCTGATCTGGTCGAGGCTGGCGCGGATGCGGTCTTGCTCGCTTCTTGAGGAGGTCGAGTGGGATCGCGTCGGCGTAGTGGGCCTGGACGAGCTTGAGGCGTTCGGCTTCGAGCTGGTCGAATACGTCGTTGAGGACCTTCCGGACGTGCTCAGCCTGGGTTGGGCTGAGGGATTTGCGCTGGTAGGTGTGTTCGATCTCGGCTTCGGCGCGTTCGGCGAGGATCGCGGAGCGAGTGCAGTTGGTGGTCTTGCGGCGTCGTCCGGAGCAGGTGAAGTGCTCGTAGCGGTCCCCGGCCTTGTCGCGGGGGTGTTCGATCATGAGCTTGGCTCCGCAGGCGCAGTACAGGGTGCCTTTGAGGTAGTGGTCGTACTTCTGGGGTCGTTCGCCACGGGCGTTGTTGGTGTCGAGGTTGGTTCGGACCCGCAGCCACGTCTCCGCGTCGACGAGGGGCTCGTGGGTGCCCGTAGGTGACGCCGCGGAAGGTGACGGTGTCCTGGTAGTAGGGGCTGGTCAGGATCTTGTGCAGCCCGGTGGTGGTGACTGGCTTGGCCGGCTGCGAGGGCGTGGGCCGGGTGGTCAGGCCACGGGCTGTCAGTTCCTTGGCCAAGCGCGACAGGGACCAGTCCCCGGTGGCGTAGCGGTGAACGCGAAACGGACGAGGTCGGCGCGTTCGGGGTCGACTTGGATCACGCGGGACTCGCGTCCTCGGGCGTCGGTGGTGCGGACGTTGAGGTAGCCCAGAGGTGCTTTGGTGGAGGTGCCGCCGATGGCGCTTTCTGGGTCATGCCTTTGAGGACTTCTTGGGCCAGGTTCAGCGAATAGAACTCGGCCATGGAGGCCAGGATGCCGTGCATCATCATCCCTGATCCCTGAGGGGGTCTCGTCGATGTTCTCGGTGACCGACACCAGGCTGATGTTCGCATCCTGGACTGCTAGGTGTTTTTTGGACACTGCTTGTTTGGGGTTTCAGGCTGCCTTGGTTAGGCCCAGTAATTCTTGCTCGACCTCGTTAGGTGTGCGGTATCCCAGGGCTGAGTGAAGGCGTATGTGATTTTATCTCAGCTCGACCCGCGAGACAATATCGTTGATCGCCTTGTCCTTCGTGGGATACACCATTCTATACCCCCTTTCGTTCTTGAGCGTGGCATTGAAGAATACCGCCCAGGCATTGTCCCGGCACACTCCGGTACGCCCCACGGACGGACGGATGCCATAGTTCTTCAGGTGGTCCAGGAACTTCTGAGACGTGTACTGACTGCCCCGGTCGGAGTGAAAGACTGTCATACCTTTCTCAACCGGGCAGCGCCTGGCTGCCATGTCGATGGCCTCACACACCAGTGAGGTGCACATATGATCGGCCATCGCGTACCCCACGACCTTCTTGGTGCAGCAGTCCAGAACAGTGGCAAGATAGACGAATCCGGCCCATGTGTTGATGGAAGTGATGTCCCCGCACCACTTACGCCCAGGCTCGTCGGCGGTGAAGTCCTGCCCCACCAGGTCGGGGCGCTCATCGAGGTCCTCGGCCGGCACGGTGGTACGGACCTTCGCCCGTGGCTGCGCGGCTTCAAGGCCCAGCTCCCTCATGATGGAGCGGATCGTGGCGCCATCCACCCTCACCCCACGCCTCTCCAGATAGGCCTGGATCCTTCGGTACCCGTAAGTGCCGTCGGAGTCCTTAAAAACGTCCTTGATGTTGATACTGAGCTCTTTTCTTTTCGCTCTGGTGATGGACTCAGGTCGGTCGCGCCAGGAGTAGTAGCCGGACCGTGAGGCACCGGCCCACCGGCACATTGAGGAGATGGGATAGTGGCCTTCTTCGCGGTTGATGACCTCGTAGCGCTCGGTCACGGTCGTTCCTTGGCGAAGAAGGTGGCTGCTTTTGTCAGGAACTCGTTCTCCTGACGCAGCTCCCTGTTTTCCGCTCTCAGCTTCGCGATCTCGGCTGACTCGAAGGTTTTCTTGTGGTCCTGGTCGGTGGCATGATCTTTTCTGTATCTGGCGACCCAGTTCCCCACCGTCTGGGCCACAAGATCGTACGAGGCGGCTATCGAGGCTATCGTGCGGTCCTTCTCAATGACCTCGCACACGACCTGGGCCTCGAACCCCTCCGAGTGTTTCGCTGCTGGCATGGCCTCCATCCTATCGACTCACGGGAAGAAAAACTCCCCCAGTCCGAGAAACACCACGCACTCCATCCCGTAGTGCGGCGTGGATCTTGGCGTCATCGATCCGGTTGCGGGCGAGGCGGTCGACCTTGTTGATGATGCAGTACCGCACGGGGTGTGTGGTGGCGTAGTCGAGCATCTCTTGGAGCGCACGTCGTTGTGCGGTTTTGGCGGACTCGCCGGGCTCGATGAACTCCTTGATGATGACGGCGCCGAGATGTTCGGCCTTGCGCTGCGCGGCTTCGCGCTGGGCTGGGATCGACATGCCCTCTTCCAGCCCGTTGCGGGTGGCCTGATCCTTGGTCGAGACCCGCAGGTAGCTGATCGCCGCCACCTGCCCCTTAGCCCCGGTCGCTGTGGCGTCTGGGCGTGGTGTGGTGCGGGCGAGTCGTTGAAGGCCTGGGACGTCGAGGCCGGAGAACTGATCGAGTGTCATGGTGACTGCCTTTCACAAGCCCCCACATAACTGGGGGCGGGTGGGGCGCTGGAGGCGGTCACGTCAGAGTCGAAAAGAACACCCCGCGAACGGGGCTTAGCAAGGCAGGTGCCAACAACACCGAACTTGACGTGGGCCCAGTTTAGCGATCGGCTACGAGCAGGCGACGAAGATGGGCACCGGACTGACCGCCGGGCTGGTCGCCAGCGGTGCGCAGCGCGATCCGGATCAACACCTCGGCAACCTTCGCAGCCTCGATCTCCTCACGCGGCTCATACCGGACGCACAGGGGCCGATCCGCCTCGACTCGGGCCGTGGCGCGGCGGTACCGGCGCACCATCCTCAACCACCCTCACGGCCCGACACGTTGTCACGAACCTCACCGGTCGCCGGGTCGATCCGCTCATCCAGGCTGGCGTAGAAGGCGTCTTCAGCAGCCTGGCGTTCGTTGACTTGGTCGATGACGTGCTGGACGAAGTCGGAATCCCGGTCAGTGATCACCGACTCCTCGTGAGTGGGCTGGGGTTCTTCGCCGGGCCAGGTGGTCTGTCGGGTGGGATGGTCTCGGTCGAGGCGGGTGTCGGAGGCCGTGACCCAGTCGCGTAGGCGGTGGCGGGCGTCGGCGAAGTCGCGGTGCCAGCCCAGGGGTGCGGAACCGTTTTGCTCGGGGTCGTAGGCGCACAGCCAGTGCAGGTGCAGCGCGGAAAGTTCCCAGACCAGTTCGGGGTGGCGGTGCCAGTACGGCGGGACGACCGAGGCAGGCAGTCCGTAGGTGTGGCGAAGCCAGTCGACCCACCGGTTCAGCTCCAGCAATTCTGTTTCCAGTTCCTGCGCCGACAGTAGGTTCCAGTTGATCGGGTGCGGTGGCTCGGGCAGGGCATTGGCGTCGAACATGTCGGGCTGGTCGTCGAGGATGCTGGGGTCGTCGTACTGGTCGTCGGGATCGGGGCCGTGACTGCTCATGATCGGTCCGCCCGGGTCACATGCTGAGGCTGTCGGCAGCAGGCGTGGCCTGGTGGTGCTGGGGTGGTTCGAAGGCCTGTCCAGCCGGCTGACGCTTGAGAGCTTGGCGGGGTGTGCGGTCGACGTCGTAGCGGGTGCGGGCGGTGTCGTGGCCGATCTTCTAGGCGACGAATTCTTCTCCCTCGATATGGTGGAGTGCGTGGTGTTTCTCGGACTGGGGGAGTTTTTCTTCCCGTGAGTCGATAGGATGGAGGCCATGCCAGCAGCGAAACACTCGGAGGGGTTCGAGACCCAGGTCGTGTGCGAGGTCAT
>NZ_VICC01000001.1:692096-711615 GCF_006546825.1 Actinomyces oris
ACTACTCCTGGCGCGACCGACCCGAATCAGCAACAACTGCGAGGTGAAAAGAGCTTGGAGTCATGGTTAACGACGCCTTCGAGGACTCCGACGGCACCTACGGGTACCGACGAATTCAGGTGAGTCTGGAAAGGCGCGGGGTCCGGGCGGAAGGGTCTACGATCCGGTCCATCATGAGGGACCTGGGGCTGCAGGCCGCCGGGCCTCGGGCAAAGGTCCGAACCATGGTGCCGGCCCAAGACCTGGATGCGCGCCCGGACCTGCTCCGGCGGGACTTCACCGCTGACGAACCTGGACGTAAGTGGTGCGGGGACATTACCTACGTCAGGACGTGGACCGGGTTTATCTAACTTGCGACGGTTTTGGACTGCTGTACTAAGAAGGTCGTGGGGTACGCGATGGCCGACCACATGCACACCTCCCTGGTGTGTCAGGCCATTGACATGGCAGTACGCAGGTGCCCGGTCGAGGAGGGCGTGACACTCTTTCACTCCGACAGGGGGAGCCAGTACACGTCTCAGAGGTTCTTGAACCACCTCAAGGGTTATGGGATTCGGCCTTCGGTGGGGCGCACGGGGGTTTGCTGGGACAATGCGTGGGCGGAGTCGTTCAACGCCACGCTCAAAAATGAGAGAGTATACCGGATGGTATGCCCAACGAAGAACAAAGCGATGAACGATATTGCCTCGCGGATCGAGCTGAGATACAATCATATTCGTCTTCACTCAGCCCTAGGGTATCGCACTCCCGACGAGGTTGAAAGCGAGTTCCTGGACCTGAATAAGGCAGCCTGAAGCACAAAACAAGCACTGTCCGAAAAACATCTAGCAGTCCACGCCTCATTCGGGCTCGCGGGTTCGCCGACGCCGACGACATCGTCTCCGTCATCCACCACCGCCACCACCCGACCCGCCGGCTCCGCCCGCACACGCCAGGCACCGCGTCTCATCGCCGGACTGATTCCCGAAGCCACCGGCTCCATGACCCCCGACATGCAGCAGGCCCTGACCGCGCGCCGTCACCTCATCGAAACCCGAGTAGAAGCTGTCCTCGACACCGCCCTCCACACGCAAGAGCCATGGGTTACAGCACTCGGTCCGATCCCAGCCGATGAGCGGGGGCGGCAGCAGTGGCGACGCCGCGCTGTGGTGGTCGCTGCTTACCGTGACCGGTACCAGATCACCGGACCGGCCCCGCTCGGCTCCCAGCCTGCGAGCATGGCGCAGAAGAAGATCGACCGTGCCCGGGCCGAAACCGCGTTGCGAACCCTGACCCGCCCAACCATCGAGAACGAGCGCCGTCGCCCCGCCAACCAGGCTACGCGGCACCTCGACCTGTAACAGCAGGGCACAAGAAAAGGGGGCCCGCACTGTCCAACGGAATAGTGAGAGCCCCCACAGGCCCGCCCACCGGGCTACAGAGACCGCTTCGGCGGACCAACCCCTTGCCTGGACCCGTGCTCCATCCAGCCTGCAGCTTCATGAGAGCCCGTCAAGGACCTCCGCGATCTTCAGATGATAGGATCAGATTGCAGATTGATCGTTCCCAAGGAGGTGAACGCAGTGGCGCAAGGGTCATCCCATAGCGCTGCCGGCCAAGCTCTCGGATACGTCCACCAGTGCATGTGGGCGCTCGTTGAGCTGGGCAAGCGTGCCACCTCAGAGCCGGCGGCTCAACTTCGCCTCGAAGCTTTGGATGATATCGAGTTTGATGTTGGTGGTTCAGCTACCGAACTCCTGCAACTGAAGCATCACACACTCGGCGATGGTCCGTTGACTGCTCAAGCAGTTGACCTCTGGCGAACTCTGAATGTCTGGATGGACTTACCTTTATCCGACCTACTGCTCTTACGCCTAGTTACGACCCGGACGCTCAGTGAAGACTCGGGGCTTATTTTCCTTCGTGACGGGAAGGACCGCGACGCTTCCGTAGCGCTCGAAGCCTTGCTAGATGCGGCGAGAGCATCGACGAGCAAAGCCACTCAAACGTGGCGTAATAAGTTCCTCGACTTGGATGACATCGCCAGGATTGAATTGGTAGACCGCATCATTATTAGTGATGGGTCGCTATCAGCGATTCACATTGACAATGAACTAGTTCGAACCTTCCGGTACGCATATCCTACCGGGCGCGACGAAGTCTTCTTGAACCTCCTCAAGGGATGGTGGTCAAGAATTTCAGTGCAACTCTTGAGCGGGACGCTGGAGGCTGTGAGCGGTCAAGATTTGATCGTGCAAGTCGCGGAGATTGCAGATCAGCTGAAAAGCGACACCTTGCCTATCGATCCGGCTATCATGCAAGAGTACGATGAGTCGGTCTCTGATCTCTATAGTGATCGCCCGTTTGTGCAACAGCTCCTCTGGATCGCGTTAGATGACAACCGCCTTTGGAAAGCGATCCGAGATTATCATCGATCATTTACTCAACGCTCGTTTTGGCTTCGCCATCAACTCTTGGCGGAGACTGAACTCGACCGATTTGCCTTTCGCCTCCACGACGAGTGGGAACACACTTTCGATTCGCGAGTCGCCGCCATGAACCGGGAGGGGCGGAGCGACCACGATGTCGTCGGCCAAGAGATTCTAGAGGAGCTGGCGAGGGAATCGCGAGCGCGTCTCCGAGACCGATTTGACGAACCATGGTTCAACCGTGGAATGTTCCACGCACTCGCCGATGGCGAACTCGGATATCGGGTTGGCTGGCATCCGGACTTTGAATCAAAGTTGGAGGTGCTACTTGGCCATGTTTCATCCACCTGAAGTTTCGGCGCCACCTCCAGTTCGGACGCCAGAGGCTACGGCGCTCTTCAATGTGGTCTTGACCTCGGAGTTGCTTGTCAACGCCTGCTGGGCAAAAGAACAGCAAGGCACCGCGGGCCTCGCGTGGCCCGCTGCTTACCTCATCTTGCCGCTTACCCTGCACCCGGGGACACGCGACAGGCTGCCCCGGGATCGACGGATCACCCTGGCTCGTTGGGCGGTACGGAATTACGACTTGCTTGCGGATATGGAGTATCGCGTGGCGAACATGGCGCTGCCAACCAAGCGGGCTATCCGTCATGGCCTGCGAGCGGGGCGACTCGGACTTGACGGACCCAGCCTTGTAGCGCTCGCTAGACCGGAGAGTCTTACGTCGCAATGGCCCACCGAGTTGAGCGCTTCCGTCAAGGCGGCGCGTATTTGTGGGCAATGGTTTAACGCTATTGAAATTCACATGGCATTTGAACTGCTCGGGATTGGAGGCTGATCATGCACATCGTTTCCTTGGGGGTGTTCAGTAGGTCAGGGAAGCGTCGTGATGTCGAGTTCCATGTAGGCGCCCTAAATATCCTGACTGGAAAGTCGAAGACGGGCAAATCTGCAATACTTGACATCGTCGAATATTGCCTGGGAAGAAACACGGTAACAATCCCGACTGGAGTTATCAGCAGCCATTCATCCTGGTACTATGTCATTGTTCAGTTTGCAGGCGAACGCGTGCTGATCTGTCGACCGAACCCAGAGGGTGCCAGTACTAATAAGGCGATGGTTCGTACGGGCGGTCTTGATCTTACCGCACCGACTTTCGACGAACTGGCAGTTAATGCCGACACTGTGGTCGTGAAGGATACTCTCACTGAACGGCTCGGAATCGACTCTTTCACTATCGATCCCGAAGCCGGCTCGCTTAGGCAGTCCTTTGATGTTTCCGTTCGGCAAGCACTCTTCTACTGTTTCCAGAATCAAGGGGAAATAGCGAGTCGTGATGTGCTCTTTCATCGACAGGTGGAGAACAACATCAAGACGACAATCCGCGACACACTTCCGTACTTCCTGGGGGCAGCGACGCCTGAGCAAGGCGCACTGAGGCGCCAACTCGTAGCGACCCGTCGAACTTTGCGGCGAATCCAAAGCAGCATCCGAGCCGCCGAAGCCGACCTCGACCAGCAGGACAGTCGAGTCACCCACTTGATTCAGTCTGCGGTCAGTCTCGGCGTACTGCCTGCCGATGCGGGAATCAGCCCCAGGGAGGGGTTGCGCGGGGTGCTGGAGGGCATCTTGGCGTATCGACCCGATAGCGTTCCTGTTGAAGAGTCAGAGGGCTCGCGCCGAAGGAGAGAACTCGCGGAAGAAGGTCGAACGATCCGGACTCGAATCCGTGAAGTTGATGATCAACTGGAACTCCTTGACAAATTGCAGAAAGAGCAGAGTGACTCACAGGCCGAAGTCCAGTATCAAACTGCCAGGCTTCGTGCACTCGACCTGCTCGTCCCAAAGTCTGCGCTGGCTGACGGAGACGTTAGCGTCTGCCCGCTGTGTGATCAAGGTCTAGACCACCCAGACGAGACCGTGGATGAATTACGATCGCTCTTGAACGCACTGGAGACTCGTCTCAAGGCGTCAAAGGGGGTCTCTTCTCGACGCCGGTCGACAATCGAGCGTTTAGTGGCCAGCCGTGAACCACTTGTGGAGGCACTCCGAGAGAACGTCGTCGAACTTGATGCTGTTGCGCAGCAAGAAGCTGCAATTGCAGCGGGCCGTGAGCGGCGGGAACGAATCGCATTCCTTCAAGGTCGGGTTAGCCAGGAACTCGAACGCGGCGTCGATATCGCTGCTGACCTGGCTGAACTGCGAAACGCTGAACGGCGGTATCGCGATCAACTGGCGCGGCTGGAGTATATTAGCGAGCGGGAGGATCCCGCCGCCGCCCTTCGTACCGCCATTGACTCGGTGTCCGAACTGATGACGGACTATGCGCGCTACCTTCAGCTAGAGGGTTCGGAGCACTACGTCCGCCTTGACCCAGTTGAGCTGACCGTCGCCGTTCAGCGACCTGGTGGGCGCGTCCCACTCGGCCGCATGGGAAGCGCCGAGAACTGGGTCGGATATCACCTCGTCGCTTACCTCGCTCTCCACCACTGGTTCGTACTGAAGAGCCGGCCTGTTCCGCGGTTCCTCATGTTCGATCAACCGACGCAAGCCTTCTTCCCCGAAGAGGTCATTGACGCTGCTGCCGATGAGAACGCTGATTGGGAAGCAGTCCGAAGACAGTTCACACTGATGCGAGATGTCGTAGCGGCACTTAACGGTGACCTACAGATCATCGTGTGTGACCACGCAAACCTCGCAGACGACTGGTTCCAAGACGCAGTCATCGAAAACTGGCGAAACGGTGTTGCCCTCATCCCCACCGACTGGCTGGAGGACGACGGGGCCTAAATCATAGAGCGGCGGGTGCTCCTACTGTACGGAAGCGGCCGTGGTCGGCCCGCCTAGCCCGAAGTGAAGTCGAAGAGTAGAGGGATCTGCACCTTCCGCCCTGTCTGGGGCTACTGCAGTTTGCGGTGCTCCTTTCCTAGGCTGCTCGAGCCTAACCTCGATCTTTCGTGGTCTGGTTGAGTGGGTTTGGGTGGCGTCGTTGCCGGTGTCGTGGGGTTGATTATGCTGGTTGGGTGTGGCGGTCTGCCGCGTGTCGCCTCGCGGTGGTCGGGCCTTTCCAGGGGCCAGGGGGTTCCTTCAGGATCGTGGCGGGCAGGAGATGAGTTCCGCGTGTCTACGGGGCGGGGAGTGCCTGGAGGTGCCCGAGCCCGGCAAGCAGGAGGTCGGTCCAGGGATGGTCGGCCTTGTAGCGCAGGACGGTGCGGCGGGCATGGTGGGTGATGGCGGCGGGGATGGCCATCAGCCGCAACCGGATCGTGCGGGGTTCCCAGGCGCGGGCGGGGGGGCGTCGGCCAGGGCGAGCAGCTGGGAGACGGCCAGCAGGTCGCAGGCCAGGGCCACGATCAGGCACCAGGTACGGTTCTGAGCGAACCCCTGCAAGGGGAATCGGTCACGTCCGGTGTCTTTCGCGCAGCGGATGCGGTCCTCGCAGCGGGTCCGTAGCCGGTGGCGGACCTCGAGGTCGGCGAGCTGGCCCACTTTTGTGTTGGTGGCGAAGGCGGTGAGCCGGTAGCCGCCCACGTCCTCGAAGCGCAGCTGGGCGCCCTGGTGGGGTAGCTCGCGGCGCAGGATCACCCGCATCCCCTTGGGTCAGGCGGTCAGGTCCAGCAGGTCGGCGGGTCTCAGCGACGTCCGCACCCTGCCTGGGCTCACCGTCGGTGTTGTACGCGGGGGTCCATGCGGCCTCGGGGATGGTGTCTTAGATCTGCGGCGTGTGGTCCGGCTGGGTGAACCCCACGCTGTAGGACACCCGCCGGCGGGCCAGGAGCTCGATGGTCTCCTTCGCGCCTCCGGCCCCGTCAGCTCGCACCAGGACCCGCCGCCCGGGCCGGGGCCCCAGTCCGGCCTGGTCCAGGGCTCGGCGGATGATCTCGACGTGGTCGGTGGCGGTGTTCGACCCGGCGTTACCGGGCCGCAGCATGATCACCGCGCACTCACCCCCACCTTGGCCGGTTCCGTGGTCGATCCAGGCGGTCAGGGGGTGGTAGCCGAACCCCTTCTTGAAGGTCGGGGCCGCACCCTCTTTCTCTGAGTGCACATTAACCAGGGTGGCGTCGACGTCGATCACCAACGGGTGGGCCGCCCAGACACCAGCCGTGGGGGCGTCCGCTCCGGCCAGGGCCCACGCCCGCTGCCGCACCACTGTGCGGGCCCGGTTCACGGTGGCCTCGACCGCCTCGACGTGGTCGGCCAGGGTCCCCACCAGCCGACAGACTGTGGGGTCGGAGGCCACCGTCCCGAAGACCTCCCCCTGGCATCGCAGCAGGGCCACATCCGACAGGCACCGGCCGCCCAGGGCCACGTACACCGCCAGATCCAAGATGATCTTGCCCGGGTCGTGCACCGCCCAGGGGCCCCGCCACGACGACAGAACCTTCGACAGCGAGGCGTCCAGGCTCGTGACCCGTATGGTTTCGGTCAGCAGCCTAGCCCCGGCCAGCCCCACCGCAGGCACGTCCCCCGACTCCGCCACCACAGACGGGTACAACCCGCTATTCTTCACCACCAAGGTGCTCCTCTCCTGGTCATGCACGGACCTAAGCAATCCGCATTATCCCAGGAAAAAAAGCACCTTCACCCCACTTTCAACACCTCAACAATGAAAACCCGAGGCTAAAGCGAGGGGGGTTCCTACTGGATGTTGGCTTACACTAGTAGGTGAGGTAGGTTCTCCTCTCTTGCGGGTCCTTTGGGACGGCCTACTGGCGCTCATCCACGTACTGCCTCCTCGACGGAGTAGCACGTGTGACGACAGAGCCCGATCACGTTCCGATCCTTCTGGATGTTCAGCATCCACGTCCATGGCTTCTTCCAGCACTACATGCCGAGCAACCGCTCGCAGCTACGCGAAGCCGGCGAGGGCTGAAGTGGGGCATCCCGGCGATGCTCGTAAGTGTCCCGTACCTTGCCATCGCCAACGTGTGCACGATCCTGACCGACCGTGGGGCGCCCGATGGTTGCACTTGGTGGTGCCGTGGGGCAGCTGGAATGCCTTCAAGTTGATTCTCAACGGCACCATCAGCCTGTTCCGCCTCGTGCGAGCGATCATGCGTGAGCGGATGGTAGCCCAGGCGGTGCGACCGCAGGACCGGAGGCGGGTCGCCACCAACTCACGCTGCTGAGCTGCACTTCGTGTCACGCCGGCGTGGTCGTCCCACTGGCCGGATCGTCACTCCCTGACGTGCGATAGTTCGACGCGCGGTTTGCACATCGAACTCGAACCGACGGCCCAACTGCACGAGCGTCCAACCAGCTTGGTACAGCCGGGCGGCTTCCTTAGCCTGCACAGAGTCCAGACCCGCGCGGCGAACAGGGACACCGCGGCGTGCGAGATGAGCTGCCGCGGTGAGGCGGTTGATATGGAGCTGCTTGGCCAGCCCCCGCAGGGTCGCGCCGGCCTCGTAGGCAGCGATCAGCTGGTCGACTTCGGCGTCAGTCAGAAGAGTTTGAGTCATCCCAAGTGAGCGGACAGCCTGGCCCCGAGAGTCCGCAACACAGGGTTCCGAGGGCCGCTTTGACGTCCGGTAGACCCCTCGTGACCAGCGAGAACACACGGTTCGTCGGCGGAGCCAAAGTTGTCAAACTCCCCACGTAGGTCCACCCTACGCACACGGCTCGAACCTTTGCTATCATCAATGGGTCGGATCGGGCCTTGTTGCTGTTTTGAATCCAGGTGAGGACGTCATCGAGATGCATCGCGTTGGACGGGGTCGTCTGCGTGGTCCGCTGATAGTCTCGTTACCGGGTTCAGGCCAAGTCTGCGAGGAGTCACTGCATGGCTAAGGATCACTTCATCCCAGCGGCCCTGCTCGGGCGTTTTTCCGAAGACGAGAGTGGACCGCTTCGTCAGCGCAGGCTTCACGTCGTGAGTCGCCATACCCCCGGCCGGGTTACGACGGCGGCTTCCATCGGGTACAAGAAGCGTCTGTACGACGTCGACCAGGACTTCTTCCAGACCTCGCAGGGGCGCGCCATCGACAAGTTGTGGGACGCGTACGAGCCGCAGTTGCCCCGGGTTCTGGACGATCTCATCGCCGGAACCCTCAGCGCCTCGGACTGGATCCGAATCCTCGTGCCCTTCGTTGCCGCAACCTTCGCTCGGGATCGCTCATACGAGGCGAGAATTGTCGCGCGTCTGAAGGAGGAAGGCGTAGAGGACCCGCAGACTGAAGCTCCCGATTTGTTTGACAAGACGAACTTGAATTTGAATCGCCTGGTCGAGATGAACAGGTTCGCTGCACGAGCGATTGTCTGCGAATGGTACGTCTTCGAACTGGATGGGGATATTGTCATCCCGGATCTCGGGTTTGGCTTCGACTTGCTTTCCGACCCCGACGAGGAGCCGGAGCGCGTGGGCTTCATGCTGCCGGTGGGTCGTCGCCACATCCTGGAGTTGATGCCTGTGACAGAGCGTGTCCTCGCGACCCGATCTGTCGACGGGACGTGGCAGGTGCCCCTAGTGCACGCTCGGTCGGCCGGGTCTTCGGTCGACCTGAACCGCTGTCTATGTCAGTGTGCGCAGGACTTCGTCGCAGGTACAGAAGCTGCTATCGAGTCCATCTCTGCCACGGACTTGTCGACTTTCGGCCCCTCCCAAATCGAGAAGGTCCTAGGCCAGTGGCCCTTCAATATCGACACCTTGGTTCTCGCGGGTCTACATGCGCCAGTGGACAAGCTCCTGCATGACGAGCCACTGGATCTCGACGAGTGGTTGCTGGACCGGTTCGAGGGTGTGACAGAGCTCGACTCTCGTATCGACTTCCGGTTCGCCCGAACCGCGCGGCGCTTACCTGTGAGCTGCTTCTTGGCCACCGACGGATCGACGATCCGGTTGAGAGCACACTCCAACGATCAACGCAGGTAGTCCACTATGCCACCCCGGCCCGTCAACGACGCCCAGCGTGAGGTGCTGACTGGCTCGCCGCCGGAGGCTCCCAGGACCTGCCGCGGCCGGAGATGAAGCTGAGCGCCGCCGCGCTGGCGGCGCGCGGCCACGTCAAGGTCCGCCGCCCGGGCGGGAAGGGACGGCCGAGCTCACGGAGGCGGGCAGGTATTACGTCGAGCACGGCAGGTACCCGGGTGAGGCCGAGAAGGCCGAGAGGCCACCTGCTCCACGACCATGCCGTGCAGGGAGTCCTGCAAGACCAGGGACTCCGGAGCCTTCCCCGGCGCCGGCCGAGACGCGAGAGCCTGTCGTAGTGCCGCAGGAGCCCCAGGAGCAGGTTCCGCTGCGCCAGATCGTCCGGCGTCCCCACCCGGCCGTCAAGGAGCTCAGGGATCGGCCGGGCCGGCTTCCGATGTCCCTGCGCAGGCCCCGCTGCCCCCATGACTACAACCTCATGACCCACAACAGCTAGGGCCACCACCTCAGGAGGCTTATTCACAGGGCTAGCCGATGTCGGTATCTGCACAGGTCACAGCGCCTTTGACGGATGCTGTGAATAATCCTCCACGGGTCTGTCCCGCCAGGAAACTGGCGGGGCAGACCTCTTTTCTGGCTGACGGCGTGGAGGTGATCTCCCTCACTCGGGGTCGGTGCTGGTCGGCGTCGGTTGGCGTAGGCGTGCGGATCTGCGGGGACTTGAAGACCAGGTAGCACGATGTGGCAGGCCGTCGCGGGCGGGTGTCCTCGACTTTTGTCTGCGGTGGCGGCGATCTCGTGCGTATCCTGGACAGGAAACCAACCGAGTGGACTGTTAACTGGAGAAGAACCTTGCCGCAGCATGATGTGATGAGGCGCCGCAGCTTTCTCGTGGGCGGTCTCGCCCTGGCCGCCTCGAGCACTCTTCTACCTGAGCTGCAGACGGCGGCTCACGCCTCCCCGGCCCCGGCCGCCGGCCCTCCCGCGGCGCCCTCGCAGGTGCTATCGGATATGCAGGACCCGCGCGCCTGGACCCTCTCATCCCCACACGGCTCCATCCGCCCCGACACCTCCACCCACTCCCATGGGAGCCAGTCGCTGGAGATCACCACCACCGGTGACTCCGGCCGCCCCACCAGTGCGGACCTGACCCTGTCGGGCATCGACATGACCGACTGCCAGTGGGATCTGTGGCTGCGTGCCGAGGACTACCGTCAGATCGAGAGCATCCAGCTCGAGCTCGGCGGTCAGGGCGAGGACTGCCTGCGCCTGGACGTGGCTCCCGACATGCGCACGCTGCGCACCGGTACCTGGTGCCGGGTGACCGTCAACCGGGCCGCCGAGCGCGCCGTCGTCGGCCATCCTCGGCTGGACCGGGTGACGCGAGTGCGCCTGAAGATCGTCCCCGCCTCCGACTCGTCCTCGAGCCGCCTGTGGCTCGGCTACCTGGCCACCCTGCCGTCGGCCGCCAGCGGCATCGTCTCCATCTCCTTCGACGACGGCTACGACAGCGACTACAAGACGGCCCGGGCGATCATGCAGGACTGCGGCATCGGCGCGGCGACCTCCTACGTCATCGCTGACAAGGTCGGGCTGCCCGGCCGCATGAGCACCGCCCAGCTCACCGAGATGCGCGAGCGTCACGGCTGGGACATCGCTGCCCACGCCTCCACCGATCTCACCACCCTCGACGAGGCGGGGGTGCGCCAGGAGTTCGAGACGATCAGATCCTTCCTCCTCGAGCACGGCTACCCCGAGGGCGCCGCCCACTTCGCCCTGCCCATGGGGCGGTACAACGACCTCGTGCTGCGCACCTCCCAGGACTACTTCACCTCGATGCGCACCATCGAGAACACCCCGGAGACCCTCGCGCCGGGGGACCCGTTTCGGCTGCGCGTCTTCTACTGCGGCTCCTACACCACCGAGTCCCAGGTCGAGAAGGCGCTGGCCCGATGTCAGGAGTACCGCTGCTGGACCCATATGGTCTTCCACCGCATCGACGAGCAGACCGACGGCGCCCCCGAGTCGATCAGGGCGGACAGCTTCGAGCGCTTCATGAGACGAGTGGCTGACTCCGGCCTGCCCGTCAAGACGGTTCCCGAGGTCATGCGCAGCCAGTCGCCCGCCCTGGCCTGAGGCGCCGTCGCCTCCTGGAGCGGAACTGGCACCCCGACACGGAAAGACTGACGCTATGACCTGGTCCTTCGGCCCGCTCGTGCTGCTGATCTGCCTGGTCATCCTGTTGGCCTGCTTCGCGGTCAAGCTGCTGTTCAAGCGTGGGACGCAGCTCCGGGCGGTCCGGGCGGTCCACAGAAGAGAGGGACACGGCGAGGGGCGGGTTACGGGGCGCGGCGGGGTGGTCACTGTGCGCAGCCCGGTGACGACGCCGGATGAGGCTCAGCGATCGGCCGACGCCACCGGGCTGCCCCGGGCACTCATGCGGGCCGGTGGGCCCCTGCCCGCCGTCGTCGTGGTCCTCGGTGTGGTGGGGTGGCTCTGCTGGCGGGTGCTGGTCAGTCGGCACCACGTCCTGGACGCGTGGATCGTGTGGACCTTCGATGTCCTCTTCGTGATCGTGGCCGTGCAGCTCGTGGTGGCCGGTTTCGAGGGGCGCGTCATCGGCCGCGGCGAGGCGCATCGGGTTGCCGTGCTCGTGCCGCTCTACAACGAGGATCCCGACGTCGTGGTGCGGATGCTCTCCGCCCTGCTGCACCAGAGCTCGCCGCCGGCCGAGATCCACGTCGTCGACGACGGCTCCACTCAGGGCGCCTATGTGGCGGAGCGGGACTGGTTCATCCGGCAGGCGGCGCTGGCCGGCATTTACGCCAGCTGGCAGCGCACCCCCAATGAGGGCAAGCGCCACGCGCAGGTGCACGGTTTCAGGAAGATCCGTGACGCCGACCTGTTCGTGACCGTCGACTCCGACTCCATGCTCGATGCCGAGGCCCTCCATGAGATCGTCCAGCCTTTCAGCGACCCCCGGGTCATGTCGGTCGCCGGTGTCATCCTGGCGATCAACAACCGGGAGAACCTGCTCGCCCGGGTCACTGACGTGATCTTCGTCGGCCAGCAGCTCATCGACCGCTCCTTCATGTCGCAGCTCGGCTCGGTCATGGTCAACTCCGGCGGCCTGGCCGCCTACCGGTGCTCCATCCTGGCCGAGAACATCGACACCTACCTGAACGAGAGCTACCTGGGGCGGCACGTGGAGTTCTCCGACGACTCCTTGCTGACCCTCTTCGCCCTGCTGCACGGCAGGACCGTCCAGCAGCCCTCGGCCTTCGCCTTCGCCTGGATGCCCGACCGCTGGAGCCACCACTACCGCCAGCAGGAGCGCTGGTTCCGCGGCTCCTTCATCCGCGGGCTCTGGCGCATCCGCTTCCTGCCGGTCCTCTCGTGGGGCTGGTGGCGCCAGGCCACCGGGTGGATGCAGATCTGGCTGGTGATCTCGGTCTTCGTCTACCTGCTGCTGTGGCGTCCGCTCGTCCTGGGCGGCGGTGTGCCGCCGACGGTGGTGCTGGTGCCTTTGGCGATCGGGCTGGCGCAGGGCTCGCGGTACATCTCCGTGTGGCGCTCGGACACCACCGGCCCCCAGAGGTACGCCAGCCTCCTCCTGTCCCCGGTGGCGACGCTGTGGTCCGCACTGATTCTGCGTCCCCTGCGGGTCTGGGGGATGGTCACCAGCGCCAAGATGGGGTGGAACACGCGCCAGCAGGTCGAGGTGACCTCGCAGTGAGGCGATCGCGCCCGCTGCTCACGTCCTACTTCGCTTACTTCGACCCGTGCCCCACTAACACTTCGACCGAATCTTCAGAAAAGACCCGGAGCCGCGTCGATTCTGAAGATTCGGTCGAAGTGTTGAGGGTGACGACGGCGGCTTGTCCTGGCCCCGTGAGAGTGCTCGCCTGGGCGGTCGTCAGTCCGGCCACTGTCCCTTGCCCGCGGGCAGGCCGACGGCGGCCAGCAGTCCCGGAAAGCGTTGCTCGATGACGTCGTCGCGCCGGGTGATGCGCCGGTGCTTGCCCTCTCGTTCGGTGTGCATGAGCCCAGACTCGCGCAGCACCCGGAAGTGGTGTGACATCGTGGACTTGACGACGTCGTAGCTCAGGTCACCGCAGTACAGGGCGCCTTCGCTGGCAATCCGGCGCAGGACGTCGCGGCGGATGGGGTCGGACAGGGCGCCAAGGATCGCGTCCAAGGAGATGTCGGCCGCCTCGGGGTGGAAGAGCTCCCTGTCTTTCACGGATCATCCCTGCCTTTCTGTCTCGTCTGTCCCGACCGCCGTCCTGGCGCGCACCGAAACGGGGTTGACAACGATAGCGTCTCGAATAATTCTTAGTACGTCAAACATCGAACTAAGGAGGTTTGAGATGACTGAAGAAGCTCGTGTCTCAACGCGTGCGTCCGCGGATGAGGAGAGGGTGCCGTCGAAGAGTGCTCGCGTCTCCACCATGGGGTGGCTGTCCTTCTTCACCATGTTCGCCATCGGGACCGACACCTTCCTCGTCGCGCCCCTGCTGCCCCTGCTTCAGCGCGAGCTTGACGTCCCCCTGTCCCGCGCAGGCTGGCTGGTCTCCGCCTATGCCTTGGGGTACGCGCTGTTCGCCCTCGTGGCCGGCCCCGTCTCTGACCGCCACGACCGACGGCGGGTCATCCTCTCCGGCCTGGCGGCCTTCGCCGTTCTTACCTGCGCGTGCGGTCTGGTCTGGAGCTTCTGGAGCATGGTCGCCGCCCGCTTCCTGGCTGGCGTGAGCGCCGCCTTCGTCAGCTCCCAGATCTGGGCCTCCATCCCAATGACGGTGCCCCGGCCATCCATCATCACGGTCATGGGCTACGCGACCGCGGGACTGGCCGTTGCTCAGGTGGCCGGCGTGCCGATCGGCTCCTACCTGTCGGTCAGAGGGTGGCAGCTGCCGTTCTTCGTGGTCGCGGCGGTCAGCGTTGTCCTGTGGGGACTTCTCTTCCTTGCGTTCCCGCACGTGCGCCCGGTGGGGGAGTCCGTCGACGTCGTCGGCTCCTACCGGAGGGTCCTCGGCTCTCGGGTGTTGCGGTGGTCGCTCCTCGCCTACCTCGTGTTCCAGACCGGCAACTACGCCTCGTTCTCCTTCATCGGCTCCTGGTTGGCCAAGGACTTCGGTGCCTCGCAGACCGCTATCGGGAAGGCCATGATGATGATCGGACTGGGAACTGCGCTGGGGTCGATCCTCGGTCCGCGGCTCGTTGCAAGGGTCGGTGAGCGGCGGTCACTGTGGGCCGGCATTCTCGTCCAGGGTGCGTTCTACCTCCTGGCCGCGGCGATGCCGCTCATTGCGCACACCATGTGGGGTGCTGTCATCGCCTTCGCAGTGGCCCTGGTCGTCGCCGGCTTCCTCCTGCCGGTTCTCATGGGGCAGCTGCAGGCCCACGCCGGCCAGGCGCGAGGAACCGTCTCCTCACTGTCGAACACGGCGATGTACCTCGGCGCCACGGTCGCCGGCGCCGTCGGCGGAGACCTTCTCACCCGACTCCCCGGCTTCTGGGGCCCCAGCCTCATGACTGGTCTCGCATTTCTCCTGGCGATTGCGCTGTACAGGATCGCCGGCGCCCTGAATTCCGAGTGACTCGGGTGCCTATGGTCGTGTGCGAAGGACGGTCACCCGCCTGGGTGCCGGGGGCGCCCAGGCGGGTGGCCGACCACGGACAGGTCAACAAAGCTCGATCAGAGAAAATCAAGGGAGAAGCATGTCTCACCTGACTGTAGCCGTACTCGGCACCGGAATCATGGGCTCGGCGATGGCGCGCAACATCGCCGGCGCCGGCCACGCCGTGCGCGCCTGGAACCGCACGATCTCACGTGCCCAGCCCCTGGCCGACGACGGCATCGAGGTCGCCCCCACCGCTACCGCCGCCGTCGAGGGGGCCGACGTCGTCATCACCATGCTCTTCGACGGCGCCGCCGTCGCCGAAGTCATGCGTGAGACCGCCCCCGCCATGCGCCCCGGCGCCGCCTGGCTGCAGATGACCACTGTCGGCCCTGATGATGTGGCCGGCCTGGCCGCCATCGCGGAGTCCGCCGGGGCCCTCTTCTACGACTCACCCGTCTCCGGGACCCGCCAGCCCGCCGAGTCCGGCACCCTCGTCATCATGACCGCCGGCCCTGCCTCCGGCCGTGAGCTGGTCACCCCGGTCCTGGACGCCGTCGGGTCGCGCACTGTGTGGACCGGCGAGGACGGTGCCGCCGCCACCTCGACCCGCCTCAAGCTGGTCGTCAACTCCTGGGTCATCGCCGTGTCCAACGCCGCCGGTGAGATCGTCACCCTGGCGAAGGCGATCGGTGTGCCCCCGGCCCAGTTCTTCGAGGTGCTCGACGGCGGTGGCCTGGACCTGCCCTTCCTGCGCATCAAGGCCGACCTCGTTGAACGGGGCGCCTTGAGTCCGGCCAACTTCGCCGTCAATACCTCCGGCAAGGACGCCCACCTCATCCTCGAGCTCGCCCGCGAAGCCGGCTTGAGGCTCGATGGCATGGAGGCCTTCTCCGCCCGGCTCGACCGTGTCGCCGAGGCCGGCCACGCTCACGAGGACATGGCCGCCTCCTACCTGGCTGGGCTCTCGACTTCGACCAAAACTTCATAACAGACCCGGAGCCGCGTCGTTTTTGAAGATTCGGTCGAAGTGTTGAGGACGACGACGGCCGCCCTGATCCGTTGTGCATCGAATGAGCTGTTAACGATCGTTTTCGGACACGGTGCTACTCTCACCCCGGAATCATCCCGACATCGAGAGATCTCACCATGTCCACAACAACCTCACGCGGCTCCGCTGCGGCGAAGCCGTCCAGTGCCGGCTCCGGCCCGGTCAAGGAGCTGACTGCCCGCGGCATCATCATCGGCGGCATCATCACGCTCATCTTCACCGCGGCGAACGTCTACCTCGGCCTCAAGGTGGGACTCACCTTCGCCACCTCGATCCCGGCCGCCGTCATCTCCATGGCGATCCTGCGCCGCTTCTCCGATCACACGATCCAGGAGAACAACATCGTCCAGACGATCGCCTCGGCGGCCGGGACGCTGTCCGCCATCATCTTCGTGCTGCCCGGACTCATCATCGTGGGCTGGTGGACCGGATTCCCCTACCTCCAGACCGTCCTGGTCATCATCCTGGGCGGCATCCTCGGCGTCACCTACTCCATCCCGCTACGGCGCGCGCTCGTGACCAACTCCGACCTGCCCTACCCCGAGGGCGTGGCCGGCGCCGAGGTCCTGCGTGTGGGCGACACCAGCGAAGGGGCCGAGGAGTCCAGCCGTGGACTGGGTGTCATCGTGCGGGGCTCCATCGCCTCGGCGGCCCTGTACTTCCTCAACGCCCTCAAGGCCATCAGCGTCGACATCTCGGGGGTCTTCCGGGTCGGTGCCGGCGCCACGATGGCGGGCACCTCCCTGTCCCTGGCGCTGGCCGGCGTGGGCCACCTGGTCGGCGTCGGCGTCGGCATCGCCATGATCGTCGGCCTGCTCATCTCCTACGGGGTGCTGCTCCCGATGCGCACCTGGGGCACGGCGGTCGCCGACAAGGACCTCGCCGACTTCGTGGGCGCCACCTTCGCCAGCGAGGTGCGGATCGTCGGCGCCGGCGCCATCGCTATCGCCGCCATCTGGACCTTCCTGAAGATCCTCGGCCCCATCGTCACCGGTATCCGCGAGTCCCTGGCCTCCAGCGCCAAGCGCGACGCCGGTGAGGAGATCCCCCTGACCGAGCGCGACCTGTCGATGAAGACGGTCATCGGCGTCACCGTCGGCTCCATGCTGCCCATCGGTGTGCTCCTGTGGCTGTTCCTGCACGGGACCTCCATGGCTCACCACGCCACGGGCCTCATCATCGTCTCCATCCTCTTCATCCTGCTGACCGGACTGGTCGTCGCCTCGGTATGCGGCTACATGGCCGGCCTCATCGGCTCCTCCAACTCGCCGATCTCCGGCGTCGGCATCCTCGTGGCGGTGACCGCGGCCGCGCTCGTGCGCACCATCGCCACGACCTCCTCGCCCGACGACGTCCGCACCCTGGTGGCCTACACCCTGTTCGTCACCGCGGTCGTCTTCGGCGTGGCCACCATCTCGAACGACAACCTCCAGGACCTCAAGACCGGCCAGCTCGTCGACTCCACCCCGTGGAAGCAGCAGGTGGCGCTCGTCATCGGTGTCGTCTTCGGCGCCATCGTCATCCCGCCGGTGCTCAGCCTTATGCAGGGCGCCTTCGGCTTCGCCGGAGCACCCGACGCCGGTGACGACGCTCTGGCCGCACCCCAGGCGAACCTCATCAAGCACCTGGTCCAGGGCGTCCTCGGCGGGGACCTCAACTGGAGCCTGCTGGGGCTGGGCGCTCTCATCGGCGCCGTCGTCATCGCCATCGACGAGATCCTGCGCCGCACCAGCAAGTACTCCCTGCCTCCGCTCGCCGTCGGCATGGGCATGTACCTGCCCACGGCCGTCACCGTCATGATCCCGATCGGTGCCGCTCTCGGTCACCTCTACGACCGCTGGGCCGAGCGCACCACCAACCCGGAGCGGGCCAAGCGCATGGGCACGCTCATGGCGACCGGCCTCATCGTCGGCGAGAGCCTCGCCGGGGTGGTCTACGCCGGGATCGTCGTGGCCTTCGGTGGCAAGGCGGACCCGCTGGCCATCATGCCCGAGGGCTTCGCCGGCATCGCTCCCTGGGTGGGTGTGGTGCTGTTCGTCGGCACGCTGTGGTACCTCTACCGGGGTGCCCGCCAGGAGAGCTCTCGCGACTGAGCACTGCTGCTGCGGCCTGTGGCCGCCATCGGTTCCTCCGTCCGTCCTCGCGGTCGCTGTCCCTGCACTAGGCTGGGCAGCGGCCGCGAGGACGCGTAGTACCAGGAGGACCTCATGACTTCGACAGCACCAGCAGTTTCCGTGGCATGCGGGATCGACATCGGCGGATCGGGCGTCAAGAGCGCCCTGGTCGACCTGGCCACGGGCACGTTCATTGGTGAGCGCGTCCGCATCGACACTCCCGAGGAGTCCACCCCCGCAGCTGTTGCCGAGGTCTGCCGCGAGCTCCTCGAACAGCTCGAGGTGGGCGACGACGTCCCGGTTGGCGTGGCCCTGCCCGCCCCGATCGTGCACGGCACCGTCCCCTTCATTGCCAATCTCGACAAATCCTGGACGGGCGTCAACCTCACCGAGCTCATGCGCGAGCATCTGGCCCGGCCGGTGACCGGACTTAACGATGCCGACGCCGCAGGCCTGGCGGAGGTCGCCTTCGGTGCCGCCAAAGATGTGCCCGGGACCATCATCGTCACCACCCTGGGCACCGGGATCGGCTCGGCTGTCATTGTTGACGGAACCCTGGTCCCCAACACCGAGCTCGGGCACCTGGAGATTGACGGCTACGACGCCGAGAGCCGGGCCTCCGCCGGGCAGCGCACCGCACAGGAGCTGTCCTGGAAGAAGTGGGCCAAGCGTCTCCAGCGCTACTACTCCCACGTGGAGATGCTCTTCTCCCCGGACTTGTTCGTCGTCGGTGGTGGAGTCTCCCGCAAGCACGAGAAGTACCTGCCGCTGCTCGATCTCAAGACCCCGATCGTCCCGGCTCAGCTGCTCAACACGGCCGGCATCGTGGGGGCAGCCTATCAGGCCTCCCGCGCCTCCTGAGGGGCTGCGTGGTTCGCCGCCCCGCAATGCCGAGCGGAGCAGTGGTGAAGCGAGGCGTCGGAGCGGGGAGAACAGACCTGACATCCTGGGAACATAGGTGTGATGCAGGTCGCGCGAAAGTCGTTTGACAGGAGGCCGTTAGGCCTGGCTATAGTACTCCTCGCTGCCGACGCAACCGCACGGTTCGACGGCTGCACCGGACGGCGGAAACGCCGAACCGGAAGGAGCGATCCTACCGGTACGGAAAAAGCAGAATAGTTCAGAGATCAGGGTCACGCGATCCGAGTTTGATTCCCGAACGACAATCTGCTTATGCTAGTCCGGTCGCCTTCGAGAGGCAAGTAAGGAACTCTTCCTGATCTTAAATCTCGGTGGGTGTGTTGTTTGAGAACTCGATAGTGTGTCATGTTTTTTATGCCATGGCCCTGGGGGCTGCGCATGATTTTGGTTGTGTGTGGTTTTTGGGGTTTTGTTTTGTTTTGGTTTGCCTGGCTCTCTTTTTGTTGGGGGTTGGGTTGGGCCTGGTCTGGTTTTCTGGACTGTTGTACTGACTGTGGGTTCTGGCTGACTACTTGTTTGTGGTTGGTTGGGGC
>NZ_VICC01000002.1 GCF_006546825.1 Actinomyces oris
GCCCCAACCAACCACAAACAAGCAGCCAGCCAGAACCCAATAGTCAGTACAACAGTCCAGAAAACCAGACCAGGCCCAACCCAACCCCACAACAAAAAGAGAGCCAGGCAAACCAAAACAAAACAAAACCCCAAAAACCACACACAACCAAAACCATGCGCAGCCCCCAGGGCCATGGCATAAAAAACATGACACACTATCGAGTTCTCAAACAACACACCCACCGAGAACTTGTCGTAAGGCATTTTGCCTTTCGCTTTGCTCTCAGAAGCACCTGAGAAACTTTAGCGAGCCGGATTTTCTGAGTCAAACGAATGGGCGGTGACCCTCGTCTCTCTTCGGCTCTCTTCAGTTCTCAGTCCCCGGCCGGTCTGAGGAAATTCATCCTCCCCGTTTCGGGCCGGAGAGAACATTACGCACCGACCACCAACCCGTCAAACTGATGAGCGGTGACGGTGCCCACAAGGCATCGTCACCGCTCAACAACCGTGTTCGCAAGGTAAGGATTTCCCTTGACGGTGGAGCCTAAACCGCACGTCCGACGGCCAGGTTCCGCCGTCCCTTGCGCACCAGCACCACTCCCCCGGCGAGCAGGTGCTCGGAACCGATGACCGCGGTCTCGTCGGCCACCTTGACGTTGTTGATGTAGGCCCCGCCTCCGGCAATGGTCTTGCGGGCCGCATTGCGCCCGCGCTCCAGCCCCGTACCCACGAGCAGGTCCACGATCGTGGTCTGTCCGACTGCCACGTCACCGGAGGCGAGATCAGCCGTGGCCGCCAGGATCGTCGCCTCATCGATGTCGGCGAGGTCGCCGCGGCCCCACAGTGCGGAGGTCGCCGCTTCGGCCTGGGCAGTCGCGTCGGCTCCGTGGACCCACGTGCAGACTTCGTGCGCCAGAACCCGCTGCGCCTCACGTGCCTTCGGGTTCTCGGCCGTCACCGCCTCCAGGCGCTCAATCTCCTCGCGTTCCAGGAAGGTGAAGACCTTGAGGAAGCGCACGACGTCGGCGTCGTCGACCTGGAGCCAGAACTGGTAGAAGGCGTAGGGGCTGAGCATCTCGGGGTTGAGCCAGATCGCCCCGCCCTCAGACTTACCGAACTTGGTGCCGTCGGCCTTGGTGATGAGGGGGTTGGTCATGACGTGGACCGAGGCGCCCTCGACCTTGTGGATGAGGTCCATCCCGCCCACGAGGTTGCCCCACTGGTCATTGCCGCCGACCTCCAGGGTGCAGCCGTAGCGTCGGTAGAGCTCGAGGTAGTCGTTGGCCTGGAGGACCTGGTAGCTGAACTCGGTGTAGGAGATGCCCTCCTCGCTGGCCAGGCGCCGGGCGACGATGTCCTTGGAGAGCATGGTGCCCATGCGGAAGTGCTTACCCAGGTCCCGCAGGAAGTCAATGGCGCTCATCGCCTGGGTCCAGTCCAGGTTGTTGACGATCTGCGCCGGGTTGTCCCCGCTGAAGTCGAGAAGGTTCTCGAGCTGTTCCTGCAGGCTGGCCGCCCAGCCGGCAACGACGTCCTTGGTGTTGAGGCTGCGCTCCCCCTTGGCGCGCGGGTCGCCGATGAGGCCGGTCGCCCCACCCACCAGCGCCAGCGGACGGTGCCCGGCCAACTGAAGATGGCGCATGACCTTGACGGCTACGAGGTGCCCGTGGTGAAGGCTCGGCGCCGTGGGGTCGAACCCGCAATAGAAGGTGACGGCCCCGTCGCTGAGCGCCGCTCGCAGCGCGTCAATGTCGGTGTGCTGGGCGATGAGCCCGCGCCACTGCAGTTCGTCCAGGATGTCCGTCACTGTCCAGTCGCCTTCCGTGGGTTGTCGTGCTTGCCGCACGCATGATCCCGGCGCGTCACGCTCGGGTCCGGCTGATACCTCCGGCGCAGATAGTCTGCCATGCTCCGGCTCGGCTTCCACGAAGAGGCCAGGCCACGGAGCCGTGAGCCGGATACGGGAAGCCTTCACGAGCCCTCAGTCGGGCGATCCCATATGAGGGTGTATCGGTAGTAGAAACGCCGTCGAGTCCTGGCCCCGGGAAGCAGCCGGACTGCCGCCCTACGAATCTCGGCCAGGGACTCTCGTGGAACACGAGTGACCACACCGATGTCTGAGCTCTCCCGTCGCAGGGCGCCGACCACGCGCAGAGGCAGGACGGCCAGTGCGGACAGCGTCCAGTCCCACAGGCTCTTGTTGGCGGCCAAGCCGATGACGATCAGACGCCCGCCGGGTGCCACCAGCTGACTCAGCCTCACCAGGGCGGGTTCCAGTGGGAGGTGGTGCAGCGTGGCCACGCAGGTGACCGTCTCAAAGGTGCCGATGCGCTGAGGAAGGTCCAGATCCATGACGCCGTCGAGCAGCACTTCGGCCTGCGGAGTCCGTTCGAGACGTCTGCGCGCTCGAGCAGCTGCCTGTCCGTCGGTTTCAAGTCCGACGGCGCGCCGGCACACCGCCGCCAGGCGTGCGAGCAGGAGCCCGTCACCGCATCCGACATCGAGCGCGCTTCCACCGCGCAGCGCCGCGTCCCGCACGATGCGCCGGTGAAAGGCGACGTTGTGGTTCCAGTAGTCACTGGCCACTGCGGGAGCCTGGTGGAGCAGCCGCCGTGGTCGGACCGGCTGTGTCGCTCGAGGTCTTGGGGCTCTCAGCCCGCTCGGTAGACGCAGCGGTCTCCTCGTTGGGCTGCGTCGCTGATCCGCGCGCTACGACGCCGGCTTCACGCAGCAGTGCCTCGCGCAGGTGGGGCACGGCAGCGAAGTACGCCTCATCGGCGTCCTCCACCAAACACGTTGCCCGGGCCCCGACATCTCTCCCTGCCGCTGTCATGGTCACGATCCGGGCACGGGCGTCCTTGGGATCCGGCTGCCGCGACACCAGACCGGCCCGCTCCAGCCGGCGCAGCACCTGGCTGGTGGTCTTCACGTCCATTCCCGCCTGGGTCGCGACCATCACCTGGCTGGCCCCGTCCCCGTGCTCCTCGAGCCACTGCGTGCAGGCCAGGAGGACGAACTGGGAGTGTGTCAGTCCAACTGGCTCCAGGGCGGCAGCGATGTCTCGCTGCCAGGCCAGCGCGGCCCTCCACATGAGGAAGCCGGGGCTCGCCTCAGGACCCTGGAACCTTGTCTTCACATATCGACCCTAGCAGCCTCAACGAGCGAGTCGATGGCCTGCGGAAAGTCCTCGGCGATTCCCGGACCGATCGTCGGGCCTACATCGTCGGCACCGGGGCCGTCGATGTCGAGGCGGGTGGTCACAACGCTCTTCCCTTGTGTCTGCGCGGGCATGAAGGAGTGGGTAAAGGTCAGCTCCACTCCCCCGTAGGAGACCCGGTCCGCCTGGACATGAGGGGGTTCCCAGCGGATCACCGTGATCTCGATACTGTCCTGCCCCTCCGGAGTCATCGTGATCGAGGCGCCGGGTCCCACGGGCTCGCGCGGCTCGTAGCGATCCCCCTGGGGGAGCTCGATCTCACCGGAGAGAACCTTGATCCAGGTCTCCCACAGGTCCTCCGCCGGGAGATCCACTGTCCGTTGGCACTCAGTCGACCACATGGCCGTCCCCTTCCTCGTCCTCCGCGCTCGGAGGTTCCGCACCACAAATAGTCTTTGCAGCGATAATCTGTGTACCCATTATTAGCGGACAGGAGTGGCATGGGCAAGTGGCGACCCATCGGAGTTGGGCTCGGCGAGGTTCAGCCCTGTGAGCGTCGCCTGGTGACGGCCGGCCGGTATGGCGAGACGGTGGGCTCTCCGTCCAGCCAGAAGCGCCACGGGAAGGCTTCTCCATCACCCCCGGGGCCGGCCACCCCGGTGCGTGGCCCACAGCGGATGCGTCCGGCATCCGGTGCCTGCTGCGGCAGCGTCAGGCTGATGCGTGATCCCGGCCCGCCCAGCAGCGCGCCGTCGTCGGAGCGGTCCAGTCCCAGTGCGGCGCACAGTCTGGCCGGGCCACGGGCCAGGTCGCGGTCAGTGCGGGCTGCGGGGCGGCGTCCCCTGGCCTGCTCGAGCCCTTCGACGACCTCTCCCCCGCGCAGCAGCACCGCGCGTGAGACCCCGGCGGGTCCGGTGACGATGTTGAGGCAGTGGTGCATGCCGTAAGTGAAGTAGACGTAGATGCACCCGCCGGCCTCGAACATGGAGGCGTTGCGCGCTGTGCGTCCCCGGAAGGCGTGGGAGCCCGGGTCCTTCTCGCCGCGGTAGGCCTCCACCTCGGTCAGGCGGATCGCGACGCGCCCGGCCGGGTCTGCAACGGTGATGACGGCACCCAGCAGCGCCGGGGCCGCCTCCAGACTGTCACATCTGAGCAGCGAGGCAGCTTCGGCGCTCAGCTCGATCGCCGTCTCCCTCAGGGAAGCGTCTGACATCGACCTGCCGCCCCGGCTCAGTCCTGGTCCTCCTCGCCCCATTCCTCATCGGTCTGACTGGGGTCGGGCCACTGGGGACCGGCGGGGCCGTCCAGCAAGGATCCCTCCCAGGCGAAGACTCGCAGCTCGGCGCTGCGGGCGATGGCGCGGGCGAGCTGCTCCACCACTCGCACCGGGGCGGTGCCGCCGTGCCCGGTGCGAGCGGCCACCGACCCCTCGGCTGAGAGGACCTCCCGCACCCCCGGGGTGAGCCGCTCATCAATGGCGGCGAAGTCGGCGTCGGTCAGGTCCCACAGCTCAATGCCGCGCTTCTCGCACTCGCGCACGCAGGCACCGGAGATCTCGTGGGCGCTGCGGAAGGGCACGCCGTTCTTGACCAGCCACTCCGCAATATCGGTGGCCAGGGAGAACCCCTGGGGGGCGAGCTCCGCCATGCGCTCGTAGTGGAGGGTCATCGTGCTCACCATGCCGCTGACGGCCGGCAGGAGGACGGCCAGGGTGTCGACGGCGTCGAAGACCGGTTCCTTGTCCTCCTGCAGGTCCCGGTTGTAGGCCAGGGGCAGGGCCTTGAGGGTGGCAAGCAGCCCGGTCAGGTCGCCGATGAGGCGCCCGGCCTTGCCGCGGGCGAGCTCGGCCACGTCCGGGTTCTTCTTCTGCGGCATGATGGACGAGCCCGTGGAGTAGGAGTCGTCCAAGGTGACGAAGTCGAACTCCTTGGTGTTCCAGACGATGATCTCCTCGCTCAGGCGCGAGACGTCGACGGCGGTCATCGTCAGCACGAAGCTGAGCTCGGCAACGACGTCGCGAGCGGCGGTGCCGTCAATGGAGTTCTCCACGGCGGCCTCGAACCCGAGGTCGGCGGCCACGGCATCGGGGTCCATGCCGAGAGTGTTGCCCGCCAGCGCACCGGAGCCGTAGGGGCTCACGGCGGCCCGGGAGTCCCAGTCCTCCAGGCGCTCGACATCGCGCATGAGCGGCCAGGCGTGGGCCAGCAGCTGGTGGGCGACGAGCACCGGCTGGGCGTGCTGCATGTGGGTGCGTCCGGGCATGATGGCGTCAGAGGCCTGGGCGGCCTGGTCGATGAGGGCGTCGACGACGTCGAGGACGAGTCCGGCCACGTGGCGGGCCTGGTCGCGCAGGTACATGCGGATGAGAGTGGCGATCTGGTCGTTGCGGCTGCGCCCGGCGCGCAGACGGCCCCCCAGGTCGGCACCGGCGCGCTCGATGAGGCCTCGCTCCAGGGCGGTGTGGACGTCCTCGTCGGTGGCCTCCGGGACGAAGATGCTGGCAACAACGTCGGCCTCGAGACGGTCCAGGGCCTCCAGCATGCCGGACAGCTGCTCCGCGTCCAGCAGACCGGCCTGCGCCAGGGCGCGGGCGTGGGCCCGGGAGCCGGCAATGTCATAGCGAGCCAGGCGCCAGTCGAAGTGGGTGCTCACCGACAGCGCGGCCAGCGCGTCAGCGGGTCCTCCTGAGAAGCGTCCGCCCCACAGGCTGACGCCGGCGGGGGCCGCGTCCTGCTGAGCTTCTGAGGCGACGGACTGGGCAGCGGATGGCTTTGCGGGCTGGCTGGAGAACTGGCTCATGCCCCCATCATGGCCCATCTGCCCGAGCAGGTTCCTCAACGATCAGTCTGGACAGGCCCTGTCGTGGCTCGCAGACAAAACGATCCCCACTTTCTTGAGGAAGACGCAGTAAGTGGAACCAGGACCGGAGATCCCGACCAACGGGAAGGAAGAAAGGCCTGTATCTCGGATGGCGGGCAATGCCATGATGAGCCAATGCCCGCCGAACAAGATGCACTTTTCCCAGGCAAGCAGTTCATCTCCACCGTGCTCGAGGCCCTCGAGACCAAGACCCGGATGACCGGGGTGATCGCCCACCGCTATCTCATGCGCGCGGCGATGGCCGGCATGATCGTGGCGGCCTTCTATGTCGTGAACTACGCCATCGTCGGTGTCTTCGATGGCCTGCGCCTCGGGGACACCTCGCTCGCGGGGATCGGGAAGATGCTCGGGGCTCTGTCCTTCGGACCCGCTCTCGTCTTCATCTACTACACGAAGTCCGAGCTGCTCACCAGCAACATGATGGTGGTGGCCATCGGCCACTACTACAAGCGGATCTCGACGTGGCGGGCTCTGAGGGTGCTGGTCATGTGCCTGGCCGGCAACTTCGCCGGAGGGCTGGTCTTCGCGGCCATGTACCGCTTCTCCACCCTCGTAGAGGCGGCAACCGGTGAACAGGCCACCCACTCAGTGGCCGCCAAGCTCCTCTACCTGTCGTCGGCCTCGGGGATCGGCGACCTCTTCGTGCGGGCGGTCCTGTGCAACTTCATGATCAACCTGGCGATGCTCCTCATCTACAACGGCTTCATCCGCGAGGACTGGTCCAAGATCTTCGCGATGCTCATCTCCGTGTTCGTCTTCGCCTTCCTCGGCCTTGAGCACTCCGTGGCCAACACGGTCCTGTTCACGGTCGTCGGTCTGACGCATGGGATCGATGTCTTGACGGCGCTGGGGAATGTGGCTGTGGCACTGCTGGGCAACTTCGTGGGCGGCGGGCTGCTGATCGGCGGCTACTACGCCTACGCCAACGACGACTCCCGCTGGCTGCGCCGACAGCCCCAGAAGAACGGGGCACAAGCGGCTGAGTCGACTGGGTGATCGGGACGGCCGGCTCCCTGCCGTGAGCCGGCCGTCCCCGTCGGCGAGGCGCAGCCAGCATGACGAACCGGTTGTCTCCGCTTTTCTGCCTGCGGAGGCAACCGGTTCGTCACGGTCAGTCGGTTTCGGGCATCCCCGCACCGTAGAACCTGAGACGGTT
The DNA here is from genome assembly GCF_006546825.1 of Actinomyces oris. Taxonomy (GTDB): domain Bacteria; phylum Actinomycetota; class Actinomycetes; order Actinomycetales; family Actinomycetaceae; genus Actinomyces; species Actinomyces oris. The sequence continues at coordinate 7,175 of NZ_VICC01000002.1, forward strand.
TATGTCCCGGTCAGAACCCCTGACCGTTGCCAGCGCGCACGTCGCGGGCGGCGGCGAGCTTGGACTGCATCCCGTAGATCTCGATGAAGCCCCGCGAGGAGGACTGGTCGAAGGTGTCTCCGCTCTCGTAGGTGGCCAGGTTGAAGTCGTACAGGCCCGTCTCGGAGCGACGCCCGTTGACGGTCGCCCGGCCGCCGTGCAGGACCATTCGGATGTCACCGTTGACATAGCGCTGCGTGTCCTCGATGAAGGCGTCCATGGAGCGCTTGAGCGGGGAGTACCACTGGGCCTCGTATACGAGCTCGGCCCAGGTCTGCTCCATGCTCCGCTTGTAGCGGCGCTGCATGCGCTCCAGGGTGACGGCCTCGAGCGCTCGGTGGGCCTCGATCAGGGCCACGGCACCGGGGGCCTCGTAGATCTCGCGGGACTTGATCCCCACGAGCCGGTCCTCGACCATGTCGATGCGCCCCACGCCCTGGGCGCCTGCCCTACGGTTGAGCTCCTGAATCGCTTCCAGGGGGCTGACGTCGCGGCCGTCGATGGCCACAGGGATTCCTTCCTTGAAGGTGAGGGTCACTTCGTCGGGCAGGGGCGGGTAGGCGGGGTCATCGGTATAGACGTAGACATCCTTGGTGGGAGCGTTCCACAGGTCCTCGAGGTACCCGGTCTCAATGGCACGGCCCCAAACATTCTGGTCGATGGAGAAGGGGTTGTGCTTGGTGGTCTCGATCGGCAGGTTGTGCTTCTCGGCGTAGTCGATGGCCACGTCACGGGTCAGCGCCAGGTCGCGTACCGGGGAGATGCAGTCCATGTCGGGGGCCATGGAGGTGATGGAGACCTCGAAGCGGACCTGGTCGTTGCCCTTGCCGGTGCAGCCGTGGGCCACGGTGTGCGCGCCGAACTCGCGGGCGGCCTTGACCAGGTGGCGGGCGATGACCGGGCGGGACAGGGCCGACACGAGCGGATAGGTCCCCTCGTAGAGGGCGTTGGCCTTGAGCGCCGGCATGCAGTAGTCGTTGGCGAACTCGTCTCGGGCGTCGGCGACATAGGCCTCGACGGCTCCGCAGTCGAGGGCTCGCTGACGGATCACCTCAAGGTCCTCGCCGCCCTGGCCGACGTCAACGGCGACGGCCACAACCTCTCGACCAGTGGCCTCGCCGATCCAGCCAATGGCGACGGACGTGTCCAGGCCTCCGGAGTAGGCCAGGACGACACGGTCCTTGTGGATGCTCAATGGGATCACTCTTCTCTTCGTGATGACGCCGACGCAGCGGCGCTCAGGTGACTGGGGATGTCAAGGGTGGTGGGGAGAGGTCAGGCTCGGGCTGAGGGGTCAGCCAGAGCGAGCAGGTGCCTGGCCACATCGGCTGCGACCTGAGCGCCGCGGGTGATGACCAGGACGGTGTCGTCGCCGGCGATGCACCCCATGACGCCAGGCATCATGGCGTCGTCAACGGCCCCGGCGAGCAGCTGGGCGGCGCCGGCGGGCGTTCGCAGGACCACCTGGGGGCCGGCCCACTCGGCAGTAACGAGTAGCTCTGCGCACCACCGGGACAGACGGGGGGTGGTGTGGGCACGCAAAGAGTCCTCGGTCTCCTCCGGCTCGGAAAGGGCACCGGTATGGACCTGGCCGGGGGCACCGGCCTCGGGCATGGAGTAGATGAGTTCTCCGCCCGGGGCGCGGATCTTCGTGGCCCGCAGCTCCACCAGATCCCGTGAAAGCGTGGCCTGGGTAGTACTGATGCCGCGCTGTGCCAGGGCCTTGCGCAGCTGGGCCTGGGAGCTGATACGTTCCCGCGACAGGATCTGGACGATGCTGGCGTGCCGGGCGGTCTTGGTCCCGGGTACCAGGGGGGCCGTTGCCTCCAGGTCGCGCTGAGAGGCCTCGATGGTGGCGCTCATGAACCGGCTTTCTCTGACAGTGCCCGGTCAAGGACCTCGGACAGCGTGGTGGTGAAGGCCCTGGCGTCATCGTCGGAGAGGATGAAGGGCGGAGCCAGGCGGATCGTGTCGGGGCGCGGCGCATTGACAATGAAACCGCGAGCCGCCAGGGCAGCAGCGATCTCAGCAGCGGGCGGGAGCCCGTCGTCCAGCCCGACGCCGAGCAGCAGGCCCCGGCCGCGCACCTGGTTGACTCCGTCCACGACCGCCAGCTCCCGGGACCAGGCCGAGCCGAGCTGCTGAACCCTCTCCAGCAGGGACTGGCTACGGATAGTCCCGATGACGGCGAGCGCTGCTGCGCAGGCCACCGGGTTGCCGCCGAAGGTGGTGCCGTGCTGCCCCGGCTCGAGAAGAGCGGCGGCCTGCCCACTGGCGACGACTGCGCCGATGGGGACGCCTCCGCCCAGTCCCTTGGCCAGGGTGACGACGTCGGGGACGATGCCCGGTGCCAGCAGATGGTGCGCCATCCAGGCGCCGGTGCGTCCCATTCCGGTCTGAACCTCATCGATGATGAGCAGCGCGCCAGCGGCCTCAGTCAGCTCGCGGGCCGCCTCCAGGTACCCGGCAGGCAGCTCACGCACCCCGGCCTCGCCCTGTATGGGTTCGACGACGAGTGCCGCCACATCCGGCCCCAGCGCGGTGCGCAGTGCTTCGACGTCACCGGCGGGGATGAACTCGACCCCACCGGGCAGCGGCTCGAAGGGCTCCCGGTAGGCGGCCTTGTAGGTCAGGGCCAGGGCACCCATGGTCCTGCCGTGGAAGGCGTCCTGGAGGGCCAGGACCCGGGGGCGTCGGCTACCGCCGTGACGGCGGGCGATCTTGAAAGCGGCCTCATTGGCCTCGGTACCGGAGTTGGCCAGGAAGACGCGGGAGTCGTGAGCGGGGCGACCGGGGATAGTGAGCCGGACGAGCTCCTCGGCGAGGCCGACCTGGGCGGGGGTGGTGAAGAAGTTCGACACGTGCCCCAGCTCGGAGAGCTGCTCGGTGACGGCCCGGATGATCGCGGGGTGCGCATGGCCCAGGCAGTTGACGGCGATGCCTGCCAGCAGGTCGATGTACTCCTGACCGTCGGCGTCCCAGACGTGGGCACCCCTCCCCCGGACCAGGACCCGGCCGGGGGTGCCGAAGGTGTTCATGACGGCGTCGGTGTAGCGCGCCAGCCAGCCGGCGTTGCCGGTGCCGGGTCCCTTCGCCTCTGCGGTGGGTGCCGGTGCTTGCGAGGAGTGGGTCATAGGCTCTTGCCTCCGTTCAGTGGTGGGACCGGAGCGTCTCCGGGGTGGATGACGGTGCCGACTCCCTGGTCGGTGACGATCTCGAGCAGCATGCTGTGGGCCTGGCGTCCGTCGACGACGTGCGCCTGCGCGACTCCCCCGTAGACGGCCCGCAGGCAGGCCTCCATCTTGGGGATCATCCCGGCCTCGAGCGTGGGCAGGAGCTCCTCCAGCGCGGAGGCGCTGATGAAGGGCACCAGCGTGCTGCGGTCGGGCCAGGCGGAGTAGAGCCCCTCGACGTCGGTGAGCATGAGCAGGGTGCGGGCCTTGAGGGCCACGGCGATCGCGGCAGCGGCCGTGTCGGCGTTGACGTTGAGGACGGTCTCGGAGTCCGTCGTCAACGGGGCGACCGAGGAGATGACCGGGATGCGGCCCTGGTCGAGCAGGTCGATGATGGGCTGCGGGCTGACGTCGACGACGTCACCGACCAGGCCGACATTAACCTTGTGCCCGTCCACCGTGGCCAAGCGCTGCCGAGCCCGCAGGAGCCCGCCGTCCTCACCGCTGATGCCGACGGCGGCAGAGCCGTCGGTGTTGAGCAGGGAGACGAGCTCGCGCTGCACGGAGCCGGTGAGCACCATGCGGACCACGTCCATGACCTCGGGGGTGGTGACGCGCAGTCCTCCGCGGAACTCCGAGGTGATGCCCAGCCGCTTGAGCATCGCGTTGATCTGGGGCCCGCCACCGTGAACGACGACGGGGCGCACCCCGACCTGGTGCAGGAAGAGGATGTCCTGGGCGAAGGCGCGCTTGAGCTCATCGTTGACCATGGCGTTGCCGCCGTACTTGATGACCATGGTGGCGCCCTTGTAGGTGCGCAGCCACGGCACGGCCTCCAGCAGGACGGAGGCCTTGGTCTGTGGGTCGAGAGGGGTACGTTTCATGTCGTGTAGTCCGCGTTGATGGTGACGTATCCGTGAGTGAGGTCGTTGGTCCACACGGTGGCCTGGGCCGGGCCCGCCGACAGCTCGATGTCGATGCGGGTCTCGCGTGGGCTCATGTCCACGGCGTCCCGGTTGGGTTGGGGGGCGCCGTGGCTGAAGATCGTGATGCCGTTGATGGCGACGTCGACCTCGTCGGGGTTGAAGGGGCAGACGTCCTCGGGCACGGTTCCCAGCTGGGAGAGGATGCGCCCCCAGTTGGGGTCGGCCCCGGCGACGGCGCACTTGAGAAGGTTGGAGGAGCTGACGGTGCGGGCTGCGGCCTCGGCGGCCTCCTCGCTGACAGCGCCGGAGACGGTGATGGCGATGTCGTGGGTGGCACCCTCGGCATCGGCCACGAGGCGCCGGCCGAGCCGGCTCATCACCTCGGTGAGCGCCTCGTCGAGCTCGGCCTGGGAGGGCGTGACGTCGGAGGCCCCGGAGGCCAACAGGAGAACCGTGTCATTGGTGGACATGCACCCGTCGGAGTTGATCCGGTTGACGGTTCGCGCTGTGGCGGAGGTCAGGGCGTCCTGGGCCTGCTGAGGGATGAGGACGGCGTCGGTGGTGATGACGGCGAGCATGGTGGCCATCCCGGGGGCCAGCATGCCCACCCCCTTAATCATGCCGCCGATGGTCCAGCTCTGATCGCCGGCACCGACCGTGAGGGTGTCCTCCTTGGAAACGGTGTCGGTCGTCATGATGGCGGTGGCGGCGTCGGTCCCGGCCTGGGCCGTGTCGGCCAGGGCGAGCGCGGCGACGTCGACTCCCTCCAGGAGGACGGGCATATCAATGCGCTGCCCGATGACGCCGGTGGAGCAGACCAGCACCTGGCCCGGTTCAGCTCCCAGCAGGCCGGCGGCGTGGGCGGCCGTGGCCTCGGTGTCCTCCAGGCCCTGAGCACCAGTGCAGGCGTTGGCGCTGCCGGAGTTGAGGACGACGGCGCGGGCATGGCCCGGCTGCCCGCCTTCCTGGCCGGCCAGGAGCCGGCGTGACCAGACCACGGGGGCCGCGACGACCCGGTTGGTGGTGAACACTCCCGCCGCGGTGTCCAGCGGTCCGTCATTGATGACGAGGGCGAGGTCGGGCTTGCCGGAGGCCTTGAGGCCGGCGCGCACGCCGGCAGCGCGGAATCCCTGGGCTGCGGTCACGCTCACGGTGCGACTCCTTGGGCGGTGATGGCGGTGGTCTCCTCCAGCCCGAGGGCGAGGTTGAGGGACTGAATGGCGGCACTGGCGGTGCCCTTGCCGAGGTTGTCGATGGCGCACGTGGCCACGACGGCGTCCGCGCCACGGTCGATGGCGACCTGAACGGTGGCGGTTCCGCTCCCCAGGACGGTGCCGGTGGTGGGCCAGGTCCCCTCGGGCAGCAGCTGGATGAGGCTCTCGCCACTACCGGTGGCCCCATAGGCGTCATCCCAGGCGGCTCGCAGGGCGGCTTCGGGGTCGGGGGCCTCGCGCAGAGCTGCAGTCATGGGGGCGGTGACGGTGGCCAGGATGCCGCGGCTCATGGGGACCAGGACCGGGGTGAAGGACAGGCGTGCTGCTCCGGCGGCGGCTCCGGCCACCTCCAGGTTCTGGACGATCTCGGGAATGTGCCGGTGGGTGCCTCCGACGGCGTAGGGCTGAGCCGATCCCAGCGCCTCGGCAGCGGTGAGATGGGGCTTGAGGGCCTTGCCTGCGCCGGAGTATCCGACGGCCAGCACCGCGGTCAGCCGGGAGGGGTCGAGAAGTCCGGCGGCGATGCCGGGCTGGACCGCCAGGGTGACGGCGGTGACGTTGCAGCCGGGGACGGCGATGCGCCTGGAGGCTGCCAGTTCCTCGCGCTGGGCGCGGGCTCGCGTCTCACCGTGGTGCAGGAGCTCGGGCATGCCGTAGGTCCAGGCGCCGGCGTAGTCCGAGCCGTAGAAGGCCTCCCACGCCTGCTGACTGGTCAGACGGTGGTCCGCGCCGCAGTCGATGAGTAGCGGTGCGTTGCTGCCGCCCGAGGCGAGCTCTTCAAGGGCCGCCGTGACGGTTCCGGAAGCCCCGTGCGGCAGGGCCAGGACGACGACGTCGTGCTCGGCGAGGATCTTCGCCTCGGTGGGCTGGACGATGCGGTCCGCCAGGGAAAGCAGGTGCGGGTGGTGCTCGCCGAGCCGACTGCCGGCGGACGAGGCCGCGGTGAGTGCGCCGACCTCCACCTCCGGGTGGGCCGTGAGCAGGCGCAGAACCTCGCCACCGGCGTACCCGGTGGCTCCAGCAACAGCAACTGACCAAGTCATGCAGCAACCATACATCCGCATGCATAGAAATGCATTCATCGCCTGTTGCTGTGACTCATCTCCCCTCCGCCCTCAGGGCCGGGGACGCCAGGGACGCCGGGAGCTAGGAGCGGTCGCGGCGACTGGTGAGTGTGTCGTCATAGAGGGAGGTGGCGATGGCGTCGGCCCACTCGCGCACCTCGTCCCAGTTGCGGTAGTCGCCCTCACTCGCTCCTCCGAGCTTGGCGATGGAGCGCTCGCGCAGGCTGAGCTTGGAGGGGTCGAAGCGGCCCGCGAAGGTCATGTGGTCCTCCGGGTCGATGGCCAGCAGCACCGGGCCGATGCGCATGGGGTCGGCGACCTTTCCCTTGGGCAGGCCGGAGAGCCCCACGGAGAAGGCCCACACGGGCCTGGCCCTGAGGACGTCACGGAAGCGCTCGGTGAAGTCAACGGCCTGCGGCGTCCACTTGGTCATGTAGACCGCGCTGCCCAGGATGAAGGCGTCGTACTCCTCGACGCTGTCGACATCCTCGGGGCGCTTGGTCTCCACATCGATCTGGGCGGCCTGGAGCCGCTCGGCAATCACCGCGGCCACCTCGTCGGTGGACCCGTGCTTGGAGGAAGAGGTCAGCAGGATCTTCATGCCGCCTAGTATTACCGAGACCACACCCGCTGTCCGGGATCCTCTGCTCGACAAAAGCACGGAAGGAGCACTGAAGGCCATGATGTGCATCACATCATGGCCTTCAGTGCTGCCGGGACAACTGGCGTGACCTGCGTGGATCAGCTGCGCAGCTCGGCTCCGAGGAGCTTGGCGGCGCGCTTGACCACGCGCTTGCGCACGCCGGCAGTCTCCTCGGCGGTCAACGTGCGGTCAGGGGCTCGCAGCACCAGGGAGAACGCCAGCGACTTCTTGCCCTCGCCGAGCTGGGGGCCGCGGAAGACGTCGAAGAGGCGGACCTCTTCGGCCAGGTCCCCGGCGGCCTGCCTGACCAGGGCCTCAACCTCAGCGGCGGTGGTGGTCTCGTCGACAACCAGGGCGATGTCCTCCTTGGCCGCAGGGAAGGTGGAGACGGCCTTGACCTGGAGCGCCCCGGCGTCGCGGGCGGTCTCCAGCAGCGGGCCGAGGTCGATCTCGACGGCGCAGGCCCGCTCGGGGAGTCCGAGCGCGCGGACGACCCGCGGGTGGAGCTCGCCGGCGTGGGCGACGAGCCTGCCGGGCTCGATCTCCTTGCCCCGACGTCGGCCAGGCAGGCGGATCTCCGCGGTGCGGCCGGGGTGCCAGGGGGCGTAGGGGTACTCGGGGGCGCGGACCTCGATCGTGACCCCGAGCGCGGCGGCCACGGTGCGGACCACCTCGACGGCGTCGGCCCAGTCCCAGGGCCGGCCGGCCCCGAGAACCCCGGAGCGCTCGTGCTCACCGGTCATGACGGCGCCGACGTGGGTGGGCTGGGCGGGAATGCCCGCCTCGAGGGCTGCCTCCTCGGACTGGCTGGGGCGCGCGGAGACTCCGGGGATCGGGGCGGGAACGGTACCGGCCGGGTGGGTGACGGAGCCGACCTCGAAGACGGCAACGTCAGTCAGGCCGCGCGAGACGTTGCGCCGGGCGACGTCGACCAGGGAGTCGAGCACGCTGGTGCGCAGGTAGGGGGCGTCCTCGGCCAGGGGGTTGGCCAGACGGACCGTCTGTCGGCGAGCATCGTCGGCGGGAATCTCGAGCAGGTCGTGGATGTCCCCGATGAAGGGGTAGGACAGGACCTGGGTGAGTCCGGCGTCGGCCAGGGCGCGCACGATGTCGCGGCGGGCCCTCTGGTCGGCGCTCAGCCCCGTGCCGGCGGGGGCCGTGGGCACGATGACCGGGATGGCATCGTATCCGTCGAGGCGGGCGATCTCCTCGGCCAGGTGGGCAGGCCCCACCAGGTCCGGGCGCCAGGTCGGCGGGGTGACGGTCAGCAGCGCGGTTCCGTCGTCGGCGGAGCCACCGCGCTCCACGGTGCAGCCGATGGTGGTGAGCAGCTCGGTGACGCGCTCGGTTCCGTAGGCGACGCCGGTGAGGCGCTCGGCGGCGTCGGCGCGCATGGTGATGGGCTCGGGGGCCCGGGTGCGGTTGATGTCGGTGGCCACGGGATCAGCGGTGCCGCCGCCGTACTCCACGAGCAGGTCAACGGCGCGCTGGGCGGCGATGGGGGCCAGCTCGGTGTCCACGCCACGTTCGTTGCGCTTGGAGGACTCGGTGGGCAGCTTGTGCCGTCGGGAGGAGCGGGCCACGCTGACCGGGTCGAAGTGGGCGGCCTCGATGAGGACGTCGCGGGTGTCGGTGTCGACCTCGCTGAGGGACCCCCCGAAGACGCCGGCCAGGACCAGGGCCCGGGAGCCCTCGCTCTCCGGGGAGTCGGAGATGACCAGGTCCTCGGGGTCGAGGCTGCGGGTGACCTCGTCGAGGAAGGTGAGGCGCTCCCCCTCTTGAGCGCGTCGCACGACGATGGGGGCGGTGAGCTTGCCGGCGTCGAAGGCGTGCAGCGGCTGGCCCAGGTCGAGCATGACGTAGTTGGTGACGTCCACGGCCAGGGAGATGGGCCGCATGCCTGCGGCGGTGAGGCGGTCCTGCATCCAGGTCGGCGAGGGGGCGCTCGGGTCGATACCGCGCACGAGGCGGGCGACGTAGCGGTCACATCCGGGGCGCCCGTGGATGGGGCGGGTGTCCTCGGGGATGACGACGTCGAAGCCGCCCTCCCCGGCGGGGGCCACGCCGTTGGGGTAGAGCCCCGCGTTGGTGGCGTCGGCGGGGTCGGTGAAGCGGGCGCCGGTGGAGTGGGAGTACTCGCGGGCCACGCCGCGCATGGAGAAGCAGTAGCCGCGGTCCGGGGTCACGTTGATCTCCAGGACCTCCTCCCCCAGGCCGAGGATGCCGATGGCGTCGGTCCCGGGGGCGGGCGGCTCCTCGCCCTCGTGGCCGTGCTCGGCCAGCCACTGCTGGAGCACGATGATGCCGGAGTGGTCCTCCCCGATGCCGAGCTCGCGGGCCGAGCAGATCATGCCGTCGGAGACGTGTCCGTAGGTCTTGCGCGCGGCGATGCGGAAGTCGCCGGGCAGGACGGCGCCGGGCAGGCAGACCACAACGTAGTCCCCGACGTCGAAGTTGTGGGCGCCGCAGACGATGCCGCGGCTGGGCAGGTCGGAGGGCTCCTTGCCGGTGCCGGGGGCGTCGTTGTGCTCGGGGCCGACGTCGACGCGGCAGTAGTTGATGACCTTGCCGTTGGACTGCTCCTTGGCCTCGCGGGTGAGGACCTTGCCGACGACGAGGGGGCCGGTGACGGCCGGGGGAACGATGCGCTCCTCCTCCAGGCCCACGCGCACGAGGTCGGCGGCGAGCTGCTCGGCGCTCAGGCCGGTGGGGACGTCGACGTGCTCGCGCAGCCATTCAATGGGGACGTAGGGCATGTCAGTTTCCCTTTCCGGTGGTGCCGAACTGCTGGGAGAAGCGGATGTCGCCCTCGACGATGTCATGCATGTCGGCGATTCCGTGGCGCAGCATGAGGGTGCGCTCCAGGCCCATGCCGAAGGCGAAGCCCGTGTAGACCTCGGGGTCGATGCCGCAGGCGGTGAGCACGTTGGGGTTGACCATGCCGCAGCCTCCCCACTCGATCCAGCCAGCGCCGCCCTTCTTCTGGGGGAACCACAGGTCCATCTCGGCGCTGGGCTCGGTGAAGGGGAAGAAGGAGGGGCGCAGGCGAGTGCGTGCCTCGGGGCCGAACATGGCCTTGGCGAAGTGGTCGAGGACGCCCTTGAGGTGCGCCATGGTCAGGCCCTTGTCCACGGCCAGGCCCTCGACCTGGTGGAAGACGGGGGTGTGGGTCTGATCGAGCTCGTCGGAGCGGAAGACCTTGCCGGGGCAGGCCACGTAGATCGGGGGCTGCTGATCGAGCATGACGCGGGCCTGGACCGGGGAGGTGTGGGTGCGCAGCACGAGGTTGGCAGCCTGCCCCACTCCGGCCCCGACGCTGGCGCCGTCGATGTAGAAGGTGTCCTGCATCTGGCGGGCGGGGTGGTCGGCGTCGAAGTTGAGGGCGTCGAAGTCGAACCACTCGTGCTCGACCTCCGGGCCCTCGGCGATGGACCAGCCCATGGCGACGAACAGGTCGGTGACCTCGTCGATGAGGACGTCGAGGGGGTGCCGGGCACCGGCCTGCGTGCGCGAGGTGGGGATGGTGACATCGACGGCCTCGGTGCGCAGCATCTCCTCCTCGGCGGCGGCTTCGAGGGTCTCCTGCCTGGCGGTCAGAGCCTTGGCGATGCGCCCGCGAGCGCCGCCCAGGAGCTTGCCGGCGGTGGGCTTGTCCGCCTTGTCCAGGGTGCCGATGAGCCGGTTGGCCAGGGTCAGGGGCGAGGCGTCGCCGGTGTGGGCCAGGCGGGCCTCCTTGAGCTCGGCGAGGGTGCCGGCTGCGGCGAAGGCGGCCAGGGCCTCCTCGACGGCGGCGTTGATGCCGTCCTCGTCCAGGGGCGAGAGCGCGCCGGGAGCGTCAGTCATATTGCGGTGCCTTCCACCAGGTGTCTCCGGGGTTGTCCGCCCTTAAGGGTAGTCCGCGCCGTCGCGTGGGTGTGAATCGTCCCGTCACCGGGGTGGCGCGGTGGCCGCTGCCCAACTCAGTCGTGGGTTGGGCATGGGTTGGTTCTGGGCTCCGACGAGGTTGCCGCCACGTGGGACTTGACGGTGACGTGACGTCACCTGCTGGGATGGATTCATGAACGTCAAGGAGCTCGCCCGGATCGCCGGTACCACGCCGAGGGCGGTGCGCTACTACCACCACCTGGGTCTGCTGGAGATTCCGCCCACGGTGCGGGGGCGGCGCGAGTACGGCGTCGAGCACGTGGCCCGTCTGCTGCGTATCCGGTGGCTGGCCGACGGCGGACTGTCGCTGACCCAGGTGGCGGAGATGCTCGCCTCGGACACGATCGGCACCGATCAGGACTCCCGCCGTGAGGCGGTGCTGCGCGATCTGCGCGCCACGCGAGGCACGATCGAGGCCCAGCAGCGCAGCCTGGCCGAGCAGGCGTCCCGGGTCGATGAGCTCATCGCCCGGGTGGAGCGCGGTGAGGGCCTGTCCCCCGCTCCCAGTGCCCTGAGCCGTTTCTACGACGACATCGAGGCTCGGATCGTCCGGCTGGGCGGCAGTGTGCGCGGCCTGCGGGCTGAGCGCCAGATGATGGTGGTGCTCGCCTCTCTGGGCATGGTACCCGACAGTGCGATCCCCTTCATCGAGGCGCTCGATGAGGACGATCGCGAGCTGTCCGCCCAGCAGGTCGCGGACTTCGCCCGCCTGGCCACGCTGAGCGAGGCCGAGGGGCGCGCTGAGGCGCACCGGCTCGCGCACAACAGCTGGACACTGGCGTGCCGCCACAAGAAGCACGCCCTGGCAGTCCTGAACGATCTTCCCTCGGGAGCCCTGGGGCGCGCTATGTGGCGACTGACCCATGTGCTGACCACTTGCAGCTACCCCCATCCTGCTCAGCAGGCCTTCGTGGCTGAGCTCATCGAGCTCATGCTCACCGATCCGGACTTCGCCGCAACAATCCGCCGCTCGGCGGGAGAGGAACCAGTGCTGTGAGAGTCAAGAGCGCCAAGGCGCAGAAGGCAACGAGTATGTCAGCAGCGACGTCCCGCTCGGATAGGGATGAGCCCACCACGGACTCCTCTCCCACCGCGGTTCGTGACCTGGGCTCCGGCGGCGAGCCGCCGGTGCGCGTGTGCGGCTTGGTCAAGCACTTCGGGCGCTTCAGGGCGCTCGACGGCCTGGACCTGACGGTGGAGGCGGGCAGCGTCCACGGCTTCCTCGGCCCCAACGGGGCGGGGAAATCCACCACGATCCGTGTCCTGCTGGGGCTCTACCGGCCCGATGGTGGAAGCGTGAGCGTGCTGGGCAGCGAGCCGTGGCGGCAGGCCGCGCTCATCAACCGGCAGGTCTCCTATGTTCCCGGTGACGTGGCGCTGTGGCCGGCCCTGACCGGTGGCCAGGTGCTCGACGCCCTGGCCGGGCTGCGCGGCTCTCGCGACGCCGAGCGGGAGGCCGAGCTCATTGAGCGCTTTGACTTGGATCCGAGCAAACGGGTACGGACCTACTCCAAGGGGAACCGGCAGAAGGTGGCACTCGTGGCCGCCCTGGCCGCGCCCACGAGCCTGCTGGTGCTCGATGAGCCCACCAGCGGCCTGGATCCGCTCATGGAACGGGTCTTCACCAAGGAGGTTGCCAGAGCCGCTGCCGAGGGCCGCACGGTTCTGCTCTCCAGTCACATCCTGGCCGAGGTCCAGCGCCTGTGCAGTGCGGTGACGATCATCAAGGACGGCCGGGTCGTCGAGCAGGGCGACCTGGGGACCCTGCGGCGGCTGTCGCGCACCCGCATCGAGCTGGGGGCCGCAAGCGACAAGCTCGGCACCGTCAGGCAGGCGGTGGAGGCCCTGGGGCTCGACGTCGTCGAGGATGGTGGCCGCCTGAGCCTTGAGGTGGCGGCGGAGCAGGTGCCGGCGGTGCTGAGCCTGGCGGGCGAGCACCGGATCCAGGACGTCACCTGCGAGCCGGCCAGCTTGGAGGATCTCTTCCTGCGTCACTACGAGGAGGCCTGATGAGCGCCGTATTGAGCACAGCTGCGGGCGCGTCAGCACCAACTATCAGCTCTAACGCAACCAGCGCCCTTGCCGGCTGGGACGCCTACCTGCGGATTCTGCTCAGACGATTCCGGTTTCAGATCGTGGCCTGGCTGGTGCCCCTGTGGCTACTGGTCGGTGTCACCGCACCGAGCTACGAGAGCGTCTACCCCTCATTGGCGACCCGGACAGTGCTCATCGAGCAGATGCGCAAGTCTCCGGGGACTCGCCTGCTCTACGGCTATGTCCCCTTGCCCGGCCGGCTCGGCCAGCTCCTGCAGTGGGAGACGGGGACCTTCCTGCTCGTGTGCACCGCACTCATGGCGATTCTGCTGACCTGCCGGGTACTGCGGGCCGATGAGGATGAGGGGCTCGTCGAGGTTCTGCGCGCCACGGGCGCGGGCAGGTCGGTTCCTTTTCTCGTACCGGTGGCCCTGGTCTGGGCGGTGGTCGGCGCCCTGTCTGCGGGCGTCGGAGGCCTTCTGACCTGGCAGACCGGGAGCATCGAGGAGCTGACGGTGAGCGGGGCCTGGGCACTGGCCGGGACGATCTGCGTGACGGGCTGGGCGTTCTCGACTATCGCGGCAGTGGCCTGCCAGCTGGGTCGTCAAGTGGGCCAGGCCAGGGGCCTGTCCATGCTGGTGCTCGCACTCGCCTTCGCGATGCGGGTGAGCGCCGACCAAATCTCCGACAGCACCGACTCGGACTGGCTCCGGTGGCTGACTCCCCTGGGGTGGCGCGACCTCGTGCGCCCTTACACCGATGACCGGTTCGCGGTGCTCCTGGCTTGCTGCGCCATCGCCATCGCTGTGATGCTCAGCGCCGCAGTGCTCGCCGCGCGCCGTGAGTACCTGGACGGCTACCTGCCCGACCGCAGCTCGTCTCGGCGCCGGTGGCGGGTGCGGGGGCACATGGATCTGCTCGGGCGCCTGTCATGGCGGAGCCTCGTCGGCTGGGCCCTGGCCTCGACGGCTCTGGCACTCCTGTACGGCTCGGTGTCCGGCAGCATCAAGGATCTGCTGGCCCCCGGTTCTCCGACGGCCTCCTGGGTCGGCAAGATGGCCGTGGGGTCCCCGGTGGAGCAGTTCATGTCCCTCATGACGGTGGTCACGACGCTGCTTGTGGCCGTGGCGGCAGTGCGACGGGTGAACGGGTTGGCGGGCCTGGAGCGCGCGGGACTGGTGGAGGTCGAGCTGGCCGTCGGGGTGAGTCGTGGCCGAGTGCTCCTCTCCCAGGTTCTGTGCGCACTGATCGAGTCAATCGTCCTGCTGCTGGTCTCGGCGACGGTTCTGGCGGCGACGACGGCGACTCAGCTCACCGACGACCACGCCGTGGCGCGATCCTTCGTGTTCACCGTGAGCCAGCTGCCCGGCATGGTGGCAGCCATCGGGATCGCGACGGCCCTGGTGGGTCTGGCACCAAAACTGGCCGGCCTGTCCTGGGCGGCCGTCACCTGGAGCGCTTTCGCCCAGTTCTTCGGCGGACTCGTCGAGCTCAAGGACTGGGCCAAGGATCTCAGCGTGCTCGGCCACCATCTCGACGTCGTCGGAACCCCGGACTGGAAGCCCTTGGCCGTCCAGGCCCTGGTTGGCCTCATCGGCATCACGATCGGGCTGGTCGCCTACACCCGACGCGACCTGCCCGCCTGACAACAAGACGCATTCTCTACCTCGTCATCTTCTGTTGCTCTCAGAGCACACAGGCCGCAGTGACCAGGTGAAGAAGGGCCACGACAAGAGGGAACGCAACCATTCCCGGCACGCGGTGCACGACACCGATAGCGACGTCTCCTAGCTGGGCGACCGCCGCTGCGACCAGGACAAGCAAGGTCAGCGGCCGAGCAGGATCCAGCCAGACAACAACAGCGACCAGCAATCCGAGCGGGATGCCTCGAGCCGCGTACATGGCCGGATAGAAACGCCCCTCTCGCCCGCCATAGCCAGACGGCGCAAGTGCCTGCGGACGGATCACCGCACCGACACCGAACCCTGCACAGACGATTCCCAACGCCGAGTTCAGCAACGCAAGCCACCACGGCATGAGGACCACCCCTTATCGTTCACTTCTGAATCGTTCTGTATTGTACCGTTGTTCTCATGACCGGAGAAGATGGCCACACAATCCTGTCCTCAACATGCTTCCAGCTCGGCGTCACGGGCAGCCAGATCACCCAGTCCTTCTCGAGACATATCGAGCACATCGGCCTGTCCCACAAACAAGTGGGACTGCTTGCCGTCGTCGACGCCGGAGTGGCGACCTCTCAACGCGAGATCGCCACACAACTTCATGTCGCCCCAAGCCTGGTGGTCACACTGGTCGACCAGCTCACCAGCGCCGGTGCCGTGCGCAGGACACGCAGTCGGAGCGATCGTCGAGTGCAGACCATCGAGATCACCGACGAAGGGCGCAGACTATTGAAGGCTGCCACCGACGTCGCCAGCAGACTCGACGCCGACCTGCGCACACACCTCACCCCCGACGATCAACAAGCCTTGGATAGGTTCCTGCCTTCCCTCCTTCACGCCGCTACGGCAACAGGTCAAGACGAGGCCTAGCCCAGGTACACTCACCGGCCCCGACGCGAGGAACGAACCTTGGTCCGCCCACGCCACGGTCGACCTCATCGGCATCATGACCGGCCTGGTCGCCTACACCCGACGCGACCTGCCCACCTGACGACGGAAGGCGGTGCTACAGTTGCTACGGGGTGATGTACATGCAGACGATCATGCACCGGGAACTGCGCAACAACAGCGCCGCGATCCTCCACCGAGTTCAGGCTGGTGAAACGTTTGAGATCACCAACAATGGTGAACCTGTTGCGATACTCTCGCCTATTTCCCGGGACCGGCTCTCCATCCTCAAGTGGCAAGGAGCGGTCCGTGAAGCGACGCATGTCGACTTCAGGGCCCTGAAACGCACAGCAGACGTGAGTTCCCAAGACGTACTGGACGATCTTCGCGGGGAACAATGAGCGTCTACTACCTCGATACCTCCGCGGCCTTGAAGCTCCTCATTGAGGAGAAGGAGTCTGAGCCACTGGCTGCCTGGCTCACATCGCATACAACCGACGGAGACTCACTATGTTCCTCTTTCCTCCTGCACACTGAGCTCCACTGCGCCGCTCGACGACGTAGTGAACTCGATCAGGAGACGGTCGCATCTCTCCTTTCAGGGATCAACCTCATCGACATATCAAGGTCGAAGCTCATTGACGCAGCTAGAACATCGTTGGGATTGAGGGCAGCAGACGCCATCCACCTGACAGTGGCACTGGATATTCAAGCAGACGCCATCATCACCTATGACATCGAGATGCAAAATGCCGCACGTCACTGCAACCTCTCGCCAGTGGCACCCTCCTAAGAGATGACTCCTCCCGCTGAGGGTGAGGCAAAAGGTCGCCCCGCCCTCAGCGGGTACGCGACTCGATGTAGCGGGCCAGCGCCCCCAGGGACCAGTTCACGATGATGTAGAGCACGGCGATGATGACGTAGGTCTGGAAGAAGACCGACAAATGGGCATCGATCTTCGCCTGGCCGATCATGGTGGAACCGCGATACATGAGCTCGGGGTAGGCGAGCACGTATGCCAGCGTCGTCCCCTTGATGATGGTCACCATCTGCGTGATAAGGGTTGGGAGCATGAGGCGCAGGGCCTGCGGCGCCAGGATGAGGCGCATCGTGAGCGATGGACTCATCCCCAGTGCCCAAGCGGCCTCCGTCTGGCCACGGTCCAGCGCCCGAACACCGGAGCGGAAGACCTCCGCCGTCGTCGCCGAGGTGCACATGACGATGGGCAGTGCCAGCTTCCAGAAGTCCGAGATCGTGGCGAAGCGGGGAACCACCAAGAGGAAGAAGTAGACGAGCAGCAGCATCGGCACCGCCCGCATGGCATCGATCCACAGGCCTATCAGCCACTTGATGGGGCGGTTGTCCAGCAAGCGGAGCCAGCCCAAGGCGATTCCCAGAGGGAAGGTGAGCACCGCGGCAACGCCTCCCAGGGTCAACGTGGTCCTGGCCGCCTCCAGGAGCTGGCTGACCACCGACTGCCCCAGGAAGTAGCGCCACTTGGGATAGTCGAGCTGTCCCGCGAGGTCCAGCCGGTAGAGGACCGCGGCCGCCAGCGCCGCGATTCCAATGACGGCGACGACTGATCCGATGGCGATCAGGATGCGCCCCCGCGGCCCGGGCTCATCGAAGAGCAGTGCCGCATCCGCCACCCCGGAGCTCTGACTCCGCTGACGGCGTGGACGGGGCTCTGTCATCGGCATGATGTCTGAGCTCATGCTCGCCCCCTCCCCATGAACTCGAGGCGCCTCTCAAGGAGCCCGCCGACCTTCGTGGCGGCGAAGGCGATGGCCAGGTAGGTAAGGCCGGAGGTGAGGAAGGTGATGACTCCCGCGGCTCGTTCCTGGTTGATTCTCTGCGTCACGGCCGTCAGCTCGACGACGCCGATCGCCGCGGCGAGCGAGGAGCCGATGAGGCAGGCGATGAAGATGTTGACCAGTGGCTGGATCGTGCGGGCCAGCGCCTGAGGCAGGACGATGCCGCGAATGATGAGCCCGAAGGGCATGCCCAGTGCACGGGCGGCCTCAATCTGCCCCTTGGGCACCGAGTTGATCCCGCTGCGGACCGTCTCACACACGAATCCCGATGAGGAGAAGACCAGCGCCACGATCACCGACCAGAACAGCGGGATGGTGATACCAACATGAGGCAGCGCCAGGCCGACAAGCACCATGAGGCACAGATTGGGGATATTGCAGGCCACCGTCACCCACGCCGCACCCAGCGCACGCAGCGGAGGAATGGGACCGACCCGGAAGATGGCCATAAGCGACCCCAGGAGCAGCCCACCCAGGTAGGACAGGACGGAGATCACCAGCGTGACCAGCAGCCCCCAACCGATAGCGGGGAGATTGTCGGTAATGGCACTCACAGTCGCCTCCTTGAACGATGCAGGTCGTCACCATGACGGGAATGCTATCGGCTGCCGCGCCGTCGGCCCTGCGGCGAGTCCGCTCAGGCCGACGACGCAGCGAGCCTGACAGGCAATGAGGACGTTCAGGAGCTCTGCGCGGTCGCGTCGCCGCCGGCCGAGGACCCGGGCACCGAGCCGAGGGCCGGGGGCTGAGGAGCGTCACCACCGAGGGACTTGCCGATCGTCGCCTCCCAGATCCTCTTCCAGGTGCCGTCATCCTCGATCGTCTTGAGGAAGGTGTTGACGAAGGCCTGTGCCCCGGAGTCCTTGGGAAGTCCGATGCCGTAGGGGTCCTCGGCGAAGGTCTCACCGACGATCTTGACCTTGTCATTGGACAGGACCTCGCTCTTGAGCAGGGACTGGTCCACGACGTAGGCCTTGACCTGCCCGCTCTCGACGGCGGCGACGCACTTGGCCTGGGTGTCGAAGGGCTTGGCGGTGGCCTTGGGGGCGTACTTCTTCAGGGCGGCGGCCGACGAGGAGTTGGACTGGACCGCGACGTCCCCGGTGAGGGTGTCGACGCCGGTGATGTCCTTGTTATCGGCCTTGACCAGGATGGCCTGGCTGGAGGCGTAGTAGGGGCCTGCGAAGTCGATCTTCTTGGCCCGCTCCGGGGTGATCGTGTAGGTGGCGATGACGGCCTTGACCGTACCGTTGGTCAGGACGGTCTCGCGCGTCTCGGAGGTGACCTGCTGGACCTCGAGGAGGGAGCGGGCGTCGTCTCCGCCGATGATGTAGCGGGCCAGCGCCTGGGCGATGGCCGCATCGAAGCCGGAGATCTTCTTCGTCTTGGAGTCCTCCCAGGAGAAGACCTCGGAGGTTTTGGTCCCACCGGTGACGAGCTTTTTCGCCTGCTTCACGGAGGCGGCCCAGGGGGAGGCGGCCACGACGTCGGCGGCGGCCACCGGACCGGAGTTGATGGCCTTGTCGTAGTCGGCGTCGGAAGCCGACGACGAGGCGACGGCCTTGCCATCGGCGCCCGTGTCTGCGCAGGCGGCCAGGACGCCTGCCAGGGAGAGGGCGCCGGTCGTGGCCAGGAGTCCGCGGCGGGAGAGGGTGGTCATGGTGTTCCTTTCGTTCGGACGGGGAGGGGCCGTCCCAGGCGCTGGGCCTGCGGTGGTCGCCGCACTCGGGAGAGGATGCGGTTCGGGGCTCAGTGGCTGAGCACCTTGGAGAGGAAGTCGCGGGCGCGCTCGGTGCGCGGGGAGGAGAAGAACTCGGCGGGCCGGCCGGACTCAACGATCTGGCCGCCGTCCATGAAGACGACCCGGTCGGCGACCGAGCGGGCGAAGCCCATCTCGTGGGTGACGACGAGCATGGTCATACCCGAGGCCGCCAGGTCCTTGATGACGTCGAGGACCTCGTTAATCATCTCCGGGTCCAGGGCGCTGGTGGGCTCATCGAAGAGCATGAGCTTGGGGTCCATCGCCAGCGCGCGGGCGATGGCGACGCGCTGCTGCTGACCTCCGGAGAGCTGAGAAGGACGCTTGTCGGCCTGGTCCTCCAGGCCGACTCGGGCCAGCAGCTCACGGGCACGTTCCTCAGCCCGCCCCCGGGGGATGCCGCGCACCTTGATGGGCGCCAGGGTGATGTTGTCCAGGACCGTGCGGTGCGGGAAGAGGTTGAAGGACTGGAAGACCATTCCCACCTCGGCGCGCAGCTGAGCCAGGGCCCGGCCCTCCTGAGGCAGCGGGATTCCGTCGATCTCGATCTGCCCTTCCTGGATCGGCTCGAGGCGGTTGACGGTACGGCATAGGGTCGACTTGCCCGATCCGGAGGCGCCGATGACGGCGACAACCTCACCACGGTGGATGTCGAGGGAGACGTCGTCGAGAGCCTTGAAACGGCCGTAGTACTTGGTGACGTTGCTGATCCGCACCAGGACGTCATCGTCCCGGTCTGCGGCGGTCTGGTCAGGAGAGGGTGCGGATGCGGTCACGAGTACCTCGTCTCAACATGGGTATGGGAGCGTCATCTGTCTCATCGACAGCAACAGCAACACATCCGCATGCGCACTGCATTCCTCCTTGGCTTGTGTCGGCCTACACATATCAGAGAGTTCCAACCTCTCGTCAGGAAGAGTAGCACCGTCTCCAACCGGAGCGTCAACCGTCTCACAACTCCCCCGAACCTGGGACGATGCTCACACGCCATACAGAGCGCCTAACCGCGTACGCCGACCACGCGGTCGTAGTCTCATCTGCATGAGCCCCGCGAATACCACCGATCCGCGCCGCCGACTCCAGCCCGAGCAGCGTCGGGAGGAGCTGGTGAGAGTCGGCGTCGAGCTGTTCGCGGAGGGGACGCTCGACCGCACTCACGTCAACGAGATCATCAAGCGGGCCGGTGTCTCACGCACGCTCTTCTATCACTACTTCCCCTCCAAGATGGCCTTCGCCCGCGCCATCGTGGAGTACGAGATCCTTCACCTTCACGGCCTGGTCGAGCAGCAGACGGCACTGACCCTGGAAGGGGCGATCTCCACGTTCGCGGGCTACGTGAAGGCCAGGCCAGACAGCCTTCGAGCGCTTCACACCGGAGGTCTTGACCAGGACCCTGAGATCGCGGCCGCGCTGGCCACCAGCTTCGAGCGTTACGAACGCCTCGTCCTCATGCTCATGGGCATCCCCGAGCCCGACGCGCGCGCCATGTTCGCCGCCCACGTGTGGATCAGCACCATGATCTCCCTGTGCCTGGCCTGGCTGGATCACCCCGAGATCAGCCAGGAGACCATCACGAACATGTCCGCCCAGACACTGCGGAGCCTGGTGTCCCAGGCTCGCCAGGGCGCCGAGCACACCCCCGAGCCGGTGAGCGACCGCTGAGGGCGAGCACTAAGGGCGAACCGAGCCGCATCGAGACTCAGACCTTCCCCGGGGCCGCTCACACTTTCTTCCAGTATTTCGAACCCATCGTAAAAAAGGCGTTCGCGTAGGCGCGAACGTGCTACTCTCTCCCCCGGTTGTACAAGACGTACAATAGAACAACGATGAGGGCTCACCCGCACTGTGGCACCCCTCGCTCTCAGAAGGAGAGCCGATCATGCCTCAAGGCACCACTGGAGATGTGGTAGCTGTACGCCGCAGGACGTCGCGCGTCCTCTTCGCTCCGGAGACATTCAACTTCGCCGAGGTGACCCGTGCGATCGAGGTGGCCCGCCGGATGCCTTCGCACGTCGAGTGCGTCTTCGCCGGCTTCTCGCCACGTAACACTGAGTACATCAGGGCCGCGGGCTTCGAGTTCCGCCTGCTGACCCCCTACCTCAGTGAGGAGGAGGGAAGGCTGGCGCTGGACTTCGACCAGGGCCGCAGTCTGCGTCACCCGTTCACGGAGAAGATGCTCGCCCAGCGGGTGACGAGTGAGCGCGTCCTGCTGCGTTCCTTGCGTCCGGACGCCGTTGTCATCGGAGTAACTCCCAGCCAGTTTATTTCTGCGCGGGCGGAGTGCGTGCCGCTGGTTTTCGTACGGCCCTTCGCCTACTCCCTGGCGCACCTGGAAGCAGCGCGCGCCGCCGGGGCCACCGGATTCCTGCCCCGTACCTCCCCGGAGGAGTGCCTGGTCGACAACGTGGCCGCTCACGCGCTCCATGCGCTCGGGACGCGGCTCCCCCTGCCTCGTTCCTTCCATTCTGTGGCCAGGGCCAATGGCGTCTCGCTGCCCCAGGGGGTGCTCAACGGGCTCACTGCCGATCTCAATCTCATCGCTACTGCCCCGCACCTGCTGCCCGAGTGGCTGAGGATGCCTCAGGGGCACCGGGTGGTGGGGCCGGTCTACGCCCAGCTGCCCGGGGAGCTCCCCGAGTTCCTGGCCGACCTGGCCGCCGGCCCCCAGCCCCTGGTGTACTTCGCCATGGGCTCATCGGGGAACCGTGACCTCGTCCTTCACGTGCTGGCAGGCCTGGGCCGGGCGGACTGCCAGGTACTGGCTCCGGTACGTTCACACCTTCGCCAGGAGGACCTGGAGACTCTTCCACACAATATCCACGTCACTGACTGGCTTCCGGCCCACCAGCTGGGCGACGCTGTCGACCTGGCCATCACTCACGGCGGGGAGGGAACGGTACAGACCAGCTGTGTCCAGGGGTGGCCCTTCATCGGGATTCCGTTGCAGTTCGAGCAGCGTTTCAACGTGCAGCGTTGTGCGGCCTTCGGCTCGGCCAGGCTCGTGTCGCAACGGGAGACTCGCAGGACCGACTGGGCGGAGCTGGTGCGCCAGGCCCTGGCCGACGACGGCATGCGTTCACGCGCCAGGCGGATGGCCGGGCTCATGGAGGGACTCGACGGACCGGGCCGGGCCGCTGAGGCGATCTGCGAGCTGCTGTGAGTCAGCTGCGGCCAGAGTTCTGGGCCTGTGCCCGGGCGCTGGCGTAGAGGCAGACGGCTGCGGCCGCGGCGACGTTGAGGGACTCCGCCTTGCCGTAGATGGGGATGGAGACGACGGCGTCGGCTCGGCTCAGCGCCTCTGATGGCAGTCCGTGGGCCTCGTTGCCGAGCAGCCAGGCGCTGGGGGCCTCCAGGAGGGACTCGGCCTCGAAGAGGTCGAAGTCCCCGCGTCCGTCGGCGGCGAGGACGGTGAGTCCGGCGTTGTGGAGAGCGGTGACGGCGTCGTCGAGGGCAACGCCGGTGACCACGGGCAGGTGGAAGAGGCTTCCGGCGGTGGAGCGCACGACCTTCGGTGCGGTGGGGTCCACGCTGCCGCGCACGAGGACGACGGCGTCGGCGCCGGCGGCGTCGGCGGCCCGGATGATGGTGCCTGCGTTCCCGGGGTCCTGGGCCTGGGTGAGGACGGCGACGAGCCTGGCCCCCTCCAGGGCGGCGGCCAGCGCCTCGGAGCCGGTGGCCTCCTCGGTGGCCACGACGGCGAGGAGGCCCTGGGCGTCGGGGCTCATGGCGTCCATGACCTGCTGGGTGGTGACGTGCACGTAGAGCCCGGCGGCCACGGCCTCGTCCCAGATATCGCTGTGGCGCTCGAGGGCCGCCTCGGTGAGGTAGACGTCGAGCACGCGGCCGGGGGCGTGCCGGACGGCCTCGCGCACGCCCTGGGGTCCTTCGACGAGGAAGCGCCGATGCTTGGTCCGCGAGTTGCGGCGGGACAGGCCCGCCACCCGGGAGGTTCGGGCCGAGGTCGGATTGCTCAGCACCTCGTGGCCGGCGGCCGGGCCCTCACTGACGGTGCGCCGCCGCGGCCCGCGGGCATGCGGACGCTCGGCGGAGTCATCTAGAAGTTCGTCAGGGTCCTCAGATACCGCAAATTTCATAGCGACATCCTACGGGAGAGCAAGACGAAGGGCAGAACATCAACAGTATGTCGCCCCAGACCCAACAACCTTTCATCACCTCACATCGCATCAGGTGGTGACTCTACACACACCCATCACCTACCATGGCACTAGACCTCAGCTGTGATCGGCTTCCAAGTTCTTCAACTGCGCCACACCCCACTCACACCACTCCATACCAGAATGATTGACAGAGGCTCCAAACCACCACTCGACAACACGCGCTAACGCTGTCAATCAACACCTAGAATACACAGCAAACTTCAAGCCAAACGCAACATTTCGAGAATAGCAACAGGAAACACAATGTCATCGCTTGTCCCAGAAACATATTTAAATATAACGCAATACGGAGACACCAGGTGGCCTTGGAAGCTGCGCAGAACTCACCGCAAGGCAATAAAAGTTGCTGCCATACCAATCGACAACCTAAACGAGAGCAACATAAATAAAGCGAGAGAGATATCCGCCAAACTCACTACCTTCCTTAATGACGTCCGCTCAGAAAGCTGGGGAGACCTGGCTGAAATATATCAGCTTCAGCAATACCTCGACCTGCTTGGAGAGTTCCCAAAGCGAGACAGATTTGAAACACTATGCAGTGTCCTGCCCATCATGTGCGGACGATTTTTCAACGACGATCACTATAAAAAAATCCACAAAGACTCTATTCTTTCAAACTGCTTTCAAATTGTGGGGATGGAGTACCTTAAAGCCGGAGAATTCGATAACGCATTCGATGCCTTCGGATACGCTTGGGCCACAGCCAAACAAAGATTACTGGTACAGCGACTCACTCAACTCTCCGCCGCGTGCGCATACCTTTCCAAAAACCCAGAGCTTATCGAACTTGTAGACGACATGATCGAAGACGTCATACAGTACTCTGCGCACCTACAATCCTTATATCGATGCTTCCACGACCGCCTTGCCGAAAAAACATCTCCACAAGATCTTCTCGGTGATATATGCCTGCTCGGTCAAAACGATCCCCTACTTGCATTGCTAGCCGCTGAAAGAGTCATTGAAACCCTCCTAAAGCAACACCACACAGAAACTGCGGAACAGGTAGTTTCAGCACTACGAAAGCTATTTGCATCATGCGAACCCTGGGTTGAATCACTCATACTCCAGTTTGAAGCACAGATTTCTTTCGCAAAGAACGACTTTGCGTCGGCTCGCGACAACGCAAACTATGCACTCAAGCTAAGTGAATACCTGCTTTTACAGCCCTGCCTGCCGACATCCAGGAAATCGGTGTTTGAACGATACGATAAGTCTAGGACAATAGCACTTAAGAGCTATTTGGAACTGAATGACGCGAGAGGAATGGCGCAGTTTATAGAAGACCACCGTTTGAAAGTGACCGTCGATGCCAGCATTGAAGAGGTTGAGGAAGAGCCGCTAGCCGCCCCCAGAGAACCTAATTCGGATGCCGGAAACACCACTCAGAACGACGATCTTTTCGCTCCAAGCTTGATTCTGGATGTATGGCATGAAATTACTACCTGCTACTCCATGACTTCGATAAATCAAAGCGCTCATGACACCGATGAGTTGCTCGGTTTGCCATTATCATTGTCCTACGCCAGGGTAAAGTCATCTATATTCTGGGCAGCAGCATCGAACGGAATTCCTCTGGGTTGTGGCGAACTCAGCCTAACTCAAAATCGCGATCTTAGTGAAATAATCAATACCTTCGAACAATACTTCACTAAGTTACACTCCGACACAGATCAGTTTCCCGAAATCGATTTATTCCACTACCTGAGGGAATGGGGAACTCCGGAAGAGACCTGGATTACCGAAACACTAGGGACTCTTATTCCAGATTGCGTCAAGAATGTAATCTTTGGTTCTGAGACTAGAACTACGCTAACTATATCGACAGATTTCCAGATCCCCCCTTTGCCGTGGCCTATTTTTCGCATAGCTCACACAGGCGTCAGTTCGTCTTTAATTGAATCAACCGACATTCATCACTGGCTTTCAGCGAGACTTAGCTCGGCAAGCCGTAAGCACTTGCATTCTGAGTCCATACCTTTGCTTTTGGTTATAGACAATCCGGATGGTCGGTTGACGACTCAGCCTCCCCCGGAGTTTAGCGTTTCTCAGGAAATTTTTAGTGGTCCCATCTTACAGCATGGCAATAGTGTCTGGGAGTATGCAGTAAATAGTTTCGTCAACCATCCCGCTGGAGTGCTGTACTATCGAGGTCATTTAGAATCAAGAAGAAGCCCTGCTGACGCATATTTTAAGTTCCCCACACCAATAGGAACTTCCGAGAGTGACGAGTCTTCTTTCCTTGCTGTTGGTCAGTTATTCGGAAAATTCGAGGATGGCAAACCGTGGTTTCCGCTTCCGACAAGGGTCATTCTGTCGTGTTGTTCAAGCTCAGGAACGGGTCAACTTGCTGGCGAAGCAATCGGTCTAGCTGCGGCTTGCATTGAGGGAGGTGGGGCCTCTGAAGTGATTGCAACGTCAATTGACATTCTTGACGATCCATTCACATCTCGCTTCGATGGAATGCTTACGCAGGTCAGTGTAGATAGCCCCCCTCTATACAAAGGCCTCTCAATGCTACAGAATAGAGTATACTTGGACTGGAGAAACTATTCCCTCAGAGGTGGTGAACCAGAGTCGACTAGAACAGCTTGGCCCCACCCACTCATTTGGGCGATGTATCAGGCATACTAAAGCAGGAAGGATTCTCGTCGTGATTAATATTTCCATTCCCGAATCTCTCGCCGATTCCCTTATTGAACAGGGATACGCTAGACGTTCTGGAATGCAACGGGGAACATTTTCGGAGTGGCTTATTGTCGGCGCAAATGAGGCTTCGGTGTGGGTTACGCTACTCCAAACTCCTGCAGTACTTGAATACTATGCCGGACTATTGATTGGCCGCTCGAAGAAAGAAGGGGGCAGAATTGAAGTATCAGTGGATTCTCCTTCGATGTCCAAACATTTGACCTTTGAAGTAAATTCAGACGTGAAAATTGACAAACTAGTAGACGCTCTTGAAAAGCTTCTCGCGGATTAAAATACCGCCTCGAAAGCAAGTTTTTTCATTTCATTATGTGCAGTCTTGGGCAATTTTAGAACTGCGGGTTTTATTCACGTCTGTGCGGATTCTGCTCCTGGATTCAACCCTTCATTCATGATACGTGCGTGCTGTAGAGATCTGCGCGGTTTCGGTTGATACAGACTCTGTATCGAGACTTACTCTGCAAACTCTAACGTTGTGTCCGTCCCACGGTCACTTGAACACACGTGCGCCTGAAGCCACCCAACACAACATACGTGACATTTAGAGGACGTCAACAGCGGTGGCGCCACCCGATCAGGTAGCGCCACCGCTGTTGAAAGGTATCGATCAGTAGACCATCTGTCTACTGGCCAATATCAGGCCTTGGGGGCGTTGACGTCCTCGGGAAGGGCCTTGCGGGCCACCTCCACAAGGGCCTTGAAGCCCGCGGGCTCGTTGACGGCCAGCTCTGCGAGCATACGGCGGTCGATCTCCACGCCGGCCAGGCCAAGACCCTGGATGAAGCGGTTGTAGGTCAGGCCCTCGGCGCGGGCGGCAGCGTTGATGCGCTGGATCCACAGGCGACGGAAGTCGCCCTTGCGGGCGCGACGGTCGCGGAACGCGTAGACGCCGGAGTGGGTGACCTGCTCCTTGGCCTTGCGGTAGAGGCGCGAGCGCTGGCCGCGGTAGCCCGAGGCCTTCTCGAGAACGGAACGACGCTTCTTCTGGGCGTTAACAGCCCGCTTCACACGTGCCATGGTGAGACTCCTTGGTGGGTTGGGCGGTCAGCGACCGAGCAGCTTCTTGACCTGGCGGACGTCGGCCGGGGCGACCGGCTGGTCCTGGGACAGCTTGCGCTTGCGGCGGGAGGACTTGACCTCCAGCAGGTGGCGCTTGTTGGCCTGCTCGCGCATGAGCTTGCCGCTGCCGGTGACCCGGAAGCGCTTCTTGGCACCGGAGTGCGTCTTGTTCTTCGGCATGGGTAATTTCCTCTTCTCGGTCCCTGGGAGACCAGTGGTCGCCGGGACTGCGGACCCCGCTCACGGTGGCGAGGGGGTGGGTCAGTGGTGTCAGGTGAGTGTCGAGTGCACCCTCAGGCGCTCTCAGGCGTTCTCGCCGGCAGGCGCCCCGTCCGAGGCCTTGGCGCCCTTGGGCGCCCGGCCCGCATGCTTCTCGGCACGGCGGGCGGCGCGGGCCTCCTCGCGGCGGCGGCGCTGGTCGGACTTGACCTCAGCCTTCTTGCGGACCGGGGCCAGGACCATGACCATGTTGCGGCCGTCCTGACGGGGGTGGGACTCGATAGTGCCCAGCTCGGCCATCTCCTCGGCCAGGCCCTGCAGGAGCCTGATACCGAGCTCGGGCCGAGACTGCTCACGGCCGCGGAAGCGGACGATGCACTTGACCTTGTCCCCGCCCTTGAGGAATCGCTCGACGTGGCCGCGCTTGGTGGCGTAGTCGTGCTCATCGATCTTGGGGCGGAACTGGATCTCCTTGAGCTGGGTGTTTGCCTGGTTGCGTCGCGCGTCGCGCGCCTTCATGGCCGACTCGTACTTGAACTTGCCGTAGTCCATGAGCTTGCACACCGGAGGGCGGGCGTCGGGTGCCACCTCGACCAGGTCGAGATCGGCCTCCTCAGCCAGACGCAGGGCGTCCTCCACGCGGACAACGCCGACCTGCTCGCCGCTGGGGCCGACGAGACGCACTTCGGGAACGCGGATCCGTTCGTTGATACGGGGCTCGCTGATGTCGGTTCCTCACTCTGAGTCGCGGATGGTTGCGGAACGAGGAAAGGCCCCCGTTCCTGCCGCGCAGGTCGGAGGCCTCGTGATGAGCGCGATCACCGCACGGCCGTGGCCGAGCAGAGACCGCGAAGGGCTGGTCACCCTCGCATGAACCCGATTCCCGAAAGGAACCCAGGTGGGATCGCTCCGCTTGCGCACCGGGGCGAACCCCGGGTGGTCAGTGAGGGATACTACCAGGACACGGGCTCGCTCTCCCACCGTGTCCTCGCCCCTCTTGACGTGAGTCCTCCCACGTGTGAGGCCTGCGTCGAGGCGAGGCAGGTCGTCAGGAGGCCCGGCGGTTCGTGCGGACTCCCCACATGACGACGACGGCACCGGCTGCGGCCTGGATCCCGAGGAGCATCGTCGTCGGCACCGCCATACCGCTGGCGACCAGCGCCACGGTCAGTGCTCCGACGACGACGGCGTCGGGCCCTTGAGTCAGCATTTGCAGCACTCCCGGCGGCAGGGACCCCATGGGAGAGGCGACGAGCCCGGCGGCGAAGTCGGGCATCTCCCGGTACCCGGAGCGCAGCGCCGCCCCGGCCCAGGCCCAGCCGCTCACCAGGGCCAGGGCAACCACGATGGCCAGCCCATTCCAGGCGGCCGCAGCCCCAAGGGCCGCCATGGCGGGAGCCAGGCTCAGCAGGGACCAGGCGCTCATGAGGACGGCCGGCACGAGCAGGTGGCCTGCTCGCACCACCCACGGCGCCACCGGCCAGGAGGCATCAGGACCGCCGTCGAACCAGGCCTGGCGCGCCGGCTCGGCAACGGCCAGGGTCGCGATCCAGCCTCCGA
This sequence comes from Actinomyces oris, assembly GCF_006546825.1. Taxonomy (GTDB): domain Bacteria; phylum Actinomycetota; class Actinomycetes; order Actinomycetales; family Actinomycetaceae; genus Actinomyces; species Actinomyces oris. The sequence goes on from NZ_VICC01000002.1 coordinate 36,057, forward strand.
TGAGGTACCCGACGGCGCGCAGCGGGGCGCCGACCGCCCCGGACAGGAGCGGCAGCATCGCAATGGCCAGCCCGACCCCCATCTGCAGCAGGCGCCGGCGCTGGCGGCACAGCAGGATCCAGTCCGCCTGAGCCACTGCTATCAGCACCCCCAGCGGTCGGGGCAGTCGACTCCCGATCCGCGCCGCCCGCAGCGGTGAAGGATCGGCGGGCCGGGTGGGATCCGGGGAGAGCAGCCGCCCCAGGGCCCTGGTGTCCAACGACAGCAGCGAGACGTGCGCGCCGAAGGACCGCGCGACGACGGCCAGGAGCGCAGCATCATGCACCTGTCCCAGGCTGCCTCTGGCCCGCCGCCATCCCAGCACAGCCAGGAAGGCCAGCACGCCGGCCAGCAGGGCGACCGCCGTGTTGCCGAGCAAGGAGCGTGGGAAGGCAAGCACCACACCGGCCAGGCATGCTGCAGCCCCCGCCACGATGAGACGGCGCCGCAGCGGCTCGACATAGCGGTCAAGAATCTGGGCCTTGATGAGTTCGGTGAGGACCAGGCAGGTCCCGGCCGAAAGCAGGGCAGGCCACGCGATGGCGGCGAGCCAGCCGCCTCCGGCCGCCACCGCCGGGAGCACGCCCGCCGTGGCTCCTACGGTGGCCGCGATGAGGTACTCAACGCGGGCCACCGGCACCAGGAGACTGCCCCGGTCTCCAGGCATGGGCAGCCACCAGGCCGCCTCGTGGGGGCGCAGGAACAGTGGGCCGAGCCGGCCGAGTGAACCGACACCGACCGCCACCAGCAGCATGAGCAGCGCCAGGAGCCCCCACCCGGGGTCGAGGCCCACCGCGGCGAAGCCGCCGAGCGCACCGGCCCCAACCGCTGAACCAGGCGGGGTCACAACCATCCGACGCAGATACGGGGCCAGGATCGTCACGACGACGATGAGTGTCAGGAGTACGGAGTAGACGTCCCCCACGAGCGCCCAGACACCGTGGAGGTGCCGCCGAGTACGGCGCCGCACCCACCTGCGCAACGCGGCCCCATCGGGAAAGGTCATCGTTTCCAGCTCGGTGGAGAGGACCGGCGCCATCCGGTCACCCAGCGGCGTCATCTCAGCCCCTCCTCAATGGCGCGCACGCCGTCGTCCACGCTGAGCATCCGGGTGTCGCGTCCGACGAGGAGCACGTCGGTGGCCGCCTCCTCGACGATCTCCGGGTCGTGGGAGACCATGAGCACTCCCCCGCCGGCCTCGCGCTCCTCAACGAGGATGTCGGCCAGGAGCAGGCGGGTCACCCGGTCCAGGCGCTGCTCGGGCTCGTCGAGGACCAGCAGCCTGCGGGGCCGGACCAGGACTGACGCCAGTGCCAGTCGGCGCCGTTGCCCCGAGGAGAGCTCCTCGGGAAGGTGTCCCGCGAGTCGTCGCAGCTCCAGGTCCTCCAGCAGGTCACTGACCCGCTCGTCGGCCTCGACGACGCCGTGCCCGAAGCAGACCATTCGCAGGTGCTCGGCGACGGTCAGGGTGGGGAAGAAGGACTCCTGCCCCAGATCCGTGGCGAGGGCGGTGCGCTGGGCGCCTGAGCGGGGATCCGGGAGGTGTCCGAGTACGTGAACCTGCCCCGCCAGCGGGTGCAGTAGCCCGCAGCAGGTGCGCAGGATCGTCGACTTGCCGGCCCCGTTGACCCCGACAAGGGCCAGCACCTGGCCGGGAAGCAGATCGAAGGTCGCCGGGGCGCAGACCGGCTGGTCACCGTATCCGACACTGAGGTCGCGGGCGCTCACCAGCGGCTCACGACTCCCCGTCGGGGGCTGGGGACCGCCATTGACATCATGCCGGAAACCGGGTGTTGACGCCGGGTCTGGATGAGATGGGGCTGAGGCGGTCGACTTCGTGCTCATCGGTACTATTCCAACACACGTTATTTTCGGTGGCCTGGTCGAATCGGATGCCTTACGCTCCGCAGTCATGGATTGGAACAGCGTGAGGACCACGGACCCGAATGGCGCGTCCGACGACGATTCCGCCCTCTCCCGTGAGGCCGGGACCGACTGGAGCACCACGAGGGACCCGGGCCCCGGTCGGGTGATGGTCTCGACCCGGGATCTCGCCCAGATCCGTGGGATCGCTGAGGCCTGTGCCAGGATCGCTCAGAGAGACGAACGTCCCCAGGACGGCCAGGTTCTGCGCGATGTCGTTGCGCGCTTCGATCAGGTGGCCGGGCCGATGGAGGACCACTACGGACAGGTCGAGCAGTGGGAGGCCCTCATCCTGGGCCGCTCCTGAGATCGGGTTCCAGCCGCTCGGATCAGGCGGGAAGCGGGCACAGCTCCACAGTGTCGACGAGGTCGCCCCAGGCCGGGTTGACCATGACGTGCTGGCAGCCCTCCAGGCTGCGGGCCACGCCGGCGCGACCGCCTGCGGCGTCGATGCGGATGAAGACCCGCAGCTCGGCGCTCTCACCGGGGCCGAAGGCCACACCGGTGACTCCGTCGACCTCCTGGAGCTGGGCGCGTACCTCGGCCTGAACCGGTTCGTTGCGCCATGAGGGCACCCACTCCTCTCCCCCGGCCAGGGCCACGACGGCGGGACGCGGCAGTCGCAGGTCCCGGCTTCCGGGGTCGAGCACCCACAGCTGGTCGGTGGACAGGCAGGCGACCTGGGCCGCTCGTTGGGGCGAGACGGGCACGGGGCGCACGTCGCTGCGCCACTGGTTCATGGCCTCAGCGCTGGTGAACACCGGTAGGGCGATGTGCCCGTCGGGCAGGTTCACCGCCAGGGTCGCCGCATCCTGACAGGCGTCAGCAGTGTGCACCTCATGAGCCGGGAACTGCGGCGCACCATCGCCCGACGGGCCATGCGGCAGGCCCGCGGACTGCGCCAGACTCCCCTCCAGGCGTCCGGGAAGGGCGTGAGCGGCCACGGGAACGATCAGCCGGCCGCCGACGAGGGCCGCCCACAGCTCATCGAGGTACTGATGACGCGGCAGGTCCACGGCCTCCAGCGCCTTGCGCACCTCCGGACTGATGGAGCCGTCGTCGTCGGCGAAGGGGGCCGGTGCAGCCAGAAGACGCTCCAGCTTGGCCCGTGCGGCCACGGCCGCCGCCACCTGGGGGTCCTGCGGGGGCTCGGCTGTCGAGTCGCCGACCGGCGCATGCGCTGGTGCGGGAACTGCTTGCTGATTCTGCGCTGACTGGCTCACGGCCCTCACGGTAGCGCCTTTGACGTCCCCCTGTCCCTGACGCCGGTGAGCATGCCGGCGATGCGGGAACCGGGGCGCCAGAGGCCCGGAGTAGTCAGGAACGAGCCTTTGAGGGCTGCCTCTTGTCCTCGTCACCGGCAACGGCCAGGGCCTCCTGGAGGGTGAAGTTGCCGTTGTAGAGTGCCTTGCCGACGATCGCGCCCTCCAGTCCCAGTGGCACCAGGCGACGCAGCGCGACCAGGTCGTCGAGGTGGGCGATACCTCCGGAGGCGACCACCGGGGCGGGGCTGCGCTGGCAGACCTCGGTGAGGAGCTCCGTGTTGGGGCCGCTCAGCGTGCCGTCCCGCGTGACGTCAGTGACGACGTAGCGCGCGCATCCTGCGGCGTTGAGCCGCTCGAGGGTCTCCCACAGGTCTCCGCCCTCCTTGGTCCAGCCGCGGGCCGCCAGGGTGGAGCCGCGCACGTCGAGGCCGACCGCGATCTTCTCCCCGTGCTCGGCGATGACCCGTTCGGTCCACTCGGGGTCCTCCAGCGCCGCCGTGCCCAGGTTGACCCGGGCGGCGCCGGCTGCCAGGGCCCGGGCCAGTGAGGCGTCATCACGGATGCCCCCGGACAGCTCCACCTTGATGCCGACCTCGCCGACGATGCGCGCGAGCAGCTCATGGTTGGAGCCGCGCCCGAAGGCGGCGTCGAGGTCCACCAGGTGGATCCATTCGGCCCCGGCGCGCACCCAGTCCCGGGCGGCGTCGACGGGGCTGCCGTAGTCCGTCTCTGAGCCGACCTCTCCCTGAAGGAGGCGGACGGCCTTGCCATCGGCGACGTCGACGGCGGGAAGTAGAGTGAGCATGTGTTTCTCCTGCAGTGGTCGTGGGATGGCTCGGGTGGGGCTCAGAGGGTCGTCAACCAGTTGCGCAGCAGCTGGGCCCCTGCGTCACCGGACTTCTCGGGGTGGAACTGCGTGGCGCTCAGGGAACCGTTCTCTACGGCGGCGATGAAGTCGTGGCCGTGAGTGGCCCACGTGACCTGCGGCGGGCGGGTGGGACCGGGGCCGAGCAGCTCGGCGGGGTCCTGGGTGGCCGCATAGGAGTGGACGAAATAGAAGCGCTCCTCGGCGACGCCGTCGAACAGGACGGAGCCCGAGGGAGGGCGGACCAGACTCCACCCCATATGCGGAACGACGTCGGCTCTCAAGTGGGACACGGTGCCGGGCCACTGCCCCAGCCCCTCCTCCGCGGTCCCGTGCTCGTCGGAGCGCTCGAACATGACCTGCATGCCCACGCAGATTCCCAGGACCGGCCGCCCACCGGCCAGGCGCCGCTCGATGAGACGGGGGGCATCGACCTTCCGCAGCTGCCTCATGACCGCGCCGAAGGCACCCACCCCGGGGACCACGAGCCCATCGGCCTCGGTGACATCGTCCGGTTCGCAGGAGAAGGTCACCTGCGCTCCGACGCGTTCCAGAGCACGCATCGCTGAGCGGACATTGCCGGATCCGTAGGACAGGAGGGTGACGCGCGGCGCTTGCATGTGACACACCCTACCGTCCCGGTAGATCGTTCTGAGTATCCTCCACACTCTGAAACGCCCTGTGACGTGCGCAGAACCAGCACCGGCTGCACAGCCGCAACAACCTGGAGCGGCGGTTCGGGACGCGTCGCGCTGATCGTGGCCTCGCGCGGGGACAGTGAGAAGGCCGGGGCAAATGTGCGATCCCGAATCCGGGTCGTCGGCTTCCTTTCACGAATCACCCAAGATGGGCGAGTATTCATCCGTGAGCATGCAGTTCCCCTCCGGCCAGGCCTCTGCGCCGCCTTGGCCGGCACCCCCGTCCCCACCGCATTCGCAGGCAGCCTCGCCCCACTCCCCCGCAGCGGCCGAGGCAGGTTCGGGCGGCTCCAGCGGATCGCGCAGCGCTGCGCCGTTCTCCATTCCCGGAGTGCGGATCACCTCAGTGCTGGGGCGCGGTGGCTTCGCGACGGTCTATGCCGGGGTTCAGGACTCCCTGGAGCGTCCGGTCGCCGTCAAGGTGGACTCCCGCCCCTTGGATGATCCCCGCAATGAGCGGCGGTTCATGCGTGAGGTGCAGGCAGCCTCGAGGATCTCGGGGCATCCTCACGTGGTCTCGCTGGTCGACACCGGCAAGCTGCCCGATCTGCGCCCCTACCTGGTCATGGAGCTGTGCGCGGGCGGCAGCCTCTATGACCTCGTCTCGCGCGGGCCGACCCCCGCCTCCGACGCCGTGGCCCTCGTGGAGGCCGCTGCCTCGGCCCTGGGGGCCGCCCATGCGGCCGGCGTCATGCACCGGGACGTCAAGCCCGCCAACATCCTTCTGGACTCCTACGGCTCTCCCCGGCTGTCGGACTTCGGTATCGCCGCTGTCCAACGCGAGGGTCAGGACCCCACCGTGACCCTGGAGTGCCTCACCCCCGACTTCGCCGCGCCGGAGGCCTTCATGCTGGCCAGCCCCGGCCCCGAGGGGGACGTGTGGTCCATGGGTGCGGTGCTCTTCGCCCTGCTGACGGGCCGAGGCCCCCGGCGCGGTCCCGACGGCGTGCAGCGCAGCCTGCCGGAGATCGTCCGTTCCCTCGACAACCCCCTCAACCTCACCGACCCGAACGTCCCTGAGCTCCTGCTGCCGATCCTGAGCAAGGCGATGGATCCGGATCCCACGCACCGCTTCCGCAACGGTACGGAGCTCACGGAGGCCCTGGGGCAGATCCGTGAGGCTCTGGGGACGGGAAACCTGGCCGTCCGCGGGCCGGTGACCTCGTTGCGGCTGGTTGAGGCCGGGCTGGCACCGCCTCCGCGCAGTGAAGAGGCGGGCTCACCCAGTTCCTACGCTCCCAGCAGTGCATCGCAGTGGGCGCCATCGGACTCCGTCTTCCCGGTCCGCCCGACCGGCTCCTCGGGGTCCGCCGCCTCGGCGCCCTCCATCGTCTCAGGCGGGCTGGATCGCTCCGACAAGGCGCTGCTGAACGCGCCCGTGTCAGCACAGCGGAGTCAGTCGCTGCGACTCTCCGGCCGAGAACGTCGGCGGATCACGCTGCGCTCCGCAGCGGTCGGCGCGGTTGCCGGCCTGGTCGTCGGTCTGGGCGCAGGGTGGGTGGCGGGTGCCCGTCTGGCTCCTGCGGCCAGTGCCACCGGCCCGTCAGGAGCCGTGTCTCAGCCCTCGTCGTCGGGTCAGGACAACGCCTCGACCCCACCGTACCCGGTGGGTACCTGCCTGGCGGGCACCACCTCGATCTCGGGCCAGACCACGGCCAGGAAGGTCAGCTGCAACGAGCCCCATTCCTGGGAGGTCTACCAGGTGGGGACCCTGGCGGAAAGCACCTCGGGTTCCAGTGATGACGACCTGGCGGCCGATCCCAACGTGCAGGCCACCTGTACCGCGCAGGCCGCCCAGCAGTACGGGGCCGCCGATCCGAGCACATCGGTACTGGGGCCGGGGGAGGCCGGCTGGAACGCCGGGAAGCGGGGCTTCTCCTGCATCGCCTCCGACAAGGACGGGCAGCGGACGAGCTCCTACGCCGGCTAGGAGCCGCCCGCCCCTGGTCGGCGGCGGGCGGCGCGTGCCGGTGTGGTCACTGCGGGGGACGGCGCAGGCCGCGTCCGAACCAGCGCATCGCCCGGGGCGCCTGGATCTCGGAGGACTTCACCGCTCCGGGGACGTCGTCGGCGTCGATGACTCCCAGGAGGACGTCCTCGACGACCTGGTCCATGGAGGCCAGCAGGAGCCCCGCCGAGGCCTCCTCGCCGGGCTGGCCGTTGGTGAAGTGGCGGGCGGTGATCGTCCCGGACAGGCCGGACTCGATACCGACGTCGGTGGCCAGGTCAGCGGTCATGAGGACGGCGCCGGCCCGGGACAGGCGGGAGAGCTGGGCGGCCAGCTCCGCGGCCTCGGCCGGCTCGGAGTCGGAGCCACCGAGCAGCTCGGCCACGTCCCAGTCCGAATGGGCGGAGACGAACTGCTTGACCGCGAAGGCCCCGCTGGAGGAGGGCACCACGGTGCAGTCAAGGTCCAGCAGGGAGCACATTCCGGCCAGGCCGTCGGCCCGGTTCAGCGGAGTCATGACGACGGCGACCTTGACCGCCCGGGGAGGCTGGTCCTCGGACTGATCGGGCACGTAGGAGCTCAGGGATTCGGCCGCGGCGGCGATCTGCGCCTCCTGGGCATCGGTGAGCCGGGAGCGGTCGGAGTCCTCCGTTGTCTCGTCTCCCCCGTTCAGGGGACGGTAGGTGTTGTGGGGGACGTCGTCGGGCCTGACATCTGCCGGTCCGCTCTCCCCCGCGGAGCCGGTCGATACGGAGCCGCCCTCCACCGGGGTCTGCCGGCCCGGCTCACTGCCGGCCTCCTGAACAGCCCCCAGGTCCTCGGCTGAGAGGTCGTCGGGGATCTCTACGTCGCCCATGAGGGCGGCGAACTCGGCGTCCAGATCGCGCTGGTGGTCCTGGTGGTCGTCGCGGCTCTCGTCGGGTCGGGGGGTCTGGTCCATCACAGGCTTCCCTTCGTCGATGGGATGGTCTCGACACGGGGATCGTCCTCCACGGCTGCGCGCAGGGCACGGGCCAGGGCCTTGAACTCGGCCTCGGCGATGTGGTGGGGATCGCGCCCGGACAGGACCCGCACGTGCAGGCAGATGCCGGCATGGTAGGCGATGGCCTCCAGCACGTGGCGCACCATGGAACCGGTGAAGTGACCCCCGATGAGGTGGTGGACGAAGGCCTCCGACTCCCCCTCGTGCACCAGGTAGGGGCGTCCGGAGATGTCGACGACGGCATGAGCCAGAGCCTCATCCAGGGGAACGCTGGCCTCGCCGAAACGGCGGATGCCGCGCTTGTCCCCCAGGGCGACGCGCAGGGCCTCACCGATGCAGATGGCGGTGTCCTCCACGGTGTGGTGCACGTCGATCTCGGTGTCACCGGTGGCGCGCACCGTCAGATCGATGAGTGAGTGGCGCCCCAGCGCGGTGAGCATGTGGTCGTAGAAGGGAACGGTGGTGGAGATGTCGGTCTGGCCCGTGCCATCGAGGTTGATCTCGACGACGACGCTCGACTCGCTCGTGGCTCGCTCAATGCGCGCGGTACGGCTCATAGGTGCTTCCTCAGCATCGGGTGTCGTGCTTTTCCTGCACAGTGGTTGACAGGTATCTCAATCGATAGCAACCCTACCGGTCCCAGGCGCCGATCGCTGCCGGCATCCCTCTCACCTGCCGATGGCTGAGGTCAGGGCGGCGCGCAGGCGTGCCATCTCCTCCGGCGTTCCGATGCTGGCCCGCAGGAAGCCCTCGGGGCCGACGACACGGATGAGGACCCCGGCGTCGAGCAGGGCCTGCCAGACAGCCTCCCGGTCGGGGAAGGGTCCGAACAGGACGAAGTTGGCGTCCGATTCGTGCGCGCTCAGGCCCTGGGTGCGCAGCCAGTCCACGAAGGCATCGCGCTCATCGCGCAGGGAGGCCACCTGAGCCATGAGCTCATCGCGGTGGGACAGGGCGGCCAGGGCGGCGGCCTGGGTGACGGCGGAGAGGTGGTAGGGCAGGCGCACCACGCGCAGGGCGTCTACCAGCGCGCGGTCGGCGGCCAGGTAGCCCAGGCGCAGGCCGGCCGCTCCGAAGGCCTTGGACATGGTGCGGGTGACGGCCAGGTGCGGGTTGTCCGGCCCCACCAGCTCCAGGGCGCTAGGTACGCCCGGGCGGCGGAACTCGGCGTAGGCCTCATCGATGACGACGACGCAGTCGCTGGCCCGGGCGGGCGAGCCGATCTCGGCTCCGAGCATGGGGCCGTGGCCGCGGGCGACCTCAAGGATCCGCTTGATGTCCTCCAGCGGCAGGGCAGTTCCGGTCGGGTTGTTGGGGCTGGCCAGGATGACGACGGCCGGCCGCAGCTCCTTGATCGCGTTCACTGCGCCATCCACGTCGAGGGCGAAGTCCTTGCGGCGCGGTCGGGTGGCGTAGTCGGTCAGTGTGTTGCGGGCGTACTCGGGGTACATCGAGTAGGTGGGGGTGAAGCTCAGGCAGGTGCGCCCGGGGCCGCCGAAGGCCTGGAGCACGTGGAGCATGACTTCGTTGGAGCCGTTGGCCGCCCAGATCTGCTCAGGCGCCAGGTGCGCGCCGGACTCGACCTCGAGATAGTCCGCGAGCGCGGCCCGCAGCCGGGGGAAGTCCCGCTCCGGGTAGCGGTTGAGTCCCTGGGCGGCCTGAGCCACGGCGGTGGCGATCGACTCGATGACCGCGGCCGAGGGCGGGTAGGGGTTCTCGTTGACGTTCAGTCTCACGGGGACGTCGATCTCGGGGGCCCCGTAGGGGGCCTCGCCCTCCAGGTCCGGTCTCAGGGGCAGGTTCGCGTTCACGCCTGGAGTCTACGGCTCGGTCCGCTCCAGCGGTTGGCCCGCCCATCCGGTGGTACTGCGGCGCCGAGGGCGGCGGTCGCAGTGTCCTGCTGGCGGCGTTGTCAGTGCGGATCGCTGGTGAGCATGATCTCCTGGTAGTCGAGGCGGTTCAGGGCGTGCTCCAGGGAGTCGGCCGAGTAGAGGCCTTCGTCGCCGGCGTCGAGAAGGGCCTCGCGCTGGGCTCGGATCATGTCCAGGGCGCGTTCTCGCATGGGGGCGAGCTCGTCGTGGCGCCAGGTGGGGTCGGCCCAGGCCTTGGCAACGGCTGCTGGCGAGACGATGACGTCTTTGCCCTGCCTGCGTACGAGGCCGTGCTGCTCAGTGGTGGGGCCGAGGCTCTCGTTGTTCTCTGGGTCGGGGGCGGTTTGTGAGACCTTGTCCAGGCCGGGAGCGCTCGTCGCCGTATGTGTGTCCGAGGCGTCGGGGTCTGCGGCGCCGGTGAGCACTGTGGGGGCGGCCTGTTGGGAGGCGCCGTGAGTGTCGATAGAGGCAACGTCGCGGGCGGCGTTGACCAGCAGCGAGATGACCGCGGCCTTCTCCTCCTCGTCGGCGGGCCCGGCCATGGCGGGTCTGGCGACGCAGACCAGGGCGGGCAGCGTGAGTCCTTGGATCGTCAGTGAGCCGGCGGCCACGAGCATGGCCACCAGGAGGAGGAAGGAGTAGTGCGGCGTTGTGACTGGCAGGGTCTGGGCGGCTGCCAGGGTGATGGCGCCGCGCATGCCCGCCCAGACGATGACGGCGCCTTCGCGTCTGCCCAGGGGCTCGGCTGCGAAGTAATCCAGGTCGGCGCCCCGGCGTCTGACTCGACTGGAGAGGCTGCGTGCACGCCGAGCGATGCTCTCGTGGTTGGTCGCCTGGCGGAGCTTGCGCTGGACCTGTGCGAAGGGGCGCCGGTCCCAGGGGACCGGGGGCATCTCGGACTCTCCGCGCACGATGGCCGAGCAGCGGTTCTGGAACTGGTGGATGGCCTCCTCGTTCTCCTGCCAGTGAATCGCCCAGCGCGCGGTCCGGTGGCTGAGGAGCTTGAGCATGGGTGCCACCACGAGCGCCCGGATGACGACCGTCAGCGCGCCGGCGACGACAGCGACCGCGATAGCCCGGACAATACCGAGAGCTGAGGCACCGACCTTCTCCACGACGCCGAAGAACTCCAGCCCCATGACCAGGAAGATGAGTCCTTCCAAGGTGAGTTCGACGGTGTGCCAGTTGGTGCGTGAGGCCACCCGGTGGGCCGGCGGCAGCATCCGGGGACCGCGGTGGCCGGTGATGAGCCCGGCGACGACGGCTGCCACGAGACCCGAGCCGTGCATGTGCTCGGCCGGGAGCGCCGCGAGGAAGGGGACGGTGAAGGACACCACCGTGTCCACGGTGGGGTCGGTGATGTGGGAGCGCACCCGCAGGCTCGCCTCGCCGACGAGCCACCCCACCCCCAGGGCCACGAGGACCGCCAGGGCGAAACCGCCCAGGACGCCTCCGACACTCACTCCGCCGGAGGTGGCCGCGGAGACGGCGGAGGACAGGACCACCAGGGCGGTGGCGTCGTTGAGCAGCCCCTCCCCCTCCAGGACGGTGATGATGCGTTGGGAGACTCCCAGCCGGCGGGCGATGGAGATGGCCACGGCGTCGGTGGGGCTGAGGATCGCCCCCATGGCGATGGCCCAGGCCAGGGAGAGCCCCGGAATCAGGAGGGTGAGGACCGCGCCGATCACCGCGGCGGACAGGGGCACCAGCAGGATGGCCAGCACCGCCACCGGGGCGAGCTCGCGGCGGAAATTGATGGTGGAGATGCTCACCGCGGTGGAGAACAGCAGCGGAGGGAGGATCCCCTCCAGGACCACCTGGGGGTCCAGCTCGATCGCCGGGATGAAGGGCAGGAAGCCCACCGCCGTGCCGCCCGCCAGGAGGATCAGCGCCGGGGCGACACCGATGCGGTCGCTGAGCTGAGAGGCCGCCGCGATGGCCAAAGTGCCCAGCACGGCGATGATGAGGAGGTCCATGGGCCAAGGGTATCCAAGTGCATCGGCGATGATGCTGGGGCTTCAGCAGTCGTGGTCGGTGAAGCCGGGGAAGTCCATGCCTGCCCCAGGGGTGCGCCGTGCACGACCGGCTCTGAACCTACGGTCCCCACGCTCGGGATAGTCCTCTCCAAGAAGAGCGTCGCCGCCTTGACGGGGACGTCCCCCGCGGCGCGGCCCACCGTGGCCCGCCCGCCTACGTCGCCTGCCACAGTCCGCTGATGGGTCGACGTCGTCGACCTCCGGGCCGAAGGCGGGGCCGTAACCCGGAGCGAATGCGGGACCGGGGCCGAAGGGGCTGAAGGGGCCGAAACCGTGCTCGCGCATGCGCATCATGGCCTCGAAGCGCTCCTCGCCCATGCGACGACGGGCGCCGGCGAAGCGCGGCCCGCGCTCACCGTCCTCATCCGGCCCGAGCTGAGTCTCCAGGGAGTCGATGATCTTGTCGAGAAGCCGAGCCAAGGTGGAGACCTCCTCATCGGTCAGAGACTCGAGGTAGTCGGCTCTGGGCCCGCTCAGTGGCGTACTGCGACCGGCCTCGGTGAGGTGGACGACCATGACCCGACGATCCTCCTGACTGGGCCTGCGCTCGATGAGGCCATCGGTCTGGAGCTTCTTGAGAAGCTCGTTGAGGGACTGCTGGCGGATATCGAGGAGAAAGGCCAGGTCTCGGGTGGGGATCGGGCTCTGCATGCGCAGGGCGGCCAGAACCCGGCCGCGGCCGCGCGTGATGTCGGCGAAGGGGCCGTCGCGATGCGCCGTCATGCGGTTGCGGCGCATGAGGTGCTGCAAGCGCCGGAATCGTTCGTGAAGGGAGGCCCGCTGCGGGTGCTGCGACAAGGCTGCACCGTCAGCGGCCTTGGAAACATGGGGGTGGGAGCTGTTCGTCATATCGGTCTCCGTCTCAGCGCCTTGATAGGCGCCGTGTTGAGTGTCGTGTGAGGTGGTGCTCGGCTCGGTGTTCCTGATGCTCTTGGGATTCATGAGCTTCTCCTGACTCGTGAAGGCACCCGTGCGGATCTGCTGGCGTTCCCGTCGACACCGGTTCGCGCGGCCGTCACGGACAGTGCGGCACCGCACTTCAGAAGGTGCCTGTTGTATCTTGACGACACCAAAACTACAGGCACCTTTCGATTTTGATCAAGGAGTTGTGGCAGGTACCTGTATGTTGTGAGTCACTCTTCAAACGGTGTCTGGCCGCACCGGTCCCGGAACCTGTGTCGACAGCCGCAGCCGCGCAGACACGTCGATGGACGTCAGTGGAATCCGGTAGTCGGCAGTGGAAGTCAGCGGCCGGCGTTAGCGTTGCAGCATGTCTCAGACGACCATGACATCGGGATCCCCAGGGACGGGCGGCCCTGTTCGCGAGCGCGCCGAGGCCGTCCTGCGCGAGCTCGTGGGCCGCAGCGACGCGCGCCTGCGTGAGGACCAGTGGCGGGCGATCGAGGCGCTGGTCATCGCACGCCGCCGAGCCCTGGTGGTCCAGCGCACCGGGTGGGGGAAATCAGCGGTGTACTTCGTGGCGACGGTGCTGCTGCGAGAGGGCTGGGGAGGCTGGAGCCCGGGCACCCCACCGCCATCCCCCGGTGCGCGCTCCGGCACCGGGGCAAGCGTCATCATCTCGCCGCTGCTGGCCCTCATGCGCGACCAAGTGGCCGCCGCCGAGCGCGCCGGAATCCGGGCCGTGACCATGAACTCGGCCAATGTCACGCAGTGGGATGAGATTCAGGCCCAGGTGGCCGGTGGTGAGGTCGATGTCCTGCTGGTCTCCCCGGAGCGCCTCAACAACCCGGTCTTCCGTGATGAGGTCCTCCCCCACCTGGCTGCGGGCGCCGCACTGGTGGTCATCGACGAGGCCCACTGCATCTCGGACTGGGGCCACGACTTCCGCCCTGACTACCGGCGCATCGCCACCCTGCTGGCCGGTCTGCCGCCGCGCACCCCGGTCCTGGCCACGACGGCGACCGCGAACCGACGGGTCAGTGCCGACATCGCTGAGCAGCTGGGGGCGTCTGTGGAGGCAGGCGGGGCGGACGGCGAGCAGGTCCTGGTGCTGCGGGGGACCCTGGAGCGCGGCTCCCTCCACCTGGGAGTCAGGATGCTGCCGGATGCCGCCTCACGCCTGGCCTGGCTGACCGCCTATGTCCGCTACGCTCACGGCAGCGGCATCATCTACTGCCTGACGGTCTCGGCGGCGCAGGAGGTCGCCGAGCACCTGCGTGCGGCGGGCGTGGAGGTGGCCGCCTACACGGGGCAGACCGAGGCCGCCGAGCGCGAGCGCCTGGAGGAGGATCTCAAGGCCAACCGGGTCAGGGCACTGGTGGCCACCTCCGCTCTGGGCATGGGCTTCGACAAGCCGGACCTGGCCTTCGTGGTGCACCTGGGGGCTCCTTCCTCGCCGGTGAGCTACTACCAGCAGGTGGGGCGGGCCGGCCGCGGAGTGGAGCGGGCCGAGGTGGTCCTGCTGCCCGGCCAGGAGGACCGGGCCATCTGGGAGTGGTTCGGCTCGCAGGGTTTCCCGCCCGAGGAGCAGGTTCGCGTGGTCCTCGATGCTCTGGAGGAGCGCAGGGCCGCGGGCGGCGGGGCGATGTCGACGGCGGTGCTGGAGACGGCGACCTCGTTGCGGCGCAGCCGGCTGGAGTCCATGCTCAAGGTCCTCGATGTCGACGGCGCCGTGCGCCGGGTTCGTGGCGGCTGGGAGTCCACCGGCCGGCCCTGGCGCTATGACGCGCAGCGTTATGCGCGAGTCGAGGCCGCGCGCCGGGCCGAGCAGGAGGCGATGGTCGCCTATGAGCGCCTCGGGACCGATACTGGCCCTGGGCGGACAACCGTGTCGTGCCGGATGGCCTTTCTGAGGTCGGTGCTCGATGATCCCTTGCTTGAGCCGGGATGGCGCTGCGGAGCCTGCGACCTGTGCGGGGGCCTGGACCTGCCTGACGCCCCTGACCAGGAGCAGGTCGGTGCCGCCCGAGCGGCGCTCGGACGGGTGGGGGTCGAGCTGCAGGCACGTCGCCAGTGGCCCTCCGGGATGGATCGGCTGGGCCTGGGCCGTTTCAAGGGTCGTATCGGGGCCGACCGTCAGGCGGCGACCGGGCTGGCGGTGGGCAGGCTGGATGGGTTGGGGACCTCGGTGGTGCTGCGCGAGCTGGTGGCCTGCGCCTCCGACGGCGAGGTCCCGGTGGCGCTCAGGCCACAGGTGCTTCAGGCGGTGGACCGGCTCGCTGAGATCATCCGCGACGAGCAGGAGGCCGCCGGCTCCGACGGGCCGCCGGGCGGAGAGCCGGCCGTCGTCGTCGTGGACTCCCGCACCCGCCCCCGCATGGTCCGCCGGCTGGGGCACGCCGTGGTCGCACGGCTGGGCGCACGGGCCTTGGGCGTCGTGGGCCTGTCCGGTCAGGAACCACCGCAGCACGATGTGGGCTCTGCGTTTCGCCTGGCGCAGGTGGCCCGCAGCCTGACGCTCCAGGGCTGGTCGGCCCAGGCCCTTGACGAGCTGCGCGAGCGCACCGTGGTCCTCGTGGACGACTGGAGCGACTCCGGCTGGACGCTCACGACGGCCGCCTTCCTCCTGCGCGAGGCGGGGGCGGCGGCGGTCCACCCCTTCGTGCTGGCGCAGAGGTAGGTGCCGGTGGGCACTGCCTGAGCAGGCAGCGCCCACCGGCACCGGCGTCCTAGAAACCCGTGGAGACGGCGGCCAGTGCGGGAGCCACCTGGCCTCCGGGGGTTCCGACCTGATCCTCGAGGTAGTACCACCAGAAGGGGGCTCCCCAGGCGTCGGAGCGCCCCAGTGCCGCGCCGGTGACGTGCTCGGCGACGGCGGTGCGGGCCGCCACGGGGTCGGAGGCCGAGCCGAACCACCAGGGACCGGCGTTGAGGTCCGCTCCCCCGTACCCGAGCTCGGTCACGGCGATCCGGGAGGAGGAGAAGGCGGCCTCCAGGGTGCTGAGAACCCGGTCGGCGGCTGTTCCCAGCGGATGGAGCTGGGGGTAGACGGACAGTCCCACGACGTCGATCAGCTCCCTGATCGATGCGGGGAGCTCCCTGGCTGCATAGCTGAACAGGGAGTAGGTCGGGTCCGCCTGCCCGAGCTGGTAGTACAGGGTGAGCACCGTCGTGGCGCTGGTGCGCTCGCGCACGGCCTTGGCCGCTCGCTGGGCCTTGGCCACCGGCCCGGTGCCCAGCCAGTCCCCACCGATCTCGTTGCCGATCTCCCAGGCGTCGACGTTGGGAAGCGCCTTGATAAGGGTGTCGACCCGCGTGTCCCAGGCGGAGTCGGTCAGGGCGGCCAGGTCGTGGGAGTCGCAGATCTGGACCAGGGCCTGCCCGCCCTGCGCGTGCAGGGCCTCCACCGTGTTGCGCCAACCGGTCATTTCCTCGGCGTCATTGGGGTCTCCGATGACGAGGCGGGCTGAGACCTTCCGCTTGCCGCCTCCCGGTCCGCTGGGGGCCAGTGCTGCGGCGATCTCGACGGAGGTGGGCACCCGGGTGAAGGTCACCCCGATCACGGCGTCCTGCGGCGCCTGAGCGGACAGCGCCCGGTCCAGGGAGAGCTGGGCCCCGGCAGCCGACTCCAGGGCGGAGTTCGCCAGGCGGCCCCGCTCCGTCCATGACTGGGCCTTGGCACAGGCATCCAGGGACTGCTGGGCGGAGGCCCGCAGCTTTTCCGCCTCGTCAGCGCCCTTGAAGCCCTTCGCAGTGGCCTGCGCGAGGCGCTCGGCCTGCCGACCGTGGAGGGTTCGGGCCGCCAGCTCCAGGAGATCGTGCTCCCCGGAGGCCGGTAGATCCGCCATGAGTGCCGAGTACCCGTGGCTGGTCGGCCACGACAGGGTCAGCGTGCACTCACGCCCGGCAGGCACATCGATGCCAATGGCACCACCCTCATCCTGGTAGAGGGGGCCGACGGCGATGACCTCCAGGGTCTTGGCATCCAGCAGCGCGTCGTCATAGCCGACCTCGCCCTTGCCGTTGGACTGAATGCGTCGCAGCGCCTCGAGGTTGAGGGCACTGCCCTGCGCATCACTGACGTGAAGGCTCACATGGGTGGTCGCCCCGTCCCCCATGGCCGTCGGAGTCACGTTCGCGTGCCCACAGGAGGACACTGACGCTCCCAGAATCCCGGTGCCCAGGAGCGCCAGCACCCTTCTGCGGTTGGTCTCGATTGTCATGGAAGCAGTATCCCAGTCTTCTGAAAGAGATTTCGACCGAACGGCCCTATTTCCGTGGTTCGGAGACTGCTGAGTCTCACCGCCTGCGCCGCGGTCATCTCAGCTCCGAGGCCGGCACGAAGGTGTACCCCTCGGCCTTGATACCGGCGACGATCTTCTTCAGCTCGGCCAGCGGGTAGTAGGGGTGGAAGAAGAAGCTGGCGGTGGCGTGAGTGTTGACCAGGTTGAGCTTGGCCGCGTCAATGACCTCCTGAGCCAGGCGCGGCGGGTGCTGGTTGATCTCGTTGGGCTCGAAGTTGCCCAGGTTCTCGGGCAGGACGTGAGTCCCGTAGGGGTCGTTGACCGCGTAGGGGAAGAACTGCCCGTAGTAGTCGTGGGGACCGGCCTGGGTGTTGGTCAGGGTGCCGGCGTAGAGGAGCTCGCGCTCATAGCGCACCGGGTAGTGCTCGCCGATGCCGTAGTAGGCCTCACGGGTGGCCGAGTAGTGCGGGGTCTCGAAGATCTCCGGAGTCGGCAGGCCGACCTCGCCGAAGATCTGGCGCCCCTGCTCCACGCGCTCGGAAGCCCACTCCTGGGAGGTACCCGGCAGGGTGCCTCCGATCTGCACGAAGGACTTGTCCTGGCAGTCGATGGGTGGGGCCTTGGTGTCGTTGGTGGCCGAGCACCACGAGCGGATGAACTCGAAGTCGTCGGCGGAGACGGCGTTGTAAGGATTGTCCAGGGTCCCGAACTGGTGGGTGGTGCCGTGCTGAACGATCGTTCCGCCCTTGTTCACCGCGTCCTGCAGGACCTCCACCAGCTCCGGGGCGTCCTTCAGGGTGAGCTCCTTGGGCGTCCCGTTGTTCTCGGTGCCCTTGGGGTCGATGTACTTGGGCACCACCGCCATCTGGAAGGGCACGTTCTGACTGTGGAGGTAGTCGACGATCGCCTGCAGCTCCTCGGGGTCGCTGTCCGGGGTCACGTCCTCCAGGCGCACAGCGGCCTGACGGAACTGCTGGGCACCGGGCTGGAGGAAGTCCAGGAGGATGTCGGCGGCCGCGATGTAGCGGTCCTGCTCCCCCAGGTAGGTCAGGGGGATCTCACCGATGAAGGTCATTCCCGAGGAGCTGACCGCCCAGGGGAAGGAGGTGGTGCCGGACTGGGCGACGGAGGCGCAGGCGGTGGCCGCGCCGTCGGGCTTGGAGCACTCGGCGCGCCCCAGGACCTTGACGTCCTTGTCCCGGACGATGTGCGGAGCGATGATCCCACCGGAGTTGAGCTCATTGCGCTTCAGGGAGGCGCCGTTGTAGCTGATCTTGGTGACCCGGTCGGTGGAGTCGATGTAGGAGGTGGCCGCGTCCCAGCCGTAGCGCTGGGTGAAGGCGGCGCGGTCGGCGTCGGTCTTGGCCAGCTGCCAGATGTTGAAGCCGGACCACATGACGGGGACGTTGCCGGTCAGGGCGTCGTCGATGAAGGCCCGCGGCAGGGGCTCGTCGTAGGTGGAGCCGATGTAGACCACGTTGGTGAAGCGACCGGCCAGGCCGGCGACGTAGTCCTTGACCGGGAGGGTCGTCACGGTCCCGGAGTGGCTGGCCAGGGTACCCATGCTCAGGGCGTAGTACTCCCCCAGCTTGGCGTAGTCACCGGTGGTGTCGAACAGGACCAGGGTCGATGCCGGCCCCGCCTCCTGGTTGGAGAAGCTCACCGCTCCGACGGGAACCTCGGGCGCGTTCTGCTTCAGGTCGCGGATCTTGACCTGTCCTGCGGCGGGCGCGGGCTTGTTGAGATCCACGTCGGCCTGCTTGTCGCCCTTGAGAGGGAGCTCCTTCTTGGCCGCGGCGGCCGGCTCGGGCGGAGCCGGAAGCGGGTTCTTGGCCGGGTCGGCGTCATTGGCCTGGTCCCCACCTGCGGGCTTGGCCGCGGCGGCCTGGATCGCGGCCGGCACCTGCGCGCCGGCGGCGGGTGCGGCCTGAGCGGGGCCAACTGCGGCGATGGAGCTGCCCAGGCACACCGCGATGGCGGCCAGTGCGCAGCGGCGGCGTCGTGCGGTCATAAGGGTCGGGGGGATCATGAACGCTCCTTCGATGAGGTGGGAACCGGTTCAAACTCGGGAAGGGGGACACCGCGGCCGAACAGGGCTGCGGTGGCGGCCAGGATGCGCTTGCACGCGTGTCCGTCGCCATAGGGGTTAGCGGCCTGGGCCATGGCTGTGTAGGCCGCCTCGTCGGTCAGCAGGGTGGAGACTCTCTCGACGATGCGCTCCTCGTCGGTCCCGACCAGCTCGGCGACCCCGAAGGCGACCGCCTCGGGACGCTCGGTGTTGTCCCGCATGACCAGGACGGGCTTGGACAGCGCGGGCGCCTCCTCCTGGACGCCGCCGGAGTCGGTGAGCACGACGTCGCAGCGGTCGATGAGTGCACAGAAGGCGCCGTACTCCAGCGGGTCGCACCAGATGACGTTGGCGTGGCCCTCGATCTGGGGCAGGAGGTCCTCGCGAACCTTGGGGTTGCGGTGGACCGGCAGCACGAAGAGCACCTCGGGGTGCTTGTCGGCCAGGCGCGCGACGGCGCGGCCAATGGCCCGCATCGGCTCGCCCCAGGACTCACGGCGGTGGGCGGTGACGAGCACGACTCGCCGGGAGGCGTCCTTCAGGGCTGCGGCCAGCTCCTCGTCCGGTGGCGGGACCCGGCGGTCGACGGCGACCAGGAGCGCGTCGATGACCGTGTTGCCCGTGACGCTGACGGTCTGCGGGTCGGTGTTCTCGCGCAGCAGGTTGTCCCGGCTGGTGGTGGTGGGGCACAGGTGCAGGGCGGTCACCTGGCTGATGAGCCGCCGGTTGGCCTCCTCGGGGAAGGGTGAGGAGATGTCCCCGGTGCGCAGGCCTGCCTCGACGTGGAGGACTGGGACCTCGTGGTAGAAGGCCGCCAGCGCGGCGGCGAAGGCGGAGGTGGTGTCCCCCTGGACGACGACGGCGTCGGGCCGGTGGGCCTCAATGGCCTGCCCCACCCCTTGCAGGCAGCGGTTGGTGATCTGGGTGAGGGTCTGCCCCGGCGAGTGGATGTCGAGGTCGTCGTCGGGCACGATTCCGAAGAACTCGTGCACCTGGTCGAGCATCTCTCGGTGCTGTCCGGTGACGACGACGATCGGGTTGAAACGCTCGTCGTCGTGCATGGCGGCCACCAGAGGCGCGAGCTTGATCGCCTCTGGGCGGGTGCCGTAGACGAGCATGACCCTCAGGGGGCCGCCCGTTTGCGTGGGGTCGGTGGTCATGGGGTTCTCCTGGTCGTGTGTCGGGAGTGGGATGAGCTGGGCCTCAGTGGTGGTCGAGTCCGGCGTCGTCGAGGCGGGCATGCCTTACTGGTCCTCGATGATCGGGGTGAAGGTGACGTCGGAGTCCTCGCAGTAGGCCGCCACCTTGCCGGAGCGGTAGGGGGACTGCTTGTCGGTGACGGTTCCGAGCTCCTGCCCGTCCACGGTGATGGTGAAGGTCGCCTCTGAGGGCTTGGTCGTATCAATGGTGACGGTGACGTCGTGGCTCTTCCCGGGTGGGTAGACGGGCGTGTTGCCCGATGACAGGAATCGCTGGTACCCGGGATATGCGGTGTCCTGCTTGGAGACCTCCCAGCCGTTGGGCTTGAGGGCCAGGGCGTAGAAGTGGTTGTTGTCGGTGTAGTTCCACAGGAGCCAGGCGACCTCCCAGGCGTTGGGATCACCGTCCTCACGCAGCTGCCTGACAGTGGTCATCGTGGTGTGGATGGTCTGGACGCCTCCCGCCTCGATCTCAACCGAGGTGGAGGTGGCCAGACCGGCGTGAGTCGTGTCATGAGAGTCGGCCGACGTCGGCTTGAGGCGCAGCAGGCCGTCGGAGCACGAGGCCTCGCCGTAACCGTCGAAGATGATCTCCCACTGGGAGCAGTCCGGTGCGTCGGTCTCTCGGGCGTGGCAGTACACAGTGACTCCTAGAACCAGTGCCAGGACGCAGACCGTCAGGAGGGCGCGACGCAGGATCCTGCCGCGACGAGAGCCGTCGACGGCTCCTGCGTGCTGAGGTGCGTTGGCAGCTGTCATCTCATCTCCTCATTGGTCAGGCTGCTGGATGTCGGACGGGGTCGGCGCACGATCACGGCGGTGGGGTTCAGCACGGGGCGGGTCGGCACAGCCGGGGTGGCCGGAACGGTTCTGTCCGGACCCGCGGCCTGGGGGGCCGCGAGGGGCTGCACCCTCTCCGGCCCGCTGGGCGGGCGCTGCTTGCTCGGTACCGGTGAGCCCATGGCTGCCGATCCGTTGGAGCCGGCCACCGGTGCGCTAGGTGCGCTCGGCGCTCCTTGCCCCGGTTCCGCCTCCCGCGCAGTCTTGGCCCACCCGGTGCGTCCGGTCAGCTCCCGGGCGACTGCTCGCCAGCCGTAGAGGCTGGGAAGGAGGCCGTAAAGGACGAACAGGTGCGCGTAGCCCACGGACTTGAGCAGGCTCAGGCCCTCACTGCGCTCGATGCGCCAGTAGATCCAGGCGTAGATGAGCGCCGGCCCGAAGGCGATGACATAGGCCCCCGCGAGCCACGCCCATGACTGCTCCCACCTCAGGACCGCGGCCACCCCGGCGGTCACCATGGTGATGAGGAAGGACAGGGTCAGCAGGGAGCCGGTCAGGAGCAGGTAGGGCGTGAGGATCTGCCAGAGCGTGTCGGCCCGCCCCAGGCCGCGCTGCTCGCGGGCCACGGAGCGCAGCAGGTGCAGCGCCTGGAGGTTTCCCTGGAACCAGCGGGTGCGCTGACGCAGGAGGCGGCGCATGTTGGTCACGCCCTGCTGGTGAACGGAGGCCGCGCGCCAGAACTCGTTGGTCCAGCTGGTGGCGTTGAGCCGGATCCCCAGGTCGAAGTCCTCGGTCAGCGACCGGGTCCAGGGCCGGGGCCCCAAGGCGTCGAGTGCACTGAGACGGACGAACTGGGCGTTGCCCCCCATGCCGACGCTGCGGACCCGGCGCCGGCCTCGCTGGAAGACCTCGGTGAAGATGACGAACTCCATGTCCTGCATGCGGGCGAGCAGGGAGCCGAAGCGGTTGTTGATGCGCACCCCCATCTGGACAGCACCGACCTCCTGCGGGGCGAAGGCCTTGCGCACCTCCCCGATGGCGTGGGGGTCGAGCCTGCCATCGGCGTCCATGACTCCTACGACGACTCGCGAGGAGGACACCGTGGTGCACCGGGAGCGCACGATCGACAGCGCGTCGTTGAGGGCCTCCCCCTTGCCCAGGCGGGCATGGGGAGGACGACGGCGAACCACCTCGACGCGCTCGTCGCCGGCCTGGGCGGCTACCTGGGCGGTGTCGTCGTCGGAGCCGTCGTCGATGACCATGATGCGCAGGCCGGGGTCCGGGATGGAGGTGAGCCGCCGGACGCTGGCGCCGATGACCGCCGCCTCGTTGAGGCAGGGCATGAGGATGACGACAAGCAGCGGCGCATCCGGATGCGAGAGACCGCCGTGCCGTGGGGCCCCGCGCGAGGCGATGAGCATGAAGAAGGTGTAGGCAAGGGCGACTGCGATCATCCCCAGGGCTCCCCACCAACCGATGCGGTCGAGGACTCCCAGGGGGCTCGAGGAATCGAAGCTCATGGGCAGGAACGGGGTCTGCGTCACCATCACGCCCGCAGACTCATCAGGCCGCTGCGCTGCTGCGCGTGACGCCCGGCGGAGCGCCTGGAGTGCGGGATCAGGGCGCGGGCCGCGCCATAGAGGTTGGTCAGCAGGAAGAAGGCCAGGATGGCGCCGAACACCAGACCGGCGCAGTCAATGAGGAAACGAGCGACGAGAGCGGGAAGGGAACCTGCCGGGGCGACATACCACACGACGAACAGTCCGGTTCCGGCGGCGAATGGGGAGTAGTGCATGAGGCCATCCATCTGGATCCAAGGGGTAGGGCCGGCGCCGACCGTCATCACCGCATGCGCGAGCAGGTCAGGTCGGCAACCAACGCCTCGGTGCGGCGCGCCCGGGGATGACGGGATGTGGGAACTCAGCCCGTCGGGCACGGCGCACCGTGCGTCACCACCAAATATAACAATAGAGTAACGCTTTGCAACACTGTGTTATTCGACCATGCAATAAGCGCCCTCTTAGAGGTGGCTCACAAGAGAGGGAAACGGCAGGATTCCGCCAGTTGAATCGCCAACGAATCCGCGCCTCGCTCCAGCGCCGTCCCCTGACGCGGCAGAGCACGGTCACCAGAAGGTCACAGGATGATCTCAATCGGCCTGCTCAGCAGGCTTTTTCACTGCCTTCGGGCACGGGCCGCCTCCCCGTGGGCGGGCAGATCCTCGCAGCTCGCCAGGACCTCCAGCGCCGGCGTCATGGACTCCAGGGCGCTCGCGCTGTACTCGATGAGCTGGACCGGTTTGAGGAAGGCCATCACGCTCAGCCCGGCCGCGAACCGGGCGGTGCCCCCGGTGGGCAGGACATGGTTGGAGCCGGCCAGGTAGTCCCCCAGGGGCACCGGGCTGCAGGGCCCGACGAAGATGGCTCCGGCATTGCGGATCCGACGCGCGACCCCAGGGGCGTCGGAGGTGTGGATCTCCAGGTGCTCGGCCGCGTAGGCGTTGGCGACCTCGATGGCCTGGGCGAGGTCACGCACCAGGACGGTTCCCGACTGCGGACCCCTCAATGCGGTCGATGCCCGCTCCCGGTGCCGGGTCGCGCTCAGTCTGCGCTCGAGCGCCGCATCGACGGCGTCCGCCAGCTGCGGGGAGTCGGTGATGAGGACGCTGCCGGCATTGGGATCGTGCTCCGCCTGGGAGAGCAGGTCGGCGGCCACGTACTCGGGGTCGGCCCCGGCGTCGGCCAGGACGGCGATCTCGGTGGGTCCTGCCTCGGCATCGATGCCGACCGTCCCCATGACGGCTCGCTTGGCGGCCGCCACGTAGACGTTGCCGGGACCGGTGATGACGTCCACGCCCCGGCACAGGACCTCTCCCCCGGCGTCCGCGCGGTCGGTGTCGTCCTGGGCGTCGGCGCCGTAGGCGAGCATCGCGATGGCCTGGGCGCCGCCGACGGCGTAGACCTCGGTGATCCCCAGCAGCGCGCACGCCGCCAGGATCGTGGGGTGGGGCAGACCCGCGAACTCGGCCTGAGGCGGGCTGGCCAAAGCGATCTGTTCAACACCGGCGACCTGGGCGGCCACCGCATTCATCACCACGCTGGAGGGGTAGACCGCCAGTCCTCCGGGAACGTAGAGCCCCACCCGCTCCACGGGGATCCAGCGCTGGGTGATGGTGCCTCCGGGGACCACCTCCGTGCTGCGCTCAGCGGGCACCTGGGCGGCGTGCCCGGCCCGGTTGTGGGCGATGGACAGCTCGAGGGCCTCGCGCACCGCGGGGTCCAGGTCGTCGAGCGCCTGGGTGATGGCAGCAGCGGGCACACGCAGGTGAACGGGTCGCACGCCGTCGAATCGCTCCGCGGCGTCGCGCAGTGCGGCCGCTCCGCGACGGCGGACGTCCTCGATCAGTGGAGCCACGGCGGCCTGGGCGGCGGTGACGTCAAGGGCGGCCCGGGGCAGGGCCTGTGCCAGCTGGCGTGCGGAGAGTCGGGTACTGCGCAGATCGGTGCGGGTGAGCATGACCGTAAGCCTACCGGCCATGCACAAGGCGGCCCGGGAGAGCACGTTGTCTCCCGGGCCGCCTCAGGCGCCTGCAGTTGAGTCAGAGCTCATCAGGCCTCGCGCACGGCGCGCGCGGCACCGACCAGGCTGGTCAGGCTCGCCTCGGTCTCGGTGTAGCCGCGGGTCTTGAGACCGCAGTCGGGGTTGACCCAGACCTTCTCGGCGCCCAGGGCGTCGACGGCCCGCTGGAGCAGCTCGGTGCACTCGGCCTGGCTGGGCACGCGCGGGGAGTGGATGTCCCACACGCCCGGGCCGAGCTGACGCTCGAAGCCGTGCTCGGCCACCGCGGGCAGGATGTCCATGCGCGAGCGGGAGGCCTCGATGGAGGTCACGTCGGCGTCCAGGTGGTCGACCGCATCGATGACGACGTCGAACTCCGAATAGCACAGGTGGGTGTGGATCTGGGTGGCAGGAGCCGCCCCTCCGGTGGCCAGGCGGAAGGAGCCGACGGACCACTCCAGGTAGGCGGGACGGTCGGCGCGCCGCAGCGGCAGGGTCTCGCGGATGGCGGGCTCGTCGACCTGGATGACGCCGATGCCGGCGGCCTCGAGGTCCGCCACCTCCGCGCGCAGGGCCAGGCCCAGCTGGTCGGCGACCTGGGCACGCGGGATGTCGTCGCGTACGAAGGACCAGGCCATGATCGTCACCGGGCCGGTGAGCATGCCCTTGAGGGGCTTGTCGGTCAGGGACTGGGCGTAGGCCGACCAGGTCACCGTCATGGGCTCAGGGCGGGCGACGTCACCCCACAGGATGGAGGGACGGGTGCAGCGCGAGCCGTAGGACTGGACCCAGCCGTGCTCGGTGGTCACGAAGCCGTCGAGCAGCTCGGCGAAGTACTGGACCATGTCGTTGCGCTCGGCCTCACCGTGGACCAGGACGTCCAGGCCGAGGCGCTCCTGAAGGGCGACGACGCTGGCGATCTCGGCACGCATGGCGGCGTCGTAGGCGGCGTCGTCGATCTCGCCCTTGCGCCAGGCGGCGCGGGCCTTACGGATCTCGGCGGTCTGCGGGAAGGAGCCGATGGTGGTGGTGGGAAGCTCCGGCAGGCCGAGGCGCTCGTCCTGGGCCGCCTTGCGCTCACCGTAGGGGGCGCGGGTGCGGTCGGCGTCCGTGACGGCGCCGACGGCGGTGCGGACCTCGTCGCGGTGCACGCCGGGGTGGGCGGCGCGCTGCTTGCGCAGGTCGGCGTCCTGAGACAGCTCAGCGGCGATGGCGTCACGCCCCTGCTCCAGACCCTTGGCCAGGGTGATGACCTCCCCGACCTTCTGGTCAGCGAAGGCCAGCCAGGAGCGGATCTCCGGGTCGATGGCGGTCTCGCGCTCGACGTCGTGGGGCACGTGCTGCAAGGAGGTGGAGGTCGCCACGGTGATGGGGGTGCCCTCGGGAAGGCGCTCGCGCAGCTGCTCGAGCACGTCCATGGCCCGGTTCAGGTCGGTGCGCCAGATGTTGCGGCCCGAGACGACGCCGGCGACGACGGTCTTGCCCTCCAGGGCGGCCAGGTCTCCGGCCTCGGGCAGGGCGCCGGCCACGAGGTCCAGGCCCACGGCCTCGATCGGGGTCTGAGCGAGCACGGGCAGGGCGTCGCCCAGGGAGCCGTAGGTTCCGGCCACCAGGATCTGGGGGCGCTCCACGATGGCGCCCAGCCAGGTATAGGCGTCACGCACGGCGTCGAGGACGCGCTGGCGCTCCACGTTCCAGGAGTCGGAGACCAGGGCGGGCTCGTCGAGCTGGACCCAGGTGGCGCCGGCCTCGTGCAGGTCCATGAGGAGGTGGCCGTAGGCGTGCAGGACGTCGCTGAGGCGGTCCAGGGGGTGGAAGTCCTCGGCTGCCTCGTCGGAGGGCTTGGCCATGAGCAGGTAGCTCACCGGGCCCACGACGACGGGGCGGACCTCGGTCCCGACGGCCTTGGCCTCGCGGACCTGGTCGGCGATGGCGGTGTCGACGTAGTCGATGGGGGTGGAGGCGTCGATCTCGGGGACCAGGTAGTGGTAGTTGGAGTCCAGCCACTTGGTCATCTCCATGGCGGGACGGGCGCCCTCACCACGGGCCAGTGTGAAGTAGCCCTCGACATCGAGGGCGCCGTCGGCGTTCAGCAGGTCGCGGAAACGGGCGGGCGCAGCGCCCAGGGTGGCGGTCACCTGAAGAACCTGGTCGTACAGGGTGAAGTCCGCCGGCACCGAGGCGGGCTGAGTCAGCCCCAGGTCCGTCAGGCGCGAGCGGGTCGCCCCGCGCAGCTCGGCAGCGGCGTGCTTGAGCTCATCGACGCTCAGGTTCCCCTTCCAGAAGGACTCCACGGCGCGTTTGAGCTCACGGTCCCTTCCGATGCGGGGGTATCCCAGGATGGTGGCCCCCGGCAGGGGGGCGGAGGGGACCTGTGACTCGGTCACGGCGATCTCAGCCGGCGAGGCGGGGGCGACCGACTCAGGGGTGGCGCTCATGCATTCTCCTTGGTGATGGTGGTGAGGGGCTGAACGGGGTGGTGGGAAGACACTGTTGCGCGGGCAGAGCCACAGCGCAGGAAAGAAGGGCCTCGGCCGGGTGTGGCCTGGAGGTATCCGCGATCGACGGCGTCGCGCACCTCCCGATCGGGCGCGGCTCCAGCCAGGATGCCGCCCAGACGCAGGTGGCTGATGACGTCGAGGGCCGGTCGGGTACGGTTGAAGGTGTACAGGTGCAGACCGGGGGCGCCGGCGCGCAGCAGCGCTGTGGCCAGGTCGAGCGTCGCGCCGATGCCGCGTTCCACGAGGGTGGCGCCGCTGGCCGATCCCAGCGAGGATCGCAGGCCGGCGGGCACGCGCACCCCGGTGAGCGCCTCAAGACGGGTGAGCCGACGCAGGTCGGTCAGTGGGATCACGCCGGGAAGGATCGGGATGCTCACCCCCGCGTAGGAGGCCGCGTTGGTCAGCGCCACATAGTCGGCCGCGTCGTAGAACACCTGGGTGATCGCCATGTCGGCCCCGGCGGCCTGCTTGGCGGCCAGGACCTCAATGGCCTCGATGTGGTCGTTGGTGGCCGGGTAGGCGGCCACGGCGATCGTGACGTGGCGCCTGCCGTCACCGAAGAAGTCGGCCTCGACCTCCCTAATGACCCGGACGAGGTCGTCGGCGTGGCGCAGTTCCCCGGCGACATCCTCGGCCCGGGTACCGGCTGGCGGGTCGCCGCGCAGGGCGAGGAAGCGCCGTACTCCCATGCGCAGGAAGCGAGTGACGATGTCGACGGCCTCCTGCTTGCGATAGCCGATACAGGTCAGGTGAGCCATGAGGGGGATGGTGCTGGAGTCCAGCACGTGGGCGAGCACGCACTCGGAGGGGTTGGTCTGCTCCTGGACCGCGCGCACGCGGGGGGCCTCGCACCGGCCCGCCTCGGGCTCATGCGCGCTCCCCTGGCGCCCGCCGCCAGTGACCCCGCCGGCGGGGTCAGTGACGAAGGTCGGCCGGTAGGTCACCGAGACGAAGTCGGGCCCGGTGGCCAGGAGCCTGTCAATGCGGCCCCAGGTGGCCGAGGCTGCCTTACCCGGTCGAGGGGGGAACAGCTCCAGGCTGACGGTGGGCAGTCGCCGAGCGGTTCCGGTCTCAGCGCTGCTCAAGGCCTCGCCGCGACTGCCGGCCGCGGCGGTGGGCCCGGTGGGCTCGTTGTCGTGCACGTCGTCTCCATCGATCCTGGCTGAAGCACCCGCGTACCGGGTTGCTGCGGCGTCATGGAACCAGGTCTCTCGGCCGCTCTGGATGGTCGAGCGTATCAAACCACGACTGTTTCCCAGCCCCGCCGCCGTCCCACATAGCGAGAACCGATCCGCTCAGCCGTTGGCCCACTTCTCACCCCATCGTGTCCAGCAGGCGAGCCGTTGCGGCGGGGCCCAGCTCGAGTCCCCGGTGCCGACCTCTCCGGTGGCCGCCGAGACCACCAAGGAGGCCAGGCTCGGTTCGCCTCGAGCAGCGCAGTCATGGGCGATCATGGAGAGCAAAGGCCCCATATGACGTGGCAGCACGCTCCGTCCGATCGAGTCGCTGAGCTCGCCGTAGGTGATGACCTCACGGTGCTGCGCGACCTCTATCAGGACGGAGCGTGCTGCGTTGGTGGCCTCAGCCAGCCTCGGGGTGAGTCGGCGCATCCTGTCCCCCACTGGGAAGTAGTCACCGACGGTGATGGCGAGCGACTCAGTCACGGTGTGATGATCCGGGTTGTCCGGGCTCTTCACAAGCTCGTCCTCGCTGCGCCTCACCCCGAGGCCAGCAGCGATCAGCTGGCCATGCGACGGCGCACCAGGATGAATCCGCCGCCCAGGGCGATGGCGGCCACCGCGAGGACGATGCCGGTCATGCTGGCACCGGTGAGCGGAAGACGGCTATCACCAGTAGCCGCTGCAGCCGCAGCGGCCTGGCCCTGACCGCCCTGAGCGTTGCCGCCGGGCTTGGCGATTCCGGAGTTCTTCTGACCGGCCCCCGCCTTGGAGTTGGAGGGGCTGGCGCCCTGTGCGTCCTTGCCATCGGTACCGGCGGCCCCATTGGTGACGGTCGAGCCGTTGTTGTCGGCCTTGTCACCGTTGTTGGCCTTGTCACCGTTGTTGGCCTTGTCGCCGTTGTTGGCGGCCTTGTCACCGTTATTGGCGGCCTTGTCACCGTTATTGGCGTTGCCGCCGTTGTTGTTGGCGGCTTTACCACCGTTGTTGGCGTTGCCGCCGTTGTTGTTGGCGGCCTTGTCACCATTGTCGGCAGCCTTGCCACCGTTGTTGGCGTTGTCAGCGGGGGCGTCCCCGGCACCGGGAACGGCGCCGCCGCCCCAGGCGACGTTGACCAGCGCACCGCGGTCCACGGGGACGTTGGCGTTGACGCCGAGGGTCTTGGCGATGTCCTCGGGCAGGGCGTGACCGTTACCGGAGGCGGGGCTTCCCTCCTTGAGGTGGAAGTCCGAGGTCTTGTCCATCGGGTTGACGGACTCCTTGACGAAGAACGGGTTGTTCTCCGGGGAACCATGCAGGTCCAGACCGTTGGACTCCTTGCCCTCGGCCTTGACGCTCGAGCTGGCCGTGAAGTCCGAGAGCTTCTCGGCGTTGACCGACTGGTTCATGCGGTCGGCGCCCCAGTTCCACAGGACCGTGGTCGACAGGGTCTGGGGGTTCTCGTGGCGGTAGTAGACGTCGTAGTCGATGCTGGAGACCATCTCATTGGCGTACACCGCGCCGGAGCCGTCCTGGTTGGCCCCACCCAGGACCTGGACCATGGCCGAGTAGCGCCACGGGTCCCCGGGCATGGGGGTGGTCTGCTCGGAGGAGAAGATGTTGTTCATCACCTTGGTGTTGGTGGTGTCCCAGCTCAGTCCGTGCTCGGCGCTCCACTTCTGCACCTGGGTGCACACACCCTGGGCGTTGCGGGCGTTGCAGCCGTCGGAACGGGTGTCCTCCTGGATCCACAGGCTGGTGAGCGCGTGGGAGACGGTGTTGTTCCACACGCGGGTGTCGTTGGACCCGGAGACGTGGATACCGATACCGGCCCCGGCCACGATGTTGGAGGCGATGAGGTTGTTGGAGGAGACCTCGTTGAAGATCGCCACCGGGACGTTGACGAAGTAGTTGCCAACGATCTCGGAGTCGATCACGCCCTCGTCGAACCAGACTCCCGCGGCCCGGTTCTGGTCATAGGCCGAGGGGTCGGAGATGTCCGTGCCGGTGGCCGAGTAGTCCACGGTGTTGTTGGCGAAGCGGATGTTCTTGGAGTGGGTGATCTTGGTGTCGGCCAGGGTGCAGTAGGCGCCGCAGTCCTTCGTGATGAAGCCGGAGGTGTTGTTGTTCCTCCACATGTTGTTCTCCACCTTGGCACCGCTGGAGTCGTTGATGCCGAAGGCGTTGGAGCCGTTGTTCTCGAACAGGTTGTTCGACACGACCGCGTTGGTCGAGTCGATGACCTGCAGCGCACCGGCCGTCGAGGAGTAGCGGAAGGTGGAGTTCTCAATGCGAGGAGCACCGTGAGCGGCCACGACCATTCCACCACCGGAGATGGTGCCGATCTCGGGGTCCTCGTAGTCCCAGCGCTGCACCGCGGAGTACTTCTCCACCGTCAGCCCCGACAGAGTGATGTTGTCGGTGTTGAAGGACAGGGCGCGGGAGTGCTGGACCACCTCGACCTGGTGCTGGTTGGGGTCGACACCGATGACGTAGGAGGTGCCCCGGTGCGGCTTGACGTTGTAGCCGGCCTGGTTGTTCTTCGGGTTCTTCAGGGTGACCGGGTCGGGGTCGTCCACGTAGAAGGTGGACTCGGTGACCTCGGCGCGACTGAGCACCTGGGTCAGGGGCTTACCGTCCACGAACACCTGCTCGGGGTGGGCGGCGATCCCCTCCTTGGCGGGGTCGGCATTGATGGTGCAGACCGTGCAGAAGCGGACCATGTCCTTGCCCGTGGACCACTTCCCGTCACCGCCGGCACTCCAGCTCTTGGGGACCTCGGCACCGGTGAGGACCGGCTTGGCACCCTCGGCCGCCTTGATGGTCACGCCCTTGTCGACGGCGAGCTCGCCCTCACGGTAGGTACCGTTGGCCAGCTCGATGGTGTCTCCGCCGCCGGCCTTCTTCAGGGCGGCTCCAATGGTCTGAAGGGGCTTGGCAGCGGTTCCGTCTCCCGCGTCCGACCCTCCCTCGGCCGAGACATGGATGATGTTGCCGTCGGCGGCGGCGGCTTGTGGTGCATGAGTCACGGCCAGAACAGGCGCCGACAGCGATAGAGCGAGTATCGCCATCTGGGCGACGATTCGACGCTTCATGGTGTCTCCGTCTCCGTAGTGTTATCAGAACGCCGTTACCCTACCGTGATAAATTTTGTTTGGCATCCGTTATATCCGTATACTTCTGAGAGACGCTTCTCTCACTCGCCTCGTCGCCGGCCGCCCTGCCGGGGCGCTACCTGCTCCGACGTGCGCATCTCGTGCCCCGTCTGCGAGGATCCACCTATGACGCACGCAACATCTCAGCGCCCATCCCGGTACCCACTCATCTCAGTGTCCGGAAGCATCCGGCTCGGCCAGTTCCTCAAGCTGGCGGGCCTGGTGGAGGACGGCGTACAGGCGCGCATCGCCATCCAGTCCGGAGACGTCACAGTCAACGGCGTCGTGGAGACGCGTCGCGGACACCACCTGGCCGGTGGAGACGTCGTTGTCGTCGATCACCCCGCAGGTCAGGTGGGCGCCGCCGTCGAGCAGCTGGGGCCCGGGCAATGAGCCCGGACCCCAGCACCAGGAGCAGTCGCCGACTTAGCCCTCCGGCCTCCGCTCCGATCCCCTCAGCGCGTCCTCGGCGCCGTCGACGGCGCGGATGTCGGCACTCGGGTCCTGCGCAGCCTCGTCGGTGCCGTCCTGACAACCCTCACCGGCTGCGTCGTCGCCGTCAGTGGTCGATGACAGGCTGGTGTGCAGCTCGATCGTCTCGACCTCATGCGGCTCGTTGGCCGTCGTGACCGCGGTGGTGACCGAGTCGACCAGGACCTGGTTGGCCAGCGAGTGCCGCAGCAGCATGGGGTCGTTGTTGAGATCCTTGTAGAGCGAGACGCACAGCAGCAGCATCACGAAGACGAAGGGCAGCGCCGAGACGATCGTGATGTCCCGCAGACCGGTGAGGACCTCACGCGGATCATCCCCACCGGCAAGCAGCATGGCTGAGGCCACGCCACCTGTGGCCACGCCCCAGAAGACGACCGTGAAGCGGCTCGGATCGGTGGCACCGTTCTCCGAGAGCCCTCCCATGACGATGGAGGCCGAGTCGGCACCGGTGACGAAGAAGATCGCCACCAGGACGACTGCCAGCATCATGAGGACGATGAGGACCACCTTGTGCACGGGCATGGCGTTGAGCAGGTCGAACAGGATCGTGTCGAAGTTCAGGTCGGGCGTGCCATCGGCCTTGAGATGGACAAGGGAGTGCGCCGCCTGGCCGGCGCGCTCGGCGCGTTCCTGGAGCCCGATGGCGCCGCCACCGAAGATGGCGAACCAGATGAGGGAGACGACCGAGGGGACGAGCATGACCCCGGTGACGAACTGCCGGATGGTGCGACCCCGCGAGATGCGGGCGATGAACATTCCCACGAAGGGTGTCCAGGAGATCCACCAGGCCCAGTAGAAGATCGTCCAGGAGGACAGCCACTGGGCCATGTCCTGATTGCCCACAGCCGCCGTGCGCGAGGCCATGGCGGGCAGCTCGTCGATGAAGTTGCCGATCGCCGAGGGGATGATGTTGAGGATGAACAGGGTGGGTCCGCCGATGAAGACGATGATCGCCAGCAGCACAGCCAGCACCATGTTGATGTTCGACAGCCACTGGATGCCCTTCTCAATGCCGGAGATCGCGGAGGCCACGAAGCAGGCCGTCAGGATCGCGATGATGCCGACCATCATCGCGGGGGTGGACTTGGTGACGAGGTTGGTCGACACCATGCCCCCGCCGATCTGCAGGGCTCCCAGCCCCAGGGAGCAGGCCGACCCGAACAGGGTGGCGACGATCGCCAGGATGTTGATGATGCGCCCGCCGATCCCGTCGATGGCCTGGCGCCCGAACAGGGAGGTGAACATGGCCGAGAAGAGCTGGGAGCGTCCCAGCCGGTAGGTTCCGTAGGCCATCCCGAGTCCCACCAGGGCATACATCGCCCACGGGTAGATGGTCCAGTGGAACATGGCCGTGCCCAGGGCGGTACTGGCGGCCTGGGCGGTCTGAGGGTCGACCGTTTCCGGCGGGGGCGACATGTAGAAGTAGAGCGGCTCGCCGACCCCGTAAAAAATCAGTCCGATACCCATTCCCGTGGCGAACATCATGGAGACCCAGGAGCCGGTGGAGTACTCGGGCTCCTCTCCGTCTCCACCCAGGGGGATCTTGCCGAACCGGGAGGCCGCCACGAAGACGACGAAGACGACGAACAGGGTCGAGGACAGGACGAACAGCCAACCGAAGTTGCTGATCGTTCCCCCCAGGGCCCACTTGGAGGCCCTCCCCAGACCGTGCGGAGAGATGAAGCCCCACACGACGAAGGCGATGGTCGCGGCCGCGGCGACGCCGAAGACCACCTTGTCCATTCCCTCACCGACGTCGTGGGGCTGGCGGGAGACCGATCTCCTCAAGCGGTCGAGCAGGTGACGCTGGCGGCGTTTCACGGTTGCCGGGGAGGTCTGGAAGGCCGGCGTCGCGGCCGCCGCGCCCTGGAGGACCTCCCTTGTCCGCCCTTCCTGCGGGCCGGTGTCCCGCTCCTCTTGCAGCGTCAACGTTGGAGGGTTGAAATCCTCGTCACTCATCAAATTACCTCATAGACAATACAGTCACCGACTGCTTGTGGACATTACGAGAGTATCAAGATGAAGACGGGGCGCCACGTGAGCACCAACCCTGGCGGAGGTGGCACGACCTGTGGGAATACCGCCTCAAAAACGGCTTCCACCTTCCCAAAGGCGGACCTGCCGCCCTAAGGAAAGCCGGCTTGTGGCGCACTGATGAGGACACAGTGAGATCACAAACGGGTTTGCGAACGGTGCCCGCTCGGGCTGGCATCGGTTGCTCGACGTCCCCATCGGGGCGGGCGATCCACTCCCTGGGAAACGGCTTTCTAGTGGCGCAGGCACCCCGGTCCAAGAAGGGCCTTGATGTCGGAGTAGAAGGCGGGCGAGGCCTCCACCCGTAGCGAGGCGTCCAGCTGGGTACGCACCTCGCGCCCCGGGCTGGTCAGCGTCAGACGGACCGTCGAGCCACCCGGGTGCTTGGTGAGCACGTCCTTGAACTGCTCCACCAGAGGCCCGGTGCACCGGTTGGTGGGAAGGGTGATGAGGACCGCCTCGTGGGCGGCGCTGGAGATGTCCGGGATCGTCATCTCCTGGGCGTAGAGGGCGACCTGCCCGTCACGCCGGTTGAGACGTCCGCGCACCGTGACCACCGTGTCCGGGGCCAGCATGGTGGAGACGGTCTGATAGGTCTGGGGGAAGAAGAGCACCTCGATGCTTCCGGCCAGGTCCTCGACCTGGGCGATGGCCCACAGGTTGCCCTGCTTGGTGGTCTTGCGGGTCAGGGAGGTGATGAGCCCGGCGATGGTGACCATGGCGCCGTCGGGCAGCTCATCGTTCTCGTGGAGCTCGGAGATCTCCCTGTCCGCGAGCTTGCCCAGCAGCCCCTCCAGGCCCATGAGGGGGTGGTCGGAGACGTAGAGGCCCAGCATGTCGCGCTCGTAGGCGAGCTTGTCCTTCTTGTCCCACTCCGGCAGGTTGGGAACGTCGGAGGAGAAGACCGGGCCGTTGCCGAAGGGTGAGTCGTCGGCGTCGTCGGACCCACCCATGAGGGAGGCGAAGAGGTCGAACTGGCCGGCGGCCTCGTTGCGCTTGACGCCGATGACCTCATCGACGAGGTCCTCGTGGCAGGCCTGCAGGGAGCGCCGGGTGTGCCCCAGGGAGTCGAAGGCCCCGGCCTTGATGAGAGAGTCGATGGTGCGCTTGTTGCACACGACCGCGGGAACCTTGTCGAGGAAGTCCTCGAAGGAGGTGAACTCGCCCTTGTCCTCCCTGGCGGCCACGATCGCGTCGACGACGTTGATGCCGACGTTGCGCACTGCGGACAGCCCGAAGCGCACATCCTCACCGACCGCGGAGAACTGGGCCCGCGAGGCGTTGACATCCGGGGGCAGGACGGTGATGCCCATGTGGCGGCACTCCCCCAGGTAGACGGCCAGCTTGTCCTTGTTGTCCTTCTGGCTGGTGAGCAGGGCGGCCATGTACTCGGTCGGATAGTGCGCCTTGAGGTAGGCCGTCCAGTAGGACACGACGCCGTAGGCGGCCGAGTGGGCCTTGTTGAAGGCGTACTTGGCGAAGGGGACGACGACGTCCCACAGAGTCTTGACGCTCTCCTTGGAGAAGCCGGACTGAACCATCCCGGCCTCGAACTCGACGAACATCTTGGCCAGAATGTCCATCTTCTTCTTACCCATGGCCTTGCGCAGCGCGTCGGCCTTGCCCATGGAGAATCCCGCCAGGTCGGTGGCGATCTTCATGACCTGCTCCTGGTAGACGATGAGACCGTGCGTGGTCCCCAGGATCGGGTCGAGGGCCTCCTTGAGCTCGGGGTGGATCGGGATGACCTCCTGCAGGCCGTTCTTGCGCAGCGCGTAGTTGGTGTGGGACTCCGCCCCCATGGGGCCGGGCCGGTAGAGGGCGCCGACGGCGGAGATGTCCTCGAAGTTGTCCGGCTTCATCAGGCGCAGCAGCGTACGCATTCCCCCGCCGTCGAGCTGGAAGACGCCCAGGGTCTCACCGCGTGAGAGCAGCTCGTAGGTGGCGCGGTCGTCGAGCTCGACGTGGTCGATGTCCAGGGCCGGCTTGCCGTTGGCGACAATGTTCTCCAGGGCGTCGGAGATGACCGTGAGGTTGCGCAGTCCCAGGAAGTCCATCTTGAGCAGGCCCAGGTGCTCGCAGGTGGGGTAGTCGAACTGGGTGATGACGGCGCCGTCCTGCAGGCGCTGCATCATGGGGATGATGTCGGTCAGCGTGGCTGAGGACATGATGACGGCGCAGGCGTGGACGCCCCACTGACGGGTCATGCCCTCCAGCCCCTTGGCCAGCTCGACGATCTTCTGGGCGTCGGGGTCCTCGGCGTGGAGCTTGCGGAACTCCTCGGCCTCGCCGTAGCGCTCGTCGGCAGGGTTGAAGATGCCCTTGATGGAGATGTCCTTGCCCTGGACGGACGGGGGCATGGCCTTGGTGAGCCGGTCGCCAAC
Source organism: Actinomyces oris (assembly GCF_006546825.1). GTDB lineage: Bacteria > Actinomycetota > Actinomycetes > Actinomycetales > Actinomycetaceae > Actinomyces > Actinomyces oris. Next base: position 72,156 of record NZ_VICC01000002.1, read on the forward strand.
GGCGTAGGGGTAGCCCATGACACGACTGGAGTCCTTCAAGGACTGCTTGGCCTTGATGACGCCGTAGGTGACCACCTGGCTGATGCGGTCGGCGCCGTACTTCTCACGCACGTACTCAATGACCTCGTCGCGCCGACGCTCGTCGAAGTCGACATCGATATCGGGCATGGAGATGCGCTCGGGATTGAGGAAGCGCTCGAAGATGAGCCCGTGGCGCAGCGGGTTGAGCTCGGTGATGCCCATGGCGTAGGCAACCATGGAGCCGGCTCCCGATCCACGCCCCGGCCCGACCCGGATGCCGTGGGCCTTGGCCCAGTTGATGTAGTCGGCCACGACGAGGAAGTAGCCGGGGAACCCCATCTGGGTGATGACGCTGATCTCGTACTCGGCCTGCTTGCGGCAGTCCTCGGGGATGTCGCCGTTGAACCGGCGGTCCATGCCGCGCCAGCACTCCTTGATGAACCAGGACTCGTCGGTCTCCCCCTCGGGGACGGGGAAGGCCGGCATATATGAGGCCCCCTCGTCCACGGTACGGAAGTGCACGTCGCACTGCTCAGCCACGAGCAGGGTGTTGTCGCAGGCCTCGGGCATCTCGGAGAAGAGGCGGCGCATCTCGGCGCCGGGGCGCAGGTAGTAGGTGTCACCGTCGAACTTGAAGCGATCAGGATCGGAGAGCACGGAGCCGGAGTTGATGCACAGCATCGCGTCCTGGATGGTGCGGTCCTCGGGGCGCACGTAGTGGGAGTCGTTGGTGGCCAGCAGCGGGGCCCCGATCTCCTTGGCGATGCGCAGCAGATCCTTGGTGACGCGCTGCTCGATCTCCAGGCCGTGGTCCATGAGCTCGACGTAGAAGAACTCCTTGCCGAAGATGTCCTGCAGCTCCCCGGCGACACGCAGGGCCTCGTCCCACTGGCCCAGGCGCAGGCGGGTCTGGACCTCCGAGGAGGGGCAGCCGGTGGAGCCGATGAGGCCGCTCGCGTAGCGCGAGAGCAGCTCGCGGTCGATGCGCGGCGCCTTGCCCCACTGGCCCTCCAGGGAGGCGAAGGAGTCCATGCGCATGAGGTTGTGCAGGCCCTCGTTGTTGCGTGAGAGCAGCGTCATGTGCGTGTAGGAGCCGCGGGCGGAGACGTCGTCGCTCCGCTGGGACTCATCGCCCCAGAAGACCCGGGTCTTGTCGAAGCGGGAGGTGCCCGGAGTCATGTACGCCTCGACCCCGATGATCGGCTTGATACCGGCGGCCGTGGCGGCCGCGTAGAACTCGTAGGCTCCGAACATGTAGCCGTGGTCGGTGATCGCCAGGGCGGGCTGGCCCAGCCGCTTGGCCTCGGCCACGTAGTCCTTGATCTTCCCGGCGCCGTCCAGCATGGAGTAGTCGGTGTGGACGTGGAGGTGGACGAAGTCGTCCTTGGGGGCTGCTTCTTCCTGACTGCTCATCTCCGCCATGGCCCCATCCTAGGCCCGCCCGGCACCATGTCTCCTGGAGGGGCCCAGCGCGCTCCAGCGCGAAGGCAGGGCCTTGCCCAGGCATGACAGGACACCGCCGAGGTAGTGGCTAAGCCGGGGGAGAAATCCTCTGCTGGGCGGCGTCCTTCCCACCGCCTCCGAGAGGGGCTTCGGGCTCAGGCGCCCGCCCGGGCGGCGGCCTCTCGCGGAGCCAGAACGCTGAGCGCAAGGTCGAGCACGGGGGTGGGAACACCCGCCTCGTCTCCGGCGCGGCACAGGGCACCGAGCTGGGCGTCGAGCTCGCTGGGCAGGCCTGAGGCGATGTCCCGCTGCATCGATGTGGTGGCTCCGGCCGGCTGAGCGTCAGCCATGCGCAGGGCCGCAGCGACCGGGTCGGGGGCGTCGTCGGTGGCCAGGTCGTGGCCCAGTGCCGAGGCAACGGCGACGACCTCGCCCACGGCCCGGGTGAAGGCGTCTCTCAGATCGCTGCGCAGGACGCCGATGGGTGCGTTCGTGGCGGCGCCGAGGGAACCCTGGACGACGACGAAGGAGACCTTGCGCCACAGCTCGGCCCAGATGGAGTCCGGGATCCAGGCCCGGATTCCGGCCGCCTCCAGGGCCTGGACGGCGGCGGCGCTGCGAGCGGTGGCGGAGCCGTCCCACTCCCCCAGGGCCAAGGAGCCGGCACCGCCGATGGTGCGGACCTCTCCGGGCGAGGCGACGGCGGAGTAGACCCGGGCGACCCCGGGCAGGACGTGCTCCTTTCCGACGGCGTCGGCGAGCAGTCCGGGCGCACTGATCCCGTTCTGGGTGGAGACGACACCGGTGTCGGGGCCGGTCAGGGCTCTGAGCGCAGGGGCCAGCGGCGCCAGCGCATCGACCTTCGTGGTGACCAGGACCAGGTCAGGCTCACCGCCCAGGGCGTCGTTGAGAGCCTGCGGATCCTCACTGGCCAGGGGCGTCTCGATGCGGGCGGTCACGGTACCGGGCTCACCCTCGGAGCAGTCACGCAGCGTCAGCCCGCCCGAGCGCAGAGCTGCCAGGGTGCGATCGTGAACCAGGAAGCCGACCTGCTGGCCGCTCGCGGCCAGACGGGCGCCGAGCCATCCTCCGATGCCCCCGGCACCGATGACAACGATCCTCATGAGTCTCTCCTCTCAATCCCGCTGCTGCGCGCACAAGCACGTACACCCAGGTGTCAGCGACCGGCCTAGGCGGTACGGCCGGAACTGTCCTCGGTGCTGATGCTGCTGACGATGCGGGCCATGTCCTGGTGCCAGATACCGGCGTCGAGGTAGCGGTGACCGTTCAGGACCCGGTATCCGCAGTGCTCATAGAAGCCCATGGCTTGCTCCTGAGCTGAGAGAACCACCTCCACACGGGGCCGGCCGGAGTGGCTCAGTGCAGTCTGCTCGAGGGCAGCGACGATGCGGGCACCCAGCCCCGTACCGCGCACGATGCTCCGTACAGCCAAGCGGCCTAGATGGACCCGACCGGGGTGTTCGGGCTCCATCAGGAGACGTCCGGCGCCCAGGGGTGTTCCGTCAGCTCCACTGGCCAGGAGATGGATCGTGGTCGGCTCCTCGTCGCGGGCGTCGATCTCCTGGGCGAGGGGAACCGCCTGCTCAACAACGAAGACCTCAAGACGAACGTCGGCAACGGACCTGCGGAGCCGGTCGGCCTCGGGGCCCGTCTCATCGCCACAGGCGGTTGCGAAGCCAATGGGTTCGTGGACGGCGGTGGCCGGGCGGATCTCGAGGGTGGGAGTCTCCGAGACCGCCTCATCAGCGCTCGGCCTCGTCGTCGGGGCCATGGTCGAGCGACGCAGGCGATCAGTCACTGTTCTCATTCACCTCCACGGAGAGCCTGTTCACGGCAGGCGCAAGACGTCGAGGGCATGGACGAGGTCGTCGGGGTAGTCAGAGGTGAAGACCATGTGCTCACCGGTGATGGGGTGGGCGATGCCGAGCTCGCGGGCGTGGAGCCACTGGCGGATCAGACCGGTGCGTGCGCTCATGACCGGGTCGGCGCCGTAGGTGGCGTCTCCGACGCAGGGGTGGCCGACGGCGGCCATGTGGACGCGGATCTGGTGGGTGCGCCCGGTCTCAAGGTGGATCTCGGCCAGGCAGGCCCCGGGCATCGCCTCGATGACGTCGTAGTGGGTGATGGACTCCCGCCCGCCCTCGATGATGGCCATCTTCCACTCTCGGCTGGGGTGACGGCCGATGGGGGCGTCAATGGTGCCGCTGGAGGGATCGAGGTGGCCCTGAACCAGGGCGTGGTACACCTTGTCCACCGTGTGCTCCCGGAAGGCGCGTTTGAGCACCGAGTAGGCCCGCTCCCCCTTGGCCACGATCATGACGCCCGAGGTGCCCACGTCCAGGCGCGAGACGATGCCCTGGCGCTCGGCGGCGCCGGAGGTGGCCACTCGCACGTGCATGGCCTTCAGGGCGCCGAGGACGTCGGGGCCGTCCCACCCCATGGAGGGGTGCGCGGCCACGCCCGCGGGCTTGTCGACGACGACGATGTCCTCGTCCTCGTAGAGCAGCTCCATGCCCTCCACGGGAGTGGCGACCGGTTCGACGGGACGGGGGTCGGGCAGGTCGACCTCGAGGAGCTCGCCCGCGCGCAGACGAGAGGACTTGGCTAGCGTCTCGCCGCCTCGGCGCACCTCTCCGGCCTCACACAGGTCCTCGACCCGGCTGCGGGACAATCCCGTCATCCGGGCCAGCGCGGCATCGACGCGTTCGCCGTCGAAGCCGTCGGGGACGGGCAGCAGGCGCACGCTCATTGCGGCTCCACGGAGGTCGCCTGCGTCGATGCATCCAAGGGCTCCCCCGGCTTGGAGGGCGCCTCGGCGCGATCCTTCCCGCGGGCCCGAACTCCTCGGCGGGTTGAGGAGGGCGATGCGCCGCCGCCTTTCGCCTCCGGGTCGTCTGAGGCGCCGGCACGCGTGCCGTCGATCTCCCAGCCTCCCAGGGACAGGATGATGATGCCCGCGGCGGCCGCCACGATGGCGATGTCGGCGACATTGCCCACGAAGTAGCCGCCGTAGTCGATGAAGTCGATGACGTGGCCGCGCAGGAAGCCTGGCTCGCGCAGAAGGCGGTCGATGAGGTTGCCGACCGCCCCGCCCAGGACCAGGCCGAGGGCCACCGCCCAGGAGCCAGACGCCAGGTTCCGGGAGACACGGATGATGATGGCCACGACGCAGGAGGCGATGAGCGCGAAGATCCACGTCTGCCCTGTGGCGAAGGAGAAGGCGGCGCCCGGGTTGCGCACCAGGACCAGGCCAAGCGCCCGGCCGAACAGCTCCGTGTGCCGACCGTCGGACAGGGCTGAGAGCGCCCACTGCTTGGAGGCCTGGTCCACGACGATGACGATGATCGCCACCAGCCACAGCACGATCACGGGGAGGCGTTTGGATCGTCTCGCGCCCGCTGACCCCTCCTGCGACGTCATGGCCTTATCCATGGCGCTGAAGGGATTGTCCGTGGGCAGCGGGACGGCGCTATCGGCGTGGTCGGCGTTACCGCCGTCAGCGGCATTGCCGGCGGCTTCCTGCGCTAAGGATGCGGGATCGACGTGGTCAGGCATGGGGTTTTCTCGCATTGTGCTCAGAGGAGAACGGGTGACGAATGGGCTGTGTACCCAGCGAAGGGCGGCGACCCGTGCGGGTCGCCGCCCTTCGTAGGAGGCCGTGTCACTGGTGACTGGTGGAGCGGAACCATCCTGATCGGATGGGGACCGTCGTGATGGGGCTCCGTTGGCCACTCCCGAAGGTGCTCACGGGGATGGGCCGGGAGGCGATCACGGCCTGGAGGATCACGACCCCCTGCAGGATCACAGGCTGGAGATGGAGCTCTCGCCGCCGTCCTCGACGTTGGCCAGCAGGTTCTGCAGGTAGCTCTTGAGGCGAGTGCGGTAGTCGGACTCGAAGCGGCGCAGCTCGTCGATCTTGTGCTCGAGGTTGGCACGCTCCTTCTCCAGCTGGGCGAGGGTGCGGTTGCGCTGGTCCTCGGCCTCGCGCACGATCTGCTCACCGGTGGAGCGGGCCTCGGTGACGATGCGCTCGCCCTCGGCCTTGCCGTTGGCGACGTGCTCGTCGTGAAGGCGCTGGGCCAGCTCGAGCATGCCGGAGGCAGCAGCCGGGCCCTGGCCGCCGGTCTCGCCGGCGGAGACGGCCGGCATGGACATGGCAGGCTCCGCCTGAACCGGAGATACGGGGGAAGCGGGTGCGGAGGGGATGGCAGCCCCCTCGCCGAGCTGGGCCACTCGGCGGTTGGCGGCCTCGAGCTTGGCCTTGAGGTCGGCGTTCTCAGCCTCCAGCTGACGCATGGCCTCGACTACCTCGTCGAGGAACTCGTCGACCTCGTCCTGCTCGTAGCCCTCACGGAACTTGGTCGCCTGGAACTTCTTGTTGAGGACGTCGTCTGCTGTCAGCAGCGTCATGGGTCGTCACCTCGGTGTCGTTACGGATAAGGTCACGAGCACCGGGCATCCGGTCACTCATGCGGACAGAGTACCTGAACTCGAGGTTCAGGCCACATCAAGCGCGCTATCTCACGCTGACGTGAGAACAGCACTCTAGCGGTTCGCTCGCAACTTCACACCTGTTCAGATGAGAAGCCCGAGGAACCACTGGATGATCCAGATCCCGAAGACCAGGACCAGGAAGCTCAGGTCGATACCGACCCCTCCCAGGCGTGCCATGGGAACCCTCCGACGGATCACTCGCAGAGGAGGATCCGTCAGAGCGTAGACAAGGTTGGCCAACACCAAGACGACCCCCTGGGGACGCCACTGGCGGGCGAATACCTGAATCCAGTCGAGCACGACCCTGACCAGGAGGATGAGGAAGTACAGGCTCAGAATGCTCGACAGGATCCCGGCTACCGCAGAGACGAGGTTCACGTACGAGTCAGCTCAGCTCTGGTTGAAGAAGCGGCCGCGGGCCTCGGCGACCTCGCCGCCGTCGATCTCCACGCTGGCCGGAGTCAGCAGGAACACGCGCGGAGTGACACGCTCGATGGCACCGTGCAGCCCGAAGACCAGACCGGCGGAGAAGTCCACCATGCGACGCGCGTCGGACTCGCTCATGCCGGTGAGGTTGATGATGACGGGGACGCCGTCACGGAAGGACTCGCCGATGATCCTGGCCTCGTTGTAGGTCGAGGGGTGGACCGTGACGATGCGGCGAAGGTCGGGGGCGGCGGCAACGGGTTCGGGCGCGGCCGGGGCGGAGAAGTCCTCGTACCCCTCGTCAACGAAGTCCTGCTCGTGCTCCTGCACGGCGTAACCGGCATCGGCAGCCTCGTAGCTGTCCTCGTAGGTCTCTTCCTCCGGCTCCGAGTAGCCGAGGAAACTGGTCATACTGCGCAGCGCGCCCATTTATCGCTCCTTGGTTCGTCCGGTCCCCTGCGTTCCGGATGTGCTGCGACGGTATCCGTCCCCGTGACACCGCACGGGGACCTCACCTCGGCGTGTCCCCCACCTCAGGTTTCAGGAAGGTCACGCCCAGGAGTTACTCAGCAGGCGGTCCTTATCGCGGAACTCCAATGCCTGCCAGACGTCCAGTCACTCCGTCACGGCGGTAGGAGAAGAAGCGAGGGTCCTCGTAGGTGCACCACTGACCAGCGCTGATGTGACCAACACCGGCGCGCTCGAGCTGGGCGAGGACCCCTGCCGCAACGTCAAGGCCGGGCGTCCCCCACGATGTGCGCGAGGCGCACGCCGGTTCGCGCTGCGCGGACAGGGCAAGCATCTCCTCGGGGACCTCGTAGCAGGAACCGCAGATCGACGGCCCCACGGCGGCCCACAGATCCACCGGTTCCACTCCGCTGCGCCGAAGGAAGTCGATGGTGGCGGGGACGACGCCGTCGAGCATGCCTCGCCGACCGGCGTGCACGGCGGCCGTCAGAGCTCCGTCCCGGGACGCGAGCAGGACGGGGACGCAGTCGGCCACGAGAACGCAGCAGCCTGCAGGAGCCCCGCCCGTCCGAGAGTCCAGGACGAGGGCGTCCGCAGTGGGAACGTCACCGGCCTGAGCCGTGGCCACGACGGCGGAGTGAACCTGGTTCATCCAGGCCAGGTGGCGCCCCTGCTCGAGCCCGAGCAGCTCCTCGAGCCGACGACGATGACAATGAACACGTTGCGAGTCGTCCCCGACGTGGAGCGCCAGGTTCCACCCGTCATATGCGGCCCCTTCCTCGCGCTCCGCACCCCGGTCCTGAGCGCCGCCACCCGGGGCCGAGACGGGACGGGTCCGCAGGCCGCGGGTGGTGAAGAACCCACGAGCCCGCGGACCCAGATCCACCTCGATCAGATCCGAGGCCTCAACGGCGGTGGTATCGCACATGTTGCCGCGCCCCCGGACAGCGATGCCGCTCAGCGCAGGAAGTCGGGCAGGTCGATGCCGTCATCGTCGGCGTCGACCCCGATCACCTGAGGAACCTCAAGATCGGAGACCGAGTGCTGCTGCGCCGGCACCGAGCCGTAGGAGCCGTAGGACTCATCCACATAGGCCGGCATGCTTCCTGAGGAGAGGGCCTCAGCCGCACTGACCTCCGACAGGTGCGCCGCGGCCGCCGGGGAGGAGGAGGGCGGCGGAGCCAGCGGGACCGGACGAGTCACCGGGTTCTGGGCGGCATGGGCGCCACCACGAGGAGCCGGGGCCGGGGGCAGGTCGTCGACCGGGGAGGAGGGCACTGGCGGCACCGCGGCGGCGCGCGAGAGTCGAGTCATCGGGTCGGCCAGGCCACCAACGACCGGCTCGGAGTCGAAGCCGGCGGCGATGACCGTCACCCGCACCTCGTCTCCCAGGGCACCGTCGACCACGTTTCCGACGATGATGTTGGCCTCGGGGTGGACGGCCTCGCGCACCAGGTTCGCGGCCTCGTTCATCTCGAACAGACCCAGGTCGGAACCGCCCTGGAAGAAGAGCAGCACGCCGTGGGCGCCGTCGATCGAGGTCTCCAGCAGCGGCGAGGCGATGGCCTCCTCGGTGGCCGTGATCGCGCGCCCCTCACCGGTGGCCGAGCCGATACCCATGAGCGCGCTGCCGGCGCCCTGCATGACGGACTTGACGTCGTTGAAGTCGACGTTGATGAGACCGGGGGTCGTGATGAGCTCGGTAATGCCCTGGACACCCTGAAGAAGAACCTGGTCGGCCTGCTTGAAGGCGTCAACGACGGAGATGTTCTTGTCGGCGATCTGCAGGAGGCGGTCATTGGGGATGACGATGAGGGTGTCGACTTCCTCGCGCAGCGCCTGGACGCCGTCCTCGGCCTGGGCCGAGCGGCGGCGTCCCTCGAAGGAGAAGGGACGGGTGACCACACCGATGGTCAGCGCGCCGATGCTCTTGGCCAGACGGGCGACGACGGGGGCTGCACCGGTGCCGGTACCGCCTCCCTCGCCCGCGGTGACGAAGACCATGTCCGAGCCGTCGAGAGCCTCGCGGATCTCGGACTCGTGGTCCTCGGCGGCCTTGCGGCCGATCGCCGGGTCGGCCCCCGCTCCCAGCCCTCGAGTCAGGTCCCGCCCGACGTCGAGCTTGACGTCAGCGTCGGACATGAGCAGCGCCTGGGCGTCGGTGTTCACGGCGATGAACTCCACGCCACGCAGATCGGCCTCGATCATGCGGTTGACGGCGTTGACACCGCCGCCGCCGACACCGACGACCTTGATCTCTGCCTGGTAGTGCTGTGAGTCGTCCACAGCCATGCTCTCGACCACTGGCGTCCCCTCCGCGAGTTTCGTCATGAGCCCTCTGACGAGGACTCCCCTCAAACCTCAACCTCAAGTTAAGGTCAATACTTATGTCATTCTCTGAACGACGGGCTTAACGCTATGAGACATCCAGGACGTCGCATCGCATTGAAGCCCGGCGTGTTCGTGTGCAGTTGCCTGCGGATTCCCTGCTATATCACTGCAATTTACCTGCGATGAACCTGAAGGTTTACGGGGGCATGCTGCTGCGTGCCCCGCTGTTCCTGGAGATGCCGCGCAGCGTCGGAGCGCAGCAGCCGTTCAGGACGTCGGCGATGGTGCCACGGGGGTCGCACCGGCGCTGTCAGCGGATCGTGTGGTGGGGCGATGCGGCGAGGAGACGTCGTAGATGGAGGCGGTGGTGGTCATGAGAGTCGCCAGGACGCGTGCCTTGAGCGCGTTGTCCTGGTTGTTGCCCCAGACCACGCTGGCCCCGCTGGACAGGGTCAGTGTGACCTGCCCCGCTTCAGTGGCGCTGCCGCTGCTCACCTGGGCCAGGGTCTCCGGCGTGAGGGAACCCACCACCTGGGTGACGGCGGCGACCTGCTTGGCGGAGATTCTCTGTGGCCCCGATGCCTGCGCGGCCGGATCGGGCACGATGTTCACCAAGCCCGACGGCGGCTCGGAGACCCGCTCGAGGACCACGGCCTCGTTGTCGAGGACCTGGTAGCCGTCCGAGTCCTGCACGGTGGCCACCGGCACGCGCATGGTCAGGTGCACCCGCAGCCCGTGGGGCCAGGCCCTGGTCACCTGCGCCCGGCGCACCCGGACCAGCTTGTCACTGACCTGGGTGGAGAGCCGGCCGGTGTCGAGCCGCAGCAACGAGTCGCCCTCGTAGGCGGCCAGAACCTCGCGGACCTGCTGGTCTGAGACGCTGCCGTCCGAACCCGCCACGGAGATCCTCCGGGCCTGCAGACCCAGGAGGGGTGAGAAGGCCAGGGCCCAGACCGCCACGACGATGGCGACCACCACGACGGCGGCCCTCACCGCCCGTCGCAGCCGCAACCGGCGCACGGCGGCCTGACGCTCCTTGAGCCGATCGGCCAGTCCCGTGGAGACGACCCGGTCGTCTCCACGGGAAAGAGCCACCTGCCTGCGGCCGAAGACGGTCAGCTCGGTGCTCGCCGCCGCGTCGGGGCTGGAGGACTCCTGGCGGAGGCTGGTGCGGCCGGCGCCCTCGCCACCGCGCCGCGGAGCCGGCGAGGAGCTGGACGCGCCCCTCGACGTCGACGGACGCCTGGGTCGCGAGGCCGACCCGGCGCCACCGCTCGGCTCCTTGGGGGTCCTGGGGGCCGAAGCGCTCCGGGGCCGCTTGGCGGGGGCCGCCGGCCCGGCCTGCTCGGTACCGTGATGCGCCGACGGGGCGCTCGGCGCGGATGGTCCCTGCGCCGAGCGGGAAGGACGCGGACGCCTGGGGCCGGAGCGGCGCGGCGGGATGCTGGCCGGGGCGTCCTGAGCGCGGTTGGAGCGCTCGGGGCGGGGGGCCGAGGGCTTCCTCATGCCCGCTCGTCCCGGTCCGCGGGCGAGGGGGCTGCACCGCCCTCGCGTGCCGCCAGGTCGCCCAGTACCGTGCCGGCGAGTTCGGTGACGTCTCCGGCACCGACTGTCAGCAGCAGGTCGCCAGGGCGCGCCAAGTCGGCCACCGCGTGGGCGGCATCGAGGCGCTCGGCGACGAACCTGGCGGTGCCACCGGGGACGCGCTGGGCGACCGTGTCCCCGGTGATGTCGGGGAAGTCCGCCTGAGTCTCCCTGGCGGGGTAGACGTCGGTGACGACAACGGCGTCGGCCAGGGCCAGCGCCTGTCCGAAGCGGTCGGCGAAGGCCCGGGTGCGGGAGAACAGGTGCGGCTGGAACAGGACCAGGACCCGACCGCCGCGCTCCTGGGCCACGCCCCGCGCCGTGCGCAGCAGTGCCTCGATCTCCGTGGGGTGGTGGGCGTAGTCGTCGATGACGCGCACACCGTCGGCCTCGCCCCGGTCCTCGAAGCGCCGACCCGTCCCCCCGAATGCACCCAGTGCCCGGGCCATCAGGGCCGGTTCGACGCCGAGCTCGATGCCCGCGGCCCAGGCTCCGGCGGCGTCGAGGGCCACGTGGTCCCCGGGTACGGCCAGCACCAGCTCGACCGGACCGTGATGCGGCTCCTCGCCCGTGCCGCCGGCGGGCTCGCTGCCGGTCGCCGTGGTGAGGGTCAGCAGTCCCCGAGTGGATGAGGCCCCCCGTTCCTGGATGTCCAGGTGGACGTGCCCCTCCCCCACGAGTACTCCGCCGGGGAGGGTGTCGGGGCCTGCGAAGGAGTAGGTGACGACACGCAGGCCCTCGGCGGCAGCGGACTGCGCCAGGCGCAGTGCGCCGGCGTCGGCGGCGCAGGCGACCAGCAGGCCCCCGGGCACCAGCCGGTGAGCGAAGTCGACGAATGCCGTCTCGAAGGCCTCCGCGGTGCCGTAGCTGTCGAGGTGGTCGGGCTCGACGTTGGTGACGATCTCCACACGCGGGGTGTAGTTGAGGAAGGATCGGTCGGACTCATCGGCCTCGGCGACCAGGGCGGGGCCGCTGCCCAGGTGGGCCCCGGTACCCAGGGCCCGCACAACCCCGCCGATGGCGAAGGAGGGGTCGGCTCCGGCCTCCGTGAGGGCCTCGGCGAGCATGCCCGAGGTCGTGGTCTTGCCGTGCGCACCCGCCACGGCGACGAAGTCCAGGCCCCGAGCGGCCAGCGCCAGCGCCTGGGACCGGTGGATGACGTCCTGGCCCCGCCGGCGAGCCTCGGCGAGCTCGGGGTTGGTCTCCTTGATCGCGGTGGAGACCACAACAGTGCTCCGCTCGGGCACATTCGCGGCGTCGTGCCCCAGGTGGGTCGTGATGCCCAGATCGGCCAGGTGGTCGAAGGCGGGACCCCCGTGGGCGTCGGAGCCGGAGACCTGGGCGCCGCGGGCCGCGAGCAGCTGAGCGACCACGCTCATCCCCGCTCCCCCGATGCCGATGAGGTGGAAGGCCCGGTCTGCCAGAGTGCAGTGGTCACCGTCGGTCGATCGGTGCGACGTGTGGGAGGCGTCCTGGGATGTTGTGGCGGTCATGCCGCATTCTCCTCGTCAGTGGGAGTGTCGTCGATGGAGGCGCACTGCCGGATGAGGGCGGCCAGGCGGGCCGCCGCATCCTGGACGCCGGTGGAGGCCGCAGCCCGGGCCATGGCGGCCTGTCGCTCAGGGTCGGAGATGAGCATGGCGAAGTCAAGGATGTCCGAGGGCTTGAGCTCGGCGTCGAGCACCATGCGCCCGCCTCCGGAGGCCAGGACGTCAGCGGCGTTGAGACGCTGCTCGCCGTTGCCGATCGGCAAGGGGACGTAGAGCGCTGGAAGCCCCAGGGCCGTGATCTCTGCGACGGTACCGGCACCGGAGCGGCACAAGACCCCGTCGGCGCAGGCATAGGCCTGTTCCATCGTGGTCAGGTAGTCGAGCACGTGGTACCGCTCAGCGAGGTCCTGCGCAGCACCCGAGGCCACTGCCGCCTCGAGGGCGGCGCGCACCGGGGCGTCCTTGTCCTTACCGGTCAGGTGCAGCACCTGCAGGCCGGTTGGCAGGGAGTGCAGAGACTCGCTCAGGACCTCGTTGAGGTGCTGGGCCCCCAGAGATCCGCCCGTCACCAGCAGCGTGGGCAGGTCGGGGTCAAGTCCCAGCGCCTGAGCGCCCTCGACGCGGGCCTGGCGGGTCCCCTCGTCCGTGGCACGCTGCGCGACCAGGGTGGCGATGGCCGGGCGCAGCGGCAGTCCTGTGACCTCGGTGCAGCCCTTGGAGGCCTTGAGACGGGTCGAGGCGAAGGTCAGGGCGACGGCCTGGGCCCAGGAGGCGCCCAGCCGGTTGGCCAGGCCTGGGCGGGCGTTCTGCTCATGGATGACGACCGGAACCCCGGCCTTCCTGGCGGCCAGGTAGGCGGGGGTCGACACGTAGCCGCCGAAGCCGACGACGACGTCGGCCTTGACCCTCTCAATGGCCTCAGTAGCCGCGCTGATCGCCTTGCCCAGCCGGTGCGGCAGACGCAGCAGGTCACCGCTGGGGCGCCGCGGCAGAGGGACTCTGGGGACCAGGGCCAGCTCCAGGCCGGCCTCGGGCACGAGCCGCTTCTCCAGTCCCTCGGCGGTCCCCAGGACGAGAATCTGCGTGCCGGGGTCACCGCCCAGGGCCGGGTCCCGCAGGGCCGCAGCCGTGGCCAGCAACGGGTTGACGTGGCCGGCGGTGCCCCCGCCGGCCAGCAGCACCCGCAACGGCCGGGGCCGCTCCGAGCCGCTGGGACGCTCCTGCTGGGGCGAGCCTGCGCTCTCACTTGTCTCGGGCACGGTTCCTCCTAGGGACAATGACTGCCAGGGAACGACGCAGCGCCCCGGGACTCGTGGACAGGGCCTCCTGCGCACCGGGTTCGTGGCGCGCGAAGGCCAGAAGCACCCCGATGGCCAGGAGGACCGACACCAGTGCGGTGCCTCCACGGCTGACGAGGGGAAGCGGGACGCCCAGCACCGGCAGCGCACCGGTGACGACCCCCATGTTGATGATCGCCTGCCCCACGATCCACGCACCGATGGCCGAGGTCGTGGCCACGACGTACAGGGAGGTGTGGCGTCTCATGAGCCGCAGGCAGCAGGCGCCGATGACGGCGAACAGGGCGATGACGACGAGGGTGCCCACCAGCCCGAACTCCTCGCCGAGCACAGCGAAGATGTAGTCGGAGTCCGCCTGGGTGAGGTAGCCCCACTTCTGGCGCGACGATCCCGGCCCCACGCCGAGCCAGCCCCCGGTTCCCAGCGCCCACATCCCGTGCTTGGGCTGGTAGCCCACCCCCATGGGGTCTGCGCCCTCGGGATGGATCCAGGCGGTGATCCGGGCGCGGCGGTTGGCACTGAGCATGGAGGCGGCCGCGAACATGACGATGCCGCCGGCCCCCAGGAAGGCGAACCAGCGCTTGCGCATTCCGCCCACCCACAGGGCCCCGGCGACGATGACGACCAGGATGATGACGGTTCCCAGATCCTGTCCGCCCAGGACGCTCGCGATCGCGACTCCGACACCGCCCCAGCCCGCCACCCACGCCCGGTCCCGGGGGCGCTTGTTCGCGTACCAGGTCACCAGGGTGCCCAGAACCAGGGCGAGGGCCACCTTGATGAACTCCGAGGGCTGGGCGGTACCGACCCCCGGGACCTGGATCCAGTTGCGGTTACCGTAGACGTTGACGCCCACGGGTGTGAACACCAGGCACTGCAGGGCGATCGTCAGCACCAGGAGCCCCCAGGCCATCCTGGGGAACCAGGACAGCGGTATGCGGGAGACCCCCACCATGCCCAGCGTCCCCACCGCGGCGAAGATGAGGTACTTGGCGAAGTCGGTGAAGGCGTTGCCACCGTTGGCGGCCACGGTCACCGACTGCACGGAGAAGACCATGATGAGCCCGAAGGTCTCCAGCACCAGGGTGGACACGAGCAGGCAGTAGTAGGTCAGAGTCACCTGCTCGGCGCTCTGGGTGGAGTCGGACCCGCCGGAGGGACGCCGACGACGCTCCTTAGGGGTGCCCTCGGGCTGAGGGCCCCCGCCGTCCCAAGGTCGTGAGAGCCGCTCGCCCCAGCGCGTCAAGCGCTTGCGCCAGACGTCACCCAGGCGACTGCCCGCTCCCGTGGGCCGGGAGCCGGAGGGCTTCCTGGTCTGTTTGGACGCCGTGGCAGCACCCTTCCCGGGGGCGGCCCGCTCCGGCTTGCGGCCGGCACCGGCCCCCCGCGACGAACCTCCGGGGGCTCGCGAGGAGCCTGACGAGGAGGAGGTCGACGAGCGGGCGTTGGTGGCCGAGGTGGACCCGGTCTTCACAGCTGCTCCTGGTCGCCGGAGACATCCGCGTCCCGGGTGCCATCGCCTCGGGTGTAGGCCTGGGCGCAGGCGGCGAAGAGGTCGCCGCGCTGGGCGTAGGACGTGAACTGGTCCCAGGAGGCGCAGGCCGGGGCCAGCATGACGGTGTCGCCGCTGCGAGCCATGGCGCCGGCGGCTTCCACCGCGGCGGCGCTCACCTGCTCGGCACTGCCGTCGCTGACGCGGGTGACGGGCAGGCCGGGGGCCTCCCGCTCCAGGGCCGCCAGGATGTCGTTCTGGTCCTTGCCGATGACAACGGCGCCGCGCAGGTGGGGGCGCACCGTGCGGACCAGGTTGAAGAACTGGGCGCCCTTGGTGTCGCCGCCGCAGATCCACACTCCGGTCCTCTGCGGCAGGGAGGTCAGTGCGGCCTCGGCGGAGTGCGGGTTGGTGGCCTTCGAGTCGTCAACCCAGGTGACGCCCTCCGCCTCGGCGACGGTGACGATCCGGTGGGCTCCGGGGCTGTAGGCGCGCAGTCCGGCGGCGACCGACTCCGGGTCGGCTCCGGCCGCACGGGCCAGCGCGGCGGCCGCCAGGGCGTCGGCCAGCAGGTGCGCGGGCAGGTTCTGGGCACGCCGCCCGGGGGCCAGGTGCGCCAGGTCGGCGGTGGTGGCCAGCTCGATGCCGCTGGAGCGCCGCTCGGCGTGAAAGGCGCGGTCGACCAGCAGGTCCTCAACCATGCCGACCTGTCCCAACCCCGGCGCGGCCAGGGTGAAGCCGACGGCTCGGCAGCCCTCGACGACGTCGGCCTGGCGGACCATGTCCTCGGTGGCTGCGTCGGCGAGGTTGTAGACGGCGGCGAGCCGGGTGCGGGAGTAGACGCGGGCCTTGTCCTGAGCGTAGGCCTCCAGGCCCCCGTGCCAGTCGAGGTGGTCGGCGGCCAGGTTGAGGCAGGCCGAGGCCAGGGGCGCCAGGGTTCTGGTGGTGTGCAGCTGGAAGCTGGACAGCTCTACGGCCAGGGCGTCGGCACTGCCGGCCAGCACCGCCTCAATGACGGGGGTGCCGATGTTGCCCACGGCCGGAGCCGTGAGCCCCTGGGCCTCAAGGATCGCCGAGAGCATGCTGACCGTGGTGGTCTTGCCGTCCGTTCCGGTCAGAGTCAGCCAAGGCACGTGCGGACGCGCTGAGTCCTGCTGAATCCTCCAGGCCAGCTCGACCTCGCTCCAGGTCTCGATACCCGCCGCCGCAGCGCCTCGCAGGACCGGCCCGGTGGCCGGGACCCCGGGTGAGACGACGAGGAGCCTGGCCGGGGACTGCGCCAGGGCGGCCGCGGTCGCCTCGGCGTCGGCAACCGTGGTGGAGGCCACGGGGGTCTGCAGCATCTCGACGGAGGACTCGCGGCTGTCGAAGACGTGGATGCGGGCACCCAGCGTGGCCAGGGCGTCGACAACGGCGCGCCCGGTGCGCCCCAGGCCGACGACGGCCACGTGGGCGCCGTCGAGCTGGTCGCTCAGGGACCCGCCGGGGCCGGTGACGGCGCTGGACGGTTCACCGGGGACTTCAGTCAGGCTGGTCACGGTGCGGGCTCACGCTCCTGGTTCCTCACTTCTCCTGACGGAGCTTCCGGTAGGAGAAGACTGCTTCAATGGTTCGGGTCGCAGTGGCCCGGGCGTCCCGACTCATCCGAAGATGAGCTGGCGCAGGTACTCGGCGTAGAAGATTCCGAGTCCCGCGATGACGCACAGGCCGGCAATGATCCAGAAGCGGATCACCACGTTGACCTCGGTCCATCCTCCCAGTTCGAAGTGGTGATGCAGTGGAGCCATGCGGAAGACGCGTCGGCCTGTCGACTTGAATGAGACGATCTGGATGATGTCGCTCATGACCTCAGCCAGGAACAGTCCACCCAGGATGACAGCCAGGAACTCGGTTCGAGTCAGGATCGACAGGCCGGCTACCGCCCCTCCCAGGGCCAGGGACCCGGTGTCGCCCATGAAGATCTTGGCCGGTGAGGCGTTCCACCACAGGAAGCCGAAGCAGGCCCCCATGAGGGCGGCGGCGATCATGGCCAGGTCTCGTGGGTCCCTGACCTGGTAGCAGGTGGTGGGGACCATGGTCTCGTGGCCGTAGTTGCAGGACTGGTTGGTCTGCCACACGCCGATGAGCGTGTAGGCACCGAAGACCATGGCCGAGGCGCCGGCGGCCAGTCCGTCGAGCCCGTCGGTGAGGTTGACGGCGTTGGACCAGGCGGTGATGAGGAAGTTGGCCCACAGGATGAACAGGATGAGTCCGACGACGCTACCGGCGAAGGCCAGGTTGATCGCCGAGTCCCGGGCGAAGGAGATCCGGGCGGAGGCGGGGGTCAGTCCGTTGCGGTCCGCGAAGTGCAGGGCCGCCACCGAGAATCCGATGCCGATAAGCGCCTGCCCCACGATCTTCTGCCATGCCCTCAGTCCCAGGGAGCGCTGCTTGGAGATCTTCTCGAAGTCGTCCAGGAATCCGATGAGCCCGAGCCCGACGACGAGGAAGAGCAGCAGGACCCCGGAGGCGCGCGGTGTGCGCAGCTGGCTGAGATTGGCCAGGGTGTAGCCCAGGACAGTGGAGATGATGATGACGAGGCCGCCCATGGTCGGCGTGCCGCGCTTGGTGAAGTGTCCCTGGGGCCCATCCTGGCGGATGAACTGTCCGTACTCCTTGGCGTGGAGGTAGCGGATGAGCAGGGGGGTCCCCAGCAGGGTGCCCACCAGTCCGACCACACCGGAGATGAGGATGGCGGTCATCGGGGACGAACCTCCTTGAGGTGGTCGGCCAGGCGCCAGGCGCCCGAGCCGTTGGAACCCTTGACCAGGACGGCGTCGCCGTCGCAGAGCAGGGCGTCGATCTGGGAGATGGCGGTCGCGGCATCATCGAAACCGACGACCTCGACCCCTCGCGCCCTGGCCGCCTCGAGTGCCTCCTGGGTGGAGCCGATGCCGATGAGCATAGCGGCTCCGGCTCGGGCCGCGAGCTCTCCGGTGCGCGCGTGATCGGCCGCAGAGGACTCCCCCAGCTCAAGCATCTCGGAAATCACGACAACGCGACGTCGGTCCCCGGCCAGAGCCGGCAGCACCGCCAGCGCCGCCGTCATGGAGTCGATGTTGGCGTTGTAGGAGTCGTCGATAAGGAGAAGATCACCACTGAGTTCCGAAATATCCATCCGGTGGGGACTCTCGATGCTCACCGAGCCGAGTCTGTCGGCGATGAGCTCCGGGGCCAGCCCTGCGGCCAGGGCCAGGCCAGCGGCGGCCAGGGCGTTGGACACGTTGTGCACGCCGGCCACGGCCAGCTGGACGCGGCGGGGCTCGGCGAGACCGGGCAGGTGGAGGTCGAAGGCCGCTCGGGCAGCCGCGTCCAGATCCACGTTCTCGGCCCTCAGGTCGGCCTGTCGCCCCCGGGCGGAGAAGGTCAGGACGCGTGCCGGTGCGAGCTCGGCCATGGCGGCGGCGCGGGCGTCGTCGGCGTTGAGGATGGCTATTCCCTCGGGCCGCAGGCCGGCGATGATCTCCGCCTTGGCCGCGGCGACTCCCTCGATGGAGCCGAACCCACCCATGTGGGCGTGGCCGATCATGAGGACCCCGGCCGCGTCCAGGGGGGCGATGTCAGTGAGGTAGGCGATGTGGCCCGGTCCGGAGGCCCCCATCTCCAGGACGAGGTAGCGGGTGGACTCGTCGGCCTCCAGCACGGTCAGCGGCAGCCCGATCTCGTTGTTGAAGCTGGCCCGGGGCGCCACCGTGGGGCCGGAGGCGGCCAGGAGCTGGCGGGTGAGGTCCTTGGTGGTGGTCTTGCCCACCGAGCCGGTCATCGCCACCACGGTGAGACGATCGCCTTGCTCGGCTGCCGCCTGGCGCAGTGCCTCCAGGTGGGTGCGAGCCAGCGCGCCGAGGGCCGCCACGGTGTCCTCCACGAGGACGAGCCCCATGGACACCTCCTCGGCCTGCCCCTGGGACAGTCCGCTGCGGGCGGCCTCCAGGTCGGAGACGATGGCGCCGACAGCGCCCAGGTCGCGGGCCGATCCCAGGTGGGCGTGGCCGTCGGTGCGCTCGCCGTGCACGGCGACGAACAGTGAGCCCTCGGCGGCCTGGCGGGAGTCGGTGACGACCGGTCCGGTCACCGGCGCGTCCGGGCCGATGAGCCTGCCGCCGACGGCGGCTGCGATCTGACTCAGGCTGAGCCTCATGCCCGTCCCCATTTCTCCTCGACGGCCTCAGCCATCACGGGCGCGTCGTTGTAGCGGATGAACTCCCCGGCCATCTCCAGGAAGGGCTCGTGGCCCTTCCCGGTGACGATGACGGTGTCGTCGGGGCCGCACAGCTCAACACCCCGGCGCACGGCGTCGCCGCGCCAGGTGGTGATCTCCTCGACGTCCTTCAGGTCGGGGCGCACGCCGCGCACCCCCTCGAGGATGGCGTTGCGGATGAGCTGGGGATCCTCGCTGCGGGGGTTCTCGTCGGTGACGACCAGAACATCGGCCAGGCGGGCGCACACCTCGCCCAGCATGGGCCGCTTGCCCTGGTCGCGGTCGCCGTCGGAGCCGAAGACCACGATGAGGCGCCCCGGGGTGATGGGGCGCACGGCCTTGAGGGCCAGCTCCATGGCATCGGGGGTGTGGGCGAAGTCGACGATGCACAGGCCGCGTCGGCCGTCACGCTGGCTGATGCGCTGCATGCGGCCGGGGATGTTGTGGGCACCGGCCAGGGCCGCGGCGGCCGTAGCGGCGGGCACCCCGGCGCGGATGGCCATGACCAGGGCCAGGGCGGCGTTCTGCACGTTGACGAGTCCGGGAAGGGGGCAGGAGGCCTCGATCTTCTCGCCGTCGGGCCCGTGGAGGGTGAAGGTGGTGGCGGAGTCGGTCAGGGAGACGGCGGCGTCGCTGACCCACCAGTCGGCGGGAGTCTCACCGGGGTAGGCGCGCACGCGGTCGATCTCGATGGGGGCCTCGGCGGCCAGGGCCGCGCCCCACTGGTCGTCGACGCAGACCACGCCGCGGCGGGCGTGCTCGGGGGTGAACAGCTGCGCCTTGGCCTCCAGGTAGCCCTCCATGGTCTTGTGGAAGTCGAGGTGGTCGCGCTGGAGGTTGGTGAAGCCGGCGACGTCGACGACAATCCCATCGAGCCGGTGCAGGACGATGGCGTGGCTGGAGGCCTCCAGGGAGGCGGCGCCGACCTTGTCCTCCACGGCCAGGGCCATCATCCGCTGCAGGACGGGGGCCTCGACGGTGGTGCGCGGGGACTCCACGGAGCGCTCCCCCACGCGCAGCTCGACGGTTCCGGCCACCATGCAGCCTCCGACGTGAGCGGACAGGATGGCGTCGAGGAAGTATGCGGTGGTCGTCTTGCCGTTGGTTCCCGTGACGGCGGTGGTGACCAGGCCGCGTGCCGGGTGGTGGTAGACCTCGGCGCTCAGGGGGCCGACGACGGCGCGGGGGTCGCTGCGCACGAGGACGGGGGTACCGGGAGCGGTCTGGTGGACGATCTGGGCGCCGTCGGCATCGGTCAGGACGGCAACGGCACCGGACGCGACGGCATCGGCGGCGAAGCGGGCGCCGTGGACGGTGAAACCGGGCAGTCCCACGAAGAGCTCGCCCGGGGCGGTGTCAGCGGAGTCGACGCTGACCCCCAGGATGCTCAGGTCGTTGAGGACCGCGGCGTCCTCAGCTGAGGCGGGAGCCAGGGAGAAGCGCTCGCACAAGGTGCTGATGGGGATGGGACCATTGGAGCTCGGCCGTAGGGCGGCGGCCGACTCGTAGGCGTGGTTGCTCATAGTTCCTCAATCTATCGCGACCTTCCACTGTCGATGTTCCACAAGAGCCCCTCCGGCCCACTTCGCCGAGGTGCTGGTGGTCACGCTCATCTACCTATAGGCGTCCTCACTGATTCGCGTCCCTCTCTCCTCCGGCCCCGTTGCGAGCCGCCCGGGCCGCCACGACGCTGGGGTCCGGGGCGATGTTGAGCGCCTGCATGGCTGCCAGCGCCACCTCCCGGAAGACGGGGGCGGCAACGGTGCCTCCGTAGATCCCCTCGGGACGGTTGACGATGACCGCGATCGCCAGCACCGGGTCGCGCGCAGGCAGGAAGCCGACGAAGGAGGCCACGGTGGAGTCGTCGGTGAGGATCTCGGTGGTTCCGGTCTTACCGGCCACCAGGTAACCGTTGATGGAGGCCGACTCCGCGGTACCGCCCTCCTGAGTGACGCCGATGAGCATCTCGGTGAGGGTCTTGGCCGTCGCCTCGGAGATGACCCGCACCCCCTCGGGGCTCTCCTGGGGGGTCTCCTTGCCGTCGGCGTCGATCCAGGCGTCGATGACGCGTGGGGCCACGCGCACGCCCTTGTTGGCCACGGTGGCCAGCACCTGGAGGGACTGGAGCGTGGTACCGGCCACGCCCTGCCCGAACATCGTGGTGTAACGGGTGCGGTCGTCCCAGGAGCTGGGCGGGTAGAGGATGCCGTCGGACTCCGCCGGCATCTCGATGCCCGTGGCCTGCCCCCAGCCGAAGCGCTTCATGTAGTCGTAGCGGACGTCGTCGGCGAGCTTCTCGCCGATCTGCACGGTGCCGACGTTGGAGGACTCCGCCAGGACTCCGGCGGTGGTCAGGGTCTGGGTCTCGTGCTCGTGGGAGTCCTTGAAGGTCTGCCCGTTGGCCGAGGTCCAGGTGTAGGGGACGGTCCAGGTGTCCTCGGGCTTGACGGCGCCCTCCTCCAGAGCGGTGGCGAAGGTGACGACCTTGCCGACGCTTCCGGGCTCGAAGACGGCCTGGACGCTGCGGGCGGTGCGGTTCTCCTCGGAGGTGGCCGAGGGGTCGGAGGGGTCGACCGAGTTGGAGTCGGCCAGGACCACGACCTTGCCTGTGGCCGGCTCCATGGCCATGACGATGCCCCAGTCCGCGTGCTGGGCGGCCACCGTCTTGTCGATGGTCTCCTGGGCGATGGACTGCAGGTCGGGATTGAGGGTGGTGCGCACCGTGGCGCCGGGTCTGGCCGGTTCGTCCTCCTGCTCACCGGTGGGGATGATGACGCCGCTGCGCCCGACCTCCTCACTGCCCTTGCCGTCGGTTCCCGTCAGGAGCTTGTTCTGGGTGAGCTCCAGCCCGGCCGCCCCGATGAGCTCGCGGTTGTGCTCGCCCTCGTGGGTGAAGCCCAGGACGTTGCCGGCCACGGTTCCGGCCGGGTAGGTGCGTCGGGTGCGCTGGTCGGGCTCGACCCCGGGGATGTCCAGGGCCTTGATCTTGCGCCAGGTGTCAGGAGAGACCTCCTGGGCGATGACCTCGTAGCTCCGGTTTCCCACGAGCTTGGCTCCCAGCTCCAGGGGATCGACGTCGAGGATCGGGGCTAGCTGGGCCGCGACCGCCGTCGCCCCGTAGTCGACGACGACCTTCTCGTTGGCGCCGGTGGACTCGTTGAGTCGCATCTCGGTGCGCTCGTACTGGGCGATGGCGGACTGGTTGACGCCGACGTCGTAGCTGACCGCCGAGGAGGCCAGGACGGTGCCGTCGCGCCCGGTGATGTCGCCTCGGGGGGCTCGGTTGACCCAGGTGACCGTGCGCTCGGCCTTCGCCTTCTCAGCCAGTTCCGGCCCCTCAATCGCCTGAACGTAGACGGTGCGCCCGGTCAGTGCGGTGAACACGAGCAGCCCTCCGAGCTGGAGCGCCTGACGACGCGAGGGATTCACCGGCGCCTACTTCCCGCTCTTGGCGGCGTGGGCGGGGGTTCCCTCGGTGAGCTGCCCCTTGTTGACGTCGACGACGCCGGGGGCGGCGGCGGGCACCATCCCGAGCTCCTTGGCGCGGCCGGCCAGCGCGTCGGGCGCCGAGGCCTCCTGAACCTGGGTGCGCAGCGTCTCGACGTGGTCCTCGGCGACGTTGAGCTCGATCTGCTTCTCCTTCATCCGGTAGGCGGTGTCGGCCATCTTGGCGTTGAGGAGCATCGAGGTGATGAGAGCGCCGGCCAGCACGAGGATGATGACGGTCAGGAAGGGAAGGGAGGACGAGGCCGCCCGGGAGGCGCCGCTGACGACCCGCAGCTGGGGCCGGTTGACGGCGCCCGCCTCGGCGTGTCCCTGGGTGCTGGTGGAACCACTTGCCTGGGCGGTGCGCCGCGTCGCGATCGGGCGGGTGACTCGAGCAGTAGCAGTGGCGCTCATCAATGTGCCTTCCCTGTGCGTAGTTGGACTGGTGTGGATGGACGATGGTGCAGTGGGATCGTTGGCCGCCTGGGGCGGTCCGCCGGCGTCTGGAGCGGCTGGGCCGCCTAGCTGCGGTGGCGACGGCGGGCGGTGCGTTGACCGCTGCGGCGCCCGGGGTCCCGTCCTCGGCCGCCGGCGGGCGCAGAGGCCTCTGGCGAAGGGGCCTGGTCGGCCGGACGCAGGCGGACGGCTGCCCGCAGTCGCACCGGTGCTGAGCGGGGGTTGTGGTCGAGCTCGCGGGCGTCGGCCTTCTCCGCGCCGTTGGTGAGCAGCTCCAGGTAGGGGCGGTCCACCTCGGGGACGACCGGAAGGTCCTGGGGCGCCCGGGAGGTGGCTCCGTGGGCCAGCGCCCGCTTGACGATGCGGTCCTCCAGGGACTGGTAGGACTCCACCACCAGGCGCCCTCCCACGCGCAGGCTGTTGAGAGCCCGGGGCACGGCCCGCTCCAGGACGTCGAGCTCGGCGTTGACGGCGATGCGCAGCGCCTGGAAGGTCCGTTTGGCCGGGTGCCCGCCGCTGCGGCGCGCCGGCGCGGGCACGGACTGACGGACGAGCTCGGCCAGGTCCTGGGTACTGGCCACCGGATCCCCGGACTCGCGGCGGCGCACGATGGCGGCGGCGATGCGGGAGGCGAAGCGCTCCTCGCCGTAGGTGCGCAGGATGCGGGTGAGCTCGGCGGCGTCGGCATGCTCCAGCAGGTCCTGGGCGGTCATTCCTGAACCCTGGTCCATGCGCATGTCGAGAGGCGCCGGGCGGGCGTAGGAGAAGCCCCGCGAGGCCTCGTCGAGCTGAAGGGAGGAGACCCCCAGGTCCATGAGGACGGCATCCACGGTCCCCTCCACACGAACGGAGTGCTCACGAGCCACCCGGCTGACGGCGTCGTAGGTCGCCTGAACCGCGACGAAGCGGTCCCCGAAGCGGGCCAGGCGCGCCGAGGCCAGTGCGATCGCCTCGGGGTCGCGGTCGATGCCCACGACCTTGAGGGTCGCGAAGCGCTCGAGCGCCGCCTCAGTGTGGCCCCCCATGCCCAGGGTGCAGTCGATCATGACCGGCTGGGCCGGGCCGGGCGCCGCCACGCTGCCGGCAGCGCCCTCGATGGCGGGCGCGAGCAGGTCCAGGCAGCGCTCCAAGAGCACCGGCTCGTGCCGGCCGACGGCGTCGGCAGCGGATGCCTGCGCCTGAGAGCTGGTCATGAGGCGTGCTCCTTTCTGGTGCTGGCCCGGCCCCGGTCCGAGTACCCGGCTGGTTGTCAGTTGCTGATGAGCCCTCGACATCCGTCCCTCCCCGGCGCACCGTGCGGGGCGGCCATCTCGCCAGGACTCCTCCCGTGGTTCCGGCGCCGGGGAAGAGGCGTCGGACTCGACATCGGGCGGAGACCTCACGAGATGGTTCGCCAGAGCCCAGATGGCATCTGCGTGCGGTCCGTCGGGTTCGTTCAGTTGTCGAAGAGGTCGAGGCGTCAGAAGAAACCGGGGATGATCTCCTCGGCCGTGTCGGCGAAGACCTGTTCCTGGGCGGCCAGGTAGGTGCTCCAGGACTCGGAGTCCCAGATCTCCACCCGGGCACCGGCTCCGATCACCGCCAGGTCCTTCTTCAGGCCCGCGTAGGCCCTCAGTGGGGCCGGCAGAGTGATCCGCCCCTGCTTGTCCGGGATCTGCGAGTCCGCCCCCGAGAGCATGACGCGCACGTAGTCACGCGCCTGCTTCTGGGCGAGGGGGGCCTCACGCAGCTGGGCGTACATGCGCTCGAACTCGGCGGCGGTGAAGGCGTACAGGCAGTGCTCCTGACCTCGAGTCAGGACCACGCCGCCCGCAAGCTCCTCACGGAACTTCGCCGGGAGGATGAGACGGCCCTTCTCGTCCAGCTTGGGTGCATGCGTTCCCAAGAACATGAGCCACCTCCTTCCCCTCGACGACCCCGTGCACCCCACCCTACTCCACTTCCCTCCCTTTTCTCCCACCCCTTCTCCTCGAGAGCGTCACAGCTGCGTATCACCGACGCCGGCACCACCACCCCAGACCCCTGACTTTTCATTGGAATCACAGCAGTTCAACACCCGTTCACGCGGAGTGGAGGGAGGTGGAGGACAGGTGGAGGGAGGCATTCACCACCACCCTCCTCGGCGTGGTGGATATCCAGGAAAAAAGCAGATTCCACTCGGCCTGCACGCAGGGTTCTGGTGGAGTTCGGAGCTCCGAGCAGAGGTAGGAGCGGAGCCGCACTGCTCTCGAGGCAGCTCTTCCGAGTCCAAGGAATTCCTTGAGATTCTCAGGATTCTGTCCCGACCTGACGAGGTCCGCAGAGGACTGATCGGGGCCTGCAGATACTCAGGTCCTGTCTGCAACGGGTGAGCGTTGGAGACAGGACCTGTGGAGCCGTGCCGGCGGGAGGGATATGGAGGTGGAGGGAAGTGGGGGCAGTGGAGGGATGTGGGGATCGGCGTACGCCAGCAAAGCTGCAGGGGCGCGGGCGCGGGCGTGGTGGAGCTGCTGGAGAGGAGTGGGGGGCTCGGGGAGGTGGATGCGGGCCGGTCAGTCCTCTGAGTCGCGCCGGCGATCCCAGCGCTCTGACTGGCGGTCCATGAAGGAGGAGCGCTTCTTCCCGCCGCCGCCCTTGGCGGGCCTGCCCCGTCCTGCCGCGGACTGACCTGAGCTCGACGTGCTCTCGACCCGAGTCAGCGCCATTGCGACACCTCCGACGGCCACGAGGAAACCGGCGACCCCCAGCAGGATGGACAGGAGGCTGTGGGGCACCGAGACCCCTGCGATGAGGAGCGCCAGACCGACCAGGACCAGGGCCACGCCGCCGCCGATATGGCGGGGCGACGGCCGTGAGAGCCGACGCTCCTCACGCTGGAACGTCTGAGCCAGCTCGGGGTCATCCTCATGGAGCTGCGATTCCAGGTCTCGCAGGACCTGCTGCTCTCGCTCTGACAGTGCCATCATGCTCCTTGCTTCCGGGCGGGGCCGGGGATCTGCGCCGTAGTTGCCAGGATAGGCGCTGTGGGGGCTCAGGAGAAACTCACCGACGAGGTTGGCCGGGACGCAGGCGGCTCCCCCACCCGGGTCACGGACGACGACCTCGCCCTCCTCGCCCTTCCTGCCCGGGCGGCGCCTTGGTGGGGCCGTCTCCTGACAGGAGGCTGGCCGGGGCCACTGCGTGAGTTCCCCACCTGCGGCGCACGGCGTCGGCGGCCCGCTCGGAGGCGCCGCGCCGCGGGTCCTCGTCCAGGAGGAGCTGCACACCGTCGTCGGGGCGCAGCAGTCCCTCGACCCGCACCCCCAGGAGGCGGAAGCCACCGGGCGGGGTGGGCAGGGCGGAGTAGAGCGAGGAGACGGTCTCCCAGATGTCCTGGGCGAGGTCGGTGGGGGTGGCCAGGGTGCGTGAGCGGGTGACGGTGGTGAAGTCGGCCCCTCGGACCTTGAGGACGGCGACCCGGCAGCGCCGGTCCGCCGCGCGCAGGCGGGCGGCGCACTGGTGGGTCTGGTCCAGCAGGACCCGCCGGGCGTGCTCCCGGTCGGTGAGGGTCTCAAAGAAGGTGGTCTCGGTGCCCACCGACTTCTCCTCACGCACCGGCTCGACCCGGCGGGGGTCGACGCCGTGGGACAGCTCGTGCAGGTGGCGCCCGGCGGCCCGGCCGAGGATCCTCTCCAGGTGACGCACGTCAGTGCCCGCCAGGGTGCGCACGTCCTGAATCCCCCATCTGGCCAGGACCTCCTGCGTCCGGGTGCCGACGCCCCACAGGGCCCCGACCGGCAGCACGTTGAGGAAGTCCTGCGTGGCGGCGGCCGGCACCAGGAGTAGTCCGTCGGGCTTGGCGTGGGAGGAGGCGAGCTTGGCGATGAACTTGGTGGAGGCGATGCCCACCGAGGCCGGAACGCCCACTCGCCGGCGTATCTCGGCGCGGATCCAGCGGCCGATGGTCACCGGGGAGCCCATGCGGCGCCTGGCCCCGCTCACATCCAGGAAGGCCTCGTCGATGCTCACCTTCTCCAGGGCGGGGGTGACCTCGGCCAGAACGGCCATGACCTGGGCGGAGACCTGGGAGTAGAGGCCGTGGCGCACGGGGAGGACCACGGCCTGGGGGCAGCGGCGGGAGGCCTCGGCCATGGACATCGCCGAGGAGACGCCGAAGGCGCGGGCCTCGTAGGAGGCTGCCGAGACGACGCCCCGGCCGTCGCTACCGCCTACGATGACGGGACGGCCGGCCAGCTCGGGGTGCTCGAGGAGCTCGACCGAGGCGAAGAAGGCGTCCATGTCGACGTGGATGATGGGGGTGGCGGAGTCATCGTCCCCCCAGGACCGGCGCGCGGCCTGGGAACGGGGTGCTCTGCTCATCTCCACCTCCTCAACGAGTGCGACGGACTCACCGGCTGACGGCCCCCGAGGAGTCCGCCCGCGCTCCTCTCAGGCTACCGTGGGGCTGTGACACGTAGACGCAGGAGCTCCGGGGCCCCGGCGCTGACCGATCTGCCCCAGGGCCCGGTGCGCACTTCCCTGGCCACGGCCGAGCTCGTGGCGCGAGACACCGGGATCCTTCTCATGCTCGACGGCGCGGAGTCCTCCTTCCTGGACCTGCGCGACCCCTCCCACCTTGACTTCGAGTACCACCAGCAGATGGACGCGGTGCTCGCGGCGCTGCGCGGCGAGGGTAGCCCCGTCAGGGCGCTCCATCTGGGTGGGGCGGGCTGTGCCCTGGCCAGGGCGTGGGACGTGACCCGCCCCGGCTCCCAGCAGGTCGCCGTCGAGATCGATGAGATCCTCGCGAGCCAGGTGCGGACCTGGTTCGACCTGCCCCGGTCCCCCAGGCTGCGGATCCGGGTCGGCGACGCCGCCGAGGTGGTGGCGGGGCTGCGGCCGGGCCAGTGGGACGTCGTGGTGCGCGACGTGTTCAACGGTGGGAGCGTGCCGGCCTCCTGCAGGAGCCGGGAGTTCTTCGACTCCTGCCTGAGGGCGCTGGCTTCAGGAGGACTGCTGCTGGTCAACACCGCCTCCATGCCGCGTGCCCTGGCCGGCGCTGAGATCGCCACGCTCGCCGGCGCCCTGGACGGGGGCACCTCCCGCGCGTTCATCGTCGCCGACCCCGCTGCGGTGCGCGGCCGGCGCCGGGGCAACCTGGTGCTGGTGGCCCGCCAGGACCCCTTCACGGAAGGCGAGCTCGAGGAGGCAGAGCGCGCAGTGCGCCGCCTGCCGCTGCCGGTGCGCACCTGGGCGCTCGATGACGCCGCGCTACCGCGCCCTGAGGGTGTCCGGGTCCGCTAGACCCGCACGAGGCAATTGACCGGCCGCCGGTCCGGGGGCGCCAGCAGCGCTCGGTACCGGTCAGCTCCCGCGGCCGGGGTTCCAGCCCTGGGACCCCAGGTCCCCGGAGTCGTTGGCCTCCAGGAAGGCCTCCAGGCGCGCGCCGATCTCCTCGGCGCTGGGCAGGTTGAGGATCGGCGCGGAGGTGTCGACCTCGTCGATGGCGATCCTGGGGGCCATGGCGTCGTACTGGGCCTCCAGGGCGGAGACGACGGCACTGACCTCCGGTTGCTGAGCGGCCTCGGCGTTGATCTCGGCGCGGTTGATGCTGGCGGCGGCCTCGAGGTCCCCGACCGGCAGCGCCAGGCCGGTGGCCTGCACGACGGCGGTCAGCAGTGCCGAGGCCCCCTGCGGGAACTCGTCGCGGGCCACGTAGTGCGGGATCGCGGCCGAGACTCCCCGGGAGTCCAGGCCCAGCTCGCCCAGACGCAGCTCGAGGTAGGCCGACATCGACCCGGGCAGCTCGACGTGCCCGAAGAGCTCGGGCTGGTTGGGCAGCAGGTCGGGCTGACTGCCGTGGTGGTGGACGTAGGTCGGGCGCGTGTGGGGCACGGCCATGGGGATGCCGCTCATGCCGACGGCCTGGCTCACGCCCATGGAGACGGCCAGGTGGGCCACGGCTCCGACGAACTCGTCCCAGCGGTAGTCCGGCTCGCTGCCGTGGAGCAGGAGGACGTCCTCGCCGTCGTCGTCATGGAGGAGATCCAGGACCAGCTCGGGCATGGTGACTGAGGAGTAGTTGTTATGAACGAAGGTCATCGTGGGACGCCGGGCGCGGTAGTCCACGAGGGCGTCGATGTCGAAGGTGGCGACACGCTCGCTGGGGAGCGTCATGAGCAGCTGGTCGACGGCCAGCGCGCCGGCGTTGCCGGCGTCCATGGCGCCCTCGAAGTAGTGGATGAGGACCCTCGGGGAGATCGGCTGATCCGCGGGGTGCTGGATGGTGAACAGTGGTCTCACGAGCCCGTCTCCTCCTGTCTGGTCTGGTTCATCCTCCCGTGGCATGGGTCCGTTGGTGCGCTCGCCGCCCGAGGTGACGGGCGGCGAGACCGACGGCGCCGGGGAGGGCGTGTCCGTGTCGTGCGATGGTCATGGTCTGGGCATGGCCTGGGTTCGGCACCCGGAGCGATTCCGTGTGAGTCGCTTCATGGTCGAGCGACGTCGAGCGTCCTCGGCTCAGTGAGACGATTCGGCGTTTTATCAGGATTCGTCCGGGTGAGTGCCCGGGAACGGCGGTTAGCGTCCTGGGCACTCCTGCCAACACCTTCTGGATTGTCGATGTTCCCGCCCACGCCGGGTTGGGGCGCCTTGTTCGCCCTCGGCGTCCCCGTCGGGGCGTCAGCAGGAGAATAATGGGTCGACCGTACTGAAGCCATCACCGACCCCAGTACCCGTCAGCGTCAACCAGAGCCGGCCAGTGCACCCCACGCGCATGCCTGCCAGAACCAGAACCGATGCGAGGCCTTGTGAGTCAGACGATCCCCTCTCGCCCACCGCACTCCCAGCAGGAGGCGCCGTCGCGGGCGGAGGAAGATGCGGGCAGTGTCCGCGAGCGCGAGATGCGCGGTGAGCAGGTCGTCGTCGACCTCGCCTACAGCGAGCTGGATCGCCAGCTGGCTCAGGCCCGCCACTCCCTGGCCCGTACCGAGGCCCAGGGTGTCAGCGGCACCCACCAGTCCCGCGGGGAGCGGGACGCCTACGCCGTGCACTACTCGTCGCTGGTCTCCTCCCTGGAGGGGGTCGAGGACCGTCTGGTCTTCGGACGGATGGATATGAGCACCTCGCCCGATGACGCGTCGGACTCGGGGTCCTCCGGACGGGCCCCGGCCTCAGCCCCCGGCACCGGCAGGGGCACGGGAGGCTCCTCCCCGGTCACTGACGGGGGCCGGCGCCACTACGTGGGGCGCATCGGTCTGCAGGACGCCCAGCACCGTGAGGTGATCCTGGACTGGCGCGCCCCTCTGGCCCGGGCCTTCTATCAGGCCACGGCCTCCGAGCCCATGGGGCTGGTGCGTCGGCGGCACATCGACACCCGGGCCCGTCAGGTGCTCGGGGTGGAGGACGAGGTCCTGGACCTGGCCGCTCTGAAGGCCGGCCAGGCCCCGTCCGGCTCGTCGGGGACCTCCGTGGCCGCTGGGGACCTGCAGGGCGAGGGTGCACTCATCGCCGCCATGTCCAGCGCCCGTGACGGCCGCATGGGTGACATCGTGGCCACGATTCAGGCCGAGCAGGACCGGGTCGTCACCTCCTCGGGCCGGGGTGTGCTCGTGGTCCAGGGCGGCCCGGGGACGGGTAAGACGGCCGTGGCGCTGCACCGGGTGGCCTACCTGTTCTACTCCGAGCGCGAGCGCCTGGAGCGTTCCGGCGTGCTCCTGGTGGGGCCGTCGCGCACCTTCCTGCGCTATGTGGAGCAGGTGCTGCCCTCCCTGGGTGAGACGGGGGTGGTCTCCACGACGATTGGCGACCTGGTTCCCGGGGTGCGGGCCACGGCGCAGGAGGATGCCCGTATCGCCGAGCTCAAAGGTCGCTCCCTGTGGGTCAAGGCCCTGGAGCGGGCGGTGCGGGGCCTGCAGCGTGTCCCGGATGCTCCCCGTGAGATCGAGGTCCAGGGGGTGCGCCTGTCCCTGGAGCCCGACGACGTGCGTGAGGCGGCCTCCCGGGCCCGTCGGGGCGGCAAGCCCCACAACCTGGCCCGCGAGGCCTTCGTGATCTGGCTCCTGGAGCGCCTGACCGACCAGTACGCGGCGGCCACGAACCAGGACGCCTCGGACGCCGACACGCGCGCCTGGATCCGGGAGGACATCCGTACCGCCCGTGACGCCCGCCGGGAGATCAACCTGTGCTGGATGCCGACGACGCCCCAGGGGCTGCTGGAGCGGCTGTGGAGCCGGCCCGCCCTCCTGGAGCAGGTGGCGCCGTCCTTGAGCGAGCAGGAGCGTACGCTGCTGCACCGTGAGCCCGGGAGCGCTCTGAGTGCGGCGGACATCCCGCTCATTGATGAGCTGGCCGAGCTGCTGGGCCCCAGCGAGGACGCCCAGGCCCGGCGTGCCCGGTTGGAGGCCCGCCGCCGCGAGGACCTGGTGGCATACGCGGCCCAGGCGATCGAGTCCCAGGAGCTGGGCGGCGGGATGGTCAGTGCCGAGATGCTGGCCGACCGGGTCTCCCAGGGCGGCCCCACTCTGACTCTGGCCGAGCGGGCCCGGGCGGATCGGACGTGGACCTACGGGCACGTCGTCGTCGATGAGGCCCAGGAGCTGGGCACCATGGCGTGGCGGGCGCTGGCGCGTCGCTGCCCGGTGCGCTCCTTCACGGTGGTGGGGGACCTGGCCCAGTACTCGGGCCCCCACGCCCCGGGCAGCTGGGGTGAGGTGCTGACCGCCCTGGGGACGGCGTCGGCTGAGGATGCTGCGGAGGCCCAGGGCCGGTCCCGGTCGCAGTCCCGTCACCGGGCCCGTTCGCGCTCGCGGCAGGGCCGGCAGTCGGGGCGCTCGCGTGGAGGCTCGACCCCGCTGCGCGAGGAGGCCCTCAGCGTCTGCTACCGCACGCCGGCCACGATCATGGAGGCGGCCGAGGAGACGGTGACGCAGCTGGGTCACCCGCCGGTCTACCCGGTGCGCTCGGTGCGCGACCTGCCCGATTGCCTGGAGGTCACCGACCCGTCGCAGTCCCCTGAGGGTGGGCAGCCCGAGGCCTGGGCGAGCCTCCTGCGCGAGGTCGTGACCCAGGAGTCGGCCCGCCTGGATGACCAGGTGGGGGCCGGCGTCGGGCGCATCGCGGTCATCTGCCCCTCTCCCGGCCGCACTGAGGCGCTGCTGCGCCAGGACCCGGACCTGGCCGCGGCGATGGAGGCTCCGGGAGGCGACGTGCTGCGCTCGCGGCTGCTGGTGGTCGACCCGGTACTGTCCAAGGGGCTGGAGTTCGACATCGTGGTGCTCGTGGACCCGGCTGAGATCGGTGAGCGCAGCGCGGGCGACCTGTACGTGGCGATGACTCGTCCCACGCGCCGCCTGCGGGTGGTCAGCCGTCTGCCGCTTCCCCGGGGCCTGGAGCCGCGTTCCTCCGGCCGGTGAGCCGGATCGCACAGGGTTGTCAACGCCTCCGACCACGCAGGTTACGCCACCGTAGGTTACGGTTGCTCCTGAGTTCTCATCGTCGCTCGCGGGCGGCACCCGCGGCGGGCGAAACCCTCCCCGTCGGGGGAAGGCTCACGGCAGACAAGGGGGAAGACCCATGAGTGCTTCACGCACGTCGGTACCCGCGCTCACGCGTAGTGCCGAGTCGGCGGCCGGCTCGGACGCCTCCGGTCATGAGGCCCTTGAGGCCGTCTACCGGCAGGCCGGGGTGCCCTCCGCGATCCCGGCGGTGAGCGAGCCCCTGTCCTGCATGCTGCGCGACGCCGCCCGGGACTTCCCGGACCGAGTGGCCCTGGACTTCCTGGGAGCGACCACCACCTACTCCCAGCTGGAGACTCAGGTGGCGCGGGCCGCAGAGGCCCTGCGGGGCCTGGGGGTCGGGCGCGGGGACGTCGTCGGGGTCATTCTTCCCAACTGCCCTCAGCACGTGGTCGTGGCCTACGCGGCCTGGCGCATCGGGGCGATCGTGGCCGAGCACAACCCGCTGGCGCCCGCCGCCCAGCTGCGCGAGCAGTTCCACATCCACCGCGGGCGCGTCATCATCGCCTGGGAGAAGACCCTCGAGCGCCTCGTGGCGGCAGTGGGCTCCCTGGAGGCGGCGGGCCTGGGGGGCCTGAGCGTGTACTCGGTGGACCTGTCCCGCCATCTTCCTCTGCGCAGCCGCCTGGCCCTGAGGCTGCCAGTGGCGGCCGCCCGCACCCAGCGCCGCGAGCTGCGCGGCAGGATCCCGGCCGGGGTGCGCTCCTGGGACGACCTGGCCGCCTCCGCCATCCCCTTGGCCACGGGCTTCCCGCTGCCGAGCGCCTCAGAGGCAGCGGCTCTGCTGTACACCGGCGGGACGACGGGCACGCCCAAGGCCGTATGCCTCACCCACGAGAACCTGCGCTCCAACGCCGAGATGTCCTTGGCCTGGGCGTCGGGCACCACGAGCGCGGGCAAGGAGACCTTCTACGCGGTCCTGCCCTTCTTCCACGCCTTCGGCATGTCCCTGTCGCTGCTGTGCGCGGTGGGGCTGGCCGCCACCCAGGTGGTGCTGCCCAAGTTCGGGGCGGACCTGGTGCTGGCCGCCTGGAAGCGGCGCCCGGCCACCTTCTTCCCGGGGGTGCCGGTCATGTTCGACCGTCTGGTGACCCGGGCGCGGGCCACGGGGGCGAACCTGTCCTCCTGCAAGATCGCCGTGTGCGGGGCGGCCCCCAACCCGCTGGCGGTGGCGCAGGCCTGGGAGGAGGCCACCGGTGGCACCATCATCGAGGGCTACGGGATGACCGAGTCCTCCCCCATCATCTTGGGAAACCCGATCTCGCCGGCGCGTCGGCCCGGCACCCTGGGGGTACCCTACCCCTCCACGCAGGTGCGCCTGGTGGACCCTGAGGACGTCGAGCGCGAGGTGGCTCCCGGGGAGGTCGGCGAGCTGCTGGCCCGCGGCCCCCAGGTGTTCTCCGGCTACTGGGACAACCCCGAGGAGAGCGCCGAGGTGCTGCTGGATGGGGGCTGGCTGCGCACGGGTGACCTGGTGCGCCAGGAGGCGGACGGCTTCTACGTCATCGCCGACCGCCGCAAGGAGCTCATCATCTCCGGGGGCTTCAACATCTACCCCACGGAGGTGGAGGCCGCGGTCCGCTCGATGCCGCAGGTGGAGGAGGTCGCCGTCGTCGGGCTGCCGGCCGAGGCCGGTAACGAGTCCGTCGTCGCCGCGATCCTGCCCAAGGAGGGACAGACGGTCACCCTGGAGCAGGTGCGCGAGTGGGCGGCCAAGAACCTGTCCAACTATGCCCTGCCACGCCAGATTGCGATCCTGACCGAGATGCCCCGCTCCCAGATCGGCAAGGTGCTACGGCGCGTGGTGCGCGATGAGCTCCTGGCGGCCCGGGAGGCGGCCTCCGGGGCAGCGACGGCGGCGGCCGTGTCCATCGTCGAGCACTTCCCCGGCAGGGGTGAGCGCAGGGACGGCGGTCAGCAGGAAGGCGGCCAGGACGGCAAGGCCGGGCCGCATGACAGCGCGGCCTCCCGCTGAGGGCACGCCCTTAGATCGCGACCGCCCCAGATCACCTGACTGCTCCCACCCACAGCCCGATTCGACTCCACAGACATGACTGACAGCACGATCAACGCCGCCGCCTCACCGCAGCAGGCCACCCAGGACCACCGCCACTACCTGCGCCCTCACTACCAGCCCGGCATCCCGGCGGCGATCGAGGTTCCCGACGCGCCGCTGAGCGAGCTGCTGGAGACAGCGGCGCGCTTCTACCCCGATCGGG
Organism: Actinomyces oris; assembly: GCF_006546825.1. Lineage (GTDB taxonomy): Bacteria > Actinomycetota > Actinomycetes > Actinomycetales > Actinomycetaceae > Actinomyces > Actinomyces oris. Next base: position 107,095 of record NZ_VICC01000002.1, read on the forward strand.
TCGCCATCGACTTCCTGGGCGCGGAGATGACCTACCGCGAGCTGCTGGAGGCCTCGGAGCGGGCGGCGCAGGTGCTGCGGACCTCGGGGGTGCACAAGGGCGACCGGGTGGCCCTCATCATGCCGAACTGTCCGCAGCACGCCGTGGCCCTCTACGGGGCGCTGCGCATCGGCGCGGTCGTGGCAGAGCACAACCCGCTGGCGCCCGCCGAGGAGATCCGCTCCCAGCTGGACGCGCACGGAGCCCGCGTCGTCATCGTGTGGGAGAAGGGCGTCGGCCTCGTCACCGATCCCCGTCCGGCTTCAGGCGCCGACGGCGATGCGCTCCAGGGGCGCACGGTCTTCAGCGTGGACCTCTCAGCCGCAATGCCGGTGCGTCTGCGCGCCGCGCTGCGGCTCCCGGTGGAGCGGGCCCGCCGGCAGCGGGCCGCCTTCCGGGCACAGAGCCTGCCTGCGGGGGTGCGCTCCTGGGACAAGGAGGTGGCCGGCGCCCACCGGATCCCCTCACGCTTCCCCTACCCGGCCGGCTCCGACATCGCGGTCCTGCTGCACACCGGTGGGACGACCGGCACCCCCAAGGCGGCGATGCTCACGCACACCAATCTGCGGGCCAACGCCAACCAGGCCATCGCCTGGGTGCCGATGCTGCATGAGGGCGGAGAGAACTTCCTGTGCCTGCTGCCCTTCTTCCACGCCTTCGGGCTGACCTTCAACCTCTTCTGCGCGGTGCAGAAGGCCGCCACCCAGGTGATGCTGCCCAAGTTCTCGGTGGATCAGGTGCTCGCCGCGCACGAGCGGCGTCCCTTCACCTTCTTCGTCGGCGTGCCGGTCATGTTCGAGAGGATCCTCGACGGCGCCCAGAAGCGGGGCACGAAGCTGGGGACCCTGCGCTACGGGGTGTGCGGGGCGGCCCCGATGCCGCCGGAGGTCGGGGCCCGGTGGGAGAAGGCGACCGGCGGCTTCTTCGTCGAGGGCTACGGCATGACTGAGACCAGTCCGATCGTCGCGGGCACACCCATGGGGCCCTCGCGGCGGCTGGGTGCGCTGGGCCTGCCCTTCCCGTCCACGGACGTGCGCATCGTGGACCCCGAGGACCCGGACCCCGACCGGGAGGTGCCCGACGGCGAGCCGGGTGAGCTGCTGGTGCGCGGCCCCCAGGTCTTCGCCGGCTACTGGGAGGACGAGGCGGCCACGCAGGCCGCGATCCTGCCGGGCGGCTGGCTGCGCACGGGCGACATCGTGCGCAGGGAGGACTCCTTCCTGTGGATGGCAGACCGCAAGCGCGAGCTGATCCTCACCGGTGGCTTCAACGTCTACCCCAGTCAGGTGGAGGCCGCGATCCGTTCCCTGACGGGCGTGGCCGATGTCGCGGTCGTGGGGCTTCCCGACGGCGCGATGGGCGAGCTCGTGTGCGCCGCCGTCGTCCTGGCTGAGGGGACCGCGCCGGGGTCGGTGACCCTGGAGGCGGTGCGGGAGCACGCCGAGCGGACGATCCCGCGCTACGCGCTGCCGCACCGCCTGGAGGTCATCGAGGAGATGCCGCGCTCCCAGATCGGCAAGATCCTGCGCCGCGTCGTGCGCGAGCAGGTGCTCGCAAGAATCACGGAAGAGGGCTGAGCGGCCGCGGTACCGGTCGTCTCTGAGCCCGCCCGGGGCTTACGGGGTCAGTGCCCGCTCCCAGGGCTCGACGTCGCCGGGGACGACCCGGAAGATCGGGTGCGCCTCAAGCCGCTCGGGCAGGGGCAGGAGGTCGGGGGCGCGGCCGGCCAGCTTGGCCTCAAGGTGTCTGCGCTCCAGGTCCATCTGCCCCTCGGTGACCGTCAGGCTGACACCGGTGCACTCGGCCTCAGGCAGGTCGATGCGGGTGGCGTCGAAGCGGTAGCCGCGCCGGACGGCCTCCTGGCGCAGTCCCCACAGGTAGGCGCCCACCGCCACCACCGGGGTGACCGGATCAGGGGCGGCACGGAAGCGTTCGAGCTGGGGGTGGTTGCGGTAGCCGCGGGTACGTCCGGCCAGGACCGCCTGGGCCAGGAGTGACTCGCGCCAGCAGGCCACCAGGCCCGCACGGTCCAGGTGGCTCGGGTGCAGCGACCACATGCGCATGGCGGCAGTGCGCTTCCGGTTCTCAGAGCAGCCCGGAGGCGGCCAGGACATCGCGCAGGGTGGCGACCTCGGTCTCCTCGGCTCGCACCAGGGGCAGGCGCAGGGTGGGGCTGGGCAGGCGTCCCTGGAGGTGCAGGGCCTCCTTGGCCATGACGGCTCCCTGCCCGCCGCCCATGATGGCGTGGACCAGGGGGCGCAGGCTGCGGGCGAGGGTGCGGGCGCTGGCCAGGTCGCCGGCGTCGACGGCGTCGATCATCTGGCGCCAGGAGTGGGCGTCGGCGTGGGCGGCCACGGAGATGACGCCGGAGGCGCCGTGGGTGAGCCAGGCGAAGTTGAGGCCGTCGTCGCCGGAGTAGTACTCCAGGCCGGTGGACTCCATGCGGCGGAAGCCCTGCTCGACGTCCCCGGTGGCGTCCTTGACGGCCTTGACGCGGGGGTTCTCGGCCAGGCGGGCCAGGGTCTCCTCGGTGATCTTCACGCCGGTGCGTCCGGGGATGTCGTAGACCATGACGGGCAGGTCGGTGGCCTCCACGACGGCGTTGATGTGCCGGTAGACGCCCTCCTGGCTGGGGCGGTTGTAGTAGGGGGCGTTGATGAGCAGGCCCTCGGCGCCGGCCTCCTGGGAGGCCACGCCGATGCGCACCGCGTGGGCGGTGTCGTTGGAGCCGGCGCCGGCCATGATCATGGCGCGACCGGCCAGGGCGTCCTTGACCTGGCGGATCAGCTCCTGCTTCTCGGGAGTGTGGGTGGTCGGGGACTCACCGGTGGTGCCCGACAGGAGGATCAGGTCAGCGCCGTCATCGACCAGGCTGACCGCCAGGGCTCGGGCGGCGTCGAAGTCCACCTCCCCACTGGGCGTGAAGGGGGTGACCATGGCGACGCCGACGGAACCGAAGCTGCGGGAGGGGGCTGCGCTCATGGCGCCACCCTAACGTGCACCCGGCCCACCGAGGGGCTCATCTCATGATCTGTCCCATAGGTACCTCTCCACTCCCGGATGTACTCAGAGACCAGGAAGGGCCGTCACTTAGGCTCGGTCCATGACCTCCTCGACCCCCTCGCCTGCATCGCCATCATCGTCCTCATCGCCTTCATCGCCCTCCGGGAGCCGGGACGGCTCCGTCCTGGGCGCCGATCCGCTGGCCGGGCTGAACCCGGATGCGGATACACGCGCCCCGCACCGCCACTTCCCCGAGGTCCACAACTGTGCGGAGCATGACCATGACGGCCCCCAGGCATCGGGGGGCTTCGTGCGCCCGGCTCGGGCGGAGGACCTGACGGCGATCGGGCAGGTCCAGGCCGCCACCATGTTGGCCTCCCTGGAGGCCGGCCACACCGCCGAACACGGTGCGCCCCTGCCCGAGGGCGTGCGGGCGATGATCGCCGCCCCCGTCATCGCGGCGGGCTGGGAGGCAGCGGTGACCGAGCCGCCCTCGCCCGAGCACCACGTCCTGGTGGCCACCACCGCCCAGGCGGATGCTGCGAGCCGGACGGTGGTGGGCCTGCTGGGCCTGGCCCCCACCCAGTCCATGGACGCCGAGGGGCACGTCGATGAGGCCGGGGTGCAGGCCGTGGAGGTCACGGCCCTGGGCGTGGAGCCGGCCAGTCAGCGCCGCGGGCACGGCTCTCGGCTCCTGGCGGCTGCCGTGGACCTGGCCCGTCAGGACGGCGCCAGGGCGCTCGTGGCCTGGGCGGTGCGCGGGGACGAATCGATCAGCCGGATTCTGACCTCGGTGGGCATGGCGCCCACCGGGGCCCACCGGGTGCTCGGCGTCGGCGAGGGCATCACTGAGGACTGCTGGGCGGCCTCGCTGTAGCGCCTCACCGACCCCGACTGGCTCCCGTCTCAGAGGTCAAGCAGGGCGTCCAGGCCGATGGTCAGGCCGGGGCGGCTGGAGACCTGCCGCACGGCGAGGACCACGCCGGGCATGAAGGAGGCCCGGTCGAAGGAGTCGGTGCGGATGGTCAGCTGCTCGCCGGGGTTGCCGAGCACGACCTCCTCGTGGGCGGTCAGCCCCCGCAGGCGCACGGCGTGGACGTGGACGCCGTCGACGACGGCCCCACGGGCGCCGTCGGGGTCGGTCTGAGTGGCGTCCGGCATGGCGCCCAGGCCCGCCTCGGCGCGGGCGGCGGCAATGCCCTGGGCGGTGGCGACCGCGGTGCCCGAGGGCGCGTCGACCTTGTTCGGGTGGTGAAGCTCGATGACCTCGGCGGACTCGAAGTAGGGGGCGGCCTTCGCGGCGAAGCTCATGGCCAGCACAGCGGACAGGGCGAAGTTCGGGGCGATGAGGACGCTGCGGCCGGCGGCCTCGGGACGGGCCAGGTGCTCACGGATGCGCCCGTAGGACTCCTCGTTCCAGCCGGTGGTGCCCACGACGACGTCCACTCCGGCGTCGAGCAGGGCGTGAACATTGGCCTCAGTGACGCTGGGGACGGTGAAGTCGACGGCGACATCGGCGCCCGCCAGGTGCTCGGCGTCGAGGGTGTCCCCCACGTCCAGGCGGGCCACGAGCTCAAGGCCCTCGGCGTCCTGGACCGCCTGGCAGACGGTCGATCCCATGCGCCCGGCGGCGCCCACAACAGCTACGCGAATCGTCATGGCCCCACCCTAGCGACTCACCCGCCCACCGCGAGGTCACGTCCGCCTCCCGACACCGACTCCGGTTGTCCAGCCCTGGACGTTCTGGATCCGCCTCAGGTGGGAGACTGCATGTGTCCCCCACGGGGGAGCAGCCGGGAGTCGATCCGAACAGAGTCACCAATCATGATGGATGCTGAAGGCACTCCCACATCATCAGAAAGGGAACCGCTCGTGACTACAACCGCGGAGCAAGCACCAGCCGCCGCGCCCCAGGCATTCTCCAAGGCGCCCGGTACCGGGGTTGCCCTCGTCACTGGCGCCTCCTCCGGCATCGGCGAGGACACCGCCCACAAGCTCCGGGCACTGGGCTACATCGTCTACGGCGCAGCCCGTCGTACCAACCGTCTCCAGGCCCTGACCGCCGACGGCATCCGCCCGCTGGCCATGGACGTCACCGACGACGCCTCCATGAGCTCCGGCGTCAACCGCATCCTGGAGGAGACCGGACGCATCGACGTCCTGGTCAACAACGCCGGCTACGGCTCCTACGGCGCCATCGAGGACGTCCCGATCAACGAGGCCCGCCGCCAGTTCGAGGTCAACGTCTTCGGTCTGGCGCGCCTGACCCAGCTCATCACCCCGCACATGCGAACCCGGGGCTCGGGCACCATCATCAACATCTCCTCCATCGGCGGGAGGCTGACCACACCACTGGGCGGCTGGTACCACGCCACCAAGTACGCCGTCGAGGCCCTGAGCGACGCGCTACGCATCGAGCTGTCTCCTTTCGGGATTAACGTCGTCGTGGTCGAGCCCGGCGGCATCCGCACCGAATGGGCATCGATCGCCGCCGATCACCTCGAGGCCACGGCCGAGGGCAGTGCCTACGCCGACCAGATCCGAGACGTGGCCGGAGCCATGCGCAGCGAGTCAAACCGGCGGCACTACTCCCCGCCGGAGGTCATCGCTCGTACCGTCGGCAAGATCGTCACCGCCCGTCACCCCCGGACCCGCTACGCCGTGGGCTTCATGGCCAAGCCGCTCATTGCCGCGCGCCGAGTCCTGCCCGACCGCGCCTTCGATCAGCTCATCAGTGCCGCCTTCGGCTTCCGGCGCTGAGCAACGCTCAGGCCCACACTGACCAGTAGCACCAGGGGCCAACGACTGGAATCAGCCTGTTGGTGTCCAGATCGGAGACAAAGGACCTCCACCTCTTAGAGCGCAGGCTGGAGAACCTTGGAATCATGCGGTTGCGCATCGGCTGGATGAGAGCGATCCGCGCCTTTGTCACCGATTTGGACACTCAGCCCCTCTTCTGGCTCCTGCGGCGTTCGATGAGCGGGTCATGGCCCCGTCGGTTGCCGACAGCCGTCAGTCGACCGGGCCCACCAGGATGCGGGCGCGCTTCTGCTCCACCAGCCAGGCGGCCATCTCCCGGACCTCCTCAGGGGTGACGGCCTCCAGGCGGCGCAGGTTCTCCCCCATGGAGCGCAGGCGCCCGGTGACGACCTCGGCCCGTCCCAGGCGACCCATACGCGCCAGGGAGTCCTCTCCCCCAAGCACCATGGCCCCGCGCAGCTGGCCGCGGGCGCGCATCATCTCCCGCTCAGTGACCCCATGCTCGGCGAGCTTCTCAAACTCGCCGATCATGACGGCACACACCTCGTCGACGTCGCCGGGGGCGCAGCCCGCGTAGAGCCCGAAGGCGCCGGCACCGGCGTAGGAGGTGTCGAAGGCGTAGGTGGTGTAGGCCAGGCCCCGCTTCTCACGCACCTCCTGGAACAGGCGCGAGGACATGCCCCCTCCCAGGATGGTGGTGAGCACGCTCATGGCCCAGCGGCGCTCATCGCGTACGGCGATTCCCTGGCAGGTCAGGTACAGGTGGCTCTGCTCGCTCTCGCGCGGGACGGTGATGTCGTGGACGTCCAGGGGCGCGAAGGGCTCGATCTCGAAGCGGCGCTCGCGCGGGACGGCATCGGGTGAGGCGTCCCACCCGGCCGCGGCCAGGTCGGCCAGGACCCGCTCGCAGACCTCGTCGTGGTCGACGGCGCCGGCAGCGGCCACCACGAGGGTGTCGGAGGCGTAGGTGCGCTTGTAGTGCTCCCACACGGCGTCACGCGGAACGGCAGTGACAGTCTCGTTGGTACCGCCGATGGGTCGGCCCAGCGGTGTGTCCTCACCGAAGGCGGCGCGGGCGAAGGCCTCCTGGGCGACGTCGGCGGGGTCGTCGGCGGCGTCGGCCAGCTCGGAGACGATGACGCCGCGCTCGGTCTCAACGTCGGCCGGCTCCAGGAGGGAGGAGGTCACCATGTCGGCGAGCACGTCAAGGGCCTGCATACCGTCAGGGGCGAGCACACGGGCGTAGTAGGAGGTGTGCTCCTTGGAGGTGGCGGCGTTGGACTCCCCGCCGATCATGTCGAAGGCCTCGGCGATCTCGTGGGCATCGCGCGTGGCGGTGCCCTTGAACAGCAGGTGCTCCAGGAAGTGGGTGGAGCCCTCCTGGCCGGGCACCTCGTCGCGGCTGCCGACGCCGAACCACATGCCGATCGAGGCCGAGCGCAGCCCTGGCACGGACTCGGTGATGACGCGCACCCCACCGGGCAGGACCGAGCGGCGGGTGAGAGCCCCATCGTCGTGCAGGGTCAGCTCGGTGCCGTCACGGCCGGGCCGCCCACGCCCGAGCTCCACCTCGGCGTAGTCAGTCGGGCTCGAGGACTGCCCGGTCGCGGGGGTCGTGGAGGGCTGAGAGGCCGCCGGCCGGGCTAATCCGGCGCGCATGTCTGGGTTGGTCACCCGCGAAGACTAGCGGGCTGGCGGGCCCGGTGTCGTTCCCGCACCCGGCCGCGTGCTGCCGCGGGCAGCGAACACACTGCCCGATGACGGCGGTGTCCCCGCCCGGCCCAGAGGACCGGACGGGGACACCGGAGAGATACGTCAGTCGGCTAGGGCCGCTGAACGGGCCTCACTCCTCCTCGGAGGACTCGGCGCTGCGCATGCGGCGACGGCGCGGACGGCGCTCGCGGCGCGGCTGCTCGCCGTCCTCGTCCTTGGTCTCGCGGCGCGAGCCGCCCTCACGGGAGGCCTTGCGGGAGGCCTCACCCTCGGCCTCGGCGGCGAGCTGCTCGTCGGTGAGGACCGCGTGCAGGCTCAGCTTGCCGCGCTGGTCGATCTCGGCCAGCTCGACCTGGACCTTGTCCCCGACGTTGAGGACGTCCTCGACGTTCTCCACTCGCTTGCCGCCGACGAGCCGGCGGATCTGGGAGATGTGGAGCAGGCCGTCCTTGCCGGGGGTCAGCGAGACGAAGGCGCCGAAGGTGGTGGTCTTGACCACGGTGCCCACGAAGCGCTCACCGATCTCAGGCATCTGCGGGTTGGCGATGGCGTTGACGGCGTCGCGGGCCGCCTCGGCCGAGGGGCCGTCGGAGGCGCCGATGTAGACGGTGCCGTCGTCCTCGACCGTCAGGTCCGCGCCGGTGTCCTCCTGGATCTGGTTAATCATCTTGCCCTTGGGGCCGATGACCTCACCGATCTTGTCCACCGGGATGCGCACGGCCAGGACACGCGGGGCCGTGGGAGCCATCTCGTCGGGGGCGTCGATGGCCTGGGCCAGGACGTCGAGGATGAACAGGCGGGCGTCACGGGCCTGGCCGAGCGCGCCGGCCAGCACCTCGGAGGGCAGGCCGTCGAGCTTGGTGTCCAGCTGGAGGGCCGTGATGAAGTCACGGGTTCCGGCGACCTTGAAGTCCATGTCCCCGAAGGCGTCCTCGGAGCCGAGGATGTCGGTGAGGGTGGCCCACTTGGTCTCGCCGTCGATGACCTCGTGCATGAGGCCCATGGCGATACCGGCCACGGGCGCGCGCAGCGGCACACCGGCGTTGAGCAGCGACAGGGTGGAGGCGCACACCGAGCCCATGGAGGTCGAGCCGTTGGAGCCCAGGGCCTCGGAGACCTGGCGGATCGCGTAGGGGAAGTCCTCGCGGGTGGGCAGGACCGGCACCAGGGCCCGCTCGGCCAGGTTGCCGTGGCCGATCTCGCGGCGCTTGGGGGCGCCCACGCGACCGGTCTCACCGGTGGAGAAGGGCGGGAAGTTGTAGTTGTGCATGTAGCGCTTGTGGGTGACCGGGGAGAGGTCGTCCACCTGCTGCTCCATGCGCAGCATGTTGAGGGTGGTCACGCCCAGGATCTGGGTCTCGCCGCGCTCGAAGATGGCCGAGCCGTGCACGCGGGGCAGGACCTCGACCTCGGCGGCCAGGGTGCGGATGTCCTTCAGGCCGCGCCCGTCCATGCGCACGCCCTCGGTGAGGGTGCGGTGGCGCACGATCTTCTTGGTCACGGAGCGGAAGGCCGCCTTGAGGGCCTTGGTGTCCTCCTCGGTGGGGAAAGACTCGGCGAGCTCGGCCAGGACCTCGTCACGCACGGCGTCGGTGGCCAGGTCGCGGGCCTGCTTGCCCTCGGTGGCGATGGCGGCGGCCAGGCCGTGGGCCTCGGCGGCCTTCTCCACGGCGTCGTACTGCTCGTCGGAGTAGTCCAGGTAGAGGGGGAACTCGGCGGTGGGCTTCGAGGCGTGCTGGGCGACCTCGAGCTGGGCCTCGCACAGGGCCTTGATGTGGGGCTTGGCGGCCTCCAGGCCCTCGGCGACGACGGCCTCGGTGGGGGCGACGGCCCCGGCGTTGATGAGCTCCCAGGCGTGCTCGGTGGCGCCGGCCTCGACCATCATGATGGCGACGTCGCCGGACTCCAGGACGCGGCCGGCCACCACCATCTGGAAGGTGGCGCGCTGCTGCTCGGAGTAGCGGGGGAAGGCCACCCAGTGCCCGTCGATGAGAGCCAGGCGGGTACCGGCCACGGGCCCGGAGAAGGGCAGGCCGGCGATCTGGGTGGACATCGAGGCGGCGTTGATGGCCAGGACGTCGTAGTCGTCGTCGGGGTGGATGGCCAGGACGGTCTCAACGACCTGGACCTCGTTGCGCAGGCCCTTGACGAAGGAGGGGCGCAGCGGACGGTCGATGAGGCGGCAGGCCAGGATGGCGGCGGTTCCGGCGCGGCCCTCGCGGCGGAAGAAGGAGCCGGGGATGCGGCCGGCGGCGTACTGGCGCTCCTCGACGTCCACGGTCAGGGGGAAGAAGTCGAACTGGTCCTTGGGGTGCTTGCCCACGGTGGTGGCGGACAGGACGGCGGTCTCACCGTCGAGGTAGGCCATGGCGCTTCCAGCGGCCTGCTTGGCCAGGCGGCCCGTCTCGAAGCGCACCACGCGCTTGCCGAAGGAGCCGTTGTCGATCACTGCCTCGGCGGCGGTGACCTCGGGGTCGTCAATGAACATGAAGTCTCTTTCTCGTGATCGTCGTGCCGGGTCCGTGGCCTTCGATCGAGGCCCACGGAGCCAAGTGCTGCCACACGCGGATATCCTTGATCCGACGGCGCGAGCACGGTTCCGGAGGCCACCACCGAAAACCGACGGGGCCGGCCGCTCCCCGGGTCTCTTCCCGAGGGCGGACTGCGACTCCTCCTTACTCCTGGCCGGCTCGCACGCTGGGAGAGCATCGATGAGCCGGCGAGTACACGAGGGTACAGCCGCGCAGATTCTATCGTGCGCGGCCACATGATGCCGATCAGCGCCACCGGATGCCACGTGAGATGGGACGCGCGGAACCGATGACTTCCTGGACTGAGCTCGCCTGATCGCGACAAAGTGGTGACCAACGTCAGGACAAAGCAGTCCTGTCCCCTCTCATCTCAGAAGCGTCAACGATGACCCACCGCATGATCTTCAACCAGACCGGCTACTTCGGCAGAGGCGCGATTGCCCATATCGCCCCCGAGATCGCCCGCCGGGGCCTGACCAAGGCATTCATCATCACCGACCCGGTCCTGGCCGACAACGGCACCGCCGCCCGCATCACCGACCTGCTCGACGAGGCCGGCATCGGCTGGGAGATCTTCTCCGACGTCGTCCCCAACCCGCCGATCGAGAAGGTCCAGGCCGGCCTGGCCGCCTTCCGGGCCTCGGGCGCCGACGTGCTCATCGGCCTGGGCGGGGGCTCGCCCCAGGACACGTGCAAGGCGATCTCGGTGATCGCCACCAACCCCGACTTCGAGGACGTGCTGAGCCTGGAGGGCCTGTCCCCCACGACCCGCCCGGGCGTGCCGATCATCGGCGTGCCCACCACCGCGGGCACGGCCAGCGAGACCACCATCAACTACGTCATCACCGACACCTCCAAGCAGCGCAAGTTCGTGTGCGTCGACCCCCACGACATCCCGGTCCTGGCCATCGTGGACCCCGACCTCATGGACGGCATGCCCCGCTCCCTGAAGGTCGCCACCGGCCTGGACGCCCTGACCCACGCCATCGAGGGCTACATCACGCCGGGCGCTTGGGATCTCTCCGACGCCCTGTGCCTGCGCTCCATCCAGATGATCGCGGCGAACCTGCGCGCCGCTGCTGACGGGGACGCCGACGCCGTGGAGCAGATGGGACTGGCCGCCTACATCAACGGCATGGCCTACTCCAACGTCGGGCTCGGCCTGGTCCACGGCATGGCCCACCCGCTGGGCGGGCGCTACAACGCCCCGCACGGGGTCGCCAACGGGATCCTCCTGGCCCCGGTCATGGCCTTCAACGCCGAGCACACCGGGGAGAAGTACCGCGACATCGCCGAGGCCTTCGGGGTTGAGGAAGCCCGGACCATGCCGCTGGAGGAGGCGCGCGCCGCAGCCGTGGAGGCCGTGGCCCAGCTGACGCGGGACCTGGGCAACCCCACCCGAATCTCCGAGGTCGGGGTGGAGGCCGACGGCATCGAGGCCCTGGCCGATGACGCCTTCGCCGACGTGTGCACGCCGGGCAACCCGCGCCCCGCGACCCGTGAGGACATCAAGGCGCTCTACACCTCACTGCTCTGACGACGGGCGAAGCGCCCCCTTGAACGCGATGCGGCCCGGCTCCCCTCCAGGGGCCGGGCCGCACGGCTCGAGGCTGTCAGCTCGCTCAGCGGCGGATGCCGAGGCGGGCGATAAGAGCACGGTAGCGCTCGATGTCCTCCTTCATGAGGTAGTCGAGCAGGCGACGGCGCTTACCGATGAGCAGGTAGAGGCCGCGACGCGAGTGGTGGTCGTGGGTGTGGCCCTTGAAGTGCTCGGTGAGGTTGGAGATGCGCTCGGTGAGGATGGCGACCTGGACCTCCGGGGAGCCCGTGTCACCCTCGTGGGTGGCGTACTCGGCGATGATCTCTTGCTTGCGCTCTGCGGTAACCGACATGCGGACTCCTTCGGGTCTCGTTGCACGGAGCGCCGGGGCAGGTTCTCCCGGGCATGAGGTATCCGTGGCCGATCGACGGCCCGCCAACCTTACCAGCGCCGCTTCCCTCCGATCACGCCAGAGGCTGTGCGAACCGGCACAGTTCCGGGGCGGAAGCGGGATGCGACGGTCAGGCTCCGACGGCGACGACCCCCGCGATGGCCTTGCCCCGCCACCGGAGCTACTGCGCAGTGACATCCTCGGGACGGATCGGCTCGGGGACCGGGACTCCCAGAATCCGGGCGGTGTCCTCGATATCGGCGCGCATCTGCACCAGGAGCGCATCGAGCCCATCGAAGGCGAGCATGGGGCGCAGGCGCTCGACGAGCTCGACCCCCACCTCCTCGCCATAGAGATTGAGGTCGGCTCGCCCCAGGACATGAGCCTCGACCGTGCGCTGGGGGACGTCGTCGAAGGTGGGATTGGTGCCGATCGAGATGGCGGCGGGCAGCCGCTGGACATCGCCTTCGTCTGCGCAGCCGCGAATCAGCCAGCCGGCGTAGACCCCGTCGGGCGGCACGACACCGGCGGTGGCGGCCTCCAGGTTGGCGGTGGGGAACCCGAGCTCGCGGCCGCGGCGCAGACCTCGCACGACGACGCCGCGCAGCCGGTGGGGACGGCCCAGGACCCGGCTGACCTGCCGCATGTTCCCATCCTTAAGGCACTGGCGGATCCACGTCGAGGACCAGCGACGCCCCTCGTCGGAGCAGATGGTGGAGACGATCTCCACCTCGAAGCCGTCCTGGCGACCGATCTGCTCCAGGGTGGCGGCGTCCCCGGAGTTGCGCCAACCGAAGCGGACGTCGTCGCCGACGACGACCGCGCGGGCCCCGAGCAGCTCCTCCAGCCAGGTGCGCACGAAGTCCTGCGGGCTCTGGGCAGCGAAGTTGAGGGTGTAGGTGATGACCAGGACCGCGTCGAGACCGAGGTCCCCCAGGGAGGCCAGGCGGTCGGTCAGGGAGGCGATGAGGGGCAGGTCGGCCTCGGGCTGGTGGACGCTACGGGGGTGGGGGTCGAAGGTGACCGCGACAGCCAGGGGCCGCCGGTCGTCGTGGGCGAGCTCATGGGAGAGCTCGACGACGCGTCCCAGGACCGCCTGATGCCCGCGGTGGACGCCGTCGAAGATGCCCATCGTGACCACGGCGCCCGGCCCTCCCGGAGCGCTCAGGCTCGCTGGCACCTGCTCGGCGCCGTACCAGACCTCCACTGTCGCTGTTCCTGCTCTCATCGGCCCGTGGGCGCACCGCGCCCCTGTCTTCATCCGCATCCGCACGCCCCCGCCCACCCCACCGGGTCGGGAGAGGTGCGTACGCGGGACAACCCTGCCACGGGGGCGCAGCCAGATGCGAACCAGCCGCCCTCGACACGCCTTGACGCGTTTCGACCGTCAGTCTATTCTCGATATCGACTGTCAGTCGATTAGTGTCGAGAACCGTTCCCTCACCTGGGAATCCCTCATCCGGGAAAGAGCCCGCAAGACCGAGGACAGACTCCAAGGAGGCTGCTGTCATGCTGATGCGACTTCTCAAGGCGGACCTGGCGCGCGGCGCCGTCGTGGCCGCCACCCTGACCGCCCTCATCGCCCTGGCGGCCACACTGATGTCGGCCGGGACGTCCCTGGTGGTGGACAGCCTGTCGGCCACGCACCGGCTCTCGCAGCGGGCCAAGCTGCCGGACCTGGTGCAGATGCACTCCGGCCGTATTGACGACCGCGACCGGCAGGCGATCGAGACGTGGGTGCAGGCGCGCAGCGACGTCACCGACCACGAGGTCATCAAGACCCTTCCGGTAGCGCACCAGGAGCTGTCCATCAACGGCGTCAACCAGTCCGAGTCCTACAACGAGCCCGCCTTCGTCACCTCTCCCAAGCACCTCGACCTCCTGCTCGACGACGACGGCGAACCCGCCAGCCCGGGGCCGGGAGAGGTGGTGCTGCCGATCCACTACCGGGCGATCAACAGCGCCGATGTCGGCGACACCGTGACCGTCAGCAGCGCCGGCAGGACCACGACCCTGACCGTCGTGGGATTCGCCCGCGACGCTCAGATGAATGCCGCCATGATCCCCTCCAAGCGCCTGGTGGTCTCGCCCGAGGACTTCTCCGCCCTGGAGCAGCAGATCACCGAGCCCGAGTACCTCATTGAGATGAGCCTGACCGACTCCGCCCGCCCCGACGGCGTCATCGACGCCTACAAGGAGGCGGGTCTGCCCAGTAACGGCATCAACGTCAGCGCCTCGATGATCCAGCTCATGAACTCACTCAACGCCATGCTCATCGTGGCAGTGGCCCTGGTGGTGGCTGTCATTCTGGCGGTTGTCGCCGTCCTCGCCCTGCGCTACACCGTGCTGGCGGCCGTCGAGACGGACCTGGCCCAGATCGCCGTGCTCAAGGCCATCGGGGCGCCACTGAGGCGGATACGCCGCCTTTACGTGGCCAAGTACCTGGCTCTGTCAGCGCTGGGGGCGGCCCTGGGCTACGTGGCCGGCCAGCCCCTGGCCACCGCCCTGGAGGCCCCGACGACCCTCTACCTGGGCCGGCCCGCGACCACCCTGTGGAGCGTGGGGCTGCCGATCCTCACGGTTCTGGTTCTGGCGCTCGGAGTCATCGGCTTCACCTGGTTGGCTCTGCGGCGCATCGGCCGCATCTCGGCCATCGAGGCTCTGCGCAGCGGCACCAGCGCCTCCCTGCGCCCACGCCGGCAGCGCTGGAGACTGACCACCCTTCGCCGCCTTCCGGTTCAGGTGTGGCTCGGGGCGCGCGAGGCACTGCGCCCCTCCAACGCCCTGATGCTCGGTGTTCTGGCGCTGTGCACCTTCACCATGGTGCTGCCGACGAATGTCTCCTCGACTCTGAGCGACCCACGTGTGGCCACCTACCTGGGGGCCGGTCGGGCCGACCTGCGTATCGACGTACGCACCGGGGTCCAGAACCTGGCCGCCGTGGAGAAGGCCGTCGACTCCGACCCCCGCGTCACCCGGCACACCACGATGCTGCGCCGCAGCTACAAGATGTCCACTGCCGCCGGCGGCTGGCAGACGGCGCTCATTGATATCGGGGACCATGAGGCCTTCCCCATGGAGTACCTCTCCGGGCGTGCCCCCACCACCGACGACGAGATCGCCCTGTCCTTCAGCCAGGCCCAGGACACGGGGGCCAAGGAGGGCGCCACGGTCACCGTCCGGACCGCCGACGGTGACAAGGACCTGACGGTCACGGGTGTCTACCAGGACATCACCAACAACGGGCATACCGCCAAGGCCACCTTCGACGACGGTGCCCCCGCACTGTGGCAGATCGTCTACGTCGACGCCGGCTCCACTCAGCAGGCCAGCGCCCTCGCCAAGCAGCTGAGCGGCGAGTACCCGGGGATCCAGGCGGTCAGCATGAATCAGTATGCCGCCCAGTTCTTCGGGGCCACCGGCTCCCAGGTCCGCGTCGTCACCACGCTGGCCTGCGCCATCGCGCTGGGGCTGTCCTTCCTCATCACGGTGCTGTTCACCGTCCTCATCGTCTCGCGGGAGCGACCTCAGATCGGCGTCCTGATGGCGCTGGGGTGCACCAGACGAGCAGTTGCGGGGCAGTACCTCATCCGTTTCGGCCTCCTGGCGCTGCTGGGGACTGCCCTAGGGCTCCTGGGGGCCTCCACTCTGGGCAGCCCCGCGATCGGGGCGGTCATGGCCTCGCGCGGAGCCCCCGACCTTCAGCTCCTCCCCAACTGGTGGCTGGTGGGGCTCGTCCTACCAGGGGCACTGCTGGCCACCGTCGTCGGTGCTGTCGCCCTGGCACTCAGACGCCTACGCACCATGCCCCTGACCATGACCCTGAGCACCGGCGAGTAAGGAGAGACAGAATGCGTGCCTCCACCCCATCGCGTTCCCCGTGGCGCACCGGATCAGCAGCCGCGGGACCGGCTGTCCCCGTGGGAGCCGGGCAACCGGTTCTGCGGGCCCAGCACCTGTCCAAGAGTTACCACTCCCCCGTCCTGCGAGACCTCGACCTGGATGTCGAGCAGGGGCAGTTCGTCGCCATCATGGGGCCCTCCGGGTCCGGGAAGTCCACCCTTCTGCACTGCCTGAGCGGTATGGACCGGCCCGACGCCGGCTCGGTACTCCTGGGCGGCCAGGAGATCACGAGCCTGAGTGAGAAGGAGCTGGCGGCGCTGCGACTGACGCGTTTCGGATTCGTCTTCCAACAGGCGCACCTCATGACCACCCTGTGCCTGCTGGACAACATCGTCCTGCCCGGGTTCCTGGCGGGTCTGCGTCCGCGCTCCGAGGTCACGGCGCGTGGAGAGGAGCTCATGGAGCGCATGGGGATCGCCGAGCTGGCCACCAGCGGCGTCACCGAGGTCTCCGGCGGCCAGCTGCAGCGCGCAGGCATCTGCCGGGCCCTCATCAACGACCCCGGGATCGTCTTCGCCGACGAACCCACAGGAGCGCTCAACTCCGCTACCGCGCTGCAGATTCTCGACCTGCTCGGGGAGATTCACGCCTCGGGGACGACTCTGGTCATGGTCACCCACGACTCCAAGGTGGCGGCCCGGGCCGACCGTGTCCTGGTGCTCGTGGACGGGCAGATCACGGAGGACCTGCTCCTGGGACGATACGAGGAGGCTGACGGCCCCGCACGCCTGACGACGGTCACCGAGGCCCTCCAGCGCCACAGCGTGTGACGGGGCCGGGTCAGTGGCCTCCGCAGCCGCAACCGCCACCGCCCGAGGCAGAGACATCACGCAGGCCCAGCAGGTTACCGGCCTTGTGCCCGGGGGTGACGCCCTGCGGCGCTCCCGCTCCCAGGGCCGTCGTCACCGCTGAGGCGATGGCGACGGCGTCGACGACCTCCGGGGAGGTCTGCGCGGGCTCGGGCCGGTATCCCTCACCCACCGGCTGGGCGACTGCGGGCGCGGCGGCCCGCTCGTCCTGCTCGTTGCGCTTGCCGTGCCCGCCGCATCCGCAGCGGCATCCTCCGGTCTGGCTCATCATGTCTCCTCACGCAAAGGTGCTCATCGGGTGTGCTTTCGCCGGACGGGCCGGCGGCCCGGGTGCGCGTCTCAGGCCGGGTCCAGGACCAGTACCGGGCGCGCACGTGGGCCCTGGTGCCTCAACAGTGCCACGAGGCGCCCACCGGGGGCGAATCCGGCGACGACGCACTGCTCGGCCGTCTTCGCAGAGGCCTGCAGCCGCCGGCCCTCGGGTGCCTCGCCCCTCTCCAGGACCTCGGCGTCAAGGGGCTGGCCGTAGCGCAGTGCGCGCGCCTCGTCCTCGGTCAGGCTCAGGCGCTCGAAGCAGCGCCGGGCGACCTCCTCCAGCGGTAGCGTGGTGACCCCGTGAGGCTCTGGGTTGGAGGCATCGGTCTCGACCTGGGCGGACAGGTCCGCCAGGGTGTGGGCCTCGTCGATGTCGAAGGGGCCCACTGCGGTGCGCCGCAGCGCGGTCAGATGAGCCCCGCAGCCCAGCGCCCGGCCCAGGTCCCGGGCCAGGGCGCGCACGTAGGTGCCCGACGAGCAGGAGACGAGGATGTCGATGTCGACGGCCTCCGCTGCGTCCGGGCCGTCGCTGAAGGCGCCGTCGGCTTCGACGATCGCCTTCCGGGGCTCTGCGGTCAGGCGCAGCTCGTGGATGGTGACGGGCCTGGCCTGCAGGTCGACGTCCTGCCCGTCACGGACGCGTTGGTAGGCTCGCACGCCGTCGACCTTGATGGCGGAGACCGCACTGGGCACCTGCTGGATCGGTCCGGTCAGGGCTGTGAGCGCCTCCTGGAGGCGGCCCTCGGGCAGGTCCGAGGGCCGGCAGCCGCGGGCTGCGACGATCTGCCCGTCAGCGTCCTCCGTCGTGGTCTCCACCCCGAGGCGAACGGTGGCCTCGTAGGTCTTGTCGGCTCCCACCAGGTAGGTAAGGAAGCGGGTGGCGCGCCCGATGCCCAGCAGCAGCAGGCCGGTGGCCATGGGGTCGAGGGTGCCGGCGTGCCCCACCTTGCGGGTAGCGGCCAGGCGGCGGGTGGCGCCGACGACGTCGTGGCTGGTCAGCCTTTGGGGCTTGTCCACCAGGAGGATCCCGTCGGCCGCCGTGACCGCGCCGCGGGGGACGTCGGGGCGACGACGTGCGCCGGTCCGCTCCACGGGCTCGGCCCGCTCAGAGGCCTTCACAGGTCCTCGGCATCCGTTGCAGGCTCGTGGTCGCTCTCCTCAGCCTCCGGCTCGCCGTCCTCGGCCTCCTCATCCTCCTCATCGTGGCGGTAGGGGTCGGCGTCACCGGCGTAGGTGGCTCCCTCGGCGACCTTGGCGATCTGGGCGTCACGCACCCTGGCCTGGGCCAGGGCGTCCTCGAGGGTCTTAGCGGTGGTGGGCAGGGCATCGAGCTGGAAGGACAGTGAAGGAGTCAGGCGGATGCCGAGGGCCTTACCAACCTCGGAGCGGATGAGTCCCTTGGCTGAGCGCAGCGCCTTGGCCGTCTCCTCCCGCTCCTCATCGCTGCCGTAGACGGTGTAGAACACGGTGGCCTGCTGGAGGTCGCCGGTGACACGGACGTCGGTGACGGTGACGAAGCCCAGGCGCGGGTCCTTGATTCGCCCTTGAAGGAGGCGGGCGACGGTCTCATGAATGCGGTCGGCGACCTTGCGGGCGCGGGCGGCGTCGGCCATGGCGGGGCTCCTTCACGTGCGGGGTCCGGGCCTGTCAGGCCCGGGGCTGAGCGATCGGGACCGATCGGCGCGCCGTCCTCACCCGCGAAAGAGCGGAGCCTTCCGAGGCGGTCCAGTGCGCCTCACTATGCTACGCGGAGCGGCGACACGGTCACCGCAGCCATCCCCGAGCGCGAACGGATCAGGAACAGATCACAATGAGCTCCTCCCCCGGTGCATCCTCCTCGAAAGACGGCCCCACCGCTACGCCACCGGCCCTTCCTGAGGCCGCGGCGACCTCGGCGTCAGGGACGCTCGATAGCACTGGGATGGCTCTGGTCATCGGCTGCTACACCCTGTGGGGCGTCTTCCCCTTCTACTTCCACCTCCTCTCGGCCGCCGGCAGTGTGGAGATCATCGGTCACCGGATCCTCTGGACGCTCGTCTCCTGCCTGATGCTCATCGCCCTGCGGCGCCGCTGGGCGCAGCTGGTTCACGTGGTGCGCTCACCGCGCCTGCTGGGGATGCTGGCCGTCTGCGGGCTGCTGGTCTCAGTCAACTGGCTCGTCTACGTCTACGGCGTCAACAGCGCGCGCACGGCCGACGCCGCCCTGGGCTACTTCATCAACCCGCTGGTGACGGTGGCCCTGGCCTCGCTGGTGCTGCATGAGCAGTTGCGCCCCGCTCACCGGGTCTCGATCGCGCTGGCGAGCGCTGGAGTGGCCCTCCTCGTGGTGCTGCAGGGCTCGCTGCCGTGGATCTCCCTGGCGCTGGCCTTCTCCTTCGCCTTGTACGGGCTGGTCAAGAAGCAGCTCGGGCCCGACGTGGACGCGCTGACCGGGCTGACGGTGGAGAGCGCCGTCGTGACTCCCGTCGCGCTCGCCTACCTGGGCCACCTGGCCTGGCAGGGGCAATCGGCCTGGCAGGCCCCCGATCAAGGGTGGTGGATCCTGGCACTGCTCGTGGTGGCCGGCCCGGTCACGGCCGTGCCCCTGTTGCTCTTCGCCGCCGGGACCAGGCGCGTGCCGTTGTCCGTGGTCGGGATGGGACAGTACATCGCCCCAACCATCCAGTTCCTGCTGGCCTGGGGCGCCTTCCACGAGCGGATCCCGACGGCCCGATGGGCGGCCATGATCCTGGTGTGGGCGGCGGTCGCAGTCTTCATCGGTGACGCGGTGCGCCAGCTCCTTCGCCGCCCTTGCCCTCGTTAGCCTCCGGCAGGCCACCCTGGGGACCGAAGCGCTCCAGGAGCGGTCCGATGATGTCCATCGGCAGGGGGAAGACGACCGTGGAGTTCTGGTCGGCGCCGAGCTCCAGGAGGGTCTGCAGGTAGCGCAGCTGGAGGGAGGCCGGTGACTTCGAGAGTGTGTCGGCCGCCTGACGCAGCTCCTCGGAGGCCTGGAGCTCACCACGGGCGTTGATGATCTTGGCGCGGCGCTCACGCTCGGCCTCAGCCCCACGAGCCATGGCCCGCTGCATCTGCTCGGGAATCTCAACGTCCTTGATCTCGACGACACTGACCTCCACGCCCCAGGGCTCGGTGAGCTTCTCGATGATGTCGCGCAGGTCGGCGTTCAAGGCGCTTCGGTGGGCGAGCACGGTGTCCAGGTCAACCCGGCCGAGGACGGACCTCAACGTGGTCTGCGCGATCTGGGAGGTGGCGATCGCGTAGTTCTCCACCGCCATGACGGCCTTGACCGGGTCGGTGACGTTGAACAGGACGACGGCGTTGACGCGCGCCGGCACGTTGTCCTCCGTGATGACCTCCTGGGGCGGGATGGTCAGGGTGACCACGCGGGTGTCGACCCGCACCAGGCGCTCGAGGAAGGGGACGACCAGGTGCAGGCCGGGGTCGTAGACAGGTCGCAGGCGCCCCAACCTGAACACGATGCCCCGCTCGTACTGGGTGATGATCTTGAGCGAGAGGGTCAGGACGAGCAGGACGAGGACGGCCAGGGCCGCAATGGCGGTGGTGGTGGTAGTCATGAAGGGTCCTTCGGGAAGGTAAGTCGACGTGGCTCAGGGCTGGGCCCGAATCATCTGCGTGTGGTGTCGGTGGCCTCGTTCCACGCCGAGGACCATGAGCGCCGGGCCCCGCCGCGGGTTCCATCCGCCTCGTTCTCGGCGCCAGTGGTCGGGACGCGCTTGCGGGTGCGCAGGGCGGTGACGCGACGCAGCTCGGGCTCCACGGAGGCAGCGGAGGCGACAGTCCCGCCGTCCGCCTTCCCGGTGCCGTCAGCCCCGGAGAGGAAGGAGACATGCACGGTGCGCCCCGTTGCGGCCGCACGGGCCTGAGCGGTGGCGATCGCCTCGGCCGCCTCACGCACTGAGCGGTATCCCGAGGGGCGTGCACTGATCGACACCGGGACGGGCCCGGTGCCCGATGAGCGACGAGCCTCCTCCGCCTCCTGGTACTCCTGCGAGCCGACGTGGGGCAGGTGGGCCGGCGCGTTGTCGGGGGTGCTCCACAGGTGACGGGCCAGCGGCAGGACTCCGGCCACGATGACGACGACGGTCGTCGTGCCCAGGACGATGAGGTCGCCGGCGGCGTGAAAGGCCACCATGAGCAGCACCGGGATGAAGACACCGACGCAGGCGATGACCAGACCCACACCGCGGTGGAAGCGTCCGGCGTCGGAGTAGGGCCACGGGTCGACGGGCCGGGTGATCTCCCGTGGGCCGGGGGTGGGCGAGCAGCTGTCCTTGGATGGGCAGCGCCCGCAGATCGCATGGGCGCCTTCATAGCGGATGACGCGCTTGTCCGGGTCGAAGGCGGTGGGCCACAGCCACTGGTCCTCGTGGCACCTCCAGCCGTCGACGTCGTCGTGGTACATGAAGTCCGAGTGCCGCCAGGACATGGAGTGCCGGGCGCTGCGTGAGCCGAGGACGTCCACGGCCCACGCAGCGGCCAGCATGATGAGCGCGTAGGCGGCGATGAGCCACACGCTCAGGTCGGGTGAGTCCATCAGTCGTTCAGCTCCGCGCGCTCACCGCGCCAGGCCTTGCGCCCACCCTGGATCTCCTCGTAGAGGGCGTCCTCGGCGAAGGTGTCCACCGTCCGCCCTCGACGCCAGTTCCTCAGTCCCAGGTAGGCGATGTAGAGGTAGGGCAGGACTCCGCCGAGGATGAAGATGAGGTCTCCGGGCATCCGCCCCCACTCAATGATCGTGTTGACCGAGTTGGTGACGTAGGTGAGCTGGCGGGCCTCGAAGTAGCCCGTGCTCACCGAGTAGCGCAGCTGGAGGATGCCCAGCGGCAGCAGGGTGGCGAAGCACATCCAGGCCAGACCGATGTTGAGGCTCCAGAAGGAGGTCTTGGCGAGCTTCTCGGGCCACTTGTCGGCCGGCACCAGGTAGCGCAGGGCGAACATCCCCAGCGCCAGCGCCATGAAGCCGTACACGCCCATCATGGAGGCGTGAGCGTGGTTGGCCGTCAGCGCGGTCCCGATCTCGTAGTAGGACACGATGGGCAGGTTGACCAGGAAGCCGAAGACACCGGCCCCCAGGAAGTTCCAGAAGCCGACAGCCATGAGGAACATAACGGCCCAGCGGTGCGGGAAGGGACCGGCCTCCTTGCCGTGGCGGTTGGCTCCCAGCTGCATGAAGGCCCAGGCCTCCACCGTCAGGAAGGTCAGGGGGATCACCTCGGCGGCTGAGAAGAAGGCGCCCAGGGCCATGTGCTCCACCGGCGTGCCGGAGAAGTACAGGTGGTGCATGGTGCCGATGACGCCGCCGGCGGAGTACAGGATGATGTCCATGAAGATGATGCCCAGTGCGATCCTCTCGCGGACAACGCCCAGCAGGACGAAGACGTAGGCGACCATGACGGTGGTGAACAGCTCGAGGAAGTCCTCGACCCACAGGTGCACCACCCAGAAGCGCCAGAACTCGGCGACGGTCACGTGGGTTCCGGTGCGCGCCATCATCCCCACGGCGTAGAAGGCGGGGATCGCCAGGGCCGCGAACATGAACAGCCAGGGCATGTTGGCCACGTGCTCGTTGCTCAGGCGCGAGCGCATGGCGCGCCAGATGATGAACACCCAGACGAACAGGGCCAGGGTCAACAGCACCTGGAAGACGAAGGGCAGGTCGAGGTACTCCCACTGCTGGGCGAACAGCGGTCCCTTGGCCCAGCTCAGGCCGTGCTGGCTGGCCCCCTCCGCCAGGCAGGACAGGACGACGACCACCGTGGCGGCGATGAACAGGGTCCACACCAGCACGTGCTGCTTCTTCGGCTCGCGCCTGGCGATGAACGGGGTCAGGAACAGGCCGGCCGCGAGCAGCCCGATGGCGGTCCAGAACAAGGAGAGCTGGACGTGCCAGGTGCGGGCCAGGGAGAAGGGCAGGAGCCGGCCCAGGTCGAAGCCGAAGAAGGACAGCACGTCGGCCCGGTAGTGCTCGGCCAGGGCTCCCAGGAGCGTCTGGACGAGGAAGAGGGCGGCGATGGTGAAGACGTACCAGGCCACCACCCGCTGCGACTTGGTCAGTCCGACCTCCTCGGGCTGCCGGAAGGACAGGGCCGGGGCCTCCTCGGAGTGCCAGCCGATCTTCTGGCTCCAGCGGCCGTAGATGGCGAACATGACGCCGGTTCCACCGATGAGGACGATCAGCGACAGGACCGACCAGATCATGAGGTCACCGGTGGGCGCGTTGCCGACCAAGGACTCGGCGGGCCAGTTGTTCGTGTACGAGTAGTCATGACCGGGGCGCTGCGCTGACGAGCCCCAGGCGGTCCAGCCGAAGAAGGCCGTCACCTGCTTGACCTGGACGGGGTCGGTGATGAGATCCGGCTTGAGGCCGTGGCTGTGGGCGTCGGGCCCGAACATCGTGGTGTAGTGGCTGACGGCCTCGTTGTAGGCCTTGACCTGCTCATCGGTCCACACCAGGGTTCCCGTGGAGGGGTCGTAGCGGTTGGTCCGCATCATCTCCTTGGTGGCGGCCGCCGGGTCGGCGACCCCCTGGGCGGCGAGCTGCTTCTTGACGCTCGTGGCCTCCATGCGAAGGTACTCGGCGGTGAAGTCCGGACCGAGGTAGCCGCCGTGCCCCAGGATGGAGCCGTACTCCATGAGCCCCCTGGCCTGGAAGAGCTTCTGCCCCTCGGTGATGTCCTGCGTCGTGAAGAGGGTCTCACCGCTCTCGGTGACCACCTTCTGCGGCTGAGGCATGGAATTGGTGTAGGTGCGGTAGGCCAGCAGGCCCATGACAGTGAATCCGAAGAGCATGACCAGGGCGACCCCCTGGATCCACCCCTTGCCGATGAGGCGAGCGCGTCGGGAGGACGCCCCCTCAGTCGTGGCAGCGGATGACATGAGATTACCTCCGTGTATCTCAGGAGACGGCGGATGTCTTCCGCATCGTCACAGCCACCGTACAAGCCTTGCAGAGCATTGTGGGGGAACGATCCGGGAGTTCTCCGTCGATATAACGTCTAATCGCTCCTATTTCCTCAGATTCTCTCCGTCGATATTCAACACGTGGAACGACACCACGACCAGAACCCCACCCATTTTAGCTAGCCTCATGTTCCTTATTTAAGAAAGGGTGACTTAACTTTCTCTCGGACGCATCGACACCTGATCGCGACACCTTGTCATCACCCCCTGTATAGAACCGACACACAGCAGTACAATGATCTATACGGAATGTTTGTCACCCCGTTTGTAAGGCACGATGATGTCCCTTTTGCCCCTAGCCGCACAGACCGCCAACGACGTCGCCCAGCAGTGCGCGGACACTGAGATCTTCCCGCTCTGGCTGCGCGTCACCCATTTCATCAACTTCCTCCTCATGGGCGTGCTCATCCGCTCCGGGATTGAGGTCATCGCCTCGCACCCGCGCTTCTACTTCAAGGACCAGTGCGAGCCCGGCTCCGAGTGGATCCGGTTCACCAAGGACAAGGTGCCCCTCGAGGAGGGGGCTTTCACCGCCAGAGACGATCAGCGCGACCTCTCTCCCCTCCTGTCCCTGCCCGGCCGGGCCAAGATCGGGCTGGGGCGCGCCTGGCACGGGGTGGCCACCAGCTTCTGGCTGCTCAACGGCGTCATCTACGTCGCCTTCCTCGTGGGCACCGGGGCGTGGCACCGCCTGGTTCCCACCACGTGGCAGATCCTGCCCGACGCCTGGGACTCCCTGCTGACCTACGCGCACCTGCGCACCCCGTCCTTGTGCGACTTCACCCCCTACGACAGCCTCCAGCAGCTGGGGTACTTCTTCATCGTCTTCATCGCCGCTCCTCTGATGATCGTCACGGGACCGGTCATGTCCCCCGCCGTCGTGGGACGCTTCCCCTGGTACGCCAAGATGTTCGGCGGACGCCAGGCCGCCCGCTCCCTGCACCTGATCGGCATGTTCATCTACCTGGGCTTCGCCATCGTTCACGTGGGCCTGGTGTTCATCGTGCACGCTCCCCACAACCTCACCCACATCGTCTTCGGCTACTACGACCCGAATCGGGTGGGTCAGGCCTACGTCACCGTGATCGGGACGATCCTCGTCGTGGTGGCGTTGTGGATCGCCATGTCCTACTGGACGCTGACGGACACCCGTCGCAGCCAGCGGATCCTGTGGGACGCCACGCGGGGGATCCGCCACCTCACGGTGGACCGCTTCAGCTCGCAGCAGGCCACTAAGAAGCCGTGGACGGAGAAGGACATCTCCAAGTTCCACTGGGTCAACACCCGCACCCCCTCACGGGAGGAGTCCCCGGAGTACCAGGAGCTGGCGGCGAACGACTTCGCCGACTTCCGCCTCGAGGTGGGTGGCATGGTCTCGGCGCCGGCGTCCTTCTCCCTGGCGGAGCTCAAGGCGATCTCCAGCCAGTCCCAGATCACCATGCACACCTGCATGCAGGGCTGGACGGGGATCGCCAAGTGGACGGGGATCCGTGTACGGGACCTGCTCGCGCAGGTCGGTCAGATCGATCCCGAGGCCGGCTGGGTGATGTTCGAGTCCTTCGGCATGGCCCAGAGCATGCACGATGGGCGTCCGGTTGAGCCGTACTACACGTGCCTGCCTCTGGACATGGCCCTCGAGGATGACACGATCCTGGCCTGGGGTCGCAATGACGCGCCGCTGTCGGGCATGTTCGGTGCTCCGCTGCGCCTGCGTTGCGAGACGAGCCACGGCTACAAGATGATTAAGTGGGTGCGGTCGGTGACGTTGATCCGTCACTACAGCGAGGTCGGTGACGGCATGGGCGGGACCCGCGAGGACTCCGGGTACCAGGACGTCAACGCGCGCATCTGACGCTCATCGCCCCACCCGCACTTTCTCTCTCGCGGGCGAGGCGATGCGGGTCCGTCTGACACGGTGGCCGGCCACCCCAGTGCGGGGTGGCCGGCCACCGTTGATGGACGTGGTCGTTCTCAGTCGCGAGGCTTCTCGCGCATCTCCCAGGTCTCGATGACATCGCCCTCGGCGAGGTCCTTGAAGCCCAGGTTGATACCGCACTCGTAGCCCTCGCGGACCTCGGTGACGTCGTCCTTCTCGCGGCGCAGCGTCTCGATGGACAGGTCGCCGTTGATGACGACGCCGTCGCGCACCAGGCGGGCCTTGGTGCCCCGCTTGATGATGCCCGAGCGGACGATGGAGCCGGCGATGGAGCCGAACTTCGAGGAGCGGAAGATCTGCCGGATCTCGGCGGTACCGAGCTCGACCTCCTCGTAGACGGGCTTGAGCATGCCCTTCATGGCGGCCTCGACGTCCTCGATCGCGTTGTAGATGACCGAGTAGAACTTCATGTCGACGCCCTCGCGGTCGGCGATCTCCGAGACTCGCTCGGCGGGCCGGACGTTGAAGCCGATGATGACGGCGGAGTCCACCGTGGCCAGGTTGACGTCGTTCTGCGTGATGGCACCCACGCCGCGGTGGATGACGCGCAGCGCGACCTCCTCGCCGACGTCGATCTTGAGCAGGGAGTCCTCGAGGGCCTCGACCGCACCCGAGCTGTCGCCCTTGAGGATGAGGTTGAGGGTGTCGACCTTGCCCTCCTTGAGGACATCGGTGAGGTTCTCCAGAGAGACCCGCTTGCGGCGCT
The DNA here is from genome assembly GCF_006546825.1 of Actinomyces oris. Lineage (GTDB taxonomy): Bacteria > Actinomycetota > Actinomycetes > Actinomycetales > Actinomycetaceae > Actinomyces > Actinomyces oris. Next base: position 133,725 of record NZ_VICC01000002.1, read on the forward strand.
TGGCCAGCAGGGCGGCGCGCTCGGCGGCCTCACGCTTGTCGGCGATCTGGCGGGCCGTGCGGTCATCGGGGGCGACGATGAAGGAGTCACCGGCGCTGGGCACGTTCGTCAGACCCAGGACCAGGGCCGGGCGGGCGGGGCCGGCCTCGGTGAGGTTCTCCCCGTGCTCGTTGAACATGGCGCGCACACGCCCGTAGGCGCTTCCGGCCACGATCGGGTCACCGACCCGCAGCGTGCCGCGCTCGACCAGGATGGTGCTCACGGCGCCGCGGCCCTTGTCGAGCTTGGCCTCGATGGTCACGCCGCGAGCCTCGGTGTCCGGGTTGGCCCGCAGGTCCAGGGCGGCGTCCGCGGTCAGCAGGACGGCCTCGAGGAGCTCGTCGATGTGAAGACGCTGCTTGGCGGAGATGTTCACGAACATCGTGTCGCCGCCGTACTCCTCGGGGACCAGACCGTACTCGGTGAGCTGGCCACGGATCTTGTCCGGGTTGGCGCCCTCCTTGTCGATCTTGTTGACCGCCACGACGATCGGCACGTTGGCCGCCTGGGCGTGGTTGAGGGCCTCGACGGTCTGAGGCATGACGCCGTCGTCGGCGGCCACGACGAGGATGGCGATGTCGGTCACCTCGGCGCCGCGGGCACGCATGGCCGTGAAGGCCTCGTGACCGGGGGTGTCGATGAAGGTGATCGGACGCTCCTCGTCGTTCAGGTTGACGCGCACCTGGTAGGCACCGATGGACTGGGTGATGCCCCCGGCCTCACCGGCGACGACGTCGGTGGAGCGGATGGCGTCCAGCAGCTTGGTCTTACCGTGGTCGACGTGACCCATGACCGTGACCACCGGGGGCCGGGGCACGAGGTTGGCGTCGTCCTCGTCGGGCTCGAGGTCGATGTCGAAGGACTCCAGGAGCTCGCGGTCCTCGTCCTCGGGCGAGACGATCTGGACGTTGTAGCCCAGCTCGGCGCCCAGGAGGGCGAAGGTGTCCTCGTCGAGGGACTGGGTGGCCGTGGCCATCTCGCCGAGGTGGAACAGGACGGTCACCAGCGCCGCGGGGTTGGCGTTGATCTTCTCGGCCAGGTCCGTGAGCGTGGCCCCCTGGCGCACGCGCACCGGGGTGGAGCCGTCACCGCGCGGGACGATGACACCGCCGATCGACGGCGCGCTCTGCTGCTCGAACTCCTGGCGCTTGGCCCGCTTGGACTTGCGTCCCCGCGGGGCGCCGCCGCCGCGCCCGAAGGCGCCCTGGGTGGAACCGCGACCGCCGCGGCCACCGCGGGGTCCGCCGAAGCCGCCGCCCGGACGACCGCCGCCACCGGGACGACCGCCGCCACCGGGACGACCGCCGCCACCGGGACGCGAGCCGCGGCCACCGCCGCCAGCGCCGCCACGCGCCGGAGCGCCGGGACGGCCGATGGAGGACTGGCCGGGCATCATGCCCGGGTTGGGACGCGGACCGCCCGGACGCGGGGCACCGGAGCGTCCGGCTCCCTGCGGCCGTGCACCGCCCTGCGGCCGTGCGCCGCCCTGAGGACGGGGGCCACCGGGGCGCGGACCGCCCTGGGGACGGGGGCCACCGGAGCCACCCGGTCGGGGCATGCCCTGGGAGGTGGCGAAGGGGTTGTTGCCAGGGCGCGGCGCGCCAGAGCGCGGCGCGCCAGAGCGCGACTGGCCTGAGCGCTGGCCTCCTCGGCCTGTCTGACCACCCTGGCGGGGCATGCCCTGGGAGGTGGCGAAGGGGTTGTTGCCGGGGCGCGGCGCGCTGGGGCGGGGCCCCGGGGTCGGGGCGTTGCGGCGCGCGCCGGGCGTCGGGGCGCCAGAGGCGGCCGCAGGCTTGGGTGCGCCGGCTCCGGGCTTGGGGGCCTTGGGTGCCTCAGCAGCAGCACTCGGCTGGGGCGCCGGCTTGGCGGTGGTCACCGGGGCCGGGGTGGGGTCACTCGGCTTGGCGGCCTGAGCCCCTGGCTTGGGTGCGCCGGCTCCCGGCTTGGGGGCGGCCGGCTTGGCGGCGGGGCTCGGAGCCTGGTCCTGAGCACCGGCGGCTCCCGGCTTGGCGCCCTGTGTGCCCGGCTTGGGGGCGCTCTTGGAGGGCTTGGGGGCCTGAGAGTCGGTCTTGGCCGGCTTGTCGGCCTGGGTGTCCGCCGGTGCTTCCTGCACCTGGGCGGCGAAGTGCTCGCGAACCCGGCGAGCGACGGGGGGCTCAACGGCTGAGGAGGCCGCCTTGACGAACTCTCCCTGGTCCTTGAGCCAGGCCAGGATCACCTTCGAGGTGACCTTCTTGCCAGTGGGGTCGAGCTCCTTGGCGAGCTCATGAACGCGTGGTTTAGCCACTTTTCTCCTGTCCGGTTTCCCACCCCGGACAGGGGTGGGTGCTTCTAGAGGCAGCTCATCGCTGGGTACTCATCGGGTGCCCATCGGCTTCCTACCCGCCTTCGCTATCGGTGGTCCGCTCACCCGGTCGGGCAGCGGGGACCTCGCGGTCGTTGACCATCCTCCGCTCCAGGAACCCGCGCACCCGGGCCACATCCAGTGGTCCGCCGGTGCGCAGAGCGCGTGGAGCGGCGCGTCGTCGCTCAGCGAGGTCGAGGCACGCCGGATCCGGGTGGATCCAGGCGCCGCGCCCGGGTCTGACGGCCCGGGCATCGACGTCGAGCTCACCGCTCGGCGTCAGGACGAGACGCAGCAGCTGCGTCCGCGGGGCCTTTTGTCGACAGCCGATACAGGTGCGCTCGGGCACGTGGGGGATGGTGACCACCGTCCGTCGGCGTCCTTCCGCTGCTCTGCAACCGCTGACGCGGGTACCGCAACCGGGGAATCCCGGCGCAGGACCCGCAAAGGTCCGCCGGAAAGTCTACATCGCCCCGCAGGGCGGTTCAGTCGCCCAGCTCTGAGGGACCTGTCACGTCGTCGGACTGGGAGCCCTGGCCGGGCGTGATCTCACCGGACTCGGCGTCGGCGTGGATGTCGATCTTCCACCCGGTCAGACGCGCGGCCAGACGGGCGTTCTGCCCCTCCTTACCGATGGCCAGGGAGAGCTGGAAGTCGGGGACGATGGCGCGTGCGGTGCGTTCCTCGGCGTCGATGACGCCCACGGCGGCCACGCGGGCCGGGGACAGGGCGTTGGCGATGAAGCGCGCCGGATCCTCGGAGTAGTCCACGATATCGATCTTCTCTCCACCGAGCTCGGTCATGACCGCGCGCACCCGCTGTCCCATGGGGCCGATGCAGGCTCCCTTGGCGTTGACGCCGCGTACCTTGGAGCGCACGGCCATCTTGGTGCGGTGGCCGGCCTCCCGGGCGACGGAGACGATCTCGACGTCGCCCGAGGAGAGCTCGGGAACCTCGCGCTCGAAGAGCTTGCGGACGAGACCGGGGTGGGTGCGCGACAGGATGATCTGAGCTCCTCGGGTGCCGCGCGAGACGTCGGTAACGTAGGCGCGCACGCGGTCTCCGTGGCGGTAGCGCTCACCGGGCACCTGCTCATGGGGCGGCATGATGCCCTCGTGCTCCTCATCCAGGCGCACGTAGACGATACGGGGGTCGCGCCCCTGCTCCACGGTGCCGGAGATCAGCTCGCCGGTCTTGTCCTTGAAGGCGCCCAGGACCTCGAAGTCGCGGCGGTCCTGGATGCGCTGGACGATGACGCTACGGGCCGTGGCCTGGGCGATGCGGCCGAAGTCGTCGGGGGTGTCATCGAAGTACTCCCCCGTGGGCTGGTCCTCCTCGTCGACCTCCGGGGCCAGGATGCTCATGTGCCCGGTGCGACGGTCGATCTCGACGTGGGCGCCACGGATGGCCCCGGGAACCTTGGAGTAGGCCCCCAGGATGGCGTCCTCGATAGCGGGCAGCAGGTTGTCCAGGTCAATACCGAGCTCGTCGGCAGCGCCTCGCAGCTCCGGCATATTGATGTCCATGGGTCCTTGGGTCCTCTCTGCTCCGCTGAGCGGGTGTGCACTGGGTTCCCGTCGACGGTAGCCCGTGACGGGTCGGATGGTCCATCACGTCTGTCCGGGCCGGTCCGTCAACCTATCAGTTATCAGGGCACACATTATTCCCGGTCACTATCCGCGGGGAGCATCTTATGAATCTTCGGCCTGTTGCCCGGCTCTAGAGCCCGGCCACCACCATCCGCGCCTCGGTGATGTCCCCCAGCGCGATGCGGTGCTCGACGCCGTCGACCTCAATCCCGACCATGCCGCCGTTGTGCTCGTCGGCCTCGTCGTCCGCATCGGCCGCGGTGACGACGCCGGTGAGCTCGTCATCGGCCGTGCGCACCCGGGCACTATGACCAACGGCACGTCGGAAGTGACGCAGGGTGGTCAGCTCCCGCTCGGCTCCGGGGGTGGAGACCTCGAGGGTGTACTGACCCTTGACGGGGTCGGCCTCGTCAAGGGCCTGGGAGATGGCCGCGGTCACGGGCCCCAGGGCGTCGAGATCGAGGTCTCCGGGACCATCGACCAGATCCACGAAGACGCGCACGACCGAGTACTTGCCCGCCCGAGTAGTCTCCACGCTCTCGAGATGGAGCCCGGCGTCGTTGACGATCGGAACGAGCAGATCGGTGAGACTGCGGGCCAGAGCGTCAGCGCGCTGGCGCGGATCCTTGCGCGGCTCATGGGCTGCCATGGTCGTTCTTCCTCCCGTACTTGCCCGAGCCGAGGGCTCGGACGGACGCGGTCAACATAGTCAACATGGTCGAGGTGGTCGAGGTCGGGATCATGCTACCTGCCGTCTGTGGGAGGATTCCCCGGTGAACACTCGCCGCGCTCCCCTCCCCGCCCAGTCGAACGGCTCTCAGCCGCCCTCCAGTGACCGGGTCGGCGCCAGGCCCCGCAGCAGTGGCGACACCGGTGCGGCGGGCCACGGCTTGACGCGCCGCGCCATGGTGCTCGCGGTAGGAACGGCTGTGACCGCGGCGCTGAGCGGTTGCGGGCTGCGCCTGGGGAAGGGCTCCCCGGCGTCTCTGCCGTCGGCCTCGGCGGCAGAGACTGCTCGTGATGGACTGGCCAGGCAGGCTGCGCTCATCTCCTCCACCGCCGGCGTGGTCGCGCAGGCCGGCGGCGGGGGTACCACGACGACGGGCCTGGCCGAGGGGGTCAAGCAGACGGCCGATGCCCAGCTCGAGACCCTGGGCGGGGTGTGGCAGCCCTGGCCCTCTCAGGTGCCCTCCGCCTACCCCACGGTGGCTCCCGTGCCATCGGCCTCAACGGGTGCCTCCGCACAGGACCTGGCCACGGCCCTGGCCGATGGATCGACGCTGGCTCGCCGCGCGGCGATCGCCGCCACCTCGGAGCAGGATGCCCGGCTCTTCACCTCGCTGACGGTGGCCTGGAGTCTCCAGCATGATCTCTTCCAGCCGCCGAGCTCGGCGGACAAGCCGCGGGTGGAGGTGGCGCAGGGCTCCAAGATCAGCTCCGGTCTGCTGACCTCCTATGACGCGGCCCGCTACGCCATGGAGGAGCTTGCCGCGCGCAGCGACGACTCCCAGCGCACTCGGGCGATCGCCGACGCCAAGGCCGCCACCTCCGTGGTCAACGCCGCGGTGGCCGCGGGCTCTGAGGACAAGCGGATGAGCGCCTACGCCCCTCCGAGTGAGTCGACCGATCCCAATGTGAGCACCCAGGTGCTCTGGGCCCGGCAGGTGTGGTCCGCCATCGTGTCGTCGGAGGTGCAGGAGGCCGGTTCCGCCAAGGCCTCCAGCCCGGCCCGCGAGGCGGCCGTCACCGGTGCGGTCGACGCCGCCCGGCGCGCCACCGCCTGGGGTGCGGACTTCTCCTCCCTGCCCGGCTACGCCGCCTGACATGCGTCTTCTCGTGACGGCTGTAGCCGCCATCGCCGCCCTGGCGGCCGTGGACCAGCTCTTCTTGTGGATGGAGCGCCGTGGCTGGATCTACTGGCGGCGCCGCAAGCGCGATCCACGTGGCGCCCTGCTGGGTCCCATCGACAATGTCTTCAACCCGGCCCACGAGCAGGTGGTTGAGCAGCAGGAGACCCAGGAGCGCCTGGCCGATATCCAGGGCGAGGCAGCCCCGAGGTGAGACATGACGAGCGCAGCCGCCCCCACCACGCAACGCCCGCTGCGCCGGTGGACACGTCGAGTGCCGTTACGCGACTACCAGCAGAGTCTCCTTGACCGGTGCCATCCCGACGACGGATCCACGCTTCACCTGCTCGCACCACCCGGAGCGGGGAAGACCCTCATGGGGCTGGAGCTGGCCGTGCGCAACGGCCGTCGTGCGCTCGTCCTCGTACCCACCACGGTCATCGGGGCCCAGTGGATCCATCAAGCGCGAAAGCTCTTCATCTCTCCCGCCGTCGGTTCCCCGTCGGTCACTGGTTCCGTCGGCACCGACCTGCCGAGCGCACGTCCAGATCAGGCTGCAGAAGCCGCGGACCTGACGGTGCTGACCTATCAGTCCCTGGCCGCCGTCGACTCCTCTCCTGCCTGGAGCGACGCAGCCCGCTCGCACTGGCTCACTGAGCTCACGGCCGACGGACGAGACGCCGGGAGCGCCGAGGCGTGGCTGAAGCGCCTGGAGGCCGATAATCCCCGGGCATACAACCGTGGACTCCGTGCACGCGCTACCACCATCCGCCGTCAGGTCGATGAGCTCGACGACGATGCCATCGACTCGATTCTGGGTCTCGGCGCCCGGGCACGCCTGGACGCACTCGTCACCGCGGGAGTCGCCACCATCGTCCTCGATGAGTGCCATCACCTGAAGGCCCACTGGGCCATCGTCGTCCACTACCTCGTACGGCGTCTGAAACGAGCGGGCCTGTCCCCCACGCTCATCGGTCTGACGGCCACTGAACCCTCGGGTGAGGACCGGTCAGCCCGACGTTATCGGGCGCTCCTGGGCGACGTCGACGCTGAGGTACCGGTTCCGGCCGTCATCCGCTCCGGTCACCTCGCACCCTGCCGTCAACTGGCCTGGTTCACGCTCCCGTCCCCGGAGGAGACAACGTTCCTGGCCACCGCCGGAGAGGAGCTCCATCACCGGGTGGGCGAGCTGCTGCTGAGTCCCGACGGCATCGACTACCTGCTTGAGGTTGTCGCCCCGCCCATGTCGTCCACGGCTCCCGGTGGCGGGAGCGGGTCGGGGCCGTTGCCTAGCACTGGTGGGGCGGATGACGACCATGCCCCTACGACAGCGAGGCCTCACGAGGAGGACGAGCTGGTGCGTCGGATCGTTGCGGGTTTCGACGCCGACCCGCTGCTGGCCGCGTCCGCAGCAGCACTGCTGTGCAAAACAGGCAGCTACCGGGGCACGGCTCTGAGTACTCGAGTTGTTCCGCTCCTGCCCGAGCTCGACCTGCTTGATCTTGACGATGAGCTCCGACTCCTGGGGCGGTACGCTCATGACCGGCTTCTGGCGGCGCCGGAGCGCCGGCGGGACTGGGAGTCCACACGCGAGCTGCTGAGAGGTTTCGGGCTGTACCTGACCGATTCCGGTATCCGGGCGGGACGATCCCCGGTGGATACCATCACTGCCGTCTCCAGGGCCAAGGACACGGCCGTCGTCGACATCCTGCGTCACGAGCTCGACTCCATTGGCGAACGGCTGCGGGCAGTGGTTGTCACCGATGCGGCCGAGCACTCAGCTCCTCACCGAGCGCTCGAGGTCCTGGGCCCGGCGTCACGCCCCGGCCCTGCGGGAGGCGCGGCGCGCTGCATGAGTACGCTGCTCAGTGATGCGGATCTGCGCTCCTTGCACCCGGTGCTGCTGACCAGTTCCCGCCTGAGCCTGGCCAGTGGTGACACCTCACTGCTGGATCGGCTGCGTCGGAGCACCGGTCTCGCACTCCCCGCCACCGATGACGGCTGGATGCTCTCAGTCACCGGGCAGGGAGTTGGCAGTGCCGGGCTCGTCCTGGCCGTCAGTGAGCTGGTCACTGCCGGGGAGGTACGGCTCGTCGTGGGCACCCGGGGGCTTCTCGGAGAGGGCTGGGACTGCCCTGCCGTCAACACGCTCATCGATCTCACGGCGGCGACGACCTCGGCCTCAACGCAGCAGCTGCGCGGTCGCACGATGCGTCTGGACCCTGGCTGGGTCGACAAGGTCGCTCACAACTGGTCCGTCACCTGCCTCCTGCCAAGCCATCCCCGACTGCGCTCCAACCCGGACCTGAACCGGCTGCGTCGCAAGGCCGAGCACCTGTGGTCACTGGTGCGGATCGATGATCCCGCGAGCGCCCCGGTGTCGGCCTCCGGCGAGCCTGGTGGCGCTCCTGTTGTCGAGACAGGGCTCGACGCCATGCTGCCACCGGTCCAGCGCCGCCTTCTCGACAAACTGGGCGACGGCGCCGCCCCAGAGGATATTGATGCCCTCAACTCCGCCACCCTGGCAGGCCTCGATCGTCAGGTCGAGTCGCGGCGATGGCTCGCTCAAGCACCCGCGGCGGACCGGGTGTCACGACGCGGCCGTGGCCGCGTGCTGGAGGCGGTCGAGATCACGAGTGCCCCGGCCCTGCTGCGCCGGGGATCGCCCACGGCCTTCTGGAGTGCAGCGGCTCGCGCCGTTCTCGATGTTGCCCTGTCGCGATACGACCTCACTGCGGACGGGGACTCCGCTGACGGGCCCCGCCCCGACCTCGTGGTTCGCGAGAGTCCCACCGATTCGGTCGGCGAATCTCGTCCGCGGGTGCTGATCGGCCTGGACGGGGTGGGGACCCGTCAGAGCGCTCAGTTCGCCGACATCCTCACCGAGCTCCTGAGCTCCCCGGGGCGCCGTCCCCGTTTCATCCTCGAGGCCGCTACCGCAACATTGGCGCAGGGCACGGCCGAGCAGCCCCTGAACGGGCTGCGGCGTCTCCTGGGAAGGCTGCTGGCGTTGGGGGCATGGAACCACGATGACAGTGTTCACCTTGCGGTTCCGACGGCCCTGGCCCGCTCCCGAGCCGATATGGAGGCCTTCGTCCGTTCCTGGTCCACACGAGTGGGTCCGTGCCGGCTTCACCTGGTTGCCGATGCCGATGACGCGGCAGCGCTCCTGTCCTGCCTCGGCAGCGGTGGTCCCACCGGGCGAGTCGAGCTGCGTCGTACCAGGCGCTGGCTGGAGGACTGAGCGGCCGTGCCGTTCAGTGACGGGCGGCCCCCAGGGCGGCGCGGACGGTGGTGCTGAGCTCGGCCGCTGCGGCGTCGGCGGGCACGGAGCGGCGCTCGCCGGTGCGGCGGTCACGGATCTCCACGGTTCCCTCCTTGGCCAGGTCCCGGCCGACGACCAGCGTGTAGGGCAGGCCGAGGAGCTCGGCGTCGGCGAACTTCACGCCGGCGGAGACCTTGCGGCGGTCGTCGTAGAGGACCTCGACGCCGTCGGCGTCCAGGGATGAGGCGATCTGCTCGGCGACGTCGAAGACGGCCTGGTCCTTGCCGGTGGCCAGGACCTGCACGTGGTAGGGGGCGATCTGGGCGGGCCAGGTCAGTCCCTTGTCGTCGTGGTTGGCCTCGGCCAGGGCGGCCATGACGCGGCTGACGCCGATGCCGTAGGAGCCCATGGTGACCACGCGGGCCTTGCCGTTCTCGTCCAGGACGGTCAGTCCCAGGGCCTGGGAGTACTTGCGTCCCAGCTCGAAGATGTGGCCGATCTCGATGCCGCGGGCCAGGTGGAGGGGACCGGAGCCGTCGGGGGCGGGGTCGCCCTCACGGACCTCGGCGGCCTCGATGGTGCCGTCGGCGGTGAAGTCGCGGCCCATGACCAGGTCCAGGACGTGCTTCTTGTCGCTGTTGGCACCGGTGACCCAGCTGGTTCCCTCCACGATCCGGGGGTCGACGAGGTAGCGCACGGAGCCGGTGAGGACCTCGGTGCCGTCCTCGCGCTTCTCCACGCGCCGCAGCGGGGAGTTGGGGCCGATGGCGCTGGGGCCGATGTAGCCGCGCACGAGCTCGGGGTGGGTCTCGAAGTCGGTGTCGCCGGCCATCTCGACCTCGGCGGGGGCAACGGCGGCCTCCAGGCGCTTCATGTCGACGTCGCGGTCCCCGGGCACGCCGACGACCAGCAGCTCGCGCTCGCCGCCGGGGTGGATGAGGGTGACGACGACGTTCTTGAGGGTGTCGGCGGCCGTCCAGGCCCGCCCGTCGGAGCGCGGGTAGGCCCGGTTGCACAGCTCGACCAGGGAGTCGATGGTGGGGGTGTCGGGAGTGTCGACCACGCGCGCCGGGCCGATCCCGGAGGCGTCCACGGCCTCCGGGACCACGGTGGTGACGGCCTCGGCGTTGGCCGCGTAGCCGCTTGAGGAGCGCACGAAGGTGTCCTCACCGATCTCGCAGGGGTGGAGGAACTCCTCGGAGTGGGATCCGCCCATGGCGCCGGCCATGGCGTTGACGATGACGTAGTCCAGGCCCAGGCGGGTGAAGATCCGCTCATAGGTGTCGCGGTGGGCCTGGTAGGCGGCGGCCAGGCCGGCGTCGTCGATGTCGAAGGAGTAGGAGTCCTTCATGACGAACTCGCGGCCGCGGATGATGCCGGCGCGGGGGCGGGCCTCGTCGCGGTACTTGGTCTGGATCTGGTAGATGACGGCCGGCAGGTCCTTGTAGGAGGAGTAGAGGTCCTTGACCGCGAGGGTGAACATCTCCTCGTGGGTGGGGGCCAGCAGGTAGTCCCCGTCCTTGCGGTCACGGAGCTTAAACAGGGTGGGGCCGTAGTCGTCCCAGCGTCCGGTGGCCTGGTAGGGCTCGGCCGGCAGGAGGGCCGGGAAGTGGACCTCCTGGCCGCCCATGGCGTCCATCTCCTGGCGCACGATGTCCTCGATCTTGCGCAGCGTCCGCAGCCCCAGCGGCAGCCAGGTGTAGACCCCGGGGGCGGCCCGGCGGACGTAGCAGGCGCGCACGAGCAGGCGGTGGCTGGCGACCTCGGCGTCGGCCGGGTCCTCGCGCAGGGTTCGGATGAAGGAGGTGGAGAGTCTGTGCAGCACAGGGCGATCCTACGGGGTCTGACACCATGGCCCCAACGGGGCCCGCTCGGCCCTGCGAAATCACGGGAGCAAAGGGTCACAGCGCATCTGTGTCCACGGCTGCGCGCGAACCGTCTCGATGCTGGTCAGGTAGGACTTGCAGCCCTCGAGAAGCGCCCGATACGCTCGATCCCATCAAAGGGTTCGTCAAGCCCTCTTATCCCTGAACCCGGCCCGCATCACGGTTTCCCGACGCGTGGGCCACAGGCAAGGAAACATATGGACAGGCACTCCTCCATCCGTGAGGGACACGGCCAGACGTGGGCGAAGGCCATTCTCCTGGGTGAGCACTCGGTCGTCTACGGGCACCCCGCTGTGGCCGTACCGTTGCAGGACCTGCGGATGCGAGCCACGGCGAGCCCGACCTCGGGTCCCTCCACGCTGAGCAGCCTGGACTACTCGGGGCCCCTGGACCAGGCCGGGTCCCGGTTCGCCAGTGTCGCACGGGCCTTCGAGGTGGCCCGCGAGTTCTCCGGGGGCCTGGTCCAGGCCTTCGATATCACCACCGTGAGCGACTTCCCCCATGAGCGCGGGCTCGGCTCGTCGGCGGCGGCGGCCGGCGCGATCATTCGCGCTGTCCTAGACGCCTGCGGGCGCGAGGCCAGCTCCGATGAGCTGTTCGCGCTGACGCAGATGGCTGAGCAGATCGCGCACGGCAAGCCCTCGGGGCTGGACGCCGCCGCCACCTGCTCCCCATGCCCCATCCGGTTCCAGGGAGGACAGATGCGGCCCCTGAGCCAGCGCATCGACAACGCCTTCCTGGTCATCGCCGACTCCGGGATCCACGGCTCCACCCGAGAGGCCGTCAGTGGCCTGCGCCGGCGCTACGAGAACGATCCGGAAAACATCGGGCCGCGCATCAACCACCTGGGGACGCTCACCCAGATCGCGATCATGGCCCTGGACCAGGCCGACGCCCCGACCCTCGGGGCCGTCATGAATGAGGCGCACACGCTGCTCACCGAGCTCAGCCTGAGTCTGCCGATCCTCGACGACCTCGCCGACGCCGCCCGAAGAGCCGGGGCTCTGGGCGCCAAGCTCACCGGCGGGGGGCTTGGTGGCTGCGTCATCGCCCTGGTGGCCGGACAGCCGGCCACGCGCCGGGTTCGCGCCGCTCTGGAGAGGGCCGGCGCCACGGCGACGTGGAGCTACCGGATGCGTCTGAGCCAGGTGGGCGAGTGAGCACCGCCTCCCCAGCCACCGCGGGCTTCTCCCCGGCCGCTGCCCCGACGGCGACAGCCAGCGCCAACACCAACATCGCGCTCATCAAGTACTGGGGCAAGGTCGATGAGGCACAGGCGATCCCCGCCACGTCGAGCCTGTCCCTCACCCTAGGCGGCACCCGGACGACGACGACGGTCTCCTTCGACGGCGGGGACGGCGCCGCAGACTCGGTGACGATCAACGGGGCCTCCCCCAGCGCCGTGGAGCTGGGGCGAGTGACCCGGTTCCTCGACCTGGTGCGCGCCCACTCAGGCGTCACCGCCCCGGCAACCATCACCTCCCGGGCCTCAGTCCCGCTGGCGGCCGGCCTAGCGAGCTCAGCGGCGGGCTTCGCGGCGCTTGCGGCAGCCGCCTCCCGGGCCGCCGGTATGGATCTCGATGGCCGGGAGCTCTCCAGACTGGCCCGACGCGGCTCGGGCTCGGCGACCCGCTCCGTCTTCGGCGGGCTGGTCCTGTGGAACGCGGGCCACGACGACGCCTCCTCCTACGCTGAGCCGGTCGCCTGCGAGATGGACCTGGCAATGGTCGTCGTCGTGCTCTCGCAGCGTTACAAACCCATCAGCTCGACCCGGGCCATGCGGGCCACCATGTCGTCCTCCCCTCTCTTCCCCGCCTGGGTCGAGGCCAGCGGGAGGGACCTTCAGGTGGCGCTGGAAGCGGTCCGGGCGGGCAACCTGGCACGGCTCGGGGAGATCGTCGAGGGCAACGCCCTGGGCATGCACGCCACGATGATCGCAGCCCGCCCGGGCATCATCTACTGGCTACCGCAGACCGTGGCGGCACTGCACGCGATCCGCGCCATGCGCGAGGAGGGGCTGCCCGTCTGGGCAACGATCGATGCCGGACCCAACGTCAAGGTCCTCACCGAGGGCGCCCGCGCCGAGGAGGTCGCCGCCGCGCTGCGGGACCGTCTGACCGGCACCACCGTCTCGGTCAGGCGTCCCGGCGGCGGGGTGCGTATCGAGGAGGGCCCATGCCCCTGACCTCTCACGGCGGCGATATCGTCTCCAGGGCGCCGGGCAAGCTCTACATCGCCGGAGAGTACGCCGTCGTCGAGCCCGGCCACCGAGCAGTCCTGGTCGCCGTCGACCGATTCATCACCGTACGCATCACGCCCTGCTCCCCCGCCGGCGAGTACGCGGGCACGATCAGCTCACGGCTCTACGCCAACGGCTCCAGGTCCTGGCGCCGCCGACCGCAGGACGGCCAGGCCGAGGCAGTCGGAGGAGAGGACGACTACATCATCTCGGCGATCCGAGTCGTTGAGGCGCTGGTGACCCAGGGTGGCGGCCGGCCACGCTCCTTCGACCTGAGCGTCTCCAGCGAGCTGGAGGAGAACGACGGACGCAAGCTGGGACTGGGCTCATCATCAGCGGTGACCGTGGCGACGGTGCGTGCCGTCGCGACGTTCTACGGCATGGCCGCCGACGATCTGACCGTCTACAAGCTGGCGATGCTGGCCAGTGACACGGTCCAGCCGATCGGCTCAGGAGGAGACATCGCCGCGAGCGCCATGACCGGGTGGGTGGCCTACACCTCCCCCGACCGCTCATGGCTGCGCCGGGCCCGGCAGCGAGCCGGGGCCGGTGGCATGAGCGATCTCGCGGAGGCGGACTGGCCAGGTCTGAGCATCCGCCGCCTGCCGTCTCCCTCATTGCGGCTTCAGGTGGGCTGGACCGGTACGCCCGCCTCCACCCCGGCCCTGGTCGCCGACGTCCAGACCCGATCCCACGGGGCCGATGACTACACCGTCTTCCTGCGCGACAGCCAGGACTGCCTGGCTCGTCTCATCACCGCGATCGAGGATGATAACGTTGCCCGGATCATGCGCCAGATCGCGCGCAACAGGGCTCTTCTGGCCGGGCTCAGCCGGATCGGCGGCCGGACCATCGAGACCACTGAGCTGTCGAGACTGGTCGAGATCGCGCTCGACCACGGGGCCACGGCTAAGAGCTCGGGCGCCGGGGGCGGGGACTGCGGAATCGCCCTGTGCCCACCGGCCACGGACCTGGTTGCACTGCGAACCGCGTGGGAGACGGCCGGGATACGCCCTCTGGACCTGTCGGTCTACAGCCGGGACTCATCCGCTGTCTGCGCAGCCGACCCCGCTGAGGCACGTGCTGATTCCTCGACCGCCTCCCCCGATAAGGTCACCCCATGAGCCACGAGCCCATCACCTCGCAACGGGCCTCCCGTAAGGACGAGCACCTGGAGCTGGCGATGCGTCTGCACGGTCAGGACCGCGCCGGCGCCTTCGACGACGTCTCCTTCATCCATCACAGCCTGCCGAGGGTCAGCACCGAGCAGGTCGATATCGGCACCACCGTCCTGGGCTGCCGCTGGGAGGTCCCGTTCTACATCAACGCCATGACCGGCGGAACGCAGACAACAGCGGCTATCAATGCCGGTCTGGCCGAGGCGGCCGCTGAGGCGGGAGTCGCGATCGCCTGCGGTTCCCAGCACGTGGCCCTGCGTGACCCCGAGCGAGCGGACGGCTTCCACGTCATCCGACACCGGGCCCCGGGCGCCTTCGTCCTGGCCAATGTCGGACCGACCGTCAGCCCTCAGGAGGCACTGCAGGCCGTGGAGATGCTGGAGGCCAACGCCCTGCAGATCCACCTCAACGCGGCCCAGGAGCTGGTCATGCCCGAGGGCGACCGCGACTTCACCAGCTGGAGCGAAGCGATCGCCGGCATCGTTGCGACCGTGCCCGTCCCGGTGGTGGTCAAGGAGGTGGGATTCGGGCTCTCACGCCGAACGATCGAGGCCCTGGCGCGCACCGGCGTCGCAGCCGTCGACGTGGCTGGGGCCGGAGGCACGGACTTCATCGCCATTGAGAACGAGCGCCGACCGCAGCGCGACCTGTCCTACCTGGTCGGCTGGGGCCAGTCGACAGCGCTGTGCCTGCTGGAGTCGCTGAGCGGCTCGGAGCCGGTCAACCTGCCGGTACTGGCCTCCGGCGGCGTGCGCAACCCACTCGACGTCGTCCGGTCGCTGGCCCTGGGAGCCTGTGCCGTCGGCGCCTCCGGGCACATCCTGCGCACCCTGGTCAAGGAGGGCCCCGAGGCCCTGCACCAAGAGCTGCACACCTGGAGCGAGCACGTACGCACGCTCATGACCCTGCTGGGAGCGGCCGACGTCTCTCAGCTGCGTCGCACCGATGTTCTCGTCACCGGGAGCACCGCTGAGCGGGCCCGTCTGCTCGGCGTCGATCTGACCGGTCTGGCACACCGCAGCGATAGCTGACCGTCACCAGGTGCTTCCGTCAACGGAGATCGTCCCCTCTGCCCCAAACTCCGACTGACTCATCGAGTGCTGGTATGAGGACTCAGCATCGGAGTCTTGCGTGGCCGATCGCAACAGACGTGCGGCGGAGGCCGGTCCCCAACCTCCGCCGCATCCCGCGAGAAGGAGATCAGGCCAGAGCGGCCAGGGCCTTGACGATGCCGGGGGCCGCGTAGAGGGACATGAACTGGACGCCGTAGGAGACCCCCAGTCGATTGAGCGACCCGCACGCAATGCCCACAAGCAGGACCCCGAAGACATTGGCCAGGCCTGCCTTCTGGTCGGCGTCGATGTATGCCAGCAGGAGGACGAAGGCGACGAACAGCGCCAGCACCGCCTCGTGGGGAATGCGACGCATGACGAAGTAGGTGATCTGCGAGGACCAGCGCACGGCGATGACGTACGTGATCGTAACCGCGGCAAGAGCCCCGATGGTCACGGTGATGATGAATCCGGGCAGGTCCAGCAGGTGGTGCAGGTTGTGCTGCTTGGTGTAGACCGAGCCCGCATTGAACAGCGGACCGGCGGGGCCGACGGACACACCGGAGATCGGGACCCCGAGTGCCACCAGTGGAATGATGACGCCGGCCAGGTAGGTCGAGTGGGTCAGGGCGCTCATGACAGTCACTGCACGTTGCGCGCGGGGCACCCGGTCCTCCTTCTGGCGGGCCACGGAGGCCTCGCCCAGCAGGAAGGTCAGGCCCACCGGGCTGAGAATGAACAGCGGGGTGGAGACGGCGGCCATGGCGGCACTCCACCAGCCCTCGGACCTCGTGATGAGCCGCCCCGGCCACAACGCCTGTCGCTCGAAACCGGATCGCAGCAGCTCGGCCTTGGTGCGATTGCCGTGCGGCAGTGCCTCCCGGCGCTTGGCATTGAGCAGCTCCAGGAGGGTCAGGAGCATGGGCCCCACGGTGATACCGAGGAAGAAGGAGGTATTGACACTGGCCTTCTCAGGGATAATTCCCGCCCCTCGGTAGAGCGCCGGAAGCGCCTGGAACAGAAGTGCCATGGGAAGAATCGATACCAGGGAGAGAATTCGGTTCTTTCCGAGCAGTGCCAGAATCACGGCTCCGACAGCCAGGACGATATCGGAGTTGGACTTGATCCAGTCGGCCATGGGCAGCAGCAGACCGGCGAGGAGGAAGCTCAGGGGAATGGAGATAAGGGTTCCGATAGCCGACCCCACCGCCATCTTCCGGATCGTGTCTGAGGCCAGGCCCTTGTTGCGCAGCACCATGGCGTGATCCATGAGCGGAGCGGACATGACTCCGCCGGGCAGTCCCACCAGCGCCGTCGGGATCCCGTTCATGAGGTTGAGCGTGACCACGGCGGAGATGAAGAAGGCGAGCACTACGTGCGGTGGTGCCCCAGCCAGGATGATCGCCAGAGTGACGGGGGCCAGCACCCCGGTCTCATCGGTCCCGGGGATAAAACCGATGAAGGTGTAGAGGACCACGGCAGCCAGGATGGCAGCCGCCATCATGAGGAGAAGGCTCACAGTCACTGGTCTCCCCTTTCACTCGCCCCGACGTTCAGCTCATCGACAATGGTGACCTCACGTTTAGGAGTCACAAGGAAGCAGCAGGCGATAAAACCGATAGTGGAGGCCCCCAGCCCCCAGAACAGCGGCTTGCCTCCGAGATAAACGGAGAACAGCACCGCCGCGACGACGCATGTCACCGATATCAGGAGACAGACAATCAAGTCTGTGGGTGATACGAGGTCATTCCATACCTCGATGTTGTTCTGACGCTCCGTGTTCTCGGAGTCGACGTCATCCGTACTGCGCACGATTGGTGATCGTAGGCGAGCCGCCCAAGACGCTCCATATGTTGTTCACCATGACTTTGCAGGCGCCGTGTAACAAAACCGCATCGTCCTTGCGGTCCCACCGGGAACACTCACAGGAGCACGGTGGCGAACAGACTCACCTGCTCAAAGCCCAGGGAGCGGTAGAGCGCCAGAGCGGGGGCGTTGTAGTCGTTGACGTAGAGGCTCACGACGCCGTCGGCGCCGACATGGTCCCGGCGCACGGCGTCCACCACCCCGGCCAGTGCCGCCGCCCCGACTCCCCGCCCACGCAGGTCGGGGCGGGTCCACACGCCGGTCAGTTGGGCGACGCCGCCTGTCGGGGAGTGCCACAGGGCCCCGACGTCGGCCTTGAAGGCCACCGCCCGGGGCGTTCCGGGCTGGACAGGACCTCCTGCGCCGTCGTCGAGGACGACGTAGCTGCGCCCCTGCTCGATGAGCCAGCCGACGTGACGTCGGTATCCGGAACCATCGGTGGTGGGGTCGTAACCGAGCTCACCGATGAACATGTCCACCGAGGCCGGAAGGACCATCTCCGTCTCACTTGGCTGCGCCCGGCGGACCGCCTGCCCCACCCAGGACAGGGAGGGGTGACGGGGCCGGTGCCCGACGCTCAGCCCCGCGGCCGGGCGAGGTGCGGCCAGGACCGGCTGCTTCCAGCGCTCCTGGCGGGAACGCACTCCCTGCTCGCTGAGCGCTCCCCAGATCGCCGCAACGTCCCGGGCCGGCCCGCAGACCGAGCCGTGCCTGGACAGGCGGGGTCGGCAGTGCTCGGCCAGTGCCCGGATCTCGCCGGCATCGGCCGCCCGCAGACCGTGCTCGGGGCGTCCGGCCAGGCCGAAGGGCATGAGGGAGCCGACCGACCAGGCGGCGGCGACGGGCTGTGCCAGTCCACCCAGGGCGACGACGTCTCCGCGTCCCCAACGGGTCCAGCGCTGCATCTGCTGGACCAGGCTCACGGCACAGACCGGATCCAGAGCACACAGCGACATGACTCCCGACACCTGATCGGAGGGAACCGGTGTCAGGCGGTCGGCGTGACGCTGAGCGCGTCTCGTGTCGCGGTGCCGCAGGAAGCTCATACCCGTCAGGCCCGGGCCGGCGCTGGAGGCGCCCGGCCCTCACCGGTCCTCAGCCGGCTGCCGAGACCATGGGGCTGGTGCCGGCCAGGGCCTCCTCCCCGAGCTCCTCGGCCATCTCTGCGGCCATGGCCTCGGCGTGCTTGAGGAGGGTCTCGACGACCTGATCCTCCGGGACGGTCTCAACGACCTGGCCGCGCACGAAGATCTGGCCCTTACCATTGCCCGAGGCGCAGCCCAGATCCGCCTCGCGGGCCTCGCCGGGGCCGTTGACGACGCAGCCCATGACGGCCACGCGCAGCGGAGCGGTGACCTTCTTGAGTCCCGCCTCCACCTCCTCGGCAAGGGTCCACACGTCCACCTGGGCCCGACCGCAGGAGGGACAGGAGACGATCTCGAGCTGGCGCTCGCGCAGCCCCATGAACTCCAGCAGCTTGGTGCCCACCTTGACCTCCTCGACCGGAGGGGCGGACAGCGAGACCCGGATGGTGTCGCCGATGCCCTCGGCCAGCAGGGTGCCGAAGGCGGCGCAGGACTTGATCGTGCCCTGGAACGCCGGGCCGGCCTCGGTCACGCCCAGGTGCAGGGGCCACTGGCCGGCCTCCGACAGGAGCCGGTAGGCCTGCACCATGGTGACGACGTCGTGGTGCTTGACGGAGATCTTGAAGTCGTGGAAGTCGTTCTCCTCGAAGAGCCCGGCCTCCCAGGTGGCCGACTCCACGAGCGCCTCGGGGGTGGCCTTCCCGTACTTCTTGAGCAGGCGCTTGTCCAGGGAACCGGCGTTGACGCCGATGCGCAGGGAGACGCCGGCGTCGGAGGCGGCTTTGCAGATGTCGGCGACCTGGTCGTCGAACTTGCGGATGTTGCCGGGATTGACGCGCACCGCGCCGCAGCCCGCCTCGATGGCGGCGAAGACGTACTTGGGGTTGAAGTGGATGTCCGCGATGACGGGGATGCGGGACTGCTTGGCGATGATCGGCAGTGCCTCGGCGTCCTTGTCGGTGGGGCAGGCCACGCGCACAATGTCGCAGCCCGCGGCCGTCAGCTCAGCGATCTGCTGCAGAGTGGCACCGATGTCGTGGGTCTTCGTGGTGGTCATCGACTGCACGGTGATGGGTGCGTCTCCACCGACGTTGAGGCTGCCGACCCGGATCTTGCGGGTGGGTCGGCGCGCTGCCAGGACCGGGGCCTGGGCACGCATCGTAGGGATGCCAAGAGCGATCGCTTCAGTCACCCGTCCAGTATGTCACCCGCCCTGCCAGGCCCTGCACCTCAGGTGTGTGGCATCGCTCCCGCCGGTACCGATTTGCTCACGCCCTGCCAGACCCTGCGGGCCTCACAGCGGCGCGGCGATATCCACCCACACCAGGACCAGGGCCATGGCGATCAGCAGACCGAAGACGACCTGACCGACGGGCAGCATCCTGGCCGTGTCCACCGGGCCCGGATCGGGCTTACCCTGCGCCTTGGCGATCGAGCGCCGGATGCCCTCCCAGCAGGCTCCGAGCACGTGCCCGCCGTCCAGTGGCAGCAGGGGCACCAGGTTGAAGGCGAACAGCGCCAGGTTGAGGCTGCCCAGCAGCATGAGCATGGTGCTCACCCGCATCGACAGGGGGACTGCGCCGCCTCCGGCCACACCGCCGCTGGTGGCGTTTCCGGCCATGCGTCCCATGCCCACCAGGCCCACAACGCCGCTGTCAGCGCTGCGCTGCTCAACGCCCAGCGCCGCCTGGACGGCGTGATAGAGGCCCACCGGCAGGGTGGCGATGGCCTTGACCGTCCCACCGATGGCCTGCCCGATGATGCCGGGGATCTTGGTGGGGCTCAGGGGAATGGTTCCCAGCGACGGGGAGATGCCGACATAGGGGCGGGCCTGGGTGCGCACGGCTCCGGAGGCGTCCTTGACCGGGGCGCCCTGCGCGTCGCGAACGGTGCGCTGGGCCTCGACCGCAGTGACTCTCACGGTGCGCTCGACTCCGTCGCGCTCGATGACGACCTCGGTGGGGCTGGTGCCTTGGGCGGCGATCCGGGCCTGCAGCTCCTCCCAGGTGGAGACCTTCACCCCGCCCCAGGAGACGATCCTGTCGCCGACCCGTATGCCGGCGGCGCTGGCGGGGCCGACTGGGTCGGAGTCCTGGCAGGGGGCGCCCGCGTCGATGTTCGACGACACGCAGGGCGCCACGGTCGACAGCGTCGTCGTGCGTCCGGGGATGCCGACCACGCCGACGGCCACGGCCAGCAGCACGATCCCCAGGACCAGGTTGGTGAGGATTCCCCCGGCCATGACGATGAGCTTCTTGGGGACGCTGAGGTGGTAGAAGGCCCGGTGCTCCTCGCCGGGCTGGATCTCCTCCAGGGCCTCGGCGCGTGCCTCGCCCACCATGCCCAGGCTTCCGTCCTTGCGTCGGCGGTCCGGCCTGCCGGGCCTGGCCGGTGGCAGCATGCCGACGAGCTTGACGTAGCCGCCCAGCCAGATGGCCTTGACGCCGTACTCGGTCTCCCCGCGCTTGAACGACCAGATCTTCGGGCCGAAGCCGATGAAGTACTCGGGTACCTTCACGCCGAACTTCTTGGCGGGGATCATGTGCCCGAGCTCGTGAAGGGCCACTGAGACACCGATCCCGATGACGAGGATGACGATGCCCAGGATGTAGGCCAGGGTGGTGCTCACGAGTGCGTTCCTCCGTTTCGTGCCGCGATGAGCTCGTCGGCGCGGGCGCGTGCCCAGGTCTCCACGGCCAGGACGTCGTCGAGGCCCGGGCCGGTCAGGCCCTCGTGCTCGCCGACGACGGCCGCATCGATCTCGACGATGTCGAGCCACTCCAGGCCGCCGGCGAGGAAGGCGGCGACGGCCTGCTCGTTGGCCGCGTTGAGGACGGCCGGGTGGGTGTCGGAGGCCGCCACGGCGCTGCGGGCCAGGTCGACGGCGGGGAAGGCGGCACCGTCCAGCGGCTCGAAGGTCCAGCTGACCGGTTCGCGCCAGTCGTTGGGAGTCACCAGGCCCGACAGGTCGGGGCGCTCGGGCCAGGTCAGGCCCAGGGCGATGGGCAGGCGCATGTCGGGTGGGGAGGCCTGGGCGATGGTGGCGCCGTCGGTGAACTCCACCATGGAGTGGATGACGGACTGGGGGTGAACGACGACGTCGATCCGCTCGGGTGCCACGTCGAACAGGAGGTGGGCCTCGATGAGCTCGAGCCCCTTGTTGATGAGGGTCGAGGAGTTGATGGTCACCACCGGCCCCATGTCCCAGGTGGGGTGCTTGAGGGCGGCGGCGGCACTGATCCCGGTGAGCTCGGCGCGGCTGCGCCCGCGGAAGGGGCCGCCGGAGGCGGTCAGGACCAGCCGCCGCACCTCGCTGCGTCCGCTGAGGACGGGACTGGTCAGTCCTTTCTCGTGGCAGCCGCTGGCCAGGGCCTGGGCGATGGCGGAGTGCTCGGAGTCCACGGGGACGATCTGGCCAGGTCGCGTGAGCGCCTGGCGGACCAGGGCGCCCCCGACGACGAGGGACTCCTTGTTGGCCAGGGCCAGGCGGGCGCCACTGGCCAGGGCGGCCAGCGTGGGCAGCAGTCCCACCGAGCCGGTGATGCCGTTGACGACCGTGTCGCCGGCCCCGAGCTCGGCGGCCTGGACCGCCGTGGTGGCGGCGTCGGGGCCGGTGAGAATGGTGGTGACCGGGTCGGGGCGGCCGGCCTGGGCGGCTGCGGCTCTCAGGGCCTGGCGCAGGCGCTCGGCGAGATCCTCTCCCCCGCCGGTGACGGCCACGACGGGAACCTCCCAGGTGATGGCCTGGCGGGCCAGGAGCTCCAGGCGCGATCCGCCGGCGGCCAGGGCGACCACTCGCGGGGCGTGCTCCCCCAGGCGGGAGAGGACCTCGAGGGTCTGGGTGCCGATCGACCCGGTGGATCCCAGGAGGACCAGTCGCTGTGGGTTGTGGGAGGGCGCTGGTGCGTGGCTGGTCATGGGGTGGCGGGTTTCCTCAGGACGGGCTCGACGGGCGTGACTCACTCGACGGACAGCAGGACCTCGACGACGCGCGCCAGGTAACGGTCGACGCTGGGCTCCCCGTAGGCCTTGTTCCCCCGGGCTCGACGGAAGACCGCTCCGCGCACCTCGCTGGAGGTCAGGGTGGTGTCGGAGTCGAAGTAGCCGGCGATACGGTCCATGAGGGCATCGACGTCGGTCTTGTCGTACCCCTGCCCGGAGGCCGGGGCGAAGCGCTCGCCGGCCGGGCGCAGCAGACGCGGGTAAAGGGTGGTGGCGAGCTGAGTGACCTGGTCCATCCAGGCCTGGCGACCGTTCTTGGCCACGAAGGCCGCGCGCCGACGCTGGAGGAAGGCGGCCTCGAGCCGGTCGAGGGCGGCGTCCACGGCCTGGGGCTGGTAGCCGCGCAGGACGACGTCGAAGGCGACGGTGCGCACGCCCTCGGAGTCCATCTCGTCGAGCTCACCGGCGTCGTAGATCTCGTGAGCCGTCTCGAAGTAGCGGTCCACCTGCTCGGGGCGGTAGCCCGGTCGCAGGAGCGCTGACTTGGGGAACATGTCGCTCATGTCGTCTTGACCCTCTCCTGGTTGAGTACCTCGGTCGCGAGTTGACCGCAGGCACCGTCGATGTCGCTGCCTCGAGTGTCTCGCACTGTCGTGGTAATTCCGGCACGCCGGAGCGTGTCGACGAACATATCCTGAACCGCAACCTCCGAGCAGGTCCAGATGGAGCCCGGAGTGGGGTTGAGCGGGATGGGGTTGACATGGGCCCATCCGGTGTCCCTGCGGTTGAGCTCGTCAGCGAGCAGCTGGGCGCGCCAGGCGTGGTCGTTCATGTCCTTGATGAGCGCGTACTCGATGGACACGCGCCGGCCGGTGGCCAGGAAGTAGTCGTGGGCGGCGTCGAGCAGCTCGCCGACCTTCCACTTGGAGTTGACGGGGATGAGCTCGTCGCGCAGCTCGTCGTCGGGGGCGTGCAGGGAGACGGCCAGGGTCACCGGCAGCCCCTCGCCGGCGAGTCGGCGGATGAGGGGGACGAGTCCCACGGTGGAGACGGTGATGCCACGCGCCGACAGGCCGAAGCCCTCCGGGGCCGGGTCGATGAGCCGGTGGAGGGCGCCGACGACGTTCTTGTAGTTGACCATCGGCTCGCCCATGCCCATGAAGACCACGTTGGACAGGCGGGCCGGTCCCCCGGTCAGCTCCCCAGCGGCCGAGGCCTGGGCGGCGTGGCGCACCTGCTCCACGATCTCCCCGGTGGACAGGTTGCGGGTCAGGCCCATCTGACCGGTGGCGCAGAAGGGGCAGGCCATGCCGCAGCCGGCCTGGGAGGAGACGCACAGGGTGGTGCGCTCCTTGTAGCGCATGAGGACGCTCTCGACGCGCACGCCGTCGTGCAGCTCCCACAGGTGCTTGATGGTGCGCCCGCCGTCGGCGCGCAGGGCGCGTACCGGGGTGATGAGCTCGGGCAGCAGCTCGGCGCACAGCTGCTCGCGCTGGGCGGCGGGCAGGTCGGTCATGTCCGCACTGTCGCGGGTGAAGTGCGTGAAGTAGTGCCGTGAGAGCTGGTCGGCCCGGAAGGAGGGCAGGCCCGAGTCCTTGCAGGCGGCCTTGCGCCCGGACAGGTCGAGGTCGGCCAGGTGGCGGGGGGCCTTGCCGCGCGCGGCGGGCACCGCGAAGGACAGGCGCGGTTTGGCGTCGGGGCTGGTGGCGCCCTCCGGGGGCTGGTCGGTGGGCATGACCTGGACCCGGCCGTCATGCGGCCGCCCGGTGATGCTGACGGGCTGCGAGCGCCGGGGGCGCTGCTGTGCTCGCGATGGACTCACGCTCGTGCTCCTCGTGTCCCGGGGCTGGGGAGGGCCGGGCTGGTCGATAGGGGTGGGTGCGGCATGCGTCCCTATTTCACCAGGAGGGTGAAGGCGTAGACAAGTGGAGCGGCCACGAGGATCGAGTCGAGCCGGTCCATGATTCCGCCGTGCCCGGGCAGGAGCGTGCCCATGTCCTTGAGTCCCAGGTCACGCTTGAGCAGGGACTCCCCCAGGTCTCCCAGGGTGGAGACGATCACGGTGCAGGCGCCCAGTGCGGCTCCGGTCCACCAGGGGCCGCCGATGGCCCAGACGCAGCCGGCACCGGTGGCGACGGCTGCGATGAGGGAGCCCATGAGCCCCTCCCAGGACTTCTTCGGTGAGACCGAGGGCGCCAGGGGGTGACGGCCGAAGGTGATGCCGGCCATCCACCCGCCGGTGTCGTTGGCGGCCGCCAGGGCGATGAGCATCATGACTTTTCCCACTCCGTGCTCCTGCACCAGGAGCAGGACCGCGAAGCCGGCCAGGAAGGGCAGGTAGGTGGCGGCGAAGACCGAGGCGGCCGCGGCGCTGGAGCGCGAGCGGCGGACCTCGTCGTGGGCCTCGGTGCGGGGGATGTCGTGGCCGGCCTGCTCCAGGACGGTGCCGACCTCCGCCTCGGCCTGGTCCATGAAGCTCCACAGGACGCAGGCGCCGACGGTGGCGACGTAGGCCCCGAAGGCCGCCTCTGCTCCCACCTCCCAGGCGCACACGGAGATTCCCAGGGTCCCCAACCACAGCGGCGCCAGGGGCAGGCGGATGCGCTTGCGGGCGAAGGCCGCCGCCAGCTCCCACAGCGCCCCGCACACGGCCAGGACGACGACGCCCACGAAGATGACCTTGTAGAAGGCCAGGGACCCCAGGACCACGGCGATGAGCACGACCGCCACCCCGATGGCGGCGGGCAGGTTGCGTCCCGCCCGCCCGGTGGCGGGCAGGGGGTCGTGGTTGCGCGTGGGGCGCGGGTTCAGCAGAGGCGACACGGGGCTCACAGGGGTTGACGGGACAGGGCGGGAGGCCGGACGGTGGCGCGGCCGCTCCCGGGAGAAGGCGGCTCAGACCTCGAGCAGCTCGGCCTCCTTGGCGCTCAGGGCGGCGTCGATCTGCTCGACGAAGCGCTTGGTGAGGCCGTCGAGCTCGTGCTCGGCGCGCTTGACGTCGTCCTCGCCGGCCTCGCCGTCCTTCTTGATGGCCTCGAGCTCCTTCTTGGCCTTGCCGCGGATACCGCGCACCTGGACGCGGGAGTCCTCGGCGCGGGAGCGGGCGAGCTTGACGTAGTCCTTGCGGCGCTCCTCGGTCAGTGCCGGCAGGGTGACGCGGATGACGGTGCCGTCATCGGTGGGGTTGACGCCGAGGTCGGACTCGCGGATGGCGGTGACGATGTCCTTCATGGCGGAGCGGTCGAAGGGGCTGACCAGGACGGTGCGGGCCTCGGGGATCGTCAGGGAGGCGAGCTGCTGGAGCGGGGTGGGGGCGCCGTAGTAGTCCACGACGATCCCGTTGAACATCGAGGGGTTGGCGCGGCCGGTGCGGATGGTGGCCAGCTCGCTCTTGGCGGCCTGGAGGGCCTTGTCCATCTTGTCCTCGGCCTCGAGCATGACGTCGTCGATCATGGTGCTTCCTTTACTGGGCGGTCGTGGGTTCGTCAGGTAGTGATCGGCCATCGCGGGGATGGCTGCGGGTTGGGAGGGTGTGCCGGCCGTCTGCGCTGCATGCGGTCACGGAGCTCGAAGGGGCCCTCGGCGGCCCGTCTGAGCTCGCAGCCGGGTCAGTCGCAGCTGACGAGTGTCCCGATTCTCTCACCCAGCAGGGCTCGGGTGATGTTGCCGGGCTCCCCCATGCCGAAGACGCGCATGGTCAGGCCGTTGTCGCGGCACAGGGCGAAGGCGGAGGCGTCGACCACCTGGAGGCCGTCGGCCAGGGCGCGCTCGTAGGTGAGCTGGTCCAGGCGCCGGGCATCGGGGTTCTTGCGGGGGTCGGCGGTGTAGACGCCGTCGACCCCGTTCTTGCCCACGAGCAGCTCGTCGCAGTGGGTCTCCAGGGCGCGTTGGGCCGAGACGGTGTCCGTGGAGAAGTAGGGCAGGCCGGCACCGGCGCCGAAGACGACGACGCGGTTCTTCTCCATGTGGCGGATGGCGCGCAGGGGGATGTAGGACTCGGCGACCTGTCCCATGGCGATGGCGGTCTGGACACGGGCGGGCACCCCCGCCTTCTCAATGAAGTCCTGCAGGGCCAGAGCGTTCATGACGGTTCCCAGCATGCCCATGTAGTCGGCGCGGGCGCGGTCCATGCCGCGCGAGGAGAGCTCGGCGCCGCGGAAGAAGTTCCCGCCTCCGACGACGACGGAGACCTGGACTCCGGCGCGTACGGCCTCGGCGATCTGGCGGGCGGCGTCGGAGACGACGTCGGGGTCCAGGCCTATGGCTCCGCCGCCGAAGACCTCACCGGAGAGCTTGAGTAGAACACGTCTGGGGTGCGTGCCGTGGGCGACGCGGTCGTCACGAGCCGGTTCATGACTCATTGCGCTATGTCTCCTGGGTTCGGTGGGCAGGCTTGGCACAGCCTACCCCGTCCGGGTGGGCACCGGGCCACGATGAGCGTCAACCCCGGCGGTCAGACACACCATGGGGCCGTGCCATGGGACCGTGCCAGGGACCAGGCCCACGCAGAAGACGTGCTCGCGGAGGGCGCCCCGGGGAGCAGACGGTGAGGGATGTCGATGAGTGAGAGGGGAAGAACGGGGCGGGGGCGCGAGCATGATGCTCGCGCCCCCGCCCCGATCAGTGAGCGGATCAGGCGCCGACGCGGAAGCGCACGAAGCCGGTCAGCTCGCCACCGGTGGCCTCGACGACCTTGCCGACCGTGGTCTTGGGGTCCTTGGCGAAGGCCTGGTCGACCAGGACGTTCTCCTTGAAGAAGCCGTTGAGACGACCCTCGACGATCTTGGGGATGGCCTTCTCGGGCTTGCCCTCGGCGCGGGTGGTCTCCTCGGCGATGGCGCGCTCCTTGTCCACGACCTCGGCCGGGACGTCCTCACGGGTGGCGTAGGCCGGGGAGTAGGCGGCGATGTGCATGGCGACGTCGTGAGCCACCTCGGCGGCCTTGGCGTCGGTGCCCACCAGGACGCCGACCTGCGCGGGCAGGTCGGGGTTGGTGCGGTGCAGGTAGAGCTCGATCTTGTCGGCCTCGAGGCGGCCGACACGGCGCACGACGATCTTCTCGCCGATGACGGCCTGCATGCCGTCGGTGAGCTCCTTGACGGTGGAGCCGTCGACCTCGACCTCGGCCAGGGCCTCGGCGTCGGTGGCGCCGGAGTCCAGGGCGGCGGTGAGGACCTGCTCGGCGTAGTCGAGGAACTTCTGGTTCTTGGCCACGAAGTCGGTCTCGGCGTTGATCTCGACGAGGACGCCGACCTGGCCGTTGCCGGAGTCGACGACCTTGGCGGCGATGAGGCCGGCGGAGGCGGCGCGGCCCTCGCGCTTGGCGATGCCCTTGAGGCCCTTGACGCGAATGATCTCGATGGCCTTCTCGGCGTCGCCGTTGGCCTCGTCGAGGGCCTTCTTGACGTCGAGCATGCCGGCGCCGGTCTTCTCGCGCAGCGCCTTGATGTCAGCGGTGGTGTAGTTCGCCATGAATGTCTCCTGGTCAGTCAGTGACTAATAGACGTGTGAAAAAGGACGAGTGAGAGGTGCTCACAGCGCGGGGACGCCGCGCTGTGAGCGAGGAGCTGAGGTGGTGAGCCCGAGCTCAGGCCTGCTCGGCGGCGGGGGCCTCGGCGACAGCCTCGGTCACCTCAGCGGCGACCTCGGCGGCCTCGGCCTCGGCTCCGGCGAGGAGCTGGGCCTCCCACTCGGGCAACGGCTCGGCGTCGGCGGGGGCGACCTCGGCCTCCTCACCGGTGCGGGCGCGTCCGCCGGAGCGGGCCAGCAGGCCCTCGGCGGTGGCGTCGGCGACGACACGGGTGAGCAGGGTGACGGCGCGGATGGCGTCGTCGTTGCCGGGGATGCCGTAGGTGGCCTCGTCCGGGTCGCAGTTGGTGTCCAGGATGGCGATGACCGGGATCCCGAGCTTCTGGGCCTCGGAGATGGCCAGGTGCTCCTTCTTGGTGTCCACGACCCACACGGCCGCGGGGAGCTTGCTCATGTCGCGGATACCGCCCAGGGTGCGCTGGAGCTTGTCCTTCTCGCGGCGCATCATGAGCAGCTCCTTCTTGGTGCGGCCGGAGCCGGCCACGTCGTCGAAGTCGATCTGCTCGAGCTCCTTCATGCGGTCCAGGCGGGCGCGCACGGTGGAGAAGTTGGTGAGCATGCCGCCCAGCCAGCGCTGGTTGACGTAGGGCATGCCGACACGCTGGGCCTGCTCGGCCACGGCGGCCTGGGCCTGCTTCTTGGTTCCGACGAACAGGATGTTGCCGCCGCGAGCGACGATCTCCTTGACGAAGTCGTAGGCGGTGTTGATGCCCTCAATGGACTGCTGGAGGTCGATGATGTAGATGCCGTTGCGCTCGGTGAGGATGAAGCGCTTCATCTTGGGGTTCCAGCGACGAGTCTGGTGCCCGAAGTGGACACCGCTGTCAAGGAGCTGGCGCATGGTAACGACGGCCATGACGGTCCTTCCGTGTGTGCCGAGAGGTTGCTCGACGCACGATCATTCGGGGGACGGCCGAGCTGCGCCCGGACGCGTCCCAGGGTTCTTCTTCTGGGTTCTTCCCCGTGGTTCCGCACGCTTGCGAACGCGCACCGGAGCCGGTGACCGGCTGGGAGCCGGCGCGGATGGGGCCTGGTGCCTGCGACGCACGGCCACCCGTTCACCGTGGCGAACCGTGATGACCGGGACCGCGACCGTGTCGCCCGGAGGGACGTCCCGAGATGCTCGGGTGCAGGCACGCGAAGTCAGCATTCCGGGCCCGTTTCCCACTGACGCCGGAGCGATCCGCAGAATGCTGCGGAGGCGAGGCTACCACAGGACTGGACCAGCCGCCGAGGCCGAATCAGCGGTATTCGGAGTCATTCCGGTCACCACAGGCAGCCTTCCTCACGGGGCTTTCCACAGGGCCGACGACGCCCCCGGCGCCGAGGGCCGCTCGGCGCGCACTCTGAGGGCATGCAGCCACAGCAGCCTCGACAAAGCCGCCACCTCCGAGATCCTCGCACGTCGTCCTCTCCTGCCCACCACTCGTCCCGCCGCCTTGCGGCGCTGGCAACGGCCCTGATCGCCTGCGGCTCACTGGCCGCGCTGCCCGGTGCTCCACCGGCTCAGGGCATGAGCACTCTCCCCGGCCCAGCCACTAGCACTGCCGTGACCAGGGTTCGGGCTCCGTGGGCGCAGGGCCCGTTGCCTCTCGAGCGGGCGGGCAGCGCGTCTGGGCCGACCGGGGCGGCCCACTGGTTGAGCTCGTCAACCTCGCTCGTGACACGCCTGAGCCCCTCCTCCCCGCTCATTAATGGCACGGGGACGGCCGGCCTGGCGCCGACGGACCGGTCTGCGGGTCCCCGGCGCCCGCGGGGCCGCTATCAGTGGCCGACCGGCGCGCCAGCCACCGTGGTGGAGGACTTCGACCCGCCCGCCGTCGTGTGGGGACGCGGACACCGGGGAGTGGATCTTGCGGCCGCTGAGGGCACGCAGATCCGCAGCGCCGCCGCGGGGACGGTCGCCTTCGCCGGCATGGTGGCCGGGCGCCCCGTAGTATCCATCGACCACGCCGACGGGATCCGCACCACCTATGAGCCGGTCGAACCGGCCGTCAGCGCCGGTGACACGGTGGCTGCGGGGCAGATCATCGGCACCCTGCTGGCGGGGCACCGCTCGGACGGGGTCTGCGCCCTGCACTGGGGGGCGCGCACCGGCCCCAAGACGTACATCAACCCGCTGCGCCTGCTGCAACCTGCCGTCATCCGTCTCAAGCCCCTTCACTGAGAACGCAGCCCCACGAGGGCTCCGCTCAGGCGCGGGGGAAGGCCTGCTCGTAGACGCTGCGCAGGCGCTCAGCCGAGACGTGGGTGTAGCGCTGGGTGGTGGCCAGGGAGGAGTGGCCGAGGAACTCTTGGACGCTGCGCAGGTCCGCTCCCCCGCCCAGGACGTGGGTGGCGGTGCTGTGCCGCAGTCCGTGCGGGCCCAGGTCGGGCACTTGGGCGGCCGCGCACAGGCGGTGGACGACGTCGCGCACCGCCCGGGGATCGATACGTCGCCCCCGCGCCCCGAGGAAGAGGGCGCCTCCCGCATCGACGGCGCAGATCTCACCGCGCCGATGCAGCCATGTCTCCAGCGCCTTGGCGGCGGGCAGCCCGTAGGGGACGGTCCGTTCCTTACGGCCCTTCCCCAGGACTCGCAGGGTCCGTTGGGAGTGGTCGAGGTCGGCGACATCCAGGCCGACGAGCTCGGAGACCCGCACTCCGGTCGCGTAGAGCGTCTCGATGATGGCCAGGTCACGCACGGCCAGGACGTGCCCGTCAGAGGCGAGGTCCGAGGCGGTCTTGAGCAGCTGCGAGGCTTGCTGGGTCGTCAGCACCCCGGGCAGGCGGTTGTCGACGCGGGGCGCGCGCAGACGCGCGGCGACGTCGGAGGTGAGCAGTCCCGTCTCGAAGGCCCAGGAGGAGAAGGTCCTCACCGAGGCCGAGCGGCGGGCCAGGGTGGCGCGCGAGTGACCGCTCGCGGCCATCGCGGCGAGCCAGTCCCGCAGATCCGCCAGGTCAAGGTTGGCCAGGGCGGCGTCGACTGGCTCCGCGTCACCCTCACCGACACCGAGGAAGCTCAGCAGGTCGTTGATGTCGACGAGATAGGCGCGCACGGTGTGCCCGGACAGGTCCCGTTGCAGGGCCAGGTAGCTGCGGTAGGAGTCGAGCAGATCGGCGCGCGTCCTCGGCATGTGCTCCCTCCTCCCTGCTGGCGACAAGAACACCTGAAGACTACGGCGCCGGGACGGGCCCTCCACGGAATACGCGCCGTAGGCATCGGCAGCGCACGGCCCGGTGACGCCGCTCTGACGCGCCCCGGCTCTGCCCGAGCACGGGGGTCTCGGCGACGCCCTCGCCACTAACCACCTCCGCCTCAGATCACTATCTCCGCCGGACAGACAATCGCCACCTTGATTCAACGCACAATCTCACCATTCGAATCACAAGTTCATAACAACCATCCAGGCGGCACTACGGATACCAACCTCCCCTTCTCCTTGATCCCAACGAAAAATCCACTCTTCCTCTGTATTTCCCCACATTCGGGACATTTGTTGCCGTCCAACGAGGAAGTTAAAATCTTGGTCGTTCTGACGAACTCCATCCCTTCCTGGCTCATCCCTATTTCCTGCTGGAGCGCAGCACTGTGAAACGGTTCTCCAGGCGCGGCGTCCACGTCGGCGTCATCGCGGTCCTGACCGCTGCCGCTCTGGTCGCCGTCGTCCTGCACCCGGGGATGGTCACCCATGTTGTCGATCTTCATGACGGTGGAGTGCGGGCGACCAACGGGAGGATGGCGATGGTCGCCCACCTCAGCTACCGCTCGCAGACGCTCAACAGGGGCCTGCGCACCTCCTCGACGAGCTTCGGCGTCGACCAGTCCGGCTCCCAGGTCGTCATGTCCGACGCCTCCTCGGACACCTATACGCAGATCGACGACATCACGCCGCCCCGGGCCACCGGCTCCGGCTCCACCGTCCCCACCCTCGTCTCCAGGAGGTTTCGTCCATGAACATGCTGACACGCTGGGTACCCGGCGACATCCTGGTCGCCGTCGGGGACGGCGGCGTTCTCGCCCTCGACGGGAGCGCGCAGGCGTTGGAGGCGATGTGGACCGAGCTCGGTGAGCACCGCTGCCTCGGCGACCTGCTCAAAAGCCTGAGCCGGCTGCACGACAACGAGGTCTTCACCCTCCCCGACTTCCTCATGATGGCCATCGACGGCCAGGAGCTGCGAGTGGCCGCCCGAGGCCGCTTCTGCCTCCACCTGGACACTGCCGACGGCGAGCGCAGCTTCAGCGCCTCCGAGGTCGTCGTGTGGGAGGAGTCCCGCTATGAGCGGGTCAACCAGTGTATCCTCGAGCTCACCCCGGCCACCAGACACCCAGCCGGTCCCGAAGGGCTCGACGAGTTCCTCCCCCTGCGCTCGGGGATCGTCCGAGCCTCGCAGCTGCACATCGGCTTCGGAGACCACCAGCTCCCACTGTCCTCACCGGCTCAGACCGGCGCTCACGGGGGTCAGGGGGCACCGCAACCATCGGCGGCCCAGGAGATCCTCCAACAGGCTCAGGCCGACGGCGCCCCCGAGCGGGACGACCCACCGCCGTCGTCATCGCTACCTGCGAGGCAGGAGCAGGGCAAGGCCGCCTACCAGTCCCGCCCCGATCCCGGACAGACGCTGGAACCGCAGTCCATGGGCCCGATGGACAGTGCGGGCTCCCCGCAGGGGACCGGGGCGGGGGATCCGGCCGCGGTGCTGGGACCCGACGACGTTCCGGCGGCCGAGGCCGCAGCCCCGCAGGCGCATGGACAGCAGGCCCAGGACGACAAGACCGGTCGTCTTGTTGAGCGCACGATGATGCAGGGGGCCGAGGCGGTCGTCGGCCCGGCCTCCTCTCAGGACATGGATCCGTTGGCCCAGCTCGCCGCAGGGCCCGGACGTCACCGGGCCTCCCCTCTGGGCGAGAGCGCCTCCGGCCGACACTCGTCACAGGCCGCTGAGCCGCTCCCGGCTCAGCGGCAGGCCCCGGACGGCGGCGCAGATGCAGCGTCCTCGAATGGCTCAGCGCCCTCGGGCGCGCAGGGCAAGCACGACGGGCGCACCGTCTCGGCTGCAGGACTTCATGCCGCCAGGAACGCACTAGGCGGGCAGACCGGGCTCGACGAGCCCTCCGGCACCGGCCCCAGCGTGATGGCCGTCTTCTGCGAGGCGGGGCACCCCAATCCGGTGCACGCCTCCTCGTGCCGCGAGTGCGACAGCACCATCACCTCCAGGACCGGCCAGGTCGAGCGACCGGTCCTGGGCGTTCTGCGTGTCTCCTCAGGCGCCACGGCGATCCTGGACACTGATGTCATCATCGGCCGACTGCCCCAGGGCACGAGCAGCACCGCCGCTCAGCGCCCCCGCCTGCTGACCGTCCCCAGCCCGGGCAAGGCGATCTCGAAGACTCACTGCGCCGTGAGGGTCGAAGGCTGGGACATGCGCGTGGAGGACCTGGGCTCCACCAACGGGACCTTCCTGCTGCGCGCCGGGGAGGAGCCCCGCCGCGTGCCCGAGCACCAGCAGCTTCTCCTGCGCGCCGGCGACATCATCGACATCGGTGATGGCACCACCCTGACAGTGGAGCGTGAGGCGTGATGTCCTCCCCGAGCTCCGCCCCGCAGGGACCGCCGATCCCCGGAGCCAGCCCCAAGCGCCTCCTGGGCGCCGGGGGCTTCGCCGATGTCTTCCTGTATGAGCAGCGGGTGCCGCGCCGCGACGTGGCGGTGAAGATCCTGCGGCCAGGAGGCAGCCAGCGAGACCACCACCGGTTCACCACCGAGGCGGACCTCATGGCCCGTCTGTCATCGCACCCCTCCATCGTGTCGGTCTACGGGGCCGGGACGGTGGAGGAAGAGCGCAGCTACCTCATCATGGAGTACTGTCCCCCTCCCCACCTGGGCAAGCTGGCCGCCTCGCAGCCCTTGTCCCTCACACGCGCCCTGGAGATCGGTATCCAGCTGGCGGGCGCGGTGGAGACCATTCACCGGGTCGGCTACCTCCACCGCGACATCAAGCCTGCCAGCATCCTGCTCACCCCCTTCGGGCGTCCGGTGCTCGGCGACTTCGGGATCGCCGCGCCCATCGGGCTCAGCATCGAGAAGGACGAGTTCGGAGGGGCGTCCCCGCCGTGGGCCTCACCCGAGCAGCAGCTCGACCGGGAGAGCCTGACTCCGGCCTCGGATGTCTACGCCCTGGCCGCGACCATCTACACGCTGCTGGCGGGACGCTCACCCCACGTCGATGTTTCAGGAGCCGACCGCAACGACCAGCTCTCGATGATCGACCGAGTGCTCCACCGACAAATCCCCCCGATCGGGCGACACGACATACCCGAGCAGCTCGAGCGGATCCTGGCCATGGCGATGGCCAAGTCTCCTCGCGGACGGTATGCCAGCGCCATCGCCCTGGCTCGGGCGCTGCAACAGGTACAGACCGACCTGTGCCTGGCCATCACCCAGCTCGATGTCATGGAGGAAGCGTCCGGACGACACACGAGCGGGAACCGGAACCAGGACTCCACGATGCTGCGGCCGGCCGTCATAGTGGACCCGGACGGGCCGACCAGAGCCGTGCCCGCCGCACACCGGCACGACGACGCCGCCACGACCTTCGCGCCTCGTCGTGTCAAGGCCCAGCCCACCGGCTCCGCCTCGCTGTGCGACCGTCCCCGGCCCGGTTCCGCTCTCCCGCCCCAGGGCGATGAGGCCGAGGTCGCGAGAGACGACCCGGGCTCGCAGGAGGCCGAGGCGGGCCTGCAGCGGCGGCGCAGCCGCCCGTCGGGGCGAGCCGTGGCCGTCACCGTGGTGGGCGCCGCCGTCATGGTCTGCCTGAGCGCGATCGGAGTGTGGTCGGTGATGTGAATGGAAGAAGGAGCGATCATGACGAGTTCACCCGCCGAGCCCTGGCTCAGGCGCACCGGAGCATGTCGCTCGCATGCCTCACAAGGGTGGGGCAGGACCTGTCCATCATGGTCCCGCCGTCGTGGCAGGGCGCTCTTCAGTCCCGACCACCTGTGCCCTTCCGGGTGCGTCGCCTCCAGCCGGAGGCGGTGCGTTCCACCTTCCCTGAGAGCTCCAGGATCCCCAGTGCCGAGGTGGTCTCCTTCGGGGACAGCCCGGCGGAGCGGACGATGGACTCGGTACTCGCCGCGGCCCGGGCCGGCATGGCGTCCAGGACCAGCGAGGCGGCCGGGTCCAGGCCGTCGAGGAGCCCACCACCGGCCAGCTCGGGGTCCTGCTCCTTGGCGGCGTCCGCGTCGACGGTGCCCAGGGGCGTCAGCAGTTCCAGGGCATCGTCGGTATCGGTGATGCACACCGCCCCTTTGCGCAGGAGCCGGTGGCATCCGACCGAGGACATGGAGGTCACGGGGCCGGGAACGGCTCCCAGCTGCCTGCCCAGCTCGAGGGCGCGGTGGGCAGTGGACAGGGCGCCCGATCTCCAGGCCGCCTCCACCACGATCGTCGCCTGCGAGATCGCCGCGATGACGCGGTTGCGTGAGACGAACCGGTGGCGGCCGGGCTGACAGCCCGGCGGTACCTCCGCCACCAGGGCCCCGGAGGCGATGACTGCCTCCAGCACCCCGGTGTTTCCCAGCGGGTAGAGGCGGTCCACTCCCCCGGCTGAGATTGACACCGTTGGTCCCTCGCCCAGTGCCCCGCGGTGAGCGCAGGCATCGATGCCGAAGGCTCCCCCGGAGACGATGAGGCCACCTTTGGCCGTCACCCCCGCGGCCAGGGAGGTGGCGACCGCCTCCCCGTAGCGGGTGGAGGCCCGGGCCCCCACCAGTGCCAGGCACAGTCCGCTGGCCGGTCCCACCGGCATCCGCTGCTCACGTACAGGATGACCAGCACCCGCGACACGTGGAGCCTCGTCGTCTCCGACGGCCCCGGGCTCGCCTCCCTCAAGGCCCTTGTCCTTCAGGTCCCCGGCGTTGACCAGCAGCGAGGGGTCGCCGCGCACCCACAGACAGAAAGGCGGGTGCTCAAGCTGGTCGAGTCCCGGCGGCCACCAGGGCTCCCCCGGGAGGATGAGGCTGCCACCCAGGCGGTCAAGCACATCGAGCTCACGGCGGATATCGAGTCCCTCCAGGCGCGGCGCCCACCGGGCGGCGACCTGGGCCCAGCAGGCGCTGATATCGGCGGAGCCGGACATCCCCGGGGGCGGCTGCGGCACCGGTGGCCGCGGGGAGTCGCGCACCTGTCCGGAGGGGTCGATGGCCTCCTCCAAAAGCCACCTCAGGGCGGGACTCGGCCCGAGCCGGCCCACCACCATGGCTGCGGTGGCGTTGTCGGGCTCAGCCAGGCGGGACCAGGTCGCGCGTGCCAACGCCGGATCGTCGATGTCGTAGGGCAGTGTCATGGGCGTCATGGGCTTCATGGCCGCACTCCTGAGGTTCTCAGGGCCAGGGCGGTCCCGATGTGTGCGAGGGAGAGGGTGTCGAGCCCCTCGAGGTCGGCGAGGGTCCAGGCCAGTCTGAGGACCCGGTCCACCCCGCGCAGGGAGAGGTCGCCGCGTTCGAGGGCGGTCATGAGCCGGCGGCTGAGTGGAGCGCTGAGTCCGCCGTCGGGTCCTCTGAGGTAGGAGCCGGGGACCTCGGCGTTGAGGCGCCACGGGGTGCCGGCCAGCCTGCGCTCCGCGGCCCGGCGGGCACGCAGGACGCGCCGCGCCACCTCGGCGCTGGACTCTCCATGGCCGGCGGAAGCGAGGTCGGCGGCGCTGACGGCACCGACCTCGACCTGGATGTCGACCCGGTCCAACAGTGGACCGGACAGTCGTGAGAAGTAGCGCCGCCGCTGCAGGGAGGTGCAGGTGCACTCCAGGCCCCGACCGCCGGCCTTGCCGCAGGGGCAGGGGTTGGCGGCCAGGACGAGCTGGAAGGCGGCCGGGTAGCTGGCACGCCCGCCCACCCGGTCGATGGTGACCGCTCCCGACTCCAGCGGCTGGCGCAGGCAGTCCAGGACGCCGGCGCTGAACTCGGGGGCCTCGTCGAGGAAGAGCACCCCGCGGTGAGCCAGGGAGACGTCCCCGGGGCGGGGTAGGCCTGAGCCTCCCCCGACGACGGCGGCCCGGGTCGCCGTGTGGTGCGGCGCGCGCAACGGCGGCCGGGTGATGAGTCCGCGGGCGGGGTCGAAGATGCCGGCCACGGAGTGCAGGGAGGTGACGGTGACGGCGTCGGCCTGCTCCAAGGGCGGCAAGATGGAGGGGAGCCTCTCAGCGAGCATGGTCTTGCCCGTCCCCGGGGGCCCCACCATGATGAGGTGATGTCCCCCGGCGGCGGCGACCTCGAGGGCCTGGCGGGCCTCGGACTGCCCGACGACGTCGGCCAGGTCCGGCTGCTCGGCATCCCGCGGCGGGGTCGTGGGGGCATCGTCTGTGGCGGCCTCGGTGATCTGCTCCAGCGCGGTGGCCACGGCCGCGCTCAGGCGCCCTCCATAACGCTCGACGAGCTGGCCGACGTGCCTGACGGCGGTGACGCGGGCGCCGGGGACGAGCTCGGCCTCGGCCGCGGCCTCCTGGGCGACGACGATCTCCTCGACCCCAGCGGCCACCGCGGCCTGGACGCTGGGCAGGACACCGCGCACCGAGTGCACGGAGCCGTCCAGCCCGAGCTCGCCGATGTAGACGGTCCGTCCCAGGAGCCCGGCCGTGCTCCGTCCGAGCCGACCGCGGGCCCCCAGGACGGCCAGGGCGAGCGCCAGGTCCAGCCCGGTCCCGGTCTTGCGCAGGTCCGCTGGGGAGAGGTTGACGGTCAGGCGCTGCTCACCCCAGGTGACGCCGCAGGTGCTCAACGCGGCCCGGACGCGCTCGCGCGACTCACGCACGGCGGCGTCGGGCAGGCCCACGAGGGTGAATCCGGGCAGGCCCTGGGCGGCATGAGCCTCGACCTCAACGATGTGTCCGGCCAGCCCGGTCAGCGTCACAGCGAGTGTGCGAGCTAGCCCCATGACGCATCCACCGCCCGGTGGTGGCGCAGCAGCGCAGGACGCGCGTCGCGCATAAGGATGGAGACGACGTCCAGGCGCATGCCGGCGTGCGGCGGGGTCTCGTGGGTACTCGCCCAGGCGGCAGCCAGGGCCCGCAGTCGGGCGAACTTGCGGGCGTCGACGGCGGCGGCCGGCGGCCCCTGGCGCAGGGAGCTGCGGGTCTTGACCTCGACGATGACGAGCCTTGCTCCTGCCCACCCCTGAGCTGGGTCGGTGACGGACTCACTGCCCGGCTCACGGTGCACATGACCGGGTTCCAGGGCGATGATGTCGAGCTCTCCGCGCAGGCCGTGGTCCGGACGCCAGTTGCGCTCCAGGACCTGCCAGCCGATGTCCTCCAGGTAGGTGGCGGCAAGATCCTCTCCACGCCGTCCGGTGCTCTGGCGGGACGCCCCTGCGCGGACAGCTCCTGCGCCTCCTGGGCCCTGGAACGGCGGCGTGAGCGCGTGATCGCCGCACCTGGCTGCGATCACCGTTCGTCCCCTTGTGGCTGCTACGACCTGTTCGGTCATCCCGATCACCTCCGCCACTAGCGTGAGGCCGGATCAGCCGGTGCGCGTCATGGCCCGATCGGCTCTGTGGAAGGCGCTGTCAGAAGACGAGCTGTGGCCCCCGGCGAGCGGGGAGGGACAGCCGAACGGAGCCTTCTGAGGTGGCGCGGCGTGGGAAGAACGCTAGGAGGAGGGGATGTCCATCTCGAGCTTGGTGAGCTCCTCGACATTGACGTCCTTGAAGGTGACGACGTGGACGGACTTGACGAACCGGGAGGCCCGGTAGATGTCCCACACCCAGGCGTCCTCGAGGGTCAGCTCGAAGAAGACCTCCCCGCCGCTGGTGCGTACCTGGACGTCAACGGCGTTGGCCAGGTAGAACCGCCGTTCAGTCTCCACCACGTAGGAGAACAGGGAGGCGACGTCGCGGTACTCCCGGTACAGCGAGAGCTCCAGCTCGTTCTCATAGGACTCGAGGTCTTCTGCGCTCACCGGGCCATCATGCCTGGCCTCAGCCGCTGGAGGCGGCAGGCAGCGGGGGCGAGTCGGCCCTGCCCGCACCTCGCCCCCGGGGCCGCACACCCGCGTCAGGCGGCGCCGTCAGCGTGGCGCTTGTCCAGGCCGGGCAGGTGCCAGCTGCGTCGATGCTGGTCACTGGCCCCCAGGGAGGTGAGTCCCCGGATGTGGGCCGGTGAGGCATAGCCCTTGTTGGAGGCCCAGCCGTAGCCGGGGTCATCGAGATCGGCCATGAGGCGGTCGCGTTCGACCTTGGCCAGGACACTGGCCGCGGCGACGACGGCGCACCGGGCGTCGGCCTTGACCTCCATGCGCACCGGCGGGGTGGAGGGAACCTCAGCGGGCTCGGGACTGTCCTTTGGGGCATGAGTGCTCTCCAGGGCGGTGAGCAGGTCGGGTTGGGGAGCGGTGAGCCAGTCGGCCACGCCGTCGAGGATGATGACGCCGGGGGCGTGACCGCGATCAGCGACCTGCTGCAGGGCCCGCAGACCCGCCACCCGAAGGGCCCCGATGATGCCGTGCTCATCGATCTCTGCCGGTGAGGCGTGGGCGACGGCGTGGTCCACGAGCCAGCCGCGCACGGGCTCGATCAGGCCGGTTCGGGCCCGGGCCGTCAGCTGCTTGGAGTCGGCGAGTCCCTCGGGGAAGTCATCGTCGGTGCGCCGCGCCACGATCGCCAGCCCGACACTGACCGGTCCGGCCAGGGCCCCGCGACCGACCTCGTCCAGACCGCCGACGTAGTCGTAGGTCTCCAGCAGCGCCTTCTCCAGGGACCGGTCGGGGCGGGTGCGTCCTCGAGGACTCACCTCGTTCTCCCCGCAGCCTGCTCCTGGCCGGAGGAGTGTGCGGAGACGTCCGGGCTGTCGGCCGGCCCGCCGGGTCCGGTCTGCGGCCCGTCATCAACACCGGCCCCCTCGCCACCAGCGCCAACGTCATCGGAGTCCCTGCCCTCGGGGGCCGGGGAGGGGGCCTCCTCCTCAGAAGCCGTCTCCCCGTCACCCGTGGGGGCAGCGGGAGGCGAGGGAGGTGCCGACGGCGTCGCCTCCTGCGCCGGGACGTCTGAGAAGGCGCGCTCCCCTCCCCACAGCAGCCCCCACCGGCTCAGATGCGTCCACTGGAAGACCACCTTGGCCACCCCGACGACGTTCTTGAGCGGCACGAAGCCGCCATGGGCGTCGTCACGGTGGTAGCGGGAGTCGGCCGAGTTGGAGCGGTTGTCCCCCATGACCCACACGTAGCCTTGGGGGACGGTGACATCGAAGGAGGTCAGAGACGGGGACTGACCGTCCTTGACGTAGGGCTCCTTGATCGCGACTCCGTTGACGCGCAGTGTCCCCTTCCCGTCGGCGACCACATGGTCGCCGCCGACACCGACGACCCGTTTGACGAGGTGATGGCCGGTGTTCTCCGGCAGAAGGTTCACGGAGACCATGAGCCTCTGGGTGGCGCCGCGCAGTCCCGTCGGTTCCTTGACGTGAAGCCAGTCGTCGGGATCGGAGAAGACGATGACGTCACCCCGCTCGACGTCGTCGGAGCCGTACATGGGCACGGCTACCTTGTCCCCGTCACGCAGGGTGCGTTCCATGGAGCCCGAGGGGATCTCGTAGATCTGGACGACGTAGGACCGTAGAAGAGCCGGCACCAGGATGACGACGACCACGACGAGCACCAGTCTGATGACCCGTTGGTACAGGGGGCTGGTCTGCGGCGGGGGGATGGCGGGGGCCACCTGCCGGCGGGGCGGGATGGAAGGGGGCAGCTCGGTGGGCTCGTCATCGGGCTCGGGCTCGGCGTCGGGGTCGATGAACGGGTCGTAGTCCCACTGCTCGCTGTCGTCGACCGGGGCCGCACTGGGAGGTTCCTCGGCGGCCTCAGGAGCCGTGCGGCTCTCCTGGGGGGAGTCCGCTGACGGGGAGCTGCAGGCCGGTGTGATCGCGGACCTGGAGGTCCGGCCGATCTGAGAGGGATCGGCCCGCTTCAGGTCCAGCCCGACGTCGTCGGCCCCATCCTGCACCGGACTCACCGTGCTCCTTCCCCGGAATTGATGGACATGGGTCCACCGCTGCACGGCGGTGGGAGATGGCGAGCGCCCGGAACCCGTGGGCTCCGGGCGCCGCCTGGAGAGTGCAGGCGCTCAGTCCTCGCGACGCTCCTTGATCTTGGCGGCCTTACCGCGCAGGTTGCGCAGGTAGTACAGCTTGGCGCGGCGGACCTGGCCCCGGGTGACGACCTCGATCTTCTCGATGGAGGGCGTGTGGACGGGGAAGGTGCGCTCGACACCGACACCGAAGGAGACCTTGCGGATGGTGAAGGTCTCCGAGACGCCGCCGCCCTGGCGCGCAATGACGACGCCCTGGAAGACCTGGACGCGGGTACGCGATCCCTCAACGACCTTGACGTGGACCTTGAGGGTGTCCCCAGGACGGAAGGAGGGGATGTCGTCGCGCAGTGATGCGGCGTTGATCTCGTCGATCAGGTTCATGTTTCTCTCCACACCCGTGCCACTGGTCAGGAGTGCTGGTTCGGCGGCGCCGCGCCGTAGGGGGCAGCGCCGGAGGTGGACGCCCCTGGGCTCCTTCGCAGCGGCCGCCTCCCCAGTGGCAGAGGAGCCGCAGGACCCAAGTGCCCGCTCAGTTTGCCACAGGCTCAGTCAACGGACGAGTGCGTCAGCCTCGACGTGCCTGAGTTCACGCCTTTCTCACGCCCCAGCACGCTTTCGGGGCGATCAGTCCCCGGAGCCCGCCAGCCTGCTCGCCGGCGCGGCCGCTCCGGTGGGCACAGCCGCAGGGGTTGACGTCGGCTTGGGCACCTGGGAGAAGACCTCCTGGCCGGAGGTGAGGCTGGACCAGTGGGAGTACGGCCACACGACGTTCTTGGCCACGCCGACGACGTTACTCAGGGGCACGAAGCCGCGATGGACATCGTTCTGGTGGTAGCGGGAGTCCGAGGAGTTGGAGCGGTTGTCTCCCATGACCCAGATGTAGCCCTCGGGGACGGTGACGTCGAAGGCGACCTCGGAGGCCGACCGGCCGGGCTTGAGGTAGCCCTCATGGAGTTCGACGCCGTTGACGGTCAAGGAGCCCTTCCCGTCGGCCACGACGTGGTCACCGGGCATTCCGATGACCCGCTTGATGAGGTGGTGGCCGGCGTTCTGGGGGAAGATACGGATCGCGACGAGGAAGTCCTGCGCGGCGCCCTGCAGGCCAGTGGGCTCCTGGGTCGTCAGCCAGTGGTCCGGGTCAGTGAAGACGACGACGTCACCCCGGTGGACCTTGTCGGAGTCGTACATCGTCACGGTGACACGGTCGCCCTCGTTGAGGGTGTTCTCCATCGAGCCCGACGGGATGGTGAAGCTCTGGATGATGAAGGTGCGGATGAGGGCGATGATCGCCACGGCGACGACCAGGTAGGACAGGGTAATGCCCCACTGCTTGAGGCGGAAGACGATCCGCTCCCCCAGCGAGGCCGGCTCAGCGGCCTCGCTGGCCCCGGCCTTGTCGTCACCGGCGCGGTCCTTGTGACGGTGGTTGTTCCGGCGGTCATGGTCGGTCCGCAGGTGACTGCCCGAGGTCACGTCCTCATCCGCCTCATCATGGATCCTGCCCTGAGGGCTCTGGTCGGGTGCGCTGCTCATAGGCCTTCTCCTGTCCGCCGGGTCATGACGACGTCGTGGGCGTCCTGGCCACCGACGTTGTAGGTACGGGTGCCGACCTGGCGAAAGCCGGCCCGCTTGTAGGCCTTCTGGGCGCGTTTGTTGGTGACGTGGGTGCCGAGCCAGAGCAGGTCTGTTCCGTGGGCGCCGGCCTGGCGTGTCACGGCGTCCATGAGCGCGGGGGTCAACCCGGATCCCCTCATGGCGGCGTCGACGTACACCTTGGACAGCTCGCCGACGCCCTCTCCCCCGGCTGGCCGCACGCAGGCGGGACGGGGGTCGATCCCGTGGGGCTGTTCCCCGTCGGAGTCGGCCTCCTCGCGCAGCACCGCGGTGTAGCCGACCAAGGCCGGAGCGGTGCTCGTGCTCGCCCTCCCCTCGAGGCCGCCGTCCCGCACTGACGGGGGCTCCAGCAGCTCGGCGAGAATGAGGTCGACGCGGTCGTCGTCGGCCCAGGTGGCGAACAGCTCGGGAACCAGGTTCGTGGCGATGTGGCGCTCGAGGAACTCGGGGTCGATGACGTTGCCGCAGGCATCGGGAAAGGTGCGCGCCGCGAGCTCGGCCAGGGCGTGGGCGTCGTCGGCGGTGGCGTTGCGAAG
Source organism: Actinomyces oris (assembly GCF_006546825.1). Lineage (GTDB taxonomy): Bacteria > Actinomycetota > Actinomycetes > Actinomycetales > Actinomycetaceae > Actinomyces > Actinomyces oris. The sequence goes on from NZ_VICC01000002.1 coordinate 176,854, forward strand.
GCGCACCGGAACCGGGTGGTCCGCCCCGGCCGGGACCGCCCACCCCAGGCGAGCCAGGAGCGCACGGTCCTCACGATCCAGGCCGGCGGGGTCCAGGGCCCGGATCATGTCGGGTCGGCGCTCGACGGTGCGGGTGAGGGCCTGGTCCCGTCTGGCTCGGGCGATACGGCCGTGGTCGCCGGAGAGCAGGACGGGGTCGACCTCCAGGCCTCGCCACCGGGTGGGGCGGGTGTGGACGGGGTACTCCAGCAGGCCGGCGACTCCGTGGGACTCCTCGACCAGGGACTCGGGGTTGCCCAGGACCCCGGGCAGGAGTCGGGCGATGGCCTCGATCATGACAATGGTGGCGACCTCTCCCCCGTTGAGCACGTAGTCGCCGATGCTCAGCTCGCGCACCTCGATGCCGCGGGAGGCGTAGTGCTCGGGCACGCGCGCGTCGATGCCCTCGTAGCGGCCGCAGGCGAAGACCAGGCGTTCGGCTCCGGCCAGGTCCTCGGCGGTGCGCTGGGTGAAGACCTCCCCGGCGGGGGTGGGGACGATGAGGACCTGACGGGGCGCACCGGGGGTGTCCACGGCGAGCACCTCATCGAGAGCCTCGCCCCACACGTCGGGCTTCATGACCATACCGGCCCCACCGCCCAGGGGCGTGTCGTCAACGGTGCGGTGCCGGTCGTGGGCGTGGTCGCGCAGATCGTGGACGTGCAGGTCGAGGGGGCCGCGGTCGGCCGCCTTCCCGATGAGGGAGAGGTCGAGGACCTTGAGGTAGTCGGGGAAAATGGTGACGACGTCGATCCTCACCGGGCCTCCTCCGCCTGGCCGCGTCCGGGGAACAGGCCACCGGGCGGGGCCAGCGTCACCGTGCCGGCCTCGGGATCGATGGCCGGTACGAGAGCCTCAACGAAGGGCACGGCCACATCGTCCCCCTCAGGAGTGGTGACCACGAGCCGGTCCTGGGCGACACCGGGCTCTACGTCAGTGACCTCTCCCAGCTCCTCACCGGAGACGCTCAACGCTCGTAGACCGACGAGCTCGTGGCGGTACCAGGCCTCCTCGGAGTCCTCAGGGCCCTCACCGCCCTGGTCGTCGTCGGTCTCGACCAGGAGCCTCACTCCTCGCAGGGCCTCGGCAGCCGTGCGGTCGCGCGCCTGCTCGAAGGTGGCGAACCAGCGCGAGTCGTCGAAACGCAGACGGCTGACCGTCAGCGGGCCCGCGTGGGCCGGCTCCGTGGGGACGGTGGTTCCAGGTGCGAGACGGCCCTCGGGGTCATCGGTACGGATCTCGAGACGCACCTCGCCCTTGAGGGCATGGGCGGGACCGACGACAGCAAGGGTGAGCAGCACCTGTTCTCCTGGGATCGGGGCATGGAACGGTTTGTCCGGAAGGTCTGGATGTCTGCGGCCAACCTACCGCGCCGTGGTCTGCGTTCCCATCGGCCGCGGGGATGAGGTGGCGCACCGCCGGAGTGAGGTTGGCCAACTCGATACGGCTCCCGGCCGGCTGCGGTCGTCGCCACCGGCGGCGCAGGAGCGCCCGCCCCGAAGGACGACGACGCCCGACCCCCTTGGGCGGGGACCGGGCACCGGCGTTGATCGATCAGACCGGCCGAGGCCGAGGCGGCCTACTGCACTGACCTGAAGGCCCTGCGCTCAGCGGCGGTCGGTGTCGACGACGTCGACGCGCACCGGCGAGTCCGCCAGCGCTCCGACCACTGTGCGCAGTGCTCGAGCAGTACGGCCCGAGCGGCCGATGACTCGGCCGAGGTCCTCGGGGTTGACCCGCACCTCCAGTAGGTCGCCGCGGCGCAGCGACCGGGAGGTGACGGTGACGTCGTCAGGGTTGTCGACGATGCCCCGTACGAGGTGCTCGAGGGCGTCGGCCAGCATCTCAGGCCTCCTCGGCGGCGGCCTCATCGGAGGCCTGGTCCTCGGCGGACTCCTCGGCCTTGGACTCGGCGGCCTCGGCCGCTGCAGCGGCCTCCTCGTCGGCCTTGGCCTTGGCGGCGGCGGCCTTGCGCTTCTCAGCGTCGTCGGCGGCGGCCTTGACCGCGGCCTCCTTGGCGACCGCGGCGGCGTCGGCGTCCTTGACCTTGAGGGTGCTCTCGACACCCTTGAGGCCCTTGAACTGGTGATAGTCGCCGGTGATCTTAATGAGCTTGTAGACAGCGTCGGAGGGCTGAGCGCCCACGCCGAGCCAGTACTGGACGCGCTCGGAGTCGATGCTGATGAGCGAGGGCTCCTGCATCGGGTCGTAGACGCCGATCTCCTCGATGACACGGCCATCGCGCTTCTTGCGGGAGTCGAGGACGACGACCCGGTAGAAGGGGGCGAACTTCTTGCCCATGCGCTTGAGGCGAATCTTGACTGCCACTTGGTTGAACTCCTGGTTCTGGATGGTTTGGCGCGCGCTGGTCCCCGGTGGGGTCAAGCAACGGTTTCCGGCGTGAGCCGAGACGCGACCGGGGCCGGGAGAGGGACCGACGTCCGACCGAGTACAGCCGGACATTCTGCCAGAGCCTCCGAGGAGGTCGCCAGCCCGAGCCGGGGCGCCGCCCCACCACTCGGTGCGAGATCGCCCACAACTGTCGCCGACAACAGCGCTGAACGGAATTCACGGTTCGGCCGGGTGGCGATGCCAACACACTCAAGCCCATCCGGGCCGCACCGGTCAAAACCCCCGGCACTACGTGCGAAATCGGGGCATGCTTCGTTCATGAGGCCCCCCTCCTTCAGCAGTCGCAGCATCCAGCCACCCGGCAAGAGCTCATCGATCCGACCGCCACGCTCCGGACAGGGCACTCCGACGTCGATCCGCCCTCCCAGCACCCCCTCGACGGACGGACTGCCCTCAGGCGCCGACCACGAGAGCGCCACGACCGGACCGAAGCGCCCCCGGCGCACCCCACAGCCCCTGACCGGGAACGCACAGTCCGTGAAGCCCCACCACACAGTAGGGCTGTGGCCCGCAATCCTTCTTGGAACCTTCTGCGTGGCGGCACTGGTCATTGCGGGGCGGGTGGCCGTGAACTCCACGTCACACGTTGCACCGAGCGCCTCTCCTCCACCACCTCCGCCTGCCTCCTGCGAGATGGAAGGACATCAAACGGAAGGCTCTTCATGGAAGAAGACGTGGAGTCTTGACACCGGCCTCCCGGCTTGGGAGAACGATTTCACGTGGGACACCTACGCGTGCGGGCACTATATCGTTGTCATTCACCACAAGAACGACGATAAGGCAGATCTGACAGGATTCCATATTGAAGGCAATACTCCCAAGAAGATCTGGTCGACGTCGCTAGGATATACGTTCACCACCGGCTACCGACACTGGTGGGGAGGGAAACTGCTACTGAACGGCCAGGTTCTTGACCCCACAACAGGAAAGACGACTGAACTCCCATCGGGTTTCCAGTCTTTAAGCTTCGTCGCCAATGACAACACAGCCGTCTCATGCAGCTCCTCGTACTCGGACGCGAACAGCACCTGCACGGGTTGGGACTGGAATAATGGCGAGCCGACTCAGCGCTGGCAGCAGACCTACGACTTCACATCAGTCCACCCACTCTGGCACCATGCCGATGGAACACCATCATCAGAGTCGATCGCGGTGTCCGTTGAAAGCTCCCCCAAAGACTCTTCCAAAATCGGAGTTCTTTCGACGAGCGACGGCTCCCTTGTGACCCTCTCACCGGAGAAGAACGGTCAAGGGCGCCCCATTCAGCTGCTTTCCGCTAGTGACGGCTGGGTCACCATCGATCCAGACAGCTCGACAGCATCCACCTTCTCCAAGAATGGGGCACCCGCGGAGTCCTTCACCCTCAGGGGCTCCACTGCGTCCCTCCTCATCAAGGATGGCCACCAACCCTCGCTGTCCCAGTTCAGGGCCGCTTACGAGTCGGGTGACACGAGCTGGGCCGATATCGACCTCACCTGCACCGATGCCACGCACTGCAGTCTTCATGGATACCCATTGACGCTGTCCGACGATGTAGCCACGTGGAACACCCCGGCTCGTGCGCAGTTCCAGAGCTCCTGGAAACTGAGCTCCGACAAGCGCACGCTCACCATACGCGGCCGCTCCCCCAGCAGTGAGATCGGTGCGGTGTTCATCATCGACACGGCATCGAAGACGCCGATGGCTCCTCTGCCCATCACATCCCGTGGAGCAGTCATCCCCGTCTGGCGCCAGGATTTCATTGTCGCGATCGACGGCTCCACATTGGTCGGCTACGCACCGCAGTCCTGAGGACACGACGGCCTTCCGCACAGCCTGCTGCTGCATGACAGGTGTCATGCAGCAGCGGTGACAGCGCTCAGTACCGAGAGCCGTGGGCCGGCGCGAGCCTGGGGCCATGATCCGAACCACAGCAGCCGCCACCACTCACTCCCCGGGTTCCGGTCCTCAGGTCGGCCACACGGCTCCAGCCCCCGCGATTGACTCCCGTGGCCTGCGCAAGACATTCGGCAGCCTCGTCGCCGTCGACAACCTCGACCTGACCATCCGGTCCGGAGAGGTGGTCGCCTTCCTGGGCCCCAATGGCGCGGGCAAGTCCACCACCCTCGACATGGTCCTGGGGCTGGCCCGGCCCGACGCCGGGACGATCGAGCTTCTAGGAACCTCCTCCGACCGGGCGGTCCAGGCAGGTCGCGTTGGTGTCATCTTCCAGGACGGCGGTCTTCTGGACGACTTCACCGTCGGGGAGACCCTACGGGTCGTGGCCTCGATGCAGCCGGGGCGCCCCGGCCGTCGTTCCCACGCTCGCCACGCACCCAGGCTCGAGGATGTCGTCGACGAGGCCCATCTCGGGCCGATCCTCGCCCGCAGAGTGAGCCGCTGCTCGGGAGGCGAGCGTCAGCGCCTGCGCCTGGCCCTTGCTCTGCTGGCAGACCCCGACATCCTCGTGATGGACGAGCCCACCGCCGGCATGGACGTCAGCGCCCGGATCGCCTTCTGGGAGACGATGCGCACCCAGACCCGCCGCGGCCGCACCGTCCTGTTCGCCACCCACTACCTGGAGGAGGCGGCCTCCTTCGCCGACCGCATCGTCATCATTGCCCACGGCCGCCTGGTCGCCGACGGCAGCGTCGATGAGATCCGGGCCCTGGGCGATGGCGCCCTGGTCACCGCCACCTGGCCCGGGCTCTCCGAGGAGTCACTGGGACAGCGCCTGGCCGACTGTCCCGCGGCCGGCAGCATCAAGCACGCGGTCATCCACGGTGACCACGTGGAGCTGCGCACGACGGACTCCGACGCCGTCGCCCGCTGGCTGCTGAGCGCCACCCCCGCCGAGCACCTGGGGATCGGCGCCGCGAGCCTCAACGAGGTCTTCACCGCACTGACCTCCGACGACTCTGATGAGGCAGCCCCGTAGAGGCCTGAGCCACACCCTTCACCCCGACCGCCATCACTACCTGCAATGAGGCCGCATCATGATCGCGACATCCCAAACACCCTCTGATTCCTCAGCTTCCGACTCCCCTGTCGATCCCGACGCGGGCGAGCTCGCAGGCCGATCGCCTCGTCCGGGAGGGCTCAGGCCCGCGCGTCCCCTCCTGACCTACCTCCGGCTCGACCTCTTCCGAAGCTTGCGCGAGCCCGCCAACCTCTTCTTCGTCGTCACCTTCCCTGTGGCGATGTACCTCGTCTTCGGCCGGTTGAACACCTCCGCCGGGAATTATGGCCCGCACGCTCACGGCAATGTCTCGGCCTCGGTGATGCTTGCGATGGCCTCCTTCAGTGCCTGTCTGGGTGCTACGAGCGCCTCGGCGGCGGCCGCCGTCGAGCAGTCGGCGGGCTGGGGCCGGCAGATGGCGGTCACCTCCCGGGGCCTGCGCGGCTACCTGGTGGTCAAGACCGGCACCGCGGTGGGAACAGCGGCTCTTCCCGTCGTCGTCGTGCTCGCCGCCGGGGCACTGACGGACTCGCAGATGGAGGGCTGGGTCTGGGCCGTCAGTCCCCTCATCTGCCTGATCGGGGTCCTGCCCTTCGTCCTGTGGGGGCTGGCCGCCGGGATGTGGCTGCCGTCCTCGGCATCGATCGGTATCGCGACCTCCTTGGTCTCCTTGTTCGCCTTCATCGGCAACGCCTTCATGCCCCTGAGCCACACGCTGTTGACGATCAGTCGCTTCACCCCGATGTACGGGGCAACGGCGCTGGCCAGGTGGCCACTGGGTGAGGGGTGGGCCTACGTACCGGATCGGCAAGCGGGTGTTCAGGACCCGTTGTGGATGCCATTGGCTAACCTGGTGGTGTGGACACTCATCTTCGGGCTGCTGGTGATCGGGGCCCGACGTCGGGCGACCAGGCGCCGGTGAGACTGGAGATGGCCATGTCGCAGCCTCTGCATGACTCAGCCAACCTGACGGCATCATCGCCTGGGTCAGGGCAGTCCCGTTCCCGCCCCTGGCACCGCTATCGCCGTCATATCGTCTGGGACGCCACAGTATGGGTGCTGTTCCTGGCCCTTCCCATCATCCAGCTTCTCCTGGGTTCCTTCGCCTGGTGGCAGCGTCTGCTGGGGCTCACCGGGGTGCTGGGGTTCATCGCCGGCTACGTCTGGGCGTTCTCGACGCCGGACGACCGTGCATCGAGGGTCGGCGTCCCCTCTACTGACCTCCCGACTCGAGTCCTTCTCAGAGAGCTCGCGGTCCAGGCCTTCTTCACCGTACTGACGCTGCCGGCACTGGGATGGTGGACGATCTGCTTCTTCCCCTTCTTCTGCTCGTTGATCCTGTTCTCCACGACATTGCGCCGGGGCATCCCCAGCGTCGTCATGGCGACGGGGCTTCTGGTTGCCGCCTCACTGTTATGGAACACGCATCCAGAGTCGCACTGGCAGGTACTGGGCATATCGCTCACCGAGATTCCCATCGTCATCGCCCGCATCGCGTTGGAGCTTCAGGAGCGCAGAACAGCCGCCGAGCGCGAGCTCGCTCTCGTCTCCCAGCGAGAGGCGCTCGGGCGCGACGTCCACGACATCTTGGGGCACTCCTTGACGGTGCTCACTCTCAAGGCCGAGGTCGCCCGCCGGCTCATCGAGCGTGACCCGGCCGCCGCCTCCCGAGAGCTCGACGAGGTCATAACCCTGGCCCGTGGAGCCCTTGCCGACGTGCGCTCCACGGTGACACGCCTGCGGTCCCCGGACCTGGCCAGCCAGGTGGAGGCCACGCGTACCGTCTTGAGCGCGGCCCGGATCCGTGTGGATGTGACCGGTAGTGCCCAGGACATTCCTGAGCGTCAGCGAGCCGTCCTGGCATGGGCCTTGCGTGAGGCCACCACGAACGTCGTCCGGCACGCGAAGGCGGCCACTGTGGCGGTGCATCTGGAGCCGGGGCTGCTGCGGGTGAGCGATGACGGTGTCGGCCTGGCCGGTGACAAACCCGGCAACGGCTTGGAGGGTCTGCGCTCCCGCATTGAGCAGGAGGGCGGTTCTCTCACCATGACCAGTCCGATCACCCGTCGCACAGGCACGTCCGGCGACGTCGAGACAGACTCCGCTGACATGCCGTCCGGCGGAACCAGGCTGGAGGTGAGGCTGCCGTGAGCCCGATCCGTGTGCTCATCGCCGATGACCAGGCCCTCGTGCGCGGTGCTCTGGCGACGCTCCTGGGGCTCGAGAGCGATCTGGAGGTCGTGGCCCAGGTGGGGCGGGGCGACGAGGTCCTCCCCGCCGTGCGTGAGCACGCCGTGGACGTGGCCCTGGTCGATATCGACATGCCGGGGCGCGACGGGCTGGCGGCCACCGCCGAGGTCGTCGACTCGGATCTGCCGTGCCGGTGCCTCATCGTGACGACCTTCGGTCGCCCGGGCTACCTCTCACGGGGCATGGAGGCGGGAGCAGCGGGCTTCATCGTCAAGGACACCCCGCCCGAGGCGCTGGCCGAGGCGATCCGCAAGGTTCATGCCGGCCTGCGGGTCATCGACCCCGAGCTCGCCCAGGAGTCGGTACTGCTCGGACCCAATCCTCTCACCGAGCGGGAGAAGGAGGTTCTACTGGCGGCGGCCACGGGTGCGGACGCCCGAGAGATCGCCACCCGGCTGAGCCTGGGCGAGGGCACGGTGCGCAACTACCTGTCCTCGGCGATCGCCAAGACCCACGCCCGCAACCGCACCGAGGCGGCCCGCACCGCCGAGACCAACGGCTGGTTGTAAGCGGGCCTGGCTCCTCCAGTCGCTTCTAGAGTCCGAGGTGGCGACGCAGGTCCTCGGGCAGGGCGCTCATGGCGTCGGCGACGTCGTCGCCCGAGGGCTGTGCGCCGGCCTGAGCCTGCGGCTGGCCCTGAGGCATGATCCCGTAGCCGGAGGTATCGCCCTGGCCGCCGCCGAGCCCGAAGGAGGAGCCGGCTGCGGGCGCAGCCCCCTGCCCGCCCTCGATCTTTGCCTGCTTGGCGGCCGCCGCCTCCTTGGCCTGACGGGCGGCCTTGGCGGGGTTGCCGCTGCGGCCCTTCTTGCCGCCCTTGCCGCGCTTGGCCTTGGGGGCCTGACGAGCCTTGGAGTGCTTGCCCATGCCCGGCAGCGACCCCACGCCGGGCATGGGACCGCCCTCACCGAGTCCGCCCATGCCGCCGGAGGCCATGGCCTCCATCATCTTCTTGGCCTGCTCGAAGCGGTCCACGAGCTCGTTGACGGCCTGGACCGTGGTCCCCGATCCCTTGGCGATACGGCTGCGGCGAGAGCCATTGAGGATGGACAGGTCCTTGCGCTCGGCGGGCGTCATGGAGCACACGATCGCCTCGATGCGGTCGACCTCGCGCTCATCGAAGTTGTCCAGAGCCTCACGCATCTGCCCCATCCCGGGCATCATGCCCAAGAGCTTCTTCATGGAGCCCATCTTGCGGATCTGGCGCAGCTGTCCCAGGAAGTCGTCGAGGGTGAAGGTTCCCTTGGCGAGCTTGGCGGCGGCGTCCTCGGCCTCCTGGCGGTCCAGGGTCCGCTCGGCCTGCTCGATGAGGGTGAGCAGGTCACCCATGTCCAGGATGCGCGAGGCCATGCGGTCGGCGTGGAAGCGCTCGAAGTCGGTCAGGCCCTCACCGGTGGAGGAGAACAGGACCGGGGCTCCGGTGACGCCGCGCACGGACAGGGCCGCACCACCGCGGGCGTCGCCGTCGAGCTTGGAGAGGACCACACCGGTGAAGCCGACGCCGTCGCGGAAGGCGACCGAGGTGTTGACGGCGTCCTGACCGACCATGGCGTCCAGGACGAAGAGGATCTCGTGGGGGGAGACCGCATCGCGGATGCGGATCGCCTGGTCCATCATCTCGGCGTCCACACCCAGGCGGCCGGCGGTGTCCACGACGACGACGTCGTAACCGCTGGTACGCGCGTGCTCGACGCCGGAGCGGGCCACTGCCACCGGGTCGCCCACGCCGTTGCCGGGCTCGGGAGCCCACACGTGCACCCCGGCGCGCTCGGCGACGACGCTCAGCTGGGTCACGGCGTTGGGGCGCTGGAGGTCGGAGGCCACCAGCAGGACGCGCTTGCCCTGGTCGCGCAGCCAGCGTCCGAGCTTTCCGGCCAGGGTGGTCTTACCGGCACCCTGGAGACCGGCGAGCATGATGATCGTGGGGCCGCGGTCGGCCCAGTGGATCTCCCGGGTCTGGCCTCCCAGGACCTCGATGAGCTCCTCGTTGACGATCTTGACGACCTGCTGGCCCGGGTTGAGGGCCTGAGAGCGGGCGGCGTCGACCGCCTTCTCGCGCACCGCTGCGGTGAAGGCGCGCACCACGGGCAGGGCGACGTCAGCCTCCAGGAGGGCGCGGCGAATCTCGGTGACCGTGGCGTTGACGTCGGCCTCAGTGAGACGACCCTTGCCGCGCAGCTGGTTGAAGGAGGCGGTGATGCGATCGGAGAGGTTGCCGAACACGCGATGGTCCTTCCTGGCGCCGTCGGGCGCGTTGGTCGGGAGACTTCAGAGCGGGTGAGGGAGGAACATCCATGGCCGTGAGCCATGGCGACTCCGCTGACTGCGACCCAGGATAGCGGCAAGACGGGCCAGTCCTCTCCCCCGCGCCCGGACCGGGACTGACCCCACACTCCCCGGCCGGCGACCTCGTCTGCGTCATGCCTCAGGGCCTCGACTCCGCCTGACGCCGTCCCCCAGCCCGAACGAGGGTTTTCTCCCGGTATCCCACGGTACTTCACGGCTTGACGACCCCTGAGATATGTCATGAGCAAGTGATGACCGATGGGCCATGGAACGCTGCCGACGCGGGACGAGTCTTGAGCCATGAGCACAGCAACGCCTCGGACCGGCCGGGAGTCCTCCGTCCCGGAAGTCCCCCGGACGGACCATGTGGACGCCGTCCGACTGACCGATCTGCACAAGTCCTTCGGTGACGTCACCGCCGTCGACGGTGTCGACCTGACCATTCGTCCCGGCGAGGTCGTCGCCCTCCTGGGCCCCAACGGTGCGGGCAAGACGACGACGATCGACATGATCCTGGGACTGAGCCGCCCCACCAGCGGCGATGCGAGAGTCTTCGGGATGAGCCCGCGCCAGGCGGTCGACCGGGGCCTGGTCGCCGCAGTCATGCAGACCGCCGGCCTCCTGCCCGACATCACCGTGCGTGAGACGGTGCAGCTGACGGCAAGTCTCTTCTCCCATCGGATCGACGCCGAGGAGGCCATGCACCGCGCCGGCGTCACCGACTTCGCCTCGCGCATCGTCAAGAAGTGCTCCGGAGGCCAGCAGCAGCGCCTGCGCTTCGCCATGGCGCTCGTGAGTGATCCGGCACTGCTCATCCTCGATGAGCCGACCACAGGTATGGACGTCGAGGGGCGCCGCAGCTTCTGGGAGGCCATCCACGCCGATGCCGAGCGCGGGCGCACCATCGTCTTCGCCACGCACTACCTCGAGGAGGCCGATGCCTTCGCCGACCGGATCGTCCTGATGCGTCATGGGCGCATCATCGCCGACGGCACTGCCGCGGAGATCCGCGCCTCCGTGAGCGGCCGCACCCTGAGGGCCACCCTGACCTGCGCTCCCGAAAGGCTTCGCAGCGCTCTGGCCGATGCGCAGAACCGTGGGCAGGTCCACGACGTCGAGATCCTGGGCAGCACGCTCACCCTGAGCTCGACCGACAGCGACGCCGTGGCCGCGCTCCTCCTTAGCGAGCACCTCGCCCAGGACCTGGAGATCACCAGCCGGGGACTGGAGGACGCCTTCGTGGCCCTGACCAGCGACAGCGCCTCCACCCCTAATGCCGGAGCGTCAGCATGAGCCATTCCGCCCGCCCCGGCAACACCGTCACCCTCCCGCCCACTACCTCCACCGGAACCGCAATGTCCTCTTCTCAGTCCTCCTCGTCCTCCTCCGCCTCATCAGTAGTCAAGCGCCTCGATCTGTCCTCCCGGACCGCGCCACCGCTGGGAGGGTTGAGCCTTCCTCTGCTGTCGCTCGAGGTGCGCCGGCGCCTGCGCAACCGTCGCTCCGTCATCTTCTCGATCGTTCTTCCGGTGGCCTTCTTCCTCATGTTCACCACCACCGACTACTCCGCCATGCCCTACGGCAACGGCAACGTCGTAGCGAACATGATGATCGGCATGGCCCTGTACGGCGCACTCATGACCACCACCGGGGCAGGAGCGGCCGTGAGCACCGAGCGGGCCTCAGGATGGAGCCGCCAGCTGCGTCTGACCCCGCTCAAGCCCATCGCCTACATCACCGCCAAGGCGATCGTGGGGATGCTCATCAGCGCCCTGGCCATCGGCGCCGTCTACGCCTGCGGCCCCGTGCGACACGCGCAGATGCCGGCGAAGGTCTGGATCGCCTCGGCCCTCATCATCTGGCTCGGCTCCCTGGTCTTCGTCGCCTTCGGACTGTTCGTCGGCTACCTCCTGCCCTCGGACAACGCCATGCAGGTGGTCGGCCCGCTCATGGCCCTGCTCGCCTTTCTCGGCGGCATGTTCATCCCGTTGACACCGGGCTCCACCATGGATCGCATCGGCAGCTTCACCCCCATGTACGGGCTGCACAACCTGGCGCTGTGGCCCATGGGTGCCGAGAGCTTCTCCTGGTGGTGGGTGGTCAACGTGCTGACCTGGCTAGCCGTCTTCCTGGGCGGGGCCGCCTGGAGGATGGGCCGAGACACCGCCCGGGTGTGAGACCGTGAGTACCATCAGGGTCATGAAAGCCCGCGCCCTGTCCCCCGACGAGGCGCGGGCTCGCCGCACCCGCGTTGTGGCAGTCGGCTGGGGGATCGCGTGGGCCGCCTCCATGGTTCCGGTCGTCAGGGAGGGGCTGACCCGAGGAACCAGCGGCGGGGTGTGGGGCGCTGTCAGCGCCATCGTCTCCTGCGCGTGCCTGTACGCCGCCTGCTCGCTCAGCGTGAGACGGGTGCGACAAGGGCTGACCTGGCCCGGCCGCCTGAGTCTGTTGCTCATCGTGGTCGGCGCACTCACAGCGATCGGGGCTGCCCTCGGCGTGGGCCCTCAGAGCCTGCAGCTGGTGGTCTTCCTGGCCGTTGTCCTGGCCTTCTCCCTGCCCTGGCAGGCGTCCATCGGCCCCATCGCGATCCTCGCTGGCACACTGTTCCTCGTTCCCAGGATGAGTCCCTCCTGGTCCGCAAGTGAAGGGGCCTGGATCGCTCTGCTCGGTGCGGGCGGCGCCTGCGTCTTCGGGCGCTACATCATGGAGCAGCGGTGGGTGGCCCGCGTTCTGGAGCAGCGCACCCACGAGCTGGAGATCAACGAGGAGCGCAACCGCATGGCCCGGGACATGCACGACATCCTGGGGCACTCGCTGACAGTCATCGCCTTGAAGACCGAGCTCGCCACCAGACTCGTCGATGCCGCCCCCGATCAGGCCAAGGCGGAGCTGACCGAGGTTCAGTCCCTGGCACGTTCTGCCCTGGCCGACGTGCGCGCCACTGTCAACAGCTACCGAGAGCTGAGCCTGGCCGGCGAGCTGGCGCGCGCCACGAACGTCCTGACCTCGGCCGGCATCCGCGCCGACCTCCCGCTGACCGTCGAGATCGTCGATCCCGAGCTGCGCGAGCTCTTCGCCTGGGTGGTGCGCGAGGGCGTCACCAACATCGTGCGCCATGCCCACGCCTCGCACTGCAGGGTGGTGCTGAGCGCCGACTCCATTGAGGTGGCCGACGACGGTATCGGGCTCGACTCGGCCGCCGCCGGTGACGGTCACGGCTTGGAGGGGCTGCGCCAGCGCTGTCAGGACAACGGCGCCGACCTCACCATCGAGGCCCCCTCCAGTGGCAGCGGCACCGTCCTGAGGGTGCGCGCCCGCCGTCTATCCTCACCTATGGCGGCCGACGCGAGCCGGTGAGCCGGTCGGGCACCCCGAACTCCGGCGAGCACTCGTGTCGTCGGCCCTGAGGAACCTTGAGTAGACGGAGCTGAGCGATGATCCGAGTGATGCTGGCCGATGACCAGGCCATGGTGCGCGGGGCGCTGGCCGCATTGCTCGCCCTGGAGACCGATATCGAGGTCGTCGCCCAGGTCGGGAACGGGAACGATGTTCTGCCCGTCGCGCTCGAGCACCGGCCCGACGTCGTCCTCATGGACGTTGACATGCCCGGCACCGACGGGCTGAGCGCGACCGCGAGTCTCCTGGAGCGGTTGCCGGCCACGAGGGTCCTCATCGTGACGACCTTCGGGCGTCCCGGATTCCTGCGGCGCGCCATTCAGTCCGGGGCGCACGGCTTCGTCGTCAAGGATGCCCCGGCCACCGAGCTCGCCGAGTCGGTGCGCCGGGTCCATGCCGGGCTGCGCGTCGTCGACCCGGCACTGGCCGCCGACTCGCTCATCTTCGGGGACTCCCCCTTGACTGCCAGGGAGACCGAGGTGCTCCAGGCGGCGGCCGATGGCGCCACCGTCTCCGAGGTCGCCCGGCGAGTCCACCTCTCAGAGGGAACCACCCGAAACCACCTGTCCCAGGCAATGGCCAAGACCGGCGCCCCCACCCGGGCCGCAGCGGTGCACATCGCCGCCCAGAAGGGCTGGATCATCGAGTAGCGCGGGGTGCGGCGAGGGAGCAGGCCCCACTCCGACCGGCCTTGATACCTGTGGACACCCGCGCCCTGAGACGAGGCGGGTGGCCACAGGTGTTGCGGCGTGGTCCGCTGGGGCGTCGGTTCGCGGGCTCAGCCCAGCAGCGCGTCGACGAAGCCCTCCGGGTCGAAGGGGGCCAGGTCGTCGGCGCCCTCCCCCAGGCCCACGAGCTTGACGGGCACGCCCAGCTCCTTCTGGACAGTGACGACGATGCCGCCCTTGGCGGTGCCATCGAGCTTGGTGAGCACGATGCCGGTGACGCCCACGGCCTCGGAGAAGACCTGGGCCTGACGCATGCCGTTCTGGCCGGTGGTGGCGTCCAGCACCAGGAGGATCTCGCCGACCGGGGCGATCTTCTCCATGACGCGCTTGATCTTGCCCAGCTCATCCATGAGGCCGGCCTTGTTCTGCAGTCGCCCGGCGGTGTCGACGACGACGACGTCCGCCTCCTGGGCGGCGGCCTCACGGGCTGCGTCGTAGGCGACTGAGGCGGGGTCGGCGCCCTCCTTCTCGGAGCGCACGACGTCAACGCCCACGCGCTCGCCCCAGGTGCTCAGCTGCTCGGCCGCCGCGGCGCGGAAGGTGTCGGCTGCTCCCAGGACGACGGTCTTGTCCTGAGCCACCAGGACGCGGGCGAGCTTGCCGCAGGTGGTGGTCTTGCCGGTGCCGTTGACCCCCACCATGAGGATGGCTGCCGCGGGCTTGCCCTGGGCCCCTTCGGCCGGGGTGGGGCGCTCCAGGTTGAGGGAGCGGTCCAGGGAGGGGTCGACGAGCTTGAGCAGCTCGGCGCGCAGGACAGTGCGCACCGCCTCGGGGTCGGAAGTTCCCAGAACCTTGGCCTGGGTGCGCAGCTCGTCCATGAGGGAGGTGGTCACCTCGATGCCGAGGTCGGAGGTGAGCAGGGTGTCCTCGATCTCCTCCCAGTCCTCCTCGGTGAGGTCTCCTCGGGACAGGACGGACAGGACCGCCTTGCCGAAGCCGCCGGCACCGGCCAGGCGGGCGCGCAGGCGCTGCATGCGTCCCGGGATGGACTCGGGGGACTCCAGCGTCGCAGCCGGCTTGGCGGCGCCCGCCCCTTCCGCATCCTCATCAGTGTCCTCGCCCTCCGAGGGCAGAAGGTCCTCCACGGACATCGGCTGGTGGGCGCTGATCTCGTCGTAGACCTGGCCCCGCCGTCGGCCGGCGTAGAGCCACAGCCCTCCTCCGATGACGATGACCAGGATGATGCCGAGAACGATGAGGATCGGTTCCATGGGCCCATCATGCCCGATCATGGGCTCCCTGTGGCGGGGTCGGCCTGCCCGGGTCGCCTCTCGCCCGCGGACGGCACGATGGCATGGGGGTTATCGGCGTGCGACGCAGCTGTGGCATGAAGAAAACTGCAGCACGCCTGTTGACGTGCTGCAGGACGGGCCGCCGTCGTAGCGGCAATGCCCAGTGAGCCGTATCGCCCTGAGACCATAGCGGCTCTAGGACAGTGGGAGAAAGTGCGAGAGGGTATCGGAGCGGCGATCTCCCACGGCCAGGATTTCATCGAGAAGTAGCGTCATCTCGGCATCACATAGTCGTGAAAAAACGTTGACCGCAGTATTTCACGAGACGACCGCCGCTACTCAACTCTGAGACTGCGACAGACCACCGGTTGCCGGCTCATGCGCCTGAGCGCGACGCCGGGCGCCGGCGGAGCCACGGGTCCTCTCGGCAGCGTCCATCGCCTTTCCGACGACGCCGACCAGCCCTCCGAAGCCCTCGGTGCCGGCGTAGGCCGCCGGCCCCTCACGCGTCATGAGGTCGGACAGGCTGACCTCCTGGGGCACGACCTCGACCTCGACGTCCTGCTCCGCCAGGCGCACCTCCTGGGAGTTGCGGACCACGCTGCGAATGCGTGAGGGCCAGGAGCGCACCGGGAAGCGCTCAGCACAAACCATGCCGAGCACAAGCAGGCCGGCAACCAGCACGACAACGAGGGGAAGAATCATGACACCCATAGTTAGGATTCTGCCTTGCGAATTACGATCTGACCAGACTTTGCACGCACTTGTCGTCCAATCAACAACAAAACCTGACAACTTCCTGACACAACAATGGCTCATATCTGAAAACGAGCGTCATGCTGTCAGCAGTCTATCACATTCTCATCACGTTTCACTCAGACATCAGGAGTCACAGCCGTACCGCGGTCGGGCTGGGCCAGCCTCTGCGAGACGGCCTTGGTGACCCCGTCGCGCATCGTGATGCCGTAGAGGGCGTCGGCCACCTCCATGGTCCGTTTCTGGTGGGTGATGATGATGAGCTGGCTGGAGCGCCGCAGCTCGGTGAAAATCTCCAGCAACCGCCCCAGGTTCGTGTCGTCCAGGGCCGCCTCGACCTCGTCCATGACATAGAAGGGCGAGGGCCGTGCCTTGAAGATCGCCACCAGGAGTGCCACGGCGGCCAGCGAGCGTTCCCCTCCTGAGAGCAGGGAGAGTCGCTTGACCTTCTTGCCGGCGGGGCGCGCCTCGATCTCGATACCGGTGGTGAGCATGTCATCGGGATCCGTGAGCACCAGCCGCCCCTCCCCGCCGGGGAAGAGCCGGTCGAAGACGGAGGCGAACTGACGGGCGGTGTCCTCGTAGGCCTGGGCGAAGACTTCCTGAACTCGCGCGTCGATCTCCTCGACGATGCTCAGCAGGTCGTCCCGCGAGCGCTTGAGGTCGGCCAGCTGCTCGGCCAGGAACTGGTGACGCTGCTCCAGAGCCGCGTGCTCCTCCAGGGCCAGCGGGTTGACCTTGCCGAGCCGGGCAAGATCGCGCGAGGCCTTGGCCAGGCGCTTCTCCTGCTCGGAACGCACGTAGGGGCGGCCCAGATGGCCTGAGCCGCCGGCCGACGCCTGAGCGGCGTCCTGCTCCGCGGCGGAGCCAGGGTCGCAGGCGGCATCAGCCTCCTCGTTGAGCTCGGGGACGAGCATGTGCGGTCCGTACTCCTCCACGAGGGGGTCTAACTCCAGGCCGAGCTCGCTCATGGCGCGCTCCGCCAGAGCCTCCAGTCGCATGCGCTGCTCGGCCCGGGCCACCTCCTCGCGATGGGCAGCATCGGTGAGACTGCCCAGCTCCTTGGTCAGCTGGTCGATCTCCTCGCGAACCTCGTTGGTGGCGGCCAGGGCCTGGGAGCGCTCGGTCTCGATGGCCGCGCGCTCATCGGCCGCCTGCTGCACACTGTTGCGCGCCGCCTCGGCGGCCGCGCGCGCCTGGTCCCGCACGTGGGTGGCGACCGCCAGCTGGGCGCTGCGGCGCTGCTGGGCCCGCTCGGCAGCAGCGCGCTGGTCGCGTTCACGCCGTGCGGCCGCCCGCAGCGAGTCGGCGCGCCCGCGGCTGGAGCGCTCGCGCTCCTCTGCCGTGCGCAGGGCGAGCCTGGCATCGGTCTCGGCGGCACGGGCCTGGCGCGCAGCATCCGCAGCGGCCTCACGCTCCTGTCGGGCGGCCTCCAGAGCGCGCTCGAGGCTGTCGGCACCACTCTTCCCCGAGACGCCCGTACCGTCGGCGCCCTCGGCAGCCTCTGCGGTTTCATCCCCGCCCTCCACCTCGGCCAGTGCGGCAGTGGCGGCTGCCAGCTCGGCGGTGCGCTGGACCGACTCGGCCTCGGCGCGCTCCAGCACCCGGCGAGCACGCCCGGTCTCCTCGGAGGCGGCGTGGGCGGCGGAGGTCAGCCGGGCCATCGCCTCGGCAGCCCGGGCGGCCTCGGCGTCGGCCTGACGCAGGGCGGACAGCGCCTCGCTGAGCGCCTGGCGAGCAGCGTCCTCCTGGCGACGGGCCTCCTCCAGGGCCGCGTCGGCCTCGGTCTCGGCCTGTGCGGCGGCAGCGGCCTCAGCGTCGGCCTCCTCGTGGGCCGCGGTGAGCTCGAGGACCGAGGAGGCCCCCCGGCCGGCCCCGGCGACCCAGCCGGGCGCCAGGACGTCGCCGCTGCGGGTGGCCACGACGGCGTCGGGCAGCTCTGCGCGCAGGGCCCTGGCGGCCTCGAGGTCCTCCACCACCCAGGAGACCTTGAGCAGCCGGTCCAGGACCTGCTCGAGGCGCCCCGGCTGCGCGGAACTGACGAGGCCGCGAGCCGCCAGGGCCCCGTCAACGGGAGCCGGCTCCACCTCATCATCGGTGTCGGCGCCCCCCAGTGAGGGGTCGCCAGCCAGCACCAGTCGCACCGCTCCGAGGTCCTGGCTTCGGGCATGATCCAGCCCGGCCAGGGCCGCCTCAGCATCTGTGGCCAGGCCGGCCTCGGCGAGCGCTCCCAGGAGGGCGGCGACGGCATTCTCCCAGCCGCGCTCAACATTGAGGTGCTCGGCAAGCGGTCCGAGGAGACCGTCGATACCGGCTTGCATCAGCGCGGCGGTGCCGTCCTGGCCACGCAAGGAGATGGCCAGGGTGTCGCGTCTGGCAGTCCAAGTGGCCCGGTCGGAGGCCGCCTCCCGGCGGGCGTCAGTCGCGGCCGCGACCGCTTCACGGGCCTGGGCCAGGTGGCGTGCGGCCTCGTCGTGCACAGCGGCAGCCCGCACCGCCGCGTCGGCAGCCGCGCCGGCCTCGGCAGGTACCTGCGCTGGAACGACGGCGTCCCGCGCACCACCGGCGGCCGCCTGCGCCGCTTCCGCCTCTCCCCCGGCCTCAGCCAGGGCGGCCCGGGCGCTGTCCTCGCGAGCCTCGGCAGCGCGCAAAGCGCTGCGCGCCTGCTCCAGGGCGGCCAGGCTGGCCTCGTGGCGGCTGCGGGCCGAGGCGACGCGTCCGCCGGCTCGGGCGATGGTCTCACGTCTGTCTGAGACGCGACGCTGAGCCGCTGAGAGCTCCTGGTCGGCTGCCTTCTCGGCAGTCTCCGCGTCCGCACGCACCCGGGTGGCGTCGCTGAGCGCGGTGCGGGCTGCCTCGAGGGTGTCGGCGAGCTCCGCCTCCTCCCGGCCCGCGGCCTCGGCCCGCCGCTCGAGCTCCTCAGGATCGGTGCCGTGGCTCGGGGCCGGGGCGGAGGCCAGGAGCCGGATCCGTTCACCGGCCACGTCCGCGAGCGCCCCGAGGGACTGGGCCGCGCCGGTGAGCCCCTCCCAGATGCCGCCGGCCCGGGCGAGGCGCTGGGCGGAGGTGGTCTCGATGGCGGCCAACTCGCTCAGGCGCGCCCTGGCGACACGCTCGGCCTCCTCGACGGCGCTGCGGCGCCGGGCCAAAGCCTCCTTGTCCTCGTCACCGGCCTCCAGGAGGGACTGGGCCTGGACGACGTCGTCAGCCAGGAGCCGGGCGGTGGCGTCACGGACCTCGACCTGGATGCTCCGGGCGCGCCGGGCGATGGCGGCCTGCCGGGCCAGGGGGCCGAGCTGGCGACGCAGCTCCTGGGTGAGGTCGGCGACGCGGGCGAGGTCAGCGGCCATGGACTCGAGCTTGCGAAGGGCGCGCTCCTTGCGCTTGCGGTGCTTGAGGACGCCGGCGGCCTCCTCGATGAAGCCGCGGCGGTCCTCAGGCGTGGCGCTCAGGACCGCATCGAGCTGCCCCTGCCCGACGATGACGTGCATCTGGCGCCCCAGGCCCGTGTCACTGAGGAGCTCCTGGACGTCGAGGAGGCGGCAGGGACTGCCGTTAATGCGGTACTCCGACCCGCCACCGCGGAACAGGGTGCGCGAGATGGTGACCTCGGTGTAGTCAATCGGCAGGACGCCGTCGGTGTTGTCAATGGTCAGTGAGACCTCGGCGCGCCCGAGGGCCGGGCGGGAGCCGGCACCGGCGAAGATGACGTCGGCCATGGAGCCGCCGCGCAGGTTCTTGGCGCCCTGCTCCCCCATAACCCAGGTCAGGGCGTCGACGACATTGGACTTGCCGGAGCCGTTGGGGCCGACCACCGCGGTGATGCCGGGCTCCAGGCGGAGGGTGGTTGACGAGGCGAAGGACTTGAATCCCTTGATCGTCAACGTCTTGAGGTGCACGGGTGCCACCCTAACAGCGCGGGCGGTTGAGTCGGGGACAGGCACGACAAAGGGACTTGACATGACCGCGATAGACAAGCAGACTTTCCATATTAAGGTGGTCGAGCACGGGGCTCATGCACCCGCTCGACCAGCCTCGTCGCCCCGTCCCCGAACCCGAAGGAGCCACGATGCTCGAACTGTCCCGCCTGTCCAAACGCTTCGGGAGCCTTCAGGCCCTGGATGATCTCTCCCTGTCCCTGAACCGCGGCGAGATCGTCGGCTTCGTCGGTTCTAACGGGGCGGGCAAGTCCACCACGATGCGCATCGTCATGGGGGTGCTCGCCGCCGACTCCGGCGCCGTGACCTGGATGGGCGCCCCCGTGGACGCCGCCATCCGACGCACCATCGGCTACATGCCCGAGGAGCGCGGCCTCTACCCCCGGATGAAGGTGGCCGAGCAGCTCGTCTACCTGGCCCGCCTCCACGGACTGTCCGCCTCCGCCGCCAAGGCGGCTGCAGAGCGGTGGACCGAGCGTCTGGGCCTGGAGGGGCGCCGCGGCGACGAGGTGCAGAGCCTGTCGCTGGGCAACCAGCAGCGCGTCCAGCTGGCCGCCGCACTGGTGAGCGACCCCGAGCTGCTCATTCTCGATGAGCCCTTCTCCGGCCTGGACCCGGTGGCCGTGGACGTCATGAGCCAGGTCCTCCTGGAGCGGGCGGCCGCAGGCGTGCCCACCCTCTTCTCCTCCCACCAGCTCGACGTCGTCGAGCGCCTGTGCGACCGAGTGGTCATCATCCGCTCAGGCCGGCTCGTGGCCGACGGCACGATTCCCGAGCTGCAGGCCACCGAGACGCCCCGGTGGCGGGTCGTCGTCGAGCAGGCCGCGGGGAGCGCACCGGTGGAGGCAGCCTCTCTGAACCTGCCCGCACCAGCGGTCGAGCTCGATGATGCCGGCCGCCTGGTCATCACCGCGGCGGGAGCCGATGAGCAGGCGCTGCTGAGCGCCGCCCAGCGCCTGGGGACGGTGCGCGAGCTCGGCCCGGTGCGCCACCGGCTCACCGAGATCTTCCGGGACGTGCTGACCACGCCCTCCCGTGAGGAAACCGCCGACACCAATGAGACGAAGGAGGCGCACTGATGAGCGACCGGACCACCCCCATCACTCGCCGTCAGGAGATCGCCCTGGTCACCGGCCGCGAGCTGCGGGCGCACCTGCTGAAGAAGTCGACCATCATCCTGACCCTGGTGCTGCTCATTGCCGCCGTCGGCGGCATCGTCGGCGTCAAGCTCTACACCGCCGGCCAGGACCAGGCCTACCGGGTCGGGCTCAAGGGCATGTCCCTCTCCCAGGCCGCTGGCCTGGACAAGGTGGCCGCCTCCAACGGGGAGACGATCGAGCTCGTTGACGTCTCGGCTCACCAGGCCAAGGACGTCCTGGCAGACGACACCCCCGAGGGCACGCCGCACGTGGACATGGTCCTGGACGTCTCCGGCTCGGCCCCCACCATCACGGTGGAGAAGTCGGCCGACGACGCAGTCGTCTCAGGGGTCACGGCCTTCCTTCAGCAGTCGGCTCTGGGCCAGCAGATCGCGTCCCTGGGAGGCGACCCCGCCCAGGTGGCCTCCCAGCTCAGTGCCGCCAAACCCGAGGTGACAGTGCTCCACGCCCCTCAACGCGATTCGGCCGACTTCGGTTCGCGCTACGCGGTCCTCATGACGATTGACGTCCTGCTGCTGTTCGCCATCATGGGCGGCGGCCAGTTCATCGCCCAGGGGGTGGTGGAGGAGAAGTCGAGCCGGATCGTGGAGATCCTCCTGGCCTGCGTGCGGCCCAGCTCGCTACTGGCCGGCAAGATCCTGGGGATCGGTATCGCCTCGGTCCTGACCACGGGGGCCGTCGCCGTGGCAGGAGTCGTCACCGCGAAGGCAACCGGAGTCATGCCGGACATCAGTCTCAACCTGGACAGAGTGCTTGTCGCGATGATCGTGTGGATGATCGTGGGCTACGCGATCTTCGCGGTCGCCTTCGGGGCCGCCGCCTCACTCGTGAGCCGCCAGGAGGACGTCAGCTCGGTGAGCATGCCCCTGGTCATGCTCTCAATGATCCCCTATGTCCTGAGCTTCTTGATGGCCACCGGGGACACCAACAGCATGACCTTCCGAGTGCTGTCCTACCTGCCGCCCTTCGCTCCCTTCATGATGCCGGCGCGCCTGGTGCTGGGGGTCTCCTCCTGGACCGAGCAGCTGATCGCCTTGGGGCTCGCGCTCGTCTTCCTGCCGCTGCTGGTGCGCGTGGCGGCGGCGATCTACACCATGGCCGTGACCCGCACCGGCGCCCGAGTCCCCCTCAAGGAGGTCCTCAGGAGGGCCGAGCGGGCCTGAGCGGGGCCTCATCGGCTCTCGCCGGCCACATGAGACGACGGTGGCGCGCCTTCCTTCTCAGGAGGCGCACCACCGTCGTCTCGCGTCGCGCGTCAGGCGCCCTGCGGGAGGGGCTGCAGGTCAGTCGGCCAGCTCGGGGAACCAGATGGCGATCTCTCGGGCTGCGGACTCGTCGCTGTCCGAGCCGTGGACGAGGTTGAGGATGGCGGGGGTGCCCCAGTCCCGTCCTAGGTCTCCGCGGATGGTGCCTGGTGCGGCCGTGGTGGGGTCGGTGGGGCCCATGAGGCTGCGCACGCCCTCGACGACACGCTGCCCCTCAGCGACCGCGGCCACCACGTTGCCGGAGGTCATGTACTCCACGACGCCGGGGTAGAAGGGCTTGTCCACGTGCTCGGCGTAGTGCTGGGCGAGGATCTCCTCGGTGGGAGCGAGGACCTTCAGAGCCGTCAGGGCGTACCCCTTGGCCTCGATACGACGCAGGATCTCACCGGTGAGGCGACGCTCGACGGCGTCGGGCTTGATGAGGATGAGGATGCGGCCGGCGTTGGGGGTGCTTGCCATGGGGGCTCCTTGGTGGGTTGGCATTGGAGGGACCAGATGGACCATAACGGGTCCGGGCGCCTACCTGCCATGGCGGGGCCGGTGAAATCAGGCCTGCTCGACGACCAGGATCGGGTCGGCGGCGCGGTCTCGGGCGGCATCGAGGGCGGCCTGAAGGATGAGTGCGGAGGACTGGGCTCCGGGATCGCGGTGGCCGCAGGAGCGTTCCCCTAGGAAGGAGGCCCGACCACGACGGGCCTGGAGAGGCTCGGTCTTCTGGGCACCCGTGGCCGCGGCCTGTGCGGCTGCGGCGAGAACACCGACCTCGTCCTGCCCGCTCTCGGCGGCTTCCCTGGCGGCCATCGCCGCGGGCCGCCAGGCATCGGCCATGGTCTTGTCACCGCTGATGGCATATCCTCTGGCCTCCAGACCCGAGGTGGCCTCCTCCAGGGCGCGAGCCAGGTCCCCAGGCCCCCAAGCGGCAGCCTCACTGGAGCGGGCGGCCTTGAGGAAGGCCGTTCCCAGCAGTGGCCCACCGGCACCACCGACGGTGGCCATGAGCGTGGTGGCGACGAGCTTGAGGACCCCTCCGGGACTTGCTGGGATACCTCCGGACTGCTGAGCGGCATCGAGCTTGGAGACCACCGCCTTCATGCCGCGCTCCAGGTTGTCCCCGTGGTCGGCGTCTCCGATGGCTCGGTCCAGCTCGGTCAGCTCCGCGCGGTTCTCGGCGATCAGCTCGGCGGCGCGACGGGCCCAGTCAAGGGCCCAGGCGGCGTCTAAGGACATACTGCTTCCTTCTCGGGTCTTAGCAGGTGTTGGTTCCAGGCATGAGCGCCACGCACCCGAGGGTGAAGGACGACCATGCGGCTGTGATCGGGCTCCGCACGGCCCCGATGGGGCCCGACGCGTCCTGGGAACGCCCGTGGGGTGCGCCGGAGCAAGCCGACGAGATGCTCACCGCCCGCTCGCTCCCCCATCCTCTCACGCCTCTTGCCGCCTCGCGCGCTGAGATGACCGCAGGGCCTGCGAGCAGCCCAAACGAACACGCCTCCGCAGGTGGAACTGGGCCTTGAGGCGCACCGCCGCAGGGGCGGGACGCCCCGGTCAGGGCCGGCCGAACAGGGCGCGGGCCTCGGCGGCCAGGACCACGGAGCCGACAATGAGGATTCCTGAGGCGGTCAGCGGGGCGTCATACCCCTCGGACAGGGCGACCGCCCGCTCCACTCCCTCGCCGAGCTGCTGGCTCACCACGACGCGGTCGGCGCCGTAGACCTCCCGGGCGATCTCGCCGAGGTCCTCGACGTCCATGGCCCGGGGTGAGTCGATGGGGACGCACACGACGGCGTCGGTCACCGGTTCCAGGCCCGCCAGGATGCCCTCGGCGTCCTTGTCGGCCATGACACCCAGAACCGCCACGAGGTGCTGGAAGCCGAAGGCCTCCTCGATGGCTCCGGTGAGGGCCTCGATGCCGTGGGGGTTGTGTCCGGCGTCGACCAGGACCGTGGGTGAGGAGCGCAGCACCTCCAGGCGGCCCGGGCTGGTGACGGAGGCGAAACCGTCCTCGACGATGCGCGCCGGCAGCCGGCGCCCGCCGTGGACGGCCTCGGCGGCAGCCAGGGCGAGCAGGGCGTTGTGGGCCTGGTACTCCCCGTGCAGCGGGACGAAGGCGTCCTCGTAGACGGCCGCAGCCGTGGCGAAGGTGACCAGCTGACCGCCGACGGCGAGCTGGCGGTCGAGAACCTGCAGGACGCCGGCCTCCGGTGAGGTGGGGTCCTCCTGCGGGTCCCGCTCCCGGCGCACGATGGCCCGGTGAGAGGCTGCGGCCTGCTCGATCTCGGCGGCGGCGTCGGGGACCTGGTGGGCGACGATGACGGTGCAGCCGTCCTTGATGATGCCGGCCTTCTCGTGAGCGATCTCGGTGATCGACGAGCCCAGCCAGCGCTCGTGGTCGCGCCCGATCGGGGTGATGACGGCGACGTCGGAGCCGATGACGTTCGTGGCGTCCCACCGCCCGCCCAGGCCCACCTCGATGACGGCGACGTCGACGGGGTAGTCGGCGAAGGCGGCCAGGGCCATGACGGCCAGGACCTCGAAGAAGGACAGGCGCGGTCCGCCGGCGGTCTGGGAGCGCTCATCGACCATGGCGACGTATGGGGCCACATCCTCCCAGGCGGCAATGAAGCCCTCCTCACTGATCGGTTCACCGTCGAGGCTGATGCGCTCGCGGATGGTGGCCAGGTGCGGGGAGGTGAAGCGGCCGGTGCGCATGCCGCCGGCGGCCAGCAGTCGCTCGGTCATACGGGCGGTGGAGGTCTTGCCGTTGGTGCCGGTGATGTGGACAGTGCGGTAGGTGCGCTCGGGGTTGCCCAGGAGGTCGAGGACGGCCTCGACTCGTTCCAGGGAGGGCTGGACCTGGTGCTCGGGAGCGCGCGCGAGGATCTCAGCCTCGACCTCGCGCATGCGGGCGGTGACCTCGACGCCGCGGGCGGCGGCTTGCAGATCGCGCAGGTGCTCACCCTCGGAGTCGTCGGCGAGCTGGGGCTCCCAGGAATCCCAGTCGTCGGAGTCGTCGGCGTCCACCTCAGCCAGGAGCTCCTCGAGGCGATCAGTGTCACCGCCGGGGATCATATTGGCGGCAACGAGCTCGCGCAGAGCCTCAAGGTCCTCGCGGTCCTGGGACTCGGCGTCGGCCTGTCGCTGAGCACCGGCCTCCTGAAGTTCGGAGACGGTCAGCCCCTCGCCCTCGGCCAGGTCGGGGGCGCCTGCGGCCTCCAGATAGGGCAGGAGCTCGGGGTCGATGCCGGCCTGGCCGAAGACGGCGTCGACGACCTCTTCCCCCATGGCCCCCTCGGGGATGCCGAAGGCGGCGCCGGGCCTGACCTGCTTGGAGTCGTCGTCTACGGGCACTGTGCCATCCTTTGCTCGACGTGACGGGTTGGGCGGAGGCTCTCTCAAGCACCCCCTCCCAGCCCTAATCTAGCCGAGGCCCGAAGCCTCCCGACCACCGCCCCGTCATCATGGTCGGCAGGAGAATCACGTGAGCGCAATCTCTCACAGCAAGGTCCGCACCCGAACAACGATTTCTTCTTAAATCTTTTTCGGGGCACAAGCCCATTCGGGCGGCTTCGACAATACGACTACCATGATTGTTGTACAAAAACTCGATAAATACATCCTAATTCTCGGTGAAATATTTGAGGAATTCACCAGGGAACCCTATGGGTATAGGGGTAGACATACCCCCCGTATGCCTGCCTAGGCTTCCTCCATGCGTTTGTCAGTGATTGGTTGCGGATATCTCGGTGCTGTTCACGCTGCGTCAATGGCGGAGCTTGGACATGATGTGGTGGGCGTGGACGTCGATGCTCGCAAGGTAAATCTTCTGAGTAACGGCAGGGCGCCGTTCTTCGAGCCCGAACTGGAAGGGCTTCTGGCCCGTAACGTGGAGGCCGGACGCCTGACCTTCACTCAGGACTTCTCCGCCATTGAGGGAGCCCAGGTCCATTTCATCGGCGTGGGCACACCGCAGTCCGAGTCGGGGGCGGCGGACATGACGTACGTCGACGCAGCCGTGACCGCCATGCTCCCCCACCTGGGGCACTGCACCAGCGGCCCTGAGGTGGTCGCCGGCAAGTCCACGGTTCCCGTTGGCACCGCCGCCCGTCTGTCCCAGCTGATCGAGCCGACCGGGGCGCTGCTGCTGTGGAACCCGGAGTTCCTGCGGGAGGGCTTCGCCGTTCAGGACACGCTGCGTCCGGACCGGATGGTCTACGGCCTGCCGGAGAATCCCGACGCCGCCGGCCGCGTCCGGGAGACGATGGACGCGGTCTACGCGCAGATCCTGGCCGCCGGCACCCCGCGTCTGGTCATGGACTACGCCACCGCCGAGCTGGTCAAGATCAGTGCGAACGCCTTCCTGGCCACGAAGATCTCCTTCATCAACGCCATGTCCCAGGTCTGCGACGCCGCGGGTGCCAATGTGACGGCCCTCGCTGAGGCGATCGGCATGGATGACCGTATCGGGCGCCGGTTCCTGCGCGCCGGTATCGGCTTCGGCGGAGGCTGTCTGCCCAAGGACATCCGTGCCTTTCAGGCCCGCGCCGGCGAGCTCGGCGTCGGCGACGCCCTGGCCTTCCTCGCGGAGGTCGATCGCGTCAACGACACCATGCGTGCCGGCGTCATCCGCACCGTCACTGAGCTCCTCGGCGAGCACACGTCGGCGGCCACAGTGACGGTCCTCGGGGCCGCCTTCAAACCGGACAGCGACGACATGCGCAACTCCCCCGCCCTGGATCTCGCCGTGGAGCTGTCGGGCATGGTCGAGCGGGTCGTCGTGCACGACCCGGCCGCCGGCCCGATCCTCGCTCAGAGGACGAACCGCCCCTACGAGGTCGCCGCCTCAGCGCAGTCCGCCCTGGAGGGAACCGACCTGGTCATCATCGGCACGGAGTGGCGCGAGTACCAGGATCTTGACCCCGCCCAGGCGGCCGGTCTGGCACGTAACCGCTACGTCATTGACGGACGCAACTGCCTGGATGCGCAGGCCTGGAAGGCGGCCGGTTGGAGCTACCGCGGCATCGGCCGGCGGTGAGCGGCTTGGGCGGCGCGGGCTCCTCAGCGCCGCCCAAGCCTGCCGGCGAACGCTGCGGCCACGGCTCGAGCGCCGTCACCCAGCACTGACATGTCGCTGGTCGCCAGGAGGATCAGGCAGACCCAGACCGCCCCGTTCAGCCATGAGCCGCCGTCGAAGGACGTGCACACGGCCATGACGCTGAGCAGCGCGAGCTGGTAGGTCAGGCGCGAGCGGTCCATGGGCAGGTCGATGCGGCGCCTGAGGTCTCGCGCTCGCACCACCAGGACGAGGGCGTAGGCCACTGCTCCGGCCAGGCCGGCACCCCACGGCCCCATGAACGGTACGAGAGCCACACCGAGGATCACGTTGACCACCGCCCCCATCATGGTGGAGACCATGAGCATGCGACTGTTCATGAGCGCCTGGTAGAAGGTGCCGAAGAAGATGGTCATGACCCCGAAGGTCGCCGCCAGCATGAGCAGAGGGACGTAGCGCCATCCTTCAGCAAACTCGGCCTGGAGCATCACTCTGGAGATCGGCCGGTTCAGGGCGATGACCAGCCCGGCGACTGACAGGGTCGCCAGCGAGTACCCCCTCATCACAACACCGAAGAATGCGCCACGGTCGGGCGAGTCGATCTCGCGGGCGGTCGAGTACTGCCAGGCCTGCTGGAACACGGAGGCCACGATGTTGACCAGCGCCGGCATCTTGCTCGCCGCGGTGAAGAGCCCGGCAGCCGCCAGGCCGCTGCCCCACAGGACCACGTACCGGCCGGAGACACTGACCAGCCACCACGACAGCAGGTTGGGCACGAGCGGCAGGCTGTAGACAAGCATCCGGCGCAGCAGTACCCGGTCGACCCGGAACGGAGCCAGCAACCGGTACTCGGCCGACCCCAGGAAGGCGGCAAGACCACCCACCAGGTATCCAATCGTGTAGGACCACAAGTAGCCCTCCACTCCCAAGCGCGCACGGACCAGGAGCAGGTAGGTGGACA
>NZ_VICC01000003.1 GCF_006546825.1 Actinomyces oris
CCATCACCCCCAGGAGGGGCTCGAACACCGAGCGGGATAAGAGCCTCAGGGCTGAGCCCGTCTGGGACCCGGACACTCACCCGGGGTCGTGGCGGGCGGTGTGGGCCTACTCCAAGAAGCGCGCCGCCAGGGACACTCGGACCCTGATCGCCCAGGAGAACCGCGCCCGGGCCATCCGTCGCCGGTGAGAAGCGTCCCAAGGGCACGCGTTTTGTCACCACCCACGCCGGTGACGCCACCTTGGATGAGGCCTCCCTGGCCAGGGCCCGTTCCCTGGTGGGGCTCAAGGGCTACGTCACCAACATTCCCGCGCATCTCATGGGCGCCGGTGAGGTCGTCTCCTCGTATCACGAGCTGTGGCACGCCCGGGCAGTCCTTCGCCGATGAGCAAGCACGACCTGAGAGCCCGCCCCGTCTTCCACCACACCCGCGATGCCATCGAGGCGCACCTGACCGTGGTCATGGCAGCCCTGGCCATCGCCCGACACCTCCAGGACACCACCGGGATCAGCATCAAACGCATCATCCGCACCCTCAAGCCCCTCCAGGAGATCACCATCAACCTCAACGGCCACCACCTCACCGCCGCCGACCCCCTGACCCCCGAAGCCGAAGAAATCCTCACCGCCCTGAGCATCCCAACAGGGCACTAAAAACTGTGCAACTCAGGTCAGAAGATCCGCCTCCAGAGCACCGGCTACTGTGAGGGGGACGCGCCGGTGTCCATGCCGGTCGCCAGGCCCATGAGGACTAGGCCGACGACGGCTGCCGCGACGCCGGCGGCCACCGCCGTGCGTTCCCGCCCGGTGCGCTCCTCCCCCAGGATGGTCAGACCACCGATGGTGGCCAGGACGAAGCCGAGCTGGGAGAGGGTGAAGCCGGAGGCCACACCAACAGCCGCCGTCGAGCGCAGCATGAGGGCGTTACCGACCGCCCACAGGCCCCCGGCGAGCGCGGCCGGAACGATCCTCGGGCCTCGTAGGGGCGCGCGCCGCGGCAGGATGAGGGCGCACAGTCCGGCACCAGCCAACAGTCCCAGCCCCATGGGTCCGACGGCGTGGGCCGGGGGTACCTCGACGGCGCGCAGCAGCGAGGGGTAGGAGCCGTAGAGGACGGCTGAGGCGGCGGTGGCCAGCAGACCGGCACGTCGCTGCGCGGGAGTGGGACCGGGGCCGGTGCGCTCCTGCCAGGAGCAGGCGGCGGCGCCGAGCATGATGAGCGCGAGCGCCACCATCCCCAAGATCAGGGCCCCGGGAGCGCGCCACTCACCGAAGAGGCTCACGCCCAGGGTGGCGTTGAGCAGGAGCTGGAGGGCGGTGGTCAGAGGCATGGTGCGACTGACGCCCCAGGCGCGGAAGGCCCACAGGACGAAGACCTGCCCACCGGTCCACATGAGTCCGCAGGCCACGCCCCACACGGTGGCGCTCAGGGACCAGGGCGAGCCGAGCATGGCGGCGCATCCGAGCGAGACGGCTCCCGCTCCCACCATGACCGCGGTGTTCTGGCGGCGGATGTCGGTGGGGAAGGCTCCGAGAAGAAGGGACAGTGCCCCGAACAGCAGGGAGGGCACGAGGGCGATGGCAATGCTCATGGCGGGTCCGCAACGCTCTTCGACACGGGTACTTGTCTGCGTCTCAACGCGGACGGGGCGCGCCCCGCAGTGGAGCGCGCCCCGTCCGGCTGGGCCTGTTCTCAGGCGTCCAGGTCGGTCTCCAGGAGGGCCTTGAGGTCCTCGAGGGCCGCCTCGGCGCCGTCGGCATCGGAGGCCAGGGTGACGACGTCGCCGAAGCCGGCGCCCAGGGTCATCACACCGAGGATGGAGGAGGCGTCAACCGCAGCGCCGCCCTCCTTGGCGATGGTGACCGGGACGCCCTTCTCGGCGACGGCCTTGACGAAGGTGGCAGCAGGACGGGCGTGCAGACCGACCTTGGAAGCGATGGTGGCGGTGACCTGGGCCATGTGAAGCTCCTTGTGACATGTGGGGGCTAACAGTGTGGGAAGCGGATCATGCCCCCACACCGATCTGAGCAGCGCAGCGGCTGCTGTCCCGGCCGAGACTACCCGAGATCACGGCTCTGTTGCACTGTTCCTCCCGTCAAAATCACGGTTCGTCGAGGAGGCCTCCTCAAGAACCGGTGTATGGCGCCAGGACGACCTCGACCCGCTGGAGCTCCTTGACGTCCGCATAGCCGGTGGTGGCCAGGGTGCGGCGCAGGGCGCCCATGAGGTTGAGCGTGCCGTCAGCGCGGTCGGAGGGGCCGTTGAGGATCTCGGCCATGGTGCCCACTGTGCCCACGTGGCTGCGGAAGCCCCGCGGCAGGCGCTCATGGCGGGCCTCGGCGCCCCAGTGGTAACCGCCGCCGGGAGCCTCCTCGGCCCGGGCCAGGGCGGCCCCGAGCATGACGGCGTCCGCGCCGCAGGCGATGGCCTTGACGACGTCGCCGGAGTTGCCCACCGAGCCGTCGGCAATGACATGGACGTAGCGGCCCCCGGACTCGTCGAGGTAGTCGCGCCGGGCCCCGGCGACGTCGGCCACGGCGGTGGCCATGGGCATGTGCAGCCCCAGGACCTGGCGCACGGAGGAGGAGGCGCCGCCACCCTGCCCCACGAGGACTCCGGCCGCGCCGGTGCGCATGAGGTGGAGGGCGGCGGTGTAGGTGGTCACCCCGCCGACCACCACGGGCACGTCGAGCTCGTAGATGAAGCGCTTGAGGTTGAGGGGCTCGACGGATCCGGAGACGTGCTCGGCCGACACGAAGGAGCCGCGGATGACCATGAGGTCCACACCCGCCTCGACCACGGTGCGCCAGTGACGCTGTGTCTGGGCGGGGCTGAGTCGCCCTGCCACGACGACGCCGGAGGCACGGATCTGGGTGAGCCGCTCAGTGATGAGCTCGGGCCTGACCGGGGCGCGGTAGACCTCCTGCAGGACGCTGGTGGCCCGGGACGGATCCGCCCGGCGGATGCGCTCGAGCGCCTCGGTGGGGTCCTCGTAGCGGGTCCACAACCCCTCCAGGTCCAGCACGCCGATCCCGCCCAGACGTCCCACCAGGATGGCGGTCTCGGGGCTCATCACCGAGTCCATGGGGGAGGCCATGACCGGCAGATCCACGTGGTAGGCGTCGATCTGCCAGCCCACGCGTACCTCGGAGGTGTCCCGGGTGCGACGCGCTGGCACCAGGGCGATGTCGTCGAAGGAGTAGGCGCGCAGGGCACGCTTGGAGCGTCCGATCTCGACCTCTGTGCTCATGGCCCGATCCTAGTGGGGCCGGTCCGGTATCCACCGGAGCGACCGGCGGGGCGGAGGCCTGCGCGGGCGCCGGCAGCCGGGCGAGGCGCACTGGCACCGGCGCATTGATGTCGTAGCCCGGTGGCATGCTGGCCCCATGAGCACCCCGCACTCCTCCCCCATGTCCGACACCGCCGCACCCGTTCCCTCCACCTGGCCCCTGGGCCCCCTGCTCGGCTTCGACACCGAGACCACCGGAGTGGACCCTTCCGGCGACCGTCTGGTCACGGCGGCGCTCGTCTGGCGGGCGGCTCCTCGGGCCGACGGAGTCCGGCCGCAGTCGGTGACCACGTGGCTTGCCGATCCCGGCGTGGAGATCCCCGAGGCCGCCGCCGCGGTCCACGGCGTGACCACCGAGCGGGCCCGCGCCGAGGGTCGGTCGGTGACCGAGGTGCTGGCAGAGGTCAGTGAGCACCTGGTGGCGGCGATGGCGGCCGGCACCCCGGTCGTCGCCTTCAACGCCTCCTACGACCTGACTCTCATGGAGGCCGAGCTCGCTCGCCACGGGCTGCCCACAATGCGCTCGCGCCTTGGCCGCGAGCTGGGGCCCATCGCCGACCCGCTGGTCCTGGACCGGGCCGTGGACCGCTACCGCCGCGGCAAGCGCCGCCTGGGCGACCTCTGCGAGGTCTACGGCGTGCGCGTCGATGAGGCCCTGCACACCGCAGAGGTGGATGTGGCCGCCACACTCGATGTGCTCGAGGCCCTGGCCACGGCCCATCCGAAGCTCTCAGAGCTCAGCCCCGATGAGCTCGTGGCCTTCCAGGCCCGAGCCCACCGCACCTGGGCGGAGTCCTTCAACGAGTGGCTGGCGCGCAAGAACCCCTCACGCACACCGGCCCAGACCGCCTGGCCGCTGCCCGACTCCCCCACGCTCTGAGCCCCCTCCGGGTGCCCCGCCGCGCAACCGGCGAGGTACGCCCGCACACAGGGAGCCGGCCGGATCACTCCGGCCGGCTCCCTGAGCGGCAGTGTTCCGCTGAGTCTGTCTGGTCAACTGGGCTGCGATGTGTCAGACCCCGTCTCGCCCGCTGTAGTTGGGTGCCTCGACGGTCATCTTGACGTCGTGGGGGTGGGACTCCTTAAGACCGGCGCTCGTGATCCGCACGAACTGACCGCGCTCCTTGAGCTCGGGGATCGTGCGCGCACCCACGTAGAACATGGACTGGTGCAGCCCGCCCATGAGCTGGTAGACGACGTCGCCCAGCGCACCGGAGTAAGGGACCTGCCCCTCGATGCCCTCGGGGACGATCTTAGAGTCCGAGGAGACGTCGGCCTGGAAGTAGCGGTCCTTGGAGTAGGAGGTGCGCCCGCGCGAGCTCATGGCCCCCAGCGACCCCATGCCGCGGTAGCGCTTCCAC
This sequence comes from Actinomyces oris, assembly GCF_006546825.1. GTDB lineage: Bacteria > Actinomycetota > Actinomycetes > Actinomycetales > Actinomycetaceae > Actinomyces > Actinomyces oris. The sequence goes on from NZ_VICC01000003.1 coordinate 4,651, forward strand.
TGCTTGCCGTTGACGAAGACGAGGTCGCCGGGCGACTCCGTGCAGCCCGCCAGCAGGGAGCCGAGCATGACGGTCTCCGCACCGGCCACGAGGGCCTTGGCGATGTCACCGGAGTACTGCAGGCCGCCGTCGGCGATGAGGGGCACCCCGGCGGGCTTGCAGGCGCGAGCCGCCTCGTAGATGGCCGTCACCTGGGGCACCCCCACGCCGGCGACGACGCGCGTGGTGCAGATGGAGCCCGGCCCCACCCCGACCTTGACGGCGTCGGCCCCGGCGTCGATGAGCGCCTGAGCGCCCTCCCGGGTAGCGACGTTGCCGCCGATGACCTCGATGCCGCCGAAGGCGGAATCGGACTTGAGACGGGAGATCATCTCCAGCGCCAGCTTGGCACCGCCGTTGGCGGTGTCGACGATGAGGACATCCACGCCGGCCTCAGCCAGGGCCCCAGCGCGCTCCCACGTGTCTCCCCAGTAGCCGACGGCAGCACCCACCACGAGGCGCCCCTCGGCGTCCTTGGTGGCGTGGGGGTACTGCTCGGTCTTGACGAAGTCCTTGACGGTGATGAGACCGGTGAGGCGCCCCTCGGCATCGACCAGGGGCAGCTTCTCGATGCGATGCTCGGCCAGGAGCGCCTTGGCGTCCTCCCGCGAGATGCCGGTCTCGCCGGTGATGAGGCGATCACGCGGTGTCATGCACTCGCGCACGGTCAGGCTCGCCCAGCGCTCCGGGGGGACGAAGCGCAGGTCGCGGTTGGTGATGATCCCCTGAAGGTTGCCTCCCGCGTCGACGACCGGCAGGCCGGAGACCTTGTAGTGGCCGCAGAGCTCGTCGAGCTGGGCGATGGTGGCGTCCGGTCCGACGGTCACCGGGTCGGTGACCATCCCGGACTCCGAGCGCTTGACGCGTCGCACCTGCTGGGCCTGGTCCTCGATGGACAGGTTGCGGTGGAGGATACCGATACCACCTTGGCGAGCCATGGCAATAGCCATGTCCGACTCGGTGACCGTGTCCATCGCGGCCGAGAGCAGCGGGGTGGCCAGGCTGATCCTCGAGGTCAGTCTGGAGGTCGTATCGACCTCAGAGGGGATGACGTCGGTCAGCCTGGGCAGCAGGAGAACGTCGTCGTAAGTGAGTCCAGTGGGGGCAAAGACGTCAGGGCTGGTGATCGAGTCGCTCACGGGGCCATCGTAGGACGACCTGACCACCCTGTGCATATCCGCCGGCGCCGGCCTGTCCGCCCGCTGGCCCACCGGCCTCCACACAGCCGTCCCCATCGAGCCGTCCGGCACCGACGCGCCCCGAGGGCAGAGCGGAGCACTCGACCCGACGGCCGACACGGCAGCCGGCCCGACGGCGAGACCACCGCACCGAGGTGATGGGCGTCTCAGAAATAAAGCGACAATGAATGCGGAACGTTTCAGAAAAAAGATGCTCCTCAGACACACATCATTCACAAAACGTTTCTGCTATTCGAGCGCCACATTCTGGCGCACGTTTTCAGACATCCAGAACGCCAACATCCAGCAAATCTGGAGAAAGTTTCGTTGTGAGATAGAATGATTCTTCTTGATTAACGCACCGCGCGATCTTATCGTTAGATATAGCGCATCACGTTCGGTGTGCCCGACCGCCATATCCAAAGGAGGGGAGGCAATGCACGACTCATCGCGTCTGCCCGGCCCGATCTCCACCCTCTGGGAGTGGCAGTACCGGGGGGCCTGCCTCGGCATGGACTCCTCGGTTTTCTTCCACCCCGAAGGAGAGAGAGGCGGTTCCCGTCGACGACGGGACGAACGAGCAAAGGCCATTTGTCAGGACTGCCCCGTCCTGGACGAGTGCCGGGACCACGCCCTGAGCACCCGCGAGCCCTACGGCGTCTGGGGAGGCATGAGTGAGGAGGAGCGGCGCGCATACTACGAGCGGCAGGCACGCCGCCTCACCGACGAGCCGGCCTGACGCTCCGCCCCGCTCCAGGGAATCGACAGCACGGACATTCCCATCTCGAGACAATCATCCAGACACGGCGCCTCCATGGAGCAGGTTCCGTGCACGCACGGTGAAGGGGGAGGCACCTCAAGGGTGCCTCCCCCTTCTTCACCATGCCGTGGCGCCGGGCGGCGCACACGACCTCAACGGCTCACTTGGTGACGACCGCCAGGACGTCGCGCGCCGACAGGATGAGGTAGTCCTCACCGGCGTAGCTGACCTCAGTGCCCCCGTACTTGGAGTAGATGACGACGTCGCCCTCGGCGACGTCGACGGGCACGCGGTTGCCGGAGTCATCGATGCGACCCGGGCCCACGGCCACGACCTTGCCCTCCTGGGGCTTCTCCTTGGCGGTGTCGGGGATGACCAGGCCGGATGCGGTGGTCTGCTCGGCCTCAGCGGTCTGGACGACGATACGGTCCTCGAGCGGCTTGATGGAGATCGACATTGGAGACCTCCTCCTTCTCTTCAACGTGCAGTAGAACGGCTTGTTCGCCCTCCCCAGGCGTGCCCGGCCGCCGTCGCGGGGGTCGGTCCGGCACGATGCAGGAGTGCGAGTCGCAGAAGGTGCCCGCCCTGCATCCCAGGACCGGGAGAGCACTCCGCTGCGCCTGACGGAGAATCTACGTCGGCGTTAGCACTCAGTCAACGCGAGTGCCAAAGCGTGGCGGCGGTTTCGCCGTGGGCGTCAGCCCTCGTCAGCGCCGGCGCTCCCGGGTCCAGGCGACAGCCTCCTTGACGCTCGTCTCCTGGCGTCCCAGGGTCGGGTCTCGTCGGGAGACGACATCGGCGACGGCCTTGATCGCCGCCGCTCGCTCGCGCGCCCAGCCGACCGCCCACCCGATGCGGTCACTGCGGGCCCGCGAGTCGCCGACGCCCTCGACGTCGACGCCGACCGCACGGCAGATAGCGACCGCGCGCGGCTCATGGAAGTCCTGGGTCACGAGCAGGGCCCGTTCAATCCCGAAGATCCTGCGTGCCCGCACGCAGGTGTCGTAGGTGTCGAAGCCCGCGTAGTCCACAGCGATCGCCTGGTCGGGAATCCCCTGGGAGAGGAGGTACCTACGCATGACAGTGGGCTCGTCGTAGCCAGCGCGCCGGTTGTCCCCGGAGACCAGGATCGCCTCGACGCGACCGCTGGTGTAGAGCTCGGCGGCGGTGTCAAGGCGGTGAGCCAGCCAGGGCGAGGGCTGTCCGTCGGCGTCGACGGCCGCCCCCAGGACGATCGCCACCGGCGCCCTGGCAGCCTCGCCGTCGCCGCGGCCTTTACCGGCGATCTCGATGTGCCCGGCGCTGATCGTCCACGCCCAGATACTGGCCCCGGCCGCCAGGAGGGCCATGACCCCCATAACTGCCGCAGAGATCCGCACCAGCGACCGCAGAAGCGCCCTGGGGCGCCCCGCAGCGTCAGGCCGCCGGGCTGTGCTCACGCCGTCGTCCTCGCACCCCGCAACGGCACCGGCGCCCTGACTGGCACCGCCCCGGGGTTCCCCCTCAGTCATCAGTCCCCACCCGTCTTCCCGTCCAGCGCCTTTTCGGCCCCGCCGGTGCGCGGCGCCTCGGCACACAACCCTACTCACCGCCGGCCAGGCAGGGCCCCAGGGCCTTCTCAGATCTCCTCCCGGCCTCCCTGCGTGGGCCCCTTCCCGCTCCACCCAGTGAACATCACGCCCATTGGCAGGTTCTGCATGGAATGATCGGGGGTGATGGCTGAGAACCACGTCGCGCTCCTGCTGACCCCCGAGGGCTGGGAGCTTCTGTCCTCCCTGCCCCCCTACGACCCCTCCGAGGCCCTGTCCCTGGGTCGTTCTCTGCGCGAGGAGGGACACTCCCCCGCCCTGGTGGCGGCCGCGCTGACGCAGCAGCGCCTGCGCGAGCGGGCCACGGCGAAGTTCGGCCCCTTCGCCCAGCAGATGCTCTTCACCGCCGACGGCCTGGAGCAGGCCACCCGCCTGACGGTCTCGGCCCACCATGCGGCCCGTTACGCGGCCGCGGGCGTGACGAAGGTCGCGGACCTGGGTTGCGGGATCGGGGGCGACGCCGTCGCCCTGGCCGGGCTCGACCTGCCGGTACTCGCCGTGGACCGAGATGAGGCCGCAGCCGCCCTGGCCACCATCAACCTCATGCCCTTCCCCCACGCGAGCGTCGAGTGCGCCGACGCCCTGGAGATCGACCTGGTCGAGCGAGGGGTGGACGCCGTCTTCGCCGACCCCGCACGCCGCACCGAGGGACGTCGCATCACCGATCCGGAGCAGTGGTCCCCGGCCCTGTCGCAGGTGCTCGCACTGCGCGAGACCGTGCCCGCCCTGGGCGTCAAGGTCGCCCCCGGCATCGACCACGCCGCGCTGCCATCGGACGCCCACACCCAGTGGGTGAGCGTGGACGGCGACGTCGTCGAAGCGGCCATCTGGTGCGGACCGCTGGCGCCGGAGGGCCCCGGGCGCTCCGCACTGATCCTGCGCTCAGGAGCGCAGAACGCAACCGCCTGCACACTGGTTGATCCGAGCACCTCCGACCCCTCGCAGCCGCCGGTCCAGGTCGATCCGATCAACTCGCCCGACGACCTGGGCAGCATCATCCACGTTCCCGACGGCGCCGCCGTGCGCGCCGGACTCATCGCCCACCTGTGCGAGACCCTGGACGCCAGGCCAGTGGGACCCCGGATCGGCTACCTCACGGGCGAGCGCCTGCCCGATGAGGCGACTGCCCCCTTCGTACGCTCCTTCCGACTCACCGAGGTCCTGCCGCTACGGCTCAAGACCCTGCGCTCCCGTGGGCGCGAGCTGGGCATCGGGCGCCTGGAGATCCTCAAGCGCGGAGTCGACGTCTCCCCCGACGCCCTGCGCGCCTCACTGAGGCTCAGCGGCCAAGAATCGGAGACCTGGATCCTGACCCGGTTGGGAGACAAGGCGAAGGGCGCCGTCCTCGTCGTCGAACCGATCACCAGCGCCTCATCAGCTCACTCACCGACGTCATAGACCCCCATTATTCCCGCGACGACAGACCCCCGGTCAGCACCCGCGAGGGAACCGGGGAACCCGAGGAGGCCAGGACATGCAGAACACGACTGACACGACGAGCCCGAACGCCGCGTCCGCCGACGCTCAACTGCCGCCGGCCCGCCGCCCCCAGTCCCTTGACTTCGCCGGATCGGCCCGCTCCACGCTGGGGGTGGAGTGGGAGCTGGCCCTCATCGACCGAGACAGCCTCGACCTGCGTCAGTGCGCCGAGGAGATCCTCCAGAAGGTGGGCCCGGACCCGCACGTGCACGGCGAGATGATGCTCAACACCATCGAGCTGGTCTCCGGGGCGCGCAGGACCGTGGCCGAGTGCATGGAGGACATCGCCTTCGCCTTCGACCGAGTCCTTCCCGTCACCGACCCGCTGCGCGTGGACCTGGCCTCGGCCGGGACCCACCCCTTCGCCGACCCGCTGGTGCAGAAGGTGACCAACGCCGAGCGCTACGCACGCCTGGTGGACCGCACCCGGCTGTGGGGCCACCAGATGCTCATCTTCGGCACCCACGTGCACGTCGGCGTCGAGGACCGGAGCAAGGTCCTGCCGATCCTCAAGGCCCTGCTCACGCGTACCGCCCACCTGCAGTGCCTGAGCGCCTCCTCGCCCTTCTGGGCGGGGGCGGACACTGGCTACGCGGACAACCGCGCCATGATGTTCCAGCAGCTGCCCACCGCCGGCGCCCCCGAGCAGTTCAGCACCTGGGAGCAGCTGGAGAGCTACACCGGGGACCTGGTCCACACCGGCGTCATCGAGGACTTCACCGAGATCCGTTGGGACGTGCGCCCCTCACCGCGCCTGGGAACCATCGAGGTGCGGGCCTGCGACGCCGCCACGAACCTGACCGAGCTGGCCGGCATGGCGGCACTGACCCAGTGCCTCGTGGAGTCCTTCTCCCGCACCCTGGACCGGGGTGAGGAGCTCGATGCGCTGCCGGACTGGTACGTCGCCGAGAACAAGTGGCGCTCAGCCCGCTACGGCATGGACGCGATCCTCATCGTCAACTCCGCCGGTGAGGAGGAGCTGGTGGGAGACACGGTTGAGCGGATGCTCACCGAGCTCGCTCCCGTCGCCGAGGATCTCGGTTGCGCCGCCGAACTGGACTCCGTGCGCACCACGTTGGAGACGGGGGCCTCCTACCAGCGTCAGATCGCCGCCGTCAGGGCCTACGGAGGGCAGCGGGAGGCGGCCGTCAGGCTGCTGCTGGCCGAGGCCCGCGCGGGCAGGCCCCTGCGTCCCACCGAGGTGCTCTCGCTGGCGGCCAAGTCCTGAACCGAGCGCCGACGACCCACCTGTGGCCGGTGGCGTCGGGGCTCCGGCTCAGGAGCGCCCTGTCCGCCGCTTCATCTCCTCACACAGAAGGCTGGTCATCCTGGTGACGGGGATCCCCAGCAGGGCGGGAAGCGGGATCGTTGTGTCACCGTGGGAGAAACTCTCTCCAGCCTGCGGTACTGCGATATGCGCTCCACCGGGTACCCCGCCCACAGGCACGAGCTCACGATCCCGACGGCCACGAACCCGACCAGTGCTCCGAGCTTTGCTCGCAGGACCGCTGAGGAGCTGGCGAGGACCCGGGCGGAGGGATCGGCTTGCGCTGCAGCGGAGGAGATGGACCCGAATTCTCCTTATCCTCCCGCAGGACGAACAATGGAAAATGCAAGAGAGAACAACATGCACTGACGTCCCGACAGAACACGGAACCAAACGTCCGGGGTACATCTGAGCATTTCCCTCCCCACCCCTAGCACATGACTTTCCACGTCATCGCACCATTGCCACCACAATTCTCCGAAACATTGTGCATTAATGAAGCGCACCCCGCATCCGCGCCCATGAGCTCATTTCCCTCTCGGTCCTCCTCTGACAGCCTCATGGATCCTCTGAGGCGCTGAATCATCTGCTCACTGAGAAGTCGGCCTGATGTCCGGACTCGTGCCCCACTGCTATTGCGAGCCGGCGCGGACCCGAGTCTCGACCGGCGTTCGGTGATTCCTGGGGGATCATTTCTGCCTCGATACGAGCGCCCATCCGCGGGCGCGGGTGCGTTGCTCCCAGAAGCTGCGGTAGGGCCCCTCGACGGAGACAAGCTCATTGTGGTGTCCCCGCTGAGCAATGCGCCCGGCGTCGTCGAGGACGATGACCTGGTCGGCGGCGGCGATCGTCTCAAGCTTGTGGGCAATGACGATGAGGGTCGAGGTGCGGCGCAGCTCCTGCATCGCGGCGACGATATTGGCCTCGTTCTCGGCGTCCAGTGCGCTGGTGGCCTCATCGAGCAGGACGATCGGGGCTCGTTTGAGCAGGGCACGGGCGATGGAGACGCGCTGGCGCTCCCCACCGGACAGGGCCCGCCCGCCCTCTCCCACGCGCGTGTCCCAGCCATGGGGCAGGCGGTCGACGATCTCCGTGACGCCGGCGAGGTCCGCGGCCCAGCGCACCTGGGCGTCGTCGGCCGCGGGGTTGCCGATGCGGATATTGGCGGCCAGGGTGTCGTCGAAGAGGTAGACGTCCTGGAAGACCATGGAGAGCTGCTCCATGAGCTGGGAGGTCGGCATGTCGCGCACGTCGGTGCCGCCGACACGCACGGTTCCCGAGTCCACATCCCAGAAGCGGGCGACGAGGCGGGCGATAGTCGTCTTTCCGCTGCCGGAGGGACCCACGATCGCGCACATGGTGCGTGCCGGCACCTTCATCGAAACCCCGGTCAGGACGGGCGCGTCGGGGCGGTAGCCGAAGACGACGTCGTCGAGCTCGACGACGCCCGGCTCGGGCAGCGAGCTGGGCACCTTGGGCTCGGCCATGAGTTCGGCGTCCATGACGGCATCGAGGTGGTTCATCATCTGGCGCCGCTCCTCCACACCCATGACGGCGGCTCCGATGTCGTCGAGCATGGTGGTGAAACGCAGGCACATGCCGATGACGGCGATGGCCACCAGCGGCTCCATGGCACCGGAGGCGGCCAGTGAGGAGGTCAGGACGATCATGGCGACGACGACGATCTGGCTCAGCGCGCCGTTGACGAGGTTGCCGGCGGACTCCCACCACAGGGCGTGCCTGGAGGCGCGTGCCCCGTCGTCGAAGGCGGCAGTCAGGCGGCTGTAGCCGGAGGCTGCCCGACAGGATCGCAGGGCGCCCTGGCAGCGGGCGATCTCGACGATGCGGGAGGCGAGCTCGCGCTCGGCGGGCTCGGAGATGGACTTGCCACGGTCCAGCAGACGGCGCGAGAGGCGCACGAATCCGGCGAACAGGGGCGCGGCCAGCGTCAGCAGGAGCCCCAGGCGCCAGTCCCAGGCCCAGGAGCCGACCCCGACGACCACGCATGCAGCAGCAGTGGAGGTGAGCAGGTACATGAAGTGGGCGGCGGACTCCCCCAGGGCCACCATCTCCTGGCTCACAGCCCGGGACAGGGTACCGGCGGAGTCCGCGGTGAACCAGCGCAGGGGCAGGCGCGCGATCCGGTCGCCCACTGCGTGGTGGACGTCGTGCATGAAGCCCAGCGCCCCCGACATGCCCAGGCGCCGCCCCTGGAAGTCACAGACGGCCGCACCGAGACCGAGAACGACCAGCACGACGAGCCAGCCACCGAAGGACAGCCCCCATCGGGGCGCACCGGTCGCCAGAGCCACTGAGGCGGGCAGCAGCACCAGCAGCGCCAGTCCCACCAGGACCCCGTTGACTCCCGCCAGGGCGATGCACCCTCGGGTCTGTCTCCAAGAGGAGTCGGTCATGAGTCGGCGGAAGCGGGACAGCAGGGAGTTCGCCGGCCGAGAGGACCCGCCGGGGGTGGAGGGCACCGGACGCGTGGCCCCCGTCCGCCCATCCCGGTCATCGACGCGGGAGGGCGACGTCGCCAGGACCCTGCCGTCAGCCACACTGTCGGCCACACCGTCGTCCGGACTGTCAGCCGCGCCGTCAGCCACACTGTCGGCCACACCGTCGTCCGGACTGTCGGCCGCACCGTCGGCGAGTGCGGGGTCCTCCGTCCTGGTGGCGGTCTCGTCACCGTCCACCTCCGTGGCACCTTCGATCTCGCCGGCCTGGCGTAGCAGAGCCCGGTAGTGGGGCTCATCGGCCAGGTCATCGTGGGTGCCGGCGGCGACGATGCGTCCGCCGTCCATGACGGCGATGCGGTCGGCGCCGCGCACGGCGGCCGGCCGGTGGGCGATGACCAGGACGGTGCGGTCCTTGACCAGGGCGCTCAGTGCCTGCTGGATCTCGGCCTCGGACTCGGGGTCGGCCATGGCGGTGGCCTCGTCGAGCACGATGACGGGGGTGTTCAGCAGGATGGCGCGGGCGATGGCGATGCGCTGCTCCTGTCCACCGGACAGTGCCGTGTCCTGCCCCAGGACGGTGTCGTAGCCCTGTGGCAGCGCCATGATCTCCTCGTGGATGCGGGCCACGCGGGCGGCGGCGCGCACCTGCGCCAGGTCGGCCTCGGGGCGCCCGAGGGCGATGTTCTCGCGCACGGTGGTGGCGAGCAGCTGGGCGTCCTGGAGGACGAAGGAGACGGTGGAGTACAGGGTGGACTCGTCCATGTCCCGCAGGTCCACCCCGCCGATGCGGACGGCTCCGGCGTCGGGGTCGGCGAAGCGGGCGATGAGGGTGGCCAGTGTCGACTTGCCCGAGCCGGAGGGGCCCAGCAACGCGGTCACGGTTCCCGGTTCCAGGGTCAGGCAGGCGTCGTCGACGGCGAGGACCTCCCCGTAGGAGAAGGAGACGTGGTCGATCTCGACTCGCTCCGCGCGGGGCTGTGCGGGCCGGTCGGCGGCGGGCAGGACGGGGGTGTCGAGGACCTCGCACAGGCGCAGGGCTGCCGCGCCGGCGAGCTGGTAGGACCAGGAGATCGAGGCGATGGTGATGAGGGCGGCGGGCAGGACCAGGGCGACGAGGGTCGTGGCCAGGACCTGGGGCAGGGTGACGGCCCCGGCGTGGATGAGCAGCGCCCCACCGCCGAGGTTGACCAGGAGCAGCACGGGGATGGAGACCCAGGTGAAGGACAGGCAGGTGACGGTCACCAAGGGCATCGCCCAGGCGCGGTAGAAGGCGGAGAACTCGTCCGCAGCGGTGAGGTAGGCCGAGTGGGCGCGTCCCACGCGTCCGAAGGCCTTGACCACGCCGATCCCGGAGACGAACTCGACCATGGCCGAGGAGATGGCGGCCAGCTTGCGGTCCATCTCCACGGTCTTCTCGTTCATGCCGCGCATGGACACCGAGTAGGTGAGCACGTAGAGGACGAGTGCGGAGACGGCCAGCAGGGCCAGGCGCCAGTCGATCCAGAAGGCGCACCCCAGCAGGGCCAGCGGGGTGACGATGGCGTTGAGGCGCTCGACGGGGCCGTGGGCGATGACGGTGTGGACGAGGGTCGTGTCGTCCTGAACGGCCTTGCGCAGGCGCCCGGAGGTGGAGGCGGTGAACCAGGACAGCGGGGCGTGGGAGATGCGCGCAACGATGTCGCGGCGCAGGCGGTCGCGCAGGGACAGGTCGGCCAGGTGGGTGATGAGCAGCGCCAGGAAGTACAGCAGCAGGCGGGTGGAGTAGGCGCTCACGAGCACCATGACCACGCCTGACACCTGCTGAGGATCCGGGCTCAGGCCCGTCCGGTGGGCGCGCAGCAGGATATCGCCGAGCTGGACCAGTGCGATGTAGGGGGCCACCGACAGGACCGCGGAGAGCAGGACGAGGGCCTGACCGATCCGCAGGCGGGTGCGCACGGGGGCGCCGAGGCGGGCGATGGCTGCCTGCCCCTCGCGCGAGCGCTGGGCGTTGCCCTGAGGGGGCGGCTCAGCTGCGTCGTCAGGCGCTGCTGCACCGGCTGAGGGCGGCGACGACGGCGCGGGCGATGGATACGGCGAGGCTCCCGGAGCTGACGACTGTGTCCGCGTGCTCATCAGGTATCCCAACCTTCCGTCGACCCTAATTCTGAATGGCTTTCAGAACTTAGTGAGGTCCACCTTACTCTCGCCGCTGAACCTCGGGCAACAGCTCGCACGGACCATTACGGTGCTGCCATGACACGATCTGCGCGACTGGGCCGACCGACCGGACCGAGACCGGGCTTCTCGCGCGACGACGTCGTCGATGCCGCCCTCGAGATCGGCATCGCGGAGTTCACGCTCACGGCGGTGGCCAAGCACCTGGGAGTGGCGGTCTCCGGGCTGTACCGCACGATCTCCTCGCGCGAGGATCTGCTGGCCGCCTGCCTGGAGAGGATCGCCGCCGAGGTGGAGACTCCGGGCGCCGGGAGGCGCTGGCCCGATGCGGTGCGGGCCCACGCCGAGGCCATCTGGGCGATGCTGGAGCGCTACCCCGGCCTGGCCGGAGTCATCATGGGGGTGCCGTGGGCCCACCAGCTCTTCGCCACCCCCGTGGCTCAGGCGTGCCAGGTCCTGGTCGACGGCGGCCTGGGGGTCGAGGAGGCCGGGGTGGTCCTGGACTTCGTCGGCGACACCGTCATCTCCACGCACGCGCAGATCGAGGTCATGCGCTCCCCCGCGGCCCCCTCGGGGCTGGGCGGCCCCACAGGACTGGAGGAGACCAGCCGGTTCGCGGCCGCCGCCGGGAACCCTCCCCTGCCCGAGGCGCTGACGCCCAACGAGAGCTGGCTGGAGCGCGGCGGCCTGGACCGCAAGATCGAGATCATCATCCGGGGAGTGGCCGCCGGCCTGCCCCCGAGCGCAGCGGATACGGGAGGGAAGTCGGCCTCAGGGGGCGACGTCAGTGGGCGACGCTGACGTCCAACGGCATCCCCGAGTCCGGGGCGAAGTCCATAGGGCTGGGGGCGACACCGGCCCGCACGGCCGCTGACCCCAGGGCTGCGATCTGGGCGCCGTTGTCGGTGCAGAAGCGCAGTGGAGGCAGGCGCAGGGTGATGCCGGCCTCCTCGCAGCGCTCGGCCGCCAGGGAGCGCAGGCGGGAGTTGGCCGAGTACCCTCCCCCGACGACGAGCGTGTCGCAGCCGGTGTCCAGGCAGGCCCGGACCGCCTTGGCCGTCAGGGAGTCGTTGACGGCCTCGGAGAAGGCGGCACAGACGTCAGCACTGGGCACCTCCTGGCCGGAGTCCTCCAGGGACTCCACATAGCGGGCCACAGCGGTCTTGAGGCCGGAGAAGGAGAAGTCGTAGCGGTAGCGCTCCTTGTCCTTGCCCGCGGCCAGCCCTCGAGGGAAGCGGATGGCGCCGCGGTCGCCCTCCTGGGAGAGCCGGTCCACGTGCGGGCCGCCGGGGTAGGGGAGGCCCAGGAGGCGGCCGACCTTGTCGAAGGCCTCGCCGGCGGCGTCGTCGAGAGTGCCGCCGAGCTCGACGACGTCGGTGGCGACGTTGCGGATGCTCAGGAGGTTCGAGTGGCCGCCGGAGACGATGAGTCCGACGAAGCGCTCCGGCAGGGGGCCGTCGACCAGCTCATCGACCGCCAGGTGGCCGATGACGTGGTTGACGCCGTAGATCGGCCGGTTCAGGCTCGCGGCCAGGGCCTTGGCGGCGGAGATGCCGACGGTCAGGGAGCCGATGAGTCCGGGGCCGGCGCACACGGCGACGGTGTCGACCTCACTGAGGTCGACACCGGCCTTCTCCAGCGCGGCGTCGAGGGTTGGAAGGAAGGACTCCAGGTGGGCGCGTGAGGCGATCTCGGGGATGATGCCGCCGAAGCGCGCGTACTGGTCCATGGAGGTGGCGGTGACATCGGCGAGGAGCTCGCGGCCGCGCACGAGGGCCACGCCGGTCTCGTCGCAGGTGGACTCGATGCCGAGAATGAGGGGGTCGCTCACGGGGCCAGACTATCGCCTGGAGAGACGGACGCCGAACAGGCGCCTATCGAGGCCTCGGGTGCCGCATCCTTCGTGGCGGCCTTGATCGATGCCGGCGTTCCGCTGGCACTGGTGACCTCCGCGCCGATCGAGCTCATGCGGGTGCGCATGGAGGATGCCGGCGTCCCCATTCCCCCAGTGGTCGTCTCCGCCGGCGACGTCGAGCGCGGTAAGCCCGATCCCGACCCCTACCTCAAGGCCGCCGAGCTCCTGGGCGTGCCAATCTCCTCCTGCCTGGTGCTGGAGGATGCTCCCTCCGGCTACACCTCCGCCCGGCGCGCCGGCGCACAGGTCCTCCTCGTGGGCGACGGCGTCCCCGAGGCCGGCTCGCACGTCCCACGCATCGCGGACTTCACCGGGATCACCTTCACCATCCATGAACGCCGAGCCGGGCATGTCTTGCGGGCGGGGACATTTCACGCAGCCGGGCGCGTGTCGTTCCGGGCGGGGCCATTCGACGCCGTCGGGGACAGCAATCCTGTCACCGTACGCGCCACATGCCCCCGCCCGGAAGAGAGTGCCCCCGCACGCGCAGAAAGTCCCCACCGGCGTGCGCTGGTAAAAGGTATGCACGTAGAACACCACCGAGCCGGGCACTTTTCGCGACCCCCGACAGAATGTCTGGAGGACGACGCGAGAAGTGCCCGGCTCGGTATGGAGTGAGGCAGGTGGATCAGTGGGCGTGCTGGCCCTTCCACAGGGCGTGGCCGAGATCCCGGTTGAGGCGCGAGATGACCTCGAGCGGAACCGACTTGGGGCACACGGCCGCGCACTCGCCGATGTTCGTGCAGCCGCCGAAGCCTTCAGCGTCGTGCTGGTTGAGCATGCTCACCACGCGAGCCAGGCGCTCGGGCTGACCCTGCGGCAGCAGACCCAGGTGCGAGATCTTCGCACCGGTGAACAGCATGGCCGAGGCGTTGGGGCACGCCGCCACGCAGGCACCGCAGCCGATGCAGGCGGCGGCCTCGAAGGCGGCGTCGGCCTTCTCCTTCTGCACGGGCACCGAGTGGGCCTCCGGGGCCCCACCGGTGTTGACCGAGATGTAGCCACCGGCCTGGACGATGCGGTCCAGGGCGGAGCGGTCCACGATGAGGTCGCGCAGCACCGGGAAGCCGGTGGAGCGCCACGGTTCGATCGTGATGGTGGAGCCGTCCTTGAAGGAGGGGTCCTCCGCCAGGTGGCGCATGTGCAACTGGCAGGTGGTCGAGCGGATGGGCCCGTGGGCCTGCCCGTTGATGACCACACCGCACTGACCGCAGATGCCCTCACGGCAGTCGGAGTCGAAGGCCACCGGCTCCTTGCCCTCGGCGAAGAGCTGCTCGTTGAGCAGGTCGAGGACCTCGAGGAAGCTCATGTGCTCCTCGATCCCGCTCATGGCGTACTCCTCGAAGTGGCCCTTCGAGTCCTTGTTCTTCTGGCGCCAGATCTTGAGCTTGATGTTCACTTGTAACTCCGCTGCTTGAGCTCGATGTCCTTGTAGACGAGGTCCTCCTTGTGGAGGATCGGCGGCTGGTTCTCCCCGCCCCACTCCCAGGCGGCGACGTAGAGGAACTCGTCATCGTGCCGCAGGGCCTCACCCTCGGGAGTCTGGGACTCCGCCCGGAAGTGGCCACCGCAGGACTCCCGCCGGTGCAGGGCGTCGATGCACATGAGCTCGGCCAGCTCGAAGAAGTCCAGCAGTCGGCCGGCCTTCTCCAGGGCCTGGTTGAGCTCGTCGGCCTGGCCCGTGATGCGGGCGTCGCGCCAGAACTCCTCCTTGAGGGCCCGGATCTGCCCAATGGCGTCGCGCAGCCCGGCATCGCGCCGTTCCATGCCGCAGTACTCCCACATGATGCGGCCCAGGGCCATGTGGAAGTCGTCCACGCTGCGGGTGCCGCGAAGAGCCATGAGGCGGGCGACGCGCTCCTCGACGGAGCGCTTGGCCTCGGCGATCTCCGGGGCGTTGGGGTCGACCTTGCCCAGGCGCAGCATGTCCGCCAGGTAGTTGTTCATGGTGTCGGGCAGGACGAAGTAGCCGTCGGCCAGCCCCTGCATGAGGGCGGAGGCACCCAGGCGGTTGGCGCCGTGGTCGGAGAAGTTGGCCTCTCCGGCGATGTAGAGGCCCGGGACGTTGGACTCCAGGTCGTAGTCCACCCACAGGCCACCCATCGTGTAGTGCACAGCGGGGTAGATGCGCATGGGGACCTCGTAGGGGTCATCCCCGGTGATGCGCTGGTACATCTCGAACAGGTTGCCGTAGCGGGCAGAGACGGCGTCCTTGCCCAGGCGGTTGATGGCCTCGGAGAAGTCCAGGTAGACGCCGCGACGCATCATCCGCTCGTTGCCGTTGGCGTCGCGCTCCTTGATGGCCGGTCCCACGCCGCGACCCTCGTCGCACATGTTCTTGGCCTGGCGGGAGGCGATGTCGCGCGGCACGAGGTTGCCGAAGGCCGGGTAGATGCGCTCGAGGTAGTAGTCGCGCGCCTCCTCGGGGATGTCGCGCGGGTCCTTGTCGCAGTCCTCGGCCTTCTTGGGCACCCAGATGCGTCCGTCGTTGCGCAGGGACTCACTCATGAGGGTGAGCTTGGACTGGAAGTCCCCGGACTGCGGGATGCAGGTGGGGTGGATCTGCGTGTAGCAGGGGTTGGCGAAGTAGGCGCCCTTGCGGTGCGCGCGCCACACGGCGGTGGCGTTGCAACCCATCGCGTTGGTGGACAGGAAGAACACGTTGCCGTAGCCGCCACTGGCCAGCACGACGGCGTCGGCCAGGTGGGTCTCGATCTTCCCGGAGACCATGTCGCGGGTGACGATGCCACGGGCGCGACCGTCGACGATGATGAGCTCGACCATCTCGTGGCGACGGAACTCCTTGACCGTGCCGGCGTGCACCTGACGCTCGAGGGCCTGGTAGGCACCGATGAGAAGCTGCTGGCCGGTCTGGCCGCGGGCGTAGAAGGTACGGGAGACCTGCACGCCTCCGAAGGAGCGGTTGTCCAGCAGACCGCCGTACTCGCGGGCGAAGGGGACACCCTGGGCCACGCACTGGTCGATGATGTTGGCGCTGACCTCCGCCAGGCGGTAGACGTTGTCCTCGCGGGCGCGGTAGTCACCGCCCTTGACCGTGTCGTAGAAGAGCCGGTAGACGGAGTCGCCGTCATTGCGGTAGTTCTTCGCGGCGTTGATGCCGCCCTGGGCGGCGATGGAGTGCGCCCGGCGAGCCGAGTCCTGGTAGAAGAAGACCTTGACGTTGTAGCCCTGCTCGCCCAGGGAGGCGGCCGCGGCGCCGCCGGCCAGGCCGGAGCCGACGACGATGATGTCCAGCTTGCGGCGGTTGGCGGGGTTGACCAGCTTGGCCTCGAACTTGCGCTGCTCCCAGCGCCGGTCGATCGGGACGGAGTGGGGGGCCTTGGTGTCGGCGATCTTCTCGCCCTCGTAGTACAGGCCGTCGATGAGTTCAGTCATAGTCGTTCACTCTCAGTGGGTCGCCGTAGCACACTCGGCGAAGTGCTCGGCGGAGGAGCCGATCGCGTCACAGAACTGCGGGTAGTAGTCGCCAGTGGCCATGGGGGCATCGACATAGCCGAAGAGGATCGCCGTCGGAACAGCCATGAAGGCGGCGAACAGCGCGAAGGCCAGCACGAAGGCGATCAGCCGGATGAAGGGGATGGTGTTTCCGCGCACCGCGCCCAGCGTCTGCAGGGCAGACCACACGCCGTGCCACACGTGCAGGCACAGGGCGGCCAGAGCGACCGCGTAGATGAGCCACACCCACCACAGCTGGAAGCCGTAGTACATGTTGAGGTAGGCCCGTCCGTGCACGTAGTGTCCCCCCGGCGTCAGCGACAGGGTGGTGTACTGCAGGATGTGCCAGATGATGAACAGCAGGAGGATGACGCCGCCCCAGCGCATGGTGCGCATGGCGTAGCGGGAGGCGAAGTACTCGGCGCCGGGCTTCTTGACGGCGTACTTGTCGTTGCCGCGGGCCCGCTTGTTGCGCGCCCACAGGTGGAAGGCGCTGCCGGCGTGAGCCAGGAGGCAGGCGATGAGAGCCAGGCGGAGGATCCACAGGACACCGCCGTAGGGCATGATCGGCACCAGCAGTGCTCGCAGGAACACGGCGTAGTGATCGTAGGCGACCTCACCCTCGAAGTAGTGCAGGTTGCCGTAGGCGTGGAAGAGGACGAAGAACAGGAACACCAGTCCCGAGATCGCCATCATGCGCTTCATGAAGACGGTCGTGGAGAAGGCGGTCCGCCTCTTCAGGGAAGGAGCAGATGTTTTGGCCACGGCAGAAGGCTAGCCGGGCACCAGGTCCCGTAGGTGCCATCTGCGGCCCCACCAGCGACGTTGGTGTGACGATCCGCGGAATCCTGGGGATCTCACCGGGTCTCGATTCGTCATTCAACGCCGCGGAATATGCTGACGCCACCGTCTGGGGCCGCCTTTTCGTCACGGGGGCGTCAGACAAATCTGTGAAGTGGCCGACACTCGTCGCTTGTCCTCCCGCGGCCCGTGTTTATCTCCGGTTGCTGCAGCATCCATCTGCTTCTTCAGGCCCAGCGCAATCCGTCCAGTCGGACTCTGGAGCTTGCTCCCGGTGAGTCGCCCCACGGACTCAGGCCTCGCCGGGCTCACCGGCCTCGGCCCCCACCGGCCCCGGGCGCGGGCGCAGGGTCAGCCGCATGACCACGGCGTCCTCCGGCGGCGCCTGGTAGTAGCGGCGGCGCCGGCCAATGGGAACGAACCCGTGCCTGGTGTAGAGCCGCTGGGCGGTCTCGTTGGACTGACGCACCTCCAGCAGGACATCGGGGCAGCTCACCTCTCGGGCGGTGGAGACGAGCTCGGTGAGCATGAGGGAGGCGATCCCTCGTCCGCGCGCGGCCGGGATGGTGGCGATGGTCAGCAGGTCCGCACTGGTCAGCCCACCGGCGTGGTAGAGCCCGGCGTAGCCCAGGAGCCGTGGCCCGTGCGACCCGGTTCCAACAGCGCGATCCGCGGCGTCATAGGCGTCACCGTCGCCATCGCTCTCTTCGGACTCGACGACGACGTAGCGGCGGTCCGCCATCGGCCCGTGGGAGGCCTCCAGCTCGGCGGCCAGCAGGTCACGGCTCCAGGCCTCGGCTCCGAAGAGCTCGCCCTCGAGTCGGGCGACGGCCTCCAGGTCCCCCGCCGCCATCTCCCGCAGACCTGGGGCCCGGCCCGCTCCGGTCGCCTCGGGCACCTCAGTGTCCTTCTTCGCCCCGGGGTCAGCGCACGCGCTTGCGAGCGGCAGGCATCTGCACGTCGGCGTGGCGCAGGTAGAGCGGCTGCGTGCTCAGCTGCTCGCCGCGCTCGAGGCGGGCCAGGGCGATGCGCACCTGGGTCAGGGCGTCGCCGGAGACGGGGGCCAGGGCCTTCTGGCAGGAGGCCATCTCCGCCAGCTCGGGGTAGAGGGAGGCACCGGAGCCGGCCACGACGTCGATGTCTCCACTCCCCCCGCCCGGTCCCGGTGCCTGCTCGGCGAGGCGCTGGGCGACCTGGGCCGGAGAGCAGACGATGATCTCGGTCAGGCGGGTGACGTCGTCGGGACCGTTGGCGCGGAAGAGTGCCGTATAGACCTCGCGCCTGCGGGCGTCGGTGGCGACCAGAACGACCGGCCCCGTCTGCCCCTCCTGGGCTCCGAGCTCGTCCAGGGCGCGGCGGGCGACGGCGTCGAGGCTGGAGACCCCGTGGACGGGGACGCCCCGGGTGCGTCCGACGACCCCCGCCGTCACCAGCCCCGCACGCAGCCCGGTGAAGGGGGCCGGCCCGGTGGCGGCGACCACGGCGTCCAGCGGGCGCTCGGCCGCCTCGGGAGCCGACAGGGCCCGGGAGAGCATCTGTCCGAGGGACTCGGCGTGACGGCGGGTATCGGCCTGTTCGTCCTGGCTCAGCACCTGCAGGGCGCGTGCTCCGGCGGCGGAGGGGGCGGCGTCGACGACCGCGAGCTGAGTCCCCAGGGAGGAGTCGATGGAGAGGATTCGCACCGGACCAGCCTATGCCCTCGGGTCTCGCGGCAGGTTGACGCGGCTCTCGGGGATCGTGTCCCCCAGGGTCTCACCGGCGGTCGCATCGGCGTCGTCATCGGCCCCGTCCCCCAGGAGGGACAGGTCGATGGCGGCGCGGGGGATGCCCCGGCGTACTGCCGCCCCCTGGGTGTCGGACTCGTCCCGGCTGAGCCGGTCGGCGCGCTCGGCCATGTCGGCGCGGTTGCGGGCCTGGCGCAACGGGGCGGTCACCTTGCGCTCGTGACGGACCGTGATGATGACGGTGATGATCCCGACGACGACGACCGCCAGGACCGGGCCCCAGATCGCCCAGCCCCCCGTGGTGGAGCGCTCCTCGCTCTGCCCTGCGGAGGTCTTGGGCTTGGACCCGGCGCGTTCACGCAGGATCTCTCCGTAGTCGCGCAGCTCGATGGGGCCGGCCAGGCGCCGCGTGGCGGCCTCCCCCATCGCCGTCACCGTGGTGCCGTTCAGCGAGTACCAGGCGTTGGCGTTGCGGTCGTGGACGAGGTGGGCCTCGCCCATCTGGTCGACATCGGTGGCCAGGTCGTCGTCGAAGACGGGGGTGCAGGTGGCGTGCCCCTTGTCATGGACCACCTCGAGAAGACCGACGGACTTGCCGCCCGAGGAGACGGTCGCGGCCCAGTCTCCGGTGTCGACGGGTTGGGCGGAGGGCTGGGATCCGTCGAGGAAGCCGGAGGCCCAGGTGTAGACGCTGCGCGGATCACCCACCGTGATCTCGCCCTGCTCGCCAGTGCTCTGACGCACCTGCGCCACGCACTCGCTCTCCATGAGCGTCTTGGCCTCGTCGCGCGAGTCGGCGTCGGCTGGGACACCCGCCACGCCGCCGGCCGATGTGATCGGCACGGGGCGGGGGCCGGTGTCGGCAACGGCTCGGGCCGGCCCCGGGGTCAGGAGGCAGACACCCAGGAGCGTCGCCGCCGCAGCCGGCAGGAGCAGGCGCCGAGGACGCCGGGAGCGCTGGGCGGCCCGGATGGGGATGGCGTTGCGGACCGGCGCCACGGTGGTGGGAGTGTTCACAGCGGCGCTCCCGGCTGGCAGGAGGCGTCTGCGGCCAGTGGGCTCAGGTCGACGTCGGCCCAGCGCGGACCGACGGCGCGCACGATGATCGTCCGGTTGCCGTCGTCGACCTCGCCGAGGTCCACGACCGGCTCCCCGGCAACCGAGCCGGCGGGAGACTCCGCCCCGGCGGGGGCGTCCTCGGGCTGCGGGTGCTCGGCGCGCACGGCTCCGTGGGGGCGCAGTACCTGGATCTCCAGGCGGTCGGGGCTCAGGGCCTCGACCTTCTCCTCGCCCCACTCGACCAGGGTGACGGCCCGTTCCAGGGAGGAGTCCAGGTCAAGGGCGTCGATCTCCTCCAGGGAGGTGATCCGGTAGGCGTCCACGTGGATGAGGTCGGGGCCGTCGGACAGGGCGGGGTGCACGCGGGCGATGATGAAGGTGGGTGAGGAGACCCGGCCGCGCACCTCAAGGGCTGCGCCGATGCCCTGGGCGAGCGTGGTCTTGCCGGCCCCCAGCCCGCCGGAGAGCATCACGAGGTCACCGGCGCGCAGCAGGCGGGCCAGGCGGGCCCCCAGTGCCCGGGTCTCGTCGGCGTCGCCGGTGGCGACGGTGATCCCGGGGGCGGTCTGCGGTGTGTGCGGCGCTGGGCTCATATTCCCTCCTCTTCCGTGCATGGCTCCGATGGTGGAACCGGCCGACCCGGCGGGGACCGGCGATATCCGACGTCTGCCGTCTAGGGTCGAGAGTAGTCGCCGGTGCCGGGTTCCCCGATGTAGCAGCGCGGGACACGAGCTCCCAACCGGGTCACGATCTCGTAGTTGATGGTGCCGCAGGCCTGCGCCCACTCATCCGCGGTAGGGACGGCTTCCTGGTCTGATACCTCGGGGGCTCCCCAGAGCACGGCGGTCTCCCCGACCCGGGCCGGTGCCGGCAGGGGCGCGCCGGTCTCGTCCACGGCCGGGCCAAGGTCGATAACCACCTGGTCCATGCACACCCGCCCCACGATGGAGGTCATGAGGCTGCCGACTCCCACGGGACCGGCGGAGCTGGCGGCGCGCGGGATGCCGTCGGAGTAGCCCAGGGGCACGAGCCCCACCCAGCGATCAGTGGGAGCGCTCCAGGTTCCCCCGTAGGAGACGGCCTGCCCGGCCTCGATGCGCTTGACCTGCACCAGCGGGGACTCCAGGCGCATGGCGGGCCGCAGCCCGAGCTCGGCGCCGGTGGCCACGGAGGGGTCGGGACTCAGCCCGTACAGGCCGATGCCGGCGCGCACCAGGTCCATGCGGGCCTGCGGGTGCCACAGGAGTCCTCCAGTGGCGGCGAGGTGGTGAGTGGGTGGGTTGAGGCCGGCGGCGAGGACGACCTGCTCGGCCTGCCGGTAGCGCTCCAGGTGCTCCTCGGTGGAGCCGCTGGCCGGCTCATCGGCGCGCGACAGATGCGACCACAGGCCGACGACGTCGACCGTTCCCTCATCCTCGGCCCGCCTCAGCGCGGCGGCCAGGGCGGGCAGCTCCTCGACGGTGGCGCCGCCGCGCGACATGCCGGTGTCGACCTTGAGATGGAGACGCGCCACCCTCCCCTGCGCCCGGGCCGCCGCCGACAGGGCCTCGAGCTGGGGCAGGGTGGAGACCGACAGGTCCAGGTCGGCCGCCAGGGCGGCACGCAGGGGCGAGTCCTCGGCGGCCGCACGATCAGGCTCCATGACGGGCAGGAGCCAGGTGAGGAGCCGGGGGGCCTGCGAGGCGGACTCCCCCGCCGGGCGGCTCACACCGGCCTCGTCCAGAAGGGCACGCAGAGTCAGGGCCTCGGCGAGCTGGGCCACCCCCAGCCAGGAGGCTCCCGCCGACAGAGCCGTCAGAGCGACCGGCCCCAGCCCGTGACCGTAGGCGTCGGCCTTGACCACGGCCATCCACGGCACGCCCGCCACCTGTGCCAGGCGCCGCCCGTTGTGGGCCACGGCCGCCAGGTCGACGACGGCCCGCGAGGTAGTGGCCGCCGGCGGTCGCGCGCACTGGGCGACTGCCGGGCGCGGAGCGGTGGACGGGGGCATTGCGACTGAGTCCGGGGAGGTGGTCACGGCGCGATTGTCGCACTGGGGCCGGTAGCGCCGCTGTTTCCTGGCGCACGCCTCCGGTCAGGAGTCCTGACGGATACCGCGTGGCTGACGCGTCTCAGGCGTGGGGCACCGCCTGGAGCCAGTTGAGCTCGAGGCGGGCCGGGCCGAGGGCAACGGCAATGTCCAGGGCGGCGATCGGGTGCCCGCCGGTCCCCGCTCCCCCGGCGCCCTGCGGGCTTGCTGCGGCATAGGCCCCCGCGAGCGCGTGCAGTCTGACGCCGGCGGCCACCGAGTCGACCAGCGCGTCCAGGACCAGGTCCGCCCCGGAGGCGTCCGGCGCGCCCTGCTCCCAGCGGGCGGCCGCGCCGGCCAGGACGGCTCCGAGGATCCCGGCCAGCACGTCCCCGCTTCCGGCGCTCGCCATCCAACCGGGTCCTCCGTCCACACTGACCAGGGGGCGCTGCGGCGCGGCGATGAGGGTGGTGGCCCCCTTGAGCAGGACGGTGGCGCCGGTGCGGCGGCAGAGCTCGCGGGCGGCGAGCCCCGGGTGGGCCTCGACGCGCTCGCGGCTCCAGCGACAGGTCTCCTGCGCCGGCGTCCCCTGATCCTCCAGCGCGATCAGCAGCGCGGCGGCCTCTCCAGCGTGCGGGGTCAGCACGTGCAGCGGCGTGCAGCTCAGGTCCTCGGTGAGGAGCTCGGGCAGGATGCTCAGGGCGCCGGCGTCGACGACGGTGGGGACCCGGGTGGGGCACTGCCGGTCCTTGCCGCAGGGACCCAGGGTGGAGGCGAGGACGGTCCGCACCTCATCGGCCCTGGTGGCGTCAGCGGGGTCGATGCCCGGCCCCAGGACGAGCGCCTGAACGCGTCCGGCGGCGGGGACCACCTCGGGGCGGGCGGCCAGGACGAGGTCCTCCACGCGTCTGGGGGCGGACAGGCGCACCATGCCGGCGCCGGCGCGTACCGCGCCGCTGGCGGCCAGGACGGCGGCGCCGGGGTAGGACTCGCTGCCGGCCCACAGGCCGACCACGCCGCGGGTGTACTTGTGGTCGCCGGGGCCGGGCTCGCCAACGGCGCGGGTCAGGTAGTCGCCCAGGGCGCCGTCGACGGGGCGGCGGGCCAGGGGCCGGCTCGTGGGCGCGGGCAGTCCGAGGGGGACGACTTCGACGACGCCGCACAGGTGCCGGGCCGGGGGCAGGCACTGGCATCCCTTGAGGCAGGTGAAGGTGACGGTATGGTCGGCGGCCAGGACCGGGCCACTCACTGTGCCGTCGTCGACGCCGGTTCCGCTGGGCAGGTCGACGGCGATGACTCGCAGCGGGCGGCGCCCCGGCTCTCCGGCGGCGATGAGCGGGGCGATGAGGGCGGCGGCGTCAGGTCGCAGCGCCCCGGTGGCGCCGATGCCGGTCAGTCCGTCCAGGACGAGTCCGCCGTGGACGAGGAAGGCCTCGATAGCGGTCATGGCCTCGGCGGAGTCCTGGCCGGTTCCGTCGTCGCTGCGGTAGCCGGCGCCGTGAATGGTGACGCCGTGGCCGCGGGCCTCCTCCAGGGCGACGGGATGGGGGTGCTCGGTGGCGAGCACGGCGCTGACCGCGCAGCCGCTGTGGGCGAGCAGACCTCCAGCCAGGAGGGTATCGGCCCCGTTGTGTCCACCGCCGACTAAGAGGAGTACCGGGGCCCCGGAGATCCATCCGAGGCCGGTCTGCATCCCCGCCGCCTCACCTGTTCCTCCCAGCGGCGTCGCCGGGGACAACGGTGAGGCTGGGGTGGCGGCCGCCCCCATGGGGCTCATCGAGGTCAACGGCGCCGGAACCGGCCGGGCGGGGGCCACCGCGGTGCCCGCGGTGCCGGCTCCTTGGCGCAGCTCACGCAGTGCCGCCCGGGCTACCGCGTGGGCGGCGGCTCTCATGTAGCGGTCAGTGCCTGCGGTGACGGGGGCCTCCGCGGCCGCTATCTCCTGAGCAGGCCAGGCGCAGGTGGTGGGGTCGGTGACGTCGTGGGAACGCGGGAGGTCGTTGAGGTCACTCATCCGTCCCATTGTCCTCCGCTCCGCTCTCCTCGCCCCTCCAACACGGCTTTGAGACGGGCAGTTTCACAGAGCAAGACCTCGCGGGTGGCCGCCGGCCCGCATTGCCCGTCCGCGGCCAAGCGCCAAGAAGTTGTCTCTTCCAGAATTGGTGGCGCGTTCACCCCTCGCGCTGCCCGCTCACCCGGCACAATGGCCGAGTGATCCGCGCTGTAGGGACCGACCTGGTTGATATCCCCCGCCTCGAAGGCTACATGGACCGGGTACCCGGCCTGCGCGAGCGGCTCTTCACCCCCGCCGAGCTGGCCGCCTGCCAGAAACGGGCCGCCTCACTCGGGGCGCGCCTGGCGGCCAAGGAGGCGGTTCTCAAGGCCCTGGGTTCGGCCTACGCCGAGCTCGGACTGGACGCGCCCCAGGGCTGGGAGTACCAGGACATCGAGGTGACCTCCACGCCCGGCACCCCACCGCGCCTGCGCCTGACCGGGGCGGCCGCCATGGCCGCCCGCCAGGCCGGCATCGGCCACTGGCACATCTCCCTGGCCCACGACGGTGGTATGGCCCAGGCCTTCGTCGTCGCCCAGGCCGATCACGTCGACAACGACGACGACCTGACTCTGTCCTCTCAACGCTCACAGGCCCGCACGAAGCAGCAGATCCGGTCCCCGCGCCCAGCCCTGTAGACGACGGTGCCGAGCCCGGAATACGGGCTCGGCACCGTTGAGGGTCGAGTTAAGGGGCGAGTCGACGTCTCGGCGTCGGTCCTACTCGACGGTGACGGACTTGGCCAGGTTGCGCGGCTGGTCGATATCCAGCCCCTTGGCCCCGGCCAGCGCAGCAGCGAAGATCTGCAGCGGCACCACGGTCAGCAGCGGCCACAGGATCGTGGGAGTGACGGGCATCCGGATGATGTGGTCGGCGAAGGGCTCGACGTCGGTATCCCCCTCCTCCGCGATGACAATGGTGCGCGCGCCGCGGGCCCGGATCTCCTGGATGTTGGAGATGACCTTGTCGTGCAGGACAGGGCGGCGCGGGGTGGGCACGATGACGAAGACCGGAAGGCCCTCCTCGATGAGCGCGATCGGGCCGTGCTTGAGCTCACCGGCGGCGAAGCCCTCCGCGTGGACGTAGGCGAGCTCCTTGAGCTTGAGCGCCCCTTCCAGCGCCACCGGGAAGCCGACGTGGCGGCCCAGGAACAGGAAGGAGGACTTGTCCGCCAGCTCGGAGCCCAGCTCACGCACGCGGGCCTCCTCGTGGTCCAGGACGTGCTGGATGCGGTCCGGCATGGCGGCGAGGTTGTCCAGGTACTCGGCGACCTCGTCGGGCCACTTGTTGCCGCGCAGCTGGGCCAGGTAGAGCCCCAGCAGGTAGCAGGCGGTGATCTGGGCGAGGAAGGCCTTGGTGGAGGCCACGGCGACCTCCGGGCCGGCGTGGGTGTAGAGGACGGCGTCGGCCTCGCGGGCGATGGTCGAGCCGTAGGTGTTGACGATGGCCAGGACCTTGCTGCCCTGCTCGCGGGCGTGACGCACGGCCTGGATGGTGTCCATGGTCTCGCCGGACTGGGAGATGGCCACGGTCAGGGTCTTCTCGCTGACGACCGGGTCGCGGTAGCGGAACTCGTGGGCGAGCTCGACCTCCACGGGGATACGGCACCAGTGCTCGATGGCGTACTTGGCGACGTGCCCGGCGTAGGCGGCGGTGCCGCAGGCGATGACGATGATCTTGTCGACGCTGCGCAGAACGGCGGGGTCAATGCGCATCTCGTCGAGCTGGAGCTCACCGCGCTCGTCGACGCGGCCGCGCAGGGTGTCGGCCACGGCGGTGGGCTGCTCGTGGATCTCCTTGTCCATGAAGGTGTCGTAGCCGCCCTTGACGGCGGCGGAGGCGTCCCAGGAGACCTCCCAGGCCTTGGGCTCGACGGCGTTACCGTCCTTGTCCCAGACGTGGACGGCGTCGGCGGTCAGCAGGAGGACCTGGTCGTCGTCGACCTCGGCGGCCTTCTTGGTGAAGGCGACGAAGGCGGCGACGTCGCTGCCCAGGAAGTTCTCGCCCTCGCCCAGGCCGATGACCAGGGGACTGGAGCGGCGGGCGGCGACGATCGCCGCGGGGGCCAGGTCGGTGACGGCCAGCAGCGCGAAGGCGCCCTCGAGGCGGGCGGTGACGGCCTGCATCGAGGCGACCAGGAGGTCGGCGACCCGGGTCGGGTCGGAGGCGGCGGACGGGTCCTGGCGCAGACGGGAGGTGAAGTCGATGTCCAGGACGTGGGCGACGACCTCGGTGTCGGTGTCGGAGACGAGCTCACGCCCAGCGGCCTCGACCTCCTCGCGCAGCGGACGGAAGTTCTCGATGATGCCGTTGTGGACCACGGCGAGGTGGCCGGCGCGGTGGGGGTGGGCGTTGGCCGTCGTCGGGCCGCCGTGGGTGGCCCAGCGGGTGTGTCCGATGCCTGCGGTGGCGGGAGCCGGCGGGGTGGCCTCAAGGATGGCGCGCAGCCCGGAGAGCTTGCCCGCCTCCTTGATGACATCCAGGCCGGAGGGCCCTACCAGCGCGACGCCCGCAGAGTCGTAGCCGCGGTACTCCAGACGGCCGAGGCCATCCATGAGAACGGTCAGGGAACGGGAGGAACCAGTTTCACTCAGAGGGCCGACGTGGCCGACAATTCCACACATGCTCCGATCGAATCATGCCGGCGCGGCGTTGACAACGAGCGCAGGCACACGTCGATGTGATCTCGGCGTGATCTCTGCGTGATCCCGTTCCCCGCCAGCACCCCACAGGCGCCCCGACGGGCCCCATTCGTTCCTCGGGGATTGTCCGCCGGGCGTCTTCATTTGCGACACTGTGTCGGTGACATCCGAGCTGAGCGACCCGAGTGACCTGGGTATTCCGGGCGCCTCGCCCTACATCGAGCTGGACCGGGACCAGTGGTCCGCCCTGGCGTCCTCGGCGCCGCTGCCGCTGACCCAGGCCGATGTGGAGAAGCTGCGGGGACTGGGAGACCCCATCGACCTGGCGGAGGTCGACGCCGTCTACCGGCCCCTGACTGCCCTGCTGGAGGACTACATCGCCACCTCGCGCGAGCGGGCGCACCGCACCGGCGCCTTCCTGGGGGTGAGCGAGCCGCCCACGCCCTTCATCGTCGCGGTGGCCGGGTCGGTCGCCGTGGGCAAGTCGACGACGGCGCGTCTCATCGCCCACTTGCTCGGCCGTTTCCCGGACACGCCCCGGGTGGATCTGGTGACCACCGACGGTTTCCTGCTGCCCAACCGGGTCCTTGAGGAGCGCGGGCTCATGGCCCGCAAGGGATTCCCCGAGTCCTACGACCGTCGCGCCCTGCTGGAGTTCGTCGCGGCGGTGAAGTCCGGTAGCGAGCGCGTCCAGGCGCCCGTCTACTCCCACACGGTCTACGACATCATCCCGGACCGGCACGTGACGGTGGAGCGCCCCGACATTCTCGTGCTGGAGGGACTCAACGTGCTCCAGCCCGCCCCGCGGGGATCGCGGCCGGGGGCCTCGGCGCTGGCGGTGAGCGACTTCATCGACTTCTCGATCTACGTCGACGCCGACCCCGACGACATCCGCCGCTGGTATCTGGACCGGTTTCTCACCCTCAAGCACACGGCCTTCACCCAGCCGGGCTCCTACTTCCGGCGCTTCGCCGAGATCCCTGACGACGTGGCCCTGGCTGGAGCGAACGAGATCTGGGAGAGTGTCAACCTGGTCAACCTGCGCGAGAACATCGCCCCCACCCGAGGGCGGGCCACCCTGGTCCTGACCAAGGACGCCGAGCACCGCATGAGCCGGGTCCTGCTGCGCAAGTCCTGATTCCTCCTCGCGCTGAGACTCCAGCGGGGGCGAGCCGCCTGGGGGTGGGAGTCGTCCGCCGGCTCCTTGGAGGGGCGGGCCGCCCGCTGTCGCCGTGCAGGCCTTGGGCGCGCACTGCACGAGGGTCGGGTGCTACTGCGGGAGGGTTGGGTGTACTCCGGGTAGGTAGGACCTTCGTGCAGTGCGCACAACCCCTGGCCAGTAGATCCCCACCCTCGTGGAGTAGACCGCACCAGAAGAGGGACATGCCCGAACCGGCATCAAGCGTGCACCGTCAGCAACCCGAAGAGGGGCCAAGGATGTCCACATCGGTGACAAAAGGCCCAGACCGTTCTCGTGGTGACGAAACAAAACCGCATGATTTCAAGGTTATCGTTCACGCGACCTGGAGTTCGAACATCCCTTTGTCACCGATATGGACACCAACAGGCCGATTCCCCGAAGAGTCCAGTGCAGCACCCAGCGTTAACACCGCGGTGTCGGCACCGATTTTAATTTTCAGAAAACACTCCTATCCCACTCCTGCAACAAGGTTAACGAAGATCATCGACGGCCTTGATAAAAACCTCAGGTTGTTCAGAATGAATATCATGACCGCTTTTAACGTTGTCGACTAGAGTGCCACGAGAGAGAAGCGAGTGGACACGCGACGCATCACGATCATCCATAGCACCGAGCAGCACCCCACGACCATCATAGTAGCCCCGCATATTTGATGGATGAGCAGCATGTAAAATAATTGACGGACAGCGAACAGCCTTCAGTGTTTCCGCCTGATTAAAACCAGCAAACCACGAGAAATCATAGAAGGTCTCACCAAATCGTAAATCATAAGCGCCCGTACCATCCTGCAAGTTAGCCGTCAAGTCGAAGAACTCATTGACATGCAGCTCAGGAGGGTAGTACCAAAGGCGCGGTATTTCGCCGGGATGGCGCCTCATGTAATCGAGGGCAGGACGCTTAACAAACACATCAAAGTTCTTTTGCCCAAGAACTTGCGCAAGATAGGTGTGCTCAAGCGAGTAGCGGGTGAAATTTCGTTCACCGCTTCGCAAAAAATGATGCATATCGCGAAACCCGAGCCAGGCAAATGTCTTCTCGGCCCTTCCAGGTTCAGTCGCAAAGAATGGCGCATCCTCAATCAATAAACCAGTGACAAGCTGCGGAGCCCTGGCGGCAACGATAGTCGCCAACAGACCTCCCGAAGAGTGACCGGAGATCAAGACTGGAGACTTGATAACGTGCTGGATAAACCACACGAAATCAATCGCATTCTTGATCGCCGTATAATCTGCCGGATTTTTACTCGATCCACCATGGCCATAACAGTCGACCGCAAACACGTGATAGCGTTGAGATAGTTCTCCGAGCACCGCACTATAGTCCCTCCACGTTGTTTGTTGACCGTGGACCAACATGAGCGGCGAACCATTGGCCGGCCCCTCACCATAGTGAATGACTGAACCGCTCGGCAGCGTTACCTGCCTTTCGACAAAACCAGCACGACGAACAACCGCCTCCGCAGCCCGATCATACGTCATATTTCGATGAGCATAATAAGTCACACCCCCTCCGAGCAGGCCAAGCACGGAGCACATTATTATCAGCACACGCACCCTCTTTCGCTTAGTTTTCAGTATTGTCATGTGCCACACGATGATCTCCCTCCACATGACGAGCAGCCTGCACAAAGAACTGCGTATCCATCAAGGCGAGCCCCCGGTCGACATCGCCAATCAGTAGGAGTTCATCACCAGCCTTAATATTGAAAACCTTTCTGGCACGGACCGGAAGCGTAAGTCTTCCATCCTGATCGATCACAACGGTGCCAAATATGTATTTGCCGGGGCGATCGAGCATGGCAACAAATGAAGTGTCACCGTTGACAAGATCGTCGATCGCAACATCGAACACCTGCGCTAACCGAACACATGAGGAAATGTCGGGATTACCACCCGGAGCCTCCCACTTGGCAATGGTCTGTCGAGAGACACCAACTTTGTTTGCCAACGCTTCCTGAGTCCAGCGATGCTTTTTACGCAAGGTGGCGATGTTGCTACTAATCATAAACAAATAATAAAACAGCACACTGTGGTCGTCAATCAAACAATACAGACACAATGAGGTTTGCATGTTAAAAATAGTGGCATCCGCACCTGTTTGAATCACACCAGAACCCACTCTTCACCAGTCTGATCTGACGACCTTCCTGGGGCGGGCCACCCTGGTCCTGACCAAGGACGCCGAGCACCGCATGAGCCGGGTCCTGCTGCGCAAGTCCTGAGCGCCCGTCCCTGAAGCCACCGTGAAGGCGGTCTGAAACCGGAGGGCAGCAGACTCAAGGTCATGACAGCACAGGAGACATGCACGGCTCCGATGAGCATCCTCGTCGTCGGCCTCGGAGTCATCGGGACAACCTACGGATACCTTTTTCAGAAGGCCGGTCACCACGTCGAGCACCTGGTGCGACAAAGCAGTACGAGGGCCTCAGTCAGCTCGCTCGAGGTCGAGATCCTCGATGGCAGGCGTGACCCGAAAGGCTCGCTGTCCCAGGACCAGTACACCGTTCACCACCGGGGACACACGAGCTACGACCTCATCGTGGTCTCGGTGCCGCAGGGCAGGATCGCCGAGGCAATGGCCGCCCTCCGTACGGGTGGGATCGAGGGACCTGTGCTTCTGTTCTGCGGGTTCTGGGGAGAACGCAAGGAGCTCGACCGTTTGATGGCCGGCCGCGATGTCCTCCTGGGGTACCCGGTGGCGGGCGGGAGCATCACGGGAGAACGGCTCACCTGCTGCGTCTTCGACCACGTCATGCTGGAGCGGCACGACAAAGCCCGTTTCCCGGGCTACGAGGGGGTGGAGGCGCTGTTCGGCTCCTGCGGCATCAGCCTCGAGCACCCCCATGACATGCTCGAGTGGATCTGGCTGCATATGGCGATCAACGCCGGTGTCGGTGCCGTGGCAGCAATGTACGGCGACGTCGAGGACACGACGCGCGCCGCCGAGCAGCTCATGGGCTCTACCAGGATGCTCGCCCGGGTGGTCAAGGCGATCCGGGAAGCATCAAGGATCGTGGCCTCGCGCGGCGTTGATCTGAGGCGCTATCGCAGCGAGATGCTCGTCTATCGGCTGCCGACCGCCGTGTCCGCACCCCTCATGAAGCGGATGTTCGCCAGGAATCTCCTCACCCGACGGATCATGACACTGCATGGCAACACCGCTGACCTGTTGTTCGTGTGCCGGACCGTCTACGAGCAGGGCCGGGCCAACGGAGTCTCTGCGCCCATCTTCTACAGAAGCTACGAGGCGGCCCAAGACAAGGCCACCCGTCACGATCAGCACCTACCTGGCATGGTCCGTGAACGGAACGAAACGGCGTGAAACCGAGTGGCGTCGCAGTGAAGCCGCGGTGAAACCGCTGGGGTCCAGCCTTGGCGGCATGGCAACACGAACAGCAAACGAATCGCTCTCACCGGGCGAGACACCGGCCATCAGGACCGATGGCCTGACCCGCACCTTCGGCTCCTTCACCGCCGTCGACCGCCTGGACCTGGAGATCCCCACCGGCATCGTCTACGGCCTGCTCGGCCCCAACGGTGCCGGCAAGTCGACGGCGCTGCGCATGATGACCACCCTGCTGGCCCCCACCCGGGGCCGGGCGATGGTCCTGGGGCACGACGTCGTCCGCGAGCGCCACGCGGTGCGCGGCCTCATCGGGGTGACGGGACAGTACGCCAGCGTCGATGAGACGCTCACCGGCTCGGAGAACCTGCGCCTCTTCGGGCGCCTGCTGGGCCTTGGCCGGCGTCGGGCGCGGGAGCGGGCCGAGGAGCTGCTGGCCGCCTTCAGCCTGACCGAGGCAGGCGGCAAGCGGGTGAGCGGATACTCCGGTGGGATGCGGCGGCGACTGGACCTGGCGGTCTCACTCATCTCCCGTCCCCCGCTCATCTTCCTCGACGAGCCCACCACTGGTCTGGACCCGCGTACGCGTGAGCAGATGTGGGACGTCATCCGTTCCCTGGTGGAGGGCGGCTCGACGATCCTGCTGACCACTCAGTACCTGGAGGAGGCCGACCGCCTGGCTCACCGGGTCGGCATCATCGATGCCGGACGGCTCATCGCCGAGGGCACCCCCGATGAGCTCAAGGACCGGGTGGGCAGCAGCTCTCTGGTGCTGACGCCGGCGACCCCCGAGGACCAGGCCGCTACCGCTGCCGTCATCGAGCGGGTGACCGGTCACGCCCCGGCGACCGTCGACCAGGGCACCCACCTGCAGGCGCCGCTGAGCGAGGCGTCGGTGGCCACCGAGGTGCTCGTGGCCCTGCGCGACGCCGGATTGTCGCCCAGAACCGTCTCGGTGGACCGCCCCAGCATGGACTCGGTCTTCATGGCCTTGACCGGGCAACCCACGAAGCACGATGACGCGGCCTCACCCGATGCCGCCGCACCGTCAGCGCCATCACCCGCTTCCTCGTCCTCCCGTCCCGCAGACTCTCAGGAGCAGTCATGACCGTCCCCGCCACCGCGACCGCACCGACCAGTACCTCCCTCTCCCCCGGCGTCTGGCGTTTCAGCGAGGCCCGGCTCGTCCCTGACACCCTGGCCATGGCCTGGCGCTCACTCATCACCATGGTGCGCAACCCCGGGGAGTTCTACGACATCCTCATCCAGCCGGTCATGTTCACTGTCCTGTTCGGCGAGCTCTTCGGCGGCGCCATCGCCGGCGACGTCAAGGCCTACCTGCCCACGATCGTCCCGGGTCTCATCATCATGAATGCCTTGACCACGAGCCAGAGCGTGGGCGTGGACCTGCGCGAGGACATGGACAAGGGCGTCTTCGACCGCTTCCGCACCATGCCGATGTCCCGTATCGCGCCGGTCCTGGGGCCCATGGTCTCCGACGTGCTGCGCTACCTCATTTGCACCTCACTGACCGTACTCACCGGCTACATCCTGGGCTACCGGCCTGCCAACGGCTGGTCGGGAACGATTGGCGCCATCGCCCTGGCGGCGGGCTGCGCCTGGGCCATCGCCTGGATCTTCCTCTTCCTGGGGACAGTCTTCTCCTCGGCCCAAGCGGTCACCTCCTTCACGGTGATCGTCCTGTTCCCGCTGACCTTCCTGTCCAACGCCATGGTGCCCACCTCGACGCTACCGGGCTGGCTCAAGGCCTTCGTGCACCACAACCCGGTCTCGCACATCGTCGACGGCGACCGGTACCTGCTGGACGGAACAGCGGGCTCGGCCGGGGACGTACGGGCCGCGATCATCGGTTCACTCCTGATCCTGGCCGTCATGGCTCCCCTGACGGTCGTGCGCTACCAGCGGCGCAACGCCTGAGCCGCACCTCAGGGACTCAGCCGACCTCGCCCGCCAGACGGCCGGCGAGGTCGGCGGCGTGAGCCACGAGCCCACCGCGGTCCAGGGACCGAATCCTCTCCTCGGCCTGCGCCAGCGCCCGGGCGTCCAGCCGCTCAGTGCGGCTGCGCAGGTAGTCGTGGGAGAGCAGGCGGCAGGTCTGGTTGGTGCCCACCGCCAGGGCGGTGGCGACCAGCTCGCCCCCTACTGCCCGCCGGTCGGAGCCCACGTCCTCAGCAGCCACGGCGGACAGGCCGACGGCGGCCGCGAAAGCCATGAGCGTGGGAATGTCACGCTGCCGTGGAGCCGGATCGGAGAGGATCTCGCGCAGCAGGGAGGTGGCTCGGGCACGGACGGCTCGGGCATCGAGCTCGACGGCGTCGTCGGGGCTGAGCTCGACGTCGGTGACCAGGCACATGCTCAGGATGTAGAGCTCCCACTGGGAGCCCGATCCCAGGATGGAGCGCCAGTTCCCGGCGTAGCGCAGGCTCACGCGCTGGATGAGGGCGGCGGTGCGCACGTTCCCGCGGGTGAGCTCCAGCTCACCGCGCACGGAGCGAGCGATGAAGCGCATGGTTCCCGGCAGGTCGATCGGTTCCAGGCTCTCCAGCAGCCTGCCCGCCGTCTCAGGGCGCGGATCGAGGTAGACCGCGCAGTAGGCCCCCTCCATGTGCAGTGTCGTGCGGAAGAACTCGCCCCAGCTGGGCAGGACCCGTTCCAGGAGCACCTGGGCGCGCGAGCAGGCGTCGACGACCTGGCTGTAACGCCCCAGGGACATGAGCACCTGCAGCCGGTGGAGGTGCAGCTCGAGCAGGTGAATGCCGGCCAGGTCGTGGCCATGGAGCCGCCCCAGGAGGGCCTCGATGGTCTCCAGGGAGGCCTGAGGATCGCCGTCGTCCTCCTGCTGGGCGGCCAGGCAGCGGGTCGCCGCCCAGGCGACCCAGGGGTCGGCGTCGCCGGTCAGCTCGGGCCACTGCTCGTCGCTCGCACGCAGGAAGCGCCTGACCCGGCTGAATGGTCCCTCTCCGTCGAAGGAGGCCGGCAGCAGGGAGCGGACCTGTTCGGGCACGTGGCTCAGGAGCCCGAAGAGGGTAACGCACAGGGCCAGGACGCTCAGGCCTGCCTCGTTGCCGCGTGAGTCCTGGGCGGGTTGGACAGCGGCAGCGATGAGGCGCGCACCGTAGTCGGCGATGCGCTCATAGCTCCAGGTGACGCTCCACAGGCGCATGAGGGCGGCACCGATGAGGCAGATGGCGTCGCGCAGTTCCGCCGGCAGGTGATCCGTGCCGTGGCCGTCGGCCTGTGCCAGGAGCCGGTCGAGCTGTTGAAGGATGACGGCCTCATCGTGGGCGACCTGCCGGAAGAGGCGGTCGTGGCGGCGCGCCTCGGGGTGACGGGCGTCGCCGAAGTCGCCGGCGTCCACGGGAAAACGGATCTGGGAGCACAGGTCCACCGCCCACTGGCGCAGGGCCGTGCGGGCCTCGGCCTCGTCACCGGAGGCGGACAGCTGCGCCAGAGCGAAGTCGCGGACGGTGACGAGCATGTGGAAGCGGGGCAGGCCGTGGTCGCGCACCACGAGCAGGGAGTGGGAGACCAGGGCGTCGAGGAGGTCGGCGGCCTGCGCGCCGATGAGCGCCTCCGCAGGCAGGAGGGTGAAGCCGTCGGGGAGCAGGGCCAGCCGAGCCAGGGCGCGGCGTTCGGCGGCGTCGAGCAGGTTCCAGGACCACTCGATGACCGCTATCAGGGTGCGTTGACGGGCGGGGGCGTCACGGGCGGCGGTGAGCAGATCGGGTCTGCCGGGCAGTCGCTCGGCGATCTGGCCGACCGACAGGCTGCGGGTGCGCGCGGCGGCCAACTCGATGGCCAAGGGGATGCCCTCCAACCGGCTCAGGAGCTCGCCTAAGTCGTCATCGTCGATGACCTGGCCGGGGCGAGCGGCCAGAGCGCGGGCACGGAACAGCTCAGTCGACGATGCGGCATCGAGGGCCTCGAGGCGGTGGACGTGCTCCGCGGCCAGGTCGACGGGGCGGCGCGAGGTCGCCAGCACGCGCAGGTCGGGGCAGGCGACCAGGAGCGGCCCGATGAGGTCGGCCGCCTCGCCGGCCAGGTGCTCGCAGTTGTCCAACACCAGGACGGTTCCGGGCTGGGAGAGGGCGGCGGCCAGATCGCGGTGCGGGTCACCGTTGACGACTGCGGAGCCTCCGATTGCGTCGAGCACGACCCTGGCCAGATCGGCTCCGGGTGACACCTCGGCGAGGGCGACGACGTAGACGGCGGGGCGGCGGCTGCGGGCCGCCACCACCTGGGCCAGGGTGGTCTTTCCGACCCCACCGGGGCCGGTGAGCGTCACCAGACGGTGGGTGCTCAGGGCCTTGAGAACACCGGTCACGTCCGCCTCGCGCCCCAGGAAGTGCTCGGGCTCGGGCTGCAGGCCGTGGCGCACAGGGCTCTCGGCGGCCAGGACGGCCTCGTGGGCGGCGCGCGTGGCCGGTCCGGGCACGGCTCCCAGCTCGCGCAGCCGACGGCGGTAGTGCTCGTAGATCTCCAGGGCCGCAGCCGGTGAGCGCACCCAGGACTCGGCGCGCATGAGGGCGGCCAGGACGGTCTCGTCGCCGCCGTCGCGCTGGGAGGCCTCACGCAGCAGGTCCACGGCCCGCTCGTGCTCACCGGTGGCCTCCAGGGCGAGCCCCCGGTCACGGCGGGCCCCCTCGGTCAGGGCTGCAGCCCGCTCTCGCAAGAGGGCCATAGGGGCGGCTCCTGCTCCACCGTTGTCATCGACCTCGTCGGGAACGGGCACCTGGGGCAGTCGGTCGGTGAGATCGAGGACCTGCTCCCACTGGCCGGCGGCGGCGCAGGCTCGGGCGCGCTCCGCCCGATACGACAGGTCCCGGACATCAGCCTCCGCCTCCGCCAGTTCCAGTCGGTAGCCATCGCCGCTGCGCTCGACGACACCCTCCCCCACGACGGCACGCAGCCGGGAGACGACGACATGAAGCGCCCGCAGCGGCCGGGCCGGGGCGTCGTCGGGCCACAGGGCCTCAATGAGGGCGCCGTCGCTCACCCTGGCGTCCTGGCTGCCGGCGAGCACGGCGAGCAGGTCAAGGCTCCTTCCGCTCAGGGGCCGGCCTTGCCAGGTCGGCGGCTCCGTCAGGAGAGCCAGGCGGTAAGAGGAGGTCACGAGGCCATTCTCACCCATCACCGTCAGCAGGTGCTCCACACGCCGGGGCCGGTCGCGACGCCGGCCACCGTCATGACGGTACGCCGGTTCCGAGATCCTCAGATGAGACTCAGGCGCTAGGAAGCAGCGAAGGCTTGAGACGACATGCGCTTGAGCAGGGCAGACACGTCCGGGACGTCATCGTGGGGACCATCGTCAGAAAGAGCAAAACGTTGAGCCTTCATCGTATCCATGACAGCACCGATGGACGATGCGTGGCCCTGAGGTCCGGTCCCAAGCGTCACCCCTTCGGCAGCACACCAGCCTTCGGGGGCCTGCTTTGAAGGCATCTCCCACCTGAAAAAGCCGAAGCGCTTGCTGCCCTGGCGATCGGGGAAGAACACGGCGACTATCGTGTCGGCACCGTGGTCGAGGTGATCGGCGATCACGGAGTCGATGGGCTCGGACTCAGGGACCGCAAGGATCCTGGTCTCATTGAGGTAGTGGTTGCGCCTGAACAGCTCCCGCCCCTGAGTCGTACCGAGGAAGAGCCCCACAGCGCGCGCCGCATCACGCCGCGTCGTCTTGGTGTCACTCATCTCTGCCAGCTCCTGAAGTGCTGTTCCATCCAGTCAATTACCTGCTTGTATGACTCGTCGTAAGACGCCCCCAGTATGGCATTGGTCGTTCCTCCCCAGTACTTGGATGGGACGGGTCTCACGGTCGCGGTCCCGATGGTACTGGTGAGAGTGGATGCAACCATGACGCGTGTCGATCCGAAACACGGGCTGCCAGCCGTCATCAGTGCTGGATCGCCACTCATGCTGGAGCGCATAGTCGACCACGCGCCCCCTGTAGGTCCTCAACCGTATGACTATCCGGTGGCGCCCTGGCCCGGAGATCGGGCCGACATCGATTGGGTAGGTCTCGTCCTCACATACGTGGATCGGCGGAGGACGGTATCCGCCGTCGGGCAGGTCCATGCTCGCTCCGCTCGATTTGTTAGACGCTGTATCCCAACGGTTATATCAGAAGTAGATCGGCAATAACATTGGGGCTGAGGCATAGACGTCACCCACTACACGGCCACGCCGTGCACCTGCAGTCCCAGAACCTTCAATGGCCTGTGCCCCGCCCATAGGTTCTGGGCGGGGCACATAGATCGGGCATGATGCCTTTTGAAGGCAGGGGAGAAAACCGCCGTCAGCTCACAGGCTGAGGTTGCTCTTGACGGTGTCGGCCAGGGAGCGGGCCACGCGGTCGGCCTCCTCCTGAGTGGCGGCCTCGACCATGACGCGCACGAGCGGCTCGGTACCCGAGGGGCGCAGCAGGACCCGGCCGGTCTCTCCTAGGTCCTTCTCCGCGGAGGCCACGGCGTCCTGCACGGCCTTGTTGGTGCTGGCGGCGCCCTTGTCGACATTCTTGACGTTGATGAGGGTCTGGGGCAGGCGGGTGACGACGCTGGCGAGCTCGGCCAGCGTCTTGCCGGTGCGCTTGACCCGCGCGGCCACGTGCAGGGAGGTGAGCACGCCGTCACCGGTGGTGGCGTGGACGGTGTCGATGACGTGCCCGGACTGCTCGCCGCCCAGGGTGTAGCCGCCCTGGAGCATCCGCTCGAGCACGTAGCGGTCGCCCACGCCGGTCTGGACGGTGCGGATGCCGTGCTCGCGCATGGCCAGGATGAGGCCGAGGTTGCTCATGACGGTCACGACGAGCGTGTCGGAGCCGAGAGTGCCGTCCGCCTTCATGCCGATGGCGAGCATGCCCATGATCTGGTCACCGTCGACGAGCTGGCCGTCGGCGTCCACGGCCAGGCAGCGGTCGGCGTCGCCGTCGTAGGCCACACCCATGTCCGCCCCGACCGCCGTGACGTAGTTCTGCAGCTGCTCAGGGTGGGTGGAGCCGCAGTTGTCATTGATATTGAGGCCGTCCGGAGAGGCGTTGATGACGATGACCTCGGCGCCGGCGGCCCGCAGCGCGGCCGGGCCGACGACGGAGGCGGCGCCGTTGGAGGCGTCGACGACGATGCGCAGGCCGGACAGGTCGGTGGCGACGGAGTCGACGAGGTGGTTGATGTAGTTCTGGTCAGCGACGGTCTCCCCCTTGATGACGCGGCCGACGTCGGCGCCGGTGGGACGGTCGTTGACCTTGCCCAGGAGGGCCTCGATCTCGTCCTCGACGGCGTCGGCGAGCTTGTAGCCGCCGCGGGCGATGAACTTGATGCCGTTGTCCGGGAAGGGGTTGTGGGAGGCGGAGATCATGACGCCCAGCTCGATGTCCTGGGTGGCCGTCAGGTGGGCGATTGCCGGAGTGGGCAGGATGCCCACGCGGGTGACGTCGATGCCGGAGGAGGCCAGGCCCGCGCTGATGGCGTGGTCGAGGAACTCTCCGGAGGCGCGGGTGTCGCGGCCCACGATCGCGCGGGGGCGGCCGCTGCGTGAGCTCCGTGCAGCGGACGTGTCCTTGGTCAGGACGCGGGCCGCGGCCTCACCGAGCTGTACGGCCAGGGTGGGCGTGAGCAGGTCGTTGGCCAGGCCGCGTACGCCGTCGGTTCCGAAGAGACGAGCCATGGAAATCCTCCTGAAGGGTGACGAAACAGCACCATCCTGCCATGGGGCGCCGAACATCGGGGCCCAACCTTCGGCCAGCACACAAGGTCTGATGTCCTGCGCCGACCCCGGCCCGGCGGCTCGCGCCCGAGATCGCGCCCCTCACCGCCGCGCCTCGGACGCCTGCCAGCCGCATATCGGCTTTGGCGCCGCCGACCGGGAGGCTCCCCGCCACCCCTGACACATGACGACGGCGGCCGCCCCCGGGAAGGGGACGACCGCCGTCGTAGCGAAAGGGGAGGCCCGGCCGGCTCGGCCAGGACCTGACCCGATCAGCGCTTGGAGTACTGAGGGGCGCGGCGGGCCTTGTGCAGACCGGCCTTCTTGCGCTCCACGATGCGCGAGTCGCGAGTGAGGAAACCGGCCTTCTTCAGGGTGGCGCGGTTGGCCTCACGGTCGATCTCGTTGAGCGCGCGGGCGATGCCCAGGCGCAGGGCGCCGGCCTGGCCGGAGACGCCACCGCCGTTGATGCGGGCGACGACGTCGAAGCGGCCCTCGAGGTCCAGGATGGTGAAGGGGGCGCGCACGAGCTGCTGGTGCAGCTTGTTGGGGAAGTAGTCCTCCAGGGAGCGGCCGTTGAGCGTCCACTGGCCGGTGCCGGGAACGAGGCGCACGCGAGCGACGGCCTCCTTGCGGCGACCCAGGCCGGAGCCGGGGGCGGTGATGGACTGGCCGCGACCCGGAACGGACTCCTCGGTCTCGGTGGTGTAGCTGGAGGGGGCGTTCTCCTCGTCCAGCGCGTCAATGTCGACAGTGGTCTCAGCCACGATATGTCCTTTGCTTGTCGCGGGGTGCCGAGCGCTGGAGCGCTTACTGGGCGACCTGGGTGATCTCGAACGTCTTCGGGCTCTGGGAGGCGTGCGGGTGCTCGGCACCTGCGTAGACCTTGAGCTTCTTGAGCTGGGCGCGACCGAGCTTGGTGTGGGGAACCATGCCCTTGATGGCCTTCTCGACGGCGCGCTCCGGGCGGGTGGCCAGTAGCTCGCGGTAGGAGACGGCGGTCAGGCCACCCGGGTGGCCGGAGTGGCGGTAGGCGAACTTCTTGTCAGCCTTGCCGTTGGTGAGAGCCACCTTGTCGGCATTGATGATGACGACGTAGTCGCCGCAGTCCTCGTTGGGGGCGAACTGGGGCTTGTGCTTCCCACGGAGCAGGGTGGCGGCCTGGGCCGCGAGTCGACCCAGGACGACGTCGGTGGCGTCGATGACGTACCAGTTCTTCTCGACGTCGCCGGGCTTCGGTGTGTACGTGCGCACGGGCGTTGCCTTCGTTTCTCTTGGCGAGTGGGCACGCCGAAGCGCGGTGAAGCGTTCGCGGTTCGGCGAGACCACCATGGTCAGGTGAGTGGTCGGAGCACAGGCGATCCGGGGCGAGTGGGACGGCACCGCGGACACGCACACGTGTGCTGCACGACGATTGCCAACAGTACCGGGCGCCCCGCGGAAGGGTCAAAAGGTGCGGCTTCCCAGTTCCGTGAATCGCACCACGCGGCCCGGTGGGCTCCTGGTTGCCGATCAGCAGCTCAGACGCCGGGTGGTGCGGGCCCGCTCGGCCTGGGCGGCGAGCTCGTCGTCGGCCGGGTAGGTGACCTCCTCCAGGGTCAGTCCGTGCGGCGGGGCGACGGGGGCGGCGCTCTGGCGAGTGCGGGCGTCCAGGAGCTCGCGCGGCCAGGTGACCGGCTTGCGTCCCTGCCCGACGGCCAGGCCCGCCCCCACCAGGGAGCGGACCATGGAGTGGCAGAAGGCGTCGGCGACGACGCTCAGGGTCACGAGCCCGGCGTCCGGCCCTGCCTCGGCCCGGCGCCACTGCAGGGTGCGCAGGGTGCGGATGGTCGTGGCGCCCTCGCGGGGCTTGCAGTAGGACAGGAAGTCGTGCTCGCCGAGCAGGGCGCGGGCGGAGGCGTCCATGGCCTCGACGTCGAGCACATCGGGCAGCCATAGGACGGTGGCGCGCCGGGCGGGGTCGCGCGGGGCGGCGGCGTCGGCGATCCGGTAGGTGTAGCGGCGGCTCAGGGCGCCGAAGCGGGCGTCGAAGGCCTCCGGCACGGTGCGCGCCCCGGTGATGACGACGTCGCCGGCCCCGCGCGGCGTGCGTGCCAGGCTCTCCTGGGCCTCGCGGGCCAGGACGCCCGCCACCCGCGTGAGCAGGGCGGTCTCGGGGAGGCGCTGGGAGCGTCCGGGCAGTGCGGCCCAGGCCTCGGGGCTCACATCGAGGTGGGCCACCTGGGCGGCGGCGTGGACGCCGGCGTCGGTGCGTCCGGCCACGGTGAGGCGGACGGGCTCACGCAGCACGGTGGCCAGGGCAGAGGTGAGGACCCCCTCGACGGTGCGCAGCCCGGGCTGGGCGGCCCACCCGGAGAAGAAGGTGCCGTCGTAGGCCAGGTCGAGGCGGATGCGTGGCATGCCCCCATTGAACCGCACCGGCTTCGCCCTTCCACTAGGCTCGCGGCCGTGAGCACAACGACTCTGTCCGTGGACTGCGGAGGCGGCGGCATCAAGGCCTCGGTGCTGGACTGCGAGGGCAACATCATCTCCCGCGCCGTGCGCACCCCGACCCCCTACCCGCTGCCGCCGGAGAAGCTGGTGGAGACCATCGCCTCGCTGGCCTCACAGCTGCCGGGCGCGGACCGGGTGACGGTGGGGATGCCGGGCATGATCCGCCACGGGGTCGTCGTCGCCACGCCGCACTACATCACCAAGGACGGCCCGCGCTCCAAGGTGCTGCCCGACCTGGTGGAGGCCTGGGGCCGCTTCGACATGGGTACCGCCGTCTCCAGGGCCCTGGGAATCCCCTCCCTGGTCCTCAACGACGCCGAGGTCGCCGGGGCCGGCGTCGTCACGGGCCACGGCCTGGAGATGATCGTGACCCTGGGCACGGGCCTGGGCAACGCCGTCTTCGACAACGGGGTCCTGGCCCCGCACGTGGAGGTCTCCCAGGGGCCGGTGCGCTGGGGACTGACGTACGACGACTACATCGGCGAGCACGAGCGCCTGCGCCTGGGCGACGCGCACTGGTCGCGCCGGGTACGCCGCGTCGTCGACGCTCTGCGCCCCATGTACCTGTGGGACCGCCTCTACCTGGGCGGCGGCAACTCGCGGCGGATCACGGCGGCCCAGCTGGCCAAGATCGGCGACGACGTCGTCGTGGTCCCCAACGAGGCCGGCATGACCGGGGGCGCCCGCTGCTGGGACATGGCCCGCCCCTGATTCCCGTTACTCCGTCCGTCGCCGGAGCCCTCCCCCAG
The DNA here is from genome assembly GCF_006546825.1 of Actinomyces oris. Taxonomy (GTDB): domain Bacteria; phylum Actinomycetota; class Actinomycetes; order Actinomycetales; family Actinomycetaceae; genus Actinomyces; species Actinomyces oris. Next base: position 46,744 of record NZ_VICC01000003.1, read on the forward strand.
GGGAGGCCGGTTACCTTCGCGGCGCACCCGGCCGCTCATGTCTCCGACTCAGCACCAACAGTCCCTTGCCGAGGGGCGCATCACCTTCTATCTTGCCGATAAGTTATGCGACGTGCCCGCGGCGGCACCCTCATTGTGCAAGGAGGCACTATGCGTATCGGAGTCCCCTGCGAGCCGGCCGATCAGCCGCGTGCCGCTGCGAGCCCGCAGACGGTGGAGCGGATGATCCGCCTGGGCTACGAGGTCCTGGTGGAGAGCGGCGCCGGGGCGCGGGCGCAGTTCCCCGACGAGGCCTATGAGGCCGCCGGGGCCCGCCTGGCCGGCGGGGCCCGGGTCTGGGGCTGCGACGTCGTGGTGAGCGCCTCGGCCCCCGCCGAGGAGCACCTGGCGCTGATGAGCTGGGGCGCGGTCCTCATCTGCCGGCTGGACCCGGCGCGCCACCCCGAGCTCCTCGAGTCGCTGCGCGAGCGCGGCATCACCGCTCTGGCCCTGGACGTGGTCCCCAGGATCTCGCGGGCGCAGTCCTTGGACGTGCTCTCCTCGCAGGCGAACCTGGCCGGTTACCGCGCCGTCATTGAGGCGGCCTCCCACCTGGGCAGGCTGTTCAGCGGGCAGGTGACCGCCGCCGGTAAGTTCCCGCCCGCCACCGTCTATGTCATCGGCGCGGGCGTGGCCGGCCTGTCCGCCATCGGGACCGCCTGCTCCCTGGGCGCGCAGGTGCGCGGTTCCGACGTGCGTCCGGAGGTCGCCGACCAGGTGCGTTCCATGGGGGCGCAGTTCGTGCCGCTGCCCAGCGCCCAGGAGGTGTCCTCCGACGGCTACGCCAAGGAGATGAGCGCCGACCAGGCGAGCGCGGCCAACGCGCTCTACGCCCAGCAGGCCGCCGAGTCCGACGTCGTCATCACCACGGCGAGCATCCCGGGGCGCCGCGCCCCGGTGCTCCTGGACCGCTCCGCGATCGAGGCCATGCGCCCCGGATCGGTCATCATCGACATGGCGGCGGCCACCGGCGGCAACACCGAGCTGACGGTGCCCGGGCAGGTGGTCACCACCGACGGCGGCGTCACGATCGTCGGGCACACGGACCTGGCCGGGATGCTGCCCGCACAGGCGACCCAGCTCTACGGGCGCAACATCGTCAACCTGCTGAGCCTGGTCACCCCCGACAAGGATGGGACCCTCGCCCTGGACCTGGACGATGAGGTGGTCCGGGCCATCACGGTCACTCACGACGGCGAGCTCCTGTGGCCCCCTCCCCCGATCCAGGTCTCGGCCGCCCCCGCTGCGAGCCAACCGGAGCGGACAGCCGCCGACGACGCAGCTGCCCAGGAGGCCGCCCGCACGGCCCAGGCGCGCTCACGCTCCCGGCAGTGGCTGGGGCTGGCCGCAGCGACCCTCGTGGCCGCCGCGCTGGTGCTGGTGACGCCGTCGGCCGCCACGAGCCACTACATCGTGCTCATGCTCTCGGTGATCCTGGGCTTCCACGTCATCTCCAACGTGACCCCGGCCCTGCACACGCCGCTGATGTCGGTGACCAACGCGATCTCGGGAATCATCCTGGTCGGGGCGATCTCGCAAGTCGGCCACCCCCATCCGCTCATCAGCGCCATCAGCCTGGCGGCGGTGGTCCTGGCCACGATCAATATCGTCGGCGGCTTCGCGGTCACCCACCGCATGCTCGCCATGTTCACGAAGGACTGAGGTGAGAAGCAGATGATGACTCACATCCTGATGCCGGCCACGTCGTCAAGCACGTTGATCGCCGCCGTGCCGTCGCTGCCCTCGCCGGTGGTCCTGGCCTATATCGCCGCCGCGATCCTGTTCATCCTGGCCGCGGCCGGCCTGTCCCGCCATGAGACGGCCGTGGCCGGCAACGTGGCGGGCGCCGTCGGCATGGGCGTTGCGGTGCTGGCCGCCATCGGCCTGGCCCTGAGCAACCACCCCGCACGCGGCGTGCTGCCCACGCTGCTGCTCATCGCCATGGGCCTGGCCCTGGGCTCGGTCATCGGGCTGGTGGTGGCCCGGCGCGTCGCCATGACCGGGATGCCCCAGCTCATCGCCGTGCTCAACGGGCTGGTGGGGCTGGCGGCCGTCCTGGTGGGCTACAACTCCTACGTCTCCCCCGACGCCCTGTCCGCCTCGCTGGGCGCCTTCCACCTGGGTGAGGTCTTCCTGGGCGTGTTCGTCGGCGGGGTGACCTTCACCGGCTCGGTCCTGGCGGCCGCCAAGCTGGCCGGCCGGGTGCCGGGGCGGCCGCTGACGCTGCCGGGCCGCAACCTGCTCAACCTGGGGGCGCTCATCGGCTCCCTGGTCCTCATGGTCGGTTTCATGATGGCACCGGCTGGCTCCGCCGCGGGCTGGGCCCTCCTGGCGGTGATGACGCTCATCGCACTGGCGCTGGGGGCGCACCTGGTGCTGGCCATCGGCGGCGGCGACATGCCGGTGGTCGTCTCGATCATGAACTCCTACTCGGGATGGGCCTCCGCCTTCACCGGCTTCATGGTGGACAACGACCTGCTCATCATCACCGGGGCGCTGGTGGGCTCCTCGGGGGCCTACCTGTCCTACCTCATGTGCCAGGCCATGAACCGCTCCTTCCTCTCGGTGCTACTGGGAGGCTACGGGACCGACTCCACCAGCGCCGCCTCGAGCGGTTCGGGACAGGAGGGCACGGTGCATGAGACCACTGCCGGCGAGGTGGCCCACCTGCTGCAGTCCGCCCGGCGCGTGGTCATTACCCCCGGCTACGGGATGGCCGTCGCCCAGGCCCAGTACCCGGTGGCCACGCTGACCGAGATGCTGCGCTCGGAGGGCGTGGAGGTCACCTTCGGCATCCACCCGGTGGCGGGCCGCCTGCCCGGGCACATGAACGTGCTGCTGGCCGAGGCGAAGGTCCCCTACGACATCGTCCTGGAGATGGATGAGGTCAACGACTCCTTCGACGAGGTCGATGTCGTCCTCATCATCGGCGCCAACGACACTGTGAACCCGGCCGCGAAGGAGCCGGGATCCCCGATCGCGGGTATGCCGGTGCTGCACGTGTGGGAGGCGAGCCGGGTCATCGTCTTCAAGCGCTCCATGGCGACCGGCTACGCGGGGGTCAACAACCCGCTCTTCTTCCGGGAGAACAGCTCCATGCTGTTCGGCGACGCCAAGGACACGGTTGAGGCCATCATCCGCGCCCTGGAGTAGGAGGGGCCGGTCTCAGTCGAGCCGGCCGCCCTCGAGGCACTCGACGCCGTCGACGCCGTCGAGCCCGGAGAGGGCCTCGATGAGGTTGACGGCGGGCCGCTGCCCGTGGAAGCGCATGACGGCGTTCATGGTGCGTCCGTGCTCGCCACGGGTCACCTCGGTCTCCTCCAGGGTGGCGGTGAAGCCCGACGCGGTGGCGACCTGGAGGATCTCCGGCATGATGGCGCTGCCGATCTCGTAGTCGATGCGCACGGTCACCTCGCCGCGGCGGCGCTGCAGGCGCGAGGTGAGGGGGCCCAGGAACAGGACGACGATGTAGTCCAGCGCGACCGCCGTGGCCGCCAGGGGGATCATGCCCGCCCCGCAGGCCATGCCGATGGCGGCGCTGAGCCAGACGGTCGCGGCGGTGGTCAGGCCCCGGACGGTGTCGTTGTTGACGAAGATGACCCCGGCGCCCAGGAAGCCGATGCCGGAGACGATCTGCGCGGCCACGCGACTGGGGTCCACCGCGACATCCGAGCCGGTGATCGGGGCGAAGCCGTAGGCGGACACGAGGGTGAACAGGCACGAGCCCAGTCCCACCAGGACGTGCGTCTTGACGCCGGCGTCCTTGTGGCGCAGGTGGCGCTCGGCGCCCAGCGTTAGGCACAGGACGAAGGTGGCGAGCATCGCGACGACCTGGACCCCCACGTGGTTCAGGCTGAACAGCGTGTCCACACCGGCTCCCTTCCGTGTCGTCACCGTGCCTGTCCTGCCGGCAGCCGCCGGTTCCCTGCCGGCCCGCTGCCAGCACAGCGACGATTCTAAAGGAGCCCTTGGCCGGGCGCGCCTTTGGTGATGTCTCCCCATCGCGGCGGCGCTCAGGCACCGTTTAGCGTGAGCACACCATCTTCCCCCTGTTCCTGAGGCTTGTCCGACGTGTTGCTCTCCTCCTGCGCCGCCCCCGAGGGGGCTGCTCGCGCCGGTCGGCTGCTGGAGCTCAGTGAGCGCCTGGCCGAGTCGGGCCGTCGGGGGGAGGCGCTGGATGCCGCGCGGGAGGCCTGCCAGGTTCTCCGGAGCCTGGCCCGGCTCGATTCAGGCACGTACCTGCCAGATCTTGCCGAGGGGCTGTCGGTCATGGCATCCCGCCTGCGCGAGGCCCGCCGCATGCGTGAGGGGGTTGCGGTCTCGCAGGAGACGGTCCGGCTCCGACGGCGCCTGACCCGGCACGACTACGACGCCCACGCCTCCGGGCTGGCGCAGGCTCTGTGCCGTCTCGCCGTCGACCTGAGCGCTTCCGGCGAGCTGCGTGACGCCCTGGCCAGCGCTCAGGAGTCCGTGGACCTCTACCGGAGCCTGCGCCGGGATGATTCCGTCACCGACGAGACCGGATTGGTTCAGGCTCTGGTCACGCTCGCCTGCTGCCTGAGTGAGTCCGGTCGGCCGAGCGCCGCTTTCGTCAGCGCCCAGCAGGCCCTCACTGTCCGACGGCGTCTGGTCCGGGCCGATCCGGATGTGCACACGCCCCGACTCGCAGCGGACCTGGCACGTCTGGCTCCTAGGCTGCGCACGGTGGGCTATGTCGAAGAGGCACTCGAGATGGCCCGGGAAGCCGCGGGTCTCTACCGCCGCCTCGATGAGGAGGAGATCGGTTCGTGCACCGGCGATCTTGCCGGTGCCCTCGAGGTGCTGGCCGCCTGCGGGGCTGCCGTCGGGCACCGAACCGAGGCCCTGGAGGCGGCCGAGGAGGCCGCTGCGCTCTACCGGGGACTGGCCCGCCGCACGCCGGCGCTCTCCTCGCCGAAGGCCGCCCATGCCCTGGGAACACTGGCTCGGCGCCTGAGCGACGTGGGTCGGCACCGCGAGGCACTCGCCGCGGGTGAGCAGGCAGTCAACCTCGCTCGCGCTCTGGCCCACAGCGCCCCCGACAGCCATCTGCCTGACCTGGCCGACACCCTCACGGTCCAGGCCGCCTGCCTGCGTGAGGCTGACAGGCTGGACCGCGCTCTGGCTTCGGCGCGGGAGGCGGTCAGCATTCGACGCGCTCTGGAGCACAGCCGCCCCAGCACTGAGACCCCGGCCCTGGCTGAGTCCCTGTACGTCCTCGCCGTCTACCTGTACACGGCCGGGCAGCTGCAGGAGTCCTTCGCGATGGCCTGGGAGGCCATCGACATCTACCGGCAGCTGGTCCGCACCAACCCGGCCCCTCATACCGCCAACCTGGCTCGGGCACTCAATATCCTCACCTTGAACCTCAGCCGGGCCGGGCGTGCGCACGAGGCCCTGGCTGCGGTACAGGAGGCGGTCACCTTCTACCGGAGCCTGGCTCAGGTCGATCCGACCGCCTACAAGCCGGACCTGGCGGCCTGCCTGCACAACCTGGCCACGTGCCTGGGTGATATCGGGGACCGCTCCGCCGCGCTGGCCGCGATCCGGGAGACGGCGGAGCTCCGTCGGGAGCTGGCAGCGCGCGACCCAGCGACGCACGCCCCGGCGCTGGCCCCGTGCCTGCACCGGCTCACCAAGCGCCTGGCCGAGGCCGGTCACCGAGGCGAGGCCCTGGAGACCGCACGGGAGGCGGTCGCCGCCTACCGGAGCCTGGCCCGCAGGCGCCCGGATGACTTCAGCCGGGGGCTCGCCGGCGCGCTCGGCACCTATGCGTCAGTCCTCGAGTGGGCGGGCAGGAAGGCCGACGCCGCCCGCATCCGCCAGGAGAGCGAGGCCATGACGGAGGAAACGGCCTTGGAGGACTCCATCCGGGGATTCTGAGGAGCGGCGCCGGCCCGGCAGTGCCGCGCGGGCGCGGAGAGCGCAGAACGCGACGCCGGGCGGATCGGGAACTGCGTTCTGTGCCCAGGACGTACTTCTCCCCCATACGACTGCGGTCCGTCCCCAGTGATCTGGAGGACATCGCAGTTCTCGTCGAAAAAGTACGTCCCCGATCACGATGTCCGACGCACAAGGCCCCGATCTACCGGCCTGCCCTGAGTTTCCCGCTTGCCCCGTCAGCCCCACCCCATCGCGGGATACCTGGGTGGTCATCGTCTACTATGCGGGGAGTCAACACGGGCAGGCCGCATTCTCCTCTGGTGCGTGCCAGGCCCCGGCCAGTGCCGATGCCGTCGGCCACCATCTGCCGACTAACACAGGGAGGGCCGGTCACCATCAGGTGACCGGCCCTCCCCGGAGTATTGGCTCAGAGCGTCAGCTCTGGCTCACTTCTCGACCTTCTGGGCGGCGGCGCCGCCGGCGGGGGCGAAGCCCGCGGCCTCGGCGTCCTCGGCGCTGGCGAACCAGACCTCGGCGACCGTGGCGTCGTACCAGCGCGAGCCGGGAACGTGGTACTTCATGGAGTCCTCGTTGCCCTTGACCAGGTGGTCGTCGTCGGGAGCGTCCGTGGCGCCCTCCTCGAGACGGACCGCGCCGGCGTACTCGGCCTTGTCAGCCTTGTCAGCCTTGTCGGCCTTCTCCTCAGCCTTCTCGGTCGTGGCCTTCTTCTCGGCCTTGTCCTCGTCGGCGACAGCCTTCTGGGCGGCCTTCTTAGCGGTGGCGACCGCGTCCTCCACGATCTCCTTGCGGGCAACCGGCTCCAGCACCAGGGAGATGACCGCCATGGGGGCGTTGTCGCCCTTGCGGGGGGTCGTCTTGATGATGCGGGTGTAACCGCCCTCGCGGCCCTCGAACTTGGGGGCGAGCTCCTCGAAGAGGCGGTAGACGGCGTACTTGTCCGTCACCTTCTTCAGCACAGTGCGGCGGGCGTGCAGGTCACCGCGCTTGCCCTTGGTGATGAGCTTCTCGACGTAGGGACGCAGGCGACGAGCGCGAGCCTCCGTGGTCTTGATCGACTCGTGAACGATGAGCTGCGTGGCCAGGTTGGCGAGCAGGTGACGCTCGTGCTGGGCGCTGCCGCCCAGACGGGGACCCTTAGTGGGGCGAGGCATGGTTGTCTCCTAGGTGAATAACGAGCCGGCTCAGGCCTGGGTCTCGTCGCTGAACGTGGGGTTGGCGTAGTCGTCGTCCGAGACGTAGTCGACCGGGGAGCCCTTGAGGGAGAGCCCCAGCTCGGCCAGCTTGTCCTTGATCTCGGAGATGGACTTGGCGCCGAAGTTACGGATGTCGAGCAGGTCGGCCTCGCTGCGCGAGACGAGCTCACCGACGGTGTGGATGCCCTCGCGCTTGAGGGCGTTGGAGGAGCGGGCCTGCAGGTCGAGCTCGTCGATCATGAGGGCCAGGTCCTGCTGGAAGGCCTCGTCGATCGGCGAGGGGCCGACCTCGATGCCTTCGGCCTCGACGTTGAGCTCACGGGCCAGGCCGAAGAGCTCCACGAGGGTCTTACCGGCCGAGGCCAGGGCGTCACGCGGGGTGATGGAGGACTTGGTCTCGACGTCGACGATGAGACGGTCGAAGTCGGTGCGCTGCTCCACACGGGTGGCCTCGACGGAGTAGGAGACCTTCTTGACCGGCGAGTAGATCGAGTCCACCGGGATGCGGGAGATCTCCGCGTTGGGGTCCTTGTTCTGGTTGGCGGAGACGTAGCCGCGGCCGCGCTCGACCGTCAGCTCGATCTCCAACTTGCCCTTCTCGTTGAGAGTGGCGATGACCAGATCGGGGTTGTGGATCTCGACGCCGGCCGGCGGGGTGATGTCACCGGCGGTGACCTCGCTCGGACCGGACTTGCGCAGGTACATGACGACCGGCTCGTCGTTCTCCGAGGACAGGACGATCTCCTTGATGTTGAGGATGATCTGAGCGACATCCTCCTTGACCCCGGGGATCGTGCGGAACTCGTGGGGCACCCCGTCGATGCGGACGCTGGTCACGGCCGCCCCCGGGATGGAGGACAGCAGCGTGCGGCGCAGGGAGTTGCCGAGCGTGTAGCCGAAGCCGGGCTCGAGGGGCTCGAGTACGAAGCGCGAGCGGCGGTCCTCGACCACGACCTCCTCGGTGAGCGTGGGTCGCTGTGCAATGAGCACGTGGTTTCCTTTCGTCGCGGCGCCCGCTATATGACGCCGTTCCTCATGGGTGGAGCAGCCGGCCCGACTGGGCCGGCCCTACTCCGCGTCCCGCCGTGGGAGCGGAACGTGGTGAGACGACGACGCAGCAACCGGCTGCGCCGTCGTCCCCTTAAAGCTCAGACGCGACGGCGCTTGGGCGGACGGCAGCCGTTGAAGGCCTGGGGGGTGACGTCGGTGATCGAGCCGACCTCGAGGCCGGCGGCCTGGAGGGAGCGGATCGCGGTCTCGCGGCCGGAGCCGGGACCCTTGACGAAGACGTCAACCTTCTTCATGCCGTGCTCCTGGGCGCGCCGGGCGGCGGCCTCGGCGGCGAGCTGGGCGGCGTAGGGGGTCGACTTGCGCGAGCCCTTGAAGCCGACCTGGCCGGAGGAGCACCAGGCGATGACGGCGCCCTGCGGGTCCGTCAGCGAGACGATGGTGTTGTTGAAGGTGGACTTGATGTAGGCGTGACCGTGGGTAACGTTCTTGCGGTCCTTGCGGCGCGTCTTGCGCGCGGCGGCGCGGGTCTTGGGAGGCATTCTTCCTTCTTCGTGATGAGGTCGTCACTGCGCCCTGCGCTGGGCGGGGCGCGAGCTGCTGCTTACTTGGCCTTCTTCTTACCGGCCACGGTGCGCTTGGGGCCCTTGCGGGTACGCGCGTTGGTCTTGGTGCGCTGACCGTGCACCGGCAGGTGGCGGCGGTGGCGCAGGCCCTGGTAGCAGCCGATCTCGATCTTGCGGCGGATGTCCGCCTGAACCTCACGACGCAGGTCACCCTCAACCTGGTAGTTGCCGTCGATGTGGGTGCGGAGCTTGACCAGCTCCTCCTCGGTGAGGTCCTTGACGCGGGTGTCGGGGTTGACGCCCGTCGCCTTCAGGGTCTCGTCCGCGCGGGTGCGTCCGATCCCGAAGATGTAGGTGAGTGCGATCTCGACTCGCTTCTCGCGAGGCAGGTCGACACCGGAAATGCGTGCCACGGTGTGGTTCTCCTGTGTGCTCCCGGAGGTCGTCACCCATCTCCCCCACCTCGCCTGGTGGCCCCGGCCTCCGAGAACCGGGGGTTGCGGACCCGCGGTGCGGGTGCGCTGGGATGGGTGCTGGAAAGGGCCGTCCAGCTCTCTGGGCGGCCCGGCGCCGGGGACTCAGCCCTGACGCTGCTTGTGCCGCGGGTTCTCGCAGATGACCATGACGCGGCCGTGGCGACGAATCACCTTGCAGCTGTCACAGATCTTCTTGACGCTCGGCTTGACCTTCATGATGTTCCTCCGCCGGCTCTGAGAGCCGACATGTCACTTGTACCGGTAGACGATTCGGCCGCGGGACAGGTCGTAGGGGCTCAGCTCCACGACCACCCGGTCCTCGGGGAGGATGCGGATGTAGTGCTGCCGCATCTTTCCGGAGATGTGCGCGAGCACGACGTGCCCGTTGCTCAGCTCCACCCGGAACATCGCGTTCGGAAGGGCCTCGACGACCGATCCCTCGACCTCGATGACTCCGTCCTTCTTAGCCATGTTCCTCCATCGGTGCTTTCTCGCTCGAGTTCACCCCGACGACGTCGCCGCCGGGCAGTCGCGGTCGCCGTTGCGCAGGCCCACCGCGGGCGGGTCCCCGTTGCCAGGGTCGTGAATGCGGTATGAGGGCATGCGTCATCGACGGACGCGCGTCCAGCGGATAACTTTACGGCAGACGGCCCGGGCTCCACCATGCCAGATGGCGCGATCACGCGGTGTTTCCTGACACACCGCAGGCGCGTGCGTCGTCGAGGACGCACCCCCGCAGCAGTTCCCGCATCAGCGACTCAGCCCAGCGCCTTGGGCTCGATGCCGTAGGGGGCCAGGCCCTCGGCTCCGCCGTCGGGCGCGGTGAGGACCCAGACACCGCCGGGGACGATGGCCACGGTGTGCTCCCACTGGGCGGCGTGGGAGCCGTCCCGGGTGACGACGGTCCAGCCGTCGTCGAGCTCGCGGGTGGCCGGGCTGCCAGCGGTGAGCATGGGCTCGATGGCCAGCACCATGCCGGGGCGCAGGCGGGGGCCGCGCCGTTTGACGGAGTAGTTGAGGACGTCGGGGGCCATGTGCATGCTCGTGCCGATACCGTGGCCGACGTACTCCTGAAGGATCCCCAGCTCGTGGCCCTCCCGCTCGGCCACCTCCGCGACAACGGTCTCGACGGCGTCGCCGACCGCGTTGAGGCACAGCTGGCGCCCCCGCCCCTCCCCCGCTGCGGCGCGGGCGACGGCGGCAATGGCCTCCCACAGGGCCTGCCGGGTGGTGGTATCCACGAGCCGGTCGGTCTCGCTCAGGTAGGTCCCGCCGACGACAGTGGTGAAGGCGGCGTCGCCGTGCCACTGAGTGCCGTCCTCGTCGACGATGTAGGCGCCGCAGTCGAAGGTGACCAGGTCGCCGTCGGCCAGAACCCGCTCACCGGGGATGCCGTGGACAACCTCCTCGTTGACCGAGATGCACACGGTGGCCGGGTAGTCGTAGTAGCCCAGGAAGTTGGAGTGGGCGCCGGCGGCCTTGATGACCCCAGCCGAGACGGCGTCGAGCTCGGCGGTGGTGATGCCGGCGCGCACCGCCTCGCGCAAGGCGGCGTGGATGTCGGCGACGACGAGCCCGGCCCGGCGCATGAGACGAACCTGCTCCGGCGTCTTGATCTGGATCTGTTCGCGTGAGAGCACGGGTGCCTCCTGGGGTCGTGTGTAGCGGGCTGGGCCTGGGGCGGTTCCGGCTCCCCCGTCAGGGACGGGGACGGGCCGGAGCATGCGCAGGCGGGTCGTCCGCGTGAGCAGACGACCCGCCGGTGAGCGTGGGCTTCAGGAGCCGGTGATGCCGCGGGAGGCGAGGGCCTCCATGATGCGGCCGGTGACGACGTCGATCTCGCCCATGCCGTCGACCTGAACCAGCAGGTCGCGCTCGGCGTAGAGCCCGGCCAGCGGCGCCGTGGACTCGGCGTAGACCTCGAGGCGGCGGCGGATGACCGGCTCGGTGTCGTCGGCGCGCCCCTGCTCGCCGGCCCGCTTGAGCAGGCGGGCGACGACGGCCTCGGCGTCGGCGGTAATCTCGACGACGACGTCGAGGGCCAGGCCCGAGGCCTTCAGCATGGAGTCGAGCTCTCCGACCTGGGCCGTGGTGCGCGGGTAGCCGTCCAGGAGGAATCCGTTCTCACAGTCGGCCTGGGCGATGCGGTCGGCCACCATGGCGTTGGTGATGGAGTCGGGGACGTACTCGCCCTTGTCCATGTAGGCCTTGGCCTGGGTGCCGAGCTCGGTGGCGCCGGCGACGTTGGCGCGGAAGATGTCTCCGGTGGAGATGGCCGGGATGTTCAGGCGCTCGGCGATCCGGGCGGCCTGGGTGCCCTTACCCGCTCCGGGGGGACCGAGAAGAACCATGCGTGCGCTCATGACAAGAACCCTTCGTAGTGACGCTGCTGCAGCTGGGAGTTGACTTCCTTGACGGTCTGGAGGCCCACACCCACCATGATGAGGATAGTGGTTCCACCGAAGGGCAGGTGCTGAGCCAGGTCCAGCCAGATGACGGCGAGCGTCGGGATGAGGGCGAGGACCACCAGGTAGATGGAGCCGGCCGTCGTAATGCGGTTGATGACGTAGGACAGGTAGCGCACGGTGGGCTCGCCGGCGCGGATGCCGGGGATGAAGCCGCCGTAGCGCTTCATGTTGTCCGCGATCTCCTCGGCGTCGAAGGTGATGGCCGTGTAGAAGAAGGCGAAGAACAGGATGAGGACGCCGTAGGCGGTCAGATAGATCGGGCTCGTCTGCTGCAGGTTGGTCAGAATCCACTGCACCCACTTGCTCGTCTGGTTTCCGAAGCCGGCGATGAGCTGGGGCATGGCCAGGATCGAGGAGGCGAAGATGACGGGGATGACGCCGGCGGTGTTGATCTTGACCGGGATGTAGGTGGTCGAGCCGCCGTACTGGCGACGCCCGATCATCCGCTTGGCGTACTGCACGGGGATGCGCCTCTGGGCCTGCTCGATGTACACGACCGCGAGGGTGGCCAGGAGGACGACGGCCACGATGATGGCGAAGTTGGCCGCGCCGTTGTTGCCTCCGGCGATGGAGAACATGTTGGAGGGGAACTGGGCCACGATGGAGGTGAAGATGAGCAGCGACATGCCGTTGCCGATGCCGCGCTCGGTGATGAGCTCACCCAGCCACATGATGAGGCCGGTGCCGGCGGTCATGGTGATGATGATGAGCAGCGGGGTGACGATCGAGTCGCCGGCGATGATGTGCTGGGCCCTGGCGCACCCCTGGAAGAGCTGACCGCTCTTGGCCGTGGCCACGATGGTGCTGGACTGCAGCAGTCCCAGGCCGATGGTGAGGTAGCGGGTGTACTCGGTGAGTTTGGCGGTGCCCGCCTGCCCCTCCTTGTGGAGCTCCTCGAAGCGGGGGATGACGACCCGCAGGAGCTGGATGATGATGGAGGCGGTGATGTAGGGCATGATGCCCAGCGCGAAGACGCTCAGCTGGAGCAGCGCACCACCGGAGAAGACGTTGACCAGGCTGAGGAGGTTCTGGTCCTTGCCGGCCTCCCCGATGCAGTACTTGGCGTTGGCCAGGTTGACGCCGGGCGCCGGCAGGATCGACCCGAGCCGGAACAGGGCCATGATGCCGAGGGTGAAGAGCAGCTTCGCCCTGAGGTCTGGCGTTCTGAACGCCTGAGTGAACGCGCTGAGCACTCGATCTCCTGTGGACTCGGGGGTGGGTTCGGCCTTGCGGGCAGCAAGGCGGAGCGCAGGGGAACTGCGCCCGGCCCAGACTACCCCGCCGAGCTCGCCACCTGGGCGCTGAGATGGGCTTGCAACGTGGCTGGGGTGCGGGTTTTCTCACGTCTCGTCCCGGTGTGGTTGCCCGGGGTGATCCAAGGCACCCGGCCGCAAGTGCGCAGGAGCCGCCGTGCGGTGCGACGCCCGCGCGCGACAGACCCCGGCGGCCCAGGTTTCCCTGGACCGCCGGGGTCTGTGATGTCGCTACTCGTCAGGGCCGCGCCGTCGGGGTGTCACCACCCGTGCCGGGCTCGGCCCGACGACGTTCAGCGCGTGGCGATGGTGCCGCCGGCGGCCTCGATCTTCTCCTTGGCGGAGCCGGACCAGGCGTCGACCGTGAGCGTCAGGGCCACGGTGACGTCGCCGCCGCCGAGAACCTTGACGAGCTGGTTCTTGCGAACCGCACCCTTGGCGACGAGGTCCTCCACGGTCACCGTGCCGCCCTCGGGGAACAGCTCGGCGATGCGGCCGACGTTCACGGGCTGGAACTCGACCCGGTTGGGGTTGCGGAAGCCGCGCAGCTTGGGAAGACGCATGTGCAGCGGCATCTGGCCACCCTCGAAACCAGGACGGACCTGGTAACGAGCCTTGGTGCCCTTGGTACCGCGACCGGCGGTCTTACCCTTGGACGCCTCACCACGACCCACGCGGGTCTTGGCCTTCTTGGCGCCGGGGGCGGGACGCAGGTGGTGCAGCTTGACGACGCGCACCTTCTCCTCCTGCGTGTTCTCGGTGTCAGCCATCTCAGACCTCCTCAACGGTGACCAGGTGGTGCACCGTGGCAATCAGGCCGCGCACGCTGGGGCTGTCCTCGCGCACGACGGACTGGCGGATCTTGCGCAGACCCAGGGTCTTGAGGGACTCGCGCTGGCGGTGGGTGCCCCCGATGCCAGAGCGGACCTGAGTGACCTTGAGCTGCTTGGTCATCTGCTTCGATGCGGACTCAGCCATCACGCACCCACTCCTTCAGCGGCCTTCTCGGCCTCCTGCTTCTCAGCCTGAGCGCGCTTGTCGGCCTCGCCCTCGGCGCGGGCCCGCAGCATGGACTGCGGGGCGACGTCCTCCAGGGGCAGGCCACGGCGGGCCGCAACGGCCTCGGGCTGCTCCAGCTGCTTGAGGGCGTCCACCGTGGCGTGCACGATGTTGATCGCGTTGGAGGAGCCCAGCGACTTGGACAGGATGTCGTGGACACCGGCGCAGTCCAGCACGGCGCGCACCGGACCGCCGGCGATAACACCGGTACCGGGGGACGCCGGGCGCAGGAGGACGACTCCGGCGGAGTCCTCACCCTGGACCAGGTGCGGGATGGTGCGGCGGATCATCGGGACGTGGAAGAAGTTCTTCTTCGCGATCTCGACGGCCTTGGCGATGGCGGAGGGAACTTCCTTCGCCTTGCCGTAGCCCACGCCGACGGTGCCCTCACCGTCACCGACGACCACGAGGGCCGTGAAGGTGAAACGGCGGCCGCCCTTGACGACCTTGGACACGCGGTTGATGGTGACGACGCGCTCGATGTACTTGTCGTCGTTGCCGCGACCACGGTCGCGGCGGTCGTTGTTGCGGTCGCGGCGGCCGCGGCCCTCGCCCCGGCGCTCGTCGTTCTCGCGCTGGGCCGAGCCGTCGGACGACGCGGACCTGTCTCGCTGCGGTGCAGCCATCAGATGTTCCTCTGCTTTCTCGTCGTCTTAGTGCTCACAGCTTCAGGCCGCCCTCACGGGCGCCCTCGGCGACGGCCGCGACACGGCCGTGGTACTTGTTGCCGCCGCGGTCGAACACGACTGCCTCGATGCCCAGCGCCTTGGCGCGCTCGGCGATGAGCTCGCCGACCTTGTGGGCGGCGCCCACCTTGTGGCCCTCGACGCCCTTGGCGGCCTCCTCCAAGGTGGAGGCGGCGCACAGGGTGTGGCCGATGGTGTCGTCCACGACCTGAGCCACCATGTGGCGGTTGGACCGGGTGACCACCAGGCGGGGACGCTCGGGCGTGCCGGAGATGTGCTTGCGCACGCGCTGGTGACGGATCTTGCGGGCGATGGCGCGGGGGTTGCCCTTGCCCCTCTTGATCGAGTAAGCCATGGTCACTTACCAGCCTTTCCGACCTTGCGGCGCACGTTCTCGCCGGCGTAGCGCACGCCCTTGCCCTTGTAGGGCTCCGGCGGACGGATCTTGCGAATGTTCGCCGCGACCTCGCCGACCTGCTCCTTGGAGATACCGGAGACGGTGATCTTCAGGTTGCCGTCAACCGTGAAGGTGATGCCCTCGGGGGGCTCAACGGTCACGGTGTGAGAGAAGCCGAGGGAGAGCTCGATGCTCTGGCCCTTGGCGGCGACGCGGTAACCGGTGCCGACGATCTCGAGCTGCTTGGAGTAGCCCTCGGTGACGCCGATCACCATGTTGTTGATGAGGGTGCGCGACAGTCCGTGCAGCGAGCGCGAGCGGCGCTCGTCGTCGGGGCGCGTGACCAGGATGGAGCCGTCCTCCTGGCGGGTGACGCTCAGGGGCTCGCTGATCGTGCGGGACAGGGTGCCCTTGGGGCCCTTGACCGTCACGTCCTGGCCGTCGATGGTGACGTCCACTCCGGCAGGAACCGGAACGGGGAGCCGTCCAATACGAGACATGGTTTTCCTCCGTTCCTTCTCTTACCAGACGTAGGCGAGGACTTCGCCGCCCACGCCACGCGACTCGGCCTGCTTGTCGGTCAGGAGGCCGGAGGAGGTGGACAGGATCGCCACTCCCAGGCCGCCGAGGACCTTGGGCAGGTTGGTGGACTTGGCGTAGACGCGCAGGCCGGGCTTGGAGATCCGGCGCAGGCCCTGGATGGCCCGCTGGCGGTTGGCTCCGTACTTGAGGCTCAGCGTGAGCGTCTTGCCGACCTCGGCGTCCGTGACCTCGTAGCCGGCGATGTAGCCCTCGGCCTTGAGCATCTCGGCGATGTTCACCTTGAGCTTGCTCGACGGCATCGACACGGTGTCGTGGTAGGCGCTGTTTGCGTTGCGCAGACGGGTCAGCATGTCTGCGATGGGGTCTGTCATTGTCATGAGTGGGCCTTAGCCCTTCCTCGTCGTGGTTTCCTCAGCGGACCTGCGACGTAAGTTCTTACCAGCTGGACTTGCTCACGCCCGGGAGCTCGCCGCGAAGGGCCATCTCACGCAGGCAGATACGGCACAGGCCGAACTTGCGGTAGACCGAGTGCGGGCGGCCGCAGCGCTGGCAGCGCGTGTAGGCACGGACACCGAACTTGGGCTTGCGGTTCGCCTTCTCAATCAGTGCGGTCTTCGCCATCTCACTTCTCCTTGAAGGGGAAGCCGAGCTGCTTGAGCAGCGAGCGGGCCTCCTCGTCGGTCTTGGCCGTGGTCACCACGGTGATGTCCATGCCGCGGACGCGGTCGATCTGGTCCTGGTCGATCTCGTGGAAGACAGCCTGCTCGGTCAGACCGAAGGTGTAGTTGCCGTTCCCGTCGAACTGCTTGGGGCTCAGACCGCGGAAGTCGCGGATACGGGGCAGCGAGATCGAGACCAGACGGTCCAGGAACTCCCACATGCGGTCGCCGCGCAGCGTGGAGTGCGCGCCGATCGGCATACCCTCACGCAGCTTGAACTGCGCGATGGACTTGCGGGCCCGGGTGACCTGGGGCTTCTGGCCGGTGATGGCGGCGAGGTCGCGCACGGCTCCCTCGATCATCTTGGAGTCGTGGGCGGCCTCGCCCACACCCATGTTGACGACAACCTTGACGACGCGCCCGACCTCCATCACGTTGCCGTGCTGGAACTCCTTGAGCAGGGCGGGGCGCACCTCCTCGGTGTACTTCGTCTTGAGACGGGGGGTGGTCTTCTCAGCCATGGTCACAGGTCCTCCCCGCTCTTCTTGGCGTAACGCACGCGGACGGTGCGCTTGCGGCCGTCGGGACGCACGCCCTCCTCGACTCGGAAGCCCACGCGGGTGCGCTTCTTCGTCTTGGGGTCGACGAGCATGACGTTGGAGGCGTGGATGGGCGCCTCAACGGTCTCGATGCCGCCGGTGCGGGCGCCCTGCTGGGACTGCCCCACCTTGGTGTGCTTGGTCACGCGCTGGACGCCCTCGACGATGACACGGTCAGTGCCCTTGAGGACCTCCAGAACGCGGCCGGTCTTGCCCTTGTCCTTACCGGCGATGACGATGACCTGGTCGCCCTTCTTGATGCGTGCCATGTTCAGATCACCTCCGGGGCGAGCGAGACGATGCGCATGAACTTCTTCTCACGAAGCTCACGGCCGACGGGGCCGAAGATGCGCGTACCGCGCGGCTCCCCATCGTTCTTGAGGATGACGGCGGCGTTCTCGTCGAAGCGGATGTATGAGCCGTCGGGACGACGACGCTCCTTGCGGGCACGCACGACGACGGCCTTGACGACCTCGCCCTTCTTCACGTTGCCGCCGGGAATGGCGTCCTTGACGGTGGCGACGATCGTGTCGCCGATACCCGCATAGCGCCGACCCGATCCACCGAGAACACGGATGCAAAGGATCTCCTTGGCACCGGTGTTGTCGGCGACCTTCAGTCGCGACTCCTGCTGGATCATTGAGTGTTCTCCTGTCGTCGAGCCGGTTCTCAGGAAGCTCCTGAGCCTGGCCGAACGTTCTTCTGGTCTTGCACACGTCTCCCCCGGCCGCAGGCCGCACGATGCTGACCCAGGGATAGGGGATTCCCGCGGTACGTTGTCCCGACAGACACAGGCGCATACTGCACGAGGTCTCTGCCGGGCGCACCGAGGGCGCGCGCAACTCCGTTAGCCTAGTCCAGCCGCCGCATCACGCGGAACCTGAGATGACCAGCCCGCCCTGTGCCTTTGCTCACCGGCTTTTCCCGGGCCTCCCCCACCGGCACCCCGAAGCACCTGGCCGTCCTGTCAGCCCCTGATCGACAACGTACCTGCCCGCCGAGGACTGCGTTGCCCCCCAGACGACTGGGGTACGACCATCGTCCTTTGGGGGAACAGGACGTCCCCGTCGCACACCGCAGTCCCCGATCCGCTACTTGACTGTCGGCCGTGATTGACAGGACCCGCCGTCAACAACGCCGACGCCGCAGCCTCCCGGGTGGGATGCTGCGGCGTCGGTGGCCGTCTCGACGTCGTCGAGGACGGCGTTCAGCCGAGGGTCACTTGGCGCGCTCGAGGATCTCCAGGAGGCGGAAGTGCTTGGTGGCGCTCAGCGGGCGGGTCTCCATGATGGAAACGAGATCGCCGACGCCGGCCTCGTTGTTCTCGTCGTGGACCTTGACCTTCTTGGAGCGACGGAGGACCTTGCCGTACAGGGAGTGCTTGTAGCGCTCCTCGACGAGGACGACAACCGTCTTGTCCATCTTGTCGGAGACGACGTAGCCGCGACGCACCTTGCGCTGGGGGCGCTCGGTGGACTGCTCGACGTTCTCAGTGCTGGTCTGCTCGCTCACTTGGACTCCTCCGTGCTCGGGGCGGTGCGAATACCGAGCTCACGCTCGCGCACGATCGTGTAGATGCGGGCGATGTCGCGACGCACAGCCTTGAGACGTCCGTGGTCCTCGAGCTGGCCGGTCGCCGAGGCGAACCGGAGGTTGAACAGCTCGGCCTTGGCCTTGGAGAGCTCCTCGGAGAGGCGCTCGTTGTCCATGCCGTCGAGGTCGGCGGGGGTCAGGCCCTTGGAACCGATTGCCATCAGACGTCACCACCCTCACGAGTCACGAAACGGGTCTTCATCGGAAGCTTGTGCTGTGCGCGGCGCATGGCCTCGCGGGCGAGGGCCTCATCGACACCGCCGAGCTCGAACAGGATGCGTCCGGGCTTGACGTTGGCGATCCACCACTCAGGTGCACCCTTACCGGAACCCATACGGGTCTCGGCGGGCTTCTTGGTCAGGGGGCGGTCCGGGAAGATGTTGATCCACACCTTGCCGCCACGCTTGATGTGGCGGGTCATGGCGATACGGGCCGCCTCGATCTGGCGGTTGGTGATGTAGGCGGGCTCGAGGGCCTGGATGCCGTACTCACCGAAGGCGATCTGGTTGCCGCCCTTGGAAAGGCCCGTGCGGTGCGGGCGGTGCTGCTTGCGGAACTTGGTCCGGCGGGGGATGAGCACGGCTCAGGCCTCCGTTCCCTGGTCTGCGGCAGCGGTCTCGGCGGCCGGCGTCTGCTCGGCGGCCTGCTGCTGCTCGGTGTTCTGACGCGAACCGCGCTCGCCGCGGTCGCCACGACGGCCGCCGCGGCGCTCGCCCCGGCCCCGGCCACGCGAGCCGGACTCGGCCTGCTGGCGGGCGAACTCGCGCTCGGTGATGTCGCCCTTGTAGATCCACACCTTGACGCCGAGGCGGCCGAAGGTGGTCTTGGCCTCGTAGAAGCCGTAGTCGATGTTCGCGCGCAGGGTGTGCAGCGGCACGCGCCCCTCGCGGTAGAACTCGCTGCGGCTCATCTCAGCGCCGCCCAGGCGGCCGGAGCACTGCACCCGGATGCCCTTGGCGCCAGCGCGCATCGCGGACTGCATGCCCTTGCGCATAGCGCGACGGAAGGACACGCGGGAGGCGAGCTGCTCGGCGATACCCTGGGCGACCAGCTGGGCGTCCAGGTCGGGGCTCTTGACCTCGAGGATGTTGAGCTGGACCTGCTTGCCGGTCAGCTTCTCGAGCTGACCGCGCAGGCGCTCGGCCTCGGCCCCACGGCGACCGATGACGATGCCGGGACGGGCGGTGTGCAGGTCGACGCGCACGCGGTCACGAGTGCGCTCGATGTCGACCTTGGAGATACCGGCCCGCTCCATGCCGTCCTCCATGAGGCGGCGGATCTTGACATCCTCCTCCACGAAGTCGCGGTAACGCTGACCGGGCTTGGTGGAGTCGGCGAACCAGCGCGAGCGGTGGTCCGTGGTGATGCCCAGGCGGAACCCGGTCGGGTTGACCTTCTGCCCCATTACCGGGCTCCTTCCTTCGTTGCGGCGTCGGACTTGTCCCCGACGATGACGGTGATGTGGCTGGTCCGCTTGAGGATCCTGCTGGCCCGGCCCTGTGCACGGGGACGGAACCGCTTCAGGGTGGGACCCTCGTCGGCGAACGCCTCGATGATGAACAGGTCGTTCTCGTCGAAACGCTCACCGTCACGCTCAGCCTTGAACCGGGCGTTGGCGATTGCGGACTCGAGGACCTTGCGCACCGGCACCGCAGCGGCCTGCGGGGCGAATCGGAGCACGTTGACGGCCTCGACAGCGCGCTTGCCGCGGACGACGTCCACGACCCGGCGCGCCTTCATCGGCGTGCAGCGCACGTACTTGGCCTGCGCCTTGGCTTCCATGTTCTCTGCCTCTCAAACTTTCCGACGTCCGTCAGCGACGCGACTTGCGGTCGTCCTTGACGTGCCCGCGGAAGGTGCGGGTCGGAGCGAACTCACCGAGCTTGTGGCCCACCATGGACTCGGTAACGAAGACCGGCACGTGCTTGCGACCGTCGTGGACGGCGAAGGTGTGCCCCAGGAAGTCCGGCGTGATGACCGAACGGCGGGACCAGGTCTTAATGACGTTCTTGGTGCCCTTCTCGTTCTGAGCGTCCACCTTCTTAAGGAGGTGGTCGTCGACGAAGGGACCCTTCTTCAGACTACGCGGCATGATTCAGGCTCCTATCAGCGCTTCTTGCCGGTCCGACGACGACGCACGATGAGGCGGTCGCTGGACTTGTTGGGACGGCGGGTGCGGCCCTCGGGCTTGCCCCACGGCGAGACGGGGTGACGACCACCGGAGGTCTTGCCCTCACCACCACCGTGCGGGTGGTCCACCGGGTTCATGACGACACCGCGGACGGTCGGGCGCACGCCCTTCCAGCGCATACGGCCGGCCTTGCCCCAGTTGATGTTGGACTGCTCGGCGTTGCCGACCTCGCCGATGGTGGCGCGGCAGGCGGCCTCCACGTTGCGGATCTCCCCGGAGGGCATGCGCAGCTGCGCGTACTTGCCCTCCTTGGCGACCAGCTGAACGGAGGTGCCGGCGCTGCGAGCGATCTTGGCCCCGCCACCGGGACGCAGCTCGACCGCGTGGACGACCGTACCGGTGGGGATGTGACGCAGCTGCAGGTTGTTGCCGGGCTTGATGTCGGCGCTGGGGCCGGCCTCGACGACGTCGCCCTGACGGAGCTTGTTCGGGGCGATGATGTAGCGCTTCTCGCCGTCCATGTAGTGCAGCAGGGCGATGCGCGCGGTGCGGTTGGGGTCGTACTCGATGTGAGCGACCTTCGCGGGCACGCCGTCCTTGTCGTGACGACGGAAGTCGATGAGACGGTAGGCGCGCTTGTGGCCACCACCCTTGTGGCGGGTAGTGATACGACCGGAGGAGTTACGTCCACCGGACTTGCTCAGCGGGCGCACCAGCGACTTCTCGGGCGTGCTGCGCGTGATCTCCACGAAGTCGGCCACGGAGGAGCCGCGACGACCCGGGGTCGTGGGCTTGTACTTACGGATTCCCATATCGATCCTTTACCTTCCGTGGCGCACTAGGCCACATCACCGAAGATGTCGATGGTCCCCTCGCGCAGGGTGACGATCGCACGGCGGGTGTCCTTGGACTTGCCGATCCCGGTGCGGGTGCGGTGCGTCTTGCCCTTGCGGTTGATGGTGTTCACCGAGGAGACCTTGACATCGAAGATGGCCTCAACGGCCTGCTTGATCTCGGTCTTGTTGGAACCCGGCGCCACGATGAACGTGTACTGGCCACGGTCCATGCAGGCGTAGGACTTCTCGGAGACCACCGGCGCGATGATGACGTCGCGGGGGTTCTTGGACTTCTCGAGGCTCACTTGGACTCCTCCTCACCCTTGCCCAGGAACGCGTCCAGGCCAGAGGCCGTGAAGACGACGTCGTCGGACTTGAGGACGTCGTAGGTGTTGAGCTGGTCGGCCCACAGGACGTGCGCCTCGGGGGCGTTGCGCAGGCTGAGCCTGGACAGGTCGTCCTGACGGTCCACAATCACCAGGGCCTTGCGGTCGGTGAGGTTGCGCAGCGCGACCAGGGCGTTCTTGGTGGAGGGCACCGTGGTGGTGACGAACTCGGTGATGACGTGGACGCGGCCGTTGCGGGCGCGGTCGGACAGGGCGCTGCGCAGGGCGGCGGCCTTCATTTTCTTGGGGGTCCGCTGGGTGTAGTCGCGCGGCTGCGGGCCATGGACGGTGCCACCGCCGACGAACTGCGGGGCGCGGGTCGAGCCCTGGCGGGCGCGGCCGGTGCCCTTCTGGCGGTAGGGCTTGCGGCCACCGCCGCGGACGTCGCCGCGGGTCTTGGTGGCGTGGGTGCCCTGGCGGGCCGCGGCCAGCTGGCCGACGACCACCTGGTGCATGAGCGGAATGTTGAGGGGGGCGTCGAAGACCTCGGCGGGCAGCTCGACGCTGCCGGTCTTCTTGCCCGCGGAGTCGACGACGTCGACGGTGAGTGCCTCAGTCATGGTCTCAGGCTCCCTTCACGGCGGTGCGGACGACGACGACCGAGCCCTTGGGGCCGGGGATCGCGCCGTTGACGAGCAGAACGCCCTTGTCAACGTCGATGCCGCGGATCTTGAGGTTCTGGACGGTGCGGCGCGCGTGGCCCATACGACCGGCCATGCGCAGGCCCTTGAAGATGCGCCCGGGGGTGGCGCAGGCGCCGATGGAGCCGGGCTTGCGGTGGTTGCGGTGAGCACCGTGGGAGGCGCCCACACCGGCGAAGCCGTGGCGCTTCATGACACCGGCGAACCCCTTACCCTTGGAGGTCCCGGTGACGTCGACCAGCTGGCCGACCTCAAAGGTGTCAGCGGCCAGCTCCTGGCCGGGGGTGAACTCCGACGCCAGGGAGGTGCGGATCTCCGCCACGTGGCGGCGGGGCTCGACCCCGGCCTTGGCGAAGTGGCCGGCGAGCGGCTTGGTGACCTTGCTGGCGTCGATGTCGCCGAAGGCGAGCTGAACGGCCTCGTAGCCATCGGTCTCGATGGTGCGGACCTGGGTCACGACGTTGGTGTCGACCCGGACGACGGTCACAGGGCGCAGGACCCCGTTCTCGTCCCAGATCTGCGTCATGCCGAGCTTGGTGCCGAGCAGCGCCTTGGCAGGCGCGGCGGCAGCCGGCGTGTTAAGCGTTGTCATGGCAGTCCTCAGAGCTTGATCTCGATGTTGACGTCAGCGGGCAGGTCGAGACGCATGAGCGAGTCGACGGCCTTGGGCGTCGGGTCGACGATGTCGATCAGCCGCTTGTGCGTGCGCATCTCGAAGTGCTCGCGGCTGTCCTTGTACTTGTGCGGCGACCGGATCACGCAGAACACGTTCTTCTCGGTCGGCAGCGGCACCGGGCCCACGACCGTCGCGCCAGCGCGGGTCACGACGTCGACGATCTTGCGCGCCGAGGAGTCAATGACCTCGTGGTCGTAGGACTTGAGCCGGATGCGGATCTTCTGTCCCGCCATGGCGCCTAACCTCTCTTGTACTTGCTTCTGGCCGGTCCACGCGCTCGGGCGTGTCGCTTCAGGACGCGCGCCGCTCCCGCGATGGGAGGCGGTGAACCGGTCTGGACACACGGAAACCCGTTCAGGAGGAACGGGTCCGTCAGTATGAATCCCGGGGCGATCCCGGGGCGGCACAACCAGGGGCACGCATGTGCACGCCCTTGGCCGGCCGGATTACGGTATCAGGGCCCGCGCGGGCAGCGGAACCCAGGATCGGGCCTAGAGGCTGTGAGTCCGCCCACTGGCCCCCGCGCTCGGGCGTGTCGCGTCCAGTACCGGGATCTCCGCGGTGTCGATGAGCTCCTGGTTATCCCATTGTCCCGACGGCGCCGACAGCGACGCGATCTCCTCCAGGAGCGCCAGGTTCTCCATCTCGGAGGGCTGGGGAGGGACCGGAAGGTCGGTGAACCACCGTTGGGGCTCGACGCCGGCGTCGTCATCCATCCAGATCCGCATCTGCTCCGCCCAGGTCTGAGGGCGCGGCTCCTCCTGCGCAGCACGGGCCCTGGCCAGGGCCCGCTCCTTGGCCCGCGCCGCCGCGTAGCCCGAGCGCCACAGGTACAGCCCGATGACAATGAGCCCCGCGGCCAGACCCACGGCCCACCAGGGGAAGTGGGGAACGTCGGGGCGCTTGCCCGCCGCCGCGAGGTCCTTGGCCGGGGTCGGGTAGATGCGCTCGCCGGTCAGCAGGATGCGGTGGGTGTTGATGCCCAGGGGCGTGCAGGTCACCAGGGTGAGCAGGTCCTTGCCCTCCTCGACGCGCAGAGCCTCGGTCTCCTCGGGCTCGACGACCTTGGTGCTGGTGACCCGGTAGGTGAGGACCTCTCCGAAGACCTCGACGATGAGGCTGTCACCGGTCTTGACCTTGTCCAAGTTGGTGAACATGGTGGCCTCGGCCAGGCCCCGGTGCCCGGTGATGACCGAGCGGGTCCCCTCTCCCCCGACCGGCAATGAGGTGCCCTCCAGGTGCCCCAGGCCCTTGAGCAGGGTGTCATCTGCCGTGCCGTGGTAGACGGGCAGGTCCAGGGAGATGGAGGGGATCTTGAGACGGGCCATGAGGCCCTCGTTATTGGCCTTGAGGATGTTGGCGTAGTTCAGGGAGCTGTCCTTGCTGGAGCCGGCGCCCGTGGGGACGTGGTTGTTGGCCTCCAGGACGGCCCCGGCCGAGAGCGCATTGTTGTACGCGTGCGCCTGCTCGACCTGGGTCTTGGCGTCGGGACGGGCCCCATCGACCTGGGCGGAGTAGTCGGCAGTCACCTTCGACTGGTTGTACTGGGCGACCCAGGAGGCCGCCGTCGGATAGGTCAGCAGCCCCATGCCCACCACCGCCATGATGGAGGTGACCAGGGCGGAGACCGACAGGCGCCAGGTACGCGGACGGCGATGCTTCTGGAGGCTCGAGGCGCGGGTGCGCGGAGTCCGGGCGGTGCGGGGTGTGCGTGCTTTGCGAGAGATCATGGGGGCCTCGTGCGCTTCCAGGGTCGGGTGTTTCGGGGTGGGGATGGTGCGGGTTCGCACATGGCGGTGCAGGCGCTCGACGGATCGGGGTCCGTCGAGTGCCTGCACCGGTTCCGCTCAGGCCACCACCTCACGATTGAGACGGGTTCGGAACCCAATCACGACGCGGGTGAGGCGGGGCTCGTGCGGTCGTGGCTGTCGGCCGGGGCTCGCGGGCACCGGCCGGCAGCCAGTGTCGTCAGAGCGCGAGGTTCGCGTTCTGCTTGCGCTCGCGGTAGCGGGCCACGAGGACGGAGCCGACGGCGATCATCAGCAGGGACGCACCGGAGGCGGTCAGGATGAGCATGCCGTTGGCACCGGTCAGGGGCAGGCCCGGAACCGACTGCTTGGTGTTCTCGATGGTGACGTTGTCCGTGGTCACCGCACCGACCTCAATCTTGACGGGGGTCACGGCGCCGTCACCGGCGGGCAGGACGTAGCCGGCCGGAGCCTTGGTCTCGACCAGGACGTAGCAGCGCGCGGTGGCATCCTTCTGGTTGTCACGGTTCGCACCGTCGATGGAGTCGGAGATGAACAGGCCCTTGACGTTGATGGCGCCCTGGGCGTCCGTGGTCAGCGTGGTCTCGCCGTTGATGGCGATGGGGTCGCCTTCCTTGTCCTTGGTGCAGGTACCGGCGTAGGCGTTCTTGGCCTTGTACAGCTGGAACTGAGCGCCCTGGAGGCCGGCTTTGTCCTGGCCCTGCTGGTGGTTGTCCACCTTCTTGATGAGCAGGTCGCCCCAGCGGGAAGTCACCTCGTTAGAGGTCGGCGGGTTCTCAGGGTTCGCCGGGGGCTCCTCGGGCGTCGGGGGCTGCTCGGCGTAGACGGTGTCGCTGATCACCTGAGCCCGGTTCGTGATGGCGCCGTTGCGGGCCTCGGTCACCTTGCCCTGGAAGACGGCGGACACCTTCTTGCCGGGGGCGGCCTTGATCTTCTTCAGACCCTCGGCGGTGAAGGTGACGGTGACGGTCTGCCCCTTGGTGTCCACCTTGTAGTCGGTGGGATCCAGGGTCGTGCCCTCGAGGGAGACCTCAGTGGCGGTCACCGCCGTGAGGCGGTCGTCCAGGGTGTCCCTGAGCTGGAAGTACTTGTAGAAGGACTTGGCGTCGAGAGTCGGCGCCGTCGAGCTCACCGGGAACTTGATGAGGGAGCCGACACCGTAGCCGTTGAGCTTCTGCTCCTGGATGCTCTTCTCAACGCTGATGGCCTCGTTCTTGGGGTAGACGTGGACATCGTAGATCCACTGGCCGTCGGCGCCCGCAGCGGTGTTCGGGTGAGGAACCGTCACCACGAAGGGCTTGGCCTTCTGGACGATGTTGCCGGGGGTCGTGGTCTCGCACACGAGGTAGGCCTGAACCGGCATGTCCGTAATCGTGGCGAGTCCCTCGTCGTTGGTGGCCGGGGAGACCTTGGGGGTGCCGAACTTGTGCGCTCCCAGCGTGGGGGCGGCGGGGTTGGTGCAGGCGCTGTCCGGCACGCCGGCCTTGGACAGGTCACTGATCGTGTCCCACCCGGCGGGGTCCTTCAGGTTGATGTCGGTGATCGGGTAGGCGGTGAAGACGACGCCCTGGACGGGAGCCCCCTTGCTGTCCGCGTTCTGCGGGGTACCGGTGGGGTTACCGATGTCCTTGCCACCACCGTTGAGGTGCTTGTGGATGGCGAGGGAGCCCGTCGCATCCGTCTTGATGTTGCCGTAGTTAGGCGTTTCCGTGGCCACGGCCGAAGGGGCCAGGCCGAGGAAGGCCAGGGTGAGGACACCGGCTGCGGCAGCAGCCCGACGCCCCAGCGTGCTGGCGTTGTGCTTCATGGGTTGGGATTTCCTTTCACTGTGCGCCGCGGGGAGATGCGAACGCGTGGTATGGAGATGGATAGGGAGTCTTTCTCCGGTGGACGACTCCGTCTTGCCCGACGGCGTCACCGGCGCCTCCGACCTTTCATGCACGGGCCGGCGGACGAATCAGTCCAGGTTGCGGTGACGGCGCCTCCTTAGGAATCCGGTGGAGATCGCGACAGCGGAGACGACCGCGCCCGCGATCAGGAAGATGTGCGCACCGCGTCCACCCGTCAAAGGCAGGCGGGGGGTGGCCGCCTTCTCGTTGGTGAAGGCCTTCGAGAAGGAGTACTGGAGGGCATTGGGTTTGATGGCGAAGCTGCGGCTCGTCGTGTCCAGCCGGTAGCCCGCGGGAGCCCGCTTCTCCACCAGGGAGTAGGAACGCGTGTCCCAGGGCAGACCGGTCACGGTGAAGGAACCGGCGGCGGGGTCCGTGTCGGCGTAGGGGCCGCCCGGGCACCGTCCTCTGCCACCGGTGATGACACAGTCGGTGACGGTGGTCCCGGCCGGGACTCCGGGGCCGCTGAGCGTCCACTCCGAGCCGCCAAGGGCGTGCCCGCTCGTGTCCTGCTTCTTCCAGGACACCGATCCGGTCAGACGCTGATTGGTCACGGCGCCCTTGGCGACGCCCGTGGTGTCCTTCAAGCCGGCTTTGAGGTTGGCGCCGGAGACGTCGTCGAAGGCCAGAGTCTTCTCCAGACGCTGGTAGCCGCTGGGAGCGGTCTTCTCGGTGACGGAGTAGCTCCCCCACGGCAGCCCGGTGACGTCGAAGACGCCGGGAGCCGGGTTGGTGTCCTTGTAGGCGCCGGTGCGGCAGCCGGCCGCCTGGCAGTCCTCGACGACGGTGCCGGCGGGGACGCCGGGACCGGTGAGCGCCCACGTGGTGCCGCCCAAGGGCGTCTTGCCGTCCTGATCGACCTTGGTCCAGGACAGCGCCCCGGGCTTGGTCGTGTTGGTGACCGAGCAGGTGATGCGATCGGTTCCCCTCACCCGGATAGTGGATCCGGACAGGCTCGAGCCGCCCCAGTTACCGACCGTGCCGGGGGTTTGAGAACAGCGCCATGCGCTCGCCTCGTACCCTGACGCCTGGAGATTCGTGGAGGACTCGCTGAGCCCGTACTGTCCTGGACGCGTGACCTTGATCCCGGTGTCGACGGTGCCGGTCACCTGCAGGGATGCGGCACCGCCGTTGCCCTGCTGGGCCTTGAGGGTCCACTGGTCGGCCCCGAGGGCCTTGACCTGCCCGGTGTAGGGGGCCTGGACGTTCTTGACGAGCTGGATGGTGGGGACGCGCACCGCGATCCGGTAGTCCTCCACCTCGCCGCCCATCGTGCTCCCGGTGGGCTTGAGGTTCACTCCTGCCTCAGCTGTCCTCACCCGTAGGTAGGTGTGGGGCTGGGATCCGGCCTCCCCGTCGATGCTGCGTACGACGTCCTCGGGCACGGTCCATCTCAACGTGGCATTCGACCTGCCGTCACACGTCACCTGGGCGCTCTTCTCAGCGGGATCGAACACACCGTTGTGGTTCCAGTCGATCCAGCCGGCGACTGCTCCCCCTCCGTTGCAACGGGCGTTGAGGGTGACGTTCTGGCCCGGAGCGGTTTCGATGCCTGCGGCGGGGATGGTGACACCGTCCTCGTCGTTGCCGTACCAGCCGTCGTTGTCATCGCCGTCGGCCCCGTCGCTGAAATGCTGCTGGGACTCGGCGTCGATCGAGGAGCCCAGGTAGGGTCCGGAGGCGTACATGTGGGTGGTGTTGATGAGACGGCCGCCGAAGAGGTCGTAGCCGTTGCGGGTCGTGACCTCACCGCCGTCCCACTTGGGCTGCAGGAGAGCAGAGGCGCTGCCGTAGGAAGCGGGGGCATCCCCGAAGTCGGTGGCCAGGACCAGCCCCAGGGCGACGGCGGAGTAGCCGGATCCTTGCATGGTGATGGTGGCGCTAGTCGCCCCTTCCATGAACATGGACACTGCGGGCCCGCCGATGCCGTTGGGCTTGGAGTAGCCTCCGCCGTTCTGGTAGACGCACTCCTGCGCCGTGTTGTCCAACCGCAGGGTGCGGTTCCCGTTGGACAGGGTCGCGCGGGTAGTGACCGGCCGCCCGGTGCCTCCTCTCGTGTCGGTGCAGTTGTTGGAGCGCCCGCCGTCGAGGAGGCGCCAGGTGACTCGCTGGTTGTTGGGGACCTGGGCCTGGATCCACTCGCCGTCGAAGGGCTCATTGGTGCTCCCGGGGTTGGAGGCCTCGGCGTCGGCGAAGACCAGGCCGTTGAGGCCCACCGGCGTGGAGCTGCCGTCGGGGGCCTGGAGGTTCGCCGAGCAGGAGACGTCGAAGCTGATGCGCGAGTATCCGCCCGTGGGGGTGCGGTCCGCCCGGCGGTCGTTCTTGTCCTTGCCGTCCCAGGTCTTGTCCCCGTTGTAGGCGTAGCCGTTGGCCAGCCCAATGACCATCTGGTTGTGGTTGACGTAGTCCTTCGGGTACGTCAGACCACTGTGCCACTCCGAGCTGCCGTCGCTCCACCCCCCGGCGCCCCCGATGTTGTAGAGGTTGTCGAGGATGTCGCCGGCCCAGGTACCGGGAATGGTGGCGACCAGCGGGCCACGAGCAAGATCGTCAGGAAACCCCTTCTGATGGCCAAGGTGCTTGAGATTGGACAGGTTGCAGGTGGTGACTAGATAGCCGGCCTCCCCCATGTCGCGGTAGTTGGTGAAGGTCTTGCGCTGCCCGTAGTCGAGCACGGGGACATTCGGCTTGGTTTGGCCGGCGAAGTTGCTGTCATAGTCCGCCCACTGGAGCCACTGGATAGTGTCCCGGTACCAGCTGGTACCGCCCTGGGCGAAGACCGCCGGAAGCGCATCGGCTGGAAGCCCCCTCGGGGCCGCCCCGGCAGAAGGCTGCTCAGTGCCCACGAGCGCCGCTGCGACGCAGGTGAGTGCCGCAGCGCCGGCGACGAGCTTACGCAGGCGAGGCAGGATGGCACGACGACGCAGCAAAGGAAACACTCCACTTCATGAGAACTCAACGGCACTGGGCTCGCCCGCAAATGGGCGTCGACATCCAGGTGCCTGGTGACAGTGGATAACCTAGTTGACGAAATCGGGTAATACGGGATCGGTGATGGATCTGAAATCGTCCGTTATAGCATTGCGACACCATTCATTACGCTGGCATCACAAAAACTAGAAAATAGTGTCATTCACATTTCTATTCATATTCGCGGTAGGCCGCGCCATTGCCCATGGTGGAACACAAAAAGACCTCCCCGGTCAGAGCGGCTGCTCTGACCGGGGAGGTCTGGTGCTACGCGGAGGCGCGGGGCGTCAGAGGGTCACTTGATGACCTTGGTGACGCGGCCGGAGCCGACGGTACGGCCACCCTCACGGATGGCGAAACCGAGGCCCTCCTCCATGGCGATGGGCTGGATGAGCTCGACGGTCATCTCGGTGGTGTCGCCGGGCATGACCATCTCGGTGCCCTCGGGGAGGGTGATGACACCGGTGACGTCCGTGGTACGGAAGTAGAACTGCGGACGGTAGTTCGAGTAGAAGGGGTTGTGGCGGCCGCCCTCGTCCTTGGTGAGGATGTAGACGTGGCCCTCGAACTCGGTGTGCGGGGTGATGGAGCCGGGCTTGCAGACGACCTGGCCGCGCTCGACGTCCTCGCGACGGGTACCGCGCAGGAGCAGACCGCAGTTCTCGCCGGCCCAGGCCTCGTCCATCTGCTTGTGGAACATCTCGATACCGGTGACCGTGGTCTTCTGGGCCTCGCGGATACCGAGGATCTCGACCTCGGAGTTGATCGGGAGCTTGCCGCGCTCCACACGACCGGTGACGACGGTGCCGCGACCGGTGATGGTGAAGACGTCCTCGATGGGCATGAGGAAGGGCTTGTCCATGTCGCGCTCAGGGGTGGGGATGTACTCGTCCACCGCGTCCATGAGCTCCTTGATCTTGCCGGCCCACTCGGCGTCGCCCTCGAGGGCCTTGAGAGCGGAGACGCGGATGACGGGAGCCTCGTCGCCGTCGTAGTCCTGGGAGGACAGCAGCTCACGGACCTCCATCTCAACCAGGTCGAGGAGCTCCTCGTCGTCCACCATGTCGGACTTGTTGAGGGCCACGAGGAGGGCGGGGACGCCCACCTGGCGGGCGAGCAGGACGTGCTCGCGGGTCTGGGCCATCGGGCCGTCGGTGGCGGCGACCACGAGGATCGCGCCATCCATCTGGGCGGCACCGGTAATCATGTTCTTGATGTAGTCGGCGTGCCCGGGGGCGTCGACGTGCGCGTAGTGACGCTTGGCGGTCTCGTACTCGACGTGCGCGATGTTGATGGTGATACCGCGCTGACGCTCCTCAGGAGCCTTGTCGATCTCGTCGAAGGGGGTGAAGGGGTTCAGCTCGGGGTACTCGTCGTGCAGAACCTTGGAGATCGCAGCGGTCAGCGTCGTCTTACCGTGGTCGACGTGACCGATCGTTCCGATGTTGACGTGCGGCTTGGTCCGCTCGAACTTGGCCTTGGCCACTGGTGTCCTCCTGGGACTCGGGTAGTTCTCTTCGTCGGGATTCGACTAGCACACATGCTAGCCGCCCGGGCGTCGAGAGTCTCTACTGGTGGATGTTGGAAATCTTACTGAACTGGGTCCCGGTCGGCACCCGAGGGGCGCCGCCGGGCCGGGGTCCGCCACGGTTGCGTGCAGCCGGCACGGACCCCGGAGGCAGGGCGTCAGGCGCCCTTGACCTTGGCGATGATCTCGTCGGCGACGTTCTTGGGAACCTCGGCGTACGAGTCAAAGGTCATGGAGTACACGGCACGTCCCTGCGTCTTGGAGCGCAGGTCACCGACGTAGCCGAACATCTCCGACAGGGGCACGTTGGCGCGGATGACCTTGACGCCGACAGCGTCCTCCATCGAGGCGATCATGCCGCGACGGGAGTTGAGGTCACCGATGACGTCGCCCATGTACTCCTCGGGAGTGCGGACCTCGACGGCCATGACGGGCTCGAGGAGGACCGGCGAGGCCTTCTTGGCACCCTCCTTGAACGCCATGGAACCGGCGATCTTGAAGGCCATCTCGGAGGAGTCGACCTCGTGGTAGGCGCCGTCGATGAGGGTGGCCTTGATGTCCACCATCGGGTAGCCGGCCAGGACACCGGTGAGCATGGCGTCCTGGACCCCGGCGTCCACGCTGGGGATGTACTCGCGGGGCACGCGGCCACCGGTGACGGCGTTGGCGAACTCGTAGTGCGCCTTCTCGCCGTCGGCGGTCTCGGCGGCCTCGTCGGCCACGAGGGGCTCGAAGCTCATCTGCACCTTGGCGAACTGGCCGGAGCCACCCGTCTGCTTCTTGTGGGTGTACTCGACCTTGTCCACCTTCTTGCGGATGGTCTCGCGGTAGGCGACCTGCGGAGCACCCACGTTGGCCTCGACCTTGAACTCGCGGCGCATACGGTCCACGAACACGTCCAGGTGGAGCTCGCCCATACCGCCGATGACGGTCTGGCCAGTCTCCTCGTCGAGGGAGACGGTGAAGGTGGGGTCCTCCTCGGAGAGCTTCTGGATGGCCACACCCAGCTTCTCCTGGTCGCCCTTGGTCTTGGGCTCGATGGCCACGTGGATGACCGGGGCCGGGAAGGTCATGGACTCCAGGACGATCGGGGAGCCCTGGGCGCACAAGGTGTCACCGGTGGTGACGTCCTTGAGGCCGATGAAGGCGTAGATGTGGCCGGCGTGGGCCTCCTCCACCGGGTTCTCCTTGTTGGAGTGCATCTGGAAGAGCTTGCCGATGCGCTCCTTCTTGCCCTTGGTGGCGTTGAGGACCATCTCGCCCTGGGAGACCTTGCCGGAGTAGACGCGCACGTAGACGAGCTTGCCGTAGAAGGGGTGGGTGGCCACCTTGAAGGCCAGGGCGGAGAAGGGAGCCTTCTCGTCGGCCGGACGGGTGAGCACCTCCTCCTCGTTACCGACGGCGTGGCCCTCGACGTCGGGAACGTCGAGCGGGGAGGGCAGGTAGTCCAGGACGGCGTCGAGCACGGGCTGGATGCCCTTGTTCTTGAAGGCGGACCCGGCCAGGACCGGGAAGGCCTCACCGGCCACGGTGAGCTTGCGGATGCCGGACTTGAGCTCGGCGATGCTGAGCTCCTCGCCCTCGAGGTACTTCTCCATGAGGGCGTCGTCGGCCTCGGCGACCGTCTCGACCAGCTGGGCGCGCAGATCCTCGGCCTTGGCGACCAGCTCGGAGGGGATCTCCTCGTACTCGACGACGGAGCCGCGGGTCTCCTTGCCGTCGGCGTCCTTCTCGGGGAAGCGGATGGCCCGCATCTCCAGGACGTCGACGAGGCCGGAGAAGTCGTTCTCGGCGCCGATCGGGAAGTTGAGGACGATCGGGGTGGCGTGGAGGCGGTCACGAATGGTCTGGACGGAGAAGTCGAAGTCCGCGCCCAGCTTGTCCATCTTATTGATGTAGCAGATGCGCGGGACGTTGTACTTGTCCGCCTGGCGCCACACCGTCTCCGACTGCGGCTCCACACCCTCCTTGCCGTCGAAGACCGCCACGGCGCCGTCGAGCACGCGCAGGGAGCGCTCGACCTCGAC
This sequence comes from Actinomyces oris, assembly GCF_006546825.1. Taxonomy (GTDB): domain Bacteria; phylum Actinomycetota; class Actinomycetes; order Actinomycetales; family Actinomycetaceae; genus Actinomyces; species Actinomyces oris. The sequence goes on from NZ_VICC01000003.1 coordinate 80,058, forward strand.
CGTGAAGTCCACGTGTCCGGGGGTGTCGATGATGTTGATCTGGTTGTTCTTCCAGAAGCAGGTGGTGGCCGCGGAGGTGATGGTGATACCGCGCTCCTGCTCCTGCTCCATCCAGTCCATCGTCGAGGCGCCGTCGTGCGTCTCGCCGATCTTGTAGTTGATGCCCGTGTAGAACAGGATGCGCTCTGTCACGGTGGTCTTACCGGCATCGATGTGGGCCATGATGCCGATGTTGCGGACCTTGGTGAGGTCTGTCAGCACGTCAAGTGCCACTGGTGGTGTCCTTCGTTCGTGTGGGGTTCGGAGCTGATTCCGGCACTACCAGCGGTAGTGGGCGAAGGCCTTGTTGGACTCGGCCATGCGGTGCATGTCCTCGCGGCGCTTGACCGCGGCGCCCAGGCCGTTGGAGGCGTCGAGAATCTCGTTCATGAGACGCTCAGTCATGGTGTTCTCGCGACGCTGGCGGGAGAAGTCCACGAGCCAGCGCAGCGCCAGGGTGGTGGCGCGGCCGGGGCGAACCTCGACGGGCACCTGGTAGGTGGCACCACCGACGCGACGGGAGCGGACCTCCAGGGCGGGGCGGATGTTGTCCAGAGCGCGCTTGAGGACCGAGACCGGGTCCTGGTCCGTCTTGGAGCGCACGCCCTCCAGGGCGCCGTAGACGATCCGCTCGGCGGTGGACTTCTTGCCGTCCAGCAGGACGCGGTTGACGAGCTGGGTGACGACCGGCGAGCCGTAGACGGGGTCGACGACGAGCGGGCGCTTGGGTGCGGGACCCTTACGAGGCATTACTTCTTCTCCTTCTTGGCGCCGTACTTGGAACGTGCCTGCTGGCGGCCCTTGACACCCTGGGTGTCGAGGGCACCGCGCACGATGTGGTAGCGGACACCGGGAAGGTCCTTCACACGACCACCGCGCACGAGCACGATGGAGTGCTCCTGGAGGTTGTGGCCCTCACCGGGGATGTAGGCCGTGACCTCGATACCGGTGGACAGGCGCACACGGGCGACCTTACGAAGGGCGGAGTTCGGCTTCTTAGGGGTCGTGGTGTACACACGGGTGCACACGCCACGGCGCTGCGGACTGGCCTTGAGCGCCGGCGTCTTGGACGCGGAGCGCTTCGTCGAGCGGCCCTTGCGGACCAGCTGCTGAATGGTAGGCACTACTGATTCTCCATGGGGACGTGAGTCTGTATCTGGCTGCTGCCTGCGTGCCGGGCCGCTCCCCCATTGGTGGCTCGACGGCGCACGTCACCGCGGAGAGGGCCGGCCCGCCGGGATCGGGGCGAACCCGATGACGACGTCCGGAGCCCCGCAGTCAGGGGCCCGTCGGTTCCCGCCGCGGCAGACCCGCGTCACGATGTCGCACTTGAGCCGAGCAGACCTGAGGCCTGGACGAAGCCGACGTCGCTGGGAACGGAATGGAGATGCGGTGACCCGTCTGCGGGCACCGTCGGCCAGTCTACCCGTTCGCCGCATCAGGGCGCCAGGGCAGAGGGAGAGGTGAGGGCGTGGTGCTGGACACGCCGAATTCGAACCGTACCGCTGACCTCACCCCACGACGATGGGGCGAACGCCCCTGACGTTACTCAAGTCGCCCCTCTTACCATCACTAAGCATGAGCACGACGACCCCCACCTGGTCAACCGTTCCGGTAGGCGCCCTCCCCCGCCTCACCGTGGATGGGCAGGACACCGGACTGGCGCTGTGGACCGCACGCACCCGGCGCGAGCGCAACATCGGCCTACTGGGCACCGACTCGATCGACGGGGCCCTGTGGATCACTCGTTGCAACTGGGTGCACTGCTTCCGCATGCGCCACACGATCGACGTCGTCTATGTGGGGCGCCGAGGGAAGGTCGTCGCAGTGACGACGATGCCGCCCAACCGGATGGGAATGCCCCGGCCGCTCGCGACGGCCGTCGTCGAGATGCGGCAGGGAGACGCCTCTCGCCTGGGAATCCGCAGGGGCAGCATCCTGGCGGCAGCTCCTACCGAGCCGCCCCCACGGTCCGATCCCGCTTCAGCGGGCGTCCAGAACAACGTGCTCGGCTCAGCTCACTGAAAGGTCCCCATATGTCTCCCCAACCTTGGCTGCTCGGCTCCGTGGCGCTCGTCTCCGTCGCGGTTATCGCCGGCCCCGTCTCGGCATGGACGAGGCGCTACGTGCACGAGCCCCTCAACGACGAGGACAAGTCTGACGCCGGCGCGCGCTCCGCAGCGGTCACCTCAGAAGACGCCGCGGATGGCGCCACAGCCAGCACAGGGAGCACCACCGAGCCACTCTCAGAAGCCTCAGAGCCTCCCGCCTCGCTTGAGTATCCAACACTCAAGCATCCCGGCCTCCTCGGCACGGCGCCACAAGGACTACTGGCTCTGGCTCTATGCCTCTTGTGCGCCTGGTGGGGCAGCCGGATAGGCACCACCGCCGCGACGCTCACCGCCATCCCTGTGTACGCGCTGCTCGGATGCGCCGGAAGCGTCGACGCCGTGGCGCACCTGCTCCCCAACCGCCTGCTGGGCGCCACGACCGCCTGGCTGACCGCATGCGGAGTGGTCGCCGTCGTCCTGGATCCCGACAGGGCGCGTACCGCCCTCACCGCAGCACTGTGCGCACTGGCAGTGGGAAGCGTCAGCCTGGCCCTGGCGTATCTCCGCACCGGCCTGGGACTGGGAGACGTCAAGCTCGGTGCGGTGATCGGTCTATGGCTGGGGTGGCTCGACCCCTGGATGCTCGTCTTCGGACTGTGCATCGGAGTTTTCCTGGGCGGAATCGCAGCATTGTTCCTGCTCATCACCCGCCGGGCCTCTCGCAAGGACCCCATGGCTTACGGCCCGTACCTCATCGCAGGAGCCCTGCTCACCTGGCCGCTGGCGATCGTTTGACACAGGGAGAGGCATCACACCCATGGTGAGAACTCCACAAAGCCGCCCGCGCCTCCTCGTGGTACGGTCATAACGCGTTACCGCTTTGTAACCTTTTGGTGTGGCAAAACCACAATTTAGAACACCGCCACCCTTTGCCCGACCGTCCCATCCCGTCGACTCCGCCCCTCGCAGAGTCAAGACAACGGAAGGCCTCTCATGCTTGTGCTCACCGGCTCCCGGTCCCACCCGGACGCGACCAAGGACTGGGATATGGGCCAAGCCGCCGCACTCCTGCAGCAGCTGGGCCATGGCCCCGCCCTGCTGCTGTGCCGCACCGGGGAGGATGAGCACGCAGCTCGCACCGTTCGGGGGATCCTCAAGCGCAAGGACCTCGGCATCCTGGCAGTGAATGAGCCGGAGACCCGCTTCCGCGCCCTGGGCTACTGCCTTCTACAGCTTCACTCTCGGGTCTACGGTCAGGCACAGATCGTGGTCAACGCGCTGCGGCCGGCACTGTGCACCAGAGTGGCCCTCAGCTCAGTCAGCAAGCTCACCAACCCTTCACCGACGATCGGGCAGCACCTGCAGTCAATGGTTCCCGGCTCTCGTTTCACCTTGGACCTGGGTGAGACACAAGGCCGTGTCACCAAGGTCAAGAATGTGGTCTGGGACAAACCGCCTCAGGGAAGTCTGGCGATCTGGGCAGCCGACGACGAGCAGAACCGCGTCACGGGCGCCCTGGCCTCCCTGGGGCTTCACCGGGAACCCCTACTCCCTATGTCCCACACCTGGCCGGCCAAGTCATGGGCGGAGATGACCATGCTCATCACCGACCCCGGCCCGCTCGTCTCTCAGGCGCTGGCACCCCTCGCCCAGACCTACTGCCCCTATTGCGGTCAGATGGCCGTCCCACAGGGCTGCCTCCTGTGCGGCACCTGGCCCAACGTGCCTGTGCAGCCGCCCCGCACTTCCGCCCCCCACCCAGTCAAGGAGTCCAGATGAATCCGCGTCAACGGCGAGGCGTCCTGCTCATCCTCGTCACGGTCCTCGGAGCAGTGGTCACCTTCGTAGCCATGTTCAGCTACGTCCAGTCGATCTCCTCTCAGGTCGGCCCGATGACGACCGTTCTCAAGCTGTCGCAGCAGGTGACCGAGCTCAAGGAGATCACTGCCGCTGACGTGGTCACCGAGCAGGTCCCCAAACGATGGGTTCCCGAAGACGCCATCCATGACGTCAATGACCTCAAGGGCAAGGTGGCAGCAGCCACCTTGAACAAGGGCGCGGTGCTGCAGACCAGCATGCTTCAGGATCCTCCGCAGCTGACGGAGGGATACCGCGAGGTGTCGATCATGATCGACGCCGAGACCGGCGTCGCCGGCAAGGTCACTCCGGGCTCCCGCGTCGACATCGTCTCCACGGTGGAGGACCCCAACACCAAGGCGCAGAAGTCGGAGATCATCATTCAGAACGCACTCATCACCGAGGTCGGTGTGGCCACGAAGGTTCAGGACAAGGACGAGAACGGGAACTTCTCCGAGGAGAAGGACAGTGTCCCGGTGACCTTCTCGCTGACGCCTGAGCAGTCCCTCAAGCTCGCCTACGCCGAGAGCTTCTCGAAGAAGGTCCGTCTCCTGCTGCGCCGCGACGGTGACCAGGGCACCGCCCAGACCCCGGAGTACTCCGCCAATCCCGGAACCCCTGCTCAAGGAGCGAACTGATGCAGTACCTAGTGACCGATCACGAGGAGACCCGTCAGCAGGTACTGGCAGCGATGTCCGAGGCCGAGGGGCTTGGCGAGGTTCGTACTGTCGCCTCGCCTGAGAAGCTCAGAGAGCTTCTGGAGCCGGAGGTCACATCGTGCATTCTGGTCGATGAGGCGCTGGAGGGGCACATCGCTCTGCCCACTGTTCAAGAGCTCTCCCGCACCTATCCACTCATTCCCGTCGTTCTGCTGAGCCGGACTCGTACTTCCGAGAGCGTTGTGGCAGCGATGGACGCCGGAGCACGGACCGTGCTGGCGCTGCCCTTGTCCCTCGAGGAGATCTCCAACCGTCTGCTGCCGGTTCTGGCATGGTCGCGGGCAGTTCGCAGCGAGGCCTCGAGCCGGGAGGAGATCACTGCACGTCGCCAGGGCACGATCACTGCCGTCGTCGGCGCCAAGGGCGGCGTGGGGACCTCAACCGTCGCGCTCATGGCTGCCGCTCAGCTGGCTCAGGGCGCTCGCACCTGCCTGGTGGATCTCGATGTCCGCGGTGGTGATCTCGCCGCCATGACCGGGATCTCGGTGCGACGTTCCATCACCGACCTGGCCGACATCGCTGCGGAGGTCAGCGCCCGGGAGATCTCCGAGGTCATGTACCCCCTCCCCGGCGGGATCGCCCTCCTGCCCGCCCCGGAACAGGGCGAGACCGGCGAGATGCTGACGGAGTCGGCCACGCGTCAGATCCTCACCATGCTGCGCTACCAGTTCGACCACGTGGTCCTGGACTGCGGCAACCGGCTTGACGACATCCTGGCCATGGGGCTCGACTCCGCCGACCGGGCTCTCATCGTCACGACCCCCGACGCTCCGGCCCTGCGCTCGGTACGCAGGCTGAGCGACGCGCTCGACCGCCTCGATATCGCCCGTGGACGCCCCTTCGGCCTGGTCGTCAACCTGACCAGCCGGCAACGTGAGATCCAGCCGGCCACCGCAGCGAAGATGACAGGAGTGGCACTGGCCGCCAGCATTCCCGATCTGACGGCGCAGATCGAGATGGCCGTCAACTCCAACACTCTGCTGACATCGCGAGTGCCGGCTATGGCTAAAGCCGCGCAGTCCATCGCCGGCGCCATCACGGCCGGAACGGCGCCCGGCCCCGGCAGTGCTCCCGATCAGAGCGCGACGGCCGGCTCAACCAAGGCCGCGAGACGAGGCCGCAAACGCCGCCGCTCGCAACGGGGCCAGATCACGGTGGAGTTCCCGGTGGTCTTCGCATTGGCGACCGCCGCGATTCTGCTGTGCATCCAGGCACTCAGCCTTGGAATCTCGTACATGTATGCCACCCATGCCGCCAATGAGGCTGCGCACGCCTACGCCATCGGGAAGAGCCCAGGCCAGGTGCAGCAGGAAGTCACCAGCCGCCTGCCCAGCAGCTACGCCGCACGTACCAAGGTGACACGTTCCGGCGCTGACAGGGTCACCGTCACGCTTCCGGTCCTCTCCGTCGTCGATATGAATACCTCTGCAAGCGCCGGAATCGTCTGGGAGAAGTAATGAGTACTACGACCACGGCTACAACCCTCCGCCCTGCCCGCCTCACCTCATCCCCGAAGCAGCTGATCAGGCGCCTGCGTCATGAGGAGCGAGGTGTCCTTGATATCGAGCTCATCGGCTTCGTGCCGATTCTGGTCCTGGTCACCATGTTCCTCGTTCAAGGCTTTCTCGCCGTCTCCACAGTGACCTCCGTCAGCGCCGCCACCCGAGACGGCGCACGCGCAGCCATGCTGGGCCGCTCCCCCGAGCAGGCCGCGCATGAGGCACTACCCGACTGGGTACGCCTGGAATCCGTGTCGGATGGTTGCGGTTCCGGGCACTGTGTCCAGGTCACCGCACGGGTGCCGATCGGTATCCCAGCCATCACCACTGAGCACCTCACCGTGACTCGTACGGCCTACTTCCCCGAGGGCTGAGATGGCACTACGAGATCGAGTTGCCCAGCCCCAGGGAGGAAAACGCCAGAGCGCCGGCAGCAGAGAGGACCTGGTGGCGCTCTACCGGACCCGCCTGCTCAATGAGATCGACCTTGAAGAGGTTGCCGGACTGGAGCTGGCCCAGCAGCGCGCCCGCCTGGAGCGGGTACTCTCGCGACTTCTGTCCCTCGAGGGCCCCGTCATGTCTCCACGCGAGCGGGCCTGGCTCATCAAGCGTGTGATCGACGATGCCGTTGGGTTGGGAGTGCTCGAGCCCCTCATCGCAGATCATTCCGTCACCGAGATCATGGTCAACGGCCCGGAGGACGTCTTCATCGAGCGATCCGGACGAATCGAGCGGGTGCCCACCCGCTTCACCTCCGAGGCCGAGCTGTACCAGCTCATTGACCGCATCGTCTCCTCGGTCAACCGCAGGGTGGACGAGTCCAGTCCGATGGTCGACGCACGCTTGCCCGGAGGAGAACGTGTCAACGTCATCATCCCACCCTTGGCGCTCGACGGCCCCACCATCACTATCCGACGGTTTCCTCAGCCCTTCCGCCTTCCGGATCTCGTCGCTCGCAACAGCCTGCCGCAGCAGGCCGCCGACCTCTTAGGCGCCCTGGTGGCCGCTCGGTTCAATATTCTTGTCTCCGGCGGGACCGGTTCCGGCAAAACCACCTTCCTCAACGCGCTGTCCGGGATGATCTCCGATCGCGAGCGGATCATCACCATCGAGGATGCGGCCGAGCTGTCCCTTCAGCAGCCCCACGTGGTCCGACTGGAGGCACGCCCGGCCAACACCGAGGGCACAGGACAGGTAACGATTCGCGATCTCGTGAAAAACTCACTGCGTATGCGCCCCGATCGCATCATTGTTGGCGAGGTCCGTGGCGGCGAAACGCTTGACATGCTCCAGGCAATGAACACCGGTCACGAGGGCTCGCTGACCACAGTGCACGCCAACTCCGCCACTGACGCGCTGAGTCGCCTGGAGACGTTGTCCTCCATGTCCGATGTCACGCTCCCGGTCGAGACCGTCAGAGATCAGATCAATGGCGCCATCGACGTCATTATCCAGTTGGAACGCGACTCCACCGGCACGAGGAGGGTCAGCACCATTGAGGCAGTGACCTCCCGACACCGCGAGAATTACGCGACCTCACTTATGATGCGTTACGTTCACGCCGCCCAGCGCGATCAAGGACACTTCGAGTTCCACGGCATTTCACGGGCCATGGCGGACAGAATTCAACAGCACGGTCTGCAGCTCCCAGCAGGGCTCCTCGTGGGGGAGATGGCATCATGAGCAATGTCCTTCTCATCTACATCAGTGGAGCCGCCACCCTCATCATTGGGAGTGCCGCACTCATCACCTTGTCCACCAATGCGGGGCGCACAGCCGAGCTCGCGCAGGGCGTCGGTGCCACAGACATCACTCAGCGAGGAAGCGCTGGAAGCGTTTTTCTCACCCTCCTTCGCAGACTCCCTTTCAGTAAGCCGCTACGCCGCCGGCTCTCCAGCGCCGGGTTGAACTGGGATGTCGCAATCACGGAACTGGCTCTGACAGGGGCAACCGTTGGGATATTCTTCCTCTCGCGCCTTCTCGTCGGACAGATCGCAGGCGGAATTTTCGCCGTTCTCACACTATTTTTGTTCTTCCGATGGCTGCGCCGACGCAGGGACCAACGGGTGGAACGGTTCATTGCCCAGCTCCCTGAGGTATCCCGAATTCTTTCCAACGGAACCTCGGCAGGCATGTCGGTTGAGCGCGCCCTGATCCTAGCTGCCCAGGAGATGTCCGAGCCAGCAGGCGTGGAACTCAAACGAACCACCTCACAGCTCGCACTCGGATGGTCATTGAACAGCGCTCTCACCGATCTCTCCGAGCGGATGCCCTCACGCGAACTCAACGTCCTTGTGCGCACTATCGTCATCCAGTCCACAGCCGGCGGTGCGCTCGCCAGCGCCCTGCACGACATCGCCCTCGCCCTCGAAGATCGCAAGCAGCTGCACCGCGAGGTTCGGACCGCCATTATTGGCTCAACCTTCAGTGCCTACTTGGTCCCCCTCATCGGTCTCACTGCCGTTGTGCTCATGAACATGATGAAGCCTGGCGTTCTGGATGACATGGCCTCATCATTCGTTGGCCGCATCGTTCTTCTTGCAGCTCTCTTATGCTTCGGAATCGGCGCCCTACTCATGAGGCTCGTCTCCCGGGTGGAGGTTTAGCGTGACAGCAATTGCATTCGGTATCACGACGACACTATTCGTGCTTCTTGGCGCCTACGGGATCCACCTCATCCGGGACGACGGAACCAATCAGTACGAAATTCACGACGAAAGAGATCATGAATCGACAGGCAATGGCGGCTTTGTTCGGCTCATCGACGCCCTCGGAATCAGAACTCAGAAGCTCCTTCGTAAACTCTATGGCCCCGTACGTTTGAAGTCCCTCGACCGACGACTGAAGAACGCAGGCAACCCAGAAGGGCTCACACTCGACCTATTCATCCAAAGAGAAGCCGGCTTTATTTCACTGAGCATTCTCCTGTTAGTTATTTTTACCTTGTTAGGACATCCGATATACGGTCTTTTATTTGGTATAGTATTCTCAGGATGGATGTATCTTTGGTTGTTTCAGGCAGTTCAGAAGCGGCAGGCATCGATTGATCGCGACATCCCTGACTTCCTTGACGTTCTTGCTATTACGGTGCGTTCGGGCATGTCATTCCGTAGCTCACTCGAACGCGTATGCAGCCACTTCGATGGCCCCGTGGCAGAGGAGATGCAGAAGACGCTTCACGAAATGCGGCTCGGCGTTTCACGACGCGATGCGTTCACCGCAACCAAGGAGCGCTGTCGCTCCGATAACATCGATAATTTCGTGACGGCACTTCTCCAGTCCGAAGAGCTGGGAACCCCGATCGGCGACGCACTTGCCTCCATCGTCAAGGAGATCCGGCGAGAACGAGCGCAGCAGGTTCGCCGCGCTGCCGCCAAGGCACAGCCGAAGCTGGCGCTCGTCGCCACCACCACCATGGTTCCAGGTGCCATGATTCTCATGCTCGGAGGGATGATATTCGCCAACTGGGAGACAATCACAAAACTGTTTGGCGGATAACATGCAAGCAATTAGCATCAAAGACTCACTCCTACCTTCCAGCCCCATTCACCACCACGCGCTCTTCACTGCGGTTGGCTTATTATGTGACATACGGCTTGGACTCGTTCTGGCTTGCGAACTTGGGATCATCTCATCCAACACGAGCAGGGGCGCTGTGGCAGTCCCTTTGTTGGGACTCGTCATTAACTGGATAACTCTGCGAGCGTCTCGGAAATACACGCACCTTATAGTCGGCAGCTGGATCTATTTATGTTCCGACCTGCTCATCACCTGCGTTGTTGCCACAACACTCCCTTACCTCTTCTCTGGCGGCCTCTCCCTGTCTCTTGCCTACATCATCACATCCTCCGTCCTCATTGGCCTCATGAGCCAAGCCTTCTGGGCGTCACTGTGGAGCGTCGGCGTCACTATGTCGCTCGCACTCCTTAAGCTTCACAATACGTCCCTTCCTACTGTTGTTGCAGCAGCCATGGTTGCAGGGATTATTTTTAGCGTCCTTGTTGGAAACCGATTAAACAACCAATTCGCAGAAGTCAGTCGACTCTCCGCCGAAGCAGCCTCCGCAAGGGCCGAGGAGCGAGCACTTGCCGAGCGACTCACTATCGCTCGGGACCTGCATGACTCGCTTGCGAAAAGCGTTCACGGCATTCGCATGCTTGCCGAAACCTTGAACAGCTCTCTCACCTCAGAGCACCACCCCGATGCCGAGCTCAGTCGCTTGATTTTTGAATCCGCAGATGAGGCAAGCAGAGAAGCACGACTCGTTCTTGACGGCCTGCGTTCCGGCGGCGACGATGACACCATCGGCGCACTCAAAGAGGAAGTCAACCGGTGGGGCGCGCGCACCGGCATCACGATCACTACAAGTAGAACTGAACCACAGCCTCCCTTGCCTTGCTCAACCGAGGCGATGTGGCAACTTCAGCGCATGGTGGGCGAGATACTTACTAACATTGAGAAACACGCTCAAGCCACGTCGGTCAATACCGATTTTTCTTATGATAGTACTCAATTTTATCTCAGTGTATACGATGACGGCATAGGCTTTGACGACAGAGCAGGTAACCTCAGCCGGGAAGGACACTACGGAATTACCGGCCTAAAAGAACGGGCCACATCTCTCGGCGGACACATTTCCATTGAACCACACTCTGAATTCGGCGGCGGAACACGCATCTTTTTTCATGCCCCCATTGATTCGCTTGGCACTCACAAGGAGAAGAGCATATGAAGGTGATGGTCGTTGACGACAACGCCATCGTTCGACTCGGACTTCAATCAGTCCTCCAACGAATCGAGGCCGTGCACGAGGTCATCGAGGCAGACAGCGCATTCTCCGCACTCGAGGCACATCATGCGCACTCTCCCGACATTATCCTACTGGACATCTCCATGCCCCCGGGACGCAGCGGACTTGAGATCCTTCCCGAGCTCGTCAGCGACGCGTCAGTCATCATGCTCTCCTCGAATCGAGACCCCAGTAGCATCCGTGAGGCACTCGACGCCGGCGCCCGGGGCTATCTGGTCCATGGTCAACTGGGCATCAACGAGGTGGCAGGCGCCATCGAGACCTGCCGTAACGGCGGACTCGTTCTTGGTAGGGAAGCGGCAGACGTGGTACTCAATCCGCACACTCCGGATTCCTCCAACAATCCTTTGCGAGAACAGGTTTCGGAGAGGGAGGCCGAGATCCTGGATCTCGCCGCAACCGGCATGTCCAACACCCAGATCGCCCAGCAACTATTTTTGTCTGAGAGAACCGTCAAAAATTACCTCAACAGCGCCTACCCCAAGATCCAGGTCCACAGCCGCGCCGAGGCGATCGCCATCTGGCTGTCACCGCCACCCACCCACCAGTAGGCCGCAGGACAGGGCGCCCGCCCCTACCCGGTGGGGCAGGTAGCCCCCTACCTTAGAGATCGTCACAAACATGAGGCGCCAGCACAACAACGACGCCAACCAACAATGGAGGTCATCATGAACAACAACGCACTGCTTCGCCTGCAGGTCCGTCTCCAGCAGGCCTGGACCAACCTTCGCAATGGAGAGCACGGTCAGACAATGGTTGAGTACGCCGGCATCGGCCTTATTGTCGCAGCGATCATTGGCATCGTTATCGGCACAGTAGGAGGGTCCGCTGGAGAGATCGGTGAGGCCATTGTCGGGAAGATCGTGAAAGCCATCAGTAACCTCCACTGAAGATGACTTCACCTATACCTCGGTCGGAGGGAATGAATTTCCTCACCAGAGCTTCATTGCTCTGGTGAGGAAGTTCTTGCTTTGTATTAAGGAGTAGCTGTGTCTTGTGTGTTGTCTCGTTTGCCCGGTGTTTCTGGTCGGAGGGCGTCTCGTCGGTCTTTTGTGGCGCTCTCGGCTCTGGCGGGACTCGGGTTGCCGGTGCTGGCGGGCTGTGA
>NZ_VICC01000004.1 GCF_006546825.1 Actinomyces oris
GGAGCACCCCCGGGGCTGAACCTATCCCCGCATCCCCGCACCGGGACGGCACGAAACCCACCTCGATAACCCGGGGAACAGCACGATCACCCACCCCGAGCCGCACCCCCCGCCCACACAACCAGCACAAGGGTTCTGCGCCCGCTTCGGCTCGCCTCTCCCATGCGTGGCTGACGGCGAGAGCGTGGCCGGTCTCCTGAAAGACAGTGACGCCGCTGTGGTCGCACTGCGTCCGCCCGCAGGTCACGAGAGCGACCTGGCCCAACTGACGACGGCCGTCCTGGACGCCGCTTTCAGGAACCGAACGCCCCTGCTCATCATCGGGGGCGCGGCTCCGCTGAGCTCGCCCGGCAATCCCGGCACCCTCGCCATTGAAGACCCCACCATTGTGCCGCCGGCCTGGAGAGACGTGGCCCAGGCAAGCCTCGATCAGTTCCGGGCGTGCCAGGCGCACAACTACAAGGGCTGGGTCTATCTCAGCCCTCCGGCGATCTTCGCTCCAGGAGATGCCACCGGCTCCTACCGCCGCGGAACCACCACGCTTCTGCGGGACGCCCATGGTGAGTCCCGCATCAGCCCTGAGGACCTGGCTCTCGCCGTCGTCGACGAGCTGGAGCATCCCGGCGGCGATCAGCACATCACCGTCGTCGCCGCGGACCCAGGGGACTTAGATCCAGGACGACAGGAACATGTGGGAGACCCAGAAGGAGCGTGAGACCGTCTGCCCGGTCCAGATCGGCCACCAGAAGGCCGTTGCCACGCAGGCCAGAAGCGTGACCACGATGATGAGGCCGATGCCCTCGGTGCGGATCTGCCACGTGGGGGCCATCGTCCACTTCGCCAAGGAGTCCCACGGGCTGCGGCGGCCAGCCAGCCGTGGCACCCCGCCGTCGGACCACGCCGGCTTGGTGGTGTCCCCCGATGTCGACGGGGCCGGGTAGCCGGTCAACTCGTCGTAGCTGCGCGCCAGGGCCGCATCGGTCCGCGGGTCGCTGAAGGGGACGCCGGGCTCGAGGTCGTCGTCGACGTCGACCAGAGCCGGGTTGATGCGGTAGATCCCGGGGTCGGTCTCCTCCACCGGCGGCGTCCACACGGGTGTGCGCGCGAACTGCGGGCCGAAGCCCAGGAATCTGGCGCCCATGCCGCGCCACGGCCGGATGCCCGGGCCGATCTGCCGCCTGAGGAGAGCCTCCAACTGGGTGTCGGCGCTCGCCGAGCCCGGCAGCGGTGGCAGCAGCCCGGAGGCCATGCCCAGCGCCAGCACGAGGACGAGCACAACGCAGGGCACGAAGGCCACCGTGTAGAAGGTGAAGATGGTGCGATCCCGGTACTGGAACCAGGGCACGTACAGGCCCAGGTAGCCGATGAGCGGCACCCAGGCCCGCCAGTCGCGGTTCTTGACCCCGATGATGACCACGGCCACCAGCGCCACCACGGCCGACCACCAGATGACGATGTTCCCGATCGAGGTGATGGCCTGAATGCAATCCCCACCCCCGCAGGTCTGCGGCACCTGAGCCTTGTCCTCCCAGAAGAAGGAGGTCGGGCGGGTCTGCAGCAGCCAGCCCGAGGGCTTCGACTGGTACGTGTGCGGGGCGTCCAGGCCCACGTGGAACTCGTACATCTGCTGGTGGTAGGCGATGAAGTCGTTGATCTTCTCGAACACCGAGTTGTCGACGTAACCGGACAGCCAGGGGGCGGGAACCGGCAGCCCCTGCTTGATCTGCTCGGCCGTCCAGCCGTGCTTGAAGGCACCCAGGTGGGTGAACCAGGACCACCAGCAGCCGACGTAGACCACGATGACCACCGGAATCGCCTGCAGGAAGTCGCTCACGCCCTGGGCGACCGTCCCCTCCAGGAACCAGGCCCGTGCGCGCACTCGCCGTAGCGCCAGAGTGTCCCAGATGACGACGGCGATGCCGGATACCGCCACGAGGTAGAGCCCCGACCACTTGATGGAGCAGGTCAGCCCCAGCGCGATGCCCGCGGCCAGCAGCCAGGGACGGATGGTGGCGTGCGGGGCGCGCGCCCCGGGCGTGGTCCCCGCCATCCTGCGGGCCAGTCGCGCCCGTGACCACTCCCGGTCGCGGACCAGGCAGTACAGGGACAAGGTGGCGAAGAAACCGATGAACACGTCCAGCAGCCCGATGCGGGACTCGGTCAGGGCCACGCCGTCGATCGCCAGGAGCAGCCCGGCCAGGCCCGCCAGCAGCGGTGAGCGCGTCAGGCGCATCGTCAGGCGCGCCAGCAGCATCACCGTGAGGATCCCGGCGACGGCCGGCATGAACCGCCAACCGAAGGGCGACTCCGGCCCGAAGATCTCCATGCCGGCGCCGATGAGCCACTTGCCCAGCTGCGGGTGGACGACGTAGGCGGCGCTGTCGGTGAGCTTGGAGAAGTCCCCCATGGCGAAGGCCGCGTCAGCCGAGCCGGCCTTGTCGTCCCACGCGGCCTCATAGCCCAGGTGCCACAGGGAGTAGGCGTCCTTGACGTAGTAGATCTCATCGAACATGAGTGTCTTGGGGTGGTTCAGTCCGATGAGGCGTAGCAGGGCGGCGATGACGCCGACGACGCCGGTGACGATCCACCCGCGGGCCCTCACGCCGAGGGGCATCACGGCACCCACCGGGCCCAGCCCGAGCATGGTGCGCAGTTCGGCCTCGGTGCGCTCGGCGGCGGGCTCGGTGTCGCGTTCGGTGATGACGGGCTCGGCGACGGCGACCTCGACCGGCGCGGGGCTCGTGGCCTCGTCCCGCGCCGGGGCGGCTTCCTGTGCTCGTTCCTGCTCCGCGTCCGGGCCGGGGGAACCGTCGCGGGACTGCTCGGGGGACTGTTCGGGAGACAGCGCGCTCAGAGTCGTCACACCCCGAGTGTAGGCGGAGGCTACATCGAGGGCGCACCGACATACTGTGTCCTATGACTGAGAGCAGCCCGCCCCCACCTGCCGCCGCCGACGACGCCGACGTTGATCCCGTCGATGCTCCCGCCGCCCACAGCCCGGACCTGCGCGGCGGGACGATCACCCTGGCTGCCACCCCGATCGGCAATGTCTCTGACGCCTCACTGCGTCTGCGTCGCGCCCTGGAGCAGGCCGACCTCATCGCCGCCGAGGACACCCGCCGGTTGCGGTCCCTGGCCCAGCGCCTCGACGTCGAGCCCCGAGGGCGCGTCATCGCCTTCCACGAGCACAACGAGCGCGAGCGCGCCGCCGAGCTGCTCGAGGCCGCCCGCGCCGGCCTGCGCGTCCTGGTCGTCTCCGATGCCGGCATGCCCTCGGTCTCCGACCCCGGGTACCGACTCGTCCAGGCGGCGGTGCGCGAGCAGGTGCCCGTCACGGTCGCACCGGGCCCCTCAGCGGTGCTGACCGCCCTGGCCCTGTCCGGACTGGCCTCCGACCGCTTCTGCTTCGAGGGATTCCTCCCGCGCAGGCCGGGGGAGCGGCGCCGGGCCCTGGAGTCCCTGGGCACCCAGGAGCGCACCATGATCTTCCTGGAGTCCCCCCGCCGCGTCCACGACTCCCTGGTCGCCATGGCCGAGGCTCTCGGCGCCGAACGCCCCGCGGCACTGTGCCGGGAGCTGACCAAGACCCATGAGCAGGTGCTGCGGGCCCCCTTGTCCGAGCTGGCCCTGGCCACGGCCGACGGCGTCCTGGGGGAGGTGGTCCTCGTGGTCGCCGGAGCCGAGCCTGTCGCCGCCAGCCCTGAGGCCGCCGCGCGCAAGGCCCTGGCGCTGGCCGAGGCCGGCATGCGCCTCAAGGCAGCCGCGGCCCAGGCGGCCGGTGAGGCCGGTCTGCGCCCCAACGAGGTCTACCGCGCGTCCCTGGCGCTGCGTGACACCACAGACTGAGCCGACCGGGCTCCTGTCGGGGCCGATCCCGCTATGGTCGTGTCATGAACACCGAGCACCGCACCGGTTCCCAGGCCCCCGCTCGGCGGGCCCTCATCATCGTCGACGTCCAGCCCACCTTCTGCGAAGGAGGCGCCCTGCCGGTGACCGGCGGCAACGCCGTCGCCGAGCGCATAGCCGCCCACCTGTCCTCCCACCGGGGGGACTACGACCTGGTGGTCACCACCCAGGACTGGCACATCGACCCCGGTGAGCACTTCTCCAGCGAACCCGACTTCATCGACACCTGGCCCGTTCACGGCGTGGCTGACTCCGCCGAGGCCCAGCTCCACCCCGCCCTGAGCGCCCTGGAGGCCGACGCCGCCGTGAAGAAGGGCCAGTACGCCGCCGCCTACTCCGGCTTCGAGGGCGTTGACGAGGACGGACGCACCCTGGCCGACATCCTCAGCGCCGCTGGAATCGAGGCCGTTGACGTCGTCGGCCTGGCCGAGTCCCACTGCGTCAAGGACACCGCCCTGGACGCGGTCCGGCAGGGCTACCGGGTGCGGGTCCTGACCGATCTGACCGAACCGGTCAGCCCCGAGCTGGGGCGCGCCGCCCGCGCCGACATGAGTGCTGCCGGCATCGAGCTGGTGCCCTCCCACTGAAGGACTGCTCGCACCGGCCACCGGGGCCGGTCGCCGGGGTCGGGCCCCGAATCGCCCCGAACACCATGGGTGCCCTCACCGATTGTCTCGGTGAGGGCACCCATGCGTTGCCAGAGGTGGGCTACTGGGCCGGCCAGCCGCCGGGCTGCTGGTACGGGCCCGGCTGCCCGGGCTGAGCCTGCTGCTGCCCCTGCTGCACGGGCTGGGTGAACACCGAGGGCTGTGCGGGCTGAGCCTGCTGCTGCGCAGGTTGCTGAGCCGATTGCTGACCCGTCCACCCGAACTGGGCGGTCGGGGCCACCTGCGAGTACTGGGGCTGGGCTCCCGCCCCCGCAGCCGAAGCCGCGTAGGGGGCCTGCTGGGGGGTCGGCTCCGGCTGCTGGTACTGGGGCTGCTGGGCGTACTGCGCCGCCTGCGGCTGCTGGTCGGACTGCCAAGTCCCCTGGGTGTAGACGGTCGGAGTCCCGGGCGTCGCACCGGCCGTTGTGCTGAAGGCCTCACCTGCCGCAGCCGGGGCCGTGCCAGTGGCGGCCAGCTTGGAGCGCCAGGCCATGCCGC
This sequence comes from Actinomyces oris, assembly GCF_006546825.1. Lineage (GTDB taxonomy): Bacteria > Actinomycetota > Actinomycetes > Actinomycetales > Actinomycetaceae > Actinomyces > Actinomyces oris. The sequence continues at coordinate 5,052 of NZ_VICC01000004.1, forward strand.
CGGCACCCATCGCCAGACCCACGACCGCCATGATGATCGCGCCGACGGCCCCGAACAGTGACAGCAGGGTGGCCGTCGCCGACGAGGGGGCGATGATCTCACCGACGGAGACCCCTGCAGTGCTATTGCAGTCAACGGTGTAGGCGCCCGACTTCTTGGAGGAGAAGGTCGAGAAGAGCTTGCCGCCCTTGACCTTCGTGGACGACGAGCTGGACTTCGTGTCGACGTCGTCGCCATCAGGAGAGGTCACCGAGCACTCCGGCGCGTCGTCGCCGTCGCTGTAGAACAGCCCGTAGGTGCTGCCCTTGTCCAGCTCCACCGTGGCGGCCTGGTCATCCGGCAGGCTGGTGACGGTGGCGTTGAACTGGCCGCGGGTGACCGCCGAGCCGATTCCGCCGATGATGGCGATGAGGAGGATGGCCAGGCCGGCCACCGCCAAGGCCGTCGGGGCGGCCAGGCTCTTGGACGTCGCCGGCTGGCTCGCGGCACCTGAGTAACCGCCCTGAGGCGTCTGGAATGGTGCGGCCGGCGGGTACTGCGAAGACTGAGCGCCGGCGAGAGCCGGGTCGTAGCCGTTGGCCGACCAGCCGGCTGGGCTCGCTGGGTACTGGGAGCCGGGGTACTGGGACATAACTGGCCTTTCTGGTCCATCGTGTCCGTGTGAGAGGCGCGTGGGAACACGTCATGACGGCGTGCACGGCAGCATGGTGATGCCGGAAGCCCGCAGCGCACCCGAGACCTCACAGGAGGCGTCGATATGTCGGAACAATCACCGGGCGGGAGCCGCACGACTCGGACAGACTACCGGGTGACGGTGCACCCCCGCAGGCCGTGGACCAGATCCGTGGCCCTGGACTGAAGCGGCCGCGGAACCCGATAGGCTGACCTCCATGACCCACATCCTGTCCGCAGTCGCCTGGCCGTACGCCAACGGCCCGCGTCACATCGGCCACGTCGCCGGCTTCGGTGTTCCCTCTGACGTCTTCTCACGCTACATGCGCATGGCCGGTCATGACGTCCTCATGGTCTCGGGCACCGATGAACACGGCACCCCGATCCTCGTCGCCGCCGACGAGGAGGGCCTCAGCGCCCGGGAGCTCGCCGACCGCAACAACCGGCTCATTGTCGAGGACCTCGTGGCTCTGGGGTTGTCCTACGACCTGTTCACCCGCACCACCGCCGGCAACCACTACCACGTGGTCCAGGACATGTTCACCACCGTGCGGGACAACGGCTACATGGTCCAGCAGGTGACCCGCTCGGCGATCTCCCCCTCCACCGGGCGCACCCTGCCTGACCGCTACATCGAGGGCACCTGCCCGATCTGCGGCGCCGAGGGCGCCCGCGGGGACCAGTGCGACACCTGCGGCAACCAGCTCGACCCCACCGACCTCATCAGCCCGCGCTCGCGGATCAACGGCGAGACCCCCGAGTTCGTGGAGACCACCCACTGGTTCCTTGACCTGCCCGCCCTGGCTCAGGCCCTGGGCGCCTGGCTCGACGAGCGTGAGGCCTCCGGCACCTGGCGGCCCAACGTCATCAAGTTCTCCCAGAACCTCCTGGGGGACATCCGTCCGCGCGCCATGACCCGGGACATCGACTGGGGCATCCCGGTGCCCGGCTGGGAGGACCAGCCCACCAAGCGCCTCTACGTCTGGTTCGACGCCGTCATCGGCTACCTGTCCGCCTCCGTGGAGTGGGCGCGCCGCAGCGGCGACCCCGAGGCGTGGCGCGCCTGGTGGAACGACCCCCAGGCCCTGTCCTACTACTTCATGGGCAAGGACAACATCGTCTTCCACTCCCAGATCTGGCCCGCCGAGCTCCTGGGCTACAACGGCCAGGGCGCGGCCGGCGGCGAGCCCGGGCGCCTAGGCGTGCTCAACCTGCCCACCGAGGTCGTCTCCAGCGAGTTCCTCACCATGGAGGGCAAGAAGTTCTCCTCCTCCCACGGCATCGTCATCTATGTGCGCGACTTCCTCGAGCGCTACCAGGCCGACGCCCTGCGCTACTTCATCTGCGCGGCCGGCCCGGAGACCGCGGACGCGGACTTCACCTGGGCGGAGTTCGTGCGGCGCACCAACGGCGAGCTCGTGGCCGGCTGGGGCAACCTGGTCAACCGCACCGCCTCCATGATCCACAAGCGCTTCGGACAGATCCCCGAGCCCGGCGAGCTTCAGGACATCGACCGGGCCCTGCTCGACGCCGTCGAGGCCGGCTTCGCCTCCGTGGGCGACCTCATCTCCCAGCACCGCCAGAAGGCCGCCCTGGGGGAGGCGATGCGCCTGGTCGGCGAGGCCAACAAGTACGTGGCCGACACCCAGCCCTTCAAGCTCAAGGGCGAGGACCCCGCCACCCAGGCCCGTCTGGCCACGGTCCTGCACACACTGGCCCAGGCAGTCACTGACCTCAACCTCATGCTCTCGCCCTTCCTGCCGCACGCCGCCAACGACGTCGACCGGGTCCTGGGCGGGTCCGGCCGGATCGCCCCGATGCCCCGCATCGAGGAGGTCGCCGAGCTCGACCCCGAACACCTGCCCGAGGCCTTCGACGGCCGCACCGGTTACCCGATCATCACCGGCGACTATCAGGACGCCCCGACCTGGGGACGTCACCCGGTGACCGTCGGCACCCCCGTGGCCAAGCCGGCCCCGGTGTTCACCAAGTTGGACGAGTCGATCGTCGAGGCCGAGCTGGCCCGTTACGCCGGCTCCGTGCCCGACGACGTCACCGGCTTCTGAGGGCGCATGGGATCGAGGAAGCGAGACCGCTCCTGGCCGCCGGCCGACGCCGTCGCCCCCCTGGCGGCCCCGGTCACAGACAACCACACGCACCTGCCGGTCGCGGCGGACGCCGGCGGCCCCGGCTCCGAGGCGCCGCTGAGTGCCGCTGAGCTGGTCGCGCGCGCCGCCGCCGTGGGTGTGACCCGCGTGGTGACCTCCGCCTGTGAGGTCACCACCTGGCAGGAGAGCCTGGCACTGGCGCGCCAGCTGCCCGGCGTGCGTGTGGCCCTGGCCGTGCACCCCAACGAGGCCGTCCTCCACGCCGGGGTGCGCGAGACCGGCCCCGACGGGCTCGAGCCCCGGGCTCAGGAGCACCATGCCGAGCCGCTCGAGGAGGTCATGGTCCGCCTGGAGGAGACGCTCAGGGCGAACGCCGACGTCGTCATCGCTGTCGGGGAGAGTGGTCTGGATTTCTTCCGAACCGGTGAAAAGGGGGCCGTCGCCCAGCGCGAGGCCTTCCGGGCGCACATCGCCCTGGCCAAGGACCTCGACCTGCCCCTGCAGATCCACGACCGTGACGCGCACGCCGCCTGCGTGGAGGTTCTCAAGGCCGATGGCGCCCCCGATCGCACCGTCTTCCACTGCTTCTCAGGCGGGCCGCAGCTGGCCGCCGCCTGCGCCGAGCACGGCTGGTACGCCTCCATCGCCGGCCCGCTCACCTACCCGGCCAACGACACCCTGCGGGAGGCAGTCGCCGCCCTGCCCGAGGCGCTGCTCCTGGTGGAGACCGACGCCCCCTACCTCCCGCCCAAGCGCTGGCGCGGCCGCCCCAACGCCTCCTACCTGCTGGGCGACACGGTCCGCTTCCTGGCCGAGCAGCGGGGCCTGAGTGAGGAAGACCTCTGCCGGCGTCTGCAGGCCACCACCGAGACGGTTTACGGGACCTGGTGATCGCCGTCGGCCGCCGAGGGGCGACGGGATCCGTCTAAGACTCCGACTTATGGACCCTGACGTCCTGCGGGGAGGATGCCCGCCATCGGAGGGAAAGGAAAAGACCCCGCGACCGTCCCGGTACGGCCGATTTTGTCCGGACGTTGCCTCCCAGGTTGCCACCGTTCGTCCAGGGGTGTCCCAGGTGGGAGACAGGTTGGAATCAGGGCCTATCTGCACGGTTCCATCACAAGCCCACAGGGTGTGAGCAGGTGCATTGGCACGCCCTTGGGTCATCGGTTACGGTGACATGCAGTCGTCAAAACGAAGGAAGTTCTATCGTGGGTCGTCACTCCCAGACCAGCTCCCTGAGTACTACACTCGCCGGCCTCGGGTCCTTGGCCTCCAAGAAGCGGGCCGTCTCCGCAAGTCACGGCCGTCGTCGCGCCGAGGGGCCTGCCAAGACCTCCCTGACCCCCATGCTCTTCAAGGCGGGGGGTGCTGCTGCGGCCTTCTCCCTGGCGGTCTCCGGTGCCGCCTACGCGGCCATCTCCGCGGGGGATGACGAGGGGCGTTCCTCCTCGGGCGGCTCCTTCGGGTTGATCGGTGGCGAGTCGGACGGACAGGCCAAGGCCGCTGCCACCCCGAAGGCCGGCGCCGGCAAGATCGCCAGCGCCCAGACCTCCACCACCACCGTCGACGAGCCGCAGGTTCACAGCACGGTGAAGAAGGAGACCGACTCCCTGCCCAAGGGTGAGACCAAGGTTGAGACCGCCGGCGTTGACGGTCTCGTGCGCACCACCTACGAGGTCACCACCCAGGACGGCAAGGAGGTCTCCCGCACCCCCGTCGCCCAGGTCGTCGTCACCAAGAAGGTGGACGAGGTCGTCCTGGTAGGTACTGGAGAGCAGCAGGATCAGCAGGCGCAGCAGGATCAGCAGCAGGCCGCCCAGCAGGCCCAGTCCGCCGGTGACGGGCAGGCCGCCCAGGCCAACGGGGGCAGCGAGGGCTCGAACGGCAGCACTCCGGCTCCCGCGGCCAACCCCGGCGCGGGGACCGACCCCGACAGCGCCAAGGCCATTGCCCGCTCCATGATGGCCAGCCACGGCTGGGGGGACTCGGAGTTCTCCTGCCTGGAGAGCCTGTGGACCCGTGAGTCCAGCTGGAACTACCAGGCCGAGAACGCCTCCTCGGGCGCCTACGGCATCCCCCAGGCGCTGCCCGGCACCAAGATGAGCGAGGTCGCCGACGACTGGGCCACCAACCCCAGCACCCAGATCACCTGGGGCCTGAACTACATCTCGGGCCGCTACGGCACCCCCTGCTCGGCCTGGGCCCACTCCGAGTCCGTCGGCTGGTACTGAGCCGAAGTAGTCGCCCGGAACGTCGTCGACGGCGCCCGTCTCCCAGTGGGACTGGCGCTGTCGCCATTGTCATGGGACGCAGGTCACGCCGGCGTGAGGTGGCTCATTGTCGCCGCCGTGACGCTTCCACTACCGTGGCACTCGCCGTCAACTGGAAGGACGTCTCCCCATGACTCCCCTCGCCCGTTCCCACGCCCACGCCCTGCCGGAGGAGCCGCAGGCGCCGGTCCCGCAGGAGACGGCCCTTGGGGAGCATGGGCAACATGGGCAACACAGCATGCGCGCTATCGCGCTGCGCGCCGGTCTGGCGGCCCTGGCTCTGTCGGTCGCGGTCTCCGGGGCCGCGTACGCCGCTGTCCGCGCGGGGGAGCCCTCACGCACCTCCGGTGTCGAGGCGGCCGCGAAGGGCACCGATGGTCTGGGGGCTGAAGGCGGTCGCAGCCGGGTCTCGGTCACGCCGAGCACCCAGAAGGTGACCACCGAGACGGTCGACGCCACCGACCCCCACGGCTCGGTCCAGCAGGAGAGCGGCGATCTGTCCGAAGGTGAGACCAAGGTGGCCACAGCCGGTGTCGACGGCGTCGTGCGCACCACCTACGAGGTCACCACCGTGGGCGGCAAGGAGGTCTCCCGTACTCCCGTCGCTCAGGTCGTCGTCACCCAGAAGGTTGATGAGGTCGTGCTGGTCGGCACCGGCGCGGCCAAGAAGCAGGAGAGCAAGCCGGAACAGTCTCAGGGCCAGGCTCAGTCCCAGGGGCAGGGTCAGACTCAGGCACCCTCGGCGTCGTCGGAGTCCTCCGGAGGCTCTGGTGGTTCGGCGTCCGGCGGCAGCGCCGGCACGACCGGAGGCGAGGTCGGCGACGACGTCTGGGCCCAGCTCGCCCAGTGCGAGTCAGGCGGCAACCCGGCCACCAACACCGGCAACGGCTTCTACGGCATGTACCAGTTCACCCTGGAGACCTGGCAGTCCCTGGGCGGAACCGGCTACCCCTACGAGGCCGATGCCGCCACCCAGACCGCCATGGCCAAGAAGCTTCAGGCCCAGGCCGGCTGGGGCCAGTGGCCCGGCTGCGCCGACAAACTCGGCCTGCGCTGAGCGGCCCGAGCCGCGTCCGGGGTGCCGCGCAGACCCCGGAGTGAATGATGCAGAGAGCATGCGGCATGTTCCCAGATATCTCACAGTGACAAAAGGCGGGCGCCGGTTACTGTGTCCTCATGACGTTGCCGGCCCCCGATTCACAGGTGCCCCCGGCAGGAGCCGCCCCCACCGACGGGCCCGACCCTGCAGGAGCCTGTGAGGCCACCTCCGAGCCCCCCGCCGATGCCGCCCTCGCGGAGCACCCCCACCCGGGCCCTCGGGATCCTGAGGATCCTGAGGATCATGGCGCCTCCCCGAGTTCCCGTGCCGCCGGCCTCCTGGGCCCCACGGAGGTCCGCGGCCTGTCCCAGGCGCTGGGCATCCGCCCCACCAAGACGTTGGGGCAGAACTTCGTCCACGACGCCGGCACGGTGCGCCGCATTGTCAAGAGCGCGGGCGTGCGCCCCCAGGACACGGTCCTGGAGATCGGGCCGGGTCTGGGCTCCCTGACCCTGGCCCTCCTGGAGACCGGGGCGCGAGTGATCGCCGTCGAGATCGACCCCGCCCTGGCCCGGGCACTGCCCGTCACCGTCGCCGACCGCATGCCGTATGCCGCCGGCCGCCTGACCCTCATCCAGGCCGACGCGCTGAGTATCACCGGCCCGGACTCGCTGGGCGAGGCCGGGCCCCCTCCCACCCGCCTCGTGGCGAACCTGCCCTACAACGTGGCCGTCCCCGTCCTGCTCACCGCGCTGGAGGCCCTGCCCAGCCTGGAGAGCGTCACCGTCATGGTCCAGGCCGAGGTCGCCGACCGCCTCGCCGCCGAACCCGGCTCGCGGACCTACGGGGTCCCCAGCGTCAAGGCCGCCTGGTACGCCGCGGCCCGCCGCACCCTGACCATCTCCCGCCACGTCTTCTGGCCCGTGCCCAACGTCGACTCCGCCCTCGTCGAGCTCGTGCGCCGTCGTCCCCCCACCACGCGCGCCACCCGCGGGCAGGTCTTCGCCGTGGTCGACGCCGCCTTCGCCCAGCGCCGCAAGACCCTGCGCAAGGCCCTGGCCAAGCTCGCCGGAGGGGCCGACGCCGCCGAGTCCGCCCTGCGCGCCGCCGGCATCGACCCGACCCGGCGCGGCGAGACCCTCGACATCACCGCCTTCGCCGCCCTGGCCGAGGTGCTGCAGCCCGTCGTCGCCGACGAGACCGCTGCGCCAACGCCTCCCACCTCACAGGAGCAGTCATGAGCCATCTGCATGCCGTCCCCGACGGCCCCGCCGGTCCGCGCGAGTCCACCGTGCCGCCCCGCAGCGGCTCGGCCAGCTCGGTGCGCGTCGAGGCCCCCGGCAAGGTCAACCTCTTCCTGTCCGTCGGCGCCCCCGGCCCCGACGGCTACCACCCGCTCACCACGGTCTTCCAGGCGGTCCGCCTCATCGAGACCGTCACCGCCCGCAGGCAGTCCGCCCAGGACCACGGCACCGTCACCCTCACCCTCGAGGAGCCCGACGGCGACGTGCCGGTGGACGAGTCCAACCTGGCCGTGCGGGCCGCCACGCTCCTGGCGCAGACCACCGGCGTCAGCGAGGGCGTCGACCTCCTGCTGCGCAAGCGCGTCCCCGTCGCCGGCGGGATGGCCGGAGGATCCGCCGACGCCGCCGCCGCCCTCGTGGCCTGCAACGCCCTGTGGGGCACGGGCCTGTCCCTGCCCGAGCTCTCCGCCCTGGCCGCGCGCCTGGGGGCCGACGTCCCCTTCCCCCTGACCGGGGCCACCGCCGTCGGGAGCGGCCGCGGCGACCTGGTCACCCCGATCATGACCCGGGGCGCCTACCACTGGGTCTTCGCCCTGGCCGAGGAGGGCCTGTCCACCCCGGCGGTCTTCCGGCGCTTCGATGAGCTGACCGGTGGCGGGCAGCCCGCCGTGCGCGACGTGCCCGAGGCCCTCACCGCTGCCCTGCGCGCCGGGGACGCCCGCGCCCTGGCCGACTCCCTCCACAATGACCTCCAGGCCGCCGCCCTCGACCTGCGTCCCGAGCTGGCCGAGGTCATCGCCGTGGCCGAGGAGGCCGGGGCCCTGCGCGCCATCGTCTCCGGCTCCGGCCCCACCATCGCCGCCCTCGTCGAGGACCCCGGCAGTGCCCAACGGGTCTCGCGCGCACTGAAGGCCTCGGGCCAGGTCGCTGACGTCCTGCGCGCCGACGCCCCCGTGGCCGGCGCCCGGGTGGTGGGCTGATGGCGCACCTGCTCGGCGTGGAGAACCTGCGCCTGACGGTCGGCTCCCGCCTGCTCCTGGACGAGGTCACCCTGGGACTGGAGGACGGCACCCGCGTCGGCGTCCTGGGCCCCAACGGCGCCGGCAAGTCCACCTTCCTGGCGGCCCTGGCCGGTCGGCGCGAGCCCGACGGCGGCCGCGTCACCCGCACCGGCGGCGTGAGCGTGGCGGTCCTGAGCCAGGCCGACGACCTGGTGCCGGGCACCACCGTGCGCACCGCCGTCCACGGCCAGGCCCCCGAGCACGAGTGGGCCTCCGACCCGGCCGTGCGTGACATCCATGCCGGCCTCATCGCCGACCTCGACCTGTCCGCCGACGTCGCCACCCTCTCCGGGGGCCAGCGCCGCCGCGTCGCCCTGGCCGCGGTCCTCACCCGCCGCGCCGACGTCGTCATCCTCGACGAGCCCACCAACCACCTCGACGTCGAGGGCGTGGACTGGCTCGCCCGTCACCTGCGGGCCCGCTTCAACGGCCCGGGCGGCCGGGCCTCCGGCGCCCTGGTCACCGTCACCCACGACCGCTGGTTCCTGGACGCCATCTGCACCAACGTGTGGGAGGTCGTCCCCGGCATCGACCCCGGCGGCGGGCGCCCCCAGGTGGCCGGTCGTATCGAGACCTACGACGGCGGGTACGCCGCCTACGTCCTGGCCCGGGCCGAGCGCGCCCGCCAGGCCGCGGTGGCCGCCGTCAAGCGGGAGAACCTCCTGCGCAAGGAGCTGGCCTGGCTGCGCCGCGGCGCCCCCGCCCGCACCTCCAAGCCCCGCTTCCGCATCGATGCCGCCGAGGCCCTCATCGCCGACGTGCCGCCCCCGCGCGACACCGTGGCCCTGACCGCCATGGCCACCGCCCGCCTGGGCAAGAAGGTCCTCGACCTCGAGGACGTCACCGTGCGCTACCCCGGGCCGCCCACCGACACCGGCGAGGCGACCCAGCGGGAGATCCTGCGCCGAGTCACCTGGCGGCTCGCCCCCGGTGAGCGCGTCGGCGTCGTCGGCGTCAACGGCGCCGGCAAGACCACCCTGCTGCGCCTGCTCGAAGGCGTCCAGGATCCCACTGAAGGCCGTGTCGCCCGCGGCAAGACCGTCCAGGTGGCCACCCTGTCCCAGTCCACCCACGAGCTCGACGCGCTCGCGGACCTGCGCGTCGTCGAGGCCGTGGCCATGGTGGGGGAGAGGGTTGTCGTCGGGGACAAGGAGATGACGGCGGCCCAGCTCGTGGAGCGCCTGGGCTTCACCCGTCAGCGGGCCTGGACCCGGGTCGGGGAGGTCAGCGGCGGGGAGCGCCGCCGGCTCCAGCTCCTGCGCCTGCTCATGACCGAGCCCAATGTGCTCCTGCTCGACGAGCCCACCAACGACCTGGACACCGACACCCTGGCCGCCGTCGAGGACATCCTCGACTCCTTTCCCGGCACCCTCGTGGTCGTCTCCCACGACCGCTACCTCCTGGAACGGGTGACCGACCACCAGGTGGCGCTTTTGGGCGACGGCAGTGTGCGTGATCTGCCCGGCGGGGTCGAGCAGTACCTCCAGATGCGCCGCGAGGCCATGGTCGGCGCCGGGAGCCCCAGAGCCTCAGCGGGCGCTGCGGCATCGGCGGCGACGCGGGCGGCAGCGGAGGCCTCTTCTGAGCGCAGTGCTTCCAGCGGGGCCCGTCGGCACGAGGCCCGCAAGGCCCTGGGGCGCATTGAGCGGAAGATGGAGCGGGCGGCTCAGTCTCTCGCCGCCCTGCACGCGCGCATGGAGGAGGTCTCGGCCGATCCGAACCGGGTGGGGGAGCTGGCCGGGCTCGGCCGTGAGCTCGTGGCCGCTGAGGCGATCCACGCCGATCTGGAGGAGCAGTGGCTCGAGGCGGCGGAGGTGCTGGAGGCCTGAGGGGCGCTGCCCCCGCGCCCTGGCGGGGCCTTGTCGCTGGAAGCGGTGGGGAGGGAACGGGGCTCGGGGAGAGGGATCGGGGAGGTCAGCGGTGACGTCGCCGCTCACGAACGCCCGGGCCGTCTGCGCCGATCAGACGACGGGAGCGACCTGGCGGGCCAGCTCGACGAGATGATCCAGGTTGGGGGCGATGTCCTCAGCGGCGGCGCCCCACAGGCGCATGACCAGGTCCACCGGGACCGTGGGCAGTCCCGCCAGCCTCAGGACGACGACGCCCTGGGTGGGGCCGTTGGACTCGTAGAAGGCGGAGAACCCCACCATGTCCGGGCCCGGCCGCAGGCGCACCAGCTCGGCCTCGGGCAGGAGCGCGGCGACGATCTGGCGCTGGGTGGCGCGGCGCCCCTCCTTGGAGCCGTCATCCTTGGCGATCTCCAGGCTGAGGTCGATGACGAAGGGCGGGTGGGCGACGTCGTCGATATGCATGAGGCGGGCGAAGCGGCCCTGGCGCTCCATGGCCTGCAGCTCGTTGAGCAGGGACTCCAGCTCGGAGCGCCACTGCGGCCCGGTCACTCCCAGGTGGGCGCTGCGGTGCCTGGCCTCCTCCCGCGCCCATCCCGGCGGTGGGAAGGGCGGGATGATCACCCATCGCTGGGGATCAGGAGTGACCGCGATCTGCACTGTGTGTTCCTTCCGAGACCTCGTCCGACTGCGAGGCAGTGGGCTGGGCGCCTACCATGTCTGTCCTATGAGGACCCGAGAGCGACATACGACAATTATGCCTGCATCCGCACGCCGACGTGTGGTCCGCGTGCTGGTGGATGCGGGGCTCATCATCGCACTGTGTGCCGTCACGGAGCGCTGCTGTGGAATCTTATTCGCTGTCGGGGCGGTTGTGCTGCTTATTGCTGTGATGACTGCCATGATGGCGATGACAGGCGCCACACCCGGCGGGCTGGTGACGGGGGTCCGGCTGCGGAGGGTGGCGGACACAAACGGTCCGCCCGGACGCTCAGCGGTGATTTACGTCGCATTTTTGGGCCTCTCTTTGGTGGCAACCGCAGGCCTGGCCCCCCTGGTGTTGTGGATCCTCTCACTATGGCGTGCTGAACAGCGCACCTGGTTCGACCGACTGGCCGGAACGGTTCTTCTCAGCGCCAGGCCGACCTCGGTGTCGGCCTGTTCTCTGGTGGTTGAGGGCTCAGTAATCCCAGTTCTGGGGCCGATTGTTCTCGGGCGCCGGCCGGCCCCGATCGAGTCCCACCCCGATGCGCAGCTCGTCGCGGTGCTCCGTTCGGAGGACTCCGTGTCCAAGACGCACGCCCTGTTCGTGCCCGCTTCGGATGGGGTACTCGTCACAGATCTGGGTTCGACGAACGGAACCCACATCGAGGACGAGGAGGGCGTTCACCGACTCTCACCCGGCCGACCGGAGTACGTGCACCGGGGACGGCAGGCATACTTGGGTGACGGTGTCTGTATCGTCCGTTGAGGAGAAAAATGATGACAAACAGCCCGAACAGCAGCGCGAACAACGAGGTCTGGTGGACCGAGGGTTCGTGGACAGGCGTGGTCACGCCACGTGCTGTGATGATCCTGCCCCCGTCGGTGCCGCAGGACCTCACCGAGCGCCTGTGGCGGCTGCTGCGCAGTGAGGAGGCCTCGCTGACGCGGGCCCTGGATGAGCTGGTGATGGGGATGGGCGGACGTCTGGGTGCGATCCCGGACTTCGTGCTCGCCGTCTCGGCGCCCGAGGATGTCTTCCACGTGGCGCTGCGCGGTGCCCCGCAGATGGAGGTCGACGGCAAGGCGCTGGACGCCTCCGCGGTCACCACCTGGTTCGAGACGACGGTGACCGCCCCCAACTCGGTCATCGTCAGCGCGCCCGACGGCGCCGGACAGGTGCGCCGCCCGGCGGTCGACGCCGTCGTGAGCACCGGCCACCTGGTGCTGCGCGGATCGGAGAAGTCGAGCGGGACCCCGTCCCCCAGCCGTGCATCGTCGAAGGGGTCCGGTGACTCCGACGACGATGACCCTGACCCGGCTGGTCCTGACTACTCCACCGCTTCTGCCGGCTCCGCCGGAACCCCCGCTGCTGCCGTGAGGACCTCTCGGTCCTCACGTCGGGCATCGCGTCGCGCCTCGCGCCGTCAGTCCGCCTCGTCGGACCACTCGGAGCAGGACGACTCGTCTGAAGGGGCGCCTGCCGAGACCGCCGAATCCGCCGACGTCGTCGACGACCTCATCGAGATCGCGCAGGACAACGCCGAGCAACAGGCCCTCGATGGTGCTGAGCTCGCCGCGTCCCTCGAGAGCGCCGAGGCCGCTGAAGCCGCCGGTCAGTCGGAGGACTCTGCTGAGGACTCCGATGCTGCTGAGGAGTCGGCCCTGATCGCCGACTCCGAGGGACCCGCTGACCTGCTGGCCGTCGTGGCGGGCATCTCCGAGGCCGCTGAGGCGACCGAGGTGACGCCGTCGCCCGAGCTGCCCGAGTACTCAGAGACTCCCGACGAGACCCCGGAAGCCCAGACCCCTGAGGCCGCCGAGGTCGCCACTGAGTCCTCACCGGAGACCTCCGATGAGGATCTGCTGATCGCCCCCGTCTTCGATATCCCGGCCCTGCCGATCCCCTCCGCTCAGGAGGCAGAGGCCATGATCCCGCCCCCTCCGCCCCCGTCGAGCGAGGATCTTGAGGCTGCTGGTATCAAGGACGCTGCCGCCGAGGTAGCCGAGGTCGCCCAGACCCCGGCCGACTTCGTGCCCGTTGAGGCCGCCGAGGCTGCCGTGGTCGCGGAGGCCACTGCTGTTGCCGAGGCCGCCGCGCAGGCGCACGCCGAGGAAGAGCCCGTACGCTCCGGGGACCACGACGGACAGACCATCAACAGTCTGCCCGAGGACCTCTCCCAGGAGCTGCGTGCCGAGCTGCTCAACCAGGGGCTCGGTCCCCTGGAGCCGAGCCAGTCGGCGGAGGCCGTCGAGTCGGCCGGTTCCGCGGCTGTGGATGCCGCAATGGTCGAGCTCGTGCAGCCCTCCGTCGGCGAGCCGGCGACTGCCGAGCTCGGTCGCGGGGACCACGATGGTCAGACCATCAACGGTCTGCCCGAGGACCTGGTCGGCGAGCTCGTCTCCCTCGTGGGCACCGGGCCCTCCAGCCCGGCGTCCCCGGTCTCGGCGAGCTCTCCCAGTGAACCCGACGCCATCCGGATCGTGCTGTCGGCGGTGTGCCCCCAGGGCCACCCCAACCCCACGAACTACACCGTGTGCCGCGTCTGCGGAGCTGAGCTCAACCGTCCGGCCAAGTCGGTGGCCTGCCCCCCTCTGGGGCGCGTGGTCACCTCCGGCGGCGAGAGCATCGAGCTCAACCGTCCCCTCCTGGTGGGTCGCAACCCTGTGGCCGACGACATCAGCAGCGTCGCGGAGGTCCCCCTCCGTCCGCTGACTGTCGCCAGTCCCAACCAGCTCGTCTCCCGCAACCACATCCTCATCGACCTGGATGCGTGGAGCGTTCTGGCCCAGGACCTGGGCAACTGCAATGGCACCGTTCTCAACCGCCAGAACGAGGCGCCCGTGCGCCTGTCCTCGGCGAATCCGGTGCTCCTGCGCAGTGGAGACGTCCTCGACCTCGGCGATGGTCAGACCCTCGCCTTTGAGAACCTCCCCTGATGCTGGATCACAAGGGACCGCCTCCGGTCATCTCCGGGTTCACGTACCTGGAGAGACTCGGAGCGGGAGGCTACTCCACGGTCTACCTCTTCGAGCAGCACATGCCCCGCCGCGAGGTCGCGGTCAAGGTCATGAACGCTGACGTGGAGGACAAGACCGCCTCCCGCTTCGAGTCGGAGGCGAACCTCATGGCGCGGGTCTCCTCCCACCCGGCCATCCTGTCCATCTACGGCGCGGGCGTCTCCGCCGACGGCCACCCCTTCCTGGTCATGGAGTACTGCCCGCCGCCGCAGCTGGGCGCCATCTTGCGCCAGGGTCCCCTCAATGTCGCTGAGACCCTGTCGACGGCGATTCAGATCGCCGGAGCGGTGGAGACCGCTCACCGGGCCGGCATCGTCCACCGGGACATCAAGCCCGCCAACATTCTGTTCACCACCTACCGCCGCCCGGTGCTCTCCGACTTCGGCATCTCCGCCATGAGTGGCCCGGAGGGTGCCGAGGAGCTGCGGGGGATGAGCGTGCCCTGGGCTCCCCCCGAGCAGCTGGTGGGGATGCGCTCGGCCAACCCGGCCTCCGACATCTACTCCCTGGGCGCGACCACCTTCGCGATGCTCACGGGGCGCAGCCCCTTCGAGACCGACGGCATTCCGGACGTCTACGAGCTCTCCCGCCGTATCGTCAAGGACCCCCTGCCGCCGCTGGGGCGTCAGGACGCCCCGCCGTCGTTGCACCGCGTGCTGTCGGTGGCGATGGACAAGAACCCGGACTCGCGCTACCCGACGGCGCTGGCCTTCGCCCGGGCGCTCCAGCAGGTCCAGGCCGAGCTCGACCTGCCCATCACGACGGTCGACCTGTTCCAGGAGCCGGACAAGGCCGCGAAGTCCGCCCGGCGCCCCAACCCCGACGAGGCCGACACCGCCACGAAGATGGGGGTCTTCAACCAGGTCGACGTCACCAGCGAGCACATCGCCATGCGGGTGGAGCCCGACAGTGAGGACAAGGGCTCGTCGTCGGACTCGGAGGCCGGTGAGTCGAGCCGCCCCAACCGCATGCGGGCCGTCCTGACCGGTCTGCTGGTCGTGGCCATGGTCGCCGCCGTCGTCGCCGCGATCGTCGTCTCCCAGAACCAGGACAAGCAGAAGAAGCCCAACAACCCCATTGCCACGATCGCCCCGCAGCCCGGCGCCAACCCCCTGCAGGCCTCAGTGCCCATGGTGGGAGATATCGTCGGTGAGGCACAGGGCGACGGCACGGTGAAGTTCAGCTGGGGTGAGCCGGAGACGAACTGGTCCGGCAGCTACCTCTACCGGGTCAAGCTGCCCGACGAGGAGACCGAGGTGGACTCCACCCGCACCAACGAGGTCACTGTCAACGCCCAGCCGGCGCGCACCTGCCTCGAGGTCACCGCGGTGCGCGCGGATGGTAAGGCCTCGCCGGCCAAGACCGCCTGCGTCGACACTCCCTGAGGTCGCCTCCCGAGGGCGATCACGCCCGAGACATCGTTGAAGTGAGCGCCGTCGAGACATAGCCACTGGGGCCCGCACTCCCGGACAGGAGTGCGGGCCCCAGCGCTTGAGGGAACCGGTGCGGAACTCAGACGACCTCCACCTTGAAGGCGATGCGGCCGAAGAAGATCGTGCTGCCCTCCAGGGCGGACAGCGCCTTGTCCGGTACGGCCTCGACGGTGCGCCCGTCGCGGTACTCCACCCGCGTCCCGTTGGTGGAGTGCAGGTCGGTGACCCACACCCCGTCCAGCAGCGGGAAGATCGCCGCGTGCGTCTTGGACACCGAGCGCGTGGGATCGTCGAGAGCCACGCGCTCCGCCCCGGGGTAGGCCGAGATGTTGTCGGGGTCGCGTCCCACCACCGTGGGCTCGTGGATGACGATCGGGTTGCCGCCCAGCAGCGGGACGAGACGCACCGACAGGGCCGGGGCGGCAGAGGAGGCCGACGGCAGCGACGGTGTGGCGGTCTGGGCGCTTGTGGCGGGAACCTGGGTGAGCGGGGGCAGAGAGACGCCTGCTGCGGGGGCGGAGGCAGGCGCGGCCGCCTCCGGCATGCTGCCGGCACCGTGCCTGGACGCGCCGGTGTGGGGCTGCGCCGACGCCTGGACGGAGGCGGAGCGCTCGTGACGAGCGGCGCCGGCCTCCGCGGCGGGGGCATCGCTGCGGGACTCGCCGGGGACGGCGCGCTCATCCGCGGGAGAGGGGATACCCGGCCCTGAGAAGCGGTGCGAGGCGTGGGGCCGACGCGCGGAGCTCCCCTCCGCAGCGGCCGTGCTTGCTGCGCTGCCGGCGGAGGTTCGAGCGTGGCTGCGGTGACTGCGCACGGTCGGGTGCGTGTTCCCCTCAGAGGAGGCCGGCACACCACCGGGCACGGTGGCCGGGTTGGTCAGATCCATCGGGGACGCGTGCTGCGCAGGCGCCGAAACCGTCTTCGGCTGCTGCGGCAGGCCGTCGTCGGAGACGATGGCTCCTTCCGGCAGGGAGTCCACCGTGGCGGCATCGACCGAGGTGGGAACCGAGGACCAGGGCACCGAGTCGATGAGGGCCTGCGTGTTGCGGTCTCCTGAGGGCAGGATGCTGGAGGTGTCGAAGGTGTGCGCCACCTCCGGGACGGGGCCTGCTCCGGCAGCGAAGCGCTGCCGATCGGAGGCGAAGAGGCTCTCGCGACGAGGAACGCCGGGCTGTGACACCGACTCTCGCTGATCCTCGGCAGGTGCAGCAGACGAGCCGGAGGTCTTCTTGCCGGTGTGACCGGGCTGAATCCTCCAGCGCTGGGCGTGGGCGTGTCGTGGTTCCATCGTTTGTGATGTTACGGGTTTTGTGGCTTTCGAGCGCGGGACTTGTGGTGTGGAAGTCGCATCGTGCGACGTGGAGGACTCTGTTGCCTCGGAATCAGCAACTGTTTTGGAGGATTCCGCTGAGGGCGTCGTCGCTTCGGACTGCTGCTGATCGGCCGGGTGCTCAGGTGAGGGCGGTGCGTGGGACGAGGGCTTCTCGGCGTCGTCACCCTGACCGTCGGCGGCATCCGTGGACTGAGACGGCGCGTCCTCCACGACGTCGAGCGTAGCGGTTTCGGAATCCGTCTGCGAGGGCTGCTGCGTCGGGGCGTCGTCGGAGTCCGATGATGCGGCCACCGGCGGCTCCTCGGTGTCCGTCTCAGACGGCTCGTCGGACGGTTCCTCGACGTCCGCAGCCGGTTCATCGACCGGTTCCACGGCGTGCTCGTCAACCGCCTCCTCAGCTTCCTCTGCCGATTCTTCGGCCGTCTTTTCGGTCGGTGCTGGGCCGGCCGGCTGTGATGATGCGGCCGGGGCGGCGTCGTCCGCCTCCGGCTCGGTGGCCTCGGCGGGGGCGAGCGGTGCCGGCTCCGTGTCCTGATGAGCCGGGGGAGCGGCGTCCTCCGCGGCCTCGGGTGCGGTTGCGACGGTGTCCTCGTCGGCCGGACCCGTCGAGAGTTTCGATGCTCCCGCCACGGCCGGCAGGGAGTCGGCCCGGGCCGCGGCCATGGCAGCGGATGCCTGAGGGTCCATGGGGGTGGCCGAAGCGACGGCGACGGCCTCGGCGTCGGTGTCCACAATGGCCGGACCGGCCTCCGCCGCCGACTTCGCGGAGGCGGACGATGACACGGTCGCCGCCTTGGTGGCCTTGACGGTGACCTGAGGCGCGGCTGCGATCGTTGCGGCATCCGTGCTCGCGGCCTGGCTGGCGGCGGAGCCTCCTGAGACCACAGGCGCGTAGCCGTCCGAGGAACCGGCCTTCAGGGCGCGACCGGCATGGCGCGCGGGTCGGGCCGGACGGGGCCGACGGATCGAGGAGGAGACCGGATCCGACGTCGTCGGGTGCGCGTTCCTGCCGGAGGAGTCGGTGATGCCGGCCTCGGTGGCGCTCTGGGCGCCCGCGGTGGCGGCCTGCTGGGTCTCCTGTGCCGTCTCCTGGCCGGCCATGGCGCGTGTCGAGCCCGGACGGGGGCCGCGTTTCCTGGGCTTCCTGCCCCGTGCCGTCTTGCCCGCCTTCTTCTCGGTCTTGCGCACGGCTCGCTCGGAGGGCCGAGTGCGGGGGGCGGACTCGCCTGACTTCTCGGTGGCCTGAGTGGACAGTTCCGCGGCGGGTTCCTGGCCCGCGGCGCTGCGCTCGGCGGGGGAGGAGACAGACGCGCGCCTGGCGGCGTCCCAGGCCTCACCGATGTCCTGAGCGGAGGACGTCTCGGGCTCCTCCGGCGCCACGGCACCGGCGTCGGCCCGGGGGCCGAGGGAGGCGGGCTCGGTGACTGGGCGGTGTGCCGACCCGGCCTCTGAGGGAGCAGGTCGTGCGGGACGCCTCGGCCTGCGGGCGTTGAGCAGCGCCATCCCGGAGAGCTTGTCGTGCCAGCCGCGCCCCTCGGGGTCGGCGGCCGCCGTGCGCATGAGCGCGATGGTGCCCAGGCCGAGCGTGGTGATGCTGACGGCCAGGATGAGATCGGCGTGGAGGAACGAGCCCAGTGGTGAGGGGGTCTGGTTGCGGGCCCCCAGCATGCGGATCCTGAGCAGGCGCCCGCCCAGGGACCAGCCGGTGGCGGCGATGGCCAGCCAGCGTGCCCCGACGACCAGACCGAAGGCGATGAGCCCGCTGGTCAGGGCCGGGCGGCCGCCCACCTGCCAAATGACCGTGGTCAGGCCCCCGACCAGAAGCGAACCGATGACGAGGTCGATGACCCCGGCGACCACGCGTGCCCGCACCGGGGCCGGGGGGAGGCGGTGATGCGCAGCTGAGGGCGTGTGCGCGCCGGCCCGGGCCGCGTCGGGCTCCGGGCCCCGGGAGTCGGCCGTCTGCGCTCCGCCGTGCGGATCACCGGGGGCGCTCGGCGCCGTGCCGTACGGACTGACGACGTCGGTGCGCGGCGCGTCATCGGATGGACGGGAGGACGTCGGTCGGCCCGCAGCGGTCGAGGCGCTGCTACGGGCGTCAGCAGTGATCGTCATGACCGCAACCTCCTGGGGCGACGTGACCGCCTGTCGGCGGGATGGACGAGGGAGCGCGGGGACAAACGGGCCCATACCCGTCCCAGGCGCGAGCGGTCCGCCCCCATGCAGCGGACGATCGCATCTGAGGATTCCCACAACTCCCCTAGAGCGTACGATGGCGGCTCCCCGGAGCTGAAGACCTGGGTGTCAACTGCTCCGGCGAATCGAGGCAGATCGACCTGTGGGAAGTGAGGAGCCAGCTGCGCGGCCGCCTCCCTCCGAGTGGCCCCCCACCCGGGGTAGCGCCCCAGGTCGCGGGCCCGGTCAAGGATCTCCTCCCAGGCTCCCAGGGCCTTGCCGACGCCGGTGCGTGCGCGTCGGCGTCGGCGCCGCCAGGCCTTCCACCCCAGGACCGAGCCCACGATCATCGCGATCGCCAGGACGGAGCCTCCGACGGCGATGACCGCCGTCGGCAGACCGCCCTTGTCCTTGTCCTGGGGGTCGTCGCGCTGCGGGTCCTCGTAGTTGGGGGGCAGCTGGGCCGGGTCCTCATTGGGCAGCGGGGGCTGGAGGACGTTGGGCTCGGGGTTGGAGACCTTCTGGGTGGTCTGCTGCTGGGGAACCTGGTCGCGGTCCGGCGTGACGTCGAAGGACACCCAGCCCAGCCCCTCGAAGGGGATCTCCACCCAGGCCTTGACGTCCTCGCCGGTGACGGTCTTGGCGTCGCCGTCGGTGGCCGGGTCGAAGCCCATGACGACGCGGGCCGGGATGTTGAGCGAGCGGCACATGAGCATCATGAGCACCGAGTACTGCTCGTCGTCGCCGATGAGGGAGTCGGCCTCCACCATGGAGGCGATACGGGCGGCCCCGTGCCCGGGCTGGGAGGGGCTCTTGGTGCCGTCGGAGTAGTAGCTCGTGCGCAGGCGCTGCTGAAGCGCCCGGACCTGCGCGATGGGGTTGGACTCGGCCCCGACGATCTCCTTGGCCAGGGAGGCCACCGACGACGGTACCTGCTCGACCGGTCCCAGCGAGGTCTGCGCCAGGGAGGCCTTGTTGAGGGCGGCCTCGGAGGGCGCGGTGTAGGGGGCGACCCGCTCGGTGAGGACGTCACCCGAGGCCAGGCCGCTGGTGGCGATCCCGGTGGAGGAGAACTTGTCGTAGTACATGCCCTCGCGCAGGGCCGACTGACGCGGCCCGGAGGACTCGATGCGGATCGTCTTGGGCATGGTGGGCACCCAGGGGAAGCTGTAGTCCTCGATGGTCAGGGAGGAGGTCTGCTTGCGTCCGTCGAGCCGGTTGGCCGTCAACTGGGTCTTGTCGCCGATGCGCTCGAAGCGCGACTGGCCGTTCTCGTTCTGACCGATGTGGGCCGACAGGCCGTCGTAGGAGTCCAGGGCGGCGATGCGGATGCGTCCGCCCGAGGGCAGGTTGATCGGCTTCATGAGCCGGGTGTGGGCCTTGTCCGTCTCCAGGGTGCGCACCAGGGACAGGGGGCTGGCGTACTCGGTCACGTCCAGCGGCGGCTGGAACAGGTCGCGCACCACCGTCCGGGAGGCGGGGGCGGCAGGGGTGAGGACCATGGCGGCCAGGGAGGTGACCAGCAGCAGCACGGCGGCGATGACCGTTCCGCGCAGGGCCGCCCGCCCCAGGTCCCCGGTGGAGCGGGCGCTCGTGGCGCCCGAGGTGGTCGAGAAGGAGCTCAGGTCCAGGGCCTCGACGACGTGGCTGCGCCGCTGCCGCAGGGAGCCGCAGGTCCACAGGGCCAGGATCCCGACGACGAACAGGACGCCCAGCACGGTGGGGCGCACGGTCTCCTGCCCGCCCCAGCCGATGCCGACGGCGGGCAGGCAGGTCAGGGTCAGGCCGGCCAGGACCTCACGGCCCGCCAGGATGAGGCGGGTCGCCAGCGCCGAGACCACCAGCCCGGTCATCCAGGGCAGCACCGTCATGCCGCTGAAGGAGCTCAGCGGCATCGGCACGGTCAAGGCGTCGCGCCACACGGTGATCGTGGAGCCCAGCACCGTCTTGATCGCCGCGGTCCCGGAGCCGACGTCGGTCAGCAGCCACGGGGCCACCAGGACGTGGACCAGCGCCAGGGCCGCCATGCTCGGCAGCACCGACAGGCGCAGGCGCGAGCAGAGCATGGAGGTCAGGGCGCCGATGAGCGCGCCGTAGCCGACGGCGAGGCAACCCACCACGGAGGCGAAGATCGGCAGGAAGGGGACCGCGCCGATGGCGAGGATCCCGGCCATGAGGACCAGCTCGAGGGCGGCGGCGGCCGGCGTGGGCGGCTTGGCACCGCGCCGGGGAGGCAGGAAGCGGCGGGCGGAGAGCGCCGGCCGGGAGGGACGCGACAGGAGCGGTCCGGCGCCGGTGATCGAGCGGGCCTGACGAGTCGTCTCGTTGCTGTAGAGACTGCGCGTGCGCGACGACGTCGCCGTCGACCAGGAGGAGGGCGACTCGTCCGAGCCTCCGGAGGGTGCGGCGGTGACCTGCGAGGGGGCCTCAGCCGGAGAGGGCGCCCCGGCCGGCGAGGCGCCCGAGATCGGGGAGCCCGCGGTGCGGGGGGATGCGGTGGTGAGGGTTGTCGTGGGGGTCATAGTGCTCGCCTCAGGGCGGTGGGAAGCTGCTCAAGACGGTCCATGTCCACGACCGGCATCGTTCCGGCGTGGTGGCGCGACAGGCCGCGCTGGCCGGCGCGCAGGGCAACGGTCACCATGGGCAGCGGTGCGAAGCCGCGGGCCCGGGCCAGCACGGCGCGGTCGACCTGCTGGCCGGTGACGAGGACGACGATAGAGGCATCGGGGTGCGCCGTGCAGGCGTGTCGCACCAGCAGGTCGCAGCCGTAGTCGTCCTCACCGGTGCTCAGCAGGCAGGACGTGTCCAGCATTCGCAGGGCGGAGGAGGTGGGCAGAGCCCCGATCTGGGTGATGAAGCGGACCTCGCGCCCGTCCTGGATCGCGTCCATGGCCAGTGAGCAGGCGATGGACACCGCGGTCTCGAAGTCCTCCTCGCCGGCGTAGTCGTCCTGACGGGTGGACAGCAGGACGAGCAGGCTGGAGCGGCGGGTCTCCTCGAACTGACGCACCATGAGCCGGCCGGTGCGGGCCGTGGTGCGCCAGTGGACGTTGCGCCGGTCATCGCCGGGGACGTACTCGCGCAGGGCGTGGAAGGCGACGTCGGAGCTGGACAGGTCCTGGGTGACGGCGCCCTCGATGTCTCGCAGGACGCCGTGCAGGACCGTGCCCAGGCGCACGGTGCGCGGGTGGATGTGGATGTGCTGCGGGGTGCTCAGGGAGCGTTCGCGCTGGAGCAGCCCCACCGGGTCTCGCTGGACCGCCAGGACCGGACCGACGGTGACGATGCCGCGGCGCTGCGTGGGCAGGACGAAGCCGCGCTCGTGGACGGCCCCGGGGGTCAGGGTGGGGACGACGAAGACGGCACGCCCCGGCCCCACGGGCATCTCCATGCGCGAGGGCAGCAGCGGCCGGGTACGGGGGTTGGTGACGGTCAGACGGATGAGGGCGTGGTCGCCCACGGTGACGCGGGACTCGAGCAGGTTGTGGTTGACCGAGTAGCCGCGGCGGGGGATGAGCCACAGCCAGGCGCTCACCGCGACGATGCCGACGGCGGCCGCGGCGCTCCACGCCTCCTGCCAGCCCATGACGGCCCCGGTCAGTCCGCAGGCCGCCAGCAGCACCAGGCTGCCCCATCCGATCGGGGTCACGGTGTGCAGCAGCCAGCGCAGCGGTCGCAGCGCCACCGCGGCCGCTGCGGCCAGTCGGGACTGCGAGGGCCTGGCGGTCAGGGCCTCGTTCGTGGAGGTCGACGACGCAGCCGATGCCGCGGGCTGCGCGGAGGCCGGAGCCCCCGAGGAGGTGGGGGCTGCGGCGGAGGAGGCGGATGCGCCGGTCCCGCCCGCCGAGCCCGGACGGGCCTGGAGGGCAGGTTTCTGCGACGTCGTCTGAGGCGTCATACGGCTCAGTCGCGGGTCGTGGGGGCGGGGACCTGGGCCAGCGCGGCGGTGATGACGCCGGAGGCGGTGGCGCCGGTGAACTCGGCGTCGGGGTCCATGACCAGGCGGTGGGCCCACACGACCTCGGCGAGGTCCTTGACGTCGTCGGGCAGGACGTAGCTGCGGCCCTGGGAGGCCGCCCACACCCGGGCGGCCCGGGCCATGCCGATGGCGCCACGGGTGGACACGCCCATGCGGGTCTCGTCGGCTGCACGCGTGGCCTCCACCAGCGCCCCGATGTAGTCCAGCACCGAGTTCTCGATGTGGTTCTCGGCGGCGAGGTCGGCCATGGAGGCCACCACGGAGGAGGCCACGACCGCGGACAGGCTCTTGGAGCGGTCCGGGTGGGCCGAGCTTGACAGGATCCGGGTGAGCGCCTCCCGGTTGGGGTAGCCCACGGAGGTCTTCATGAGGAAGCGGTCGAGCTGGGCCTCGGGCAGGCGGTAGGTGCCGGCCTGCTCGATGGGGTTCTGGGTGGCGATGACCATGAAGGGGCGCTCGGTCGTGTGACGCACGCCGTCGACCGTCACTTGGGACTCCTCCATGACCTCCAGGAGGGCCGACTGGGTCTTGGGGCTGGCCCGGTTGATCTCGTCGGCCAGGACGATGGAGGAGAAGATCGGGCCGGCGTGGAAGTCCCAGGTGCCGGTCTTCTGGTCGTAGATCGTCACGCCCGTGATGTCGCTGGGCAGCAGGTCGGGGGTGAACTGGATGCGAGAGTGCGTCCCCTGCACCGAGGCCGCCAGGGCCCGGGCCAGGGCGGTCTTGCCGGTGCCGGGGGCGTCCTCGAGCAGGAGGTGGCCCTCGGAGAGCATGGTGGTCAGGGCCAGCTTGATTACGTCCTCCTTGTCGAGCAGCGCCTGACCGACGTTGTTGACAATGGTGGAGAAGGCGTCAGCGAACCATGTCGCGTTCTCGGGAGTCATCGGCATGGAATCAATGATCCTTCGGGTGGAGAGAGGTGGGTGTGTGACTTGTTGCGTACTGGGCATCGATCCGGTTAATGAACCGGTTACTGCTGGGTACAGGTGATGGTCTGGTCCCAGTTCGGTGTCCGGTGGGGGAACTTGTGCCGGGCGTATCCGTTCTTATCGAGGGCGATCTCCTCCTCGTTCCAGGCGGGCTGCCAGTTCCAGGTGTCCCAGTACCAGTAGCCGCAGGACACGGTGCTGTTGGGGTTGCCGGTGATGTCAAAGACCATCTGGTAGCAGGTGCCCCAGGGGCCGAAGGGGTGGCACCTCTGCGTGTAGTCCACGTAGAACTTCTGCTCGGTGCCGACCGGGTAGGCCTGCTTCTTGTCATCGTCATCGTCGTCGTCATCGTTGTCGTGCTTGGACGGCCGGGTGACGGTGTCGCAGCCCCACTCGGAGGTGCCGGCGTTGGTCCTGGCCCGCACGCACCAGGTGAGCGACTCGCCGCGCTTGAGCTTGCCGTCATAGGTGTCACCGATCTCGATGTCCTCGACGGACTTGCCGCCGTCGTCGGTCTGCTCGTACTCGGCGCTGGCGCCGTTGTTGGCACCGGGGCTCCAGGAGCAGGAGACCTTCTTCTGCTTCTTGCCGGTGAGCTCGCAGCTGACCGAGGGGGCCGACGGCGGACCGTAGGGCGCCACCGGTGAGGAGGCGACGACATCGGAGTACTGCCCGCCGCCGTTGGCGCGGGCGTAGACGGTGTAGGCCTGCCCGTCGTTCAGTCCCCGGATGGTCGAGGAGCTGGTCCAGGTGACCTGGTTCACGGAGTACTCCACCGTCAGCTCGCCCACGCTCCAGCCGTTGCCGGCCCGGGGCGAGGAGCTCACGGACAGCTCGCCGCTGTTGCCGGTGGCCTTGACGGCGGGGGTCGACGGCGTCAGCGGGGTCGGCTTGTAGGTGTAGCTGGCCTGGCCCGAGGTCTTGGAGCCGTGACCGTTGTCGGCCTCGACCCAGAAGGTCCAGGTTCCGCGCGAGACCGAGACCGTGGTGGAGGTGGCCCCTCCCACGTTCTTGGAGTCGCTGGTGTGCCCGTTGGAGTAGTGCAGCGTGTAGCTCACGGGGCTGCCGTTGCCGTTGGCGGCCTGCCAGCCGATGGTGACCGTGTCCCCGTTGGGGGTGATGACAGGGGTCCCGGGGGTGCCGGGTTCGCCGTAGGGCGTCACCGAGTTGGACGGGGAGGACCACTCCGAGACCGTCCCCTGGCTGGACCTGGCGCGCACCTGAGCGGTGTAGGCGCGTCCCGGGGAGACGTCGAAGGAGGCCGAGTCCCCGGAGATGCCCGACTGCACGGTGCCGTCGGACAGGCGCACGTCATAGGTCGCCGTGCCCCCGAAGGGGTCGTCCACTTGGGTCCAGGCGGCGGTGACCTTGCCCGAGCCGGCCGTCAGCGTGGGCGCGGCCGGGGTCTTGGCGGTGGCGTTGTGCTGGTAGGACACCGTCGCGGCCTCGGAGTCGCCGTACTTGTTGGTGGACACGACCTGGATGCTGTAGCTCTGACCGGGCGCCAGGCCACTGATGAGGCAGTTCGAGGTCGAGCAGGACTGCTCGGAGCCGTTGACACTGACCTTGTAGCCGGTGATGGGGGAGCCGTTGGCGGAGCCGTCGGTCCAGGACACGCGCGCCGAGTCGGCGTCCACGGGGGTCACGCTCAACCCGGAGGGGGCTGCGGGCGCCACCCCACCGACCTGGACGGTGATGGTGCCGGTGACGGCCCGGGACTCCGAGCCGGTGGAGTCCAGCACCTTGTACTGCGCGGTGATGGTGCCGTGGAACCCGTTGTTGGGCGTGATCGTCACGGTCGTTCCCGAGGCGCTGATCGAGCCCTGGCCGGAGGTGATCGTCGGGGTGCCGGACAGGGTGATCGGCTTGTCCGGGAAGGGGTTGCTCACCGCCTTGGACACGTCGGTGCTGACCGCCTCGCCGTTGCGGGACTCCAGGTTGATCGGGGCCGTGGTCATGAGGGGCTTGTTGGAGGCGCTGACCCGCACGGGCAGGGAGGCGCTCACCGGCGGGTTGACGCCGTCGGAGACCGTGATCGGGATGGAGCCTGTGGTGCCCTCGGCGGTCTTGTCGGAGGCCTTGACCGACAGTGTCGAGCCGCTCAGGGAGATCTCGAATCCCGCGGGGGCGGGACCGGCCTGGAAGGAGAGCTTGTCATTCGGGTCGGGGTCGGTGGCCATGGCCGCCAGGTTGGCTGTCACGGCCCCCTCGCCAGGGGCCACCGTCATCTCGGTGGGGGTGAAGGTCGGCGGCCGGTTCGTCGAGGATTCCACGATGATCGGCAGCGTGAGCGTCGCGCTCAGGGCGTCGGAGCCGGTGCCGTCGGCCACGGTGAAGGTCACCGAGGTCTGCCCGGTGAAGCCCGAGTCGGGGGTGAAGGACAGCGCCGACCCGCCCGAGGCGACCTTGGCGTCCTTGGTGCCCTTGGCCATGTGGATGGAGGAGGTGTCCGTGATGACGGGCTTGGTGCCCTCCCGGGTGAGGATGTAGGAGGACAGGTTGATGTCCGTGGTCTTGTCCGCAAGCACTCGGGCGGGCACGGCCGAGGGGTTGATGCGGGGCCGCAGGGCCGAGCGGGCCGGCACCACGACGACGGCGTGGCCGGTCAGCCCGTCGGCGTCGGTGATCGTGTAGAGCACGAGCCGCTGGGTCTCGCCCACCGTCAGGCTCAGCGAGTCCTTGCCCACCTCGACGTCGGGGTCGGAGGAGGACAGCTTGAGGTCCCACGGCGAGCCGTCGGTGTCCTTGTCGTTGTCCAGGACCGGGACGGTGACCTTGCCGTTGGCGTCGACCTGGTCGACGGTGACGTAGTCGTCCACGCCCACCGGGTTGGCCAGGGGGGCGTTGCTCGAGACCTGGACGGTGACGGTGCCGGTGTCGGTGCCGCCGCGTCCATCGGAGACGGTGTAGGTGACCGAGTGGTTGCCCTCCTTCTCGGGCAGGTCGAGCACCAGGCGGCCGGCGCGGGTGGACACGCCCAGGGAGGGGTCGCTGGAGGCCGGGTCGCCCTCCAGGGACAGGCTGTCGCCGTCGGTGTCCAGGTCGTTGGACAGCACGTCCACGGCCACGGTGCGCCCGGGCTTGGCCACGACCAGGTCGTCAGTGGCCACCGGGGCCACGTTGAGCGGTGAGGCCTGGGCCACGCCCACTCGGACCGTACCGGTGGCCTGGGCCCCGAAGCGGTCCTCGACGACGTAGGTGAAGGTGTCGGTACCGGTGGCCCCCTCGGAGGGCGTGTAGGTCAGCCACGAGGAGTTGATCTCCACCGAGCCCAAGGAGGGGGCCTGGTTGAGGCCCACGAGGCTCACCGAGTCGCCGTCGGGGTCGATGCCGTCCAGCGGCACGGTGATGTTCGTGGTCGAGCCGGCCAGGGTGCGGGCCTCCAGGTTGCGCGGTGAGGGCGCGGAGTTGTGCTCGGCGTCCTGGGCGCGCACCTCCACCGTCAGAACGCCCGAGGCGGTCTGGCCCTGGTCATCCTTGGCCGTGTAGGCGTAGGAAGTGCGGCCGGGCTGGTTGCCGGCGCGGAAGCGCACGGTGTTCTCGCTGACCCAGGCGGTGCCCAGCTCGTCGCCCACCAGGCTGACCTGGGAGTCCACCGACAGGTTGAGACCGGCGGGGGAGGAGTCGTTGTCCAGGACGGAGGCGGTGACGACGTCGCCGGCTCGCACGACGGCGGTGTCGTTGGTGACCACCGGTGGCTGAGGCTGGGACTGGGTCACCGGGACGATGGCGACCTTCCCGGTGGCGCTGGAGGTGCCGTTGGTGACCGTGTACTCCACCGTCAGGTTGGCCGGCACGGTGCTGGCCGCACTGATCTGCAGCAGGGAGTGATCCACGACCGTGACAGTGACCCCGGAGTCCGGCGGGGCCTTGACCGACTGCAGGACCAGGATCCCCCCGGAGGGGTCGAAGTCGTTGGTGAGCGGGGCGATGGTCGTCGAGCCGCCGTTGCGCAGCAGGGCGGTGTCGTTCTCGACCTCGGGAGGCACGGTGGCGTCGGCCTTGGGCGTGACGTCCACACGCACGATGCCCTGAGCCGTGTTGGCCCCGTCCATGACGTCGTAGGTGAGGTAGTAGGTCTGGGCCTGGGCATTGGCCTCGGTGGAGAAGGTGAAGACACCGGCCTGCTGGTCGACGCTGATCGAGGTCCCGGCCGGGGCCTCCTGCACCGCGGCCAGGCGCAGGGTCCCCCCGGAGGGGGAGGTGTCGTTGTCCAGGGGCGAGACGACGGCCTTGGAGCCGGCGACGACGCGCACGTGGTCGGCATTGGCGATCGGCTTGGCCGACTGGGCCGGCTGCACGTCGACCTTGACCACGCCGGAGGTGGTCTCCCGGCCGTCGGAGACGGTGACGGTCAGGTCGCGAGTGCCGGTGCCGGCACCCAGCTCGCGCACCGTGACGGTGCCCTCGTTGGAGACCTTGGTGTCCAGGCCCTCGCCCTGGGCGGAGACCAGGTACAGGTCGTCCCCGTCCGGGTCCAGCCAGTGGCCCAGCACGTCCAGGGAGCCGGAGGCCTTCTCGGCGACGGTCAGGGTGGGGGTGGTGATCTGCTTCGGGGCGCCGTTGACGTCCCAGCCGTGGACGTCAACGGTGGCGACGGCGGAGTCGCTCATGCCGCGGCCGTCGTCGGCCGTGTAGGGCACGGAGAAGCTGCCGGAGGCGTTGTCCGGAACGTCCATGCGCAGAGCCAGTCCGCCCTGGGCCTTGGTGGCCTTGAGCGAGCCTCCGTTGTCCTGGGGGGTGGCGGTGAGGACGTCGCCGTCAGGATCGGAGTCGTTGGCCAGCACCGGCAGGAGCGCGGAACGGCCCGGGCGCACGCCGAAGCTGTCATCGGCCGCCTTGGGGGCGTGGTTCTCCTCGGTACGCTCCGGCGGGGTCTGGGAGTCCGAGGTGTTGGCCGAGTCGTCCTTCTGGTCGGCGTTGTCGTCGGTCTGGGCGGTCTTGTCCGTCCAGTCGTCGATGAGGACGAGGTCCTCGTTGGGCAGCCACACCGAGCCCGTGTCCAGGTCGTTGAGCACGATGGCGTCGCGGTTGACCCGGAAGACCGGGGCGGAGGAGGCGGCGAGCTTGTCGTCGTGGGCGGTGTCGGTGCCGCCGCCGAACAGCCCCGAGCAGCTGCGCACGAACTGGCCCGAGCCGGACCAGGCCGCGTAGACGCACTTGCCCAGGCGCACCGGCTGAGCGGGCACGCCCTCGGGGGCGGAGCCCTCCTTGGCCGACGGCGTCCTGGTGACCTTGCCCCCGTCCATGGGGACGGAGATGAGCTCGTTGCGGGAGGCGACCAGGACCGAGTCGGCATCGGGGCCGGGCTGCTGGAGCACCAGACCGGAGGTCCCCAGGCTGACGGACTTGCCCTCGGGCAGGTGGAGGATGCCGGTGCCGCGCTCCAGGACCACGGGCTGGTCACCGACGGCGGTGATCGCCAGATCGGTGCCGGCGGTCAGCTTCAGGGAGGTGTTCGTGGCCTCCTTCCAGCCCTTGTCGCTGGTCTCCAGGGAGACCAGCGACTTGCTGGTGGCCGAGACGGCGTGGATGGCACCGTCCTTGCCGATGGCGGCCACGACGTCGGGCATGCCGGTGACCACGGGGGCGGCCGCGGTCAGGGAGCCGGCCTCCTTGGCCTTGGCGGCGCGGATGGTGCCCTGGACCTTGTCGACCGCCATGACCCGGTCCCCGCCCTGGGCGATGGTCACGCCCTTGGTGAGCTGGGTGCGCCCGGAGAAGGCGACCTGGGAGGGGTCGACCGAGGAGACGGAGGCGTCGCCGGAGTCGGGGACCAGGACGTCCTCGGCGTTCTGGGTGACGTCGAAGGAGGACGAGGAGGTGCGGATCGCGCCGTCGACCTCGCGGGAGGGATAGTTGAGGCGGGCCACCAGGTGCTTGGAGGTGGAGGTGACCCACACGCCGCCGTCATTGAGGTGCAGGTCGGCCTGGGCCACGCCCTCGTGGAGCCAGGCGGCCGTTCCCAGGGCGGTGACGCAGACGACGGCGGCCAGGGTCGACAGGCGCTTGCGCAGCCGCACGCGCTGGGCGCGCGACTGGGGGATGCGGAAGGTCGCGGCCAGTCGGGAGGTGGTGGTGCCGGAGGTCAGACCCGAGTCGACGTCCTGAACGTCGTCGGACCGGGAGGCCTTGCTGCGCCGCCGGGGGCGCAGGGCGCCGACGGCACGGGCGAGCAGACCGGGACGGTCCGCGGCGGACGGTTCGGTCTGAGCGGTGCCGGAGTCGGATCGGTTGCTTCCGCCGTCACCGGCACCGGAGGTGGCTGCGGCGGAGTCGATGCTGCTCGACGGGGTGTCGGGCGTCTCGAAGTCGTTACGTGAAGTGGTCACTTGGCCCCTTGGGGACTACGGGATGCGACCTCCTGGACGAGGGTGCGTCGCAGCATCGTCGAGGAGGTGGTGGGTGTGTAGGGCAGGTAGATCACCGAGGCCCCGACCTCGGCCATCTCGGCCTCCAGACGGCGGCCCTTGTCGGTCCCCTCCCAGTCGGTGCCCTTGAACAGCACGTCGAAGGGGGAACGCTTCCAGGCCAGACGCTTGTCCTGGTCATAGTCGGGGACCACGGAGTCCACCATGCGCAGGGCGGCCACCATGGCCATGCGCTCGGCCAGGGGCACGATGGGGCCGCGCCCCTTCATCCGCTCCAGCGACTCGTCGGTTGCGACCCCCGCGATGAGGTGGTCGCAGCGCTTGGCCGCCTCGGTGAGGATGTTGAGGTGCCCCACGTGCAGCATGTCGAAGCCGCCGGGGACGTAGCCGGTAATCATCAGTAGGCTCCCTTTCCGCCGATGACCGCGCGCAGCGTTCCGGCGAAGATCTTCGCGTCCAGGGCTCCGCCCCGGTTCTCCACGTAGTGACGGTCCAGGGCCACGGTCGAGGCCCAGGACAGGTCCGAGCGTCCGGAGATCTGCCACAGGCCGGTCAGCCCGGGCTTGACCAGGAGACGACGCAGCGCCTCGGCGTCGTACTTGGCGACCTCGACGGGAAGTGCGGGGCGGGGCCCCACCAGGCTCATGTCCCCGCGCACGACGTTGATGAGCTGGGGGAGCTCGTCAATCGACAGGCGGCGGATCCAGCGGCCCACACGGGTGATGCGCGGGTCCTGACGGTCCTTGAACATGACCTCGTTGCCGGCGTCGCCACCGGCCTTGACCACCGAGGCGCGGCGCGCGTCGGAGTCGATGTACATGGAGCGGAACTTCCACATGGTGAAGGGCTTGCCGTCCTGGCCCACACGGGTCTGGGTGTAGAAGACTGGACCGGGGGAGTCGATGCGGATGGCGAGCGCGGTGGCCGCCAGCAGCGGCGAGATGAGGGCCAGCCCGATGGCGCCGGCGAGCCGGTCGAACAGGGCCTTGCCCGCGGCGCGGGTGCGGCGGGTCTTGACGGCGATGAGACCGGTCCAGCCGTGCGTGACGGTCAGGGCCCGCATGCGCCCGGGCACGACGTCCTGCAGCCCCGGGGCGACGACGAGGCGCACCTGGGTGCCCTCCAGGCCGCGCATGAGGGTGACCAGGTCCTCGGGGATGACCGAGCCGACCGTCATGACGGCGTCGATGCGCTCGGCGTGCAGGGTCTGGGCGATGTGCTGGGGGCTGCGCACGGGCTCAGCGGAGTGGAAGGCCCGGTCCTGCCCGGAGGACAGGTAGCCCACGATGAGGAAGCCGTCCATGGGGTGGCGGCGCAGCTGGGTGAGCATGGGCTGGGAGCCCGAGCCCATGACGATGAGGGTGCGACGCAGGGCGTGCCCCTCGAGGCGGCGGCGACGCAGCCACCCGGCCTCGATGGAACGTCCGGTGACGGCCAGGAGGAGCTGGGCCGCCAGAGTGGCCAGGAGGGTGGTCCGGGCGACTCCGGACAGGTCGGCCAGCAGCAGGGCCACCGGGACGCTCACGGCGGCCGCGGCGACGAAGCGGCCCGTACCAGGGCCGGCCTGCTCGACGGCGTCGATACCGAGAGCTCCCAGGAACCAGGCGACGAGCACCATCGTGATGCCCACGGTGGTCGCGGACCAGACCAGTGGCAGGTGGCCGCCCAGGAGGGCGAGCCAGAAGGGGACGGCGACGGCGAAGAGGTCGGACAGGACGAGCCAGATGACGAGGTCATGGCGCGTGCGTGCCCAAGGACTGCGCGGAGCGGTGGGGCAGGTGGCGTCGGCTGCTGCTGCTGTCGAGGGACGCCGGTGCTGCTCGCGCTGGGGCAGTGTCAGGGTCGAACTAGACAAGGTGGACTCCGCAGGGATGATCGTGGGTGGGCAATAACTGGTCGGCTAGTGCTGACGGGACGTCGCGAACAGCAGCGTTTTAGAATGCTACTAAGTCTTGCGGACGTTATTTGTGGGAAGTGGCCAAGATCGCAGGGGCAAGTTGAGGAGTCGAGAGGTTTCTGAGGTGTCTGTATGTTACAGGTGCGCAACGATATGGAGGCGTCAATGCACCTCTGAGAAACCTTTCAGAGTTCTTCCAGTGGGCGGCGTTGTTGCAGGTCAGGGCCGGTTTGCTGGGTTTGTGCCAAGGGGGGTGGGTGGGGGACTGCCTATGTCACAAGACGATAAACAAAAGATACCAGGTCGCCGGTCCTGATGCGTCTACTCTCGTGCCTGTCTTCGGGCGTCTTTCCGATGCCGGATTGTGACCTTCCTACAACATCAGGAGTGCTACGTGACCCAGTCGAGTTCTTCGGCGTCTGAGTCGGCTTCCGAGCCGACCGAGGTGCGGGCGGTGGGCGGCGCCGCCCCGGCGGGTGCCGTTGAGTGTGGGCGACCTGCCGATAGCTCAGTCGCCGCAAGCCTCTCGGCGGTTGAGGTGAGTGATGGGGTCGTCCCGTCGCGGGCCTCGCGCCCTTCGCCGCTGCGACGGCTCGGCGGGATCCTCAAACGGGGGTCGTCGTCAGGCGCCAGCTGGTCGTCTGTGGGAACCACAGCCGTGGCCAAAGTGGTGGTCATGGGGGTGTCCGGCGTCTTCGGGCTGGTCAACACCAGCCTCATCATCAGGCACTTCGGGGCCGATGCCTTCGCCCAGTACGGCCTGCTGGCCACCTTCCCCACCCTCATGCCCTTCACCGACCTGGGGATCGGCGCGGTCATCCTCAACACGGTGGCGAGCTCGAACGACCCGGCCCACGACTCGACCGTGCGGCGCACGATCACCACCGCCGTCCGGGTGCTGCTCGGCTCCGCCCTGGTCATCAGCACCGTCGGCGTCGTCATCCTGCTGCTGGGCGCCTGGCCCGGGCTGCTGGGGGGCAAGCTCATGGAGGGCGGCGGACTCACCGCCACCGTCTGCCTCATCATCTACGCCGCGGCCCTGCCACTGTCCGTGGGGCAGCGGGTCATCATCGGGCTGGGGCGCTCGACCACCCAGGTCATCAGTCAGGGGGTCGTCTCCCCGGCCATGTCCTGCTTCCTGCTGCTGGCCATCGTCACCGGGCTGGGGCGCGGCAACGCCGTGTCCATCTACTCCTACATCGCCAACGCCCTGGTGTCGGTCATCTGCATCGTCGTCGCCTGGCGCGCCACCCGCCCCCTGTTCAAGGGTGCCCTGAGGGACGTGCCGCGGCTGCGCAGTGTGCGCGGTGTGCGCATCGTCAACACCGCGGGCCCCCAGCTGCTGCAGTCCCTGGCCATCCCGATCGCCTTCCAGACCGACCGCCTCCTCCTGTCCCACCTGGGGCAGTCTCAGGCCCTGGCCGAGTACAACCTGGCCAACAACCTGTTCAACATGCTCACCCAGACTGTCATGGCGGCCGGCGTCGCCATGTGGCCCATGTTCGCCAGGGCCCGGGCCGACAAGCGCGTCGAGAGCCCCTTCAAGCCGGCCATCGCCTTCAGCGGGGGCGGTCTCCTCCTGGCCCTGGCCCTGGTGGCCATCACCCCCTGGGCCGCCCGAGTCATGTCCCACGGCAAGATCGTCCTGCCGGCCGCGCTCGTGTGGGCCTTCGCCGCCTACGTCGCCGTCGAGGCCGGCAAGCAGCCGCTGGGCATGTACATGACCGACCCGCGCGGCCTGCAGTTCCAGGTCATTCCGGTGCTCATCCTGGTGCCGATGAATCTCGCCATCTCCTGGGTCCTCATTGGGCCCTTCGACGCCGCCGGGCCTATCCTTGGCTCGGTGATCTCGGTGGTCCTGTGCCAGATCCTCCCGTATGCCTGGTGGGTGCGCCAGGACGTGGCCAGGCGTCGTCGAGAGCTGGCCCAGCAGTGAGTCCCTCCTCGTCGGCCGCCGGTGCTGAGCCGGCTCGCGCAGCCCGGGAGTCGACGCCGCGCCCCTACGCCCGACCACTGCCCGACATCCCCCGACTCCCTCATCTCGCCGTTCCTCATCTGTCCAACACCCGGCCCGGTTCCTCGGGCCCCGCTCAAGGAGAAGCCTCATGAGCTCCCCTGCTGGTTCCCCCACCATTGCCGAGAACATCAGGGCCCTGTCCCGGGCTCAGAAGTCCAAGGCCGGTGCCCCCCTCTACTCCCGCATCATCAACCGCCCCGCGGGCCGGGTCCTGGCCGCGATCGCCCACCGGCTGGGCGCGACCCCGGACCAGGTGACGGTCCTGTCGGCACTGTGCACCTACAGCGGCATCGCGCTCATCGCCCTGTGGCGTCCCACAGTCGTGTCCGCCGTGGCGACCGCCCTGCTGCTCATGTTCGGATACGCCCTCGACGCCGCTGACGGACAGCTGGCAAGATTGCGTCACGGTGGTTCCAAAGCCGGTGAATGGCTCGATCACGTTGCCGACGTCATCAAGCTCTCGACAATTCACGGGGCCATTGCGATCTCGCTGTTCCGTTTTGCAGAACTACCTCCCTCGGTTCTGCTTATTCCGCTGGCTTTCGGAGCGGTTCAGAATATTCACTTCTTCAGCTACATCCTGACGTATCAGCTGCGTTATCACGGTGGGACGCCTTTGGCTAAGGATGAATCCCGACCGGGCATTCTCAAGTCGGTTCTGTCGGCCCCCACGGACTACGGGCTCATGTGCTTCGTGCTCATGACCCGCTTCGCGCCCACGGTCTTCCTGTGGGTGTACGGCATCATGCTCCTGGGCTACGCGGGCTACGTGGCGCTGGCTCTGCCCAAGTGGTACCGCGACCTGCGCAACGACCTCCAGTAGGCCCTCGTCGTCGGCCCTCATCGGGCATGGGGAGGCCGACCCGTGACGGGCTGCGGCGAACCGATCACCGGCACTCCCGCTGAGATCTCCATCTATTCCCCCTCATATCTGTTAAGGAATCTTATGGCTCTGCTAACCGGGCGCAAGGCGCTACTGGTCTATACGGGACGCAAGGACGGGTTGGGCAACCGTGTGCGTGCGCTGCTGTCCGCCCAGGAGCTCGCTCGGGTCGAGGACCGCGACCTCTACTACGTGTGGAGCACCGATGAGTACTTCGGCCCCCGGATGGATGAGCTCTGGCGATTCGAAGGGGGCAGTGCCGTATCGCGCCTGACCTCCCGGGCGCTCCTGCCCGTGGCCCGGTACCGCCAGCCCAAGGGGGTTCAGATCACTTCCGATCTGCGCCGCCGCCACCTGTGGCAGATCCACTCCCACGGCCTGCCCGTCACCTGGGAGGACCCGGCTTGGAAGGGGGGCGCCGCGGAGGGGACGGCGCCCGCCGGGCCGCGCCCCTGGACCGAGCGGCTGCGCGAACTCACCCCGGTTGACGAGATCGCCGATGAGGTCCGCTCCCTCTACGACGCCCACCTGCGGGGACGCCCCTACGTCGGCATCCAGGTACGCACCCACGCGGTCTCCCACGCCAAGACCATCGAGTCCTCACCGGTGGAGTGGTTCGCCGACCGGATGCGCCAGATCCGCGCCGACCACCCCGACGTCCCCTTCTTCCTGTCCTGCGACACCCCCGAGGCCCAGAATCAGCTGGCCGGGGAGTTCGACGGCTGCGTCTTCCTGACGGACAAAGGTGGTTACAACACCGTCAAAGGCGTGCGCTCGGGCCTGGTCGACCTCTACCTGCTGGCCAGCTCCCAGCACCTCATCGGGGCCTCCTTCTCCAGCTTCGTGGAGATGGCCGTCTTCCTGTGCGACGGCGTTGTCCCCTTCGAGCGGCCCGACCAACCCCTTGACGGCGAGTTCAGCCTTTCCCTGGGGCTGGCCGAGGACCCGCTGCGCCCCGCCCAGCGCTGACGGCCCACAGGTTGGTCAGCCGGCAGGACGCCTGCCGGCGGGGTCAGGCGGGAGGGGTGCTCCCGCCCGACCCGGTGGAGCGGGGGCCTCAGTGCCTGACGAGCTCGTCGATGATGCGGGTCATCGTGGCGCGATACCCGGCCACGGAGAAGCGCTCGGCGGCCTCGCGCGCACCCTGCGCGGCGAGCCGGGCTGCCAGGTCCGGGTCGGCCGCCAGGGATCCCAGGGCGTCGGCCAGGGCCTGCGCGTCGTCGGCGGGAACGAGCAGGCCGGTGGCCGAATCGGTGACGACCTCGGCCAGGCCCTGGACCCGGGAGGCCACCAGCGGCCGGGCCGCGTGCATCGCCTCGACCGCCGTGTTCCCGAAGGGCTCGGCCCGGGAGGGCACGACGACGGCGTCGGCGGCCTCCAGCACCGGCCAGGTGGGGTGCACATAACCCAGCAGCTCGACGTGCCCCTCCAGGTCCGCCCGACCTGCGCGCTCACGCAGCTCGGCCTCGTACCACTCGTAACCGGGGAAGACCGAGCCGCACACGCTTAAGGAGGCATCCACCCCCGAGCGGCGCAGCAGCCCGACGGCGTCGAGAGCCACGTCCACACCCTTGCGCGGGGACAGTCGCCCCACCATGGCGATCCGGAAGGAGTCCCCGGCTTGTCTGGGGCGCAGGGGCTCCAGAGGCTGGTCCGGTCCGGCGACCCCGTTGTGGACCACCTCCGTGCGTGAGGCCAGTCGCGGCTGGGCGTCCAAGAGCGCGTCGCGGGCCGCCCCGGAGTTCGCCACGATCCGGGAGGCCGCCAGCAGTGGGGCGTTGAGCCCGGCGCGGATGATCCGGCGCTGGGTGTCCTCGGCCTCGTGCACGTGGGCCAGCACCGGGATGCCGGCCGCGCTCGCGGCCACTGGCCACCAGGGGATGGTCACCGTGTTGCTGAGAACCACGTCGGCGCGGCTGGCACGGATGACCGACCGCAGGCGGGCGATCTCCGGGGCGGCCTGAGCGGAGAGCCTCGCCAGGCCGGAGGGGCTGAGCAGGGCCTTGCGCAGGACCGTGAAGGGCATGACGGCCACGCGGGCGCCGGCGTTGCGCAGCACCGCCACCAGGGGGCCGTCCTGGGGCAGGGCCACGAGGACCTCGTGGCCGGTCTCGATGAGTCCGTGAATGGTCTCCACCAGCTGCCAGTCCGAGCCGTACAGGTCGGGGGAGGGGTGGGCCACGAGGACTCGGGCGGCACCGGTGCGGGCGCCGGCCGCCCCACCCCGGTTCACCAGCCGGCCTTTCCGGTGCGCCGTCCGGAGGGGCGCTGGCGGACGGGGCCCTCGAGCGCGAGGCGCCGGGCCAGGGCCTCGTAGCCGGAGGCCACCTCGTCCCAGTCGTAGAGGGCCGCACGCTTGCGGGACTCCTCGCCGCGCGCGGTTTGGGCCTCCACGTCGGACTCGGCGGAGACGACCAGGGCGGCCACCTCCTCGGGCGTGGTCCAGTAGCGGCCGGCCTCGCCCAGGACCTCGCGGTTGAAGGAGACGTCGAAGGCGTCCACTGCGGCCCCGGCGCCGATGGCGCGCAGCAGGGAGGGGTTCGTGCCGCCCACGGAGTGGCCGTGGTAGTAGACCAGGGCGCCGGAGTAGAGGGCGTCGAGCAGATCCTGGTCCCACAGGCCGCCGAGCAGGCGGACCCGGCCGTCGGCCAGGGACTCGATGCGGGCGGTGTAGTCGTCGGCGTAGGGTGCCGATCCGACGACGACCAGGGGAAGCGTCGCCCCGGAGCGCACGTAGCCCTCCACGATGACGTCGACGTGGTTCTCCACCTCGAAGCGGGCCACCACCAGGTGGAAGCCCTTGGGGTTCAGGTCCAGCTCGGCCAGGCGCGAGGTGTCGGCGCTGATGCGGGGCGCCCCGTAGGCGAGAAGGTCGGTGGGGGCGTTGAACTCCTCGGTGTAGTAGTCGGCGATGCCCTGGGCGTCGGCGATGAGTGCGTCGGAGTAGCGCACGGCCAGGGCCTCGGCGGCGCGGTAGTAGCGCTTGCCGGTGGGACCCCACTTTCCGCGACGCCACTCCAGGCCGTCGACGTGCGTGGCCACCGGAATGCGTGCGGCGCGCAGGGCCGGCAGGAAGGGGGAGTTGGCGGCGTTGAAGACGAAGGCCGCGTCCGGGTGGGTGCGGCGCAGCAGGTGGGCCACTGACAGGGCCGTGTGTGACAGGGTCTCCAGGCTGCGGTTCTTCACCGAGGGCAGCTCAACCAGTCGCATCCCCAGGTAGGTGTTGGGCAGCGGGGTGTCCGGCTCAGGGTTGCGGCAGTAGACGAGGACCTGGTGGCCGCGGTCGGCCAGGCGCCGGCCGACCTCCTCGATGGCGGTCTCGAAACCTCCGTAGCGGGCGGGGACGCCTCGCGTCCCGATCATGGCGATACGGAGCCTGTCCGGGTTCACAGCAGTCAACGGAGTCCTTTCGAAGGGCGGCGGGGCCGCTCAGGGATGGGAACCAAAGGTCCTCTTCGATGCGACTGCCAGTCACGGTGACGGCGGAGGATCATCGACGAGGCGGATGGGGAGGCGGTGATGATGGTGGTGATGATGATGGCGATGAGGCAACGGGCGAGGAGGCGGGGGCTTGGGCTCTTGCCCTTGAGGTCGCAGGTTCCCGCGGAGCGCCTACGAGCTCGTGGTACCGCGCCTGCCCGGTACACCCGGTCAGCAGTCTAGGGGCAGGCGACCGCGGGCATGTGCCGAAGGGAGTGTCACGTGAATACCTCCGGTGCACTGGAGCGTGGGTTCAGGGTGCCGCACTGGTGATGCGCCAGAACTATGGTGGAGGGATCGCGTTCGACTGGTCCACACCACCTGGGCATGCGCTGAGCATTCCAGCCAAGAATCGGGTGTGGAACTGCGCGGCGGTTAATGAGAGTCTATCTGTGAGAAAAGTGGGTGGGGCGAACCCTGTCACGTGAGAAGTGATTGATTGCACAACGGGAGCTGGAACAAAGGCCCCTGGAGTCGTTATCAAAGCGTTATCGCTGTAATACTCTCGTGACTGGCGCCGGTCTTGCTGAGGCAGGGCCGTCCCGTCATACCGCGCCACTTACCCACGTTCCCTCACGTCTTAAGAACGGAGCACTCGTGCATCCTTTCCGTGCTGCCTCCAGTGTGGGGGCGGTCCTGACCGCCCTCCCCCTCGCCCTCGGTGCGCTCGTCGCCCCTACTGTTGCGCCCCCGGCCGCCGCCGCCCCGGGGCAGGTCGCTCTCGCCTCCCCGCAGCCTCTGCCCACTGCTCAGATGGACGGCATCGTTCTCGACCAGGCGGTGGTGGGCAATACCGTCTACGTCGTCGGAGAGTTCAAGAACGCCCGCCCGGCAGGGGCGGCCGCCGGCGAGAACGAGTCTCCTCGTTACAACGCCATGGCCTTCGACATCACGACCGGTGCGCTGCTGGACTGGGCCCCCAAGGTCAATGGCAAGATCAATGCGGTCGAGGCGTCGGCCGACGGCTCCACCATCTACCTCGGCGGCAACTTCACCTCCGTCAACGATGAGACCGTCTACCGGGTGGCGGCGGTGGATGCTGCAGGCAAGCGCAAGCCACTGGGGGCCTCGGCCAACGGCGCGGTGATGGATCTGGAGCTCTCTCCCGACGGCTCCACCCTGTACCTGGGTGGTTCCTTCACCCAGATCAACTCCTCCGCGAGGCAGCGCGCCGGTGCTGTGGATCTCAAGACGAACAAGGTCAACAGCTTCGCCCCTCAGGTCGACAACTCCCTGGTTCGTTCCATCACGGTGGCCGCTGACAACTCCGCTGTGGCGATCGGTGGCTCCTTCACCTCGGTGGACGGATCGTCCGACGCCTATGGAATCGCCGTGCTGGAGAAGAGCGGTTCTCTGCGGCACACCAACATCTCCAGCGTCATCCGCAACGCGGGCTCGAACTCCGGCATCATGAGCCTCAAGTCGGACTCCCGAGGCCTTTACGGCACCGCATACTCCCAGGAGGGGGCTTTCGAGGGGATGTTCCGCGCCAGCTGGACCACCGGGGACATCGACCTCATGGCCGACTGCCACGGTGACACCTATGACGTGCTGCCCACCACTGACGTCATCTACATCGCCAGCCACACGCACGACTGCAGCAACATCGGCGGCTTCTCCGACGGGGAGGAGAGCGGCAAGTATCACCATGCCGTCGGCTTCTCCAGCACGGCCACCGGAACCGTGCAGCGCAACAAGGTCTGGGGCTACACCGACTTCGAGGGGCAGCCTGCGCCCACTCAGTACAGCGGCTTCCTGCCGGGGTTCCAGATCGGCGAGTACAGCGGCCTGAGCCAGGCCGTGTGGACCGTCGAGGGCAACAGCCAGTACATCGTCTACGGCGGTGAGTTCCTCGCGGTCAACGGCACCAAGCAGCAGGGGCTCGTGCGCTTCGCCGCTAGTGGGGGCGACGCCAACGCCGCTGCGCCCGGTGACGAGGGTGGCAACGACAACGGCGACAACGGCAAGGACAACGGCGACAACGGCAAGGACAAGAAGAACAAGGATAAGAAGGACAAGAAGAACAAGAAGAAGAACAAGAAGAAGCAGGACGACTGGGACAACCAGGACGACTGGGGCCAGGATGGCTGGGACAACCAGGACGGCTGGGGCCAGGATGGCTGGGGCCGGGGCGGCTGGGACAACCAGGACGACGAGTGGTGATGATGACCATGAGAACCGTTCGGTCTGTGGACCTGCACGGCGTATCTCCTGAATCCTCCGGTTCTATCGGCAGTGGTGGTGTGCTTCCCGACTCAGTGGTCGCTGAGGGCGGTGCGGCGCGCGACGGAGGTCGTACGCTTCGGCACGTGTCACGAACTCGAATGCTGATCCTCCCCGCTGTCCTGGTGCTGGGTCTGGGGCTGGCCGCCTGCGGAGGCGGAAAGTCTCAGAGCACTGCCAGTCCCTCCGCCTCTGCTGCAGCCTCTGCCAGTGGCTCGGCCTCCGCTCAGGCCGTCCCCTCGAACGTCGCCACCCCGACGGTCCAGACCGCGAAGCCGACGGCCGCGCCTGCGTCCCCCTCGGAGGATGTCTCCACTCCGGACGCCTCCTCGCTCGACCCCAAGGCCGTCGAGACCGGTGATCTGTCGAAGGATGAGTACCCCGAGGTGGGCCTGGACAAGTCCGTCCGCGTTGACGGGGACCTGGTGATCTCCCTGGGCCAGATGCAGGCGAAGGACTTCGCCAGTGGGCCCGGCGAGGTGGGGGGTGCTGGAGTCCTGGTTCCGGTGACGGTGACGAACAAGTCCAGCCAGGACCTGCCGCTGGCCAGCGTGCTGTCCACCACCGTCAACTACGGTGAGGGGGCTGGTACGCCCGCCAGCGAGATCGTCTCGGCCTCGGACGCGGTCCCTGCCACACTCGCGGCCGGTCAGACGGTGACTGTCAATCGAGCCTTCGTCATCCCTGCGGAGGGGCGAGGAAACGTCAAGGTCGTCGTGGACCTCGGGGCGGGCCGTGGGGCCGCCACCTTCCGGGGGTCTGCCGGCTGATCCGGGGCGAGCCTTCCAAGGCTGACTCCTCTTCGGCGGGTCTGTTCAAGGCGCCGTCCGGTACTCATGAAAGTGAGTGTCGGACGGCGCCTTGGCGTGCGGGGTGATCCGCTCGAGCAGCTCGGCTCGGGGGTCGGCGTCGTTGCTTCGCTGTGACACGAGACGAGCCGGCGCCGAAGGCAACCTGAGTCGCGTCTATATAGAAGGCGGCACCAATGTCGGGTACTTATGAGTGTCCCGCAGTCCTTGAGACGCTTGGAGTGTGGCGGGATTTGAACGAAGGGTCAGTGTCTGGCGGATTTGTTCTGCTCTGTGGTGTGCACCAAAACAGGGGCGCGCAAGTTGTTGACGGTGTACGATGAGCGCGCCCGTCGACCCGTGCCGGGCGCGGAATACCAGCCATTCGTAAGGTTGCGTGTCCGTGATCTGAGTATGTTCTGAATGGAATACCTGTGAAGCTCCCCCGCCGACTCCTGAGCGGCCTGCTGGCCGCGGCTCTCGTTCCCCTCGGTGCCGTCACGCTCGCTCCGGCCTCCCCAGCCGCCGCGGACCCGGCCCCTGCCCCAGCCGGCGCCGCCGGTACTCCCAGCACCGTGTCCGCCGATGCCCTGCCCACCGCCCAGATCAATGGCATTGTCTGGGACCAGGTCGTAGTCGGCGACATCGTCTACGCCGTCGGGAAGTTCTCCGCGGTCCGGCCGGCAGGCTCGCCGGCCGGCCAGAACGAGTCCCCGCGCGGCAACGCGATGGCCTACAACATCAACACCGGTGAGATCCTCAACTGGGCGCCCACCACCAACGGCACCATCAATTCCATCGCCGCCTCCGCTGACGGCCAGACCCTCTACCTGGGCGGGGAGTTCACCACGCTGAACAACCAGACCGCCTGGCGCGTCGGCGCGGTCAGGGCCTCCGACGGTCAGCGCGCCCCGTTGGGCGCCGCGGCCAACGGCAGCGTCAAGGCCCTGAGCGTCTCCCCCGACGGACAGACCCTCTACATCGGTGGCGCCTTCACCCAGATCAACTCCTCGGCCCGTCAGCGCGTCGCGGCGCTCAACCTGGGCAGCCAGCAGCTGACGAACTTCGCTCCGAAGATCGACAACTACTACGTGCGCAGCATCGTCGAGGCCGTGGACGGCTCGGCCGTGGCCATCGGCGGCGCCTTCGAGTCCGTCGGTGGCAGCGACAAGCCCGGGCACGGCATCGCCATCTTCGAGAAGGACGGCAGCCTGCGCAAGAACAACGCCTCCAGCGTGGTTCGCGGTGCCGGCGCTGAGGCCTCCGTCATGAGCGTCAAGGCCGATGAGCACGGCCTGTACGCGGCGAGCTACTCCCGACTGGGCACCTTCGAGGGCGTCATGCGCCTGAACTGGGTCACCGGCGACATCGACTACATGGCCGACTGCCACGGCGACTCCTATGACGTCCTGCCCGCCGGTGACGTCGTCTACGCCGCCAGCCACTCCCACGACTGCTCCAACATCGGTGGCTTCCCGGACGTCTCGTACCACTACCACAACGCGGTGGCCTATACGAACGCCGCCACCGGAACGGTGGAGGACAACCACGGCGCGGGCTACAAGAACTACGCCGGCCAGAACGCCACCACGAACCTCAACTTCTACCCCGACTTCACGCCGGGCAAGATCTCCGGCGCCATCCAGGCGACCTGGACCGTTGAGGGCAACGACAAGTACGTCGTCTACGGCGGCGAGTTCCTGGCCGTCAATGGCACCGCCCAGCAGGGACTGGTGCGCTTCGCCCGCCGCGACATCGCTCCGAACAAGCAGGGGCCCATGGACAAGGGCGGTGCCTTCAAGGTCTCCGGCAGCTCGCCGCGCGCCGGGGTCGTCTCCCTGTCCTTCAAGGCCAACTGGGACCGGGACGACAAGACCCTGACCTACAACGTCTACCGTGACGCCATGAACGGTCAGCCGGTCACCAGTCAGACCGCGACCGCCGGCTTCTGGGAGCGCCCCGATCTGAGCGCCACCGACGTCGTCGAGCCTGGAAGCACGCACCGCTACCGGGTCCAGGTGACCGACCAGTGGGGGGCCTCCA
The DNA here is from genome assembly GCF_006546825.1 of Actinomyces oris. Taxonomy (GTDB): domain Bacteria; phylum Actinomycetota; class Actinomycetes; order Actinomycetales; family Actinomycetaceae; genus Actinomyces; species Actinomyces oris. The sequence goes on from NZ_VICC01000004.1 coordinate 48,570, forward strand.
CGGTCTCGGACTGGGTGACGGTCAAAGCCGCTGAGGGCCAGGGCCTGAGCAAGTACGGCGCCCGCGTCCTGGCCGACGGCGCCGCCCACTACTGGTCCTTCGACGAGACCAGCGGCGACAAGGCCGAGGACTTCGTGGCCCAGCGCAACCTGACGATTCGCGGAAAGGCCTACAAGCGCGGAGCCGGGTCCGTCCTGGGCTCGGGCGCCTCGCTCGGCCTGACCTCGGACAGCGCCAACAAGTCGCACGCCGCGACGCGCGTCGCCTCCCAGGCCCCCACTGCCTTCTCCATGGAGGCCTGGGTCCGCACGACCTCGACCTCGGGCGGCGAGATCATGGGCTACGGCTCCTCCGCGGCCAACCAGTCGTGGAGCCGTGACCGCATGGTGTACATGCGCAATGACGGTACGCTCAGCTTCATGCTCTACCCGGGCAAGCTGACCACCATCACCACTCCCAAGAGCTACAACGACGGGCAGTGGCACCACATCGTGGCCTCCCTGAGCCCGACCGCCGGCGCCATGCTCTACGTGGATGGCAACCTCGCCGCCTTCGACGGCGCCATGACCTCGGGGCAGAGCTACTCCGGTTACTGGCGCATCGGCGGGGACGCCCTCAGCGGTGTCAACGGCCAGCCCTCCAACACCAACATCCAGGCCGACATCGACGAGGCCGCCGTCTACAGCACCCCGCTGTCGGCGCGCCAGATCGGCGAGCACTACACCGCCGCCACCGGCAAGCAGGTCGAGCCGGACAAGGGCGACGACAAGGGTAAGGACAACGGCAAGGACAACGCCGGCAAGGACAAGGACAACGGCAAGGACAAGGGCAAGCAGCCCGAGGGCAAGGCCCTGCTGGACGACTCCTTCGAGCGCAGCGTGAACGGCGGCTGGGGCAAGGCCCAGGCCGGCGGTGAGTGGAAGACCACCTGGAACGCCGCGGCATTCTCCGTCGACGGCACCAGCGGCCGGATCGCCATGGCCGGTCCGCGCTCCTCGGCCTCCATCATCTCCGACCCGGTCAAGTCGACCTCCACCGACGCCGTCGTGGACTTCTCCCTGGACGCGGTGCCCACTGGAAACGGAGCCTTCATCTCCTACGCCGCCCGCACCACCAAGGCCGGCCAGTACCAGGCCACGGTCCGCATCGGCAGCACCGGCAACCCGGTGGTCACGGTCTCGCGCGTGGTTAAGGGCAAGGAGACCTCCCTGGGCTCCTACGTGATGAAGCAGCCCTACACGGCCGGTCAGCCGCTCCACCTGCGCATGGTGGTTGACGGCGCGGAGTCGACCAACATCCAGACCAAGCTCTGGGCCGGAGACGCCGAGCCCGCCGAGTGGGGGATCGAGGCCGTCGACAACGACAAGACCCTCAACGAGGCCGGAACCGTCGGGCTGACCACCTACATGTCCAGCTCGGCCGGACCGGAGACCGTCACCCTGTCGGTCGACAAGGTCACCATCAAGCAGCACTGACGCCGTCGAGCGCAGCGCGCATACGGGGCGGGCCGGGAAGATCAGATCTTCCCGGCCCGCCCCGTTCTGTTCGCGTGCCGCGAGGGGGTGTCGTCGAGGTGCAATACCGCTCGTGTTATACCAAAAACTGGTAGGTTAAGGGCATGTCAGTGAACACCTCCGTCAGCCTCGATGACCACTTCGTCGGATTCATCGCGAGCCAAGTCGGGTCCGGACGGTACCGGTCCGCGAGCGAGGTCATCCGCGCCGGCCTGCGCCTTCTGGAGGACCAGGAGACAGAGATGTCGGCGCTGCGCGAGGCACTCGCATCCGGTGAGGCAAGCGGACAGGCGGAGCCCTTCGACTTCGACGCCTTCATCGCCGCCAAGGCGGCAAGGACGTCGTGAGCACCTACCGTCTGACCCCGGCTGCGCGCCGCGATCTGTCACGTATCTGGGACTACAGCGAAGAGCGCTGGGGGCTGCGGCAGGCCGAGGTCTATCTGCGTAATCTTCAGACGTGTCTGGAAAGACTCGCAGACGATCCTCGTCGAGGGCATCCCAGAGACGAGGTACGTCCCGGCTACCGAAGCCGCGCCGTCGGAAGCCATGTCGTCTTCTACGTCATCAGTGATGGTGGCGTTGACGTGATCCGTGTGCTCCACCAACGCATGGACCCCGACAGGCACGTGTAGCCCTGTCGGTCAGACGGTCACTCCCCGACATGTCACACGCAGGCAACACGGGGCGTCCCTAGGATCATCACTTGTAGTGAGAACCCACTAGGAGGAACCATGCTCAGGGTAGCGATCAACGGATACGGCAACCTCGGCCGCGGTGTCGAGCAGGCCATCACCAAGAACGCGGACATGGAGGTCGCCGTCGTCTTCACCCGGCGCGACCCGGCCACCGTCACCACCCAGGGGGCGCCCATCGCCCACGTCGACGACATGGCCTCCTGGGCCGACAAGGTCGATGTCTGCCTGAACTGCGGAGGCTCGGCCACCGACCTGATCGAGCAGACCCCGGCCGCCGCCACCCTGTTCAACACGGTCGACTCCTTCGACACCCACGCCCGCATCCCCGAGCACTTCGCCGCCGTCGACGCCGCCGCCAAGGCCTCGGGCCACGTCGCCCTGATCTCCGCCGGCTGGGACCCGGGACTGTTCTCCATGCTGCGGGTCCTGGGCGAGGCCGTCCTGCCCGACGGCGCCACCACTACGTTCTGGGGGCCCGGCGTCTCCCAGGGGCACTCCGATGCCCTGCGCCGCATCGAGGGCGTCGTCGACGCCAAGCAGTACACCCGCCCGGTGGAGGCTACCGTCGCCGCCGTCAAGGCCGGTGACGACGTCGAGCTGACCACCCGCTCCATGCACACGCGCGACTGCTACGTGGTGGCCGAGGAGGGGGCCGACCGGGCCCGCATCGAGCGGGAGATCGTGGAGATGCCCAACTACTTCGCCGACTACGACACCACCGTCACCTTCATCACCGCCGAGGAGCTGGCCGCCGAGCACGCCGGGATCCCGCACGGCGGCTCTGTCATCCGCCGCGGGCACACCTCCGAGGGCGTGGCCGAGACCGTGAGCTTCGAGCTCCAGCTCGACTCCAACCCGGAGTTCACCGGCTCGGTCCTGGTCGCCACGGCGCGAGCGGTGGCCAGGCTGGCCGCCCGCGGTGAGACCGGTGCGCGCACCGTCTTCGACGTGACGCTCGCCGACCTGTCCCCGACGAGCCCCGAGGAACTGCGCGCCCACTACCTGTGAGGCGGGCGGACGGCCCGAGGCGTCCCGCCACCGGCACCGCGCCGGTGGCGGGACGCCTCGTCTCCGGCTGAGTCAGTCGCGGATGAGGGGGACGTCGACGTCGGGCAGCTCGCCGCGGCGGGCGGCACGCAGGAGCCTCATCCCGTCCCGGGTGGCCTGCGCCGCCGTGATGAGCGGGCGGCGAGTGCTCAGGAGCTGGCGCCTGCCGCCGCGCAGGACGATCTCTCGGGCGGCCCGGCCCGCGGTGGCCACCCACCGGCGCTGTGTGGCCCGATCCAGGTGCAGCCCCGCATACAGCAGCCGGTTGCGCACGTTGTAGTAGTAGTAGATGTCCGACTTGGCGCGGTCGGACTGGTCGTCCTCGGAGTGGGTGCCGCCCTCATCGTGGACGGCCACGGCGTCGCGCACCAGGGCCAGGCTGCCCCCGGCCGCCAGCACCCGGGCCGAGAAGTCCACGTCCTCCCAGTACAGGAAGTAGCGCGCGTCCAGGCCGCCGGCGGCCTCGAACAGGTCCGCCGACAGCGCCAGGCAGGCCCCCGAGAGCCACGGCTGGGTGCCGCCGGGGGGAATCGGGCGCGGTGAGCGGCGCGAGCGCATCGAGCCGTCGGCCAGGCACACGACGATCCCGTCGGAGACGATGCGGCCACTGGAGTCCTTGAGCACCGGTGCCACCAGGGCGAGCCGGTCCGCATGCGCCCTGGCCGCCAGGCGGATGAGGTCGGCCCGGGCGATGACGGCGTCGGGATTGAGCAGGACCAGCAGGTCGGCGCCGAGCTCGCGCGCCCGGGCCGCCCCCAGGTTCATGCCGCCGCCGAAGCCGGTGTTCGTCTCCGGCAGGACCGCCTCCCAGCCCCGCGAGGAGGCCAGCGCCACCAGCTCTCCGCGGGCGGCGGGCGTGGAGTAGTTGTCGACGACGATGATACGGGCCTCGGGGGAGTCCTCGGCCACACGCGCCAGCGTGCGCTCCAGCAGCGCCGCCGAGTCGTAGCTGACGACGATGACCGCCGTGCGCGAGAGCAGCTCGCCGCCGGAGAGAGCCTCGGAGGCCTCGGTGATCTCGACGGCCTGGGCGGGGGCACCGGTGTCGGGGCCGGTCGGATCGGCGGGCTCGGGGGTCTCGGCGCCCTGGGCGGGGTCAGAGGTGGCGGTCATCGGAGCAGGAGCCTTCCGGGTGCGGGACGACGTCGTGGCTCGGGTGCTCCCACCGTGGGGCGCACCCGCTTCGTGATAGTACCGTTAGACCCTGATATCAGGCCGCGATCCGCCGGCAGGCGGGAGGAAGGACGGGGCTGGACGTGCACCTGACCATCGCGATGCTCACCTACCGCCGCAACGACTACCTCGCGCAGGTGATCCCCGAGCTGCTGGCGCAGGCCGACGACGTCTGTGACGCGCAGACGACGGCGAGCGTGCTCATTGTGGACAACGACCCGCAGGCCGGGGCGAGGGCCGTCGTCGAGGCCGCCCGGGCGGCGCTGGCCGGCGGGCAGTCGGAGGCGGCGGAATCGTCCGGGCAGGCAGGGCCCTCCGGGTCGGCTGACTCGGATGCGGCGGCGACGTCGCGGCTGGTCTACGTTCACGAGCCCGAGCCGGGCATCGTGGCCGGCCGCAACCGGGCCCTGAGCCAGGCCCACGGCTCTGACGCCCTCGTCTTCATCGACGACGACGAGATCCCCTCACCGGGCTGGCTCAAGGCCCTCGTGAGCACCTGGCGCGCCCAGGGCTGCGCCGCCGTCACCGGCCCCACGCCGCCGACCTTCGAGGTCGACCCCTCGGCGTGGGTCACCGCCTCAGGTGCCTTCGACTCCTGGGAGGCCGCCGACGGCGCCCAGGTCCGCAGCGCCGACACCGGCAACTTGCTCCTGGACCTGGCCGTCGTCGAGGACCTGGGGCTGCGCTTCGACCCGCGCTACGGGCTCACCGGCGGCGAGGACTCCCTGTTCACCCGCCAGCTCACCCGCGCCGGTGGCGTCATCCGCTTCGCGGCCGGGGCGGTCGTCACCAAGCGCGTGCCCGCGGCCCGCGCCCGGCGCACTTGGGTGCTGGAGCGCTCCCTGCGCTCGGGCTCGTCCTGGGCCCGGGTGCGCATCGACACGGCCGGGCCTGCCGACGGCGGTGCCTCCGGCAGACTCGCGCGCCTCAGACTGCGCCTGGGCTATGGCGCCAAGGGACTGGCCAAGGCCGGAATCGACGGGGCGCGCGCCGGCGTGGCCCGCATCCGCGGTGACGTGCCCGCCCAGGCCCGCTACGAGGTCTCCTCGCGCGGGGGACTGGGCATGGTCGTGGGCGCTCTGGGCGTCCACGTGCGCGAGTACGGACGCCCCCGGCGCCTGAGGAGCACAGCACGCCCCGGCAGGAGGAGCGCATGAACCGGCTGACGATCGCCATCCCCACCTTCCGTCGCCCGCAGGACCTCAAGCGGGCCGTCCGTGGGGTTCTGGAGCAGGCCGGGGAGCTGGTTGGTGGCCTGAGCGCCGAGGCCAGGGAACCCGAGGGCGATGCCGCGGGTGCGGCGGACGGGGACGGGGGAGCCAGGAGGGGCGTGAGCGACGTTGAGGTCCTCGTCATCGACAACGACGCCCAGGGCACCGGGCGCGAGGCCGCCCTCGCCGCAGCGGCAGACGCCGGGGTACCGGTGCGTTCCTCAGCGGAGGGAGCGGATGAGCCTGAGGCCGTCGGCCTGCGCTACGTCATCGAGGAGAGGCCCGGTGTGGCGGCGGTGCGCAACCGTGCCCTGGATGAGACCGGCGGGCGCGACCTGCTCGTCTTCATCGACGACGACGAGGAGCCCGAGCCCGGCTGGCTCGCCGCCCTCGTGGGGCTGTGGGCCTCCACCGGCTGCCAGGCGGTGGCCGGCCCCGTCGTCCCCGTCTACGAGGTCGAGCCCGAGGCGTGGGTGCGCCAGGGCGAGTTCTTCGTGCGCAGGACCTGGCCCACCGGCACGGTCCGCCCGGTGGCGGCCTCCAACTGCCTGCTGCTGGACCTGGGTTTCGTGCGCCGGGCCGGGCTGCGCTTCGATGAGGCCTTCGGCGCCACCGGGGGAGAGGACACGCTCTTCACCCGCCGGCTGAGCGCCGCCGGCGGCGTCATCTGCTGGTGCGATGAGGCGCGCGTGCGCGACCACGTGCCGGCCTCGCGCCTTACCCGCCCCTGGATCCTGCGACGGCAGCGCTCCCACGCCGCCACCTCGGTGCGCGTGGAGCTGGCCCTGGCCGGCGGCGGGGCTCAGCCGGCCATCCGGGCCAAGGCCGCGGCCGGTGGCCTGGTGCGCATCGTCGTCGGCGGCCTGCGAACCGCCAGCGGAACCCTCATCGGCAGCCCCCGGCACGCGGCCAAGGGGGCTCGGCTACTGGCCCGTGGCCGCGGCATCCTGGCGGCCAGCGTCGGAGGCGGCGTCCACCGCGAGTACGACCACTGAGGGCCCGAGGCTCGAACCCACTGCGGTGCTTGGCCGAGGGGGTCCCCCGACGTCCTGCCCATCACTGCACGAAGGTCGGGGGTTACTCGGCGAGGGCCGGGTGTACTCCATGGGGGTCGGGGGGGGGGGGGTCGTGCAGTATGCACAACCCTTGGCCAGTGGGTCCCCACCCTCGTGGAGTGCGCTGGGATCACGCCTGCTGGGCGGGCGCCACAGCGGAGTCGGTGGGCTCATCCCGCGGTGGGGCGGCCGGCTCGTCGTCGATGCCCAGCTGGGCGGCCTCGCGCAGGGGAGGTTGCAGGACGGCGGCCCCCAGCACGATCGGCAGGTAGGCGGGCAGCACCGTCCAGGGCCCCACGAAGACGTTCTGCACCACGGTCAGAGCCGCGAAGAACAGCCAGGGCGTGGCCTTGAGGCGTCCCAGGTCGCGCATCATCGCCGCCAGCGCCATTCCCGCGATGAGCAGCAGCAGCAGGCCGCCCGGGATCGAGGCCGCCGCCCACATGTCCATGAGGCCCGAGTGCAGCTCGATGCGGCCGCCGAACATGAAGTTCTCGACGTAACCGTTCTCCGGGTCGTAGCCCAGGGCGGCCATCCCTTGCTTGGCCACCCACAGGTCCTCGAAACGGGGCTTGACGCCGGCTCCGTACCCCCAGGGCCGGTTCTGGAACAGTGCCCAGGAGGCTCCCAGCTCGGGGCGGGCGGACAGGAGCAGGCCCGCCGAGCTGGAGGACTGGGCAATGGTCCGGTTCTGGGCGTCCTCGCCCAGGGTCCCGGACTCCGAGGCCATGACCACCCCGACCATCGCCACGATCCCCACGACCGCCAGAACGAGGATCTGGGAGATCGCCAGGCGCCGGGGAGTGGGCACGTGCCATCGGGCCCAGGACGCCAGGGCCTGCCAGATGACCGTGCCCAGGATGATGGCCAGGAAGGCCAGGGTGGAGCGCGAGTCGGAGACGAGGAAGACGCCGCTGAGCACCAGCAGGGCCACGATCTGCACCAGCCGGCGCTGGTCGGCCACGAGACTGAGGACCATGATCGTCACCGCCGCACCGATCCCGAACTTCCACGGGTTGGAGCTGGTCTGCAGCAGGGGCAGCGCGTCCAGGAACATGCCGAAGCCGACCGCCAGGGCCGCGCGCCTCGCGCCCAGCCGGCGGGCCCCCCACACGAAGACGGCCACCGCACAGGGCACCGCCAGCAGGCTCAAGGTGGTGACCCGGCGGGCCCAGGCCTCGACGACGAAGCTGCTCTCGGCCAGCAGGGACATGATGTAGGCCGTGCCCGACGCCAGGATGGACAGCACGAGCAGCAGCGAGAAGCGGCGCGCCTTGCGCACGGCCGTCCAGGTGATGGGGACCGAGGCGAGTGCGGCACAGTCCCCGACGCTCAGGGCTGCCGCCAACTCGCGGCGCACACCCACGCAGACCAGCAGGACGACGGCGATCGCCATCTCCAGCCGCCGCCATGTCGTCCCCGGTTCGCGGCTCGATTCAGGATCAGCGCCCGACGGCGTCCGCGAGTCCTGGTGGGAAGTGCCCTGCGACCATGTCTGGGCCACGGCCGGTCAGGCGTCTTCCCGAGAGCGACGACGCCCAATGATGAGCAGCGGGTCCTCGACCTTGTCCTGCGGGTTCTTCTGACTCAGGAAGTACAGCAGGATCGCCACGATGGCGCCGGCGGCCAGCCCGATGGCGGTCCCGATCAGCGCGGTCGACATGGCCGACAGGCTCGAGGGGGCGGAGGGGGTCGTGGGGGAGTCGACCACCTTGAGCGTCGCGGTGGTGTTTCCCGCCTGCCCGGAGCTGGACAGGTCGCGGGCCACCGAGTCCAGGGCGGTCAGCTCGGCCTCGGCGATCCTGTGGGCGCGCTGGGGATCCGTGCTGGTGGCTCGGATCTCCACCAGGGTGGTGCCGGTCTTGCTTGTCACCGAGACGGACTTGCGCAGCTCGTCCTGACTGATCCCCGTGTCCTTGGAGACCTCCGCGAAGGTGCTCTCCGAGGTCCCGATCTCCACCAACGTCGGCATGATGGAGGTCAGGTAGTTGAAGGTGTTGGGGAGGTTGGCCTCACTGTTCTCCACACCCAGATTCGCATTGGCGGTGGAGGTGTACTGCGCCGGCGTCAACAGGCCGAAGACAGTGCCGATGATGGTGCCCAGCACAACGTGCATGACCACCAGGACTGCGTTCTTGCGCAGCGCGATGATGAGGGTTTCCGGGTCCATGGGTTCCGTTTCGGTGATTGCGGGAGCAACAGAATAGCGCGCCGTTTGGGGCAAGAGCCGGGCACAGGAAGTGACTCACCTCCTTCCCGGGCACTTCTCAGAACTCGTTGGGTCGTCGGGGTTTGAGGATTGCTGGCACTCGCAGGGTGATCGACCGGTCGGGTAGTGACCAATGCGACGAGACGCCGCCAGGCGCGGTGGGACCAACGACGATGCGGGGGCGAGTGACTCCTCGGCAGCGCTCAGGGCGCGTTGGAGGACTCGGTGGCGCTGTGGCGGTGGACGGCGCTCTCGGTGCGCGAGTCGGTCCCCGCCCCCGAGGCGTCCTCGGAGCCGTGTGAGTTGTCTGCGGGGCCGGAGTGGAGGGTGGGCTCGGCCTTCAGGCCGCGCAGGCCGTTCCACGCGAGGTTGACCATGTGGGCAGCCACCTCCTCCTTGCTCATCGAGCGGTTCTCCAACCACCACTGAGCCGGCATGGCCACGATACCCACCAGCATCTGGGCGTACAACGGGGCCGTGCGCGGGTCGAGGTCGTGGGCGGCGAACTGCGAGGCGAGGATCCCGGAGACCTCGATAGCGACGTCGGCCAGCAGCGTGGAGTAGGTGCCGGCGGCGCGGTCCGAGCCGGCCGAGAGGATGCGGAAACCGTCGGGGGAGTCCTCGATATAGGTCAGCAGGGCCAGGGCGGCCCGCTCGGCGACCCGTGAGGCCGAGCCGGAGGCGTCAGATCCTCCTGTTTCGTGACGCCCGGCCTCCGGCGCCGCCGCGGCGTCCGCGGCCGGGTCCGCGATCGCCGAGGAGATCGCGGCCGAGATCGTGGTGATCTCCCGGTCGACGACGACGGCGTACAGGCCCTCCTTGCCGCCGAAGTGCTCGTAGACCACCGGTTTGGACACCTGGGCGCGGGCCGCCACCTCCTCCACACTCGTGGCGTCGAAGCCGCGTTCGGCGAACAGCCCGCGGGCCACGGCGATGAGCTGCTCGCGCCGCTCGCTGGCGCTCATACGGGTGCGCTTGGCCGCCATGGCCCTAGCCCCTCTCGCTGTGGTCCGCCGGCCGGGTGGGGCGACGGCGCTCGGACCACTGGGCGAAGCGCGCCGAGGCCAGAGCCCCGGTGCGGCGGGCCAGCCGGTGGCTGGGGGCCTCGATGTAGCGCTGGAACAACCAGGTCAGCGGCGCCGAGGCCAACGGCGCCAGGATGAGCACCCACCACGGCGAGATCGAGTGCGTCAGCAGCCGCAGCGAGACCACGACCGGCTCGTGCACCAGGTACAGGGAGAAGGACATGAGGCCCAGGTACTGCACGGTGCGCGAGCGCAGCAGGCCGCGCAGCGCCCCGGCCCGCACCACGAGGTGGACCAGGTAGGCCGCGGCCGCCAGGGTGACCGCGTTGGCCAGACGCTGAGCCGTGTGGCTCTCCATCCCCGGCCACCAGGCCAGGGTGATGAGCAGCAGGCACACCAGGGCCTGCGCCGCCGCCCAGGGCTGGGGGCGCTGCGGCACCGGGGCGGGGTTGTGCCCCCAGGCCCAGCCCATGACCGCGCCGACGGTGAAGACCGGCAGGTAGCTGCCCGAGCCGGGGCTGGCGGTGATGACGGGCACCGCCAGGGCCGCCACCACCGGCAGCCAGGAGATCCGCCAGCGGGCGCACAGGGCCACCCCGAGGATCATCAGGGGCAGCACGAAGGAGAAGATCGCCTCGGCGTGCAACGACCACAGGACGGTATTGCGGTAGGCGTGCTTGGGGATGAGCAGGTACTCCATGAGCATCTGGCGCGCCCCGAGCCCCACGGGGTGAGTGACGGTCATCCAGTGCCCCAGCGCCGGATCCTCCGAGCGCGGCACGAGCAGCATCGCGATGACCGCGAAGGTGGTGGAGGCCGCCGCCGGCAGCCACAGGCGCACGAAGCGCCTCGGGGCGTAGTCGACCCAGTCGAAGCGCCGCCCCTGGGCGTGGCGGCGGGCCACCGGGTAGGTCAGGGCCACACCGGACAGGACGAAGAAGATGAGGACGGCCTCATGGCCCGCCCACAGCAGGTGGAGGGGGCTCTGGGTGAGGATCCGGTTGAAGGTGCCGGTGGGGACGGTGCCGGGCCGCGCCCCGACCTCCGCCAGTGCGGGGACGGTCTCCAGGGCGTGGTGGATGAGCACGACGACGGCGGCCAGCCCGCGCAGCCCGTCGAGCTCGATGAGTCGCACCGCTGCCGGCTTGCCGGAGGAGGGAGGGGGAGCGGAGGGGGAACTGGACATGCCCCCATCCTGCCCTGTCCTCCCAGCCGACCGCGAAGTCCGAGGAGTGTGGCATACGCCCCGCTCAGACGGGAGACCCGGTGCCAGGTCCGGTCCTGGAGGCGACCGGGGCGCAACCGGGCGCGACCGGGGCGCGCTGAGCCGCCGCGAAGGTGCCGAGTGCGACCGGGACATGAGAGACTGTCCCGGCGTCTCGCCCCTCGCCGTCAGGCCCGGGTCGGGATGCGTCCTTCCGCCCTGGTGTAGCGGCAGCACGCAGGCCTTTGGAGCCTTGAGGCCCGGGTTCGAATCCTGGGGGCGGAGCGGCGTAGCATGAGCGGCGTTGGGGTTCCCTCGCTCTCACGCCCGACGGCGGTCACCCGGTCGCCGGCGGGATACGCGCCAACCGTCCATCCGTACCTGATTTCAGAAACCGTTGGAGTCCGTCCCCGGCCTCCGCCCGGTCGCGGCCGGAGACGTCGGGAGCCCGGGCGCGAACCTGTGAGAAGAGGACACGTGACGTCAACCGCACCCGCCGCCGTCATCGTCATGGCCGCAGGCAAGGGAACTCGTATGCGATCGGTCACCCCCAAGGTCCTGCACCGGATCGGCGGTCGCAGCCTCGTGGACCACGCCGTCACCGCGGCCAGGGGGCTGGAGCCCCAGCACCTCGTCGTCGTTGTGCGCCACGAGCGCGACGCCGTCATCGCCCACCTCGCCGAGGTCGCCCCCGATGCCGTTCCGGCCGACCAGGACGAGGTGCCCGGTACCGGGCGGGCCGTCGCCTGCGGGCTGGCCGCCCTCCCCGAGGACCTCATCGGGCCCGTCGTCGTCACCAGCGGGGACGTCCCGCTGCTGGACACCGCCACCCTGAAGGAACTCCTGGCTCAGCATCATGAGCGCGGGGATGCCGTCACCCTGCTGACCACCGAGCTCGAGGACCCCACCGGCTACGGGCGAGTCGTGCGCGAGGCGGACGGCACCGTCTCGGCCGTCGTCGAGCAGCGCGACGCCAGCGAGGCCCAGCGCGCTATCCGCGAGATCAACGCCGGCGTCTACGTCTTCGACGCCGCCCACCTGCGCACCGCCCTGGCGACCCTGGGCACGGACAACGACCAGGGCGAGGTCTACCTCACCGACGTCGTCGCCCATGCCCACCAGACCGGCCGGTCCACCAGCGCGCTGGTCGCCACCGACCACTGGCTCGTCGAGGGCTGCAACGACCGCGCCCAGCTCGCCGAGCTCGGCGCCGAGCTCAACCGCCGCGTCCTGGCCGGCTGGATGGCCCAGGGCGTCGGCGTCGTCGACCCGGCCTCCACCTGGGTGGACGTCACCGCCGAGCTCGCTCAGGACGTCACCCTCGAGCAGGGTGTCCTCGTACGCGGAACCACCCGGATCGGCCAGGGTGCCCGGGTGGGCGCCTACGCGATCCTCACCGACGCCGTCATCCCGGCCGGCTGTGTCGTGGCCCCCTTCAGCCAGCTCGACGCCGATGCCGCCCAGGCCTGACGCATGAGCGCACCGCAGCTTCGGCCCCGACCGGTGAGGCCGTCATGGCTCTGCCGGCCGAAGCGATCACTGACCTTCACCTCCGTCTCCAACAGTCACATCGAGGGCCGCACCGGCCGTGAGAAGGGAACCACGTCATGACGGGCATCATTACCAAGGGTGAGAAACGGCTGGTCGTCGTCTCCGGACGCGCTCATCCCGAGCTCGCCCGGGACGTGGCCAGCGAGCTCGGCACCGAGGTGCTGTCCTCCACGGCCTACGACTTCGCCAACGGGGAGACCTACGTCCGCTTCAACGAGTCGGTGCGCGGCTGCGACGTGTTCGTCGTCCAGTCCCACGGCGACCGCGTCAACGACTGGCTCATGGAGCAGCTCATCATGGTTGACGCCCTCAAGCGCGCCTCCGCCAAGCGCATCACCGTGGTCGCCCCCTTCTTCCCCTACGCCCGTCAGGACAAGAAGCACCTGGGGCGCGAGCCCATCAGCGCCCGCCTCGTGGCCGACCTCTACAAGACCGCCGGCGCCGACCGCCTCATGAGCGTGGACCTGCACACCTCCCAGGAGCAGGGCTTCTTCGACGGCCCCTGGGACCACCTGTGGGCCCAGCCGGTGCTCGTGGACTATGTGCGCACCCGCGTCGACCCGGCCAATGCCGCCGTCGTCTCACCCGACGCCGGCCGCATCCGGGTGGCCGAGCGCTGGGCCAACCAGCTCGGCGGCACCCCGCTCGCCTTTGTCCACAAGACCCGCGACGTCACCCGCCCCAACGAGTCGGTGGCCAACCGCGTCGTCGGCGACGTCGAGGGACGCTCCTGCGTCCTGGTCGATGACATGATCGACACCGGCGGCACCATCGCCAAGGCCGTCCAGGTGCTCCTGGACTCCGGGGCCAAGGACGTCATCGTCGCCGCGACCCACGGGGTGCTCTCCGGGCCGGCTGTGGACCGGCTCTCCACCTGCGGGGCCCGCGAGGTCATCGTCACCGACACCCTGCCGATCCCCGCCGGCAAGCGCTTCGAGCAGCTGACGGTCCTGCCGATCGCGCCGCTGCTGGCGCGCGCCATCAAGGCCGTTTTCGACGACGGCTCAGTGGCGGAGCTCTTCGACACCGTCGGCGTCGCCGGCGACTGAGACAGTCGGGTCCGCTCCTCGCAGGACCCCCATGAGCCACCGCGCGCCGGCTCCGGCCGCCGCGCTCCCGCCCTCGCCGAGCCCCTCACCGGGCCCGGCGAGGGCGTTTTTCATGGGGTGGGCTCCCCATGACGGCGAGTCGCGCTCGAAGTGTGCAGTAACCTTCAGATAACGATTTCGTTGCAAACCGACCTTGCGGTCACGTAGCGTGGCGCCGTCATCGAATTGTGTTCCTTTCGTTGCCTCTTCGTGTTCCGCATGGTCGGATGCGCTCCCCGAACTAACAAGCGCTACCAGTTACATTAATCGTTATCGCAGACATTCATCCGGTGACTCATGTGGGCCTCATCCGTCCCGGTACCAGCGATGATCTGTGATCCGCTTGCGCGTCGCTCGCCATATATACCGGAGGTTCCTGTGCGTCGTCTCTCCCCCATCCCCCGTCTTGCCATCATCGTCTCCCTCCTGCCGCTCCTGCTCGCCTCGATGGTTGTCCTGACCCCCGCCGCCCCGGTGGCCTCGGCTCAGGAGACCGAGGCCGATGCCGACGGAGACGACCCGGGCGACGGCTCCGGCGACGTCGGTGACAACGAGGCCGCCGCTGCCGCTGGTACTGACCCCTCCGGCCAGTCCTCCCGGGAGCCCACCTACACGGCCGCGCCCCTGCCCACGGTGCAGATCGACGGCGTCGCCTGGGGGCAGCTCGTCGTCGGCGACGTGGTCTACGTCGTCGGCAACTTCAACAATGCCCGCCCGGCCGGGGCCCGTGCCGGACAACAAGAGGTCCCGCGCTCCAACATCCTGGCCTACGACCTCAACACCGGGAAGCTCATTGAGGACTTCGCCCCCACCCTCAATGGCGCGGGACGAAGCCTGGCCCTCTCCGAGGACGGCAAGACCCTCTACGTCGCCGGGGAGTTCGACAAGGTCAACAACGAGTGGCACAGCCGTCTGGCCGCCTTCGACATCTCCCACGGGCACGGCACCCTCATCTCCTCCTTCAAGCCCGTGTTCAGCACCACCGTCAAGGACATCGCGGTGGCCGGCGACACCCTCTACGTCGGGGGCTACTTCACCAAGGTGAACAACCAGCAGCGGACCCGCCTGGCCGCCCTCAAGGCCTCCACCGGTGAGCTCCTGGACTGGACCGCCTCCGCCGAGGGCCCCAACGCCCAGGTCTACGCGATCGAGGTCTCCCCGGACCATTCCAAGGTCGTCATCGGTGGCTCCTTCTCCACGGTCAACGGCTCGAGCAAGCCCGGATACGGGATGGCGCTTTTGAGCGCCTCCACTGGTGAGGTGCTGCCCATGCCGGTCAACGACACGGTGCGCACGGCCGGTGAGAAGGCCGCCATCTTCGACATCGCCGTCGACGAGGACGGTTTCTACGGCACTGCCTACTCCGCCGTCGGGCGCCTCGACGAGGCCAACCTCGAAGGGAGCTTCAAGGCCGACTGGAACGGCAACCTCGTCTGGCTCGAGCCCTGCCACGGTGACACCTACGGGATCGCCCCCACCAAGGACACCGTCTACACGGTGGGGCACGCCCACTCCTGCGAGACCATCTACGGGTTCCCCAACATGCCCGAGGTGCGCAAGGACGGTCAGCACCCCCTGTACGTGCGGGCCATGGCCTTCACCAACAGCCCTGACATCACCATCCGCCACCAGGGGGTGGTCGACGGGTACCAGGACTGGTCGACCTCGGGTCTCAAGAGCCCCACGATCATCGGCTGGTACCCGGACCTGGAGGCGGGGAAGTTCACGAAGACGTCCCAGGCCGCCTTCAAGGTCGACGTCACCGACTCCTACATCCTCATGGTGGGCGAGTTCATCGAGGCCGACGGCAAGGTCCAGCAGGGGATCGTGCGCTACCCCAAGCGCGCGGGCCAGCCCACGCTGCCCCCCGAGGGCAAGGCCGAGACCCTGGCGGCCAAGGCGGAGGTGACGACCTCGAGCTCAGTGAGGGTGGGGTTCAACGCCACCTGGGACCGCGACGACCCGACCCTGACCTACAGCCTCTACCGGGATGACGAGACCACGCCGGTGGCCACCGAGAAGATCAGCGACACCCGCTGGGCCCTCAAGAGCCACAGCCTGGAGGACACCACCTGCTCGCCCGGCGATCACACCTACCGCCTGGTGGTCTCCGACCCCAGCGGCAACACCATCACCGCCCAGATCCCGAGCCTCACGGTCCCCAAGACGGCGCAGAACAACAAGGAGAAGGGCAAGAAGGCCAAGCCCGCCGCTGAGGCGAAGGACGCCGCCAACAACGCGGACCAGGACGGCAACCAGCAGGCCGCCGACGAGGACCAGGCCACCGATGAGGAGGACGACAACTGAGCGCTCCGGCCAGGCGGGATCCTGGCCGGGAACCAGCCTGGTCCGGTGTAGACATGAAGGGCGGGTCCGTTGCTTTGAGCATCGGACCCGCCCTTGACGCTGGTGCCGGCAGCCGGCTCACCAGGAGCGGCGCGTCGGTTGCCTGCGGCGACCGGCCGAGGCCGCAGAGGCAGCCGAGGCGGAGGCTGTGTGGCGGGCCGAGGAGGCCGACGACGCTGAGGCCATCTGCTGGCTGGGCTGGATCGACGGCGGCGGAGGCAGCGGCGGGGCGTCCGGCCGATCAGGACTGCGGTGGCGTCCACCCGTTGACGCCGACACCGGCGTGAGATGGCGGGTCTGCTCGATGGAGGACTCCTCGGACAGCGGCGTCACGAGAGTCAGCCGCGGCTTGGACATCCGCCGGCGTCGAGCCAGGGTCTGCCGGCGCGAGGGCGCCTGCTGACGCATCGACGTCGAAGGGGAGGGGGAGTCGGTCTCGGAGGCCGAGTCCTGCGTGCGCGCCGCGACGCGTGAGACCTCGGCGGCGGCCGGGGGCTCGGGGGCCGACGAGGTCGGCTGGGCCCGGCGTCGGCCCGTCGTCGTCGGCAGGGCGGAGGCATCCTGCCAGCCGGCCGATGACACCGAGCGATCCGCCGAGGGCGAGGTGATGCGCCGTCGGACGGGCGTGCTCGGCGCGGAGCTCGACGTCGGCGCTGAGACGCGCCGGCGCCCGGTGGCCGGCGTGGTGGAGGCAGGGGAGCCGGCAGACGAGGTGACTGGTGCCGGGGCCGACGTCGGAGCCGGCGGGTACTGGTAGGACGGTCCCGCCGAGGGGGCGGAGGAGGCCGGGGAGGCTGAGGAGCCTGAGACGGTCTGTCCGGTGGGCAGGGCGGTGCTGCGCCGAGTGGGGCCGTCGGGTGCGCCCGGGAAACGGTGACTCCCGGAAGTCGGGGCGGCCGTGTAGGGCTGCACAGCGATCGACGGGGAGGCCGGCACCGTCAGGTCGGCGGGGGTGGGAAGCGGAGGGGGCAACGGCGCGTGCCTGTAAGAGGCGCTGGTCTCGGAGGCCGACTGGGACGAGACGGTCCCGGCCGAGATGGTCTCGGCCGAGATGGTCTCGGACGAGGCGCCCGGGGCGGGCAGGTCGGCCTGCTGGCGCTGCATGGCGGAGGTGATGCCGGAGGTGAAGCTGTGTGCCGGGTCCGGGGTGGAGGGCTGTACCGAGGACTGAGCGGAGACGGAGGCCGCCGAGGGTGACGACAGCGGCGCCGCGCTCATGGAGACGGGGCTCTGCGAGGCGGGGGAGTACGTCGGCATCGGGGAGGCCGGCGACGACAGCGGCGCCGGGGCGTGGGTCGGCTCCTGGGCGGAGGGCACCGGCTGGGCGGCCGGGTTCGCGGAGTCGGAGATCGCGGGCATCGCGGTCGTCTGCTGGGGCGACTGGGGCGACTGCGGGGCCGGGAAGGTCGGGGCCGGTGCTGATGAGGCCGTCGGCTGAGAGGCCGGTACTGGGGCCGACGTCGAGCCCGGCAGCATGGGCGCGGAAGCGGGGGACGGCATCGAGGCGGGGGCTGCCTGCGGGGCCATGGCGCCGGGGGCCGGGATGACGGAGGCCTCGGGGGAGGCCGGGACCGGAGACTGGGCCGGGAGCTGCTGATACTGGTAGGGCGGCTGCGCCTGCACCTGAGGCTGCGCGGGCGGCTGGCTCGGTCGCAGCAGGTCCGAGGTCTTCTGCCTCAGGGCGCTCAGCGTGGCCGCGGTGCGCCCGGGGTGGATCTCTGCGCCTCTGTCGGCGCCGTGGCCGCTGTCGCGCCGGTGACGGAACATCGCGTAGGAGACGGAGGCCAGAAGCCCCAGCAGCAGTCCGGAGATCGCCGCGGCCCGGGCGCCGGGTCGCTCCATGGTGGTGTTGGCCGGCGTGGCGGGCGAGGTGGTGCTCGTCGTCATGCCCAGGGCCTGCTTGCCCAGCAGCTCGCCGGAGGTGAGCTCCTTGTTGAGCGAGTCGGCCGTCGCCTGGGCCATGTCGACGGCCTTCTGCTTGCTGCTGGCCTTGGCGGTGATGGACAGGACCAGCGTCTCAGGCGGGTTGGTGACCGTCAGGGCGTCCGACAGGTCGGTGGTCTCCATGTTCAGGTTGGCCGCCGCCGGATCGAGGACCTTTGGGCTCGTGGAGAGCTCCACGAGGGTCGGCATGAGGTCCTTGGCCTGGGTGGAGAAAGACGGGGTCTCCTTGGACTTGGGCTGGATGCCCAGGGTCGTGGTGGCCGCGGCGACCGGCTTCGTCGCCAAGGCCACTCCCAGCCCGGCCAGGATGCACACGAGCAGGATGACGAGGCAGGCCACAAGGTTCCTGCGGATGGCGTGAAGGATCTGCGACGGCTGCACGCTGCTCCTCATCTGGTCTGGGGATGATCTGGATCTGGTCGGTTCCGGCGGCCCGTCGGGCACCGTGGGCCGCATGGCCCGGCGGATGCTGAAAGGCTACGGCCCAACCCTAACTGTAAGATCACGCTTAGGTCTCGGCGACTGTAGTAGCCTTCGCTGCGCCCCCGGCCACGCCTGGAATCCTCAGACGTGGGGGAGCGGGCGATGTGGTGAGTCTTTCACCGGAACCGTGTGACGGGCGAGGGGTCCGAGGACCCCGCACCAGCAGTGAAGAAGGCGTCGGGGTCGGCCCAGCCGGGGCGACGACGTCGGACTTCTTCCGGTTGCTCCTGACCTTGGTCAGGGCCTCGGAGGCTCTTCCAGCATCTTCCCGGGTACTTCTCACAGCAGCCTGTGGCGGCTTGCCGCCCCACCGGCCGTCCGCCGACAAGCCACGTATCAACCACCTACCGACCACCTACCGACCACCGTGACATCACCGCGGTCATGACAGAACAAGGGAGGAATGATGTCCTTCGTCAGGACCCTGTTCATCGTCCTCCCCATGGTGGCCGCCGGTCTGGCGGTCCTCATCTTCGTGGCCGACCGCATCCACCGCCGCCCCATTGTCGGGGCCGGCCTGGTCATGGGCGCCATCGGCTTCGTGCCGGTGTGGGTGATGATCCCCTTCGAGCCCAATGTGCCTCCGGCCACCCTGGCCTGCTTCCTGGTGATCGTCGCCCTCCTGCCCGGTTTCTCGTGGCGGCTGACCAGCGGTGACTTCATGGTCGCCACCGCTTGGTGCCTGGTGGGCCTGTCCGTCGCCGCGGGCTCGCCGCTCAACTACGTCCTGTCCGACGTCGTCTTCGGCGCTCTGCCCGCCTACCTCGCCGGACGGCTGCTCGTGGAGCGGCTCGGGCTGCGGCGCATGGCCGAGGTCCTGGCGGTCGTGTGGATCGTGGTGGCGGTGCTGGCGCTGTTCGAGGCCGTCACCACCATCAACCCCTTCAGCTACATCACCATCGACAACAACCTCTACGAGGAGTGGGCCCCGCCCCTGGCTCGGGGCAGTTTCACCCGCGTCGAGGGGGCCTTCGGCCACCCCATCGCCCTAGGCGTGTGCCTGGCGGCCGGGATTCCCCTCATCCTGGCCACGCGGTGGAGGCCCGGCTACCGGATCGCGGCCGGCGCCCTCGTTCTGGGGGCGACCATCCCGACCTTCTCCCGCTCGGCGATCGCCTGCGCCGTCATCGCCGTCATCCTCAGCCTCATGCAGGTGCACACCAACATCCCCGCCCTGTGGCGGATGAGCTTCCTCATGGTGCTGGTCGGCGTGGGCAGCGTGCTGCTGCCCTACGTCCTGGGCGTCTTCGACTCAGCCGGCCGTGAGCAGGAGGACTCGGCCGGCTACCGCGGTGACATCCTCGTCCTGGTGCGTCAGCTCAAGCCGCTGGGACTGTCCCCGGTCTACCAGAAGTCAGGGGACTCGGTGTCCTGGGGCGGCTACAGCTCCATCGACAACCACCTGCTGCTGACCGCGCTGCGCTTCGGCTGGCTCCCCGTGGTGCTCATCATGGTGGGGCTGCTGGTCTACGGCTTCCGGGCCGTCGTTCAGCGTTCCAACCCCGCGCAGATCGCCCTGCTCAGCCTCATTCCGGCCTACGGCACGGTCGCCTTCATCACCCAGATCGGCACCGTTGTGTGGCTCATCGCCGGCATGGCCGCCTCAGCGCAGGTCTCCGTCCTGCTGGAGAGTCGCAACAAGACCACGGGTGGGGGCGTGGGCGTCGTCGCCGGGCACGCCAACCCCTGGAACCGGATCCGCAGCGGGGACTGGTCCCGCCGGGCACTCACCCACGTAACAGTGGGCGATAATTCGTAGCCTCTTTTGTCTGCATTGAAAAATAACTTCTATGTAAGTGTGGGCACACATAAGATCTGCCTTTTCAATGTCCTATCTCTTCTGGGCTGCTGTAAGATCGACATTGGTGTAACATCACTGTTGTCAATGCGCCATAGATTCCAGAGAGGTGATTTCCTGTGACGACAGAATGGACTGTTAGTGATTTTTTAGGTGAGCGAGAGTTGCTCTCTAACCAGCTTGACGCCCGCTCATTCTATGAGCACTTAAAACGAGAGTTTAAGAGCCTACCCCGATACCGGCATTCTCGTATGGGCGTTGGGAAGCCTGGTGGTTCTTCCTCTAAAGACGAGAAGGTATGTTTTTTTCGGGGGCAGGCATGCAGTGAGTGGGGGTTGACCTCTTCTTTATATCGCCTACTTGATGCCACCGATAATCTGGGTGTAGATAGTGAGCTTGAGATGGCTGAAGCGGAGAGGATTGTAATTGATACCGCACGTTCTCCGCACATTGGAATTGGGCGAGGGGTTTCACCTCTTGAATTGCTGGCGGTTCTGCAACATCACGGTGTTCCAACAAGGCTTATCGATATGTCGACAGATTGGCGGGTGGCGCTGTATTTTGCGTGCAATGAGCTAGATTCGGAGGATGGCCGTCTTTTCTTGATTTTTGTGGACCAAGATTCACGGCCTTCAGTCCCTTTCGATTCAGAAATTAATGTTGAATTGAATTGGTGGCAGGGTGCGGAGGATGCTTTCATTGAAAGTGTGTGGAGAAGCTCTGTATTTCCGGTACTTTTCCCATTTTTTGATGTGAGGATGATCTCTCAGAGAGGTTATTTTATAGTCGGGGGATTACCTGAAGATGGGGCCCACTTAGGTGTGAGTTGCGATGACGTAAACCTAATAGATATTCGGAATGTGTCTTCACTTCCGATTTGGTTTCCAAAACTTGAATATAGAGATCAGTGGGGTAGAGTCTTCAATGGAGTTGCAAAGTCGCCAAGGGCCTCTGTAGTGACTTTAAGGGTTCCGGCAGAGTTTAAGTCCGGAATTAGGAGGTTGTTGTGGGAAGATGGAGTCTTCCAGGATTCTCTGTATCCACCTCTCATGGAAAGTGTGCGCTTACTGAAGGATTGCGCAGCAACCTTTCAGGACCGGGCTTCTTTGTTTGATTCTGCCGAAGATGATGGCGAAGTAGATTTTTGAGGATTTTGAGGTGAGTGCGTGGATGTAGATGGGGGTATAATATTTGAGAGTGATTTTCTCTAGTTTCGTGGACGCGAAAAAGGTATTAGTGCCCCGCTGCTTTGTGGTATTCGAGGTACACTCGCGGCCGTGCTCCTGACTGCGCTCCTGCCTTCGCTGCTCGCCGACGCCGACATCGCCCGCACCGTCCGCGCCGCCTCCTCCCGCTCGCGCACCGACCGCAGCCTCGTCGTCGCCCCGGGGGCCCGGCCCGCCGTCCTGGCCGCCATGGCCCTGGGGGAGGAGGGCGTCCAGAGGGTCGCTGGCGGCGACGCGCCGGCGACCGGCTCCGCCGAGGTCTCCGGCACGCCCCTGCTCGTCGTCACCGCCACCGGCCGCGAGGCCGAGGAGACCGCGCTGGCCCTGCGCAGCTACCTGCCGGCCGACGACGTCGCCGTCATGCCCGCCTGGGAAACCCTGCCCCACGAGCGCCTCTCGCCGCGCGCCGACACCGTCGCCCAGCGCCTGTCGGTCCTGCGACGCCTGGCCCACCCCGAGGAGGGTGGGGCGATTCGCGTCCTCATCGTTCCCGTGCGCGCCCTGCTGGCCCCCGTCATCGCCGGGCTCGGCGAGCTCGAGCCCGTCCAGCTGGCCCCCGGTCTGGCCGTCGGCCTGGAGGAGACCGCCCGCCGCCTGGAGGCCGCCGCCTACACGCGCGTCGACATGGTCGAGTCCCGCGGCGAGTACGCCGTGCGCGGCGGCATCCTCGACGTCTTCCCGCCCTCCGAGCCCCGGCCGGTGCGCGTGGACTTCTTCGGCGATGAGATCGACGAGGTCTCCTCCTTCGCCGTCGCCGACCAGCGCACCATTGAGACGCTGGACGCCGTGACCGCCACCGCCTGCCGCGAGCTGGTCCTCACCGACGCGGTGCGCGAGCGCGCCGCCGCCCTGGTCGCCGCCGTCCCCGGCGCCGCCGACATGCTGGAGAAGATCAGCCAGGGCATCGCCGTGGAGGGCATGGAGTCCCTCGCCCCGGTCCTGGTCGAGAAGATGGTCCCGCTGCTGGACCTCGTCGGTGACCGACTCACGGTGCTGCTGGAGCCCGAGCGGGTGCGCAAGCGCGCCGAGGACCTGACCGCCACCACCACCGAGTTCCTCGCCGCCGCCTGGACCTCAGCGGCCTCCGGCGGCACGGTTCCCGTCGACCTGTCCGCCGCCGCCTTCGCCCACCTGGCCGAGGCCCGGGCCCTGGCCCTGTCCTCCAACCGAGGCTGGTGGTCCTTCACCGCCCTGGCCGCCGGCCCCGAGACCACCCGCCTGGACCTCAGCGACCCCCACACCTACCGCGGCGAGCTCGAGCGGGCCGTGGCCGACCTGGGCCGGCTTGCCCGCCAGGGCTGGACCGTCGTCGTGGCTACCGACGGTCCCGGACCCGGCCGGCGCATGGCCCAGCTCCTGGGCGACGGCGACGTCCCCGCCCGCATCGTCGACCAGCTCTCGGAGGTCGGCGAACTCGGCCGCGACGGCGACTGGGCCCCCGACCCTGCCGCTGTTTCTGATGACGCCGACGGCTCGGCCGGTGCCCCGACGGCGGGCCCCGGCGACGGCGTCGTGCGCGTCACCCAGGCCAGCGCCGGCCATGGCTTCCTCGCTGAGGGCCTGCGCCTGGCCCTCATCGCCGAGTCCGACCTCACCGGGCGGGCCTCGGCAGGCCCCCGCGAGCGCCGCAGCCTGCCGGCCCGCCGCACCCGCCGCTCCGTGGACCCCCTGTCCCTGCACGCCGGGGACCTCGTGGTCCACGCCCAGCACGGGGTGGGGCGCTTCATCGAGCTGAGCCGGCGCACCGTGGGTGGGGCCCGCTCCTCGGCCACCCGCGAGTACCTCGTCATCGAGTACGCGCCCTCCAAGCGCGGCCAGCCCGGCGACCGCCTCCTGGTGCCCACCGACGCCCTGGACCAGGTCACCAAGTACGTCGGCGGCGACAGCCCCGCCCTGAGCAAGATGGGCGGCGCCGACTGGGCCAAGACCAAGTCCAAGGCCCGCAAGGCCGTGCGCGAGATCGCCGGCGAGCTCGTGCGCCTCTACGCCGCCCGCGCCGCCACCACCGGTCACGCCTTCAGCCCCGACACCCCCTGGCAGACCGAGCTGGAGGAGGCCTTCCCCTACACCGAGACCCCCGACCAGCTCTCCACCATTGACGAGGTCAAGGCCGACATGGAGAAGGCCCAGCCGATGGACCGCCTCGTGTGCGGCGACGTCGGCTACGGCAAGACCGAGATCGCCGTGCGCGCCGCCTTCAAGGCCGTCCAGGACGGCAAGCAGGTCGCGGTCCTGGTGCCCACCACGCTCCTGGTGAGCCAGCACGCCGAGACCTTCACCGAGCGTTACGCCGGCTTCCCGGTGACCGTGGGGGCCCTGTCCCGCTTCCAGGATGCCGCCGAGTCCGCCAAGGTGCTCGAGGGTCTGGAGAAGGGGAGCGTCGACGTCGTCGTCGGCACCCACCGCCTCATCACTGGTCAGGTGAAGTTCAAGGACCTGGGCCTGGTCATCATCGACGAGGAGCAGCGCTTCGGGGTGGAGCACAAGGAGACCCTCAAGGCGCTGCGCACCAACGTGGACGTGCTGTCCATGTCCGCCACCCCGATCCCGCGGACCCTGGAGATGGCGGTCACCGGCCTGCGCGAGATGTCCACCCTGGCGACCCCGCCCGAGGACCGCCATCCGATCCTGACCTATGTGGGCGCTTACGAGACCAAGCAGGTCTCCGCCGCGATCCGCCGTGAGCTGCTGCGCGAAGGGCAGGTGTTCTTCGTCCACAACCGGGTCGAGGACATTGACGCCACCGCCGCGCGCCTGGCCGAGCTGGTGCCCGAGGCGCGCGTGGCCACCGCCCACGGGCAGATGAACGAGCACCAGCTCGAGGCCGTCATCGACTCCTTCTGGCGCAAGGAGACCGACGTGCTTGTGTGCACCACGATCGTGGAGACCGGGCTGGACGTGTCCAACGCCAACACCCTCATCGTGGACCGTGCCGACCGCATGGGCCTGTCCCAGCTCCACCAGCTGCGCGGGCGCGTGGGGCGCGGCCGGGAGCGGGCCTACGCCTACTTCCTCTACCCCTCGGACAAGCCGCTGACCGAGACGGCCCTGGAGCGCCTGCGCACCATCGCCACCAACACCGACCTGGGGGCCGGGATGCAGGTGGCCATGAAGGACCTGGAGATCCGCGGCTCGGGCAACCTGCTCGGCGGCGAGCAGTCCGGGCACATCGCCGGGGTCGGCTTCGATTTGTACGTGCGCATGGTCTCCGAGGCCGTGGCCGCTTACAAGAAGGCCCTGGCCCGCTCCGGGAAGGCCGGGGCCGACGTGATCGGCTTTGAGGAGGGCGACGAGGAGGACGTCGAGCTGCGCATCGAGCTGCCCGTGGACGCCACCGTCCCCGAGGACTACATCCCCCACGAGCGCCTGCGCCTGGAGGCGTACACGAAGTTCGCGGCGGCGCGCTCGGGGGAGCAGGTCGACGACGTCCTGGAGGAGCTGGCCGACCGCTACGGGCCCGTGCCTGAGGCGACCTCCCGCCTGGCGGCGCTGGCACGCCTGCGGGCCCTGGCCGCCGAGCTGGGGGTGCGCGAGATCGTCGCCCAGGGCAAGTCGGTGCGCTTTGCCCCGGTGGACCTGCCCGAGTCGGCGCGCATGAAGGTCACGCGCCTCTACCCGGGGACCGTGCTGAAGCCCGCCACGCGCACCATCGTGGTGCCTGCCCCGGGCACCAACCGCATGGGCGGGGCGGCCCTGTCCGGCGAGGAGGTCGTGCGGTGGGCCGAGGTGCTCCTGCGCGCCGTCGTCCAGGGCGACACCTCCTACGAGACCGAGGCCACCACCTACCGCAAACGCCGCTGACGCACGTGCTAATGACAAGGGGAGCTTGATCGCCTCAACCGGTGATCCGGCCGTCCTGCATGGTCAGGACCCGGTCACAGGCCTCAGCCACCCGTGGATCGTGCGTGGCGATGATGAGGCTGCCGCCGTGACGGGTGCTCTGGGAGATGAGCAGCGACGTGACCTCCAGGGCGGTGGCGGAGTCCAGCGACGCCGTGGGCTCGTCGGCCAGGATGCAGCGCGGCCGGTTGACCAGGGCTCGCGCGACGGCCACACGCTGACGCTCCCCGCCCGAGAGCCGCGGGGGTGTGGTCGCCTCGGCCCAGCCGATCCCGACGTCGGCCAGGGCCTGTCTGGCCCGCTCGTGCCTGACCCTGCGCCTGGTGCGGGGCCTGCTGTACTCCAGGGGAAGAGAGACGTTCGCCAGCACGCTCAGATGGTCGATGACCGCGCCGCTCTGAGGGATGAGGCCCAGTAAGCGGTTACGGGTCCGGGCTCGCCCATCCGGGCTGGAGGGAGCGGGGACGCCGCCAACGAGGACGCTTCCGGAGGTCGGTGGGATCGTCAGTGCCAGTACGCCCAGCAGGGTTGACTTGCCGCACCCGGAGGGCCCCATCACCGCTACCGACTCGGATCGGCCGATGGCAAGCGACGCCGAGTCGAGTGCGTGGACCGGCTGACCGCCACGGTGGTAATCGACGCTGACCTCGATCAGCTCCAAAGCCTGCGTCATCGGACTGTCCCGGATCGCGCGAACTCGAATCGCACACGGCGGACTGTAGTCATGAGAAAGACCAGGTAGATGATGATGAGGGCGCTCCCGGCTGCCGCTGCGGCGCCCCTCAACAGAGTGCTGGCCGCCAAGGCAAGAAGCGTCAGAGCCGGAAGCACCAGCATGGTGACGGCCAGGAAGGCCGCCAGGCGTATGGTGAGCTGAGCCGACGTCGCGCCATAGAGATGACGCAGCAGCAGGTCGGCTCGTTCGCGTCGCAGCACCGACCGAATGGAGGCGCTGTAGGCGATGGAGACCAGGGCAGTCAGCCCCAGCAAGCCGACGCCGTGCATGGCAGCCCACACCACCAGCTTGCGGAAGCGCTCGGGCTGATCGGCGGCCAACCGGTGCGGAACCAGGGCCAGCCGATCCTGCCTGGCAGCCGTGATGAACTGCTCGGTGTCGTCGTCGGTGGCGGAGAGCAGAACCGTGCGCCACACGGCCTCCTCCTGCTCGGTGCTATCCAGGTGATCCAGGCTCGAGGGCGGCAACACGATCAGCACCGATCTGTCCAGGTCGATCCCCACCGCAGCGGGGTCGAAGAGCGAGGCCGACGACGGCGTTCTGCCTGCCACCGGCACGCTGCGACCTCCGACGTGCAGCGGTCCGTCCACGGGATGGGGGACCTGACCCCCAACCATGGCGCAGGGCGCTGGCGAGCAGAGCCTGGCTCCGGTCATGGCGTTCTGAGCGGCCTGCCCGACGACGATCACCACTGGATTGCCTCCGGCGAAGGAGGGGTCGCCGACCTCCACGTTGCCGAGGATCATCGTGTAAGCGGAGCCTGAGGCGATGCGATCACCCAGGTCCTCCATCAAACCAGTACTCGGATCGTTGTCCAGATCGCCGAGGTAGTAGGGCGTGAAGGTGGTGGCGTCGAGCTCGCGCAGACGCTGGGCCGCCATCACCACTGACGACTGGGTCATCACCTCGGCCAGTGTCATGGTGAGGATGACGCTGACCAGCGTGAACATGAGAGCGATACCCGCGGTGCTCCAACGGTGGCGCCATGCGGTGCCCAGCGCGCCAGCGATCTCGGTGTGGATCATGCTCCGGCACCTCTGAGCTCGAGATGCAACCAGATGGCGAAGGTGATCCGGCGTGCCATCCACAGCACGGCTCCGCCCACCACCGCCCCCACGGCCAGAACCTCCAGCTCCGGCAGGGCGGGAGTAGCCTGAGCCACCAACGCCGTCGCAGCGCCTGCTCCCAACGCTCCGACTGCGGTCCCCGCGATGACCTGAAGCAGCTCCCGGCCACAGCGCTCGCGGACCAGTGCCGCCTCGGTGGCGCCGATCAGGCGACGCAGCCGGATCTCTCCGCGTTGCTCAGGCAGTGACAGTGCCAGGGACATGACGGTGCAGACGATCCCCAGGGCGGCGAACAGTGCGGCCATGGCCACTGTTGAGTCGCGCACCAGGGACACCAGTGCCGGTTGCCGCCGGGTGCTCTCGACTGTCAGCCCGGACTCCTCCAGCACAGAGCCGACACGTGCGATCAAGGCCGGGTCCGTGGTCCCCAGGAGCAGCTGCCCAGTGCCCAACGGCGCGTTACCAAGCGGTTCCACAAACTGAAGACTGCTGGTCGACGGCGTGACTCCCGGGACGCTCACGGTGCCGAGTACGGTGCGTCCGGCAGGTGCCAGCGGAGCCTGTCCACGTGCCCTCCACACAGTGCTCGAATAGGTCCCGCGGATCACAAAGAGACCGTGGCGCGAATCGGTATTCAGTGGGCCGGCCCAGTCGATGTGCTGTTTGGGATCGAGGACCACGAGGATGGGGTCACCATCGCCTTGGGAGGTCTTCACCGTACTGACGCCCTCCTCAGTGAGAAGTGCCCGCAGTCGCCGGGCGGCCGTGAGCTGCTGTTCCTCGGTTGCGGAGCGAGCGGAGCTGGACAGGGTGAGGGTCGTCGTCGGCCCAGGTATGCCGTAGGTAGCGGTTGACCGGGTCTGACCCCACCACAGCACCGCCAGAGCCAGAAAGGCAACCAGCATCCCGTAGGCGACTGACAGTGCCCCGTCTGCCGATCTGCCGGCGTGAGGGAGGAATCTGTCCCTTGTGCTCGCCAGTCGGGGAGTGGACGGGCTGCGATCCTCACAGCCGGTGACTTTGGTGGGTGGGCTGATGAGCGAGTACCTCCTTGACGGCCGCCCCGCATGCTGACGGGCAGGTGGCAGACGTGGGATGAGAGCGCGGCCGGTCAGTCGTTCTGTCTCCCGTATCTCACCTATATCTACGGTGCCGTGCCGATCCCGCCCGCGCAACCGCTGGTCACTGCACGAGGGTGGGGATGTAGTGGCCGTTAGTTGTGCCTACTGCACGAAGGTCCCAGCTACCTGGAATACACCCGACCCTCCTCCAGTAGCGCCCGACCCTCGTGCAGTACGGCCGGAGCCGCGTCGGCGGGTGGCGGAGCACCGGCTGCGTGCGTCGTCGCAGGCGGAACGGTAGGGTCTGGGGCAGAAATGTTGTGACACCATGTCGCCCTCCGGCGTCGTCCCCTTCCAGGAGCAGACCGTGACCCGAAGCCTTGCCGCACGTACGCGCGTCCTCGCCGCCAGCGCTGCACTCCTCCTCGCCGTCGGGGCGCTCGCCGGCTGCTCCGACCACCCCGGCCAGGTGGCCGACATGCACTACACCGGCCTGGACGGGGCCCGCCACTCCGTGGTCGTCAGTGAGAAGGACGTCGACGTCGTGGTCAAGGAGCTGGACTCCGCACTCGGTTGGGAGAACCTGGTGCGTCAGGGCGTGAATCGGTCTGAGATCGTGAACGGCCTCCTTCAGGCCCCTGTCCTGGTTGAGGTCGGCCAGGCCCATGGCCTGACTGTCACTGACGCGCAGATCGTGCAGCTGGTCAAGGAGCGGCTGGGTTTCCAGCCCCGCAAGCCGGAAACGCTCACCTACCTGCGGGCGAGTTTGTTGAACGGCCAGTACCAGCAGCTTTCTCAGCACCCGGAGCAGGCTGGGCAGCAGGGGAAGGTCGTGCTCGCCGACCTGGACAAGGTTCGCGGCACGCTGGACGGTGACATCTCCCCGCGCTACTCGAATAAGGCTCAGGCCTGGCTGACCCGGACCGATCCCCGCCTGGAAGCCAGCAACAACCCCTTCGGCGGTGGCCTGCAGCAGGCCCCCCAGCAACAGCAGCAGGACCCCCAACAGCAAGCCCCGCAGCAGGGCGGCCAGCAACAGGCTCCCCAGCAGCAGGGTGGTGGCCAGCAGCAGCCTCAGCAACAGGCTCCTCAGCAGGGCGGCCAGCAGCCCGCCGACTCCGGCCAGACCGACGGGCAGGGCCACACCGGTCAGGCCGACGGCGCTGCGGGCGAGGCCGGCCAGGGCGCCGAGCGGCCCGAGACCAGCGGCCAGTAGGGCCGCACAGAGCCCCCAGAACGACGGCGGAACCCAGGGACCGCCGTCGTCCAGTCTTCTCGCCGGGCGTGAACACTGTGCAATCCTCAGGACCATGGCCCTCGTGGTGGGGGAGTCGGCCCGCTAGGCTGATCCTGCATTCGGCAGTCGCGCGCGAGCGTGCCCGACGCCGACGACCGCATCACGATCCCCTCAGCAAGGAGCACCAAGTGGCCCTCATCGAGAACGTTCACGCCCGCGAGATCCTCGACTCCCGTGGCAACCCGACCCTTGAGGTCGAGATCCTCCTGGAGGACGGTGCTTCCGCTCGCGCCGCCGTCCCCTCGGGCGCCTCCACCGGTGCCTTCGAGGCCGTTGAGCTGCGCGACGGCGACAAGAGCCGTTACGGCGGCAAGGGAGTGGAGAAGGCCGTCGACAACGTCAACGACATCATCGCCCCCGAGGTCATCGGCTTCGACGCCGCCGACCAGCGCGGTCTCGACCAGCTCATGATCGAGCTCGACGGCACCCCCAACAAGGGCAAGCTCGGCGCCAACGCCATCCTCGGCGTCTCCCTGGCCGCCGCCCAGGCCTCCGCCGAGTCCGCCGGCCTGGACCTGTTCCAGTACGTCGGCGGCCCCAACGCCCACGTCCTGCCCGTGCCCATGATGAACATCCTCAACGGTGGTTCCCACGCCGACTCCAACGTGGACATCCAGGAGTTCATGATCGCCCCCATCGGTGCTCCCACCTTCCGTGAGGCCCTGCGCATGGGCGCCGAGGTCTACCACGCCCTCAAGGCGGTCGTGAAGGAGCGCGGCCTGTCCACCGGCCTGGGCGACGAGGGCGGCTTCGCCCCCAACCTCGACTCCAACCGCGAGGCTCTCGAGCTCATCGTCGAGGCCATCGAGAAGGCCGGCTACAAGCCCGGCAAGGACGTCGCCCTGGCCATGGACGTCGCCTCCTCGGAGTTCTTTGACGACAAGACCAAGACCTACCAGTTCGAGGGCGAGGCCCAGGACACCGCCTCGATGGTCGAGTACTACAAGCAGCTCATCACCGACTTCCCGATCGTCTCCATCGAGGACCCGCTCTCCGAGGACGAGTGGGACGACTGGAAGCACCTCACCGAGCAGATCGGCGACAAGGTCCAGATCGTCGGCGACGACTTCTTCGTCACCAATCCCGAGCGCCTCGCCAAGGGCATCAAGCTCGGCGCCGCCAACGCCCTGCTGGTCAAGGTCAACCAGATCGGTTCCCTGACCGAGACCCTCGAGGCCGTCGAGATGGCCCACCGCGCCGGCTACAAGACGATGACCTCCCACCGTTCCGGTGAGACCGAGGACGTCACCATCGCCGACCTGGCCGTGGCCACCAACTCCGGTCAGATCAAGACCGGCGCTCCCGCCCGTGGCGAGCGCGTCAACAAGTACAACCAGCTCCTGCGCATCGAGGAGGCCCTCGGCGACGCCGCGGTCTACGCCGGCGCCGGCGCCTTCCCCCGCTTCCAGGCCTGAGCCTGACAGCGACCAGCCGGCGTCGAGCCGCTGACTGACGCGGCGCCTCAGCCGCGACTCGACGACGACGCACCCCACCGCTTCGGGGCAGACGGGTTCTCCCGCCTGCCCCGAAGCGTTGTCTACGGGACGGTGCTGTTGCGCGTCCACCAGGGGGCGAGTGATGAGTGGGGCGTGAGCAACGCGCCCGGTGGGGTGCGTCCTCGTGCGGCCCCCGGTGAGGCAGGATGCCGGTATGACTCCACGCCGCCCCTCCTCCAGCCAGTCCGGGACGCGCCGTGTCGCCGGCGGCGCCCGGCCCCGTCAGGTTCCGGCCGAGCGGGCGGCCTCCGCGGCCGGGGCCGGTTCCGGCTCGGCCGCCTCCCGGCCCCGGGGCCTGCCGACGACGGTGCCCGGGCGGACCCTGCCGCCCAGGGTCGTCATCCTGGCGGTCGTGTGCCTGCTGGCCTTCGTCGTCATCTTCACCTCCCTGCGCGCCTACCTGTCCCAGCAGGCCCAGTACGACGCTGTCGTCGACAGGATCAAGGAGGCCTCCGACACCTCCACCACCCTGGAGAACGAGCTGGCCCAGTGGAAGGACGACACCTACGTGCGCTCCCAGGTGCGTGAGCGCCTCGGCTACGTCATGCCCGGCGACACCAGCTACGTCGTCGTCGGCGCTGACTCCATGAAGGAGACCGAGGCCGGCGGCGGGGCCACCCCGGGCGCTCAGGACGCCCCCTGGTACGAGGAGCTCCGGGACTCCTCGCGGGCCGCCGGCCAGGCCAACAGCACCGCGCCGGCAGGATCGAAGGGTGGGGCGGACGGCAAGACCCTCAACCCCGCCCAGAAGGAGCTGCCGACCGGGGAGCCCAACCAGGCGCCGTCGGATCCGCCCAAGACCACGCCGAAACCGGCCACCACCCCGCAGACGAAGGAGACCCCGTGAGCCCCATGCCCCAGATGCAGGAGCCGGTGTCGTCGGCCGACCTCGAGGCCCTGGCCGAGCAGCTGGGGAGGGTGCCGCGCGGAGTCGTCGCCATCGCGGCCCGCTGCGTGTGCGGGCGCCCCACCGTGGTGCGCACCGCCCCGCGCCTCGACGACGGCACCCCCTTCCCGACCAGCTACTACCTCACCCACCCGGCCGCCGTGAAGGGCTGCTCCACCCTGGAGGCCGAGCACCTCATGGAGACCTTCAACGCCGCGCTGGCCGACGACGCCGAGCTGGCCGCCGCCTACGCCGCCGCCCACGACGACTACCTGGCCCGTCGCGCCGAGCTCGGGCAGGTCCCCGAGATCGAGGGGGTCTCCGCCGGCGGCATGCCCACGCGCGTCAAGTGCCTCCACGCCCTGCTCGGGCACACCCTGGCCGCTGGAGCCGGCATCAACCCCATCGGTGACCGCACGCTGGAGGCCCTGCGCGAGCGCGGACTGTGGGATCCTGAGCGCTGCTCCTGCTGAGCGGCAGGGACGCCCTGCTCCTTCCCTTCCCGACCGAGCCCAGGAGGCCGCCGCCATGACCCGCGTCGCCGCAATCGACTGCGGCACCAACACCATCCGCCTCCTCATCGCCGAGGCCCACCGTGACGACTCCGGGCGCCCCCGCCTGGAGGTGCTGCGCCGCCGCAACGAGATCGTGCGCCTGGGCCAGGGCGTGGACCGCACCGGCCTGCTCGACCCCGAGGCCCTGGAGCGCACCCTGGCGGCCGTGGCCTCCTACGCCGCCGACTGCGCCGAGTTGGGCGTCGCCCCCGGGGGCGACGTGCGGCGCTTCGTGGCCACCTCCGCCACCCGCGATGCTCGCAACCGCGAGGACTTCGTGGCCGGGGTCAGGCGCCTGCTGGGCATTGATCCCGAGGTCGTCAGCGGCCAGGAGGAGGCCCGCCTGTCCTTCACCGGCTCGCTCCTGGGTGCCGGTGAAGACGAGGGCACGCCGGGGGCGGGCGAGTGCGCACCTGCGCCGCGGCTCGTCGTCGACCTCGGGGGCGGCTCCACCGAGCTGGTCCTGGGCGTGGATGAGCCCAGCGCCGCCATCAGCCTGGACACCGGCAGCGTGCGTATCACCGAGCGCTTCCTCGCAGGCGGCGTCACCCCCGAGGCCGAGGCTGCGGCCCGGGCCGAGGTGCGCGGCCTGCTCGATGAGGCCGAGCGGGTTGTCGACCTGTCCGCCCCGGGGCGGCTGGTCGGCCTGGCCGGCACCATCACCACCGTCACCGCCCACGCCCTGGATCTTCAGTCCTTCGACCCGGAGGCCCTGAACGGCGCCGAGCTGAGCCCGCAGGCGGTCCTGGCCTCCTGCGAGGCGATCATCCACTCCACGCCCGAGCAGCGCGCCTCCTGGGGCTACCTGGCCCCCGGCCGCCGCGACGTCATCGCCGCGGGCGCCCTCGTGTGGAGCGAGGTCGTCACCCGAGTCATGGAGCGGACCACCGCCGCCGGGCGCCCGCTGGCGCGGGTCACCACCAGCCTCTACGACATCCTCGACGGCATCGCCCTGTCGCTCGTGCCCGAGTCGGGGCCGGCCGAAGGGACCCCGGCGTGAGCGCGACGTCGCTGACCTGGGGCGGGCGCAGCGTCCCCGGCCCCGGCGGCCTGCCCGCGGTGGCCGTCTCCCTGACCGGGCCGAGCCTCGCCCAGGCGCGGACCCAGGCTCGCAGCGCCGTCGACGCCGGTGCCGATGTCCTCGAGCTGCGCGTCGACCTGCTGGAGGAGGCTGGCGCCCTGGCCGCCCCCGCCCCGCTGGACGCGGCCACGGCCGCCGCCCAGGTCCTGGAGTGCCTGCGGGGGCTGGGGGAGGCCATTGCCGCCGACGGTGCTGACGCCGTTACCGGCGCCCCCCTGCTGCTCACCTGCCGCACCGCCGCCGAGGGGGGCCGGGCCCAGCTGGATGACGCAGCCTACGGCTCCCTCCTGCGCTCCGTCCTCGACGGGCTCGCCGACTGGGCGCCCGAGCGCCGCCCGGCCGCCATCGACGTCGAGGTTCAGCGCGGATGCCTGCCTCAGATCTGTGCACAGGCCCACGGACTGGGTATCGACGTCGTCGCCTCCTTCCACGACTTCGAGGCCACCCCCGCCGATGAGGCCCTCGAGGAGGTCCTGGCCCGCATGGCCCGAGAGGGCGCGGACCTGGCCAAGATCGCCGTGTGGCCCACCGGTGCCGACGACGTCGCCCGCCTCCTGCGCGTGTGCGCGCGGGCCACGGCGGGGGCGGGGGAGGGCACCGGCCTGGGTGTGCCCGTGGCGGCCATGTCCATGGGGACGCTCGGGGCGGTCAGCCGCGTGGCGCCGGCCTTCGGGTCGGCGCTGACCTTCGCCGTCGTCCCCGACGAGCAGGGACAGGCCCGGGCCTCCGCACCCGGCCAGCTGCCGATCCAGGACGTGCGCCGCTGCCTGGAGCTGCTGCGGGTCTGACCGAAGTCCGCACCCGCGCGTTCGTAGGGTAGCCCGTGCGTTCGAGGGGTAGAAGGTACGATCCCGGCACCTACGGTACGAACGCGCGGAGCCGGCGCGAGTTAGACGTCGAGCCTGCGCAGGAGCTCTACGGGTGGAAGGGCACCATCCTCGATGTAGGCGCGGAAGACGGAGGCTGCCTGCTCGCCGGTGAAGACCTCCTCGGGGTGCAGACGCAGGGAGAAGGGCTCGGGACCCCCGTTGTCCCAGGTGATCGTGGTCCACGCTTCGGGGTCGGCGACGGGCTCGCGGGCCACGGCGTAGTGCTCGTAGGAGTCGTCCTCGTGGGTCACGCGGATTTCAACGCTCATGGCGGCCGCCGAGCCGCCGCACTGGATGAAGGTGGCTCGCGCCGGGGAGGACTCCGGAACCTCGTCGATGTGCGACGTTCCCTCGGGCAGTGCCCACACCACGACGGCGAAGTGCCTTGTGCCGTCCAGGTAGGCGGGTGAAGTGAGCTTGCGGGCGACCTCATCGGCGACGAGCTGCGGGGTCTGGGGCTGCAGGAAGACGTCGATGGGACCGTTCCTGCCGACGATGTACTCGGCGAAGTACCTCATGGTCTGCTCTCTGGTAGTCGGGTGCGGGAGTGCTGCCGGCGTTGTGAGGCGCTGGCGGGCTCGGGGCCGTTGTCCTGCGGATGATCTCAGTTCCCCACCCGTTGAGTGTTCACATGGCTGGGATATGGGGACAAGTGCCCGCCTCCGGCCGCCGCGAGCACGGGCCTCCGGCTGCACGGCGCGAGTAGTCTTCGCTGCACCCGCGGTGTCTTGCGACGGGCCTGGTCGCAGGCGGGAGCGAAGGAGGCGGGCATGGCCGAGCACGGGCGGCGCGACGTCGTCGGCATGGGGCTCGCCGGCGGGGCGGCACTGGCGCTGGGTGGATGCGCCCCAGCGCAGGCCGGCCGGTCGCGGTCGAGTGCGACGCCGACGTCGGATGGTCGTTTCGCGAGCTTCGCCGAGTACGTCCCCGTGACGCTGGAGATCCGTACCGACCTGGGGCGCCTCGACAGACGCATGCCGGGCGTCACCATCTCCTCGGCTCACTGGGTCATGCAGTACTGGCAGGAGAAACGTGAGGTCCTGCCCCCGCAGGACCGCCCGCTATGGGTGCACGGGGTGATGACCCTCGATCCCGCCAGCAGTCGGGCCCTTGCCGAGGCATCGAGTGGGAAAGCCGATCCGCTCCCGGGGATCTACCCCGACCTGCGCCAGTATGTCCCCGAGGGAAAGGTCTTCACCACGGTCCCCAAGGAGAAGGCCGATGCGATCCTCGACATCGAGCACATGATGCAGGATGACCCGAGCCGTTTCGAGTCGCCCTCCTTTGACACCGAGCAGGTCGCCATCTGCGCTGACGTCAACCTCCTGATCCTCATCGCGAGGGAATGGCATACGTGACGCGGCTGAGCGGCTGCAGGCCTGCGGCCCGCGCCATCGTAGGGTAGGTCGCGAGGTCGTGCCTTCAACCCTCGACCGCGCGACCTAAGGATCGACCGCGCGAGCCGGTCCGGTCTTGCAGGGGCTCATTGCCTGTGCCTGGCCCTGCCGGCCTGCCAGCCCACCGGACCCCCCAGGTGGGGCGCCTCACCGGCTGCGCGGCTGTTCGCGCGCCCCGCCCATGCCGTAGTCTTGCCCACGTTGCCCCGGCGAGGGACGCGCCAGCACGGCGTGCATCCGTGATCGACGTGGTGGTACCTGGCGGTACTGCGCGTCGTCGCGCCCAGCCGGACCACCATCAGCCGCGGGGCACCGGGCCCCGCCTCATCCGCAAGGAGAGCCACATGGCCAACAATGCCATCACCCTCAAGGCCCAGGACCGCACCGAGTTCGGCAAGGGCTCGGCCCGCCAGGCCCGCCGCGCCGGCCAGGTCCCCGCCGTCGTCTACGGCCACGGCACCGAGCCCCGCCACCTCCTGCTCGAGGAGCACGCCACCCGCCTGGCCCTGCGCAGCAACGACAACGCCCTGGTCGAGCTGGACGTCGCCGGCGGCGAGACCCTCCTTGCCCTGGCCAAGGACGTGCAGCGCCACCCCATCCGCCCCGGCGTGCAGCACGTCGACTTCCTCCTGGTGGACCGCAACGAGCGCGTCGACGTCGAGGTCCCGGTCACCGTCATCGGTGAGGCCGCCCCCGGCACCATCCACATGATCGAGGCCGCCACCGTCATGGTCTCCGCCCCGGCCGTCTCCGTGCCCGAGGCCATCGAGGTCGATGTCACCGGCGTCGCCGCCGGCACCGTCCTGACCCTTGCCGACATCACCCTGCCCAAGGGCGTCGAGGCCGTCGCTGACGCCGAGACCGCCGTGGTCAACGTGGCCAACGAGCACGCCGTCGCCTCCGAGGTCACCGAGGACGCCCCCGCTGAGGGCGACGCCGAGGCCGAGGCCGAGTGAATCGCGCGTGATTGACATGCCCAGCCATGACGACCTGCCGGCAGGCGCCTCCCGCACCACCTGTGCCGCCCGCGCCGGGCTTACCCCGGGGTGGGGCGCATGAGTGAGGCTTGGCTCGTCGTCGGGCTGGGGAACCCCGGGACCCGGTACGCCCGCAACCGCCACAACGTCGGCTACATGGTGCTTGACGTCCTGGCCGAGCGCACCGGGTCCCGGTTCTCCCAGCACAAGAAGGCTCGCGCCCGCGTGGCCGAGGGCAGGCTGGGCATGATGCCCGGCGGAGCCCCCGGCCCCCGCGTCATCCTGGTCGAGCCCTCGGTGCTCATGAACCTTTCCGGCGGCCCCGTGGCCGGGCTCGTCTCCTACTACGGGATCGACCCCGCCAGCCGCCTGCTCGTCATCCACGACGAGCTCGACCTGCCCGCCCACGAGCTGCGCCTCAAGCGCGGCGGCGGCGAAGGCGGTCACAACGGCCTGCGCTCCATCAGCAAGTCCATCTCCACCAAGGACTACGCGCGCCTGCGCGTCGGCATCGGCCGCCCGCCGGGCCGCCAGGACCCCTCCGACTTCGTCCTGTCCGACTTCCCCGGCCGTGAGCGCGCCGACCTCGGCGTCACCCTGGAGCAGGCCGCCGACGCCGTCGAGCAGGTCGTCACTCTCGGTTTCGACGACGCCCAGCAGCGCCTCCACGCCCCCCGCTGACGGTGGTCCCTCAGGCCATGAGGCCGGTCTCGTAGGCGACGACGACGGCCTGGACCCGGTCGCGCACATCGAGCTTGGCGAGCACGTTGCCCACGTGGGTTTTGACGGTGGTGGCCGAGACGACCAGGTGCGCGGCGATCTCCGCGTTCGACATGCCCTGACTCATGAGCACGAGGATCTCCTTCTCGCGCGGGGTCAGTGACTCGATCCGCGGATCCGAGGAGGACTGCTCCGGCGCCTCCGAGCTCGGCAGGGAGGCGGCGAACATCTCCAGCATCCGCTGCGTGATGCGCGGCGAGACGACCGCCTCCCCTGAGGCCACGGTGCGGATCGCCTCAGCGAGCTCGGTGGGCCGGGTGTCCTTGAGCAGGAAGCCGGAGGCTCCGGCGCGCAGCCCGGCGAAGGCGTACTCGTCCAGGTCGAAGGTGGTCAGGATGAGTACGCGCGTGCCCGGGCACTCCTGGGCGATGCGCTCGGTGGCCTCGATGCCGTTCATGCCCGGCATGCGCACGTCCATGAGGATGACGTCGGGGTGCAGGGCCCTGGCCTGGGCCAGGGCGGAGGTGCCGTCGGAGGCCTCGCCGACGACGGTGATGTCCTCCTCGGCCTCCAGCACCATGCGGAAGCCCATGCGCATGAGCGCCTGGTCGTCGGCGAGCACGACGCTGACCGGGCCGCTGACCTCGCCGGGGTGCTCCGACCCTCCAGGCTGGAGAGGGTCGCCGCTCACAGGGGCGTCTGCCATGAGAAAGTCCCTTCGTCATGCTCGTCCCAGCGCAGGACCGCGCGGACTCGCCAACCCGTGGGAGTCGGGCCGGCCTGTACGGTCCCACCATAGACCGATGCGCGTTCGCGCATGCCGATCAGCCCCTTGCCGGATCCGTGCATCGGGCGCGTGCCGGGGGCGGCCTCGTTGTCCACGGTGAGGACCACGGTGCCGATGTGCCGCTCGACGTCGACGCTGACGGCCGGTGTCGTCGGTGCGTAGCGCAGCACGTTGGTCAGGGCCTCCTGGGCGATGCGGAACACGGTGAGCTGGAGGGCCTTGTCCGCTGGGAGCGCCGCACCCACCCACCGGTAGGTGACCGGCACCCCCGCCGCCACGAAGCGTTTGACGAGCTCGGTGATGTCAGCCTGCTCGGGGGAGGGGGCCAGGGGCAGGTCTCCGCGGGAGCGGTCGCCCGCGCCGTCGGTGGCCTGCTGGCGCAGGTTGGCGATGGGGACGCTGGGCTCGACCGGCGTCACCGTCCCCAGGGGGGCGAACTCGGGCACCGGCAGGTCGCGGACCTCGTGCTGGCGGGCCGACGACGGCGATTCCCCCGAGGGTGCAGGCGGCTCCGGGGACTGCGGGGCCTGTTCTGCTGCCACCGAGGGGTCCTCCCGCAGGACCCCCACCAGGCGGCGAGTGTCGGCCAGGGCGCTGCGTCCGGCCTCGGCCAGGGTCTCGATGGCCTGCTTGGCCGTGGCTGGATCGCGCTCCACGATGGCGGCGGCGCCGTCGGCCATGGTGATCATGACGGCCAGGGA
Organism: Actinomyces oris; assembly: GCF_006546825.1. Classification (GTDB taxonomy): domain Bacteria; phylum Actinomycetota; class Actinomycetes; order Actinomycetales; family Actinomycetaceae; genus Actinomyces; species Actinomyces oris. The sequence goes on from NZ_VICC01000004.1 coordinate 87,610, forward strand.
GTGGGCGACGACGTCGTGCATCTCCCGGGCGATGCGGCTGCGCTCCTCGGCGGCCGCCAGCAGCACTGCCTGCTCGCTGGCCAGGGCCATTCGGGCCGAGCGGAGCTCCATGGCCTTGAGCCTCAGACGGGCGGAGCGGGCGTTGAAACCGACCAGGATGCTGACCAGGAGCAGGAGAAGGATAATGGCGGTGTTGCGCAGGATCTCCTCAAGTGTCAGGCCAGGATTTGTCAGGATGACGTCCAGCACGAGCACCACTAGGGAGACCGTCCCCGCGGTCCATGCAACAGCCGGCCGGCGGTGCGAGGTGACCGTTCCCAAGCCGATGGGGACTGATATCAGCCCCATGCCACTGACGCCGACGGCCGCGTACAGCAGCTGCTCCGCAGTGAGGTGGAAGACTCGCAGGACTGCGAACTGATAGATCTCCGGGATCAGGAGTATCGCAGTCCAGCTCCACACAGGGCAGCGTCTGCGAAACGACAGCGCGGTCCCCATCAGCGCGATCGCGATCAATGCCAGGGGCAGGATGGGGTAGGCCTTCACCGGGTTGCTCGGCCGCAGGAGAAGCGTGACGCCCATGATGAGGGTGTAGGCGACGATGCCGGCAGCGATGGAGATATCGGCGATCGTCGGATGGCGGTGGTACCACTGGCTGATCGTGCGCAGCGGGCCCCGGGGCTCGGGCTGGAGCTCGACGTCGTCCTCGGTGGGCGTGTCGGTGGCTGGACGGCCGGGCTGAGGGGCTGGCAGCTGGCTGGACATAGGGCTCAGTGTGTCATTCCAGGGGGTCGTGATCGACGTCGATTTGTACGGCTGAGGCACCCGCTTCCGACGATGGGGGCTCTTCCCTTCATGGTCGGAGGCGGGGATCGCCGAACCGGGGGAGGGCGTCGCGGGCAGGGAGCGGATGAGGCTGCGCAGGACCGTGGGGTCGGTCAGGGCCGAGGGCAGCCCGGCGCCCGCCCGGCTCTTCTCGACCGATGCGGCTGTACAGCCGGGGGCGTCGGCTACGGAAGAGGCAGGAGGGGCGCCGGGGTCCTCGTGGGGAGAGGAGGGACCGGAGGCCTGGTGAGAGGACGCGGGGGCTGACATGGGCTTCGCCTCCGGCTGACGGCGGGGGAGTCGCCCGCTCAGGCGTCGCGCCGGGAGAAGACGAACCAGGCGGCGATGAGCGGGATGAGCGCCCAGGCGGCGAAGACCGCGATGGACTGGCCGTGGGTGAGGAACTGGGCTCCCTCAGCGCTCGACTGGGCGGCCTCCGGCAAGGGGTTGGACACAGCCGAGGAGACGGAGATCGGCAGGCATTCGATGATCTTGTTGACCCAGTTCCACTGACCGGCCGCGAGCTGAAGCGGCAGCAGGATGACGAACAGGAGGGAGACGACGACGGTGATGGCGCCGGCGGTGGAGCGCAGCAGGAAGCCGATGCCCAGGGTCATCAGCGCGATGCCGGCGAAGACCAGGCCTGAGCCCCAGATGTAGCCGGCGTAGTGCGCGTCGGTGAGGGAGCCGGCGTGCTCGCCGAGGAAGGGCTTGGAGATCGCCCAGGACAGGAAGACGGACAGGCTTCCCAGAAGGAAGGAGACGATGGCCAGGACCACGGCCTTGGCCAGGAGGAGATGCCCGCGCCTGGGGACGGCGGCCAGGGAGGAGCGGATCTGACCGGAGGCGTACTCCCCGGTGATGACGAGGGCTCCCAGGACCGAGACGACGATCTGCCCGAATGCCAGACCGGTGGTGATGAGGTCCTTGGCCGACTCCTGGCCCTCCGGCCGCTGCCCGGACGCGATGGCGATACCGGCGCCGAACAGGACGGTCAGGGCGATGGCGATGAAGGAGGTGATCCAGGTCGAGCGCAGGGACCAGAGCTTGATCCACTCGGCGCGCACGGAGTGCAGGAGGGTCTGGCGGCCCTGAATGTGTGGGCCGGCTGGGCGCGGGGCGGGGCCTGCGGGGGCGGTCCCGACGGCGGTGCGCACCGGGGCGGGGCTGGCTGGGGCGGCGGAGGCGTGTGCGGGGCTGTGAGTACTCATGGCTGGCCTTCTGGAGTGAGACGGATGGAGCTTCTGGTGGCGGGCGTGGCGCGCTGGCGTGCGGGCCTCAGCCCCGGGCAGAGGCCCGCGGCACGACCTGTGGCACGGCCTGCTGCACCTGGTTCTGGGAGGTGGGATCGGCGCGGTACTCCACGGAGTCGCTGGTCAGAGTCATGTAGGCCTCTTCGAGGCTGGCGCGGATGGTGGTGAGCTCGTGCAGGACGATGCCGCCCTGGGCGGCCAGCTCGCCGATGGTGGCGGCGGTGGTCGCGGTGGTCTCCAGGACGTTGGGGGCCACGGGCCGGGCGGCCAGGTTGCGGGAGGCCATGAGCTCGGCGAGCTCGGTGGCCTGAGGGGAGGCCACGCGCACCCGGTCGGTGGTGGCTGAGGCGATGACGTCGTCGACCGGGCCGGCCGTGAGGATCCGGCCCCGGCCGATGACCAGGAGGTGGTCGGCGGTCTGGGCCATCTCGCTCATGAGGTGGGAGGAGATGAACACGGTGCGGCCCTCGCCGGCCAGGCGGCGGCAGGTCTCACGCACCCACTTGACCCCTTCGGGGTCCAGGCCGTTGACGGGCTCGTCGAACAGGAGCACGCCGGGGTCGCCCAGCAGGGCTGCCGCGATGCCCAGGCGCTGGCCCATGCCCAGGGAGAAGCCCTTGACGCGCTTCTTGGCCACCGAGGCCAGGCCAGTGATGTCGAGGACCTCATCGACCCGCTTGGCGGGGATGCCGTTGGAGGCGGCCAGCTGGCGCAGGTGGTTGCGGGCGCTGCGCGAGCCGTGCAGGCCCTTGGCGTCCAGCAGGGCGCCGACCTCGCACAGGGGGGCCGACAGCTGCCGGTAGGGGCGCCCGTTGATGGTGACCTTGCCGCTGGTGGGCTTGTCCAGGCCCATGATCATGCGCATCGTGGTGGACTTGCCCGCCCCGTTGGGACCCAGGAAGCCGGTGACGGTGCCGGGCTCGACGGTGAAGGAGATGTTGTTCACCGCGGTCTTCTTGCCGTAGCGCTTGGTGAGATTGACTGCCTCGATCATGATGTTCTCTCTTCCACGTGGGCCTCTGGCCAGGGGGTGGATGGATCTCCGTGGTTCCTCCAGGGGGCTGCTCCCACGGAGCAACCGGATGGCTCCAGCCTAGGAATGCGCCGTCGTCGGCGAATCGGCCGAGGTGACGAACCCGGGTTCGGCCGGGGCGGGTCCGTCAGGGGGAGGAGGGTCCTCCTGGAGGATGAGAACCGATCGGTCGATGTGACGCCGTAGGGCGTCGAGGAGACGGCGGCACTTGGTGCGCGAGTGGGGATCTCTCCCCACATGGCTACGTTGTGAGGGAAATAGGTTCCCCTGACCGGGCGGGGGCTGCGCATAATATGCGCAGTTTCCGGTGCCGGTCCGTGGCGGCCGGACTGGACTGCGAGCGGCGGCCTCTCCGGGCCGACGGTCCCAGCCCCCTCAGAGAGGATGAGAGGAACATGTCCAATCCCTTCTTCAGCCGAAGCACCGCCTTCAAGGAAGGCGGCCATGCGCCCGGGACCGCCCCGGCCCAGACGCCCAACGGCTACCCCACCATGCCCGGCTACCAGGCCGGCCAGTACGGCCAGCAGGCAACCGGCTACGGCCAGCAGTACGGCCAGTACGGCAACCAGTACGGTCAGGCCGCCGGCCAGTACGGCAACCAGTACGGTCAGCAGGTGGCCGGCTACGGCCAGGTGACTCCCGAGCAGATGGCCGGCCTGGAGACCCAGTACCAGGCGCCGTCGGCCACCAACGCGGACATGCGACGCATGACCTACGACGACGTCATCATCCGCACTGCCGGCATGTTCGCCGTCATCCTGGCCATGGGCGCCCTGACCTGGAGTCTGGTGACCAATGAGGCGACTTTCGGTATGGGCGCCGCGGCGGTGCTCGCCGGCGTCATCGGCAGCATCGTCCTCGGTCTGGTCAACAGCTTCAAGCGGGAGCCCTCCCCGGCCCTCATCCTGGCCTACGCGGCCTTCGAGGGACTGATGCTGGGTGGCGTCTCCGGCGTCATGGAGGCCCGCTACGAGGGCATTGTCGTCCAGGCCGTGCTCGCGACGCTGGCCACCTTCGGCGCCATGCTCGCGGCCTACTCCTATGGCGGCTTCCGGGTCCAGGGCAGGTTCCGTCGAGTGGTGGTCGTGGCCACCTTCGGCTACATGATCTTCAGCCTCATCAACTTCGTCCTCATGGTAACCGGCGCCACTACCGGCGCCTGGGGCCTGCGCTCCCTGACCATCATGGGGATCCCGCTGGGAGTCCCGCTGGGAATCCTCGCGGTCATCCTGGCCTCCTTCTTCCTGGCGATCGACTTCGAGTCCATTGAGAACGGGGTGCGCAACGGGCTGCCCCGGCGCTACGCCTGGGCGGGGGCCTTCGGCCTGGTCGTCACCCTCGTGTGGCTCTACGTGGAGTTCCTCCGCCTGCTGAGCTACTTCCGCGACTGAGCGCGGGGCCGGGCCAGGTTCGTCCGGTCCGGTCTGACGCCACCACCTCGGCTGGGGCCGGGACGCATGTGATGCGTTCCGGCCCCAGCTGTGTATGCGCAGCGTCCGTGCCCCTTCTCTCTGCCACCCCGGCTGCTGTCCGCCTCGGTCACCGGGTTCGCGCTGGGCCGAGGCCCGCTGAGGCGTCGAACCGGGGGCCTCACGTAGGCTCACCGCATGATTAACACCAACATGCCCTCCGTCGAGGGCGCCAAGGGCACGAAGCCCACGCTCACCTTCCCCGGGACCGAGGCCCCCGAGGGGCTCCAGGTCCAGGTGCTCGACGCCGGTGACGGCCAGGTGGTGGAGGCCGGCGACACGATCGTGGCCAACTACCTGGGCCAGATCTGGGGCGGCGACGTCTTCGACAACTCCTACGACCGCGGCCAGCCGCTGAACTTCCAGGTCGGCGTCGGCATGGTCATCCGCGGCTGGGACGACGGCCTCGTGGGCCAGCGCGTCGGCTCGCGCCTGCTGCTGTCCATCCCCTCCGAGCTCGGCTACGGCGACCGCGGCGTCCCGCAGGCCGGCATCCGCGGCGGCGACACCCTCGTCTTCGTCACGGAGATCCTCGACGTCATGTGAGCCGGGCCCACTGAGCTGCTGACCGCGCGTTCGCACGGTAGGTGCCCAGGACCGCACCCTGACAGTGCGTCCTGGAGCCCTGCTGTGCGAACGCGCGTCTGCTTCCGTGACGCAAGCCCGGTGTTCCGCAAATCGTGGCGGTGAGCGAGGCCCTCCTCGGGTGCGGGACGACGGCCCGAGACCGCGCCGGGGGTGGCCTTGGCGCGTCTCAGTGCGTCTCAGCGCGTCTCAGGGACAGGAAGCGAAGCGGCGCCCGGAGCCAACGAGGGCTACGCTATGGCAACACGGCGTCGTGAAGCGCTGGCCACCCCCTGAGGCCGGCTCCTTACGACGCCGTTCCAGTCCGTCTGCCCAAGAAGGAATCGCTCATGCCGCAGTACCGCAGCGCCACCTCCACCCACGGCCGCAACATGGCGGGCGCCCGTGCACTGTGGCGCGCCACCGGCGTCAAGGACTCCGACTTCGGCAAACCGATCATCGCCATCGCGAACTCCTTCACCCAGTTCGTCCCCGGGCACGTGGGCCTGCGCGACGTCGGACGCCTCGTGGCCACCGAGATCGAGGCCGCCGGGGGCCTGGCCAAGGAGTTCAACACGATCGCCGTCGACGACGGCATCGCCATGGGCCACGACGGCATGCTCTACTCCCTGCCCAGTCGCGACCTCATCGCGGACTCCGTGGAGTACATGGTCAGCGCCCACTGCGCCGACGCCCTCGTGTGCATCTCCAACTGCGACAAGATCACCCCGGGCATGCTCATGGCCGCCATGCGCCTCAACATCCCGGCCATCTTCATCTCCGGCGGCCCCATGGAGTCGGGCAAGATGACCGCCGCCGACGGCACCACCCGCAAGCTCGACCTCATCGACGCCATGATGGACGCCGCCGACCCCACCGTCTCCGACGAGACCATCAGCGCCATCGAGCGCCTGGCCTGCCCCACCTGCGGCTCCTGCTCGGGCATGTTCACCGCCAACTCCATGAACTGCCTCACCGAGGCCCTCGGCCTGGCCCTGCCCATGAACGGCACCCTGCTGGCCACCCACGCCGACCGCGGCGAGCTCTTCAAGCGCGTCGGCCACCAGATCGTCGAGATCACCCGGGCCTACTACGAGCACGACGACGCCTCCGTCCTGCCGCGTTCCATCGCCACCAAGGCGGCCTTCGAGAACGCCATGAGCCTGGACATCGCCATGGGCGGCTCCACCAACACCGTCCTGCACCTGCTGGCCGCCGCCCAGGAGGCCGAGGTCGACTTCACCATGGCCGACATCGACCGCCTCTCGCGCAAGGTCCCCCACCTGGCCAAGGTCGCGCCCTCGACGAACCTCTACCACATCGAGGATGTCCACCGCGCCGGCGGCATCATCGGCATCCTCGGCGAGCTCGACCGCGGTGGCCTGCTGGAGACCACCACTTCCAACGTCCTGGGCACCACCCTGGGTGAGGAGCTCGCCGCCTACGACATCGCCCGCCCCGGCCCCGACGGCGTTCCCGGCTCCCAGGTCAGCGAGGAGATCCGCACCGGTTACCTCGCCGCCCCCGCCGGCGTGCGCACCACCGAGATGTTCTCCCAGGCCTCCCGCTGGGAGTCCCTCGACACCGACCGCGCTGCCGGCTGCATCCGCGACATCGAGCACGCCTACTCCGCCGACGGCGGCCTGGCCGTCCTCTTCGGCAACATTGCCGAGAAGGGCTGCATCGTCAAGACCGCCGGCGTGGACGAGTCGATCCTGACCTTCTCCGGGCCCGCCGTCGTCTTCGAGTCCCAGGAGGACGCCGTCGCCGGGATCCTCGGAAAGCAGGTGAAGTCCGGCGACGTCGTCATCATCAGCCACGAGGGACCGCGCGGCGGCCCCGGCATGCAGGAGATGCTCTACCCGACCACCTACATCAAGTCCATGCACCTGGGTAAGGAGTGCGCCCTGCTCACCGACGGGCGCTTCTCCGGGGGCACCTCCGGGCTCAGCATCGGCCACGTCTCCCCGGAGGCGGCAGCCGGGGGGCTCATCGGCCTGGTGCGCAGCGGCGACGTCATCGACATCGACATCCCGGGCCGCTCCATCTCCGTGCGCCTGAGCGAGGAGGAGATCGAGCGCCGCCGCGCCGAGGAGGAGGCCCGCGGCGAGGACGCCTGGACCCCGCACGTGGACCGCCCCCGCAAGGTCTCCGCAGCGCTGCGCGCCTACGCCATGCTCGCCACCAGCGCCGACCTGGGCGCCGTGCGCGACCTCAAGCGCCTCGGCATCAAGTAGCTCTCAGCGGCCGTCAGGGACGACCAGGGTTGACCAACTGCATATTTGAAAATCGTTGTCACTTGCACCTAGGGTTTGCGTGTGACAATCGTTCTCAGATCGCTGGTGGTGCGATCCGGCAGCACGACGTTGGTCAACGGCGTCGCCCTCCGCCTGGCCCCCGCAAGCCGGACCGCCCTGGTCGGCGCCTCCGGGGCGGGCAAGTCCCTCACCTGCGCCGCGCTCGCGGGTACCCTACCGGCCTCCCTGGAGGTCGCCGGCTCCCTGACCGTTGAGCCCGACGTCGCCGACGCAGGCAGCGACCCGCGCGCGAGCTCCGACCAGGCGGACAGGGCAAGTGGCGTCAACCTCCTGGGTCTGCCCGCCGCCCGGCGCCCCCGGGGCAGCCGCATCGCGCTGGTCCCGCAGGACCACTCCACCGCCCTGCACCCGCTCATCGCGGTCGGCCGCCAGATCGCCCTGGCCTCCCAGGCCGCCGGACGCACCCGGGACGAGGCAGATGAGCGCGCCACCGACTACCTCTACGCCGTCGGGCTCGACGAGTCCTTCGCCGACCGCGTCCCCGGGCGCCTCTCCGGAGGTCAGCGCCAACGCGTCAGCCTGGCCCTGGCCCTGGCCGCCGAACCCGCCCTCATCATCGCCGACGAGCCCACCACCGCCCTCGACGTCGTCGCCCGCGCCGAGATTCTCGGGCTCCTGAGCTCCCTGACCAGCCTGCCCCAGGCCCCCGCCCTGCTCCTCATCACCCACGACCTGCCCGCCGCCGCCATCTGCGAGAACATCGCCGTCCTCCACGACGGCGCCATCATCGAGTCGGGGCAGACCCGCTCCGTCCTGACCCGCCCCGAGCACCCGGTCACGGCCGCCATGTGCGAGGCCGGCGCCGAGGAAACCATCGACGGGGCCCTGGCCGCAGCGGGAGCCGCCGCATGAGCGGACTTGAGACCCGTGGCCTCAGGCGCTCCCACCCGGGGGCGGGCGGCGAGCGGCGAGAGGTGCTGCGCGGCGTGGACCTGCGCCTGGAGCCGGGGGAGAACGTGGCCCTCATCGGACGCTCAGGATGCGGCAAGACGACGCTGCTGCGCGCCCTGCTGCTGCTCGACTCCCCGGGGTCGGAAGACGCCGGCGAGATCCTGCTCGACGGCGAACCCGTGCGCCGAGGCGGAGCCCGAGCGCTGCGGGCCTTCCGTCGGGCGGTGCAGTACGTGCCCCAGGACGCCGCCGCCACCCTCCACCCGCGCCGCTCAGTGCTGGCGCAGGTGGCCACCCCGCTGCGCACCCTGGGGGTGGTGCGCGACCGTGAGGAGGCCACCAGTCGGGCCCGGCGGGTGCTGGAGAGCCTCGAGATTCGCCGCGAGATATGGGAGAGCCGGCCCCACGAGATCTCCGGCGGCCAGGCGCAGCGGGTCTCCATCGCCCGGGCCCTGGCCCTGTCCCCGCGCTATCTCCTGCTCGACGAGCCGGTCTCCGGGCTCGACCCCGCCCTGCGCCGCCAGACCCTCGACCTGCTCGCCGCCATCGAGGCCGGCCCCGAGACTGGCCCCGACGCCGACACGAGCGGTGAGGGAACGCCCCCCGCCAAGTCCGGCGCGAGTGGTGAGCCTGAGCCCGCCCCGGCTGGTTCCGGCGCTGTGCCCGCCCCAGCTGCTTCCGGCGCCGTGCCCGCCCCAGCTGGCTACTGCGCCGTGCCCGCCCCAGCCCTGCTAGTGGTGTCGCACGACCTGGCCGCCGTCGCCCGCGTCTGCCAGCGGGCCCTGGTCATGGACGGCGGCGCCATCGTCGAGGACGCCCCCATGCGCCGCCTCCTGACCGAACCCGCCCACCCGGCCACCCGCGCCCTGCGCGACGCCGTCCCCACCCTGCCGACCGCCACCGACTGACGACCTCCCCGACCGATGACACCCCGACAGCTGACACTCCGACACAGGCCCGAAGGAGCATCCATGTCCATGCCCACCCCCGCCGTCACCCGCCGCCAGGTCCTCGCCGCCCTCGGCGTCGGAGCCGGCGCCGCCGCCATCGCCTCCTGCTCGCGCAGCTCCTCGGGCGACGGCCGCATCCGCCTGGCCATGTTCCACGCCCCCGAGAGCAAGCTCAACCCGCTCACCAACGACGGCCTCAAGCTCACTCGGTGGTCCTGCGCTGAGGGCCTCACGACGCTCAACGCCGACGGCGACGCCCAGGAGCTGCTCGCCACCTCCTGGAAGCGCGAGGGCGAGACCACCTGGCGCCTCACCCTGCGCGAGGGCGTCACCTTCCACGACGGCACCGCCCTGAGCGCCGAGAACGCGGCCGCCGCCCTCACCTTCGCCGCCACCGCCGCCAAGCCGCCACGCGTCCTGGACGGAATCCAACTCACCGCGAAGGCCGACGGCAAGGACCTCCTCCTGACCACCGCGGCCCCCGACCCCCTCATGCCGCAGCGCCTGTCCAGCCCCCAGCTCGTCATCCTGTCCCCGGCCGCCTACCCCAGTTCCGCCGACGGCGCCATCGACCCCGTCGGCCACGGCACCGGCGCCTTCATCCTCAAGCAGGCCAACGGCTCCTCCGGTGCCACCCTGGAACGCAACGACAAGTACTGGGGCACGAAGGCCACCGCCCCCGGCATCGACGTCACCTACGTTCCCGACGGCGCCGCCCGCGCCAACGCCCTGCGCACCGACACCGCTGACATCGTCGAGGCCGTCCCCGTCGCCCAGGTCGGCAACATCGACAAGAACCTTCTCCACGAGGTGGCCACCCCGCGCACCTCCACCCTCTACCTCAACACCCGCTCCGGCCCCTTCGCCGACCCCGCCCTGCGCGCCGCCGCCCGCAATGCCGTCGACCCCGCCGCCCTCATCAAGACCGTCTTCGAGGGCCACGCCGACTCCCCCGTCGGACTCCTGGGGCCGGCCGTGCCCTGGGCCGCCGAGCTGCGCGCCTGGAAGAAGGAGACCTACCCCGGAGCCTCGGGTGCGGCCGCCACCGGCAAGGTCCCGGGCGCCACCGCCGCCGGGACCGTCCCCGCCGGCACCGCCATCACCCTGGCCTCCTACACCGACCGCCCCGAGCTCGGAGAGATGGTCCCCCTCCTGGCCCAGCAGCTCGAGGCCGCCGGCTTCAAGGTCACCCAGGACGTGCGCGAGTACAACCAGATCGAGTCCGAGGCCCTGGCCGGCAAGTTCCACGCCGTCCTCGTGTCGCGCTCCACCGTCCTGGACTCCGGCGACGCCGTCGCCTACATGACCGCCGACTTCTCCTCCTCCGGCTCTTACTCCATGAGCGGCCTGCACGACGAGAAGGTCGACGCCGCCATCTCCAAGGCCGCCGCCACGCAGCCCGGCGACGAGCGCCACAAGGCCATCATGGCCGCCGAGCAGGCCATCCTCGCCTCCGGCGCCGCCATCCCGCTGGCCCACGAGCGCGTCATCCAGGGCGAGGCCGCCGGGGTCACCGGCGCCCAGCGCGACCCGGGCGAGCGCGCCCTCATCACCTCGGCCACGACCGTGAAGAAGTGAGCGGCGTGCTCACTCGGCTCGCCGGGCGCCTGCGCACGGGTGACCTTGTCACCGGCATCTCGCGCCTGCTCGCCCTGGCCTGTCTCGTGGTCCTGGTGGGCATGCTGCCATGGCTCTCGGGCAAGGACCCGGCCCTGACGATCCTGCGCGCCACCTCCTCCGACCGGGAGCCCACACCGGAGGTCCTGGCATCCATCCGCAAGAGCATCGGGATCGATGGCGGCCCCCTCCACGTCATCGGGCACTGGCTGGCCGGAGTGGCCCGCGGCGACCTGGGCCGCTCCTGGGTCTCGGGAGCCGACGTCGGCCCGGATGCCGTGGACGCCTTCGGGGTCTCCCTGAGCCTCATGGCCGCCGCGCTCGGCGTCGGGGTCGTCGTGGCCGCCGCACTGGTCCTGCCCGCCCTGCGCGACGGGCTGCGAGGGCAACCCCGGCCCCGCGGCGGCGCCGCCTCCGCGGTCCTCATCTCCCTGCCCGAGTACCTCCTGGCCCCGATCCTCATGCTCGTCCTGGCCGTCTACCTCAGGATCCTGCCGCCCTTCGGGTGGGGCAGCCCCGAGAAGGTCATCATGCCGGCCCTCAGCCTGGGCCTGCCCACCGGCGGCTACCTCGGCGGACTCGTCTCCGACGCCGTCACCGCCACCTTCTCCGAACGCTGGGTGGCCACCTGGTCCACCGCCGGCATCCGCGGCCGAACCCTGGCCGGAGCCGTCCTGCGGCGGGCCCTGGCACCACTGACCGGGCAGGTGGCGCTCGTCGTCGTCGCCCTGACCGGCGGCGCGGTCGCCGTGGAGAAGATCTTCGCCATCCCCGGGCTGGGGCGCGAGCTCCTGGACGCCGCCTCCGCCCAGGATGTGCCGGCCCTCCAGGCCCAGATCCTGCTGCTGCTCGCCTTGGCACTGGCCACCGGCGTCATCGCCGGGGCGGCCCGACGCCTCCTCATGGGGCGGGCCGCCGGGGCGGGCGGACTGACGGCACCGCCCCCGGTGGAGCACCCGGGGCGGGCCGCCCGCGTCATCGCCGTCAGCGGTGCCGCCCTGCTGGCCCTCATGGTGGCCGTCGGGATCCGGCGAGACCCCTACGCCGTCGTCGCGGACAAGCTCGCACAGCCCAGCGCCGCCCTCCCGCTGGGCGCCGACTCGCTCGGGCGCGACGTGCTGGCACGGGTGGCTCACGGGGCCGTGTCCACGGTGAGCGGCGCCGTCATCGTCACGGTGGTGTGCTTCGTCATCGCCATCCTGGTGGGGCTGGCGCCGCGGGCGGCCACGGGGTTCATCGAAGTCGCCAACGCCGCCCCGCCGATCCTGGCCGGCCTCATCGTCGCCGGCGTCTCCGGGCCCAGCGCCACGGGCGCCGCCATCGCCGTGGCTGGCGTCGGCTGGGCACCCCTGGCCTCCCACGCCGCCGGGCTCGTCGCCGAGAACCGGCAGCGCCCCGACGTCCTCCTCGCCCCGGTCCTGGGGGAGGGGCGGTTGCGGATCACCCTGACCCGGGTCCTGCCCGCCGTCGTCGGCCCTCTGGCGCGCCACGCGGCCCTGAGGCTGCCCGGCAAGGCCTTGGCCCTGGCCGCCCTGGGATTCCTCGGCCTGGGCGCCCAGAGCCCCGCACCGGAGTGGGGGCTGGTCCTGTCCGACGCGCTGCCCTACATCGAACGGGCCCCCTGGGCCGTGGCCACGCCCGCCGCCGCCCTCGTGGTCCTGTCGATCACGTCCGTCGCCGCCTCCCGCAGCATGCGGCGCTGAGACCGCGGGGACCGCTGGAGCGGCTGAGACGTTGAGGGCCCGGTGGCAGCGGTCCGGCTCCGGCCCGGGCCGGGCGCGAGGGGGCTGCGTCGTCGGGCACAGATAACGAGGCGGGCGCCAACCGCGCAATGGGTTGGCGCCCGCCTCATCAGCCGACCGGGGTCTCAGCCCTCCAGGGCGTGGAGGCGGTCGATCGGGGTGGAGACGGCCTCGCGGGCGCGCACCACGGCCTCCTCATCGGGGGCGTCGTAGAAGCACAGGCACTTGACCGTGTCCTCGCGCACGTAGGTGCGCAGGAAGCTCACCTCCGGCACCTGGGCGTACTTGGGGGAGTTGGCCTTCTTGCGCGCCAGGTAGGTCTCCATGGAGATCTCCTCGGGGATGTCCCACTCCACGAGGTAGTCGGCCTTGCGGGCCAGGGCGCGCACGTCCTCCAGCTCGGCGCCCACGAGGCGGACCTCGTCGGGGCCGGTGACCTCGGCGTCGGCCGCAGCGGACCGGACGGCCTCGGTCAGGCCGGTGACGTCGTCGGAGTCGAGTTCGACGATGGTGAAGATGCGTTCGTGACTGGCGGTGACTTGCGACTCCAGGACGGAGGCGCCGGCGGCCTCAACGGCCTGGGAGACCTGCGCGATGAGGGCCTCGGCGGCCTCGCGTGACGGGGTGGTGGGGACGAGCTCGAAGAGCTGGAGCGACATGGCGGCTCCTTTCCGTAGGGTGTGCGTACCAACCTTGCGGTCCAGCCGAATTATTCCCGCCGGCTCCGGTGAACTGAGGACGTGCTCGCTCTGCGGACACATCGGATGGCGCAGCATTGGCAGACCCGATGAGGAGGTGGGGGCATGACGTGTATTAGGCGGCGACGTGAATCCCGAGAGTTCCGCCGAGAGCGTGAGCGATACGTGCGAGCATGACGCCACCGGGTGCTTGAGCGCCGTTTTCAATCGCTGAGATAACGGACTGACGTGTTCCTGCGCGTCGGGCCAGTTCTGTCTGGGAGATTCCTGCGGCCGCACGCGCGTTGTAAACCAGCTCGGCAAGTTGGAGGCGGGCCTCGGTCTCGATGGCAGCCCGGTTGTACTCGGCTCGCTCGGCCTCGGTCATGGCGGCCAGCGACTCCTGCCTGAGCTGCTCCCACGAGGTGGTGACGGTGGAGCTGTTCGCGGCGGTGCTCATGATCTTCTCCCGTTCTTCTCTTCTGCGTGCCGACTGGCCTCGTGGGCGGCTTGCGCTCGTCTGGCGCGCAGGACTTCGGTTCGCTCGTTCTGACGTTGCTTGCGGAACGTTGTGAGAGTGACGACTCGGCGGTCCGGGTCGAACACGTACGTGATTCGGCGGTTGACGTTCTCAAAGGAGAACCGCAGTTCATGTAGCCCGTCGCCGAGTGGTCGGGAGTGTGGCATGCGGAGCATATTGCCCTGCAGGGCAAGCCGTTCGAGGACCCGGTCTGTCGAGGCCTTGCCGGCGGGAGTCAGTCCCGCATACCAGATGCGCACCTCCTCGGAGAACTCAATCGACCACCTCACACTCACGCCATGACTATATCATCGGGAGGATATCCGCTCTAGAGGATGTCTGTTCTGGCGGTGACACTGCCTCGGAGATGCCAAGGCATCGCAATCAGCGCGTGCCACCGCCGGCTTGAGCCGGGCGGCGCCTGGCCCGTTACGCTGTCACTCGTGAATGAGCTCGACAGCGTCAGCAGCAACGGAACTCCGGCCTGGGACAGCGCCCGCTACCTGCGGGAGATCCTCAAGGCCCCCGTCTACGAGGCGGCCGAGCACACGCCCCTGCAGGAGATGCCGGCCCTGTCGGCCCGCCTGGGCAACACCGTCGAGGTCAAGCGCGAGGACCTCCAGACCGTCCACTCCTTCAAGATCCGCGGCGCCTACAACGCCATGCGCTCCCTGAGCCCGGCCGAGCGCGAGCGCGGCGTCGTCACCGCCTCGGCCGGCAACCACGCCCAGGGTGTGGCTCGCTCCGCCGCCCTGCTGGGGATGAGCGCCATCATCGTCATGCCCACTGTCACCCCTCAGATCAAGGTTGACGCCGTTCGGGCCCTGGGTGGCGAGGTCCGCCTCCACGGGGACAACTTCGATGTGGCCAAGGCTGAGGCCACCCGCCTGGCCGAGGCCGAGGGCCTGTCCTACATCGCCCCCTTTGACGACCCCCGTGTCATTGCCGGTCAGGGCACCATCGGTCTGGAGCTCATCCAGCAGGACGCCCATCTCGACCGCGTCTTCGTGCCCGTGGGCGGCGGCGGGCTGGCGGCCGGTGTCGCCGTCCTCATCAAGCAGCTCATGCCCGGGATCAAGGTCATCGGCGTCGAGCACGAGGAGTCGGCCTGCCTCAAGGCTGCCCTGCTGGGCGGGGAGCCCATCACCCTGCACCACGTGGGCCTGTTCGCTGAAGGGGTGGCCGTGCGCCGCATCGGCGAGGAGACCTTCCGCATGTGCCGGGCCCTGCTTGACGACGTCGTCACCGTCTCCTCCGACGAGACCTCCGCCGCCGTGCGTGACATCTTCGACGACGTGCGCGCCATCTCCGAGCCCTCCGGGGCCCTGGCCCTGGCGGGGCTCAAGCGCTACGTCGCCGAGCACCACCTGTCCGGCGAGCGCCTCGCCTTCATCCTGTCCGGCGCCAACCTCAACTTCCACCAGCTGCGCTACATCTCCGAGCGCAGCGAGATCGGTGAGCAGCGCGAGGCCATCCTCGGGGTCACCATCCCCGAGGAGCAGGGCTCCTTCCTGCGCTTCGCCTCGGTCCTGGGGGCCCGCTCAGTCACCGAGTTCAACTACCGCCTCTCCGCGGCCCGCACCGAGACCGACCCCGCCCGCATCTTCGTGGGCGTGCGTATCGCCCGGCGCCAGGAGCGCGCCGAGATCGTGGCGGACCTGGAGGAGGCCGGCTACGACGTCATCGACCTCACTGACGACGAGCTCGCCAAGGTCCACGTGCGCTCCATGATCGGCGGGCGCGCCACCCCGGGAGTGTCCGAGCGCCTCTTCTCCTTCCTCTTTCCCGAGTCGCCCGGAGCGCTGGCTCACTTCCTTGAGGTGCTGGGGACCCGCTGGAACATCACCCTGTTCCACTACCGCACTGACGGCGCCGACTACGGCCGCATCCTGTGCGCCTTCGCGGCCGGGCCCGACGACGTCGAGCTGACCGAGCACATGGACCGCCTCGGCTACTCCTACAACGAGGAGACCGCCGACCCCGCCTTCCGTTTCTTCCTGGCCCGATAGTCCGTGACGAGTTCGCGGCTCCATGCGCCCTCACCGGAAAGGCGAGCACGGGGCGTTGTGGCCGGTATCATGCAATAAGGGAGAGTTCGTTCTGTCGAAACTCCCATAAGGTTGTTGGTAAATCAATTGTCGCGGCCGGGTGCGCCATCGGAGTCTTCGCCTGACGCTGACCCCGCCCCGGCTCATCTCAACCAGGAGAGAAACATGACCCGTCTTGCCGTCGTCGTCGGTTCCGTCCGCCCCAACCGCGTGGGTGGCACCATCGCCCAGTGGGTGGTCGACCAGGCCAACGAGATCGAGGGCGTTGAGGCCGAGATCGTCGACATCGCCTCCTTCAACCTGCCCCTGTTCGCCGAGGAGATCCCCCCGCGCATGGCCGTCCCCAGCGACCCGGCCGGCGCCGCCTTCGATGAGGCCCTGAAGTCCTTCGACGCGCTGATCTTCGTCACCCCCGAGTACAACTTCTCCATCCCCGGCGCCCTGAAGAACGCCATCGACTTCCTCCAGCCCGGCGCCGTGGCCAACAAGGGCGTGGGCGTGGTCGGCTACTCCTACAGCGTCGGCATCCGCGCCGTCAGCCACCTCCAGCAGATCCTCCAGGGCATGGGCGCCACCGTCGTGGCCTCCAACGTGTTCCTGTCGCTCAACACCGACTTCGCCGACGGCGCCTTCTCGCCGGCCGCTTTCCACGACGCCGAGGTCCCGGCCATGGTGCGCGACGTCGTCGCCCACTCCGACGCCCTGGCCTCCCTGCGCTGAGGACTCCGAGCTCGACCGTTCGGCTGAGCCGGAGGGCGCCAGTCCATCGCGTCGCCGTCGGCGGCACCTGCGGGTGCCCCGGCGGCGACGTCGTTCCTGCCGGGGGTGCCGGGACCTGCTTCGGTGGGTGGGTAGGGTTTCCCCCATGACTGAGCGCAGCGAGCGAGACGGTTCCCGCCGGGACGACAGGGGCGGATACGGCGAGCGCGGGTACCGGGGAGGCTCCGGCGGTGGCGACCGAGGCTACCGCGGCTACCGAGGTAGCTCGGGAGGCGGCCGCGGAGGAGACCGAGGCTACCGGGGAGGCTCCGGCAGCGGCCGCGGCGGTGACCGCGGCTACCGGGGAGGTTCCGGTGGTGACCGCGGCTACCGGGTCGGCGAGCGAGGCCGCTCGCGCCGCGTCTACGACGACGAGCCCCGCGACGGTCTCCTGGCGGACCTCGTCGGCCACCTCCACGCCCTCGACGGACGCTCCTACGCCGCCTACAAGGCGATCGTCGGACGCTACCGGGCGCCCGCCGGCTGGTTCCTGCACATTGACCGCGTCCAGTCCGACCCCTACGCCCCGCCCACGCGCATCCATGTGGACGTGCCCACCGATCTGCACGGCCTGGAGCTGCTCGACGAGGCCGACCTGCTGGCCGACGCAGACCGCCGCCTGGCCGTGGGCGACTTCCTCACCCGCGAGCTGCACGCGGGCTTCCGTGGCACGGCGCTGTCCATTGCCTCCCCGGGCCAGGAGATCCTGCAGCGCTCCAGCATCATCCTGCGCCCCGACGAGGAGAAGGAGGGGACCGGTTGGGTGCTGGAGGTCCGCGCCCGCCTGGCCCTGCCCGCCCAGGGCCGCTCCATCCAGGGCCATGAGGCCTCCCGGATCGTGGGGCGCGACCTCGTGCGCGAGCTGGAGGAGGTCATGGACCTCACCGGCGAGCGGGGCGACCGGCTCGTGCGCCACGTCGCCACTCTTGAGGACCACCGGGCCCTGACCGCGACGGTGGCCCGCAACGGCTGGGTGGCCTTTCTCGCCGACGGCTCCGTGCTGCCGCGCCGCTCCGGGGTGAGCGACGATCTCCTGGACGGCGGCGTTCCCCTCCAGGCCCCCGAGTCCATGGCCGCCACGGTGGAGCTCCCGCACGCCGGGACGGTGCGCGGCACCGTCGTCGAGGCGGGCGTCAACGTCATCGTCGGAGGCGGCTACCACGGCAAGTCCACGCTGCTGAGCGCCATTGAGCGAGGTGTCTACCCGCACGTGCCCGGGGACGGGCGCGAGCTCGTCGCCACGGTCCCCGACGCCGTCAAGGTGCGGGCCGCCGACGGGCGCGCCGTGACGGGCGTCGACCTGACCCCCTTCATCTCCCACCTGCCGGCCGGGCGCGATACCGCTTCCTTCACCACCCGCAACGCCTCGGGATCCACCTCCCAGGCCGCCTCCATCATCGAGGCCGTCGAGGCCGGTGCCACGACGCTGCTGCTGGACGAGGACACCTCCGCCACGAACCTGCTCATCCGCGACTCGCGCATGCGCGAGCTCGTGGCCGCCGAGCGCGAGCCCATCACGCCTCTGGTGGACCGCATCACCGCGTTGTTCCGCAGGAGGGGCGTCTCCACGGTCATGGTCATGGGCGGCTCCGGGGACTACCTGGACGTGGCCGACCGGGTCCTGCTCATGGACGCCTACCACCTGCGCGACGTCACCGAGCAGGCCCGCCGGGTCGTCGCCGGCCAGCCCCGGCCCCTGACCGGCCTGGAGGACTTCGCCGAGCCGCGCCAGCGCGTCCCCGAGCCCGCCCCGCCGCGCACCCGCCGGGGGCCGGTGCGCACCCGCGCCCACGGCACCTCCACCCTGGTCCTTGACCGGGAGGACATCGACATCTCCGACGTCGGCGGCGTCACCGATCCGGGGCAGGCCGAGGCCATCGCCTACGCCCTGCGCGCCCTGCTGGAGCAACGCTTCGACGGGGTATCCCCGCTGCGCGAGTGCCTGGACGACCTCGAGGCCCTGCTCGACGACGAGGGCCTGGACGCCCTGACCGACGAGCGCGAGCGGCCCGCCTTCCTCGTGCGCCCCCGCATGGTCGACGTCGCCGCGGCCGTCAGCCGTTACCGCAAGCTCGAGCTGGTCTCCCGCCCACACACTTCGACCAAAACTTCAAAATCGACCCGGAGCCGCGTCGTTTCTGAAGATTCGGTCGAAGTGATCGGCGATCCCGGTCTCCACAACGGCGCCGTCGGCCCACTGTTTCCACAGGACGGTGGGCGCGCTGAGTGAGTGCTGGGGCGTTGTGGGCAGCATGGGGGCATGACTACCGCGATCTCCTCCCCGCCCCTGTCCGACGGCGGGACCCTGCGCCCGCTGATGTGGAACGAGACCGGTCTCGACGGCGCCGCGTGCGCGCGCCCGGACCTCAGCCACGACTGGCTGCGCGTCGCCGCCGGCGTCTACGCGCCCCGCGCGGCCTGGCAGGAGGCCGCGTGGATGGAGCGCTACGAGCTGCTGCTCGAGGCGGCGCACCGGAAGTACGGCGAGGACCTGATGCTGGCGGGCGCCTCCGCCGTCGCCGCCTACGGGCTGCCACTGGTGGGGACGGTCCTGCGCCGGGTGGAGGTCGTGGACGGGCACCCTGGCCGGGTACGGACCTCCTTGCTGAGGCGCCACGTGCGTCGCCCCGGCACTGAGGTCGTCAGAGTGGGCGGGCATCTCGCCGTCGCACTGCCGGACGCGCTCATTGACCTGGCTCGGTGGAACGGCCTCATGGCGGGAGTCGCCGCCATGGATGCGGCCCTGAACAACGGGTTGTGCTCCGCGGAGGGACTGCAAGAGGCGCTGGAGCGTCTGCCCGAGACGGCAGGTGGCGGCCCTCGTGCGCGGCAGGCCGTGCGCCTGGCCGACGGCCGCTCCGAGTCGCCGGGCGAGTCGATGTCCCGCGTGCGCATGTGGGAGCACCGGCTTCCCAGGCCGGAGCTGCAGGTGAGTGTGCGGGTCGGGTCGGAGCTCTACATCCTGGACTTCTACTGGCCGGATCATGGGGTGGCCGGGGAGTTCGACGGTCGGGTCAAGTACCGGTCGGCCTCCTTCGGGCAGCACCCGGAGGATGTCGTATGGCGTGAGAAGCTCCGGGAGGACGCGCTGCGGGCCTCAGGCCTGACGGTGGCCCGCTGGACATGGGCGCAGGCCTGGGGCGATGCCGGGGCGCAGATGCTGCGACGACTGGCCGCTGCCGGGGTCAGGCCCACTGGCCGACGCTGGTGAGCCCCTCCTCCCTCCTACTCCCTCACACACTTCGACCGAATCTTCAGAATCGACCCGGAGCCGCGTCAATTCTGAAGATTCGGTCGAAGTGAGTGGGTCGGCGGGGGCTGCTCGGCTGCGCGGCTCGCGCTAGGCGGCAGAGCCGGCCCGGTACTCGGCGCGGTACTCGCTGGTGCGGGTGTGGATGAGACGGGGGATGGAGATGGTCTTGTCGAAGCTGCCGTCGCGGTAGCCGGCCTGGAGATTGAACAGCACCATGAGCCGCAGCACCATGGGGTTGCTCGTGCGAGCCACGCGCCGCAGCGTCGAGACTGGCATCTTGCGCAGGATGCCCGCGATCTTGCCGGCGTCACGCCAGTTGGCACGCACCGCCGGAACGTTGAGACGGTTGAGGGCCTCGACTTCGCGCAGGAAGAAGTCGGCGCCCTCTCTCTCGGCCGCGCGCCACCAGCCGGCGCGGTAGGTGGCCTCGAGCTGCTTAACGGCGTCGCACAGGGCGTCGTAGTCGACGCCGACGACCTCGGTGCGCAGCTCCTCGGCCCGGATCCGCTCCAGGGTGGCGTGCGCCAGCGGCAGGATGGCGCGGGCGACGTCGTCGACGGCGTTGTTTCGGGTGAGGCGGTCCGCTTCCGGGAGGGGCTTGCCATCGCGGGGCAGGTGCGCGTCGACCTCCTCCAGGTGCGCGATAGAGGAGCGCAGGTCGCCGGTGAGGCGGGCGGTGGAGCGCGGAACCCCCATGGCGATGAGCAGCTCGGTTGCGGCGCGCCACTGGAAGTCTGTGTCCTCAGACCAGTGGATCTCCGGCTCCGCCCCCGCCGGAGACCGGTCCGACGGGGTGCGAGTCTGCTGGCTGCTCATAGGGGTTGAGCCTCCTGTGGTGCGCAGGGAAACAGGTCAGGAAGTCGCGGGCGCTCGCAGCTGGGAGTGCTGGCCGGCGGCCGGAGGACAGCATCTCAAGGCAACGTGTGAGAACGCTGGTGATTGACACTTCAAAGGCTGGAGTGGCCCGCGGGGTAGTGGGAGCGGCACTGGGGTGCTCCGGTGGACGGTGTTGTTGCTGCTAGTGATGTGGGTGGAGTCCGAACCGGGAGGAAAGTCTGCTGGCTCGGCGGCGAATCGAAGTGGAGATGTACATTGCGCATTACCACGGACATTGCCGTGAAGTTCCCGCCCTTGTTGGTAGGGGCGGAATGGGGGCGGACGGCCCTGTTGCTGCAAAACGCCGTGGAACTACGGTGGTTTACCGAGCATGAAGCGCGAGCTATGTCCCGACCGTCCTGAGGTCGGGCGTTGGTTGTTGTGTGCGTGCATGGGTGCGCAGCGAGAAAGGTCGAGAACGATGGCTGGTTTGGGTCGTGATGTGCCATACCGCGACAAGATGGCATGGTCGCCGCTATTGCTCGTCGTTGGAACCGCGCTTCAAGTGGTGTTGCTGATCGTGGCATTCTTGGTGATGCTGTCCATTCCTGAGTTGACGCTTGGCGCCCTTGAGTCCGCGCAGTCTGTCGTTGGAACTGTTGCCTGGATGAATGGACTCTCCTCTTTTGTTGCCAGTCTTCTGGCGATGTTTATCGTGAGGCGGCGCCTTCGATCGGTAGCCATGCTTGTCGTGCATTCTGTGGTTCCGGCGGCCGTAGTCAGTGCCGTCAACATTGTTCCCACATATGCGATGCGGGGTTGGTTGTCGGTTCTCGTGGTTATCAGTTTTGCGATCGTCGCATCGGTTGTTGCATCCTTGGTATACGCTCTCCTGCTGCGTCGGGATGACTATTTCTGATTGCAGGAAGTGGTGTGGCGCGACGGAGAGCTCGATTCTCTGGCTGTTGTGTTGGATTGTTGAATCCTGATGTTCTGGAGTGAATGGTGAAGGTGGGGAAGACTGTGTTTCTCTTGTGGTTAAAGCGGGGTGTTCGTGATTGTGGATTCCGGAGAGGTCGTGAACGCGGCGCAGCACTCGTTGAGTTTGCAGGAATGGCTATCGTCGTGGCGGTCATCATTGGTGGGGTGATTGCTGTTGCTCCAAGTCATGGACGCGACATCTCATGCAGCATTCTCTCCAAGATCAGTGAAGCCATTGGGGCTGGGGAGATGCAGTGCGGTGGCACTGATAATAAAGCCGAAGAGGATAAGCATAAGCCGACTGATCCTTGTACCACCCATCAACATTCTCAAAATTTCAATGCCGGCCTTGGTGTGGTAGTTGACGTTGAGGTCAATGAGGGTATTGTTACGGAAAAACTGTCCAATGGGCACTACAGGGTAACCGACAAGCGTGGGGACAAGGTTGGAGTCAGTGCCGGATATGGTGGCGGTGTCGAGTTTACGGTTGATAATCAGACCTATGGGTCTCGCGCCTCTGCGGAAGCTGCTGCTAAACTTGCCGAAGAGCGCGGGGTGACCTATGAAGTCGACTCTGAGCAAGCAAAGGATGGCCTGAAGAACTATCTTCTTAGAAAGAAGGTGGTTGACCGTTCCACTGGCATTTTTGGTGGGTGGGTAAACGGGATGATCGATGGCGCCACTCACTATGAACCCCCAAAACCAAAAGAAATATACTATCAGGTTGGTGCAGAAGGAAGTGCAGAGGCTGCTGCCACCGAGGGTATTGCGGGTGCTAAAGCAGAGATTGGCGCGGCTGTTGCTATCGGGGGTAAGGTAAATCTCGAAAAAGGCACGGTTACTACGTACTATAAGGTGAATGCGCAGGCATCTGGTCGTGCCGGTGCTGCGGGTGCTGGGGGAGAAGGTGAGGCATCTGGGGAGATAGTTGTTGCTGTGACGGCCGATAATAATGACCCAGATAAGGTTTTGAATGTGTCTGTTACCGGCTCTTATGATGCCCAAATTGGTGCAACAACGCCGTTGGGGGTCGATAACCCGGCCCCGCTTGAGTCTGGGCAGGTGTGGACGGCCTCGGTTGATCTGAGTTCCAAGGAAGTATCTCAAATGACTCGCAACTTTCTAGCTGCTGCCAAAGTTCCCGGATTCAACTCCGGTAAGGACTCGCTTCAAGAGCTTAATCAGGCTACAGCCACCTTCGTTAATGCTGCGGTGGATCGAGGGGTGCTGACTCGGCAAGACGTATCGAAGAGATCCTCAAAGTATGGGGCAAGGGCGACTTTTGAGTACGAGGCGGTAGCCAGTGCAGGGTTAGGGTACGTTGATGAGACCATTGAGTTCTCCAATGGGCAGTACTACTCTGGCGGAAAGTGGAATCGCTGGGAGGGCTGCTGATGTCGTTAATACTGCCTCGTAGGGCGGTTCTGATCCCGTTGGGTGCTGCTGGCTTGGTTTCATGCCTCGCAGGCTGCTCGGGGCGCGGCGGTCAAGCCGCTGGGGCGGCGTCGTCAGTAAGGCCTTCTCCCAGCCCTGGTGAAACATCCACGTGGCGGCCGGTGTCAGATATCCCGGTCGTGCCCGATACGCAGCCGCGCAACGTGCAGCCGACGTCTCCGTCGGGTGACCCGGTTGAGGTTCACGGTCTGACGCTCACGGCCCCTGCTGACGCCACCGTCAGCGAGGTGAGCAACTCCGAGGGCAATCCGGCCACGGAGATCCTCATGCCTGGAGCGCATGACGGCATCCCGCGCGTCAGAGTTCGGCGTGTGGAGTCCTTCGGGCGTTCCATCGTCGATGAGACCCATGCGCAGGAGGTGCTCCTGGTCTCTGAGCGTCGGACCAATGTGTTCCGAACGAAGGAGACATGGCCTCACATGAAGGAGGCCTACGTCATCACCTGGGATACCTCTGTCCCAGCTTCGGACGGATCGGATCTGCCGCTGAGTGCTCTGGGGCTCTGGCTCGGTGACACTGAGACCAGCGGCTGGACGCTGTATGCCACTGCTGAGCGGGGCAAGCTCGAGAACTCACCCCTGTGGGACGTCACCTTCTCCGTGCGGTCCGCGTAACCGCCCCCCGAGGTCGGGCACACCGATCAGCGCATGAGTACGGCCGGGCCTGACGGTGCTGCGAGGAGGCCGCAGGTGCTGGCGGCTAACCGCGGTCTCAGCGCTGCGGGCGCCGGGTGGATCCGTTTCAGGCCGGGGCGTCGTCGGGGGCCAGGATGTCGGTCTGTGCGGGAAGGTCCGTGAGGCCGACCGGGCAGGTCACCCCGTTGGGTCCGTGGTTGCAGTAGCCGCTGGGGTTCTTGTGCAGGTAGGCCTGGTGGTAGTCCTCGGCCAGGTAGTAGGGGCCGCCGAACTGAGCCGGCGCGTCCGCGGCATCCTCGATGGTGGTGACGCAGGTTCCCAGGCCCAGGCGCGTCAGCTCGCCCTGGAAGGCCTCGCGGATCCGCACAGCCGCCTCGCGCTGGGCCGGCGTCGTCGTCCACACCGCCGAGCGGTACTGGGTGCCGACGTCGTTGCCGTGGCGGTTCAGGTGCGTGGAGTCGTGGTTCTCCCAGAAAGTCCGCAGCAGGGTCTCCCCGCCCTCGCCGCACACGGCCGGGTCATAGACGACGCGCACCGTCTCGGCGTGACCGGTCGCCCCGGTGCACACCTCCTGGTAGGTGGGGTTGGGCGTCTGACCGCCCATGTAGCCCACTGACGTCGAGACGACGCCGTCCTGGCGCCACAGGATCCGCTCCACCCCCCAGAAGCAGCCGGCCGCCAGGTAGATGACCTGACTGCCCTCGGGCCACGGCCCGTCCAGGGCAGTCCCCAGCACTGGGTGCTCTCCGGGGTTGGGCAGGACCGGCGTCTCGCGGCCGGCCGGCGCCGATCCGCTGAGCGAGTGACGAAGGGCGTTGAACATGAGGACACGGTACTGCGCCCGGCCCCTATTCCCACCCGCGCTTCACTGACCGCGAGGAGCAGCCGGGGGAGACGTCGAGCCGGGCATTTCTCGCGGCGCCCAACGGAAATTCGGTGGGGCTGCGCGAAGAATGCCCGGCTCGGTGGAAAGGGGAGCGGAAAAGGGGGTCAGACCCGCTCGACCTTGACGATCTCGGCCTGGATCTTCCGGCCGTTGGGGGCCTCATAGGAGACGGTGTCGCCCGCGCGGTGCCCCATGAGGGCCTGCCCCAGCGGGGCGTCGGGGGAGAAGACCTTGACGCCGTCGGGCACGTCCTCGGTGATCTCCTGGCCGCCCAGGGCGAAGACCTGTTCCTTACCGGCCACCTTCGCGGTGACGATGGTGCCGGCCGAGACCGAGCCGTCGTCGGCCGCCTCGCCGATCTGGGCGTTCTCCAGGGTCTCCTCGAGTTGGATGATGCGCGCCTCGTTGAGCCCCGCCTCCTCGCGGGCAGCGTGGTAGCCGGCGTTCTCCCGCAGGTCACCCTCCTGGCGGGCCGCCTCCACGCGCTGGGCGATCTCCTTGCGCTCGGTCGTCTTGCGGTGCTCGAGTTCGGCGGCCAGCCGGTCGTAGGCCTCCTGGGTGAGCCAGGTGCCCTGTGACTGCTCGGACATGGGTCCTCCTTGGATGACTGGTGTTGGTCGCTCGGCAGCCGGTTGGGTTGCCTGGCGACGACGACACCCGGTGGCTCCTCGCAGGGCCGACCGGGTTTGAAGCGCGAGTCTACGCCGCAGCCTGAGGGAATGCTGTGCGGTTGGCGAAAGATACTGGAGTATTCCGGGGCTGGGGTCGGGCGGCGAGGCTGGAGAATCCTTGCCGGCCCGCCTGATCGACGTCGTCGCAGGGGTTGGGGGAGAGAGGTGGACATAGCAGCCGGCTCGACGGCGTGGCGGGCCGCCCGCCGGGCCCAGCAGCCTCGGTGACCGCCTCTCGGTCGGCCCGGCCGGCCGTCCCCGTTAGCGCAGAACCGCCAGGAAGCAGGCCACGCACTGGCAGGCCCACGCGGCCACGGTGCACACGTGGAAGATCTCGTGGAAGCCGAACCAGCGCGGCGAGGGGTCGGGAGTCTTGCGGGCATAGACCACGGCGCCCAGCGTGTAGGTCACGCCGCCGGCCACCAGCAGCCACACGATCGCGGGGCCACCCGCCCGCCAGAACTGTGGCAGGAACCAGATCGCCACCCAGCCCAGGATGATGTAGAGGGCGGTGGTGAACCAGCGCGGGGCGTGCATCCACAGTAGGTTCGTGGCCGTGCCGATCGCGGCCCCCGCCCACACGATCCCCAGGACCAGGGTGGCCGTGCGCGTCGGTAGCAGTGCCGCCGACAGGGGCGTGTAGGTGCCGGCGATGAGCAGATAGATGTTCGCGTGGTCGATCCGCCGCAGCGTGGCCGCGACCTTCGCGGGCCAGTGTCCGGTGCCGATGTGGTAGACGCCGGAGTTGGCGAACAGCAGCAGCGAGCACGTCAGGTAGACGGCGCAGGCCCACTTCAGGCCCGCTCCCGGCGCCAGCACCGTCAGCACGATGCAGGCCGCCAGGGCCAGCGGTGCGGTACCGGCGTGGATCCATCCGCGCAGCCTGGGCTTGACGGAGGCAATGACGCCCTTGGCGCTCATGGACGCAGAGCGGCTCGGGGCCTGCGACGTCGAGGGCGATGTCGGTGACATGGGCGTGAGCGTCCTTCTGGGTGGTGTGGGGTGGGAACGGGTCGATGCTGAACCTTACGACTCCGTAGGTTACGTGAGCGTAGGTTGTGGTGGTAGCGATCCGGGAGGCGATGTGACGCGGCAGGCATGGTGGAGTGCGTCGGCAGCTTCCGCGGCCGCCGTGGCCAGGGTCGGTGCGGCCCGGCCGCCTGGCACACCTCCGTTGTGCCTCGGCAACCCTGAGTGAACCTGATGGGCGGATTTGGCTCGGCTGTGAGCCGGCTCGTCCAGCGCGGGAGGGGTCTCGCACGATAGCGTTGGAGGTGGCCCCGCGCCGTCGGGCCCCGTCCCCAATAACCCCACCGAGGAGCCCCGAGGAACACGGCATGGCAGGCGACAACCTCCTCTACGACATCTACGAGCGCCGGCTGGCTGCGCGCATCGACCCGGCCACGGTGCCCCACCACGTGGGTGTCATCCTCGATGGCAACCGGCGCTGGGCCAAGTCCATGGGCTTTGGCGCCGCCCAGGGGCACAAGCGCGGCGCGGACAAGATCGAGGAGTTCCTCGGGTGGGCCGAGCAGATGGGGGTTCAGGTCGTCACCCTGTGGCTGCTGAGCACCGACAACCTCGCCCGCGACCCGGCCGAGCTCTCGCCCCTGCTGGACATCATCGCCCACGCCGTCGACGAGCTCGCCGAGACCGGCCGCTGGAGCCTGCGCCTCGTGGGCGCCGTCGACCTCCTGCCCGAGCCACTGGCCGAGCGCCTGCGCGCCGCCGTCGTCCGCTCCCGGCCGTCAAGCGCGGAGGCCTCTGGGTCGGACGGGCCGGCGGGCGAGGCTGCCAAGGTTGCCGAGGCCGGGGACCGGCGCATGCAGGTCAACATCGCCGTCGGCTACGGGGGACGGCAGGAGATCGCCGATGCTGTGCGCGAGTTGCTGCGCGAGCGGGCCGCCGCCGGGGCGAGCCTGGAGGAGGTGGCCGCCTCTCTCAGCGAGGAGGACATCACTGAGCACCTCTACACCAAGGGTCAGCCCGACCCCGACCTGGTCATCCGCACCTCGGGCGAGCAGCGGCTCTCCGGGTTCCTGCTGTGGCAGTCGGTGCACTCCGAGTACTACTTCTGCGAGGTCAACTGGCCGGCCTTCCGGCGCGTGGACTTCCTGCGGGCGCTGCGCGACTTCGCCAGCCGGGAGCGCCGCTTGGGCAGGTAGCCCGCCTCATCACGTGACTGAATGACGTGGCCGTCGGGGCCGGATTGGGCCCTCAGGTGTCACGAATGGCGACTTTTCCGCTGGTTCTGCGGCCGCTGTTTCTCGGGCGTGCCATAAAACCGCTGGTCACAGCGTTGGTGGGGCGCCGCATCGAGTGCCTGCACAGTGAATAGTCGCCCGTAGTGACAAATCGGCCGATGTGGGTGTGCGCTGGCGGGGGTCAGGCCTCGAGGAAGCCGCGCAGGCCGCGTTCGAGCAGGGCGCCGCGCACCTCGGCGACAAGATCCCGCATGGAGGACTCCGCCGCTGTGGCATCCCCGGTCGCGATCGCGCCGGCAACTCGCTCGTGGAGCTCGAGCGCCTCTGGCTGAGGCACCTGTACCTGGCCGGTGAGTCTGGCCCGTCCGGAGAGCACCTCCGCGACGACCTCGGTCAGTGCCTTGAAGGTGTCGTTGTGGCTGGCTTCCAGGATGAGCCGGTGGAAGGCGATGTCGTCGTCGAGATAGGAGGCGACGTTTCCGGTGGTTCCCTTGGTGCGGATCGTGGCAGCCAGTGCCAGCAGGCCGGAGCGCTGTTCCTCGGTGGCTCGGCGGGCGGCCGCCGCGGCGGCGACCGGCTCGATGGCGGCGCGCAGCTCGGTTAGGGCTCCGAGTGTGGGGCCGCGCGGATCGGCCTCGAGCTGCCAGCGCACGAGCTGAGGCGCCAGAGCTGACCAGTGCTCGCGTGGTAGGACCACAATGCCCACCCGACGTCGTGAGGTGACAACGCCGACGGACTCCAGGGCGTGGACGCAGTCGCGCGCCAGGGTTCGGGAGACGCCGTAGCGGGACTGGATCGCCTCCAGCGTCAGGCTCTGGCCCGGAGTCATCTCCCCGGTCACGATGGCGCGCCCGAGGGAGTCGAGGACGTCGCGACGTCGGTTGGTGGGGGACATGGATGTGCTCCCGGAGGGTGGTGCGAGATGTCTGTGGGAGATGCTATCCGACCCTTTTAAAAGTACTACGTTTGAGGTAGATTCGTCGTATCAGTTCACGACAACGGCGTCATCAAGGAGCAGATATGAGCCGATCCGTTGAGCACCTCGTCCTCATGGGAGTGTCCGGCTGCGGCAAGACCACGGCCGCGCTCAACCTTCACAACGCACTGGGGTGGCCTGTCGCCGAGGCCGACGACTTCCACCCCAAGGTCAACATCGACAAGATGAGCCGCGGCGTCGCCCTGACCGACGAGGACCGCTGGCCCTGGCTGGAGTCCATGCGCGACTGGATGAGCGAGCGCGCCGCAGACGGCGTCAAGACGATCGTCACCTGTTCCGCGCTCAAGCGCTCCTATCGCGACCTGCTCTCCGGCGCGCAGGGGCGAGTCTTCTTCATTCATCTGCTTGCCCAGGCCGATGAGCTCCAGGAGCGCATGGCTCATCGTGAGGGACACTTCATGCCCCCGAGCCTGCTGCCCTCCCAGTTCGCCGCCCTCGAGCCCCTGTCCGACGACGAGGACGGGGTCACCGTGGTCTCGCAGGCCACGCCGGAGGAGACCTTCGAGGCGATCCTCGCCGCACTTGAACGGGCCTCGTCCAACGCCGTGTGAGCACTGTTCCTCGCTGAGGATCGCCGGCGTCCATGCCAACCAGCCGGAGCGCGCGGTGCGCAGCCCCCCTGGCCCGCTGAGCCCAGCTCACGTTCACCCCGTCCTCACCCCACCTCCTCCCACTGACAACGGAGACAACAATGACGTTCACTCTTGCAGCTCAACCAGTTGCGTTGCCGGCCGCGGACACCGTGAGTCACACGGACAATCACGCCCAGCTCATCGCGGCCGCACTGCTCGGCATCGCCTCGATCATCGTGCTCATCGTCTGGCGCAAGATGCATCCCTTCCTCGCGCTGACTCTGGGCTCGGCGGTCCTGGCCATCGTCGCAGGCATCCCGCTGACCGATACCTTCACCGCCTTCACCAAGGGAATGGGCTCCACCATCGGCGACGTGGGCACCCTCATCGCCTTCGGGGCGATCATCGGCCGTCTCCTCATCGACTCCGGTGGTGCCGACCAGATCGTCGACACCGTCTTGGACCGCACTCCCGGCCCCCGCCTTCCCTGGGCGATGGCGTTCATCGCCTTCGTCGTCGGCATCCCGCTGTTCTTCGAGGTCGGCATCGTTCTGCTCATCCCCGTGGTCATGATCGTCGCCCGGCGGGCCCGTCAGTCCCTCATCCTGCTGGGCGTGCCCGCCCTGGCCGGTCTGTCCGCGCTCCACGGCCTCGTGCCGCCGCACCCCGGACCGCTCATCGCCATCAACGCCGTCAAGGCCGACCTGGGGCTCACCCTCGGACTGGGGCTCCTGGTCGCCGTGCCCACGGTCATCATCTCCGGGCCCGTTGCGGCTCGCTTCATGGCCAGGTGGGTGCCGATTGAGGCCCCCGAGCCTCTGGGAGCCTCGGACCAGGAGCACGACGGGCCGCGTCCCTCCTTCGCGACGTCGATCATGGTGGTCCTGCTGCCCGTGGGACTCATGCTTCTGCGCACCATCGTCGAGACCCTCGTCCCTGAGGACAGCGACAATCCGGCAGTCCACGCGGCCCTGTTCGTGGGCAAGCCGATCGTCGCCTTGCTGATGACGGTCCTGGTCGCCATGTACCTCTTCGGGACCCGTCTGGGCCTGGGTGCCGACGACGTCAGCGGACGGGTCGGGGCCTCGCTCGGGCCCATTGCCGGGATCCTGCTCATCGTCGGGGCTGGAGGAGGGTTCAAGCAGACCCTCGTCGACTCAGGGATCGCCGGCATCATCGCCGCATGGATCCAGCAGGCGGCCGTGCCCGCCCTCCTAGCCGGATGGCTCGTCGCCGTCGCCGTGCGCCTAGCCACCGGATCGGCGACGGTGGCCACCATCACCGCGGCCGGGATCATGGCTCCGCTGGCCAGCCACATGCCGCAGACCGGCGTCGCCCTCCTCGTCCTCGCGATCGGTGCCGGCTCCGTCTTCCTCTCTCACGTCAACGACGCCGGCTTCTGGCTGGTCAAGGAGTACTTCGGGATGACTGTGGGGCAGACCTTCAAGACCTGGTCGCTGATGGAGACGATCCTGTCCGTCGTCGCGATGGCCACGATCAGCCTCCTCGCACTCGCCCTGGGAGTCTTCTGAGGGGCCCTCAGGTGTCACGAATGGCGACTTTTCCGCTGGTTCTGCGGCCGCTGTTTCTCGGGCGTGCCGTAAAACCGCTGGTCACAGCGTTTCGCGGGTCGCCGCATCGAATGCCTGCACAGTGAATAGTCGCCCGTAGTGACACATTGCGGGATCTCGGGCAGGATGGCTCCCTGGTCCGGGCGCCGCCCGACCTGGCTGGTGCCCCGGCCCCGGCGCGCGTCGATTCACAGACGCCCCGCGCCGTTGAGCCGCGTACGCCGGCACCTCACGCACCGACGCGCACGCTGCCAGCGACACGCGCCGGCGTGCCCGCGGTCCCAAACGACAGGATCCTCGTGGCCGCACACCGCACCTCCGCCTCACACCGCTTCGCCTCCGGGAAGACCCCGGCCGCGGGTGAGCCCACCTTCGCCGACCTCGGCGTGGACTCAGACCTCGCCGCCGACCTCGACGCCCGCGGCTTTACCACGCCCTTCCCCATCCAGGCCGCCACCCTGCCCGACACCCTCGCCGGGCGTGACGTGCTCGGCCGCGGCCGCACCGGCTCGGGCAAGACCCTGGCCTTCAGCCTGCCGCTGGTCCAGCGTCTGGCGCAGCAGGACAAGGCCCGCCCCGGCCACCCCATCGGCCTGGTCCTGGCCCCCACCCGTGAGCTCGCCCTCCAGATCGCCGAGGTCATCGAGCCCCTGGCCCGCGTCGTCGACATGGACGTCACCACCATCTTCGGCGGGGTCTCCGCCAAGCCCCAGGAGAAGGCCCTCAAGGCGGGGGTCGACGTCGTCGTCGCCTGCCCCGGCCGGCTCCTGGACCTCATGGGGCAGGGACTCGTCAGCCTCGACGAGGTCGAGATCACCGTCCTGGACGAGGCCGACCACATGGCCGACCTCGGCTTCCTGCCTAACGTCCGCCGCATCCTGCGCGCCACCCCGCAGCGCGGCCAGCGCCTGCTGTTCTCCGCCACCCTGGACAACGGCGTGGACACCCTGGTCAAGGAGTTCCTCCACGACCCGCTGCAGCACTCCGTGGACCCCTCGACCTCGCCCGTGGACGCCATGACCCACCGTGTGTGGATGGTCGCGGACAAGACCGCCAAGGACGGCATCGTGCGGCGCCTGGCCTCGGGGGAGGGACAGCGCATCCTGTTCACCCGCACCAAGCACCTCGCCCGGCGCCTGGCCCGCAAGCTCGTCCAGGCCGGGATTCCGGCCGTCGAGCTGCAGGGCAACATGAGCCAGAACGCGCGCGAGCGCGCCATGCGGGCCTTCTCCACGGGGCAGGTGCACGTCATGGTCGCCACCGACATCGCCGCCCGGGGCATCGACGTCTCCGGCGTCGAGCTCGTGGTCCACGTCGACCCGCCCGCCGAGCACAAGGCCTACCTACACCGCTCGGGCCGCACCGCGCGCGCCGGGGCCGCCGGGAGCGTCATCACCCTGGTCCTGCCCGAGCAGAAGCACGATGTTCAGGTCCTGCTCAAGAAGGCGCGGATCCGAGCGGACATCGAGCGCATCCGTCCCGACGACGACGCCGTGTCCGCCCTCGTGGGGCAGGTCGCCGAGGCCGTCGCGCTGGAGGACATGCCCGAGGGCGTGGCCATCAAGGGCGGCAGCCCCAGCGGGCGGGCCTCCACCGGGCGTCCGAGGCACGGCCACGGAGAAGCGGCGCGCGGCCGGTCCGGTCGCGGGGCCAAGGGTGGTCAGGGCGGCCGGGGTGGCCGCAGCGGGGGAGCGCGCGGCGGGCGCGGCGGGAATGCTGGGCAAGGCGGGCGCAGTGCGAAGCGACGTGGCGGAAGCGGCGAGCAGGGCGCTGGGCAGTCCTCCGGTCGGGTTGGCCGCAGCGGCGGCTCCCGTGGACGTGGAGGCCGCGGTCGCGGGGCCAAGGGAGGTCAGGGCAGTCAGGGCACTCCCGCCTGAGGCGTCGCGTGAGGCGGCATTCGGCGCGCGCTCTTGGGTGTTGAAGGTGCCGCGCTCCCGCGCTGAGCCCCTACCCGCCTTGGTGAGCGGCGCCGGTGGCACGGTGGTTCAGCCCTCGCTCCGGCCGAGCGGAACCGGGATGCCGGTGCTACCGTCGAGTGGCTGACGGTGATCGGGAAGGTGGGTGGAGAGCGTGGCGGCGCACCTCTCTCGGCGAGCCCTGACCGGTACGATGGCGGGCCTCATCCTGGCCGGCTGCGCCTCTCGGGGTCCGCAGCGAGCGGCAACGCACTCGACTCCGCCGCCGTACCTGCGCTCGCGCGGGGACGGTGCTGCGCCGAGTCTGCGGCCGACGTCGGGTGACCTGTCGGTTCCCGCTGCGTTCTCCTACACCGATGACGAGGACGAGACCTCCGACTGCATCTTCTACGCGACTACGGGAGCACCGGTCGGACTGGTCGTCTACCTCGACGGCGACGGGCAGTCCTTTCACAGCCAGGGGAACCAGGACCAGGACGAGAGGTCCCGCGGTGGCCTGGCCGGCGCCGGGGGAATCGTCGAGGCGGCGAGCGCTCGCGGGTACGACGTGGTCTCGGTGCGCGCTCCCGGAGACGACGGAACCTGGTGGATGGAGGATCAGGACGGTAAGGTCCGCTACCTGGAGCAGGCGCTCGACTACGTGGTTGCCGAGTGCGGCGCCACCATGGATCGGGTCTGGCTCGTGGGCTACTCCGGCGGCTCGGAGTTCATCAGCCAGTGGTTCTTCCCGGCCTACGCCGAGCGCATGGCGGGCGGGGGCTTCCTGCTCTTCGGGGGCGGCGACGCGCCCGAGGAGCAAGCGGCGTTCTCCTCAGGCGCTAAGGAACGGCTCTGGCTGAACTGGGTGACCGGGACGCGTGATGTGCCCGCCAACAGCCTCGACGGATTCGACGGCAGCGGGCACGCCCGCAACAGCCTGGCCTACTACCGCTCGGCGGGCTTCGGCCATATCTGGAGCGAATGGCCCGACGATGACCACGGCAGCATCACCGAGAAGTTCGGCAGCTACGTCGGTCGCGTGCTCGACGCCGCCGCAAGCGGAAAATGACTGAGCTGCCGCGGAGGCTGGATGGTGAGTCCCCGGAGCAGTCCGCGATCCGCAAGGTGCGGTCCTCGTGCCTGGGTGTGTTGCTGTGGCTGCGTAATCAGTACTCGCATCCGGTTATCTGGGTGGTGTCAATCAAGCGAGGCTCAACGCGGGCGTTCTCTCCCGTTCCCGCTGGTCGAGGCGTCCGCCCCGCCTGGATTGTTGCCATCTGAGCTCACCGGATTTCCGCAACCATCACGTAGCCCGAAAGTATGTCCCGGTAGGGCGGCGTGAGTGCGATGCTGCCGGCGCCCCGGGTATGAAGAAGGCCCCGGTCTCTTCCGGGGCCGAGGCCGGTGCGGTACCCCCTGTGGGGCTCGAACCCACGACCTTCGGATTAAAAGTCCGGCGATGACTCATGCAATCAATCAGGGAGGCGTTGACTTTCCTTTGGAATCGTGCGGGTGGTGCCAGCGTGTCGTTCGCATACTACAGAGAGGGTGTGGCCCGTTGTGTAGCCATTGGTTGAGTGTGAGGAGCAGGCTATCGGCGGACTGTGGAGAGTCTCCCGGACAGCAAGACGAGATTGGGGCCCCTCCAGCCAACGGCTGGAGGGGCCCCAATCTAGCCTGGACGGTACAGATCATGAACCTGGCTGGCTGAGGTTGGCGAGGGCTTCTGCGATCAGTTTCTGGGCCTGCTCGAGGTCCTGGCGCATCGTCTCGGCCCACGCGGGGTCACAGGAGGCAGGATCCTCTGGCGTCCACTGAGTGAGTGCGCGGGCGATGGCGTCGGCGATCATCTGGCTGCCTCCAACGCAGTGACTCGCTCGTCGAGGCGGGCGTGGGCGCGCTCGGCCGAGGCGGTCAGGCTGCGGATGTCATCGCGCATCCCGTCAATCTGGTCCTCGGCACGGCGGTCCCGTCTTTCGCGAGTGTCGCGCTCCTCGATCCGGGCGAGCTCGGCTGCGTCCATCCGTCTGAGGATCGTGTCTACGGCGTCTCGTACCTCGTCGAGGTCGTCGCGGATGTGGGTGCCGTGACTGTTGGTGGTGGCATCCACTGCCTGCTCTGCTGCCTCTCTGGCTCCCTTGGCTCGGTCCCCCACCTCAGCGACCTGTGAGTGCAGGGCTCCGATCTGAGTCTCGACCCAGGCGCGCGCCCAGCGCACGCCCATCGTGGCCAGGCCGATGACGGCCAGGATGAAGACGCCCGCCGCCGCCGCGACCTCTTGCGAGGAGAAGATCTCCACGAAGGGGTGCGACGGCATGACGGTGTTCATCAGAGCTCCGTCCCACCCTGGGCGCCGGTTGCGTGGCGGGGAGTGTAGTCGGTGCGGGTTTCGCCGCCGGGGGTGAGGATTCCGGCCCACTCGATCACGGTGATGCCGTGGATCTTGATGTGGGACAGGGCCTGGAACGCGAGCCAGGCGAAGCCGAGGAAGCGGCCGGTCTGGGCGGCCAAGGTCTCGACGGCCAGGGGGTAGGCGCTGATGGCCCACGCGCCGGTCGTCAGGACAATGGCGGCTACGATGACGAGGGTGACGCGGCGGCCTCGGGTCCACCAGGGGCGGTCCAGGGCCGCCTGAATGAGGGGCCACAGAACCCCCAGGACGACGGTAGTGACGAACGGGTCAGAGAAGAGTGCCTTCACGGCTAGTCCTTTCGGTAGATGGTCACCAGAGGCGGCCGGAGCCAGCCCTGGAGTTGTTGAGTGCGCGCTGGAGGGCGCCAATGGTCGCCGGGCCGGCCTCCCCGTCCACCCAGTCGCCGAACTCCCAGTCCGGGGGCAGGTACTCCTTGTGCCAGGCGATGATGAGGTACTGGAGCGTGCGCCACGTGTCCGGGCCGAGCACGCCGTCGACGTCGAGCGCTGGCGAGTCGTTCAGCGCGACCTGCGTGTCCGCCGGCACCGCGGAGTTCAGGAACGCCTGGAGCCTCTCGATCGCAGGGCTACCGTCGTCGTCCAGGGCCCCGTCAACGGGCGTGCCCATGACCTGCTGGAGGCGACCAATCGTCGCGGGCCCGAAGACCCCGTTGCAGACAAGCTCGCCCTGGCCGTCCGACCGATTCCACTTGCCGGTGTAGGGGCTCGCCTGCGCCGCGGACGCGGCCGGGGCCGGGGCGTTGACCTGGCCGCCGCCGACCATCCGGTCCCAGGTAGCGCGGTCGCGCAGCCGGTTGAAGTCCAGCTCCCCGCCGTAGCCGGCCAGGCGCCCCCTCTGGGAGTACTGGTGAATCAACGGCTGCCCCCAGAACCGAAGCAAGGGGACGGCCGGGTCGATGTAGCCGATGTAGGTGGTGTTGTAGTTCGTCGGGTCGGCGTACCACAGCGGGTACCTCGCGGCGACGCCAGCCCAGTCGTAGTCGTTGACAGTGGAGCCGTTCATGTAGATGCCCGGCGTCGTGCCGGTAGCAGCTGCCACGGCGTCGAGCCAAGCCAGAGCCCACCCCGGTCCCTGGGCCGGGGCGTCGTCCTCCCAGTCCAGCCACAAGGTCGCCCGCCCGAGATAGGGCCTGGCAGCGGCCAGGAAGTACCGCACCTGGTCGGAGACGTCGCCGGGACGCGCGAAGTGATAGAGCCCCAATCTCTTGTCGCTGCTCAAGGTCGCCTGGGCCTGCGCGCCCATGCACGGGTTCGTGTACCCATCGCCCTCAGTGCACTTCACGATCACGAAGTCCGCCCACAGGTCCGCGATGTCGATTCCCTCCTGGTGGGAGGAGACGTCAATGCCGTGAGCATGAGCCGGCACCGACGGCGTCGCCGGCGTGGGGGTCGGCGTGGGCTTGGGCGTCGAGGTCGTCTTGGCGAACTCCGGCCACTGGGCCATGAACCGGTCGCTGTCGAAACGGTGGCAGCTCGTCCAAGCCCCCGACCTGGTGTACGGGTGCGTGCTGTAGGGGACGGTTCTGGTCTCACCCCCGGTCTGATCCCCTAGGTAGCCGTCAATGCTGCCGTCCTCGGCGATCCAGGCTTCGCTGAGGAGGTCGTTGGCGGCGTCGGTGATGATGATGACGTGCCCCTGGCCTCCCTCGCTGGCCACCGAGAGGACAACGTCGCCGGTCTGGAAACCACCATCCGGGTAAAGGTTGGCGTCCTCCCAGGGCACCTCCTGGAAGCCTCGGGCCTCCAGGCCGCCCCTCATATTGCCCGTCCAGAAATCATCAATCTCGAGCAGAGCCTTGTGCCCCCATGGGACACCAAAAGCATCATGCAAACCATAATTGACGGCCCCGCACACCAACGACGAGCAGTCAGCATTCTGCGGGCTCTTGACGTGACCCTCCCAGTCCGCCACCGAGTACCACGTTCTACGGCCCGGTTGCGAGTAACCAACATCCTCCACATCGCAGATACGACGTGCGATGCGGGCTGCGACTGACGCGACAGACATGCGAATCCTTCCTGATTCTGGGTACAGAAAACCCCGCCACCAGGCTGGCGCGGGGAGAGTTGACTGACTGGTTGTCAGTAGCCGATGGCTTGCCACATGAGTGAGTGTGCGGTGGATTGCTTCTCGCCGGGAAACATTACTCGAAACCCGGTCCTGTCTAGCCTGTCTACCATGGGTACAGCATTAGAGATAAATTTAAATTTCCCGCTATTGTTGTATAGTTTGGTGATGTTGATTGTTAGGCAGGCCTTTGGGAATGGCTGTGGGAACGGTTGGAATGAAAAGAATCCGGCTCCGTTTGCGTGTCCGTACGTTCCATTGGAGAGTCGACCGGTCTGCAGGATCATGATTTCGTTCGGACCTGGCTGGCTGTAGGCGATTCCGCTGTCTCCGGTCTGTTGGGTCTCGATGCGAAACCGGCTGGTTCCTGCCCAGCGAAGACCATCCCACACCAGAAGCGCTCTGATGTCTGAGCGCCACACGAATACGGGGTTGCTCTCAGTGATCTTAACTCCGGCAGCCTTGAGGGCATTGATGTGCTGGATAGCTGCTGTCTCTGAGTCGCAGGCTTTGACTGAAGGGACGGACTGAGAGAAGTCCAGAAGTGACTGGCGGGATGCTGGCTCGCTCCCATTTGGCACCAGATGGCCTCTGACGTCGATCGATGGCATATGCGATTACTCCTCTCCCTCTGAGGGGGTGGTCGTGGAATCTGTTGTCTCTGACTCGTCTGTT
The DNA here is from genome assembly GCF_006546825.1 of Actinomyces oris. Taxonomy (GTDB): domain Bacteria; phylum Actinomycetota; class Actinomycetes; order Actinomycetales; family Actinomycetaceae; genus Actinomyces; species Actinomyces oris. The sequence continues at coordinate 125,388 of NZ_VICC01000004.1, forward strand.
CGGGTGTTTTCTCCCGCATCGGATTTTGGTGTGTGTTGGAGGGCTTCCACGATCTCGAGTACGCCAGTCTCGTGCCAATAGACGTGACCAGGAATGTCAGCGACAACGACGCCGCACAGGCCGCACACCGACCAACCGCCGCTCATGACTCAACCTCGCACTCCAGGGATAGCACCATCGATTCGCCTTGCCCGCGGATACCGCCGTAGACGGCGCCCACCAGAGCGATTCCCTGGCCCGCAAGCAGGCCGGCCGCGAGCGCGGTGATGTCGATGCTGCTGGTTTGGTTGCTGGTGATGGTTCCGGTGGCCTGGGGGCCTGTGGGTTGGGGGCCGGCGTCGGTGTAGGTGGCGCATTGGAGGACTGCGTTCCAGGTGTTGGGGTTGGCGCCGTTGCCTACTGCGGTGAGGATGGCCCGGGTGATGCTGGTGGTGCCGATGGCGGGGATCTGTTGGCCGTAGGTGGCTAGGCCTGTCAGGGTGCCGGTGCCGGCGTCTCCTTGGCTGAGGTCACGAGGGTGGCCGACAATGGCGGCGCCGAAGCGGTTCCATCCGGTTGGGGCGTGGGTGCCGGTCCAGGTGGGGTGGGCGGTGCAGGTGACGGTGTTGGTGGTGGCCTCGGGTGGGCTGAAGGACATCGGGCCGGTCTTGGGGGCTGGGGCTGGGCCGAGGACGTGGATCGGGCGTCCGGTGTCGGGGTCGAGGAGGACGTAGGCAGTTTCGACGCCTGTCCAGGTGGAGGCGGTGGCTGGCAGGGTGATGCCCGCGGAGCCGAGGAGAGAGACGGTGACTGTGGTGCCGCCGTTGGCGACGTCGAGCACGCGGGCGACGGCGATCATGGCGCGGTCGGATCCTGGGCGTGGTCCTTCGTCTGCTGGCGCGGAGCTGAGGAGGTCGAGGATGGGCAGGCTCATGATGTGGTCACCACCTCGACGTCGGAGCGTGACGTCCCGCTGTAGACGAGGGGGATCTCGGTTGAAGTGACGATTCCCCACTGGGTGATCGTGGCTGCGCCGTCGATGTTGGCGGTGATGAGCTCGACCGGGGTGTCCAGAGTGAGAGTCGGGTTCGGTGTGTGGGTGACGGGGACCGTGGTCTTCTGTCTGACTGAGGTTGCGAGCATCGTGGTGGCGGAGTTGAGTGCCGCCTGTTTGGAGGTGATGAGGGGTGAGCTGAAGAACCTGGTGACGATGCCGTAGGGGCCGGAGGTGCGTAGGGGGCCGGTGGTCTGGTCGATGATGGCTTGGAAGCGCGGTTGCCCAGCATCGTCCTGCTCCTGTCCTCGGGCGACGATGCGGTTGAATATCCCGGCGCGGGAGCCTTGGCGGGTGACGCCGATGACGGTGCCGGCGTCGCCGTCGGTCAGGGTTGTCTCCGGGTGCTCGGTAATAGCCGGAACGGGTGGGAGGACGTAGAGGACCCCATCGGGGCCCTCGCGCAGGCGGGCCGGCCAGGCGTCGGCGATCTCGTAGACGGCGTCGATGCGGGACTCTCCCCAGGACATCGAGGGACAGGGCCGGTTGGTGAGAGTGTCACTGACGATGACGCCCATGTGGCCTCCCACCAGGCGGCGCAGCTCGGAGGCGAGTGTGCCGCCCGAGTAGGGGACGGTCGGTGAGGTGAGGCGGTCGTCCTCAAGGTGCTGGAACAGTGACTTGCCCGTGATGCGGATATCGGTTGCCCCGACCTCCCACTGGGTGATGAGGAAACGGCCGAGGGGGATGTCCCATCGGTCGGTGGAGACGAGGGAAGCGACGGTCACCTGCACATGGAGGACCTGTCCCATAGTCGCGAGCGGGGAGTCAGGCGCGAGCGGGGTCCAGTCGCGGGCTCCTTCATCTTGGCTGACGGCGCCGATCCTGGGCACTGTCAGGCTCAGGGTGCCCTGGACCTGCTGGCTGGTCGTCCAGGTGACGGATCCGGCCTTGACGGGCACCCGGCCCAGCCAGGTCTGGCCGAGCCATGAGTCCACGCGAGCCTCCCAGGAGAACGCGCTGCTCAGGGCTTCGGCGGGAATCTTGGGGCGCTGGAGCATCGGCTACCGGACCTCCTGCCAGATTGTGGCGTCGAAGTCGTCCCAGGACAGGTCCATGGCGTCGAGGCGTACCCAGGTCAGAGCCGCCGCGTCGAAGTCGTCCCAGACGGACAGGCCGACGATGCGCTGCGGCTCCGGGACCGAGCAGATGGTTCCTTTGATGGTCCAGGCACGCTCCGCTTGATCCTGGCGGGGCGTGCGTGCCTGCGACACTGAAGTCAGGGCCATGACCGTCGTCAGCGGTACGTCGCAGACCCCGCGGCGGCACTGGAAGCACCTGGCGGGATTGTGGAACAGGAGCGCGATAGTCGGGCGGGCGGCCAGAGCTGTCATCGTCTGCGTGTGAGCCCCACTCGTGCGGGCCGTCAGCGAGACCGTGCCAGCCCCCATGACTGGGGCGAAGGCCAACACCGGGGTTGGGCGCCCGGGGATCTCATGAGCGGTGATCCGCTGGTCCGGCGCACGAGAGTCGTCTCCCTGCCAGATCAGGTCCAGACGGCCGCCCCCGATGACGTCGGTCATCAGAGACCGCCCCGACCACGGGCGTGTCACCGGCGTCGACTCGACCGTCTGCCCGTCCCAAGACCGCACGATACGGTACGTCAACGGCGTGTTGACGGGTGCAAGCGCGTCACCGAGCACCAGCTGGGAGTCGTTGCCCATGCTGCCACTGCCACGCACCGTCCAGGAGAACCCGTTCTCGGCGTGGCCGGTGACTCTCACCTGGGTTCCCGATCGTGCATAGAGGCCAGGCACGATCACCTGCACGACTGGGGCGTCCCCGTCGGGGATGATCGCGGTCAGGGTGAAGATCGGCCACCGGCCGACCTCTTCACGCGACGGAGAGCCTCCCGGCACCCCGGTCCAGGAGTAGACCAATGCCTTCCCGGTGTCGCCGATCCTGACCGGACGGGTGTCGCCGTCGAAGAAGGACGTGTCCGATACGTCCCCCTGCGCGTCCCCGAGCTGGAGGATCGTGTTGTCTGCCCAGAGGGTCTGGGTGGTCTCGTCCACCACCTCGACGCGGGTGAACGTCGCCCCTGCCGCAAGAAAGACGACCGGGTAGACGACCTCGACGCCGTCTTCAGCCAGGGTCTCGGCTGAAGGAATGGTGACGGAGTCCTGATAGGTGGTCTCCGTATCCGTCAGCCCCTGGAAGCCCCTGGCGAGGTAGGACTTCTTCAGAATGCCGTCGGCAGTGACACCATAGAAGCCGCCTCGTTGGACGAGGGCTCCAGCCACGGTCGTTGAGGCGCTCCACGACAGGCCCAGGGTGTGGCCGGCGACAGCCGCCGCTGGGACGCCCATGCTGAGAGTCCCGGTGACAGTCGCCTTCCCATCAGACACATCGGCCCCTGCTGGCACGACCCAGGCCCCGGCGGCGACCCCGTCAGCGGCCTGGACCGCCGCTCCCAGTTCCCACGCGTCCCGAGACGAGAGCGGAGGATAGGCGGCAGCCACGCCGCCGGTTGAAGCGGACAGGGCAGCCTGCACCGTGGTGGCGCCAGCCGGTGCCTGCGCGGTCACGACGACGCGGCCCGTGCTCCCGGCGGGAGCGGACGCCCTCGGTGCCGGGCCGTCTGTGCCGGCAAACCGTAGGCACAGGTCCACCGTGGAATCGCCTGCGGTGATGTCCGCAGCCAGGGACACCCACTGGCCCGGGGTCACCGGCGTCGAGTCCGAGGACACTGTCCACGAGCTCGACGACGGGATCACCCGCATCCGCCCGGAGTCTGCGGAGATCGTCGCCTGCTCGGCAGTCCAGCCGGTCACTCCGCTTCTGAATGCCCCGTTGAGCAGGAGGTTCGTCCGGGTCATCAGCGTCGTCCCCTTCCCAGAGTCCGTGCGCGGCGATCCAGGACCCCGGCGGCGATAACCTCAACATGCGCGTCCAGTGCCGTGGAGTCATCGACGACGAGGCGGACCTCAGTTCCGTCCAGACCTGCCAGCAGAGCCTCGTTCGAGGCCCCCTGGGCGGCGAGCTTGGAGACATCCGACCACTGCCGTGCGGTCAGGACCGCCTCCCGGCTGCGGGTCTGGTTGACCGCGGTGTGCGCACCCGGGGGCAGCCAGCCGCCGGCGTCGTACTTCCGGGCGCCACCGTAGCGGCCGACCGTGGGGGAGCCCCAGATGGAGATCTCACGGCCGGACAGCCCCTCCCGAGGCTCCTCAACCATCTTGCCGCCGCCGGCGAAGATGGCGACATGGTGCGCCGGTGAACCCCAGAACAGGAGATCGCCGGGCACGGCCGCGTTCCATGAGATCGGCGTCGACCCGGACTGGTATCCGGCCGCAGTCAGCCTCGGCCAGCCCAGTCCGAGCTGCTTCGCAGCCCAGTAGACCAGGCCGCTGCAATCCAGACCCGGTGGGATCGAGCTGCCACCCCAGACGTAGGGCACACCTATTGCCTTGCGTGCGGCCCCGACCAAGCCGGAGCCGCCGGACAGGCCTGCCTCCTCGGTCTTGGACTTGAAGAGGTTCTTCAGCGACTCGAACCACAAGGGCGGCATCGCGCCCACCGTCTGCGCCCAGAAGCTCGAGCCGACAGACTTGAGGAGCTCCTTCGCTGGGGAGATCACCAGGTTAGTGACCGCACCGATCGGGTCAGAGACTATGTCCGCGACCGCCGAGGCCGTGTTCTTCACCCAGCTGATCGACGAGGACACCGATCCCTTGACGCGGTCCCAGATACCTCCCTTGGCGAAGGCGACCTGGCCGCGTCTTGTGCCGGTGTCACCGACATTGGCCAGGCCCTTGCCCCGGGAGGCGTTGACCCGATCCAGCCAAGGCTTGCCGCCCAGGGCCCGCAGCGAGTCCGGCCGGATGATCCCCTCTCCACCCGACAAGCGCAGGGAGCCGCCGCCGTCGGGTGAGAAGAAGGTGAACACATCCCTGCCCGGCGTGTAGCCGGGCGTCATTGTCCGCCACTGACCACCCGAGGCGTACCCCGGGATCGTGCTCACGCTCGGCAGGCGCAAGGACAGGCCGACCTTCTCCGCAATCGTGTCGAACGCCTTCTTGATGCCGTCGCGATAAACCGTGCCGATCACGAAGTTGATCGGTGTCGCTGCGGCGCCCTTGATGGCGTTCATCGCCGTCTGTACGCCCGACTTGAAGGTATCGAAACCGGACTTGGCGTTGTCGATCGCGGTCTTGATCTTCGGGAAGACGGTATTAGACAGGAAGTTCACTACCGTGGAGATGGTCGTGGAGATACCCTGCCAGACCGGCTTGACGACGTTATTCCAGAGGAAGGTGAAGATCGGTGCCAGGACGTTCGAGATGAATGCCCACAGCCCCATGAGCGCAGGCTTGATGACCCACTCCCAGGCGGTCTGGATCGCCGCGCCGATGAGCCGGAAGACCGGCTGCACCACGTTGGCCCACAGGAACTGGATGATCGGTACAAGCACCCCGGTGATGAACGACCACATCGCCGACAGAGCCGGGGAGATGACGTTGGCCCAGGCAGAGGCGATGAAGTTAGAGACGGCTGACCACACGGGCTGAACCACGCTGGTCCAGAACTCCTGGAGCGCGGGCGCCAGCGTGTTCTTGACCCACCCCCAGAATGCCGACAGAGCCGGATAGATCACCGAGTTCCAGGCGTCTGAGATCACCGAGGAGATCGACTGCCACACGGGCTGGACCGTGTTCCACAGCCCCTGCAGCGCCGGCACCAGGGAAGTCGTCAGCCAACCCCACAGGGCGGACAGGGCAGGGTAGATCACCGAGTTCCAGGCCGTGGAGACCACCGTGGCGAACCCGTTCCAGAGAGGCTGGACCACGTTCGTCCAGAGGAACTGGAGCACCGGGATCAGCACGTTCGAGATGAACGACCACAGGCCGCTCAGCACCGGCGAGATGACGCTCGTCCAGGCCGTAGAGACCACGGTGGCGAACCCGTTCCAGAGAGGCTGGACCACACCGGTCCAGAAGTTCGCTAGCGCCGGCGCCAGGGTCCCCGTGACCCATGACCAGAGGTCAGACAGGGCCGGCTGGATGACGTTGGTCCAGGCGTTCGAGATCGCCTCCCCGGTCGCGATCGCCCCCTCACGCAGGGTGAGGAGGAAGTCGACGAACGCAGAGTCCTCCTCCAGCCCGAACAGGTTCCCGTCAAAGTCACCCTTCGTTAGGAGATTCCAGATCGACTGAATGCCGGGGATAAGAGTGCCGGATAGCCATCCCCATACCTCGATCGCGGTGTCGCGGACACTGAGGAGGAAATCAATGACCGCGGAGTCCTCCTCCAACCCGAACAGGTTCCCGTCAAAGTCACCCTTCGTCAGAAGGTCCCAGACCGACTGGATGCCGGGAAGCAGGGTCCCGGAGATCCACTCCCATACAGCCGAGATGGCCGGCTGAATGTGTTGCTGCCAGATCTCGACGACGGTCCTGCCGAGCTCCTGCACTTTGAGGCGGAAGGCCTCGTTCTTCTTGTACAGGAGCACCAGGCCGGTGACCAACAGGGCGATCGCGGTGACGACGAATCCGATGGGGTTGGCCTTGAACGCCGCGTTCAGGCCGTGCTGGACCAGGGTGAGGCCCTTGATCCAGCCGATGACCGTGGGGATGATGGAGAAGCCCGCGTACGCGGCGACGGCGACGCCCACGCCGATGGCGAGGGCCTGCATCTCATCCTTGTGCTGCTTGATCCAGGTGACGGATCCGCCGATGGCATCGGCCAGCCACCCCATCAGACCGGTGATGGCAGGCTTGACGTAGTCGATGAGGTCCTTGATCGCGCCGACGACGGTGGCCTGGAGGTTGCCTGCGGCGCCCTCGATCGTTTTGGTGGACCTGGCGGCCGCGACCGCCGTCTCGTCGGAGCCGAGCTGGAGGATCGCGGCGTTGAACTCGTCAGCCGAGATCTCCCCTTTCTGCATCGCGTCCCTGAAGTTGCCGGTGTAGGCGCCCATATCGAGCAGGGCCTTCTGGATTTTTCCAGAAGCACCAGGAATGGCATCGGAAAGTTGATTAAAATTTTCCGTCGTCAGCTTTCCTTGCCCGGCGGTCTGGGTCATGACCATTCCGACGGACTTGAAAGTGTTCGCATTTCCGCCTGCGACAGCATTTAAATTGCCTGCCGCCTCTGCCAGCTTGTCGAATCCGTCGACGCCGTTTGACGCCAGCTGTGCGGTGATCTGCTGAATATCGGCCAGGTCGTAAACGGTCTCGTCAGCGTACTTCTGGGCAGACTCCTTGAGCCGGTCAATGGTCGAGGTGTCCAGGCCGGAGAACTGGAGCGTGGAGACGAACTTGTCGGTGGCGTCGGACGCCTCGATGGCCTCTGAGGCGAAGCCGCCGATTCCGACGGCCGCGCCGAGGGCGAGCATTGGAGCGATCGCTGAGCGGGCCAAGGAACTGATGGAGGAGACCTTGGCGCCCGTCTGAGCGGTGGCCGCGCCGGCCTTCTCTGCAGCTGTGTCGACGTGGTCGAGGTTGGTGGCGTATGTCTTCAGCGCGGGGTTGGCCTCGGCGACCTCACGCTTGGTCTTGCCCGTCTTGGAGGCCAGGGCGCCGACGGCCTGGTCCGTGTCGCGGGCGGCGGTCTCGACCTTGCCCATGGCCCGGGAGTGGTCGGCTGCGGCCTGGTCCGCGGCCTTGTTCGCCGCCTTGGAGCGGTCCAGAGCCTGGGCGTAGCCCTCCTCGGCGCGTGCGATCTGGGCGGTGTTGCCTGAGGAACGGGCCTGGTGGAGGGTGTTCTCCGCGGTGACCAGGGACTTGGCGGCGGCCTCCTCGCGACTGCGGGCCTGTGCCAGGTTGCCCGAGGAGGCGGCGACCTCCTTCTGGGCGGAGGCGAGCGCCTGGCCGGCGGCAGTTGCCTCCTGCTTGAGGCGGGCGGTGGTCTTGCCGAGCGGGTCGGCGAAGGAGTTGGCGATGTCGGCGCCGGTGGTGGAGGTGGTCTTCTTGAAGGCGTCAGCGAAGGAGCGGGCCGCCTCGTTGCCGGCCGTGGGCATCTGGGCCTTGACGTCGGCGTTGATCTCCTTGAGGAAGCCCTTCATGGAGGGGACGACGTCGACGAAGACGGTGCCTGCCTGGAAGCCTGCCATGGGGGCACCACCACCTCTCGTGAGCTGCGTGGTGCCCCTATGGGGCGGGTTACTCGAGCGCCCAGGGGGTCAGGACGGCGATGACGCCGTTCGCGGCCGCCAGCGTCTGGGAGGTACGCATCTCCTCGACGACGGCGGTCACGATGGGTACGGGCCGGGGGTAGGTCTCCTTGCCTCCGGCTGTGGCGATGAGGATGTCGGCGATGTCCTGGAGTATGCGGACCTCTGGGGTCTGACCGACCAGAGAGGTGCTCTCCTCCCCGACGTCGTCGTCCTCGTCCTCCTGGGCGAGGATCGTCTCGGCCATCAGCCCGGCCCGGTCGGTGTCGTTGAGGATGGCTGAGATGGTGCGCGAGTGGCTGGGCAGTCCGTCGATGAGGTCGAGCAGGAAGGTCCAGCGCCGCGCGCGGAACAGGGCGGGCATGTCCCAGCCCTGTTCCGCGAGGTCCTGGGTGATGGGCCTCCGGTACCGGGTCAGGCGGTCGCGGAGGCGCTGCCTTCCCCCTCGTCGCCCAGGAACGACGCGTAGTGCTTCCTGACCTGTGCGAGCAGGACTCGGGTCTTGCGGACGCTGAGGCTCTTGATGACGAGCTCGGCGTCCTCCTCGCTGAGCCACCGGTTCAGGGTCGCCTTGATCGACGTGGTCCCCTCAAGGTCGGCCATGAGGCTCTCGCTCTCCTCGATGCTCAGTGCGAAGGGGTCGGGGAAGGTGACGATCTTGGACTTGAGCCCGAGGGTGAAGGGTTCCGGGTCGGCGGCGCCGTCGATCTTCTCCAGGGCGGACAGGGTCAGGGTCGGCTTCGTGGTCATGGGTGATCTCCCTTGTGTGGTTGGTGGTCAGGACAGCTTGGTGAGGGCGTTGGTCAAAGCTGCCGGCACGGGCGGTGCGGGCGGAGTGGGTTTGGGGCCCGATCCGGCCTCGTCATCGGTGTCGTCGGAGACCTGCTCCCATCCCGAGGCGCGCAGGGTGGTGATCTCGGCGGGGTCGTCGGTGACGCGCTCGAGGGTGAGGTCCTCACCGTTGTCGGTCGTGATGGTCTTGGTCAGTGCGGGCACGGGTTCCTCCTTGCGTGCGGGATCTCCCGTGTGGGGTGGTGGTCGAGCCGGCGGCCGGGGAGATCAGCGGCCGCCGGCTCGACGATGAGGCGAGAGGCCGGGCTCAGGCGGCCTTCTCGAAGCCGATGGCGTCCAGGTGCTTGATCGCACCAGTACCGCCCAGGTAGTGGCGGCAGGGCGTGCCCAGGACCTCGTCGGAGAACACGGAGAGCTCCAGGTCGAACTGGACCGGGTCGGACGACTTCCACGCCTCCTCAGGGATCGTGCCGAGCTTGACGCGGGGGAAGCCCCGGCCGACAAGCCACTCGTCGTCGGCAGGGCCGTCGGACATGATGGCGAGCAGCCGGAACTCCTCGAGCAGGGGCAACGGGGCCTCGTCGAAGACGATCTCGCCGGTGTCCTTGTTGGCCTTGACCTGGGAGAGGTCGACGCCGTAGACGAGCTGCTGCAGGTGCTTGCGGTAGGGCTCGAGCACACTGAACTTGACGGTCTTGGGCGCCTTGACCAGGTCGGTGCGCACGGACTCGACGTAGCCGAGCGCCTCGACCTCCTCGACGCTGGCGTCGGCGGAGAACGCCATGCCGTCCTTGGTCAGCAGGCCGACCGGCAGCCAGCCGGCAGGCAGCTCCTTGAGCTGGCCACCGGCGTCGGTCAGGGCATCGGGCAGATCGACGGTGGTAGGAGCCAGGAACGCGACGGCGTTCAGACCCTTGCGGACGTTGCCACGCCGGTTGTGCTTCTTCTTCAGCGCGGCGATGGTGGTGGTTGCCATGAGGCGAGTTCCTTTCGGAGCGGGGTCAGGTGAGCGGACGGTGAGTGACGGACAGGACCATCGAGACGACCTCAACCGCCTCGAAGTAAGGGCGCACCCCCAGGCAGCTCGTCACCTCCACGGAGTCCACGAAGCCCTCACTGGTCACCACCGGCGACTCACCCAGGGCGGACAGCAGACGCTCCGCGAGCGCGGTGGCGCCGTCCTGGTGGGGGCCGGTGGGGGTGGTGGCGTAGATGTCGATGCCGATGGTGTCGGTGCGGTCGACGTCGTCGGTGGGGCCTGTGTTGAGGAGGTGGACGTGGGCCAGGGGCATGGGGCCGGTGGTGAAGGTGGCGTCCAGGATCCTGGTGGTGGGGGCTGCGGTGGCCTGGGTGGTGGCGGCTCGTAGGACGGCGACGGGGTCGGTGAAGGTGGTCATGTGCGTCTCCTGCCTCGGGCGGACTGGGCGGCGGCGAGGAGGCCGAGCGTGTGGGCGCCGGGTACGGGAGTACCGGCCTGGGTGGCGTGGCCGAACTCGGTGGCGGCGGCGTGGGGGACGTCGGCGATGACGCGGCCGGAGGCGCGGCGGCTGGTGCCGCCTCTGGTCTTGATGGTGGCGGTGGTGGACTCGGTGTGGAAGGAGGCGGCCAGGGCGCCTGAGGCTCTGGGGGCGCGGCGGGCGGCCTCGGCTGCGACGTCTTGGCCGGCGGCGAGCATGGCTGCCTGCATCGGTCCGGAGACCAGGAGGGCGGCGATACCGGCGCTGTTGGGTTTGAAGCTCGTGGACACGGCTCATCTCCTTGCGAGGGGGACGGCCAGACCCAGGGGGTATGGGGCCGGAGTCGCCTCGACCGTCCATCTGCCCGCGAGCGCGTGGGTGGTGGGGACGGTGACGGTGTCGCGTTGGCGGATCCGTGCGTCTGGTGGGGTGTAGAGGGTGGCTGTGTCGTCGGGGGCCTCTACGGTGGCCCGGGAGGTCACGCCGGTGGCGTCGGAGCTGCCGGGGGCCAGGAGGCAGCCTTCGATGGTGACCGGGTCGCCCGTGGTGGTCAGGTAGCCGTCGGCGTTGCGGTGGGTGGGGCCAGTGACCTGGACGTCGACGACCCAGCTGCGGGGGAAGGTGTCGATGATGCTCATCGTGTGCCTGCCACCCAGACGTTGCCGTTTCGGCGGGGGCGGTACTGGCGGGCCAGGGCGATGTCGTCGGGTGAGAGCATCGCCTGGCCGCCGATGGTCCAGGATGCGAAGGTCGCGGACTGGGAGAAGGGGCCGGTGGTTGTGCTGGCCTGGGTGGCGCCGGCGGCGGCCTTGGGGTCGATCTTAAGGATCCGGGCGACGGAGTCGGCGATCTGGGCGGCGACGACGTCGGGGACCTCGGTGTAGCCGGCCTGGTAGGTCATGGTGACGAACCGGTCAGAGGGGAGGTCGACGTCGACGTATCCGTGGCGGAGGGTGAACGGTACGGGCTGGGCGTCGTCGTCGACGACGGAGGTGACGGCGATGAGGGGGAGTCGTTGGGGGCGGGCGTGACGCCCGTTGACCTTGACCCGGTGGGTGTAGGTGACCGGGGTGAAGGTGGTTCGGGCCTCCTGGCAGAACTTGGCCGACAGGATGGTCAGCAGGTGCTCAGCGCGCTTGCTCTCCTCGTCGGTCAGGTCCCGTCCGAGTGCCTGGGCCACGGCTTCCTTGGTCGCGAACTTCACGGTTTCCCCGCCCCCTCTCCGTCGTCTCCTCGTTAGGTTGTCTTGCCGCCCTTGGGCGGCTTCTGCGGGGCTGGGTCGGTGCCGGCGTCCGGGTCGTTGTCCGGGGTCTCGTCGTTGCTGGCCGGGGTGGTGGGCAGTGTCTGCTCGTCGGGGACCTGCTCGACGTAGCCGGCGGCGATGAGGCCGGTGGCGACGGTGTCGACGACGTCGAAGATCAGCCCGTTGTCTCCTTTGACTCGCATGTCACGCCGCCTTGAAGACCTGGACGGCGGTGGGGCGCGTGATCTTGCCGCCGTAGACATGCAAGCCGCGGACGCGGTCGGCGAACTTGTTCTCCGCCCGCATGGACTCGGTCTTGTTGACCTGAGAGATGAAGGCCAACGCCGGCGTGTAGATGCCGGCCGCGGTGGGCTTGGAGTCGTCGACCCAGGGGGAGACGACCACGTCGAAGCCGAGGAGACGGCCGATGACCGCCTCGCGCAGGCCCTCGGTGGTGTTGGACTTGTCGAAGGCGGTGAGCTTCGAGCCGTCGGAGAGGAGGAACTCCTCGAAGGCGGCGTTGACCAGCAGGGTCCGGTTGGCCTGGGGGACCTTGGCCGATGTCAGCCGGCGGCGCAGGCCACGGACGACGTCGTAGGCCGTCTCCCAGTTGGTCGGCGCGGTCAGGCCGGTGGCGGCGGTGCCGCTGGTCAGGGTCATGGTCGTCAGGAAGGTCTCGGCGTCCTCGACCAGGCCGGCGGCCGCGGACTCGGAGTACTTGTCCATGACCGGCTGGTTGGCCTGGGCGGCGTCGATGTCGTCGACGATGAAGTCGAAGGACTTCTCCTGGTCGACCTTGATCTCGATGCCGGTGTCGGAGACCTCGTCCGGCGCGGTGGTGCGCGGCAGGGTGCCGCCTCCACCGGGCTTGGTGACCACACCCGTCTTGTAGTCCTTGACCTGGATGTCGACGATGCCGGGGATGTGGACGGTGTTTCCGGCCTTGAGGTCGCCCTCGTAGTCGCGGTTGGCCAGGCCGGTCAGGACCGCCTTGTTGCGGAAGTTCTCGAGGATGGAGGCCGCCCATACCTCGGGGATGAAGTGGCTGGTGGACACTGTGGCTCCTTTTCGGGAAGGGGGCGTCAGGAGACGCCCATGATCTGGTTGAGCTGCCCGTCGCGACGGGCCTTGTTGATCTGCTCCGGCGTCATCGCCTTGAGGTCCTCGCGCGTCAGCTGACGGGGCCCGGCGACGTTGTCCCCGCGCTGGCCGGCGTCCGCCGAGGAGGTGGAGGCCGGCGGGGTGACGGGGCCGCGCCAGGCGAGCAGACGGTCAGCGGAGGCGGTGATCTCCTCCTGCGTGGTGCCGGTGAGCAGATCCACGTCAACGCCCTTGGAGGCGGCGATACGGGCCTTGAGGGAAGCGGTCTCAGCGGCGGCGGCACGCTTCTCCGCGGCTTCCTTGGCCTCCAGGAGCTTCTGCATCTCGCTCTTGGACTGCTCCTCGATCGCGTCGAACTGCTTGGCTTTGTCCGCGTTGGCCTTCGCCCGCTCTTCGTTCTGCCGGGACAGGGCCTTCCACTTCTCCGCCTCGGCCTTCCAATCGACCGTTGCGGTCTCCTGGGGCGCCTGAGCGGAGGGGCTGGTGCCGGTGGGGCTGCTGGCGCTCTGTCTTGTGGGCTCCACAGTGGTGGCGCCATTAGCGGTCTGACCAGCGGACGGCGTGGGGGTGTTGACGTGCATGGTGGTTCCTTCCCGTTTCGGGCATGACAAAGGCCCCTGCCGTTTCGGTAGGGGCCGGTGGTGGGCGCCCGCGAGCGCGGGCAAGCTTGTGGGCCGAGATGGGTCTCAGCGGATGGAGGCGGCGTTGCCTCGGGGCAGCGATGAAGGCGACTGGGAGACCCGCAGTGCTTTCGCACCCTGGTGGGACGCCTGTCGCCTTCACCAACAGAGTATCACCGGTGCTCGAAGGCTGCCACCGTGCCGTCGTGGCTGATGACGATGACGCGGGTGATTCGTGTCTGCCCGCGAAAACGGCGCTCGATCTGCTCGATCGCGACCTCATCGGAGAGGCCGCAGCGGCGCAGGTCGATGACGAGGCGGGACGCCTGCTTGCGTGCCTTCTTGAACTGGTCGGAGATCGTGTTCTTCTCTGAGGCGCCCCTGGGTGCCTTGAACTCCCAGATCTCGCCGTCTATCTCGACGTCGGGGTTCTTGACCCCGGGGGTGTTGTCGACCATGCGGAATCGAACTGTGTGGCCGAGGTCGGCCAGGGCCTGGGCAGTGCGTACCTCGTGGTCCTGGAGGATCGTTCCTTCCGGGACGTCGACCTTCCCGCTGCCTCCGGGGCGAAGCCACCTGGGTTCCCCGGCGCTGTGGGGACTGGCGTGCGCGCCCGTCGTCGACGCCTTCGGTGCCAAGGCCCTGCGGCGGTCCTGTCTCGTCTCCTTGAAGGAGATGACCGGCCCGTACTCGCCGTGCTCGGTGGTCAGGATGATGTCCTTGTACTCCGGCAGGCGGCCACCCCGGTCGGAGGCTCCGGTGCGGGCCTCGACAGCCTTGTGGGCGGCCTCCAGGGTCTCCTCGTCGATGACCTGTTCCACAGCCATGCCCGCGGGCAGGGGACCGACGTTGCAGTCGCATCCCGGATGGATGGGTAGCAGGTTCTCGACGTGGTAGCGCTGAGTGGAGGCGATGACGCACAGGGCGCAGTTCTCGCGGCCGGTCAGGATGCGCCGGTAGTACCGGCCGCCGGTGGCTCGCATCGTGTCGCGGGACTGGACGCGCTTGGCGTTCTGAAGGTCCCCTCCGATGAGCTGCGTCAGCCGCAGCCCGCCGGCTGAGACGGCCTGGTCGAGCGTCTTGCCCCTGGACAGTGCCGTCCACGTGGTCATGCCCGGACGCTGGTAGACCGTCAGCGGGTCCACGCCGCGCATCCCGGTGACCGCCTCCCGGTCGATGGCGGGGACGGTGACCGTGAGCCCGAGCTCGCTGGCACAGCCAATGAGGTAGGCACGGGTCAGCTCGGCGGTCTGGAGCTGGCCGGCGAGGACCCTGGGGGCCAAGGCCTGCGCCATGGCCTCGACGGCCTCGTCCCGGTAGTCGGGCATGGACGCCCACATCTGGGAGGCGAAGGCTGTCAGATCCTGACGGATCTCGTGGACCGCGGCGTCGTAGGCGCGTGCCAGAGCGTCGAGGCGGTCCAGGTCAGCCATGCCCGCCCCCTATGTCGTCGCTCAGACGGTTCGCCGGCTCGGGAGGCCAGGTGCGTCCGCGTTCCCGATCGGCTGCATCTCCTCCGACGTCGTCGGTGGCGGCTGGGTGGTCAGATTGAGTGCCAGCGCGAGCTGCTCCTCCGCGCGCCTCTGCTTGTCCTGGGCGATCTGCTCGGGGCTGTAGCCCAGGATGTTCTCCTGGATCGTCTCCAGGGCCTCGCCGGCGGCCTTGGCCTGCGCCGCGGCCGCGTACCGCTCGGTCATAGTCACGGTGGCCGGCGGCGCGAACTTGACCTCGACCGTGTCGCCCGCCAGGGACTCTCCCTCGACCTGCAGGGCCTTGACGAGCATCACCGCCAGGGCCGGTTTGAACCGCAGGATGCGGTCCTGGGCCTTGAAGACGAGCTGCTGCATCGGTTGCTCGGCACCGGAGGCAGACTGGTTGGCGGCGTCCGGAAGCATCGCCGAGACCGGGGTGTGGGTCTCGGCGGCGAGCTCGCGCCAATCGTCCTTGACCGCACTGAGCATCGGGGTCAGGTCAACGGTCTGCGACTCCCAGATCTCGACGCCAGGAGGCAGCTCCCACAGCGCCCCCGGGCCCGGCTCGAACATCTCCTGGTAGTCAATGTCGTCGCCGTCGGGCCCCTCCTCGGGCAAGCCCGTACCAGGATCCGTGGAGATGGTCTTAAGGGCCCGCTGCCGGTAGGTCTGCATCGCCATCGTGACCAGGCGGTAGAGGATCCCAGTGTTGATGCGGTCTATGAGGCCGGTGTGAGCCTCGAACTCCCCCATGCCGTCCTTGTTGCCCAGCAGCACGATCGGCGGGTCACCGTCGTAGACGTCGAGGCCGTCCAGGTCCCACCTACCCTGCACACGGCTGATGAGCTGGTTGCGCTCGTTGTAGACGGACCGGGAGTAGGTGGCCTTGACCCCGTCGACCCAGACGATCATGTGGTCGGCGCCCTCGGACACGGACCGCCAGACCTTGACCGCCGCGAGCGCCTTCCACGGGCGGACGGGGTCGGGCTCTGCGTAGAGCTGCTCGGGCATTTCCCGGGTGATGACGGCCTCGCCGTTGTCGTCTCGGGTGACCAGGAGGTAGCCGGTGCCGAAAGTGAAGGCGTCGCGGGCGGCGTCCTTGAAAGCGACGTCGAGGCGGTTGTCCCGCCAGATGCGGCGGGCCCGGACGGCTCGGGGGCCGTCGGGGGACTCTCCGACCAGGATCCCGTTGGGGATGAGGCGCTCGACGAGGGTGTCGACGATGAGCGCGCCGGCGTTAGCCAGGGCGCGTCGCTGGAAGGCCTCCCAGGACTTGCGCAGGTTGGGGCCCATCTCCGGCAGGGGCGCGTTGCCGTTGGTGTAGCCGCGCAGGCGGTCCACGCGGGGCCGTGCGGCGTCCATCCGGGAGGTCAGGAAGGTGACCCACTGGTCGAGCGTCTTGCTCATGGTCCTCCCTATCCGTAGAGCCGGCGGGGCTTGCGTCGTCGCTGCGGGCGAGTGGCGCCCTTGCCGACGGCGTCCAGGCCCGCCCGGTAGGCGAACATGGCGCCCCAGGCGGCGTCGATCTTGGAGTAGTCCTGGTCATCGGCCGGCTTGGTGAGCACGTAGCCCGCCTGGCGTGGTGAGCGCCGGGCGTTGAGGAAGTGAGCGGTCATCTGCGGGTCACCGTCGTAGGTGACGCGGCCCTGCTGGATGGCGGAGAGCAACTGGGCGAAGGCCTCGCAGGTGGCTGAGACATTGCGCTGGGGGTAGCGGATGGGCTCGGCGGCGCTGATGCGGGCACGCAGGCGCCGCGAGTAGGCGGCCTCCCAGGTCTTGACGTCCTGCGCCCAGCCGGCTGAGGGGTCGGCGTAGAAGCCGACGACGTTGTAGCGCTCGAAGGTCTTCCGGACGGTCTGCTCGATCTCGAGGCGCGGTGGCTGCCAGCCTTCGCCCTTGGGGCCGTCGGGCTGGGACCAGACGCCGATCTTGAACAGGTGCTGCTGGGTGACCGAGTAGCCGATGAGGACCGTGGAGTCGGCGATGCCGATCTTGCGGCCCTCGGAGCCGTCGAAGCCGAGGGTGATGGGCTCGTTGGTGGTGATGGTCTTGCTGTGGTCCTCGATGGCGCGCAGCTCGGGCATGGTCAGCCAGGCGTCGGAGGCGGCGCCGATCTGGTTGAGGAAGTCGGCGCACATCTCGGCGGGGTCGTTGTCCGTCTCCCAGAAGTCGTCGGCGGTGCGCTCGATGTCGACCCAGCCCGGTGAGCAAGCAGGCTCGTGGATGGCGCACCCGCGTGGGTCGGCTGAGGCGTCGCCGTAGGCGATGCGCAGGCCCTCGATGAGGCTGTCGCGGTCGGAGATGTCGGTGTCCAGCGGCGCGGCCCTGTGGTCGTACAGGAGGCGCCTGGCAGCGGCCTCCTTGACCTTGCCCGCCTTGATCTGCTCGGCGTAGCGAGCCGTCGTCTCGGCGACCGAGTTCTCGCCGATCGTGTAGGCGTTGGGAGTCTCGATCGTGACACCGCCGAGCTTCGTGGCGTTGTTGCGCAGCGTCTTGGCGAGCTTGGGGCCGCCGTTGCTGGGCACCCAAGTCTCGGTCTGGTCCAGGACCGCCATGACGGCGCGGGCGCCCTTGACCGAGGTCGCCGAGGAGGTCCGCTTCTCGATCCTGCCGCGGCGCATCGTAACGAAGGAGTCCAGCGGGTCGACGTCGTACTCATCCTGGGCCGGCGAGCCCCGCAGCATCTCCAGCAGCGGCGCCCAGGTGTTCGAGGTCTGGTCATCGGTGGTGGCCGTGACCTGCACCAGCGGAGTCCGCCTGGTCGCCCACGGCACGCCCACCGGCTGGCCGGCGGCATCCCACCCATCGCACAGCACGGGCCCCATGGCCTCAACACAGCAGACCGCCGCCACGAACGGGCTCTTACCCCATCCACGAGGACGAGAGAGGACCGCGCGGGACTTCACACGCCTGCCCGTAAGCGGGTCGAGCTCGTAGAGCCGCACCAGGAAGTCCAGCTCCTCCTGCGTCGGGACGAAGGGCAGCAGCTCGTCGCAGTCGGGCTGCAGGAGGAAGTCAGTCATCCAGTCGGCGACGTCGTACCCCAGGGTCGGGAACTCATCATCCTCATCCAGCGGGGACCACGGCATCCGGCCGCACCCCCTACATCAGTCGACGACGCGCAGCACCTTCGAGCGAGCCCGCGAGCGCGATCCCGACGCGGCGGCGGGCTCTGCGACCTCAACAGCGCCTCCTGCCTCGGCGCTATCGGCGACGGCGAAGGTGATGCGCAGGCGGGCGCGGTCCTCGGGGGTGGCGCCGAACTTGGCGACGCGCAGGCGCAGCTCGGGGCCGAGCCTGACATCGCCCTTCCAGTAGCGGGCGTGGAGCAGAGCCGTATCCATCAGGAACGCCCAGTCGACGTCGGTGTAGTCAGTCGACAGCGGCGACTCGGCCCACATGCGCCACCAGCGCTCGGTGATGGCCGGCCAGTGGAAGCGCTTCTTGTGGACCGTCCCGTCGTCGTCGGTGACGTCGACGTAGATGGTCGGCAACCTCGGCTGGGTGACCGGCACAGCGGGTAGGACCTTGAGCGGCTCCGGATCTTTGTTACGGCGCGCCCGCTTGGACGGATCCTTGGGCTGCGGCCCCCTGCCTGCCACCTTTCCACACCCCCAAATCCCTGTTATTCCAACGAATTAGCCGTTACACTTGAGTCTATGAGGACATGCGGCAGGCCGGGGTGCGACCGCCAGATCAGCGGCTCGAAGCGGGCCGATACCCGCTTCTGCTCGACACGCTGCCGCGTAGCCGCGCACCGCGAGCGCCGCCGTCGCGCCGCCAAGGCCTGCCCCGTACCCGCAGAGATGCTGACGATGCCGAGATGGGTCAACCACGACGAGCACAAGCGCCCCATCTGCCCGTCCACCGGCCGGTGGGCGTCAGTGACCGACCCATCGACCTGGGACACCTGGCAGGCCGCGAGCAAGCGCGACAGCCGAATCGGCTTCGTGCTCGGCGGAGGTATCGGGTGCATCGACCTGGACCACTGCCTGGACGCCCATGGGCGACCGAGCGAGGCAGTGGTCGAGCTGCTCGAGTTCTACGCCGGCTCCTACGTCGAGGTCTCGCCGTCGGGAGACGGGCTGCACGTGTGGGGCACGGCCCCGGAGCGCCGCGGTTTCCGACGCACCTGGAAGGGCCAGTCGGTGGAGTTCTACTCCCAGGACCGCTACGTAACAGTCACCGGGCGAGTTTTCCGCCCCGGGGCGCTGCTGCCCCTCTGAACGCCCTCACACGCAGCCTCAACGGCATCCCAGCCAGGCGGCAGGGGTGCCATATTTCGTTGCAATCGCAGCGGAAAGTCGTGTTCTCAGAATCCCCAGACCCGTACACAGAAAAAACGACAGCATCTCACGGTGCTGGGGCCGGGCGGGGTACGGGGTCCCCACCCCCGTCGGTGGTCGGGATGAGCCCGGGATGCGGTGGCCGGCGTGGTGCTCGGGCCGCGCGCAGCGCCGCGAGGTCGGCACGCGACTCCTGCTGCGTCTTGCGCTTGTGATGCCATGAGCACAGCCACTGCAAGTTGGAGACGTCGTGATCGTCTCCGCGCTCGATGTGGTCGCACTCTCTGCCAGGCTCGACGCACCTTGTTCCATCGCCCATGACACCTTCGCACTGACCGCCTGCGCGCTGAGCGACGAAGGCGCGACGCAGCTGCCAGTCATCGGGAAGACGTGAAGAGCGGTCACTGCTCTGCCACGCCACCATGACAACCTCCCTTGGTTGAAGCGGCTGGGCGCAAGTGTCCCGCTGACACCAAGGATGCAATACGATCGAACGCCTGTCCAGACGGTGGTGCGCACGGCGTGTCACACCAAGACCAAAGGAGCGCTGTGCTGCCGCAAGGTGCAGCGTAAAATCATCCAGCCCGCTCAATGGTGAGAAAGGAACAACGATGTTCGGACGTAAGAAGGAACGACCTATCAGCTTCTTCTTCTCGGCGAAGGATGGGGCCCTGCATCTCTACCCCGACCGGCTGGAGAAGAAGGGGGGTGGGTCCGTTGAGACCCTCCCCCTCAGTCAGCTAGAGGGGGTACGTCTTGAGGACGGGGAGGAGCTATCCTCCCGGGTCACGATGACCCGGCTGGTCACCCTCGGGGTGTTCGCCCTCGCTGCCAAGAAGAAGACTGGGGGCGAGAAGTTCCTGACCATCGAGAGCCCAGACATCTTCTGGACGATCGAGGTCCCCCGAAAGAACATCGGCGCAGCGCAGCGATTCATCGGCGACATCGAGCAGCAACGCCGCCGGCTCTGACCTCTCGCCCGCAAGCACGTAGATCCCCCTGGCGTTGCGTTTGCCAGGGGGATCTACGTGCCGGGCACAGGCTACTGGCTGCAGGTAGCGCGACGGCCGCGTTTCCAGTCTGCGCGGTGCGCGGCCGCCTCCCGCTCGAGGACGTCGGGCCAGGCCACCCACACCTGGCCGGCGGAGCGCAGACTCCTCACCCTCTTCCGACGCCGCCAGGACTGAAGAGTGCGGTAGCTCAGACCCGGAATCCGCTCCCGGACCTCAGCCGCAGTCACCCACTCCACCCCGTCAGGTCCGGTCACGCTCACGCCGCGGCCGCCTCGGCCTGGGCGTCGGCGAGCGCCTGGCTCAGGGCCTGCTCCCAGTCCTCCTCGGTGAGCACGCTCCCGCACGAGGGCACGATGCAGCGCACCAGGCGATCGGCTCCCGGCACCGAGGGCGGGACGATCACCAGCGACCATGCTTCGCACGACGGGCAGCGCACCTCGGTGACCCTGCGCTCCGGCTCCTGGACCGGCCAACGGTCGAGCGCTCTGCTCGCGGCCGGAGCCAGGTCGGCGATCATGTCCGCGGCCCAAGGCTGGGAGGCGACCCACTCCAGGTGCGGGTCCAGCCAGGCAACGAGACGACGTGTGTCCTCCGGCTCCCGAGGACCGAGGATCACCGGGTCGGCAACGCCGTCAGCGACGTCGGCCCAGTCCAACGGCCCGGCTACCGGGCGCCCCTCCGACCAGCGGCACAGGCCCACCGGCAGGCTGCCGGCAGTCGGGTGCTCCACCGCGACCTCCTGCGCCCAGGTACCCAGGATCGCGTGCAGCTCATCAGCCGCCACCAGCGCACCGGAGTACAAGCACCCAGACCCCGGCGTTGACCGGCCACCACCAGCCCGGCCCAGCGGGCTCCGCAGGGAGGGCGCACCCATATCGAACAGGTGTTCAACCAGGGACGGCAGGGTGCGGACTGAGGACTGAAGACGCCCCCAGCACCAGGAGCACAGCAGCCCAAACTCCGCCTGACGAGGCAGGCAACCAGCGCACTCAACCTCCTCCGGCTCCCCGTACTCATCCCGCCCCCAGGCCCAGCCGTCGCACTCGGCCAGGTGATGGCCGCGAATCGCGCAGCCCGACGCGCACTGACTCATCGCATGTCTCCTTGCAGCTTCACTCGGTTCATCTTCTGGCCCTTCGCCGTCGTCGTGGTCTTCTCCGACCAGTGCCAGGGGGCGCGCCTCCCAGCCCGGGCCCAGTCCCGGACAGGCCCCTCCCAGGACCCGAGGCCCGGCCCTGCCCGTCCCTACCCGACCCGGCGTATCCAGATTCCGTACCCGGCGGATCTGTCTCGATCTGTCCGGATCTGACCTGATCTGGCAGATCCGGACAGATCGAGGGAGTCGACCGCGCCCCAGGGGCTGCGCGTGCGGCGTCCTGCGGCCCGCCGGCGGGGTCAACCGTCTCCACGTGTGTCTCATCATCACCGCGCGCTGACGGGCTGCCCAGCTGGCTGCTGGACGGCCTGCCCCAGTGGAGCTGGGGTGCTCGACCCGGCCGTGTCCCTGCCTGGCTGGCAGGTCGGCTGGGGAACGTGTCTGGCGCGCGGGAGGCCTCGGCCGCTGGGGCGGGCCTCTCCTCACCGGTGGTGAGGGGCTCAACCCGACCAACGCGGTCCGACTGGCTGTCGGCGCGTCCGGGGAGCCTGCGATGAGCTGCCTGGCCCGACTGGCTGCCGGGCAGGTGGGATGTGGAGACGGGTCCAGGCCGGGGCGGCTGGCTGCCGGCCCCGACTCCGTCGACGGTCTGCGAGGACGTCCGCACGTCGCTACCCGCACGCAGAGGCTTGGTCCCCTCCGCAGCGAGCTCGGGCGGGCGCATGTCGTGAAGCGCCAGGACGTCGGCGTGGCTGTTGAGCCACTCACGGGTCCGGGGCGAGTAGTACGGGCGGTCCGGAGGAGTCAGCAGCGGCCGGATGCGATCGGCCGCCGCCATTCCCTCCGATGGGGGCAGCCCTTTGGAGGCGTTGCCCCGGATCGAGTTGCACGACCGGCAGGCCACGACCTCGCTGTGCCACGTGCCCGACTGGCCAGGCAGGCGATGGTCGTAGGTACCGCCCTTGCCGCCCTTGCGGTCGGCCCAGTTGACGACCTTCCCGCAGTAGCGGCACGCGTCGCCATCGCGCCAGCGCACCGGCACGATGATCGACAGGTCCCCGTTGTTCGCCTTACGGTCGCGCTCCCACGCGACCTCCTCGGCGGTCTTGATGTGGACGAAGTCCGGATCCGCCACCAGGCGGAAGAAGCGTCTCCCGGATCCGGGTTCAACGTCCTGCACCCCGTAGCCGGCGAAGGCCGCCAGCTCGAGCAGGTGATCGGCCTGAGACTTCGAGCCGGCCATCTGCACAGCGGACGAGTACCAGAACACGTAGTCCGTCAGGTACTGCGCGCTCATCGCCGCCAGGCGCAGCATGAACCCGAACACCTCGTTGACCGACCTGTCATCGGCATCCGGGTGCTCCGCGACCGCCAGCACGATCGGGTGCGTGGCCGCGGTGTCAGTCAAACGTGCCCAAGGCATGGAACGGGGATCTTTCTACTCACAAAACAACAGGACATCTACGGCGCCGGGCGGCTCTCGGCCGCGAGCGCGATGGCGTCTCATGGGGACTCCACTCAGAACGGGGGCTCGTCTCGGAAGGCTGCTTGCCCGCCCGTGGCCCACGGGTCGTTCGGGGTGCCGCCTTGGGGCGCCTGCCAGGTTCCGGCCGCTGGCGGCTGGACTGGGGCCTGCTGTTGGGGCTGGCCGATGCCGGAGCCGAAGGCCGTGGGGCTGGCCTGGCCGCCGCCGAAGCCACCCTGGCCGCTGCTGCGGGGCTGGCGGGTGACCTGGGCCTTGGCGTAGCGCAGGGAGGGACCGATCTCGTCGACCTGCATCTCCACGACCGTGCGGTTCTCGCCCTCACGGGTGGTGTAGGAGCGCTGGACCAGCCGGCCCTGGACGATGACGCGCGTGCCCTTGGTCAGCGACTCGGCCACGTTCTCCGCAGCAGCGCGCCAGATCGAGCAGCGCATGAACAGGGCCTGGCCGTCCTTCCGCTCGCCGGCCTGGCGGTCGAAGGTACGCGGCGTGGAGGCGACCGTGAAGGAGGCCACCGCTGCCCCGGAGGGCGTGAAACGTATCTCGGGGTCCGCGGTGAGATTCCCGACCAGAGTCAGCACGGTCTCACCGGCCATCAGCTGCGCCCCTCATGCGGTGGTGGGCGAGGCGGCGGCCCAGGACGACCACGGCCGCGACGATGACGACGACGCTCATGCCTCCCCAGCCTCCTGGGTTTTCTCTGCCTTCTCCTTGACCATCCCCAGGACTACAGCGACGGCGCAGAGCAGAGAGTCCGTCGGGTAATCACTGTCGTGCTGCGCGCGGTAGTAGTTGTCGCGGAGCATGCTGATGACCGCCCGAGGCACCTCGACCGTGCTGGCCTCATCGATGAGGCCGAGCTCCTCCGACACCGAGTCCACGAGCTCTTCAGCGGCGCGCTCGAGGCCCTGGTGGTCATCATCCGGGTCGAGCAGCGCCTTGTTCAGGTTGAGCAGGGCCTCCTCGTGAACCGGGACCACGGGTTTCCGCTCCTCGATCATGGTCTCGATGTCGGCCTCCTGGACGGAGGCCACGTCCTCGATGACCCTGCACACGGTCGTCGACAGCGGCACCTCGGCGATCAGGTCCTTCTTGGAGTAGAGGCGGACCCGGGTGGACTTGCCCATCATGAGTAAGTTGTTCGCTGTGGCATCGATCTCAGCGACGCGGGTGATCTTCTCGGGGACTCCTCCGGCGAGGACGGTGTCGCCGGGGCAGACCTCGGTGGCGCTGATGGTCTCGATGGTGAAGGTGGACATGGAGGTCTCCTTGTCTGGTCAGTCGGAGCACCGGCACTCGCCGGTGAGGGGGTTGATGGGGCGTCCGCAGGAGAAGCAGAGGTTCTCCGTCGGGGGCCGGTAGTCGAAACGGTGGCGCGGTCGACGCCGAGGAACCGCTTTGGGTGTCGGAGCGGCTTTGGTGGGGGAGAGGGGCTGCTCGACGGCGCCGGCCGGCCGCTTCTCTTCGGTCTCTCTCTCATCCGCGTGCCCCGCCTCGGCCGTCGCCGGGGTGGCGCAGCTCTTGCACTCTCCGGCGCGTCCGTAGGGGACGGTCGAGGTCGGCCAGCCGTTGGTGATGCCCTCACTGGGGCGCATGACGGCGCCGCAGGAGCGGCAGTGGACCTGGCCGGAGGAGAAGTCGATCAGGACATGACGGGCGCGACGGCCTGTGCTGGTGGGCACGAGGTCCTCCTTTCGATGTGGGGGTAGTCGGAGCGGGCCAGCAGGCCCAGGGTGTGGTTGACTGCCCGGTCGTGGTCCTTGCAGTGGACGATGTGGTCTACCTGGCCGTTGGCGATCACCTCGCCGGTGCGGTGATCCAGGGACCTGACGGTGTCGCCGACACGGATCTCGTAGAAGGTCACCGGCGCCCAGGTGGTGCTCATGAGAGGCCTCCCCGGTCGTAGAGGGAGAGGTGGAACTCGTAGACGGGCTGGGCCAGACGCTTCTTGGTGACCTCCGGGTGGCGGCGCAGGTCCGGGCCGAGCAGGTGCTTGGCGTCGTCGTCGGGCAGGACGCCGGCGTCGACCAGGCCGTCGACGATGGGCTTGACTGTGGCCATGTAGTTGTGGGGGTCACGCCGACGGCGGTCGGGGAAGGCAATCTCCACCACCAAACGGGCTCGCTCAAGGCTCGGCGCATGAGAGAACCTCGCGGTCTGTTCAGCGAGCTTGCGAATCAACCGACGCTTGGGCGCCGTGTACCCCCAGTGGTTCCTCGAGTCATTGAGGTTCAGCACGTCACTGGCGGCCAGGCGGATCACCGCCTGCCAGGTGGGTTCCGGGCTCATGAGGCCACCTCCTGCACCTGGCTTGTGGGGGCAGCAGGCTTGAGTGGGCCGAAGTCGACCCGGATACCGTTGTCACGCAGCCACTGCCCCAAGGAGTCGCCGCCCCGGACACGTCCCTGGAGGGCGTCATCGAGGAAGCTCAGTAAGGAGAATGCCTGGGCGACCTCGCAGTCCTTGGTGGCCACGACGTCGGAGCGCGAGGAAGCGTCGACGGACTGTGCGGGAGCGGTCAGGGTCGCCTCGATCCCATCCTGGTGATCGAGCTCGACACGGATAGTGATCCTCATGCCGCGTCACCCCCGAACGGGACTTCGTCGTCGGTGAGGTAGCGGCTGATGAGGTCTGGGCGGTGGCCCTGCCAGGAGGTGATGATGCGCCGCCCCGACCCCGGCGCCCGCAGAACGACCGCCGGCGTGGTGGTGATGCCCCGGGAGAGCAGCAGGCTCTGGTGGCTCTCGGCGGACATCTCGGTGAACGTGACGCCCTCCTCGCCCAGGAGGCGGGTGGTCGCACGGCACGCCTCATGCCCCTGGGCGGTGTAGACCTCGACCAGGACCAGCCCGTTGGCTGGCGAGGCGTGGCCGGCCACGAGGTCCAGGGCGGTCAGCTCACCGTCCCGCTTCCGGTCATACCAGGCCGGCGCGTCACTGATGCCGGCGACACCTGCCATCGGTGTGCGCAGGGTACGGGCGGTGAACTGGACTCCCTGGTCGGTGAGCTCGTCGATACCGTCACGGTCCAGAGCGTCACCGTCGAGGTAGCTGGTGATGATCTTCAGGATCTGGGAAACCACACGGACCTCACGGCGCTGGCCGGCGACAACGTCGTCCCGGCTGGTCGCGTCAACGCTGGGCGCCGGAGCGGTCGCGGTCATCTCCATGCCCTCGGACAGATCGGCGTCAATGCTCAGGTGCACTCTCATGCCGCGTCACCCCCGAACGGGCCCTCAGCGCCCTCGTCACCCTCGGCGTTCCCGGAGGTCTCGGTGGTGCTGGTTTGGGTGTGGATCCAGTTCTGGATCTCGGTGACCAGGGCGTGCTCGGCCTCGCGGGCAGGCTCTCCGCCGGGTGGGGTGCCATCCAGGAGAAGGTCCATGAGGGCCTCAACAGCGGGGCCGTCGCAGGCGGGCACGCCCAAGGACGCCTCGCTGGTGCCGTAGGCGTCGCCGGTGGCCAGGACGGTCAGGCCCATCAGGGACTCCAGCGCCCCGCAGGCCACCAGCAGGTGGCCGGTGGCGGTGGCCACCAGGGGCAGGCCGCCCAGGGCGGTGGCCGTGGCCTTCCAGGCAGCGAGCTGGTCCTCGGGGATCAGGAAGGAGGCCTCCTGGGCGATCGGCTCGGCGCACACGCGCAGCACAGCGGCGGCACCGTCGACGCGGTCCAGGCCGCTCTCGTCGAAGTACTCCCCCTGGGCATGGATACGGATGGTGCGGCCCTCCAGGAGCCCGTCGACGTCGGTGGCCTGCAGGGTCTGGGCGGTGATGTCCAGGCTCAAGCGCTCGGTACCGGTGGACTTGAACACCTGGGTGATGACCTTCAGCGCAGGAGCGGTGAAGTCCAATCCCTCGGTCGTGTCCGTCTCGGCGTCCAGCTCGGTGGGGTCGTCGACCTCCAGCAGCGGGACCAGCGCGACCGCCGCCCGCTGCCGGTTGGTCGCGACCAGCGCCAGGCGCATGCGCTCGGCGTCGGCGACCACGCGGACGCGCTCCACCCCGCCGCCGTCCTTCTCCTTACCCGTGTGCGGGATGACCGCCTTGATCGCTGCGGTCAGGTCCTCTGCCCGGCACACGGCCGATACCGTGGCCCTCAGCCCCGGTGCCATTGTTGGTGTCATGACTGGCCCTCCTCGGCCTGGTCCGTCCTGGTGGTCTTGGTGGTGGGTTTAGTGCCGGGGACCTGGTGCAGGTCACTGTCGTCGGTGGCGTCCTCGACGTCCTGGCAGTAGTCGGCCTCGACGTCGGAGAGGGTGTAGCCGAGCTGCTCGAGGAAGCGCAGGTGCAGGCGGGTCATCATGGCGGACACGCCCCTGGTGTCGGTCCAGGTGTCCTTCTCGATGGAGCCCTCCATCGCTGCCAGCGCGAAGGTCAGCAGGGCCACCTCAGCGGCAGGCGCCGTCGGCAGCACCGCCCTCAGCGAGGGCAGGTCGCAGGCCAGCCGCTCCCTGCCCTTCTCCAGGGCGATGGACGACACACTCATGTGGGTCCAGCGCAGCACCGGGAAGAGGTACAGCGGCAGCCTGGAGCGCCAGGCCACCGCCGGGAGGCGGGTGCCCGAGGTCAGCAGCCGGTCCTGGATCCACTGGCGGCGCACGCCGTTGGCGGCATCCATGGCCTTGTTGCGGCGGATCTTCTCCGCCCTGGCCTTGCGCTGCTCGTCCTCCATGGGCCCTGAGGTCGCCCCGGAGGTGTTGCGGGCCCACCGATTGCGGTGCCCGTGGGCCCTCCAGTCGGTGCACCACAAGGTGACCCGTGTTCCGGTGACCTTGCGCTGGTCACCCTCCCAGGTGACGTCGGGGTATACCACGGCGGCGTGGCCGGGACAGGAGGAGTGCGTCGCCTCGGTCAGGACCTCACCATGGTCGTCGACCAGGGAGTCCAGGCGCTGACCCTTGTCATAGAGGGACCACTCCTTGGCATCCTCAATGGCCCGGATCCCCTGGGCCTCGAGCTCGGCGCGCTTGTCGGCCAAGATCCGTTCCTCCTCGGCCTCAGCCCGAGCCCGGGCGACGATGTGCTCGACCTGGTCGGGCCGCTCGATCGCATCGGCGACGGCCTTGGCCACCACCGATGAGTCCTCCACGGCGTCGGTGGCGAGCTCAGCCAGGTGACCGAGCCCCACCAGGTCGATCTGCGGGCGCTCGACGGCGGCCTGGCGTACGGCCTGCGGGGCGCTTGCTACGGCCCTGGCGGCCGCGACCTCCTCACCCCGGATACCCCGCCTGCGCAGGTCCTGGGCAGGTACGCCCAGGAGCACGAGCTGCTGGATCGCGTCGGCCCGCTCCGCGCTGTTGCAGTGCTCTGCCTCGTCATTGACCATCAGCTGGCTGGCAATCCGCTCAGCCTCGTCATCGACCCGCACCACCCGCACCGGCACACTCTCCAGGTGCAGGGCCAGGGCCGCGTCCAGGCGGCGGTGACCGTCCAGGACCACCAGGCCCGTCAAGGTCACGTAGACGTCGATGTCCTTGACCACGCCGTGAGCGCGGACCGTCTCCAGGAAGCCCTTGCCCGCCCGCAGGTCACGGCGCACGTTCTCCCCGGCCTGCAGGTACTCGGGGCTGACCAGGTAGCGGGCCCCCTCCACAACATGGTCCAGAGGATGGGTGGCCTCCTCGTGAGACAGGACCCTGGGGCCCCGCTCCACCACGGCCGGCAAGGCAGGCTCCGGCGGGGTCAGACCCACGTCTCGGCAGGTCTGCGCCAGGCCGGCGATCCCGTAGACAGCCGGGCTGTTAGGGGTCGCGGGGCGCTCCACGCCCACCCAGCCGGCCGCCTCCAACCGGTCCAGCACCCGGCGCAAGGTCCGACGGTCCAGCCCGGTGCTCTGAGCCAGCACCGCCTGGGAGACCTCCACCGCCGGCTCCCCGCCGGCCGCATCAAGCAGCGCGAACACCACCAGGCGGGCCTGCTCGTCATCGACGCCGATCACCGGCCGCTCCACTGTCGTAGTCATGAGAAAAGTCCTTCCTGAACACTGGTCCTGCGCTGCCTGGCGCGCACCCGCGCGCCCTCCTCGAGCCACCTCGACGACACCGACTCCGTGTCACCGACCAGCCTCATCGGCCCAGTCAGCTCACGTGCCGCCCACAGCACATGGGCCTCCACCTGAGGGGCCACCCGCCCGGCCTCAGCCAGGCAGGACGCCACCGCCTGCGCCGACCCCGACACGGCCGCCGCAATCACCGCCACCGTCAACCGCAACGCCTCCGACTGCTGCAAAGGCGTCAATGCCTGCCACAGATCCCGACGCCGCCCCGACTGCACATTCCCACTCACGCAGCCACCGCCGTCCGTGCCGCTCGTGAGAGTTGGCGAAGAGGAGTATCCCGGACACGGAAGACCGCCGAGATGAACGGGTTCTGGCCGTGATGAACTGTGAGCGCCGCCCGTCCCGTCACCCGGTACCTGAGGCGTTCCAACTCCGTTCGCGCCCAGCGCTCCAGATCCCGCTTCTCCCGCCCGAGCAAGGTCCCCTCAGCCGGCAGCGGCCAGAACACCGTCGCCGCAGAGCCCCGGATCGTCATCTCAGGTCTCCCCCAACGGGTACGCAGCCGCTCGGAGAGACGTTCCTCGGCTATAGCGGCCTGCTGCCAGTGCTTGAAACACATGCCATGGCTCTTGTGCCGCACGGTGTTCGCCCACTCGCCCTCGGCGCGCTGGCTACTGGGACGCAGCATCGTGGTGCAGCCCCGGGCGACGCACTGGACCGGGCCGTGGGACCAGTCGATCTTCCTAGACCTCCGCCGGCTCATGCCGCCACCCCCGACGGGTTATCCGAGCCAGCAGTCTCAACAGAACTGGCGTCACCGATGCCAGGCTCCTCCCACCAGGGGCGTACGCCGGCCTCCGGTGAGAGCTCCAGCATGACCACCCCCGTGCCCACAAGGACGACGGCGGGGATCGCCAGCCCGGAGAAGGCCCACGCTCGGGTCAGGCAAACGACCAGGTTCCCGACGATCAGCAGGGCGCCCAAGGCCAGCAGGACAGAGCCCCACCGGGCCTGCCGAGACGACAGTGACGGCGTCGGGACCCTTCCGCGCTCCTCGGCCAGGACATCGAGAATGCTCACCTCTCGGTACTCCCAGCGCGGACGCAGGGCCCTACGAACAGACACGGCCATAGCCGACAGTCGGGACCTGCGCTGGTGACGCGGCGTGTAACGGGTTTCCATGGGTATACTCCTTCGTGGATTCATTGGTTGATTCCTTCGCCCCGTCGCTGACGCACACAGCGCGGGGCGCCCTCTTGCCAGGGCAGATGCGCACGGTCACCCGCGCAGCTCGTGGCTCTCGATCCACAGGTCGAGGTCATGAGGACGGACCACCTTGGTCCTCTCCCCGAACTCGATCGAGGGCAGATCCTCGGTCCGGATGGCAGCCAGCACCGCCTTCCTAGGCAGTCCGGTCAGGCGACACACCTCCGTCACGCTGAGAGTGCGCACTTCTTCCACGGCGCCCGCCAGCAACAGCTTTTCAAGGCGATCCAGACGTTCCGCGAGCGCGTCCAGTGTCATTGCGCTCATCGCTTGCCCCTATCGTCGAGCAGGCCCTGATGCCTAGTGCCGACAGTGCCAGCGGCGTCACACTCCTGGGCGCTGTAAGTAGTGAGCTCCGCGAGGTCGAGGCTACGAAGCCTGCGTTCCTCATCCCTGAGCCACTGACTACCGAGCCCCTCGTCGATGGCCCGCATAGCGGCGACGCGGTACGCGTCGAAGTAGGCCTCTTGCCGCGGCGAAGACACAGACTCCTGCGCAGCCAAGCCGTTCTCGTAGTCGAGGATCTCCTCCTCGGACCATCCAGTCACGTCAGGCATCACTCAGCCTCCTCTGCGGAAGCGGACGCCGACGGCGAGGCTACGAGCGCGGGAGCCATGGCTCGCGAACGTGACGACGTGTTGAAGAACCGTTCTTCCGCTTCGGCGGTGAGTGCGGAAGCGGTGAGACCTAGGCGCTCGGCGACGACGGCGAGCTCGGATGGGGAGAAGGCCACTTGGCCGCGGCATTTGCGACCGAATACGTTGGGGTGCATGCCGATCTCAGAGGCCATCTCCCCCTGACTGATGCGAGCGCGTCCGAGCTCGGCGCGGACGACGCCCGACACCTCCTGGTCGAGAGTGACGAACCGAATTGGGTTTGAGGACATGGCAGTATGATGGAACCCAATTCGGTTCCCGTCAAACCCACTTCGGTTGCGCTTCGGTAACGACTGTGTCACTGTGGACCCATGGCACGCGCAAAGCAGCTCAGGCCCGTTGACCACCTGACCCAGTCGCTACTTGCTGACGCGGTGCGTGAGACCGGCGCCAAGCATGCGGATGTCGGCGAGAAGGCGGGCATGTCGCAGAACCGGGTTTCGATCATTCTGCGTCTCGGAACGCCCCCTGCGACGGTTGGCGAGATCTCTGCGATCGCCAGGGCGATCGGCCGGAGTGGATCGGAGTTCATAGCCGCCGCTGAAGCGGAAGTGGCGTCGGCAGTGGCTCGTTCGAGTTCGGACCGTACCGGTTCGGTTGCACCTTCACTAAGGTCGAGTAACGGTGCTCGCGACGGTGGGGGTAGCGATGTGGCTGTCTCCGATGGTGCGCAGGTGCTGTCGCTTCGTCCTGATGTGCCGCCGCCCCCGCCGCTCGACCAGGCTGCGGCCCGCACTGTGGGTCACCGCCCTGAGTGGGAGATGGAGAAGGCTTGCCGTGAGCGCGAAGCGAATGTGCAGCACGAAGGCGACTAACTTACGGGTAACAATTTAGATACAACCTCAAATAAGCCGGTCTAATCAGCCCAATTCAGGCCGTGCGGAGGCAAGATAGGCCCACCTATTCACCTGTCCGGTTTCCTCCGGGCCTTCCCCTTCCTTAACTAACATGTCCCAAACAGATTGCGGGGCGCGCACGCAGCGCCCCTGGAGCACCCTGCTCTCAGCCCATCCCAACACCGACGTCTGGCCCACCAACTCTCTCCCGCCCACCGTCCTAGGGTGCACCGACGGAACTTCCATCTGGCTTACCGTCGAGCAGACCGTTGCCGAAGCGCGATGCACCCTCGTCCATGAACTCATCCACCTCGAGCGCGGGCACCGCACCTGCCAGCCTCCTGACGTCGAGGCCGACGTCGCACGTGAAGCCGCCCAACGGCTCATCCCCATCGATGAGCTCGTCGATGCGCTCACCCAGGCGCGCAGCGAGCTCGAGGCCGCAGAACTGCTCTGGGTTGACGTCGACACCCTGCGAACCCGCCTCGCCTTCCTCGACGACGTCGAG
The DNA here is from genome assembly GCF_006546825.1 of Actinomyces oris. Taxonomy (GTDB): domain Bacteria; phylum Actinomycetota; class Actinomycetes; order Actinomycetales; family Actinomycetaceae; genus Actinomyces; species Actinomyces oris. Next base: position 157,360 of record NZ_VICC01000004.1, read on the forward strand.
TACTCCCGCCTTGGCCTGGCGCACGACCTCGCCTGCTAAGGCCCAGGAACAGTGAGGCGGCCCACCGCCCGAGATGGGTGGTGGGCCGCCTCACCGTCTTGTCTGTCAGCTGTTCGGCTTATTTGAGCGACTCGCCGCGATGATCTGGGGGCCAGCCGATACGGCTGTGGCTACTCCCGTCAAGGTCGCGGCAACGGGCTGGCCGTAGATCCCAAGGATGACTGTCGCCACAAGGAGCCCCCAAGGGAGGAAGGCGACAGCCCAGGCCGAACCAAGGAAGGCCCGAGCTTCAGCGCGTGTCGTCAGCCGCTGGTTCTCAATCTCGGCGGCTTGTCGATTCTCAGCCATCGTCAAGATGCGATCCGCGGCCCCGGGCTGCGTCCGTTCGAAGGCGCCGAAATCGCTCGGCGCAGGAAGTGGACCGGTGTAGGCCTGCGTCAGCTGGAACGACGACTGGAAGCCTGCGAGCGGCCCTCCGTCTGCATCGCCGAGGACAGGCTGCGACCAACTGACTCCCACGCCTTCGACGTCACGTCTCGCTGAGGAGTCCTCAACCGCCTGTAGTTCCCCATGCTCGGGTTCATGGCGAGGCGGAACCCCCGAGTCGCGCCGGACCGGATCGCTGCGGACATCGTCGCTACCGTCATGGTTCGCCTCCTCTGCGGTCGTGCTCATGACATCACCATCATAGGTGCGGGGGCGTTGCCCCATGGGGGTAATCGATCCATTTGAGATTTTCCTTTCAGCAGATGGGAACAGGGATGGGGGAGTCATACATCAGGTGATGGCGCCAGCAATCTCTTCCAACGAGGCAGCCTGGAGCTCCAGGCTGGGATGCTGGTAGCGGGCCGTCGTCAGAGCCTGCGTCTGCCCAAGAATCTCCTGTGCGGTCCTCAGCGAGACTCCCGCCTCGAGCAGCAGCGTTGCTGCCGTATGGCGCGCCGAATGCAGCCTCATCGTAGGCAACCCCTCCTCCTTCAGCGCCGTCTTCCAGTCCTCGTGGTCGCGGCGAGGATCGACGGGGACCCCTGGCTGTGACTCGAAGACGAACCTGGTTGGCCTAGCTGTCTCAAGATGTTCGGCGAGCGAATCGGCCAGAACCTGCGGTAAGGCGACGCGGCGTTGTGAGCCAATGGTCTTGGGACGCAGGAGCCACAGGCCGCCGTGAACCTGCTCTGCTTCCATGTGCGACGGGACCGGCGCCTCACGATCAGGGCAGTCGCCCGCCCTCCGGTAGCCACATGGCCAGGCTCCCAGAGCCTTGATCCCGCACCCGTGCTCCCAAGTCACCCTGCGCAGTTCCCAGGCGAGATCCACCCAGGGCATCGCATCGTCGAGGTGGAGGTGATCGAGCTGCAGGCCGAGCGCCTCACCCTGACGCTCTCCGACCATGAGCGCCAACGACCACCTCGCATGATCGCCTCGCGAGCGCCTCGCCCTCAGGAACCTGCGGGCCTCCTCAGCGCTCATCGCACGAGGCGGCTGCGACAACGTCGGCGGGGCCTTCACCAGACGCGCCACGTTCCTGGGAGCCACCCCCTCACGCTCGGCAGCCGCGAGCGCAGCGCGCAGGACTCGGTGGACTTTGGCGGCGGTGGAAGAGGATCTGCCTGACTGAGAGATGTAGCGGTGGAGGGTTCGGATGTCGCTGGAGGAGAGGCGGTCGATCCGGCAGCGACCGATAGCTGGGACGATGTGTGTGCGAGTGAGGGAGCGATAGTCGGCTGTTGTGGCGGGCTTTCGGATCGGGGCGACGTCCTGGTCGATCCACTGCTCCATCCACTCGGCAACGGTCACAGGGCGGTTGGTGGAGACGTTCCCGGTGCGGGCGAGTTCGTTCTGCGTCTCTCGCATCTTGCGCAGTGCTTCGACCTTGGAGCGGGTGCGGAATACCTTGCGGCGCCGGCGGCCGGTGGCTGGGTCCGGTGGGAGCGGGACTGCGGCCACCCACCGGCCCTGGGCGTCCTTGTAGACGGATCCCTCGCCTTTGCCCCGTCTCGCGCCCATCCCTGTTCCTCCTTGGCTGGCTACCATGTAGCCCATCGTGTAGCCAAAGGATACCGGAAATAGCCGACATGGGCGTCTCTAGTGAGTTGGGGGAAGCGCCGGTATTCCGCGGTGTGACGGCTTTTCGTTGGTACCCCCTGTGGGGCTCGAACCCACGACCTTCGGATTAAAAGTCCGCAGCTCTGACCAACTGAGCTAAGGGGGCGCACCAACGGCCGGAAGCAGAGTCCAGACGCCGTCGGCAGGGGTCAGCATAACCGGACAACCGACCACTGTGTCGAACCCGCCGCGCGGCTGGCCGCCGGCCCCTCCGTCGTCGGCCGGAAGTGAACCGGTGGGGGAGGGCCTGCCCGCTCGCGAGACAATGGGAGCGAGCGTCGTCGCCGGCGCGCCCGCACCGCGTGAGGAGTCCCCATGGCCCGCCAGTTCCACCGCCCCGCCCGACTTGACCCCGAGGCCGCCGAACAGATCGAGGGCAGCACCGACACCGCCGTCGCCTCCGAGCTCGCCCATCGCGCCGCCCAGGCCCTCATCGGCGGCTTCCCCGGCACCGAGACCGAGGACGACCCCATCACCCGCTCCGGCATCGTCGCCGCGGTCGCCACCAACGGCATCGACGACATCGCCGAGCTGTGGGCCGACTCCCCGGCCACCACCCTGCCCGGCACCCTGTGGCGCCTCTTCCTCGTGCGCGAGTGGATCCGCCGCGACCCCGAGCTCGTCGCCCGCCGCTATGCCACCGTCATCGACCTCACCGAGGCTGACGACGCCACCAACGCCCGCCTCGAGTCCGCCCTCGGCGAGGCGCGCCCCGCGCCCTCCCCGACCGACCTGCGCGAGCGTCTCGACGCCGTCCTGGCCGGCAGCGTCGAGGGCTCCGTTACCGAGATCGCCCCGCTGCTGAGCGCCACCGCCGGATTCCTGCGCGCCCTGGCGGCCGGCTCCAACCCCGTGTGGATCGAGGACGACGCCGACGAGCTCGCCGACCGCGTCACCCGCCGCGACTCCGCCCTCCTGGCCACCGCCGATGAGCTCACCGACGCCGCCCGCCGCGCCGCCACCGGACTCCTCGACTGAGAGGGCCTTGCGCAGGGGCGATCCGGGCGCGAGATGTCCAAATCGGATACAAAGGCCCGAAGTGAGTGTGTGAAGGTAGATCAGAACCGCATGATTCCGCGGATCTGTTGACGGTGTGAAGAGTGCGCAAGCTCCTTTGTCTCCGATTTGGACACGATCGGCACCATTGGCGAGATCATGCGCGCTTCGTTGGACGAGACGTGGGGGAGCGCGCAGCGGGGGCGCCTACCACCCGTGAGTCCCAAAGAGCGGGCGTGAGCTGCGGCGCCTCGCATATTCGCTGAACTGGGGCGGACCCCCGCCCCACAAGGCCGCCCGGACGTGGGACCATGTGGCCATGACCAACGACGCCCCCCACTCCGCCCCCACCCCGCTCTCCCGCTTCCTGGGCGGGTGGATGCGTCACCCCAGCCCCCAGGAGCCCGAGCAGGTGCCCGACGACGCCGAGGCGACCGAGGCTGCCGAAACTGTTGAAGCCGCGGAAGCCACTGAGGCCGCCGAGTCGGCGGCCTCGCCCGAGGCCGCGAGCACCGACGGGCCGGCCGTCTCCGCCGAGGTCCCCGGCCCCGACGCCCAGGGCGAGCCCGACGCCGCCCCGACCGCCCTCGGCGGCTCCTCCACCGCTGACGAGACCCCCGTGGGGCAGGAGGCCCCCGAGCGCGCCGAGGCCACGGAAGAATCCCCCAGCCCGGCCGACCCGCACGGCTCCGAACGCGCTGACGACCCGGCCGACTCCACCAACCCCGACGACCCCGAGGGTGCCGAGGAGACGGTCGAGGAGGAGCACGTCATCGAGGTCGCCGACCCGCGCGACTTCGCCGACGACTCCGGCCCCCAGTACGAGGACGAGGACTTCGACGACATCGTCGACGGTGAGGCGGCCCCCGCCCCCGGCCCTATCGGCATCGCGACCCCCGCCATCGCCCCCTCCTCCATCACCTCCGCCAGCTCGCACTCGGCCCCGTCTGCCGCCGAGGCCCAGGCGGCGCCGGCTGCCGTGGCGCCGGGGGACCCGGGTCTGCCCGCTCCCGGCAGCGTCCCCAGTGCGGGCCCCGCCGCCGGCTCCGCCAGCGCCCCCTCCGCAGCCTCCTCACTGAGCACGGCCGGTGCGGCCGGTGCCAGCACTGCCGACGCCGCGGCCTCAGCCGCTTCCGCCGACACCGCCCAGGTGGACCCCGAGGATCTCCTGCCGCCCCTGGAGTCCTTCAAGAACCGCTTCATCGACCGGGAGCTGACCTGGCTGGACTTCAACGAGCGCGTCCTGGAGCAGGCCGAGGACCACACCCTGCCCCTGCTGGAGCGCGCCTGGTTCCTGTCGATCTTCTCCTCCAACCTGGACGAGTTCTACATGGTGCGCGTCGCCGGGCTCATGCGCCGCATCAAGGCCGGCATCACCCCGGTGCGCGCCTCCGGCCTGGACGCCCACCAGGTCTTGGCCCAGGTCACCAGCCGCACCAAGGAGCTCACCGCCCGCCAGGCCGCCCTCTTCCAGGAGGACATCCGTCCGGCCCTGGCCGAGCGCAACGTGAAGATCCTGGGCTGGGACGAGCTCAACTCCGACCAGCAGGAGCGCCTGACCCGCTACTTCCGCCACCAGATCTACCCGGTCCTCACCCCGCTGGCGGTCGACCCCTCCCACCCCTTCCCCTACATCTCGGGCCTGTCCCTCAACCTCGCCGTCATCCTGCGCAATCCGCGCAGCGGCAAGGAGCACTTCGCCCGCATCAAGGTGCCCGACTCCCTGCCGCGCCTCATCCAGGTCCCCGGCCGCGAGCTCGACGCCGCGGACAAGGCCGCCGGCTGCGCCGTCATCCCCATCGAGATCGTCATCGGCCAGCACCTCGACCACCTCTTCCCGGGCATGGACATCCTGGAGCACCACCTCTTCCGGGTTACCCGCAACGAGGACCTCGAGGTCGAGGAGGACGACGCCGAGAACCTCCTCAAGGCCATGGAGAAGGAGCTCGAGCGGCGCCGCTTCGGCGACTGTGTGCGCCTGGAGGTGGAGGACACCATCTCCCCCTTCGCCCGCCGCTACCTGGTGCGCGCCCTGGGCCTCAAGGGCGACGACGTCTTCGAGCTCCCCGCCCCCCTGGACCTGACCTGCCTCAACCAGCTCCACGACCTGGACATCCCCGACCTGAAGTACCCGCGCTTTGTGCCGGTGACGGCCGCGGGCCTGGCCGCCTACGAGTCCTCCTCCGCTCCGGACGTCTTCGCCGCCATGCGCGAGCACGACGTCCTGCTGCACCACCCCTACGACTCCTTCTCCACTTCGGTCCAGGAGTTCGTGGCCCAGGCCGCCGCCGACCCCAAGGTCCTGGCCATCAAGCAGACCCTCTACCGCACCTCCGGTGATTCCCCGATCGTGGACGCCCTCATCGAGGCCGCCGATGCCGGCAAGCAGGTCGTGGCCATCGTGGAGATCAAGGCCCGTTTCGATGAGGAGGCCAACATCTCCTGGGCCCGCAAGCTCGAGCGCGCCGGCGTCCACGTCGTCTACGGCATGGTCGGCCTCAAGACGCACTGCAAGCTGCTGCTGGTCGTGCGCCAGGAGTCCGACGGCCTGCGCCGCTACTGCCACGTCGGCACCGGCAACTACCATCCCAAGACCGCCCGCGGCTACGAGGACCTGGGGCTGCTGACCTGCGACCGCGACGTCGCCCAGGACCTGACCACCCTGTTCAACCAGCTCTCCGGCTACGCCCCGCGCGCCCGCTTCCGCCGCCTGCTCGTGGCCCCCCGCGGCCTGCGCGACGGGCTCGTGGAGCACATCGAGCAGGAGATCGCCAACCGGAAGGCCGGCCTGCCCGCCTGGATCCGCATCAAGGTCAACTCCATCGTCGACGAGACCGTCATCGACGCCCTCTACCGCGCCTCGCGCGCCGGGGTACCGGTCGACATCGTCGTGCGCGGCATCTGCGGCCTGCGCGCCGGCGTCGAAGGCCTCAGCGAGAACATCCGCGTGCGCTCCATCCTGGGGCGCTTCCTGGAGCACTCGCGCATCTACGCCTTCGCGGCCGGCGGCCAGACCAAGCTGTTCATCGGCTCGGCCGACCTCATGCACCGCAACCTCGACCGCCGCGTCGAGGCGCTGGTGCGCATCACCGACCCCGCCATGGTCGAGGACCTCGAGTGGCTGGTCACCCACTGTGCCTCCGACGACGTCGCCTCCTGGCACCTCCAGCCCGACGGATCCTGGGAGCGTCGCCTCCTCGACGCCGAGGGCAACCGCCTCGAGGACATCCAGGACAGCCTCATGGCCCGGGCGCGCTCGCGCGTCAAGGGCCGGCACTGAGACGGCCGTGCCATGAGCCCCTCCAGCAAGAAGAACAGACCGCGCGAGACCGTGAAGGCCGCCGGCGCCCTCGTGTGGCGTGAGAACGGCAAGCACCTCGAGGTGCTCCTGGTCCACCGTCCCCGCTACGACGACTGGTCCATTCCCAAGGGCAAGGTCGAGTCCTGCGAGTCGGTGCGCACCTGCGCCGTACGTGAGGTCGCTGAGGAGACCGGCGTCCAGGTCATCCTGGGCCAGCCCCTCAGCCGCGTGCGCTACAAGATCGGCGACGGCTCGCGCAAAGAGGTCCACTACTGGGCCGCCCGCGTCGCCCCCGAGGCCTCGGCCGCCGTCGCCGCCCGTTGCGCCGTCAAGCCCGCCTCGGCCAAGGAGATCGACGGCGTCGAGTGGCTGCGCGTGGGTCAGGCCCGCAAGCGCCTGACCTACTCCTACGACCGCGACCTGCTCGGAGAGCTCGTCGACCTGTGGGAGGACGGCAAGCTCGACACCTGGACCCTGGTCCTCGTGCGCCACGGCCGCGCCGTCAAGCGCTCCGTGTGGAACCGCCCCAAGGAGCGGGACAAGGAGACCGACGAGGCCACCCGCCCCCTGACCCACGACCAGGGCGAGACCCGGGCTCGTGCCCTGGTCCCGATCCTGGCCGCCTACGGGGTCGGGCGCGTCATCACCAGCCCCTGGAAGCGCTGCGTGGACACGGTCGCCCCCTACGCCGCGGCCGCGGGCCTGAACCTGGAGACGGCCGGGGCCTTCACCGAGATGGCCCACGCCCAGAGCCCCAAGGGCGTGCGCTCCGTGGTCAAGAAGGTTCTGCGCGTGCGCGAGGAGCCGACGGCGCTGTGCACCCACCGGCCCGTCCTGCCCACGATCATGGAGGTCGTCTCCCAGTACGCCCCCGGCCGGCTCCTGCGCTCCGTGCCCGACCGGGACCCCTGGCTCAAGACCGGCGAGATCCTAGTGGTCCACATGGCCCGCCGCCCCCGCGGCAAGATCCGCGCCGTCGCCATCGAGAAGCAGCGCCCCGTCCTGTCCGAAGGCCGCTGACCGGCGCCCTGGTTACTCAGGCTGCGAGCGGGACCTGCGCCATGCCAGGAAGGCGAGGACGTCGAGGGCCAGGAGGCTGAGCAGTGAGGCGTGCGCGGCGAACCAGAACGGTGTGGCGTGGGGCAGTAGCCGGCTGGGGTCGAAACCGTGCTCCTCGGCACGGTTGACCGCCTCGGCGTCGGCATTGCTCCACAGCACGAAGAAGCTGATGACCGAGATGTTGAGCGCCGCCAGCACGGAGAGGAACGCGGGGCGTGAGGAGATCGTGAGGTTGCGGTCGTGCGTCATGTCGATGTCCTTCATCTGAAGTTGCCGTCTGCCCACCACCGTATCGACATATGACCGTCCTCACGGGAGGTGTTTACCAACCGTTTACCCCGGTCACCCGGAACCTTCATCCGGGGCGCCTATCGTGACCGCTGCCTGACAATCACCCGGTATCCGACTGGACCCCCGACCCCCTCTGACTGAGCGAGGAGAGCCTGTGCTCCTGACCCGTCGCGGCGCCCTGGGCGCCCTGAGCGTGGCCACCCTGACCGCGCTGACCGCCTGCGGGCGCGACGCCGGCGCCGCCGACCCCAACGCCTCCAGCGACCTGGTGGGGGAGATCCGCGGCGCGGGCGCCACCTCCCAGTCCGACGCGCAGGACGCCTGGATGAACACCTTCATGGGTGCCAACCTGCGCGCCACCGTCGACTACGCCGGCGGCGGCTCCGGGGCCGGGCGCACCAAGCTCGTCGAGGGCGCCATCGACTTCGCCGGCACCGACACCCCCATGACCGCCGACGAGATCAGCCGGATCGGCGGCGCCGTCGAGCTGCCCCTTTACATCTCCCCGATCGCCGTGGCCTACAACCTGCCCGGCTTCACCGGCGAGTCCCACGTCAACATGACCGGCGAGGTCCTCGCCAAGGTCCTCTCCGGGGCCATCACCCGCTGGAACGATCCCGCCCTGGCCGCCCTCAACCCCGGCGCCGCCCTGCCCGACCTGCGGATCATCGTCGTGGGCCGCTCCGACGACTCCGGCACCACTAAGGCCCTGACCACCTACCTGGCCACCGTCGCCCCCAAGGCCTGGCCCCACGAGCCCGAGGAGACCTGGCCGCTGCGCGGCGGCCAGTCCGGTGACGGCACCGCCGGCATGATCCAGACCGTTTCCGCGGCCACCGGCACCATCGGCTACGCCGACGCCTCCAAGGTCCCCGCCACCCTGGGCACCGTCGCTGTCGGCTCCAACGGGGCCTACGTGCCCGTCTCCGCTAAGGCCGCGGCCGCCGCCCTCGACGCCGCCACCCTGGGCTCCGAGGCCGACGAGACCCGCCTGCTCTACCAGCCCAGCCACGACGCCGAGGGCGCCTACCCCATCGTCCTGGTCTCCTACCTCGCCGCCCGCCTGCGCTATGACGACGCCCGGATCGCCGCCGTCGTCAAGGCCTACCTGCGCTTCGCCGCCTCCACCCGGGGGCAGGACGCCTCCACCAAGGCCACCGGCTGCGCCCCCATCACCCGCGAGATGCGCGAGAAGATCAACGCCGCCATCGAGAAGATCGCCGCCTGAGGCCGCCCGGCGGCCCGACGCCGCACCGAACCACATGACCAGCCAGCACCCGCCCGCCCAGCCGCCGCCCCAGACACCCCGAGGAGGGTCAGCCGTGGCCAGCACCACCGCACCGCCGTCGTCGCCGCCCCCAGCGGGCACCGCGACCGCCTCCAGCAGCGCTGACGACGCCATCATCCAGCCCGGCAAGGCCCCCGGGCAGACCGGCAACCGGATCTTCACCGGCCTGTCCTTCGGCGCCGGCACCTTCATCATGGTGGTGCTCGCCCTCGTGGCCGCCTTCCTCATCCGGGAGGCGCTGCCCGCCCTGACGGCCTCGCGCGAGACCCTGGAGTCGGTCTCCTTCATGCGCGACCGCAGCCTGTGGGGCTACGTGGCCCCGCTCGTCTTCGGCACGCTGCTGTCCTCGACCATCGCCCTGGGCGTCGCGGTGCCGCTGAGCATCGGGGTGGCCCTGTTCATCTCCCACTTCGCCCCGCGCCGCCTGGCCCAGGCCCTGGGCTACATGGTGGACCTGCTGGCCGCGATCCCCTCTGTGGTCTTCGGCCTGTGGGGCTTCCTGTGGCTGGTGCCCCTGCTCGACCCCCTCAACACCTGGCTGAGCGAGCACCTCGGCTTCATCCCGCTGTTCGCCGACTACACGGCCCCGGCCAAGAACATCACCACCGCCTCCCTGGTCCTGGCCGTCATGATCCTGCCGATCATCACCGCCACCATCCGCGAGATCTTCCTCCAGACGCCCACCCTCCAGGAGGAGGCCTCCCTGGCCCTGGGCGCCACCCGCTACGAGATGATCCGCCAGGCCGTCCTGCCCTTCGGCCGCTCCGGCATCATCTCCGCCTCCATGCTGGGGCTCGGGCGCGCCCTGGGGGAGACCATGGCCGTCCTCATGATCCTCTCGCCCGGGATGGGGCTGAACCTCCGTATCCTCCAGGCCGGCCAGCACCAGACCATCGCCGCCAACATCGCCTCGCAGTTCCGCGAGGCCTACGGATTGAGCGTCAACGTGCTCATCGCCACCGGCCTGGTCCTGTTCATCATCACCTTCGCGGTCAACTCCCTGGCGCGGTGGATCATCGCGCGCCGCTCCGAGTTCTCAGGAGCCAGCTGACATGACGTCCACGAACACCCCCGAGCCCCCCGCCGACGCCGCTCCCGACGGTGCGGCGTCCCGCCCCGCCCCGGCTGCTGCTGCCGGTGCAGCCGGCGAGACCGGTGCTCCCGCGCCCAAGTCCCTCAAGGCCGCGCTCGCGGCCGCCGAGGCCCCGGCCGCCCCCGTCGACCCGCTGGCCGACCCGCCCTCCATCGAGGGCGTGCCCCTGACCTCCTACCGCCTGCCCGACTGGTTCATCTGGGCGGCGCTGGGAGCCGCCTTCGTCGTCGTCGGCGGGATAGGTCTGCTGGCCGGGTGGAGCATCGCCGCCGTCGTCACCCTGACCGCCGTCGTGTGGGTGGTGGGCGCCACCGCCGTGTCCTGGGTGCGCGAGGGCGAGCGCTGGGGCCGCAACACGCTGGTGACCCTCCTCATCTACCTGTCCTTCGCCGTCGTCATGGTGCCGCTGGTCTCCCTGGTGTGGATGGTCCTGTCCGGCGGCTCGGCCCGCTTCGGCTACGACTTCCTGACCACGAACATGCGCGGCGCCGACGCCTCCAACGGCGGCTTCTACCACGGCATCGTCGGCACCCTCCAGATCACCGGGATCGCCACCCTCATCTCGGTGCCCCTGGGACTGTTCACCGCCGTCTTCCTCGTGGAGTACAACGGCGGCTGGATCGCCCGGGTCATCACCTTCCTCGTCGACGTCATGACCGGCATCCCCTCGATCGTGGCCGGGCTGTTCGCCTATTCGATCTTCCTCATCATGGCCGGTCCCCGCTACCAGGCCGGCATCATCGGGGCCGTCGCCTTAAGCGTCCTCATGACGCCGGTGGTCATCCGCGGCGTGGAGGAGATGCTCAAGCTCGTCCCCTCCCACCTGCGCGAGGCCTCCTACGCGCTGGGCGTGCCCAAGTGGCTCACCATCGTCAAGGTCGTGCTGCGCACCGCGGTGGCCGGCATCACCACCTCTGTCATGATCGCCATCGCCCGCGTCATTGGCGAGACCGCCCCGCTGCTCATCACCGTGGGCCTGACGATCCGCACCAACACCAACCCGCTGGACGGCTCCATGTCCACCCTGCCGGTGCTCGTCTACGACCAGTACTCCCGCGGGGAGGCCGCCGCCATGGAGCGGGCCTGGGCCGGGGCGCTGACCCTCATCATCCTGGTCATGCTGCTCAACCTCGCGGCCCGCCTCATCTCCAAGTACTTCAGCCCCAAGGGCGGCCGGCGCTAGCCCGGTCGGAGCCACCGGGGCCACCGCGCCCGCAGCGCCCCCAGCGACCCCAGAGCCCTCAGCAGTCCACCTCAGGTAAAGGAACCGACGTGTCCAAGCGCATCGACGTCATCGGCGAGAACATCTACTACGGCGACTTCCTGGCCGTGAAGGACGTCAACGTCGTCATCGAGCCCAAGTCCGTCACCGCCCTCATCGGCCCCTCCGGCTGCGGGAAGTCCACCTTCCTGCGCACCCTCAACCGCATGCACGAGACCATCCCCGGTGCCCGAGTCGAGGGCCAGGTCATCGTCGATGGCGTCAACCTCTACGGTCCCGGCGTCGATGCCGTCCAGGTGCGCCGCGCCATCGGCATGGTCTTCCAGCGGCCCAACCCCTTCCCCACCATGTCCATCGCCGAGAACGTCCTGGCCGGCGTGCGCCTCAACAACCGCCGCATCAAGAAGTCCGATGCCGACGACCTGGTGGAGGCCTCCCTGCGCGGGGCCAACCTGTGGGACGAGGTCAAGGACCGTCTGGACCGGCCGGGCCTGGGCCTGTCCGGCGGCCAGCAGCAGCGCCTGTGCATCGCCCGCGCCATCGCGGTCAAACCCGCCGTCCTGCTCATGGACGAGCCCTGCTCCGCCCTGGACCCCATCTCCACGCTCGCCATCGAGGACCTCATCTCCGAGCTCAAGACGGACTACACAATCGTCATCGTCACCCACAACATGCAGCAGGCCTCGCGCGTGAGCGACATGACCGGCTTCTTCAACCTGGAGGCCACCGGTAAGCCGGGGCACCTCGTCGAGTACGACTCCACCGACAAGATCTTCTCCGCCCCCAGCCAGCAGGCCACCGAGGACTACATCTCCGGCCGCTTCGGCTGAGGATCGAGGGGCCAGGTGTCACGAATGGCGACTTTTCAGGCCGCCCGAGGCCGGTCTGAGCGTCCCCTGATTCACGTCCCCGCAGGTCAGCGCATGACGCGTTGACTCAGGAGCTCCTACTGCGCAGGTAAAAGTCGCCCGGAGTGACACTTCTGGGCGCCGTGCGTGACACGGCGGTGCGACACGAGGGGGAAACGGGCGACAGGCCGCTGGGGAGAGATGGGGACGTCGGGCCGGAGAGCGCCAGTCGGCGCGAATGCCGCTCGCGGCGGCTTGAGTTGGAGCCCGGGGCCCGTCACGGCCCGACGCCGCCCACGAGTGTACAGGCCCAGGCTCCGGGCCGCGGCGGTGTCCACCCAGTGAATCTACCCTGCGGTCGGGCAGGCGTTTGCCCCTTGGCTGGGCCGGCCCGGGCCTTCTCAGGCTCCCCGGGGCCGGCGTGCTCAGGCGTCCTCGGGGGCGTCCAGGCGGTAGCCGACGTTGCGCACCGTGCCGATGAGGTTGTCGTGCTCGGTGCCCAGCTTGGCGCGCAGGCGACGGATGTGCACGTCCACCGTGCGCGAGCCGCCGATGTAGTCCTCGCCCCACACCTCGTGCAGGAGCGCGTCTCGGGTCAGGACCCGCCCCCGGTTGGCGGCCAGGAACTTCAGCAGCTCGAACTCCTTGTAGGTCAGGTCCAGGATCGTGCCGCGCAGTCGGGCCGTGTAGGCGGTGACGTCAATGACGAGGTCACCCACGTCGATGCGGTCGTCGTCGGTCTCGTCCACGACCGGGACGTGGGCGCGCAGCAGCCGCAGCCGGGCCGACAGCTCGGCGGGCTTGGCGCCGGCCATGACGAAGTCGGCGGCGCCCCAGTCGATCTGCACCGCGGCGGCGCCGCCCTCCTCCACGATGAGGATGATGGGCGGGCAGTCCATGGGGCCGGTGAAGAGCTGGCACAGGGCACGGGCACGGGTCAGGTCCCCGCGGGCGTCGATCATGACGACATCGGCGCTGTCCACCTCCGCGTAGGAGGAAGGCATCGGGGGGAGGCACTCCACCGGGGAGTCGAGGAAGGCAGTCGCCGGCAGGACATCAGTGGCGTCACTCTCACGAGTGAACATGATGATCCGCATGGCTGCTCCTTCCGTGGCTTGCGACCAGGAACCGCCGGCGCAGTCGAGCTGAGCAGCGGCGATACTGTTGGGACAAGTCAACCACACCTGGTCGCAGGCGGAATCTCCTGGGGCAACGACTGTCCGGATAGTGACCGTCCGCGAGGAGTGCGGGGCGGGGCCGCAGTGAGGTCGCAGTGGGCCCTGCGGCCGCCCGGGTGTGGGACGATGCGTGCTGTGACTACCCACCACCGACGAGCCCAACCGGCCGCGCGCACCCGCAGAGCCTCCCGCGGCTCGCGCCATGACTCCCATGCCGCAGCCGTTCCGACGGCCGCCGGTGGCGCGTCGGACTGGGCCAGCGTCATCGGCGCGGGCGACTCCCACGCCTCGGCCGGGCCCACCGGGTCGGAGGCAGCCGCGGCCTTGGCCGGCTCGGGTGCCGTTGATGAGCCGGCCGGCTCCTCCGCCGCTCCAGAGGCGGCCCGCTCGGCGGACTCAGGTGACACTGCCGACCTCGCCGAGGACCTGGGCTACGCCACCCGTCGCGCCTCCAACCGCCCCAAGGAGCCGGGCCTGGTGGACCCGGCCTGGACCCGGCTCGCCTTCGCGGGCGTGGTGCCGCTGCTGCTGGCGGTCGGCTCAGTGCTGCCCGGCTGGGTGAGGCTGGCCCTCGTGGCCGTCCTGGTGCCGGCCGCCGCACAGGGGTGGCCCGCGCTCGTGCGCGCCCGGCACGACCTGGGCGGCACGATCGTCATGACGATCAGCGGACTGTCGGCCGCCGTCAGCGTCTACCTCCTCGACGACATGGGGGTGGCCGGCCTGGTCATGGCCTTCTCGATCCTGCTGGCCTTCGTCGGCCAGATGCTGCGCCGCGACGGCCGGCACAACCTGGTCGAGGACCTGTCCTCAACGGTGGCCGGCTGCCTCGTGGCGGTCTCCGGCTCGGCCTGGTGCGCCCTGGAACCGGGACTGGCCGACCCGGCCATCGTCGTGCCCACCTGCCTGGCGCTGTTCGTCGGCGCCGTCCTGACCGTCCTCAACGTGCGCGCCCGGATGTTGGAGGCCCTCACCGTCACGGTGCCGGCCCTGTTCGCCGGGGCTGCCGGCTACGTGCTGGCCTCGGCCGGCTTCTTCGGGTTGTCCCACATCAGTGCGACCGCGGCCCTGCAGAGCGCCGTGGCCTGCGTGGCCGTCGGCTTCGTGGCGGGGGTTCTCATGGCCTCGGGCAACCGCGTCCTGTGGACCCACCGGTGGGTGCCCGGTGGGCGGGCGGCGGTGGCCTCGGCGCTCGTGCCGATCCTGTCGGTCGGCGTACCGGTCTACGCCATCGCCCGCCTCCTGGGCGGCTTCATCGCCGGCTGAGGGCGGCCGACCGGCCCCGCGAGGCCCCGAGAACGCCGTGTCACGGCGGCCGGATGTCCAAATCGGATACAAAGAGACTCCGAGGCCCAGCGGTCACGCGAAGGAGGCGCAGAATCATGCGGTTTCGTCTGGCGCACTCAGTGCTCCTCACCGCCTTTGTGTCCGATTTGGACACGACAGTGCCGATCCTGCCCGGATCTGCGGCTCCAGATCGCCCCGGAGGCTCAGGGGCCGGCGGATCCGCGCGGTCGGGACGGGCCGGCGCGCGTGATGCGGCCCGGGGGACGTCGTAGGCTGCGGGCATGGCATTCACGCTTCCTGACGACCTGGCACCCGAGCTCTACCCGCTGGCCTGGCTGGCCGGCACCTGGCGCGGCTACGGCATCCTCACCTACGGCGAGACCGTGCCCGAGCAGGCCGTCTACCAGGAGATGACCTTCGACCACGACGGCGGCCCCTACCTGCGCCAGACCACCACCATCTGGACGGTCGACGCCACCCGCTCCAAGAACCTCGATTTCGAGATGCCGGGCCTCCAGGGCGCCTCCCTCCTGGCCCCCGCCCAGATCTGGTCCACCGAGACCACCTACTGGCGGCCCGTCGGCCAGGAGCAGCCCGACGGCGCCGAGACCACTGAGCCCGCCGAGGACGACGCCGACACCAAGGGCTCCGGCGGGCCGCTCGTCCCCGTCACTCAGCTCGAGCTCGTCTCGGCCGACCCCGCCGGCCACGTCGCCGTCTGGGAGGGCTGGATCCAGGGGCCGCGCGCCCAGGTCGGCACCCAGGCCGTGGGCCGGGCCCGGACCGCTGTCCCCGTGGAGGAGATGACCCGCATGTTCGGGCTCGTGGGCGGCGACCTCATGTGGACCCAGGACATGGCCGCCTTCGGCCAGAGCGAGGTGACCACTTACGCCTCCGGCCGCCTCGGCCGCGTCGACGACTTAGATGACCCCGCCGCCCAGCCTGGCTCCGCCCTCGACCCGGCTGAGCCGGAGGGCGAGTCCTCCACCTCCTCCTCTCCCGCCTCCGACGACGCCGAGCCGACCGCCTGATGCGCACCTCCCCACTGCTGAACCGCCCCGGCGCCGTCGCCTCCGCACCTGACGACCCCGACCAGGCCGTCCCGGCCCACCTCGGCGACCCCGGCCGCGAGCAGGCCGCCCTGGCCGAGGGGCGCGCGGTCTGCGCCCTGGCGCGCGACGTCGTCACCGTCGCCGGGCCGGACCGCCTGAGCTGGCTGACCACGCTGTCCAGCCAGGTGCTCACCGGCCTGGAACCCGGTGACGGCGGCGCGGAGACGCTGCTCCTCGACGCCCAGGGCCACATCACCCACGCGCTCGCGGCCCTCGACGACGGTCACACGCTCTGGCTCGTCACGGAAGCCGGCAGTGGCGAGGCGCTGGCGACCTTCCTGGACTCCATGCGCTTCATGCTGCGCGTCGAGGTGACTGAGCGCCCCGACGTCATGGTGCTGGGCGCCCTGGGGGAGGGCCTCGAGGCCCTGGCCGAGGCGGCGCGCGACACCGTGCCGGACGCCCTCGATTCACCTGAGGTGCAGGCCGACGCCGCCCCGACCGCCGTCGAGCCTCAGGGCTCACTCATCGGACTGTGGCGCGACCCGTGGCCGGGCGTCGTCGAAGGCGGCACGAGCTACGACGTCGGAGCGGACCGGCCCCATCCCGGCGAGACCTACCGGGGCGGTTTTGTCCTCGTGCCCGCACAGAGCGTGAATGCTGTGGTGAGTACCTTCCTCGCCGCCGGGGAGGGGCGACGCCTGGCCGGAGCCCTGGCCTGGGAGGCGCTGCGCATTGAGGCGGGCCGCCCCCGCTGGGCCCGCGAGGCTGACGCCCGCGCGATCCCGCACGAGCTGGACTGGCTGCGCACGGCCGTGCACCTGACGAAGGGCTGCTACCCGGGCCAGGAGACGATCGCGCGCACCCTCAACCTGGGCCGGCCTCCGCGCCGCCTCACCGTGCTCCAGCTCGACGGCCTCGTCGGCGACCTGCCCCAGCCGGGGGCGAGCGTGCGCATGGGGGAGCGGGCCGTGGGCGCCGTGACCTCCGTGGCGCGCCACCACGAGCTTGGCCCCATCGCCCTGGCCCTGCTGCGCCGCGCCGTGCCCGCGGGCGAGCAGCTGACCGTGGAGATCACCGAGGTCGATGAGGCCACCGGTGAAACCGTCCCCGTCGGGAGGGTCGACGCCGCCCAGGAGGTGCTGGTCTCCCCCGAGGGGCGCGCCCAGGCCAGTCCGGCCGAGCGTCCCGGCGCCGAGCTGCGCAAGGGCCTGCGACTCTGAGCCGTCCGCGCCCGACTGGTTCCTGATGCCCCGAGCCTGGCTGCTCTGGGACCTGAGCCCGACGTCTACTCGGTGACGGTCCGGGCTGCTGTCACCCGCTGTGGCCAGTCTCTGGCGGCCCGTGGCTGATGGAACGACTGCCGGCCGCCGTGTGAGGCCACCACTTTTCTCGCTGGGCGTGGCCGCCTCTCTGGGATCGGTGACCGGCGACCGGTAACCTGGGGCGCGTGAGCGTCCTTTATGCGGTGTCATTCTTTCTCTCCGAGGCGGTCAGGTGGAGCTGGATCGCCGCCCAGGCCGTCTCCTTCGTCATGGGGGTCTGGGCGCTGATCGACTCCCTGATGCGGCCCGCGGAGCACTACGCGGCGGCCGGCAAGAACACCAAGCGATTCTGGAACGTGGTCAACGCGGTCGGCACGGCGGTGGTCGGCCTGCTCGGGGCAGCCTCGATGTTCGGTCTGCTGGGCGTCGTGGCCAGCGCCGTCTACCTGGTGGACGTGCGTCCCGCCTTGCAGGCACTGGCGCCGGTGCGGGTGCGCTCCTCGATCCGCATCCCGGGGCGGGCCTCGCAGCGTCGGCCGGGGCGCGATGGGCGCGGCTGGAGCGCTGGTCGCTGATGCGCGCCGTCATTCAGCGGGTCAACCGCGCGGCGGTCCGGGTCGACGGCGAGGTGGTCGGCGAGATCACCCGCCCTGGCCTCATGGTCCTCGTGGGGGCCACGCACGATGACGGCCCCACCCAGGTGGCCACGGTGGCCCGCAAGATCGCGGACCTGCGGCTCCTGGAGGGCGAGCTCTCGGTGACCGACGCCGGAGCGCCGGTGCTCGTCGTCTCCCAGTTCACGCTGTACGCCGACACCCGCAAGGGCCGGCGCCCCACCTGGAACAAGGCGGCCCCCGGCGAGGTGGCCGAGCCCCTGGTGGAGGCTGTGGCCGAGGACCTGCGCGGGCGCGGCCTGGAGGTGTCCACAGGCCGCTTCGGCGCCGACATGAAGATCGACATGGAGGCCGACGGCCCGGTGACGATCCTGATCGAGGCCGAGTAGGCCGAGTAAGCCGAGGACGCCGCAGAAGGAGCCGCTGAGATGACGGGGCGCTCGCGGGCGGTGGTGGTCACCATGATGCTGTGGTGGGCCGTCTTCGGCTGTATCAGCGTGTCCTGGGCGCTGGGTTCCCCGTGGTTGGTCGACACGGTTCTTCAGGGTGAGGGGCTGCGGCTCGCCCAGGAGCGGCCCACCTGGTTCGTCGTGGTCGTCCTCGTCTCCGGGCTGGTGAAGCTGGGGTTCGTCGTCTTCGGCTTCGCGCTCCTGCGCCCGGATGTCATCAGGGTGCCGCGCTGGACGCGCCTGGCCTTCGGCTGGGTCTCGGGAGTCCTGCTCATGGCCTACGGGGTGGCTGGCTCGGTGCCGGCGATCCCGACGATCATGTCCGGAGAGCCACTCTCTCGATACGGTTGGTGGCGCCTGGTTCTGTGGATGCCTCACTTCTGGGTGGGCGGGATCCTGGTGCTGGCCGCGACGGTCGCCTACCTGCGCTGGAGCCGGCCCGCGGCGGCTGCCTCCGCCGTGCATGCAGGACCCGCTGGGCGCTGACTCCCGCGACGGCGCGCCCCGGTCGGGCGGTCGGCGCCGCCGGGGCAGAGGAGAGGGCCGGGTATGCGCCCCCGACTGCGCTCCCCGGCCCTCGACCGAGTGTCGCCCGATTCTCCGCATCGGCTCAACGGGGAGTGGTCCCCAACCGGCCGTCAGGTATGGATTGGCCGGCTTCAGCAGTTAAGGGTCGCGTCGGTGCCGACGGCGGCTCTTGCGGAGATGCCGGCGGAGATGCCGGCGAGCTCGTGGTCGTCGGTGTTGCCGCCGGTGCAGACGATCGCGCAGTGGCCCTGGCGGGTGGGGTCGGCCATGAGCCCGGCCAGGCTCGCAGCCCCGGCGCCCTCGGCCAGGGTGTGGGCGTGGGTCGCCAGGAGGCCGACGGCGCCCTGGACCGCGTCGTCGTCGACTAGGATGAAGTCGTTGAGGCTGCGGCCCAGCACCGACTGGGTGAGGGCGAAGCTCGCCCCGATGGCCAGCCCCGCCACGCGCGTGCGGCTGTGGACGGTGGCCGGCTCCCTGGAGGTCCAGGCGCGGTGCGCGGCCGGCGCGGCGCTGGACTGGACGCCGATGACCCGGCAGCCGGGGGCCAGGGCGTCGCGCACGAGGCAGGCGCCGGCGGCACCGGAGCCCGAGCCGACCGGTGCGTAGACGGACTCCAGGCCCGGGTGACGGCGGAAGAGCTCGAGGTAGACGGTGGCGTGCCCGAGCACGATGGCGGGCTCGTCCCCGGGGGAGACCATGCGCATCCCCTCGCTCAGGGCGAGGGCCTCGGCGTGGGCCAGCGACTCGCACATCGTCTCCCCCTCGACGACGACCCGAGCCCCCAGCGCGCGCACCGCGGCCACCTTGCGGGCCGGTGCGCCCGCCGGGACGATGACGGTCACGGGGACCTCGCTGCGGGCGCCGGCCCAGGCCAAGGACTGTGCGTGGTTGCCGGTGGAGGCGGTCACGACACCGCGGCGCCGCTCCTCGGGGCTGAGCGCCGCCATGAGCGCCACCCCGCCGCGGACCTTGAAGGCGCCGGTGGGCTGGACGTTCTCGTGCTTGACCGTGACCTCCACCCCGGCCTCGGCGTTGAGCAGCGGGTAGGACCAGGCGGGAGTCTCGGGCAGAACCCGTGAGACGGCCTCGTAGGTGCGCAGGACGGCGTCGAAGTCGAGGCCGGACTGGGTGGTGGCGGGAGCCTGGGGCAGGGTGTCGGTGGCGGTCATGGCTTCATGATGCGGGCGGCCGGAGTATCGGTTTAATGAATCTTTTGACGGATACCCATCGATACAAGACATACTTGGTGGCGTGATCGATGTGCAGCAGCTGCGGGCCCTCGTGGAGCTCTCCCGCCTCGGCACCGTCTCGGCCGCCGCCGAGTCCCTGGGCTTCAGCCAGTCCACCGTCTCCCACCAGCTCGCCGCCCTGTCGCGCGCGACCGGCGCGGTCCTGCTGACGCGGGCCGGACGCGGCGTGCGGCTCACCGAGGAGGGCTGGGCGCTGGCGGTGCGGGGCCAGGAGGTCCTCGACCTGCTGGAGCGCACCGAGCGCGAGGTCGTCTCCATGGCCCGCGCCGAGGCGGGGCGCGTGCGCCTGGCCGCCTTCCCCTCCGCAGTGGCCTCCCTGGTGCCGGGGGTGCTCGACGTCGTCGGCCGGCAGTACCCGGGCCTGGAGGTCGAGCTCGTCGACGCCGAGCCGCCCGAAGCCCTCGACGCGCTGCGGCGCGGGCGGGTGGACGCGGCCCTGTCCTTCTCCTACGTCGACGACGACGCCGGCGAGGGCCTTCAGGCCGAGCACCTGCTCGACGACGTCCTCTACCTCGTCACCCACCCCGGCGGCATCAGGCGCATCGCCGACGGCGCCCAGTGCCGGTGGGTGACCGGCTGTGCGCGCTGCCGTGAGGAGCTCCTCGCCGTGGGGCGGGCCAATGGGTTCACGCCCGAGACCGCCTACGCCTCCGACGACTACGTGGCCGTGCAGGCGCTCGTCGCCGCCGGGGTGGGGGCGGCCCTGCTGCCCGGGATGGCGCTGAGCGCCTACCGGCACGAGGGGGTTCAGGTGCGGCCGCTTGCCCGCGAGCAGCGGCGCGTCGAGGTGGTCACTCGCGCCGAGCAGCCCCGCCCGCTGGCCATCGACGTCCTGGTGGAGGCCTGCCAGGCGGCGGCCCGCCGCACGAGCCTGCGCCGCCCTGCGGTCAGGACCGGTAGGAGTGCTGCCTCACGGTGAGGTGTGGTGTGATGGGACATGCGTCCGCGCTGCATCACAGAGAGGAACGGACATGGGAGCTGGTGTGCGAGCTGTTTTGGGTGACGTATCCGGCGAGGTCGCCGTCTTCGGGTCCCTCAATGCCGACCTGACGGTCCGAACGGAGCGCTTTCCCAAGCCCGGTGAGACGATCAGCGGGGAGGACCTGGTGATCCTGCCGGGAGGCAAGTCCGCGAACCAGGCGGTTCAGGCCGGTCTTCTCGGCGCTCACGTGAGGATGATCGGGGCAGTCGGTGCGGACGGTCACGGCGACCTGCTCATCGAGTCCCTCCAGCACGCCGGCGTGGACACCTCCGCGGTTCAGCGCGAGGACGTGGCCACCGGCACCGCCATCATCACCGTGGACTCCGCGGGGGACAACACCATCGTGGTGTCTCCCGGTGCGAACGGGACAGTGGATGTCTCGACGGCGCAGCGGCACCAGGCTGTCATTGGCGGGGCCCGTGTGCTGGGGCTGTGCATGGAGGTCAGCCCCGACGCGGTGGAGGCCGCGGCCCGTATCGCGCACGACGCTGGCACCCGTGTGGTCTTCAACAACTCTCCGTTCCACCCGGTGCTGTCTGCCGGGCTCCTGGAGGCCATTGACGTCCTGGTCGTCAACGAGCATGAGCTCGCCGACATGCTGAAGCCGGGTACGAGCGATGCTGCGGCCGAGCCGGAGTGCGGGCGGGCCGACGACGCCACGGACTGGGGCGATTGCGCGAGGCGGTTGGCCGCCATGGGCATCCCGTCGGCGGTGGTGACCCTGGGGGGCCGCGGGTCGATAGTGATCGAGGGGGAGGAGATCACCCCGGTCGATCCCTTCCCGGCTGACGTCGTGGACACCACCGGTGCCGGCGACTCCTTCCTGGGCACGCTCCTGGCGGCGCTCGCCGCAGGCGCCGGGCTCAAGGAGGCGGCAGGTGCGGCCTCGGCCGTCTCCGCCTTCGCGACGACCTCCGTGGGGGCGCAGGCATCCTACGGGGACATTGCCGCAGTCGAGCAGCACTTCGGATAAGCACGGTGTGATGAGCGGGCGAGAGCCGAGGCGACTCGCGGCGGCCGAGGAGACCTGTGAGCCTTGGGGAAGCGGCGGCAGGAGACTGCCCCGCCGGCCCGCCGGGCCGCGCTTCATTCGTCCTTGAACTGCTCGAGGTTCTCGGTGTGCGGGTGGCCGTCATCGGTTGAGCTGAGCCAAAACGCGGGCTTGGACTCCGTCGAGCCGTTCCCGGTGGGGACCTCCTGCTTGACGAGCAGTCCGGGGCCAGTTGGTACGCCGCGTTCGAAGGTGTTCTTCCCCGTGATGTCGATTGTCTTCGTAATGCTCGGATTGACGAGTTGCTGCTCAAGTGTCTCCCAGGAGGAACTGATGGCCTTCCTCTCCTCCTCTGACGCTGCCTTTGAGTGTAGGTGAAGGGCGCTGGCTGCCTTGGGATCGGCGAACCTATGGATCCACCCGCCGGGGTGAACGGCAGTCACTCCGGAGACGCTTTTGGTTATAGTCCCGTCGGTACTGACGAGGGAAACAGTCGTAAGTGAGCATCCGTAGACACAATCGTCCGGGAGACGATTGGGTGCGAGTACGAGGTTCTCCCGAGTGGCGCCCACCAGCCACTTGTCGGTAGGGAAGGAGGAGGGCCGAGCGCTTGTCTCTGTCAGGGAGAAGGTGGTGACGGTTCCCTTCCCGGAGCCGGCCGGGAAGTAGTTCAGAGCGGTCTCGACGGTGAGGGCACTGTTGGTGACTGCCTGCCCCAGGATGACCCCGGAGACTGTGGCGTCCCTGACCGTCTTGCCGGTTGTGGTGTCAAGGACGACGATATGTGTGCGCAGATCAGCTGCCGTCTCTCCCGACTGCTGCTCGGCTGGAAGGAGAATCAGCGACAGGTACCGTCCGTCAGGACTGATGACGGCGCTTCCTGTCGACGAACGCCCCACGTTTTCCCTCATCGCACTTTGGGCGTTGTCTGCGTACGTGATCCTCTCTTGGTCGGTGACTGCGGGCTTGATGGAGAGTGCCCACTGGAACTTGTCAGTGGAACGCTCCCGACTCACGACGGTGGTCGCCATTTCTTTGGTAGTGGAGCCAGTGCCTCCAACTACGTATGATGTGCTCATGGTGACGACGCCACTGACAGTCGACAACGGTTGGTTGTCCATGTCGCTGATTGAATCCTGCGGCTTGGCCGCATCTGCTTCCTGTGCGGTGAGGGAGGTGATGGTGAGGCTTTGAGTGCCCTCCCTGAGGCTGCATGAGCTGATGGTGAGCGCAAGTGTCACAACTGTGAGCGCCGACAGTCTCCGAAGCGTGCAGGACATGGGGAGGTGCAGGGGATGTGTGGTTCTCATTTCTGTCCTCCTGTGACGCCGAAGATCTGATAGGCTTCTCGGCATCTCTGGCTGTCATTCTGTGGTCCGACACTGCAATGAACGTAACCTAATTCAGTTACGTTGAGTGTGGCAATGACGGCGCCAGGAGTCCTCATAACTGTTGCTGGTCTCTCGAGCTCGCTGTTCCGAGAGAAGAGTGGTTGGGCGGGTGTGCCGTTGTCGTCTGCCAACTCTTGGGGCGATCGAAATGTGGAACCGGGTGTGATGGGGATGGTGGTGCCGGGCGAGCCGTCACCGGGGCGAATGACCAGTGCCGCGGCGGTGGAGCCGTCGTCGGCCGGTATCTCAACGATACCGGTGCGAGCAGCGGCGAGGCTCCGATCCTGTGACGCGGGGGTGACTGTGTTAGTGGAGGGGTCGAAGACTGTCGCAGCGCGCCCATTCGCGAGGGGGTGCTTGGAAGCTGCGTCCGCAGTGATAACGGGATAAGTGACGATGCTATCCGAGAGATAGGATGCCTCCGTATTGATTCCCGAGGTCGCCCCTAAGGGAAAGGTTGCGGCATCGGCGCCGTTGACCTTGGCCAGTGCGTCCAGACTGATCGCTTCAGCCATGGGGTTACCCGAGGAATCAACCTCGCCGGTGTAGCGGGCGACCCGTCCTTCGATGAAGGAACTGAAATCATTGACGGTCCCGTCCTCAAAAGTAAATTCTGACAGGATCTGCTGAACCTCGACCTCGGCGGCGGGATTGTTCTGAGGGAATACCGTGATGGATACTGCGGCCTTCTCCACTCCGGACGGGGTAATGTTGGTGGTGTGGTCCTCGCTGTAGCACTGGATGAATGAGGAGTGTCCGGCCGGACCGGAGTAGTACACGTAGGAGCCCTCCGGGAGAGACCACATCTGGGACCCGTCGGTCAGGGAGAATGCGGTGTCGTCGTCGAGGATCGCGGAGTCGGTCAGCTGAAGCGTGCCGCCGTTACCTTGACGTTCGAAGACGATCCTGCCGGTCAGGGCGTCGAAGACCAGGGTGATGGCGGCGTCGCTCGCTGGAGGAGATGCGACGAATTTGTGTTGCCGGATTCGGGTGGCCACGTACTTGCCGTCAGGGCTGGTGATGAGCCTACGGTTGTTGGGGGTGGAACTGGAGGCGGGAACGAATGTGGCGTGCTTGCGCTCATAGCTCCACAGGACGCTGCCGTCCTTGGGGTTGAGCGCCATGATGCCCTCGTCGGTCAGGAGGATGGGGCCGCCGGTGCCTGCGACGGTGGTCAGCTCGGTGGAGGAGATCTCCTTGGTCCACGTGGCCGCTGGTGCCAGCGACGTGGGAGGAGCCAGTGAGTTGTCAGCGGGGCTTGTGGCCGTGACATGGTGGACCGGGTTGACCAGTGCCCACGTTCCCAGGATGGCGGAACCAAGCGTCAGTGCAGGGGCAATGACCAAGGCCGCGAGGTACCTGCGCGTACGCCTGGGCACCCGAACGCGCTCGTAACGGGGGAGTCCCTTGTCGGTCTTCTCTGCGGTCTTGCGCCGGAGGCGGCCCCAGCGGCTCGGGCTATCGGGATCACTGGCGCTCGCCATAGTGCTGCGCAGGTGGTGCAGCAGTGGGGTGACGCTCAGCGGGATGGTGATCGCGAGGTTCGTCGCGGCCAAGATCAGGAGGGACAGGACGGAGAACCCGGTGGTCTGGTAGGTGTTCCACCACTCCAGAGTCACCAATGCCGATGCCGTCATCCCCAAGGCCGCCATGATGGTGGTCAGGATCGTCACCAGGACGGGGCGCTTCTTATCCATCATCCTGAGGAACAGCCAGACCAGAGTCCCTCCGACAAGGAGGGGACCGGTCGTGAGGATGACCATTATGGGTGCGGGACTGCCGACGTCAGGGAGTCCGAGAGGCAGCACTAGTGTGGTCACTGCGAACATGACGGTGCCGATGAGTCCGCCCCAGCGCAGGGCGCGCAGGGTGAGGGCGCCGCGTGGTGGGAAGGGTTCGCCCTCGGCCTCAGCTGTATCGCGGCCGGGCCCTCCCTCGGCTTCCCTTGTGTCCGGCGCCGTCGAGGCATCGTCGCCGGAGTCGGCAGTGCCTGGCTGGGTGCCGGGATCGGTGTCAGGCTGATCGGTGCTGTTTTCGGTGGCGTCGGGCGTGGGAGGCATGAGCCTATTGTGGTGACCCATCCGTGACTATGTCAGGCGTTTGTAAGGCCATCACTCGGTTGAATGGGCAAGGGAAAGCGCCCCAAGAAGCGGTCTAACGCTGCTTCGGGCGCTCCCAATGCTTCAGGTCGGGTGCGGTGACGCCCTCAATGATGCCGAGCTTTCGTCCCCGGGTATCGACGCGGGTGAGCGTCACCGACATGTCGTCGTGCCGTCCGGTGGCCAGCGACTGAGGGGACAGGAGCAGGGCGCCGTCGTCGATCCCGGTGAGCCACTGGTCGGTGGCGAAGGATGCTGGAGCGGCGGACGTGTCGGTCAGGGAGTAGACGGTGACCGTCCCCTTCCCGTCCCCGGCCGGGTAGTAGGTCCGGGCTGTCTCCACGGCCAGGGCGTCGTTGGTCAGCACCTGTCCCAGGACGAGCCCCGAGACCTCCACGGTGCGGACCGTCTCCCCGGTGGCGGTGTCGAGGACGAGGACGTGGGTGCGCTGAGCGGCGACGTCGAGCGGGTTGCGGTCCTCATCCGAGTCATGAAGCACGGGCCTCGTCTGCGGTGGACGCAGGACGAGCGAGACATAGCGGCCATCGGGGCTGACGACGGCGTAGCCGGCCGGCCGCCACGCGAGGAGATCGTGGGCAACGTCCTGGGCAGAGCTGCCGTCGTCGTCGAGCCAGTTGAGGACGGCCGGCTTGATCTCACGCGCCCACAGCACCGAGCCGTCTGCGCCGCGGTACCTGGCGACGATGGAGCTGTTCGCCCCTGACCGGTCCTGTCTGCCGCGTTGCGCCTTCTCCTTCTCCGTCAGCTCCGGGGCGGAGACGTGGAGGAAGTCCTCGCCGATGGGTGTGGAGTGGTAGTCGGTGCTGGTGGGAGTCTCCGAGACGCGCTCCTTGACCTGCGAGGCGCTCAGGGCGGTGGACTCCACCTGCGGCAGCTGCGAGGGGCTCGGGCTGCAGGCGCTCATGGCCCCCGCGAACAGGACTGCCGCAGCCAGGGCTGAGCCGATGATGCGCCGGCGACGGAGGTGAGGGCGTGTGCTGGTCATGACGAGGCTCCTGAGATGCCGAAGATGCGGAAGGAGTGGGAGCCCTTGTCCGGGCCGGTGGCCATGATGACGAGGGTCGTGCCCGGCGTGCTCAGGGTGGTGAGCAGCGGATTCGACGACGGCGACGGATCATCGATGGTCCACACGTGCCGAGTCCCGGGCGGGTAGTAGGTGGAGCCTGCGGGCACGTCCACCGTCGTCGGGGTGCGCTCCCCACTGCTGACGCTCAGGACGCCGCCACCACCGGACTCGGCGCGGG
The DNA here is from genome assembly GCF_006546825.1 of Actinomyces oris. GTDB lineage: Bacteria > Actinomycetota > Actinomycetes > Actinomycetales > Actinomycetaceae > Actinomyces > Actinomyces oris. Next base: position 183,912 of record NZ_VICC01000004.1, read on the forward strand.
CGAGACCGGCGTAGGACAGGATCCCCGCCTCCTGCGCCGAGTGGGAGACGGTCCGGGTCTGCGGGTCGAAGATCGCGGCGACGGCTGTACCGCCCTCGAAGTACTTGGGGGACTGCGGCGCATCGCGTACCGAGTCGCCCTTTGCCCGCCGAGGCAGCGTCGTCAGCGTTCCTGTGGCGCGGGAGGCTGCGCTGTTGGTTCCGGAGGTCAGGCCCAGGTCGTAGGTGGTGGTGTCGGCGCCGGCGACGCCGGCCATGGCGTCCAGGTTGACGGCCTGCGCCGCCCAGCCTGTCGGGGAGGTCTGGAAGTCGATCGGCGTGGGAGTCTGCGTGAAGGCGGCCACCCACCCGTCGTTGATGTCTGGCTTGCCCCAACCGTTGGTGACCAGTGGGGCGCTCTCACGGCGCGTGGCGGGGGAGGTGTCCGACATGAGTGTGTAGGTCGCATACGGTCCGCGCCAGTCTGGTTCTCCCTCGGGACTGCGCGGTACGCCCCCGAGGAGGAAGGTGGAATGACCCGCCGTGCCCCAGTAGGGCCGGATGCCAGGTCCGGTGGAGACCTCCTCCTCGTCGATGGACCACAGTCGGGAGCCATCGGTGAGCGAGTAGCCGGTGGCGCCGTTGAGCAGGACGGAGTCGGTGAGCTGGAGAACGCCTTCCTGCATGAAGCCCTCATAGGTGACGCGCCCGGTCACCGAATCGAGGACCACCACCAGGGGGTCGACGCTCATGCCCTCCGGCTGCTCGCCGTCGGTGGCATCGAGGGTCACCGCGAGGTGACGGCGGTCCGGGCTCGGGTGGCAGCGGATGAAGCGCGCATGCTTGCGCGGATAGGTCCACCGGGTCGAGCCGTCGGCCGGATTGAGGCCGACGACGCCGTCGCTGCTCAGGACGACCGGCCCGGCAGCACCGGCCACCACGTCCATCATGCCGTGGATGTCCTGCGACCAGGCCGCCGTCGAAGCGAAGGACCGGGGCAGTGCCGGAAGCGCAGAGGTGTCGATGCTCGCAGCGGTTGACGGCGTGACCCGGCTCGCGATCAGGTGCGGGACCGTGGCCGCTGTCCCGAGGGCGAGCGGCGGAACGACGATGAGAATGACCGCGCCGAGGACGGAGCGCCACGAGGGCCGGGGCAGCCGAATCCTCCGCAGGCCTCCCAGCCGTCCCCTCAGGTGCTGCTTCTGCGGCGGCGGGAAATAGGTGGCCCGGGTGGCACGAACCAGGAGATCGGTCGCCGCCAGCAGGCCCAGGCCCAGCGCCCCCACCGCCAGCGTCAGCAGCTGGTCGATACTGACCGAGGTACTGCGCAGCTGGGCGTGCCACAGGCGCAGAAGGACGACGGTGAAGCCACCCGAGAACACCAGCAAGCACAGCGGTTGGAAGAGGACCGTCTTCCTGACGAGCGCTCGCGGTGAGGCGGGATAGCTCTTCAAGGCAAAACGCGCGGTCTCTTTCCACTTGAAGTAGCCGGCGATCCATATGAGCACGGCCAGGCCGCCAATAAAGCCTCCGACCGACTTCATCGCGTCACCGGGATCCCCCATCCCGCTCTGGTAGACGAGGAACAGCACGACCATCGCCCCGACGGCTAGGAGCCAGCCGAGGCGCAGGGCCCGCAGAGCCCGCAGCATCGTGAGGACGCGTCGCGGAGGATCGGGCGCCGGCCTGTCTGAGGCGCCAACGGAGTCAGTGGCCTCCGCGGTCTCGGCGGCCTCCGCGGACTCGGCCGAGCCGGCGGGTGCAGGGGACTCGTTGTCCTGGGACTGGTCACTGTGCTGATCGGTCATCGTGCTGTCTTCCGTGCCGCTACTTGCTGGTGAACTGCTCGAGGTTCTCGGTGTGGGGGTGCCCGTCGTCGTCGGCGCTGAGCCAGAAGACCGGGGTGGAGGTCGTCTCCCCGCTCGCGTCAGTGCTCGTCCGGCTGACCACCAGCCCGGGTCCGGTCGGGACTCCCAGGTCTTCGACGATCGTTCCGGTGACATCCACGCTGCTTCCCGTGGAGACATTGACGACCTGCCGCGTCAGGCCCTGCAGGGCGGCGTTGAGAGAGGCCGGTTTCTCCTTCTTGCCCGTCGCCGCGTGGTTGACCGAAGCATTGACGGCCGCCGGGTCACTGACCTGCGTGACCCAGCCGCCCGGGTGCACGGCCTCAACACCCTTGATGGTTGAGCGGACCTTCCCGGAGGTATCCACCTGGGTGACGGTCGATGCGCCGGAGTTGCTTTCCGGCCCGTACGGGGAAGGCGGCTGCGGTGACAGCAGCAGCGAGTCGGTCCCGGCCCCCGCCAGCCACTGATCGGTGGCGAATGACGAGGGTGGGGAGGACGGGTCATCCAGCCCGAAGACATGGACCTGGCCTTCCCCCGTACCGCCGGGGAAGTAGTCGTTGGCGGTCTCCACGGCCAGAGAGCCGTTCGTCAGACCCTGCCCCAGGATCACTCCGTTGAGCTCCTCAGTGCGCACCACGGCGCCGCTGGTGGCGTCCAGGACGACGACGTAGGACTCCTGCTCGGCGAGCCTCTCCTCGAGTTGCTCGTGATGCGGGGTGAGGATGAGGGAGACACGGCGCCCGTCGGGGCTGACGACGATCTCTCCGCTGGTATGGGACGTCATCAGATCTGAGACGTTGTGCTGCGGGGCGTCTGCATTCTCCAGCGCATTGAGCGAGGCACCCGGCGGCGTGATCGTCACCGCCCACTTCAGGGCGCCGTCTGATCGGTTCCGGCTGACGAGGGTGGTTCCCACGGGCTTGCGATGGTTCTTCTCCCAGTTGATGAGCACCGTGATCGTGCTGTTGTGAGCGGGAAGCGTTGGGAACTCGATGTCCGGGCCCGTGGTGGCGTCGGCCTCCATGCTCGTGACCTGCTCGGCGCTGAGTGCAGTGGCCTTGACGGTGACCTCGTGTGTGGCCTGGTTCGGGGCTGAGGTCAGCTGACCGGCGCAGGCGCTCAACGGGAGGGACAGCAGTGCTGCGGCAAGGAGCAGCCGGGGGGATCGACGTCGACGGTGCCCAGGCGCCGCGGACGTGCGATGGGGGTGCCGGGCGGCTTGCTGGCTCATGACGAGGCTCCTACCAGTGGCTCTGTCAACTTCGATTGGCCCCATGGTGACGGTCTGTTCTGGCCCCATGTCTACCCGGAGACCGGCTTGACCGAATCTTCACATTCCCTTGCCCCGACCTTGGTGTGGGGCTTCGAGGCTTGTGGCCATGACCTCGAACGAGAACTCTTCCCGTACCGTGCCGCTGGTTGCCCTGGGTGTCGGCACCATCGCAGCTGCCGCCCTGGCCCTGGCCGCCCCTGACCTGACCTCCGGGTCGGGGATGGAGGGCATGCCGATGACCCACTACATGGGGCTGTTGGCCGTGCGTCAGCCGTGGAACCTGCTGTTGTTCATGGCGCTTCCGGTCGTGCTGGCCGAGACGCTCGCGATCACCGAGTTGGTGATGCTGTTGGCTCGTCGGGGTGAGCGTCCGGCGCCGGGATGGGTTACGAAGGTGGGCCACTGGGCCGGGTTGCTGGCCGGGCCGGTGTGGGTGTTCATCGGCCTGCACCTGCTTATCACTGCCGTGGTTCCGCTGACGGTCAATGGTGGCTGGCGTGGCCCCGCGGACGTGATCGCTGTCCTGTCGTACCTGGCCGGTGGCGTGCCGATGATGGTGATCAGCCTGCTGGAGGCCGAGCTCTTGGGCCGCGACGAGACCGGGCGCCTGCGCCTGCACGTGGCGATGGTGGCGGTGTTCCTGGTGGTGGCCCACGTCGCGATGATCTTCGGCATGCTCGATCCTGCCGTCATGGGCTATTCGCCGAAGGCGCCGGCCTCGGTGCAGCACGACATGGGCAGCATGTCCGGCATGAACCACGACATGGGTGGCATGACGGACATGGACCACTCGACGATGATGCCCAGCTCCGCCCCGTCGAATTGATCCCCGGCCGGGTCCGTGGTGAGGTGGTGTCATGAACAGCGCTTCTGTTGCGGTTGTACCGAGTGTTCTGGTCGTCGACGACGAGCCGGTGCTGTCGGGCACGGTGAAGAACTACCTTGAGCGGGCCGGCATGTCGGCCCAGACCTGCGGGGACGGGCTGGCCGCGCTTGACCTTGTCCGGGCCACGGCCCCCGACGTGGTGGTGCTGGACCTGGGCCTGCCGGGCATGGACGGGGTGGAGGTGTGCCGCCAGCTGCGCACCTTCAGCGATTGCTACGTGTTGATGCTCACGGCCCGCGCCGACGAGGTCGACAAGCTGATCGGGTTGTCGGTTGGCGCGGACGACTACATGACCAAACCGTTCAGCCCGCGTGAGCTGGTGGCTCGCATCCAGGTGCTGCTGAGACGCCCCCGCGCCGGAAGTACGGGCGCCACGGCCGCGGTGGTGCACCGCATCGGCGCCCTCACCCTGGACCCGTCGTCGCGTCGGGTGGAGCTCGACGCGTCACCGGTGGAGCTGACCCGTACCGAGTTCGACCTGTTGCAGGCCCTGGCGGAACACCCCGGTTGGGTGCTGAACCGCCGCCAGCTCACCGACGCCGTGTGGGGCGAGGACTGGGTCGGCGACGACCACCTGGTCGACGTGCACATCGCGCACCTGCGCAAGAAGCTCGGTGACGACCCCTCCCAGCCCCGGTTCGTGCAGACGGTGCGCGGCGTCGGCTACCGGATGGGCCAAGGGCAGTGATGCCGCGCAACCCGCGCGGCAGTTGGGGACGCCGACTGCTGTGGACCCAGATGGCCGTGGTGGCGGCGATGGCCGCCACTACGGTGCTGACGGCACTGCTGGTCGGCCCGGCATGGTTCCGGATGCACATGCTCGAAGCCGGCCATGCCCAGCCCGATGTCGTCGAGCACGCTCAGCAGGCCTTCCACGACGCGGGCCTGGTGTCACTGGCCGTGGGTCTGGGCAGCGCGATGCTCGCCGCCCTCGGGGTCGCCACCGTCCTCAACCGGAACCTGTCGCGCGGGGTCGAAGCCCTCGTGGACGGCGCCCAACATGTCGCCGCCGGACACTACGACCAACCCGTCATGATGACCTCGGCCAGCCCCGAGCTGGCCCAGGTCGCTGACGCCTTTAACCACATGGCCAGCCAGATCGCCTCCACGGAGCAGACCCGACGACGCATGCTCACCGACCTGGGCCATGAGCTGCGCACCCCGCTGGCCGCCACCCAGGTCACCCTCGAAGGACTGCAGGACGGTGTGGTCGACTTCACCCCCGCAAACGTCGAGATCCTGCTAAGGCAGAACCAGCGGCTGGCCGCCCTGGCCGCCGACATCTCTGAGGTCTCCCGCGCCGAGGAAGGCCGCATCCCACTGTCGCTGAGCCACCAGGACCTCGACCAGATCGTGACGGCCAGCGTCGCCGCAGCCCGGCACGCCTACGACGCCGCCGGGGTGACGCTGCACGCCCAGACCGTTCCCGGCCTGCGCGTCGACGTGGATGCCGCTCGCATCGGGCAAGTCCTGGACAACCTGCTGCGCAACGCCCTGCAACACACGGTGGGCGGCAACCGGGTCGAGGTCGCGATGAGACACGAGCACGACCGGGCCGTGGTCCGCGTCACCGACAACGGCGTCGGCATCCCCACCGATGCCCTCACCCACGTCTTCGAACGCTTCTACCGCGTCGAGGACACCCGCACTCGCGACGTCGACGGTGGAACCGGTGTCGGCCTGGCGATCTCCAGCGCCATTGCCCGCGCCCACGGCGGTGACCTGACGGCCCACAGCGACGGCCCCGGCCACGGCGCAACCTTCGCGCTGACCCTGCCCACCGTGACTTCTTGACCAGATCTTGACCAATCCCTGCCGGGGGCTTCATCCGGGCCCGACAGGCTCAAGGACATGAACACACTTTCCCGCCGCCACGTGCTGTTCACCGGTCTCGGCCTGGCCTCGGCAGGGGCCTTGAGCGCCTGCGGCGCCAAGAACACCCCGGCTGCAGCACCCGCCGCGCCGAACTCCCCATTGACGATCCCCAGCCAGACCCCGCTGGTCGCAGCCCCCGGCACGAAGACCGTCAACCACGTCCTCACGCCCCGGCCGGTCACCCTCGATCTGGGCGGCGTCGCGGCCAGGACTTGGGCCTACGACGAGACCCTCGACGCCCCCGTCCTGCGGGCCCGCGCCGGAGACCTGCTGCAGGTCCGCGTCGAGAACAAGCTTCCCACCAGCACCTCCGTCCACTGGCACGGCATCGCGCTGCGCCAGCCAAGCGACGGCGTGCCCGGCGTCACCCAGCAACCCATCGAGGCCGGCAGCAGCTTCACCTACCAGTTCGTCGCCCCCGACCCCGGCACCTACTTCTTCCACCCCCACACCGGGGTGCAGATCGACCGCGGCCTGTACCGGCCGCTGGTCATCGACGACCCCGCTGAACCCGGCCGCTACGACCACGAGTGGATCATCACCCTCGACGACTGGGCCGATGGCGTGGGCACCTCACCCGATGACATCCTCGCCGCGTTCAAGGCCCAGAACGGCACCGTGTCCAGCGGCATGAACCACGACATGGGCGGCATGGACCACGGCATGTCACCCTTGGGTGACGCCGGGGACGTCACCTACCCCCACTACCTCGTCAACGGCCGCGTCCCCGCCGCGCCCCGCACCCTGACCGCCAAGCCCGGGCAGAAGGTACGACTGCGCGTCGTCAACGCCTCCTCCGACACCATCTTCAAGCTCGCCCTGCAGGGCCATCGACTCACCGTCACCCACACCGACGGGTTCCCTGTGACCCCCACCCAGGCCAGCGCCGTCTACCTCGCGATGGGAGAACGACTGGATGCGACCATCACCCTCGGCGACGGCGTGTTCGTGCTGCAGGCCGCGCCCGAGGGCAAGAAGGGCACCCCGGCCCGCGCCATCGTGCGCACCGGCTCCGGCAACGTCCCGGCCCCGGACACCCGCATCGCAGAACTCGACGGCAAGGCCCTGCTGACCACCCAGCTCAAGCCCGCCGACAGCGCCCGACTGCCCGACCGCAAGCCCGACACCACCCTCGACGTGGCACTCAACGGCCAGATGAAGCTCTACGCGTGGGGCCTCAACGGCAAACGCTTCGGCGAGGACACCCCACTGGCGCTCAGCCGCGGCCAGCGCGTGCGGCTGCAGATGACGAACATGACGATGATGGCCCACCCCATGCACATCCACGGCCACACTTGGGCCCTGCCCGGCAGCGACGGGCTGCGCAAGGACACCGTCCTGATCCGCCCCATGGAGACCGTCGAGGCCGACCTGCAGGCCGACAACCCCGGCACCTGGATGCTGCACTGCCACAACATCTACCACGCCGAACTCGGCATGATGACGACCCTGCGCTACTGACATCTCCCGGCCGATGTCGGCCACCCACGCCTGCCCTGATGGCGCGGCTGCCCCCTTGCGGCAGCCTCACCATCGCCGTCTGCAGAGCTTGACCAGACCTTCATCAAACCTCGCGAGCTCATTGACCTCGCCCCGTCACCGTGGAAGTGGAAGGAAAACCCCTTCCCCGAGCAGACAAGGACACGCCATGTACACGAGCCCCGACCAGGCCCCCCGCTCCTTCGGCGAGGCCCCCCGCCAGCCCCTGACCGGCCCAATGACCGACCAGGACCCCACCAGCACCACCCACCAGCACGGCAAGTCCCACCACTGGATGCACCTGCTGATGTGCGCACCGATGCTGCTCGTGGTCGCCGGCTACCTGTGGGCCGGACGTGCCAGCCTCGCCGCCGGCGGTGTCCTGGCCGCCCTCGTGCCCGCCATCAGCTGCATGCTCATGATGTGGCTGATGATGCGCATGATGGACCACGGATCCCAGCACTGACCACCGCCCGCCATCCACCGGCAGCACCGTCTCGAGGAGCAACCCATGAACCACCCGGCAGCCACCGCCACCCACGACCACACCACCCGCTACACGTGCCCGATGCACCCCGAGGTGACCAGCGACCAGCCCGGCCGCTGCCCCGAGTGCGGCATGTTCCTCGTCGATGCCGACGCTGCACCCGCCACCCACCAGCACGGACACGGCCGCCAGAACGGACATGCCCAGCAGCACGACACCCACGACAAGGGCACGTGGCTCTGCCCGATGCACCCCGAGGTGACCAGCGACCACCCGGGACGCTGCCCCAAGTGCGGGATGTTCCTGCAACCCGCCGACGGTGGGGACGCGCCGGCCGCACAGCACCACGACCACCAGCACCCCACCGGCGAGCCGGCGGTGGTGGCCGGTGCGGTCGCTGCAGGGGACTGGACCTGCCCGATGCACCCCGAGGTCCGCAGCGACGGCCCCGGTGACTGCCCGATCTGTGGCATGGCGCTGGAGCGGGTCTCGGCCGGGCTCGACGACGGCCCGAACCAGGAGCTCGTCGACATGCGTCGCCGGTTCTGGGTGGCGGCGGTGCTGAGCGTGCCGCTGGTGGCGATGGTGATGGTTCCCATGGTGCTGGGGCGTGCGCTGCCCGGCAGCGTCGCGCCGTGGCTCGAGCTGGCCCTGTCGACGCCGGTGGTGTGGTGGGCTGGGTGGCCGTTCTTCGTGCGCGGCGCGAAGTCGGTGGTCAGCCGTCACCTGAACATGTTCACCCTGGTGTCGTTGGGTGTCGGTGCCGCGTGGCTGTACAGCGTGGTCGCGGTGCTGGCGCCGGGGTTGTTCCCGTCCGGGATGCGGGCGATGGACGGCCGGGTCGGCACCTACTTCGAGGCCGCGGCAGTCATCATCACCCTGGTGCTGCTCGGCCAGGTCCTCGAGCTGCGGGCCCGCGACCAGACCTCCGGTGCGATCCGCACCCTGCTCGACCTGTCACCGGCCACCGCGCACCGCATCGGGGCCGACGGCACCGAGACCGACGTGCCGGCCGCCGAGCTGCAGCTGGGCGATCGGTGCCGGGTGCGGCCGGGCGAGAAGGTGCCGGCCGACGGCACCGTGGTCGATGGTCACGCGTATGTGGACGAGTCGATGATCACCGGCGAGCCGGTTCCGGTCGACAAGAGCCCCGGTGACCGGGTCATCGGCGGCACGATCATCCAGGGCGGCAGCCTGGTGGTGGAGGCCACTGGCCTGGGCGCCGACTCGACCCTGGCCCGGATCGTCGACCTGGTCTCCCAGGCGCAGCGGTCCCGTGCTCCGATCCAGGGACTGGTCGACAAGATCTCGGCGGTGTTCGTGCCGGTCGTGATCGCCGTCGCCCTGGCCACCTTCGGGTTGTGGCTGGCGATCGGGCCGCAGCCGCGGCTGCCGTTCGCGATCGTGGCCGCCGTCAGCGTGCTGATCATCGCCTGCCCGTGTGCGCTGGGTCTGGCCACGCCAATGTCGATCATGGTCGGGGTCGGGCGCGGCGCCAGCGAGGGCGTGCTGGTCAAGAACGCCGAGGCCCTCGAACGACTGCAGAAGGTCGACACCGTCGTCGTCGACAAGACCGGTACCCTCACCCAGGGCCGCCCCAGCCTGGTCGACCAGCAGGGCGTCGACGGCCACGAGGACGCCCGGACACTGCTGCTCGCCGCGGCTGTGGAGGCCGGCTCCGAACACCCCCTCGCCAGGGCGGTGGTCGATGCTGCCCGCCAGACGGGACGCACGGTGCCGGCGGCCAGCGATTTCGCCGCCCACCCGGGTGGCGGTGTCAGCGCCACCGTCGACGGTCAGCACGTGCTCGTCGGCAGCCCCGCCTTCCTGGGCAGCCAGCACGTCGACACCCATGCCCTGGACGCCGTGGTGGAGGCCTACCGTCGCCGTGGCGCGACCGCGATCGTCGTGGCCGTCGACGGCAGGCCCGCCAGTGTGCTGGCCATCGCCGACCCGCTCAAGGCGACCACCGCCGGCGCGATCGAGGACCTGCGTCGGCGCGGGATGAAGGTCGTCATGCTCACCGGCGACAATGCCACCACCGCCCGGGCCATCGCCGACGAGCTGCGCATCGACCAGGTCGTCGCCGACGTCCTGCCCGACCAGAAGCACGGCCACGTGCAGGCCCTGCAGGCCCAGGGCCACACGGTCGTTATGGCCGGCGACGGCGTCAACGACGCCCCCGCCCTCGCCGTGGCCGACGTGGGTGTGGCCATGGGCACCGGCACCGACGTGGCCATCGAGAGCGCCGACGTGACCCTGCTCGGCGGTGACCTGGCCGCCCTGGTCAAGGCCCGCGACCTGTCGGTCGACACGATACGCAACATCCGCCAGAACCTGGTCTTCGCGTTCGTGTACAACGTGTTCGGTATCCCGCTGGCCGCCGGCGCCCTCTACCCGGCCTTTGGCTGGCTGCTGTCGCCCGTCATCGCGGCCGCCGCCATGGCCCTCAGCTCGGTCAGCGTGATCACCAACTCGCTGCGGTTGCGCCGTCACCGCTGACCCCAAGAGCCCAGCCGGTCGTTGTTCACCCCATCACAGATGCCCGGGCTCGGGTATGGGCGAGGCGGTAGGAGTTTGTGCCGGTTTCGATGATGGTGGCGTTGTAGGTGAGGCGGTCGACGATTGCTGCGCACAGGCGGGGGTCGGTGAAGGTGTCGGTCCAGGCGGAGAAGGACTGGTTGGAGGCGATCGCGATGGCGTTCTTCTCCTCTCGTTCGGTGAGGACCTGGAACAGCAGTTCGGCGCCTCGCCGGTCGAGTTCCAGGTAGCCGAGCTCGTCAATCACGAGGAGGTCGACGCGGCCGTAGCGGTTGATGGTCTTGGTGAGTTGTTTCTCGTCGGCGGCTTCGACGAGCTCGTTCACGAGCCGGGTGGCGAGGGTGTATCGGACGCGGTAGCCCTGCTCGGCGGCGGTGCCGAGCGCGATGAGCAGGTGAGACTTGCCGGTGCCGGAGCCCCCGATCAGGCACAGCGGGTCGCCGCGGCGGATCCAGTCGCCGGTGGCGAGCTCGTTGATGGTGGCCGGGTTGATGTTGGGGTTCGCGGTGAAGTCGAAGTCGGCGAGCCATTTCTCGCGGGGGAAGCCGGCGCTCTTGATGCGACGCAGGGTGGAGCGGCGGTCGCGGTCGTCGACCTCGGCCAGGAGGAGTTCGGCGAGGAAGCCCTGGTAGGTGAGTTGTTCCTTGGTGGCGGCCGTCACGGCGTCGTCGACGACGGCGCGGATCGTGGGCAGCCGAAGCTGGCGGCAGGCTTGGTCGATCGCGGCCTGCGCGGCTTGCTCGGTGAGGCCCTGACGACGGCGAAGGCTCTCGGGACGGCTGGTGCTGGTGGTGGTCATGGGGTTCCTGTCGGGGTGTGGTGGTGAGTCTCGGCGGGGGCCGGGGCGGGATCGGGCTGGCGTCGGCACAGGAGTTCGTCGTAGGCGGTGACGGTGGGCAGGGGCCGGGTGTCTTCGGGCAGGTGCGCGATGACCTGGTGCGGGGTGGTGGGGCGTCGGGGTGGCAGGTTCACGACCGTCCCGCCCCTGGTCTGGCTGGCTGGGGCGGGTGTGTGGGTGGTGGCATGGCGGCGGGCTTCGACGGCGATGACGTCGGGGCTGATCGCGCCCACCGACAGGGCCGCGGTGAATGCTCCGGCGGCGCGGGCCTGCGCGAGGGCGGTGGAGCCGGGGAACGCGCCGGGCTTGTGCCGCAGCACTTCGAGGTAGTGGTCCAGCTCGACCCGGGTCACGCGCCGGGTGCCGAGGCGAGGGTGGGTGGCGAGGACGGTGCGGCCCTCGAACACGAGCACGCACGAGGCCCGCAGGGACACGCGGACGCGTTGGCCGATGAGGTGCGCGGGGACGGAGTACTTGACCATGCGGACGGTGATCAGGGCGGAGCGGTCGACGCGGGGGTGGAGGATCAGGCCGGGGTCGAAGTCGTCGGCCGGCAACGGTGCCAGGTGGGGCAGCTCGGCGTGGTGGTCCTGCCCGATCGTGTTGGCGTGGCCGGTGATGCGGCGGGTGTTGTCGTCGTGCTCCCAGGCGCGGATCTTGTCGTTGAGTTCGTCCAGGGTGGCGACTTCGGGCATGGGGGTGAGGTGGTTGCGGCGGAACCATCCGACCTCACCCTCGACGCCGCCTTTCTCGTGGGCGCCGTCGATGCCGGGCTGGCAGTAGAACGCGTCGAAGCCGTAGTGGGAGCGGAACAGCACTCAGCGTTCGTTCTCGTCGCGTAGCCGGTCGCCGCCGTGGATGACCTGGACGACGGCGGAGGTGAGGTTGTCGTAGCGGATGTGGCGGGTGGGGATGCCGCCCAGGGCGTGGAAGGCCTCGATGTGTCCTTCGAGGAAGGCCTCCTGTCCGCCGGTCGGGTAGACGCGGTGGATGGCCTTGCCGGAGTGGGACAGGCGGTAGACGAACATGTGGCACTTGGTCTTGACGCCGTCCAGGATGACGTAGACCTCGCCGAAGTCGACCTCGGCCTCCGCGCCGGGGGCGTGGTCCTGCGGCACCATCGCCTCCACCCGGCGCCCGGCCTCCAGATCGATCTGCGCGCGCCTGACCCGGACGTAGTCCCGCACCATGGAGTAGGACAGGTCGGTGGCGCCGTGCTCGTCGCGCAGCCGGGCCAGGATCCTGGTCGCGGTATGGCGCTGCTTGCGCGGCGCGGTCAGGTCATAGGTGAGCATCTCGTCGATCGCCGGCTTGTACGGGTCCAGGCGCGGTGCTGTGCGGACCGGTTTCTTGCGGGGTGGGGGTTCGGCTGCGGCGAGTGCCTGGCGGACGGTGCGGCGGTGGACTCCGTGTTTGCGGGCGAGCTCGCGGATGGACAGGCCATCGACTCGCGCGTCGTGGCGGATGTCGGCGTACAGCTGCACTCGTGATCCCATCTTGGCTCCCTTGCCCTCGCGACTGGTTCCCAGTGATGGGGACCAGCGTGAAGGGGTGGGGCCAGTTCAGACCGTCAACACCCCGGCAAGTCGCACGCGGGGCCAGATCAGGCCGTCACAACGGGGCCGAACCAAGCTGTCACAACCATGCCAGTCCGTAGAGACGAATGCGCGTACCGGTGGTCTGACTCTCGTAGGTGGGGCGCAGAAGGACGACGGTGACACCCGGCGCGCTGAGTGCGCTGATGCCGTCGTTGCCTCCTAGCATATTGACGGGGAAGTCCTGAACGCCGCCGTTGCGGCCGCGTGCTCCTGGAACGAAGGGGACTGTGCCGTTCTCCAGGGGGATGGAGGTGGCTTTCGACTTGTCTCCCGACTGAAGGCTGATGCGTCCCTGTCCGTCGTCGGCGCGGGTGACCCCGACGGCGGTGACGAGCCCCGGATCCTGGGGGGCTGCCAGCACAGCACGAGTCCTGGGGTTGAAGGTGGTGGCGACCGTGGACTGGTCCTTCCACCCATCTGGGCCGGGGGTTGCGTTCGGTTCGACCGGGGTGGGCGTGGCGGCCGGTAGGACGGCCAGCCTCCCGGAGAGAAAGGACGCCATTGGGGCGATGCCGAGGGTCTGGCCCAGGTCGTAGGTATGGGTGTCGGCGCCGGGCACCTTCGCCAGGGTGTCAAGGGAGACGGCCTGGGCGCGGTGAGCCTTCGAGTAGTTCCAATCGACATCGTTGAACTCATCCTGGGTGGCCTCGGGGTAGGTGACTGTCCAGCCCTCGACGATGAGCAGCTCCCGATTGGCGTAGGCGGCCGGAACGTCCCTGACGACACCGCGGGGGTTGGTATCCGGGACGAGTGTGAAAAGGCCGATCCCGTTGGGGCTACCGGGGATTTTCTCCGCGCGAATGAGGCTGGCGTGCCCTGCTGTGCCTGTGTATGGGGAGCCCTCCTCGGAGAGATCGAGGTCGACGTCGCTCAGCCGCCACAGGATGGAGTCGTCAGCCAGCGAGTAGATGGTGCTGCCGGCCAGGAGCACGGAGTCGGTGAGCTGGACGGCCTTGCCGTCGTGGAGGTGCTCGTTGGTGACCCGTCCGGTCACGGTGTCCAGGACGATGGTGAGGGACTGCTCCCGACCGAGATCGCCGTCAGAGCGCATGCGCTGGGACTCCAGCTCCCCGAGCGTCAGGGCGACGTGGCGCCTGTCCGGGCTGGTGATGAGATACGGGCGCTCACCAAGGACGCCGTTGACACGTCCCCCGTACTGGGCGAACTTCTTGCCTTGACGGTCGTAGTCCCAGCGGATCTTCCCGGTGGAGGGATCCAGGCTGATGAGGCTGTCATCGGTGAGGACGAGGGGGCCTGCAGCCCCTGCGGTTGCGTCCAGCGCGGCGGGGATGTCGTGGGTCCAGGTTGCCTGAGACGGGAAGGAGGTCGGGTAGGTGGGCAAGGTGGCGGGGGCGGCCACAGGGATCGGGCGGGGCCGGTCCCAGTTGTGGGCGAGGTAGGCGCTTGCGCTGAGCACGAGGGACGGGGCCAGGAGGATCACCACCAGAACGATGCGCGGCCCCCAGGAGCCGGCGCTCCGGAGGTGGGCGGGCAGAAGGCGTGAGAGACCAGCAGACCTGTCACGCAGCCGTGAACGGAGCGAGGAGGCCTGTGCGAGCTCGGGGAAGAAGGAGCGGGTGACGCGTTGGAGGAGGTCGAAGGTGAAGAAGGCACCCAGCCCCAGGGCCGCCATCGTGAAGGCGAGCAGCTCGCCGGCGCTGGCGTCCAGCGTCATGAAGATGCCGTGCCACAGGCGCAACGCTTCTCCGGCACTGAGTAGGCCGCAGACGGCCACCCCGGCAACGGGCAGGAGCCGCTTGATGATGCGCCAGCAGGTCCTCGCCCGATGCTGCCAGTCGACCCAGTACTCGGCCGGCTCCTCCCAGGCGAGAATGCCGATCCCCCACAGGACGAGCGCCGTGACCAGCGGTGCGAGGCCGAGGTAGAGGAGCACCCACCGCATCGTCAGATCAGCGCGCCACGCCAGGTAGAGGCCGGCCGCTACGAGGACGGTGAGCATGGCGCCGACCTTCAGCGCCCAGAAGAGGCGCTCGAACCGCCGCGACCAGACCTGACGGCGCTCCTGAGGCGTGCGGGGACGCCGACGGCGGGCAAGAGCTGACAGCGAGGAGTAGGGATTCTCTGAGGTGAGGGGAGTGGGAGCCGCGAGAGGCTCCACGTCCTCTCCGGGGCGTTGATCGGTCATCGTGCTGTCTTCCGGGCCGCTACTTGCTGGTGAACTGCTCGAGGTTCTCGGTGTGGGGATGGCCGTCGTCGGCGGCGCTGAGCCAGAAGACCGGGGTGGAGGTCGTCTCACCGCTCGCGTCAGTGCTCGTCCGGCTGACCACCAGCCCGGGTCCGGTGGGGACACCGACCGATTCGGCCTTTCCTCCCGTGAGGTCGTGCGTGCTTCCGGAGTTCAGGTCGACGATCTGGGTGGACAGGGCGTCCCAGGCTGCTCGCGTCTGGTCATCGTCCTTCCCTGCGGTGCTGGCGGCGAGTGTGGCCGCGGCGGCAGGATCGCTGAAGCGTTGAAGCCATCCGCCGGGGTAGACCCGATTGACACCGGTGATGGTTCTGCGCACTGTGCCGTCCGTACCCATCTGGGTCACCGTGAACGGGCGGAACCGGGTGCTCCAGTCGTTGCCGGTGGTGGGGGAGTACGGGGACAGGAGGAGTGAGTCCCGGGAGGCGCCGATGAGCCAGTGGTCACAGGGGATGGTGGACGGTTTACCCGCAAGGTTGCTCAGCGGGTAGACGGAGATGACTCCCTGACCCTCGGCTCCCGGGTAGTAGTTCTGGGCGGTCTGGATGGCCAGGCTGTCGTTGGTGAGGACCCGCCCCAGGATCAGTCCGGAGACCTCCACCGAGCCTTCGAGCTTCCCCGTCTCGGCGCTGAGGACGACGACGTAGGCGCGCTGGGCTGAGAAGTCGTCGTCCTGAGCCGTCCGGTGCGGTTGGAGAATGAGTGAGATGTGCTTCCCGTCGGGACTGACGACGCCCACGCCGGAGGATTCCTGTTCGAGAAGACGGAACGTGTTCTTTTGAGTGGTTGACCAGTCATCACTGCTGTCCTGGTACTCGTGATCGAATACCGCAGGTTCGATGCGGCTGGCCCACTGCATGCCCTTGATATCCGGTTTGTACCCCGTGCTACCCGGTTTGTAGCTGGTGACGACTCCTGCGCGTTCCAACTTGGCACCGGATGAGACCTGCGAGTTGTCCACCCTGACGGTCCCATAGCGGGTAGGCAGGTCGCCAACGTCAATGACGTGGAAGTGCTTCCGTTCGGACTCCACCTGATCTGCACTGAGCGAGGTGACGGAGACTCCCGCCGACGGCGTGGTCGCCGCGGTCTTCGGGGCTGAGGAGCCGCAGCCGGACAGTGGCAGTGAGATCAGGAGCGCTGCCACCAGGGCGCGGGCGGCGCGGCTCGCCACCGAACCGGTGCGGTGACGGCGCATCGAGGGCATGGGGGCGGGCATAGGGTTGGGCTTCGTCGCGTGTGTCGTGTGGCGCATCATCGGGCTTCTCCTCCCACGGCGTAGATGCGAGAGGTGCCGGAATACCGCGTGCCTGTCCGAACCATGATGATGGTGGCGCCGGGAGTACTGATGGCGCTCGCTAGATTCTCTTCCGGCCTCACGTCGGCCAGTGCCAGATCCTTGAGCTGAGGGTTGTAGAGCTTGTCTCCCGGCGGAGCGAATGTTGTCCCCGGTGCCAGAGGGATTGATACGCCCGATGACCCGTCTGCGGGCTTGACGGTGATCCGTCCCTCGACGGCTTCACCCACGGCGGCCTGGGTGATGCCGACGGAGGCGGCGGCGAGTCCCGGCGTCTGTGCCGCCGTCGTCACCGCCAGGGTCCGAGGGTTGAAGACGGAGCCGACAGTGCCGAAGGCCTCCCACAGGTGAAGCTCTAAGTCCACGTCATCCTTTGGCTTCTCCGCTGGGAGGGGCGGGAAGGTCACGAGAGTCTGCGATTTCCTGGAGGCGACCGAGTTGACCTCGGAGGTCATGCCGAGATCGTAGGCCCGAGTATCTGCTCCGGGGACATCGGCCAGGCCGTCGAGGCTGACGGCTTGGACCTCCCTATCCTGTAGGCCCTTCTCGGACCATGACGGCTTGACCTGTTTCCCGCCGGGTTTGTCGACGACTGCCCAGCCGTCGATGACGACGGGGCCGTGGTCGACGTTGGACCCGCGGGTGGTCTGAGGGGATGACCGGGGGGTGAGGTCAGGAAGCTCATGCGTGGTGGTGGGATCCTTCTGGGATACGACGACGTCGTGGTCCCCCGAGGGGAGACTGAGGACGAAGGCCGAGTGACCGGCTGCGCCGGAGTAGGCGGCCTGGGCGGACTGAGAGCCTGAGGCGCCGTCAATGGTGAGCTTTCGAAGGTCCCACATGGTCGACCGGTCCTTCAGCGAGTAGGCGGTGGTGCCGTAGAGGACTGCCGAGTCGGTCATCTGGAGGGTACTGTCGCCGCGCCAGTCGAAGACCGTGGCTCCGGTGATGGTGTCCAGGACGACGGTGGCCTTCGGCGTCGAGGAGTCGAGTTCTCCGTCAGTGTTGGTCAAGGATGTGTAGACGACCGGATCATCGAATCTCAACGCCATGTAGCGGCCATCGGGACTGCGGATGACTTTTCCCGCTGTTGAGCCCTTGCGCTGGTAGCTCCAGCGGTTCGAGCCGTCACGGGGGTCGAGTCCGGTGGCTCCGTCGGACGTGAGAATGATGGGGCCGGCGGCTCCGGCGATCACGTCCTGTCCGCTCGCCAGGTTCTTGGTCCACGTCTCCTGCGAGGCGAAGCCGGTGGGGTATGCCGGCAGCTGGTCGGCGTTCACCGACGGGCCCGTGGCCTGGGTGATGGTGGGCCGGCCGGACGCCGTCGGGTGGCCGCGGTATGGGACGGCGAAGGAGGCGACGAGCGCTACGACGGGAACAAGGGCGAGCAGGGCGCGAGGGCCCAGAGCCCGGAGGGAGGAGCGCCACGGTCGCCGCAGCTGAGCGCGCAGGTCGTGTATCCGCGCCGAGATCGGCTGGGGCTCGTACAGCGATTTGTCGGCATAGGGCTCGAACAGAGCGCGCGAGGCCCGCAGAAGAATGTCTGTGGACAGCAAGAGGGCGAAGGCGGCGACACCCATGGAGTAGGCCAGGGCCTCGCCGAGGCTGACCGCGTAGGTGGAGAACACGAACCTCCAGAGACTGACGATCGGGAGGACGGCGTACACGGCAGCGGCCGGGACCAGGACGGCGGGTAGGAGCATGAGCGCTGAGCGGGCCGCGGTCAGGACCCTGTTGCGCGTGCTGCGGCTGTCATGGCGAGGCTCGGGCCAGAGGACGACCCCGCACGCCCACAGGAACACGGTCAGCGCCAGCCCCTTCCAGGACAGCAGGGGGAGCTTGAGCAGCACCTTGGCGATCCCGCTGCCGTAGATGACGCAGAGGGCGGCCGCGGCCACCATGCCGAGGAAGCAGCCGAAACGCAGCGACGTCAAGGCAGCGATGATGCGCTGATGGCGGCGTCTGCGCCGGTTGAGGGCCGCATCGGCCTGGTTGGCGCTGTGGCCGGAAGTGGAGGGGGACTCGTCGATGGGGTGGTCGACGTCGGCGGCGCGTGGCATGGCGTGGGGGTCCTTCGTTGTGGGCCGGCTTGGGCGTCACTTGGTGGAGAACTGCTCGAGGTTCTCGGTGTGGGGGTGGCCGTCGTCGGCGGGAGAAGGCTCGGGAGGCATGACCCCCATTGTGATGGGCGGAACCGAATCGTGCGGCAGAATTCGTGAGGCAGCTCGTCCTGTGCCGCGTGAAAACACCGATGCCGTCTCTGCTGCCGCGGTCGTGCCTTATGCCGCGCGGTCGAGGGTTCAGGGGGCGACCGCGAGACCTAACCTACGACCGCGGCCGGTGGGGTGGGGCGCTAGGGGTGGGGCGCCAGGCGGCCGGTGGCGTGGGGCGGCAGAGGTGGGGCGCCAGGCGTGGAATGCCGGGTGCGGGCGCCAGGAGGAGGAGACCGCCCTCGTGACTCCTCATCTTGAGCCGACCCGGCTCAAGGCTTACTCACGCCTACCGCGAACAGGGGCATGGCCCGGGCGTCGGCCTGGTTAGCCTTGTCAGCACGTGCTCTCAGCGCCATCTCTCCGCGGCGCTGCGACATCCCTCGCCACCACCGGACGAGCGGTCCCGCACTGAGCGCGTGCCGAGGAGGAATTACTGATGTTTGAACGCTTTACCGACCGCGCCCGACGCGTCGTCGTGCTCGCGCAGGACGAGGCGCGGGCCCTGAACCACAACTACATCGGCACCGAGCACCTCCTTCTCGGCCTCATCCACGAGGGCGAGGGAGTGGCCGCCAAGGCCCTGGAGTCCATGGACATCTCCCTGGACGCCGTGCGCAGCCAGGTCATCGAGATCATCGGCGAGGGACAGTCCGCCCCCACCGGCCACATCCCCTTCACGCCGCGCGGCAAGAAGGTCTTCGAGCTCTCCATGCGCGAGGCCCTCCAGCTCGGCCACAACTACATCGGCACCGAGCACCTGCTCCTCGGCCTCCTGCGCGAGGGCGAGGGCGTGGCCGCCCAGGTCCTGACCAACCTCGGCGGGGACCTGTCCAGCGTGCGCCAGACCGTCATGCAGATGCTCTCGGGCTACGAGGGCAAGGAGACCGTCAACGCCGGCGGCCCCTCCAAGGAGGGCACGCCCTCGGGCAGTGCCATCCTGGACCAGTTCGGCCGCAACCTCACCGCCGCCGCCCGCGAGGGCAAGCTGGACCCGGTCATCGGCCGCAAGAAGGAGATGGAGAGGGTCATGCAGGTCCTCTCCCGGCGCACCAAGAACAACCCCGTCCTCATCGGGGAGCCGGGCGTGGGCAAGACCGCCGTCGTCGAGGGCCTGAGCCAGGCCATCGTCCACGGCGACGTCCCCGAGACCCTGCGCGACAAGCAGCTCTACTCCCTGGACATGGGCTCGCTCGTGGCCGGCTCGCGCTACCGCGGCGACTTCGAGGAGCGCCTCAAGAAGGTCCTCAAGGAGGTGCGCACTCGCGGCGACATCGTCCTGTTCATCGACGAGATCCACACCCTCGTCGGTGCCGGCGCCGCCGAGGGTGCCGTCGACGCCGCCTCCATCCTCAAGCCCATGCTGGCCCGCGGTGAGCTCCAGACCATCGGGGCCACCACCCTGGACGAGTACCGCAAGATCGAGAAGGACGCCGCCCTGGAGCGCCGCTTCCAGCCGGTGACCGTCGACCAGCCCAGCATCGAGGAGACCATCGGGATCCTCACCGGCCTGCGCGACCGCTACGAGGCCTTCCACCGCATCGTCATCACCGACGAGGCCATTGAGGCCGCCGCCAAGCTCGCCGACCGCTACATCAACGACCGCTTCCTGCCGGACAAGGCCATCGACCTGGTCGACGAGGCCGGTGCCCGCCTGCGCATCCGCCGCATGACGGCTCCGCCCGAGCTGCGCGAGATCGATGAGCAGATCGCCCAGGTCAAGCGGGAGAAGGAGTCGGCCATCGACGACCAGGACTTCGAGCGCGCCGCCTCCCTGCGCGACGACGAGCGCCGCCTGGCCGACGAGCGCGCCGCCAAGGAGAAGGCCTGGAAGTCCGGCGACCTCGACCAGGTCGCCGAGGTCGACGAGGCGCTCATCGCCGAGGTCCTGGCCATGTCCACCGGCATCCCGGTGGTCAAGCTGACCGAGGCCGAGTCCGCCAAGCTCCTCAACATGGAGGCCGAGCTCCACAAGCGCATCATCGGCCAGAACAAGGCCATCGAGGCCCTGTCGAAGTCGATCCGCCGCACCCGTGCCGGCCTGAAGGACCCCAAGCGCCCCGGCGGCTCCTTCATCTTCGCCGGCCCCACCGGCGTCGGAAAGACCGAGCTGGCCAAGGCCCTGGCGGAGTTCCTGTTCGACGACGAGGACGCCCTCATCCAGCTCGACATGTCCGAGTTCGCCGAGAAGCACACGGTCTCGCGGCTCTTCGGCGCCCCTCCCGGCTACGTCGGCTACGACGAGGGCGGCCAGCTCACCGAGAAGGTGCGCCGTCGGCCCTTCTCCGTGGTCCTGTTCGACGAGGTCGAGAAGGCCCACCCGGACATCTTCAACTCCCTGCTGCAGATCCTGGAAGACGGGCACCTCTCCGACGCCCAGGGCCGCGTGGTCGACTTCAAGAACACCGTCATCATCATGACCACCAACCTCGGCTCCAAGGACATCGGCAAGTCAGTGGCCACCGGCTTCCAGTCCACCGAGTCCGGCGCCATGGACTACGAGGAGATGAAGGCCCACGTCAACCGCGAGCTCAAGCAGCAGTTCCGGCCCGAGTTCCTCAACCGCGTCGACGACCTCATCGTCTTCCCGCAGCTGACCAAGGAGGAGGTGCGCCAGATCGTCGACCTCATGATCGTGCGCCTCGACAAGCGCCTGGCCGAGCAGCAGATGACCATCGAGCTGACCGAGGCCGCCAAGGACCTCCTGGCCGAGCGCGGCTTCGACCCGGTGCTCGGCGCCCGTCCGCTGCGCCGCGCCATCCAGCGCGACATCGAGGACGCCCTGAGCGAGAAGATCCTCTTCGGCGAGCTCGAGCGGGGGCAGAAGGTCATCGTCGACGCCGAGGGCGAGTCCATCCTGGGTGAGTTCATCTTCCGCGGTGAGCCCTGGGAGCAGGGCGAGGCCGAGGTCGCCGCACTGCGTGAGGCCGAGGACGCCGCGGCCGGTGGTGGGGGTGGGGCCTCCAGCCCGCTGCGCATCTCCACTCCGCCGATCAGTCGTGGCGGCGGCGCCTCGCCGGCCGCCGAGCCCGGGCGCTGACCTCGCCGGGCCCCGCCCGGTCCAGTTCCCTTATCAGTTCCATACGATGGGCCGCAACCCCACTGGGGTTGCGGCCCATCGTCGTCGCTGCGCGTCGGGGCCCTCAGGCTGCAAGGCGCGTTGGCGCGAACCGCGGGGAGGCGGTGGGGCCGCCTTGCCCCCGTGCTCATTTTTCCAGGTGGCGACCATGATCGTGGACGCAGGAGTGTGCGGGGTGCAGTTCACGGCTGCGAATATGCACGGGCCTCATAGTCGCCTGAACTGCGAAGCAAGCACATGAAAAGTGAATGACGCCTGAATGCACTAAGAGAACATTCTGAGAGTTTGGCTTGACCGTCTCATGTCAGTCCTCTGCCCGATACAGTGGAGTGACGATCCGTCGAAAGTCGTCCCTCGGACATGGTCGATCGGTGTCGTCACCCCGCCCCGCGCGGGGCCATCTCAACCGCTATCGCCCCTACTCGTCCTCACTGTCCGTACCTGTCCGCCCTCATTCAGACTGCCGCGACACCCCTCGGTCGCGGCGCCGGAATGTCCGGCTCGGATCGCCCGTGCGTGCTCACGCATTCTTGGTGCCGCTACTCCCATGACCCAACTCAGATACGAACCGCGACATTTCCACCAGCACCGTTTTCCGCGCCTGCGGACCGCTAACGCTGCTGCGACCCTGAGCGTCCTCGGCGTGGTGGCGGCGGTGCTGCCCTGGGTCGGCTGGCCGAAGCAGGTCACCGTCGGCGTTCTGGTCCTCACGGTCCTCATCGGCCTGGGGCTGGTCACAGCGCCGCCCACCCGTGCGCTCAAGCGCGGCGGCATCGCCCCGGGGGCCCGCTGGCACTGGGGTGCGGCAATGCTCCTGGGCATGTCCCCGGCGATCCTGCTGGGCCTGAGCTTCCCCGTCGTGTCCCAGAAGATGGCCGCCAGCACGGTGAGCGGCATCGGCCTGCCGGTCATCGTCCTGAGCGTGTCAGTGGCCGTGCCCTGGCTCAGCCAGATCATCGGCACCCCCGTCTACCGGCTCCTGGGCGACTCCATCGGCCGCGGCCCGCGGGCGGTCCTGGAGCGCTACTGCTCCATCTGGCCGGCGCTGTTCCTGTGGGCACTCCTGCCCACGGCGCTGGAGATCCTCGTCGTGGCCGCCGTGACCGGCTGGAACCTGCACGTCCTGGGCATCCACACCGCCCTGCTCCTCCTGCACGTCGTCTTCGTCCAGTCGCTCATCGTCGCCGACGTCGCCGGACGCCGCCGCCTGTGGTCGGTGGGCTGGCTCTGCTACGCCGTCGCACTCGTCGCCGAGCCGACCTGGTGGTACCTGCCCCCGCTGGTGGGAGCCCTCAGCCAGCTCCTGTCCATGGGGCGCTCTCTGGGAAAGATCCTGCGGCCCCGCGGGGTCGCCACCGGCATCCTCGTGCAGGACATGCTGCGCGGTGCGATCCTGGGAGGAGTGCTGTGGTCGGACAAGTTCTTCCTCTTCCTGGGCGCCGGTCGTGACTTCGACGTGGCGCTGGTCTACCTGTGCCTCCAGCCCGCCGTCGTCGCCTACTGCTACTACTTCGCGGTCACCGCACCCCGGGTCAACACCGAGATCGCCCTGTTCCAGACGGTTCTCAAGCGTGAGGGCATGGCCAGTCTGCGCGAGCGCGGACGCACACTGCGTCGGCTGCTGGACGCCAGCCTCATCCGCGCCTGCATCGTGGGGGTCGCCGGCGTCATCATCGTCGTGTGCTCCATGGCGCTCATGTCCATCGAGCAGGTCCCGCTGGTCCTCGAGGTGTGCCTCGCCTCGACCCTGTTCACGGTGCTGACGCTCCTGAGCTACGAGATCGACCACATCGGCGACTCGACCACCGCCCTGCTCCTGTCCGGCATCCACGTGGCGATCGCCGCGGCTCTGCTGCTCAAGGTGGCCGACGCCGCCGCCTACCTGCCGCTGGCCGGCGTCGACCTGCTGCTGTGCGCGCTGGGGCTGCTGCTCTACCGCAAGCGGTGGGCCGCACCCGAGTACTCGTTCTTCTGGGGAAAGGCCATGTCCTGGTGAGCTCGTCATCCTCCTTCCGCGCCCGCCTGGAGAGCCTTCCGCTGCGCTACTCGGCTCCCGCCGGCGGCTACGCCCCGATGCCCAGTCCCGACGACGCCCCCGGCATCGGCGACCGGGGCGAGGAGACCGGCCCCAGGATCAAGGTCGGCCCCGACGGATACGGCGTCGTCGTCACCACCGGCGGCGCCCTGAGCGGACCCTCGGCCGCCACCCCCTCCGCAGGCTCGCCCGCCGCCCCTTCGACTGACCCGCCCGTCACCGAACCGGTCGCCGAGCCGGCCGCAGCCTCGGCCTCCACTCCTGAGATCCCGGCTCCTGAGATCCCGGCCGTGCCGATCTACGGCGTCGTCCAGACCCCGGCGCCGGCCGGCTACGGAGTGGTCCAGCCCCGACCCAAGAGTCCGGAGCCGACCTCCCCGCAGAGCCCCGACGTCCTCGACTCCCCGATCTTCGGCGCGGTGAGCTCGGCCGCGCCGGCTGCCTCGGGCGCCTCGGCCTCCTCACCAGTGGAGCCGGCCGCCCCCCGCTCCACCGCGTCGGAGCCACTTGTTGACGCCGAAGCCCCTGCCGTCCCTGCTGCCCCCGCCACCTTGGCCTCCGACGCCGCTGCAGCCGGAGCGCCCTCTGAGCCCTCCGTGCCCCCGGTGCACGGCGATTCCTCGGTCCCCGCCGAGCCTGCCCCGCAGGAGGCGGACCGGCCGAAGCCCTCGGCCCCCGCCGAGCCTGCCCCGCAGGAGTCCGTCCTCCCACAGCTCGACCAGCCCGAGGCCCAGCAGCCCCAGCAGCCCCCCGCACCCACCGCCATCGCCTGGGAGTCCGTGGCCTCGGCCGCCTCCCACGCCGCCGCCATCCCCCTGTCCCAGCAGCAGGCCGCCCAGGAGGAGGCCGAGGACGAGGAGGCCTCCGCCGGCGCGGCCGAGCTGCTCCCGCCCCCCGAGGAGCCGGAGCCCGAGGCCGATGAGCAGGTCCTGCCTGACGGCGTCCCCGAGGACGGCGTGTACGTGGACGTCGACGTCGCCATCGTCATGGAGTCCACCTACCCCTACCTCAAGGGCGGGGTATCGGCGGTGGTCCACGACATCATCACCGGCAACCCGGACCTCACCTTCGGGATCATCCACATCACCTGGGACTCCCACTCGCCCTTCAAGGATCTGTACGGCATGCCGGACAACGTCGCCTGGGTGAAGGTCCTCTACCTGTCCATGGAGGAGCACCAGGAGGACTTCCTGCGCGCCCGCCCGCGCGACCTGCGCATGAACCGCCGCCAGCGCCGCGAACTGTCCCGGCGCATCCTGGGGGCCCTGCTCGCCCTGGCCCAGGACGGTCAGACCGAGCCGCTGTGGGACCTCATCAGCGAGGGCCTGAGCGCCTCGCGCCGCTACCCGGTCTGGGCGATCCTGGGCACGCGCGAGTTCATGGAGGCTTACCACGACATGATGCCGGACCTGGGGATGTCGATGACCGACATCTTCTGGTGCCTGCGCGACTTCTTCTCCCTGGCCTACGCGGTCCTGGCCGAACCGGTCCCGCGCGCCCAGGTCTACCACGCCCACACCACCGGCTACGCCATGCTGCTGGGCGTCAACGCCGCCCGCGAGCACGGCACCAAGGTGCTGCTGACCGAGCACAACCTCTACGTGCGCGACACCGTCAACACCCTCCTGGAACGCCGGCTGGACCTCAACGTCAGGCTCACCGACTACCGCACCTTCGACGTCACCGGCCGCGAGCGCATGTGGATGGCCTGGTGGCTGGAGATGGGGCGCCTGTGCTACCCCTACGCCTACGCCTCCACCTACCTCTACCCTCGGGCCATCACCGAGGCCAATGAGCTCGGCGGTGACTCCGGGCGAGCCATCGTCATCCCCAACGGCATCGTCACCTCGGAGTTCGACGCCTCCTACGCCGAGCGCCTGGCCGCCATCGAGGAGATCAAGAAGGAGGGCGCGGACAAGCACCTGTGGAAGCTGGTGTACATCGCCCGCGTCGTACCCATCAAGGGGCTGCTGGACATGATCGACTCGGTGCGCCTCATGGTGGACCGGGGCCTGAACATCCACCTGGACGTGTGCGGGCCCACCGAGCACATGCCCTCCTACTTCGAGCAGTGCCTGACCCGCATCGTCGAGCAGGGCCTGGAGAGCGTCATCACCATCCGCGGGACCGTCAAGGTCCGTGAGCTCCTGCCTGAGTTCGACCTGTTCGTCCTGCCCAGCTACAACGAGGGCCTGCCGGTCGTCTCCCTGGAGACCATGGGGGCCGGCATCCCCACGGTGAGCACCGACGTCGGCGCCGTGCGCTCCGTCGTCGAGGACATGATCGTCACCGAAGAGGGGGAGACCTGGGACCCCTGCGGCATCATCATCGAGCCCGGTGACCCCGCCGTCATGGCGGACAAGGTCCAGGAGGTCATCAGCGACGTCGATCTCTACGAGCGCCTGAGCCTCAACGCCCGCGGCCGCGTGGAGGCAGCCTACGACCTGGTCAAGGTCAACGCCTCCTACAACAAGATCTACCGTCAGGGCGGTGCCGGCGAGCAGACCGGCGCCCGCGCCGACCGAGGAGGAGCATGAGGAGCAGCACCGGCGGCGTCGGCGCCTGGATCCGTTACGGAAACCCGCTCGAGCCCGGGGAGCTGGACTTCGCGATCGCCCACTACCGGGCCGCGATCCTCCAGCCCTGGGAGACCGAGGCAGCAGCCCGCCTCAAGGAGGCGCGACCGGACATGACGGTCCTGGCCTACCGGTGCCTGTCCTCCACGCGAGACTTCGAGCCGGACTCCATGCGCGCCTCCGGGCTGTCCTACCGCGAGGCCCTCCGCCGCGGTTGGCTCGCCAGGCGTGACAACGGCGACCTGGTCGAGTGGAACACCTACCCCGGCCACTTCCAGGCCCGTGTGTGGGACCCCGACTACCGCGCCCGCTGGGTGGAGGAGGTCTGCCAGGCCACCGCTGAGACCGCCTTCGACGGCGTCATGGCGGACAACGACGTCTTCGACGACTACTACGGCCTGGACCTCCCCCTGGACGGAATCGCCGACACCGCCGCCCTGCGCGCCGAGCTGAACATCTTCGTGGACCAGGCCGGTGCCGGCCTCAACGGCGTCGGCAAGATCCTCATCCCCAACGTGGCCGAGGCCCGCCGGGAACCCGGCCGCTGGGAGCGCCACTCGGCCTGGGGTGGTGGCTTCGACGAGTGCTGGCTGGGCTGGGGGGACCATCACCTCTTCGATGAGGCCACGGCCCTGGCCCAGATTCACGAGCTGCGAGGGCCGGGCCTGTCCATCGTGCGCACGCCCGACGGCGGGGGCGGCGGCTCCATGTCCGGTGCCCGCACGTCCCCCGGCCTCTACGGGCTGGCGGCCTTCTGGGTCTTCGGGGGAGGGGAGGGCGCCTACACGGCCACCGGTCACGACGACTACTCCCGCACTGCCTGGTTCCCCGCCCTCGACGCCGACCTGGGGCGCCCGCTGGGACGGCCCCGGAGGACCTCGGGCGCCTGGGTGCGCGAGTTCGAGGGCGGAGTGGCCGCCGTCGCGCTCGGCGAGGAGGGAGGCGGCACCGTGCGTCTCCCGGCGGGCCTCAGGTCACCGGGGCCCACCGGGGACCCGGACGGTGAGGCGCTGGCTCTGGAGGTGCCCCTCAGCGCGCATTGTGGGATGATTGCCCTGCGTGCATGAGTCATGACCCGGTCCGGCTCGTGCGAGATCCGATAAGGGGACTAAAGACCTGTCAAACGTTAGTCATGTTGGGTGGATCATTGACCTGCTTGACTTCCTGAGATCCCCGCCGTCCCGTACAGCGTTCTCTCGGGCAGGAAGTGCGGCGTCCGTCTCGGGCGGCGTCGACAGAGTTCCACAGGACCCAGGACAAGGATGACCTATGGCACAGACTTCCCAGAATAGCGCGGCGGACATCGCGCACAAGCCCATGATGAGCACTGCTCAGATCCTGCTGATGAACGTCGGATTCTTCGGCATCCAGTACTCCTTCGGCATGCAGCAGAACGCCATGTCGCCCATTTACCAGTTCCTCGGGGCTTCCGCTGACGAGATCCCCATCCTCAATCTGGCCGGACCCGTCACCGGCCTGCTCGTCCAACCGCTCATCGGGGCGCTCTCGGACCGGACCTGGAGCGAGAAGTGGGGACGCCGTAAGCCCTTCTTCCTGATCGGGGCCGTCGGCTGCTCCGTGTTCCTGTTCCTCATGCCCTTCGTCACCGCCGTGTGGATGGCGGTGCTGTGCCTGTGGCTGCTGGACGTCTCGAACAACACGGCCATGGAGCCCTACCGGGCCTTCATCGGCGACCGCCTGCCCTCCAAGCAGCTCGCCAAGGGCTTCCTCGCCCAGTCCCTGTTCATCGGCGCCGGCTCGGCCCTGGCCGCCGGGACCCTCGTCGTTCTGGAGAAGACCCTGGCGGGCGCCACCGCCGCCGGCATCCCCTACTGGGTCTTCGGCGCCTTCATGGTGGGCTCGGTGTGCTCCATCGGCTCGGTGCTCATCTCGGTGCTCTCCACCAAGGAGCTGCCGCCCACGCCGGAGGGCTTGGTCGAGCTCGAGCGCAAGAAGCGGGAGGAGGGCCCCTTCGGCTTCGTCAAGGACATCGGCGTCGCCATCGTCGAGATGCCCCGCGGCCTGAAGAAGATGGCCCTGGTCTACCTCTTCCAGTGGTACGCCATGAACGTCTTCTGGCAGTACCTGGGCCTCATGTGCGCCGTCACCTACTTCGGCGTGAACCTGTCCGACCCGGGGTACGCCAAGACCGAGGCCTTCAACAACGCCTCCGGCTTCGCCACCGGGCTCATGGTCGTCTACTACGTCTCCTGCACGGTCGTCGCCCTCTTCCTGGCGCGACTGGCCAACCGCATCGGCCCCAAGCACGTCCACACCGCGGCGCTGTGCCTCGCCGCCGTCTGCCTGGTCCTGCTCACCCGCATCGGCAGCCCCGGCCACACCGCGGTCCTCTACCTGCCCATGATCGGCATTGGTGTGGCCTGGGCTTCTATTACGGGCGTACCCTACATCATGGCCATTGAGATGATCCGCAAGGAGCGCCGAGGCGTCTACATGGGCGTTATCAATATGATGATCGTCATCCCCCAGTTCCTCCAGACCCTCACCTTCGGTCCCATTTACAAGCACCTGCTCGGCGATCACCCGGTCAACGCCATGCTCTTCGTCGCAGTCTTCCTCGTCATCGCCAGTCTGCTCATCGAGTGGATCGACACCGTCAAGGACGCGGACCCGCGGGTGCGCGCCGCCGCCGTGTCCGCCACTGAGACTGCCGTGGCCTGACCGGGTGCCCCACGAAAGGATGTCATCCGTGACCTATACCACCATTGTCGCCGGAGTCGGCGATGTCGAGGCGAACACCCACGTCATCGATCGCGCCTGCGAGATGGCTCGCCTGTGCGGCGCCGCTCTTCTCCTCGTCGCCGGCTTCGACCCCGTCTCGGCGCGGGACAAGGCTCGCATCAACGAGTCCGCCCCCGTCGCCGATGTGCGGGTCGGGCTCACCGAGGACCAGGCCTACGCCGTCGTCGAGAAGGCGCGTGATACCGCCGTTGAGCGCGGCGTCGCCCTCGCCCAGGGCGTCGTCGTCGAGGGCACGGCGGTCAATGCCGTCACCCTCGTCACCTTGGAGACCGAGGCGGACCTCGTCATCGTCGGATCCAAAGGCGTCGATTCGCTGTTCGGCCGTATCTTCGGAGCCGTCTCCGTCCAGGTGCTCCGCAAGTCGAAGTGCGACGTCCTCGTCGTCGTTCCCTAGTCGCCGGATAGACGTCGGACGCACGCGTCGGATCCTGCGCGATCGGACCGGCGGCGGATGCCCGCCACGCGGAAGTGTGGCGGGCATCCGCCGCTATGTTTTGAGGTTCTTCGTGTGTGAGGGCGTGGTCGGGGTGAGCGGGTGCCGGTGGTTCGGCGTCTCGGGGTCCTGCGCGGTCGTACTCGGCGTCGCGTGGTCGTACCCGGCGGCGCGCGGTCGTACCTTAGAGGGGCTCTAAGGTACGACCGCGCGGTTTTACGTACGACCGCGTGCGCTGGGGGTACGACCACGCGGTTTTACGTACGACCGGGTGGGATCGCGTACGACCACGTACCCCGAGACCCCGACGAGGAAAGCCCCGCACAACCCCATCCCCACGACACGAAGAACCCGTTTTGAGCAGTTGTCGTAACTCCTGTGATACGTGGGGCCGGGCTGGGCGCATGGTGGCGCTGCGTCTGCCCGGGTGGCCCCGCGCCCCGACCCGCTCCGGGACGCGGCGCTCGGCGTTCCCTGAATCTCCTCCCCTCGACGTCGGCCGCCCATGCCGCCGAGCCCCGCGGCGTCGGCGGGCGCGCCGGGAGGAGGCGCGCTGGAGTCGGCGTGTTTGGTCTAGGACTGAAGTCACACTAGAGTCATATCGTGAACGACGCGTCGCCGCGTCACGCCTGCATCAGGACGATCTGAGGCAGACCCGAGAACGACCCGAATCAGAAAGGGGCATCGATGCCCAGGTACGTGTACCGCTTCAGCGAGGGTGACAAGGACCAGAAGGATCTCCTGGGAGGCAAGGGAGCCAACCTGGCGGAGATGACCCGGCTGGATCTCCCTGTTCCCCCCGGCTTCACCATCACCACCGACGCCTGCCGCGCCTACCTGGCCAGTGGCGAGGTCCCCGAGGAGCTCTCGGTCCAGGTCACTACCGCCCTGCGCGGCGTGGAGGAGGAGCTGGGGCGCGAGCTCGGCGCCGCCGAGGACCCCCTGCTCGTCTCAGTGCGAAGCGGCGCCAAGTTCTCCATGCCCGGCATGATGGAGACCGTCCTCAACATCGGCCTCAACGACGTCTCCGTCAAGGGCCTGGCCGCCGCCAGCTCCGATGAGCGCTTCGCCTGGGACTCCTACCGCCGCCTCATCCAGATGTTCGGCAAGACCGTCCTGGACATCGACGGCGACCACTTCTCCGACGCCCTGGACGCCAAGAAGGACGCGCGGGGCGTCTCCATGGACTACGAGCTCCCCGTGGACGCCCTCCAGGAGCTGGTGGAGGAGTACAAGGCCATCGTCAAGGAGCACGCGGGCATCGACTTCCCGCAGGACCCCCGCTCCCAGCTGGACATGGCCACCGAGGCCGTCTTCCGCTCCTGGAACACCGAGCGCGCCCACATCTACCGCCGCCGCGAGAAGATCCCGCACGACCTGGGCACCGCGGTCAACGTGTGCACCATGGTGTTCGGCAACATGGGGGAGACCTCCGGCACCGGCGTGTGCTTCACCCGCGACCCCTCCACCGGGCGCACCGGCGTCTACGGCGACTACCTCGTCAACGCCCAGGGCGAGGACGTCGTCGCCGGCATCCGCAACACCCTGTCCCTGGCCGACCTCGAGCGCCTGGACAAGGCCTCCTACGACGAGCTGCGCTCCATCATGCGCCGCCTGGAGACCCACTACCGCGACCTGTGCGACATCGAGTTCACCATCGAGCGCGGCAAGCTGTGGATGCTCCAGACCCGCGTGGGCAAGCGCACCGCCGCGGCCGCCTTCCGCGTGGCCACCCAGCTCGTGGACGAAAAGCTCATCACCATGGATGAGGCCCTCACGCGCGTCTCCGGCGAGCAGCTCACCCAGCTGATGTTCCCCCAGTTCGACGACGACTCCAGCCGCGACCTGCTCACCCGCGCCATGGCCGCCTCCCCGGGTGCCGCCGTGGGCTACATTGCCTTCGACAACGATGAGGCCGTCTCCCGCGCCGAGAAGGGTGACTCCGTCATCCTCGTGCGCCGTGAGACCAACCCCGACGACCTTCCCGGCATGGTCGCGGCCGCCGGCGTGCTCACGGCCCGCGGCGGCAAGACCAGCCACGCCGCCGTCGTCGCCCGCGGCATGGGCAAGACCTGCGTGTGCGGTGCCGAGGCCCTCGAGGTCGACTCCGCCGGCAAGACCCTGCGCATCGCGGGGCGCGATGATGTCCTCACCAGTGAGGACATCATCGCCATCGACGGCACCACCGGTGAGGTCTTCCTCGGTGAGGTCGGCGTCGTCGACTCCCCGGTCATGACCTACCTGCGCCGCGGCCTGGACGAGGCGCTCAAGGCGGCCGGCGACGACGACACCCGCGAGCTCGTCACCGCCGTGGACCGCCTCATGCGCCACGCCGATGCGGTCCGCCGCCTCGAGGTGCGCGCCAACGCCGACACCCCCGACGACGCCCGCCACGCCATCCACCGCGGCGCCCAGGGCGTGGGGCTGTGCCGCACCGAGCACATGTTCCTGGGCGAGCGCAAGCAGTTCGTCCAGAACCTCATCCTGGCCTCCTCCGACGCCGAGCGCGAGGCCGCCCTGGCCGCCCTCCTGCCGCTGCAGAAGGGCGACTTCATCCAGATGTTCGAGACGATGAACGGCAAGCCCATGACGGTGCGCCTCATCGACCCGCCGCTGCACGAGTTCCTGCCGGACCTGACCGAGCTGAGCGTCAAGGTGGCCGTCGACCGCGAGCGCGGCGAGCTGGACCCGGCCGACGAGGAGCTCCTGGCCGTGGTGCGCAAGAGCCACGAGGCCAACCCGATGCTCGGCCTGCGCGGGGTCCGCCTGCTGCTGACCATGCCGGGCCTCATCGAGCTCCAGGTGCGCGCCATCGCCGAGGCCGCCGTCGAGCGCCTCAAGGCCGGCGGCGACCCGCACCCCGAGATCATGATCCCGCTCATCGGGTCGGTGCGTGAGCTCCAGCTGGCGCGCGAGCGCGTGGAGCACGTGCTGCAGGAGGTCTCCCAGGCCTCCGGCTACGCCCTCGACTTCCCGGTGGGCTGCATGATCGAGCTGCCGCGCGCTGCCGTCACCGCCGCCCACGTCGCCGAGGAGGCCGACTTCTTCTCCTTCGGCACCAACGACCTGACCCAGACCACCTGGGGCTTCTCGCGTGACGACGTCGAGGGCTCCTTCGTGGGCCGCTACATCGACGACGGCATCTTCGGGGTCTCCCCCTTCGAGACC
Source organism: Actinomyces oris (assembly GCF_006546825.1). Lineage (GTDB taxonomy): Bacteria > Actinomycetota > Actinomycetes > Actinomycetales > Actinomycetaceae > Actinomyces > Actinomyces oris. The sequence continues at coordinate 216,484 of NZ_VICC01000004.1, forward strand.
ATCGACGCCGACGGCGTGGGCGGCATGGTGCGCCTGGGCGTCGAGGGCGGCCGCTCCACCAAGCCGACGATGAAGATGGGCGTGTGCGGTGAGCACGGCGGGGACCCTGAGTCCATCGGCTTCTTCCACCGGGTGGGTCTGGACTACGTCTCCTGCTCGCCCTTCCGGGTGCCGGTGGCCCGCCTGGAGGCCGGGCGCGCGGCCGTCGCGGACAAGGCTGAGTAGCCGAGTAACCGGGTAACCGAGTAGCGAGGTCCGCAGACCAGCAGTGTCGTGGGGCCGGGCTGGGATCAGGAGACCGGCGACGGCGAGGCGATACCGAGTCGCCCGCCCAGCCAGTCGACCTGGTCGGCCAGCGCCGGCCCCCACACGGCCCAGGTGTGGGCGCCGTCGTACTGGCGGGTGCTCACGGTCATTCCGGCATTCGTGGCGGCCTCGGCCAGGACGGGCACGGCCCCGCGGTAGCTGGTGTCCTGGCGGCCCACCGACACGATGCCGGCGATGCCGTCGTAGCGGCCGGGTGGGGCGGTGGACATCAGGGAGATCGGATCGTTGGCCTCGTAGGCGGCACGGTCTCCGCCGAAGCCCTCGGAGATGGTGCGCTCCACACTGCCCAGCGTGGGGTGCTCCTCGGCACTGATAGCCAGGAAGGTGCGGTAGACGCCCGGTGAGCGGGTGACGACCTGCATCGCGCAGGTGCCCCCGTTGGACAGGCCGGCCACCGCCCAGTGGGCGGGGTCGTCGTCGACCTGCAGGTTCGCCCTGATCCAGGCCGGGACGTCCTTGTCCAGGTAGGTGGCCACCTTGCCGCCGGCCTCGGTGTCGGAGCACAGGGGATTGGCGTACGGGCTGCCCAGGAGGTCGGCGACGACGACCACCGGGGCCAGGCCGTGGTGGTTGGCCGCGTAGGCGTCCATCGTGTCCTTCAGGTTCCCCAGCTCGAACCAGTCCGACGGGCTTCCCGGCTGCCCGGTGAGCAGGACGAGGACCGGCAGGGCCGGGCGCTGTGAGCTCAGGTAGGCCGGCGGCAGGTAGATGAAGGCCCCTCGCGGCGTGAAGCCCTTCGTCCCGGACTGGTCGCCGGCCGGGATGTCGGCGGTGACCGCCTGGCCGCGGGCGGGCATGTCCGACGGCGGCCTCCAGGTCTCCTCCAGCGTCCCGTGGCCGCGCACGGGTGCCGGCGACTGGGCCGCGGCGCCCTGCAGACGGTTGAGTGGTGTGGTCGCCACCCCGTAGCCCAGGACCGATGCCAGGGTCGGGTAGGAGGCGAAGAAGGTGTTGATGGCCAGCAGCGAGGAGGCCACCACGGCCACGAGGCTGGAGGCGGACTCCGTGGCGCGTACCAGGCGGCGGTTGCGTGAATGCACCGCCTGGTGGCGCCCCTCGGTGCGGTTGCCGGTGACCAGCTGGGCGATGACGAGACCGATGACTCCCACCCAGGTCCACACGAACCAGCCGACGCCGTCGGCGATGGGATGCCAGATGACGTCCACGACTAGCCAGGAGGTCACCGCGCTGGCCGCTGCGGCGCCGGGTACGACGAGCTGGCGAGACCAGGGCAGGTAGCGGGTGCGCCGCCACCACAGCCAGGCGATGACTACCGCGGCAACGACCGCGCAGGCCGTCCCGAGCCAGGGCTGGAGGATGTGGACGGCCTTGAGAGCGTCCACGACGCCGCCCGAGGCCTGCACGTCGGCGGTGCTGCCGGCAGTGTTGACGGCAGTGGCGGCGTCGGCGGTGGGCGCACCAGCACCGCCGACCTCAGTCACGGTTCATCAGCACCTGGGCGAAGCGCGCCGTCTGAGAGGGCTTGAGACCGGGCAGGTAGGCCCGGGCGATGGCGATGCCCACGGTGGGCAGGTCCACCAGATCGGGAACCGCCAGGTACATGGGCACGGAGCGCGGCTTGAACTTGCGCTTGTAGGCGTGCAGGGAGCTGAATCCGTAGGCCGGCTCCAGCACGGAGGCCAGCAGGTTCAGGAGCGGGTCGAAGCGTGAGGAGGCATCGCCGTCGGCCGGTGCGGAGCGGGACAGCGGCGCCCCGGACAGGGACAGGATCTCCAGGCCCTCGGCCTGAGCGTCCTGGGCGGCGCGCCCGATGAGGTACTCCATGACGGGGCGGAAACCGCCCTCGCGGCGTCGCATGAAGTCCAGGGTCAGGCCGATGACGCGCCCGTCGCGGTAGACCGGCAGCCAGGAGGTGACGCCCTGGACGGTGCCGTCGGCGTCAATGGCCAGCAGCAGGCGAGTCTCGGCGTCGTCGAGCTCGGCCAGGCCGCCCAGGGTGAAGCCCATCTCCGGCAACGGCTTGTCACTGGCCCAGGCCTGGGAGATGGCCCGGATCTGGTCGCGCCGGCCGGCCGGGCAGTCGCGGAAGGTGGTCCACACCGCCTCAACGCCCTCCTTTTTGGCGTGGTTGAAGGCGGTGCGCACGTCCTGGTAGGCCTTGCCGCGGAAGGCCAGGTCCGGCAGGTCCAGGACGGCCTCCTCGGCCACCTGCAGGATCGTCCAGCCCATGGCGCGAGCGGCCTCCATCGCCGGGGCGTGTACCGTGTACAGGGCCGGGATGAGTCCGGCGTCGGTGGCGAAGTCGGCGAAGTCGCGCACCGCCTGGGCCACGTCGGCGTCGGCGGCGGCGGGGTCCCCGACCGTCAGGGCGACGTCGCGGCTGGGCCGGTAGGAGAAACCGGCCGTGCCCGCCTCGTTGACCCAGGCCTCGTTGCCCTGCCAGGTGAGCATCCACCCCAGGGTCCCGGCGCCGCGGCTGCGCACCAGGTCGACGAGCTCCTCGCGGTCGGAGACCCGGGTGCGGGCGGGAGCGGACTGGGCCAGCCACACCCACAGGATCGTCAGGAGCCACACCAGGACCGGCACCCACGCGGTGAGCAGGTAGGCCAGGGGCGTCAGGGGCGCGACGATCAGGCTCATGATGCCGCCGGTGCTGATGGGCAGCAGGTAGGACACGTAGGTCTCCAGCAGGGCGGGCCAGGTCGCGTAGGGGGAGAAGTCATGAGACATGAGCAGGCCCCCGGCGACGGTCAGGACCGCCCCACCCAGGAGGGTCAGGACCCAGGCGACGACGGCGCGGTGGATGACGCCCGGGCGCGACCCCAGAGTGAAGCGCCTCCTGGTCCACACCACCAGGCTGATGACCACGATGTTGAGCAGCAGCGGCACCAGCAGGTGCCCCGAGCGCAGCCAGCTGTGCAGGAGCCGGGCCGTGGTGGGACCGGACTCGGGCAGCTGCTCGCCGATCTTCTCCACCAGGGCGAACAGGGCCGCGCACACCCCCAGGAAGAACTGCAGGGCGATGGTGCCGTAGGCCGCTGATCGACGCCCGCGGCGCAGGCCATCGGCCAGGACCAGCTGCAGGAGCGCCGGCATGCACATCAGGAGCTGCTCGACGGGGTAGATGACGGCGTCCTTGGGCAGGATGGCGGGGGTCAGCCCGTAGCGGGCGTCAGCCAGGGGGCCGGCGGCGTTACTCACCACCGCCAGGGCGCAGCTCACGGCCCAGCAGGCCACCAGGAAGGCCACGAGCTCGCGCTCCACGCGCCGGGGCAGCTCCTGGGAGGGGGCCGACTGCTGCCCGCGTTCCAGGACGATTCCCATGATGAGGCCGATGACGCCGGCTCCCAGACGGGCCAGCGCGCCCACGGTCCCGGTCACGGCGGCCGAGACGATGAGAACGGCGAAGGTCGCCAGGCGCGTGCGCCGTCGCCAGGACGGGCGCATGACGCTGGTGGAGGCCGCCACCAGGCCGGCGGTGGGCAGGCTGATGCCCTGGATCGGGGGGTGGACGAGGTAGGGGGACCAGGCCTCCCACACGCGGCCGATAAGGGGGTAGAGCGCCTGGGCCAGGACGATGCCGCCGGCGCAGGAGACGGCGGCGGTGGCCAGCCACCGTCGCGTGCCCAGGAGCCGCTCCAGCAGCACGCCGACGGACAGCAGCATGAGGCTTCCGGTCACTGGCAGCAGGTGGCCGGGGACCGCCCAGGCGGTCAGCAGGGTCCACACCCGCTGGGGCTGGTCGATGTAGGCGGACAGGGCGATCTGCCCCCGGGGCCCCCAGGGCAGCAGGGCGATGCTGATGACCAGGGTCAGCACGGCGCAGGTGGTCGCGGCCGGCGCCGAGGCCAGCCAGGTGCGCGTGGCCCGCCAGGCTCGGTGCGCGTAGGCGCTCAGGTGCGAGGGCCGCGATGCGGGGGCCGCAGGCGAGGACGACGGTGATGGGGCGGAGGAGGGCGCCGGGGAGGGCGCGAGCTCGGGTGCGTCCGGGGGAGTCGTGGTGGACGAGTCCGACGGCATGAACGCTCCTCAGGCGGTAGGTGATGGGAGGCTAGTGGTGCGAAAGGGGTGGAGGGGCTCCTCGTCGGGAGCCGACCAGCCGACATTCTTATCCACTTCCCGGCCATCCTCATCCACCTCGAGGCGGATGCGACCATGAGACCGGTCTCTCCAAGATTCAGGAACAACCCTAGGAGATAACCTCGATCTAGGTGTGCTGTCGCAGTTTTCTCACTGTGCGCGGACTGATGTGATGGGGTGGCGGCCCACTGCTCGTTGCCGTCATGAGATAGTCTGCCGTGTGCTGGCGGTCGTGACAGGATGGCTGGGCACTGTGTTCGTGGGTGACTCGACTGTGAGCCGTTCACGTGCGTGCTCACCTGTGCTGGGGGCCATCGCGGAGCAGGACGACGAGGAAAGGCGGCCCCATCCATGGCCATGTACGAGCTCGACGGCAACCACCTCCTGCCCGTGCGCCTGGGTCGCTCCGCTGACGCCATCACCCTGTCTCACAGTCTGGTCGCCATCCAGCGTCAGATCGTCGACGTCCTGCGCCGTCCGCTCTTCCCTTTGTCCTGGGAGGAGCTCGAGACCGGAGCGAGCCTGACCGCCCTGGACGCCACCGGGCAGGTCGTCGTCGTCGAGGTCCTGGAGAGAATCGACTCCACGGGGCTGCTGGCCGCCATGTCGCGCCTGACCCAGGCGGCCACCGCGGGCCGCCGCGAGATCGCCAGCAGGTACGCCGGCGGGCTGGGGGCCTTCAGCCAGGACTGGAACGAGTTCCGCGAGGCGATGCCCGCCCAGGCCGAGGCCGGACCGCGGCTGACGATCCTCAGCGCCTCCCTGGAGCCCGACGTCGTCGGAGGGCTGGGAGTACTGGCCTCCTCCGGGCTGGAGATCCACGAGGTGGACGTGCGCATCGTGGACGAGTCGCGCATCGTCGTCGTGGTGGAGAAGATCTCCGGGCTGGATGTGGCCGCCGGGGGACCGCTGCTCGTGGCCCGTGCGCCCCGCCCGGCCCTGGCCGGTTCTGCCTCCGCCGGTTCGAGTGGCTCGCGGGCCGTTGACGCCACTGAGCAGGCCGAGCACATGAGCCCGGTCACCGGTCCCATCGAGATCGTCATCCCCACCGAGCCGGCGCACGCCCCCGACGCTGAGGGCGCTGATGACACCGGCGCCGCCATTCCGGCGGGAGCCTTCGCCGCAACGGGTGCCGCCGACGCGCTCTCCGAGCTGTTCGAGCCGGTGGCCGTCACCGCCGAGCAGCCCCAGGTACATGCCCTCTCCAACCAGGGCGGGGACGAGGCCCCGCCTGAGGACCCCGAGGAGGCCGGCGGCGCCCAACCTGCCGGGCAGGCCGTGCCCGAACCGGATGAGGGGGCTGCCGACGTCGCCGACGGTCCCGTCGACGACGTCACTAGTGACGGCGCTGCCGATGATGGACCCGCGACCGATGCCGAGCACGAGGCTGAGCACAGTGCCGAAGCTGAGCACAGTGCCGAGGCTGAGCCGGAGGCCCCGCAGAGCCGTCCCGAGCCGGGACCGGAGAGCTCCGACGGCGCCCCGCAGGCGCCTGCCGCCGAGCCCGCAGACGGCCCCGGCGACTTCAACCACGAGGTCGTAGACCGCGACCCCGCTGCCGGTGACCACGACGCGGCCGGCAACGCCGGCAGCGTCGGTCAGGACCTGGCCGACATCCTCAGCGGTGACACCGTGACCGTTCCTGCCGTCGTCGACCTGGGCGAGGAGCCCGTCGCCGACGACGCCGGCCATGGGGGCCGCTCCGACTCCACCGATGACTCCAGTGCCGAGGAGCGGGCCGTCGCCGCTCTGGCCGGAGGCGTGGACATCCTCGGCGGGAGCAGCCTGTCCGGGGGGAGTGGCTCAGCCGCCTCGGCCGGCGAAGCCCCGAGCCCGGCCGGCTCGCGCACCCGCATGGGACGGCGCTCGCGGGCGGCGCACTCTCAGCCTGAGGCCTCCTCGGCTGCGCCCGCCGCGCAGGCCTGGTCCACGGTGGCTCCCAACGAGTCCCGCACGGAGGCGCCCACCGGTGCTGTGCCGCTCGTCTCCTGGGAGCCGCTGCGCGGCTCGGCCGACGCACTTGACCCGGTGGCCGAGGCGCTGGGCGGGGACCCCTCCAAGTCCCTCCTGGTCCAGGAGACCGCGGAGCTCGCGGCCGTGGCGGCCTCGCTGGGCAAACCGACCCAGATCATCTGGCAGCGGCTGCGCCGAGGCATCTACCACGAGGCGATCCTGTCGGTGGAGGGGGTCATCACCCTGTCCGACGGGCGCTCCTTCACCGATCCGACGTCGGCCGCCAACGCCGCCCAGGCCGTCACCGACGCCGATGGCTGGCGCGTGTGGCGCGTGGGGGTGCACGGCGCCCACCTGGGTGACCTGCGCGACGACCTGGCCGACCGCGGCCTCTAAAGCCCCCTGGCCCTGAGCCGCCGGCCGTCGTCGGAGCGGATCAGCGCAGCACGTAGGCGGCCATCCAGCGGCGCAGGGCGGAGAAGACCTGCTCGCGCACGGGAGGCTCGGACAGGGTGAGGTCGTGGACGCCGCCGGGGAAGCGGGCGATGGTCACCAGCTTGCCGAGCATGACGGCGCGACGGGCGGTGGCGTCGGCGTCGATGATCGTGTCCGCGCTGCGCGACTCCGGCGTCCAGGTCACCCCGAGCCGGGTGGAGGCCGCGCCCATGGACAGCACCGGGCAGCGGATGTCCAGGCCCTGGGCGACGCGGTTGTGGCCCTCCATGACGGCCTGGAGCCAGCCCACGCGCACGGGTGCGGAGGGCTTGATCGACCAGGTCGGGTTGATGTCCCAGCCGGTCACGTAGGGGTCGTCGGCCCAGGCGGGGTCGGGCAGCTCGCCGTCGCGCTCGGGGACCCAGCCGTCGGCGATGGAGAAGACGCGCGCCGGGTCGACCCAGCCGTCGAGGATCGACATGCGCGGGTCGCGCAGCGCCAGGGTGCGCAGGACCGGGTCGCCGACGGTTCGCACGAGTTCGGAGCCCTGGAGCGAGAGCCAGGCGGAGTTCAGGACCAGGGCGCGCAGGGCCCCCGGGTGGCGGTCCGCCCACAGGGAGGCGATGAGTCCGCCCGTGGAGTGACCCGACAGGACGAGCTCGGCCTCCCAGCCCTGCTCGGCGCGGATGGCCGACAGGGCCCGCCCCAGGTCCTCGTCGTACTCGGCCAGCGAGGTGCACCAGCCCAGCATCTGGCCCTCGCGCCAGGAGCGGCCGTAGCGGCGCAGGTCCAGGGCGTAGAAGGCCCCGCCCAGGCGGGAGATCTCGCGCGCCAGGTGGGTCTGGAAGAAGTAGTCGTTCCAGCCGTGCAGGTAGAGGTAGATGAAGGTGGGGGAGGAGGGGGTGCCCGGCAGGGCGCCGGGGTCGAGGGCCGGCAGGTGGCGCACCAGGGTGGCGACGGCGCCGTCGTCCTCGTCGTCGGGCAGCAGCTCCAGGGTGCGGGCCTCGAAGCCCGGGCCCAGGAAATCCGGCCCCCAGGCGTCCACCGGCGCGTGCTCGGTCGTTGCGTTCACGACCCCATGATGGCACCGCTCGCTGGAAGGGGCGCCGCGACCGAATTTTCACTCACCAACCAAAACTTCAGAAACGACCCGGAGCCGCGTCGTTTCTGAGGTTTCTGTCGAAGTGAGGCGTGGGCGCGTGAGGCGTGGGGCAGGCGGTGGGCAGCAGCGAACCCACAGAAGTGAACTGGGTCACTAATGTGGCTGTCTAATGCCCGCCGTGACGGACGGAAATCGCACCGACCTATAGTCTTTCCGCCATCGGACATCAGATGTCAACGACGACATCGGCCGTGGCGCATGTCAACGAAGAAGGTGCACCACCCCATGACCACCACAGCTTCCCCGGGCCGCAAGGTCTCCTCCTCGGGCAAGCAGCCCAGCCCGCAGGCCCGTGCCGCCGCCCGGCGCTATGCCACGGTTCTGGCCCTCATCGCCACCCTCGGCCCGTTCTTCTACGGCTTCGAGGGCATGGTCCTCAACGGCGCCATCAAGGCCGTCGGCAGCGAGTTCCACCTCGGTGAGCTCGCCAAGGGCGTCGCCGGCAGTGCCGGCATCATCGGCGGCCTCATCGGCGCGGTCCTGGCCGGCCGCATCTCGGACAAGATCGGCCGCAGGACCACCCTCATGTGGGTCGGGCCCTTCCTCGCCTTCGAGGCCGTCTGCGGCGTCTTCAGCCCCATGCTCGGCTCCTACGGCTACCCCTTCCTGCTCCTGTGCCGCGTCGTCGGCGGGATCGGCTTCGGCGCCGCCACCACGGTCGCCCCCGGCTACGTCGCCGAGATCGCCCCGGCCGATATCCGCGGCCGCCTCATCGGCTTCCGTCAGCTGTCCATCATCCTGGGCCTGTTCTTCGCCGGCCTCATCAACGTGGCCGTCACCAGTGCCGCCGGCGGCGCCGGCAAGGAGCTGGCCCTGGGGCTGCAGGCGTGGCAGTGGATGTTCGCCTGTCTCATCATCCCGGCCGTCTTCTACATCGTCTTCACCACCTTCATCCCCGAGTCGCCCCGCTACCTGGTCTCGGTGGGCCGCCGCGAGGAGGCCGAGAAGATCCTCGTCAAGGTGACCGCCGACCCCGACCCCGCCGCCCGCGTCAAGGCCATCGCCGCCACCATGGGCGCCGACGGCACCGCGAAGATGAGCGTCGGCCAGATCTGGGCCTCCCAGTGGCGCGGCCTGGTCCTGGTCGGTATGGCCATCGCCGCCTTCCAGCAGCTCACCGGCATCAACGGCGTCTTCTTCTACTCCAACACCCTCTTCGGCGCCGTCGGCTTCACCGAGGCCATGGCCCTCCAGCAGACCCTCATCATTACCGCCTTCAAGATCGTCGGCGTCGTCAGCGGCATCCTCCTGGTGGACAAGGTGGGCCGCAAGCGCATGCTCATCTACGGCGGGACCATCATCTTCCTGTCCCTGGCCGTCGTCGCCACCGTCTTCACCGTCGCCCCGATCGTCAACGGCAAGCCCGACATCTCCTCCACCCCCGCCCTCGGCTTCGTCGCCGTGGCCGCCCTGTGCACCTTCATCTTCGGCTTCACCTCCTCGTGGGGCCCGATCTTCTCCATCGTCATGGGCGAGATGTTCCCCAACCAGATCCGCGGCGGCGCCATGTCGCTGGCCTCGGGGGCCGACTTCCTGGTCAACTTCCTCGTCGTCCTGTTCTTCCCCTACCTCATCGCCTGGTCGCCGGCCGGCACCTACTGGATCTACTGCGCCTTCGGCGTCCTGGCCGTCATCTTCACCGCCCGCTACCTCCACGAGACCACCGGCACCCAGCTCGAGGACGTCGACAAGGTCGTCTCCCAGTGACCCGCGCGGTCACGTACACAGAAAGGCAAGATTCATGACGACGACGTCGCACCCCGCCTCCCCTGAGCCGACCCCGGCCGCGCAGCCGGACCGCCCCGCCCGGGACATCCCCGACAACGTCCGCAACGTCCTGGTCATCATGACCGACCAGCACCGCACCGACACCATCGGCTGCCTGGGCAACCCGCACGCCCGTACCCCGGTCATCGACGCCATGGGCGAGACCGGCTTCGCCTTCACCAACTGCTTCACCCCCACCGCCATCTGCACCCCGGCCCGCGCTTCCCTGCTGACCGGCAAGGTCCCGCGCAAGCACCAGGTCCTGGCCAACCCGGAGTGGAACATCGCCTACCAGACCGCCATCCCGCTGGGCACCTGGACCTACACCCAGGCCCTGCGCGACCACGGGTACAACGTCGGCATCGTCGGCAAGTACCACTGCGGCCCCAACCTGCCCGACCAGTTCGGCATGGACGACGACTCCTACTGGGGCGCCGAGAACCCCGTCGGCAACGAGAAGTATGTGGCCTGGCTGGAGAAGAACAACCTCCCGCCGGTCAAGGCCCACGACCTGTGGCGCGGCAAGCTCCCCGGCAACCGCGATGGGCACATCATCGCCGCCCGCCTCGACCAGCCCGAGGAGGCCACCTTCGAGCGCTTCCTGGCCGACCGCGCCATCGAGAAGCTGCGCGAGTACGCCGCCGACTGGAAGAAGGACTCCAAGCCCTTCAGCCTCGACGTGCACTTCTTCGGACCGCACCTGCCCTACTTCCTGCCCGACGAGTGGTTCGACCTCATCGACCCCGAGACCGTCACCCTGCCGGAGAACTTCGGGGACTCCCTCATCGGCAAGCCCCCGATCCAGCAGAACTACGCCACCTACTGGTCGACGTCGTCCTTCACCAACGAGCAGTGGAAGAAGCTCATCGCCGTCTACTGGGGCTACGTGGCCATGATCGACTTCGAGATCGGCCGCATCATGGACGTGGCCCGCGAGCTCGGCGTCCTGGACGACACGGCCGTCTTCTTCTGCGCCGACCACGGCGAGTTCACCGGCTCCCACCGGATGAACGACAAGGGCCCGGCCATGTACGACGACATCTACAACGTCCCCTTCATCGCCCACATCCCCGGCGTGTCCACGGTGGGGCGCTCAGACGCCTTCACCTCGCTCATCGACCTGCCGGCCACCGTCCTGGACATCGCCGGACTGGACCCCTCCCTGGTGGAGGACGGCCGCTCGATCGTCGACCTCACCCGGGGACGGGAGGTGCCCGGCTGGCGCGAGAACATCGTCTGCGAGTTCCACGGCCACCACTTCCCCCTCCAGCAGCGCATGCTGCGCACCCGGGACTTCAAGCTCGTGGTCAACCACGAGTCCATCAACGAGCTCTACGACCTGCGCGTGGACCCCGCCGAGATGAACAACGTCTACACGGTGCCCGTTTACGACCAGATCCGCCGCGAGCTGGCCACCGAGCTCTACCGGCAGCTGCGCGAACGCGGCGACCACTCCTTCGCCAAGTGGATGGCGGCGATGACCGACTTCGACATCCCGCTGGTCAACACCGCGCGAAGCGACCTGGACAAGGTGCTCAGCGACTGACTCCCTGCCCGACGACGTCTCCCGGTGGGTCCCGCTCCCCTGCACAGGCCCACCGGGAGGCCCCCGCCCGGCGGACCGAGGCGGCCGGCCCGACGGCGCGTCCTCCCATGACCGCCCGCTACACCTACGAACTCAAAGGAGGAGAGGACATGGACTATCTGGCCACCCTGGCCCCCTCCACCCTGGAGGAGCGGATCGTCCAGGTCCTCGCCTCCGGCCCGGCCACCCGCGGCGAGCTGTGCGACCGTCTGGACGTCTCGCGCACCGTCCTGGGCCGGGCCCTGACCGAGCTGCGTCAGGACGGTGCCGTGCGCGTCGTCGCCTACCGCTCCCGCTCGGAGGGGCGGGGCCGCCCCGTGGAGCAGCTGGGCCTGGCCGAGCGCATCGCCTGCGCCGTCGGCCTCGACGTCTCCCGCACCAGCGCCGGCGGCATCATCCTGGACCGCAAGGGCGAGGTGCTCGCCTCGGTCCTGACCCCACTGTCCTTCGACGGCTGGCGCGAACCCCTCGACGAGCTGTGCCAGGCCCTCAAGAAGGCCGCCGACGACGACGGGGTGGACATGTCCTACGTCTCGCGCATCGGCGTCGGGCTGCCCGTGCCGGTGGGGCAGGGGACCGGTCCGGGAACCGCCCTCGGCGAGGACCTGTTCAGCACCGTGGAGCAGATCGTCTCCCCCTACTGGAGCGGATCGCTGCTCGTGGACAACACGATCCGCATGACCGCCCTGGCCGAGGCCCGCTGGGGCGCCGGGCAGGGGGCGCCCGAGCAGATCTACGTCCACCTCGGGGGAGGGGTGGGGGCCTGCGTCATCGTCGCCGACCGCATCGGCGGGGGCAGCACCGGGTATGCCGGCGAGCTCGGGCACATCACCGTCCCCGGCGGGGATCGCCCCTGCCAGTGCGGCAAGAACGGCTGTCTGGAGACCCTGGCCTCGGCCCCCGCCGTCACCGAGATCGCCGGGGCGGCAGACCTGGAGGACCTGCGGCGCATGCTCGACGCCCACGCCCCCGACGCCGTCGGCGCCCTGGCCGAGGCGAGCCGGGCCGTGGCCCAGGCCTGCGCGATGGCGGTCCTGCTCATGAGCCCCAGCCGCATCGTGCTGGGAGGCGAGCTCGTGACCGCCTGCCCCGAGCTCGTCCCACAGATTGCCGCCGACATCGCCGGCCGCCTCGTGCCGGGAACCAGCTGGGGCGTCGAGGTCGTCGCCGCACGGCTCGACGGGCTCGGCTGCGCCCAGGGGGCCGCCGCCGCCGCGGACTCCTACGTGACGGCCTGCCTGGAGGAGGCCAAGCGCCACCAGAGGAGCTACGCATGAGCGCCGTCACCCTGCCGATGCCTACGATCCGGCCGATCGCAGGGGCGGGGCCTGCCTCACCCTCGGCACCCGGGGCCGCCAGGGCGCAGCTGAATGCGACGGCGGGGCCGCTCCAACGACGCCGCCTGCCCCTGTCCGTCGTCGCCAAGCCGACCGGGGCCGCCTGCAACCTGGACTGCCAGTACTGCTTCTTCCTGTCCAAGGAGTTGCTCTACAACGTCCCGCGCCAGCTCATGAGCGAGGAGACCCTGGAGACCTACGTCGCCGAGTACCTGGCCGCCAGCGGTGACGGAGAGGTCACCATGCTCTGGCAGGGCGGTGAGCCGACCCTGCGCGGCCTGCCCTTCTTCCGCCGGCTCATCGAGCTGTGCGAGACCTACCGGCGCCCCGCCCAGAAGGTGGTCCACGCCCTGCAGACCAACGCCACCCTCATCGATGAGCAGTGGGCCGCCTTCCTGGCCGACAACGACGTGCTCGTGGGAGTCTCCATGGACGGCCCGCCCGCCATGCACGACGCCTACCGGCTCAACCGGGGCGGCCGCGGCACCCACGCCATGGTGCTGCGCGGCTGGAGGCACCTGGTGGACGCCGGCGTGCGCCGCAACATCCTGTGCACCGTCCACGCCGCCAACCAGGACCACGGCGCCGAGGTCTACCGCTACTTCCGCGACGAGCTGGGCGCCACCCACCTGCAGTTCATCCCGATCGTCGAGCGGGTCGAGCCCGAGCAGTTGGCCGCCGCGGAGGCCGGCTGGCGCGCCGACTCCGGCACCCGGATCCTCTACCGGCAGTCCGGCAGCGCGGTGACCTCCCGTAGCGTCGACCCGCGCGCCTACGGGGAGTTCCTCTGCGCCGTCTTCGACGAGTGGGTGACCCATGACGTCGGGCGCGTCTTCGTCCAGGACATCGACTCGGCGCTGTCGGCCATGTTCGGCATCCACCCCACCTGCGTACACGCACCCGAGTGCGGAAACAACATGGCCCTGGAGTTCAACGGGGACGTCTACGCCTGCGACCACTGGGTCGAGCCGGAGTGGCGGCTCGGCAACGTCACCGACGAGCCCTTCGCCGACCTGGCCCGGGGAGCCACCATGCGGCGCTTCGCCACCAAGAAGAGCGCCCAGCTGACCGACCAGTGCCGGCGCTGCCCCGTGGTGCAGCTGTGCTGGGGCGGCTGCCCCAAGGACCGCTTCACCCTCTCGGCCGACGGCCAGGAGGGTCACAACTACCTGTGCGCCGGATACGGCGCCTTCTACTCCCACATCACCGCCGACCTGCTCACCATGGTCCGGCTCCTGGGGGAGGGGCGCCCACCGGCCGACATCATGGACCCGGGCGTCAGGCGCGCCCTGCGGCCCGAGGAGGAGTAGAGGACCGTGGCTGTGCTCACCGCCCTGGGGGTCGGGGTGCTGGTTGGCGTCGTCGTCGGCGCCCTCGGGGCAGGAGGGGGAATCCTGTCGGTCCCGGCCCTCATCTACCTGCTCGGCCAGGATCCGCACGACGCCTCCGCCGGCTCGCTCGTCGTCGTCGGACTGACGGCCATCGTCTCCCTCATCGCACCCGCCCGGGCGGGGCGGGTGCACTGGCGCGACGGGGCGACCTTCGGGCTCATGAGTGTGCTCGGGGCCCTGGTGGGCTCGCGCGCCTCCGTGGCTGTTGACGGCACCGTCCTGCTGACTCTGTTCTGCGTGATGCTGGCCGTGGTCGGCGTGGTCATGCTCCTGCGTGGGCTGCGCTCGCGGCCGGGAGCCGATGATGGAGAGGGCAGTGGGACGGGCGGGGCCTCGGAGCGGCGCGGCCTGCTGGTCGTTGCGGCCGCCGCAACCTTCACCGGATTCCTCACTGGCTTTTTCGGGGTGGGCGGCGGATTCATCGTGGTCCCGATGCTCGTGCTGGCCCTGGGCTTCCCAATGAAGGAGGCTTCCGGGACCTCGCTGCTGGTCATGATCGTCGCCTCGTTGGCCGGGCTGGCGGCACGGGTGGGGACGCACTCGAATGTGGACTGGCCCGTGGTACTTGCCTTCGCGGCGGCATCGATGGTGGGAGGGCTCCTCGGTGGGCCGCTGACGAAGCGGGCCTCGGCATCGACCCTGACGACCGCCTTCGGCATCCTCCTCCTGGGCGTCTGCGCCGTGACCGCCTACGACCTCCTGGCCGCCTGATCCAGGGGAGGGGGCCGACGCACTGAACCCGCGGGCGACGGAAACCAGCCTGGCCTGTATGACGCCATACGTTATACACTGCTTATGTGATGGGAACCGGGTCGGCGCTTACCACTGAGGCGAACAGCAAACTCGCCCCTGTTCATCCGGGGGAGGTCCTTATGGAGGACTTCATCGAGGGGTTCGGTATCACCCAGAACAAGCTGGCTGTTGCTATCGGTGTGCCGCCGAGGCATATCAATGAAATCGTGCACGGTCAGCGTGCGGTGACTGCGGATACGACGCTGCGGCTCGGCAAGCACTTCGGGGTACCCGCGCAGTTCTGGTTGAACCTGCAGACCCAGTATGCCCTTGACGTGGCGGAGGACCGTCTTTCGATGCAGATCGATGCCATCACTCCTCTGCGAGTGGCCTGAGGTTCGACATGCCGCGCAGGTTGGTCGGCCGGCCAAGATGTGTGGCAGCATCGGTGGCATGAGCAAGGAGACAGAGGCTGAGCAGACCAGCACCTACGATGTCGTCGTGATCGGTGGCGGGCCGGCGGGGGAGAACGTCGCCCAGTACGCCATCGAGGGCACCGACCTGACCGCGGTTCTCGTCGAGGGCGAGCTCCTGGGTGGCGAGTGCTCCTACTACGCCTGCATGCCCAGCAAGGCGTTCCTCGTGCCTATCGAGGTCGCGGCGGCGTCCGCCAACCTCGGCGGCTTGCGCCCTGCCGAGCTGTCCGCGCTCGATCTGCTCGAGCGTCGTGACGAGTGGGTTTCCCACTACAACGACGCTGGTCAGGTGCGCTGGGCCGAGGGTGCCGGTCTCGACGTCGTTCGCGGATGGGCACGCCTCGACGGCGAACGGCGCGTCGCCGTGAGAACCGCTGAGGGAGAGCGGGTCCTCCACGCCCGCCGCGCCGTCGTTCTCGCCACTGGCGCGCAGCCCGTCGTGCCCGCTGCGTTCCAAGGCCTCGAGGCCTGGGACTCGCGTGACGCCACCGGCGTGCAGGAGATCCCGCAGCGTCTCGTCGTCGTCGGCGGCGGGGTCGTCGCCTGTGAGGCCGCCACATGGATGTCCGCCCTGGGCAGTGACGTCACCATGCTGGTGCGTGGCCCCCGTCTCCTGTCGGCCGCGGAGTCCTTCGCCTCCCGGCTCATCGAGGAGTCTCTCGCTGCCCGCGGTGTCACCGTCATGACGAATGCTCAGGTGACTGCCGCCGAGCGGTCCCAGGCCAGTGACACCGGGCTCGGTCGTATCCATGGCGGCCCTGTCACGGTCACCTGCGCCGGTCGAACCATCGAGGCCGATGAGATTCTGGTCGCCACCGGCCGTCGCCCGCTCCTGACCGGCATAGGGCTGGAGACCGTCGGCCTGGAGCCCGACGACGTCCTGGCCGGTCGCCTGCCCGACTGGCTCTACGCCGTCGGCGACGCCAGTGGTGAGGCCCAGTTGACCCACATAGGCAAGTACCGAGCACGCGTTGTAGGGGAGAGGATCGCCGCCCATGCGGCGGGCTGCGAGCCCGAACCAGTGCCCGAGAGCATCCCGGTCCCGCAAGTCGTCTTCACCGATCCCCAGCTCGCCTCCAGCGGCCTGACCGAGCAGAGGGCCCGGGCCCTCGACCACGACGTCGTCACCGCCCAGGTCGGTTACACCTCGGCTGCTGGAGCTGCCCTCCTGCGCGACGATGCCCACGGTGAGGCCAAGCTCGTCGTCGACCGGCAGACGGGGGCCGTGCTGGGAGCCACCTTCGTGGGCCCTGGTGCGGGTGAGCTCATCCACGCCGCCACCATTGCCATCACTGCGGGCGTCTCCGTCCATCGGCTGCGTCACGCCGTGCCCGCCTACCCCACCGCCAGTGAGATCTGGCTGCGACTCATCGAGTCCCTCCCGAGCGAGTTGCTCCACCCGAAGAGGTGATATGCGGCGTCACGCGGCGTCCTTGGGAAACGGATGAGAGGTCTTCAGTGATGTCAGCCTGGAGCAGCCTCGCCTTGAGTGGCACCGTCTGAGAGACTGGGCGCATGCGAATCGCCATCGGTGCCCCGGGCAATGGAGCTCTCCTGAAGGACGCTCTTGAGGAACGACTGGTCGGGGACGGGCGCGTGAGCGACGTCGTCGACCTGTCCACGCCGGACATCACCTACCCGGAGGTCTCCTTCCAGGTCGCCCGGGCAGTCGCCGAGGGGCGGGTCGACCGTGGGCTTCTCATCTGCGGTACTGGCGTGGGAACCGCCATCGCCGCCAACAAGGTGCCGGGGGTGCGCGCGGCGACCGCGCACGACCTGCTCACCGTGCGCGGCTCGGTGGAGAACTACGACGCCCAGATCCTGTGCATGGGACAGAACGTCATCGCGGCCCCCGCCGCCTGGGCGCTCATCGACATCTGGCTCGACCTGCGCCACGACCCCACCGGCAGCTACGGCCCCAAGGTCGGCGAGATCGCCGCCTACGAGGCGCGCCTCAACTCCTGACGGCGCCCACGCGAGCCGCCTCACGCGACGCGGGCCGCGCGGGAACTGCGTGCGCCGGCGCGGAGACCCTGGTGTCGAAGCGTGTGCCGGCCAGGCGGAGCTCCACAACCACTCGCCCCTCGGTGAGGAGGAGGCCCGCTGCGGTCAGTCCCAGAGTGTCTGGGACAATTGCTCGGTGCGTATCACTGGAATCGACCACATCGTTCTGACGGTCCGCTCCATCGAGACAAGCATCGACTTCTATTCGCGGGTTCTGGGCATGGGGGTCATCACCTTCGGGCACGGGAGAACGGCCTTGCGTTTCGGGGACCAGAAGATCAACCTCCATGCCGCGGACGATCCGATTGCTCCGCATGCCACGCAGCCCATCCCTGGGAGCGCAGACCTGTGTCTGGTTGCTGACGGCACGATCGACGAGATTCGTGAGCATCTTGCTGCCAAGGCGGTCCCTGTGGAACTCGGCCCCGTCAAGCGGACAGGTGCCCAGGGCACTATCTGCAGTCTCTACGTGCGTGGCCCCTGACGGAAACTCATCGAGGTCGCTGTCTACGAGGGTGCCTGAGGATTGCCCGGGTGCCACAAGAGCATCCGTGTCCAAATCGGATACAAAGGAGTCCGAGGCCCGACATAGTCGCTGACTGAACCGCGGAATCACGCGGTTTCTTTCTGCGCGTCTGAACTGAGGGGCGAGCCTTTGTGTCCGATTTGGACACCGCCCTACACATTGTGGCCGGTCGCGCTGTGCGCGGGGCTGTGATGCCGGTGCACGACCTGCGTGAGGAACCTCGCGCACCACTGCATTGAGTGCAATGATGCACCGAGTGCAAGATGGTGGGGTGACCCGAGCCGACCTGCGCGCCACCCAGGCGCAACGCACCCGCGCCGCCATTCGCGCCGCCGCACTCACCCTGACCCGGGAGCGCGGCTACACCGCGATGACGGTCGATGATGTCGCCGCCCTCGCCGGAGTCTCCCGGCGCACCGTCTTCAACCACTTCTCCTCCAAGGCCGACCTCCTCGTCGTCGGCCTGGAGCCCCCGGCGCCCGCGGTTGTCGAGGCCTTTGTCCACGGCTCGGGAAGCCTTCTGGAGGACCTCGGCGTCCTGCTCACCTCCGGCGCCGAGGCCGTCGAGTCCGAGCGCGGCTGGCTCCTGTCCTTCCCAGAGATCGTGCGGGACAACCCGGAGGTGGAGCGCGCCGTCCACGAGCGGCTGCGCATCGTCGCCCAGTCCTTGGCGGAGGCCGCCGGCCGCCGCCTGGGAGCCGAGCCCGACGACCCGCGCACCCGCGCCGTCGTCGCCTTGGCCATGGCCATCCAGCGCAGCTCCCTGGACCTGTGGTGCGGGCGCTCCCACCCCTGGGAGGAGGCCCGCTTGGTCGACGCCGTCCGCACCATGGTCGAGGCGATCTCCGAGGTGGTCTCCCCACCCCGGTCCGATGCCTCAGCCTCCACCGTTGCTAGCGGCCCAACGCCGTCGAGCTCGCCGGGGTAGCCGCGCGGGCGGCTCGCCCCGTCCTTCTCGCAACTGACTGAACCGACTGCTTCCGCCCTTTTCCATCCTTCGCCCTCAACCGACAAGGCCACACTGATGACTCAACACGCCTCGACGTCGGCCTCCGCCGGCACCGCCCTCCACGAACCGGGGGCGGAGTTCCGCCCCGACCGCCGCTTCTGGGCGGTCTATGCCTCACTCCTGATCGTCATGTTCCTGTCCGCCATGGACCAGACGATCGTCGGCACGGCCCTGCCCACCATCGTGGGCGATCTCGGCGGCGCTGCCCACATGGCCTGGATCCTGACCGCCTACACCCTGGCCATCACCGTGGCCATGCCGGTCTACGGCAAGCTCGGCGACCTCGTGGGACGCAAGAACCTCTTCCTGGTGGCCATCGCCCTGTTCCTGATCGGCTCAGCCCTGTGCGGCACCGCCGACTCCATGACCCAGCTCATCATCTACCGCTTCATTCAGGGGCTGGGTGGCGGCGGCCTCATGATCTCCTCCCAGGCGATCACCGGCGACCTCATCCCGCCGCGGGTGCGCGGCACCTACATGGCCCCCATGGGAGCCATGTTCGGCATTGCCTCCATCCTGGGACCCATCATCGGTGGCTGGCTCACCGACTCGGTCTCCTGGCGCTGGACCTTCTGGATCAACCTGCCGCTGGGCGTCCTGGCCTTCATCGCCATCTTCCTGGTGCTGCGCCTGCCCAGCAGTCGCCTGACCAGCCCCATTGACTGGTGGGGGCTCGGGCTCATGAACGCCGGCGCCATCGCCATCGTCCTCATGGCCACCTGGGGCGGCAACCAGTACGAGTGGACCAGCCCGGTCATCATCGGCCTGGGCGTGGTCGGCCTGGTGTGCTGGGGGCTGTTCGGCTTCGTCGAGACGCGTGCCACCGACCCCATCCTGCCCTGGACGATCCTCACCAGCCGCACCTTCATCGTCTCCACGCTCGTCGGCATGCTCGCAATGGGCGGCATGATCGGTGTGCTGAGCTACCTGCCCACCTACCTCCAGATGGTCTACGGATACTCGGCCACCACCTCCGGCCTGCTCCTGGTGCCCATCACCATTGGGATGCTCATCTCCTCGATCCTCTCCGGTGTGCTCGTCTCGCGCACCGACCGCTACAAGATCTACCCGGTCGCGGGACCCCTGGTTGCCGCCGGCGCCGCCTTCTGGCTCTCCCGCCTGTCGACGACGTCGCCCGTCTGGCAGATCTCCGCGGCCACCTTCCTCATGGGGGCGGGTATCGGGCTGTTCTTCCAGCTCCTGGTCACCGTGGTGCAGAACGCCCTGCCGGCCAAGCACCTGGGCACGGCCACCAGCGGCAACAACTTCTTCCGCGAGGTCGGCGTCTCCCTGGGCGCCTCTCTCATCGGTGCGGCCTTCTCCTCCGGCCTGACCTCCAACCTCACGGATCGGATCGGGGCGCTGGCCCGCAGCGCGGACCCGTCCGTCCTGGGGATGCTGGCCCAGTTCAAGGACGCCGACACCTCCTCGCTCACGCCCGCCCTGGTCAACCAGCTGCCCGCCGCCCTACACGACGCCGTGGCCGGCTCCTACGCCGACGCCCTCCTGCCGATCTTCGGCTGGATGATCCCGCTGTTCGTGGCGACCTCCGTCGTCGCCCTCTTCCTGCCCGAGGTGCCCCTGTCCCAGAAGACCGCCATGGAGCAGGTCGCCGAGGCGGAGGCCGAGGATGAGCTCAGTGGGCCGACGTCGCCGCAGGAGCCGGACTCGGCGCCGCAGCAGGCGGAGCGGGAATCGACGGAGCCGGCGATGGCGGCTGACGCAGAGTGATGGGCGGCCCGGTGGCCGGGCGCCCGCCTCAGCCCGCCGGGAACCGGTAGCGGTAGATCCTGCTTCCCCGCGCGTAGTAGAGACTGCCGTCGGCGCCGAGGGCCAGGGAGTTGACGTAGACCTTTCCTTGAGGCGTGGTGGCGAAGTCGGCGATGACGGTGCCCTCATCCTGCAAGGACGTGCTCAGGGCCCGCAGGCGCCCCGCCATGATCCCGTAGAGCACGCCGTCGCGCTCTATCAGCTGACTGCGGTTGGCGTCGGCGTAGCCCTGCCTGGTCAGCGCCCGGCTGCGTCCGATCGTGAAGTCGGCCGGGCTCATGGCGAAGACGTGCATGCCGGTAGTCCCGTACACGGTGCCGTCGCTGCCCAAGGTCAGGGCCGTGATGGAACGCTGGTCCTTGAACGGCGTCATCACCCGGGTCACCTTCCGCGTCTTCAGGTCGAACTCGAAGAGCCTGGGCGCGCTCGCCTCCGTCTGGTCGGGGTTCATGCCGTTGCCGCTGGCACTGGTCCCCACGTACAGCTTGTCCTGGTGGTGGACGATCGACAGCGGCCGGCGGTCGCTCAACAAGCCCCGCAGCGACGGAGCCGCATAGTTGATCGTGTCCAGCGGGTAGGTGTCGATCTTGTTGTGCGCGGCGTCGTAGATGGACAGTGCCCCGGAGCCGGCCTTGTTCTTGGGAGAGGTGCCGACGGCGAACTCGTCGTCATTGATCGGCACGATGGCGTACGGTCGCGCCTGGCGGGCATCAGACGTGATCCTCACCGACTGGTGATTCTCCAGCGTCGGCCCCGAGGCCCCCATCTCGTACCTGACCAGCTCGCCACTGGGGTAGATGCCCGTGACGAACCACTTGCTGCTGTGCCCGAAGCCCTCGACCTGACCCAGCGGGGCCTGGGGCAGGCTGTACTGCGTCTTGTCCACCTGCGCGTTGGGGGTGGCGCGAAGGAGCATCGGGGCGGTCATGTACCAGGAGGCGTAGAGGTCTCCGCCGGGGACTGCCGTCAGGGACTGGATGTCGCGAGGTGATCCCTGGATCGCGTTGCCTCCGTTCGCGTCCTTGGGAAGGTCCGCCGCGCTGCCGTCGGAGGCGTGGACAATGGCGATGCTGGCGTCGTCCTTGCCCGCTGAGATGAAGTGCTCGTGCGTCGCCCAGCTCGACTGACTCGGCCTGGCTGTGGAGACCAGTCCTTGGGCCAGCGTCCGTGAGGTGTCGGTCCGGGGGTCGTACTCCTGGAGCGTCGGTGTGTTGTCGCTCTGGACGGTGTAGTAGACCTTCTCGGCCTCGCCGGGGCGAGTGACGACCTGGCTGGACCAGGTGCCCACCTCAAGCGGCTTGCCGTCCTTCATCTTCTGCGCCCCGGTGGCCGGGTCCAGGACGCAGGTTCCCCCGCAGGTCGGCCGGACGCCGCCCGGGACGCTCGTGCCGACGTACAGGTTGCCGGCCTTGACCTGCAGCCGCTCGACGTGGGAGAGGCCGGCGATGACGTGACCGGGCACCGCCAGCCTGGTGGTGGCGTTGGTGGAGGTATTGATCCGGACGATGGACGGGTTCTTCGTACCCGTCCCGGCGTAGAGGAACCCGTTGTCGTAAGCGAGGCTGCGCACGTCGCTCTCGCCTGCCTGAACGCCACCCGGCAGCAGGTCGGTCCACTGGCCCCGTCCCTGGTTGGCGGAGGGGTCGTATCGCAGGATGTGGCCGCCGTGAATGCTCTGCGCGGCCACATAGACCCGGTCGTGCTCGTCGACGGCGACGTCCCAGAGGAACGTGCTGTAGGCGGCGACCTGCTCGTAGCCGGGCCGGGACGGATCGCTCAGATTCGTCGCCTTGTGCCCCTTGGGGGCGTCCGGATCGATCTCGAAGAGCTGTCCGCCGCCGCTGGCGAGCATGACGTGCCGGTTCGACAACGTGGCGAACTCCCAGGGCTGCACGTCGGTGTTCTCCGGGACGAGCCGCTCGCGCGACCTCAGTGTGCGGGTACTGAGGTCCACGACATGCAGCAGGCCGCCGTTGCCGCCGGCCACGACGATGCCGACGGGGGTGCCGTCACTCAGGACGGTGGTTCCGACGCTCGGCACGCTGGGGGTGGGTGGCGGTGTGGTGGGCAGGGCCTCCTCCCGGCCTCCCGGGTCAAGGGCGACGGCGGGCGCGGTGATGGACAGGGACAGGGCGAGGGCGGTGGCGAGCGCGCACCACAGGGTGAGAATGGTTGTCCTGGCTGGCTGCTTCATCGCTGTTCTCGCCTTGTGTCGGGGGAGGGGGAGCGGGCCGCCGCCCCGACGGGCTGAGCCCGTCGAAGCGGATGGAACCGCCCGGCCATTGTTCACCGGGGTGAGGTGACGGGCGGCGAAACCAACCGTGAAGTTGATCGATAAATCACTGGGAGGATGCTGGTCGAGGTGCTCTGGTGGTCGCTGGGGGCGTGTTGGCTGAGCCCGGTGTGCTGTCGGGGTGCAGGAGGTGAGAGGATGGCCCGGTGATGAAACGGATCTTCAGGCGACCGCCCCCGGCAGTGCTGCTGGCGATGGCGGGCGCGGCGCAGGGCGCCATGGCTCGTGGTCGGACAGTGACGCCCGCGTCGGTGGCGGCGGCCACCGCCGTCGTCGGAGGCTCGCTGTGCCTGCTCGCCGGAAGTGCGGGTAACTTTCTTCGCCACCGCACCACGGTCGACCCAGTGAGGGTCGAGCGGGCCCAGCACCTCGTTGTGGACGGCCCCAACCGGCTGACGCGCAATCCCATGTACCTGGGCCTGACGGGCCTGCTGCTCTCGCACGCGATCGCGCGCAGGAGCCCGTCCGCGCTGATCCCGCTGGCCGGCTTCGTCTGGCTCATCGACCGCCACCAGATCCCGGCCGAGGAGAAGGCTCTGGAGGAGAGGTTCGGGCAGGACTACCTCGACTATAAGGAGGCCGTCCCCCGCTGGCTGGGTGTGCCGTGCGCTCGAGGGTGCTGTCAGGCGCGCTGCCGGCGCTGAGGGTGTGCGGCGCATGAGGGTGGGGTGAGCTGAATCGCGCGGTCGGCCGGAATGATCCGGCGGAGCGCGTAGTTGAAGGTTGTATGAAAGCATTCGGGTTTCTCAGCTTCGGACACTATGGACACGGTCGCGGCCCTGGCGACCCCGACGCCGGCCAGGCGCTCAAGGAGGCCGTCGAGATCGCCGTCGGCGCTGACGAGATCGGCGTCAACGGCGCCTACTGGCGCGTCCACCACTACGCCCGCCAGGCCGCCGCCCCCATCCCGCTGCTCTCCGCGGCCGGCGCCCGTACCCGGCGCATCGAGGTCGGCACCGGTGTCATCGACATGCGCTACGAGAACCCGCTCTACCTGGCTGAGGAGGTCGCCGCTCTCGACCTGCTCACCGACCAGCGCATTGCCATTGGCATCTCCCGCGGTTCGCCGGAGCAGGCCCGCCGCGGCTGGGAGACCTTCGGCTACACCGGCGGCGTCGACCCGCGCGGGGCCGACGTCGCCCACGCCCACACCGCCCAGTTCCTCGACGCCGTCCGGGGCGTCCCGCAGGCGGACCTCGACACCAGCGGTGGCATGGCTCCCGGCGCCAGCTCCCGCCTGCGCATCGAGCCGCACGCCCCCGGCGTGGACCGCCGCCTGTGGTGGGGCGCCGGCTCTCGGGAGACTGCCGAGTGGACCGCTCGCCAGGGTCTGAACCTCATGAGCTCGACCCTCCTGACCGAGGCCACTGGGGAGGGCTTCTCCCACCTTCAGGCCGAGCAGATCCGCCGCTACCGCGAGGCGTGGAAGGAGGCCGGCCACAACTGGACCCCGCGCGTGAGCGTCTCGCGCTCCATCTTCCCGATCGTCTCCGAGGTGGACCGGAAGTTCTTCGCGCTGCGGGGCGAGGACTCCCACGACCAGATCGGCGTCATCGACGGCCTGCAGTCGACCTTCGGGCGCACCTATGCCGCCGAGCCCGACGTCCTCGTCGAGCAGCTCGCCCGGGACGAGGCGCTCCATGCCGCCGACACCCTCATGCTCACCATTCCCAGCCAGCTCGGCGTCGACTTCAACCTCCACATCTTGCAGGCCTTCGCCGAGCATGTCGCCCCGGCACTGGGGTGGCAGCCCAATACCGCCGGACCGGTGACGGGCTATTCCCTGGAGGTGTAGACCTCCGGCAGCGGTCACCGTCCCGTCTGGTCGCGATACGGTTCCGTCATGGAGGGCGCAGGCGATCAGGCCCCGGTGGTCGTGCACGACCTCGTGATGCCACAGGAGGACGATGGGCCGGATCGCGAGGAGCTGCTGACGGAGCGGAACGCCCTGGTCGATCGGGTGAAGGAGCTGAGCCCGCTGCTGCGCGACATCCATCAGCCGGTCCTGGAGATAACGGCAGCGATCAACGACGTGAAGGCCCGCATCGACGAGATCGACGCGGAGCTGCTCGACCGTTCGGTGTCGGCGGCGGCGAAGCTGCTCGCGGACGTCGAGGAGCCGGTCGGCACCGCGGAGCGCCGCGAGGTGGTCGAGGCGAAGTGGAAGGTGTTGGACGTGGACCGCCGCCGGATGCTCGTGGACGAGCTGGTGACGGTGACCATCGAGCCCATCACGCCCGGTCGCGTGAAATTCGACCCCGACCTGATTCGGATAGAGCCGCGTCGCGACTGACTCATGAGTCGACTCGTCATTGCAATGGTGAGTCGACTCGTGGGAGAATGGTTGCAGACAAGAAGATCCCACCGGGGCCGCGACTTAGAAGCGCGGGGTTCTGCTCCCGGATGAGTAGCCGGTCAAACAGCCCAATTACCGTGGCGGGGAACCGGAAGATACTCATGTCTGAGGACTTCCGATGTCTGTCGTTATCGACGTTCCCCGCGCATCCGCGCTCGACCGCCCTGGCCTCGATCAGGGCTCCACTCCTTCTCCGCAGGCAGACGGCCTCGATCCCGTCATCGCCGCCGCTCGTGCTGCTGGTCGTCTGGCCGGTGAACGCCTGGCTCGCACGCCCCTGACCCCGCGACAGCGCGCCGCGGTCGCCGCCGTGATGGGCGGTGGTCACTGATGAGCGCCAACTCCGCCGCCTTCGACCACGTGAACGGCTTCCGCTGGCGACAGGGCGACCCCTCCCTCGCCGAGTCCGAGGCACGTCTCTACGACCTCGGCGTGCTCCGCTCCGTGCTGGAGGAGTCCGTCGAGATCGCCGTCGCCGTCGCCGACGCCCGCGCTCCGTCGCGTGGCCTCGTGGGATCATTTTGGGTCTCATTTGGGGGTCAATAGGGGGTCATTTAGGCGCCGCACTCTCTCTGAGGCCCTCCGCGCTGTCCGCGGCGGGGGTGGTCGCTGTGGCTAAGCAGGAGAACAACCCGACGAGCATCGGGCTCACGCAGTACCTCGATCCGTCGTACTGGACCTGGGCTGCCGAGGACCCGAACGGGGCCGCGCTGCTCCAGCAGGGAGCCGAGGCGATCCTCGCCTACGTGGTGCAGCGGCTCGAGGCCACCGGCTGCGAGGTCGTCGAGGCCTACGGCATCGTGCATGACAAGGACGAGCGCGAGGTCTGGAGCGACACGGAGAAGGCTCTGGTGATCGAGCCGAAGCCCGATCACCTGCACGCGGTCATCAAGTTCGCCAGCCGTGCGAAGAGCGCACCGCTGGATCGGCTCGCGTTCGGCATCGGCGTCGAGCCCCAGTACGTCGAGAAGCCGGGCCGCGGGCGGTACGCCTACGACAACATGCTGTCGTATCTGACGCACGTGAAGTACGCGGACAAGCACCAATACGCGCCTTCGGAGGTCGCTACGGTGCGTGGGCCTGACTACCTCGGGATCGACGCCCAGCGTCGGGAGACCTGGCTCAAGGGGCGCGCGCACGTGAAGAAGAAGGTCGTCGCCGAGAACTTCGAGGACATGCGCGAGCACGTGCTCCAGGGCGAGTTCACGCGGGATCAGATCATGCTCACGGACGAGCTGTTCGACATCTACTCGCGGCATCAGCGGGAGATCGACGACGCGCTGTCGGCCTACGGCCAGCGCCGCGCATACCGGGCGGCGGCGAAGCTCCGCGCCGGTGAGTTCTCGACGCACGTGGTGTTCGTCCATGGGGATGCCGGGATCGGCAAGACCCGGTTCGCCACGGACTTCATCACCGAGGCGATCAACGCGGCGAACGCGCACGGCGAGCGGTGGCAGGTCTACCGGGCCGCGACGGGGAACCCGCTTGATGACTGGCGAGGCGAGGAGGTGCTGCTGCTGGACGATCTGCGGGCCTCGGCGATGGATGCGAACGACTGGCTGCTGCTGCTTGATCCGTACAACGCCTCGCCTGCGAAGGCTCGGTACAAGAACAAGGGCGAGGTGGCCCCGCGCCTTATCGTCATCACGGCGACGATCGAGCCTGTCGAGTTCTTCTACTACGCCCGCCAGAAGGGCAACGTGGACGAGGCGTTGGACCAGTTCATCCGCCGCTTGGCCTCGGTCGTGAAGGTCTATCGTGCCGACGACATCAATCGTTACCTCGTGCAGCACATTGGGAAGATCGAGCCCTACGAGTGGCACCAGTGCAGCATCCCGACCGCCGCACACACGCCCGGCATGTACGGCAACGCGTATCACCAGAACGTCGGGTCGCGGGAACTGACCTACGGTCCGGAGACCTCGGCGGAACATGACGCTGAGGGCGCGGTTGCTGAGCTGCTGGGCGGGCTCGCGGTGCGGAGCCCTGACGTGCCGCTGGCGCTGATCGGAGGTGCCGCATGAGCACCGAACGCGATGCGCTCTTCCAGGGGGTCGAGGGGGCCGGAGGCCCCTCGCAAGCAGCCGGGGAGGACATGAGCGCCAGCGAAATGTCCGACACGGCTACTGCTTGCCACTCTGGCGTACAGGTGGAGCAGCAGACCGACTCCCAGGTGAACACCGGTCGGGCTGATGCGGAGGCTGTGCGTCAGAGTCACGGCGGCGCGAAGCGTCGTCGTGGGGGCCGCGCGAAGCTCGATACCGACTTCGGAGAGGAGACGCTCGCGGCGCTTCGCACTCGTGCGAAGCGGCTCGGGCTGGCTCCGAGCACGTGGGTGCGGACCGTCGTCCGGGATGCCCTCCACGCCTCTCGGAGCGAGGAGTTGGACGCCGCCGTGGCCGCGCACCTGCTCGGGGTCGAGGCGCGGGTGCAGGCGTCGGCGGATGCTCGCGAGCTGGCCGCGCAGATTCGCCCGCTGGCGATCAACGTCAACGACCTCGACCGCCGGGCGCGGGCTGGTGAGTCAGTGGCGCTGTCGGCGGAGGTGCCCGAGCTGATCGAGTTGCTGCGCGAGGTCCGCGCCCTGCTCGGGGATCGGGCGGCCTCATGAGCACCACGCACTACAGCCCGAGCGCCAGCGCCGCCGACACGGAGCGCTATATCCGTGGCAAGGAGGACGAGCGGGGCATCGCGATCACGTGCGATGTGCCGGGAGGCCCCGGCGCGTTCTCGGCGCGCGCTCGGTCGCTCACGCAGAACACGACGCGCGAGGTCGAGGCGGTGCATTACCGCCAGTCGTTCAGCGACGAGGAGTTCGACCCGAAGAGTCCGGAGGACGTGCAGCGGGTGAACGATCTCGGTTATCAGCTCGCGAAGAAGATGCACCCGGATTCCGACTGCCTCGTAGTCAGTCATGTGGATGGGCGGGGCAAGAAGCCGCACAACCACATCTTGGTCATCAACCACAACAACCGGACGGGGAAGGCGCTCTCGGACTATCGCACGTTCCACGACCGCAAGGCCGGGAATCAGCGGGGCGTCCAGTCGGCGAACGACCAGCTGATGCGAGAACACGGGCTCTCGGTCGTGAAGCGGCTGGAGCACGCACCGAAGGACTGGGAGCTGCGCCGCGAGGACTTCGCCGAGGGATCGCTCGACCGCGAGATGGGCGACCGGATGAGCGCGGCGCTGGCCGATCCCCGGGCGGTGGACAAGGCCGGTCTGGTCTCGGTGATCGAGGAGCAGAACCAGCGGCTCGGCGATGACGGGGAGCGGGTGCCGCGGATGCGGTTGCACAGCCCCGTCAGCAAGAAGGGCAAGCGCGCCGGGCAAGAGACCTGGACGCTCTACATCGAGGATCGCCGCGGCGAGTCCGGCCGCGCCGAGCGCCGCAAGCGCGCGAGCGCCCTCTCGGCGGACTTCACCCCGGAGGGCGCGCAGGCGTTCTTCGACTACCACCAGCAGCAGAAGGAGAAGGAACATGAGCGCAGCGCTCGACAGGCTGAAGCAGCAGAACGAGCCCGAGCAGTCGCAGCAGCAGCTCGGCAGTCCGGAGACGATGGAGCTGTTGACCTCGATCCTCGCCGCCGTCGAGGCGCAGAACACGAGGATCGCCACGCTGACCGAACAGCAGAAGAAGCTCGCGGGTTTCGTGAAGGTCATGGACGAGGAGACGACGAGGCGGCTGGAGCGGATCACGGCCCCGGCGTCGACCTCCTCGCCCTCCAGCGACGTGTCCGCGAGGATCGCGAGTATCGAGAGCAGGCAGAACGAGATCGCGAGCACGCTCGGCGAGTTCGCGCAGAGTCTCAACGGCGAGAGCTTGAACGCCGCTTCGCGGAGCTTGGTCGCGGAGGCGCAGAAGAATCGCGCGGCTACGGCCTCGGCGATTGAGGGTCTGAAGGCGCAGGTCACAGCGAACCAGAAGCTCGTGAGCCAGGTCGGCGGCGCGGTCCAGCGGATCGAGAAGCGCACCGAGGAACGGGTCGAGAAGGCTGTCGAGCAGGTCGCCGGGGAGGCTTCGGCCACGATGACCGCGAGCCTCGACGCCTCGAACGCGCGGGCGGAGCGGATCATCGCCGCGACGGCGAAGCTGGAGGCGCGACAGCTCTGGTCCGCCGCCGCCGCGATGTGCCTCGTTCTCCTGCCGGTGGCCGTGGTCGTCGCCGGTCTCTGGATGGGCATCGCCGGGCTCATCACGGGTGTTCAGTGGGCGCTGGACGTGGACGGGAGCGTGTGGCTCGGCATCGGCCGGTGGCTCGTGGTCGGCGCTGGCCTCGCCGGGGCCGGCTACGGGCTCTTCGCGTCCGTCAGCTGGGTTGCGGGTCTCGTGGAGACCTGGAAGGGCCGCGGGATGCCGAAGTGGCCCCGCTGGCGCAAGAGGTGATCACGCCTCACGAGGGCAAGCGCGCGCAGCGCGTGCGGCAGCCGCGACAACTGGACATTAGGTCAGCGGCTGCTGTATAGTTCAGTGCATGCTGACCATTGCTTCGCGTCTTGACGTCATGAACCGGCTCGGCCGGGCCATGGCCGACCCGACGCGCTCCCGCATCCTGATGTCCCTGCTCGACAGCCCGAGCCACCCCGCGGTGCTCTCGCGCGAGCTGGGGCTGACCCGCTCGAACGTGTCCAACCACCTGACCTGCCTGCGCGACTGCGGGATCGTGGTCGCCGAGCCCGAGGGCCGCCAGACTCGCTACGAGATCGCCGACCCGCACCTGGCTGCGGCGCTGACGGCACTGGTCGATGTGACCCTCGCCGTGGACGAGAGCGCGCCGTGCATCGACCCGGCCTGCTCGGTGCCGGGCTGCTGCGCCGCGAGCAGTTCGGGGGACGCCTCGTGAGCGCCGCCTGCGGCTGCGACGAGCCGACGACCAGCCCCGCGGACGAGGCAGAGGAGGCAGAGCGCCCGTGGTGGCGTGATCCCGGCCTGGTCGTGCCGATCCTCTCCGGCGTCGCGTTCGGCACCGGCCTGGCGCTGGAGTGGTCGGGGCTGCACATCGCGGCGCTGGTCGCGTTCTGGGCGGGCCTGCTGCTGGGCGCGTACACGTTCGTGCCCGGTGCGATCCGGAATCTCGTTGTGAAGCGCAAGCTCGGGATCGCGCTGCTGATGACGATCAGCGCCGTGGGCGCGGTGATCCTCGGCTACGTCGAGGAGGCGGCCGCGCTGGCGTTCCTCTACTCGATCGCCGAGGCCCTGGAGGACAAGGCGATGGACCGCGCCCGCGGCGGGCTGCGCGCGCTGCTGAAGCTCGTGCCGGAGACCGCGACCGTGCTGCGCGACGGGACCTCCGCCTCGGTCCCGGCCAGGGAGATCGCCGTCGGCGACGTGCTGCTGGTCCGCCCTGGCGAGCGGGTCGCGACCGATGGGCTGGTCCGCTCGGGCCGGTCGAGCCTGGACACTTCGGCGATCACCGGTGAATCGATCCCGGTCGAGGTCGCGCCCGGAGAAGCGGTGTCGGCGGGCGCGATCAACAGCGCCGGCGTGCTGGAGGTCGAGGCGACCGCCGCGGGCACCGACAACTCGCTGACCACGATCGTGGAGCTGGTAGAGCAGGCCCAGGCCGAGAAGGGCGACCGAGCCCGGATCGCTGACCGGATCGCCCGCCCGCTGGTGCCCGGCGTGATGGTCCTCGCCGTCCTCGTCGGCGTGCTCGGGTCCCTGCTCGGCGACCCGGAGACCTGGATCACCCGCGCCCTGGTCGTCCTCGTCGCGGCCAGCCCCTGCGCGCTGGCGATCGCGGTGCCCGTCACCGTGGTCTCCGCGATCGGCGCGGCGACCAAGTTCGGCGTCGTCATCAAGAGCGGGGCCGCCTTCGAGCGCCTCGGCGGCATCCGGCACCTGGCCGTGGACAAGACCGGCACTCTGACCCGCAACCGGCCCGAGGTAACCGCCATCGTCGCCGCCCATGGGTTCGACGATGCGCAGGTGCTTGCTTGGGCTGCCGCCGTGGAGCAGCACTCGACGCACCCACTCGCCGCCGCCATCGCCGCCGCGGGCCGGGGAACCCCCGCCGCGCAGGACGTGGCCGAGGAGGCCGGGCACGGCATCGGTGGCCTGGTCGACGGCCGCAGGGTGGCGGTGGGCAGTCCGCGCTGGATCGACGCCGGTCCGCTCAAGGCCCGGGTCGAGGACCTGGAGGCCGAGGGGCAGACCTGCGTGCTCGTCACCGTCGACGGCTTCCTGGCCGGGGCGATCGGCGTCCGCGACGAGCTGCGCCCCGAGGTCCCCGAGGTCGTGCGGAGCCTGCGCGACCAGGGCGTCGAGGTGAGCATGCTCACCGGCGACAACTCCCGCACCGCTGCTGCGCTGGCGAAGCTGGCCGGGATCGGCGACGTGCACGCCGAGCTGCGTCCCGAGGACAAGGCTCGCATCGTCGCCGGGTTCTCGGAGACGTCGCCGACCGCGATGATCGGCGACGGCATCAACGACGCGCCCGCCCTGGCCGGGGCGACCGTGGGCATCGCGATGGGCGCGACCGGCTCCGACGCCGCGATCGAGTCCGCCGACGTCGCCTTCACCGGCCACGACCTCGGCCTCATCCCGCAGGCTCTGCGCCACGCCCGCCGCGGCGGCAGGATCATTAACCAGAACATCGTGCTGTCCTTGGCGATCATCACTGTGCTGCTGCCGCTGGCGATCACCGGCGTGCTCGGCCTGGCAGCGGTCGTCCTCGTGCACGAGGTCGCCGAAGTCGTCGTCATCGCCAACGGACTGCGGGCTGCGCGTGCCCGCAAGCAATAGGTGTTCCGTCCAACGCCATAACTCAGACATGCGCTACGAGAACCTGCTCTACCTGGCCGAGGAGGTCGCCGCCCTCGACCTGCTCACCGACCAGCGCATTGCCATCGGCATCTCCCGGGGCTCGCCGGAGCAGGCCCTCCGTGGCTGGGAGACCTTCGGCTATACCGGCGGCGTCGACCCGCGCGGAGTCGACGTCGCCCGTGCCCACACCGCCCAGTTCCTCGACGCCGTCCGGGGTGTCCCGCAGGCGGACCTCGACACCAGCGGTGGCATGGCACCCGGCGCGAGCTCCCGTCTGCGCATCGAGCCGCACGCCCCCGGCGTGGACCGCCGCCTGTGGTGGGGTGCCGGCTCGCGGGAGACCGCCGAGTGGACCGCCCGCCAGGGCCTGAACCTCATGAGCTCGACCCTCCTGACCGAGGCCACTGGCGAGGGCTTCTCCCACCTTCAGGCCGAGCAGATCCGCCGCTACCGCGAGGCGTGGAAGGAGGCCGGCCATGACTGGACCCCGCGTGTGAGCGTCTCGCGCTCCATCTTCCCGATCGTCTCCGAGGTCGACCGGAAGTTCTTCGCGCTGCGCGGCGAGGACTCCCACGACCAGATCGGCGTCATCGACGGCCTGCAGTCGACCTTCGGGCGCACCTATGCCGCCGAGCCCGACGTCCTCGTCGAGCAGCTCGCCCGGGACGAGGCGCTCCATGCCGCCGACACCCTCATGCTCACCATCCCCAGCCAGCTCGGCGTCGACTTCAACCTCCACATCCTGCAGGCCTTCGCCGAGCACGTCGCCCCGGCACTGGGCTGGCAGCCCAACACCGCCGGACCGGTGACGGGCTACTCCCTGGAGGCGTAGACCTCCGGCACCGGTCGCCGTCCCGTCCGGTCGCGACACGGTTCCGTCATGGAGGACGCAGGCGATCAGGCCCCGGTGGTCGCGTGGATGGAGCACCACCAGGTGGTCCTGTACCTGGGGGCGCTCGTGGCCGGCGCCGGCCTGGGGCTGACTGCTCCTGCAGCCGGCCGCCTTCTTGAGGCGGCGATCTCCCCGGTGCTGGTCACGTTGCTGTTCCAGTGCTCATGCTCATCCAGGCCCTTGTCCTGCCACTGTGGCTGGCCGTTGCTGCCGGCTCACCTGGGGTCCAGGGCGGTGGTATCAGCTGGCGACCCTTCGCGCAGGCCTTCATCCTCATGATCGCACTGCCTATGGGGCTGTCGATCCTCACGCGGCGCGCCGCACCCCGGGTCCGGTCCGCCGCCCGGCTCGCATCAGCGACGACGGCGCTCATGGTTCCGCTCATGATGGCGACCCTGGTGCTCGTCGTCGCCTCCCAGGTTCCCCACGTCGCCTCCCGGCCCGACGTCGTCGCCCGGGTGGTTCCGCTCTTCGTGACTTTCGCTCTGGTGATGCCGGTTGTGGGAGACGTCGCCGGGCGCATGGCCCGCCAGGGACGTCAGGCGCGCCTGGCGCTCGCCTTCTCCGGGACCACCCGTAACTCGCTGGTGGTTCTGCCGTTGGCTCTGGCGCTGCCTGATTCCATGGGGATGGCACCGATTGCGGTGGTGACTCAGACCCTGGTGGAGCTCGTGGTCATGGCAGTCGGTGTCCGTCTGCTTCCCCGCCTTATTCGATAGAGCGGGGACAGAGGGGTTGTGGAGACGAAACCGCCGCAATGATGTCGATAAATGACGTGGCCTGTGGGTCTCGGACTTCTCCGAGCCCCACAGGCCCCTGTCGTTGAGGGCGGCATCGCCTCTGGATCCCATATTCCAGAGGGGACTCAACCCTCCTTCGCCAGAGCGGCTCACGCCGAGCTCCCTATCAACTCGGGCGGCCTCGAAATCCGATCGGTCATTGGGCTCCCCAACCCTCGCGACCAGTTCCGTCCGGCGGCGGTCACTATGTAACCCACTGCTCCTGAGGGAGCACTTCAATGTACCTGAGAATATTCTGGGAATCTAGTTGCGGAATTTGTTTCGTTTTCCTGGGGCTGGAGAAGGCCTTTTCAAAAGAGGGAAATATTGTCAATCTTTGATGTATTTTAAACGTATAGGCAACCCTTTTGTGTTGATTCTCGTCGGTGTTGTCCCGGAAGTGCCGTGTATTGTTCAGCCGTCCAACCGTTAATCAACGGGCGGAAGGTAGTGGTTGTCCGGCTCAGGGCGCCGGATGCCGCCAGCCCCCGATCTCTCCAAGGAGCAGTTGCCTATGCCGCAGGTCACCGGAGCCGTTCATGAAGTGGGTGTCGACCAGCTCTTCTTCTCCACCACTGATGCACGTGGCGTCATCCGCCACTCGAACAACGTCTTCATCGAGCTCTCGCGCTATCGGCGTGACGAGCTCTCCGGCGCCCCGCACAACATCATCCGCCACCCGGAGATGCCCGGTGGCGCTTTCAAGGCCATGTGGGACACCCTCAAAGCCGGCAGCCCCTTCGCCGCCTACGTGCGTAACCTCGCCGCCGACGGCAGTGAGTACGACGTCTTCGCCACCGTCACCCCACTGTCCGACGGCGGCTACCTCTCGGTGCGCACCCGTCCGGTGTGCTCCGACCTGTTCGACACCGCCTGCGCCATCTACAGCGACGCTCGCGCCGTCGAGGATGAGGCCATCCACGCCGGGGCCAACCGCCGGGCGGCGGCCGAGGAGGGGTTGAACCGCATCGCCGAGAAGCTGGCCGGAGCGGGCCTGTCCTCCTACGAGGAGTTCCAGAACACGGCCCTACCGGCGGAGGTGGCGCGTCGGGAGGAGCTCTCCGAGGGCATCCCGGTGCGCCCCGACGCCACCGGGGACCTGCGCGTCATGCTCGACTCGGTCACCAGGATCGCCGCCGGGCTCGACTCGTGGATGTCCGGTCAGCAGCAGCTCGCCGAGCTCTCCGCCTCCCTCAAGGCCGCGGGGAAGGGACTGACCCGAACCCTGGAGGACCCTCGTCTGAACGCCTCACACATCGCTGCTCTGGACCGCTCCGACCCCCGGGTCAAGCCCCTGGCCGACCTGCTGGACCTGTGGACTCAGATGCAGAGCCTGGTCAGTCCCCTCGTGGCGAGGCTCGTCGACACCCTGGCCCAGCTCGACACCAACGGCGCCCGCACCCGCTTCCGTATCGCCCTGGCCCGTCTGCACACCACCATCAGCTCGCTGTTCACCGTCGAGCTCATCGACGGCGTCGGAGACCCGCAGTACTCGGCGCAGGCCATCCCCGACCTCATCGAGTCGCTGCGTGAGGGCATCGCCGAGATGGAGCGTCAGACCCAGGCCCACAGTGCGCTCGCGGCCCAGGCGGTCGCCTACATCGGCGAGGCCAGCCGCATGATGACGATCCCGAACCAGCTCCTCATGCTGTGGACCGGTTCAGCCGCGTCGAGCGACCCGGAGCTGCCCGCCATCGCCGCAGAGCTCTCCAGTGCCGCCTCCGGCGTGGTCGAGTCCGTGGGCCGTCGCCTGGCCGAGCTCGATGACCTCGCCGCCCGCTGCCAAGCCACTCATGTCGCCGACAACTTCGCGGAGCTGGGGGAGGCCCTGGACTCCTTCACGACGGCGGCCGGAGCCGTCGCCCCGAGCTGAAAGGGCTCGCCCCGCCCGACCGGGCTCAGTAGGAGTCGGTCTCGGAGCGCGGGGCGTCCTGAGCCGTTGCCTCAGTGGGCGTCGCCCCCGGGTAGTCCACGTGTCGGTCCTGCACGGGGCTTGCCGGTGAGGCGTACCCGTAGGGGCCGGGTTGCTGCGGCCCGGTGGAACCGGCCGCGCTCGGGGGTGCTGAGAGGGCGCCCTGTCCGACAGACGCGGTTCCCACCGGAACGGGCACGGGAACGGGGGAGGCCCAGCGCAGCTCATCGCGAGGGATCTCGTAGACCACACCGGGGTAGCGACCGAACTGCTCCTCGCTGGGCACGGCCGAGGAGGTGGAGTCCAGCACCGCGAGCATCTGCTCCGGCGTCGGCCACGAACCGGACGGCCCGCTGCCGCTGGGAGCCGGCGGCGGGAACCACGCCGTGAACTCCGGCGGACGGATCATGATCCGCCCCGGGCGGGTGCGGTCGCGCAGGGCGTGGGCGCGCCAGGTGATGACCGGGTGCGTGGACCGCCAGACGGTCATGTGGAGCCACAGTCCCTTCTCCCGCGTGGCGCGATCCGCCAGGGCGTGGGTGTTGACCTCCGCACCCAGGTACTTGCCGCCGGAGAGCACCCCCACGACCCCGGGCACGCCCGCAGGCGCGTAGGTGTAGCCGTGGTTGTCCGCCGTGTACTCCTGGGCCCGAACCAGCGCTTTGCCCAGAAGCGGGACGTTGAGGCCGAGGGTGACGAACAGCAGGCGCAGCATGGAGATGTGACCCGCGGCGAGGTGCCCGACCTCGTGCCCGATCACGAAGCGCAGCGCCTCAGGGTCGCGGGCCCGGCCACCGATCTCGAACATGTCGGAGTGGACGACCACGAAACGCCGGTAGCCGTGGCCGGCCGCGAAGGCGTTGATCTGACCGTTGCCCATGGTCACGTAGGCATCGGGGACCCGGCGCAGGCCGAACTGCTGGGCCGCCTCGACAACCATCCGATAGCCCTCCGGGAACTGGGTGGGACTCATCTGGACCGCGGTCGCGCGGAGCTTGGCGTACAGCATCGCGCGCCCTACCCACAGGATGATCGGGATGAGGGGCACCAGCAGGAGGAACTGCATGCCGCTGTTCTCCTGGCTGAGGAAGAAGTCGCGAACCTGAGCCCCCAAACCGGTGGGCTCGGGCACGGTGACCAGCCAGATCACCAGGGCGATCCACACCAGGTAGGCCAGTGCAGTCGCCATGCTGGTCGCGATCAGGAGTGGGATCTCGGCGGGGTGACGCAGCTTGCGGATGCCCTTGATGCCGTGAACGGTCGCGCCGTTGAACATCCGGGGGTGGGAGGGTGGCACAGCCGGCGGCGGCGAGCCGAGGGGACCGGGGAGGGTGGGTGGAACATGTGGTGGCATGACGGCAACCTAAACGACTCGCCGCTGGGTTCATCTCCTGCCCCAGGAGGATCTTCACCTCTGGCTTATCGGCCGTCTGGTGGGAAAAGGTGTGGTTGGTCGCTTCCCTCGAACGGCGCTGTCGCTCCAGCAGTCCTGCGGGAGGTGGGGATCCGGCGGGACCTGACGCCGTCGATCGCGACCCCGTAGGCTCCTGCCCGTGCCGCACTCCGCCTCGCCGTCTTCGCCGTTCCTGTCCTCGCAGCCTCTGCCCTCCCTGTCCGGGAACCCGGACCACGCCGTGCCCTGGGGCATGCAGATCGCCGTGCGCTACGACAAGGTCCACCCGCCCCGGAGGATCGACGTCGCCGAGGCGGCCGCCCGCGCCGTCGTCTCCCTCCTGGCCTCACCCGCCGCCGCCCCCGGCGGGCCGTGGAACCCGGCCGTCGACTACTGGCGCGACGGGCGCATCCGCAAGCTCGTGCGCCGGGCCCGCGGCAAGCGCTGGGAGGAGGTCCAGGACATCGACGGCGTCACCGTCACCCAGGACGGCCCGGCCGGCTGGGGGCAGGCGGCCGCCCGCGCCTTCGTGCCCGGCCCGGTGCGCCCCCTGCCCGGGGCCCTGGCCAAGACCCAGGTGGAGGGCACCCACTTCCCACCCGGTGACGAGCTGCCCCCACCGCCCGCCGAGATCACTGCGCGCGTCGCCCAGGATCCGGCCGCGGCCGAGCGGATCGCGCTCACGGCGGCGTCGGCCTCCAGCGGGGCCCTCGTGACGATCGAGGTGACCCCCCTGCACGAGATGACCTCGGGCAAGCTGGCCGCCCAGTGCGGCCACGCCGCCCAGCTGGCCTGGGAGAGCAGCGCCATGCCCCCCGCCATGAGGCGGGCCTGGGCCGAGGACGGCTACCGGGTGCGCGTCGTCGTGCCCAGCCGGGAGCAGTGGGAGACCACCACCCGGCCCGTCAGCGTCACCGACGCCGGCTTCACCGAGCTCGACGGCCCCACCGAGACGACTCGCGCCTCCTGGTGAGGGCGCGGTACCTGGGTGTCCCTTCGCGCAGGGGCACCGGCGACCCGCCAGACATCCTCCATCAGCCCGCCATCGCCGCCGGGGCGGCCTGTCCCCGGACTCCCGCCCGGGCGAGCGTCTCAGGAGTCGTGGCGCCCTGGATCGGGAACTGCGTTTCCCGCCCAGAACGTACTTGTCCTCCAGATGACTGAGGCCGGACCTCAGTCATCTGCAGGACAACGCAGTCCTCGTCGAAGAAGGACGTCCCCGATCGGGTACCTACTGGGACTGCTCCTCGGGCTCCGGCACCCCGCGAAACACCCACAGCCGGATGAACACGTAGAGGTAGATGCCCTCGCAGCAGGCCGAGATGACGCGCGCCAGCTCGGCGTTGACCCCGAACCAGTGCAGCAGTGAGGACAGCCCCAGGATGAAGATGACGTACTGGCTGACGACCCCGGCCATGTAGCCCGCCCCCTGCTGGACGACGTGCCCGTGGGCCTGGAAGTTCAGCCACCGGTTGAGCAGGAAGGAGTAGACGGCCGCGATGGCGTAGCCGACCGTGACCGCCACGGGGTAGAACCAGTGAAGGTGGTTGTAGAACACCCACAGGCAGGTGATGTCCAGGAAGAAGGCGGAGCCGTTGATGATCGCGTAGCCGATGAAGGTCACCGGCAGCCGACGGCGCACGAAGCCCGGCAGGACGGAGTGGATCGCCGTGATGAGGCGCAGGAAGACCTCCGGGGCGCGGCGGGTCGTGGAGGCGGAGGACTCGACGGTGGACGCAGCTCCTTCAGCGGTCGTGGTCCCGGGGGCGTGGTCGTCCGTCGCAGTTCCTGCCATGAGGTGTCCTTCCCTGTGAACGCTCCTGTCAGGGGGAGTCTTCCCCGACCGCGCCGGTTGGGCAAGTTCCGGAAGGAGGAACAGCGGCCCGCCGGCTCATCCTTGCGGCGGAGAGGCGACCGGCGTCAGGGCCTGGGCGACCTCGCGGCGTAGGAGCTCGCCGCCGGCGTCGGCCGGGTGGTGGATAGTGCGCAAACCCACCTCGCGGGCCGCGGCGATGTTGGTGGCGTTGTCGTCGACGAACAGGGCCTGGTCGGCGGCCACCCCCGCCAGCTCCAGCAGTCGGTGGAAGTAGGCGGCATCCGGCTTGGCCACCCCCAGCGTGCAGGAGTAGCCGTCGATGTCGCACAGGCCGTCATAGCCCAGCTCCTCGCGCATCCAGGCCCGGCGTTCCCACTGCTGGTTGGTGGCCAGGACCGTGGTGTAGCCCGCCTCGCGCAGGTCACCCACCAGCTGCCAGGCCAGCGGGTCGGGTGTGGCCCGGTGCCACATCTCAAGCAGGTCCGATGCGTTCAGTTCCAGCCTCAGATTGCCCACTACCCGCTCCAGCAGCTCGGTGAGGGTCTCCCGGCCCGTCAGGGCGTCAGTCTCACCATCGATCATGGCCTGGGCGAAGGTAGGGCCGCCGCCGCGGGTCAGCGCCTCGCCCCACGGGGTGCCGATGAGCTGCAGAACGCCGTCGGCATCGAGCAGGACGGCGCGCACGGGCGTGGACGAGGCGGGCGGGATGACTGGCTGAGAGATACTCACACCCCGATTCTGCCCTACCTCACGGTGGGTTTGCTTGGGAGGTCGGTCGGGGCGTGGGGCGCACCGGTGGAAGACTGGGGCCATGACTGATGCCGCCAGCACCCCCACCCGTGACGCTGCCGAGATCCTGCGCGACGACGACGCCTACACCGATTCGCTCATCGACTTCGTCACCGCCTCTCCCAGCTCCTACCACGCCGCCGCCGAGGTCGCCCGCCGCCTGGAGGGGGCCGGCTTCACCGGCGCCGATGAGACCGTCTCCTGGCAGGAGGACCTGCCGCGGTGCGGCTACGTCATCCGCGATGGCGCCATCGCCGCCTGGGCTCTGCCCGAGACACTCGCCCCGAGGGCAGGCCTGCGCATCGTCGGCGCCCACACCGACTCCCCGGCCCTCAAGCTCAAGCCCGCCGCCGCCCTCGTCCGCTCCGGCTGGCAGCTCATCAACGCCGAGGTCTACGGCGGCCCCCTGCTCGCCTCATTCCTCGACCGCGAGCTGGGCCTGGCCGGGCGCCTGACCACCCGCGACGGTGCCGTCCACCTTGTGCGCACCGGCCCCATCGCCCGCGTGTCCCAGATCGCCCCGCACCTGGACCGCAGCGTCAACGACACCCTCCACCTGGACCGCCAGACCCACCTGCTGCCCCTGTGGTCGCTGGCCGGACCCGATACCGCCCCCGACGCCGTCGAGACCCACCTGTGCGAGATTGCCGGCATCGATCCGGCCGAGCTCGCCGGCCACGACGTCCTGACCTACCCCACCCAGGCGCCCGCTCGCTTCGGCCGCGACGGAGAGTTCCTGGCCTCCTCCCGCCTGGACAACCTCTCCTCCGTCCACGCCGGACTGGTCGCCCTCGAGGCGCTCGCGGCCGCCGAGACCGAGCCCGCCGAGCCCGTCATCCTGGTCGCCTTCGACCACGAGGAGGTCGGCTCGGACACCCGCTCCGGGGCGGGTGGCCCCTTCCTCGAGACGCTCCTGCGGCGCCTGGCCCGGGTCCTGGGCGTCAGCGGTGACGGCCTCGAGGCCCTCATGGCCCGCTCGACCTGCGTGAGCGCCGACGCGGGGCACTCCGTCCACCCCGCCTACTCCCACCTGCACGACCCGGCCGTCCAGCCGCTCATCAACCATGGCCCCCTGCTCAAGATCAACGCCCAGCAGCGCTACGCCACTGACGCCACGGGCGCTGCGATCTGGGCGCGGGCCTGCACCGCCGCGGGCGTGCCCAGTCAGGACTTCGTCTCCAACAACGCCGTGCCCTGCGGCTCCACCATCGGCCCCATCACCGCCACCCGCCTCGGCATCACCACGGTCGATGTCGGCGTGCCCCTGCTGAGCATGCACTCGGCCCGCGAGATGTGCGGCGTCAAGGACGGACCCTGGCTCGCCCAGGCCCTGCACGCCTACTGGCAGGGGGCCTGAGCGTGGCGGGGAAGCGGGGCGGACGCAGGGGCCGGCCGGACTCGCCGATCCGCGCCGCCGGCGTGCACGGCGCCTCCCCCTGCCCCTGCGGCAGCGGGCGCACCTACGCCCAGTGCTGCGAGCCGCTCCACGACGGCGCCCCGGCGCCCACCGCCGAGGCCCTCATGCGCTCGCGCTACACGGCTTTCGTCGTCGGCGACGAGGACTACCTCTTCCGCACCTGGCACCCGCGCACCCGTCCCGAGGGGCCCTACTGCCACCCCGGGACCCGGTGGACGGGACTGACCATCCACGAGACCGTCGATGGCGGGGCGGACGACGAGACCGGCATTGTGGAGTTCACCGCCACCTACCGCAGCGGCGACGGGTGCGGGGGAGTGGTGGACGACGCCCTGCACGAGCGTTCCCGCTTCACTCGCCGCGCCGGCCGCTGGCTCTACCTCGACGCCGTCGGATAGCCCGCTGCATACGGCGATCGGGGCCCGCTTCGGTCCCGATTCGGTCGACTCAGCCGGCGTCGGTCACAACGATCTTTCCTATTGTGCGCCCGCTCTCGATGAGGCGGTGAGCTGCCCGTATCTGCGCAGCATTGCGAGGCGTGAGCGTCTGGGACGCACTGCCACGGATTCTTCCGCTGTCGATGAGCTCGGCGATGGTGGAGAGGATGTGGTGCTGGGTGATCAGATCGTAGCCGTGCCTGGGGCGGGCGAACATGAACTCCCAGTGCCATGAGATGGCCTTGTCCTTGAGCGCGTACAGGTCCAGGTCTCGCTCGTCGTCGATGGCGACGATCTCCCCGAAAGGACGAACCACCGTGGTCAGCAGCGGCACGCGCCCTCGGCTCTGCGGGGTGAAGACGTAGTCGACGCCGTCCGGTGCGATGGCGAGAACCTGCTGTGCGAGGTCCTCGGCGAAGTGGTCCACCACGGCGTCGGCACCCAGTGACCGGACCCAGTCGCGGGACTCCTCACGTGAGGCAGTGGCGATGACGGAGACATCAGTGAGGGCCTTGGTCAGCTGGATCACCATGGAGCCCACCCCTCCGGCGGCTCCCAGCACAAGGATCGTGCCTGCGGAGTCCCTGCTCAGGTGGAGCTTGTCGAAAAGAGCCTCCCACGCGGTGAGGGAGGTCAGGGGCAGCGCCGCCGCACTCGCGTAGTCCAACGAGCTCGGCTTCGGTCCAACGATGCGTTCGTCCACGAGCTGCAGCTGTCCGTAGGAGCCAGGACGCTCCAGTGCTCCGGCGTAGTAGACGTCATCGCCGGGCTGGAAGAGGGTGGTCTGCTCGCCGACCGCGATGACCGTTCCCGCTGCATCCCATCCCAGGATGCGTTCCTCGCCGCCGGCGTGGTTGAGGGCGGCGCGCACTTTGACGTCAACGGGGTTGACGGACAGTGCCTTGACCTCCACGAGGATGTCGTGGCCAGTGGGAGCCGCCGGGGCGGGGACGGTGGCATCGACCAGGGCATCCGGGATGTCCACCGAGCCTCCGGATCGAGTGACGACAGCGGTCATGGTGCGTTGGGTGTCAGGGCTGCTTGAGGGCATCGATAGCTCCTTGCTCTCCTTGCTCATCGGCTTGTGCCAGGTTCGACGGACGTGCACCGTCAACGAGCACACACCGTAGTCAGAAGAAAGTGGTTACCCGCAATGACCCCTACTATCAAGAAGATAGTGTGGTGCTGGTGCGTCGGCCGTGACGACGTCCGGATACCCAGGGACTCGTGGGCGCGCCGTAGGCCCGCAGCACCTTCAGCGTCCGATGTCGAGGGCTCGGGTGTGTTCCCGACGAACTGTGCGCAGTGGTGATTCCCCGGGACATGGCCCTGGGGAATCACCTTCGCATCGACACGCGACCTACGGCGTCGACCTCGCGTGAGTCAGCGCATGCGCGTATCGGGACTCGGCCCATTCGCGAAGCGCGAATACCGGTTCGACGGCGCTCCGGCCGACCTCCGTCAGGGAGTACTCCACGTGAAGAGGAACCTCCGGGATCACCTCTCGGTGCACGAGCCCATGGTCCTCCAACCGGCGCAGCATAGCGGTCAGTACCTTCGGCGAGATGCCTTGAAGGCGCCGTTGCAGCTCCCCGAAGCGCAACGGTCCCTCGGCCAGTGCGCCGATGGCCAGCGCGGACCACTTGTTGGCCACGACCTCCAGAAGATCGCGGCACGGGCACTGCGAGGAGTACACGTCCCCGCGGTGCCTTTGCGCACTGGGTGCCGTCGAATGGCTGCTGCCCAAGGATCTACCTCCAGAAGATGGATACGTCGCATGCGACTGAGGACTTCCCAAGAGATAGTACTAGTGTCGGGCGGTCCGAGGACTCGCTCAGCTCCAGGTGCCGCGCCAGTACTGGATGGGCCAGGGGGCCTCGTCCCAGGAGCGTGCCCCCAGGTCGGCCGCCCAGCGCAGCGGCAGGTAGGGGTCGCGCAGGGCGGCCCGGCCCACGGCGATCGCGTCGGCCTGCCCGGCGATGAGCGCCTGCTCGGCCTGGGCCGCCTCCTCAATGAGACCCACGCCCACCACCGGGACGTCGCTGCCGGCCACGGCCCGCTTCACCTGCTCGGCCAGCGGCAGCTGGTAGCCGGGCCCCACCGGCACCGCGGCCGGGACGTTCCCGCCGCTGGAGATGTGCAGGACGTCGACGCCGGCCTCCACCAGCTCGCGGCTGAAGGCGGCGGTCTCCTCACCGGTGACGCCGCCCTCGGCCCAGTCCGAGGCCGACAGCCGGATGTCGAGCACCGTCTCCGACCCGATGGCCTCGCGCACGGCCCGCACCACCTCAAGCGGGAAGCGTTGCCGGTTCTCCACGCTTCCGCCGTAGGAGTCGGTGCGCTGGTTGGACAGGGCGGAGCGGAACTCGTGGATGAGGTAGCCGTGGGCCCCGTGGATCTCGACGACGTCGTAGCCGGCCTCGACGGCGCGCCGCGCGGCCGCCGCGAAGGCCTCCACGATTCGACCGATCCCGGCCTCGTCCAGCTCGGTGGGAACCGCGTGCTGGGTGAAGGGGATCGCGCTGGGGGCCAGCAGCTCCCATCCCTCCAGGGTGCCGGTGCGCGCGCCCTCCACCTTGGGGCGCCACGGTGGGGTCCCTGACTTGCGGCCGCCGTGCCCGATCTGGATACCCGCCAGGGCCCCGCCGGCGTGGATCGCCTCCACCAGGCGGCGCTGGCCGGCGACCTGCTCATCCGACCACAGCCCCAGGTCGTTGGGGGACAGGCGCCCCTCCGGGGTGACCGCCGTGGCCTCCACGATGACCGTGCCGAAACCTCCCACCGCGCGGCTGGCGTAGTGGACCACGTGCCAGTCGGTGACGACGCCGTCCTGCGCCTCGACCGAGTACATGCACATCGGCGGCAGCCACAGGCGGTTGCGGGCGGTCAGCCCGCGCATGGTCATCGGCTCAAGAATGCGCAGCGCGCTGGAGGAACTCATGGCCTCACGCTACTCTCCCGACCGCTCGGCCGACATGGGGCGGGAATCACCCGTGCGATGGCGCCATGGAACCCATAGGCTCCCGGGCGTGATCTCGCGTCCCGTCCCCGTCTCCGACCCTGT
Organism: Actinomyces oris; assembly: GCF_006546825.1. Taxonomy (GTDB): domain Bacteria; phylum Actinomycetota; class Actinomycetes; order Actinomycetales; family Actinomycetaceae; genus Actinomyces; species Actinomyces oris. The sequence goes on from NZ_VICC01000004.1 coordinate 260,913, forward strand.
CCAACGGCCCGTCCCCGTCTCCGACCCTGTCCAACGGCCCGTCCCCGTCTCCGACCCTGTCCAACGGCCCGTCCCCGTCTCCGACCTTGTCCAACGGCCCGTCCCCGTCTCCGACCCTCACCACCGGCCCGCTCCCATCACCCACGGACCCGACGACGTCGCCCTCGTCTTCGAGAGCGGCGGCATGCGCGGGGCCTACACGGCCGGCCTCGTGCGCGTCATGCTGGAGGCCGGTCTCTCCTTCCCCTGGGTCGGGGGTATCTCAGCGGGCTGCACCAACACCTGCAACTTCGTCTCCCGGGACACCTGGCGCACCCGTGAGGCCTACCTGGGACTGACCACCGATCCCCAGGCCGGCGGCTGGGGCAGCTTCGTGACCGGCAAGGGCTACTTCAACTCCGAGCACATCTACCTGCACACCTCCGCCCCCGACGAGTCCATCCCCTTCGACTGGGAGACCTTCGCCGCCTCACCCACCACGGTGCGCCTGGGCGCCTTCCGCTGCGACACCGGCGAGGAGGTCTACTGGGGCCTGGAGGACATGCCCACCATGGGTGACCTGTTGGTGCGGGCCCGGGCGTCGTCGTCGATGCCGGTGCTCATGCCCATGGTCGAGGTCGACGGCGCCCCCTACGTGGACGGCGCCGTCGGGCCCACCGGCGGCTTCGCCATCGATGCCGCCCGCGTGGACGGCTACGACAAGCTGCTCGTGGTCATGACCCGCCCCGAGGGCTACCGCAAGCCGCCCATGCGTCGCCACGAGATCGAGATCCTTCAGCGGCTCTACCCCCGCTACCCGGCCCTGGTCCAGGCCGTCATCGACCGCCCCGAGAACTACAACCGCACCGTCGAGGAGCTGGAGCAGCTGCGCAGCCAGGGGCGCGCATACCTCTTCCGGCCCGAGCGCATGCCCATCGCCAACGGCGAGCTGCGCTACGACCGCATCGTCACCGCCTTCGAGGCCGGACTGGCCCAGGCCCGCCGCGAGCTTCCCGCCATTGAGGCCTTCCTGGCGAGCTGAGCTCAGTGCGGCAGGGCGACGCCATAGCGGTCGATGTCTTGGCCCTCATCGAATCCGAAGGTGATGATCGGGGGCACCGGCCTCCCGCCGTCGAGGGAGGCGGCCAGCAGCTCCAGGACGTGGCGCTCGTGCGGCGGGACCGCCTCGGGCAGGTCGGTCAGTGAGAACCAGCGCAGACCCGCGTTCTTGGCCGGCTCACGCACGGCCGGCGTGCCCGTCCAGGTCCGCAGCGTGAAGAACAGGTCGATGCGCTGCTCCAGGGCCGCGCCGCCCAGGTCATTGGTGCGGTGCATCGCCGTCAGCGCGTCGAGGTCCTCCGCCTCGACGCCGATCCCCAGCTCCTCATCGGTCTCGCGCAGAGCCGTCTCCAGGACGCTCTCGGCGGCCTCGACGTGCCCCGAGGCGCCGCAGGCCCAGTGCCCGTCCATGTAGCCGGTGTTCCGCCGCAGCTGGAGGAGCACCTGGGTCGCGCTGCTCGCCGCTCCGGCGGCCCGGTCCACGGCACCCGGATCGGGACGCAGGAGGTAGACGTAGGCGGCGGGAACGAGGGTGAAGGAGTGGGCTGCCATGGCGACCACCGTAGACCAGGTGCCGGAGCGGAGCCGGACGGGTGGGGGATATGAGGAGAACGGTCGGGATACGGAAGACGGGGACTCATGAAACCATCAGGAATGTAGGCAATGCTCCGGTGCAGTCAGTCATCAGTGGCCGTCTACGGCAGCTTTGCAGCGTGCCCGTCCTGGGGCATCTGAGAATCACCTCGACGGTAACGCTGCCGGCTCGACGTCGGACAACTAGGATCCACCCTGGGGTGACGGGAGATCTCGGCCCCAGTCCGCGGATCCGACGTCGCCGCCGACCGCCAGTCGTCGACACGATCAATGATGACCGATGCCGACCTGAGCCCGACCGACGCCCCGTTGACGTCGATTGACGACGCTGCTTGAGGAGGACCCGATGCAGACCAGCCTTACTCGGCTCACAGCCGACGACGGAACGCGTCTGGTCGTGCACATCTGGCTCCCCGAGTGGCTCATCGACGGCTCCCTCCTGGTGGCCGACGCCCCCGAGACCGACTCCCCAGCGCCCACCTCGGCCGCGCCGCGTCCGCAAGTACCCGGCGCCGCCCGCCCCCGGGGCATCATCGTCATCGCCCACGGCATGGCCGAGCATGCCTCGCGCTACGCCCGCTTCGCCGCCTCGGCGGTGGAGGAGGGCTATGCGGTCCTGGCCGGCGACCACCGCGGCCACGGGGCCACCGCCGCCCCGGGCGGCTTCGGCTTCGTCGCCGAGAAGGGCGGCTGGGAGAGGGTCGTGGCCGACATGGGCACCGTGCTGGACGCGGCTCGGCGGGCCTGGCCCGATGTTCCGGTCTTCCTGGTGGGCCACTCCTGGGGCTCCTTCCTGGCCCGCGACCTGGCCGCGCGCCGCGGCGGTGAGCTGGCCGGCCTCATCCTGCTGGGGACCGGCTCAGGAACTGGTGCGCTGACCCGTCCCGCCGTCGCGGTCTGTGCCGGGGAGTCCCGGCTGCGCGGCCCGCGCCACCCCTCTCGGCTGCTCAACGCGCTCGCCTTCGGCCCCTACCAGCGCCACTTCGCCCCCAACCGCACCGAGGCCGACTGGATCAGCCGGGACGTTCATGAGGTCGACCGCTACGTCGCCGACCCCTGGTGCGGATTCGTGTGCACCGCCAGCTTCTTCCGCGACCTCGTTGCCGGAGGAAGGGCCGTCAATACGGCCGCCCACGCCACGGCCGTGCCCGCGCAGCTGCCCATGCTCCTGGCCTCCGGTGACCGGGACCCGGTCGGCGCCATGGGGCGGGGCGTCCAGCGCTCCGCCACCCTTTACCGTCGCGCCGGCGTGCGGGAGGTCTGCGTCATCCTCTATCCGGGCGGGCGCCACGAGCTGCTCAACGAGACTAATCGGGATCAAGTCACCGGCGACATCCTCACCTGGATCGACGGACACCTGCCTGAACTGTGAGAACCGACGGGTAATCACGGATTTCAAGGCAGTTAACCGCGCCATCGTTGTAGGAAACCTACAAGTTGCGCGGTGGCTCTTCGGTGGGAACCGGTCGTTCGTCAGTTCTGTGATCCCCGTAGGGTGGGGCCATGGTCACCAAACTCTCCTCCACGTCAGCCGCCGGCAGCCTCGCCCACAGTCCCGCGCTCGCCCGCGTTCGCGAGGCCGGCCTGGTCCTGGCCGGAACGCTCTCCCTGATCCTCATCGGCCAGATCACGATCCCCCTGCCCTTCACTCCCGTTCCGATCACCATGGGCACCTTCGCGGCCCTGGGTGTCGGTGCCGTGCTCGGCTCGCGCCGTGGCGCCCTGTCTGCGCTGCTCCTCGGTGCCCTGGCCGCTGTCGGTGCCCCGGTCCTGGCCGGTTGGAGCGGCGGCACCGTCGTGACCTTCGGTTACGTCATCGGCTACACCCTCATCGCCGCCATCGCCGGACGCGCCGCCACCGTGTGGTCGCGCCACTCCGGCTCTGTGACCTCCCGGGTCGCCACCGGCATCGCCCTCATGCTGCTGGCCTCGGCCTCGGTCTACGTCCCGGGCCTCATCTGGCTGAAGGTCGCCACGGGCGCCAGCTGGAGCACTGCCCTGAGCCTGGGGCTGGTGCCCTTCATCGTGGGAGACATCCTCAAGTCCGTGGTCGCCACCGGCCTGCTGCCCGCGCGCATTCGCCTTCGCTGACCGTCTGACAACGCGGGTCTGACCCTCCGTGTGCCCCGCCGGGTTCCGCGCTCGGTGGGGCACACGGGCCTCAAGGCCCGTTTCGGGGTGGTCGGCGGGGGTTAGAGTGCCCGTATGAGTCAGCCCGAAAGGCGGGCCGCACCCGTCCTGTCCGTCATGGACATGGTCCCCGTCAGCGCCGGATGCAGCCGCACCGACGCTCTCACCGACATGATTGCCCTGGCTCGAGCCGCCGACGCCGCCGGCTACGAGCGCTACTGGTTGGCCGAGCACCACGGCTCCACCACCTACCTGTCCTCGGCGACCATCGTCCTCATGGGGCAGGTCCTGGCCGCCACCGAGCGTCTGGGTGTCGCCTCCGGTGGGATCATGCTGCCCAACCACGCCCCGCTCGTCGTCGCCGAGCAGATCGGAACCCTGGCCACCCTCTACCCCGGTCGCGTCGACCTGGGGCTGGGGCGGGCCCCGGGCACCGACCAGCGCACGGCCGCCGCGCTGCGACGAGGGGCCTCCGATCCAGGGCGTTTCGCCGAGGAGATCCTGGAGATCCTCACCTATCTCGGCGACGAGCCCGTGCCGGAACGGGTCCCCGGCTCCCTTTTCCTGGGCGCCCCCGGCATTCCCGACGACGCCCTCCACGCCCCTGAGCCCGGTGGCCCCCGGGTGCGGGCCATCCCCGGGGAGGGCACCCACCCGACCGTGTGGGTGCTCGGCTCCTCGGTCAACGGCGCCCGCGTGGCCGGCCGGCTCGGACTGCCCTTCGCCGTCGCCTCGCACTTCGCCCCGGTCCAGGCCGAGGCGGCGATCGCCACCTACCGCTCCGTCCTGGAGTCCCGCACGGAAGGTGCCCCCGTCCCCCAGAGCGCGCCGGACGTCCCGCGGGTCGCGGCCGCCGTCAACGTCATGGTGGCCCCCAGCCAGGAGGAGGCCCGCCTGCTGTTCAGCACCGCCATGGCCGCTGCCGCCCGCATCGTCGGCAACCGGCCCGGGCCCCTCGATCCGCCCAGCCAGGACCCTCATGCCTGGCGCGCCTACGCACCCGGCAGGGAGGATGCCGTCGAGGCGGCCATGTCCCTGTCCTTCGTGGGCACCGCCGACGACGTCGCCGCCCGGCTACGTGAGCAGGCCGCCCGGTGGGACCTTGACGAGATCCTCGTAGTCACCTACGCCCACGCCCCGGCCCTGCGACGCCGCTCCTACGAGCTGCTCGCCCGAGCCTGGAACGCCTGAACGCGCTGGTATCTCACGGTTTGACGCGTGTTCCACGTGTCGGTCCTGTTTCCTCGGTGGACGTAGTATCCCCGCCTATGGGCGGTGCCTGAGCCCCTCAGCGCGCCGGAAACCCTGTGTCCCAGTGATCATCCCAGTCAGTTCCATGCCCCATGGAGGTCGCATGAACAACGCCCTGACAGTGTCGCGCCGTGGCTTCGGGCTCGGCGCGGCCGCCTTCGGCCTGCTCCTGGTCTCAGGATGCTCGCGCGGATCGGGTTCGGAAGGAGGTGGGCTAGGCAGCGGCAGCGGCAAGCTGACTCTGGCCTACAACTCCGACGGTCCTCACAAGACCTGGGTTGAGGCCGTGTGCCACTCGGTGTCCAACGTCCTGGGCATCACTATGGAGCCCTTGCCGGTGGCCCAGTTCTCCGAGATGCGCACCGCCATCACCAATCACACTCTGCTCGGCGTCTTCCGCTCCGGATGGTCGGCCGACTACCCCTCGCTGGAGAACTTCCTCAACGCCACCTTCCAGACCGGCGCCAGTGCCAACGACTCCCAGTACTCCTCGAAGACCTTCGACGACCTCCTGGCCAAGGCGGCAGGCTCCGCTGACCCCCAGACCGCCTACGGCTACTTCCGTCAGGCCCAGTCCCAGCTCTTCGCCGACCTGCCCGGCATCCCGCTGTGGTACCAGAACGGCTTCGGCGGCTACTCCCGCAACGCCTCCAACGTCGACTTCAACTGGACCGCTGTCCCGGTCTACGAGGAGGCCCGCTCCAGCGCCAACGGCGGCGTCGTCCTGGCCAATCTCTCGGAGCCGCAGAACTCCTTGCTGCCCACCAACACCAATGAGTCCAACGGTGGGCGGGTCCTCGACCTGGTCTTCGCCGGCCTGGTCCGCTACGACAAGGACGGCAACGTCATCAACGAGGTGGCCTCCTCCATCGAGACCAAGGACAACCAGCATTACACGATCACCCTCAAGCCGGGCTGGACCTTCTCCGACGGCAGCCCGGTGACCGCCGACTCCTTCATCAAGGCCTGGAAGTTCGGCGCCCTGCTGTCCAACGCTCAGCTCGGCTCCTCCTTCTTCGAGAGGATCAAGGGATTCTCCTACGACGAGGACTCCGAGCTGACGGGGCTGACCAAGGTGGATGACCTCACCTTCACGGTCGAGCTGAACGCTCCGGCGTCGGACTTCAAGATCAGCCTGGGGCACTACGCCTACTATCCGATGCCCGAGTCGGCCTTCGCCGATCCCAAGGCCTACGGCGCCAAGCCGGTGGGCAACGGGCCCTACCGGCTTGTCTCCTGGGACCACGACAGCCGGATCGTCCTGGAGCCCAACCCCGCCTACGCCGGCGGGCGCACCGTGGCGAACAAGGGCATCACCTTCAAACTGTACACGAGCTATGACTCGGTCTACAACGACCTGCTGGCCGATGCCATCGACATCACTGACGGAGTCCCCGACTCCTTCCTGCCCATCTTCCAGAAGCAGCTGGGCGAGCGTGCCATCAACAAGCCGGCCGCCTACTTCCAGGGACTCGCCATCGACGTCACCCACGAGCACTGGAAGATGGACGAGGAGGGACGCGCCCGCCGCGCCGCCATCTGCCGGGCCATCGACCGCAAGCTCATCTGCGACAAGCTCTACTACGGCACCCGCACGCCCGCCAAGGACTTCACCGCTCCCACCGTTGTGGGCTGGACGCCGGATGTCCCGGGCAACGAGGTCCTCACCTACGACCCGGACGAGGCCAGACGCCTGTGGGCCAAGGCCGAGGCCATCTCCAGGTTCTGATCGGGAGGAAGAAGGAGACATGCTTCGCTACGTCGCACGCAGGCTGCTGCAGATGGTCCCGGTGTTCTTCGGTGCCACGCTGCTCATCTACGCCATGGTCTTCGCCCTGCCGGGCGACCCGATCGCCGCGCTCGGGGGCCAGCGCTCGCTCAGCCCCGAGGTGATCGACCAGATCAAGGCCAGCTACCACCTCGACAAGCCCTTCATCGTCCAGTACCTGCTCTACCTCAAGGGACTGTTCACCCTGGACCTGGGCCAGTCGCTGCGGGGGACCGAGTCCGTCCTCGACGTGCTGGTGCGGGCCTACCCGATCACCATCAAGCTCTCCCTCATGGCCCTGGCCTTCGAGGCCATCGCGGGCATCGGCTTCGGCCTCATCGCCGGAGTGAGGAAGGGCGGCTGGTTCGACGCCACCGTCCTGGTGCTCTCCCTGGTGGTCATCGCCGTGCCCACCTTCGTCATCGGCTTCGTCCTGCAGTTCATCGTCGGGGTCCGCCTGGGATGGCTGCCCGTGACCGCCGGCGAGAGCCCCGGCTTCACCGAGCTCCTCATGCCCGCCATGGTGCTGGGTGCCGTCTCCTTCGCCTACGTGCTGCGCCTGACCCGTACCGAGGTGGCCGAGAACCTCACCGCCGACCATGTGCGCACTGCCCGGGCCAAGGGCCTGAGCGGGGCCCGCGTCATGATCGTCCACGTCCTGCGCAACTCCCTGGTCCCCGTCGTCACCTTCCTGGGTGCGGACCTGGGGGCCCTCATGGGAGGCGCCATCGTCACCGAGGGCATCTTCAACATCAAGGGAGTGGGAGGCACCCTCTACTCCGCCATCATCCGCGGCGACGGCCCCATGGTCGTGTCTTTCACCACCGTGCTCGTGCTCGTCTTCATCATCTCCAACCTCCTGGTGGACCTGCTCTACGCCGCCCTGGACCCGAGGATCCGCTATGCCTGAGAACACCACGTCCCCCACTACCCGTCCGGGCCAGGAGCGCTTCGTCATCGCCGACGACGAGATCGGCCTGGGCGCCGTCGACGCCGTCGCCGACGAGTCCGCCCCGGCCTCCGTCTGGGTCGACGCCTGGAGGCAGCTGCGCCGTCGGCCCATCTTCTGGGCGGCCTCGGTGCTCATCGCCGTGGCCGTGGCCTTCTCCCTGGTCCCCGGGCTCATCGCCCCGCGCGACCCCGGCTACTGCACGCTGGTCAACTCCTACCAGGGGCCCTCCTGGGGCCACCCCTTCGGATTCGACATCCAGGGCTGCGACATCTTCGCCCGCACCGTCCACGGCGCCAGGGCCTCGGTGAGCGTGGGCATCTTCACCACCCTCATCGTGGTCCTCGTGGGCTCGGCCGTCGGGGCCCTGGCCGGGTTCTTCGGCGGGTTCTTCGACGCGCTGCTCTCGCGCGTCACCGACATCTTCTTCGCCGTGCCCTTCGTCCTGGCGGCCATCGTCGTCATGCAGATGTTCCGCAACGACCGCTCGATCCTGACCGTCATCCTGGTCCTGGCCCTGTTCGGCTGGCCCCAGATCGCCCGCATCACGCGAGGCTCGGTGATGAGCGTCAAGAACGAGGACTATGTGACCGCCTCGCGGGCGCTGGGCTCGGGACGCGTGGCCATGCTGCTGCGCCACGTCATGCCCAACGCCGCCGCCCCCATCATCGTGACCGCTACCGTCGAGCTCGGCGTCTTCATCGTCTCGGAGGCCACCTTGAGCTTCCTGGGCATCGGGCTGCCCTCCTCGGTCGTCTCCTGGGGCGCGGACATCGCGGCCGCCAAGGACGCCCTCAACAGCCACCCCAGCGTCCTGCTCTTCCCCTCCGGCGCACTGGCCCTGACCGTGCTCGGCTTCATCATGCTCGGCGACGTCGTCCGCGACGCCCTGGACCCGAAGGCCCGCAAGTGACACCCTCCAACGCATCCACCGCCACCGCCTCAGGCGCCTCCGACAAGACCTTCGCCCCCGCGCCCTCCTGGAAGGCCGAGAGCGACCCCCTCCTGGAGATCCGTGACCTGGAGGTCGCCTTCCGCTCCTCGACCGGGCTCGTCCCGGCCGTGCGCAAGGCGAACCTGACCCTCTACCCCGGCCAGTCGGTCGCCATCGTGGGGGAGTCGGGCTCGGGCAAGTCCACCCTGGCCCACGCCGTCATCGGGCTGCTGCCCGGAACCGGTCGGGTCACCGGCGGCACGATCCGCTTCCAGGGCCGCGACATCACCCACCTGGGCACCCAGGAGCTCACCGCCCTGCGCGGCTCCTCCATCGGCCTGGTGCCCCAGGACCCCATGTCCAATCTCAACCCGGTGTGGTCCATCGGCTTCCAGGTCAAGGAGGCGCTGCGGGCCAACGGCCTGGCCGGCGTCGCCGACGACCGCCTCGCCCACCTCATGGCCGAACATGCCGGGCACGCCGGACACACCGGGCACGCAGACCGCGCCCAGAAGGCGGCCACCTCGGCCGGCGGGCGCATCGACGTCGACGAGCAGGTGGCCCTCCTGCTGGAGCAGGCCGGTCTGCCCGAGGCCTCCCGGCGGGCCAAGCAGTACCCCCACGAGTTCTCCGGCGGCATGCGCCAGCGCGCCCTCATCGCCATCGGCCTGGCCGCCCGCCCCGACCTGCTCATCGCCGATGAGCCCACCAGCGCCCTGGACGTCACCGTCCAGCGGCGCATCCTCGACCACCTCCAGACCCTCGTGCGCGAGCTGGGCACCGCGATGCTCTTCATCACTCACGACCTGGGGCTGGCCGCTGAGAGGGCCGAGCACATCGTCGTCATGCACCGCGGCCGGGTCGTCGAGTCCGGTCCCAGCCTCGAGGTGCTCCAGGACCCCCGTCACCCCTACACCCAGCGGCTGGTCAAGGCCGCCCCCTCCCTGGCCTCCCGGCGCATCGAGTCCGCCCACGCCCGCGGCATCCAGGTCACCGACGACGAGCTCCTGGGCGCCAGCCTGGGATCGAGCGCCACCGAGGAGATCCTGCGCGTGGAGCACCTCACCAAGGTCTTCGAGGTGCGCGGCGCCAAGGGCAAGGACAAGACCCTCACCGCCGTCGACGACGTCAGCTTCGGTATCCGCAAGGGCACGACGACGGCGCTCGTCGGCGAGTCCGGCTCGGGCAAGTCCACGGTCGCCAACATCATCTTGAACCTCATCGACCCCACCTCCGGCAAGGTGTTCCACGACGGGGTGGACCTGTCCACCCTGGGGCCCAAGGAGCTCTTCGCCCTGCGGCGCATCATGCAGCCGGTCTTCCAGAACCCCTACGGCTCCCTGGACCCGATGTACTCGATCTTCCGTGTCGTCGAGGAACCGCTGCGGGTCCACGGGATCGGCACCGCCAAGGAGCGCGAGGCGCGCGTCGCCGAGCTGCTCGACATGGTCTCCCTGCCGCGCTCGGTCATGCGCCGCTATCCCCACGAGCTCTCCGGCGGTCAGCGCCAGCGCGTCGCCATCGCCCGCGCTCTGGCCCTCAAGCCGCAGATCGTCGTCCTCGACGAGGCGGTCTCCGCCCTGGACGTGCTGGTCCAGGCCCAGATCCTGCGCCTGCTGTCCGACCTGCAGTCCGAGCTGGAGCTGACCTACCTGTTCATCACCCACGACCTGGCCGTCGTGCGCCAGATCGCTGACGACGTCGTCGTCATGGAGCACGGGCGCATCGTGGAGTCCGGGGCCGCCGACGAGCTCTTCGCCAACCCGCGCCAGGACTACACCCGCGAGCTCATCCGGGCCGTCCCCGGAGCCGGCATCGACCTCTACGGCGATGAGGCACCCTCCGGGTCCGAGAGCTGAGGATAGACGTCTGACGACGCGGCGGTGGACTTTCAATCCACCGCCGCGTTTCCTTTCCCCTCGAATATCGACCAGTTGGGCATTTCCTGAATGCTGGAAATGTATCCATTGAGTTTCGCTCGGCAGGTATTGTGACCCTGTTCATTTGTTCGTACACGGTGTCACCTTCACGGCTGTCAGGTGCTCGTGCCACGGGCTGGTGTTCCATGCACCGGTGGGTTGTCCGAAGGAGGAGAACGCATGCTCCCGTACCTGGCGCGCCGGATCGCGAACTACGCGGTCCTGCTGTTCATCGCAACGTCGTTGGCCTATCTGCTGGCCTCGGCCTCCCTGGATCCCTCGGCCCTGTGGAACCGTCAGGATCCCTCCCTCAACTGGGACGCCATTCACGCCAACCTCGTGAAGTACAACATCAGTCACGACCTGCCCGTGTGGGACCGCTACGTCACCTGGCTGCGCAACGTGCTCTTCCACTGGGACTGGGGGCGCACCCCCAAGGGTGAGCTCATCAACACCCTCATCGGCACCAAGATCTTCGTCTCGGTGCGGCTGGTCTTCCTGGGTGCAGCCATCGGCATGGTCGGGGGAGTGGCCCTGGGGGCCTGGACCGCCACGCGCCAGTATCGCTTCTCCGACCGCGCGATCTCCCTGATCTCCATGATTATCATCTCCACCCCCGCCATGGTCATCGCGATCCTCCTGCAGGTCCTGGCCGTCCAGATCAACCGCAGCTCCGGCTTCCAGATCTTCGAGTTCACCGGTGAGGGGGAGGGCGCCCTCGGTCGCCTCCAGCACCTGCTGCTTCCCACCCTGTCGATGTCGCTGGGCGGTATCGCCTCCTACTCCCGCTTTCAGCGCAACCTCATGCTCGACACCCTGGGCGCCGACTACGTGCGCACCGCCCGCGCCAAGGGCCTCATCAAGCGCAAGGCGCTGACCCGCCACGCGCTGCGCACCGCGCTCATCCCCATGGCCACCTACTTCGCCTTCGCCCTGGCCACCCTGTTCACCGGTGCTGCCATCACCGAGCGGGTCTACGGCTGGCACGGCATGGGCGAGTACTCCATCAGCGCGATCTCCGGTATGGACATCAACGGAGTGACGGCCGTGGTCGCCTTCTCCGGGCTGTGCACCCTCACCGGCGCGCTCCTGTCCGATGTCTTCGTGGCGATCGTCGACCCGAGAGTGAGGGTGAGCTGACCCATGGCGCGCAATGCTGAACCCAACGGGATGGCCTCCATCGGCAAGCAGATGACGGTGGGCGGCTACGCCGCCGTCGAGCAGGGCGGGGAGGCCCCGCTGAGCCCCGATGACCTGGGCGACATCACCAAGGAGACCCCCAGGGACTCCCGGCGTCTGACCCGCAGGCAGATCATCACCCGGCGCTTCTGGCGCAACAAGGGGGCCGTCGTCGGCGCGATCGGCTTCCTGCTCATGGTGCTCTTCGCGCTCCTCGGTGACGCCGCGACCCACTGGACCTTCACCGACGTCGACTCCTCCGCCTTCCTGCAGGCCCCCAGTGCCGATCACTGGTTCGGCACCACCCAGGGCGGCCGCGACGTCTACGCGATGGTCGTGGAGGGCACCCGCAAGTCCATGATGATCGGCGTCTTCGTCGCCCTGCTCCAGACGGGCATCGCCGCCGTCATCGGGTCCTCCGCCGCATACTTCGGCGGCTGGTGGGAGAAGATCGCCCTGTGGGCCACCGACCTGCTCCTGGTGGTGCCCTCCTTCCTCATCATCGCGATCCTCTCCCAGCGGGCCGGAGCCGCCAAGGGCTCCATCGCGCTGTTCATCATCCTGCTGGCCGGCTTCGGGTGGATGCTCACGGCCCGCGTGGTGCGCTCCCTGACGCTGAGCGTGAAGAACCTGGAGTACGTCAATGCCGCCCGCTTCATGAACGTGCCCAGTCCCGTCATCATCGCCCGGCACATCCTGCCCAATATCGCCTCCCTGCTCATCGTGGACGCCACCATCAACGTGGCCTACGCCGTCATCAGCGAGACGACGCTGTCCTACTTCGGTTTCGGGGTCCAGTCGCCCAACACCTCCCTGGGCACCCTCATCGCCGAGGGGCAGCGCTCCGCGACCACCTACCCCTGGATCTTCCTGGCCCCGGCCGCCGTGCTCGTCCTCATGCTCCTGTGCGTCAACGTCATGGGTGACGGTCTGCGCGATGCCATCGATCCCTCGTCCAAGTCAGGAGGCAAGGCATGAGCCCCACGAGCAGCACCCGCACGTCCGCCGAGGCCACGAAGAGTGCCGCGGCCGTGCCCGCCGTCGATGCCCGCAGAGGCGACGACGCGCTGCCGGACCCCACCAGCACGGCTCCGCTGCTGGAGGTCACCGACCTGCAGGTCTCCTTCCCCTCCGAGGACGGGCGCGTCAACGCCGTGCGCGGAGTCAACCTGTCCGTCGCCCGCGGTGAGGTGCTGGCCCTGGTCGGCGAGTCCGGCTCGGGCAAGTCCGTCACCTCGACGGCGGTCATGGGACTGCTCGACGAGTCCGCCGAGGTCACCGGCTCGGTGCGCCTCCACGGCACCGAGCTGCTGGGGCGGCCCGACGGCTACATGTCCCGTATCCGCGGCTCCCAGGTCGCCATGGTCTTCCAGGACCCGCTCAGCGCCCTGACCCCCGTGTACACGGTGGGCGCCCAGATCGTCGAGGCCCTGAGGATCCACCAGCCCGGCATGAGCGAGGCGGACGCCCACAAGCGCGCCGTCGAGCTGCTCGACCTGGTGGGCATCCCCAACCCGCAGGTGCGTGCTAAGGCTTACCCCCACGAGTTCTCCGGCGGCATGCGCCAGCGGGCCGTCATCGCCATCGCGATCGCCAACGACCCCGATCTCATCATCGCCGACGAGCCCACCACGGCCCTCGACGTCACCATCCAGGCCCAGATCCTTGACGTGCTGCGTACCGCCCAGAAGGAGACCGGTGCCGGCGTCATCATGATTACCCACGACCTGGGGGTCGTGGCCGGTATGGCGGACCGGGTGGCCGTCATGTACGCCGGGCGCATCGTGGAGACCGGCGACGTCGACGACATCTTCTACCGCTCGCGCATGCCTTACACGATCGGCCTGCTCGGCTCCCTGCCCCGTCTGGACGCGCGCAAGGACTCGGCCCTGGCCACCCTGGAGGGCAATCCGCCCTCCCTGCTCGAGCTGCCCCGAGGGTGCCCCTTCATCCCCCGCTGCCCCATGGCCCAGGCCGAGTGCGCCCAGGAGGAGCCGGAGCTCACCCTCGTGGAGCGCGACGGGACCGACGGCCAGGAGGCCGGCTCCGGCGCCCAGTACTCGGCCTGCCACCGCCGCGACGAGATCGAGCGGGACCAGCTCGACTACTCCCACATCTACCCCGTCCCGGCGCTCAAGACTCCCGAGACCATGAGCCTGCCGCACGCCGAGCGCCCCGAGGTCCTGCGCGTCACCGACCTCGTTAAGGAGTTCCCCCTCATGAAGGGCGCCGTCTTCAAAAGACGCGTGGGCACCGTCCACGCCGTCGACGGCGTCTCCTTCGACGTCCGCCGGGGTGAGACCCTGGCCCTGGTCGGCGAGTCCGGATGCGGCAAGACCACCACCCTCATGGAGGTCCTCTCCCTCCAGGCGCCCCAGGAGGGCACGATCGTGGTCCTGGGCAAGGACACGGCCGACCTGGGGCGGGCCCAGCGCCGCCAGGTGCGCCGCGACCTGCAGATCGTCTTCCAGGACCCCATGGCCTCCCTGGACCCGCGCCTGCCGATCTTCGACATCATCGCCGAGCCGCTGCGGGCCAACGGCTGGAAGAAGGCGGATATCGGGCCGCGCATCGAGGAGCTCATGGAGCTCGTCGGGCTCGAGCCCAGCCACGCCAACCGCTACCCGCGCAACTTCTCCGGCGGGCAGCGCCAGCGCATCGGCATCGCCCGCGCCCTGGCCCTCGAACCCAGCCTCCTGGTCCTCGATGAGCCGGTCTCCGCCCTGGACGTGTCCATTCAGGCCGGTGTCATCAACCTGCTCGACGAGCTGCGCGCCACCATGGGCCTGAGCTACCTCTTCGTGGCCCACGACCTGTCAGTGGTGCGCCACATCGCCGACCGCGTCGCCGTCATGTACTTGGGGCGGATCGTGGAGATCGGCGACGTCGACACCATCTTCGAGGCCCCGGCCCACCCCTACACCCAGGCCCTGCTCTCGGCGATCCCCATCCCGGACCCGGCCAAGGAGCGCGGCCGCAGCCGCATCGTCCTGGAGGGCGACATGCCCAGCCCCGCCAACCCGCCCTCGGGTTGCCGCTTCCGCACCCGCTGCCCGAAGTTCGCCTCAGGACTCACCGACGACGAGCGCTCGGCCTGCCTGGGAGCCATGCCGGAGTTCCGCTCCCAGGGCGAGGACCACGACGTCGCCTGCTACTACCCCGAGCGCACCGCGGTCTTCTGAGGTCCCCCGCCCCGAGTCCTCCCATCGCACTGTCCACCGATCCAGTCCACCGATCCAGTCCACCGATCCTGCCCACCACCGCGCGCCGACGACGGCGCCCTTAGTGAACGGAGATTCCCATGAAGCTCAACCGTCGCATGTTCCTTGCCACGACGGCCTCCGCGGCCGTCCTGACCGCCCTGGCCGCCTGCGCCAAGAACGGCTCCGGCTCCTCGGGCTCCACCGCCGGCGTGCCCACCGCCGCCCCCGACGAGCTCCAGGACGGGGGCACGCTGCGCTTCGGCATCGGCTCGGCTCCGGCGAACTGGAACGTCGCGACCGTGGACGGCAACGTCGTCGACACACGGCTGGTCATGAAGTTCGTCGCCCCCTACGTCGTCGACTGGGCCGAGGACGGCAAGGCGACGCCGAACCCCGACTTCCTCACCAAGCTCGAGGCAGCGGAGGCCGGTGGCAAGACCGTGGTCACCGTGGCCGTCAACGAGAAGGCCACCTGGGGCAACGGACGCAAGTGGGACTCCGAGGACATCAAGGCGTTCTTCGACCACGTCAAGGACCCCAGCTACTCCTGGGCCACCGTCGAGGGAATCGACAAGGTCGAGAAGGTCGAGATCGTGGACAAGCAGACCGCCAAGGTCACCTTCAACTCGGTCTACCCCGACTGGTCCTACGCCCTGGCCGGCATCAGCCCCAAGGAGCTCATGGCCGATGCCAAGACCTTCAACGAGTCGATGGCCGGCGCCACCAAGTTCAACAACGACTACTTCGCCGGCCCCTTCAAGATCAAGAGCTACGACGAGTCCAAGCAGGTCATCACCCTGGAGCGCAACGACAAGTGGTGGGGCGCCGCCCCCAAGCTCGAGACCGTCACCCTGCACGTCCTGGACGACTCGGCCATGGGACAGGCCTTCGCCAACAAGGAGATCGACGTCCTGGACTACATCTTCTCCGCCGACGTCTACCAGCAGGCCAGCGGCCGTGACGACGCCGAGGTCCGCCAGAACACCGGCCTGCAGTGGCGCCACATCATGTTCAACGCCTCCTCCGGCCCCCTGGCGGACAAGGCCGTGCGCCAGGCCATCACCCGGGCCTGCGACCGCGAGGCCATCGCCGCCTCCGACCTGGCGGGCCTGCCCGTGGACGCCAAGAAGACCCTCATGGGCAACCGCTTCTTCCTGCCCGTCCAGGAGGGCTACCAGGACAACTCCACCAGCTGGGGACACGACGTCGAGGCCGCCAAGAAGCTGCTCGACGGCGCCGGCTGGGTGGCCGGCTCCGACGGCGTGCGCGCCAAGGACGGCACGAAGCTCGAGCTGGTGATGACCATCCCCTCCAACGCCCCGGTGGCCACCAACGAGGCCAACCTCCTTCAGAAGCAGCTGGGCGAGGTCGGCATCAAGCTCAGTGTCTCCACGGTCGAGATCGACAAGTACTTCCCGGAGTACATCAACAAGAAGAACTACGCGCTGACGGCCTTCACCACCGAGAACACCCAGTACCCCCTGGCCAACGTGGGCCAGTACTACGCCTCGACCAGCCAGTCCAACTACACCGGACTGTCCGTTCCCGAGGTCGACCAGCACGTCGCCAAGATCGGCTCGACCCCCGACGGCGCTGAGCGCAACAAGCTCGCCAACGAGCTCGACAAGATCCTGTGGGAGAACGTCTTCAACATCCCGATCTACCAGCGCATGCAGCTGACCGCCGTGCCCAAGACGCTGCGCAACTTCGGCGCCCAGGGGCTGGCCTCCTTCCGGCCCGAGAGCATCGGCTACGTCAAGAGCTGAGCCGGTGCCCTCAACCGGAGCGGATGACGACGGACGCGAGCCGGTGCGGCATGATGCGCCCGTGCAAGAAGACGTGCCCACCACCGTGACCACCACTGTGCCTCCGGTCATGCCGACCGTCGTCATCCGCTCCCTGCCGGCCCGCCTGGGCACCGTCCTCATCGGCCTGGCCGCGGTGGGGATGTCCCTGACGATCGGCCTGGCCGACGGCGCCGCCCACGGGCTGCGCACCCTGGCCTGGGCGGGGCTGCTCACCTTCCTCACCTGGCTGCTGTGGTGGGCCCCGCAGATCACCCTGGCCCCGCGGGCCCTCACCATCCGCAACGCCTGGCGCACTCACGTGCTGGGCTGGGACGAGGTCGAGATGTGCCGCACCCGTTGGGGGCTGTCGGTCATCACCCGTGACGACGTCGAGGTGCGGGCCTCGGCCGCTCCCCGCCGCGGCGGCATGGCCGAGTCCTTCCGGCGCCGCCAGGAGCTGCGCGAGCAGCAGGAGCGGCGCGACGGCCTGCGGGACACCGAGCCGGCCCCGGCGGTGCGCCCGGAGTACCTGGTGGGGGAGGGGACTCACCGCACCAACCTCGACACCGGTGATGCCGGGGCCCTCATCGAGGCCTACGCCGAGCAGGTGCGCAGCCTTCCCGCTCGGGCCGCGGACGATGCGGCGCCCGGCGCGGCTACCGGCGCCACCAGCGGCCTCAACCGTCCGGTCGTCGCCGCCGCCGGACTGCTCGCCGTCGCGCTCGCGGCAGTGACCGTGCTGCTGTGACGTGGCCTACCACTGCTCCGATGGACGGCGAGACGGACGAGTGCGCACTGGGAGTGCGGCGGGAGGGGTAGTCGAATGAAGCTGATGGCGGAGGACTACGTCGTTGAGTTTCTTGTGTCGCGAGGCCTGTATGTTCTGGCGAATTCGGCAGTTCCAGTATTGCTGGCGATAGCTGTCGCATCGGAGGGCTACAGCGCCTCCGGTGTCGGGCTCGTTCTCGGCGTGGGTGCGCTGCCGGGCATCCTGGGTGCGTTGTTGGCTCCGCAGATGCTGGTCCACGTCAGCCCCAAGACCATGTTCGGCGGTGCGGCAGCCGCATGGATCGTCATTTGTGGCGGGATCGCGATACTGAGTCGTGCCGGATCGGTTGGCCTCGGCGTCTACGTCACTGTGTCGTTCACATTGGAGTTTGTCGCATCGATCATGTATCCAACGATGGGGTCCTATGTCGCAGACCTTGTGCGATCGGATCTGCTGGATCGGATGAATTCTGCCAGGGCTGTCGTCGCTGGTCTGTGCGCGGTCGCCGGCCCTGGAGTTATCGCGCTGGTGCAGTCATGGCGAGGTGTTTCAGACGCTTGGTGGTTGGTATCCCTACTGATGCTCGTGTGCCTGCTCTCCCAGAGCCGCCTGCCGAAGGGGCGCAGAACGGGTGGTGCGGATCGCGTGACCGCGCTGAAGCGGGGACTGCAGGCCGCTGCACGTTCCCGAGGTGTTCTCGTTGTGCTGGTCGCCTCCGGGGTGTGGCACTTTACTGTGTGGGGGAGTTACATGACGCTATTCCCCGTCGTGCTGCGCGATGAGTATCAGGCGTTATGGTTCATCGGTGTCAGCGAGTCCTTGTTTGCGGTCGGTGGAATCGTGGGGTCCATGGTTCGTCTGCCATCCCGCTTGTCGCGCCCAGTGCTCTGCCTGGTTGCGCTTCTCAGCTTCGTTCCGGTTCCGGTCAGCGTGGTGCTCGGTGCGCCTCTGTGGCTGGTCGCTGTGTCCCTCTTCGTGTCAAGTGCTGTGATTGCGTCGACGAGTGTGGCTTGGGAGACGTTTCTTCAGTCTCGAGTCGAGCGTGATGCACTGCCTTCTGTGCTCGCCTTGGACTACCTCGCCGGGGATGGTGTCGCGCCGCTTGGCTATGTGGCTGTTCCTGCCCTTGCGGTGTGGCTGGGGCAGGGCGAGGGTGTGCTGATGACCGCTGGGGCATGCGTCGTGGTGCTGCTCGGGTGCCTGTGGGCATATGCCGTTTCTCCGGAGGTGGAGGACGTCGAATCGGCTGCGGAGTGATCGGCAGCTCGTGGTTCGCAGTTTCGCGATGCGGTTGATGCTGCCGGTGCCTGAATGGTCGAGGTGAGGGGCGGCACATGCCGGGTGTTGGCCCGGCCATGGCAGGTCGCGACCGGCGTCCTCTAGTCTTTCTCTGTTTCGTGCCCTGTGGTCGGTGCCTGAGCGGTGCCTGGCCCGCGGCGTCCTCCCACCGGAAGAAGTGCCCCCTATGAGCGTGCGCCAGGATCTGCGCAACGTCGCCATTGTCGCCCACGTCGACCACGGCAAGACCACTCTTGTCGACGCCATGCTCTGGGAGGCGGGGGCCTTCGGGGCCCGGGCCACCGAGGAGACCACCGGTGAGCGCGTCATGGACTCCGGCGAGCTGGAGCGCGAGAAGGGCATCACGATCCTCGCCAAGAACACGGCGGTCCACTACTCGGGCCCCTCGGCCGCGGACGCCGGCTGCCCCGAGGGCATCGTCATCAACGTCATCGACACCCCCGGCCACGCCGACTTCGGCGGCGAGGTCGAGCGCGGGCTGTCCATGGTCGACGGTGTCGTCCTCCTCGTCGACGCCTCCGAGGGGCCCCTGCCCCAGACCCGCTTCGTGCTGCGTAAGGCCCTGGCCGCGAACCTGCCGGTCATCCTCGTGGTCAACAAGGTGGACCGCCCCGACTCCCGGCTCGACGAGGTCGTCTCCGAGTCCACTGACCTGCTGCTGTCCCTGGCCAGCGACCTGGCTGACGAGCACCCCGACATCGACCTCGACGCCGTCCTGGACGTGCCCGTCATCTACGCTTCCGCCAAGGCCCGCCGCGCCGACACCGAGGCCCCGGCCGACGGCGAGCTGCCGGCCAACGAGAACCTCGAGCCGCTCTTCCGCACCATCATCGAGCGGATCCCCGGCCCCTCCTACGAGGAGGGCGCCCCCCTGCAGGCCCACGTCACCAACCTGGACGCCTCACCCTTCCTGGGCCGCCTGGCGCTGCTGCGCATCCACAACGGCACCCTGCGCAAGGGGCAGACGGTGGCCTGGGCTCGCCACGACGGCTCCCTGTCCTCCGCCCGCGTCTCCGAGCTCCTCGTCACCGAGGGGCTGGATCGCAAGCCCGCCGAAGAGGCGCACGCCGGCGACATCGTCGCCGTCGCCGGGATCGAGGACATCACCATCGGCGAGTCCCTCGTCGACCCCGAGGACCCGCGCCCGCTTCCGCTCATCACCGTGGACGACCCGGCCATCGCCATGACCATCGGCATCAACACCTCCCCGATGGCCGGGCGCACCAAGGGCGCGAAGGTCACCGCCCGCCAGGTCAAGGACCGCCTGGACCGCGAGCTCATCGGCAACGTATCCCTGCGGGTCCTGCCCACCACCCGGCCCGACGCCTGGGAGGTCCAGGGGCGCGGCGAGCTGGCGCTGGCGATCCTCGTGGAGCAGATGCGCCGTGAGGGATTCGAGCTGACCGTCGGTAAGCCCCAGGTGGTCACCCGCACCATCGACGGCAAGCGCCACGAGCCCATCGAGCGCATGACCATCGACGTCCCCGAGGAGTACCTGGGCGCCGTCACCCAGCTCATGGCCGCCCGCAAGGGCCAGATGGAGACCATGACCAACCACGGCACCGGCTGGATCCGCATGGAGTTCCTCGTGCCTGCCCGCGGCCTCATCGGCTTCCGTACGCAGTTCCTCACCGAGACCCGTGGCACCGGCATCGCCTCCTCCATCGCTGAGGGCTACGCCCCCTGGGCCGGGAAGATCGTCTCGCGCACCACCGGCTCCCTCGTCTCCGACCGCGCCGGGGCCGTGACCGCTTACGCGCTCATTCGCCTGCAGGACCGCGGCAGCTTCTTCGTCGAGCCCACCCAGGAGACCTACGAGGGTCAGGTCGTGGGGGAGAACCCCCGCGGCGAGGACATGGACGTCAACGTGGTCCGTGAGAAGCAGCAGACCAACATGCGCTCCTCGACCGCGGACACCTTCGAGGCCCTTGTGCCGCCGCGCCGTCTCACCCTGGAGGAGGCCCTCGAGTTCGCCGCCGACGACGAGTGCGTCGAGGTCACCCCGGAGGCCGTGCGCATCCGCAAGGTCATCCTCAACTCCCAGGAGCGTTTCCGCGAGAACGCCCGCCGTCGTCGTGCCGAGGCCTGAGAGGAACCGCCGCCCATGAGCCAGTCCGTCAACCGCGGGGAGAAGCCTGCCGCTCCCGAGGCCGCAGCCGACGCCGTCGAGCCCGCCGCGCCTGTCGCAGTTGTTGAGTCCGTCGAGCAGGCCGAGGAGTCCGGGGAGGCTGCGGAGACTCTGGCCGCCGAACGGCCTGAGGACAGGGCTGCCGATGGCGACTCCGCCGAGGGCGAGCACGCCGACGACACGCCGACCCTCAACCTCGATGAGGAGTCCCAGGACGATCCGGACGAGGAGCCCGGCGCCGAGGCCCACGAGCCGCAGGAGGCCGCTGAGGCTGTCGAGGCAGTGAAGCCCGCGGAGGTGGCCGAGCCGGCCGAGTCCATCGAGCAGGCCGAGGAGGTTCCGGCCGTCGAGCGGCCCGAGGATGGGACGGCCGAGGGCGACTCCGCTGAGGGCGGGGACGCCGATGGCACCCCGACTCTCAACCTCGACGGCGAGTCCCAGGACGAGCCGGTGGAGACTGCCGAATCGGTCGAGCCGGCTGAGGAGCCCGGTGCCGAGGCCCAGGAGGGGGAGCCCGCCGGGACAGTTGAGGCCGTGAAGCCCGCTCAGGTGGCCGAGGCGGCCCAGCCTGCTGCGCCTGCCGAGTCCGCTGTGCCTGTTGAGCCGGCTGAGTCCGTCGAGCACTCCGAGGAGTCTGAGGAGGCTCCGGCCGTCGTCGAGCAGCCTGAGGAGAAGGCTCCCGCCACTGAAGCCGCCGAACCGTTGGCGACGCCGGCATCGATGCGCGTCGTCGACGAGGCGGCCACCCCTGCTGAGGCCCTCTCGCCCTATGAGTCGGCCGGCGCCGATGCGTCTGCCGAGACCCGGCGGGGCACCGCATGGAGCCCCGATTCCGGCGACATGCCGCCGTCAATCACACCGAAGAGCCTGTCCGGGGCGTCGCCCTCGGCACCCGAGCAGTCCACACCCGCCGTCGACGCCGACCGAGCCGCTGAACCCGCCAAGGGCGATGCCGATCTGCTGGGGGACAACGCCGCCCCCGCAGCCGTCCCCGGGACCCTGGCCGCGGCCGCGACGACGCACAAGCCCGCCAAGGCCCAGAACGTTGCGAAGAAGACCAACAGCGCAGCAGTCGGGTCGGGCTCCTCGCGCCGTCGGCGCCTCGTCCCCGCTGCCTGCGCCGCCGGGGCTGCGGCCCTGCTGCTGGCCTGGGGCGGCATCGCCTGGTGGACCACCCAGCACATTGCCTCTGGCACCACCGTCTCCGGCGTCGATGTCTCCGGCCTGAGCCCCAAGAAGGCCCACGAGCGCATCGGTAAGGGAGTCGGCGACCAGCTCGCCCAGCCCGTCACCCTCACCGTCGGGCAGGGCAGTTCCGAGCTCGTGCCCGCTAAGTCGGGAATCTCGGTCGACACCGACGCCTCGGTCAAGAAGCTCACTGGATTCACCCTCAACCCCCTCACCCTGGCTCAGCGCCTTGGCGGCCAGCACACTGACGCCGTCATCCGGGTCGATTCCACCGCGCTGCGCGGTGCCCTGGAGGACCGGGTCGACACGATGGCCAATGGTGCGGTCTCGGCGACCGTGACCCTGGATGGCACCAAGCCGGTCACCACGCCCGCGAGCAACGGCATCGGACTCGACGTCGAGGCTTCTCTCAAGCAGATCGGCGGCACCTGGCCTCTGGGGAAGAAGACCCTGGCCATGGCCGAGGGTACCGCGACCCCCGCCATCACCGACGAGGAGGCCTCCGAGTTCGTTGACGGCACCCTCACGCCGCTGCTCTCCAGCGGACTGACCGTGAACACGGCCGGCGCCGGCGCGCAGAGCAAGAACCCTGGCGCGGCCGCGGCCTTCTCCCCGCAGGACACCGCTGAGATGCTGAAGATCTCCTCCGAGGGCGGCACCTTGAGCGCCACCTTCGACCCGACCGCGCTGCGCGACGCCATCGTCGCCAGAGTCGGCCAGGTCGAGACCCCCGCCCAGAACGCGACCTGGAAGATCGACGGCTCCGCCACTGGTGCCCCCGGGGCGCGTCCCCAGTACGTCCCCGCCGCTCAGGGGAAGACCATCGACACCGCCGCCCTGTCCGCGAGCCTGCTCAAGGCCGGCACCTCCGCCTCCGACGTCGCCGGCCGGACCGTGACCCTGCCGATGGTCGTGTCCGAGCCGACGGTGAAGACGCCGCAGAACGAGTGGGGTATCAGCGAGGCGATCGGAGAGTTCGCTACCCCGTACAACGCCGGGGACGCGCCGCGCACCCAGAACCTCACTCGCGGGGCCGAGCTCGTCAACGGCACCGTCGTCAAGCCCGGCGAGGTCTTCTCCCTGGAGAAGACCCTCGGCGAGGTCGACTACGAGCACGGCTTCGCCGACGCCGGAGTCATCTCCAACGGGCAGCACGTCGACTCCCTGGGCGGCGGGCTGAGCCAGGTGGCCACCACCGTCTTCAACGCCGGCTTTGAGGCCGGTATGGACGACACCGAGCACCACGCCCACCAGTACTACTTCGACCGCTACCCGGCCGGGCGCGAGGCCACCTTGTGGACCGGCAAGCTCGACGTGAAGTTCACCAACTCCACGTCCCACGCGGTGTTGGTCCAGGCCTGGCTGGACGGCGAGCAGATCCACGTGCGGATGTGGTCCACGAAGTACTACGACGTGTCGATCACCTCCTCGGACCGGTTCAACTTCCGCCCGGTGTCCACTGAGCGCAAGTCCGGCCCCGGCTGCGAGCCCTACTCGGGCGGCAACCCCGGCTTCGACATCACCGTCACCCGCACCCGCAAGCACGACGGCAAGGCCTTGCCTGACGACGTGCTCACTACCCAGTACGCCGCCGACAACGACATCGTCTGCTCCTGAGACAGGGCGCCCCCCGGCAGCCTGGAGCCCTGCCGGGGTGCAGCGCCGGTGCGGCGTTGATGTCAGCGCCATGGACACTGAGGCCTTTCTCGGCGCTCCTAGGGCGGTGTTACCTGTGACATTCGCGCTGCGGCAGTGACGTAATCACGGTGTGGCAACCCTGAGTTTTCGGCGTGCTGACGGCCACTCTTTCGCCTCTTGGGCCGACGGGCGCCGGGGGACCATACTTGGCCCGACCCCGCTCACCCTCGCGGGCGGATTCCCCTGAGAAGAAAGGACACTGCTGCCATGACGTACGTCATTGCCCAGCCCTGCGTCGACGTCAAGGACCGCGCCTGCGTCGACGAGTGTCCCGTCGACTGCATCTACGAGGGTGAACGCAGCCTCTACATCAACGCCGACGAGTGCGTCGACTGCGGTGCCTGCGAGCCCGTCTGCCCCACCGAGGCGATCTTCTACGAGGACGATGTTCCCGAGGAGTGGGAGGACTACACCCGCGCCAACATCGACTTCTTCGAGCTCAAGGGACTCGGCTCGCCAGGCGGCGCCCAGAGGACCGGCGCGCTGGACTACGACGACCCCATGATCGCCGCCCTGCCCCCGCAGAACGAGGAGTGGAAAGAGGCCAACGGCTACTGAGTCGACGGGCCGGGGGTGGAGACGCCCCCGGCCCGTGAGGAAGAATCAGGGCCCGTGACCACCAGCGCGACACCTGAGACCCTCCCCAGCCTCCACCTGCCCCGCCGACTCGCCCTGCCCGACTTCCCCTGGGACTCGCTGACCCCCTACCGGGAGCGGGCCGCCCAGCACCCGGACGGCGTCGTTGACCTCGCGGTGGGCACGCCCGTCGACCCCACCCCCGAGATCGCCCGCAACGCCCTGTTCTCGGCGGCCAACGCCCCCGGCTACCCGACGGCGGTCGGCGCCCCCGTGGTGCGTGCCGCCATCACCGAGTGGATGGAGCGACGTCGGGGCGTGGCCGGCCTGGGCGATGACGAGGTCATCCCCACCATCGGCTCCAAGGAGTCCGTGGCCCTCCTACCGCTGCACCTGGGGGTGTGTCCCGGCGACCTCGTTCTGCACCCGCGTGCCGCCTATCCCACCTACGACGTCGGCGCCCGCCTCGTGGGGGCCGCCCCCGTCCCGGTGGACCCCGATGCCGACCCCGCCACCTGGGGGATCGCTGAGGACGCGCCCGTGGCCGTCGTCTGGCTCAACAGCCCCGGCAACCCCGACGGGCACGTCCTGAGCGTCGAGCAGATGGCCCGGATCGTCGCCTGGGCCCGGGCGCGGGGCGCCGTCGTCATCTCCGACGAGTGCTACGCCGAGCTCGGCTGGGAGGCGCCGTGGGACGCCCAGCCGATCCCGAGCCTCCTGGACCCCCGGGTCGGGGGAGCCGCGGGCCGAAGCGGCCTGCTCGCCCTGTACTCCCTGTCCAAGCAGTCCAACCTGGCCGGCTACCGGGCGGCCTTCCTCGCCGGTGACGCGCGGCTCGTGGGCGCTGTCACCGAGGTGCGCAAGCACACCGGCATGCTCATGCCGACTCCGGTGCAGGCGGCCCTCGTGGCCGCCCTCGGTGACGAGGCGCACATGGAGGTGCAGAAGGAGGTCTACCGGGAGCGCCGCGAGGTGCTCGTTGAGGCGACCGCCGCCGCCGGGCTCGTCAATGACCCGGCCTCCGTGGCCGGCCTGTACCTGTGGCTCCGGGGGCCCGAGTCGATGAGCGCCTACGAGCTCGTGGGGGCCTTCGCCGAGCTGGGGATCGTCGTGGCCCCCGGCGACTTCTACGGCGAGGCCGGGGCCGGGCGGGTGCGCATGAGCCTGACCGACACCGACGAGCGAGTGGCCGCCGCCGCCGCACGCCTGCGCTCGCCCGAGGCTGCCGCCCTCTTCGCCGGCTGAGACTGGAACAGCCGGCCGAATCAGCCGCTGACCAGCGCCTTGATAAACTTATCAGCCGCCGCCGTGCTTGATAAGTTTATCAAGCATGGGTGGGTATCCGGCTGCTGCCCCGGCGGGCTGATCCGGGCTGATCGGCCGATCCGGTCGTCCGCGGTGGGTCCATGAAACGACGCCGTGACGGCGCACCCCGTACAGTGGGCGCTGGGCCCGCCGGAACCCCGTGGGCCCAGGTCTCGCCGTCGCGATGCGTGCGGCCCCGAGCCCCAGGAGGCATGATGACGAGCACCCCCACCACCGCCGCGGCCGAGCAGCCCGAGCAGAGCCGGCCCAGCGCCGTCGGCGGTCCTGGCCTGCTGGCCGTTGACGGCACCAACCTCGAGCTGCCGCGCACCCCGGCGACCGACGGCGCCGACGGCCTGGGCGTGTCCAAGCTGCTGGGCTCCACCGGCGTGGTGACGCTCGACCCGGGCTTCACCAACACGGCGTCGTGCACCTCGCAGATCACCTACATCGACGGCGCTGCCGGGATTCTGCGCTACCGCGGCTACCCGATCGAGGAGCTGGCCAAGTCCTCGACCTTCCTGGAGGTCGCCTACCTCCTCATCAACGGTGAGCTGCCCGACCGTGAGTCCTTCGCGCGCATGGAGCGGCGCATCTCGCGCCACCGGCTCCTGCATGAGGACTTCCGTGGCTTCTTCACCTCCTTCCCCTCCTCTGGCCACCCGATGGCGATCCTCCAGGCGGGGATCGCGGGCCTGGCCACCTACTACGAGGACACCCTCGACCCGCACGACCCCTACGAGCGCGAGCTCGCCACCGTGCTGCTGCTGGCCAAGATGCCCACGATGATCAGCTACATCGCCCGGCGCGCCATCGGACTGCCGCTGCTCTACCCCGACCCGCAGCGCTCCTACGTCGAGGACTTCATCCGCCTGACCTTCGGCATGCCCTACCAGTCCTACGAGATCGACCCGGCCGTCGTGCGGGCACTGGACATGCTGCTCATCCTGCACGCCGACCACGAGCAGAACTGCTCGACCTCCACCGTGCGCCTCGTGGGATCGGCCGACGCCAACATGTACGCCTCCGTGGCCGCGGGCGTGGGTGCCCTGTCCGGGCCGCTGCACGGCGGCGCGAACGAGGCGGTCCTGCGGATGCTGGACACGATCCAGAGCTCGGGGATGAGCACGGCCGAGTTCGTCCGCAAGGTCAAGGACAAGGAGGACGGCGTGCGGCTCATGGGCTTCGGCCACCGGGTCTACAAGAACTACGACCCGCGCGCCGCCATCGTCAAGGAGACCGCCCACGACGTCCTGACCCGCCTGGGCTCCGACGACGGCGACCGCAAGCTCGAGATCGCCATGGAGCTGGAGGAGACGGCGCTGCGCGACGAGTACTTCGTCTCGCGTAGCCTCTACCCGAACGTCGACTTCTACACCGGCCTCATTTACCAGGCGATGGGCTTCCCCACGAAGATGTTCACGCCCCTGTTCGCCCTGGGGCGCCTGCCGGGCTGGATCGCCCAGTACCGCGAGATGATCGCCGATCCCGCCAAGCGCATTGGACGGCCCCGACAGGTTTACGACGGCTCCACCGAGCGCCACTACGTGGCCATGCACCGGCGCAAGCACGACGACGGCCAGTACCCGGCCACCCGCGCCGGTGTCCCCAGCCTCGACCGCGTCACGAGGGTCTGAGTCACCAGGGTCTGAGGTTCACGGGCCACGCCGGTTGCCCAGGGCTGATTGTCTGTGGCCGGTTGTCTGGGGCCGGGCGGTGCGGTTCGGGAACGTACATTCCCGACGACGACTGCGTTCTCCCCCAAACCACTGAGGTCCGCCCGCAGTGGTTTGGGGGACAAGTACGTCCCCGACGCAAAAGTACGTCGTCGATCATCCGCTCGTGGGATGCCACCAACTGCTCGTAGATCGGACGGCTGTAACCGAGGGTGAACAGGGGACTTCCGGTCGGCACGAAGGTCACCACCGGGCAGTACTCCACCGCATCACGAGGGGCTGCCTGGCCCTCCATCGAATCAGGATGTCTGTTGCAGAGGTGAGGTGGGCCCCTGGTCTGCTGGGCGTCAGTCGATCACGCGACAAAGGCTCGTACGGCTGAGCGGATGATCTCGGAGCGGCTGGTGCCGTCCTTCTCAGCACGTTGGTCGACCGCGGCTACCAGACTGTCGTCCATGCGGACTGGGACGACTCGCGCCGCACCATTCCCGATGGGACGGCGTCCTCGCTTCTTCAGCACTTCGACGTCGTATCCACGTTCCGCTTCGTCAGCCCACTCCTGGATCGTCTCGTCGATGACTGGCACGCCATCAATGGTTTCCATGCGACAAGTGTAATACGAAATACCTGCCTGAACGTCGTCGAGACCGTCGTGGTGAGCTCGGTGGCCTACAGGCCGGCCAGGTTGATCTTGCCCATGTGCAGGAGCTTCTCGCGGGTGGCGGCGTCGGCCATGAGTTCGGCAATGTTGTGGGGGACGACCTGCCAGGAGACGCCCCAGCGGTCGACGCACCAGCCGCAGTGCTCGGCCTCGGGCACGGCCGACAGTCCCGCCCAGTAGCGGTCGATCTCCTCCTGGTCTCGGCAGGAGACGATCATGGAAACCCCGGGTGTGAAGGTGAAGTCGTGGAAGGCCCCCGAGTCCATGGCTGCCATCCAGGTACCGCGCAGCGTGAAGTCGGTGAACATGATGGTCCCCGCCTCCATCGGCCCGCCCTCCCCGTAGCGACGCAGGGCCCCGCGGCGGGCGTCGTCGAACAGTGCGATCCAAGCCTCGGTGGCCTCCTCGGCGTTGGCGTGGTTGGTGCCGCCGAACATGAAGGAGGGCAGGATGAAAGGGCGCGGCTCGCCGGCTGGGTCGGTGAGCATGAGCCGCCAGGTCATGCCGAAGCGGTCGCGGACCCAGGCGTAGCGCGGCGAGAAGGGGTACTCGCCCAGCTCCATGAGCACACCGCCGGTGGACAGACGCTCGTAGAGCTCATCGAGGTAGGCCCGGGCCTGCTCCTCGCCACCGAACAGGAGCGGATCGAAGTTCAGGATGCAGCTGATCGACGGGTTTGGGGCGTCCTGGTCGCCGCCGTTGATAAGCGAGAGACGGAACCCGTGGATGCTGACCGTGGCCGCGTAGCCGGACACCTGCTCGACGACGGAGCCCTCGCGGAAGACGTCGGCGTAGAACTGGGCTGCCTCATCGGCGTTGCCGTTGCACCGAATGGCGGGAGTGATGAGCTGGTCCATGTGGACACCGTAGCGTGACAAGTATTGGGGCCGTTCCGGAGAGGAACGGCCCCAACACTGTGATCGGCAAGCCGGGTCATACCCGGGTATCACCGGCTACGAGGTGACCTTGCGGCGGTAGTGGAGAACTGCTGCGCCGGCGAGCAGCCCGAGGATCGCCAGGGCTGTCAAACTGTTCGCGTTGATCCCTGTGTTGGGGAGGGGGCGCTTTGTAGCAGTAGTTGTCGGAGCGGCCGTGGGCGCCTGGGTGGGTGCTGGTGCGACGGCAGGAGTGGGCGTCGAGCCTCCACTGGGCGCAGGAGTCCGATGAAGGCGTGCCGGGAGACCACTGCATTACGGAGCTCCGAGCCGTACCGGATCCACGTACTGTCACCGATTTGTGTATCCTGATCGGCTAGAATATTATCTTCCATGAACGGAGCGAAGTCGGTACTGGTTTCGCTGGCACATGTCGGCGATTGTTGTCCACTTTCGATGACGGATGGTGGCTACCTCAGTGCATTCTCCATGTTACTGATTTATCTCCTCTCCGAGGCTGCTTGGACGGATCATTATCGCGCTGAAGGTGCTCAGTAAGAATGCGGTGATGCCGATAGCGGTGAAGTTGCCGGTGAGAGTGAGCAGTGGGCCGCCGATAATCCCTGCCACTGTTGTACCGAGGTACATCACCGCGCTGGTGAGGGTGGAGATGGTGCCGCGCGCTGTGCTGTCGAGCTGTTGCAGGTGGAGCATTCGGACGCTGAGCATTGCGCCTCCGCAGGCGAAGAGGGGCAGGAATACCAACCCCACAACGATCGGAGGCGGAGATATGGCGAGCGTCAGATAGGCGATGCCCATCACTACGGCACTCAGGTAGATGGACCGGACCGGGGGCATACGGCCGGTCAGGCGGACGCCGAAAAGGCTGCCGACCGTATTACCGATCCCGCCGGCCAGGATGATGAGCGCCACGGTGACCTTCGACGTGCCCAGGCCGTCCTCCAACCAGGTCGGTGCGTAGGTGAACACGGTGAAGAACGCCAGGGTGTACACGAGGTAGGAAAGGAATCGTGTGATCGCCTGCGGCGCGTGGAGCAAGGTCAGGTATGGCACCTTCTTAGCCGCCGCGGTTGGGTGGATATCGGGGATCTGGCACCAGAGCGTGACTGTTAGCCCCAACGAACAGACCCCGATGATGGGGAAGACAATGCGCCAGTCGATGATTGCGAGGAGGCTCCCGAGAGGAACCCCGACGACCTGAGCGATGGACAGCCCGGCGGTCGTGTATCCCATAACGCGCAGAACGCTTTTCTGATCCGGGCCGACGAGGGTGGGGATCATTGCCCACACTTGCGGTGCAGCGATGGCCGCCGCACCGCCAGTGATGAAACGGAAGATGAACATCATCCAGAATCCTGGGGAGACTGCGCAGGCGGCTGTTGCCAACGCGAAGACCACCATCCCAAGCGTAAGGATGATCCGGCGGTTACCTCGGTCCGAGATTGGTCCGGACACCAGGCCGGTGAGCGCGTATCCGATCGCATAGACGCTGACCAGCCAGCCACTCTGTGTCGTCGACACGTCGTATGCCTTGGCAAGCGATGGCAGTAGTGGTGCGACGACGAAGGTGTCCGAACCGATCAGGAACATGACCGCGAACCCGAGTAGTGAAAGTTTTCGGTCCATAACGTCCTCCAGTCCGTTGAGAGCGCCTCAACGCTAAGCCTTGACAGTGCTGTCAATGTCAAGAGATGCTGGCGCGGTCCAGTAAGTTGATCGAAGAGGGGCGTATGCGCATCACCGAAGCTGCCCGGCATACTGGGACCAGTCCACGGATGCTGCGCTACTACGAGGCTGAGGGGCTGCTGGCGCCCGTGCGTCGTGACAACGGCTATCGCGACTACGGTGCTGGAGAGGTTCTCGCTGCCCGCCAGATCGTCGCGCTGTCCCACGCCGGCTTGCCCCTCTCGCTCATCAGGACGGTGCTGCCATGTGCCACAGAAAGTGGTGCGTTGAGGGCGTGCCCCTCGGTCGCGCCCGAGCTGCGCCGTCGGCTCCGCGACGTTGAAGAACAGATTGACGTGCTCGCGAGCGGCGCTGAGGTCATCAGGAGCCTCCTCAACAACCTTCAAGACGTCGCATCTGCCTAGCCCGCCTTATAGCTGCGTGCTGGTGTCTTACTTGGCGGGCGCGAGCCGAACTTGGCTGCCACGCTGGCGTTTATCTTCTGAGGCCTGAGCCGTCGGGGAGCCCTGCTCGCGTCGTAGAGTCATCGATGTCAGGCTCTGTCCGTGGCAGAACCGATACGGTTAGGCTTGCCTTATGAGCAAGAAGCCCGCTGCCTCTGCCGCCTCGACCGACCTGCCTCTGCCCCATGCCGACCGTCCCATCGCCTCCGCTCCCGGCCACTGGGTCCTGGCCCGCGCCGGCAAACGCGTCCTGCGCCCCGGCGGCGCCGCCCTGTCCGCCGCCATGCTCAACCATGCCGGTCTGACCGGCGCCGACGTCGTCGAGCTCGCCCCGGGCCTGGGGCGCACCGCCGCCGAGATCATCAAGGATCACCCCGCCTCCTATACGGCCATCGACCGCGACCCCGACGCCGCCCGGCGCGTGGCCGCCGTCGTCGGGGACCTCGGCACCGTCCGCCAGGGCGAGGCCGCCGACACCGGCCTGGACGAGGCCAGCGCCGACGTTGTTGTCGGCGAGGCCATGCTTACCATGCAGGGGGACAAGGGGAAGGCCGCCATCGTCGCCGAGGCCGCCCGCGTCCTGCGTCCCGGCGGGCGCTACGCCATCCACGAGCTCGGCGTCACCCCCGACGACATCGACGAGGAGTACTACACCCAGCTGCGCCGCGACCTGGCCCGCTCCATCCACGTCAACGCCCGCCCCATGACGGCGGCCGCCTGGAAGGAGCTCATGGAGGGCGCCGGACTCGTCGTTGACTGGGTCGACACCGCCCCCATGGCCCTGCTCAAGGTCGGCCGCAACATCCGCGACGAGGGACTGGGCGGCTTCCTGCGGATCGCCCGCAACGTCGCCGCCGACAAGGCGCTGCGCCACCGTGTCCAGGAGATGGCAGCCACCTTCAAGCGCTACGAGAAGGACATGGTCGGCATCGCCCTCGTCGCCCACAAGCCCGAGTCCTGAGCCCCGCTTCTCCCCGGTCGTCGACGTCGCGGTCGTACCTTAGGTGTACTGATCGGGAGGGTTGGTTGAGGGGGTGTGATCTGAGTCTTTGAGGTGAGGAGAGCGCCTTGGGCTGGTTGAGTGGAGGTATTGCAGTTCCCCATCAGCCAGACACGAAAGGTGCTCTCCTCATGTCCCACGCTAACGCAGCCCTAACCCCGCGTGCTCGTGTGAAGGTCGCCCGCCTGGTGGTTGAGGAGGGCTGGCCCGTCAGCGAGGTTGCTGCCCGGTTCCAGTGCTCATGGCCCACCGTCAAGCGCTGGGCCGACAGGTACAGGGCCGGCCAGCCCATGACCGACCGCTCCAGCCGCCCACGCTCGTGCCCTCACCGCACACCCAAGGCAGTGGTCAAACGGATCGTCTCGCTGCGCATGCGCCTGCGTGAGGGCCCCGTCCAGCTCGCTGCCCGCACCGGGGTCGCGGCCTCGACCGTCCACCGCATCCTGCGAGCCGCCCACCTCAACCGCCTGTCGTACACCGACCGGGCCACCGGTCAGGTCGTGCGCCGCTACGAGCACCCCTACCCCGGATCTCTGGTCCACGTCGACGTCAAGAAGATCGGCAACATCCCCGACGGTGGTGGATGGCGCTACGTCGGTGCGCGCCAGGGCGCGCGCAACCGCGCCTCCACCCCCGGCAAGGCCCGTAGCCAGGCCAGCCGCAGACCGGTGATGGGCTACGCCTGCGTGCACTCGGTGATTGATGACTACTCCCGCGTGGTCTACAGCGAGATCCACGACGATGAGAAGGCCGATACCGCCGTCGGAGTGCTCCAGCGCGCGGTGTCATGGTTCAGCGCCCGAGGAGTCAAGGTGGAGCGAGTCCTGTCCGACAACGGTTCTGCCTACCGCTCCCAGGCCTGGCAAGCCGCCTGTCAGGACCTGGGCATCAAGGCCAGGCACACCCGCCCCTACCGCCCCCAGACCAACGGCAAGATCGAGCGCTTCCACCGCACCCTGGCCGACGGCTGGGCCTACGCCCGCCACTACACCTGCGAGACCCAACGCCGCCAGGCCCTACCCGCATGGCTGCACCTCTACAATCACCACCGACCCCACACCGCCACCCAAGGCCACCCACCCATCACCCGCCTCACCAACCTCCCCGATCAGTACACTTAGGTCGCGCGTTCGAGGGGTAAAGGGTGTGAACGCGCGACCTAAGGTACGAACTCGCGGATGCGTCCCTACTTGTGCGATGGGCCCTAGTCGTCGTGGGTCGCCCCGCGCAGACCGGCGCGCAGCACCTCCCGGTTGAGCAGTGCGATCGCCTCGATCGGGATCCCCGCCGGGCACGCCGGCAGGCACTCGCCGAACTCAGAGCACGGCCCGAAGAACGCATCGAGCTCCCGCGTCATCGCCCGAGCCCGGCGGCCCCGTTCCATGCGACCGGCCGGCATGAGCGACAGGTGCGCCAGCTTCGCCCCCGCGAAGAGCGCCGCCGCCCCGTTCGGGCAAGCCGCCACACAGGCCCCGCAGCCGATGCAGGCGGCGAAGTCCAGAGCCCGCTCCGCCTGCAGGTGCCCCTGGGCGACGTCGTCGGCGTCCGGTGCGGTCCCCGCGGCCACGTCCACGGTCCCGCCCGCCCGGATGAGCTCGTCGAGTGCCGTGCGGTCCACCACCAGGTCCCGGATGACCGGGAAGGCCGCCGACCTCCACGGCTCCAACCGGAAGCGCGTGACCCCCGGGAAGGCCCGCAGGTGCTGACGGCAGGCCGGCGTCGTGTCCAGCGGCCCGTGCGGCACCCCGTTGACGAGGAAGCCGCAGGCCCCGCACACCCCCTCCCGGCAGTCCGACTCGAAGACCACCGGCTCGCCGCCGTCCTCAATGATCTGGTCGTTGAGGCGGTCGAGCAGCTCCAGCAGACTCATCTGCGGCTCGGCGTCCTCCACCACGTGGCTCTCGAAGAAACCCCGCGCCCGCGGCCCGTCCTGCCGCCAGATCTCCAGCTCGATCCTCATCGGTAGTCCCTCACCTGCATGGGCACCAGCGAGAAGCTCAGTGGCTCCGTGCGGCGCGTGTGCCCGCCGTCGTCCCCGGTCTGCCAAGCCGATACCGAGCACCAGGTCTTGTCATTGCGTTGGGCCTCGCCGCCCTGGGTCGCATACTCCTCGCGGAAGTGGGCGCCGGCGGACTCGCGCCGGTCCAGGGCGTCGAGGACCATGACCTCCGCCAGCTCCAGGAAGTCGGCGACCCGCAGCGCCTTCTCCAGCTCCTGGTTGAGGCGCGCCTGGCCACCGACCACGGTGACGTCGGCCCAGAACTCCTCGCGCAGGGCGCGCACCTCCTCCAGGGCGCGCAGCAGTCCCGCCTCGGAGCGGCTGACCCCGCAGCCGGCGTAGAGGACCTCACCCAGTCGGCGGTGGAACCACACCGGACGGTGGGTCCCGCCCACCGCCATGAGCGCCTCAATGCGCTCGCGGGTGTCGGCCACGGCCTGGAGCGCCTCCGGTGCGTCGGGGCTCAGGGGCTTGCTGCCCACCAGCCCGGCCAGGTAGTTCGGCACGGCCAGTGGCAGCACGAACCATCCGTCCACGCTGGCACTCAGCAGCGAGTTCGCCCCCAGGCGGTTGGCGCCGTGGTAGTTGTTCGAGGCCTCCCCGCCCACGAACAGTCCCGGGATGGTGGACATCTGGTCGAAGTCCACCCACAGCCCTCCCATCGTGAAGTGGGCTCCCGGGGCGATGCGCATGGGCACCTCGTAGGGGTCCTCCCCGGTGGCATCGAGGTACATCTCGAACAGGTTGCCGTAGCGCGAGGCGATGGTCTCCTTGCCCAACCGCTCCAGCGCGTCGCGGAAGTCGAGGTAGACCGAGTTGCGCAGCGGCCCGACGCCGCGGCCGGACTCGATCTGCTCGCGGGCGTTGCGCGAGGCCACGTCGCGCGGGGTGAGGTTGCCGAAGGCCGGGTACTTGCGCTCCAGGTAGTAGTCGCGCTCGTCCTCGGGGATCTCGTTCGGGGCCCGCTCGTCCCCGGGGCACACGGGCACCCAGATGCGCCCGTCGTTGCGCAGCGACTCGCTCATGAGCGTCGTCTTGGACTGCCAGTGGGAGCTCACCGGCAGCGCCGTGGGATGGAACTGCACCATGCAGGCCGAGGCGAAGGCCGCCCCACGCCGGTGGGCGCGCCAGGTGGCAGTGGCGTTAGAGGCCATGGCCAGGGTCGAGTAGTGGTAGACGCTGCCGTAGCCGCCGGTGGCCAGCACGACGGCGTGCGCGGTGTGGGCCTGTACCTCGCCGGAGAGCAGGTCTCGGGTGACGATGCCCTGTGCGCGGGAGTCGGCCACGATGAGATCGAGCATCTCGGTGCGGGTGTGCATGCGGACGCTCCCGGCAGCGACCTGCTCCTGGAGGGCCTGGGCGCAGGCGATCTCCAGCTGCTGGCCGGTCTGTCCGCGCGTGTAGTAGGTGCGTGAGACCTGCACCCCGCCGAAGGAGCGGGTGGCGAGCTGGCCGCCGTACTCGCGGGCGAAGGGCGCCCCGATCGCCTCCATGTGGTCGATGACCCGGCCGGACTCCAGCCCCAGGCGCACGACGTCGGCCTCCCGTCCCCGGTAGTCCCCGCCCTTGACGGTGTCCTTGACGAAGCGCGCCAGGGAGTCGCCGTCGACCTTGCGGGCCCTGGCGGCGTTGATCCCACCCTGCGCGGCCACCGAGTGGGCGCGCCGCGGGGCGTCGTGCAGGCTGAAGCACTCCACCCGGTAACCCAGGCGCCCCAGGGTTGCCGCCGCCCCGGCGCCGGCCAGCCCGGTGCCCACCACGATGACGGTTAGCTTGCGGCGGTTGGCGGGATTGACCAGGCGGTACTCGTCGCGCCGGCGCTCCCAGGCCTGCTCGGGCGGACAGTCCGGCAGGTGCGCATCCAGGTCCTCACCGACGTCGTACAGGCCGCCGACGGCCCCCGGCGTACTCGCGCTCATCCGATCACCCCCGTGCAGATGAGCACCGGCAGCAGGCCGTTGACGACGGCGACGGCCAGGGCCACGCCCAGGGCGAGGGCGCGGCAGGCCTTGCGCAGCCTGGGGCCGGTGCCGCCCAGGTCGATGACCACGTTCCACAGGCCCTGCGCCAGATGGAGGGAGAGTGCCAGCATGACCAGGCTGTAGAAGAGCGCCATGCCGGGGCGCGACAGGCTTGCCACGAGGTTGTGGTAGGCGCTGACCTGCAGCTCGCCGTTCGACGTCGTCGGCGCCTGAAAGCTCTCAGGGGCGATGAGGCGGCCGATGGTCAGGTCGAGGACGTGGATGAGGACGAAGACCCCGATGAGGACGCCGGTCGCCAGCATGGAACGGGCGCCGATGGTGCGGGCGGGCAGGGCTCGGCGCCGGAAGGCCCCGCGAGCGCTCCTCGCCCGGCGCCACAGCGCGATTCCCGCAGCCATGTGCGCCACGACGCAGGCCCCCAGGGCCAGGCGCATCGCCCACAGGAGCCCCTCGTGCGGCAGGAGCGGGTAGGCGACCTGCCGCAGCCAGGCGGCGTAGCCGTTGAAGGCGTGCGGGCCTGCGAGAACCTTGAGGTTGCCGACCATGTGGACCACGACGAACAGGGCCATGATCGTGCCGGTGATCGCCATCGTCGCCTTGAGGACGCGCTGTGAGGCCCACACGGGGGTGCGGCGCCTGCGCCGGGGCGGCAGCGCGTCGCCAACAGGCTGAGCAGCCTCGGGGACATGGGCGGCCGTGGATGTCGCAGCCATCTGTCCTCCCCTCCATTGCGTAGAACAACCCATCACTATGATAACGAACACTGTGGTGCTGGTGTGGGGAATGCACCGTGTCCTTCGGGGGTCGTCGGACGCGACCGGCCGCCTTCCGCGGTTGAGGCGGAAGACGGCCGGTACGAGAAGCGCGGCGGCGGGGGAGTCGGAGAAGAGGATCCTTACTTGCCGGCGTGCTGCGTCGAGCCCAGCTCGATGCTCTTGCCGCCGCGGGCCAGGGCCTCGACGGCGCCGGACTGGGAGTTGCGGCGGAACAGGACGTTGGAAGCGCCGGCCAGCTCACGGGCCGGGACCACGCGCGGCTCCTTGAACAGGCCGTGGTTGCCGGGCACCACGCCGCCCTGCGGCATGAGGGAGACCTTCGTGCCGGCCGTCAGGTACAGGCCGGCCTCGACGACGCAGTCGTCACCCAGCGGGATCCCGAGCCCCGAGTTCGCCCCCAGCAGGCAGCGCTTGCCCAGGGCCACGCGCTGGCGCCCACCGCCCGAGAGCATGCCCATTGTGGAGGCGCCGCCGCCGACGTCGGAGCCGTCGCCGATGACGACCCCCTGGGAGATGCGGCCCTCGACCATGGAGCGCCCCAGCGTCCCGGCGTTGTAGTTGACGAAACCGGCGTGCATGACCGTGGTGCCCTCGGACAGGTAGGCGCCCAGGCGCACGTTCGCGCCGTTGCCGATGCGCACCCCCGAGGGCAGCACGTAGTCAGTCATGCGGGGGAACTTGTCCACCGAGTGCACCTGGATGGGGCGCCCCACGGCGGCGCGCAGGCGCATGCGGGTGGTTTCGAAGTCCTCGGTGCGGCAGGGGCCGGCGGAGGTCCACACCACGTTGGGCAGGCGGGAGAAGATCCCGTCCAGGTTGACGGTGTTGGGGTGGGCCAGGCGGTGGGACAGCATGTGCAGGCGCAGGTAGGCGCCGGCCACGGTCTGGGGGGCGTCGTCGAGGTCGGCCCAGGTGCGCACCACGGTGGTGTGGACGCCGCGGGCCTCATCGCGCCGCTCCATGGCGCTCAGGGAGGCCAGGAGGTCGGCGTGCCCCTCCTCGGGCTCGTCGCCGAGAACCGGTCGGGGGTACCACACGTCGAGGGTGTTGCCGTCGTCGGTCACGGTCGCCAGGCCGAGACCCCATGCGCTGCGAGTCGTCATGGGAACACCCTACGGTCCCTGGTGGCTGACCGTTGCCGGTGGGCGTGCGAGAATCACCGCATGGCGCGCACGACGATCCACCTCATGCGGCACGGCGAGGTGCACAACCCAGGCGGCATCCTCTATGGCCGTCTGCCCGGGTACCACCTGTCCACCCTGGGGCACCAGATGGCCCAGCAGGTCGCCGACGTCCTGTCCGCCTCCGGGCACGACATCACCCGGGTCATCACCTCACCCCTGGAGCGGGCCCGGGAGACCGGCGCCCCCACCGCCGCCGCCTTCGGCCTGGCGCCGACAACGGATCCTCGCCTCATCGAGGCCGGCAACTCCTTCGAGGGCGTGGCCGTCAACCGCAACCGCTGGATCCTGGCCCAGCCCACCTACTGGTCCAGCTACGTCAACCCGCTGCGCCCCTCCTGGGGCGAGCCCTACCGGGAGATCGTCGAGCGCATGCGCGGCGCCGTCGTCTCCGCGCTCGACCTTGCCGAGGGCCACGAGGCGCTCCTCGTCTCCCACCAGCTGCCTGTCTGGTCGCTGCGCCTCTTCCTGGAGGGCCGCCCCCTGGCCCACGACCCGCGCCGCCGCCAGTGCGCCCTGGCCTCCCTGACCTCCCTGACCTTCGAGGACCGCACCCTGGTGGGGCTGGCCTACTGGGAGCCGGCCGGCGACTTGCTGCGACAGGCCCGCGACATGGTGCCCGGCACCTCCTCCGCCCAGACCGCGGGCAGTGTCAGCCCCGGCAGCCCCGGCAGTTCTGCCGGCCCCGTCGGCCCCGCCGGGCACGCCGAGGCGGCCCGGTGACCCAGCAGCCGCCCTCGCGCCCGCTCGGCGGCGAGGTCGTGCGCACTGGCCCGCCCGGTAAGGTCAGCCGCCCCGGCCGCGCCCGCCCCGCCCCGCGCCGCCCCTGGACCGGACAGGACTTCGTGTGGTGGCACACCGCCGCCGTCCTGACCGCCACCCGCCAGGGCTGCCGCCCCAACCCGGTCTCACCGACCATCGACCCCGTGCGCCCCGCCCTGGGATCCGGGGAGGTCATGCTGGCCACCTGCGACGCCGAGCTGCTCATGTGGCGGCGCGGGGACGCCACCTACAACCCCTCCCGGGGCTTCTTCCTGGCGGGCGGCCCCGTCGGCCTGGCCCTGACGGCCGCCTTCTTCGGCGGACAGGCCTACCTCAACCACCGGCGACGACGCGCCGCCGAGGCCGACGCCGTCGAGAAGTGGCGCCACCTGGCCGGCGCCCGCCTGAGTGTGTCCACCCACGGCATCTACCTGGGCACGGGGGAGGGCGTCATGCCCATCTCCTACGCCGACATCCAGGAGGTCCAGCTCACCGCCACCGGTGAGATCGTCGTCGCCGCCGCCAACGCCTCCGGCTCGGTGCGCCTGAAGATCCGGGCCCAGTGGGCCGAGCTCGTCCTCATCCTGTGGTCGGTGCGCTACATGCCCGAGCACCCCCAGCTCGTCGGGCGCACCTGGATCCCCGGTGACTGGCTCATCCACGCCGCCGCCCACGGCTACGACGTCGACACCACCCCCTGGCCGCAGGCCCGCCCCGCCCTGCCCTGAGGCCGGAGCGCAGAGGCCGGGCCGGCGCGCACCCGTCAGTGCTGGTCAGTGTGAGTCGGTCCCGGAGCGGTCGGTCCCGCCCGTCTCGCCGGTCTCAGGATCCTCGTCAGTTCCGTCATTGCTGGCGTCGGGAGCGCCGGTGGGCTCTTGCGGGTGGTGCTTGCGACGACGGATGTCCTGCTCCAGGTCCCTGAGGAACTCCGGGTCGTCGTCGGGCGCCATGGGCCGGGGGCGTTGCGGGCGACGGAAGGTCGTGCCCTCCTTGGAGGACCACACGGTGGGCTCGATGTAGCCGCCGCGCTCCTCAGCGGCCTTGACCCGCGAGAAGATGATCCAGGCGATCGGGCCGATGGTCGGGAACAGGACGACCAGGGTGATCCACAGGTACTTCGGCATCCGCGCCGGCATGCTCTCATCCGGCGTGCGTGCGCAGTCCAACAGGGCGTACAGCGTCAGAGCGAACACCAGGACGATGAGGACGATACGCATGGGCCAACCCTAACCGAGCCGGAGAGCCCCGTAGACCCCTCACCTGCCCGAACCCTCTCGGTGCCCCCGCCTCGTCCCCAGCCGGCCGGGGCCGTGGCACGATCATGGGGTGCCCGCCCCGCCCGCCCTCCGCCTCCTGACCGGTGGAACCGCCCCCGACGACGTCGCCGCCCTGCGCACCGCCCTCGCCGAGCGCCTGGCCCTGCGCGGCCTGCTCACCAGCGCCGATGGCCGCCCCGCCCCCGCCGCCGAGGACAGGCAGGACCGGGCGGGCTTACCACTCCCGTTGCTCGTCCCCATCGCCCCCGGGGAGGACCCAGCCCAGATCCGCGCCGACCTGGCCCGCCGCATCACCCGCGTCCCCGCGCGCACGGACCTCATCCTGCGCACGTCGGGCTCCACCACCGGTACCGGCCGACTCATCGCCATGAGCGCCGCCGCCCTTGTGGCCTCCGCCCGCGCCACTCACGCGCGCCTCGGCGGCCCGGGAACCTGGCTCCTGCCCCTGCCGGCCCACCACGTCGCCGGCCTGCAGATCCTCATCCGTTCCCTGGACGCAGGAACCGAGCCCGTCGTGGTCGACACGAGCTCAGGATTCAGCCCGACGGCGCTCGCGGAGGCCCTGAGCTCGGCGCGTCGGTCCACCGGGGCGTCCGCCTCCCGGCTCTACGTCTCCCTGGTCCCCACCCAGCTGGTGCGCGTCCTGCAGGACCCGCAGGCCCGCCGGGCCCTGGCAGGAGCCGGCGCCGTCCTCCTGGGCGGCGCCGCCGCGGACCCCGCGCTCCTGGACCGGGCTCGCGGGGCGGGCGTCACCATGGTCACCACCTACGGTATGAGCGAGACTGGCGGGGGCTGTGTCTACAACGGCCGCCCCCTGGAGGGGGTCGAGATCGCCATCCAGGCCCCCGACGCCGAGGGCGCCGGCCGCATCCTCATCTCCGGTCCCGTCCTGGCCGAGGACTACCTCCACACCCCCGGCCACAGCCCCACAGGCAGTCCCAACACCGGTGAGGGATTCCACCGCAGCGGCACTAGGCGCGTCCTGGCCACCTCCGACCGCGGCCGGCTGCACCCCGACGGGCGCCTGGAGGTCCTGGGCCGCCTGGACGACGTCATCATCACCGGGGGCGTCAAGGTCGAGCCCCGCCACGTGGAGGAGGCCCTCACCTGTATCGACGGCGTGGCCGAGGCCTGCGTCGTCGGCCTGCCCGACGAGCAGTGGGGAAGCACCGTCGTTGCCGCCGTCGTGCTTGAGACGGGGAGGGAGCCGGGCAGCCCGAAGCGGCGGGACGGCGCCGCCCTGCGCGAGGCGGCCCGCGCCCGGCTGGACGGCGCTCACGCTCCCAAACGGGTCCTCGTCCTGGAGGCCCTGCCGTTGCGCCCCAGCGGGAAGGTCGACCGGCGCGAGGTCGCCCGGCTCCTTGCCGCGACCACGACAGGTGTGACCGCCGAGCCTTCTACACCAGAGCCCTGATCTCCGCCTCAGTCGGGCAGGTGGCCGGGCCGAAGTGCGTCACGGTCAAGGCTCCGGCCACATTCGCCCAGCGCAGCGCCGTCGTCAGGTCGATGCCCCGGGCCAGGGCCGCGGCCAGGACACCGGAGTGCGCGTCACCGGCCCCGTTGGTGTCCACCGGTGTCACCGGGATGCTTGGAGTATGGTGCGCCGCGCCGCCGTCGGAGAACCAGGAGCCCTGCTCCCCGGCCCGCACCAGCACCGTGCCGAGCCGACCCGATAGTGCCTCGCAGACGCCGGCGTGGTCACCGGCCTCCACCCGCAGCCCCAGGCGGTCGGCGAGCAGCCTGGCCTCACGCTCATTGAGAGACCAGACGGGCCCCAGCGCACCGAGGTGCTCCAGCGAGCTCATGGGGACCGAACCAACCATGGGGGAGACGTCGAACAGTGCCGTGCACCCCGCTCGGGCCTTGGTCAGTCTCCCGGCCAACCGCTCCAGCGCCGTCCTGGAGGCCTCATCGGCCAGGGAGTAGCCGGAGAGGTAGATGACGTCGTCGCCACTCACCTCCAGGTGGTCGAAGGCATCCACCGGGCCACGAGTCTCGGCCCCGCAGGTGGAGATGAAGGTGCGCTCGGCCCTCGCATCGGTCATGGCCACGCAGTAGCCCTGGTCGCCGGCTGCGACCGGGCCGACATGATCCACCCCGATCTCCTCCAGGGCCCGCCGGGCCGCCTCGGCGAAGGGCCCCTCGCCCAGCGGCCCGGCGTACAGGGTCTCGACCCCCATCCGGCGGGCGGCGGCCAGCACGTTGAAGCCACCACCGACCGCCATGGAGGACTCGTCGGCGAACACGTCCCCGCCGGGCTCGGGAATCGCCTCGATGCGCAAGGTCAGGTCAATGACGACCTGGCCGGTGTGAATGACCCGTCCCATCATGGCCGCCTCTGCTCCGGAGCGTCTGGCTGACAGCGCCCGCTGCCGCCGCGCAGCGCCAGCAGCGCCTCACAGATCGGCTCGAGCCGCAGGCCGGAGCGCTCCACCACCCGATCGACCAGCTCGACGGGAAGAAGATGGGGCACGCTCGCCCCCAGGACCGCACCGGCCATCGCGGCAATGGTGTCAGTGTCTCCCCCGAGCTCAGCGGCGAAGCACAGCCCGTCCAGGGGCCGCTGCGCGAACTCCCGCACGATCACCAGCGCGCAGGGGACCGACTCGGCCGACTCCACCGAGGTTCCGACGTAGGTGTGCAGATGCTCGGCCAGGGCCTCCCCGTGCAGGTCGCGACTCGTCTCCAGGGCCAGGCGGGTGCGGGCGGCAACGGAGGCCTTCTCCGTCCAGTGGCCCGCCTCGGGGTGGGCGGCCACGAAGTCCAGCGCCGCCTCCAACGCCCCCGCCGCGTCGACGCCATCGATGGCCGCGCTGACCGCTGCGGCGAGGAGACCTGCGGCCTCGAAGCCCTGCCGGGTGTCGTGGGTGACCAGGCAGGAGGCCTGAACGGCCCGGGCCAGCGCGTCGCCGTCGGCGCTCAGGGAGAAGGCGATGCCGACTGGAGCCACCCGCATCGCGGCGCCGTTGGTGGTGCCCTGTCTGCCGGTGCAGTGTGGGTCCGCCCCGGCGCGCACCCGCTCCAGAGCGAGCTTGGTGGAGGGTCCCAGCAGGTCCAGGGACCCACGGGCGCGCATATCGTCCTCCCAGCGCAGGAGGGCATCGGCGAGCTGGTGGGGGTCGATGCGGCCGCCACCGTCGATGAGGAGACCGGCCAGGATGAGAGCCTGCTCGGTGTCATCCGTGACGCTGCCCGCAGGCACTGAGGGGGCGATGGGCTGCTCGGCGACGGCGTCTCGCAGCCCGGTGATCTCGCCGTAGCACCGGCAGATCTGTGCCGGGCTCATCGACTGGGTGGGCATCCCCAGTGCGTCGCCGAGGGCCAGCCCGGTCAGCGCTCCCAGGGCGCGTTCGCGTGCCGGGGGCTCAGCCGCCGCGGGCTCAGGCATGGGTGAAGGAGTGCGAGGGCGGGGATCGGGCTGTCTCACGGAGGTCCTTCTGGCGATCGCGGTGCCGGCTGCCTTACCGGCCGAGGTGTGGCTCAGGCGCCGCACCGGTGAGGGCCACGGCGCTGGTAGGGTCACTGCCGCCTACCCTAGAGGACTGCGAGAGGATCGGAGGAAGCCGTGAGCGGCGAGAACGGCGAGCACGCGCAGGACAGCGGCCCCCGCGCCACCAGCTGGGGGGAGGTGGTGCGACTGCGCACCCTGCCGGCCGCCGTCGCCCCCGTCATCCTGGGTGCCGGGGCGGCCGCCGCGATGGGGGAGCTCTCAGTGCTGCGGAGCCTGCTGGCCGCGGGCGTGGCCCTGGCGCTGCAGATCGGCTGCAACCTGGCCAATGACTACTCCGACGGCGTGCGCGGCACCGACGACGATCGCACCGGGCCGCCGCGCCTGACCGCCTCCGGGCAGGTCGCCCCCCGCACCGTCAAGCTCGCCGCCTTCGGATGCTTCGGGATTGGAGCCCTCCTGGGCCTGGCACTCGTGGTCCTCAGCGGCCAGTGGTGGCTGCTCGCCGTCGGGGCCGCGGCGATCGCGGCCGCCTGGT
Source organism: Actinomyces oris (assembly GCF_006546825.1). Classification (GTDB taxonomy): domain Bacteria; phylum Actinomycetota; class Actinomycetes; order Actinomycetales; family Actinomycetaceae; genus Actinomyces; species Actinomyces oris. The sequence continues at coordinate 304,953 of NZ_VICC01000004.1, forward strand.
TCTACACCGGAGGCTCCCACCCCTACGGCTACGCCGGCCTGGGGGAGGTCTTCGTCTTCGTCTTCTTCGGCCTGGTGGCCACGGTGGGCACCACCTATGTCCAGGCCGGCACGGTGCCGGGGTGGCTGTGGCCCTCGGCCTGCGGGATCGGCCTGCTCGCCTGCTCCCTGCTCATGGTCAACAACCTGCGCGACATCGACACCGATCCCGCCCACGGCAAGATGACCCTGGCAGTTCGCCTGGGGGAGGAGGGCGCCCGGCGCGCCTTCTCCCTCATGCTTCACGTGCCTCTGCTGCTGGGGCCGGTCGCCCTGGTGTGGGCTCGCGAGACCGGTTCGGCCAGCCCCGTCGACGGCGGCGGGCACATCAGCCCGCTGCTGACCCTGGTCATCGCGCTGGCGGCACCGCTCCTGCTCCTGCCACTGGTGCGCCGGGCCACCGCGCCGGTCCGCTCCGGCGCCCGGGGGCGCGCTCTTATTGCCTCCCTGCGTGACGCCGGCCTGCTGGAGCTGGCCTACGGCGTCGTCTTCGCCGCCGCCACCGTCATCATCACCCTGTGAGCCCGGGTTCTGGAGAGCGTTAATCTCATGCGGGGAGATCTCAGGGTGTCAACGAAGTACATCGACTGGGCGCTGGTTCCGTCCCGCTGGATCGAGCGGCGATTCCTCATCTTCACCGCACTGCGCAACCCGGGGTACATCCTGCTGCATCTCGTTGCGGGCCCGCCTCTGGCGGCTGTCGTGGGAATCACCATCGGAGTGCCTCTGGGGCTGATGGGGGTGCCCGAGGGGAAAGGAGTGTGGGCCTTTGTGTTGGGGGCCCTGCTCGTGGCCTCTCTCATGGGGATCCGGCTGCTGAGCTTCACCGTGTTCAACGCCTCGGGCGTGCACATCTTCCGGTTCATCGGATGCTGGTGGTGGCGCAAGGACATCCCCTGGGTGGCCTTTCGCGAGACGGCGCGTGTGGACCTTCAGGAGGCGCCCTATGACATTCACGGCTTCACACCTCCCGATACTCACAATCTGGCGTTGCATCTGACGACCATGGAGGAGTGGGCCAGGTTCGTTGGGGCCAGGGCGGTACAGGGGGATCGCCCTGATCCGCTGGCGGGTCTCCCGCCGAGGGACCGCATGGCGCTGATCGAGGCATTCGGCAAGCAGGGCACGTTCTGGCGGTTGGACAGAGCTTCGACGATCATCCCCGGATTCGTGCGCCTGTCTCGACCTGACGACCGGCGTCAGGAGGCTCAGGAGCGCATCGCCCGCGACTGGCGCGCCCTCATCGAGTGGGCGGAGCAGAAGCAGTACCTGCCCAGGCGGCTCTACCCCTTCGAGTCCTACCCGGGCTTCCTTCCCTGGTAGCCCGGACCTCACGCCTCCGGGTGCCGGCGGTCGGAGTCGGCCTTCGCCCCGCGACCGGTACTGCATCAGTGTGGGCAGAGGGGGAGAGGTCTGGAGGGCCGCTGGTGTCCACGGTGCTGACATCACCCCCTCACCGGCGTTGCACGCCGAGGAGAAATCGCGGAATTTCAACGATTCTTGGCGAGGGCTTTCGCGGTGAGCTCGTTGATGTCAGCACTGTGGACACTGAGCCGTAGGGCTGAACGACTCTGCGGGGTCTAGGTGGCGGGGTGGGCTCTCTCACCTGCGCTGGCCGGTCCTTCCCCTGCCTGTCCCCTTTCGGCTCCTGCTCAAGAACACGGAGGCCATAGTTCGACGTCGGCTCCGGCCCACTCCCGTCCCGAGTCGCCCTACTGCACGAGGATGGGGGTGCACTGGCCGAGGTTTGTGCGTACTGCACGAGACCCCGGCCCCCGTGGAGTACACCCGAGGCTCCCCCAGTAGCCCCCGACCCTCGTGGAGTACTGGCGGACGCCGACCGCCGCACCGATGAGAGACGCACCAAGCCCTGAGGGCTCAGCGGGCCGGTTCGGCGTCGAGCGGAACCCACGGGTCGGGCTGGTGGGTGATGCGGTTGCGCACGTCCCGGCGCACGAGCTCGATCGACCACAACCAGATGACGTGCCCCAGCGCCTCGGAGAAGTGCTCTGCCCAGGTCTGCCCACCGGCGACCCACGGGAAGGGCGAGGGCACCGTGCCCGTCAGCGGCATGAGCACCAGGTGCGCCCCCACCCACACGAGCAGACCGAAGGTGGCCCCCTGCCACAGCGTGATCGACTTGTAGTACTCCGCCATGACGCAGTAGAAGACGGCGAAGACGATCGCGAAGCTGAAGTGGATGATGAAGGAGTAGATCGGCAGCCCCTCATTGCCGTTGAAGGTGACGGCGGTGTGGGACTGCTCCGGGGTCATCCCCAGCTGCTCCAGGAGCTGCTGGGGCGGGTTGGTGGCATTGCGCTCCGGCGTGCGGGGCGGGAAGGGGACCTCCCAGCCGAACTTGACGATGGCGGAGAAGAATCCTCCGATGATGCCGACGATGATCGCGGTGCCGACTCGGCGCCGCGCAGGGTCGGTCCTCTTCAGCAGAGTGGACAGCATGGGTGTCTCCAGGTTGAGGGAACAAACACGGAGACCGGGCCGGTGGACGGCTTGCAGATCGAACGGTGTCTTAGTCGTCCGTTGTCCACCGGCCCGGCTTCCCGGAAGCCTGGCACGGGAGGCGGCCGGGCCGCAACGTCGTCAGGATCCCCTCGCTCGCCTCCGTTGCGCCGTGGTACGGCCGACGTCGAACCGTGGAGAAAAGCCGGCGAGGGCCTCGCCGCAGCCATTGCTGCCACGAGGCCCTCGCCAGACGGATAACGCAGATCTACCGGCTCAGTTGCCGCCGCCCTGCTGGCCCCCCTGCTGGGCACCGGCGCTGCTGTCCGCACCACCCTGCTGGCCGGGCTGCTGGCCACCCTGCTGCTGACCGGGCTGCTGGCCTCCCTGCTGGTTGTCACCCTGAAGGGAACCGCCCTGCTGCTGGCCACCCTGCTGGTTGTCGCCGCCCTGCTGCTGGCCACCGGGCTGGTTGTCACCGCCGGGCTGCTGACCACCCTGCTGGGTGCCTGCGCTGCTGTCCGCACCGCCCTGCTGACCGGGCTGCTGGCCACCCTGCTGGTTGTCACCGCCGGGCTGCTGACCCTGGGGAGCAGTGGGCTGGGCGCTTCCACCGGTGGCGCCACCGGTCATCTTGCTGTCAGCGCTGGGTGTGGCAACACCACCGTCGCTGGTCTTGCCCGCGGTCTGCTTCGTGGCGGGAGTGGTCGAGTCACTCGAGCTGGAACCCGAGCAGGCCGCCAGACCGAGGCCGGCGGTCACGATGAGGAGCGAGGTGGCGAGGGTCTTGGCACGTGTAGCGGTGAATCGCATGAGTTCTCCTATGCGGTTGCTGGTGCAGTGTCAGAGCGGGATGGCCCGCTCTTGCGGGTCCGGAACGCCGTCGTCCATGGAGTTCGAGGAAGAACCCGACGACGCCCGTCACGAGTGATGATCGTCATAGACGGCTATGTGGTTGTTCGACAATCCCCGTTGCCGATGGCTCCGAACCTCTTTCGAGACTAGCAACAAGAAACTGACCGAAAGGGTGAAGTATCGTGACAACCGTCTCGAGTCTGGTGGCCATCGGGCTGCTGGGAGGGCTCATCACGGGTATCTCCCCGTGCGTTCTTCCCGTACTCCCCGTCATCCTCCTCTCCGCAGGAGCACAGGGCGCACGCGGTGATGGCGGCGATGACAAAGGGGGCGACGGCGGCTTCGCCTCCCGCTTCCACCCCTACCTCGTGGTAACCGGCCTTGTGGTCAGTTTCACGGTCTTCACACTCCTCGGATCGACCGTGCTGAGCCTGCTCCACCTGCCGCAGGACCTCATCCGCTGGATCGGCATCGTCATGCTCGCCCTGATCGGCCTGGGCATGATGGTCCCGAAGGTCATGGAGATCCTCGAGCGCCCCTTCGCGCGCTTCCAGCGCTTCGGCGGCTCGAAGAACCCCTCCAACGGCTTCCTTCTGGGCCTGGTCCTGGGGGCTGCGTACGTGCCCTGCGCGGGCCCGGTCCTGGCGGCCGTCGCTGTCGCGGGAGCCACCGGGAGGATTGGCGCCGACACCGTCGCCCTGGCCGTGTCCTTCGCCGTTGGCACAGCGATCCCGTTGCTGGCCTTCGCCCTGGCCGGACGCGGTATCACGGAGAGGATTCAGGCCTTCCGCACCCGCCAGCGCGCCATCCGCATCACCGCCGGCGTCGTCATGCTCGGGCTGGCCGTGGCCCTGGTCCTGGACGCCCCGGCCGCTCTCCAGCGCCGCCTGCCCGACTACACCGCCTCCCTTCAGGCCCGCACCGATGACCTCCTCCACGGTGACTCCTCCTCCGGCCCCTGCCGTCCCGGAGCCGCCACTCTCGGTGACTGCGGCCCCCTGCCCGCCATCGACGGCGCAGTGGCCTGGATCAACACGCCCGGCGACCAGCCCCTGACCCAGCAGAGCCGCGCCGGTAAGGTCACCCTGGTCGATTTCTTCGCCTACTCGTGCATCAACTGCCAGCGCTCGGTCCCCGGCATCGAGAAGCTCTACGAGACCTATGCCGCCTCCGGCCTGCAGGTGATCGGCGTCCACTCCCCGGAGTACGCCTTCGAGAAGGAGGTGGACAACGTGCGTGGCGGCGTCAAGCGCCTCGGCATCACCTACCCCGTGGCCGTCGACTCCAACCTGACCACCTGGACCAACTTCGACAACCACTACTGGCCCGCCCACTACCTGGCCGATGCCCAGGGCAACGTCCGCCAGACCCATGTCGGAGAAGGCGGGGAGGCGGCCACGGAGAAGCTCGTCCGTGAGCTGCTCATGCAGGCCAACCCGAAGGTGACCCTCCCCGCCCCCGTCTTCTCCGAGGCGAAGGACGACGCCGGCACGAACAGCCCCCGCACCCCCGAGACCTACCTGGGCTCCGACCGGGCCTCCGGCTTCGCCCAGGGAACCCTCGACAAGGGGCAGCACACCTTCTCCTTCCCCTCCCGGCTCCAGGCCGACACCTTCGCCCTGGACGGCACGTGGACAGTGGAGCCGCAGTACATCACCCCGACTGAGGGCAAGGGCCGCCTGCGCCTGTCCTACCGAGGTAAGCAGGTCAACCTCGTCGTCTCCGGCGAGGGGGACCTGACCTGGACGGTCAACGGGAAGACCCGTACCACCCACGTCTCCGGCGTGCCCAACGGGATGGAGCTGGTCCACAGCGAGGAGGTGGGATCGGGCGAGCTCGAGCTGGAGGCCTCGCCCGGACTGCAGCTCTACTCCTTCACCTTCGGGTGACCCGGCGGTGAGAGCGGACATGACTCAGGAGACGGTGCGATGAGCCTGGCGACGCTGGAGGCGCGGACCGGGACGCGCACCGTCTCCACCCGCGGTCTGGCCTACCATTCCCCTGTGACACGTAGCAGTTGCGCCGGCTCGGAGGGAGAGTGGATCGCGCAGGTGGCCGATGGTGACGCCGACGCCTTCGCCCGCCTCTACGACGCCTGGTCCTCTCGGCTGTTCGCGCTGATCCTCCAGATCGTCGTCGATCGCGCCCAGAGCGAGGAGGTCCTCCAGGAGGTCTTCCTCGAGGTGTGGCGCACGGCCGGCTCCTACTCCCCGGCGCGGGGCAGCGTCCGGGCCTGGCTGGTGACCATGGCCAGGCGCCGGGCCATCGACCGGGTCCGCTCCTCCCAGTCCTCCCGGGAGCGGGAGAGCCGCTGGCGTGACTACATGCCCGACGTCGACCAGACGGTCCAGCAGGTCGAGGACAGACTCGTGGGCGAGCAGGTGCACCGGGCGCTCGAGGCGGTGGGGGAGCCCTACCGCTCCACCATTGAACTCGCCTACTTCACGGGCCTGACCCACCGCGAGATCGCCCGCCGCACGGGCACGCCACTGGGAACGGTCAAAACCCGCATCAGGGACGGAATGGCACGGTTACGACGAGAGCTGGGGGTGCAGTCATGAGCGACCGCGACGACACTCACGAGGACGCCATCAACGGTGAGGCCGATCTGCAGGGCACCGAGGGGCTCGACGGCGCGCAGGAGCGTGACGTGGTCGAGCTCTTCGACGACGAGCTCGACTCGGAGGCGGCCGCCCTGCTGGGTGCCTCGCTGCAGCCCGTGGACCCGCCGGCCGCGATCCGCTCCTCCCTTCTGGAGACCATTGCGCGCGAGCCTCAGACGGAACGCGTCGACCAGGCTGAGGACACCGCGGAGGAGGACGCCGGCGACCGCGACGCTGTCGGCGGCAGCAACGGTGGCAGTGGCAGTGATGGCGACAGTGATGGCGACTCGGTGGACTCTGAGGTCCTCAGTCTCGATGCGCACCGCCGTCGCCGCTCGGCCTGGCGCACCGGCCTGCTGCGGGCGGCCGCGGCCGTGGTCCTGCTCGGTGTCGGTATCGGTGTGGGGCGCTGGAGCGTGCGGGGCGCGGTCGATGAGGCCATGGACTCCATGGCGAGCTCCATGGCGTCGACCCAGCACTACGCCCACCTCAACCAGGCCCAGGACGTCCAGCGGGTCACCGACACGATGCCCGACGGGCACGTCGCGACCCTCACCTGGTCCCGGGACATGAGCATGACCGCGCTGACCCTCCCGGCCGCCATGAAGGAGTCCGCCGGTGGGCGCAGCCTCCAGGTCTGGCTCAAGGAGGGGGAGACGATCACCTCACTGGGCGTCTACGACCCCCGTGACGGGGCCGGCTTCTCCTTCCTCGATGTCATGCCCAAGCCCGGTCAGCAGATCGTCATCACCATGGAGCCGGCCGGAGGATCGGCCCAGCCGACGACGCCGCCCCTGGTCACCCTGCGAGTGAGTGAGGACGCCGGCCGGTCCGGCGCCGACACCGGCTCGCCCAGTCCTGCGTCCTCGGCCACTCCCACCGGAGACTCCGCCTAGCGGTGGACCGGGGTGGGGCGCGGTGCGCCGGGGCGACACGAGCACCTGAATCGTGATGTATGTAACAGCAAAGTCGCTCTCGAGACACTGAGCCCAATGCTGATGGACGTCAGTACCTCTCGGGTGATTTCCCGTCATTCCGCGGTTTCCTGAGGTCGGGCGGATGCGGCCGGCGACGAGGGCGGTCATCTCCGCGATGAGCGGACAACAATGCGCACTTCTATTTCCGACTCCGGCGGGAATCAGTGGAGAATCTCGAAGGTGCGATCCCCATTGAGATCGTTTTCTTCATTTCGATACTCGCCACAATTCTCGCCGCAATTCTGAATGCCCTCGATATATCGCGCCTGTTCCCTCATATGTGGTCGTGGCGGCGGCTCCGGGTCAGAAGTAGTACGGGAAGGGCGACCAGTCGGGAGTGCGGCGCTGGAGGAATGCATCGCGCCCCTCCACGGCCTCGTCGGTCATATAGGCCAGACGAGTGGCCTCGCCGGCGAAGACCTGCTGGCCGGCCAGGCCGTCGTCGGCCAGGTTGAAGGCGAGCTTGAGCATGCGGATGGCCTGCGGGGACTTGCCCGCCACGGTGGCCGCGTACTCCAGGGCTCGTTCCTCGAGCTCGGCGTGGGGGACCGCCTCATTGACGACGCCCCAGCGCTCGGCGGTGACGGCGTCGTAGGTGCGGGCCAGGAAGAAGATCTCGCGGGCCCGCTTGTCCCCGACCTGCCGGGCCAGGAGCGCGGAGCCGTAGCCGGCGTCGAAGCTGCCCACATCGGCGTCGGTCTGTTTGAAGCGCGCGTGCTCGATCGAGGCCAGCGACAAGTCGCACACGACGTTGAGGCTGTGACCGCCGCCGGCGGCCCAGCCCGGGACGGCGGCGATGACGGCCTTGGGCATGGTGCGGATGAGGCGCTGAACCTCCAGGATGTGGAGTCGGCCGGCCCGTGCGGTGTCGAGGCGGGCCTGGGCGGCGGCGACGTCGGCCTCGTGGCTGTAGGCGCGGTCCTCGGGCTCGCCGGCGGCCGTCGGGGACTGTGGTGAGGTCTCCCGCTCGTAGCGGTAGCCGTCCCGGCCGCGGATGCGCTGGTCGCCGCCGGAGGAGAAGGCCCAGCCGCCGTCGCGCGGCGAGGGGCCGTTGCCGGTGAGGATGACGGCGCCGACGTCGCCGCTCATGCGCGCGTGGTCCAGGACCCGGTAGAGCTCATCGACGGTGCGGGGCCGGAAGGCGTTACGGACCTCGGGCCGGTTGAATGCCACTCGGACCACCGGCAGGTCCCGGAGCCAGGTGCCGTGCTCGTCTCGGACGCAGCCCCTGTGGTAGGTGATGTCCGTCAGGGCCTCCACCTGCTGCTGGGAGGGCTCCGTGCCGGCCTCGGCGTGGGGAAAGCCGGACACCTCCCGCCAGCGGTCGGGGGAGAAGATCTCTGAGACTCGGCGTGGCAACGGGTGGGCGGTGGTGGCGTTCATGGCCTCAGCGTAGGGCCGCCGAGGCTCGTCCCGCCCCAGGTGCCGGTGCGGTCGTCGCAGCCCCCTTAGTTCCCCAGGGCCGCGGCGATGAGCTCGGTGCGCGAGGTGTGGCCGAGGCGGTGGAGGACCTCGGAGACGTAGATGCGCACGGTGTTCTCAGAGATGCCGAGCTTGCGGGCGATGCGCCGGTTGGTCAGTCCCTCCAGGAGACAGGTGTAGATGTCTCTCAGGCGGGGTGGCAGCTCGTTGACCAGCTCCTGAATGCGGGCCTCCGCAGTGGCGCGCTTCTGCTCGGACTGGTAGGCGCTGACGAGCATCTTCGTGGGGCGCGAGGACATGACGGGCTCACCACGGCTGGCGCGCAGCAGCGCCGCAGCGACGTTCTCGGTGCTCTCGTCCTTGGTGATGAAGCCGTTGACGCCCTCGGCCAGGGCCTCGGCGAGCATCTCGTCACGACTGAAGACGGTGAACATGACAATGGGCATCCGGGGGAAGCGCTCATAGATCGCTCTCGCGGTCTGGGCTCCGTCCATATCCGGCATGTCGCTGTCCAGCAGGACGACGTCGATGGGCTGCTGCCCGGTCATGAGCAGGCTGATGGCCTGGCGTCCGCCGGAGGCGGCGGCGACGACGGTAATGGCCCGCTGCGAGTCGAGCTGTTCGGCGAAGGTGGTGCGAATGAGCGGGTCGTCATCGACGATGAGGACTCGCAGGGAACGCAGGGTGTGGCTAGGCATAAGCGGCTCCGTCCGGTGGCGACATGAGGGATCTCGCAGTAGTGGTCGGTGTGGCGATATCGTTCCAGGGAAGACTGGCGAGAACGGTCCAGGAGGCTCCGATCCGGTTTGAGCTCAAGGAACCCCCGGCATTCTCGAACCGGTCCTGAAGGGCCCATAAACCGTACCCCCCGTGCATCTCCTCAGGCACCTTCTGATCATGCCAGGGTGAGCTGAAGCTGATGAAAAGAGTGTCCTGCTCCTGCTCCACGACGAGGGAGACAAGATCGCGGGGGAAGTTGTACTTGAGGGCGTTGAGAGTGTTCTCGCGGATGAAGGCGACCAGGAGCCGGCCGAGCTCGGAACGATGCAGCGTCGGAATCCTCTGGATGCCGTCGAGGTCGGCATCCAGAACGATCTCGCGCTGCGCCAGCGTGGAGGCGCTGGAGTCGACGATCTCCTGAAGGGTGGGCTCCTCCTTGGGTGGCCCCTGGGAGACGGCGAGGTTGTGAATGAGCAGGCGCAGGTGGGCGAGGGCCTGCTGAGTCCGGTCCTGCAGGTCGAGGACGCGGTCGCGGTCATCGCCATGGGGGAGTCTGATGGATCGGGAGATGATGAGCATGCGCGTGAGGTCGGCGGCCAGGTCGTCATGGAGGCTGTCGGCGATGTCGCGGCGCAGCTGCTGAATGAGCTCGGCGGCGATCTCCTTGGAACGCTCCGCCTCCCGCTGCATCTCCTCCAGGCGGTCTTTGGTGTTGCGGATCAGGACCCCGAAAGAGGCGGATAGGGTTCCCCAGAATAGTGTCCAGACTGTCACGGGAAGGAGGGGGAGCCCAGATATGAGCTGCGCCAGAAAGAATGTAGAGAGTGAAATAAGAGTAAGCTTGAATTTTCTGGCCACCGTGAGGTCGGCGACTATGATGTACACAAGAATCCATGCCCATGCCAGGCGTGATCCTGCAACAGAAAAGATGGTGAGGAGTGCGGTAGAGAAAGTGGCTACTCCGACTCGCCGGTCTTTTGCGTAGACGTACGGAAGGAATGAGAGTATCTGAAATAGTTCCCCGAGAAAAATCGGGCCTATATTTTCTCTAGTTGTGAGATAAGTGTAGGTGTCTAGGAGAATTAGGGGGATAATGAATGAAATGAGCGTGGCTCGCCTCAGGTGCGGCAAATACCTCTGGTGTCGTATCCAGAGTCGCGAGAGAAAACTGCTGTTCTGCATGGTCCTTGAGGTGAGTGCTGAAACTGTGGTCGGAATCTGTTCTATCTCAGATGCTCGGCACTGGAAAAAGCTGCCACCTCTAAGGGATGGGCTTAGGGGTGGCAGCGGAGATGTTTCTCAGGAGAACCAGCGGTTGTTCTTTCGGTCGCACCAGAGGGAGGGTGGGAAGACGCACCAGTCGTAGTAGGGCTTCCCGAAGACGCTCGCTGAGTCGTCGTGGCGGGCGGGGGCGGTGGCCGGCGCGGCGCTGGCCGGCGCCGCGAAGCCCGCCATGAGGAGGGCGACAAGGGAGATGCGGACAACAGATTTCATGAAGGGAACTCCTGTCTCAGGGGGTGTTATGAACAATTTATCTTACCATTCCTGTGGTTTGCGCCAACTGCGTTCTTCGCCGTGCCGGTTGATTCTTCGCTCAACAAAACCAGCCGATGGTGGGCGACGACGGTGGCACGGACCATTCCTCGCGACCGGGCTGAGACGCCCCTGACCTCCGACTACTCTGGGCCCATGACACAGACCGGTGCGACCGCCAGCCGTCCCTTCGTTCCCGTGGCCGAAGGCGGAGGGAGAATCGACTCCGAGACCGGCGCCCTGCGCGAGGTGATCGTCCACCGTCCCGGCGGGGAGATCGCCCGCCTGACCCCCATCAACGCCGACTCCCTGCTCTTCGACGACGCCCTCAACATCCCCCGGGCCCAGGCCGAGCACGACGCCTTCACTGCGATCCTGCGCTCCGAGGGCGTCATCGTCCACGACTTCCGCGAGCTGTTCACCGAGGTCCTGGCCGTCCCCGAAGCCCGCCGGCTGGTCCTGGACGAGGCCGTCGGCCCCGACGTCGTCGGCGTCTCCGCCTCCGAGCTGCTCATCGACTACTTCCAGTCCCTGCCCGACGCCGACCTCGCCGAGGTGCTCCTGGGCGGCATCACCCGCAGCGAGCTGCGCGAGCGCCTCAGCTCTTCCGAGGGGCGCGACCTGTTCTCCTCCACCTACCTGTCCACCCTGGAGGGGCCGTTCGTCGTCACTCCGCTACCCAACCTGCTCTTCACCCGCGACGCGTCGGCCTGGCTCTACGGCGGGGTCTCGGTCAACTCCATGGCCCTGGAGCCGCGCCGTCGTGAGGCCATTGGCTACGAGGCCGTCTACCGCCACCACCCGGCCTTCGGTCCACGTCTGGCCGAGTTCGCCGGCTCCGATGGCCCGGAGGCCCGCCTGTGGCGCGAGGTGGGGCGGGTCTCGGCCGCCTCAACCATCGAGGGCGGCGACTTCCAGATCCTGGGCAACCGGACCCTCGTCATGGGCCTGACCCACCGTTCCACCGCCGCCGGCGTGGAGCGCCTGGCCTCCCAGCTCTTCGCCTCCGGCGTGGCCGACCGGGTCGTCGGCGTCCACATGCCCGACGCCGCCTTCTACACCCAGCTCGAGGCCGTCATGCACCTGGACACCCTCATGACGATGGTCAGCCCCGACACCTACCTGCGCTTCCCCGGCTTCACCGAGGTCACCACTGTGGAGATCGAGCCCGCAGCGGCTGGACGCTCCCTCCAGGTGACGGTCCACGAGGGCTCTCAGATGGATGCGGTCCTCGCCCGCGCCGCCGGCATCGACTCCTTCCGTGTCATCAGCCCCGGCGCCTCCGACGAGGCCGAGGCCCTGCGCGAGCTCGCCCGGGACTCCTGCAACGTCGTGGCCCTGGCCCCCGGGCGCGTCATCGGCTACGCCCACAACCAGCGCGCCAACGACGCCCTGCGCAAGGCCGGCATCGAGGTCGTCGAGACCCCCGGCGTCGAGCTCGTGCGCGGCCGCGGCGGCTCGCACTGCATGACCTGCCCCGTCACCCGCGACGCGGTGTGAGACCGGCCGGTCAGGGCGCTCAGAGCAGCCGGCAGGCCCCCGGCCCCGGCCTGGTAACGATCACCGCGGCCTGCTCCGCGCCCGGCTTGCGGTCCCGGTAGGCCTCGATCCACTGCGCGGCGAAGGCCTCGGCCTCATCGGCCCGCACCAGGGCGTACACCGACCCGCCCCACCCGGCGCCGAAGGAGGAGGCGCCAATGGCGCCTGCCTGGCGGGCCAACGACACCATGAGCCGGGTCTGCGGCACCTGGTTGCCCAGGCCGCGGTCGGCCAGCTCCTGGGAGCGCCGGAGGACCTCACCCACACCCGGGTCGGCCGCAGCGATCATCCGGGCACCGGCGGGAACCAGGACGAGGGACTCGATGAGGAACTGCTCGATGCGCTGCCTCTCGTAGCCGGGCTCGCACAGCCCCAGCAGCTCCTTCAGGGCCGGGTCGCCGGCCGCCTGCTCGCCGGTGGCCTCCCCGACCAGGTGCCTGACCGCACCGGCCATGGAGGCGTCAGTGCGTCCGGTGGTCTCATTCCACCTGGCCAGCACCGCCTGGACGGTGCTCGGCCCGCGGTTGTAGTCCTCCAGGGCCGCACCCGTCTTGTGGGCCAGCACCCCGCTCACACCGACGACGAGCGCCCACTGGGTGGGGAAGGAGATGGTCTGATCGATGCGCATCGGGTCGAATCCGGCCAGGAGCAGCCGGTCCTGGGCGCCGCACAGCATGCCGGTGTGGTCCTCGCTCCCGCCGCGGGTGCCCACCCCTCTGGTCCCCGGCAGGTCCCGCCACGCCCGTCCGCCCTCCACGGCGGCGAGGTATCCGGCCAGGGACAGCCGGTCGGGCATCGACTCGACCCACCGGGGATCCTCGTCCCAGCCGTTGAGGGAGGCCAGGGCCAGGGCCGTGGCGCACACCAGTGCGGAGGACGAGCTCATCCCGGAGGCCGGCGGCAGGTCCGAGGAGAGGGACAGGTGGGCCGCGGCGCCCGCCCCGAAGTTGAGGGTGAGGCGGTCCAGCACGGTCTGAAGGTAGCGGCCCCAGTGGCCCGGCTCCAGGCCCGGGTCCACCCCGGCGCGCAGGGTCACCGGATCGCCGTAGTCCGTGGTGGCGGTCAGGGACCCCGGCGGCCCCGCCACGCGACGCGCCCGAGCCGTGATCGCCCGGTCGACGGCACCGACCAGGACCGAGCCGCCGGCGTAGTCGGTGTGCTTGCCCAGCACCTCGACGCGCCCGGGCACCCGCCAGGCGGTCTCCTCGGGCGCCTCACTCAACGCCCCGTGCGTCTCCTGGCTCACAGCGACACCGCCGTCCCGGACAGGCGGGCCTCGACTTCGGCGATGTCCTCACGCCGCGACAGGTCCAGGACCCCGCCGGTCACAGGGAGGACCGAGACCGGACCGGGCAGGGCGCGCACGGCGTCGACGATCTCCAGCTCCCCGCGCGGCGAGGGGGTGATGCGGCGGCAGGCGGCGAAGATCTCCGGGGTGAACCGGAAGGCGTTCATTGACACCGGGGCGTGGGGCCCGGCGGCCCGAACCACCTCCGCTGAGGGCTTCTCCACGATCTCCTCCAGCGCCCCGTCGCGGGCGCGCACGAGGGCGAAGGCGGCGATCCGCTCGGCGGGGATGTTGGACTCGGCCACCAGGGCGGCGCGGTCGAAGCCTGCCAGGGCGTTGCCCCGGTGGCGGGCCAGGTCGCGCAGCACCTGACGGGGGTAGTAGTTGTCCCCGTTGACCATGAGGAAGGGCTCCCCGCCTACGGCGGCCTCGGCGGACAGGACGGCGTCGGCCGTCCCCAAGGGGTTGACCTGGACGGCCAGGTCGATCGTGAGCCGGGTGAGCTCCAGGGAGTCGATGTGGCGGCGGAAGTCCTCGTGCTCGGGCCCCACGACCAGGACGGCCCGCTCGATCCCGGCGTCGACCAGGGCCGAAAGGCTGTAGTCGATGAGCCGGTGCTCGCCGATGGGCATGAGGGCCTTGTAGCCGCTGGCCGCGGCCGTGGCCTGCTGAGAGGTCAGGCCGGAGCCGGCCGGGCTGCTCGCCCGCATGCGTGTGCCCAGGCCCCTGGCCAGGACGACGGCGACACGGGTGCGCTCCGCCGCGCCGTCCACCGTCTCAGTGATCGCGTCTGTCATGGGTTCCTTCCTCCTACCCGTCTCAGGCATCCAGGCCGTAGTGGCTCGCGACGGCGGCCGCGGTGGCCCGGGCCTCGTCACCGGTGGGCATCTCGGCGAAGACCCGCAGGAGCGGCTCGGTCCCCGAGAAGCGGATCGTCACCCAGCCGCCGCAGGTGAAGTAGACCTTGCAGCCGTCCTCCCACGAGACGCGCTCGACATCGTGGGTGAAGTCGGGCAGGTCGTGAGCCCCGAAGATGCGCTCCTCAAGCTCGGTGCGCCGCTCGGAGGTGAAGCCGTAGGCGTTCTCCACCATGACGAGCTCACCGTACCGGGCCACGATGTCGGCGTAGAGCTCGGAGAGCCGCTTGCCCGAGGCCGCCACCGCCTCCACCAGTAGCGAGCCGGCGTAGACCCCGTCCTTGCCGGGGATGTGACCGCGCACGGTCAAGCCCCCGGAGGACTCGCCCCCGATGACGGCCCCGGTCTCGGCCATCTTGGCGCTGATCCACTTGAAGCCCACGGGCACCTCGTAGCAGACCTGCCCGTGGGCGGCCGCGACCCGGTCCAGCAGGTGAGTGGTGGACATGTTGCGCACAGCCGGACCGCTCCACCCCTTGCGGGTCAGCAGGTAGTCGTAGAGCAGGACCAGGACCTGGTTGGGGGTGAGGTAGGCGCCGGTGTCATCGATGATGCCCAGGCGGTCCGCGTCCCCGTCGGTGGCGATGCCCAGGTCCGCGCCGGACTCGACGACGGCGTTGCGCAGGGTGGTGACGGTCCCCTCAGTGGGTGAGGGCATGCGGCCCCCGAAGAGAGGGTCGTGGCGGTCGTGGATGACGTCCACCTGGCAGCGGGCGGTCAGCAGGATCGTCTGCAGGCTCGTCTCGGAGACCCCGAACATCGGGTCCAGCACGATGTGCATGTGGGCGTGGCGGATGGTCTCGGTGTCGAGCTTGTCGATGATGGCGTCCAGGTACCAGTTGATGGAGCGCTGGATGGTGACGAACTCGCTGGAGCGGGCCTCATGAGGCTCGACGCTGCGCACGTCCGCGTCGGTCAGGCCGTGCAGGGATGCGGTGAGCTCGTCGGTGACCGCCAGGTTGGCGTCGCGGCCGCCGGGCAGGAAGATCTTGATGCCGTTGTACAGGGCCGGGTTGTGGGAGGCGGTCACGGCCATCCCGTAGGCGGCCCCCAGGCGGCGCACCGTCCACATGGTGGTGGGGGTCGGGGAGGGGCGGTCGATGAGGGTGACCCGGATGCCGTTGCCGACGAGCACCTCAATGGCCCACCAGGCGGCGGTATCGGACAGGAAGCGCCGGTCGTAGCCGATGACGACGCCCTGCTCGGCCGTGCCCTCCTTCAGGATGCGGTTGGCCAGCCCCTGGGTCAGGAGCCTGACATTGGCGCGGGTGAACTCATCGCCGATCACGGCTCTCCAGCCGCCGGTGCCGAAGTGGATCATGGGGGTTCCTCTGCGGAGGCGCCGTTGCCCGGAACGGGGCGGCGAGGTGGATAGGGGTGTGGTGAGGGAGAGGCGCTGGGGGAGGGGCTCAGCCCTTGACGGCGCCGGCCGCCAGACCGGACTGCCAGAAGCGCTGCAGGCCCAGGAACAGCACGATCAGGGGGATGACGCCCAGGAGAGTGCCCTGGAGGAGCGCCCCGTACTGGGGGTTGAAGTAGGTCGACATGCCGTAGAGCCCCAGGGTGACGGGCTTGAGCTCGGCGGAGTTGATGGTCATCAGCGGCAGGAAGAAGTTGTTCCAGGTGGCCACGAAGATGAACAGGAAGATGGTCACCATCGCCGGTGCGAGCAGCCGCAGCACGATGGTGAAGAAGATACGGATCTCGCTGGCCCCGTCGATGCGGGCGGAGTCGATGATCTCGTTGGGCACCGAGGAGTCGGCGTAGACGCGGCCCAGGAAGACCCCGAAGGGGCTGACCGAGCACGGCAGGATGATCGACCAGACGGTGTTGGTCAGGTGCACGGCGTCGAGGACCAGGTACAGCGGGATGGTCAGCAGCGCGATGGGCATGAGCAGGCCGGAGAGGATGACGACCTGGACGGCGCCCCTGCCCGCGAACTCGAACTTCGCCAGGCCGTAGCCGGCGGCCACCGACAGGAGTGTGCCCAGCACCCCGGCGACGCTCGAGTAGATCAGGGAGTTGAGGATCCAGCGCCAGAAGAGCCCCTGGGTCCAGCTCATGAGCGCGCTGTAGTTGGTGGAGAAGCTGTTGCGTCCGGAGAACCACCACCCGGAGGTGGTCAGCAGGTCGGAGTTGGACTTGGTGGAGGAGATGATGAGCCAGTAGACCGGGCCGAGCATGTAGGCCAGGACGATGACCAGGACCGCGATGGTCACGGCCCGTGCGGGCACCGACGGGCGCAGCGAGCGAGGAGTGTCGGTGGGCTTCACTTGTCGATCCTGTTCTGCACGAGGGCGTAGAGGGCGGCCAGGACGCCGGCCACCAGGGCGATGAGGACGGAGATCGCCGAGGCCGGCCCCGAGCCGGACGGTGAGAGCGCACCGGTCATCGAGTTGTAGGCCATCATCATTGGCGTGTAGTCCAGCCCCATCCACTGGTTCTGGCTGTAGAGAACAGTGGGTTCGTTGAACAGCTGCACCGTCCCGATGATGGAGAGCAGGACCGCCAGCAGCGAGGCGGAACGAACCATGGGGATCTTGATACGCCGGACGATCTGCCAGCCGGTGGCCCCGTCGATGCGGGCGGCCTCGTAGAGCTCGCGGGGCACGGACTGCAGCGCCGCCAGGAAGATGAGCATGTTGTACCCGGTGAAGGTCCACGTCGTGATGTTGGCCATCGACCACAGGATGATGCTGCGACCGAAGAAGTCGACCTTGAGACCCACCAGTCCCAGCAGCTCATTGATGGGGGAGAAGCTGGGGTTGTACATGTAGAGCCACATGATCGCGGCCACGATCCCGGGGATCGCGTAGGGCAGGAAGAAGCCCAGGCGGAAGACCGTCACCCGCTTGACCAGGAGGGAGTCGAGCACCAGTGCCAGGGCGAGGGCCGCCAGGATCATGACCGGGACCTGGACCACGCCGAACAGCAGGACCCGCCCCAGTCCCTTCCAGAAGGCGGGCTGTCCCGCCGCCTGGACGTAGTTGTCCAGGCCCACGAAGGTGCTCACCTTCTCCCCGCCGCCGTAGAGGTCCGAGCCGGAGGCGACGTCGCGGAAGAAGGACCGGTAGACCGACACCACGATCGGAATGAGGAAGACGACGGCGAACATGGCCAGGAACGGGGCCACGAACCCGATGCCCGCCCGGGCCTCCCTGCGCTTTCGCAGCGAGGTGGTGCGGATGGCGGATGCGCCCGTGGTCGTTGTCGTCGTGCTCATGATGCTCTCACTTCGATCGTGGTGCCGGTGGCTGCCTGTGTCTGCCGGTGGGCTGTGCTCGATCGCCTACTCGGCGACGGGCAGGTTGGCGTCCTTCAGGGAGCTGACCGAGGTCTTCTGGGCCGCCTGGAAGATCTCATCGACCTTGCCGGTCCCCTTCCCGGCCGCCTCGGCGGCCTTGGTCATGGGGTCGGCCAGGGAGGGCCAGGTCGGCATGAAGCCGAACTTGGAGTTCACGGCCGCATTGGCCTTGGTGAACTCGGCGTAGACGTCCTGGCCTCCGAAGAAGGTGGAGATGGTCTGCGGGGTCTTCACCGGGGCCTTCGCGGTCAGGACCAGTCCCTGGGTGGCCAGGTCGTCGACCTGGGTGTTGAACCAGTCGTTGAAGGCCATGGCTCCCTCGGGGTTGGAGCAGCCCTTGAGGACGGCCACGCCCGAGCCGCCGTCGGGACCGGACATGGCCTTGTCACCGAAGGCGGGCAGCTGGGCGACCGCCCAGGACCCGGCATTGGGGGAGTCCTTCATGGTGTCGGCCAGGAGCGCGCCCTCCCAGGCGGCCCCGATGGTGCCGATGAGCTGCTGGTCGACCAGCGCCTTGCCGAAGGAGTCGTCCCAGCGGTTGGCCACGAGGGCCGACTTGGAGTCCAGGACCCCCTGCCAGAAGGAGGAGACCTTGGCGGTCTCGGGGCTGGAGACGTTGACCTTCCACTTGTCGTTCTCAGCGCTGAACCACTGGGCATTGGCCGCGGCTGCCTGGCCCGCCAGGGTGTTGGGGGCCTCGTCGGGCTCGAAGGCCAGGGCGTACTTGCCCTGCTCGGCCGCCTTCTTGGCGACCTCGGCCAGTTCGGCGCTCGTCGTGGGCACCTTCAGCCCGAGCTGGTCGAAGGCGGCCTTGTTGTAGAAGTAGACCAGTGGGCCGGAGTCCTGCGGCAGGCCAACGACGGTCTTGCCCACGGTCATCAGCGACATCGACCCCTCGGAGAAGTGCTCCTTGTACTTCTCGGCCTGGGCGGAGACGTCGGTGAGCAGGCCGGAGGCGTAGAGCTTGGGGATCTCGGCGTAGCCGACCTGGGCCAGGCAGGGGCCGGTCCCGGCCTTGACGTCGTTCTCCAGCTTGACGTTCATGTCCGCGGCCTTGCCGTCGAACTTGGTGGCCTCGACCTTCATGTCGGGGTGCGCGGCGTTCCAGCGGGCCACGATGTCGTTGACCTTCGTCATCCCCTCGCCATCGGGCAGGCGGTGCAGGTAGCGGATGACGCCGCCGGAGGAGGCCGAGCCGGATGAGCCGGTCGTGGCCGAGCATCCGGCGGTGAGCATCGCGAAGGCGAGCAGCGAGGCGGCCAGTGCGTGTTTCTTCATGGGAGTTTCCTTCTTCGTCATTGAAAAGGCCCGGCGTCTGCCGGAAGGAGTGGGGGCGCGGCGGAGCGGTGACGCGGAGTCGTCGATGCTGTTGGTGCCGGTGCGCGCCCGAGAGCGGAGAGTGGATATGGAACGGGGGTGCTCACTGCGAGGCAGCGGTGAGCCACTGGTGCCCTCCTTCCTCCAGACGGACCGTCCGGGGGCCCTGGGGGGTTGGCACCGTCGTGGTGACGGGCTCCAGGGAGTTGTTGATGACGAGGGTGGTGCGGCCGTCGGGGTAGGCGGCCACCTCCACCCTGGGGTCGAGGGCGGCCCACTGGGAGAACTCCTCCTGGCGGCCCGCGGCCCAGAAGACGGCCCGGTGCAGCAGCCGGGAGTTCTGGGCGCTGTACGGCAGGCCCGTGGCGTACACCGCCCGGCCCCGACCCGGCTCGTGGACCGCGAGGCGGACCTGGCCGTCCTCGGCGTCGAGAACCCGGGTGGCGGGACTGGTGACGACGATGTCGGGGGTCCCCTCGCCGTCGTCGAGGCCGCCGGTCAGGTCCTGGGTGATGAAGTGCTCCTGCACCTCGGGAGGCCGACGGCGTGTGCTCAGGCCCCAGCCGATCTCCCGGTCGACGCCCAGGACGTCGGCGAGCTGGAAGGTGACCCCGTGGGCGGGGTGGGCGCTGGGAGCCCCCACCCCGATGAGGCCGCCGCCGCCGGCCACGAAGGAGCTGACCGCGGCCACCAGCTCGGCATCCGCCCACTGCTCGCCCCCGGAGAAGGCGGTGCCCTCGGCGCCGGCGCAGATGAGGACCTTCACGTCCGGGGCCAGGCCGGCGCGCACGTCGTCGAAGGACAGGAACTCCACGTCCACCGGCAGGCCCGACAGCGCCTCGAGGACCCCCAGGTAGGTGTAGGTCTGGCGGTACCACAGCGCGTGCGCGACCATGTGCGTCATCCAGGAGCGCAGGCGGCCCCAGGAGTTGACGACCGCGACCTTGAAGCCGGGGGTCAGCGGCCGCCGCCCCGCGGAGCGCTCGTGGATGGAGCGGAACTCCGCGACGATCTGCTCGACGCGGTCGATGAAGTCGGGGTGCTCCACGGCCAGGGACAGGTAGCCGCCGTAGCCGATCCGGTCCAGGGGGGAGCGCACGATGGCGCGCCGGGCCTCCAGCCAGCTGCGGTTGGCCTCGGAGACGGGATCGCCCCCCGGGTGGAAGACATCGGGGAAGAAGTACGGCAGGAACCGACCCTCGGTGTAGCGCACGTGCGGGATGTCGGCGATCATCCGGCAGGTCGCCCCGGATCCGACCGAGCCGACGACGGCGTCCAGGCCGGTGCTGGCGAAGTGCTCGCCGTAGGGCTCGGTGCCGATCCAGTTGTCACCCAGGAACATCATCGCCTCCTTACCCTGGGCGTGGACGGCGTCGGTCAGCTCGCGCACCCGGGAGCACACGAAGCGCTGCTGGAAGTCGATCCAGTCGCGGAAGGCACGGGTGGGAACCCGGAAGGGGGAGTTGTAGTAGCCGGAGTCGACGAAGTCCTCGGCGGTCAGGCGGTAGCCGTACTCCTCCTCGAAGGCCTCCAGGGCGGGGACACTCACCGAGGCGGAGTAGCCGAACCAGTCGACGAAGCGCTCGGTGGCGTCGGCGCCGTAGACGAGGGTGAAGTGGTAGAAGAAGGTGGTGAAGCGGACCACGTCCACCTCGGGGTGCTCAGTGAGCCAGGCGCCCAGGTGGGTGCGCACGTGCGACCACGTGGCCTCGTGGCGCACGTCGAAGGGCTTCTCCTTGACGCGCGTGGGGTCCTCGTCCCAGCCGTTGGTGAGGTAGTTGTACATCTGGGTCGGGTCCCAGGTCTGGACCGCCAGGAAGCTGACGGTGTAGACGTGCCCGGCGAGGGCCTCGTGCACGGTCACCGTGCGCCCGTCGGCCTCGATGCTCCACGCGGAGGTGGGCAGCTCCTCACCGGTGGTGCGGTCGTGGGCCTGCCACCAGCGCGTCACGTCGCAGCCGGTGTCGGGGCGGACTTGGTCGGCGAACCAGGAGGCCAGCAGGTCGATGCTCACGGGGCCATCGGCAGTGGCGGCGACCCTGTCGGACATGAGGAAGATGCGCGTGGCCTCATCGGGGTGGGCGTCGGCCCAGGCGTTGTCGCCGCGGCCCACGAAGTAGGTCGAGTAGACCTTGGTGGCCAGCTCCGAGACGATGCCGGGCAGCTCGGTGCCGTCGGAGTTCCGCACGGCGTCGGCGCCCAGGCGGGCGATGAGGCGGCGGACCTCCTCATCCATGCCGGTCTGGATCGGCAGGGTGAGGCGTCCCCCCGCCTGAGAGGGGAGCGGCGCCGCGGGCTGGGTCTGAAGAGACATCAGCACTCCTTCGGGCTGAATAGTCTGAACTCCGAACAAACTACAGCATGCGGCTCCCGTCCGCTACTGGCGAGGCGGTCGATATGCCTGGTGGTGGCTAGGAGGCGGGCCTGAGATCGACCAGGGTGGGGTTGTCGAGCACGGACTCCAGCGCCACCAGGGCCGCCCCGTACGACGAGGCCCATTGGCCCAGGTGGGAGGTCTCCAGCCTCACGGCGGCGCGCTGGTCCAGCAGCCGGTCCTGCAGGGCGGAGGCAGTGGGGGAGATGAACACGTCGGCGAAGGCGGCCAGGTACCCCGACAGTACGATCACCTCGGGGTTGAGGACGTCCGTCAGGATCGCCAGGGCGCGCGCGAGCGCCCGCTGGGAGAGCTTCAGCCTCCGGGTGAGCTCGGCATCTCCGGCGTCGAAGCGCCGGCGCAGGAACTCGATGCGCTCATCCAGGGAGGTGGTCTCATCGCGCACCGCGTCGCCCGGCGGGTAGATCGAGGTCAGGGCCTGCAGTCCGGAGCGGGTCTCCCAGCAGCCGCGCCGCCCGCAGCGGCACTCCAGGCCCTCGGGCTCCACGGGCATGTGGCCAACCTCGCCGGTCAGGCCCAGCCAGCCGCGCAGGAGGTGGCCGTCGGAGATGATGCCGGCGCCGATCCCCTCACCTCCCGACAGATAGAGCAGGTTGCGCACCCCGTCCTGCGCGTAGCGCTCATAGGTGGCCAGTGCAGCGAGCTTGGCGTCGTTCTCCAGTGTGATGGTGGGGACGCTCCGGCCGGGGCCGATGCGGCGGGCGACTGCGTCGCGGACCCGGGCCGCCACGGCGACGTCGTGCCACTCCAGGGTGGAGGAGTAGCGCACGGTGTTGTCGGCGTAGTCGATGATCCCGGGCTGGGCCAGGACGATTCCCGGAACCGTCGTCCCCTGCCGCCTCAGCTGCTCCAGGGCCTGGGACAGCATGGCCGCCACGTGCTCGATCATCGTCTCGGGGCGGTGTCCGGCGTCGTCGACGAGCTCGCAGCGGCGCGCGACGACCTCTCCGGTCAGGTCCGTGATGGACAGCAGCAGTGAGGCGCCACTGATCTCCAGGCCGATGCCGGCCGCCGTGCGTGGAGCCGTGCGCAGGCCCGTGCTCGGTCTGCCGACGTTGCCCGACAGGTCCGGCTCCTCCTCGATGAGCAGCCCCCGGGAGCACAGGTCGGCCACCAGGGTTGAGACCGTCGCCTTGGACAGCCCCGTCTCACGGGCCAGGCGCGTGCGCGACAGAGCGGGACTCGTCTGAAGGTGACGCAGGATGAGGGACATGTTCGAGATGCGCACGTCGGCGTGGGCCTTGGGTCTGTGCGCGCCCGGGCCTCCGAGGGGTCCCCAGAGATCCGGTCCGTCCGCCGGGATCCATCCTGCAGCCGGCACGGCAGTCTCCTCCTCCGTCGGTGCCCGGTTGGTCCTGCGGACCGCGGGCGTGTCCCTCAGCGTAGTGATTCCAGGCGAGAGGGGAGTGGGTTTGGATGCGCGCCATGTTTGTTCCGCTGAGGGGTGGAGTAAGCCTGCGAAGCAAATATGACTATTGTCACACTTTAAGGCTCTGCGGACTTCCAGTTGCGTGTATGGACGTTGTTGGTTATGTGTTGCCGTTGGGTGCGTGCTTTGTGGGACTCTGGGGAAGACTCGATGTTCGTGATGATTTCAAGCATTCTCGATGCTCGTGGACCGCGGTGTCCGGCTGTGTGCGGCGGGTGGGTCCTGCCCCGTTCTGCGGCCGTGGCGCCGGGCACGCCCGCGGGCGTGTCAAGGCCTGAAGTCCCCTGAATTCGCGGGATTCTGCGCCTACTCAAATTGACCACTCGAACACTGCGCAGGACCATAAGACGGGCTTGCCGTCGTCGTTGGGTCCGGACGCGGCTCTCACAACTCGTCTTCCGGACTCTCGCGGCCAGGCCAGGAGTTAGATCGTGAGGAGTGCAGTGAAAGTCATTGAGGCCAACCATGTCTACAAGGTCTTCGGGCGGCGACCGTCCGATGGCGTCAAGAAGCTCAAGGCCGGCAGGACGCGGGACCAGCTGAGGAAGTCAGGGCAGACCGCCGCCGTCATCGACACCTCCTTCGATGTCGACAAGGGCGAGATCTTCGTGGTCATGGGTCTGTCGGGCTCGGGCAAGTCCACTCTCATCCGCATGGTCAACGGCCTGCTGCCCATCACGGCCGGCAGTATGACCCTCTACGGGGAGGACCTGGCGCATATCTCGAAGACGAAGCTGCGCGAGCTGCGCCGCGAGCGTGTCTCCATGGTCTTTCAGAACTTCGCCCTTCTGCCGCACCGGACGGTGGGGGAGAACGCCGCCTACGGTCTGGAGATTCAGGGAGTGAGTCGCTCCGAGCGCGAGCGCCGGGCAGAAGAGGCCCTGTCCCTGGTGGGCCTGGAGGGGTGGGGCGGCTACAAGCCCGGTGAGCTCTCGGGTGGCATGCGTCAGCGGGTCGGCCTGGCCCGGGCCCTGGCCGCCGAGACCGACATCCTGCTCATGGACGAGGCCTTCTCCGCGCTCGACCCGCTCATCCGCCGGGAGATGCAGGACCAGCTCATCGACCTGCAGGGCAAGCTCGGCAAGACGATCCTGTTCATCACCCACGACCTCAACGAGGCCATGCGGCTGGGGGACCGGATCGCGATGATGCGCGACGGCCGCGTCGAGCAGGTCGGCACCGCCGAGGAGATCCTGCGCGACCCGGCCTCCGACTACGTCTCCCGGTTCGTGGCCGACGTCGACCGCACCCGGGTCCTGACGGCGGGCTCGATCGCGGAGCCCCCGTACGCGATCCTGGGCTCGGACCGCAGCCCGCGCGCCGCCCACAAGCTCCTGCGGGAGAACCAGCCCCCGTGGCTGCTGGTGCAGAACCGGGACCGCACGCCCTTCGGCTATGTCTGGGAGGACGATGTCGCCCGGGCGGTCAAGGAAGGGTCCAACGCCCTGCCGCTGTCCACGGTTCACGAGATGCCGGTCGTGTCGCACTCGACCCCCGTCAACGAGCTGTTCTCCTACGCCGCGCAGCACGCGGCCCCCATCGTCGTCGTCGACGACGACGGACGGGTCTCCGGCGTCATCCCGCGCGTCACGCTGCTGGCGGCCATCAGTGAGCAGGCCGTCGAGGCCAGCGAGACCAACGAGTCCGAAGGAGCCGACGCCTGATGATTCCCTCACAGACCCCTCTTCCCAAGATCCCTCTGGGCTCCTGGGTCGAGACCCTTATCAACTGGATCCAGACGCATCTGCACGGCTTCTTGGGTCTGATCTCCCAGAGTGGGACCTCGGTCAATGACGCCCTCGTCGACGTCCTGCTGGCCATCCCACCGCTCGTCATGGTGGTGGTCTTCGTACTGATCGCCTGGCTGGCGAAGTCCTGGAGGCTGGCCGTGGGGACCGCCGTCACCTTCCTGCTCATTATCTCGATGGGCCAGTGGACCAACGCAATGGAGACTCTGGTCCTCGTCACCCTGGCCACGGTCACCGCCCTCATCTTCGCCATCCCCTTGGGGATCTGGGCCGCCCGGAACAAGTACGTCAGCGCGCTGGTCCGCCCGGTCCTTGACCTCATGCAGACCATGCCGGCCTTCGTCTACCTCATTCCCTCGGTGCTGTTCTTCTCCATCGGCGTGGTTCCCGGCATGTTCGCCACGCTCATCTTCGCGATGCCCCCCGGGGTGCGCATGACCGAGCTGGGTATCAAGCAGGTGGATAAGGAGACTGTTGAGGCGGGGCGCTCCTTCGGAGCGACCGACTGGCAGATCCTCAGGGGCATTCAGCTTCCGCTAGCCGTCCCCACGATCATGGCGGGCGTCAACCAGGTCATCATGCTGGCGCTGTCGATGGCCGTCATCGCGGGCATGGTTGGTGCCGACGGCCTCGGGAAGGAGGTCGTCAAGGCGCTCGCGACGATCGATATCGCCAAGGGCACCGAGGCGGGACTGTCCATCGTGTTCCTGGCGATCTTCCTGGACCGGGTGACCGCGGCCCTCGGAGCACCGCGGGAGGAGGGCTCGCTGCTCTCGTTCCTCAAGAAGCGGTGACCCATGACTCGACGACGCTTTTCCGCTCCGCCCTCGCAGGCGGCAGGCGCACACCGAAGGAATGCTATGCAGGCCTCCCGTCGTACCTTCACCACGGCTCTCGCCTCCCTCATGGCAGGAGGTGCGCTCGCCGCCTGCGGCCGAGGCTCGGGTGGCGGTAAGACACTCCGACTCGGCTTCATCCCCTCCTGGAGTGACGGTCTGTCCATGACGCATCTGGTCAAGACCCAGCTCGAGAAGGCCGGGTACCGGATCAAGCTGACCGACCTGAGTGAGGCGGGGCCTCTCTATGCCGGGCTCAGCCAGGGGGCGGTTGACCTCTACCCGTCGGCCTGGCCGGACGTGACTCACAAGGAGTACATGGACAAGTACCGCACCTACATCGAGGACCTGGGGACCTACTACGACGCCGCCAAGCTGACCTGGGCGGTTCCCTCCTACTCCTCAATGAAATCGATCGAGGACATCAAGTCCCACGCCTCGCAGATCGGCAACAAGATCATCGGTATCGAGCCGGGTGCGGGTCTGACCAAGGTGTCGCAGGAGGACGTGATCCCCGCCTACGGTTTGGGGGACATGAAGTTCCTGACCTCCTCCACCACCGGGATGCTGGCCGAGCTCAAGAAGGCCGTCGATGCCAAGCGGGAGATCGTCGTGACCCTGTGGCACCCCTTCTGGGCGAACACCACCTATGGCATGCGGGACCTGAAGGATCCCAAGGGTGCGCTCGGTAAGGGGGAGGGGCTTCACTTCCTGGGGCGCGAGGGCTTCGCGCAGGACTACCCGGAGATCGCGAAGTGGCTCAAGTCCATCACGATGGATGAGGCCACCTACGGCAGCCTCGAGGACCTCGTCGTCAACACCTACGGCGAGGGCCGGGAGGATGAGGCCGCCATCGCCTGGTCCAAGAAGCACCCGCAGTACGACTTCAAGAAGTCCTGACGCCGGAGAGTCGAAGGGCTTGGGTGGGGTGCCCGCCAGGTGGTGCAAGTGCAAGCCGCCGGGCGGTGCGGGTGGGGCCCACCGACGGGGACATTTCGTGCGGCCGGGTGCGGCCCGCTCCAGCCGGGGGTATTCGACGCCGTCGGGGACCACAATCCGGTCCCCGCACGCGCAGGATGTCCCCGGCCAGGACCGGCGCCGCCGCAACTCGCGCTTTGAGCGCAGTGACCGTGGGAGGGCCCTCTCAGTCCTCGATGCGGTTGCCGTCCTCGTCGAGGTAGTAGCCCTCGTCGTCGATGGGGCGGAAGGTCATCCGGCCATCGGCGATCTCCTCGGCGAAGTGCTCCCGGGTCATCAGCCGGGTCTGACGACCGCGTTCCTTCATCTCCTCATAAGACATCGGTGTCTTCCATGGCCGATCCACTGCGCAGAAGATGAGCAGGGAGGTCGCCCAGGTCAGCAGCGTCAGGTGAGTGAGGCGGTGCGGTGCGAAGACCATGGCCGCCACTGCTCCGCCAATAGCTGGGCAGATGAGAGCGGACAGGATCCGTTGCGCCGTGCTCATGTCGTTGGTGCGTCGGATGCGCATGGTCAGGCGCATGGATATCGCATCCAGGGTCTCGTACACCGCGGTCGTCAGGATGGCGAATCCTGAGATCTGGTCGTAGGTGAGTCCGGCGCGAGTGAGGGCGGACCAGATGGCCAGCACGACTCCGACAGCGAGTGCGTCGAAGACTCCCAGGAAGACTCTTCCCCCAATCACCGCTGACAGGGGGACAGCCGGCTTCCAGGGCCGGTCTGGTGTGCTGGTGACGTCGCGTGTGCTCATATGCCTTCCCCTGACGCTCCACGCTCACAGATGACGCTCTCTCACCCTGACAGGCCTGTGATCGTCATCGCAGTTGAGGTCTGTCGAGGTCGGGTTTGATGGCTACAGCGCCGCGTGGGCCTGTGCGATGCGGCGGAGCTCGGGCAGGTACTTGCGGGCGTCGCGGAAGTCGGCGGTGACGTACTCCGGCGGGATCGGCTGGGGCTGATGGATGCGCTCCTGGAGGGCGTCGTATCCGAGCGAGGTGTCCCACGGCCTCTCAATGAGAGCGACGAAGGCCATGAACGGCAGCCACGTGAGAGCCGTCAGCGCCGTCGTCGATGCCGGGGCGAGGAGGCGAGCGGCCAGGAATCCTGCGACCGCGGGGCAGGTCGCGGCGATGATCGTCAGCAGCAGGCCGTGCGGATCCCTCGAGCGCCAGGCCCGCATGATGAGCCGGTGGGCCGAGGCGTCGATGAGCTCGCGAATCGCCACCGCTACCAGGGAGAACACGCACGCCCTGCCGAATCCCAGCCCGGCGCGGGTCAGTGTCGACCAGACCAGCACGATGATCGTCAGGCCGACGGCGCTGGGCAGCCCGAGAACCAGGCGGCCCACAACCATCGCGGAGACGGGCGTGACGGGCTTCCAGTGATGGTGCCCCGCGTCCCCTGACCCCGTGCTGCCCTCGTTCATGGCTTCCCCTTGGCGTGATCGCGAATTCAACCGCACGAGCCATTCTACAAAGGCCCGCGGACAGGGGCCTGCGCTCACGGCCACGCTCGACGCCGGCACGGGGCGCGAGACGGCGCCGGACAGTCCAGTGCTCAGCCCCGTGGGCGTTTGCCGAGGTGGGCCCTGCCACCCTTGTCCCGGTTTCGTCGTCTTGATTGAAGATCGTGCGTATTCTGTGCCCGTGAGTCCGGACCATCAGCATGCCAACGGCGAGATCGACATCGCCTCTCTTCATGCTCAGGACTCCACCGGACTGCTGGATCGCATCGACCGCGCGGTCGTCTGGGACATTCCTCTGACGACGCCGTTTCGCGGCATCACCCGCCGCGACGGAGTCCTGCTCCACGGCCCCGGGGGCTGGGGTGAGGTCGCGCCCTTCTGGGACTACGGGTTGGAGGCCAGCGCTCCCTGGCTCGCCTCCGGACTGTGCCAGGCCCTGGGAAACTCCCTTCTTCCCCGCTACCGCGAGACCATCTCCGTCAACGTGACCGTCCCCGAGGTCGGCGCTCAGGACGCCTCCGATCTGGTGCGGTCCTCCGGAGCCAGGACTGCCAAGGTCAAAGTCAGCGGCAGCAGCGACAAGCGCTCGGCGGACCTGGAGCGCCTCGAGGCGGTCCGCTCGGCCCTGGGGCGTTCCGGCAAGGTGCGTATCGACGTCAACGGCGCCTGGGACCTGGACACCGCCCGCGAGAACCTGCCCCTCATGGACCGGGCTGCCGGAGGGCTGGAGTACGCCGAACAGCCCTGCGCCACCGTCTACGACCTGGCCGACCTACGCCGCGCCGTCGACGTGCCCATCGCCGCTGACGAGTCGATCCGGCTGTCTGCCAACCCCCTGGAGATCGTCCACCGGCGCGCTGCCGACGTCGCCATCCTCAAGGTGGCCCCGCTGGGCGGGGTGCACCGGGCCCTGGACATGGCAGAGCGCCTTGGACTGCCCGCTGTCGTCTCCTCCGCCCTGGACACCTCCGTGGGCATCATGGCCGGCGCGACGCTCGCCTTCAGCCTGCCCTCCCTCAGTCACGCCTGCGGCCTGGGGACCACGCGCCTGCTGACTCAGGACGTCGCCGAGCCCAGCGTTCGCCCCAGCAACGGGATCCTGCGTCTAGACGCCGCCGCCCCCGTCTCCGAACGCCTTCTGAACGAGGTCAAGGCGGGGCCCTACCTCACCAAGCACTGGCAGACGCGTCTGCTGCACCTGGCCGGCGCCCTGCACGCCCGCCGCCAGCGCGAGGCCCGTGACCCCAGCCGGGCCGTGGCGGGGCTGCCGCTGTAGACCCACCCCAGCCGTGCGCATGGCTCACCGGACTGTGACCAATCGCAGCGCAGTGCAGGCGGTGCGCTCTCGTATCCTCGCCCCTGTGACCGACTCCCCGGAGCGCCCGCAGCTCCCGCCCGCCATGGCCGACGCGCGCAGCCTCGTGGCGGCCCTCCTGGCCGAGGGCGTGCGCGAGGTCGTCCTGTGCCTGGGATCGCGCAGCGCCCCACTGGCGGAGGCCCTGGCCGACGCCGCCGACGCCGGGCGCCTACGGCTGCGCGTCGTGCTGGATGAGCGCAGTGCCGGCTTCATCGCCCTGGGGGCCGCCCGCGCCCACGTCCTGAACGGGCGCGGTCGCTGCGCCGCCGTCGTGACCACCTCGGGCACGGCCGTCTCCAACCTTCACCCGGCCGTCAGTGAGGCCGACGCCGCCGGCATCCCCCTGCTCGTCATCAGCGCTGACCGGCCCCACGAGCTGGTCGGCACCGGTGCCAGCCAGACCACCGAGCAGACCGGGCTCTTCGCACCGGCCCTGCGCCTGGGGGTGGATCTGCCCGCCGACCTGGCAGCCGACCTCGGGGGCCATGCGGCCGACGCCGCCATCGCCGGGCAGGTGCGCCGCGCCGTCTCCGCCGCCACCGGGACCCTCAGTCAGGATCCCGGGCCGGTCCAGATCAACGCCCGCTTCCGTCCGCCCCTGACGGTGGAGAACTCAGCGGAGAGCTCAGTGGGGGACACCGTGGAGGATGCGGTGCCGGCCGCTCCGGCGCCGCCCTTCCCGCCCATGGTCCCGGCTGCCCGGGCAGCCGTGCTGGCCGGAACCCCGGAGGCCGGTGCCGGCCAGCCGGCCGGCTCTGGCTCTTTAGCGCAGGGGAGAGGGATCGTCGTCGCCGGGGATACCGCCCACCCGGGCGTTGGCACCCTGGCCAGATCTCTGGCCGAGCACCTCAACTGGCCACTCCTGGCCGAACCCACCTCCCAGGCCCGCAGCGGCCCGCAGGCCCTGAGCCGTTACGCCGAGCTGCTGGGCACCCCTGCGGGTCGCGCGCTCGCCCAGCAGGCCGAGCACCTCCTCGTTCTGGGGCACCCCAGCCTCAGTCGTTCCATCACCGCGCTCCTGGGGCGCGAGGACCTCGACATCACCGTCCTGACCGAGCGCGCCCGGTGGCCCGACGTCTCCGGGCTGGCTCGACGGGTCGTTCCTATTGACGGTCCCGATCATGAGCCTGCCGACGCCGCCGCCCTCCGTTCGGCCCGTCTCGTCGCCTCCCTCGGCCTGGAGAGCGCCGACACGGCCTGGACCGACTCCTGGCGCCAGGCCGTGGCGGATCTTCCCGAACCGGACCACTCCAGCAGCGCCGACGCCCTGGCCCGGGCCGTGTGGGAGGCGAGCCTGGCCCCCGGCGCCCCCACCCTCCTGGTGGGCTCGTCCATGACGGTGCGGCGCCTGGACCGACTCGCCCAGCCCGGCGCCGCTGCCCCGAAGGCGGTCGCGAACCGCGGCCTGGCGGGCATCGACGGCACCATCGCCACCGGGATCGGACTGTGGATGGCCTCAGGGGAACCGGTTCGCGCCGTCATGGGAGACCTCGCCTTCCTCCACGACGCCATGTCCTTGAACCGGGGCGTGCGAGAGGAGGAGGCCGACCTGCAGGTGATCGTCGTCGACGACGGCGGGGGCGCGATCTTCTCCCACCTCGAGTACGCCCGCACCACGCCAGCGGGCCGGTTCGAACGGCTCTTCACCGCCCCTCAGCGGGCGGATATCGCTGCGCTGGCCGCAGCCCTGGGGGCCCGCGTCCAGGTCCCCCATGATGTCGAGGCCCTCCGCGGACTCCTGGCTGAACCGGTCGACGGCGTGAGCGTCGTCGTCTGGGAGACCACGAGGCACGGTCCTCACACCGTGACAACATGAACGACGATAGAGATGGACGGCAACCAGCGGGATAGGACCTGCGGCGGTGGCCCCGGCTCAGCCCGAACCCACCGCCGGGCTCTCAGCCCGCTGCGATACAACAGTTACACGATCCACAGCACAGCCTCAGGGAATCATCGGAAACGGCACAGAGCCCTGGTGTTGTCTACCCGTGGATCTGAGAGGGCGACACGCCCGAGGAGGAGCACAGATGAGCGGATACGACGAGACGAACCCGGAGGCATACCGGCCCACTGAGCCCGAGGCGGCGGCGGACGGCGCTCACTCCGGTGTCGACTCCTGGTCCGCCAGCAGCCAGGCCAGCCCGGCAACGGCGTCTTCCGTCAGCGAGGGCGCGAGCGTGACCGAGGACCACGGCGGCTACGCGGATCTCTCCCAGGCCTACACCGCCGACGCCTCCCAGCCCGAGCCGCCCACCTCTCAGCTGCCTGCCGAGCCGCCGACCTCGCAGTTGCCTGCCGAACAGACCGCGTCGCTCTACGCGCAGCTCGCCCAGGGGCAGTACCAGCCCCAGCAGCCGTCCTACCAGCCGCAGCAGCAGCCTCAGGGGCAGTACCCCGCCCCTCAGGTGCAGCAGGCGGCGCCGCCCAGTTACTCATCCGCCCAGCAGCCCTACCAGGGGCAGCAGACGCACCTCGGCTCGCCCTATATGAGCGTCCCGACGACGCCCGGTGGCTACGCGCCGGCCGGCGCCCCCACCGGGGAGTCCTTCTATGCGGCCTCGAAGGCCACAGGCGCTGACAGCGGCACCAAGAGGCGCCGGCGGGGGCCGGGCTGGTTCGCCCTGGTCGCCTCCGTACTGGTCGCCTCCCTGCTGGGGGCCGGTGGGGCTGTGACCGCGGTCAGGTACATGGACGCTCGCGGCGGGGATGTCTCATCGCGTTCCACGACGGCGCCCACCGCCATCGCCACCGGGAGCACGACCAAGACCGTCGACAGCGCCGGCCAGGCCCCCGACTGGGAGGCCGTCTCGGCCGCCGTGTCCAACGCCGTCGTCTCCATCGGCGTCGTCACGGACAGGGGCGAGGCCCTGGGCTCCGGAGTCATCTTCGACAAGGAGGGGCACATCATCACGAACAACCACGTGGTGGCGGGGGCCTCCAAGATCCAGGTGACGCTGGCTGACGGCCGCGTCTATGACGCTGAGACCACCGGTACCGACCCCGCCACCGACCTGGCGGTCATCCAGCTCAAGGACGCCCCCGACAACCTCACGGTCGCCCAGCTCGGAGACTCCGACAAGCTGGCCACCGGTCAGGACGTCATGGCGATCGGTAACCCGCTGGGCCTGTCCTCGACCGTCACCACCGGAATCATCTCGGCCCTCGATCGGCCCGTCGTCAACTCCCAGAATGAGGACGGATCGGGCGGTTCGGCGGTCTACACCAACGCCATCCAGATCGACGCCGCCATCAACCCCGGCAACTCTGGAGGGCCGCTTTTCGACGAGAAGGGGCGGGTCATTGGGATCACCAGCTCCATCGCCACCATGGGCCGCTCCGGCGGTGGCGAGGGAGGCTCGGGAAGCATCGGCATCGGTTTCGCCATCCCCGTCAAGCTGGCCGACAAGGTCGCCAAGCAGCTCATCAAGTCCGGTACGGCCACGCACGCCTACCTGGGAGTCACCCTTGACACCGCTGGTGCCAGGGCCGACGGCGAGAAGCGAGCCGGCGCCAAGATCACCTCGGTCGAAGGCGGCTCACCGGCCGACAAGGCCGGACTGAAGAAGGATGACGTCGTCATCGCCATCGATGGGAAGACCACCGCCCAGGGGTCGGCTCTCACCGGCTACGTGCGCCAGTACTCCGCCAACGACAAGGTCAAGCTCACGGTCATCCGTGACTCCAAGAAGCAGGACATCGACGTGACCCTGGCTGAGCGCAAGGACTCCTGACCGGGGCAGCTCCTGACTGCTCTACCGAGACCGACGGCTCCAGGTCCAGGAGCCGTCGGTCCGTTCTTCCTCGGTGGGTTCCAGGACGGCGAGGACGGTGCTGAGAGCCTCTGGGCCTGAGATCCTGGCGCGCAGCCGGCCGTCGGTGGAAAAAGTGTTCAGGAGGCGTTCGAACTGGCGCATGCTCAGGGGCAGGTAGCCGATGGGGTATCGGGTCTCTCGATGATTCTTGAGAACGATGACGGCGTCGGCCTGGTGTACTCCGATGAGACGCGGGTGCTCCTTCCATGGAATCTCGTGGCTGTGTCCGTTGGTCTGAGTCAGCTCGATGCCGCTCTTGCTGACCGTAATACGACGTCTCACGGGGCGAAAGCCTTGAAGGGCCTGTAGGAGATAGGGGAGGCTCAGTGTTCCCAGTGCTGCTAAGGCTGCTGATCCGATCCAGTCACCCTGGCGGTGCAGCAACCAGGCGACTGCAGCGAGCGGTACTCCCAGAACACCCAGCAGTGGAACACCGACTTCAAATAAGAGCATGCCGGTTGGGGTCGTCATGACGACTTGATGGCTGTCGTGACTCCAGTATGTTCGGCCGGCTGAAAGAAAGTACTTGAGGCACCAGGCTGCAACCGCGTAGCTGACAATGAAGATAGCGAGGTAGATCATGGCCAGCGCTGTGGTGGTGCTTCCTGTGAGAAACATGGGGATGCTGAACATGGCTGCGGCCACGGCAATCGCTCCGAAGAACAGAGGTGCCCGATACCGGTTCTTGTCGATGCGTTCCGGCGTGATGATGGGCTGGGCTGCCTTGCCTGTCAGGAAACTCATTGCGGTCATCCTTGCGTTGGCGTATGTGCTGTCTAACGGCTCCAGATCCAGGAGCCATCGGTCCGTTCTTGCTCGGTGGGTTCCAGGACGGCGAGGACGGTGCTGAGGGCATCGGGTCCTGAGAGCTTGGCACGGAGCCGAGGTGGCCGTGGATCTCCTGCTAGTTCTTGAAGGCGATGACCGTCTCACCCCGCGGGGTGGGATGGTCTGCGTCAATCGATGAAGGTGATTTCTATTAATAGGTCGTCAGAATCAGCCTGCTGTCAACATACTCACCCAGGAACACGTCCTCATAACCATTCGCCCCTTGCCGTCAATGAGCTGCTTCGCTTTGACGTTGTGCTGCTTGATCCGCTTCGGTGACAGGACGTAGTTCTGAACCTGTTCACTCGCAGATGACGGAGCCAGGTTGCCTTTTCCAGAAAGGTTGATGATGATCGTCAGGGCAAAAAAGCCGATGAGTAGCTTTAATGTCACCAGAACGAATCCGCTCATCATTTTCTCGTTTCTCGTTTCTCGTTGAATTATATTGAATGTGCACTACAGGGGGTGTTGTCAGTATTTTTGGTGGTCAGGTGCTGCTCGCCAATGCGCCGGGCAGAGCTCAGTCGGGCACACCCAGCGCCCCCAGCATGGGGCGCATCTTGGCGGTCGTCTCCGCCAGCTCGTCGACCGGCTCGGAGTCCGGCATGATGCCGCCGCCCCCGAACACTCTCGCGGGCGACTGCGGTCCGGGACCTCCTGTGGGCAGCTGGGCGCTTCGCAGCGCGATGCACCACTCGCCCTCGCCGTGCCAGTCCACCCAGCCCACGGGCCCGGCGTAACGTCCCCGATCCATGGACTCGGCCTCCTCGATGAGGCGCGCCGCCGCCTGGGTTGGCGTCCCGCACACGGCCGCCGTCGGGTGCAGCGCGTCCACCAGGGCCAGCGCCCCGGTGTCTCCGGCAACGACCCCGGTGACGTCACTGGCCAGGTGCAGGACGTTCGGCAGCGTCAGGACAAAGCGGGCCGGGGCTTCCACCACCGAGCACAGCGGCTCCAGCGCCGTGATCGCCGAGTCCCGGGCCAGCTCATGCTCCCGGTTGTTCTTCTCCGAGCCCTCCAGCCAGGAGGCCAGGCGTGCCGTCGCCAGAGCGTCCTCGCCGGCGTGCCGGCGGGCCGTACCGGCCAGCACCCTGCTCATGAGGCGTCGATCCCGCAGGCGCAGCAGCAGCTCAGGACTGGCGCCCACCATCTGCTCGACGGCGAAGACCCAGGTGGAGGGGTAGTCGCTGGCCAGGCGCCGCAGGACCGTACCGGTGGCCAGCGGCCCGCCCGGGTAGGCCAGCACGTCGCGGGCCAGGACCACCTTGCGGGCCTGCCCCGCACGCATCCGCTCCTGCGTGGCGCAGACCGCCCGGCACCACTGCTCCTCGCTGAGCGCCCCGGCCTCAACGGCGGTGGTGCCGCCGGAGTCCCCGGAGTCCCTGTCGGTGCCGGCCTGCTCCCGGTCGACCGATGCACGAGCATCGGCCACCAGCGCCGTCAGGAGCGAGCCGGGATCCGGGTGCTCTGGCTCGCTCCCGTCGTCAGCCCCGGACACCACGGTCGTCAGCCAAGCACCGGAGTCATCCAGCCCAACGAGGACCTCGGGAACCACCAGGACCGAGGACTGCTCGGAGCTGGGGGAGAAGGTGATTGCGCCCAGCGCCACCGGCCCTGTTCCGGGGCGGACCAGCGCATCACGCCACCAGGCCGCACCGACGACGGCCCGCCACGCGGCCCGCAGCGCCTCAATGCGATCCGCCCCGCTGGCCTCGATCACCAGAACGTGGCCCAGGCCGATGAGTCCGCGCCCCTCGTGAACCCAGGAGCTGACATCCTCGCGGCCCGCCAGTAGGTCGATGAGAGCCAGCCCCTCCAGTGCACCCTCAGGCAGCTCATGGGTGCGGAAGGACAGCCGCGGCGGGGCGGCCAGGCAGTGCTCTGCCCTCACGACGTCGGCCCCGGGTCGCTGCTCAGGTCGGTTCTCACTGCTCGCCCTGGGCGGGCAGGGGCCGCGTGGCCCGGTGAACCGCGACGATCCCGCCGGAGAGGTTCTTATAGCCCACGCCCCGCCAGCCGGCCTCCTGCATGAGGCCGGCCAGCTCCCGCTGGTCCGGCCAGGCCAGGATCGACTCGCCCAGGTAGTCGTAGGCCTCGGTGTTCGACGAGACCAGGCGGGCGGCGGCCGGCAGGGCGCTGCCCAGGTAGAAGCGGTACAGGTGGCGGAAGGCCGGCCAGGTCGGGGTGGAGAACTCCGCGATGACGATCCGCCCGCCCGGTACCGTCACCCGGCGCATCTCCGACAGTGCCCGCGCCGTGTCCTGCACGTTGCGCAGCCCGTAGGAGATGGTGACGACGTCGAAGCTCTCGTCGGCGAAGGGCAGCGCCGTGGCGTCCCCGGCCACGAAGGCGATCTCGGGGTGGCGACGCTTGCCCTCGGCCACCATGCCGGTGGAGAAGTCGCAGGCCACGACCTCGGCGCCGTCGGCGGCGTACTCCACCGAGGAGGTGCCGGTCCCCGCGGCCAGGTCCAGGACGCGCGTCCCCGGCCTCGCGGCGACGGCCGCGCGCGTCACCCGGCGCCACATGTGCACCTGGAACAGGCTCATCACGTCATTGGACAGGTCGTAGCGGCGCGCAACGGCGTCGAACATCCCGGCGACCTCGCGTGGGTCCTTGGCGAGGCTGGCTCGAAGGGGGGATCGGCTCATGGGGGTCATCATCGCAAATCCCGGCCGCGGTCTCGCCGCCAAGGCGTGCCGCAGACCGCTCCCAGCCGGCCTCCGACCGCGCCGGTGCCGCTCTAGGACGCAGGTCCCGTCCGACAGTGTTGAAATTCGTCACTCACTTGCAGCGTAATTCTGGGGTGCCACCATCTGCCGTTGAGGTGGGGACTTCTCTGAGGAATGCCGTCACGGCAACGAAAACTGCGGTTCGCCTCCTGTCTCGCCGCTCCCGTCATGGAGGCGTCGGCCGCCTGGGTACAGTCGGCACAGGCTCCGCCCAGTGCGGGGCCTGCATTACGGTGCCAACTGTGATGCCTATGACAACGCCCGCTGTACCAGAAGTGCCGAGGAGGGAAGCCCGAGTGAGCCAGGCAGCCGCCCAGTCCAGCGCCTCCGCCTCTGCCGACGTCATCGTCGTCGGGGCCGGCCCGGCCGGCTCCTCGGCGGCCTACCACATGGCCACTCTTGGCCTCGACGTCATCCTCCTGGAGAAGCAGGAGCTCGGCCGGGACAAGGTCTGCGGGGACGGCCTGACCCCCTCGGCCGTGCGCGAGCTGGTCTCCATGGGGATGGACACCACCGGCTGGCAGCGCAACCGCGGCCTACGCGTCATCGGCGGCGGGCACCTCCTCCACTTCCCCTGGCCGGAGCAGGCCTCCTTCCCCTCCTACGGGATGGCCCGCCCTCGCGCCCTGCTCGACCGCGACCTGGCCGAGCACGCCGCCGCAGCCGGCGCCCGCCTGCTCACCGGCGTCACCGTCACCGCCCCCGTCACCTCTCCCACCGGGCGCGTCACCGGTGTTGAGGCCCGCCCCACCAACCGGGTCGCCTACCCCGGCATCGAGGGGCCCACCACCTTCACCGCCCCGCTGGTCGTCGACGCCGGAGGCGTCTCGGCCCGCCTGGCTACCGCCGTCGGGCGCACCAAGAACGAGCGCCGCCCCATGGGCGTGGCCGTGCGCGCCTACTTCCGCTCCCCGCGCGCCAAGGACGCCTGGATGGAGTCCCGTCTCGAGCTGTGGGACGGCACGCCCGGCAAGTCCGACCTCCTGCCCGGCTACGGCTGGATCTGGTCCGTGGGGGAGGGGCTGGTCAACGTCGGACTCGGCTCGGTCTCCTCGCGCGCCCAGGCCACCGCCATCGACTACCGCGCCGTGTTCAACCGCTGGATGGACAATGTCCCGGCCTCCTGGGGCTTCACCAAGGAGAACCAGGTCGGCGGCCTGGTCAGCGCCGCCCTGCCCATGGCCTTCAACCGCAAGCCGCACTACGCAGACGGCCTCATGCTGCTGGGCGACGCAGGCGGCATGGTCTCGCCCTTCAACGGCGAGGGCATCGCCCAGGCCCTCATGTCCGGCCGCCTGGCCGCCCAGGCCGCCGCCCAGGCATCAGCCCGCACGACCACCTCCGGCCGCGAGCAGGTCCTGGCCCAGTACCCCAAGGCCCTCAGCTCCGAGATGGGCGGCTACTACACGCTCGGCCGTGTCTTCGTCGCCCTCATCGAGCACCCCGAGGTCATGCGCCTGTGCACCCGCTACGGGCTGCCGCGCAAGCGCCTCATGAAGCTCGTCACCAAGCTCCTGTCTGACGGGTGGGAGCGCCGCGGCGGCGACGGAATCGACCACTTCATCCAGCTCCTGACAAGGATGGTGCCGGAAGCATGAACCCCTACGCCTCCCTGCTCATCATGGCCGCGCTGGCCCTCCTGGTGGCCGTCGGCGGTCTGGCCATGAGCGCCATCATCAGCCCCGCCCGGCGCAACCGGGTCAAGGTCGCCAACTACGAGTGCGGCATCGACCCCACCCCCGCCAACACCGAGCACGGGCGCTTCCCCGTCTCCTTCTACCTGGTGGGCATGACCTTCATCATCTTCGATGTCGAGGTGGTCTTCCTCTACCCCTGGGCGACGGCCTTCGGGCGCCTGGGCTTCTTCGGGCTGGGGGCGGCCGTCCTGTTCATCGGCCTCATCACCGTGCCCTACATCCTCGAGTGGCGTCGCGGCGGACTGGACTGGGACTGAAGCCGCTCTGAACGGCCAGGACCCAGCCCGACGATCCCAAGGAGAACACAGCAGTGAAGAGCATGAAGAAGCACAACGCCTACATGGCGTCCATCCCGTCCAAGCGGAATGACCCCTACGCCGCCGCTGCCGCCGAGGTGGACAGCCCGGGCTTCCTGCTGACCACCGTCGAGAAGCTTGCGGGCCTGGCCCAGGCCCGCTCCATGTGGCCCGTCACCATGGGCCTGGCCTGCTGCGCCATCGAGATGATGGCCGCCGGCACCCCCCGCTTCGACATGGCCCGCTTCGGCTGGGAGGTCTTCCGCGCCTCCCCGCGCCACGCCGACGTCATGATCGTCTCGGGCCGCGTCTCCCACAAGATGGCCCCCA
Source organism: Actinomyces oris (assembly GCF_006546825.1). Taxonomy (GTDB): domain Bacteria; phylum Actinomycetota; class Actinomycetes; order Actinomycetales; family Actinomycetaceae; genus Actinomyces; species Actinomyces oris. Next base: position 343,829 of record NZ_VICC01000004.1, read on the forward strand.
TCGTGCGCAACGTCTACGACTCCATGCCCGAGCCCAAGTGGGTCATCTCCATGGGGGCCTGCGCCTCCTCGGGAGGCATCTTCAACAACTACGCCGTCGTCCAGGGCTGCGACCACATCGTCCCGGTGGACATCTACCTGCCGGGCTGCCCGCCGCGCCCCGAGATGCTCCTCAACGCCATGCTCGAGCTCACCCGCCAGATCGAGAAGAAGCCGCTGTTCAAGCACCGCGAGGAGATCGCCCGCGCCGTCGAGGCCGCCGCGCTGTCGGCCACCCCCACCCATGAGATGAAGGGCCTGCTGGCATGAGTGAGAAGAACACCCCGGCACACGACTCAGGCTCCGAGGCCCTGACCGAGACTCCCGCGGTCCCCGCGGTCCCCGAGGTCGCCGGCACCCCCGTGCGCCCCGAGCTGCGCCTGGAGGTCATCACCGCCCCCACCGGCCAGTTCGGCGCCTCCGACGCAGGCGACACCACCGGCTACGGCGAGCACCGCAGCGTCGTCACCCTCGCCCCCGCCGCCGCGCGCCCCTACGGCGGATGGTTCGACGACGTCGTCGGCGCCCTCATCGAGGACCTCCAGGAGGCCGGCATCGACCCGGCCGCCGCCATCGAGAAGGTCGTCATCGAGCACGACGAGCTCACCCTGTTCATCGCCCGCGAGCACCTGCTCGACGTCGCCTGCCCCCTGCGCGACGACCAGGACCTGCGCTTCGAGCTGTGCCTGGGCGTCAGCGGCGTCCACTACCCCGAGCTGGCCGGGCGCGAGCTGCACGCCTGCATCCAGCTCATGAGCCTGACCCACGGCGGACGCCAGCTGCGCCTGCAGGTCGCCTGCCCTGAGACCGACCCGCACGTGCCCTCCCTCGTCTCGCTCTACCCCGGCAACGACTGGCACGAGCGTGAGACCTGGGACCTCATGGGCATCGTCTTCGACGGCCACCCCCACCTGACCCGCACCGCCATGCCCGACGACTGGGTGGGCCACCCCCAGCGCAAGGACTACCCGCTGGGCGGCATCCCCGTCGAGTACAAGGGCGCCCAGACCCCGCCCGCCGACACTCGGAGGTCCTACCGCTGATGAGCACCGCACGCACCTTCCGCGCCTCCGGCCCCGCCACGGACGAGCTGTCCGCCGGCGCCGAGCAGTTCACCGTCAGCGGCGGGGACTGGGACGACGTCGTCGCCCAGATCGCCGAGCGCGACGAGGCCGACCGCCTGCGCAACGACCGGATCGTCCTCAACATGGGCCCGGTCCACCCCTCCACCCACGGCGTGCTGCGCCTGGTCCTGGAGGCCGACGGCGAGGTCGTCACCGAGGTCCGCGTCGGAACCGGCTACCTGCACACCGGTATCGAGAAGAACATGGAGTATCGCACCTGGGTGCAGGGCGAGACCTTCGTGACCCGCATGGACTACGTGGCCCCCTTCTTTCAGGAGGTCGCCTACGCGCTCGCCGTCGAGAAGCTCCTGGGCATCACCGACGACATCCCGGAGAAGGCCACCGTCACCCGCGTGCTGCTCATGGAGCTCAACCGCATCGCCTCCCACGTCGTGGCCGTGGGCACCGGGGGCAACGAGATGGGCGGCACCACGCTCATGACCATCGCCTTCCGCTGCCGCGAGAACATCCTCAAGGCCTTCGAGATGGTCTCCGGGCTGCGCATGAACCACGCCTACGTCCGCCCCGGGGGCCTGGCCCAGGACATCCCCGAGGGCTTCACCGAGTTCGTGCGCTCGGTCATGCCGGACATCAAGAAGGACATCCATGAGCTCGAGCTGCTGCTCCTGGAGAACCCGATCCTCAAGTCCCGCTTCATCGGCGTGGGGGAGATCAGCCTGGCCGGAGGGCTCGCCCTGGGCCTGACCGGGCCCTGCCTGCGCGCGGCCGGCTACCCGCTGGACCTGCGGCGCACCAACCCTTACTGCGGCTACGAGACCTACGACTTCCGGGTCCCCACCTACAAGGTCTCCGACTGCTACAACCGCCTGCGCATCCGCCTGGACGAGGCCTACGAGTCCCTCAAGATCGTCTCCCAGTGCCTGGACCGCCTCGAGGAGATCGCCGCCCGCGGCGACGACCCCTCCAACACCACGATGGTGGCCGACCCGACCATCGCCTGGCCCGCCCGCATGTCCATCGCCACCGACGGCCAGGGCCAGTCCCTGGAGCACGTGCGCGAGATCATGGGCAGCTCCATGGAGTCCCTCATCCACCACTTCAAGCTGGTGACCCAGGGCTTCCGGGTCCCGGCCGGGCAGGTCTACCAGACCGTTGAGCACGCCAAGGGGATCCTGGGCGTCCACGCCGTCTCCGACGGCGGCACCCGCCCCTACCGGGTCCACTTCCGCGACCCCTCCTTCTCCAACCTGCAGTCGCTGGCCATGATGGGGGAGGGCGGCATGATCGCCGACCTCGTGCCCACCCTGGCCTCCATCGACCCCGTCCTGGGAGGCGTGGACCGCTGATGAGCACCACCGAGAACGCAGTCAACCCGGCCGTCGAGACCATCGCCACCGTCAGCGCGGTCGGCCCGGTGGGCACCGTCGCGCAAGCCGCCGTGGCCGCCGGCTACAGCTCAGAGGTCGCCCAGAGCCTGCAGGTCGACATCGAGCGGATCATCGCCCGTTACCCGGCGGGCAAGGAGCGCAGCGCCCTCATCCCGATGCTCCACCTCATCCAGTCCGTGGACGGCTACGTCTCCCCGGCCGGCATCGCCCTGTGCGCCGCCCGGCTCGGCCTGGAGCGGGCCGAGGTCAGCGCCGTGGCCACCTTCTACAGCCAGTTCCGCCGTCACCCGGTGGGCACCTACCACGTGGGCGTGTGCACCAACGCCCTGTGCGCCGTCATGGGCGGGGACGAGATCTGGAAGGCGGTCACCGAGCACACCGGCCTGGGCGCCGAGGAGACCAGCGAGGACGGCACCATCAGCCTCGAGCGCGTCGAGTGCAACGCCGCCTGCGACTACGCCCCCGTGGTCATGGTCAACTGGGAGTTCTTCGACAACCAGACCCCTGACTCCGCCGTCGCCATGATTAAGGCCCTCGAGCGCGGCGAGGACGTCGCCCCCACCCGCGGTCCCGAGACCGTCCCCACCTTCCGAGAGAACGAGCGCCTGCTGGCCGGCTTCGAGGACGGCCGCACCGACGAGGGGCGCGGCCCCGGCGAGCCGACCCTGCGTGGCCTGCGCATCGCCCGAGAGCAGGGCTGGACCGCGCCGAAGGAGGAGACCAAGTGAGTGACACCGCCACCTACACCGCGCCGGGGACCCTCACCCCGGTCCTGAGCGACCTGTGGGACCAGGAGCGCTCCTGGACCCTGCAGAGCTACCTCGACCACGGCGGCTACGAGGGCCTCAAGAAGGCCAAGACCCTCAGCTGCGAGGAGCTCATCGGCCTCATCAAGGACTCCGGTCTGCGCGGACGCGGCGGCGCCGGCTTCCCCACCGGCCTGAAGTGGTCCTTCCTGCCCCCGGTCGACGGCGGCCCGCGCTACCTCGTGGTCAACGCCGACGAGTCCGAGCCGGGCACCTGCAAGGACATCCCCACCATCATGTCCAACCCGCAGGCGCTCATCGAGGGCATCGCCATCACCTCGCGAGCCATCGGCGGCGACCACGCCTTCGTCTACCTGCGCGGCGAGGTCCCCCACGTCTACCGCCGCCTGCTCAGCGCCGTGCGCGAGGCCACCGAGTCCGGCCTGCTGGACACCGGCTTCGGGCTCGACGGCCAGCAGCGGCTTCGCATCACCGCCCACGCCGGTGCCGGCGCCTACATCTGCGGTGAGGAGACCGCCCTGCTGGACTCCCTGGAGGGCCGCCGCGGCCACCCCCGCCTCAAGCCGCCCTTCCCCGCCGTCGCCGGCCTCTACGCCCGGCCCACGGTGGTCAACAACGTCGAGACCATCGCCTCGGTCCCGGCGATCCTGGCCCGTGGCGCCCAGTGGTACTCCACCATGGGCACCGAGAAGTCCAAGGGCCACGGCATCTTCTCCGTCTCCGGCCACGTGGCCCATCCGGGCCAGTACGAGGCCCCCTTCGGCATCACCATGCGCGAGCTCATCGAGCTCTCCGGCGGCATCCGTCCCGGCCACGAGCTGAAGTTCTGGGTGCCGGGAGGCTCCTCGACGCCGATCTTCGGCCCCGACGAGCTCGACGTCCCCCTGGACTACGAGTCCGTGGCCGAGGCCGGCTCCATGCTGGGTACCCGCGCCCTGCAGGTCTTCGACGAGACCGTCTCCGTGGTGCGCGTGGTCACCCGGTGGACCGAGTTCTACCAGCATGAGTCCTGCGGCAAGTGCACCCCCTGCCGCGAGGGCACCTACTGGATGCGCCAGATCATGCTGCGCCTGGAGGCCGGGCGCGGTCTGCCCGGCGACGTCGAGAAGCTCGAGTCCATCGCCTCCAACATCGCCGGACGCTCCTTCTGCGCCCTGGGTGACGCCTCCGCCACCCCGGTCCTGACCGGCATCAAGCGGTTCCGCGAAGAGTTCGAGGCCGGCTACACCGCCGCCGCCGGCGAGCTCTTCCCCTACGCCGCCTCCTCCGTCTTCGAAAGCGCACGGTGAGCCATGACTGCTGAGACGACCACCAAGAGCTCCGCACCCGCGGCGCCCCCGGCCCCCGAGATGGTCCACATGACCATCGACGGGCTGCCCGTCGAGGTCGAGAAGGGTACCCTCCTCATCCGCGCCGCCGAGCAGGTCGGCGTGCGCATCCCGCGCTTCTGCGACCACCCGCTGCTCGCGCCGTCGGCCAACTGCCGCCAGTGCCTGGTGGAGGTGGCGATGCCGGGGCGCGACGGCGTCGTGCGGCCCATGCCCAAGCCCCAGCCCTCCTGCGCCATGACCGCCATGGAGGGCATGGAGATCTCCACCCAGGCCACCAGCGAGGTCGCCGCCAAGGCCCAGGCCGGCACCATGGAGTTCCTCCTCATCAACCACCCGCTGGACTGCCCGGTGTGCGACAAGGGCGGCGAGTGCCCTCTGCAGAACCAGGCCCTGGAGCTCATGGCCTCCGGCGCCCAGTCCGCCACCCGCTTCACCGATGTCAAGCGCACCTTCCCCAAGCCGCTGCGCCTGACCAGCAACATCCTGCTGGACCGCGACCGCTGCATCCTGTGCCAGCGCTGCGTGCGCTTCGCCGACCAGATCCCCGGTGACCCCTTCATCGCCCTCCAGGGCCGCGGCGGCGGGCACCCCTCCTTCGACATGGACGGCGAGCCCGAGCACGCCGGGGGCCTGTACTCCGAGCAGATCGGGCGCTTCGACGCCCGCGTCCTGGACTTCCACACCGAGGCGCCCCAGGAGGGACTCGACGCCGACCTCCAGACGATCCGCGGCGTGCCCTCCCTGAGCGCCCTGGGAGACCTGACCGGCCCAGGCGGCGAGCCCGGGGCCTCCGACGGCACCGACTACGGCCCCGACCTGGGTGCCGGCCGCGAGGACCTGGACGCCTCCGGGCGCCCCTTCGCGTCCTACTTCTCGGGCAACATCATCCAGATCTGCCCCGTGGGCGCCCTGACCTCCGCGAAGTACCGCTTCCGGGCCCGCCCCATGGACCTGGTCTCCACCGACTCCGTCACCGAGCACGACGCCTCCGGATCCGCCATCCGCGTCGACATGCGCCGCGGCGTCGTCCTGCGTCACCTCGCGGGCAACGACCCCGAGGTCAACGAGGAGTGGATCACCGACAAGGACCGCTTCGCCTTCACCTGGTCCTCCCAGCCCGACCGCCTCACCGTGCCGCTCGTGCGCGACGAGGAGACCGGCGAGCTCGTCACCACCTCCTGGTCCGATGCTCTGGACGTGGCCGCCCAGGGGCTGGCCCGCGCCGCCGCAGACGGGGGAGTGGGGCTTCTGCCCGGAGGCCGCCTCACCCTGGAGGACGCCTGGGCCTGGTCCCGCTTCGCCCGCACCGTCCTGGGCACCAACGACATCGACCAGCGCGTGCGCAGCCACAGCCAGGAGGAGGACTCCTTCCTGGCCGCCCGCGTGGCCGGCACCGGGCTGGGCGCCGTCACCTACCGCCACCTGGAGCGGGCCGGACAGGTCCTGCTCCTGGGCCTGGAGCCCGAGGACGAGTGCGGTTCCCTGTTCCTGCGCCTGCGCAAGGGCGTGCGCGCCGGCGGCGTCAAGGTGGCCACCGTGACCACCTGCCTGAGCGCCGGCAGCCGCAAGCTCTCCGCCCAGGCCATCCTCACCCCGCCCGGTGAGGAGGCCCGCGTCGTCGCCCACCTCAGCCAGACCCACCCCGAGCTCGTCGAGGCCCTGCGGGCAGACGGCGCCACCATCCTCATCGGTGAGCGCGCCGCCCGCGTCCCCGGCCTGCTGAGTGTCGCCGACGCCCTGGCCACCGCCACCGGCGCCCACCTGGCCTGGGTACCGCGTCGCAGCGGCGAGCGCGGCGGCATCGAGGCGGGCCTGCTGCCCGGCCTCCTGCCCGGCGGTCGCCCCGTGGCCGACCCCGAGGCCCGCGCCCAGGTCGAGCAGGCCTGGAACCTGGGCCCCGAGCACCTTCTGCCTGCGGCACCGGGCCGCGATGCCACCGCCATCCTCTCGGCCCTCCTGGAAGGGAGCCTGGGCGGTGCGGTCGTCGGCGGCATCGACCTGCGCGACTTCCCCGACCCGGGCCTGGCCCGCGCGGCCCTGGCCGCCAGCGGCTTCACCGTCCAGCTCGAGGTGCGCCGCAGCGAGGTCAGCGAGCACGCCGACGTCGTCCTGCCCGTGGCCCCGGCCGTGGAGAAGAACGGCACCTTCGTCAACTGGGAGGGGCGCGTGCGCCCCTTCGGCCAGGCCCACGTCTCGCGCTCGCGCACCGATCGCCAGGTCCTGGGCATGCTCGCCGACGAGATGGGAGTCGACCTGCAGGTCGACGACCTGGTCGTCCTGCACGAGCAGCTCGCCGACCTGGGCCTGTGGCGCGGGCAGCGCCCGTCGGTCGCCTTCGGGCCCGCCCCGGCGGTCTGCGCCGGCGCCCCCGCCCCCGCCGACGACGGCGTCGAGGCCCGCCTGACCACTCACAAGCCCATGCTCGACGCCGGGCGCCTCCAGGACGGTGAGCCCTTCCTGGCCGCCACCGCCCTGCGCCCCATCGCCCGGGTGGGTGCCGACCTCGCCCAGCGCCTGCCGCTGACAGCCGGCCAGGAGGTGACCGTGGCGACCGCCGCCGGATCCATCACCCTGCCGGCCGTTGTCGGCGGAGTCAGCGACGGCACCGTGTGGCTGCCCGAGTGCTCGGCGGGCTCCACCGTCCACCAGACCCTGGGCGCCGGGCACGGCTCCCAGGTCACCGTGACCCATGCAGCGGAGGTACTGAGGTGAACCCGATCTACGCGGCTCAGGCCGCTGCCGACGACGCCCTGCCGAATGGGGGCGTGACCGCCGACTTCTCCGCCGAGACCTGGTGGCTGACCCTCATCAAGGCCGGCTTCATCGTCGCCTTCCTCATCGTCAGCGTCATGATGGCGCTGTGGGTGGAGCGGCGCGGCCTGGCCCGCATGCAGACCCGCCTGGGCCCCAACGTCAACGGCCCCCTCGGCCTGCTCCAGGCGGTCGCCGACGCCGGCAAGCTCATCATGAAGGAGGACTTCTGGCTCAAGGGGGCCGAGAAGGTCATCTACCTCCTGGCGCCACTCATCGCCGCCTTCAGCGCCTTCATGGTCTACGCGGTCATCCCCTTCGGGCCGCAGGTGAGCATCTTCGGCCACTCCACACCCCTGCAGCTGACCGACTTCCCGGTGGCGGTCCTCTACATCCTGGCCATCACCGCCTTCGGCGTCTACGGGATCATCCTGGGCGGCTGGTCCACGCACTCCACCTACCCGCTCTTCGGTGCCGTGCGCAGCGCCGCTCAGGTCATCTCCTACGAGCTGAGCATGAGCCTGTCCATCCTCACGGTCTTCCTGGCCTCGGGGACCATGTCCACCTCCGGGATCGTGACCGCCCAGCAGCGCATCTGGTGGGCCGTGGCGATGGTGCCCAGCTTCATCATCTACGTCATCTCCATGGTCGGTGAGGTCAACCGCCTCCCCTTCGACCTGCCCGAGGCCGAGGGCGAGCTCGTCGCCGGCCACATGGTCGAGTACTCCTCGATGAAGTTCGCCTGGTACTTCCTGGCCGAGTACATCAACATGTTCAACGTCTCGGCCGTGTGCGTCACCCTGTTCCTGGGCGGCTGGCGCTCGGCGATCCTCAGCCTGTTCTGGGAGGGCGCCAACTCCGGCTGGTGGCCGATGCTGTGGTTCGTCGCCAAGGTCTGGGCCGTCATGTTCTTCATGATCTGGACCCGCGGAACCCTCGTGCGCATCCGCTACGACCACTTCATGAAACTGGGCTGGAAGGTCCTCATCCCGATCTCCCTGGTCTGGTTCGTGCTGGTGGCCGTGGTGCGCGCCTTCCGCACCTTCTCGGGCGCCTCCGTGCAGGCCCTGCTGCTGCCGATGGCCGTCGTCTTCTGCGTCATCATGTTCATCCTCTTCCTCATTCCCGACAAGGAGGAAGAAGAGGAGCTCTACGAGGACTATGAGGACGACGACGAGGACGCCGACGACGAGGATGTCGAGATCCTGGACGCCGAGGACGACCACGTCGCCTTCCTCGAGGGCTTCCCGGTCCCGCCGCCTCCGGGCACGTCCCTGCCGCCCTCACCGCGCGCCCGCCGCGCCGCTCTGGCGGCGCAGGCGACCGGCGCGGCTGGAGACCCCGAGACCGGGGCGGCCACCGCCGTCGGCCTCCTGGAGGACACCGACATCGAGGACGACGACGCAGCCGGTTCCGCAGACTCCGCCGCCTCTGCCGAGTCCCCCGACTCAGCAGATGTGGCCGGCACGACAGTCCCGGCCGGTAAGGACGCAGCCACCGCCCTGCCCACCTTCACTCTTGACCTCAAGGCCGACCCGGCCGGCGACAAGAACACAGACACGGCCGCTGAGGCACCCCAGGAGGGAAAAGATGACTGATCGCCCCCACCGTTCCCGGGGCTCGCAGCACGACAAGTGGCTGCGTGACGCTCCCTCCGCCCTGGCCCGCGCCTTCGCGCCCGTGGCCGGCTACGGGGTCACCATCTCCTCGATGTTCCGCCCGGTGGTCACCGAGCAGTACCCCTTCGAGCCCCCACAGGTGATGCCCCGCTACCACGGGCGCCACCAGCTCAACCGCTACGACGACGGCCTGGAGAAGTGCATCGGCTGCGAGCTGTGCGCCTGGGCCTGCCCCGCCGACGCGATCTACGTCGAGGCCGCCTCCAACGAGCCCGGCGCCCAGTACTCGCCCGGCGAGCGCTACGGGCGCGTCTACCAGATCAACTACCTGCGCTGCATCTTCTGCGGCATGTGCATCGAGGCCTGCCCCACCAGGGCCCTGACCATGTCCACCGACTTCGATGAGCTCGTCGGCCCCGGCCGCGAGGGCCTCATCTACGAGAAGGAGGACCTGCTGGCCCCCGTGCCCGAGGGCGCCGTGTCCGCGCCTCACCCGATGGTCGAGGGCACCGAGGACGGCGACTACTACCGCGGGAAGGTCGTCGGCTCCACCCAGGCCCAGATCGACTGGGTGCGGAGCCACCGACCCGAGGATCCCAGCCTGGAGTCCGCCCGCGCCAAGGCCGCCTCCGGCCGGGGCAGCCGCCACACCGTGAAGGGAGCCCTGCGATGAGCACCCTGCTGATGACCGGAGCCCCCGCCGTCGCCCCGACCGCTCTGACTCAGGACGGTCACCTGGGGCCGGGCGAGGCCATCGTCTTCGGCGTCGTCGCCCTGGTCACCGTGGCCTGCGGCATCGGCGTCCTGACCGCCAAGCGCGCCGTGAACGCCGCCATCAACATGATCGGCATCATGATCTCGCTGGCCGTCCTCTACATCGTCAACGAGTCGCCCTTCATGGGCATCACCCAGGTCGTGGTCTACACCGGCGCCGTCATGACCCTCGTCCTGTTCGTCATCATGCTCGTGGGTGTGGGCGGTGACGAGCCGGTGGGTGCCGCCGGTACCGTCATGAGGCGCCCGGTCCTCATCCTCCTGGGACTGGGGCTGGCCGGCGCCCTGACCGCCGTCGTGTGGCGCTCCACCCTGCCGAAGCCGGCCGGTCTCAAGGACGGCGCCAAGGCCGCTCCCGACCTGCTGGCCGTCACGCTCTACCACGACCACGTCGTCACCATGGAGCTGACCGCCATCCTGCTCATCGTGGCCGCCGTCGGCGCCCTGACCCTCACCCACCGCCAGCGCATCCGGGCCCGGCTCAGTCAGCGGGCGGTGGCCGCGAGCAAGATGCAGGACTACGCCGCCAAGGGCGCCCACCCGGGCCAGAAGCCCATGCCCGGCGTCTACGCCTCCACCAACTCCGCCGCCGCCCCGGCCCTGGACGCCCAGGGCGAGGCCGTCGAGGAGTCCGTGCCCCGGGTCCTGCGGGCCCGCGGCCAGGGCCTGGAGCTGTCCGACGTCTCCCCAGAGATGGGACTGGCCCAGCGCTCGGGCACAATCGTCTCCCGCCTGGCCGGGGCCAGCCAGACCGGTCGGGCCAGCGGCCCCCGGGACGCCCGCCGCTCCGGGATGCCGTCCATGCCCGGCGCCGCCGCCCCCACCGTCAAGCAGCCCGTCCTCAGCGATGACGGGGCAGCCGACTCGGCCGCCCCGGAGCAGAAGGAGGAGAAGTGAGTCTCCCCATCACCGTCTACCTCATCCTGGCCGGGGTGCTGTTCACCCTGGGGGCACTCACGGTGCTGCTGCGCCGCAACGCCATCATCGAGCTCATGGGGGTTGAGCTCATGCTCAACTCCGTCAACCTCGTCCTGGTCACCTTCTCCCGGATCCACGGCAACCTCACCGGCCAGGTCTTCGCCTTCTTCGTCATGGTGGTGGCCGCCGCCGAGGTCGTGGTGGGTCTGAGCATCGTCGTATCCATCTTCCGCACCCGCAGGTCCACGTCGGTCGACGACGAGAACCTGCTCAAGAACTGAGGGGAGAGACCACCGACATGCTTCCCGCTTCTGTCACCGCCGTCGTGACGCCCCTGACCGAGGCCACCGGCCTGGCCTCCTGGGCCTGGCTGCTCATCGCCGTCCCCGCGGCCTCCGCCGTCTTCCTGCTGCTGGCCGGCCGCCGCTCCAACGCTTGGGGCCACTGGCTGGGCCTGGCCGCCTCCTTCGTCGCCGCCTGCCTGGGCGTGGGCATCCTCGTGCAGGTCCTGGGCCTGCCCGCCGAGGAACGCGTCATCGGCCTGCCCCTCTACCACTGGTTCTCCGCCGGGAACCTGAGCGTCGACGTCGGCCTGCGCCTGGACCCGCTGTCGCTGACCTTCGTCACGCTGGTCACCTGCGTCGGCTTCCTCATCCACCTGTACTCGGTGGCCTACATGGCCCACGACCGCGACCGGCGCCGCTTCTTCGCCTACCTCAACCTCTTCATCGCCGCGATGCTCACCCTGGTCCTGGGTGACTCCTACATCGTGCTCTTCGTCGGCTGGGAGGGCGTGGGGCTGGCCTCCTACCTGCTCATCGGCTTCTGGAACACCGCCGACGCCGACGCCCCCCAGGGCGAGCAGGCCACCAGCCGCGAGAATGCCGCTGCGGCCAAGAAGGCCTTCATCATGAACCGTGTGGGCGACGTCGGCCTCCTGCTGGCCATGATGACGATGGTCGGGCAGGTCGGCTCGGTCTCCTTCGACGCCGTCTCCGCCGCCTCCCTCGACGGCTCGGTGAGCACCGGCTGGCTCACCGCCATCGGCTTCTTCCTGCTCCTGGCGGCCTGCGGTAAGTCCGCCCAGTTCCCCCTCCAGGCCTGGCTGGGTGACGCCATGGCCGGCCCCACGCCGGTCTCGGCCCTCATCCACGCCGCCACCATGGTCACCGCGGGCGTCTACCTCATGGTCCGCTCCGCCGCCGTCTTCGAGGGCGCCCCCAGCGCCCAGACGGCCGTGGCCGTCATCGGCGCCATCACCTTGCTGCTGGGGGCCGTCATCGGAAGCGCAAAGGACGACATGAAGAAGGTCCTGGCCGCCTCCACCATGAGCCAGATCGGCTACATGATGCTGGGAGCGGGCCTGGGCCCGGTCGGCTACGCCTTCGCCATCTTCCACCTGCTCACCCACGGCTTCTTCAAGGCCCAGCTCTTCCTGGGGGCCGGCTCGGTCATGCACGCCATGGGCGACCAGGTCAACATGCGCCGCTTCGGCGGCCTGCGCGGCGCCATGACGATCACCTGGATCACCATGGGCATCGGCTGGCTCGCCATCCTGGGGGTGCCGCCCTTCTCCGGCTTCTGGTCCAAGGACCGCCTCATCGAGGCCGCCTTCGTCGGCGAGGGCGCCAAGCCCTGGATCCTGGGGACCATCGCCCTGCTGGGTGCGGGCCTGACCGCCTTCTACATGTCCCGCCTGTTCTTCATGATCTTCCACGGCAAGCAGCGCTGGACCACCAAGAAGGACCTGGAGGGCGAGGTCCACCCCCACGAGTCCGGCTGGCTCATGACCCTGCCCCTGATCGTCCTGTCCGTGTTCTCCGCGGGCCTGGGCGGGCTGCTGACCTACAACAACATGTTTGTCACCTGGCTGGAGCCGGTCACCGGTCACGCCGAGCACGGCGAGCCGGTCCTGCCGGCTACCGTCATCATGGGCGCCACCCTCGCCCTGGTCGTCGTCGGGGTTCTCGTGGCCTGGTGGATGTACGTGCGCCGCCCGGTGCCCGTCGTCCTGCAGCCGGCCAACCCCCTGGTGGAGGCCGCCCGCAAGGATATGTACCAGGACGCCATCAACGAGGCCCTGGCCATGCGCACCGGCCAGGGACTGGTCCTGGCCACCGACGCCGTCGAGCGCTACGTCGTCGACGGCGCCATCGAGGGTGCCGCCGCGGGCACCGGCGCCCTGGGGCGCCTGACCCGCCGTACCGAGTCCGGGTACGTGCGCTCCTACGCCGGCTACATGCTGGCCGGAACGGTCCTCGTACTCATCGCCGTCCTGGCCGCCAGGTTCTGAGAGGACACGACACATGCCGACTCTTCCCGCATCGCTGCCCGTCCTGACCGTCATGGCGGTCACGCCACTGGCCGGGGCGCTCCTGCTGTGGCTGGTCCCGCCACTGCGCCGGCTCCACGCCCGCGCCGTGGGCCTCGTGTTCTCCCTGGTGGTCCTCGCCCTGGGGCTGTGGGCGCTGAGCGCCTTCGACCTGGCTCAAGCCAGCACCGTCCAGCTGACCGACACCCACTCCTGGATCCCCGCCATCGGCGCCTCCTGGGCCCTGGGCGTCAACGGCCTGGGCCTGTCCATGGTGCTGCTGGGCGCCTTCGTCACGCCCCTGGTGCTGCTCGCCTCCTGGGGTGAGGTCCCCGCCGACCGGCAGGGCCTGTTCACCGGGCTCGTCCTGACGCTGGAGTTCTTCGTCGTCGTCATCTTCTCGGCCCGGGACCTGCTCCTGTTCTACCTGTGCTTCGAGGCGATGCTCATCCCGGTGTACTTCCTCATCGGCTGCTTCGGCGGGCAGAATCGCCAGCGCGCCGCCCTGAAGTTCCTCCTGTACTCCCTGGCCGGCGGGCTCATCATGCTCATCGGCGTCATCGCCGTCTCCCTGCACTCCGCCAAGAACGGTGTCCCCAGCTTCCTCATCGACTCGGTGGCGGCCAACCTGCACGTGTCCACCTCCGCCGGTCACTGGATCTTCCTGACCTTCTTCATCGCCTTCGCCATCAAGGCGCCGCTGGTCCCGGTCCACACCTGGCTGCCCGACACCGCCGAGCAGGCCACCCCGGGCACCTCGGTGCTGCTCATCGGCATTCTGGACAAGATCGGCACCTTCGGGATGATTACCCTGGTCCTGCCGATCTTCCCGGAGGCCTCCCGCTGGGCCGCCCCGGTGATCCTGGTCCTGGCGGTCGTCTCCATCATCTACGGGGGCCTGGCCGCCATCGCCCAGGACAATCTCTACCGCCTCATCTCCTACACCTCCGTGAGTCACTTCGGCTTCATGGTCCTGGGGATCTTCATCGGCAACCAGGTGGCCGCCAACGGCGCCATGGTCTACATGGTGGCCCACGGGCTGTCCATTGCTGGCCTCTACCTGGTCACCGGCTTCATGGCCCGGCGCACCGGGACGGTCGCCATTAGCGAGCTCGGCGGCATCGCCCGGGTCATGCCGCTGGTGGCCGGCACCTTCCTGGTCAGCGGGCTGGCCTCCATCGCCCTGCCGGGCCTGAGCGGGTTCGTGCCCGAGTGGATGGTGCTCACCGGCACCTTCTCGGTCTCGCTGGCCCTGGGCGGTGCGGCCGTCGTCGGCGTCGTCATCGCCGCCGTCTACATGCTGCTGCCCTACCAGCGGGTCTTCACCGGGGCGCCCGCCCCCGAGCGCGTGGGCAGCCCCGACCTCGACGGGCGCGAGCGCCTCGTCGTCGTCCCCATCATCGCCGCGATGCTCGCGCTCGGACTGGCCCCGGGCGTCTTAACGTCCGCCTTCGACGACGTCGCCCGGCAGGTCGCGCTCACGGTCACCAGCTCCTCGCAGGCTGAGGCCTCAGCCCGCGGCGCCGGTGACAGCCCCGATGCCGGCGGTGCGACTGACGCTCCCGCCGCCTCCACCGCTACGGAAGGGAACACCAAGTGAGCCCCTCAGCCACTGCCCCGATCGTCAACTGGGACGCCCTGACGCCGGTCCTCATCATCCTGGGCGCCGGTGTCCTGGGTGTTCTCGTGGAGGCCTTCATCGCTCGTCCTGCCCGTCTGGCCATCCAGTCCACGCTGAGCTTCCTGGCCATCCTGGCCTCCGGGGTCTCCCTGTTCCTACGCTGGGGCGAGGTCAAGGCCGCTGGGGCCGCCGCCGCGGCTGTACCCCAGTTCCGGCTCCCCAAGGGTTTCCTGCCGGGCGCCCGCATGTCCGCGGGTCTGACCGAGGACCCCTTCTCCATCGCCGCCCAGGGCATCCTCCTGGTCATCGGGCTGCTGGCCGTCCTGGTGATGGCCGACCGCACCTCGGTCGGTGATGGGGCCTTCGCGGCCCAGGCCGCCGACCGGCCCGGCAGTGCGGAGGAGAGCGAGTCCATCCTGGCCGGCTGGACCACGACCGAGATCTTCCCCCTGACCCTGTTCTCACTGGGCGGCATGATGCTCTTCGGGGCCAGCAGTGACCTCATCACGCTGTTCGTCATCCTGGAGATGATCTCCCTGCCGCTGTACATCCTGGCGGCCACCGCCCGCCACCGCCGGCTCCTCAGCCAGGAGGCGGCGCTGAAGTACTTCGTGCTGGGGGCCTTCGCCTCCGCCTTCCTCCTCATGGGCTCGGCCCTGCTCTACGGGGTGGCCGGCGCCGTCGACTACAAGACCCTGGGCGAGGCCGTGAGCAGCGCGGCGGGGCAGGACTGGCTCATCCTGGCCGGCCTCATGCTGGTGATCGTCGGCTTGCTGTTCAAGGTGGCGGCCGTGCCCTTCCACGCCTGGAGCCCGGACGTCTACCAGGGTGCCCCCACCCCGGTCACCGGGTTCATGGCCGCCGGCGTCAAGGCCGCCGCCTTCCTGGCCCTGGTGCGCTTCTACTACCTGATCGCCGGCGCCATGGGCTGGGACCTGGCCCCCGCCCTGTGGGCCGTGGCAGCACTGACCATGCTCCTGGGCACCGTCGTCGGGGTGGTTCAGCGCGACGTCAAGCGCATGCTCGCCTACTCGGCCATCGCCCACGCCGGCTTCATGCTCATCGGGATCGGGGCCTACTCCAAGGCGGCGATCTCCGCGCTCAGCTTCTACGCCCTGACCTACGGGATCGCCACCGTGGGGGCCTTCGGCATCATCACCCTGGTGCGCTCCCACCGCGACGGCTCCGTGGGCGGTGAGGACGGCGACCTGGATGCCTTCAAGGGCCTGGGACGCCGCAGCCCCTGGGCGGCCGGTGCCATGACCGTCTTCCTGCTGTCCTTCGCCGGAGTGCCCCTGACGGCCGGCTTCATGGCCAAGTTCCGGCTCTTCGCCACTGGCCTGAGCGGCAACGGGACGCCCTTCGTCATCCTCGCCGTCGTCTGCTCGGCCGTGACCGCCTTCTTCTACATGAGGCTCATCGTGCTCATGTTCTTCCATGAGCCCGACGGCGAGCGCTCCGTGGTCGTGGGCAGCCGCGGCCCGATCATCCTGGCGGTCAGCGTTGCGGTGATGGCCACAATCGGGTTGGGCATTTTGCCGCAGACCGCCTTCGACCTGTTCGACCAGACGGCTATGCTCCTTCCGTGATCGGATCACTGCCGCTGAGCGCCCCCGAGCTGGAGTCGCGCATCATTCCCGCCCTCCAGACCATTGAGGACCGCCTCATGGAGGTGGTCACCAGCGCCGACGAGACCATCAACCCGCCGACCTCGCACCTGGCCGAGGCCGGGGGCAAGCGCCTGCGCCCGGTCCTGGCCCTGCTGACCGCCCAGCTCGGCGACCCGGCCTTGGCCACCGGTGAGGAGATCCGCGACGCCGGGGTGGCCGTGGAGCTGACCCACATCGCCACCCTCTACCACGACGACGTCATGGACGAGGCCCCGCTGCGCCGCGGCGCCCCGAGCGCCCAGACCGTGTGGGGCAACTCCGCCGCCATCCTCACCGGCGACGTCCTCGTGGCCCGGGCCTCCCAGCTGGTGGCGGCCCTCGGTCCGCAGGCCGTTATGGCCCATGCCAAGACCTTCGAGCGCCTGTGCATGGGTCAGCTCCACGAGACCCTGCCACGCCCGGCAGGGACCGATCCGGTCGACCACTACATCCAGGTTCTGGCGGACAAGACCGGCTCCCTCATCGCAGTGTCCGCCCGCTACGGGGCGATGCTCACCGGTGCCGGGGCGCGCACCGAGCAGATCGTCGAGGAGTTCGGCGAGCGGATCGGTGTGGCCTTCCAGCTGGCCGACGACGTCATCGACCTCATGAGCGACTCGGCCACCACCGGCAAGACCCCCGGCACCGACCTGCGCGAGGGCGTGGACACCATGCCGGTCCTCCTCCTGCGCAAGGCCCTAGCGGCCGGCGAGCTCGACGCCGCCGGCCAGGCCATCCTCTCGCGCCTGTCCACCGGCGACCTCTCCGACGACGCCTTCCTGTCCGACGTCGTCGCTCGCCTGCGCGAGCACCCCGTCCTGGCCCGTACCCGCGAGATGGCCATGGACTGGGCCGCTCAGGCAGTGGAGGGCCTGGAGGGACTGGAGGAGGCCGTCCTTGACGGAACCCGGCAGCGCCTGGCCCAGACTGGCATCGAGGGCGAGGCCGCCGCGGCGGCTATGACTGATGCCGGTGAGCGGGTGAGGCAGGTGCGTGCGGCCATGGAGGACTTCGCCCGCATCCTCGTGGACCGGGCCGCCTGACCTGCAGGCCTGAGAACTGATGAGGCTCCGCAACTATCCATGACTCCCCATGGGTTCATGGGGAGCAGATGGGGAGTGATGGGGAGTTCTCCATCGCGGGTAGTGGATTGCGGTGCATAGGGTGCCACGTACGTGTTCCCAATGCGTTGAAAGGTCCTCGACATGTCGTCCTTGACGCCGCTGTCTCCTGATGTCTGTGCTCGACTGTCCCGACGTGGTGTCCTGACCCTGCCCGCCCTGGCCGGTGGGGGGCCGTCCTGTCGGGGTGCGGGGTGCTCAAGAAGGGCGATACCGCCTCCTCTGGGAAGAGCTCGGGTGCCGCGTCCCCACGTGCGGTCGCGACCGCGACTGGTCCTCATGGTGGGGTGATGTTGGATTCGGGGTTAGACGGGAAGGCTGTTTCGGTTGAGGTTGGTCCTGCCGTCGTGGTTGATGATCACACGGTGGTCAGGCTTGTGATGTCTAATCCAGGTGACGGGTACTATTACGTCTCTAGTACGTTTGGGACGATGGGGTCGCCGCTGTCGTTGCTGGACATCACAATGTTCTCTCTAGGTAAGGGGTTCGTATTTCCTCAGTTGAGCGTCGCGGGCAGCGATTTCCTTACGGAGGTGAGGAAGGATAGGCCCCTTGAGCTGTTTCCGGTGTTTGCCTCCTTGGGTGATGGGATTAACGCCGTGGAGGTTCTTCTGCCGCATCTTGGAATGGTAGTCGGGGTTCTGGTGGTAGATGAGGCTCATGCTGGATTCTCGGTCGCCGACGTGCTGGCAAAGACAGAGCTGGTCAAGAAATCTCCTGGACCGTTCAGACTGCAGAGCCATACGCTTTCTGCTGATGGGGCTTCGGACACGAAGCAGGATGAGAAGTCGACAACGGTGACGGTGGCCGGGGATGTCACGTTCGCGACGGACTCCGATCAGCTCTCGGCTCAGGCTGACAGTGTGCTGGCGACTGTGGTGGAGCAGATCAAGAAGTATCCCTCCGGTGGGGATCTGACAATCACGGGCCATACCGATGATGTCGCTGATGACGCACACAACCAGGATCTGTCGGAGCGGCGGGCCAAGGCAGTGTCAGAGCGGCTCAAGAAGCTGACGGACTTGTCTGCGTGGAAGGAGTCGGTCTCGGGCAAGGGGGAGTCCTCGCCGCGGGTTCCGAACGACACTGATGAGCATCGGCAGGCTAACCGTCGTGTGGAGATCACGCTAACACCATCGAAGCCGGCTGAGTCCAGCGCCCCACCGAGCGCGAGCGCAGGACCATCGTCGACCGCCATGCCGAAAGCCGCAGGGCCCGTGGGCAAGGGGCCTGAGGGGGTAGACGTGATTGTGGACGGCAAGAGACTGCATATGTCCATGGAGCGCATGTTTCGGATAGGGAGGTATCTGACAGGCTCGGTAGAACTGAGGTCGCAGCAGCAGATGGAACTTCAGATGGCGTCGTTCGCGCTGCCGTCAACTATGCAGACCCTGGCGGACTGGGTAATGGGCGGGGTGTACAGCCTCACCCTTTTGAGCGGGGACACGCGATACATGGAGGCCGATTTCGAGTCCGCTGATAGGGGACGGTTGCCTGCGGCCATGACAGCTCTCAACGGATCGGTCCATCCCGGTGAACCGCTGCGTCTTCCAGTTGTCTGGCCAGACATCGGAGGCGATTCAGCCGTCATCGACATACCAGGAGGCGAAGCAAGAGGCCCAGGTCGAGTTGTCGCGCGGCTTACCGACATCCCGATTATCAACGCGTAGTGGCCCGGTCACTTAGAAGGGTGGGGTGTGGTCGATGAGGGGTGCCAGTCCGAGGGTGTGGGCGGCCTGCGGGTAGGGGGTGGTCTCGTAGTCTCCGGGTTTCTGGCCGGGTTGGGGGCCGCGGGTGACGAGGCGGGCGCTGCCGCTGGGGTCGGCCCCGATGCCGGTGCCGGTGCTGGTGCTGTTGAGGGCGGTGTTGAGGCGGTTGAGGATGTCGGGACTGATCTGCTGGCTCAGGTCGGCTGGGACGACCGAGCCGGGGACGTAGCGCTGACGGGGCCCGACCCGCTTGGGCAGGCGGGTGATGGTGCCGTTGGGGTGGCGCTGGTAGACGGTCTTGTCGGGGGTGTGCCAGGACAGGGTCCCGGTGGTCTGGTCTCTGGTGAGTGCCCAGCCGGGGGTGTGCTTGAGGCGGTGGTGGGCCTCGCACAGGGTGGCGAGGTTGTTCAGGCTGGTGGTTCCGCCTTGGCTCCAGGCGGTGAGGTGGTCGATGTCGCAGCGTTCGGCGGGGGTCTGGCAGGTGGGGAAGACGCAGGCTCGGTCGCGGGCGCGCACCAGGTCGGCCAGACCGGCCGGGGGACGGTAACGGGTGCGGCCCACGTCCACGACGGTGCCGCCCACCGGGTCGGTGACCAGGCGCCTCCAGGTCCCACCCGCGGCAAGAGCCCAGGCAGTCATAGCCGGCACCGCCACGCTGCGCGCCCCGATACGCACCTCCGCGACCCCGGCTGTGGCGGACAACGAGGCGGAGAACTGGGCGACGGGCGAGGAGGCGGGAGCAGCGGAGAGCGACGCGGCGGGTTGGGAAGAGGGAGCAGCCGGGCCTGGTTCGGGCAGACTCCTCCCACTGGAACTGGGCAGACTCCTGGCGCTGGCGGTGGGCAGGCTTCTCCTGCCGCCTGGGGATGCTGCACCGTTGAGAGGAACAGACGTGGTGGCGGGGCTCTCGCCAGGGCCGACGTCGTCGGATTCGAGGCAGTAGGGGGCGTCGGGGCACTGGCCGTCCCCAGGACCACAGCCCCCGCGATCGTCGTCCCCAGGGAGACGTCCCTCTGGGGCGCCGTTGCGGGGCCGGTTGCTTCCGATGCTGGTGGCGGGGTCGCGGCCGCCAGGGTCGTGTGTGGCTGGGGCGTGGTCGGTGGTGTCTTCTGTCTGGGCCAGGCTGTCTGGGGCGGTGAGGCTGTTCAGGGGGACGGTGACCTGGACGTCGATGTGGATGTTCTTGGGGAGGGGGAGGTGTCCGGTGCCTGAGGGGGTCCACCATGGGCTGGCTGAGCCCACCAGGGAGCTCAAGGCCCCCAGAAGCCCTTCCAGGGGCACCCCGTCAGGCAGCAGACGACCCAGGGAGGCAGAACGCCTGGGAGGAGAGAACGAGGCAGGCACTGAACCCAGCTCACTCACACCGCCAAAGTCTCCAGTGCTGCTGCCGAGACCGCCACCACCGCCAGTGCCGCCACTGGTGTCGTCGTCGGGGGCTTGTGTGGGTCTGTGGTAGGCGGCTTGTTGGCTGGTGCGTAGTGTGGACAGGGTCATGGCGGTGATGGCGTCGGCGCGCAGCTGGGCCAGGGTGCGCTGCTCACCGGCTGCCCGGGCTGATGCGGCGATCGCGTCCAGGGTGGCGTCCAGCAGCAGCGCGTCCATGGTCGGTAGCAGCAGGCGGACCTGGGACATGCCCTCGCCGGCGGGCCTGGGACGCGTCACGCACCGCCGGGAGGCATTGACTCGCACCCGCTCAGCATGCCCGGCGGGGTCGACCTCCATTAGGGCCCGCTCGATGTCGCGTCCCACCTGGGACACGCTGCGCCTGGGAGCCTGAGGCAGGACCCGCTCCTGAACGGCCAGCGCCACCGGGGCCGGCACGTCTCCCAGGCGGCGAGTCACCAGCGACGCCTTGGCAGGCTCCAGCACCCCGCACCGCTCCATGGCCTCAGTGGGACCGAAACCCATGTCCATCAGGGCGCTGCCGTGATCGATGATCTGACCGACCCGACTCCGCGAGACGCCCAGGCGGGCTGAGAGCAGGCAGGTGGCGTTGAACCTGCGCTCCTCATAGCCCACCACCTCCGAGACTTGACCGTCTGGCCCCCACTGGCCGGGATGGGCCGACAGCTCACCACAGGCGGTCAGGCACGCCGCCGCCAGCGCCTCACCCCACGTAGCCCAGGCCGCCAGACGGTGGCAGGCCGCCGCCAGCTCCCCCAAACCCACAGCCCCCAGGCCAAGCAGCCCAGTGCCGCCGGCCTCCTCCAGGGACACGACCCTGTGTCCCTCAACGGCAGCCACCAACGCCGCGTCAGCATCCGACTCACCGGCGAACAAGCCCTCACGACCACCGCCGACGCCGCCGATGTCGCCATCGCCGTCGCTGTCGTCGTTGTTGTGGTTCTGGGTGGCCACCAGCAGCCGGGCCAGCAGCCCCTCGACCACACCGGCCAGTGCCCCGCCCGCGGTCAAGGACCCCAGCAGACCCGCCACGTCCTCTGACGAGATCGAAGGTTCCGACGTCGGGCCACCGGCAGGCGCGCCCAGTGTCCCGGCCGCACTACCGGCCGGGACACGAGGAAGCACACCATCTTCGAACATATGTACAGTATAGTCCGATCCTCCGCTCCTCGCACGCTGAAGCAGTCACCCAGAATCACCGGCACAGCAACGAAAACCAGGAACCTCGGCCCTCGTGGCCGGAGGCACACGGAAGCAGGGTGGGGCGGTCCTCGTACCTGCGCACCGAATCAGGACCCGCGCCTCGAACCCGCTCCCGCCTCCTGTGTCCGCGTCGCGCTCCCGCCGCCCCGAGTGGACCGTTCCGAACTGACCTCCCCGCACCCACCTCCGGACCCCGCCTCCCGCCCCCACCTCCTCCCCGACGTGACGTGGCTCAAAGCCGCGTTGTTGCCCACACCCTGGGGGAGCCCCTGCCTTCCTCCATAGACTGTGGCGCGGTACCCCGCCGTCATCGCCGTCGCCCCGGACCGGAACAACCGGTTCTCCCGACAGCGGGAACGCGGGTGCCACGTCCACGTCCCCTGAAACAGGAACGAAGAACAGTGAACGCACGTCCTCTCAATGTCGCCGTCATCGGAGCAGGCCCCGCAGGCATCTACGCCTCGGACATCCTCTCGAAGTCGGGCATGGAGGTCTGTATCGACCTGTTCGAGCGGCTTCCTGCGCCCTACGGGCTGGTGCGCTACGGCGTCGCCCCCGACCACCCGCGCATCAAGCAGATCATCGTGGCCCTCTACAAGATCCTCCAGCGCGGGGACATTCGGCTCATCGGCAACGTCGAGGTCGGCCGCGACATCTCGGTGGCCGAGCTTCAGGAGCACTATGACGCCATCATCTTCTCCACTGGAGCCGACACCGACGCCCCCCTCGACATTCCCGGCGTCGACGCCCCCGAGTGCTACGGCGGCGCCGACTTCGTCTCGTGGTACGACGGTCATCCCGACCACCCGCGTACCTGGGACCTGAGTGCCAAGGAGGTCGCCGTCATCGGCGTCGGCAACGTCGCGCTGGACATCGCCCGCGTCCTGGCCAAGCACGCCGACGACCTCATGACCACCGAGATCCCCGCGAACGTGGCCGCCACGCTCCAGCAGTCCCCGGTCACCGACGTGCACGTCTTCGGTCGCCGCGGTCCGGCTCAGGTGAAGTTCACCCCGCTGGAGCTGCGCGAGCTCGGCAAGCAGGCCGACGTCGACGTCCTCGTCGACGAGGAGGACTTCGAGTACGACGAGGGCTCGCAGGCGGCCCTGGCCTCCTCCAACCAGCAGCGCCAGGTCGTCAAGGCCCTTGAGGGGTACGCGATGCAGGAGCCGGAGGACCTCACCGCCTCCCACCGCATCCACATCCACCTCTTCTCGGCGCCCCACGAGGTCCTCACCGACGACGACGGCCACGTCGTCGGCCTGCGCACCGAGCGCACCCGCCTGACCGGCGACGGCAACGTCACCGGCACCGGCGAGTACCGCGACTGGCCCGTCCAGGCCGTCTACCGCGCCGTCGGATATGCCTCCAGCGCCATCGAGGGCCTGCCCTTCGACGCCGAGCGGCACGTCGTCCCCAACGAGGGCGGCCGCGTCCTCGGCGAGGACGGCAAGCCTCTGACCGGCCTGTACGCCACCGGCTGGATCCGTCGCGGCCCCGTGGGCCTCATCGGCTCCACCAAGTCCGACGCGCAGGAGACCATCACCAACCTCGTGGCCGACGCCAATGCCGGCCTGCTGCACGCCGAGACCAGCGACGAGGCCCAGGTCGGTCACGACGCCATCATCGCCCTGCTGGAGTCCCGCGGCATCCCCTTCACCAACTGGGAGGGCTGGGAGCTGCTGGACGCCTACGAGCGCGAGCTCGGTGAGGGCTACGGTGAGGTCGTCGTCACCGGAGGGGCCTCCAAGCCGCGCGAGCGCGTCAAGGTCGTCTCCCGCGATGCCATGACCGCGATCTCCCGCTCCACCGAGGTTCCCGAGGACCTCATCGGCCAGCCCGAGACGGGTCGCGTCCCCGAGCGCGTCGCCCACCGCCTGGCCGACTGAGCCGAGCACGGTCTACGGCTCAAGCCCAGCCGACATCGCATCACCCGTCCGGCACCGGTCCCCGCGGCCGATGCCGGACGGGCGTCGTCACCGACACGGAGAGGAAGAAGTCCGATGAGAACCCGCCGCATCCGCTTCGCCGGCGGAACCAACCGCTGGGCGCGTGACCTCTACCTGCGTGCCTTCCCCGAGGATGAGCGCATTCCCTGGGCGCTCATCCACGTGCTCAGCCTGCGCCGCGGCGTCGACCTCGTCGCCTGGTGGGACCAGCCCGCCGGACCGACCCGTGCGGCCCGCCCGGATCCTGTCGCCCTGACCTGGACCGTGCGTCGCCCCGGCTCCCGCCTGCTCTACCTCTTCTACCTCGCCGTCGACGACGCCGCACGCGGCCGTGGCGTGGGCACCCGCCTCCTGGCCGAGCTCGAGCGCCGTCACCCCGGCTGCACCATCGTCCTGGACATCGAGCCCGTCATCGCCGAGGCCGACAACGCCGAGCAGCGACGCCGTCGGTTCTCCTTCTACGAGCGCTCCGGCTTCCGTGACACCGGGTACGCGGTCCAGGACTCGACGGGGGAGTACTGGACCCTTGCGCGTGAGGCGCCGGGAACCACCTTCGATCCCGACGACTTCCGCGACACCCTGCGCTGCCTGGACTGCGGCCTCATCACCGCACGAGTGGTCCCGCGCCAGCAGACATAGGTCAGACACAGGTTCATCCCATAGTCTCCACCCATGACAAGGACCCACCACTACAACGGTCTCAAGACCGCCGTCCTCCTGGGCGGCATGTGGAGCCTGCTTCTCCTGCTCGGCTACGCGCTGGCCCGGGGGACCGGCTCCGCCATCTGGCTGCTCATCGCGCCGGTCATCGGCCTGGCGCAGACCGCCTACGGCTTCTGGAACTCCGACAAGATCGCCGTGCGCTCCATGGGCGCCATCGAGGTCACCGAGGCCCAGCAGCCCCAGATGTACGCCATCGTGCGTGAGCTCTCCGCTACTGCCGGCCAGCCCATGCCGCGCCTCTACGTGGCCCCCACGATGAGCCCCAACGCCTTCGCCACCGGCCGCAGCCCCTCGCACGCCGCCGTGTGCTGCACACAGGGCATCCTCCAGCTCCTCAACGAGCGCGAGCTGCGCGGCGTCCTGGGCCACGAGCTCTCCCACGTCTACAACCGCGACATCCTCACCTCCTCGGTGGCCGCGGGCATCGCCGGCGTCATCTCCTCGCTGGCCACCATGGCCCTGTGGTTCGGTGGCGGCAATCGACGCGACCGGGACGGCGGCAACATCATTGCCGTCCTGCTGCTCTCCCTCCTGGCGCCGCTGGCCGCCGCCATCACCCAGTTCGCTATCTCCCGGACCCGCGAGTACGACGCCGACCACGACGGCGCCGAGCTCACCCGCGACCCGCTCGCCCTGGCCAGCGCGCTCAGCAAGCTCGAGTCCGGCATCTCACGCGTGCCCATGGGGCAGGACCCGCGCCTCGAACCGGTCTCCTCCATGATGATCGCCAACCCCTTCGGGAGCCTGCGCAACCTGTTCTCCACCCATCCGCCCATGGACAAGCGCATCGCCCGCCTCGAGCAGATGGCCGGGTACTGACGGATGCCCCTGACCGTCGTCGGCGGGCTGCCGGCCGTCGGCAAGACCGCCGTGTGCCGGGAGATCCTGCGTCTGCGGGCCGAGGTACAGCCGCAGAGCCAGCCGCCGACCTGGCTGCGCATCGACTCCATCGAGCAGGCTCTGCGGGACAGCGGCGAAATGCTCCCCGGCATGCCCGCGGGCGCCGGATACTACGTGGCCGCCGCTGTGGCCCGGGACGTCCTGGCCTCGGGCGGGGACGTTCTGATCGAGTGCGTCAACCCGCTGCCCCTCACCCGCCGCCTGTGGGGGAAGACAGCCTCAGACCTGGGCGCCCGGTTTCTCGCCGTCGAGCTCATCTGCTCCGATGAGGCCGAGCATCGGCGCCGCGCCCAGCAGCGGGTGAGCGACATCAAGGGACTTGATCTGCCGGGGTGGCAGGAGATCACGCACCGTGATTACGTCCCTTGGCCCGAGGCCGACCTCCGCCTCGACACCGCCCGGCTCACCGTCACCGAGGCCGCCCGGGCCATCGTCGACCTCGGCCTCGCGGATGGAACCCGATGACGGTGGACAGGGGAGTGGACACTCCACCTCCCACTGGAACCGACGACGACATCGCCCCACGCATCAGGGCTGCCGTCGAGGCCGGTGAATTGCGCGGCGTGACGGCGGGACCGGTCGAGCGGCTGGGGGCCGGCGAGAGCTACACCGCCTGGCGAGTCGGCTCCGGGGAGCAGGCCCGGGTCCTGCGCCTTCCACGACGCCCGCCCCATGACCTGCCCCGCTCCATACAGGCCGAGTTCGAGGTTCTCAGACGCGTCTCGCCCGAGCTGGGAACCAGCGCCGTCGCCCTGGAGACCGGTAGCGACAACCCGCTCGGCACCCCCTACATGGTGACCACCCACGTCCCCGGTCGAGCCCTGCGCACCGCCGACTGGAACCCGCGGCTCGCCACCGCCCTCGCCCACCAGATCGCCCGCCTGCACGAGGCACTCGCCACCGCCACCGCGCCGTCGGCCGCCTTCGTGCCGAGCGCCGACGAACAGGGGGAGGAGCTGGTGACCTGGTGGGGAGAGCACCATCCGCAGACCCTCACCGACCCCCGCGTCCGCCCGCTCCTGCCCGCCTGGCGGCGTGAGCTCGACCGCCTCGCCCCGGCCTTCGAGACGGTCCCCACCCACCGACTCATCCACGGCGACGCCGTCGCCCCCAATGTCATCCTCGGCCCCGACGGCCTGCCGCGACTCATCGACTTCGAGTGGTCCGGGCCCGGCGATACCGCCAAGGACCTGGCCCTCATCGGGGGCCTGGTGACCGGCGGGCCCTGGTACCTGCCCATGACGCCCGACGACGTCACCGCCTTCGTCACTGAGTACGCGCGGTACTCGCGGCGCTCGCGGCTTGCGCAGGACACGGGTGCCGCCGACCTGCAACGGCTGCTGGAACGCCGCGAGGCCTACGAGCTCCTCGACCGCCTGGGCAACCTCCTGTACTGCCTCAGCCGCCCCGGCGAGGCCCGCTACGGCAGATGGGCCGATGAGCTCGCTCGCAGCCTGACCGCCCGACTCGGTGGCTGAGCCGCCCGCTTCAAGGCAGTGTCGGGCTAGCCCCACCACGGCCCCGCCAGGTGGCAGGATTGGGCGTGATTCCGGCCCTGAGGAGGATATGAGGCATGAACCGATCAGCATGGGCCGCGCGCTACCGCCAGCTCGGCAGGGACGCCGCCTTCCTCCTCCTCAGCGGGCCACTGAGCCTGCTCGCCTTCTACCTGGTTGTGCCGCTGACCGCCCTCGGTGTGGTCACCACCATCATCTGGGTGGGGCTGCTGCTGCTCATCATCGACCTGAGCATCGCCGGGGGCTTCGCCAACATCGCCCGCCTCGCCGTGGCGCGCGTGGACGGGCGCGAGCCGGTACCCGGCGGCTACCTCGAGCCCGAGCCGGGGGCCTCCGCGCGCCGTCGGCTCTTCCGGCGCCTGCGCGACCCTCAGCGCTGGATGGACCTGCTGTGGGCCGTCATCTACTTCCCGGTCTCCCTTATCACCTGGATCATCAGCGTCGTGTGGCTGGCCCTGGCCGTGGCAGGTCTCCTGGCCCCCATTGCCGACATCACCCTTGACCTGGTCCTCGATCCGGCCGTGGGGCAGCGTCAGGGACTGGCTCATCTTCTGGGCCTGCAGCCGGAGCTGTTCTGGGACATCGGTTTCAACCTCACCTGCGGCATCGTCTTCTCCCTGACCGCCCCCGCCGTCCTGCGGGGCCTGGCCGCCATGCAGACGGGTCTCATCCGCGCCATGCTCTCCTGGCGCAGCGAGGTCAGCCGCCTCCAGACCTCCCGGGCCGCCGTCCAGCGCGCCGAGGCCGACACCCGCCGCCGCCTGGAGCGCGACATCCACGACGGCCCCCAGCAGCGCCTCGTGCGCCTACGCATGGACCTGGCCCGTGCCCACCGGCAGGCCGAGAAGGACCCGGCGGCCGCGTCGGCCATCATCCAGGGCGCCATGGAGCAGACCCAGCAGACTCTCGACGAGTTGCGTCAGCTCTCCCGCGGCATCGCCCCACCAGTCCTCATCGACCGTGGCCTGGCGGCCGCCATCACCGAGGCCGCCACCCGCTCCTCCGTCCCCGTCACCGTGAGCACCGAACTGCCCGACCTGCCCGACCACGTCTCCCAGGCCGCCTACTTCGTGGTCAGTGAGGCGCTGGCCAACCTCAACAAGCACTCCGGGGCCACGGCCGCCGGCGTCGATGCCCGTATCGTTGACGGCGCCCTGCTCGTGAGGATCAGTGACAACGGCATCGGAGGGGCCTCGACCGCCAAAGGACACGGCCTGGCCGGCCTGGTCGAGCGCCTCAACGGGGTCGACGGTAGGCTCTTCATCACGTCCCCGACCGGCGGACCGACCACACTGGAGGCGAGAATCCCGTGCGCGTTCTGATCGCTGATGACTCCGTCCTCCTGCGCGAGGGACTGGCACTCATCCTGGCCGACGGCGGCCACGAGGTCGTCGGGGGAGTGGGGGACGGTGAGGCCCTCGTGAGCGAGGCCCTGCGGCTGCGGCCCGACGTCGTCGTCGCCGACATCCGCATGCCGCCCTCCCACACCGACGAGGGACTGCGGGCCACCACCCGCATCCGCGCCCAGTGGCCGGGTGCACCCATCCTGCTGCTGAGCCAGTACGTCGTCGCAGGCTACCTGCCCGAGCTCCTGGCCGACGGCGGCGGCGCCCTGGGCTACCTCCTCAAGGATCGGGTCGGCGACATCGACGCCTTCCTCGGTGCGGTCGAGCGGGTGGCGCGCGGCGAGCTCGTCCTGGACCCCGACGTCGTCTCCCAGGTCCTCCAGCGAGGTCGGCGCGATGACCCGCTCACCGAGCTCACGCCCCGCGAGCGGGAGGTCCTGGCCCTCATGGCCGAGGGCCACACCAACGCCGGCATCGCCACGATCATGGTGGTCACCGAGGGGGCCGTGGAGAAGCACACCCAGCGGATCTTCGCCAAGCTCGGCCTGCTGCCCGACGCCGCCGTCCACCGCCGCGTCAAGGCCGTCCTGACGCTGCTGTCTGCCTAGTCGCCGGGGGCGAGTGCCGCTCAGCGGTAGTTGACGAACTGGAGGGCGGCGTCGACGTCGAGGTTCTTCAGCAGGGCGATGACCGTCTGGAGGTCGTCGCGGGACTTGGAGGTCACCCGCACCTCGTCGCCCTGGATCGTGGCCTTGACGCTCTTGGGGCCCTCGTCACGGATCGCCTTGGTGATCTTCTTGGCCACCTCCTGGGTGAGTCCCTCGCGTAGCGGGCAGGCCAGGCGGTAGATCTTGCCCGAGGGGCGCGGCTCCTTGTCCCCCAGGTCCAGGGCTTTGAGGGAGACGCCGCGGCGGAAGAGCTTGGACTCCAGGACGTCCAGGATCGCCAGGACCCGCTCGGCCGTGTTGGCCTCCAGGGTGATGGTGTCGCCCGACAGGCTCACGGAGGCGTCAACGCCGCGGAAGTCGTAGCGCTGGGAGATCTCCTTGGCGCACTGGTTGACGGCGTTGTCCACCTCCTGGCGGTCGAGGCGGGAGACGACGTCGAAGGAGGAGTCGTTGGCCATGGCGGCAGTCCTTTCCGGGGTGGGGACTTCAGTCGCCCCGAGTCTAGGTGGGTTGTTCTGTGAGGAGGGTCCTACGGGGGCGATTGGCGTTTCGCGCCGCTGCCTTGCTATTCTTCCACGGCGCCAAGCGATGACCGAGAGGTCGGAGCGCGGAGCCAAGGCGGGTTGCCCGAGCGGCCAATGGGAGCTGACTGTAAATCAGCCGCGTAATGCTACGGGGGTTCGAATCCCTCACCCGCCACGGCGATCACTCGCGATCGCACCTCGCCATCCGGTGAGGGCCGCAGTGAGCGAAGCCACGGCGGAACGAATTGCCAGAGCGATTCGAATCTGCCTAGGATTCGGCTCGTTGCCCCGATAGCTCAGTCGGCAGAGCGTCTCCATGGTAAGGAGAAGGTCAAGGGTTCGATTCCCTTTCGGGGCTCTCACAGCGGGGGCCACTGGCCCCCATTGTGTTCCTATGGCGAGGTAGCTCAGCTGGTTAGAGCGCACGACTCATAATCGTGAGGTCGAGGGTTCGAGTCCCTCCCCCGCTACGCAAGCTTTCGAGTACAGCGTTCCGTCGCATGCTCGAGGATCGACACGAGGAGACAAACGTGGCCAGCAAGTCCGCCGACGTTCGCCCCAAGATCACTCTGGCCTGCTCGGAGTGCAAGGAGCGCAACTACATCACCAAGAAGAACCGTCGGAACACCCCCGACCGTCTCAGCATCGCCAAGTTCTGTGCTCGCTGCGGCAAGCACACCGAGCACCGCGAGACCCGCTGAGCATCGCACAGCGATCCCGGTCTCGGCCGGATAGCGAGCCCCGTCGACATGACGTCGGCGGGGCTTCGTCGTCTCCTCGAAGCGGGTGCCTAGCATCGTGAGGGTGAACGGTCTCAGCTCCTGTGACGACGCCGTCGAGCGGCTCGCAGCAGTCCTGAGTGGGGTGCTCGCAACCGGCTCCTCCGAACTGTCCGACCGCGAGGCTCACCGCCAGGCCCGGCGGGGAGCGACAGCGATCCTCCCCGCTGTGCATGCCCTGCACCGGATCCAAAGCCGGCTGCGGGACTGCCGGGGAGAGGCTGCCTGGGAGGGCCTGGTGCACCGCCGTTGCCGGATGAGTGCGAGCCCCACGGGTGGCGGCGTCGCCCCGGGGCCGGCCGCGGCCGATGGAGTCTCGATCCGGCAGGTCGAGCGCGCCGGGTGGGAGCTCATCCAGGCGACGGTCGAGGTGCCGGTGGAGGGGCGTTACTGGTGGGTGACCCATGAGCTCGCCCGCCGGACGTCGCCGCCCGGGCCAGACGCCGTCGAAAACGGGACACTCACGGCCCCGGGGGCCGGATTTGATACACCGTCGGGCTGCGTGTTCTACCGGCTCGCTGACTCCGATGTGGTCTCCTGGGCACAGGCCAGCGGAGACCGGAACCCCATCCATCTCCTTCCCGGAAGGGCGGCTGAGGCGGGTCTGTCGGTCGGTTCCGGCGAGGTCGTCGCTCACGGCTTGCTCCTCGGAGCGATCAGTCTCGCCCTGGTCCAGCCTTCGCCTTCACGGCAGGTCGGCCTCGTATTCATTGGTTCTGCTGATGTTCCGGCCTCCGAGTGCGGCGCGGAGGAGTCGTGGGCGATGCTCGCCGTCGATCCTGTCAGCGGAGACATCACTCAGGGCCGGCGTCCCGTCCTGCGCCGCCAGTGATTCCATCCATCCCGTCAACGCCACCGGAGATGGTGCGGAATCCAGGCAGTCTCCCGATCGGTACATGAAGGAATAGTGATCGCTTACTGGAGGGAATTCTGACGGAGATTCATTACTGCCTTGAAGGAAGTGACACGAGGACGTGAAAATAAATTATAGACCCCCAGCCAATCATCGGTAGATGGGGATGATAGCGTAACAAAGGTGGGTATTTGGGATGTCAAACTGATGTATGTCAGGTGACATGAAGTCAGTGCCTGAATTGTTTTCCTGCACAGAAGTGGATCTCCGAGATCCGCTCAGTATCAACGAAAAGTGGAGGGGTTGCCTGTGTTTCCAAGGTTGCCTGATGTTGTGGGTCACTGTGGTGGAGTGCTGAGTCTCCGACCGAGTGTGATAAAAAAGAAGTGGAGCCGCGCTTGTATGAAAGCCAAAGTCGATCAACAAGTTCGTGCTCGAGGGTTCGCGACCTGCCACAGGTCGGTGCTGAGAGGAGTCGATAAAGGTGATTACCGCAGAGCGGACGATGGTGGAACCGACGGCCTGCGTCGAGGATGTCGAGATGACGTGGACTCAGAGCGATCAGGAAGCCGTTGAGGCCACCTACGGCCAAGAACTGGCCGGGGCTGCGGGATCTCCCGAGGACGGTCTGGAGCCGGCCGGTGGCTGCGGCCAGAGCGACTCCTTGGAGCAGAAGGGCTTCCGTCGGCTCGATGAGATCGAGATGGATGCCTGGCGCTCCTTCCTGGCGGCCTCCACCTCCGTCACCGCCCGTCTCAATCGTGAGCTCGAGGCCGGGTGCGGCATCTCCATGCACGAGTACGAGATCCTGGTGCGCCTGTCCGAGGCTCCTGAGCAGACTCTGCGCATGTCCACTCTCGCCGAGCACGTCTCGCATTCCCGCTCACGGCTGACCCACACGGTCCGACGCCTGGAGAACGTGGGGTACGTCGAGCGCAGTTCCTGTGACTCCGACCGTCGCGGCGTCAACTGCACGCTGACGCCGCAGGGTCTCAGCTTCCTGCGAGAGGCGGCTCCGGTACATCTCGACGGCGTACGCCGCCATGTCGTCGACCGTCTCAGCCGTGAGCAGCAGGTCGCCTTGGCTGAGCTCATGAGGGTCATCGCCCAGGCCCCGGACTCCTCCTGTGGGCTCTCGGCGGCCTCGGCCTCCTGAGACTCCTGCGCGATCAGTGGGCGTCGTCAGCCGGTTTCGTCATCGGTGGCGGCGCCCACAAGTCTGTCCAGACTACGTCCAGGTCCGCCAGAAGGCGGCGCAGCAACGGCAGGGAGATGCCGACGACTCCGTGAGGGTCGCCGTCAATCCCCTCGATGAAGGCGCCGCCCAGGCCGTCAATGGTGAAGGCTCCGGCGCACCACAGCGGTTCCCCGCTGGCGATGTAGGCCTCGATCTCAGCCGGGGACGGGGAGCCGAAGCGGATGGTGGCCGAGCTGACCCCCTCGGCGATGGCGCCGTTGGCGGTGCGCACCAGGAAGTGCCCCGTGTGCAGGGTGCCGGTGCTCCCGCTCATCATCCGCCAGCGCTCACGGGCATCGGCGGCGTCGATGGGCTTTCCGACGACCTGGCCGGAGATCTCCAGCATGGAGTCGCAGCCCACGACCACCTCGGCCTCCTGCGGGTCGGTGGACGCCACGACGTCGAGGGCCTTGGCCCGAGCCAGGGCCTGGACCTGCTCAGCGGCGGTCGGGGCCGCTAGCCCGGCCTCGCGGCGCCGTCGGATCAGCTCGTCGAGCACGGCCTCCTCGTCGACGTCGGAGACCCGCACCAACGGCTCGACCCCTGCGGCTCGCAGGGTGGCCAGTCGGCCGGATGACTTCGAAGCCAGGAGAATCACGTCGCCAGACTATACGGGCCGGTAGTCTCGGATCATGATCTCAGGCGGAAGCCCCTTCTCTCGTCTCGACACCGTTCCCGTCACCGGATCCACCCAGGACGACCTGCGCGCAGCCCTCACGGGACCTGAGCGGGCATCCTGGCCGCACCTGTCGGCACTGCGAGCACTCGCTCAGACCGCCGGCAGAGGGAGGTCCGGGCGCGCCTGGGTCACCCCCGACGACGGAGGGGCCCTCCTGGTCTCCGTGGTGCTCAGGCCCCTCGTCCCCGCCCAGTGCCTGGGCTGGCTGCCGCTGCTGGGCGGCCTGGCCGTCCGGGACGCTCTGACCCCCCTCGTCGAGGACCTGCCCTGGCGCGTGGGGACCAAATGGCCCAACGACGTCGTCGCCCTGCCCGATGACCCGGCAGCCGTGCCCGCAGTGCCCGGCTGGGCCGGCACACGCAAGATCGCCGGCGTCCTCAGTGAGCTCATCATGCCGGAAGCCGCCGCAGGGGGTGCCGCCCGCGTCCTCGCTCCAGACATGGTTCCAGCCGACCGTGATGAGGCGCCCATGGTCATCCTCGGAGTCGGCGTCAACATCGGGCAGGCGGCTGAGGAGCTGCCGGTGCCCTGGGCCGGCTCCCTGCGCACGCTGGGCGCGGTCGGTACGGGGAGCGGACCCGATCCGGAAGACGCCGTGGAGATCGTTCTGACGGCGATCGGCCACCACCTGGCCCGGCTTGTCGGACAGTGGGAGGAGGTCGGCGGGAATGTCGACGCATCAGGCGGCGCGCTCGGGCGCCGGCTGCGCGAGGCGCTGAACACCCTGGGGAAGCAGGTCAGTGTCCAGGCTCCTGACGGTGAGCTCGGTGGGCTGGCTGTCGACGTCACCCCCGCCCTCGTGCTGCGCACCCAGGCCGGTGACACCGAGGTTCGCGCCGGCGATGTGACCCTCGTGCGAATGGAGGGCTGAGAGGGTCGTGAGAATCATGAACTCGTTGCTAGTGAATGCGGTCTGTCGCCCAATGGGCATAAGCGTGTGATCTGCGCTACTGTGGCAGGGTGACATTGGACAGCCAAGCGAGCGAGGAGCTCGCACCGGACTCCCGCGGGGGTGTCTCCCAGCAGATGGCTCACCAGGGCGCGCATCGTGTCGAGGGTGAGGCCGCTGCTGAGGTGGACTCCGCGGAGAGAACCACCCTGGTGGGACACGAGAGCCTGCTGCTGGGGGCGCCCCCCAGCCTCACCCTGACCGAGCTGGCTCAGCGAGCTGGAACCAGCATGGAGGTGGCGCAGAAGTTCTGGCGCGCCATGGGCTTCGCCGATGTCCAACCCGATGAGGTCCGCTTCACTGACCAGGATGTTGCCGCACTTCAAGACACCGTGGCGCTGCTGGATGAGACCAGCGACTCCTCCCTGGCCTCGGCCAGCGTGCTCGAGCTCCTCAGGGCCCAGTCCTACACCATGGACCGCCTGGTCCTGTGGGAGCTGGAGACTTTCGTCACGGACCTCAGTGAGCGTCTCGGGCTGGATGACACCGCCGCACGGCTGGTGGCCCTCGATCGCATCGACGGCCTCGTGGAGCTCCTGTCGCGCCAGCTGACCTACGTGTGGCGCCGTCACATGGCCTCCATCCTGGGGCGCACCGATGCGGAGGTGTCGACCCGGGGCAGGGAGGACACCGGCCCCGATCTCTACCCGCTTATCCGCTCCCTGGGCTTCGTCGACATCGTCTCCTTCACCCAGCGCGCTCAGGGCATGAGCAAGGCCGCCCTGACCCACATGCTCGAGGACTTCGAGAACACGGCCCGGGATGTCATCACCTCGCGGGGCGCGCGGGTGGTCAAGACGATCGGGGATGCCGTCATGTACATCTCCGACGACCTGCTGATCGCCGCCGACGTCGTCACCGCCTTAGTCGAAGAGCTCCAGAAGGGGCCGGATGCGATCCGGGTGCGGGCCAGCCTCGTCGAGGGGCGGGTCATCTCCCGCTCCGGGGACGTCTTCGGTCCCACCGTCAACCTGGCCTCCCGGCTCGTGGACGCGGCCGAGCCCGGCGGCATCCGCCTGGACGAGTCCACCGCCATGGCCATTCTCCGCTCGCCCGAGGCGGGGCGGTACCGGGTGGGGCAGTGCCATGAGGTCGTGGCCAAGGGGCTGGGGCAGATCGTGCCCTGGTCGCTGGAGCGGACCTCGCCGACCCGCCCCTGAGTCGAACCCCTCGTTCCGTTACCATCTCGTGATTTTCTGTCCCTTCGGCTCGTGAAGGGGCTGCTCGATCCTGGGGTTTTCCGCGGTATCCTCGCCGAAACGTGGTCTGGCTGTCAGAGGTTCGGGGAGCCAATGCCTCGGAGGTGGTCACGTCTTGATATCTTCTCCACCTCTGGGACGATGGCGGAGGGGTGCGTCGTCACCTAACATCGCGGATGTGACAACTGTTCTGCTCGTCGAAGACGATCCTGCCATCTCCGAGCCCCTCGCCCGTGCCTTCGGACGCGAGGGCTATGAGGTCCTGACCCACGGCACCGGTAAAGGCGCCCTCGAGGAGGTCTCGGCCGCCGACATCATCGTCCTGGACCTGGGACTGCCGGACATCGACGGCCTGGACGTGGCCCGTCAGGTGCGGGCCCAGGGTCTGACGATCCCGATCCTCATGCTCACCGCCCGCAGTGAGGACTCCGACCTCGTCGTCGGTCTGGACGCCGGGGCTGATGACTACGTCACCAAGCCCTTCCGCCTGGCCGAGCTGCTGGCTCGCGTGCGGGCACAGGTCCGCCGCGCCTCGGGGGAGGCCACTGAGGACGAGCTGAGCGTCGGGGAGATCCGGGTCGACGTCGCCGCTCACCGGGCCTTCGTCGGCTCGCGCGAGCTGCAGCTGACGACCCGGGAGTTCGAGCTGCTCCGGGTCCTGGTGCGTGCCGGCGGCAAGGTCGCCTCCGGTGAGGACATCCTCAAGGAGGTCTGGGGTGAGGACCCCACCGGGAGTCCCCAGACCCTCCAGATGCACGTGACCTGGCTGCGTCGCAAGCTCGGTGACGATGAGGAGCGGCCTGCGCTTCTGCTGGCCCAGGAGGACGGTTACCTCCTGACCGCCGGCTGAGTCGCTGACCGGGAGGGCTTCCCGAGAGGAGTGCTGGGTTCCCAAGGCGCCTCGATGAACTGATCGGGGCTGAAGGAGGGCTTGCCATGCGTCGTTACGCCATGACGATGACGATGTCGGCGGTGTCGGTGGCCGTCCTCCTGTTGGGACTGCCGCTGGGGGGCGCCTGGATCGCCAGCGCGTTGCGCTCCGCCGGAAGCGGCGACCGGGTCGTCATCATCGGCACGGTCATCCTCACGGTTCTGGTGCTCACCGGTACCGCGCTCACGGCGGCCTCCGTGGTGGCCTCCCGGGTGTCCAGGCGCATCTCGGCCCCGCTCATCTACCTGGCCGCCGAGGCCGAGCAGCTCGGCAGCGGCCAGGTCCGCCCGAGGCTGCGCTCCTCGGGGATCGAGGAGATCGACCTGGTCCAGGCCGAGCTGGTGCGTTCGGCCGAGCGCGTGGCCGGACGCATCGCCGCTGAGCGGCAGTTCGCCTCCGATGCCTCCCACCAGCTGCGCACACCGCTGACCAGCCTGTCGCTGCGCCTGGAGGAGATCGAGCTGCTCGCCGGCGAGGAGGAGGTGCGTGCCGAGGCCCACGCCTGCCTGGAGCAGGTCGAGAGGCTCACCGGCGTCGTCGAGGACCTGCTCAAGGTCTCGCGCCGCTCCGGGGGCGGGACCACGGAGGCGCTTCACCTCAAGGACATCTTCGCTCAGCAGCGCGAGGAGTGGGAGCCGGCCTTCGAACAGGCCGGGCGCACCATCACCTTCTCCGACGAGATCAGCCACCCGGTCCTGGCCACGCCCGGGTCCCTGGCCCAAGTGCTGGCCACCGTCATCGAGAACTCCCTGTGCTACGGGGCCGGGACGACCTCGGTGAGCGTGCGCGGGGCCAACGGCGGTCACGCGGTCTTCATCGACATCGCCGACGAGGGCGAGGGCGTGGCTGAGGACATCGCACCGCACGTCTTCGAGCGGCACGTCTCCGGCTACGGCTCCACCGGCGTCGGGCTGGCCCTGGCCAAGGACCTCGTCGAGGCCGACGGCGGCCGCATCGAGCTGTCCCAGCGCAGCCCGGCCGTCTTCTCCATCCTGCTCAACGCCGTCCCCAAGTCCCTGGACCCCAACAACGTCCTGCCGCAGGGCGCGCTGGTCTCGGTGGGCCGGCGTCGTCGCTTCTGAGTCGCCGCTGAACCCTCGCGCGACGGAGAGGTGAGGGCTGAGAGGCGGGCGTCAGGAGTTCTGGCGGCGGGACTTGATGACCTTTGAGATGGCGGAGGCGAGCATCGGCGCCACCGAGATGAAGACGATGACAAGGATCATCGTGTCGATGTTCTCCCGGATCCACTCGAAGGATCCCAGGAAGTAGCCCAGCCAGGTGATGCCGAAGGCCCAGAAGGTGGCGCCCAGGATGTTGAAGGTGATGAAGTGGCGGTAGCGCATCTTGCCGACGCCGGCGATGACGGGCGTGAAGGTGCGCACGATCGGCACGAACTGGGCCAGGGTGACGGCCTTGCCGCCGTGGCGCTCGAAGAACTCTGAGGTGCGCTCCACGTACTCCTGCTTGAACAGACGGGAGTCGGGCTTGTTGAAGACCGCCGGCCCCGCCTTGCGGCCGATGAGGTAGCCGGTCTGGTTGCCGGCGACGGCGGCGAGCCATACGAGGGGGGCCGCCACCCAGATGTGTACGCCGATAGCGCCGGTGCCCACGAACATCCCCAGCGTGAAGAGCAAGGAGTCGCCCGGCAGGAAGAAGCCGATGAGCAGGCCGGTCTCGGCGAAGATGACGAGCATGACGCCGAGGATGGCCCAGGGGCCGAACCACTTGACGATGGTCGTGATGAGGTTGGCGGCGTCGAGCCACTCGGGGCCGAGCATCGGTGCGTGGACTAAGGGGAGGGCTGTGGGCAGGTTCAGCGCCGGTGCGAAGGCGTTCAGGGCAGTCACCGTGCAAGGCTAAACGGTGTCCCGGCGGCCATGCCGTGAGAGTGATCCCCTCGGGGCTGTGGCATCGGGCACCCCTCAGGCCGCTGCCAACCGGGCCGGTCTTGTTGGGCCTCAGGGGCGAGTTGAGACGGGAACGGCCGAAGACACGGCCTCGCCGCCTGCCTGCCCCTGGGTGTCGGTGCTGTCGGTGTCGTCGTCGGGGGAGTGGTCCTTGTGCCCGGTGAAGACGATGTAGTGGTAGAAGACGAAGCGGAATGCTGTCCCCAGGCCGAAACCGACGACGTAGGCGGCGACGTTGTCCGCCAGCGGGGAGGTCAGCCCCAGGACGTGGTGGGTGAACAGCAGGCAGAACTGTGTGATGGCGATGCCGCCCAGGTTGGCCAGGACGAACAGTGTGGCCTCGCGGGCGACGTTCTTCTGGGTGCGACCCCGGTAGGTCCAGTAGCGGTTCGCGATCCACGAGAAGACGGTCGCGGTCGAGGAGGCCAGCAGCTGGGCGGAGTTGGGGTGACCGGAGAGGACACCGGTGGGGCCGTGCTGGAGCAGGTTGAACAGGCCGACGTCGATCACGTAGGCCGCGGCGCCCACCATGCCGAACTGCATGAACTCCTTGACGAGTGCGATGAGCCTCTGGGTCAAGGAGTTGCCGGAGGAGCGCGTCATGGCGGGCATCCTATGTCGATCACAGTCAGGTCACGCAAGCCGGGGCCGCTCACGGCACCCAGTGAACACTGACGCTGCCCAGGTCCCACACCCACGAGACCCACAGCAGCTGGCCGGTGACGCAGGCCGCCAGCAGGGTCAGTTGCCGGCGGGTGGTGCCGGCCGCCGCGGCCAGCGCCCAGCCCGCCGGGGCCAGGGGTAGCAGGAGACGCAGCACCGACGTCGTCGGATCGAAGAAGACCAGGAGGTAGAGCAGGTAACCCAGGCACCAGAACCAGGCTGCGGGCCCCAGGGCCCGCAGGCTCGGGGCGCTCAGGAGCAGGCCCACCGCGACCAGCACAACGGCCAGCAGGGCCGGACCCAGGTGCGGGCCCACCCAGTCGCCCAGGCGGATCGCCCACTGCACGACGGGCGCCAGGTCCGCCCCACGCCAGGAGGTCTCGGTGGCGGTGTAGGCGTCCTGTCGGCCCGTGACCAGCCAGGCGATGACCGGCCAGCTCAGGGCCGCCGAGCAGGTGAGCAGGGCCAGCACCAACAGTCGCAGGCGTGCGCCTGGCGCCTGCGGGGCGTGGCCGGGCACCAGACGCGCGAACCAGGTGGGCGGGACCCAGCCGCGGTCGCAGGCCACCTCCCAGGCCCACCACAGCCCCAGCGCCGCCCCCAGCGGGACACCGATGGGGCGGGCGAAGCAGGCCGCCAGCGCCAGGGGAATCGCCGTCAGTGACCGCCCGCGGCTCGCCAGCCACAGCGTCAGACCCACCAGCACCAGCCCCAGGGACTCGGCGTAGGGGACCTGGAGGACCGCGGCGCACGGCGAGGACCAGACCAGGGCCACCGCCCACAGGGAGGCCCGCCTGCCCGCCACCGGTGAGAGCCAGCGGTCCATGACGACCGCTGCCGCCGCCGAGGCCAGGACCGATACGAGGGCGGCGCGCACGTAGAAGGACCAGCCGGTCCAGCCCAGCAGGGAGGCCGCGGCGCTCAGTAGCGGCATGAACGCCCAGGTGTTCTGGGCCACCCGTCCGTCGCCGCCCACGGGCAGCCGCTCCGGGTAGCCCTCCTCGACGATCCGGTTGTACCAGCCCGAGTCCCAGAAGCGCAGGTGCTCCTCCCAGGACGGTGCGGCCCCGGCCCACGGGGTGGCGGGCGTGTCCTGGGCGCCCAGCCGCAGGATGAGGAGGGACACGGCGCTCGCTGCGGCCCAGACCGCCAGGACCTGGAGCCAGTGGTGCGGCCCCGAGGCGGAGCCGTGCGTCGAAGATGATGGCGGGGCATGCCGGGCGCTGGAGGACGCGGAGGACTCTGAGACGGGTGGGGTCACGGCCCCCACCCTACGGTCTGGACCTGTGCGCGGTGAGGATGAGCGACATGCGGGTAGCCTTGGGGCGTGAGCGCACCCATCGTCGCCGTGATCGGAGGCGGGCAGCTGGCCCGCATGATGCAGGAGGAGGCCAGTGCTCTGGGGATTCACCTCAGGGCGCTGGTGGAGGCCGCGGACGGGTCCACCGGACAGGTGACCCCGGACGCCCCCGTCGGAGCCGCCGACGACGAGGCTGCCGTACGCGCCGTCGTCACCGGGGACGGTAGTGACAGGCCCGCAGGTGGGCCGGCCTCGGTCCTCACCTTCGAGCACGAGCACCAGGACTCGGCCCTCCTGGAGAGGCTCCAGGCCGAGGGGGTCAGTGTCCAGCCCACCCCGCAGGCCCTGACCCTGGCCCGCGACAAGCTCGCCATGCGGAGGAAGATGAGCGGGGCCGGGCTCCCGCAGCCCGCCTGGGCGGAGATCGGCGGGCCGCAGCAGGAGAGCGCCGAGCAGATGGTCGACGCCATTGAGGCCTTCGCCGTCGAGCACGGCTGGCCAGTGGTCCTCAAGACGCCGCGTGGAGGCTATGACGGCCACGGGGTGCTGCTGGTGCGCAGCGCCGAGTCCCTGCGCCAGGGCGAGGCGGCCGAGTGGATCGCCTCGGTGGCGCGCGCCCGAGCTGGCCAGGGCGACGGCCGCGGGGCCGGCGGGGGAGGCAGCCTCGGAGGAGCAGCGGTGACCAGTCTCCTGGTGGAGCAGGCGATCCCCTTCACTCGCGAGCTCGCTGTCCTGCTGGCCCGCACCCCCAGCGGGCAGGTGTCGGTGTGGCCGGTGGCCCAGACGGTCCAGGAGGACGGCATGTGCGCTGAGGTCCTGGCGCCGGCACCAGGTCTCGACTCGACCGCCGTCGAGGAGGCCGAGCTCATCGGCCGCACGGTCGCCGAGCACGCCGGGGTGACCGGGGTGCTCGCCGTCGAGCTCTTCGCCGTGGAGACCTTCGGGGAGCCCACGCGCCTGTACGTCAACGAGCTGGCGATGCGCCCCCACAACTCCGGTCACTGGACCCAGGACGGGGCCGTCACCAGCCAGTTCGCCCAGCACCTGCGGGCGGTTCTCGACCTGCCGCTGGGCGCCACGGAGGCCACGGCGCCCACCACCGTCATGGTCAACCTCATCGGCGGCCGGCGCGAGCCGGGGCCCGATTCCCTGGCCCGGGCCATGGCCGCTCATCCCGAGGCCCGCATCCACCTCTACGGCAAGCAGTGGCGAGCGGGCCGCAAGCTCGGGCACGTCACCATGACGGTCGGTCCGGACCAGGAGGTCGCCGACGTCGTCGAGCAGGCGCGCGGGGCCGTCGCCATCCTGCGCGGTGACGCCTGAGCCGGACGCATCCAGACCGCAGCACGCAGGACACGACAGAACACGGCAGGACACCGAAGACAGGGAGGACGTTGATGAACGAGGTCAGCGCAACGACGACGGGCACGCAGAACGCGGGGCGGCCGGTGGTCGGCATCGTCATGGGGTCGGACTCGGACTGGCCGGTCATGGGGGCCGCCGCCGAGGTCCTCGACGAGTTCAAGGTGGCCTATGAGGCCGACGTCGTCTCCGCCCACCGCATGCCCACCGAAATGATCGACTACGGGCGCGCCGCTGCTGAGCGGGGGCTGCGCGTCATCATCGCCGGCGCCGGGGGAGCGGCCCACCTGCCCGGGATGCTGGCGGCCGTCACCGAGCTGCCGGTGATCGGGGTGCCGGTGCCGCTGAAATACCTCGACGGCATGGACTCCCTGTTGTCCATCGTGCAGATGCCCGCCGGGGTCCCGGTGGCCACCGTCTCCATCGGCGGGGCCCGCAATGCCGGGCTGCTGGCGGTGCGTATCCTCGCCTCCGGTCAAGGACCGGAGGCCGCTCGCCTGGGCGCTGCCATGCGGGCCTTCCAGACGGACCTCAGCGAGGTCGCCCACGCCAAGGGCGCCGCCCTGCGCGAGCGGCTGAGTCGCTGAGATCGTGTTGCGGAGAGGGCGCCGGCGATCGTGTTCGTAGGGTAGGGCTCAAGGACGTACCCCAAGGTGCTGTGTTGTCTCATGGCTTCTGAGAGTTTCGGATGTCATGACATCTCAAGACACCGGTCGGGGGTGGGTCTGCCGGTTGGGAGAGCTGCTGATTCGGCCTGTCGGAGGGGCTGCCCTGGTCACTGTGGTGGCTTCCGGCGTCGTCTGGATGCACTGCACGAGGGTGGGGTGCTACTGGAGGAGGGTCGGGTGCACTTCGGGTAGGTGGGGCCTTCGTGCAGTACGCACAACCCTTGGTCAGTGGATCCCGACCCTCGTGGAGCAGGCCGACTCGGGCAGACTCGGGGCGGAGCCGGCGTCGAACCATGACCACCGGGACCCTGTGTAGACAGCGGGCAGGGAGCGGTGGGGGTGGACCTGTGACGGAGGCGTCGGGCTGTGCCGTAGGAACCCCTGACTCACTCCTGCGCGGCCCGGTGTCCACAGCGCTGACATTACCGAGCCTGCCGGCGAATCACCCAGCGGAGATCGTTGGAATTCTGCGGTTTTTCCTCGGCGAGCAGTCCCGATTAGGGGTTAATGTCAGCGCTGTGGACACCGACGCCCCACCAGACCTCTTCCCTTCGTCCTCACCCTCGCCCCCTGGGCCACCAGCCTGCCCCGGGTTCCCGCCCGAGCGGGTGTCTCAGAAGTCATGACACTCAGATGTCTCAGAAGTGAGGAGACAACACAGTACCCCAAGGTGCGACCTCGAGCCTGAGGATACGAACTCGTGAATGACGGGGAGACGACTCGTGGATCTCGCGTTCGTTTCTGTTCGTTTCTGAGCGAGTGTGGGTAGACTGGGGGCATGAGCATTCTCGTTGCTGGAGGCGCCGGCTACATCGGCGCGCACGTGGTCCGACTTCTCCTCGAGCGCGGGGAGGAGGTCGTCGTCGTCGATGATCTGTCCTACGGGACGCCGGAGCGAGTCAAGGGGGCCTCCCTCGTCGAGCTCGACGTCGCCAGCGGCCAGGCCCCCCAGACCCTCGCCGAGGTCATGGACTCGCACGGCGTCACCGCCGTCATCCACTTCGCCGCCCGCAAGCAGGTGGGCGAGTCCGTCGAGCGCCCCGCCTGGTACTACCAGCAGAACGTCGGCGGCCTGGCCAACATGCTGCTGGCCATGGAGACCGCCGGCGTCAAGCAGATGATCTTCTCCTCCTCGGCCGCCGTCTACGGCATGCCCCCGGTGGAGGTCGTTCCCGAGGACATCGACTGCCGCCCCATCAACCCCTACGGAGAGACCAAGCTCATCGGGGAGTGGATGATGGCCGACGCCGAGAAGGCCTGGGGACTGCGCTGGGCGGGCCTGCGCTACTTCAACGTCGCCGGAGCCGGCTGGGACGACCTGGGCGACATGGCCACCCTCAACCTCATCCCCATGGTCCTCGACCGCCTCGCCAAGGGCGAGACCCCCAAGATCTTCGGCACTGACTACCCCACCCCCGACGGCACCTGCGTGCGCGACTACATCCACGTCAAGGACCTGGCCGTCGCCCACATCGCCGCCCTGGACTACCTGGCCGGCGGCCAGGAGATGGCCGAGCACGTCTTCAACGTCGGCACCGGCCAGGGCGCCTCGGTGCGGGAGGTCGTCTCCAAGGTCATCGCCTCCACGGGCCTGGACCTGGAACCCGAGGAGCTCGCCCGCCGCGCCGGCGACCCGCCCCAGCTCATCGGCAACGCAACCCGCATCGGCGAGGTCCTGGGATGGAAGGCCGAGCACGACCTGGACGACATCGTCGCCTCCTCCTACACCTCCTGGCAGGCCGACCCCAACCGGCCCCACTTCGGCTGAGCGGTCCCAACACCACGACGTGCGGGCCGGTTCCCCCTCTCCCGGGGAACCGGCCCGCACGTGTTCGTCTTCGGTGACTGAGCGTCAGGACTGGTTGAAGTCCGCCGCCGTCAGCTTCCCGTCGCGCAGCTTCGAGAAGAAGTCCGGTGCGGTCGTGTCCCGCAGCAGCACCGTTTCGCCGATCTCGGCGTCCTCGGGGGAGTAGGCGGGATCCTCAATGGGCGGGGCCCCGGTCAGGCCGCCATCGGAGGCGGAGCGGAAGGCCAGCACCATCTGGGCGATGCTCATGGTGCCGGCGCTGCGATCCACCGTGAGCGCGTTCGTACCGGCGTCGACCAGCGCGTCCTGCCGGGAGAAGGAGAAGGCGGTGGACGGCGCTGCCGCCTTGGAGACCACTGCGGAAATGACGGCGCGCTGGCGCTGACCGCGACCCACGTCACCGGTCGGGTCCGACTTTCGCATCCGGGAGTAGGCCAGCGCCTTCGTCCCGTCCACCGTCTGACACGTGCCCTGAGAGGTGTCCCAGACCAGACCGGAGTCCTCATCGGCGACGTCGTAGTCCAGGCAGACGTTGACCCCGCCGACGGCGTCGACCATCTGGGATACCCCGGTCATGCCGACCTCCACATAGTGGTCCACGGTCAGCCCGGAGAGCTTCTCCACGGTCTGGACCAGCAGCTTGGGGCCGCCGAAGGAGTAGGCGGCGTTGATCTTGTTCTCCCCGTACTCGGGAATGTCCACGAAGGTGTCACGCGGCAAGGAGGTCAGGCTCGTCTGTCCGTTCTCCGCCTTGTGCAGCAGCATGACGGAGTCGGCACGAGCCCCCTCGGTCTCGTCCTGGACAGCACCTCCGCGCGCGTCCGAACCCACGATGAGCCAGGTCTCGCCCGGAGTGTCCGC
Organism: Actinomyces oris; assembly: GCF_006546825.1. Taxonomy (GTDB): domain Bacteria; phylum Actinomycetota; class Actinomycetes; order Actinomycetales; family Actinomycetaceae; genus Actinomyces; species Actinomyces oris. The sequence continues at coordinate 388,340 of NZ_VICC01000004.1, forward strand.
CGCCCCGGACAAGGCGTCGACGCGATGGAGCTGGGAGGAGACGTCGTTCCACAGCCAGGCGACCCGCGCTGCGATGAGAGCCAGGGCGACAACGATGACGACGACCGTCCAGCCCACGATCCGGCGCCACCTGGGACGAGCGCGCTTCGGCCGCTGCGGCCGCTGGGGCGTGAGTGAGGGTCCACCCGCAGCGGGCTCCTGCGGCGACTGCCGGCCCGCGGAGCCCACGGGGTAGGTGCCGCGCCGCACGGGCAAGGCCTGCGTGCGCTCCGGCCCGGCTGCGCCGCTGCCTCCGTCGGTGTCCGTTTCCAGGGGGATCGCACTCGACCCGGCCCGGGCGTGGCTGCCCCGTTGAGACGGGGCGGAGGGACGACGGGGCTGGACCGAGGACGGCTGCTGTCCTCTGCGCGTAGAGGCGGGCTGAGCCGAGGCCGGCTGGTCGCCGTCCTGACGGCCCAGGACCGAGTGCCGTTGGGGGTTGCGAGCGGCGGTTGATGACGGGCGGCGCGGGGCGCCGCCGGCAACGTCAGTGGGTTGGGCGACTGCCTCGCCGCCGGATGCCTCCCCGCGCTCGCGGCTGCGCTGGTTGACAGCATCGATGGGACGCTGCCTGCGTTGAGGCCTGCCTCCGCTGGAGCCGGGGGTGATTGAGGGCGGTAGTGAGTCGTCTGTCGGAATCACACCACTGATTCTGCCTCAGGCGGGGCAGGCAGGGGTGGTCGGCTTCGCGGCGGGTTGCTGCTGGGGGGTGCTCGTCTTGGGGGCCTGGGTGGCCGGAGCCGGCGTCGGGGTGGGCTGGGAGGGCTCGGAGGACTCCGAGGAGTCGTCAGTGCTCTCCGAGGTGGAGCCGTCCGCGGTGGCGCTCGAGTCCGACGAGGCGGGGGCCGAGGTGTCGGAGGGGATGGGCTTGTCGTCCTCGAGGGCCTTCCAGACCTTCTTGGCGCCCTCGGCGGGGACCACCTGGTTCGGGTTGTCTGCGGGCTGGTTCGGCATGGTGACGAAGTTGATCTTGTCGACGCCCACACCCTGGATGGAGTAGGCCAGGCCCGACAGGTTGCCGATCTGACCGATGCGCTCGGACGTGGTGAGGGTCTCCAGGGTGGAGGTCAGGAAGCCGGACTGCGTCAGGAGGCTGGAGGACAGCGCCTTGGAGGCCATGGCCCGCATGAGGTTCTGCTGACGGGTGATACGGGAGAGATCCGAGCCGTCACTCACCCCGTGCCGGACGCGGGCGTACTGCAGGGCGTTCTCGCCGTTCAGCTTCTGGCAGCCCTCATCGAGCTTGAAACCGGTGTACTCGGAGTCGTCAATGGCCTCATCGACCTGCACGTGGACGCCGCCGAGGGAGTCGACCACCTTGGACAGGCCTGAGAAGTCGACGACGACGAAGTCGTCGATACGCACGTGCGTCAGCTTCTCCACGGTCTTGAGGGTGCAGGCGGCTCCGGAGGCAACGGCCTTCTTGTCGTCGCTGCTGCTGCCGGCTCCGTTGGCGAAGGCGGAGTTGAACGGTGCGTCCTCGCTGGCGTCGGTCTTCCCGCCGTCGAGGGTCGTGCACTCGGGGATGTCGACCAGGGTGTCGCGGGGGATGGACACGGCGTCGACGCGCGAGCGATCAGCCGAGATGTGCATGACCAGCGCCGTGTCGGAGCGGGCCACGGAGACCTCGTCGTCGCCCTGCGAACCGTCGACGTTGTTTTTCCCCGCGCGCGAGTCGGTGCCCAGGATCAGGAGGTTGACGGCTCGGCCCTCGTAGCTGTCCGGCGGCTTCGTGCCGGGCCGGTCCTCCTCGGTCAGGAGGCTGTCGATGTTGAACCAGGCGATCCGCGACTGGATGTTGTGCCACGCGAAGCCCGCGGCGGAGACGACGAAGATCGTCACCGCGAGCAGGCTGAGTCCCACTCGCCTGGCCAGGCGGCGTCCGAGTTCCTTGGAGGAGTGTCGCGCATTCGGCTTACTGAACTGAGGCACGGAAGCGATCATAGGGAACGAGACTGCTAAACCATATGGGTCTGCCTACACCTGTTACATGAGATTTACCCAATGCTGGGTGAAGCCCCTCACACGGGTAACGGGGCTAGGCTCTGTCCGTGACCAGTGTTGCCAAACCCACGTCGACCAGTGCCTCGGCCGCTCCCGTCAGTGCTCCGGATCAGGTAGGGGAGTGCTCGGAGGTTCGGGCCCTCGCACCTGACGAGCAGAGCGTGCGAGTGGTGACGGTCGCCTTCAACCCAGGTGAGGAGCTGGAGCGCTTCCTGGCCTCCTTGGCCACGGCGACGGCGCGCAGGCTCGTCGTCGTCATCGCGGACAACGGCACCGAGCACGACGTCGTCACTGCTGCTGCTCAGCGGCACGGGGCGCGCGTCGTCGGGGACGCCACCAACCTCGGTTACGGGGCGGGCGCCAACCTGGCGGCCGCGGATCTGGAGGAGGACTGGATCGTGGTGGCCAACCCCGATCTCGTCTGGAGGCCCGGGAGTCTCGACGTCCTCATTGATGCGGGCCTGGCCAACCCGGCGGCCGGCTGCCTGGGGCCCCTCCTGCTCAACCCCGACGGCACCGTCTACCCCTCCGGGCGCGCCCTGCCCTCCTTAGTCAAGGGTGCCGGGCACGCCGTCCTGGGCCGGATTTGGCCGGCCAACCCCTTCTCCGCCGCGTATCACACCGCCGATCAGGGCGGCTCGGGCGGGTCGCGGACGGTGGGCTGGCTCTCGGGGGCCTGCCTACTGCTGCCCGCCGCCGCCTGGAGGCGCCTGGAGGGCTTCGACGACGACTACTTCATGTTCTTCGAGGACGTGGACTTAGGGGAGCGGGTCGGACGGGCCGGCTGGCTCAACGTGCAAGTGTCGGACTCCGTCGTCGTCCACGAGCAGGGGGCCAGCTGGAAGGCCCGCCCCGAGAAGATGATCCGGGCGCACCACGCCTCCGCCCGCCACTACCTCAACGGCGTCTACGACGCCCCGTGGCAGGCGCCGGTGCGCTGGCTGCTCAGCGGCGGGCTGCGCCTGCGTGAGGAGCTCGAGGTCCGCGCCTCCAGGCACTGAGGGGGAGTGCCCGCTGCTCTCCGGGAGCCTCGGGGTCAGTCGTCGGTCTCAGCGGTGAGCCGCGCGCCGGCAGGGGGCTCGGGGGCGTTGTCCAGGGCGATGCGGCGAGCCAGGTGAGTGATCTGCCGCTCCCTGGCGCTGTTGCGCCTGAAGGAGGAGAGGATCTGCGCCAGGAAGGCGATGACCAGGGAGTAGAGCAGGAAGTCAGTTCCTCGCCCGACTCCCATCCGGTGCGCGATCGAGCTCATCACCCAGGGGAAGGTGATGTTGAAGACGGCGAAGGCCACGAAGGCCAGGGTGACCAGCCTGCGGGCGGCCATGTGGCGGGCCCCGCCGGGGGTGCGCAGCATCATCCAGCCGACGGCGATCACGGCCAGGATCAGGGCGGCCTGGATGTAGAACTGGTGGTTCGTGATCGGCGTGACCCGGGTGGCGAACTGATGAATCATGGGCTGTGCCTTCCGTGCGGGCTCAGGAGAAGAGCAGGTCGACCAGGATGTTGACCGAGTTCCACAGGGACTGGCCCTTGGCGCGGGAGTAGTCGGTGTAGACGATGTGCACCGGGAACTCGCGCCAGGGCATGCCGGTGGCGCCGATCTGGCGAATGATCTCGCTTGCGTGCGCCATCCGGTTCTGCCTGAGGTCGAGCTGCGCCAGGACGTCGCGGCGGAGCACCCGCAGGCCGTTGTGGGCGTCGGTCAGGCGCATGCCGGAGGTGTGCGAGCTGACGGCCGCCGCCGTGCGCAGGACGATCCGCTTGAGCCACCCCACCGGGGAGGGGCCCTCGAGGAAGCGCGAGCCGAGGACGACGGCGAGATTCTCAGCTCGCGCCGCGGCCACCATGGCGGCGGCGTCCGCGGTGGAGTGCTGGCCGTCGGCGTCGAAGGTGACGACGTAGTCGGCATTGGTCTTCTCCAGCACGTAGGAGAAGCCCGTCTGCAGCGCTGCGCCCTGGCCGAGGTTGATCGGGTGGCGCACGACTACGGCCCCCGCGGCGGCGGCCTCCCGGGCAGAGGCGTCCTTGGAGCCGTCGTCGACGACAACGACATGGGGGAAGACTGTGCGGGCCTGGGAGATGACCTCGCGCACGACGGTCGCCTCGTTGTACAGGGGAATGACGAGCCAGGTGTCGGTGACCGGGAGCGCCGGGGTGGGCGCCCCGGTCTGCGATGCGGTGGAGGTAGTCACCACCGCATTCTTGCACGCGAACAGAGGGCGCCAGCCCTCTTGCGGGAGGCGGGGGCGGTCGGCCTTGGTGGGGTAGGTCTCCTTCGGGGCGTGCCCGGGCGGCGTCTGGCGGGGGTGGGTCCCCTAGGATGGGGCCGGTCGTGCAGTGCCCGCCGCCTCCGGCGACCGGAGCGGCACGGCTTCCGGCAGCCACCAGGCTGCCCGGACTCATTCGATCGTCAGGGCGGTGCGAGCCGTCCGCACAGGAGTCGCCGTGGCCACCAGCATCGCCCCGTCCGCCGATGTCCCTCCGGGTTCCACCCGGGAGGGGAGTGACGGCGCTCATGGTGCCGGTGGCACCGGCCGCGCGTCCGGCCGTGCGGATGCGGCGACCGCGTCCCCGAGGGGTGCTGGGGCGGTGGGCCGGCGCAGTCTGCTCCTGCTCACCGACGCCTTCCCCTATGAGGTGGGGGAGGAGTTCCTCGAGCAGGAGATCGAGACCCTGTGCGCCGCATACGACGAGGTCGTCATCGTCCCGATGCGCCTGAGCCAGGGGGCCCGTCAGACCCGCGGCCTGCCGGCCAATGCCCGCTGCGCCCTGCTGCCCGCCTCGCGGCTGGCCGACTGGCGCCTCCAGGCCCTCCTGCGCGCCCCGCAGATTCTGCTGGGCCGCGAGCGCATGGTGGAGACCCCGGTGTGGAAGAGCTTCGGCCGCTTCGGCATGGATGTGCGCTTCGCGGCGATCGCCCTGAGCGCGTACGGACGAATGCGTCGGCTCCTGCCGAGCCTGGGGCTGGAGGGGACAGGGCACCTGACCATCTACTCGTACTGGTTCTTCACCGGGGCAGCACTGGGCGGCATGCTGCGGCGTCGGGAGCTGAAAAGGCGCCCGGTGACGGTGGTCTCGCGAGCGCATGCCTACGACGTTGACGAGGCCGACGCCCCCCGCGGCTACATCCCCTCACGCGCCTTCGTCATGCGGGCCGTGGACCGGGTCTATCCGATCTCGGACTACGCGGCCTCCTTCCTGCACCGGCGCTTTCCCGAGGCCCGGAACATCGAGGTGCGCCGGCTGGGGGTGCCGCCCGCTCCGCGCCACGAGCGTCACCGGACTGAGCCCTTCCAGCTGGTCTCCTGCTCGCACATGGCCCCCTACAAGCGGGTCCACCTCATCGTGGAGGCCGTCGCCGAGCTGGAGCGACGCGGTCGGAGAGTCTCCTGGACCCACATCGGCGAGAACGACGCCGATCGTCTGGCCGCCATGCGCGCCCGGGCCGAGGAGCTGATCGACTCGACCCCGGTGACCTTCACCGGGCACCTGACCAACCGCGAGGTGCGCGAGCTCTATGCCGCCACCGACTTCGCCTGCTTCCTCAACTGCTCCGACGGTGAGGGTGTCCCGGTGGCCGTCATGGAGGCCCAGGCGGCGGGTATGCCGGTCGTGGCCACTGCCGCCGGTGGGACCGGCGAGATCGTCCACGACGGCGAGAACGGCCGGCTCGTCCCGGTGGAGGTCACCGCCGCGCAGGTGGCCGACGCCGTCGAGTCCGTGATGGACCTCAGCGACGCCCAGTACGCAGCCATGAGTGCGCAGGCCCACGCCACCTGGGCGAGGATGTCGGACGCGCAGCGTCAGTACCGGGAGTTCGTCGACGGCCTGGTGGCCCTGGAGGGCTGAGGTCATCTGCCGGGACCGTCTTCCTCCGCCTCTTCTCAGCGGCGTCGCAGAGGAGAGGCGCCGGCGATGTCGTCTCGCGGGGGTCAGTCCCCTAGGATGGGGCCGGTCGTGCAGCGCCGCCGCCTCCGGCGACCGGAGCGGCACGGCTTCCGGCAGCCACCAGGCTGCCCGGACTCATTCGATCGTCAGGGCGGTGCGAGCCGCCCGCACAGGAGTCGCCGTGGCCACCCGCATCGCCCCGTCCGCCGATGTCTCCGAGGAAGCCGTGCTCGGAGAGGGCACCAGCATCTGGCACCTCGCACAGGTCCGTGAGCACGCCGTCCTCGGACGGGACTGCATCGTGGGGCGCGGCGCCTACATCGGTGAGGGCGTCGTCATGGGGGACAACTGCAAGGTGCAGAACTACGCCCTCGTCTACGAGCCGGCCCGCCTGGCCGACGGGGTCTTCATCGGCCCGGCGGTCACGCTGACCAACGACCACTTCCCCCGGGCCGTCAACCCCGACGGCTCGCTCAAGTCGGCCGCCGACTGGGAGCCCGTGGGAGTCACCATCGAGGAGGGCGCGTCGATCGGCGCCCGCGCCGTGTGCGTGGCTCCGGTGCGTATCGGGGCCTGGGCCACGGTGGCCGCCGGCGCCGTGGTCACCAAGGACGTTCCCGCCCACGCGCTGGTCGCCGGGGTCCCCGCCCGCCGCATCGGCTGGGTCGGGCGCGCCGGTGAGCCCCTTACTCCCTCCGACCCCGGCCCCGACGGCGCCCCGCGCTGGCGCTGCCCCGTCACCGGGACCCTGTACGAGCAGTTCGTTGCCGAGCCCGCTGCCGGGTCCGGCTCGCAGTCCAGCTCCGAATCCACCACCATCCGAGAGGTCACCCACTGATGTCACGCGAGTTCATCCCAGCAGCCAAGCCGATCATCGGGCAGGAGGAGCGCGACGCCGTCGACGCCGTCCTCACCTCGGGCATGGTCGTTCAGGGGCCCCAGGTCAAGGCCTTCGAGGAGGAGTTCTCCTCCCAGGTCGTCGACGGTGTCCACTGCGTGGCCGTCAACTCCGGCACCTCGGCCCAGCACGTGGCCACCCTGGCCACTGAGCTCCAGGAGCGCGCCGGCGGGGCCCCGGAGGTCATCGTCCCCTCCTTCACCTTCGCCGCCACCGGCAACTCGGTGGCCATCAGTGGTGCCGTGCCGGTCTTCGCCGACATCGACCCGGTGACCTTCAACCTCGACCCCGCCAGCGTCGAGGCCTCCATCACCGAGCGCACGGCGGCCATCGAGGTGGTCCACCTCTACGGTCTGCCCGCCAACATGCCGGAGATCCTCGCCATCGCCGAGCGTCACGGCCTGGCCGTCTTCGAGGACTGCGCCCAGGCGCACGGCGCCGCCATCGAGGGCAAGCCCGTGGGCACCTTCGGGGCCTGGGGCTCCTTCTCCTTCTACCCCACCAAGAACATGACCAGCCTCGAGGGCGGCATGATTACCACGGCCGACGCCGAGCTGGCCCGCCGCTGCCGCCTCATCCGCAACCAGGGCATGGAGCAGCAGTACGCCAACGAGCTGGTGGGCCTCAACAACCGCATGACGGACGTGGCCGCCGCCGTCGGCCGCGTCCAGCTGACCAAGCTGGCCGGCTGGACCGCTGCCCGCCAGGCCAACGCCGCGCGCCTCAACGAGCTGCTGGCGGGCGTCGACGGCGTCGTCACCCCCTTCGTTCCCGAGGGCTACACGCACGTCTACCACCAGTACACGATCCGCCTCGAGGGCGCCACGGGCGCCGAGCGCGATGCCGTCCAGGCCGCCCTGCGCGAGGAGTGGCAGGTCGGCAGCGGCGTCTACTACCCGATCCCCAACCACCGCCTGGCCTCCCTGGCCCACTACGCCGAGGGCCTCGAGCTGCCCGGAACCGAGAAGGCCGCCCGCGAGTGCCTCTCCCTGCCGGTCCACCCCTCCCTGAGCGATGCGGACCTGGAGCGCATCGGCCAGGCCGTGGCCGCCACCGTCAAGGCAGGTGCCTGACATGGGTGAGAACGTCGCTCTCGACGGGCAGGCCACCACTGCGCTGCCCGAGGTCCACCACCTCACCGACAAGGGCACGGCGGACAACCCGCTGCGCGTGGGCCTCATCGGCCTGGGCTCCATGGGACGCCACCACGCCCGGGTCATCCGCGCCACTGAGGGCATGGAGCTCGTGGCCGTGGCCGACCCCGGCGGCGACCGCTTCGGCGTGGCCGGCGAGCTGCCGGTCCTGCCCGATGTCCACGCCCTCGTCGACGCCGGGCTCGATGCCGCCATGGTGGCCGTCCCCACCGTCTACCACGAGGACGTCGCCCTGGCCCTGGCCGAGGCGGGCGTGCACACCATGGTGGAGAAGCCCATCGCCCACGACGCCGCCGCGGGCCGCCGCGTGGCCGCCGCCTTCGCGGAGCGGGGCCTGGTGGGTGCCGTCGGCTACGTGGAGCGCTGCAACCCGGCCCTGCGGGCCCTGCGCGAGCGCCTCGACGCCGGTGAGCTCGGTGAGGTCTACCAGGTCCTCACCCGCCGCCAGGGCCCCTTCCCGGCCCGCATCAGCGATGTCGGGGTCGTCAAGGACCTGGCCACCCACGACATCGACCTGACCGCCTGGGTTGCCGGCGCCCGCTACACCTCCGTGGCCGCGCAGGTCACGCACCGCTCCGGCCGCCAGAACGAGGACATGATGGTGGCCACCGGCCTGCTGGAGGGCGGCATCGTCGTCAGCCACCAGGTCAACTGGCTCACCCCCTTCAAAGAGCGCGTCACGATCGTCACCGGCGAGAAGGGCGCCTTCGTGGCGGACACCCTCACCGGGGACCTCACCTTCCACGCCAACGGCACCGTGGCCTCCACCTGGGACCAGGTCGCCGCCTTCCGGGGCGTCAGCGAAGGCGACGTCATCCGCTACGCGATCCCCAAGCGCGAGCCGCTGGCCCTGGAGCAGGAGAACTTCCGCGACGCCGTGCGCGGCGTGGCCCAGCGCCACGTCACCATGGCCGAGGGCGTGGCCACGCTCGACGTCGTCGAGGCGGTCCTGACCTCGGCGAGCGAGAACCGGACGGTCGCGCTCTGAACCGCTCAGCCGCACCGAGCGGCCCCGTGGCGGGAGTACTCGCCCGGGTCCGCTCGGTCATGGAGTCCTCCCCGTTCCTGCGCCACGTCCTGACCCTGGTCAGCGGCACGGCCACCGCCCAGGCCATCGTCTTCGGCATGACGATGATCCTCACCCGCATCTTCTCCGACGCGGACCTCGGCCAGCTGGCGCGCTACACCTCGGTCGTCTCGATCATCACGGCCGTGGCGGCCCTGCGCTACGACATGACGATCATGCTCCCCAAGAAGGACGCCTGGGCCCTGGCCTGCGCCCGCCTGGGAATGGTGTGCATCGTGGTGGTCTCGGTCGTCTCCAGCGTCGTGGCCTTCCTCCTCAAGCCGCTGGTCACCCGGTACTGGGGGGCGGATATCGCCGTCTGGATGCCGCTGCTGGGCGTGACCACGCTGCTGCTGTCCACGGTCCAGCTCCTCCAGTACTGGTACAACCGCCAGTCGGACTACCGGACGATCTCGATCAACCGGGTCGAGCAGCAGGTCGGGCAGTCCCTCGGCCAGCTCGTCCTGGGGGCGGCGGGGATGGTCAGCGTCGGAGGCCTGCTGATCGGTCAGACGATCGGGCAGGCCTGGGCCTTCGTCAACCTGGGGCGCAAGGCCAAGCCCCTGCACCGGCCGCTGCCGCCGGAGGCGCCCACCCTGTGGCAGGTGGCCCGCCGCTACCGGCGCATGCCCCTGCTCAACGGCCTCAACGCCTTCGTCGACGCCGTGCGGCTCAACGGCATCAACCTGCTCGTGGGCTCCTACTCGGTGGCCAGCCTGGGGCAGTTCAACCTGGCCTGGCGCTGCCTGGAGGTTCCGCTGGCTCTCATCAACGCCGCCGTGGGGCAGGTCTTCTTCCACAAGCTCGCCACCCTGCGTCCCGGACAGATGCGCCCCCTGGTCCGCCAGGTCATCAAGCGGGTCCTCATCATCGGGACCGCGCCGTTCGTCCTGCTCTACATCGTGTCGCCCTGGCTCTTCCCCCTGCTCTTCGGCAGCAGCTGGACCGAGGCCGGCAGCTTCGCCAGGGCCCTGACCCCCTGGCTGTTCATCCTCCTGGTCACCTCCCCGCTGTCGACTCTCTTCGTCGTCACCGAGAACCAGGACTGGCTACTCCTGTTCTCGGTGGTCTACGCCGCCGTCCCCCTGGCCTGGCTCTGGTTCAGCCCGTACTCGCTGCTGACGACCACCTACGTCCTGGGCGCCCTCATGTGCCTCATCCTGGTGGTGCAGATCCTCATGGCCGATGCCGCCGCCCGCCGCTTCGACGCCAGGCCCCCCGCCAGTGAGGCCGACGAGGGCCACTACGAAGCCGCTGACGACTCCGGGGACGCAGCCGGCACGCCCGAGGATCAGTAGGATGTCGAGTACTGGGCGATGGCGGCCTCGTAGGCGCGGCCGTAGGAGTGCGCCACCTGACTGGGGGAGAAGGCCCGCGGCAGCCTGTCCTGGATGTCGCGCGCCGTGAGGTCCGTGCACCGTCCCATGACGTCGACGACGGCCCTGGCCCACGCGGCGGGGTCGTCCTGAGAGACGATCTCGCTCACAGAGGAATCCAGGAAGCTGGTGTGCGCCCCCCGGTCACTGGTGACCACTGGCCGGCCGGCGGCAACGGCCTCGGCGGCACCCAGGAAGAAGGTCTCGGCGAGCGTGGGTACGAGGAAGAGGTCGTTGTCGGCCAGGACCTGCTGCACCTGATCGCCCGGCAGCTGACCGGTCAGCTCCAGGTCGACGCCCAGGGCGGCCGCGAGATCCGTGCAGCGATCGGCCAGGGGCCCGCCACCCACCCAGGTCAACCGGGCCGGAACCCCCTGCTGTGCCAGCGCCGCGACCGCCTCAACCGCCAGGTCCGGCCGCTTGCGCTCGATGAGCCCCCCGATACCGACGATCCGCAGCGTGTCACGCCCCAGCTCAACGCTGCGGCGCGGCGCCGGCTCCTCAGGCATGGTGACCTCATTGGGGACCGTCAGGATCTCACCCTCGGGGCGGTAGGCCCGCAGGTCGGTGGCGAGCTGGTCGGAGACGGTGGTGACGACGTCGGGCCGGCGCTCCAGGCGCAGGACCACCTGAGCCCCCGCCCGCGCCAGGGAGCCGAGCTCGGCGCCGCGCTGGGCGATCCCCGACCAGTGCTCCGTGTGGAGCCACGGCTGACGGGGTCGACTCAGGGAGTAGGGCAGGAGGGTGGAGACCGCGTGGGTGTGGACGACGTCACTGTCCCGAGTCAGCGCTGTCAGCTCCCGCCTGGCCGCGAGCACCTCGTGGGGCCGCGACAGCGACATGGGCAGGCGCACGACGGGCAGCCCCATCACCCGGTCGCGGCGCACCCCGTCGTCGACGGAGGCCGAGGCGAGGTGGACGACGCGAATATCGTGGCCGGCCGCCGCCATGGAGGCGGCGTGGCGTGCCACGAAGACCCCCAGACCCGGTGAGCGGTGCGTGGGGAACCAGGTGGTGACGATGGTGACGCGCATGATGCTGCCCAGGGAGCCAGTGCGGGCGATCAGCCGGGCAGGTGCTCAGTGAGGGCCTGGACCACTCGGGCCGCGGCGTTGCCGTCCCCGTAGGGGTGGGCATCGGCGTCGGCGGGCTCGGTCGGCCGGGTACGGGAGGCGGCGTCGACCAGGGCCTGACCGGGCTCGACCAGGACGTTCCAGCCCAGGTTGACGGTCTCGACCCACTCGGTCTGGGGACGCACCGTGGTGCACGGCGCCCGCAGGAGGAAGGCCTCCTTCTGCAGGCCGCCGGAGTCGGTGACCACGCCGCGGGCGTGCAGGGTCGAGGCGACGAGCTCGGGGTAGGCCAGGGGCGGGTGCATCCGCAGGTTACCCGAGTCCTCCAGGGTGATGCCGTGCTCGGCGCACTTGGCCACCAGGCGCGGGTGGGCCAGGAGCACCACCGGGTGATCGACCGCCGCCAGCGACTCCAGGATGGAGCGCAGGCGCTCGGGGTCGTCGGTGTTCTCCGCCCGGTGGATGGTGGCCAGCGAGTAGCCGCCCTCGGGCAGGTCCAGCTCGGTCATGACGGGGGAGGGGGTATCGATGACGGAGTCGCGCACCGAGAACAGGATGTCGGTCATCACGTCGCCCACGACGACGGTGCGCTCTGCCAGGCCCTCGTCCGCCAGGTGGGCGGCCCCCACCTCGGTCGGTGCCAGCAGCAGGTCGGCGGCGTGATCGGTCAGGATCCGGTTGATCTCCTCGGGCATGGCCCGGTTGAAGGAGCGCAGGCCCGCCTCCAGGTGGGCGATGGGCACGTGGAGCTTGACGGCGGACAGCGCCCCGGCCAGCGTGGAGTTCGTGTCCCCGTAGACCAGGACCCAGTCGGGGCGATGGGTCTCGATGGTCTCGTCCATGGCCGCGAGCATCGTGCCGGTCTGCACCCCGTGCGACCCCGAGCCGACCCCGAGGTGGACGTCCGGGGCCGAGATCCCCAGGTCGCTGAAGAAGACATCGGAGAGCATCGGGTCGTAGTGCTGCCCGGTGTGAACAATCACATGGTCGATGCCGGCCTCACGGAAAGCGGCGTCGATCGGGGCTAGCTTGACGAACTGGGGCCGGGCGCCCACCACTGACATGACACGCATGGTTGAGACTCTACCGTGACTGCACGGGCTCCAGTGCCATCGAGCGCCAGGGAGTCAAGGACGCGGAGGCCTTTTCGAACGGTCGTGAACATCGTTGGGGCGGCGCTGAAAAGGCGGTACTTCCACGGAGGCCGCCCCCGGCTGCTGAGCTCCACCGCGAGGTACCGGACCTCCGACGTCGTGTCATAACTGTGATCGGCCGATGGTACTATCATTCGCGCTCGAGTCTGTCTGCCTGGTGCGGCCGCGCCTGGTTCCTGAGATACCCCCTAAAGGAGGCGAGGCACCGTATGGCTGCGATCGTCTACCACGCCCCTTTCCCCCTGGATCGGGAGGCGTCGTCGGCTTCCGGTATCCGGCCTGTGCGCATGCTCGATGCCTTCCGGGAGCTCGGTTACACCGTGCTGGACGTGACCGGCTCGGCCCGGGAGAGATCGCGTCGCCTGCGCGCTCTGAGGGACCGCCTCCAGGGTGGGGAGCGCATCGAGTTCCTCTACTCCGAGTGCGCGACCATCCCCACCATGCTGACTGAGCCGCGCCACCTCCCGCCCCACCCCTTCGTCGACCCGGCGCTCATGGGGCTGATGCACCGGCATGGCGTACCCACGTCCCTGTTCTACCGGGACATCTACTGGGCCTTCCCCGACTACCGCGAGAGGGTCGGGGCCGCGCTGGCCACGGCCATGGGATGCGTCTACCGCTATGACCTGGCCTGGTACTCGCGCTACATCGACCGCCTCTACCTGCCCTCGATGCGCATGGGCGCCCACGTCCCCGGGTTCCCCGAGGAGCGCATGGCCCCGCTGCCCCCGGGCTGCGAGATCGTTGACGAGGCGCCCTCCTCCCGCCCCGACGGCGAGCTCCACCTGCTCTACATCGGCGGGCTGGGCGGCCACTACCGGCTCCAGGAGTGCCTGCGCGCCGTCGTCGACGTGCCCGGCACCAGCCTGACCATCTGCACCCGCCCCGACCAGTGGGAGGCGGCCGGCGACCAGTACGCCGACCTGGTGGAGGCCGCCGGCGGCCGGATCGAGGTCGTGCACCGTTCCGGGGAGGAGCTCACCGCCCTCTACGAGCGCGCCGACCTGTGCGTCCTGTTCGTCGAGCCGGACCCGTATCGGGAGTTCGCCTCCCCGGTCAAGCTCTACGAGTACCTCGGACGCGGCAAGCCGGTCATCGCCTCCCAGGGGACCCTGGCCGCCGAGGTCGTGGGCGCCGCCGGCGCCGGCTGGACCCTTCCCTACGACGCCGCAGTGCTCTCCGGGCTGCTGCGCAGGCTCCTCCAGCACCCCCAGGAGGTCGCCGAGGCCGCCGGCCGGGCCCGGCAGGCCCGCCAGGAGCACACCTGGCTCAGTCGGGCGCGCACGGTCGCCCAGGACATGCAGGCGGTTCGGGCCGGCGCACTGGCCCAGGCCCGCACGCTGCGAGCAGGAGGGAACCGATGAGCGCACGGGGCTTCGTCAAGGCGTCGCTGGGCGCTCTGGTCCTCGGCGGCGCCGCGGCCGCGCTGGCGACGGCGGTGACGTCGCGTCGGTGCGCCCGTTCCGGTCGAGCCGACGGCGTCCTGCTGGCCACCCGCATCCACCTGCCCGAGGCCGCAGCCGCCTCCTTCCGGCTCGACAGCGTGGAGAAGGCGCTTGTGGCCGACGGGACGGCGGTGCGGGTCCTCACCAGCCGGGCCCCGGCCGACGCGCCGCAGGGCGAGCCCGATCCTGAGGGGGTCCAGGTCTCGCGCTGGCCGGTCCTGCGGGACTCCTCGGGCTACCTGCGCGGCTACGTGCCCTACCTGTCCTTCGATCTGCCCCTGGCTCTCAGGCTGCTGGTGGCCCGTCGGCCGGAGGCGATCCTCGTGGAGCCGCCCCCGACGACCGGCGCGGTCGTACGGGTCGTGGCGGCCCTGCGCGCGATTCCCTACGTGTGGTACGCCGCGGACGTCTGGTCGGCGGCAACGGCCTCCACCGGAGCGGCCGACATCGTCGTGCGGGCCGTCGAGAAGCTCGAGGCCTTCGCCGTCGGCGGGGCGGCTCGGGTCATCGCCGTCAATGACGGAGTCGCCCAGTCCGTCGCCGAGCTCGTGAACGCGGCATCGGACGACGAGTCCTGGGCACAGCGGATACGGGTCGTGCCCAACGGGATCGACACCGCTGTCTTCGACGCCCACGGGCCGACCCCCTCCGAGCCGGACCGTGCGCGGATCGGGCTGAGCGGGCCGTACTTCGTCTACGCCGGAACGGCCTCGGAGTGGCAGGGCGCCGACGTCTTCGTCCACGCCCTGGCCCAGGTGCGGCGCACCCACCCGAAGGCCCAGCTGCTCTTCCTGGGCCGGGGAACGGCCTGGCAGGAGATCACCCAAGCCGCCTCCCAGCTGCCCGCGGGCCCCGACGGCGCCCCGGCCGTCATCATGCACCAGGCCGTGCCTGCGGCCGAGGCCGCCGTGTGGCAGCGGGGCGCCGCAGCGGCCCTGGTGTCCATCAAGCCCGGGCAGGGCTACGACTTCGCCTACCCCACCAAAGTCCTCTCCGCCCTGGGATGCGGCACACCGGTGCTCTTCGCCGGTCGCGGGCCGGTGTCCGCGGACGTGCGCGACTTCGACCTGGGATGGGCGGCCGAGCACGACGCGGCGGCGGTCGCCGAGGCCATGCGCACGGCGCTGGACACCTACGACGCCGAGATCGCCTCGGGTACGCGGCCCGCCACGGCGCAGCGCTTCCACGACTGGGTCGAGGACCATCGCTCGCTGCGTGCCACGGGGCAGTCCGCCGCCCGTGTCGTGCAGGAGGCCGCCGGCAGAGCCGGTGACAGCAGCGAGGAGAGTGCTGGGGGCCATGAGGTACGTCGAGTGAGTGAGGCGCAACGTTGGTGACCAATAGCCTGGTCGACTGGTTCAACACCCTGCCAACCGCGGTCCTGCTTCTGTCTGCGCTCTTCGGGGTCGGGTGGCTCGTGCTGCGCGCCGCCGGAATGAGAGGGATCCGTCCCGTCGCGCTGGCCCCGACTATCAGTGCCCTCATCCTGACGGCCGACGGGCTCTTCCAGGCCGCCGTCGGCAAGCCCTGGGGCTGGATCCCCGTCATGGTGACGACCGCGCTCCTGGCCCTTGCCGCCACCACGGCGAAGCGCCTCATCGACCGCTGGGACCCGGGGATCCTCCTCATGCCCGAGGACCAGCGGGAGGGCATGACCATGCGCACCGACGGCGGACGCGCCGAGCGCAGGCTCTTCCTGACGGTCCTGGTGTTCTGGGCCGTCACCGCGCTGCCCGTCATCCTCACGATCCCGCCCAACGCGGTCTCCCAGAGCGGCGACGCCCTCTACCACTACATGCAGGTCGCCATCATCGAGCGCGAGGACTACGCCTCGATGTTCAACCCGAACGCCGGCATGTTCGGGCTCACGAGCCACGCGGGCTTCTACCCGATCGTGTGGCACCAGGTCGCCAGCCTGGGAGCGTGGAGCTGGCGCGAGACGCTCATCGCCAACAACGTCCTGCTGCTGGCCGTGGCGCTGGTGTGGTACCTCGGCCTGGTCTACCTGGCTCGTACCGCCCTGCCCAAGGTCCGACACGCCCCCTACCTGGCGCTGGCCGCCTCGCTCCTGGCTCCGGTCTTCCCCTGGCGGCTCACCTACGGTGCGGCGCTGTGGCCCTACTGCATGGCGGTGGCCACCTGCCCGGCCGTTATCGCCATGTCGATCGAGTGCTGGCGCCGTGCCCGCACCCTCATGGTGGTGGCCGCCCGGGAGCAGAACACGTCGGTTTGGGGCGCACGGGCGCGTGTCGCCATGGCGTTGAGCGCCATCATCCCCTTCTTCGTCGGGTCCTGCCTCATCCACACCTCAGCGGCGGCGATGCTCCTGTGGCCGCTGTTCGGCATCCTCCTGTGCCAGGCAGTGCACTCGGGGATCAGGAGCTGGCGCACCGAGCGACGCGCTCAGGCCGCGGCCTGGTGGATCGGCGCCCTCCTGGCGGTGGTCGCGTTCGTCGCCTTCGTCGTGCTGCCCGGTCCCCAGCAGCACCATTTCGGCAGGTACACCGAGCTGGACTGGAGCAACCTGACCACCAAGCTCCTCATCCCCATCACCCTGGACTACTTCGGCGGCTGGGCCATCGAGTGGATCGAGATGCCGTTGGCGGCCCTGAGCCTCCTGGGCGCCGCAATCTGCCTGTGGCGGCGGCGCAACTGGGAACTCGTCGTGGCCTGGATCTTCAGCATGTCCCTCATCCTGGCCGCCATTGCCCCCATCCCGGTGCTCTCGGCGTTCACCGGCCTGTTCTACCGGGTTCCCCACCGCATCAAGGCGATGACCGCCGTCCTGGCGGTGCTCCTCGTCGTCGTCGCCCTGGACGCGTTGCGCACGTGGCTCAGCCCGCTGGGAGCGCGGGCCGGCTCCGCGCTGCGCGGAGCCCTCGGACGTATCGGCCTGGCCTCCGTGAGCACAGCGGTACTCAGGGCAGGGGCCGCCGTCGCCGCCCTGGCCGTGTGCCTGCCCATCATGCTGATTGGGAGCCGGGCCGTGGCCACCGATGTACGCGAGGGATATCTTCCCGTGCACGGCGACACCCGCTTCATCGCGGACAAGGCCGAGCTCGACATGATCCGCCGGCTGCCTGACGAGCTGCCGGACAACGCCGTCGTCATCGGCGACCCGGTGGCCGGGACCGGCTACATCCCCATCCTCACTGGTATGCGCAGCGTGTGGGTTTTCCCCGGTCAGGCCGCCGACGATCAGGACGGGATCTACCTGCGTGAGAATTTCAACCGGATTCACACCGACCCTCACGTGTGCGAGCTCCTCCAGCGGCACGGGATCCATTACTTCTACGCCGACAAGGACATCGTCTTCAACGGCAACCGGCTCAGCAAGTTCCGACCCGGCCTCTACAAGGTCGACACCTCCAGCGGATTCACCCTCGTCGACTCCGGTGGCTCGGCCTCGCTGTGGCGCATCGACATCTGCGGCTGACGGCCTGCTGACGCTCTGACAGCGCCCGTATCGGGGACTTGAGCTCTCAGAGCTCTCAGCTCATGGGGACGACGGGCTCGGCGCCCCAGGTCCCGTCCAGGAACAGCTGTGTCCACAGGCCCGTTGAGGTGGCTCCCCTGGCCATGCGCAGGATCTGCTCGGCGTAGGGCATGGGGGCGTTGAAGGCCTCGAAGGCCATGGGGTGGCGCAGCATGGTGCGCATGGAAACCGCTCGGGACAGCGCCGTGCGGGTGCCGGTGGCGGTCAGTGCTGCCATGAGCGCTCGCCGCGGCCCAGCCGGGATCCGCGCGGCCGGCGCCTCGAAGAGCTGGGAGGCAGTGCCCGTCGCCTCGCCGTAGACCTCCGCCGTGAACTGCGCGTACCAGTCGCGAGTGGCGGTCAGCTCCTCCGATCCCCGCAGCCAGGCGCGCCACATCTCGGTGTCGAGCATCGGCAGCGCCCAGCCGTATCCGAAGGCCTCGTAGGCCTTGAAGGACTCGTTGATGTACTTGGCCTGACGTTCCTGGAGGTTGACCCACTCCAGGAGCTCCTGGACGCAGCGCCCGCCTCCAGGAAGGTCCTCGCCCGGGTTGGTCGGGAAGGAGACCTCCTGGGCTCCCTGCACCACGGCCCGGCGCAGCAGGGGCAGGTGGCGCCACGCATCGCGGTCCCCCTGAAGCAGCGAGTGGTGGCGGGCCACGGTGGTGAGTACCTCGTTGCGTGAGGGGCTGCCCTCGAGCAGGTGCTCGTCATGCATGTTGCCGACGATCGTGTGGCCGGGCAGGAACACCGCGTTGGTGTCGATCAGGGCCTTGCGGCGCATCTGGAGCAGGGCGTACCAGTCCTGGACGTGCGGCAGGGAGGTCAGGCCCCAGGTGCGCCTCTGGAAGTCGACGCCGTCGGGCCCGGCCCAGCTGCGAGCCACCTCGGCGGGGTCCAGGTCGACCGTGAACCAGTCCAACTCGAGCGCCTCGGCCACGCCCCGGGAGATGGCGACCTCAGAGCTGCCCGGCACCCCGTAGGTGAAGGTCACCACGTCGCGGGCCCCGTGGCGCTTGAGCCAGACGGCCAGCAGCCGGGAGTCCAGCCCACCGGAGAGGGGAACGAGGATCTGGCGGCCGTCGATCTCCTGAAGGACGCGCTCGACCGCGGTGTCGAGCGCGCTGCGGAAGACGGCCGCGAACTCCTCTGGGGAGGTGATCGGGTCAGCGGCGTACCGGTAGGTCTCCCACGAGCGGCTGCTCCAGGTGCCGTCGGGGCGCAGCTCCACCACCGATCCGGCCGGAGTGGCGTAGACCTCGTGGGCCAGTGTCCGCGTCCCCGGTGTGAAGCCAGCGTGCAGGAAGACCTCGGCGGCCTCCTCGTCGCGCACCCAGGCCGGGGCGTGTCGGCGCAGCTCCTCAGGGTCGTCGCTGATGACCCAGGTGTCGCCCGCGCGGGTGAACAACAGGTGGTGGGAACGGGTGCGGTCCGTGGTCAGGCGCACGAGGCCGTCGTCGGCCTCGATGAGTGTCCAGGCCCCCGTGCGCCGCTCGGGTTGCTCGCGCCGCAGGGACTCCAGGTCACCGGACCCGGGCGGTAGCGGTCGCCACAGGTGGTACTGGGGCGCTGTGGGCGCTGAGGACTCAGTGTCCGCGGGACCACTCGTCCACGTCGGAGACGTCAGGTGAAGGCGGTATCCGGAAGGGGACGTGTCCGTGCGGTCCGTGTGGTCCAAGTCGTGCATGTGGACATGGTAAGCGCCGTATCATACGGAGGGCTGCTATCCGAGCCGCCACCTGAGCATCAACCTGAGCCTCAGCCTGATCCGTCGGAAGGACCAACCCGTATGCGCATCGCCGTCGTCGCCCTGGGCAAGATCGGACTGCCTCTGGCCGTCCAGTACGCAGACAAGGGCCACGAGGTCATCGGAGTCGACGTCAACCCCGCCGTCGTCGAGGCCGTCAACGCCGGAACCGAGCCCTTCCCCGGCGAGGCCCACCTGGCCGAGAAGCTCGCCGCCCTGAGCCCCGCCACCGGCAACGGCGCCCTGCGCGCCACCACCGACTACGCCGAGGCCATCCCCGAGGCCGACGCCATCGTCCTGGTCGTGCCGCTCTTCGTCAACGACGCCACCTGGGAGCCGGACTTCGCCTGGATGGACGACGCCACTCGCTCCCTGGCCGCCCACCTGACCCCCAACACCCTCATCTCCTACGAGACCACCCTGCCCGTCGGCACGCTGCGGGGCCGCTTCAAGCCCATGATCGAGGAGATCAGCGGCCTGAAGGAGGGGACCGACTTCCACCTCGTCTTCAGCCCCGAGCGGGTCCTCACCGGCCGCGTCTTCGCCGACCTGCGCCGCTACCCCAAGCTCGTGGGCGGTCTGGACGAGGCCGGCACCCAGGCCGGTATCGCCTTCTACGAGTCCGTCCTCGACTTCGACGAGCGCGACGACCTGCCCCGCCCCAACGGCGTGTGGGACATGGGCACCGCCGAGGCCGCCGAGATGGCCAAGCTCGCCGAGACCACCTACCGCGACGTCAACATCGGCCTGGCCAACCAGTTCGCCGTCTACGCCGACAAGGCCGGCTTCGACATCGAGCGCGTCATTGAGGCCTGCAACTCCCAGCCCTACTCCCACATCCACCGCCCCGGCATCGCGGTGGGCGGGCACTGCATCCCGGTCTACCCGCGCCTGTACCTGTCCACCGACCCCGACGCCTCCGTGGTGCGCACCGCCCGCACCTTCAACGCCACGATGCCCGCCTACGTGGTGGGTCGGGCCACCGAGGTGCTCGGCTCGCTCAAGGGCCTGCGCGTCGTCGTGCTGGGGGCCTCCTACCGCGGCAAGGTCAAGGAGACCGCCTTCTCCGGGGTCTTCCCCACCGTCGAGGCCCTGCGCGAGGCCGGCGCCGAGGTCTTCGTCCACGACCCCATGTACACCGACGAGGAGCTGGCCGGTTTCGGCTGGACCCCCTACCACCTGGGGGAGCAGGTCGACGTCGCCATCGTCCAGGCCGACCACCCCGAGTACGGCGAGCTCTCCGCCGCCGACCTGCCCGGGCTGCGCCTCCTGCTGGACGGACGCCGCGCCACCGACGCCGCCAAGTGGACCGGTGTGCCGCGCCTGACCATCGGCGGAGGCGAGTGACCCCGCAGGCGCTCTGAGGTCGGCAGGAGGAATGACTGCGAGCGTGGCGGCGGGGCTGTCCGGAGACTCCGGCTGGATTCTGACGGCCGCCACGCTCGTCGTGGCCGGGCTGCTCCTGGCGCCCGGCTGGATCGTGGGACGCTCGGCGCGTCTTGCCGCACTGCCGTCGCTGGCGGTGGCTCCCGCGCTCAGCTCGGCGATTATCGCGGCGGCGGAGATCCTCGCCCACACCCTCGCGTTGCCCTGGCTCCCCTGGGGGTGGGCGGTGATCGCCGGCCTGACGGCGGTCGTGGCGTTGATGGCACGGCTGCTCGTCGGTGCTCCGCCGGAGCGTGCGCGACGAGCGGCGTCGCAGAGCCGGGCCGAGTGGGTGATCCTGGCTGCAGGCCTGACCGTGGCCGTTGCCGTGCCGGCCGGGGTGATTCTGACCGTCCTGCCGGGGCCCGGCTACCCGGCGCAGGTCTTCGACGCCACCTTCCACCTCAACGCGGTGGCGGCCATCCGTGAGGGCGGCAACGCCTCCATGCTGGGGGGCCTGTCCGCCCTCTACTCCGGCCGCGCCGTCTACTACCCCACGGTCTGGCACGGGCTGGTGGCGCTGGCACCGGGCAGCCCGGCCCCGGTCAGTACCGCGGGGGTGCTGGCCCTCACCGCGGTGGTCTGGCCGCTGAGCCTGCTGGGGCTGCTCGCCCGGGCCACAGGTCTTGACGCCGCCCGGGCCTCGGAGACGGACCGAGCCCGCCGCAGGCAACGGACCTGCGCGGTCGCCGCTGTGCTCGCGCTCAGCGCCGCAGTGGTGGGCTTCCCACTGCTGCCCATGACGGCCTTGGCAGTGTGGCCTTACGCCCTGAGCGTTGCGGGGCTTCCCGGCGTCCTCGTGCTCTACGACCTGCTGCGTCAGGAAACCGTCTCGTGGCGCCTGCGTCTGGTACTGGTCCTCCTCGCCATGGCCGCCGCCGGCGGCGTGGTGGCGGCGCACGGCACCGGCCTGTTCAACCTCGCCGTCTTGAGCCCACCCTTCTTGGTCAACCTCCTCGTCTCCCGATGGCGTCGCAGCGCCACCAGGCGGGGCGGCCGCGCCCTCCTGGTGGCCGGAGCGGTCGCGTCCGTGCTGGTCCTGGCCATGGGGGCCTGGGTCATGCGCGCCTCCCTGGCCTCTGTCCTGGGCTATCAGCGCCCGGCCGGGGGAGTGGGCGGCATCGTGGCGACCCTGGGGCAGGCGCTCATCGACCTGCCGATGTATGGGGCGGACCCGGGGGCCTCCCTGCCTGTCGGGATCGTGTTCGGCGGACTCACCCTGGCGGCGGCATGGTCGGCACGTGTACACCGGGATCAGCGCCCCTGGCTCGTCATGTGGCTCCTGTCGCTGCTGCTTGTGGTCCTCGTGGGGGGACCCCAGTGGGCCGGCCGTCAGCTCGGGGCGCCCTGGTACCTCCAGAAGGCCCGGATCCTTCCGCTTGTCATCCTGCCGGCGCTCGTCCTCATGGTGCAGGCCGGGGCCGGGCGGCCTGGGCGACGACTGTGGGGGCTGCTGCGTCGACTGGCCTCACGGGTTGGCGGGGCCCGGCCGCAGCGTGCGGCGGTGGCCATGCTGGCAGCACTTGTACTTCTGCCGGTGGTGGCACGGGTCCCCCTGGAACGCAACCTCGTCGCCTCCGTCTACGACCCGCAGCGCATCAAGTATGGGACCTTGCTGACCGAGGACGCCCTGGCGCTCATTGAGCGCTCGAGGAGCGTCCTGCCTCAGGACGCGGTCGTCCTCGGAGCGCCATCGCGAGGTGCCGCCCACCTGTGGTCCTTGGGCGGGGTCCACGTCGTCTACCCGACGCGTGACCAGACAGCACCTGGAACCCCGGGTGCGACCCTGCCCTCTGCCTGGCCCACCCTGGGGCAGAAGGACTCCCAGACCTGCGCGCTCCTCAACCGGCTGGGGGTGCGCTACTTCTACAGCAGCTCGGACGCCACGGCCGCGGGCTCCGTGGCAGGAGCAGCCCCCCTGCGCTGGGACGCCCCGCTGACCCGAATCCCCAGCGAGGGGCTCGAGCTCATCGACTCCCAGGGCAGCACCTCACTGTGGCGCATCACCGCCTGTGACTGAGGCGGCCTTGGCGTTGTGCGCTCAGACCTCGGTGTACTGAACCACTGACGGCGGCTCGACGCAGAGGCCAACCATCCGAGGCACAAGGGTGGTGAAATGTGCTGAGGCATTGTGGGCCTCGATTGCGGTGTCGTTGCGCCAGGTCTCGAGCACGACGAAAGAAGCGGAATCGTCCCTGGCCACGCACAGGTCGTAGGCGAGATTGCCATCTTCGGCCCGTGAGGCCTCCACGAGTTCGCCGGCAAGGGCGCGGAACTCCTCAACGGCATCGGGACGGACGCGGAACGTGGCGACAATACGGATCATGGGGCTCTCCTCACACTGAGTCAGAACTAGGGCTTCTGCGGGAACGCGTGTGGGGCCCCCGCGGGGACCCCACACGTCATGACTTGTCGATGGCGGCTCGATGGCTGCGCCGCCCGGTCACTGCCCCTGGGCGGCGTACTTGGCCTCGACCTCAGCCTTGAGCGGGCGCCACCAGGCCTCGTTGTCCCGGTACCAGTCGATGGTGGCCTGCAGACCGGAGCGGAAGTCGGTGAACTTCGGCGCCCAGCCGAGCTCCTCGACCAGCTTGGAGTTGTCGATGGCGTAGCGCATGTCGTGACCGGGGCGGTCGGCGACGTGCTCGTAATCGTCGGGAGCGTGGCCCATGAGCTCCAGGATCAGCTCGACGACCTCCTTGTTGTTCTTCTCGCCGTCGGCGCCGATGAGGTAGGTCTCGCCGATGCGGCCCTTCTCGATGATGTCCCACACGGCGTCGTTGTGGTCCAGGACGTGGATCCAGTCGCGGACGTTCTCGCCGGCGCCGTAGAGCTTGGGGCGCACGCCGTCGATGAGGTTGGTGATCTGACGCGGGATGAACTTCTCGATGTGCTGGTAGGGCCCGTAGTTGTTCGAGCAGTTGGAGATGGTGGCCTCCACGCCGAAGGAGCGCACCCAGGCGCGCACGAGCAGGTCGCTTCCGGCCTTGGATGAGGAGTAGGGGGAGGAGGGGTTGTAGGGCGTCGTCGGCTCGAACTTCGCCGGGTCGTCCAGCTCCAGGTCCCCGTAGACCTCGTCGGTGGAGATGTGGTGGAAGCGCACCTTGTGGCGGCGCACCGCCTCCAGGAGGGTGAAGGTGCCCACGAGGTTGGTCTGGATGAAGGGGGAGGGGTCGCGCAGCGAGTTGTCGTTGTGAGACTCGGCCGCGAAGTGGACGACGACGTCGGCCTGGGCGACGAGCGGGTCGACGACGTCGGCGTCGGCGATGTCCCCGACGACGAGCGTGACGCGGTCGCCCAGGTCCGCCAGTGAGCCCTTGTTCCCGGCGTAGGTGAGCTTGTCCAGGACGGTGACGGTGGCGTCGGGGTGGCGCACCAGGGTCTGGTGGACGAAGTTGGCGCCGATGAAGCCGGCGCCTCCGGTGATGAGGACGTGCATAGAACTCGCTCCGATACGTGGGAACTGCGGGCGCTGAGCGCCCATCATGGCCAACGCCATCATGCCACAGGAGTGCGCTCGAGCTCACGGGCGGCCGCAGAGCGCGACTTTCGGGCCGGCGCAGTCGGACCGAGGGTCCTGGGGTGGTGAGACCAGATTGCAATAGACGTGCCGTGAACCGGTAAAACCGCGGAGCCTCAAGAAAAGGTGTGGGGTGGGCCGGTGGTCTCCGGGATTTTGGGTGCCGATGCAGCCTGCGCCGTCAAGGACCCTCCGTGACATTCAGTAAACTATCAACAATCTCTTGGAAATTGCTCAGAAATTTGATTTCGTGCCTCTCGAGGGAGCGCGTCGTCGGTTGTGATGGTGAGGCCTGATGGACGCCCGTCGGTATCACCTCAAAGGAACCCATGAACGTCCCTCGCGCACTTGGTCGCATCGCTCCCCGCGGCGGCCATCGCCTCAGTGGCCATGCCGGTGGTCTCAGCGCCCGCGCACACGCGTGCCGCTCTGCCGGGCTCATCGCCCTGACCTCGCTGCTCCTGTCCAGCCTGGTCCCCGTGGCCGGTGCCGCTCCGGGTGCCGGCGACTCCGGTGGTCAGGGCGAGGCCCCCGCTCCGGTGCAGATCCTCGACCTGACCACCGCTAGCGGGCAGGCCACCGAGGTGGCGCAGTCGGGGCTCGACGACGTCCAGGCCTCGCCGGGGCAGGGCTCCGGCTCGGGGTCGCGCGATGGGGCGGGCGCCCAGACGCCAAGGCCGTCGACCGAGGAGGCCAGTGGCTCCGATAACGCCGCCTCGGTGAGCCCGGCGACGGTGCGCGGTGCAACCGCCACCGTGCCCGCCCTCGCTCAGGCCACGGGCGCAGCCGACGCGCCGGCCCCGTCGATCCTGCCGGCGGCCACGGACCCGCAGGCGGACGCTGCCTTGCTCACCGACCCCCTCGAGGTCGACCGCTTCTTCGTCGCCGGCTTCACCTGGACCGGCGGCGCCGACCTGCCCGACGGCGTGCGCATCTACCTGCGCGTGCGGGAGAACGGGAGCTGGTCGCCCTGGTACCTGAGCGAGGCGGCCGACTCCGGCCGCGACGATCGCGCCACCCCCGGCACGGGGGAGTTCGTCACCGGCGGGGCCGACGCGATCCAGGCCTCCGTCGTCGGCAGCTCGCTTCCCGCCGGGCTCAAGCTGGCCATGGTCCCCTCCCGCCCGCAGGGCGAGGAGGTCCTCGGTGCAGACGACCTCAAGACCACCGAGGCTGCACCGACCCCCGTCATCGAGGATGCCTCCGCCATGGAGAACCAGGGCACTCAGGTGGATCCGGCCGCCATGACGCTGTCCGCGAGCCCCGCGCCGGTCGCCCAGCCGGCCGCAGCATCGGTTGCTTCGCCAGCCACGGCACCAGCCACTGTGCCTGTCGTTGCGCCGGCTGCGACGACCGCCAACGGCCTGCCGGTTGCGGTGACCACCCGGGCCGAGTGGGGGGCCAATGCCTCCTACATGAGCTGGGATCCCGAGTACGCGAGAGCCGGCCACGTCGTCGTCCACCACACCGCAGGCACCAACAGCTACTCAGCAGGCCAGTCCGCCTCCATCGTGCGGGGCATCTACTACTACCACGCGGTCGTCCTGGACTGGGGCGACATCGGCTACAACTTCCTCGTCGACAAGTTCGGCACCGTCTTCGAGGGGCGCTCCGGCTCCGTGGCGGCACCGGCCGGCAGGATGAGCATCGGGGCGCACGCCCGCGGCGTCAACACCGGCACCATGGGCATCTCCATGATGGGGGACTACAGCACGGTATCCCCCTCGGACGCCCAGCTGAGCTCCGTGGGCAAGATGGCCGGATGGTTCCTCAAACGAGCCGGCATCTCCGATGTCACCGGCTGGGCGGGCCTGCACGTGTGGACCACCGAGCGCTACCAGGCCGGCTCCACCATCTCCATGCCCCGCATCCTCGGGCACCGCGACGTCGGCTACACCACCTGCCCCGGCAATGTCGGCTACTCCAAGCTCGGCACCATCCGCGCCATCGCCAAGGCGCAGGGCTCCTCCCCGCAGGGGGGAAGCAGTGGTGCGTCGTCGACCGTCCCCCAGGACCATCCGGGAGCCGTCGCCCTGCGCAGCGCCCTGGGCGTCAACGGCTGGATCGGAGCGGCCACCTCCGGCGTCCAGGCCTCCACCAAGGGTGGGGTGTTCCAGAGCTTCGAGCACGGGGTGGGCTACTGGAGCCCGGCGACTGGTGCGCAGTTCGTGGGTGAGCCGGTGCTCAGTGCCTGGGGCGCTTACGGCTATCAGACCGGGTCCATGGGCTACCCGCGCAGTGGTGGCGTGGTAGGAGTCGGCGGCAGCCGTCACCAGATCTTCGAAGGCGGCATCGCCTACTGGCGCCCCGGGGGCCGGGTCAGCTTCATCCACGGCTCGATCCTCAACGCCTGGGCCGCCGCCGGCTGGGAGCGCTCCTGGCTGGGGCTGCCCACCTCCAACGAGACCGCCTCCACCATGGGTGGGGTGTTCCAGCGCTTCGAGCGCGGGGTGGCTTACTGGAGCCCGGCGACTGGTGCGCAGTTCGTGGGTGAGCCGGTGCTCAGTGCCTGGGGCGCTTACGGCTATCAGACCGGGTCCATGGGCTACCCGCGCAGTGGTGGCGTGGCGGGAGTCGGCGGCAGCCGTCACCAGATCTTCGAAGGCGGCATCGCCTACTGGCGCCCCGGGGGCCGGGTCAGCTTCATCCACGGCTCGATCCTCAACGCCTGGGCCGCCGCCGGCTGGGAACGTTCTAAGGTGGGGCTGCCCACCGGGCGCGCAGTGCGCCAGGCCGACGGCACCACGACCCAGACCTTTGAGAAGGGCAGCATCTCCGTGGCGCCCAACGGGAAGGTGACCATCCGCTGACATCCCGCACCGGGGGAGCGGCGAGGCGGCCAGAAGTGCATGAGACAGCTCATGAGACACTGGCCGCCTCACCGCTTCCTTACCAGCCGCCTTCATCGACCACCTGCCGGGAAGGACCTCCACATGAACCGAGGACTCGTCTACTTCCACTTCGATCCTCATCATCAGGTCCGCGACTACGTCGTCGCCGCGCTCAGCTCCCTGCGGCCCCACGCCAACCACATCCTGCTGGTCTCCAACTCACCCATCAGTGAGGTCGACCGCGCCCGCCTGGCGACCTGCTGTGATGAGATCCTTCCGCGTCCCAATGAGGGGCTCGATGCCGGCGCCTACCGAGCCGGCCTGGAGCACCTGGGCTGGGAACGGCTCGCCGACTTCGACGAGCTCATCCTGACCAACCACACCTACTACGCGCCGCTGCGGCCCTGGGAGGAGGTCCTCACCCGCGCCGCGGGCTGGGGCGATATCTCCTTCTGGGGTATGACCGAGCACGCCACCATGCGCCCCCACCCCTTCCTCGCCCAGCGCGAGCTGCCCCGCCACCTCCAGTCCCACTGGATCGCGGTGCGCCGCAGGCTCCTGACGGACCCGGCCTTCCGGGAGTACTGGGAGCAGATGCCGCCGGTCTCCTCCTACCGCGACTCCATCCAGTGGCACGAATCGCGCTTCACCGGCCACTTCGCCGAGCTCGGCCACACCTGGCAGGTCGCCTTCCCCGTGGACCGCTACCGCTCGGAGAACCCGGCCATCGAGGAGGCCCCAGCGCTGCTGGCCGACGGCTGCCCCCTGCTCAAGCGCCGCGCCCTCTTCCACGACCCGCTCCACCAGGACCGCCAGGCCGTCGTCGGCGGGGAGCTGCTGGAGGCCGCCGCCCGGGCCGGCTACAGCGAGGACCTCATCCTGTCCGACGTCGTCCACACCGCGGCCGCCCGCGACCTCATCGTCAATGCCGGCCTCACCGAGGTCGTGACCGGGTGCGTCCCCGGGGCCGCGGGGGCCGGTGCCGAGACGAGCTCGCCTGAGCGGCGGCCCACGGGCTGCGTCGTCGTCCACGTCCCGGCCGGGAGGGAGGCGCTCGAGCGTGCCGAGGCCGATGGCCTGGCCCGGCGCCTGGCGAGCCTGCCGGCGCACTGGCGGGTCGTAGTCACCTCGCCCGAACGGCTGGATGCCGCCGACCTGGAGCGGGTCACCGGCCGCCGTCCCAGCCAGGAGGACACACAGGAGGCAGCGCACGGGGAAGGGGATGTGTCCTTCCGCTTGGTGCGCGACCTCGACCCGCGGGGCACGACCGCCTTCCTCACCCAGTGTGACGACCTCTGGGATCCCGGACGCGGCGACGACGGTGACGAGGGCGGCGACGGTGGCCCCCTGGTCCTGCGGATCACCGTGGGGCCCCCGCCCGTCCCCGGTACGCGGGCCGACGACGTCGCCCACCGGCAGGCACTCGACTGCCTGCTGGACTCGCCGGGGTACACGGCCGGCCTCATCGACCTCTTTGTGCGTCACCCCGGCCTTGGCGTGGCCATGCCCACCGCCGGCCACATCGGGCAGGCTCATGGAGGACCCACGTGGGACGGGCTGGCCGGCGCCGCCAAGGCCCTGTCCCGGCGGCTCGGTCTGAGCGCCGAGCTGGATCCGCTCGCCCCCGTGGCTCCTCCCGGCGCGATGTTCATGGCCCGCCCCGAAGCGCTGCGCACCCTGAGTGAAGGGGCCAAGGAGCTCGTGCGGCTGACCGACCAGGCCGCCGCCGGAGCCGAGCAGTCCGCCGAGCGCCTCAGACGCGCCCGCGCCGCCGAGGTGCTCGA
Source organism: Actinomyces oris (assembly GCF_006546825.1). Taxonomy (GTDB): domain Bacteria; phylum Actinomycetota; class Actinomycetes; order Actinomycetales; family Actinomycetaceae; genus Actinomyces; species Actinomyces oris. The sequence continues at coordinate 417,216 of NZ_VICC01000004.1, forward strand.
GCTGCTGACCGTCTATGCGGCCATGTCCAGCGGCTTCCACCCCCGCGAGGTGCTCACTCCGGTCTGGGCCGGGCGGCTCTACGGGGCCCTGGCCTACAAGCATCGAGTCGTCACCGCGGACCTTCCGGCCCAGACCGATGAGCAGGTCAGGTTCCTCCAGGCCCGGTTCGGACCGCTGGCCGGAGTCGGCGCCCGGGTGCGCACCTACGTTGACGTCCACCACCCCGACATGGGCAGTGCTCTCAAGCCCGCCTACCGCTACCTGACCGGTGGGGCCTCGGGCCTGGCGCGCGCCGCGACGAGTGCCGGCAGGCGTCTGCGCGGTGTCGGCCGCCATCGGGAGGAAGACAAGGGGGATTGAGCGAGGTGTTAGCATAACGAGAGGTGCTCCCCGCACCTCCTGCCGGCATGGTCGGGTATGCCCCTTGGAGCCCCTGTTGGAGCCCCTGCCTCGATCAATGAGTCACGTGAGGACCTTTGACCTGTCCATGAAGAAGATCAGCGTCGTCATCCCCAGTTACAATGAGGAAAAAAGCGTCAGGTTGATGTATGACCGACTGAACTCGGTATTTCACACGCATCTTCCTCAGTACGACTACGAGATCATCTTCGTCGATGACTACTCGACGGACGGCACCCGCGATGCGATCCGCGCTCTGGCGGGTGAAGACAAGCGGGTGAAGGCCGTCTTCAACGCCCGTAACTTCGGTTTTCACCGGAATGTCTTCTCGGCGCTCACCTACGGCTCGGGGGACGCGACCTTCATGCTCTTCGGCGACCTCCAGGACCCTCCGGAGAACCTCCCGGAGTTCGTGGCCCGCTGGGAGGCCGGAGCCAAGGTCGTCATCGGGCAGAGGAGATCCTCTGATGAGGGCTTCATCATGACGGGATGCCGTCACCTCTACTACAAGCTCATCGACTGGTTCGCCGACACCCCTCAGATCGCGCGCTTCACCGGATACGGGCTCTACGACGTCGAGTTCATCGATGTTCTGCGGCAGATCGGCGATATTCAGCCCTACTTCAAGACGGTGGTCGCCGAGTACGGGATCGGGCTCGAGATCGTCCAGTACGATCAGGCCCAGTCCTCCCGAGGAAAGTCGAACTTCAACTTCCTGCGCAACTACGACTTCGCCATGCAGGGCATCACCAGCTCCACCAAGCTGCTGATGCGCATGGCCACCTTCGTGGCCACCTTCGTCGGCATCATCTGCCTGGGTCTGGCCACCTTCGTCCTGGTCAAGAAGCTCATCGATTGGAACGCCTATCCAGTGGGAGAGGCCTCGCGCACCGTGGGCCTGTTTTTCCTGGGCTCCATCCAGTTGTTCTTCATCGGAATCCTGGGCGAGTACATTCTCAGCATCAACGGGCGCGTCGTCAGCAAGCCTCGCGTGGTCATCGGTGAGCGCCTCAACTTCGGGCCCTCCGAAGGTCCTTCGAGCTTTGGAGGCGGCCCGGCGTCGTCGCAGGCGGGTCCCTCCGCGCAGGAACGCCCCGGCGGGAACGCCTCTTGAGCACCCTCCAGGAGAAACTGCGTCCCCTCCTTGCGCAGTTCGGGCGATTCCTCGTCGTCGGCGGCATCTCCTTCAGCGTTGACTTCGGCCTCTTCACCGTGCTGTACGGGCTGGGCGTACCCCACCTCATCGCCAGTGCGACATCCTTCTCCACCTCAGTGGTCCTCAACTACATCCTCTCCAGGCGCTACGTCTTCGAGGCGCAGGAGAATGTCAGTGTCCTCAAGGAATTCACGCTGTATGTTCTGCTCAACGTCGTCGCACTGGGCTTGAACACACTCATCCTCTACGTCTGCGCCGACCTCGCCGGCATGAGCCCCTTCCTGGGGAAGATCCTCGCCACGGCGATCGTGCTCATCTACAACTTCATCTCCCGCAAAGCCCTCCTGGAGCGTCTCGGCGCCTCCGGCGGGGCGACCACTGTCCACCACCCCGATGAACAGGCAGGCTCTCGTGTCCGGTAAGTCCGCGAAGAACAAAACGAGTCAGGTCAAGAACAACGACGCCGAGAAAACCGATCACGACTCCACGCCGCAGACCCGCTCCGCCGCCGGCCTCGCCACGCGGATGCGCGCGCTCACTGAGACGACGAGCGATCAGGGACGCCGGCTGGTCGAGCGCGTGGTGGACAGCCGCTTGGGCTCCTGGTGGAGCAGTACCGAGCGTCCCGGCCTCGTGGACTGGGCACTGCTGGGAATTATCCTGATCGGCGCCTACGCCTTCTTCCTCTACGGGGACGTGCGAGCCACCTTCGAGCACTCCTTCAACTTCCTGGACTCGGTTCTTCAGGGGAGGATCAGCGACTTCTACCGGATCGCGATCGAGCACACCTCGACCGGACACCCGGCGGTCTACGACGTTCCGCTCTACCTGCTCTTCGGGCTGTGGAACCTGCCGACCTACATCATCTACCGGATCACCGGCTTCCAGTACCTGCTGTCGACGCCGGCACAGCTGTGGCTCAAGACCATGATGGTGCTGGCCGCGCTTCTCGCCGCCAAGGTGCTGGTGGATATCGCGCGCGACCTCGGCGTCAGCCGGCAGCGCAGCAAGTGGGTCGCCTTCTTCTTCCTGTCCTCGATGACGTTGTTCGTCCCGGTCTTCGTCATCGTCCAGTACGACATCATCATGATCGTCTTCATCCTGCTGGGACTGCGCGCCTACCTGCGCGGCCGGCTGGGCAGGTTCCTGCTGTGGTTCGCGATCGCCAACACGCTCAAGCTCTTCGCCCTGTTCATCTTCGTGCCGCTCCTGCTGCTGAGGGAGAAGCGGCTGCGCGTGGTGGCCCTCCAGGTCGTTGTCGGGCTCATCGGTCTGGTCGGGTGCCGCGCCATCTACCACGGCAATGTGGCCTACAAGGCGTCCACCGGCGGATTCATGAGCAGCATGCTTCAGAGGCTCACGGCCGTGGGGGTGCCGTGGCAGAGCAGCATGATTCCGATCTTCGTGGTGTTCATGGTCGGGATCGTCATCTTCGCCTACCTGCGCCGCCCTCAGGGGACGAAGGCCTTGGCGGCCGACGCGGTCTACATCTGCATGGCCATCTACCTCGTCTTCGCCACGGTCGTCCCGCTCAACCCCTACTGGGCCGTCATGGTCTCGCCCTTCGCGGTGCTCATCATCTTCCTCAACCCGCGTCACGTGCTGCTCAACTCTGCTCTTGAGGTGGGTGTTGGAACCGCGTTGTTCCTCATGTACACCTTCACCGGTTTCTCCATGTACAACCGGTCGATCCTCGATCAGCTGCTCCTGCCTCACCTGATGACTCCAACGGCGCAGCCCCGGTATGAGACCCCCGCGCAGTTCCTCGACGTCATGGGAATCAGCCGGCAGGGCTCCTTCATCGTCGGCTTCATGATCGCCTGCGCTCTGGCGTTCCTCTTCATCAACTTCCCGCGCACCGAGATGGTCGAGAAGCTGGGGCAGGGCGAGCGGGTCCCACGCTCCGCGGCCTGGTCGCGTCTGACCATGCCGGCGGCGTTCAGCGCGCTGGTGCTGCTCCCCTACTTCGTGCCGGCTGCTCCTGTGGCGTACTCGGCGGTCACCGACACCCCTCAGGCGGGGAGCGTCAACATCCTCGGCGATGGGGCCAGGGTCTCCGAGACCATCACCCTGCCGTCCACCGTGGAGGTCAGCTCCCTCAATATCGCCTTCCTGGCCGGAGACATCCAGTGGCTCGACTCCTCGGTGGTCAACGTCGAGGTCACGGACGCCTCCGGTGCCCGGGTCTTCAAGACCGCGGCGCCGGCGAACTCCCTCCACGAGGGTCTGCACGAGTTCCCGGCCAAGGGACTCGTCCTGCGCGGTGGCGAGAAGTACACCGTGACGATCACCAGTGAGCTGACCGAGGGCGGCAGCGCCGTCGTCGAGATCAATCCCGCGGTCGACCAGTTCCCGACCACGGAGAACGGAATGACCGTCAACGGCGATCTCCTCATGTCCATCAACGGCAGAACCAAGTGATTGCTCCACAACCGCACCTGTTAGGATCCAGAACCATGGCAAAGACAGTTCTCGTCACTGGAGCAGGCGGCTACATCGGTCGCCACGTCGTCACCGCGCTCCTGGAGCGCGGCCTGGACGTCAAGGCCCTCGACCTGCGACTCGACGGCGTCGACGAGCGGGCGGAGAGGCTTACCCTGGACCTCTTCTCCGGGGACGCCGACATCTACGACCAGATGGGGCACCCCGACGTCGTCCTGCACATGGCCTGGCGCGACGGCTTCAAGCACGCCTCGTCCGCCCACATGGACGACCTGGCCAAGCACGTCAACCTCATTGAGAACCTCTATGCGGGCGGTCTCAAGCAGCTCGCCGTCATGGGCACCATGCATGAGGTCGGCTACTGGGAGGGTGCCATCGACGAGAACTCCCCGTGCAACCCCGCCTCGCTGTACGGCATCGCCAAGAACGCACTGCGGGAGACCACCTTCCTGTCGGCCAAGGCACACGACGCCGTCGCCCAGTGGATCCGCGCCTACTACATCGTGGGCGACGACAAGTTCGGCAACTCGATCTTCTCCAAGCTCCTGGAGGCCGCCGAGGAGGGGCGCACCACCTTCCCCTTCACCACGGGTAAGAACCGCTACGACTTCATCTCCGTGGACGAGCTGGCCACGCAGATCGCCGCGATCGTGGACCAGACTGAGGTCGACGGCATCATTAACGCCTGCACCGGTGAGCCGATGAGCCTGGCCGAGCGCGTCGAGGCCTACATCCGGGACAACGACCTGGACATCACCCTGGAGTACGGAGCCTTCCCGGACCGGCCCTACGACTCGCCGGGCGTGTGGGGTGACCCGACCAAGATCCGCCGTATCCTCGCCTCAAGCGCGGGCTGACGCGCCCGGGAAACCCTATTACTCCGCTCTCCCGCTACGGTGAGCGGCTCGAACCACTGCCCAGAAGGGACATTATGGCAACGCTCGGCCAGGACCCGAAGCGACTCGGGATCTTCTTCTTCTTCGACGCTCAGGGCATCGTGGACTCCTACGTGGAGACCCTGCTCACTGACATGGTCAAGAACCTCTCCGAGCTGGTCATTGTCGTCAACGGTGAGTTGACCGCCAAGAGCTATGCCAAGCTGACCGCCTTCACGGACAACATCATCCTGCGGGAGAACAAGGGCCTGGATGCCTGGGCCTACAAGACGGCCATGGAGAGCTACGGCTGGGACCGGCTCGTCGAGTTCGACGAGGTCGTCCTGTTCAACGCCACCATCATGGGACCGGTGTACCCCTTCGAGGAGATGTTCACCGAGATGGCGGGTCGAGACATCGACTTCTGGGGAATCACCTGGTTCCATCTGGCTCCCGGAGACCCCTTCGGGCACGCCCTGGAGGGGTACCTGCCCCGTCATCTTCAGTCCCACTTCCATGCCTACCGGCGTTCCCTGGTCTCCTCCAAGGCCTTCCAGGACTACTGGGACAACCTTCCTCAGATCAATTCCTACGAGGATTCCGTGGGGCTCCACGAGGCGCCCTTCACCCAGCGCTTCGAGCGGCTGGGCTTCACCTCTGACGTGTATGTCAATACTGAGGACCTCGAGGGCTTCACCCTGCAGCCCATCCTCTTCGCCCCCAAGCAGCTCATTGCGGAGAGGCGCTGCCCCATCTTCAAGCGCCGCTCCTTCTTCCACAGCTACGAGGACGTGCTTCACCAGGCCGTGGGTAACGCAACCGTGGAGCTCTACGAGTACCTGCGCGACCACACCGACTTCGACACGAACCTCATCTGGGACAACGCCCTGCGCTCCATGAACATGGCGGACCTGGTCAAGAATCTCCAGCTCACCTACGTCCTGCCCACGCAGGCGGTGGCCCGCGAGCCCAAGCCGCAGAAGGTCGCCCTCATTGCGCACCTGTACTACATGGACCTCCTGGAGCCCACGCTCGCCTACGCCCGGTCCATGCCCGAGGGGACAGATTTCATCCTCACCGTCGGTTCTCAGGAGAAGGTGGAGCTGGTGGAGGAGGCCTGCAAGGATCTCCCCTACAACGTGACCGTGCGCCTCATTGAGAACCGGGGTCGGGACGTCAGTGCGCTCCTGGTGGGCTGCAAGGACATCGTCAGCGACTACGACCTCGTCTGCTTCATACATGACAAGAAGGTCACCCAGCTGAGCCCGTACACCGTGGGCGAGGGCTTCGCCCGCAAGTGCTTCGACAACCTTCTCCCGACTCGAGAGTTCGTCGAGAACGTCATCTCCACCTTCGACTCGGAGCCCCGACTCGGTCTGCTGTCGCCGACCCCTCCCAACCATGCCGACTACTTCCCGATCTACTCCTACAGCTGGGGGCCGAACTTCGATCGCACGAAGATGCTCCTTGAGAAAGAGTTGAATCTGAGCGTCCCGCTCGATGCTCACAAGGAGGTCATCGCCCCGCTGGGCACCATGTTCTGGTTCCGGCCGGCCGCTCTCAAGCCGCTCTTCGACCACGACTGGCAGTGGGAGGACTTCCCGCCTGAGCCGAATGACATCGACGGGACCATCCTCCACGCCATCGAGCGCGCCTACGGCTATGTTGCGCAGGCCTCGGGCTACTTCTGCGGATGGCTCTTCTCCGACTCCTTCGCGAGGATCGAGCTGACGAATCTGTCGTACTACACCAGGGAGTTCACCACCGCGGTGTCACAGCACTGGGGGGTTGACGTCGAGCAGCGAATGGTCCAACAGATCCGTAGTGCTCGCAGCACTCGTCAGCAGGTCAAGGATCAGGTCAGCCGCTGGATCCCGACCGCAGTGCGCTCACCCCTCAAGAGTGCCTACCGCCGAGTCAGGAGGATCGGGGAGTGACCGAGACGGGCGGGTCGGCGGGGGCGGCGGGTGTCAAGCCGGTCGCCAGGAAACGGACCAGGATCTTCTACCTCGATCTGGTCCGAGCCTTGGCAGCGCTTCTCATCGTCCTCACCCACTTCAACAACCCCTACCTGGCTGATGGCGGCTACGTCCTGACCAACTTCCCCTTCGGCATCTATGTGGGTGGGTTGGGCGTCTCCTTGTTCCTCATCATCTCCGGGGCCGCCCTGACGGTGACCTATCGGAGACCGATCAATCTCAAACGGTTCTACTGGAAGCGCTGTCTCAACATCTACCCGATGTTCTGGACCGCCTGGGTCCTTGCGACGCTCTACTTCTTCGTCACGACCGGGGGGCGGCCGCCCAACAGTGCCCCGACCCGCTCCCTCATCTTCACGGTCCTCGGCGTGGACGGCCTGGTCGCCAACTTCCAGGTGCGTACCGCCTACCTCCTGGGGGAGTGGTTCCTCGGGTTCATCCTCCTGTACTACCTCGTCTTCCCAGCGCTTTTGTGGGCCATCGACCGCTTCCCGGTCGTCACCGGCGTCGTCATCCTGGCGGCCTATGCCGCCACCGTGATCGTCATGCAGCGCTACTTCGCGGGCTACCCCTCGGCGATGATCCTCACGACCAGACTCCCCGAACTGGCCTTCGGCAGCTACTTCGTCCTCTACGTCCGCCGGGTTCACTGGGCCGTCGTCTTTCCGGCAGCCGCGGTCCTGGCCGTCTCGGCGATGCTCCCCGAGGAGATCCCCGAGGACGTGGCCACCACACTCGTTGGCATCTCGGCCTTCCTCATCCTCGTGGTCGTCGGTCGCTATGTGGCGATCCAGCCGGTACGTGCGCTCGTCGACCTGATCGCCAAGTACTCCTATCCGATCTTCCTGGTCCACCACGTCGTCATCATGGTCCTCTTCGAGAAGATCAACGTGGCGGGCTTCGTGCCGGTTCAGCGCTACACGATGCTGGCCGCGACCTGCGTCATCGTCTTCGGCCTGTCGGTGGCGCTGGTGAGGATCACCGACCACATCGTCGCTTTCGTCACCAAGGCCTTCAAAGGCATGAGCTGGCATCCCGAGGTCTCCGAGGTCGAACGCTGATATGTTCGGCGTGCGGCTCCGGGCAGGGACGAGCTCGTGTCCAGCGCCTCTGAGGCGTGTCGAAGGCAACGGCGGCCGCCGGCCCGCACGGCTCCGGGAACGCCGAGAATAGTGACGAGGCCGTTGTACGACGCGTGAGAGCTCGTCCCACCGCCCCGACTCGACTACACCAAGGGAGACCCTCGTGACCCGTACCTGCCTCGTGACCGGTGGTGCCGGATTCATCGGCTGCGCGATCTCGCATGACCTGGCGGACGCCTTCGACCGTGTCGTGGCCCTGGACAACATGCACCCGCAGATCCACCCCTCCCAGGCTCGCCCTGCCGAGCTCGACGAGCGCGTGGAGCTGCGCCGCCTGGACGTGTCCGTCGCCGAGGACTGGGACTCGCTCCTGCCCGAGGTCGCGCCGGATGCCATCGTCCACCTGGCGGCGGAGACCGGGACTGGCCAGTCCCTCACCGAGGCCTCCCGGCACGCCAACGCCAACGTCGTCGGCACCACCCAGATGCTCGACGCCCTCGTGCGCCACGAGATCCGTCCCGACAAGATCGTCCTGGCCTCCTCCCGGGCCGTCTACGGCGAGGGGAAGTGGATCGATGCTGCGGGACACCCCTCCTACCCCGGGCAGCGCACCCACGCGATGCTCGAGGCCGGTCAGTGGGACTTCACCGGCCTGACCCCCTCGGTCCAGTCCTCCACCGAGGTCAAGGCCTCCCCGGCCAACGTCTACGCCGCCACCAAGTTCTGCCAGGAGAACCTCGTGACGTCCTGGTGCGGCTCCTTCGACGTTACCCCGGTGCTCTTCCGGCTTCAGAACGTCTACGGACCCGGCCAGTCCCTCATCAACCCCTACACCGGCATCGTCTCCCTCTTCGCCCGCCTGGCCAAGCAGGGCCAGTCCATCCCGGTCTACGAGGACGGCCAGATCGTGCGGGACTTCGTCTTCATCGACGACGTCGCCTCCGCCATCGTGGCCGGCGTCCTGCACTCGCCGGCCACCTCCACGCCCTACGACATCGGCCTGGGGGAGCGGACCACCATCATGCAGATCGCTCAGACCATCGCCGAGCACTACGGAGCGCCCGCACCGCACGTCACCGGCCAGTTCCGTGACGGCGATGTGCGTGCCGCCTGGGCGGACACCGCGCGTGCCCGCCAGGCGCTGGACTGGGAGCCCCGGGTCGGCGTCACCGAGGGCATCAACCGGCTGTGTGACTGGATCGATGCCCAGGAGGGGGCGGTTTCCCCAGCGCCCACCGGCACTGCGACGGAGGTGTGAGCCTATGAAGCTCTCTCGACTGCTCCGCTCGGAGGATGCCCGCCAGACGCTGGACCTCACCCTGCGGCTGACTCAGCGCTCGGTCTCCTCGGAGTTCAAGGGCACGGCCCTGGGGCGCCTGTGGTCATTCATCAACCCCCTGGCCACCATCGCCATCTTCGCCCTCATTTTCGGCGTCGTCTTCCGCGGAGGCGTGGAGCCGGGCCGCAACTCCGGCATCAACTCCTTCGCGCTGTGGATCGGCATCGGGGTGCTCAGCTGGACCTTCTTCTCCAGCGGCATCATGGCCTCCATGAACGCCCTCGTGGACAACGCGGGGCTCCTCACCAAGGTCTACTTCCCCCGCCAGGTCCTCATCTACTCCGCGGTCCTGTCACTGGCCGTGGACTTCGCCTTCGAGCTGCTCGTGCTGGTCATCATCGCCATGATCTTGGGAGGGCCGGGAGTCCTGGCGATGATCCCGGCACTGCTCGTCGTCACCGTACTGGTGGGGATGTTCGCCGTCGGACTGGGCCTCATGCTGTCCATCGCCACTGTCTACTTCCGGGACCTGGGCCACCTGTGGCAGATCTTCAACCAGATGTGGATGTACGCCTCCGGGGTCGTCTTCCCCCTGACCATGGTTAACAAGGTCCAGAACGACCTGTTCGACAAGGGCTGGCAGGTCAACGGCGGGCCGATCCCGCTGACCACGATCCTGCGTCTCAACCCCGCCGAGACCTACCTCGAGGCCTTCCGATCCTGCCTGTACGACTTTGCCCTGCCGTCGCTGCCCGTCTTCCTAGCCTGCCTGGCATGGGCGGTCGTCATGCTTACGCTGGGCCTGGTCTTCTTCCGCCGGCACTCGGCGAGTATCGTTGAGGAGCTCTGACACGCCAGATGACCGCATCAACCGGATCGTCCGCATCATCACTCACGTCGTCGGTGTCGGCTGCCTCGGCATCATCCTCGGCAGTGCCAGCCGTGCGCATCGAGGACGTCTCCAAGCGCTTCCGGATCTATCACCACCGCAATCAGTCCCTCAAGGGCGCCATCCTGCAGCGGGGCCGCGGCGTCTACGAGGACTTCTGGGCGCTCAAGGACATCACCTTCGACATCCCCGAGGGCAAGACCTTCGGGCTCATGGGGCACAACGGCTCAGGCAAGTCCACGCTGCTCAAGTGCATTGCTAAGATCCTGGCTCCCGACTCGGGCTCCATTACCGCCCGGGGGCGCATGGCCGCCATGCTGGAAGTCGGCTCGGGCTTCCACCCCGAGCTCTCCGGGAGGGAGAACATCTTCCTCAACGGCGCCATCCTGGGGATGAGCCGCAAGGAGATCGAGGCCAAGTTCGATGACATCGTCGACTTCTCCGGGGTGGGTGAGTTCATCGACCAGCCGGTGAAGAACTACTCCTCGGGCATGTACGTGCGCCTCGGCTTCTCCGTGTCCATCCACGTCGAGCCGGAGATCCTCCTGGTCGACGAGGTCCTGGCCGTCGGCGACATGGAGTTCCAGGAGCGGTGCATGGACAAGTTCGCCGAGTTCCGCGAGGACGGCCGCACCGTCGTCGTCGTCTCCCACGGCCTGGAGCAGATGCGCACCTTCTGCGATGAGGTCGCCTGGCTCGACCACGGCCACCTCAAGGAGGTCGGCCCGGCCCCAGAGGTCATCGACAAGTACTCCGACGTCACCCACGGAGCCAAGAAGGTCAAGGAGGGCCAAGGCACCCGCTTCGGCAGTGGTGAGGCCCAGATCCGCCGCATCGAGCTGCTCGACCGCACGGGCCGGCCGGCGACCTCCATGCGTACCGGGGACGAGGCCACCATTCGCCTTCACTACCACTGCGAGGAGACGATCGAGAAGCCCGTCTTCGGCTGCTCCATCGACACCCGTGAGGGCATCTTCGCCTGGGGGCTTCACGGCCTCGACGACGGCTTCCAGCCCGAGAGGATCGAGCCGGGGGAGGGGACCGTGGACATCTCCATCCCCGCGATGATGCTACGGCCGGGCGCCTACCTCATCTCCGCCTCCATCCAGCCCTGGCAGCTCTCCAGCGTCATTGACGCCTACCAGAAGGCCACGGCCTTCGACATCATCCCCGGGCCGCGCATGGAGTCCGGGGGCCTGGTGGCCCTGGGGGCCCACTACGAGCGGATCGACCCGCCTCGCCCCATGTTGAAGCACACCAAGGACGACTGAGGCTCGGCGGGCGGACAGTGCCGCTACTCAGCGTCTCTGCATCTTCTTGACCCCTTGGGCCACAGTGCGGAAGAAGGGCTTGGCCGTGGCCTCCACATGGTCGACCTTCAGGTTGATCTCATAGGCGTGCATAAGGACCTGGCGCATCGTGTCATGCAGGTCGCCGATGGTGAAGCGTAGGTCGTGCATGGCCTTCTTAAGGTGCGCGATCTCCTCGTCCTGCTGCTCCAGCCTCTTCTGGATCCGGTGGTAGTACTCCGCTGAGACGAGCAGGAGTCCGAGGTTCTCGGAAGCGGCCGCCACGCCCTGCGGGGAGGACTCGGTCCCGGTGCAGCTCACGGACAGACGGGCGTAACGGTCCCGGATGGCGAGGTTGTCGGTACGGTGGTGGGCGGCGTCGACGACGACGGAGTTACCCATCGTCCCGTCGGTGGAGTCACGGTGGTGCCAGTGCGCCAGCGGCTCGTCACTGATGAATCCCACCGGGGAGGTCGCCAGCAGCCGCAGATTGAAGTCCCAGTCGGCCTGGGTCAGCAGGGTGCCGTCCCAGTGGCCGATGCGATCGGCCACCTCACGACGGATGAGCTGCGAGATCGGCGGGACATAGTTGGCCACCATCGTGTCGATGAGGGTCCAGCTCTCCCTGTCCTGCGTCATCACCCACCGGCCACGCTCGACCAGGCCGTCGTCGGTGACTATCTCATCGACGACGTCGCAGCGCGTCGCCACGGCACCGTGCTCGGGGTGGTCATCGAGGTGGGCCACGCAGGCGGCCAGGAAGCCGGGCTCCCAGGAGTCGTCGTCGTCATGGATCGCGAAGAACTCGCAGGAGGAGACGGCCAGACCGTCCTCCAGGGCGGCCTCGCGCCCGTGAGAGGTCTCGTTGGTGACCACCCGGGTGCGCTCCCTGAGCCACTCGGGAGCGCTCTCCAGAGCGCTGTCCACCGACTCGGTGCTTCCGGCGTCATTGACGATGACGAGCTCGAGGTCCTGGAAGGACTGCGCCCCGACCGACTGGAGTGCGCGCCTGAGCATCAGGGGACGGTTACGGGTCCGGGTCACCACGGTGACTCGGGGGGATTGTGCGGCGTGTCCAGCCATTGTCGGGGATCCTCCTTGATCTGGTCAGGGGCGCATCATGCTTGGCGATGTTACCGAACCGCCTGGGGCGTCTGACAAGGTTTCAGCCCCGTCACTGTATCGAGTGGGGTGGCGCTGGCGTAGGCGCTTGCCACAATCAACAACTTCTCGCCGAGCCGCGTGCGCGGCTCCTCGCCCGCCGATGCAGCTCGCGGGGCAGGCCGGCGAGAGCCTGAGCCAGTCCCCTCAGCACCGGGCCGCGCTGCGGTCCTCGCAGGGAGCGCACCAGCGTACGGGCCAGTGCCTGCATCACCACTGGGGCCGGACTGTGGGCAGCTGCCGTTAGGATCCGGTTGCGGACGTTGACCCGGATGAACATCGGTGAGTCCGTGCCCGAGGAGGAGGCGTGCTCGTGGCGCGCCACGGCCTCACGCACGTAGAGGACTCGCCACCCGCGCTCACGCAGGCGCCAGGACAGGTCCGTGTCCTCGTAGTACATGAACAGGTCCTCGCGAAAGCCTCCCAGGGCTTGCCACGCCTCACGTCGGATCGCGCAGGCGCCCCCGCACAGGCCGAAGACCTCACTGGGGGAGTGCTCCTGCCCAGCAGGCACCAGCCAGTCCCGGTCATAGCCGTTGCCGGAGGCGTCCACCAGGTTGCCCGTGGAGTTGACCAGGACCTCCCCCTCGCCGCGGGCAGCGGCCTCATCGTCAACCCGGGTCCACCGCCCGGTGCGGGGGGAGACGAGGGCGTCCCGCTGGCCGGGGGTGGCGGGTTTCCAGCGGCCGGCCAGCAGAATCCGCGCCGTGGTCGCGGCCGGAGCCGCCGCGGACGGCGGGTCGCCCAGGGGGGCCAGGAGTGCCTCGAGGAAGCCGGGCTCGGCCACCGCGTCATTGTTGAGCAGGACGAGGACATCCTCGACCATGCCCCGGGCCCCAATGTTGACGCCGGCGCCGAAGCCCCGGTTCTCAGGGGACTCGACCACCGTGAGTCCCTCTCGGCGCAGACGCTCGGCCGAGCCGTCGCCGGAGGCGTTGTCCACGACGACCAGCACGTCCCCGTCTCCCAGCTGCTCACGGATGGAGCGGGCCGTCCGGATCGTCAGCTCGGCCTGGCGCCAGTTGACGACGACGACGCGAGCTGAGGGACGCCTGACGGGCTGGGTCACACCGCACCCCCGATCAGGGCGTGATAGACCTCCGTGTGCGCGGCGGCGCAGGCCTCCCAGGTGAAGGTCCGGGCGCGCTCGCGGCCGGCCTCGGCCAGCTCGTCGTGCTGCGGTCCGATGGCCTGGGCGAGCAGGCCGGCGATCTCACGCGGCGAGGCGGGGTCGGCCAGCAGGCCGGCCTGTCCGCACACCTCGGCCATGCAGGTCCCAGCACTGGTGACCACCGGGGCCCCATAGGCCATGGCCTCCAGGACCGGCAGGCCGAAGCCCTCCCAGATGGAGGGGAAGCAGAAGGCGCGGGCGCCGCTGTAGGCGGCCGCCAGCTCGTCGTCGTCGAGCCTGCCGGTGACGTGGACCCGATCACCCAGGCGGGTCAGCAGCTCGCGCTCGGCGGCGTCGTCGCCCCACCCGGCCGGACCGACGAGGACCAGGTCGAGGCCGCCGGCGTCGTCATGCTCCTCGATGAGGAGGGCGAAGGCGCGCAGCAGTCCCAGCAGGTTCTTGCGGGGCTCACGGGTACCCGTCCACAGGACGTAGTCGCGCGTGAGGCCCCGGGCGGCTCGGAAACCCTCGACCTGCTCGTCGGTGACAGTGCGGGTGCGCACCCCGTGGGGAATGACGTAGAGGCGGGCGGCGTCGATCCCCGCCGCGATGCAGTCGTCGGCGGTGGCCTGGGAGGGGACGACGATGGCGCTGGCCTCAGCGATGACGCGCTCCAGGCAGCGGCTGAAGTAGGCGTTGCCGCGCGCGGTGAAGTGCTCGGGTGAGCGCAGGAAGGCCAGGTCGTGCACGGTGACGACCAGCGGCAGCGAGGTGGGGGGCAGCGCCCAGGTCGTGGCGTGGATGAGCTGGGCGCCGGGCAGGATGGACTCGGCCCGCGGCAGCCCCAGACGGTTCCAGGACTCGTACAGGGCGGTGCGCGGCAGGTGGGAGGAGCGCATCGGCATCGGCGGCAGTCCGACCTGGCGCGGCGAGGCGGCCCCCTGGTGGTGGGCGGCGATCCCGGCCACGGGTACCCGCCGGGCGCGCAGGGCCTGGGCGAGCTCGACAATGTAGGTGCCCGAGCCCCCGGGCACGGGCTGCCACAGCTGCTCCACCACCATGCCTACGCGTGGTCCGCGGGGGCGAGCCGGTGGACGGGGGCCCTTGGCGGTGGAGGACGCGGTGCGGGAGGCGGGGGAGGGGGAAGGGGCCGGGGAGTGCGCCGGGCGGGAATGATCTGCGCTCATGGGCTCAGAGTACGGGGTGACCGCGCCAGGCGCGGTAGCCTGCCGTCATGAAGGTTCTTCTCGATGCGACGGCGATCCCGGCTGACCTCGGAGGCGTGGGTCGCTATGTCGACGACCTCGTGCCCGAGCTCATCGCCTGCGGCGTCAACCTGGCCATGGCCGTCCAGCAGCGGGACGTGGCGCACTTCTCCGCCAAGGTGCCCCGCGCCCACCTCTTCCCGGTCTCGCAGTCCATGGAGTCGCGCGGCGCCCGGATGGCCTGGGAGCAGACGGGGCTACCGGCACTCATCCGCCGCATCCGCCCCGACGTCCTGCACTCGCCCCACTACACCTTCCCGGCCCTGCATCAGGTACCCGTGGTCGTCACCCTCCACGACGCCACGTTCTTCTCCCACCCGCAGGCGCACTCACCCCTCAAGCAGAGGTTCTTCACCAGCGCCATCCGCCGGGCCGTGCGCCGGGCCGATGCACTCGTCGTGCCCTCACAGGCCACTCGCGACGAGACCATCAAGTACGTCGGAGGCGACCCCGAGCGCTTCCACGTCGCCTACCACGGCGTGGACACCTCCGTGTTCCACCCGGTCGACGACGCCGAACGGGCCCGCGTGGCCGCCTCCCTCGGACTGGAGGGCCGGCGCTACATTGGCTTCCTGGGGACCCTGGAGCCCCGCAAGAACGTTCCCAACCTGGTGCGCGCCTGGATCGACGTCTTCCGTGACTGTGAGGACGCCCCGGCCCTGGTCCTGGCCGGCGGACCCGGGTGGGACGAGGACATTGAGCCCGCCCTGGCTCAGGTGCCCCGGCACCTGAACGTCCTGCGGCCCGGCTACCTGCCCCTGGAGGACCTGCCCGGATTCCTGTCCGGCTGCGAGATCCTGGCCTATCCCTCCATCGGTGAGGGCTTCGGCCTGCCGGTCCTGGAGGCCATGGCCTGCGGGGCCGCCGTGCTCACCACCCGCGAGCTGAGCCTTCCAGAGGTCGGGGGCGACGCCGTCGCCTACTGCGGATCGGACGTCCAAGCCATTGCCCGGGGCCTCGTGGTCCTGGACGCCCAGCCCGAGCGGCGCCGGGCCCTGGGGGTCGCCGCACTCGAGAGGGCCGCCGAGTTCACCTGGAGGGCCTCCGCCCAGGCGCACGTCGAGGCTTACCGCGCCGTCCTGGCGCGCTAGTGCCTACCCCTGAGCGGAGCGCGGTAAGCCGTTTGTCCTTGGTGATATCGACCAACGTGGCCGGTGCACTCGTGTAGTGTTCATCGACGGGTTATGCCCATGGTGAGACGTCGGCGATACGACGCACGCGGGAAGGAAGAGACGGCCAGTGAACGAGACCATGCCGGTGCAGACTGAGGGGACCTCTCTCCCCCGTGCCGGGCACGACGAAGGGCAGATGCGCGGACGGGTTCTCGTCACCGGCGCCAACGGCCAGCTGGGGCGCGCGCTCATGACCCTGCTGCCACAGGCGGGCTTCGAACCTACCGGCGTCGACCTGCCCGAGGTGGATATCTCGGACGCGGCCGCCATGTCCTCCTGGGACTGGACTGGCTACGACATCGTCATCAATGCCGCGGCCTGGACCAACGTGGATGGGGCGGAGACTCCTGAGGGGCGCCGCCTGTCGTGGCGGGCCAACACGGTCGGCCCGGTCAACCTGGCCCGGGCGGCCGTCCAGCACGGCCTGACGCTGGTGCACCTGTCCACCGAGTACACCTTCGACGGGGCCACGGCCCTCCACACCGAGGAGGAGACCCCCTCGCCGCTGGGGGTCTACGGCCAGTCCAAGGCCGCCGGGGACGCCGCCGTCAGTGTCTGTCCCCGGCACTACCTGGTGCGCACCTCCTGGGTGGTCGGTGATGGTAAGAACTTCGTCAAGACGATGCTCTCCCTGGCTGAGCGCGGCATCACGCCGAGTGTCGTGGCCGACCAGACTGGGCGCCTCACCTTCGCCTCCGATCTGGCGGCGGGCATCATCCACCTCCTCACCTCGGGCGCCGAGTTCGGTACCTACAACCTCTCCGGTGATGGGCCGATCGTCTCCTGGGCCGATGTCGCCAAGCGGGTCTACGAGCGCGCCGGCCATAGTCCCGACGAGGTCACTGCCGTCACCACTGAGGAGTACTACGCCGGTCAGGATGGGATCGCACCGCGGCCACTGAGCTCGGCCCTGGACCTGGCGAAGATCAAGGCTGCAGGTTTCACCCCGGCTGACTCCACGGAGCGCCTGGAGGCCTATCTCCAGGGCCTCCTGTAAGTTGAATCAGACCGGTTTACACTCCCTCGCACCCGTTTCTCGTCGGAGATCAGCATGAGACGTGAGCTCACCAAGTACTTACGACTGCCGACCATGAGTCGTATGGAAACCGGCGCCGTGCTGTCCCGGCGCCCGGCAGTGGTGGGCGGGCTCCTCCTCATCCTGATGCTGCTGACCGGACTCGGGTGGGCGGTGTCCTCTCCGGTGGAGTCGTCTCCCGACGACAACTATCACCTGGGCAGCATCTGGTGCCCACGTCCGGCGGGTGAGTCCTGCCAGACCAGTGTTGTCGACGGCGATCCGGTGGTCCGGGTTCCGATCGCGGTGGCGGACGAGTCAATGAGGTGCTACGTCCTGCAATCGAATAAGTCGGCGGGATGCGCGCTTGGGTACGACGATTCTCATATGGTGTGGTCCAAGCGCTTCGACAATGGCGCCTACCCAATTGGCTACTACCACTTCCATCACCTCCTCGTCGGCAAGGACGTGCAGACCTCGGTCCTGGTGATGCGCGGCGTCAATGTGCTCATCGCCGTGACGCTTCTGGGAACCATCGGCTTCTGTGCGCCGCGGCAGTTGAGGCGGCCATTCATCGGCGCGATTGTCGCCTCGTGGGTCCCCATGGGGGTCTACTTCATCGCTTCCAACAATCCCAGCTCGTGGGCCGTCTCCGGGTTGATTGCGTACTCCGCGGCAACATTGATGGCCCCGCAGCAGAACGGGCGTCGTCGTATTGCCCTCGTGATCTGCGCGGTGATCGGCGCCGTGATGTGCTTGACGTCGCGATATGACGCCGCCTTCTTCCTCCTTGTTGTCGGCCTTGCCCTGCTCTTCGCGGTGCCGTGGAAACGAGGGGGATGGATAGGGCTGAGTGCCCTCGCCGGAGTGGCCCTCCTCGGGTTCGGCACCTTTATGGCTTCGTCCCAGGTGTCGAAGGTCGCATACTTCCTGCGGGTTTTCGAGGCGTCTGATCCTGCAAAATCTGCCGACAAGCAGCCGTTCTTCGAGAAGCTCCTCGTTGGGCTGGAGACTGCTCCGAAGTATCTCGGCGGATTTTGGGGGCACACATGGACCCCGGGGTGGCACGATGTTCCTCTGGGGGCCCGTGCCCCCTATGTGCTCACCATTATGGCGGCCGGTGCTTTCGTGGCCGTCGGCTTGCGCCGTGGCGGTTGGCGGAAGTGGACCGCTCTGGCGATCATCGTGGGGTCGATGGTCCTTCTTCCGGCGTTGTTCTACGCCAACGGCGCCATGGACACCATCGAGCTCTATCAGGCCCGGTACATCTTCCCGCTGCTGGCGCCCACCTTCTTCCTCATGCTGGCCGTCGATCAGGATGAGGGGGCGTGGTTCACAGTTCCGCAGGCCGTCTGGGTCACCGTCTTCATATCGCTGTGCCAGACAATCACCCTGCATACGCTGCTGCTGCGATTCGTGCAGGGTGCCCAGGAACGGTGGGAACTCGACCTCAACAAGCATATCGAGTGGTGGTGGAGTGCACCGGTCTCACCCATGATGGTCTGGTTCCTCACGACCTGCTTCGCCACTGCGGCACTGGGAACCGCCATCGCAATGCTGACGCGCACAGCCGAGAAGTACGAGGCGCCCCAGGAGTCGTGAGCACTGTGGGCGGGCGGCGCGGAGTGGCGCCCGCCCGCCCACACGTCATGAGGCAGGAACGGAGCAGGCCGGAGGTCTCCGGCCAGAATCCTCAGGACTGCTGGTTCTCCAGCAGACCCAGGAGGTAGGCGCCGTACCCGGACTTCACCAGGGGCTCGGCGCGCTGGCGCAGGCCCTCGTCGTCGATGAAGCCCATGCGCCAGGCGACCTCCTCGGGAGCGCCGATGTTGAGGCCCTGACGGTGCTGGACGGTGCGGATGAAGCTGGTGGCGTCGGCCAGGGAGTCGAAGGTGCCGGTGTCGAGCCAGGCGGTGCCGCGGGGCAGGACCTCCACGGTCAGCCGGCCGGCCTCCAGGTAGGTGCGGTTGACGTCGGTGATCTCGTACTCGCCGCGGGCGGAGGGCTGGAGGTTCTTGGCGATCTCGACGACGTCGTTGTCATAGAAGTACAGGCCGGGCACGGCGTAGTTGGAGCGGGGCTGGGCCGGCTTCTCCTCGATGGAGATGGCCTTGAAGCTCTCATCGAACTCGACCACGCCGTAGGCCGTGGGGTTGGCGACTTGGTAGGCGTAGACGACGCCGCCGTCGGGGCTGGTGTGACGGCGCAGCTGGGTGCCCATGCCGGGGCCGTAGAAGATGTTGTCGCCCAGGACCAGGGCGGCGCTGTCGTCACCGATGAAGTCGGCGCCCAGGACGAAGGCCTGAGCCAGGCCGTTGGGCTCCTGCTGAACCGTGTAGGACAGGTTGACGCCGAGCTGGGAGCCGTCGCCCAGGAGACGGTGGAAGGAGGGGGCGTCGTGGGGGGTGGTGATGACCAGGACGTCCTGGATCCCGGCGAGCATGAGGGTGCTCAGCGGGTAGTAGATCATCGGCTTGTCGTAGACGGGCACCAGCTGCTTGGAGGTCCCCAGGGTGATCGGGTTGAGTCGCGTGCCGGAGCCTCCGGCCAGAATGATTCCTCGCATGCTCCAAGCATGACCTATTGAGGCCCTCAATGGCGCCAGGATCGGGCGGATCGGGAGCTCATGTTCGTGTTTCCCGGCACGTTCCGCCCCTGGTGGCCTCGTCCTTCGGGGTGTCGACGGGCCACACCGATAGACTCGGGCAATGGCGCCTGACGGATACGGGGCGCTGAGACCAAGACCTGTGCGCACAGAAGGGGCCATCAATGGGGCAGATCGAGCTGGGCAAGCCGCTTGCCATCGAGGAGACGCCGATTCCGGGATTCCTGCGGATCGACCTGACTGTTCACGGGGACAACCGCGGCTGGTTCAAGGAGAACTGGCAGCGGGAGAAGATGCTGGCCCTGGGGCTGCCCGACTTCGGGCCGGTGCAGAACAATATCTCCTTCAACAACGAGGTCGGGGTCACCCGCGGCATCCACGCCGAGCCCTGGGACAAGTTCGTCTCGGTGGCCACCGGCCGCGTCTTCGGCGCCTGGGTGGACCTGCGCGAGGGACCCTCCTTCGGAGCCGTCTACACCTGCGAGATCGACCCGTCGGTGGCGGTGTTCGTGCCTCGAGGCGTGGGCAACTCCTATCAGACGCTGGAGCCCAACACCGCCTACACCTACCTGGTCAATGACCACTGGTCGGCCGACGCCCGGTACACCTTCCTCAACCTGGCCGATGAGACGGTGAATGTGCCCTGGCCGATCCCTCTGAGTGAGGCGATCCTCTCCGACAAGGACAGGGCGCACCCCCGCCTGGCCGAGGTCACCCCCTTCCCGGCTCCCGGAGCCGAGGCCTAGGACGTGCCCGCGCACCGGTACGGTGAGGCGCCATGAGACGACTTGAGCCGGCGCGCCAGCGGTACGCCTGGGGGTCGACCTCCGCCATCCCAGCCCTCCTGGGCAGGGCTGACGACGGCGACCCCTGGGCTGAGGCCTGGTACGGTTCCCACCCGGCCGGGCCCGCCCAGGTCACCGAGGGCGGTGTGCTCTCCGAGCTCATCGACGCCGAGCCGGAGCGCCTCCTGGGGGAGGACATCATCTGGCGCTTCGGGCGCCGGCTGCCCTTCCTCCTCAAGCTCATCGCGCCCGAGCAGCCCCTGTCCCTCCAGGTCCACCCCAGCCAGGCCCAGGCCGCCGAGGGCTACGCCCTGGAGGACGAGGCGGGCATCGCCCTGGATCACCCCTGCCGCAACTACAAGGACACGAACCACAAGCCGGAGATGGTCCTGGCCCTCACCCGCTTCCAGGCCGTCGCCGGTTTCCGCGCCCCGCGCCGCGCCGTCGAGGTCTTGGCCGGCCTGGACAGCCCCCTGGCCCGCCGGATGCGTCGCACCCTGCGCCTCAACCCCACGCGTTACGGCATCCGGCAGGTCTTCTCCGACGTCGTCTCGGCCGCCACGCGTCCCAGCCCTCAGGAGATCGACGCCCTCGTCACTGAGATTGCCGCCAGGTTCGAGGCCGGTACCTCCCCGTCGCTGCGAGTGGACTCCAACGTCGTGAAGATGGCCGACACCTTCCCCGGGGACCCCGGCATCGCCGCCGCGCTCCTGCTCAACCCCGTCACCCTGCAGCCCGGTGAGGCGCTGTTCGTACCGGCGGGAAGCGTGCACGCCTACATCTCCGGTCTGGGCGTGGAGGTCATGGCCTCCTCGGACAACGTGCTGCGTGCCGGACTGAGCGCCAAGCACATTGATGTCCCCGAGATGCTGGCCTGCGTCGACTACGTGGCGGCGCCGCCGGTGCGCCCCGCCCCCGAGTACCTCTCTCGCGCCACCCGCGCCTACTACGCGCCGGTGGATGACTTCGAGCTCATGGTCACCACTGTGGTGGCCGCCGACGGGCGCCTGCCGGTCCCCGGACGGGGGCCGCGCATCCTCCTGGCCGTCGAGGGAGCCATGACCCTGGTGACCCAGGCCGACACCCAGACGCTCGCCCAGGGCGAGGCCGTATTCGTCAGTGCCGACGAACGCAGCCTGTCCGTCGAGGGGGAGGGCACCCTCGTCCAGGCCGACGTCCCCTAATCCCGGGGGTGGCGGGACTGAGCCCTGCCGACTCAGGCGGTGATGCCCTCCTGCCGGATGGCGGCCGCGGCGACGTCGTCATCCGCCTCGGGGGTGAGAACCACCGCGGTGCGCCCGGCGCGCCAGGCGACCAGCACCTCCTGGAGCATCTGGGCCGTGTCGGGGCTGCGCACCAGGACCGCACGTGAGGCAGAGCGATTGCCGGCCCCTGTGGATGCGCCTGCCGCCTCGACCCGGGCTGCCAGCTGGGCGCGCGTCAGGGTGGAGGGCCGCTCGCCTGAGGGGACGGTGGCCGCAGTGGTGCCCGGAGCCGCAGGCGCTGCCCCCTCGGCGGCGAGGTCCCTGAGGCACACCGAATCAGCCGCAGTGCTCACCGGTGTGAAGCGGTCGGGATAGTGCATGAGGTCGGCGGCGCCGTCGAGCACGAGGGCAGGCAGCTCACCTGGCCAGCGCAGCGCCAGCGAGGCGGGCGGGACCAGTGCCTGCGCCTCGGCCTCATCGAAGAGGCTCTCCGGGGCGAAGGCCACGCTCAGCTCGGGGAGGAGGCCGGCGGCGTGGATGTGCGCGCTGCTTCCCAGGAGCACGCTGCGCCCCGCCAGCCACGTACCGCAGGCCCAGGCGACGCTCCGCCAGTGCGCAGGGAGGCCCACATGGACTCCGTCACCGGGCGTCGACTCCGATGTGACGAATCCCGCGATCTTCGCCAGCCACATGGACAGGACGTGCCCGGTCAGCTCGACTCGTTCGTCGATTCCATAACAAACGAGCCATGGCCTGTCGGCGTCCTGAGGACCGGGAAGCAGTGGGAGCAGGGGATCTGACATGACCCCGATTGAAGCAGATCCTGTGGCTTTCAGGAACTTCCCTGGTGGTGTCCAGTCGGTAGGGGCATGATGTGAACGTGCGTCAGGCGTCCTGAAATCCTCTGCAGTGCCGTGGGTATTTCCACTGTCAGCCAGGCAGTGGGAGCCTCTCAGGGGTTTTGTAGGAAGTCGACATATGGTTCCATCCAGATGGGGATGTTCCTTGATGTATCAAGGAATGATGTCGACGGTCACGAGAGGGTGAACTTTCCCTCGCTGGCTTGACTGGCCTTGTCTCACACGCATGTAATTCTTACTGGCAAGAAGCTCGGATCGAAGGGAGGCCGGCATGTGGAACATCCTCGGCGACGGCCCACTGAAGCACCCAGAGGAGCCTGACGCAGAGGTACTGTCGCTCCTCTTCGGTGGCGGTGACGACGTCGATGAAGGTCCTCTGGCGTGGCAGGAGCGCGCTCTGTGCGCCCAGACGGACCCTGAGGCCTTCTTCCCTGAGAAGGGTGGTTCCACACGTGAGGCCAAGCGAGTCTGTGCGACTTGCGAGGTTCGTGAGGAGTGCCTCGAGTACGCTCTCGCCAACGACGAGCGCTTCGGAATCTGGGGCGGCATGTCGGAGCGCGAGCGGCGCAAGCTCAAGCGTCGCGCAGTATGACCCCCGCCGGCTCCACACAGGGAGCCAGTCGGGTAGGAGCCCTGGCCGTCGTCGTGTCGGCCGGGGCGAGCCCGTTTCTGGCGCAGACACTGTCCGCGATCACCTCACAGACCTGCGCGCCCGACGTCGTCCTCGTCGTCGACGTCGCCTCGCGAGCCAACGGGCTGGGGGACGGAACCCCGATCGAGGAGCTCGTGCAGAGGTCGGGGCTGGACGCCGTCACTGCCGTGCGCGTCGTCAGGGCCAAGGAGGCCAAGAACTTCGGCGACGCCGTCTCACGGGGATTGACCGCTTACGCCGGGCTTGTCGCCGCCGGTAACCGCAAGCGCCGCAGCTCCGAGGCCCTCGACGGCGCAGAGGGCTCAGATGCTGACACCACCTCGAGCGGGCCGCGCACCTCGGTGCGGGACCTGCTGCTGTCGGGCTCGGGTCCCATCACCGGTCCCACCGGCGCGCTCTCGCCGATCACCGCCTACGAGCAGCGGCTCGTGGCCCCCACCGAGGCCACCCCGGAGATGCCGGAGCACCAGGTGTGGTTCTGGCTGCTCCATGATGACTCCGCGCCCGCCGAGGACTGCCTCGAGCGGCTGCTCACCGCCGCGACCAACGCCCGCTCCGTGGGAATCGTCGGACCCAAGCAGGTGGGCTGGGACAACCCCGAGCTGCTCCTAGAGGTCGGGCTGCGCGCCACTGCCTCGGCCCGCCGCGCCAATGACATCGTCCCCGGCGAGGTCGACCAGGGTCAGCACGATGACCGCAGTGACGTCCTGGCCGTAGGAACAGCCGGAGCCCTCATCGACCGGGCCGTGTGGGAGGAGATCGGCGGCATCGCCCCGTGGCTCGGCCCCTTCGGCGACGGCCTGGAGCTCTCGCGCGCCGCGCGCCTGGCCGGATACCGCGTCATCGTCGAACCCACTGCCGTCATCCGCCACCGACGGGCCTCCTACCAGGGGCTTCGTCGTCCCGCATCCGTCTCCCACTCCTCCGACGCGCTGCCCCGCACCGATGCCGAGGCCATCGAGGTCGCCCTTCCCGAGCCCGACCCGGAGCGATCCTTCCGGGCTCGGCGCAGCGCCCAGCTCATCAACTGGGCGGCCTTCTCCACCCGTCCCATCGGTCTGCTGCTGACCTGGTTCGTCATTCTCGGACTGATGCGGTTCGTATGGCGCCTGGCCTCCAAGGCTCCGGGGCTGGCCCGCGACGAGCTCGGGGCGGCTCTGGCCGTGGCCGGCCGCGGCCGACGGGTCAGGGCCGCCAGACGCCGGCTCGCGCAGCACACCAAGGTGCCTGCATCCGCGCTGGGGCGTCTGTACGCCACGGCGGCCGAGATCCGCGGGGTGCGCCGTGATCGCAGCCGCCAGGAGCGCGAGCGTCGCGCCCGTGCGGCGGCCCCCAGTGAGCTCGAGCTGCGCGAGCTCGCCGCACTGGCCCGCAGCCGGCGCCGCACCCTGAGTGCGGTCATGGTGCTGGTGCTGGCGCTGAGCACCTACGGCCTGTCCCGGCTGCTGCTGACCCGCTCGATCACCGGCGGGGCCCTGCCCCTGTTCAGCGGCGGCTGGCGTCAGATGTGGGACAGCGCCTGGAGCACCTGGATCGCGACCGCGGACGGCTATCCGGGCGGCGTCACCCCATTGCTGGGCATCCTGGCGCTACCGGCGGCTCTGGGAAGACTGGTGGGGCTGGAGACCAGCGCGCTCATCAGCGCTCTGGTGCTCCTGGCCGTGCCCCTGGCGGCGCTGGGGGCATGGTTCGCCGCCGGCACGATGACCCGGAAGGTAGTGCTGCGGGCCTGGGCGGCACTCGTGTGGGCCCTGTCTCCCAGCCTCCTGCTCGCCCTGGGCCAAGGGCGCCTCGGTGCCCTCCTGGTCCACCTCGTCCTGCCCTGGGCGCTGCTGGCGCTGGCCCGCGCAGTGGGCGCCGACCGGCGGGACCTCGTCCTGTCCGGACTGGTGGGTGCCCACCTGCTCACCGACGAGGAGCGCGCCGAGCTCGACCGATTCTCCACCGAGAAGGTCACCGACCTCGCCCACCTGGATGAGGAGGCACAGGCCGAGTCGAAGGCCGAGGACACCGAGGACACCGACGACGCCGCGGCCACCGAGGATGCAGTGCATGCAGTGGATGTTGAGGGTGATACTGCGGGTGATGCCGAACCCGCCCAGGACGGGGAGGCCGACACGACCCCCGCCCGGGAGGATGCCTCGGACGATGAGGATCATGACCGCGGTGAGGATGAGGCGGAGACCGGCCCTGCCGTCCGCGCCCCGGCCGCTCGCGAGCCCGAGGTCGACCTGCCCCCCACGGAGAAGTACGGCTACGGGTCGGCGACTGCTGCCGCCGTCGCAGGGCTGCTGCTGAGCGTCGTCGTCGCGGCCATCCCGGCCACCGCCGCCGTGCTGGCAGTCATCATCCTTCTGCTGTCGGTGACCACGCGACGCGGCTTCAAGCTGGTCCTCACCCTGGTCCCCATGCTGGTTACCGCCGCCCCGGCCTGGTGGGGCGCCTGGCTCCTGGGCCACCGGGCGGGCTGGGCCGAGGGGGTCCGGCTGCTGCTGACCGACATCGGCCTGCCCGTCTCCGCGCCGGCGCCGAGCAGTCTCGACCTGCTGGTCGGCTCCCCGATGGACCTGGACGCCCTGGTCTCCTCCGGGGCTCTGAGTGTCCTGCTGCGGGTACTGCTGGCGCTGGTCCCGGTCCTGGGCGTCGTCGGGCTCTTCGTCTCCCGGCGCGTCCGGGTGGCCCGCACCGGCATCCTCCTGGCCCTGGGCGGCCTCATCCTGGCCGGGCTCTGCCTGCGCACCCCGACCGGTCTGGGACCGGACGTTGCCGGAAGCGGCCTGGCTCCCGTCAACGGATGGTCCGGGGCCGGTCTGTCCCTGGCACTGAGCGGTTTCCTCGCGGCGGCCCTAACCGCCGGCGAGACCATCTGGGACCTGCTTGGGCAGCGGTCCAGAGGCGGCCGTCGAGCGCTGGAGCGCAGGAGCCGGAAGGATGCTGACGCGGCCTCCTCCTTGGCCACAGACCCGACGGTGAGGCGGAAGCGATCGCGCCGCCTCAAGGCGGCCTTCACGACCGCGGCCTGCCTCGTCCTGCTCGCCCCGGTGGTGGTCGGTGGCATCTGGTCCTACCAGGCTCACCGCGCCAGTAACCCGCGGGTCCTGGCGCTGCACTCCACGCCCCAGCAGATCCCGCTCATCGCTGAGCAGTTCCAGGGCTCGGAGGCGGCCGGACGAGTTCTCAGACTCACTTCCACGACGCAGGGGCTCCAGGCCACCATCTGGCGCGGGCCCGGCACCCAGATCAGCGACGTCCTGCCCGGAGCGGTCAACGTCGAGGCGCGCACCCGTGCCGCCGCGGCACTGGCCGACCCCGGGCTCAAGCCCGGCAAGGACGCTCAGAGGGCCAGGCCCAACAGCGGAGCCTCAGGTCAGGCACTCGTCCTGGACGACCCCGCCGACGTCGAGCTCGCCCAGATCGTCACCCGCGCCACCGCCGGACAGGACAAGGGAGCCGCCGACGCCCTGGCGGCCCACGGCATCGCCGTCGTCGTGCTCGATCATCAGGAGGGCGACGCCGTCACCGCCGAGGCCCGCGTGGGCCTGGCCTCAACGCCGGGACTGGAGCAGCTCGCCCAGACCGCCTCGGGCAACTCCTGGAGGGTCACGTCCTCGGCTCACCCCGACTCGGCCCGCCTGAGCCTCCTGGACGCCGGAGGTGTGGTCACCCCGGTCGCCTCCACCGGTACCGGCTCAGGGACCCGCACCGAGATCCCCGCCGGAGCCGGCCCCCGCACCCTCGTCATGGTGGAGCGCTCCGACGCCGGCTGGAGCGCCACCCTCGATGGCCGGCGCCTTGAGGCCACCACGGTTCGCGCCCAGGACGGCAGCTGGAAGCAGGGCTTCACCGTCGGCTCTGAAGGCGGGGAGCTGGTGGTCACCCACACCCGCAGGTCCACGGCCGCCGCGACCTACACGATCTGGGCCGTCTGGGCCCTGACCCTGGTGGCGGCACTGCCCCTGCGACGCGGAAAGGAGATGGCCTCATGACGCAGCCCCGTCAGGACGACGCCGACAGCCAGCAGGAGTCGGAGGAGAAGGCCGAGACCCAGCCCCCGCAGCACAGGTCGACCAGGCCGGACCCGCAGCAGGCCGACGACGAGACCGCCTCCGCGGAGAAGACCGACGACGAGACCGCGGATGAGATCGCGGACGAGGCGGTGAACAAGGAGGCGGACACGCAGGCGGAGGAAGGCGATGACAGCCCCGCCGGCCAGGACCAGGACTCAGGCAGCACCCCCACCGACGAGGCCACTGACGACGCCCCCCGTAGTGATGCCGAGGATGCTGCCGACACCGATGCCGAGGCGTCGGATGCCACCGATGCCGAGACGGTGGATGAGACTGACACTCCCTCCACCAGCCCCTCCACGAAGCGGCGGAGGAGCCCCGCCAGCACCAGGCGGCACCGCCGGTCACTGGGGCAGACGGTCTCCCGCGGCGTCGGTGTCCTGACTTCCCTCGCGCTGGCCGCAGCCGTCGGAGGCGTCACCTGGTGGGGGTACACCGCACCGACCACACCGACCCCGCAGCTGCAGGCCCTGAGCCTGGCCCAGCCCGGAGGCACCACCACCTACGTCTGCCCGCACGCGCCCACCAATACATTGCGGGGCACCGACGTGGGCGCCATGGAGTCCTCCACCGCCATCGTCCCGGCCAAGGGAGACGGGGCCGCCAAGTCGGCCACCTATGCCGGTTGGAGCATCCCCACCGACACGGCCACCTCCATGAGTACCGCCGAGGGCGGCATCCTCACTCTCGCGCCCGCGGACGGCCGGGTGGCCAACGCCGTCGGGGCGGTGACGACTCTGACCAAGAGCGGTGACTTGCGGGGGCTCACCGCCGCCCCCTGCACCCAGCCGTCCGCCATGTCCTGGATCGTGGGCGGCTCCATCGCGGCGGGCTCCTCGGCCGAGCTGCGACTGGTCAACCCCGGCGTCACCCCCGCCACCGCGAAGGTCACCCTCTACGGTTCCATCGGCCGGCTCAGCCTGCCCAGCAACGGGGAGATCACCGTGCCGGCGGGCGGCTCCTCCTCCCTGGCCCTGGAGACGAAGGGCAGCCAGGACCCGCGCATCGCCGTATCCGTCGAGGCCGACGGCGGCTCCGTGGTGCCCACCCTCGTCACCGAGTCCCTCGACGGGGAGACCCCCGCCGGCACCGACGTCATCACCCCGGGAGCCGCCCCGGCCACCGACCTCGTGATCCCCGGCGTGGAGATCACCGAGCCGGCCACACAGGGTGAGGTGCCCGACGCCAAGACCGGTGCGGACTCCTCCGACACCCCGGCCGTGCGCATCGTCAACCCCGGTGCCGCCCCGGCGACCGTGTCGGTGACCATGCTCGGCAAGGACGGTGCCCGCCCGCTGAGCGGGGCGCAGTCCGTGACCATCGACGCCGGCTCCGTCTTCGACATCCAGCTGGCCGGCGTGCCCGCGGGCACCTACGGGGTGCAGGTCACCTCGAACACACCGGTGGGAGCCGCTGTCCGCATGGTGCGCAGCGGCGGCGAGTACCCCGCGCGCTCCAAGGCCCTCGTCCACGACCAGGCCTGGGCGCAGGCCGCGCTGCCCGGTGCCGCGGACTCCGGCCTGCTGGCGGTGCCGCGCGCGGCCTCCCTGAGCTCGGCGGTCACCGTGGCCAACAGCGGTGAGACCACCTCGGTGACCCTGTCCTCCCTCGACGGCTCCTGGAAGCAGGACGTCAAGGTCGCCAAGGGCAGTTCCAGCGTCGTCGAGGTGCCGGCCAAGGTCTCCGCCGTCCGCCTGAACGCGGCCGGTCGGAAGGGCTCATCGGGGACCTCGCACACCCCCAGTGGCCTGGCCGCCGCAACCATCGTGACCGCGCAGGCCGGTGGGGACCTGGCCGGCACGCTCATCTCCACCGTGCCGGCTCAGCCCGACGCCACCGTTCAGGCCCAGCGCCGCATCCTGCTGGACTGACGACACCGGGCCCCGGGCGGGAGGTCCGTCTCACAGGGCCGAGCCGGGATCGATCTCCTCGGGGCGGCGCCCCAGCATGAGGGCCACCTGCTCGACGACGACACGGTGCACCAGGTCGGCCAGCTCGGCATCGTTCGTGGCCCGGGAGGCCACCGGTCGGCGGTAGATGACGACGCGCGCCGGCAGTCCCGCACGGGGCTCAGCGGTGAAGCCGCGTCCCAGCACCACCGAGCGCTCCCAGGGCGCCGGATCCGAGGGCGGGACCTCCTCGACGGCGAACTGGATCTGATCCACCGACGGCCAGCGTCTGGCCAGGTTCTGGGCCGCGTCCACGACGAGCTCGTCGAAGCGCTCGGCGCGAGTGCGCCAGGCCGGCAGATGCGGCGGCAGGAGTGGACCGCGCAGCCCCCGGCCGTGGCGGTCACGACGACTGCTCGGGCGGCGCCCCGGTGCCGCGGCGGAGCGCGGGGGGATCCGCCCGGGCGAGAAGGGGAACAGGTCGGTCACATCGGCCAGCCTAAGCGGCGTGTGGATGACCGGCGGGCAACGGCACGGTAACCTGCGAGCGTGAGAAGAGTCCGACACTGCCGCAAGCCCGGCTGCGAGCGCCCAGCCGTGGCCACCCTGACTTCCGTCTACGCGGACTCCACCATCGTGCTGGGGCCACTGGCCACCGAGGCCCAGCCCGAGGCCTACGACCTGTGCGACAAGCACGTCTCCTCCTTCACGGCCCCCCGCGGCTGGCAGATCATCCGCCTGGCCACCGAGTTCGAGCCGGCTCCCCCCAGTGAGGACGACCTCCTGGCCCTGGCCGACGCCGTGCGCGAGGCCTCCCGCGCCCCACGCCCGGTCGCCTCGCCGGCCGAGCACCGACCCCGCCCCGGCGGGATCATGCCGGCCTCCCTGACGGCCCCGCTGCCGCCCCCGCCGGAGATCGCCGAGGACGAGATCCTGCGGCGCGGGCACCTGCGGGTCCTGCGCGGACAGAAGGGGGACGCATGAGCCGGTCGGACGTTCCCGTGCCTGAGCAGCGAGCGGTCCTCCCCTCCGGACTGAGGTCCGCCCTGCGCTGCCCGCTCAGCGGCGAGGAGCTCGTTGACGGCCTCGACGAGGCCGGTCGCCCCGCACTCGTCTCCCGGGGCACGGGCCTGGCCTATCCGGTGCGCGACGGCGTTCCGATCCTCCTGGTTCACGAGGCATCACGCGTGCCCGCTCCCGGTCCCGACCCTCAGGGCTGAGGCGCCGCGCCCCCGCTGCGACCCGGGTGGCCCGTCGTGGGGCCGAGCCCGGGGTGGTTCAACGCCGTCGGGTCTCTCCGCCCACCCCATAGGGCGGGCGGGCCATGTCCCGCAGCACGTCCTCCTCCAGCCGGCGGTCGCGGCTCTCCAGCACCAGCTCACGGTTACGGCGCTCGGTGAGAACCGCGGCAAGGAACCGTTCGGGGTGCGTGCCGGCGGGAGGCGGGGGAGAGACGTATCCCTGGACCTGAGAAGCCAGCTCGAGTCCCAGCTGGTGGCGGGAGGAGGGCACGGGGGAGGAGGCGCGCTGCAGGAAGGTGCGCGCCGTCAGGCTCAGGTTCCCGGGCAGGGCGCGCAGGTCCGTGCCCGCCGCCCACTGAGCCAGCTCGGGGGGCATCAGCAGCGGTGGCGCCATGTGGGAGCGGTGATGCTCTCGAACCACGTAGGTGCCGGCCAGCATGTCCCCGAACCGCTTCCCCCGCTTGGAGACGATGCTGGCGCACAGGGCCGGTACGGCCCAGGTGCCCCAGATCTCGACGACGGCCAGCAGCGTGCGCACCAGGCAGTGGCGCAGCCTGACGGTACCGCCGTCGTCGCGCACCACCCGGGCCCCGGTCACCATGCGGCCCAGGCTCCGGCCCCCGCTGAGGAGCTCGACGAGCAGAGGGATGACGACCATCCAGGCGAGGAGGGCCAGGGACAGCATCGCCCGGGTCAACGCGAGATTCTCTTGGAACTCCGAGCCCGTGGAGATGGCCAGCACCAGCACCACGACCACGGACAGTCCTGCCCCCAGGGCATAGACGGCGTAGTCGATGAGTCCCGAGGTGATGCGATTGGCGACCGTCGCCGGGGTGATCTCCAGGGCGACCGCCTCCCCGGTGATGAGCAGCTCGGGCTCGATCATCCGCTCGGAGGATGTAGGGGATGCGGCAGTCATGACAGACTCCTTGCGTGGATCTTGATGCTTTCTCCGCGGCGCACCGCGATCAGTGGGAACGTCTCGATGTGCTCGTGGGGCGCGGCCACCTCAGCGGGGCTGAGACCGATGAGCTCGTGGCTCTCTACCGCACCTGCGCCCGTCATCTGTCGCGGGTGCGCTCGGCCGCGCCGGATCCGCAGCTCATCGCCGAGCTGTCCTCCCGAGTGGCCGCGGCTCGCGGCCGCCTGACCGGAACACGGGAGGTGAGGAGCCGTTCGGTGCGCCGCTTTGTTCTCCAGTCCGTGCCGGCGGCCCTGTACCGCATCCGGTGGTGGACCTGCGGGGTCATGGTTGCCGAGATCGCCCTGGCGCTGGTGGTGGGGGCGTGGACCCTGCGCAGTCCGGAGGCCATGGCCGCTCTGGGCACCCCCGAGAAGCTGGACACCTACGCCCATGAGGCCTTCGAGTCCTACTACTCCACGTACTCCGCCCCCGACTTCGCCGCTGCGGTGTGGACGAATAACGCCCGTATCGCAGCGATCTGCGTGGCCGGAGGGATCACGGGGTTCCTGCCGCTCTACATGCTGTACCAGAACGCCGTCGGCGTGGGACAGGCCGGGGCGATCATGGCCGACCACGACATGCTCGGCGTGTTCCTCTCGCTCATCTCGCCGCACGGCCTGCTGGAGCTGACCTGCATCTTCGTCGCCGGCGCGGCCGGACTCAAGCTCTTCTGGACCATGCTGGTCCCCGGCCGGCGCAGCCGCACGGCCGCGCTGGCCGCCGAGGGACGGGCCCTCATCACGGTGGCCGTGGGCCTGACCGCAGCCCTGGCGGTCGCCGGACTCATCGAGGCCTTCGTGACTCCGGCCCCCATCCCCTGGTTGGTCAAGATCGCCATCGGAGCCGGTGCGTTGGCACTGCTGTGGGCATACACCCTCATTCTGGGCCGCTCCGCCGTCGCCGCAGGGTCCACGGGTGACCTCGAGGAGGATGAGGCCGGCTACGTCCAGCCCGAGGCCGGCTGAACCGGGCGTCGTCGCAGTGCGCCTCATAGACGCCCCGCGGCCTTGAGGTCCAGGTAGCAGTCGGCCAGTGCCGGAGCAAGCCCCTGGTCGGGTGCCTCCACGACCTCCACCCCGCCGCGACTCAGGCGGCGGCGCACGGCGTGCATCTCCACCAGGTCCTTCTCCGCGGAGGCGGCCACGTACACCGAGTCGGTGTCGTCACGCGTCGACCTGAGCTCCTCCAGCTCGGGGTCCAGGGCCGAGGCGAGAACAACCGTGTGCTCCCGGGCCAGAGCCGCCAGCGTCCGAATCATCGTCGCGTCCCCGGCGCTGCCGTCCAGGGCGGAGATGACCACCACCAGTGCGCGCTGCGAGAGCGTGGTGCGCACCAGAGAGGCCACGAGGGTCCAGTCGAGCTCGGTCAGGCGCGGCTCCACATCGGTCAGGTGCTCGGCCAGCTCGGTCATGAGCACCGGTCCGGCGCTGCCCCGCACCTGTGCGCGCACGGCGTCGTCCATGGCCAGGACGTCGACCCGGTCGCCGGCGCGGGAGGCCAGGGCCGCCAGCAGCAGGGTGGCCTCGATCTGGGCGTCGAGCCTGGGGGCGTCCCCCAGCCGGGCAGCGGACAGTCGACCCGAGTCGATGATGACGAGAACCCTCCGATCGCGCTCCGGGCGCCAGGTGCGTACCAGCACCTCGCCCCGGCGGGCAGTGGAGCGCCAGTCGATGGAGCGCACGTCGTCTCCGACGACGTACTCGCGCAGGGAGTCGAACTCGGTCCCCTCCCCGCGCACCATGACGGCGCTGCGTCCGTCCATCTCCCGCAGCCGGGCCAGGCGCGAGTGCAGGTGGCGGCGCGAGCGGAAGGCCGGCAGGACCCGGACGGAGGCAGGGACCTCCAATGACGCCTGCCGCCCCGCGATGCCCAGGGGACCCATCACCCTGACAGTCAGTGGCCCCGCCTGACGCTCCCCCCGGCGTCGGGGCGTGAGCACCGTGGAATGACGACGGCGCTGGGCCGGGGGGAGCGTCATCGCCCCGCGATCGTGGGTCGCCCCGGCGCTGGGGGGCCAGGCATCGCGCAGCAGGAGGCGGGCCGTGCGCCGACCGGTGTTGGTGAGCGTCAGTGTCGCAGTGATCGACTCGCCCAGCCGCACGCCGTGGCTCACGGAGCGCGAGGCCCGCAGCACTGCGGGCGAGGGGGCGCTCACCACGTCGATCACGACGAGGACCATGACCACGCCGGCCCAGGCCAGCACGGTGGCCGGGCGCGGCGCGATGAGGACCAGGGCGATCCCCGCAAGCATCGCCCATACGGCGCGCATCGTCAGGAACATGCCACTCCTGTCGTGAGTCGGTCAGCTGATCGGTTCTGTGCTCGTGGTCTTCGGCGGCCGATGCCTCAGCGCGGGACCGGCACGGTTCGCAGCACGGCCTCGATGACGGACTGAGGGGTGATGCCCTCCATCTCGGCCTCGGCGTGCAGCTTGATGCGATGGCGCAGAGCCGGAAGCGCCAGTGCCTTGATGTCATCGGGAGTGACGAAGGACCTGCCGGCGAGCCAGGCCCAGGCCCGTGACGCGGCCAGGAGCGCCGTGGCCCCACGCGGTGAGACCCCCAGGGCCACCGAGGGCATGGAGCGGGTGGCGCGCACGAGATCCACCGCGTAGGCCAGCACCTCCGGCGTGACTCCGACCGTGCTCACCTGGGCCCGGGCCTGAGCCAGTTCCTGGACCCCGGCGACGGCCCGCAGCCCCGCCGAGAGCAGGTCGCGCGGATCGAATCCTGAGGTGTGGCGGGAGAGCACCTCGATCTCCTGGGCCCGCTCGGGCAGGGGCAGCACCAGCTTGAGCAGGAAACGGTCCAGCTGGGCCTCGGGCAGCGGGTAGGTCCCCTCGTACTCCACCGGGTTCTGGGTGGCGATCACCATGAACGGATCCGGCAGGGCCCGGGGCTCGCCGTCGATGGAGACCTGACGCTCCTCCATGGCCTCCAACAGCGCCGACTGCGTCTTGGGCGGGGTGCGGTTGATCTCGTCGGCCAGCAGGAGGTTGGTGAAGACGGGACCGGCCCGGAAGGAGAACTGGGCGCTGCGGGAGTCGTAGATGAGTGAGCCGGTGACGTCCCCGGGCATGAGGTCGGGGGTGAACTGGATGCGTTTGGTCTCCAGATCCAGCGCGGTGGCCAGCGACCGCACCAGGAGGGTCTTGGCCACGCCGGGAACCCCCTCGAGCAGGACGTGCCCGCCGGCGAGCAGGGCGATGACCAGCCCGGTCACAGCTGCCTCCTGACCGACGACGGCCTTGCCCACCTCGCTGCGCACGGCCACCAGGCGCCTGCGCGGGTCGGAGCCGTCCTCCCCGCGGGGGGAGGGCGGTGAGACCTGTGGGGCGCTGTGGGTTCCCGAGGCGTCCGGGCCATCGGGGGCCTGGGAGTGGGGTGCGCCGGTATCCGCGTCACCTGCGATGCCCGGGGTGCGGGTGGGGTCGGTGCTGTCCGTGCTCATGTGGAGTGAACCTCGCTCTCGAGTTGGTCGAGCTGAACTGCCAGGGTGGCCAGGGCGTTGTCGCTGGTTGGCGGCGGGCCGTAAAGAAGAGAGTCCACCGTGGCCGGGGCGATGCCCGAGGCCAGGGAGACGGCGGCGATGACGTCACGGCGCGAGGTCCCGGGGGGCAGGCCCAGGGTGGCGCCCAGACGCAGCGCGGCACCCGAGCGCAGGGCCTGGGCCGCACGGGGCCGGTCCGAGCCCTGACGGTAGAGACGTCCGCGGGCCACCGTGGTCTCGATGGAGCGCACGACGACGGGCAGGTCCTCGCTCACGATGCCGCCGAAGCGACGCCCCTGGACGATCGCCAGCACGCCGGCGATGACGAGGAGCTGGAAGATGAGGACCGGAAGCCAAGGGGGAGTGGAGGAGGAGTTCCACACGGAGGGCGCCTCCATGTGCTCTGCGTCCAACCACAGCACGCGGCTGTGGTGGCCCAGTGCGCGCACTCCCAAGGCTGCGTGCCCCTCCTGGGCCAGGTGAACGTTGGTCACCGGCGCGGGATCGGGCAGGACCCGCAGCGTGGCACCGCTGGGCAGGGAGTCGGTGGCATAGGCGTAACGGTCCTCGCCCACCGGGAAGCAGCCGACGGCGTCGCCATCGCCCTGCAGGGACACCGAGGCGCGCGTGCCGGCCAGGCTCCGGGCGGCCTGGGCATCGGCGTCGTTGCACTGTGGCGCCCGGGTGGAGGAGGCCGCTGCCGCGGTGCCCTTGGCGGTCATGCCCGTCAGCCCCGCCAGGGCGTCGCTGCCGCTCTCGGCTCCGACGACGACGACGTCGCCGCCCGACTCGGCCAGGGCCCGCCGGTCCTGGTTGCTGAGCCGGTCGGCGTTGACCACGGCGATGGTTGCGCCCTGGCGGCCGGCGTCCACGGCCTGGGAGAGGCTGCCGGCCTTGCTCACGGAGATCCCCTCGTCGCGCAGCAGCTCGGCGAGCGCCATGGTTCCCCAGTCCTTGGGGTTGTCGATGGCCAGCGGCGTCGTGGAGGTGATGGTCCGAGTCCACACGGTCACCAGGACGGGGATGAGCATGAGGGCCACCGCGATGACTCCTGGGCGCCACCGGCGCCAGCGCCGGGACCAGCGCGGACCCGTCACCTGGGGCGGGGCGGCCTCGAGAGGGGAGTCCGGGGGAGGCGGGGGCTGCGACGTCGTCGTGGGGGTGCTCATGCCGGCGTCCCCGGGGCGTGGGCGGAGGCGCCGACGAGGGCGTGTCCGCTGGGGAGGCGGACCGTGGTCATCTGATCGGCGAGCTCGCGCATCTGCTGGTCCTGGGCGCTGGTGGAGACCACTCGACCGTAGAGGACGGCGTCGAACAGGTGGGCGGCCTCGTACAGCGCGGCCACGACCCCGTGCTCGCCGAGGGCCTGGCGGGTGAGTGTGGCCGCCTCCAGGGCCGTCATGCCCGGGTACTCGTCAATGATCCCGCGCTCATCGAGGGAGCGGATGATGGCGCGGAAGCGTTCGACGACGGCGGTGGTGAAGTCGGCCTGCGCGGCCGCCGTGTCCGCGGCTCGGGTCAGAGCGTCGGCATCGCGGTCGTCGGTGAAGACCGACAGCGACGGCGGCGTCGCCACCCGGCGGGCCGAGGACAGCCTGGTCAGCAGGAGGGTCAGCAGCGCGATACCGGCGGCGACGACGAGAACCACGATGAGCGTGGACACCCAGGAGGGAACCCCGGGGACCATGCTGCCGACATCGAAGAGCCCCCTGAGCCAGCTCCAGATCCGGTCCCACAGATCGTGATGGTCGTGGTAGATCGGACGGGAGAGCTCCCTACCCGCGGCGCGCCGGGCCTCGTCGGCGTCGGGGGTCGCCGGGGCCTGCGCGCTGATCGTCCTGAGAGGTGTCACGGCCGGCTCATACTCCGGCGGCGTGACGCAGCTCGACGTCCAGGCCCTCGGAGCGCATCCGCAGGTCGGTGTACATGAGCGCGACCACGGCGGAGTCGAAGGGCAGGATCGCGGCCTGGACGAGACTGCTGAGAAGCGTCGATGCCACCAGGATCGCGAGGGTCATGTCCGGGGCGGCGTAGAGGAGCCCCTGCATGACGATGGACACGCCCTGGGACACGATCTGGGAGGCGAAGAAGACGATGATGAAGGAGAGCAGGCGGATGCCGAAGATCCGCCAGAAGTAACCCCGCGTGAGGGTCCAGGAGCGGGAGATCCCCTCCATGACGCCGATGTTCTCCAGGACCAGTGCCGCCGGCGCCAGACACAGCTTGCACATCAGCGCGAAGATCGCCAGCCCGAGCACGGCGATCACCGCCAGGATCGCCAGGATGGCGAGGATGATGGTCCCGGCGGAGTCCTCAGCGGCCCCGTTGGCAATGACGTTCCCCAGGAGGGCCCAGCCGATGCCGACGGCGACTGCGGCGAAGACGGCGGTGATGACGGCGAGGATGAGCTCGATGAGGAGCGTCTGGCCGATGAGCGCCCACACTCGCGGCCGGGTGCGCTGCCACACGTCGCCGAGGGACGCCTTGCGGCCCAGAATGGTGCGTGAGACGGTCACGATGAGCAGGCCGATAATGATCGAGGTGGCCATCATGCTCAGCACGCTGGTCACGCCGAGCTGGACGAGCAGGCCCACCAACGATGCCCCGATCTTGTCCAGGTCGGCGTCGGAGAGCTCAACCTTCCCGGACGTCAGGTTCGGCAGGCCGAGCCGGGACAGGAACAGGGCGAAGCTGCCGGCGGACAAGAGCCCCACAACGCTCATCACCACCAGCGAGGGTACGAACATGGCCTTGGGGTTGGCGCGCAGGGACTCGAAGGCTCCCCCGAGGATCTCTCCGATGGACAGCGGCCGCAGGGGGATGATCGAGGGCTTGGGGGCAAGTGCCGACGTGTAGCCGCCGTAGCCCGGGTATCCGGGGCCGCCGGGAGCTCCCGGGTACCCCGGTGCTCCGGGATAGGGGGCGCTTCCGGGGACTGAGCCGCCTGCGTAGCCCGGCTGGCCCACCGGTGGCGTCTGGTAGCCGCCGTAGCCGGGGTACTGGGGTCCCGCTGCTGAGCCCGGAGCCGGGTAGGAGGGAGCTCCTGTGAAGGCGCCGGCGTCGGGGGCCTGCCATCCGTCCTGATCGCCTCCGACGAAGTCGCTGCCGGAGGTGCCGTGAGCCTCGCGGTCCGGCTCTCCGCTCGGACCGCTGCCGTCAGGGGGGAAGTCGGTACTCATAAGCCCATGCTGTCATGTCCGGCCGTCATCTGGCCCTCCCCCTGGAGGAGGAAATCGTGCCTCTGGAGCTCTGCGTGTGCCCTGAGCCAGGTTCAGGGGGCGCAGCGAAGATCACGGTTCGGCCGCAATAATCCCGGCTTCTGGGCGCGATGACGCCGGTTTTTCCCGTAACTGAGGGGATTCTCTTAATTTCCTGGAGAAACTGTGGGCGCCACCTCGGTGGTCCGGGTGTCCCTCGGGTCCTGGGGCTCATGCCAAGATACGGGCTATGAGCACGCGCATTCTGGTCGTCGACGACGATGCATCCCTGGCCGAGATGATCGGCATCATGCTGGAGTCGGAGAGCTACACGCCCACACTTTGTCATGACGGGGCCAAAGCCCTGGACGCCTTCCACGAGGTCAACCCCGATCTGGTCCTGCTCGACCTCATGCTTCCCGGGCTCGACGGCGTCGAGATCTGCCGGCTCATCCGCTCCGAGTCCGACGTGCCGATCATCATGCTGACCGCGCGCACCGACACCCAGGACGTTGTCGCCGGTCTTGAGGCCGGTGCGGACGACTATGTGACCAAGCCCTTCAAGTCCAAGGAGCTGCTGGCCCGTGTCTCCACCCGCCTGCGTCGCACCAACCCCGGTGCGGCCGAGCACGTGCGTGCCGGGGACCTCGACATCGACGTCGCCGGTCACCAGGTCAAGCGCGGCGAGTCGGTCATCTCCCTGACGCCGCTGGAGTTCGAGCTGCTGGTGACTCTGGCCCGGTCGCCGTGGAAGGTCTTCACCCGTGAGGAGCTCCTCAGCCAGGTGTGGGGTTACCAGCACCCGGCCGACACCCGACTGGTCAATGTTCACGTTCAGCGCCTGCGGGCCAAGATCGAGAAGGACCCCGAGCGTCCCTCGATCGTGGTGACGGTGCGCGGTGTCGGCTACAGGGTCGGCGAATCCGCGTGAGCGACGGCGCATCGGGCGCCATACAATGAACCCGATGCGTAATTCAGGGGGCACGTCGATGGGGTCATCGGTGGGCACCGCGGAGGAGCGGCTGGTTCGGCGTCTGCCTCTGCCGGGGCTGCTGCGCCGCAGCCTCGAGGTGCGCATGGTGTGCACCGCCACCGTCATTGGTCTGCTTCTCATTGTGCTGCTGCTGACCTTCGTGACCGACCGGATCCGCTCCGAGGTGTTCGCCGATCAGCGTGACGTCATCCTCGCCGATGCCGCGTTGCGCGCCAGCGTCGCTCAGGCCGAGTTCGACTCGACCACGGCAGTCACTGTCGACGAGGTCTCAGCCGCCGCCGAGCGGCAGGTCAACGGCGCCAAGGACTCGATCTCCTCCTCCGGGGGAGTGGGGGTCCTCATGCTGCGCAACGAGGAGGAGACCTCGACGACGGTCGTCAACGACCTCGAGACCGACACCCGTCTGCGCTCCCTCATCACCCCTGAGATGACCCGGGCCCTCGATGAGGGCGGGGCGCGCGCCCAGTACTGGCAGTCGGTGGCGGTTCCCAACGATGAGGGGGGCACGGATCCGGGGCTCATCGTGGGGACCCGGGTGAGCCTGCCCCTGGCAGGGGAGTACGACCTCTACCTCGTCTACAGCCTGGCCAGCGAGCAGCGCATCGTCTCCCTGGCCTCGCGCAACATCACCATTGGGGGGCTGGGCTTCCTGGCCATCCTCATCGTCGTGGTGTGGGCCTTCACCAGGTGGGTGCTCAGCCCCGTGCGGCACACCGCCCGGGCCGCTGAGCGGCTGGCCTCCGGACTGCTGGCCGAGCGGCTGAGCATCCAGGGGGAGGACGAGATATCCACCCTGGCCAGATCCTTCAACCACATGGCGACCTCGCTGGAGGACCAGATCGAGCGCTTGGAGTCCCTGTCCAAGGTGCAGCGCCTCTTCGTCTCCGACGTCTCCCACGAGCTGCGCACCCCGCTGGCCTCGATCCGCCTGGCCACGGAGCAGATCCAGGACGCGCGCGAGGAGATCTCCGATCCCTTCGCCCTGCGCAGCATCCAGGTCCTGTCCAGCTCGGTGGACCGCTTCGAGACCATGCTCACCGACCTGCTGGACATCTCCCGCATCGACTCCGGGAATGTCAAGCTCCGGCTGGAGGAGATCGACCTCGCCCAGGTGGTCGACACCGTCATCGAGACCACCCAGTTCCACTTCGACGCCACCGGCACCGAGCTGCGCCTCCACCTCCCCGAGGAGCCGGCCACCGCGGAGATCGACGTCACCAGGGTCGAGCGCATCATCCGCAACCTCGTGGTCAACGCGCTCGAGCACGGTGAGGGCAAGCCGATGGACGTCACCGTCGCCGTGGATGCCGATGCGGTGGCGGTGCGGGTGCGCGACCACGGCATCGGCATGAGCCCCGACGTCGTCACCAAGGTCTTCGACCGCTTCTATCGCGCCGACCCCTCGCGCAAGCGCAGCCTGGGAGGCACCGGACTGGGGCTGTCCATCGCCATGGAGGATGCCCGTCTGCACGGCGGGCGCCTCTCGGCCTGGGGGTGGCCGGCCGACGGCTCCTCCTTCCTGCTGGTCCTGCCCCGCACCCAGGGGGCCGACGGCGGTCCCGGCCGGCTCAGCGGCCCCGGCCCCCTCGAGCTCGTCCCGCAGGACGCGCCCGCGGTGGCCCGCGCCGGCATCCCCATCGACGAGGAGTCCTCCTTCTCCCCGGTCGGCCCCCTGGGGCCCGCGCCCGCCACCCGCCGGGCCCGCCAGAGCGTCGTCCTGGGCGACATCCCCCTGGCCGGGGAGAGCCACGACGCGGTCACCGAGGACGTCGGCCGAGTCGTCGTCGTCCTTCCCGGTCAGGAGCCCGCCACCCGCACACCCGAGGAGGCCGAGGAAGAGGGGTGGCGCCGATGACGCAGCCGATGAACCGCGACGCGCCCACTCAGGGGCGCAGATCCGCCGAGTCCGCAGAGCCCACCGGGCCCACCGGGCCCACTGAGCCCACCGGGATCCTCGGAACGGTTCCGGCCAGATTGTCACGACGCGGCGCGCTGGGGCTGCTCTCGGCCACGGCCGCCGGAGTGCTGGCCGGCTGCACGGCGCTTCCGAGCTCCAGCCGCGTCACCCGCTCCGGGGTGGCCGCCTCCGACACCAACGCCCTCATCGAGACCGCTCCCGGGCCGGGTGAGGGGGACTCGGCCGAGGACATCGTCAACGGTTTCCTGCGCGCCACCATCGCGGGGTTCGCCGACGACTTCGCCACCGCCAAGCAGTTCCTCAGCGATCACGCCGTCGCGCAGTGGAAGCCCCTGGAGACGGTGAGCGCCTATAGCGGGTCGACCGAGCCGCAGGTCTCGGTGGCGGCCAACGGCTCCTTCACGGTGACCTCCGGGCAGGTGGGGGTGCTCAACTCCCTGGGTGTCTTCACCCCCGCCCCGGAGGGGAGCACCTATACCGGCGAGTTCTCCCTGGCCACCAACTCCACCGGCCAGTGGCGCATCGTCGGCCTGCCTCACGGCATCCTGCTGCCCTTGTCCCGACTCATGCAGAACTTCGCGGTCAGCTCCCTGGCCTTCCTGTCCCGGGACCGGTCCAGGTTCGTCCCCGAGCTGCGCTGGTACCCGCGCAGCTCGCAGGCCGACTCCCTGGTCTCCGGGCTGCTGGCCGGGCCCTCGGACTGGCTTGCGAAGGGGGCCTCCAGCCTCATCCCGCGAAACGCCGAGCGGGCGGGGCGGGGGGTCGTCGTCGAGGGCGGCACCGCCACCGTCCACCTGAGCGCGGACTCCGACCCCGCCTCGGAGGACGCCCGCGGGCTCATGGTGGCCCAGATCGAGCAGAGCCTCATCCAGATCAGCGGTATCGACCACGTGCGGGTGCTCGCCGGCACCGTCGACCTCGGCGCTGCTGCCCAGCTGACACCGATGGCCCCCGAGGTCGGAGGCATCGTGGGGATGTCGGAGGGCTCGGTCGTGCGCGGCACGGGGGCCAGGCGCGTCACCCTGGCCAGTGACCGGGTTCTGGGGACCAGTGACGCCCGTAGCCCGAGCCTAGGGGCCGACGGGGCCGTCTACGCACTGTCGGCCTCCAGCCTGCTGCGCCTGCCCCGGGGGCAGGACTCCGCCAGCGTCATCCTCTCGGTGGGGGATCCCTCCGCGGGCGCCGGTGGGCTGGGAGCTCCGATGGGCGACCGGCACGGCTGGGCCTGGTTGCTGGCCGAGGGGCGTCTGACCGCCGTCAACGGCTCCGGGCAGCGCGCCACCCTGGAGTCCTCCTGGCTGCAGGACGGCACGGTCGCGGCCTTCGACCTGTCCGTGGAGTCCGAGCGGATCGCCGTGCGGCGAACCGACGGGCGGGTCGCTGTCGCCATCATCATCAGGGACCAGGACGGCCGTCCCACCGGGCTGGGGCCGGCCCTGGAGATGCCCCGCGCCAGTGGGGCGGGCACGCGCGGGCTGTCCTGGTGCGCCCCCAACGCCGTGTGCGTCCTGGCCGCTGCCGGCACCGAGGGCGGGGGCGTGCCGGAGGTGCGTCTGGTCCAGGTCGGCGGGGCGGTCAACACGCTGGTGGGGGTGCGTCGGGCCCGTTCGGTCATCTCCGACCGCTCCGAGGAGTCTCTCCTCATCGTCGATGAGGATGGGCAGACCTGGCAGCGTCGCGGGGCGATGTGGCGGGTGCTCACCGCCGAGGTCACTGACCCCTCCTTCCCCCTGCCCTGAGCCGACGCCTCTGACACGCGCGCCTCTGACACGCGACTCCGGGTGCCCCCGGTCGGTCAGGACCGTGGAGCACCCGGATATCAGGGGCCAACCCCGCGCCGCGGGGCCGGATGGGGCTACAGCACCTGGGCGTCCAGGCGGATGACGCCGTAGGTCCACCCGTGACGGTGGTAGACGGCACAGGGCTGCTTGGAGGACTTCTCGATGAACAGGTAGAAGGGGTGCCCCACGAGCTCCATCTGGTAGAGGGCCTCGTCAACGGTCATCGGCTTGGCCTCGTGCAGCTTCTGACGCACGATCACCGGGGAGTCGCCGAGCTGCGCCTCAACGGCGACACCCGGCTCGGTGGGGGCGGAGGGGGAGTCCTCGATCGGCGCGTCACCGGTGTCGGGGACCAGGGGCTCCTCCATGCCGGGAGCTGCTTGGAGGTCCTCATTCGGTGCGGCCACGGTGTGACGACGGTGGTCCTTCTTGCGGTCCCGGGCCCGGCGAAGGCGCTCGGTCAGCTTGCCCATGGCGATATCAAAAGCGGCGAAGCGGTCCGAGGAGGAGGCCTCCGCCCGGATGATCGGGCCCTTGGAGACGACAGTGATCTCCACTCTCTCGGCGGTGTCGGCCTGGCGCGGGTTGCGCTCGTGGGTGACCTCAACCTCGACGCGCTGGACCCGGGGGTCGAACTGCTCAACCTTGACGGCCTTGTCCTCGACGTAGTCGCGCAGGCGAGAGCTGATCTCAGCGTTACGACCGACGACGGTGATATCCATGGTGGAACCTCTTTCTAGGCTCGTGGGCCGGCCCTGACGGGCCGTGTGCGACAAGTACCCGCCACGTCTCACGGCGGGTTCGGGACTGGTGTCATCACCTCCTGGTCACCTCGTGAGGGCCCTCAGGCACCGAGGCGGGGATCCGGTCGACTGTCCTTGTCGGCGTCGGGAGCCGCCTGTGCGTTGTGCCACATAAGGTACACCATGTGGGGCTGTTCACGCCTCCCTTTCGTGCGTGTCACGCCCGGAAGAAGCCTCCTGATCGCCGCAGGCGGACAAGGTGGAGGCCCTCGGATCCATGCGGCCAGGGGTGCGGCGGCCTGCGGTGACCACCCCAGGGCCGGCCGGCACCGCGGCACGCGCATGCGCCGGGGGCGGGGCGGCGCTCAGCACCAGGGCGCCCAGGACCCGCCCACCTCCCGCCCGCAGCGCCCGGGCGCAGGCTCCCAGAGTGGCCCCGGTGGTCACGACGTCGTCGACCAGCAGGATCGGCAGGCCGGTGACGGCGGCCAGCAGGCGCGGAGCCTGGGCGCGGTTGCCCCGTCGCTGACGGGCGGATCGGCCCGCCTGGTGCGCCCCACCGCCCCGACGGCGCAGCAGGTCCGTGCTCAGCACGAGCGCTGCGGGTTCCTGCCCGGCCCACTGCGCGCAGATCCCCCGGGTGACGGCGTCGGCCAGGTGGGCCGCCACCAGGCGACCGCGCAGACGGCGCACGATCCCGGAGGGCGCGGGGACCACGACCAGCACCCGCGCGTCCCCGGTGGAACCGGTCCAGACCTCTGTGGGAGGGTGCGCCTGCGCCCACCGGCGCCCCAGGTGCCGACCGGATCGGGCCATCACCTCCGACAGGTCCTCCCGGGCACCGTTCTTCCAGCCCAGCACCATGGTGCGCACCGGGCCGGTGTAGGAGGCCAGGGCCCAGATGTCCAGGTCGTCGGCGGCATCGGCGTGCTCCACGGCGAAGGGGGCGGCCTCGAGCAGCTCCCGACACCGCGGGCACAGCGCCGTCTCCCAGCGCCCACAGCCCGCACAGCTGGTCGGCAGGCCCAGCGACAGGGCCGGGGAGAAATCCGCCGACAGGCCCAGTGGCGGGCCGAGTGCGGCGGGACGGCGGGGCTCGTGGCGACGGTGCTCCATATCCCCACTGTGACGCAGGCGGAACCTTCCCGCTCCTGGCGGCGCTCGCGGTCCACACCACGAAGGGACGGCCGTCGTCGTCGTCCCCTGTGGCCCCGTGCCCCACCTGTGTCCTCGGTGGGAAGAATCTCGGTGCTGGAAAGACCGCCGCCCAGCGAGGTCCACTAGAGTACGGAGGCAGGTAGCCGGTGAGACCTGAGCCGATACCGA
This sequence comes from Actinomyces oris, assembly GCF_006546825.1. Classification (GTDB taxonomy): domain Bacteria; phylum Actinomycetota; class Actinomycetes; order Actinomycetales; family Actinomycetaceae; genus Actinomyces; species Actinomyces oris. Next base: position 462,047 of record NZ_VICC01000004.1, read on the forward strand.
GCCGATCCTGAGCCGATTCCGCGTCGATTTCGATTTGATTCCGAGTCGGCCGACTCGACCGATACGGCCTGCGTCTCATCGTCGCTCTTCGCAATCTGACGTCCCAAGGGAGAATGCAGCGTGTCGATCGTGGACCGGATCCTTCGCATTGGCGAGGGCCGCACCCTGAAGAAGCTTGATGCCATCGCCGATCAGGTGGAGGCTCTCGCCGACGAGTACAGCGAGCTCTCCGACGCCGAGCTGCGCGAGATGACTGATGAGCTCAAGGAGCGCTACCAGGACGGGGAGACCCTCGACGACCTGCTGCCCGAGGCCTTCGCCACGGTCGTGGAGGCGGCCGACCGCGTCCTGGGCATGCGCCCCTACCACGTCCAGATCATGGGTGGGGCGGCCCTCCACCGCGGCAACATCGCCGAGATGAAGACCGGTGAGGGCAAGACCCTCGTGGCCACGATGCCCTCCTACCTGCGGGCCCTGACCGGCAAGGGCGTCCACGTCGTGACCGTCAACGACTACCTCGCCGAGTACCAGTCCGACCTCATGGGGCGCGTCCACCGCTTCCTGGGGCTGACCACCGGCTGCATCCTCGTGGGCCAGACGCCCGCCGAGCGCCGTGAGCAGTACGCCTGCGACATCACCTACGGCACCAACAACGAGTTCGGCTTCGACTACCTGCGCGACAACATGGCCCAGCGCCCCGAGGACCTGGTCCAGCGCGGCCACGCCTTCGTCATCGTCGACGAGGTCGACTCCATCCTCATCGACGAGGCCCGTACCCCGCTCATCATCTCCGGGCCGGCCAGCGGCGACGTCAACAAGTGGTACAAGGAGTTCGCCACGATCTCCGAGCGCCTGCGCGCGGGCAAGGACTACGAGGTCGACGAGAAGAAGCGCACCGTGGGTGTGCTCGCCGCCGGCATCGAGCGGGTGGAGGACTACCTCGGGGTGGACAACCTCTACGAGTCGGAGAACACCCCCCTGATCGGCTTCCTCAACAACGCCATCAAGGCCAAGGAGCTCTTCCACCGGGACAAGGACTACATCGTGCGCGACGGTGAGGTCCTCATCGTCGACGAGCACACCGGCCGCGTCCTGCCCGGCCGCCGCTACAACGAGGGCATGCACCAGGCCATCGAGGCCAAGGAGCGTGTGGAGATCAAGGCCGAGAACCAGACTCTGGCCACCATCACTCTCCAGAACTACTTCCGCCTCTACCCCGAGGGCTCGCGCTCGGGCATGACCGGTACCGCCGAGACCGAGGCCGCCGAGTTCGCCGGCACCTACAAGATCGGCGTCGTCCCGATCCCCACCAACAAGCCCATGATCCGTCAGGACCAGCCCGACCTCGTCTACACCACCGTCGAGGCCAAGCTCGACGCCGTCGTCGACGACATCGCCGAGCGCCACGAGCTCGGCCAGCCGGTCCTGGTGGGAACCACCAGCGTGGAGAAGTCGGAGATCCTCTCCGAGCGTCTGCGCGAGCAGGGCATCCCTCACGAGGTCCTCAACGCCAAGCAGCACGCCCGCGAGGCCGCCGTCGTGGCCATGGCCGGCCGCAAGGGCGCCGTCACCGTCGCCACCAACATGGCCGGACGCGGAACCGACATCATGCTGGGCGGCAACGCCGAGCACATCGCGGTCTCCGCCCTCAAGGAGGCCGGTCTGGACCCCGAGGAGAACGCCGAGGAGTACGAGAAGGCCTGGCCGCAGGCCCTGGCCGCCGCCAAGGAGGCCTGCCGGGCCGAGCATGACGAGGTCGTCGAGCTCGGTGGCCTCTACGTGCTGGGCACCGAGCGTCACGAGTCGCGGCGTATCGACAACCAGCTGCGCGGCCGCTCCGGCCGTCAGGGGGACCCGGGCGAGTCCCGTTTCTACCTGTCCATGGAGGACGACCTCATGCGCATGTTCGCCTCCGGGCTCGCCCAGCGCATCATGTCCTCGGGCGCCTACCCCGACGACGTCCCCCTGGAGTCCAAGATGGTCACTCGCGGCATCGCCGGGGCCCAGCGCCAGGTGGAGTCGCGCAACTACGAGATCCGCAAGAACGTCCTCAAGTACGACGACGTCATGACCGAGCAGCGCGAGAAGGTCTACTCCGAGCGCCGTCAGGTCCTGGACGGTGAGGACCTGGAGCCCCAGATCGAGGCCTTCCGAGCCCAGGCCGTCACCTCCATCGTCGAGGCCGGCACGGCCGAGGGCCGTCCCGACGAGTGGGACCTGGACGCCCTGTGGGGAGAGCTCGGCCGCCTCTACCCGGTGGGCCTGACCCAGGACGAGGTCGTCGAGGCGCTGGGCGGCAAGAACGCACTGACCTCGGAGCGCCTCATCGAGGAGCTCACTGAGGACGTCGCTGTGGCCTACGAGGACGCCGAGGCCCGCATCGAGGCCAACGCCCTGGCCCATGTCCAGCTCGGCGAGGACCCCATGCGTACCCTGGAGCGCCGCATCCTGCTGGCCGTGGTGGACAAGCGCTGGCGGGAGCACCTCTACGAGATGGACTACCTCAAGGAGGGTATCGGTCTGCGGGCCATGGCCCAGCGCGACCCCCTCGTGGAGTACGCCAACGAGGGTGCCCGCATGTTCCGGGCGATGATGGAGGGGATCCGCGAGGAGACCGTCGAGCAGATCTTCGCCAACGTCGCCCGCTTCGACGCCGCCGCCCAGCGCGCCGCCGAGGACGGCACCGTCGAGGCCGCTCAGGCGGTCGCCAAGGCCAACGCCACCGCAGCGGCCGGCATCCGCGTGGGCCAGGCCGGAGGCCAGGGGCGCGGCACGGTTCTGGGGGACACCGGGCAGGCGTCCATGGAGCAGCGGGTCACCTACTCCGGCCCCAGCGAGTCCGGCGAGGAGGAGACCTCCGGGGCCTCCTCTCGCAGGGCCTCTCGTTCCGGCGCCGACTCCGGCGGCAACCGGGCCGAGCGTCGTCGCTCCAGGAAGAAGCGCCGGCACTGAGGCTCAGCGCGAGCTGACACGACTGTCGATGATCCCGTCGGAACCCGGCAACCAACCGGGGTTCGGCGGGATCACGCCATCTCCAGGCCGGTGAGGATCCAGCGTTCGCGCAGCAGCTCCAGGCGTGCTGCCGCGGCCCGGACCCGGTGGCCCTCCTCCAGCAGGACAGTGGCCTCGCAGGCTCCCGACATGGTCAGCTCGGTGCGCACGCTACGGATGCGCGGACGTCGCGGGCTCGACTGGCCTCCCAGGATCCGGGCGGCCAGGCCCGCCCGGCGGGCGAGGGCCTCGAACAGGGAGGGGCTGGTCCAACGGACCAGGTGGTCCACCGGGCGCAGCCCGGCCAGGACCTCGCTGGCGGCCGTCACCACGATGGCGGCGGTGCGCGAGGCGTCAGTGCCGGCGGCGGGCCACTGCGTCAGAGGCGCACCCCGCGTGACGGAGCCTGCGTCGTTCACGGGCTTGGAGGGTTTGTGCGGAACCGCACGAGTCGGCGTCGGGTGGCTCGGTGTGGGGCGGCTACGACGTTGAGCGTCGGTCTTGCGGCGTGCGGGGCGGGTGGCTTGGACAGTGGTGGTCGCGGTCATGGTGGGCTCCTGGGAGTGGGAGGGTGCCCCGTGGGCACGGAGTGCGAAGTGGAATGGGGAAGGTGTTCGGTGCCTGCGGTGGGGGCCGCCGGCGCGGGTGCGTTGTGGTTCATCGTGATGGCGCCTGACCTCCTGCCGGTGTGCTCGGTGCGGACAAGGCGTCCGGGACGCTCAGGACCGTGCCGGGCCGGATCAACGAGGGATCGGCGCCGATGGCCTCGGAGTTGGCGCGGTACAGGGCCGGCCAGTCCTGTGCGATCTGTGCGGGGGCGGAGCCGGTGGGCAGGAGGTGAGCGGTGATGGACCACAGGCTCTCGCCGGGCGCGACGGTATGAGTGGGGCTCGAGGAGGGTGGGGCGTCGGGGCCGGTAGGGGGCTGCGCCGCCTGGCTGCCCGGCGGTGTCGAGTCTGTTGACTGGCTTGCGCCCTCCGAGTCGCTCGAACCGGTCGCAGCGCTCGACGGGGACTGAGCGGCCGGCGTCGACGGCGTCGAGGACTGCGACGGCGGTGAGGCGGGCGCCGAGCTGGTGGGGCGCCATCCCAGGTCATCCCCGCCACTGGCCTCCTCGCTGGCCAGCGCCGGCGCCGAGGACAGGGAGACGAGCAGCGCGGAGGCGACGATGCGTCTCACCGCTGGCGCTCCCCAGGCCTCGAGGGCTCTGGCTGCCAGCGCATAGGCGCCGCCGCGACAGCGCTTGCCGGGGTCGTTCGCCCCGGGGCACGTCATGAGTGCCAGGAGGGCCGAGACCGCGTGCCACAGGGCCCCCAGGGCCCCGCATGTGCAGGTGCCGGCCACCACGGCGTTCGACAGGTCGCTCAGTCCCCAGGCCTGCGGCGGGACCTGCACGAGCTGCTCCGCGGCGCCGTGGGCCGTGCGTCCCAGAACTATCAGGATGGCCCCTGACGCTGCGGCCAGGAGCGTCAGTCGTTGACGAGCTCCCATGTCATCCTCCATCGCCGATGATGTCGTTTGATGATGTTAGGTGTACGCCTATGGTGTGATGATGTCAATAGTGACGATATGACATGCTGTGCGCTGAGTCGTGGTAACGGGGTGGGAGTGGTGCTGGAGGCGCACGGCCTGAGCCGCCTCGGAGTGCTTTCCTCGGCGTGCGGACTGTGGTGAGGTGGGCCTATGGACTGGGACGCGATGATTGCCGACCTGGAGAGCAGCTTCGATGCTGAGCGCCGTGCGGACCTGGTGGCTCAGAGCGTCGAGCTCGCGGAGGCCGAGCACGCCTCCATCGAGCTCGTCGACCGTCTGCGAGGCTCGGTGGGCCGACTCATCCACCTGCGGACTCGCGGCGGTGTCCCCGTCGACGGCGTGGCCTGCCGGGTGGAGCCCTCCTACGTCCTCGTCGATGAGGGGGAGGGGCTGCAGGCCGTCGTCCCGGTGAGCGCGGTGGCCACAGTGATGTCACTGGCCGGTCCTGCGCCCCTGGACGGCCGCCGTCGGCCCACGCTGACGGCCCTGATGCGTGAGATCGCCCGACGCGGAGCGCGGGTGCGCCTGGTGCTGGGCTCCGGAGAAGTGGTAGGGCGGCTGGTCCGGGTGGGAGCGGATCATGTCGATGTCGCCGTCGACCCTGAGGGCGGCATTCGCTCGCGTCGCGCTCCCGGGGCGGGCGGCGCAGGGGTTGTCAGCGTCATGACCGCTGCGATCGAGGTGCTGCGCAGTCGCTGACGTCGGCTGGCGGGCAGAGAGGTTCAGGGCGCCCCGTCCTCGTTCCAGCCCGCGGCGACCATGGCCCTGGTGGAGGCGAGCTGGCGCTGGATGTAGTCCTCCAGGGCCTGGTCCTCGATGCGCCAGAGCTTGCGGGCGCCGACCTGAATGGCGGGAAGGTCACCGGTGCGGATGAGAGCGCGCACGGCCTGGGCGGAGAGCTGAAGCTGCTCGGCGACGTCGGCGATGGTCAGGAATCGTGTGCTCATACCACGATGATCCCACTGCTGGATCCGCTCCACAATTCTTAAAGACACTTGTGGATAACCTTGAGGTACTATTTTATCCCAACGATGATTGCAGGAGATCAAGGAGGATTCCCGTGATGTCATCTCGCCGCAGTCGAACCCTGACCGGTCCTGAGCGTCCCCGCGGTCGTTGGCGCCGGCCTGCCTGGAAGGATCCGCGTATGGCCGGGGGAGTGGTGCTGGTGGCCGGGGCCGTGGCCCTGGGGGCCTGGGCGGTCGACGCGGCCGCTGATACCACTCGCGTCTACGTCCTCTCCCAGGACGTCGCTCCCGGGACGGACCTGACTGCCGACGGCATTCTTACGGTGGTCGAGGCCCATCCCGGCACCGATGCCTACGTCGAGGCCGGGCACCTGCCGGACGGCGCCGTGTCCACGCGCTCCATGCGCAAGGGAGAGCTGCTGGCTGCGGCGGCCGTCAACAGCGGCCGGGAGCAGGAGCTGCGGCCGGTGGTCCTCACTGTCGCCTCCAACCTGCCGGCCTCGACCAAGGTCGGTGACTACGTCGATCTGTGGATCGTGCCCAAGGAGGGCGTGGCGGGCCGGCCCGCAGCCCAGGCGCCTGCCGCCGGGCAGGGTGGACAGGGAGGACAGGGAGGACAGGGAGGTCAAGGTGACCAGTCGGGGCAGGCCGAGGGGACTGGAGCCCGCCGCGTGGCCACAGGGCTGGTCATCGCCTCAGTCGGTGAGACCAGCAAGGGACTGATCTCCGGACCCGGCACCGGGGTGGAGGTCAAGGTTCCCGAGGCCTCCCTCGCCGCCGTTCTCAGCGCCGTCGGGCAGGAGGGGGCGCTCGTCCTGGTTCCCACCGGCCAGGAAGCGCCGGCGGAGAAGGCCTCGTGAGCGCGCCGGGTGCCGGAGTCCTCCTGGCTCTCAGCGGCGACGACGCCGAGATCCTGCGGGCGCTGAGCCAGGCGGGAAGCGGGCTGTGCGTCGTGCGCCGATGCGCCGACCTGCCCGAGCTGCTCTCAGCGGGAATGGCCGGACTGGCGGGATTCGCCCTGCTGGACACCGGTTTCGACGAGATCGACCGTACCGTCCTGGATCGGCTCACGCGTGCGGGCCTGACCGGAATGCTCCTGGTGGAGGCCCACGAGGAGGAGCGCTGGCGCAGTGCGGGGTGGCCGATTCTCCGGCGCGACACGGAGCCCGGCCGGATCTGCGCGGCGCTGCAGGACCTCGTGCGTCGTGGCGGGGCTTCCGGCGTGGCCTCCACCGGGAGCGGGCCGGCAGCTGACAGCGCCGACTGGCTGAGCGCCGCCACCCCCGCTTCGACGGAACCGAGCACGGAACCGCACACTGCCGCCCAGGAGACCGCCTGGCTCGAAGAGCTGTGGCGCCAGTCGCCCGGCTCCCCTGAGAGCGGGACGGCGCCGTCGCAGCCGCCCCGGGTCTCCAACGACGCCGGAGCCGAGGAGGACACGGGGCAGAACCGGCTGCGCGGCCGGGAGCCGGCCGCCGCGGATACGCCGGAGCCTGTGCTCCCGGTCGCGGCGAGCCCGGCGGGTGACGAGCGTGGAGGGAGGGTCGTCCTGGTGTGGGGGCCTCATGGTGCTCCCGGGCGCTCGACGGTCGCCGCCTCCCTCGCCCACGGCCTGGCCGCCTGCGGCGGCGCGATCCTCGTGGACGCCGACGTCGAGGCTCCCAGCCTCGTCCAGCTCCTCGGCATGCCGGAGGACTCCTCGGCCCTGGCCGGGGCCGCCCGTCTGGCCACCCATGGCCGCCTTGACGCGGAGAGCTTTCGACGAATCCTGGCTCCGGTGGGCGATGGGCTCTTCCTGCTGGGCGGCCTGGGCAGGTCCGGGCGCTGGCGCGAGCTGCCACCGGCCTCGATGACCGAGGTGTGGGTGCAGTGCCGCCGGGCCGCGGCCTGGACCGTTGTCGACGTCGCCGGCGGGCCCGCCGATGACGATGTCGACGACTTCACCCTTGAGCCTGGACGTGGGGCTGTGACGGCCGACCTGGTGTCGCACGCCGACGTCATCCTGGTCGTCGGCGGGGCCGACCCCGTCGGGGTGCGCCGCCTGCTCCAGCTCCTCGATGAGATGGGGGCCTCCATGAACCCCGCAGGCCGGGTCGAGGTCGTCATCAACCGGGTGCGGGCCTCGGCCGCAGGACCTTCTCCCCAGCAGGCTCTGCGAGAGGCCCTGGCGCGTTTCGGCGGGCTGGAGGACATTGTGCTCCTGCCCGACGACGCGGCGACGGCCGACGCCTGTCTGCTTCAGGGGTGCAGTGTTCTGGAGCAGGCGCCCGCCAGTGCACTGGGCAAGGCTCTCAGTGCACTGGTCGACCGGATCGATCCGCGGGTCGCAGCGCTACGCAGGGCGGCCTCCCCGCGTCGTTCCCTGCTGTGGCGCTCCAAGCGGCGCGGTGGGCGCCGGGGCCGCAGGAGCTCCGCGGCCCAGGCCGCGACCGGCAGAAGCAGGAGCCGCTCGAACGTGTGCAGCGCGGGTGCGAGGCGCCGCCGCCGAGGCGGGGACGGGGGACGGGTGGTCGGTGAACGACCGCCGGCTCCCCAGGCGCCCAGCGGACTCATCCAGGCGCCGCCGCAGTCGCCTCCGGGCCTGCCACCATCGATCCAGCCGGCGAGCCAGCCAGTGAACCAGCCGCAGAGGCCGGTCCTCGGCTCGCCGCACCAACCCGGGACAGAGTCGAGTACGGGAACGCCCCCGGGGTCGGCGCCGCCGGGAACTGGCCGACACCGCTACTGAGAACCGGAGCGCGGGCCGTGCCGGGTGGGCCGCCCGGCTGCTTCGTGGAAGGGGGTGAGCGCGGAGGTAGGGCAGACTGGGCGCATGCGCATCTACCTGCCCGCCACCGCCGCCCACCTGCGTGCAAGCGTCCTGGGGTCCTCGCACCAGCCGCTCACGGCTCACGCCGCCACCCCGGCCCTCGCCCAGGCCCTGCCTGAGGAGGATGAGGAGGGCCTGGAGGTCTCCGCCTCGCTGTGCGCCGCCGACGCCTCCGTCGTCCTTCTGGCCGAGCCTGAGGCCGCGGGGCTGGCCGACCGGCGCATCGTCATCGCGGCCGACGTCGATGCCGAGAACGTTCGCGAGCTTCCCGTGGAGGGCGATGTACTGCCCGGTACGATCAAGGTCACCGGTGAGATCTCCTGGGAGGACGTCGCCGCCCTGCTCGTGGACGAGCCCGAGGCGCAGGACGATGTACGAGCCGCCAGACTCGGTGAGGAGGGCGCCTTCGAGCGCGCCGCCGAGGCCGACCTGCTCTGGTACGACGTCACGGAGCGGGGGGCGCTGGCCGAGAGCCTCGGCGTCTGACTGGGCCGGCAGCGCAGGTCAGTGCGGGGCGCGTCCGCGTCCGACGTCGGACTGCCCGCTGCCCCGAACCCAGGCCGACCGGGGGATGCTTTCGTCCAGCATTCGCGGTGACGTGACCAGTTCCACGGCCGCCTGCCTTGCGCCGCGGAGGTCGCTGCTGGGTAAGGTGCTCTCTGCCAAAGACCGCAGGTCGCCCGCTCCGGCGGGACCAAGTCCACATCAGGTGGGGCCGGCGCAGGTGAGAACGAGACTTCTTCGGGCATGCCCGAGTTCAAGCCCCGTGCCCACCGGCGCGGGGCTTTTCCAGTGAATGGACCCCTGCGGCATACCACGGAAGGAGGGCCCATGGCACGGCCTGACAAGGAAGCAGCCGTTGCTGCACTGGCGGACAAGTTCCGCCAGGCTGACGCGGTCCTGCTGACTGAGTACCGGGGACTGAGCGTCGCCCAGCTCAAGGAGCTGCGTCGTTCCCTCGCCGGTAACGCCGAGTACACCGTGGTGAAGAACACGCTTGCTGCGATCGCCGCCCGCCAGGTCGGGCTCGAGGACTTCGCCGACGACCTCACGGGCCCCTCCGCCCTGACGTTCGTCACCGGTGAGCCGGTCGAGGCCGCCAAGGCTCTGCGTGACTTCGCCAAGGACAACCAGCAGCTCGTCATCAAGGGCGGTGTCATGGACGGCGCCGTGCTGTCCGCCGACGGCGTTGACAAGCTTGCCTCTCTCGAGTCCCGCGAGGTGCTGCTCGCCAAGACCGCGGGCGCCATCAAGGCGTCCCTGTCCAAGGCTGCGTACCTCTTCGCCGCACCGGCCTCCAAGGCCGTGCGCACCGTCGACGCCCTGCGCGAGAAGCAGGAGACCGCGGCCTGAGGCCGCACGCGTCATCCACCAACCCTGCGCGCGCAGGAACCTGATAAGGAAGGAACGCCCATCATGGCGAAGCTGACCACCGAAGAGCTCATCGAGCAGTTCAAGGAGCTCACCCTCATCGAGCTGTCCGAGTTCGTCAAGGCCTTCGAGGAGACCTTCGACGTTACCGCCGCCGCTCCGGCCGCCGTGGCCGTTGCCGCCGCCCCCGGCGCTGCCGGTGGTGACGCCGCCGCCGAGGAGAAGGACGAGTTCGACGTCATTCTCGAGGCCGCCGGCGACAAGAAGATCCAGGTCATCAAGGAGGTGCGCGCTCTGACCTCCCTCGGCCTGAAGGAGGCCAAGGAGCTCGTCGACGGCGCTCCCAAGCCCGTCCTCGAGGGCGCCAACAAGGAGGCCGCCGAGAAGGCCAAGGAGCAGCTCGAGGGCGCCGGCGCCACCGTCACCCTCAAGTGAGTCTCTCCCCGCTGCCTGAGGCGGCCTGAGGGTCGCCGAGGGCCGGGGAAGCCCATCTTCACCGGGTCCCGTCCACCATGAGGTGGGCGGGACCCGGTCGTGTTCCGGGGGCCTGGTGCCGTCCGGCCTCCGTGTGCTTCGACGTCGTCGGGCTCGGGGCGGTGGGGGATCGGGGACGTACATGTGCGCCGAGGACTGAGATGTCCTCCAGGTCACTGAGGTCCGTCCCCAGTGGTCTGGAGGAGAACGCAGTCGCCGATCGGAAAGTACGTTCCCGATGTCGGTGGGCGCACGCGATGAGTCAGGAGGCGACGTCGAGAGCCGCGACCTCATGGCACCAGCACTCCGGGTGGACGCTCGCCCCACAGTCCGCCACCTTGAAGCCCGGCCACCGGCGAGAGGCGGGAGACCACCTCCAGGGGGAACATCGACAGCAACCGGTCCGCCTGGGTGCGCATGTCGCTGAGCGAGGACCACGTCGCCCGGAAGAACCTCCACCCCAGCGACTCGAGCTCGTCCTGGCGGAGCTTCTCGAGGAAGACGTCCTCCTCGGTGTGGTACTTGGTCCGGCCGTCGAACTCCGCAACGACATGGTGATCGGGCCAACCCAGGTCCAGGAAGCGGTCCTTGGACAGCCCCGGAACCGGGTACTGGGCGATGGCCTCGGGCAGCCCTACCACGAGCGTCATCCACCGCAGCACACTCTCCCCGGGCGAGACCGCCCAAGGGGTGGCGGCGGCCAGTACCGCACGCGCCTGCGCTATCCCTCGCCGCCCCCGATGACGTGCCACGAGCTCCTCCCAGCAGGCGTGAGCCGAGCGCAGCCGCGTGGCGCAGGAATCTCGGTGCCACGGATCGGGTCGGCAGTGCCGGTTCAGAGCCGCATCGGCGATGGAGAGCGCGTTGAACGGGGGCTCGTCGCAGGCGCAGTCGAAGGCGGTGCGCAGCACGGACGTGACGGGAACCCCTCCAACCGTCTCGATCTCCTCGTCGCGCAGCTGAAGCCGGCGACGGTGCATTCGGATCGGGGTGGCCTCGGGGTGCGCGGGATCGATAGGAGCGGGTACTCCCGACGACGGGTACCGGAAGGCGGGCAGTGTCGTTGTGGTCAGACGCGGGTTACCGGAGACGGCGAGGTAGACGTCCGGCTCACCTGTCCACATCGCCAGGCCATGAATCAGGGCGGCCGATGTGTGAGACAGACAGGTGGCGGAGGGGAGGAGTTGTTGCGCGGCAATCGCACGCGCTAAGGACACCATGAACCGCTGCTCCCAGCGTCGCCTGCCCGGGACTGCGTGCAGGTAGGCCCCCGGCATGAGTCGCAGCAGATCAGGATTGCGCGACGTGTGGAAGCGCTTGCGGCCACCTGAGTAGATGATGGTCGGCCGAAGGTGCGCCGGGATCGGGCAGATGGGAGTGGGGCGGCTGGCAGTGGTGGCGACGGGGCTCATGCAGCGAGTCTTCTCAAGAGTTTCGGGGCATGGCGAGTGCAGAGCCCCGTGGGTGTGGACTCGCCGGAGTCTGAAGGCAGGAGTGCTTCGCTGTGGATCCCGCAGTGACCACTGAAAGTCCGCTTCCCGGACGAGATGCGGGAGCGACGTGCTCGTCGCGACGTCGTCGGGTTGGGACGGCCAGCAGGTGGACGGGTTGGAGGGGCGGTGGGGGATCGGGGACGTACATGTGCGCCGAGGACTGCGATGTCCTCCAGGTCACTGAGGTCCGTCCCCAGTGGTCTGGGGGAGAACGCAGTCGCCGATCGGAAAATACGTTCCCGACGCCGTCGGCCGGAAGGTATCGGGCGGGCGCGCGGGGCTGGCGTGCCGGGCGCGAGCCGGCCGGCAGCCGCTCAGCGAGAGGCGCCCACTGAGGGACTCAGGTCACGCGACGGACACGGGTGGGGCAGTATGCGCGACTGTGGTGGGAATCGCAAGGAACCAGGGTGGATCGGCGTGGAGTCCTTGACGTCGGCCGTGTACGCTAGCGCTTTGCGTGCATTGTGTGTATTGGTGCGAGGAGTATCTGCCCTCCGCACGGGCTTCGGCCTGTCGGAACCCTGGCGGGCGTGAGCCCGGCAACGGAGATTCTACTCAACCCGGTGCCCGCAGTGCGCGTTGTGTGATCCCCGATCTGAGGGAAGGATCCCCCTTTGGCTGCCTCGCGCACCTCCGCACCCACTGCTGCTGACATCGCCGCTCGTACCGCGTCGCGTCGTATCAACTTTGCCAAGATCGCCGAGCCCATGCAGGCTCCGAATCTGCTCGCCCTCCAGACCGAGAGCTTCGACTGGCTCGTCGGTAACGAGAGGTGGCGCGAGCGGATGACCGCCGCCAACAAGGCACACCCGGGCTCCCTGCCCGAGACCTCCGGTCTGGAGGAGATCTTCGACGAGATCTCTCCGATCGAGGACTTCGGCGAGACCATGGCCCTGTCCTTTCACGACCACCGCTTCGAGGAGCCGAAGTACACGGCCGAGGAGTGCCAGGAGAAGGACCTCACCTACTCCGCCCCCCTCTACGTGGTGGCGGACTTCGAGAACTTCTCCACCGGTGAGATCAAGTCTCAGACGGTCTTCATGGGCGACTTCCCGCTCATGACCGATAAGGGCACCTTCATCGTCAACGGCTCCGAGCGCGTCGTCGTGTCCCAGCTCGTGCGCTCGCCGGGCGTGTACTTCGAGCGCACCACCGAGAAGGCCACGGACAAGTACGTCTACAACGTCAAGTTCATCCCCTCGCGCGGTGCCTGGCTCGAGTTCGAGATCGACAAGTCCGACCGCGTCGCGGTGCGCATCGACCGCAAGCGCAAGCAGGACGTCACCGTCTTCCTGCTGGCCCTGGGCATGGACGAGTCGGAGATCCGCAAGGAGTTCGCCGACTACCCGGCCCTGACCTCCGCCCTGGACGAGGACCGCAAGATCACCACCCAGGACGAGGCGCTCCTGGACATCTACAAGAAGATCCGCCCCGGTGAGCCGCCGAGCGTCGAGGCCGGCCGCACCCTGCTGGAGAACTTCTACTTCAACCCCAAGCGCTACGACCTGGCCAAGGTCGGCCGCTACAAGATCAACAAGAAGCTGGGCCTGGCCTCGGACCTGACCGAGTCCACCCTGCGCATCGAGGACATTGTCGCGGCCCTGCGCTACCTCCTGGCCCTGCACTCCGGCGCCGAGACCGTCGAGGGCGTGCGTGACGGCGAGATCACCGAGATCGCCGTCGAGTACGACGACATCGACCACCTGGGCAACCGCCGCATCCGTGCGGTGGGCGAGCTCATCCAGGCGCAGGTGCGCACCGGTATGAGCCGCATGGAGCGTCAGGTGCGCGAGCGCATGACCACCCAGGACGTCGAGGCCATCACGCCGAACACCCTCATCAACATCCGGCCCGTGACGGCTGCGATCAAGGAGTTCTTCGGCACCTCCCAGCTCAGCCAGTTCATGGACCAGAACAACCCGCTGGCGGGTCTGACCCACAAGCGCCGCCTGAGCGCCCTGGGCCCCGGCGGTCTGTCCCGTGAGCGCGCCTCCATGGAGGTCCGCGACGTCCACACCTCGCACTACGGGCGCATGTGCCCCATCGAGTCCCCCGAGGGTCCCAACATCGGCCTCATCGGCTCGCTGGCGACCTTCGGGCGCATCAACCCCTTCGGCTTCGTTGAGACCCCCTACCGCGTCGTCGTCGACGGCCAGGTCACCGACGAGACCCACTACCTGACGGCCGACGACGAGGACCGCCACGTCATCGCCCAGGCCAACGTCACCCTCACCGAGGACGGCCACTTCGCCGAGGACCACGTCCTGTGCCGCGTCACCGGCGGTGAGCCGGCCCTCGTGCCCTCCTCACAGGTGGACCTCATGGATGTCTCCCCGCGCCAGATGGTGTCGGTGGGTACCTCCCTCATCCCCTTCCTCGAGCACGACGACGCCAACCGCGCCCTCATGGGCGCCAACATGCAGCGCCAGGCCGTGCCGCTCATCCGCCCCGACGCCCCACTGGTGGGCACGGGCATGGAGCGGCGCACCGCCGTCGACGCCGGTGACGTCCTCGTGGCCGACAAGGCCGGTGTCGTCACCGAGGTCTGCGCGGACTTCGTGCGCGTGGCCAACGACGACGGCACCGAGATCGTCTACAAGGTCGCCAAGTTCCGCCGCTCCAACCAGGGCAACTGCTACAACCAGCGGGTCGTGGCCACCGAGGGCGAGCGCGTCGAGGTCGGCACGGTCCTGGCCGACGGCCCCGCCACCAACGAGGGCGACCTGGCCCTGGGCCAGAACCTCCTGGTCGCCTTCATGACCTGGGAGGGCCTCAACTACGAGGACGCCATCATCATCTCCCAGCGCGTGGTCGCCGAGGACATGCTCACCTCGATCCACATCGAGGAGCACGAGGTCGACGCCCGCGACACCAAGCTGGGCGCCGAGGAGATCACCCGCGACATCCCCAACGTCAGCGAGGAGACCCTGGCCAACCTCGACGAGCGCGGCATCATCCGCATCGGCGCCGAGGTCCGCAGCGGCGACATCCTCGTGGGCAAGGTGACCCCCAAAGGGGAGACCGAGCTGACCAGCGAGGAGCGCCTCCTGCGCGCCATCTTCGGCGAGAAGGCCCGCGAGGTGCGCGACACCTCCCTGCGCGTGCCCCACGGGGAGTACGGCATCGTCACCGGCGTGCGCGAGATCGACGCCGCCTCCGACGACGCCGAGCTGCCCGCGGGCGTCAACCGCATGGTGCGCGTCTACATCGCCCAGCGCCGCAAGATCACCGTCGGTGACAAGCTCTCCGGCCGCCACGGCAACAAGGGCGTCATCTCCAAGATCCTGCCCGTGGAGGACATGCCCTTCCTGGCCGACGGCACCCCGGTCGACGTCATCCTCAACCCGCTGGGCGTGCCCAGCCGTATGAACGTCGGACAGGTCCTCGAGCTGCACCTGGGATGGGTCGCCTCCCGCGGCTGGGACGCCACCGCCGCCCGCGAGGCCGGCGAGGCCTGGACCGCAAACCTGCCCGAGAACGGGATCACGGCCGAGCCGCGCACGCCCGTGGCCACGCCCGTCTTCGACGGCGTGCGGGACAACGAGCTCATGGGGCTGCTGGGCTCCACGCTGCCGACCTCCGACGGTCTGCAGCTGGTCGAGCCCAACGGCAAGGCCCGCCTGTTCGACGGCCGCTCCGGTGAGCCCTTCCCGTACCCCATCTCGGTGGGCTACATGTACATCCTCAAGCTCCACCACCTCGTGGACGACAAGATCCACGCCCGCTCCACGGGTCCGTACTCCATGATTACCCAGCAGCCGCTGGGTGGTAAGGCCCAGTTCGGTGGTCAGCGCTTCGGTGAGATGGAGGTGTGGGCCATGGAGGCGTACGGCGCCGCCCACGCCCTCCAGGAGCTCCTCACCGTCAAGTCCGACGACGTCAACGGCCGCGTCAAGGTCTACGAGGCCATCGTCAAGGGCGAGGACATCCCCGAGCCCGGCATCCCCGAGTCCTTCAAGGTGCTCATGAAGGAGATGCAGTCGCTGTGCCTGAACGTCGAGGCCCTGGACGCCGAGGGCGTCGCCATCGCCCTGGACGACACCGACGACGACGGCTCGCGCGCCGCCGATGAGCTCGGCTTCGACCTGGGCCGGCGTCCGGGCGGGGCCATGGCCTCCACGGTTGACGAGATCTGAGTGGCCACCGCCTGGTGACGACTTCGTGACAACTTCATCGAGCCCCGGTTGAGGGCGGGTGGCCCACCCGCCGCCCGCCCTCCCACCAGGCTCGCAGGCGCCGTCGGAGTCATGGAACAACGACGACGGAACGCCCCCAGACCACCACCTGATGAGATTTCACCATCGGAAGTAGGAACTGTGCTCGACGCCAACGTGTTCGACAGGATCCAGCTCGGCCTCGCCACCGCGGAGGACATTCGCTCGTGGTCCCACGGCGAGGTCAAGAAGCCCGAGACCATCAACTACCGCACCCTCAAGCCCGAGAAGGACGGCCTCTTCTGCGAGAAGATCTTCGGCCCCACCCGGGACTGGGAGTGCGCCTGCGGCAAGTACAAGCGCGTGCGCTACAAGGGGATCGTCTGCGAGCGCTGCGGAGTCGAGGTCACTCGCTCCAAGGTGCGTCGCGAGCGCATGGCCCACATCAAGCTCGCCGCGCCGGTCACCCACATCTGGTACTTCAAGGGCGTGCCCTCGCGCCTGGGCTACCTGCTCAACCTCGCGCCCAAGGACCTGGAGAAGGTCATCTACTTCGCGGCCTACATGGTCACCGAGGTGGATGAGGAGGGTCGTCACGACGACCTGCCCTCGCTGCGCAACGAGCTGGAGGTCAAGAAGAAGCACCTCGAGGAGTCCGGCCAGGCCGAGGTCGAGGCGCGCCAGCAGCGCCTCGAGGAGGACCTCGCCCAGCTCGAGTCCGAGGGCGCCGAGGCCTCCCAGCGCGACAAGCTCCGCAAGACCGCCGAGCGTGAGATCACGGCCATGCGCCGCCGCAACCAGCGCGCCCTGGAGCACATGGACAAGGTGTGGGACCGCTTCGTGAGCCTCAAGGTCGGTGACCTGGAGGGTGACGAGGTCCTCTACCGCGACATGGTTGCCGACTACGGCATCTACTTCAAGGGCTCCATGGGTGCCGAGGCCATCCAGGCCCGCCTGCGCAGCTTCGACCTCGAGGCCGAGGCCTCCGCCCTGGCCGAGATCGTCGAGAACGGCACCGGCCAGCGCAAGACCCGCGCCATCAAGCGCCTCAAGGTCGTCAACGCCTTCCGCATGACTGGCACCGCCCCGGAGTCGATGGTCCTGGACAACATCCCGGTCATCCCGCCGGACCTGCGTCCCATGGTCCAGCTCGACGGCGGCCGCTTCGCCACGAGTGACCTCAACGACCTCTACCGCCGCGTCATCAACCGCAACAACCGCCTCAAGCGGCTCATGGACCTGGGCGCCCCGACGATCATCGTCAACAACGAGAAGCGCATGCTTCAGGACGCCGTCGACGCCCTGTTCGACAACGGCCGCCGCGGCCGCCCGGTCACCGGCGTGGGCAACCGTCCGCTGAAGTCCCTGTCCGACATGCTCAAGGGCAAGCAGGGCCGCTTCCGCCAGAACCTCCTGGGCAAGCGCGTGGACTACTCCGGCCGTAGCGTCATCGTCGTCGGCCCCCAGCTCAAGCTCCACCAGTGCGGTCTGCCCAGCCAGATGGCCCTGGAGCTGTTCAAGCCCTTCGTCATGAAGCGGCTCGTCGAGCTCAAGGAGGCCCAGAACGTCAAGGCCGCCAAGCGCATGGTCGAGCGCGCCAACCCCAAGGTCTGGGACGTCCTGGCCGAGGTCATCCGCGAGCACCCCGTGCTGCTCAACCGCGCCCCCACCCTGCACCGCCTGGGCATCCAGGCCTTCGAGCCCCAGCTCATCGAGGGCAAGGCCATCCAGCTGCACCCGCTCGTGTGCGGCGCCTTCAACGCCGACTTCGACGGCGACCAGATGGCCGTCCACCTCCCGCTGGGCGCCGAGGCGCAGGCCGAGGCCCGCATCCTCATGCTGTCCTCGAACAACATCCTCAAGCCCTCCGACGGGCGCCCCGTGACCATGCCCAGTCAGGACATGATTATCGGCACCTACTACCTCACCTCCGACCCCGACCCGGCGGTCGAGGTCGAGCGCGACGCCGAGGGCAACGAGATCGTCCCGGCCTTCTCCTCCTTCGCGGAGGCGGTCATGGCCTACGACTTCGGCAAGCTCCACGTCAACGCCGCCTGCGACATCCGCTTCGAGGAGGGCATCGCCGCTCCCGAGGGCTGGCAGCCGCCCGAGGGCTGGAGCGAGGGCGACCCGATCACCCTGCGCACCTCGCTGGGCCGGGCCCTGTTCAACACCTCGCTGCCCGAGACCTTCCCCTACGTCAACTACATCGTTGACAAGAAGCAGCTGGGCAACATCGTCAACGCCCTGGCGGAGAACTACTCGCGCGTGGAGGTGGCCGCCTCCCTGGACGCCCTCAAGGCCAACGGCTTCTACTGGTCCACCTGGTCCGGTATCACCGTCGCCTTCGCCGACGTCGTCTCCCCGGAGGCCAAGCAGGAGATCCTCGTTCGCTACGAGAACGAGGCCGCTGAGATCGAGGAGCAGTTCGAGCTCGGTGCCCTCACCGAGGACGACCGCTACGCCTCCCTCATCGACATCTGGACCAAGGCCACCGCCGAGGTCGCCGAGGCGATGCGCGAGAACTTCCCGCAGCGCAACACCGTCTACCAGATGGTGGTCTCCGGGGCCCGAGGCAACTGGGACCAGATCCGCCAGCTCGCCGGTATGCGCGGACTGGTGGCCGACCCCAAGCAGCGCCTCATCGAGCGCCCGATCAAGTCGAACTACCGTGAGGGCCTGAGCGTCCTGGAGTACTTCATCGCCACCCACGGCGCCCGTAAGGGCCTGGCGGACACGGCGCTGCGTACCGCCGACTCCGGCTACCTCACGCGCCGTCTGGTCGACGTCTCCCAGGACGTCATCGTCCGCGAGGAGGACTGCGGCACCCGCAAGGGCCTGACCAAGCGGATCTTCTCCTGGATCGACGCCGGCGACGAGCGCATCAAGGAGCCCTCGGAGATCCTGGGCACCACCGTGTTCGGCACCACCCTGGCGCGCGACGCCATCGACGCCGAGGGCAACCTCATCATCGAGGCCGGCGCCGACCTGGGCGACGCCGAGATCCGGGCCGCCATCGACGCGGGAATCGAGGAGATCACGGTGCGCTCCGTGCTCACCTGCGACTCCAACGTCGGCACCTGCGCCGCCTGCTACGGCCGCTCGCTGGCCACCGGTAAGCGCGTCGACATCGGTGAGGCCGTCGGCATCATCGCCGCCCAGTCCATCGGTGAGCCCGGCACGCAGCTGACCATGCGTACCTTCCACACCGGTGGTGCGGCCGGCGCCGCCGACATCACCCAGGGTCTGCCCCGTGTGCAGGAGCTCTTCGAGGCCCGCACCCCCAAGGGCGAGGCCGCCGTGGCCGAGGCCGCCGGCACCCTCAAGATCGAGGACGACGCCGACGGCAAGCGCCTGGTCATCACCCGCGACGACGGCGAGGAGGACGTCATCGTCCCGGTCTCGCGCCGTCAGCGCCTGCTGGTGAACGACGGGGACCACGTCGAGCCCGGCCAGGCCCTCACCGAGGGACCGGTCGACCCCAAGAAGGTCCTGCGCCTGCGCTCGGTGGCCGCCACCCAGCGCCACCTCGTCGAGGAGGTCCAGGAGGTCTACCGCTCCCAGGGCGTAGACATCCACTCCAAGCACATCGAGGTCATCGTGCGTCAGATGCTGCGCCGCGTGACCGTGCTGGACTCCGGGGACACCCGCCTCCTCCAGGGAGACCTCGTGGACGTCATGCACTACCGCGCCGAGAACCGCCGGGTCATGGCCGAGGGCGGCAAGACCGCCACCGGCCGTACCGAGCTCATGGGAATCACCAAGGCCTCGCTGGCCACGGACTCCTGGCTGAGCGCCGCCTCCTTCCAGGAGACCACGCGCGTGCTCACCGAGGCCGCCATGAACGGCAAGTCCGACCCGCTGCTGGGCCTCAAGGAGAACGTCATCCTCGGTAAGCTCATCCCCGCTGGTACGGGTCTAGCCCGCTACTCGGACATCGAGGTTGAGCCCACCGAGGAGGTCAAGGCGGAGGTCTTCTCCCGTGTGGACCTGGGAGACGGCGTCTTCGGCGAGTCCGTCGCCCTGGACGACTTCCACTTCGGTGGGGACCTGCGTGCGGACTTCTCCGACGACTTCCGCACCGGCTTCTCCAGCAGCGAGGACGTCGAGTTCTGACCGAGCCTCCACCGGCCCCGCGAGGCCTGAGGTTCGCATAGCGTTCGGCCCGCTCCCCAGCAGGGGAGCGGGCCGAACACCGTCAGAGACCGGGCGTGAAGGAGCCGGGCTCGGAGGAATGGGTCTCAGGCACTGAGCATGGTCTCGCGGACACGGCTGACCCAGGCGAGCTTGTCCTCCAGTGATGCGCTCGCCGGGGTGTTGATCTTGAGACCCTCGTAGACCTGGACGCCGTCGGTGGCCCGCATCGTGGCGGCCACCCTCTCCGCAGTGAGCCAGCTGGTGGGCTCGTGCTCAGCCAGCGGCAGGTGGGCGTCGGCCCACGCCCAGGCCCACTGCGTCTCCTCCGGTCCGGCGCCTGAGATCATGACGCCGCCCAGGAGGCCCGCCTCCACGAGCTCGCGCACGTGGTTCTCCGGGGTGGACGGGTCATGGGTCTCGATGACGGAGCGCCCCCAGTTGACGGTGATGAGTGCCGCGGTGTCCCGGCAGGCGTCGATCTCTTGGGCCAGTGTCAGGAAGGCCTTCTCCGAGGGGCCCACGCCGCCCTCGGCATCGCAGTGCTCCACGATCATCCCCAGGCCGCGGGAGGAGAAGTCCTCGCTCAGCTCGCTCAAGGAGGCGTGGAAGGCCTCGGGGGTGGCCTGGTGGTGCGGCGCCGAGTGCAGCTCCACCCGGGTGACGAGCCGCTCGCCCGCAGCCTCGTGCAGGCGGTCGACGGCCTCCAGCAGCGAGCGGGTGTAGGCCAGTGCCTGAGCGCGTCCGCCATCGTCGGGGGAGGCCAGTCCGAAGACGGGGTCGGCTCCGGCGCGCCCCATGGTGCCCGGGATCGCCGTGATGACGCACTGGTCGAAGCGCCCGGCCAGCTGCTCGGCCAGCCACGGCTCGGGGGCGTCCAGGGCCTCCCGGAAGGGCAGTTCGATGCCGTCGACCCAGCCGAGGTCGGCCAGCGCGGCGTACAGGGCGGCGGCACCGCTGCGGTCCTCGTCGTCGGGCGGAAGCATGGGGTAGGCGCCGACGACGAAGGGCACGGTGCGGGGCTGGGCGGGTGTCTCAGTCCGATTCTCTGAGGTGGCGGACATGTGGTCTCCTTGAGGTTCAGGGATCGTGCTACAGTGCGCGATACATCAGACATCATATGACTGGATGTGCGGTGGCGCACCGTCGCGCACGGCACTGCCGGTCGTTCAACGCCGGCGGAGAGCCGCTGCCGGCACAAAGGACCTCCCCATGCTCTTCGACGTCACCGCATCCGAGACCTCCCCCCTGAGCCTCAGCGAGCAGGATGTCGCCGCCCTGGCCGCCTGCGGGCGCGGCACGATCCTTTTCGACGTCGCCGCCCGCGCCGACGCCACCCTCATCGCTCTCACTGGCACCAACGGGCGGATCACCCTGTCGCTTCGCGCCGGCCGTCTCGACGGCGAGCAGGTCCTCGGCGCGGTCGGCCGTCCGGAGGGGTCCTCCGGAGCCGGGAGTGAGAGCGGTATCCAGCGGCGGGTTCTCGACGCCGAGGACGCCCTGGGCCTGGACGACGGCCGCCCCCACACGATCGCCGTCACCGTCAACGAGACCGGCACCCACCTCTACGCCGACGGCTACGAGTGCTTCTCCACGACGCTGGCGGCCTTCCTCGCCCAGATCGGGTTGACCGAGGTGCGCATCGACCCCGACGGGATCGCCGCGGTCACCCGTCTGGCCGCCTGGGACGAGCCGCTCAGCGACCGCGCCGTCATGGCCCAGTCCCTGGCCGCCACCCCACTGGTCCAGTTCGCGACCAGTGAGCTCTCCGCCCGCGACGCCCGCCGCGCCGGAGCCCTGGCCACCGGCTCCATCCGGGCGTTACTGCGCACCCGGGGCCGCGGCCAGGGAGGCACCATCGTCGCCGCGAGCGGCCAGGGCGGCACCCTGCACCTCGACATCGACGCGGGAGGTCTGAGCTACCGGGTGCTCCCCGGTGAGGACTCGTCGGAGACCGAGCCCCTCATCGAGGCGCGAGCCCCGGGCCATTGGGACGACGGGACCTGGCACGACGTCGTGGTCACCTCGGGGCGCGGCGCGGTGGAGATCCACGTCGACGGCTACCAGGTGGTCCTGGTCCCCGGCGGCGCCTTCCTGGCCGACATCGCGCCGGTGACGCGCGTCGTGGTGGGCGCCGACCTGGACGGCAGGCGCCTCTTCGGCGAGGCGCAGACCGCCATGATCTACGACGCCGCCCTCACCGACGCCCAGATCAAGCGCCTGGCCGGGGCCGCCCCACTGCCCACGCGCGCCTTGTTCGACACCGGCTACCACGGCGCCCGGTCCTACCGGATCCCCTCCCTGCTCACCCTGGACAGCGGCGTCATTCTGGCCGGCGCCGACCAGCGCGTCTCCATCCCCAACGACGCCCCCAACGACATCAACCTCGTCATGCGCCGCAGTCTCGACGGCGGGGCCACCTGGGAGGAGATGCGCACCCTGCTCAGCCTCCCGGGCACCGGGGCACTGGGCGCCAGCCTCATCGACTCCGTCCTGGTCCAGGACCGTTCCACCGGGCGCGTCATCTGCCTGGTCGACCAGTTCCCCGGGGGCATCGGCCAGCCCAACGCGACCGTCGGCACCGGCTTCGATGAGCAGGGGCGCCGCGTGCTGCACAACCGCGCCGGCGAGCGCTTCGCCGTCGAGCCCGACGGCAGCGTCGTCACGGAGATCGGCGAGGCCACCGACTACCGCGTCATCCTCAGCGGCGATGACGCCGCCGGGGTGCGCGCCGGCGACGTGCTCCGGGGCGGCCGGGCGGCTGGCAGCATCTACCTCGCCCACGAGCAGGCCCCCGAGGACTGCCTCTTCCAGCACCGCGGCTCCCACCTGCTCATGCTCACCTCCGACGACGACGGCGCCACCTGGTCTGAGCCGATCGACATCACCGCCCAGGTCAAGGCCGACTGGATGTGCTTCCTGGGAACCGGCCCCGGCAACGCCATCCAGCTGACCGCGCCGGAGCACGCCGGACGCATCCTCGCACCCGTCTACTACAGCCACGAGGCCGGCGGTACCGCCTACCTGTCCTGCGCCGCCATCTACTCCGACGACGGCGGGACCACCTGGACCCTGGGCGCCTCACCCAATGACGGACGCGAGGTGCTGGGCGCCGTCGTCCACTCCCGGGACCTGGCCGACGAGCGGGCCAGCCTGTACGAGTCCGTCCTCGTCGAAGGAACCGACGGCGCCGTACACGTGTGGGCCCGTAACCAGCACCCCTCGGGCAGAGTCGCCCACGCCGTCTCCCACGACGGGGGCGTCACCTGGGGGGAAGTCGACTACGACGAGCAGCTCCCCGAGATCTTCTCCCAGCCCAACGCCATCGCCATCACCGGCCTGGAGGGCGCAGCGGCAGCGGGGGACGGCGATGGCGTCAAGGGTGCGGTCGGCCGGGGGATCGTCTTCGCCAACGCCTCCCGGATGCTGCCCTTCCGCGGCTGCGGTGTCCTGCGCCTGAGCTACGACGACGGCGCCACCTGGCCCCACAACCGAGTCGTCAACCCGCGCCACTACGTCTACCAGTGCATGGCCCAGCTGCCCAGCGGCGACATTGCCCTGCTGTGGGAGCGCGAGTGGCAGGGGCTGTTCCTGACCACCGTGCCACTGGTCTGGCTGACGAGCTCGCACTCGACCAGCAGCTGAGCCCGACCGGCCCCGCCGACCCGGGTGCCCGCGGTGCACGGGGTGGGGGAGAGGTGGGGGAGAATCGCCCCATGACGAGTCCCTCGCCCTCAGCCTCCACACCCCGCCGCGCCCCGCACGAGCTGCTGGGACTGACCAGCCCCGCCTACGGCGGCGACTACAACCCCGAGCAGTGGGATGAGGCCACCTTCGCCGAGGACCTCGAGCTCATGGCCGAGGCCGGCGTCAACCTGGTCTCCCTCGGCATCTTCTCCTGGGCGCGCCTCGAGCCGCGCGAGGGCGTCTACGAGCTCGACTGGTTGGTGGAGATCGTCGACTGTCTCCACGAGGCGGGCATCGCCGTCGACCTGGCCACCGCCACCGCCTCCCCGCCCGCCTGGATGGCCACCGACCACCCCGAGTCCCTGCCGATGAACGCCGACGGCGTGCGCCTGGGCCTGGGCTCGCGCCAGCAGTACTGCCCCAGCTCCGCCGTCTACCGGGAGCGCTCCGCCGCTCTGGCCGCGGTGCTGGCCGAGCGCCTGGGCGACCACCCGGGCGTCGTCATGTGGCACATCGGCAACGAGTACGGCTGCCACACCGCCGAGTGCTTCTGCCCCGCCTGCGCCCGGGCCTTCCGGGCCTGGCTGGGTAGGCGTTACGGCGACGTCGAGCGCCTCAACGTCGCCTGGGGCACCGACTTCTGGTCCCAGCGCTATACGAGCCTGGAGCAGGTCGCCCCGCCCGCCGCCATGCCCACCTTCCCCAACCCCGCCCAAATGCTGGACTGGAGGCGCTTCAGCGACCACCAGCTGCGCAGCCTCATGGAGGCCGAGGCCCGTATCCTGCGGCAGCGCTCGACGCGGCCGGTGACCACCAACTTCATGGGCGACTTCCCGGCCACCGACTACTGGCGCTGGGCCGAGGCCCTCGACATCATCTCCGACGACTCCTACCCCGACCCCGCCGACCCGGCCGCCGCCCACGAGGTCGCCTGGGCCGGTGACCTCATGCGGGGCCTGGCCGCAGGGCGCCCCTGGATCCTCATGGAGCAGGCGCCCAGCGCCGTCCAGTGGCGCAGACGCAACTCTCCCAAGCGCCCCGGCCAGCTCCTCCTGTGGTCCCTGGCCCGTGTGGCCCATGGCGCCGACGGCGTCCTGCAGTTCCAGTGGCGCCAGTCCCGCCGGGGCGCCGAGACCTTCCACTCCGGCATGGTCCCCCACGCCGGGCGCGACAGCCGAACCTGGGAGGAGACCGTGGCCACCGGGCAGGCGCTCACACGCCTCGGGCCGGTCCTGGGGGAACCGGTGCGTGCCGAGGCGGCCCTCGTCCTGGATTGGGAGAGCCAGTGGGCCCTGAGCACCGCCATCGGCCCGGTCGAGGTCGGTGAGCGCTTCGAGACGGCCCGCGCCTGGCACCGCAGCCTGTGGGAGGCCGGGATCGCCACCGACATCGTTCCGGTGAGCCGGAGCCTGGAGGGCTATCGCCTCATCATCGTTCCCGCCGTGTTCATCGACCGCCCCGAGCTCGCCGAGCACCTGGAGCGGGCGGTCGCCGCCGGCGCCCAGGTCGTGGTGGCCGGTCCCACCGGGGTCGTCGACGCCAATGCGGGAGCCGTCCTGGGCGGCTACCTGGGATCCCTGCGGCCGCTGCTGGGGGTGCGGGTCGCCGATCATGCCGCCCTGACCGGTCAGGTCCAGCAGCCTGATCCCCGGGGCGCGCTCGTCAACCGCCTCAGCCGCGCCGTCGGGACCCCCGCCGCCGAGACCTGGACGGGACTGGAGGCCGTCAGCGAGCCTCTGTGCCGGGTCCTGGACCGGATGGGAACGCCCGCCCCCGATCTGCGCGTCGGCGGCTGGGCCGAGGAGCTCCGTATCGAGGAGGCGCCCGAGGCGGCGGATGAGAACACCTGGGCGGGGCAGGGCCGGCAGCCGGTCGAGGTCGTCGCGGTCTTCGACGGCCGCGGCGGGGGAGCGGACCTGGCCGGCCGTCCCGCCATCACCCGGCGGTCTATGAGCGGGGCAGGAGCGGGCTGGTACGTGGCCGGCGACCTCGACGCCCTCAGCCGGGCCGCGCTGTTGACACTGGTGTGCGCGCACGCCCGGCTGCGACCCGTGGTCGCAGACCTGCCCGACGGCGTCGAGGCCCAGCGGCGCGGGGACGTCCTCTTCCTGCTCAACCACTCCGACCGCGCCTGCGAGGTGGCTGGAGTCGTGGGCACCGACCTGCTGAGCGGCCAGTCCTGCACCGGCCACGTGATTGTGCCCCCGCGCTCGGCGCTCGTGGTGCACGAGAACACTCGGTGAGTCCTCCTTCGGGGCCGAGGCACCTCGTGCCGGTAGCCTCGGTGGCGTAGCCTCGTGGTCGTAGAGACCCCATCGTTACCCCTCTGGCAAGGAGCCTCATCGTGTCCCGTCCTCTCTCCCGTGGGCCGCAGTTCGACGACGATGCAGACGCGGACGCGGCTGTCGAGCGCACCGAGCACATCGACCGCGGTCGGCCCACCGAGCGGATCGACCTGGCCCAGATGGAGGCGCAGTCGGGGGCCACGGAGGCCATCGCCATGCCGCCGGGGGACGAGGGATGGGGGTACCTGCCGCCGTCGACGTCGACCCCGCAGCTGGCCGCCTCCCCGGACCAGCGCAGCCAGTACACCCAGGTCCTCCAACCCATGCCCACGGCGCCGCAGACGATGGCCATGGAGACGCCGCCGGTCTACCCGGCTGAGCCGGTCCAGCCGGTCTACGCCACCCCCGAGCCCGCACGGCCCATGGTCTCCCAGGTGCCAGTGCGTGAGACCTGGAGCGAGCCCGAGCCGGAGCCCCCGGTGGAGCTTCCGCGCCCGCCTGAGCGCCGTCGTACGGCCGCCTTGCCGTTGGGGACGATCATGGTGCTCGTGGCCTGCGGGGCCCTGGGCTGGGGGACCTACACGCTGCTGAGCACGCTGCATGTCTTCGAGATCCTCTCGACTCAGAGCTGGACGCCCAACTGGGCCGCGATCGGCGCCGTCGGCGGTGGCGCGGTGCTGGCCTTCTTCGCCTTCCTCGTGTCCTGCTCGGCGCTGGCCAGAGCCAAGCCGAAGGGGCCTGCCGCCCTGCTGGTCCTGGCGGCACTGTTCCTGCCCCTGGTGGCCACAGGAGCGGGCGTCTACTACGGGGCGGGCGTGCTCAAGACGCATACGCTGGCCGAGGCGGAGAGCTTCTCCGGCCAGCTCAAGATCGGCAATGTCGACCAGGCCCTCCGTGTGCTGCAGTCCGGAGTCTCCTTCCCTGGACGCGAGGACCTCATCAGCATCCTCAACACGGTCAAGGAGAAGGCCGCTGAGCAGGGTGTCACCTCGCCGGACACGGACTCGCAGGGGACCGACCAGTCCGGGGACCAGCAGGACGGCTCCCAGGACGGAAGCGGTCAGGAAGGCGGCGACGGCCAGCAGGGTGAGGGCGACTCGGCGGGCGGCGAGGGCTAGCCTCAACTGCGGTAGGACGTTGGGCGCACCGAAGGCGGCTCTGCCCGTGCTCATCCGCGGATCGCGCGGATCGCATATTAAGACTGGGTGACGAAACTGGTGCACGGCCGGTTTCCATGGGGTAGAACTGCCGTGTTTGATTCCCTATCGAAGGCAGCCCTGTGTCTACCAGCAGTTTTCCTCCTGATCCTTCGCAAGGCACTGGTGAGGCTCCAGTCCCCGCGCCCCCGATGACGTCGGGGCCGGAGACCGGCAGCTTTCCCGCTGTGCCTGTGCCTCCTCCGCCGAGCGCCCCCGCGCCCCAGGTGCCCAACGCGGCCGAGGCTCCTCCGCCGCCTCCGGTGCCCGCCCCTGGAGGAGAAGCTGTGGCCGCCCCGAACACGATGGGCGTCCCGGTCGCCGCCGGCTCCGCACCTGGTGCGCCGGCACCTCAGGCCCAGGGCGGGTTCGTGCAGCCCGGGCAGGCCGCTCAGGCCTCGCCCCTGGCGCAGACCTTCACCGCCTGGTTCCGCGGCCCGGGCCTGACCTCCACGGCTCTGAGCCTGGCGATCGTGCTCGGATCCGCAGCCATCAGCGCGATCCTCACGATGGTGGCCATGTCGACCACGGACTCGACGAAGACGTTCCCGACGACCTTCTCCACGCTGCCGCTGCTCATGGGCTGGAGCCTGGGTGGGCAGTTCGTCATGTCAGGCTCGAACTCTTACGAGACGATCACCCTGACCTTCACGCTGCTGCCCATGGGGGCACTGACCGCCGCTGGCATCGGGGTCTTCTGGCTGGCGCGCCGCCGGGCCGCGGTTGACGGGTCGGCGGCCCCGCTGGTCCCGACTCTGGCGCGGGCCGGAGCCGAGGCTCTGGCTGTGGCCCTGGTGGCCTGCTTGGTGACGGCACCGTTCTCCATGACCGCCACGATGATGGGGCTGAAGGTCATGACGGTCTCCTCCTCCGCGCTGATGACGATCCTGCTGGTGACGGTGGTGGTCTTCGTGGCGCTGGTGGTGGCTCGCAGCGGCGGGGCGCTGATTGAGCGCCTGCCGCGCCCGGTGGTGCAGCTCGGCCGGGAGCTGGGTGCCCTGAGCACCGCACTGGGAGTGGTCCTGGGGGTCTTCGTCGTCCTCGCCTACATCGTTGCGGCGCTGACCCAGGGGTGGAACCTGGCCTCGATCCTTCTGCTGCCGGTCTTCCTGCCGAACCTGGTGCTGCTCGCCCTGGGCATGGGGTCCCTGGGAGGCATCACTTTGGACAAGAGCGAGGCCGCGGCGGCTCTGGCCTACTTCCTGCCGTCCTTGGGCGGCGAGGAAGGCGGCGATGCCTACGCCTGGACCTGGTTCGGCAGCTGGTCGATCCTGCTGTTCGCGGCCATGATCGTGGCCATCGCGGCGGCGGCGCTGCGCGTGGGTGTCAGGCGCGCTCGCACGGGGCGGACCGAGTGGCAGCGCGTCTGGCAGCTTCCGCTCGTGTCGCTGGTCCTGGGGGCGATCGTCTTCTACGGGCTGCTCCCGTTGCGTTTCTCCGGCGCTGACACCCCGATGCGCTCCTCGGGTGGCGGGGCCGGCCACTACATGTCCTTGAGCATGCAGCCCAACGCCCTGACCTTCTTCCTGCTCGGGGTTGTCGTGGCGATCATCTCCGTGCTGGCCGAGCTGCTGCCCCTGTGGGTCTACTCCTCTCCTCCTTCCCGGCGGTGCTGCAGCTGGCCGGCGGGAAGAAGGCGAGTGCGGCCTGGCGTGCGGGCACCTCCGGCGTGAGTTCGACGTCGTCGGCCCAGCAGTGGGCGTACAGCACCGACCCGTCCACCGGGGCCAGCATCGCCACGGACCCGGCCACCGGCGCCGTCTTCTCCATGGACCCGGCGACCGGCCAGTGGGTGGAGACCACGCCGGCCTCGCAGGCCCCGGCTCCCGGACCTGGCGGCGCGGCCGCGGGCGCGACTGCTGCGGGCGACCTGCCCGAGCCCGCCCCGATGAGTGCGGCCTCGCGCAAGAAGGTCATTCTGGGACTGTCGGCCTTCGGGGTCGTGGTGGCGCTGGTGGTGGCCGGCGTCGTCGGGCTCAATATCGTCAACGGCATGCGCGGCCCCGAGAAGGCGGTCGAGAGCTACCTGACGCTCCTGTCGGAAGGGAAGGCCTCCGAGGCCACCAAGATGGTGGACCCCGGTGTCCCCAACGACCAGCGCAAGCTGCTGACCGACGACGCCCTCAAGGCCGCCAAGGCGAGGATCAAGGTCACCAAGATCGACAAGCCCACCATCTCCGGTGACACCGCCACGATCAAGGCTCACCTGTCCCTGGACGGGAAGGCCTTCGAGTACGACTTCACCGCCTCGAAGTCGTCGGGATCCTTCGGCCTGGACAGCTGGAAGGTGGATAAGCCCCTCGTGGTCTCCGCGGACTTCAGCTCCTCCTCGCTCCCGGGGCTGAAGGTCGCTGGGGTTGCCATCGACCTGGCCAAGGAGAAGGACGGGTGGAGTGGGAGCCGCACCTCGACCCAGTTCGCCTACCCCGGTGTGTACCCGGTGTTGGCGCCGGACTCCGTCAGCAAGTACCTCTCTGCCAAGGAGACCTCCTTCACCCTGATTCCTTCGGGCAAGGGTGCCGCCTCGGAGGCCGAGTCGGTGGGCACCCAGAAGGTGGATGCCACTCCCACTGACGAGCTCAAGACCAAGGCGCTGGAGAAGGTCAAGGAGCAGACGAAGACCTGTGCGACCGTTCCGACGAACTCGGACAAGACCTGCCCCTACCAGACCTCCTCGGACATGACCTCGTTGTCGGTGGAGAAGGACGCCACGAAGGTGGAGTTCTCCGAGGACAGCAATGACCTGTCCTTCACCTCCGACGAGATCAGCATCTCCGGGTCTCCCAAGCCGACGGCCTTCGACAAGAACCCCAGCCCCCGCAAGGCGAAGTTCACCTTCTCCGGGAAGGTGGAGCTGCCGGAGGGTGATGGCGAGCCCACCATCACGATCGAGTCCAGCAGCAGCGTCTTCTAGGGCCACTGGCCGGTGCCGGCCGCTGGGTCGGCACCGGCCAGGAGGACGTATTCGCGGCGCGTCGTCTCAGGCGGTCACCTTCAGGGTGGAACCGCCCGAGGCGACGCGCCGCACTGCGATGCGCTCGGCGATCTGGTCGCGCAGCTCGGCCACGTGGGAGACGATGCCGACGGTGCGCCCGCCGGCGCGCAGGTGGTCGATCTGGGCCATGACCGCCTGGAGGGTGTCGGCGTCCAGGGTGCCGAAGCCCTCGTCGATGAAGAGGGTCTCCAGGCTCACGCCCCCGGACTCGGCCGAGACGACGTCGGCCAGGGCGAGGGCAAGTGACAGGGAGACGTAGAAGGTCTCCCCGCCCGAGAGGGTCCGGGGGTCGCGGGTGCGCTCGTCTCCGAGGTGGTCGACGACGGCCAGCCCGAGCCCTTTGCGGCGCTTGCGCTGGCTGGTCTCCTCGGCGACCCGGATGAGCTCGTAGCGTCCGGAGGACATCTGGGACAGGCGCTCATTGGCGAAGACGAGGACCTCCTCGAAGCGGGCCTGCAGCACCCAGGTGGCCAGGGGCGTGCCGGCCTCGTTCTCCCCGCGGGCGAGGTTCGCCACCCGGATGAGGTCGGCGCTGGAGCCGGCCGCCTCCTCATAGGCGGTGGCCGCCTGCTCGACGCCGTCGACGGCCCGGCGCAGGTGCTCGTGGGACTCGGCGGTACGCGCCTGAGCGGAGGCGGCCTGCCGGGCGGCGGCGTCCGCCTGGGCGAGCTCGGCGGTGGCGGCCTCGAGGCGGTCCTCCTCCTGGCCGCTCAGGGCGGCGATCTGCGGGTCCTCCAGCCCCAAGCGGACCCGCTCGTGGGCGGTGGCGGCGGCGCGCACGCGGGCCGACAGGGCCTCGATGGCACCGCGCTCCATGAGTGCCGCCGTTGCCTGCGCCGCACCGGCGAAGCCCTCCTCCGTCAGCGCGGCGGCCAGGTCCGCCAGGGCGCTGCGGGCCTGGGCCAGGGCGGTGCGGGCAGTGTCGACGTCCTGGGAGGCGTCCTCGGCCTCCTTGGCCCGCACGAGGAGCGCAGCGGCGCGGGCGGTGACGCTCGGCCAGGCCCCGCGCGCCTCCAGGCAGCGCCGCTGGTCCTGGGCGAGGGCCTCGCGCTCGGCCTCCAGGCGGCTACGGGCGGACTCCTGGGCGGAGCGGGCGGCATCGAGCGCGGCGCGCTCCTGCTCGGTGCCGGCATCGAAGGCCTCGAGCCGCTCCACCAGCTCCTCGACGCCGTCGGCTGCGGCCCGCGCCGTGGCCAAGGCGGTGGCGGCCGCCTCCAGCGCCTCCTTGGCGGCGGGGACATCCATGCCGTCACTGGCGCGCTGGGCCTCCTCAAGCCGGGCGGCACAGGTGTCCCGTTCCCGGACGGCGCCGCTGAGCGCCTCGTCGGCCTGCCGCTGCTGCTCCTCAGCGGCCTCGACCTGCTGGCGGGTGGCGCCGTCGGTGCCGGCGGTGGCGGGGGAGGGGTGCCTGGTCGAGCCGCACACGGGGCAGGGCTCGCCCTCGGTGAGCTCACCGGCCAGTGCCCCGGCGGCCTCGGAGATCCAGGCCAGGCGGGTGGCACGAACCCGTTCGGTCGCCTCCCGCGCGAGTGCCGCCGCTTCAGCGCAGGCATTGTCCCGCTGGGCGAGCTGGGCGCTGAGCTGCTCGACAGCGAGGGCCGCCCGGTGGCGCTCCTCGGCCCGGGCCCGGCGGTCTTGAAGACCGTCAAGGCGCTCGTGGGCCGCGCGCGCCGCCTCCAGCGTCTCCACCAGGGCGGTGCGCCGCGCGGGACGCTCGGCAAGCTTCTCCGCGCGCTGCTCCAGCTGGCCGGCGGCGCGCTGCAGCTCCGCCTCCCGCTGCTGCGAGGCACTCTCGCGCTCAGGGAGGCCGGCCTCGAGGTCCACGAGGGCCTCGAGCTGCCCGTGCTCGCGACGGCAGTGGTGCGCCAGGTCATCGAGATCGCGGGGGCTCAGGGCCTCGGCTTGGGTCGTCTCGGACGCTTTGGCCGCCACGGGGGTCTCTGTGGCGTCGGAGTCATGCGGGGCCGCGTCCGCTGCGGTGGCGCCGGCCCTGGCCTCGCTGGGTTCGGCCTCGAGGGCGGTGAGCTGGCGCTCCGCCTCACGGACCAGGGGCTCGATGAGGGCGGCGGGCGTCACCGCCGCATCGAGACCGTCAGCGTCGCTGATGGTGGCATCCTCCGTGCTGCTGACGCTGGTGCCTCCGGCCTGTTCGGCCAGGTGGGCCAGGCCGCTCTGGTCGGCACGTGCGGCCAGTGCAGCGACGGCCTGCTGGGCGCGGTGACGGGCGGCCTGCTCGGCGACCAGGTAGGGCCGCACCCGGGAGGCTCGCTCGGCAGCCTGGAGACGCCGGGCGTCGTCGGCCTCCTGCTCGGCGCGCTCAGCCAGCCGCTCGTTCTCCTCAATGAGGGCCCGGCGTCGCTCCAGGAGGTCGTGGAGGCTCTGGGCCTCCTCACGGGCCGACCGGGCCCGGGTGAGGACCGTCCCCGCGGCCTCAGAGCGGGCGTCGGCCGATGCGACCCGGTTGCGGGAGGCCTCCAGAACCTCAGCCCCGATACGGCGAAGAGCCACCAGGTCCGGGGTGGCGCCCGCCATCGCCGCCTCCAGCGCCTGGGCCGGTGTTGGAGCAGGGCCGGCGTCGGCCTCCTGAGGCTCCGCGCGGCCGGCGTCATCCATGGGCAGCGGCAGCGCCTCCTGGGTCCCCCCGGACGGGGCCTGCAGCGACGAGTTCTCTGGTGACGAGTCCTCTGGGAGAACGGCCTGATCGGCGTCGGCAGTCTCCTCGCCGGTAACCGTAGTTTCGGTGGGGGAGGGGACCTCGGTGAGGAGGGGGTGCCGTCCCAGGGAGGCTACCTGCCCACGCAGGTCGGCGGTGGCCTGCTCGACCCGCCGGGCCCCGTCCCGGGAGGCCTGGATGAGGGCGTCCTGGATGGCGTCGTAGATACCGGTGCCGAAGACGTCCTTGAGGAGGTGCTGGCGCTCGGAGGAGTCGGCGCGCAGGAACCGGGCGAACTTGCCCTGCGGCAGGACGACCGTCTGCGTGAACTGCTCCCGGCTTAAGCCCACGGCGCGCGCGATCTCCGCGTCGGCGTCGCCCACGCGGGTGACGGGCTCATCGAGCGGCTCCCCGCCGACCTCGGCCAGGCGCCAGAGCTTGACGGTGCCGTTCTGGGTGGTGGTGCCCTGCCCGCGCCGCTTGGCCCGCTCGTAGGTGGGGGTGCGGCGCACCCGGTAGACGCCGGCGCCGGTGGAGAAGACGAGCTCGATGACGCTCTCGGTGTGCGGGCCCACGAGGGTGGAGCGGATGCGCTCCTTGGAGGAGTCGGCCGAGTCGGCCACGTCCCCGTAGAGGGCGAAGACGATCGCGTCGATGATGGTGGTCTTGCCCGAGCCGGTGGGGCCGGTGAGCAGGAAGCGGCCCGAGGCACCCACCGCGTCGAAGTCGATATGCTCCCGCCCCGCGTAGGGGCCGATGCCGGTCATGGTCAGGGAGTGGATCCTCATCGCTCGCTCCTCGCGCTCGCCAGGGCTGACTCGTACGCGCTGCGCAGGACGCCGCGCTCGGAGGGCTGCGGGGCGCGTCCGCAGACGTCGTCGAAGAAGTCCTCGGTGATGCGCAGCGGGTCGGCCGCGGCGGTGACGGCGATGCGCTCGCGGGCGGTGCGCGTGGGGGCCTCGTGCTGGAAGGCCAGGAGGCTGGGGAAGCGCTCCTTGAGGGTGGCCAGGGCGCCGGGTGGCCGCTCGCCCTGGAGGATGACGCGCACCCAGGCGCCGGTGGCGTCGTCGAAGGCGGGGGAGAGGAGCTCCGGCATGGTGCCGGTCAGGGTGCGCACCTGGTGCAGGACCGGGGTGGGGATACGCTCCAGCCCGGTGACGCCCTCGGCGCTGAGATCCAGCAGGACGGAGGACTTGGTGGCGGAGTTGCGGGCGCCTTCGGCCTCGTCGAAGGAGAAGGGCAGGGGCGAGCCGGAGTAGACCAGGCGCGGGCCGGCGGGCCGGGTGAGCTCCTGGGGCCGGTGGAGGTGACCGAGAGCCACGTAGTCCAGGCCACCGCTGCGCTCGGCCAGGGGTGAGCCGCCCAGGGTGGTGAAGACGCCGGAGGGCACGGAGTCGACGCCGCCGACGCGAATGTCCCGCTCGGACTCGCACGCTTCGCCGCCGACGACGAAGGCGTGGGCCATGAGCAGGCTCGGCAGGCGCCGGCTGCGGCCGGCTCGCAGGCGGTCCAGGTCCGCGCCCACGAGGCGCAGGGCGGCGGAGACGACGGCCTCATGGGAGCGGGGCAGGCGCGGGCGCTCCGGCGGGCCGGGCTGGGAGTAGGCGTCCTCACCCTCGTTGCTCTCCTCTCTCACCGTGTGCTTCGCGGGGAGCTCCTCGCCGAGGCGCTCGGAGAGGAGGGGCGGGAGGATCTCGCGGGCGGCGTCGGGGTCAAGGTAGGGCAGGGCGTGGACGATGGCGGCCTCGTTGCCATCGGCGTCAGGCAGGATGATGCCGCGGTCGAGGCCGGCGGTGCGGGCCCGGATGATGAGGCCCTCGCGCATGAGGTCGGCGGCGAAGCCGAGGCGGCGGGCGGAGTCATGGTTACCGGGGGTCAGGACCACCCGGGTGCGCTCGGTCAGGCGGCGCAGCGTCTCATCGAGGAGTGCGACGGCGTCATTGGGTGGGATGGCGCGGTCGTAGACGTCCCCGGAGACGAGGACGGCATCGACCGACTCGGCGGTGACGAGCTCGACGAGGTGGTCGGCGAAGGCGGCGTGCGCGTCATCGAGCACGCGCCCGTGGAAGGTGCGCCCCAGGTGCCAGTCGGAGGTGTGGAGGATCCGCATGCCGACACTGTCTCACAGCCCACCGACATCAATAACTGCGGCCTGCGGCGGTCAGTGACTGGTCTCCTGGTCAGAGTCGTCCTTGGTGCCGTTCTGCTCGTCCTCCTCTGTGCCTGACGGCCTCTCGAAGAGTTTCTCTGCGTCCTCAATCCTGCCTGCGGCGCGATAGGCGTTGGCAAGGTTAGCCTGTGTGGTGAGGGTGTCGGTGTGGTTGGGGCCCAGAGTGCGGGTGCGGTCGGTGAGAGTCTGCTCGAACAGGGGGATGGCTTCGTCGAGTCTGCCCGCCGTTCGGTAGGCGATGGCGAGGTTGTCCTGTGTAGTGAGGGTAAGGGGGTGGTTGGTGCCAAGAAGGTTCTCGAAGTCCTTGAGGGTCTGCTCCAACATAGGGATAGCCTCGTCGAGCCTGCCCGCGTGCCAGTAGGCGCCAGCGAGGTTGTTGCTTGAGAGCAGGGTGTCGGTGTGGTTGGGGCCCAGAGTGCGGGTGCGGTCGGTGAGAGTCTGCTCGAATAGGGGGATGGCTTCGTCGAGTCTGCCCGCGTGCCAGTAGGCGTTGGCGAGGTTGTTGCGTGCGGTGAGGGTGTGGGGGTGGTGGGGGCCCAGGACGTGCGTGAGGTTGGTGAGGCTCTGCTCGAATAGGGGGATGGCTTCGTCGAGCCTGCCAGCGTCGTGGTAGTCGAGGGCGAGGTTGTTGCGTGCGGTGAGGGTGTGGGGGTGGTGGGGGCCTAGGAG
>NZ_VICC01000005.1:0-207503 GCF_006546825.1 Actinomyces oris
CTGCCCGCTGTCTGGTAGGCGGTGGCGAGGTTGTTGCGTGAGAGCAAAGTGTCGGGGTGGTGGGGTCCCAGGACGTGGGTGCGGTCGTCGAGTGTCTGCTCGTGCATGGGGATGGCTTCGTCGAGCCTGCCCGCTGTCTGGTAGGCGGTGGCGAGGTTGTCGCGTGAGGCGAGGGTGCCGGGGTGGTGGGGTCCCAGGACGTGGGTGCGGTCGTCGAGTGTCTGCCCGTGCATGGGGATGGCTTCGTCGAGCCTGCCCGCTTCCCGGTAGGAGGTGGCGAGGTTGTTGCGTGCGGCCAGGGCGTCGGGGTGGCGGGGGCCCAGGATGCGGGTGCGGTCGTCGAGGGTCTGCTCGTACAGGGTGATGGCCTCGTGGAGCCTGCCCGCGTCCTGGTAGGCGCTGGCGAGGTTGTTGCGTGAGGCCAGGGCGTCGGGGTGGCCAGGGCCCAAAGCTTCGCCTGCCTGCGTGACAGACTCGCTGAGAGTGAGAGCCAGTTGTGGCATCCCAAGGTCGGTCGCATTCCACAGAGTCGTTGCTAGTAGTGCAGCAAAATCTGGATTGGAAAATAGTGGGCGAGAGTAGTCTTGAGATGTGGCGGCACTTATTTGTTCGACGAGATTGCGTGTTTCCTGTCGCTGCTGTTCAAAATATTCTATCCGGTCTACGTCGACCTCGTTGAGAAGGGTCGTTGTGTGCGCACGTACCTCGTTGAGCTTCTCTTGGTTGCTCAGGTAAGTTTCGCGGTAAACTTGCCCCTGGAGGCGGTGAATGATGGTCTTGTTGCCGTCAATGGATTCTTGGAGAATTGATGCACTCTTCAGGAATGACAGAGTGTCTCGAACTGCGTCGGAGTCGTCGTCAATCTCCAGAAGCCAGTGAGTCGGCACTCCGGAAGCGGCGAGAAGGGACAGTATGCCAAGGAGTAAGGTGGCGATGCTCTCCTGCTGAGGGTGCTTGGTTCTGAGTTGTTCCAAGACCTGCTCGTACGCCATGAACAGTGCGACCCCGACGGCATCCGGGTAGTCATCTCCCTCGAGGCGGCTGATGCTTGACTCGAGAGGGTGATTGCTCAGCCTCTCAAGATAGCTGGACAGAGAGTATCGCCCTGACTTGGCTGTTGCGGCCGCTTGGGCCACGGCGACAGGGAGGTCGCCGAGCGCCTCTGCGATCTGGTTGGCCGCATCTCGGTGAGCGTCACCGGTGCGTTCGCAGAGGAGAGTGATCGACTGCTCCCGTTCAAAGATGCCAACCGTCAACGGAAGCCACCCCAAACTGTCCCAATCGAGGTGGCGTGTGGTGGTGGCGATGACCCGAACTCCGCTGCCCTCAGGGGTAAGATCTCTCAGGTCGTCGAGATTCTCCACGTTGTCGAAGACGAGGAGACGGTCCGCCGCATCTGCTGAGCGTAACTGATCCAGGAAGCGCCGAATAATATTCTCCGGAGGGACATCCTGTGGTGCGTTGATGCCTGCCCGAAGTGCGAACTCATAGAGATCGGCGACAAGATCCTTGCGGGAGGCTGCATTGATCCATGCGACCAGGGGCCAGCCCTCCTCTTCAGACTTGGCGGCAACCGCGGCTGCCAGCTGAGTCTTACCGCTTCCTCTCATACCCGTCAGAACTGTCTTCGGTTCCGCGTTGGTGAAGACGGCATCGAAGAACTCGTCTTGCCCTTCTCGCTTGACGAAGCCTGTAGTGACCTTGGGGCGACTACCGAAGCGAATCCGCGTGGGCAAGGCAGATTGGTTTCGAGTGACCGCTCTATGGATCTCCTGGATATCCGTAGCCATCGCCTTGGTGTCGGAAGCCACTTCCCTCACGCGGTCGTTAGTCTCTGCCTGCCCTTCCAGCAGTCGCTCCTGTCCGGCACGTAGCTGCTCCTGGCCTGCGAGCAGTTGCTTGAGTGCGGCGAGGTCGAAGGCCCGTGAGCCTGGTGCGTGATAGATTAATTCCGAGGCAACGATGCGAATCAGATCGTTGAAGAAGGACTCGGCTGCCGTCTCGACGTTCTGGCGGCGGCCAGCCGCTCGCCGTCGGAGGTAGGTCTCGAAGTTGTCCGGGAATCGTACGGCCTCAAGGACTGCGGCGTCGTCCCCACTGAGCTCCTTGAGCGCCACCTCCATCTCGGTGACGGCTCCGGCCAGGGCGGATTGAGTGGCTCCGGTCCGCTTGTACCGCTCGCTGGCGTCCTCCACCTGCTTCTGAAGTCGGGCCTTGATGGACGCCTCCAGCGGATTCTCCTGTCCACCTCGCCCCTGCTGCAGACGTCTCAGGCTGCGCCACGCGTTGAGGACATCGTTAGGCAGCGATGCCGCGCTGCTCCATGAAGGATCCACGGCCACAGCGGCTCCGCGCATGAGCAGCCCGGTGATGCTGGCAGACAGGACAGCGAAGGAGAGGGGATCGGCCATGCCGCTATCGTACAAGCGGTCAGCGGCGCCGAAATAGAATTTTCACGACATTGACTGACTCGGCGGCGACGAGCTCGACGAGGTGGTGGGTGAAGGCGGTGTGCGCGTCATCGAGCACGCGCCCGTGGAAGGTGCGCCCCAGGTGCCAGTCGGAGGTGTGGAGGATCCGCATGCGGACACTGTCTCACAGCCCACCGACATCAATGACGGCGCCCTGTGGCGGTCAGTCGCCGGCTTCCTGATCCGGGTCCTCCTCGGTGCCGTCCTGGTCGTCCTCTGAATCCGACGGCGTCTCAAAGAGTGCCTCCGCCTCTTCAATTCGACCTGCGGTACGATAAGCATCGGCGAGTCTATGGCGTGTGTTGAGGGTGTGGGGGTGGTGGGGTCCCAGGATGCGGGTGCATCCTTTGAGGTTCCGCTCGAGCAGGGTGATGGCCTCGTTGAGTCTGCCTGTGGCTTGGTAGGCGCAGGCGAAGTTGTCGCGCGTGAAAAGTGTATCGGGATTGTCTGGGCCCAGGATGTGGATGCAGTCTTTGAGGTTCTGCTCGAGCAGGGGAATGGCCTCGTCAAGCCTGCCAGCTGTCTGGTAGGCGTTGGCGAGGTTGTTGCGTGAGAGCAGAGTGTGGGGGTGATATGGGCCCAGGATGTGGATGCAGTCTTTGAGGTTCTGCTCGAGCAGGGGAATGGCCTCTTCGATTTTGCCTGCGTCCCGGTAGGCGTTGGCGAGGTTGTTGCGTGTGGCGAGAGTGTCGGGGTGGTTGGGGCCGACGAGACGTGTACGATCCTGAAGGTTCTGTCGGTAGAGGGTGATGGCGTCTTCGAGTCTGCCCGCCTCCTGGTACGCGTTGGCGAGGTTGTTGCGAGACGCCAGAGTATAAGGGTGGTCGGGGCCCAGGAAGTAATCGGTATCAACGAAGTTCTGCTGGTAGAGGGTGATGGCTTCGTCGAGCCTGCCCGCCTCCCGATAGGCGCCGGCGAGATTATTACGAGAGGCAAAGATCTCGGTGTGATCGGGCCCTAGGGTGTGGGGATGATCTTTCTGAATCTGCTGGTGATGTGTGGTGACCTTATTAATCCCGCCACCTGCTCGGAGAGTGCTCATGAAGCTATTTCTCAGTTTCTGGGTATTGTGATGAGTGGTGTCAGGAATTGTCTTGGAATGCTTGAGATTCTGTTCAAGTAAGGCGATGGCCTTCTCGACCTGGCCTTCTAGTAGGTAGGCGTCAGCCAGGCTTTTTCGCGAGCTGAGGATGTCGGGATGACCTGCTCCTAAAGTGTCACTAGCCTTCGCGACCGAATTAACGAGGGTCAGTGCGGCCTGGTACATTCCGAGTTCCAAGGCTGTCCGTAGTGTTCTTTCGAGTATTGTCGCCATGGCGGGTTTAGTGAATAAAGACTGTGAATATTCCTGTGATGCAATGGCGCTTAGCTGTTCAATGAGGTCGTACATCTCCTCTCGTTCTCTGGGTGGGTTATACGAGGTGTGTGCGACAACGTTTTCCAGAGTCTGGATTATCGAAGTCAGGATATATTCCTTTTCTGCCTCGTTGATTAGATAATTTTCCCTGAAGGCGCGTCCTTGAAGTCGGTGAATTAAGGCCTTTCTATTGTCTGTTGAGGTCTGACATAACGAAGAATTGAATAGCGCACTGAGTGACTTCTTGGCATTCTCTCGATCAGCATCTTCTTCCAGCCAACGGATTGGCACTCCTGGAGCGGCGAGTAGCGACAGCATGCTTATCTGTTGAATCGCCAATCTTCCCTGCTTAGGGTTCTTTCTCTTGATAATGTTTACTGTCGTCTTGCAGGCTAGCCACAATGCGGTGCTGACGGTTTCGGGGTAGTTGCCACCTTCTCGCTTTTCGATGGTGGTAGCCAGAGGAAAGCTGTTTAGTCTGTCCAGGTATTCGGAGAGGGTGTATCTTTCGTTGCGGGCTGTTGTGGCCGCCTGGGTTACGGCAACGGGAAGGTCGCCGAGCACCTCTGCAATCTGGTCGGCTGCGTCGCGGTTGGTGTCGTCAGTGCGCTCACAGAGGATACTAATCGATTGGTCTCGTTGGAAAGTGCCTACCCTGATAGGTGACCAACCCAGACTATTCCAGTCAAGGTGACGCGTGGTTGTAAGGATGACTCGAATTCCATTTCCGCGAGGGATGAGTCCCTTGAGGTCGTCAAAGTTGTCCACGTTGTCGAAGATAAAGAGGCGGTTCGTAGTGTCGGCCGAACTCATCGCGTCCAGGCAGCGCTGTATGGCGATGTCCGGACGGGTGCTTTTCGGTGTGTCGGTGCTGATTCGTGTGGCGAGTTCGTAGAGATCGGCAACAAGCTCCTTGCGTGAGGCCGCATTGATCCATGCAACTAGGGGCCAGTCCTCTTTCTCGCATTTGGTGGCGATTGCGGCAGCCAGTTGAGTCTTGCCAGTACCTCGCATTCCGGTCAGGACTGTTTTCGGTTCAGCGCGAGTGATGATAGCATTGAAGAGTTGGCTCTCGACCGCCCGTGAAACGAAATTGGCGGTGACTGTAGGGCGGCTTCCGAAGTGAATCCGTTTGGGGGTGGTTTGTGATTGAGGGGGCGTGTTCCGAGTGTTGTTGATGCTGTCGACTATTTTATCCAGACGCTCGCGAGTCTCTGCTTGCCCCTTCAGCAGTTGATTCTGCCCGGCAACAAGCTGATCCCGGCCTGCGAGTAGCTGGTTGAACGCGGCGATGTCGAAGCCCCGGGATCCTGGCGTGAGGCGGATGAACTCGTCGGCGACGATGCGGGTTAGGTCGTCGAAGAAGGGCTCGGCTGTTGTCTCGACGTACCGACGGCGCCCGGCCGTCCTCCGTCGGAGGTACATCTCGAAGCGATCCGGGAACCGCACTGCCTCCAGGACTGTGGCGTCGTCCCCGCTGAGTTCCTTGAGCGCTACCTCGATCTCGGTGACGGTGCCAGCAAGGGCGGATCGAGTGACTCCGGTCCGCTCGTATCTTTCGCTGGCGGCGTCCACCTGTTTCTGAAGTCGGGCCTTGATAGACGCCTCCAGCGGATTCTCCTCGCCACCTCGACCCCGCATCAGGGTCCATATGCTGCGCCATGTGTTGACGGCCTCTCCAGGTAGTGATGCCGCGCTGCACCACGAAGGATCAACGGCCACAGCGGCTCCACGCATGACCAGTCCGGCAAGGCTGGTGGTCATGGACAGGACAGCGAAGGAGAGGGGGTCGGCCATGCCGCTATCGTACAAGCGGTCAGCGGTGCCGAAACAGAATTCTCACGGCGTCCCGAAGAGCTTCTTCGCTTCCTCGGTTCTCCCTGCGGCAAGGTAGGCATTGGCGAGGTTGTTGCGCGAGGTGAGAGTGACAGGGTGAGCAGGTCCCAGGGTGCGGGTGCGGTCCTCGAGGTTCTGCTCGAACAGGGGAATGGCGTCGTCGATCCTGCCGGCTGCCTGGTAGGCGCTGGCGAGCGTGCTGCGTGAGGTGAAGGTGTCGGGGCGGTCGGGACCCAGAATGCGAATGAAGTCGGTGAGGTTCTGCTCGAACAGGGGAATCGCCTCGTCGAGCCGGCCCGTATCCCGGTAGGCGCCGGCGAGGCTGTGGCGTGAGGCCAAGGTTTCAGGATGGTCGAGGCCCAGGGCGCGGCTAACCTCGGCGAGGTTCTGCTCGAACAGACGGATGGCCTCGTCGAGCCTGCCGGCGTCCCGGTAGGCGCCGGCGAGCGTGCCGCGCGAGGCCAAGGTTTCGGGATGGTCGGGCCCAGCGAGGCGGGTGAAGTCGGTGAGGTTCTGCTCGAACAGGGGGATGGCCTCGTCGAGCCTGCCCGTATCCCGGTAGGCGCCGGCGAGGCGGTACCGTGAGGCCAAGGTTTCAGGATGGTCGAGGCCCAGGGCGCGGCTAACCTCGTCGAGGTTCTCCTTGTACAGGGTGATGGCTTCGTCGAGCCTGCCCGCATTCCGGTAGATGGCGGCGAGGTTGAGACGTACGGCCGAGGCGCCGGAGCTGTCGGGACCCATGATGCGCAAGGCGTCTGCGAGGATCTGCTTCTTCAG
The DNA here is from genome assembly GCF_006546825.1 of Actinomyces oris. GTDB lineage: Bacteria > Actinomycetota > Actinomycetes > Actinomycetales > Actinomycetaceae > Actinomyces > Actinomyces oris. Next base: position 6,442 of record NZ_VICC01000005.1, read on the forward strand.
GGTGATGGCCTCGTCGAATCTGCCCGCCTCCCGGTAGGCTCCGGCCAGTTCGTCGCGTGACATGAGGGTGCTGCGGTGGTCGGGGCCCAAGACGCGGCTGCGGCCGCTGAAAACCTGCTCGTACAGGGGGATGGCCTCACTGAGCCTGCCGGCTGTCTGGTAGGCGCCGGCGAGGTTGAGACGTGAGGTCAGGGTGCTGGGATGGTCGGTGCCCAAGACGCGGCTGCGGCCGCTGAAAACCTGCTCGTACAGGGCGATGGCCTTATCGAGCCTGCCGCTCGCCCGGTAGGTGCCGGCGAGGTTGTTGCGTGAAGCCAGGGTGTTGGGGTGGTGGGGGCCCAAAGCGTCGCAGACCTGGGTCACCGAGTCAGTGAGGCCAAGGGCTAGCTGCGACATCCCAAGGCTGGTCGCGTCGTGCAGTGTCTCGGCGAGCTTTGAAGACACCCGTGGCTCAGAAAACAATGACTGAGAGTAGTCCTGTGATGTGACTGAGAGAAACTGCTCGATGAGATGGTGGGTCTCGTCTCGCCGCTGTTCACCATTGTCTAGGCGGTCAACGTCAATCCCGCTGAGAACTGATGTGGCGCACGTACGCGCCTCGCCGAGCTTCTTTTGGTCATTCAGGTAGGTTTCCCGGTACACGTGTCCCTGGAGCCAGTGAATAATGGTCTTGGTGCCGTCACTGGACTCTTGGAGGATGGCAGCGCTCTTCAGGAAAGACAAGGTGTCGCGTACTGCGTCGGAGTCGCCGTCGAGCCTCAAGAGCCAGTGAGTTGGCACTCCGGAAGCAGCCAGGAGGGACAGTGTGCCGAGGAGCGATACGGCGATTCTCTCCTGCTGAGGATGCTCGGTTCTGAGCTGCTCCAAGACCTGCTCATAGGCCATGAGCAGTGCGATACCGACGGCGTCGGGGTAGTTGGCACCCTCGAGGCGACTCATGCGTGACTCGAGCGGGTGATGACTGAGCCTGTCGAGGTAGCCGGATAAGGCGTATCCACCCTGTTGTGCTGTCGTGGCGGCTTGGGTGATGGCGACGGGCACGTCGCCCAGCGCATCCGCGATCCGGTCAGCAGCTTCGCGGTGAGTGTCGCCAGTGTGCTCGCACAGGAGGGAGATCGACTGCTCCCGATCGAAGGAACCCACCGTCACCCGCAGCCACCCCAGGCGGTCCCAGCCGAGGTGGTGCGGAGTGGTAATGAGGGTCCGAACTCCCGCTCCCTCGGGGATGAGATCTCTCAGGTCGTCCGGATTCTCCACGTTGTCGAAAACGAAGAGACGGTCCGCTGCCTCTGCTGAGCGCAGCCGATCCAGGAGGCCCCGAACAATGACCTCCAGAGGAATGTTCTTCGGTGCGTCGATACCGATCCGCAGCGCGAGCTTGTAGAGACCGGCAAGGATCTCCTTGCGTGAGGCCGCATGAATCGACGCCACCAGGGGCCAGCCGTCCTCCTCGCACCTGGCCGCAACCGCAGCGGCCAGCTGCGTCTTGCCGCTTCCCCGCATCCCCGTCAGAACCGTGCGAGGCTCGGCGCGAGTGAAGACGGCCTTGAAAAGCTCATCCTGCTCCTGCCGCTTGACGAAACCTGGGGCGATTGCGGGACGACTTCCGAATCGAATGTGCGTGGGAGAAGCGGGTGGGTGGCGAGTGGTCATGCTGCGGATCTCCCCGATGTCCTTCGTCGTCGTCCTCAGTGGCTCGCGAGTCTACGCTGACCTCAGGGGCAACTGGTCCTACTCGGCCATGAGCTGCTTGAGTGGCGTGATGTCGAAGGCGGCGTGCGCGTCATTGAGCACGCCGCCCGTGGAAGGTACGCCCCAGGTGCCGGTCGGAGGTGTGGGGGAGACCCGCCTGCGGGCACTGTTTCACAGCCAACTGACATCCATGACAGCGCCTTGCGGCGTCAGTCGTCAGCATCCTGGAAGCTGGCGGAAAGTGGGCGCCTCACAAGAAGTGCTAGATAAGAGCCGTGCTGGCTGCAATCAACCCGAAGATGACTCCCGGAAAGTTAGCCGCGGCCAGAGGTAGGTCGCGCTTCTCTTTGCACAGTCCATAAATGACCCACAACGTGCAGTTCACTGCCGCTACGGATGGCTGGATGAAGTCTCCCTTGTTACCGTGCAAGTTGCCGATAATCTGTGGAATGTACGACACGTACATCATCACTGACATCGCAGTTGCGACCCATCCGAGAGTCTGCATGCGCTTCTCTTTAGTTTGTGCGCGTTCCTCTGCCATTGTGCGTCCCTTCTTGCGCGGCTGGTTTGTGGGAATGAGGGGGCCGATCGCAGGACGAAATAAGGGGCTGAGGATGCTTGGCTTGGGTGGCCGTCGCGCCTGTGAGTGACTCTCTTGTTTTATCCTATCGCGAGGATAGTGTGTGGGGAATGCGGCGAATATGTGATGTGCATTGGGGGGGAGTCGCCCCTCGAATCCGGGTTGTGCGTGTCACTCTCGGGTTTCACAATGTGCCACTCATGTCCTGACATAGAACCTATATCTAGTGTCAGAGACATCATGCCCACGCGAGGAACACCGACGTCGGCAAAATGAACACCGTCAGGCGGCGATGGTGCCGGCGGCTACCAGGGCGATGATGATGAGGCCCAGCAGCACGCGGTAGACGAGGAAGGACGTGAACTTGTTGGAGGACACGAAGCGCAGCAGCCAGGCGATGGTCGCGTAGGCGACAACGCCGGAGACGACGGTCGCGACAATGGTGGGCGTCCAGCCCACGGTGTTGCTGATGGTGCTGGCCTCCGTTGCGGCCTCCAGCAGTCCGGCCGCGACCAGGGATGGAATACCCATGTAGAAGGACAGGCGCGTGGCCGTCACCCGGTCGAACTTGAGGAACAGGCCGGCGGAGATCGTCGCCCCGGAGCGGGAGATACCGGGGAACACCGGGGCCAGGGCCTGGAATGCGCCGATGATGAGGGCGTCCTTGACGGTTACGTCCTTCATGCCCTTGGTGAGGTTCTGCTGGTGGTCGGCCAGCCACATGGCCCCCGACCAGATGATGAGGGCTCCGGCGATCACCCACAGGGAGCGGACCGGCCCCTCGATGAAGTCCTTGAACAGCAGTCCGACGGCGGCCACCGGGATCGATCCCAGGATAATGCCCCAGCCGAGCGTGTAGTCGGGGTCCTGGCGGGCCTGCTGGTTGCTCAGTCCCCTGAACCAGGCGGTGACGATGCGGACGATGTCGGCCCAGAAGTAGATGATGGCGGCGATGATCGCACCGACCTGGATGACGGCGGTGAAGGCGGTCATGCCGGCGGAGTTGATCTCGTAGCCGAGCAGCTTCTCGACGATGTTGAGGTGACCGGTGGAGGACACCGGGAGGAACTCGGTGATGCCCTCGACGATGCCGAGGAGGATGGCGTGCAGCCAGTTCAAAGGGACTCCTGGGGTGGATGGATAGTGGACTCACGGCAGGTTACCGGCGCACGGGGTGGGGAAACGGCCGGGTCACTGTGGTACCCGCCGCAGCGGTGGCGGTTCAGCCGCGCGGCGACACCGGGGCAAAGGCCCGATTCTGCGGCCGCATATCGGTTTGTATCCCTTTTATAACGTCGGATGCGGGACAAGTCCAGCCCGTGCGGCCTCGGCGTGTGGCCGAGGGGTGGCCGTTGGCGGTTGCGACTCACTCCATGACGAGGTGTGCTGCGTGCTCGCGCAGGTACTCGCGCAGATAGGGAGCGGCGAAGTCGACTTTGCCGTAGCCGGCGGTCTTGATGATTCCGGCGGCGAGCAGCCGGTTGCGGTAGACCGACACGTAGTTGACGGGGCGGTCCATGCGTTCGGCGATGTCGGCGATCTGTGACGGGCCGTCGTCCTTGGCCATGCACACGAGCATCGTGCGGTCGACGTCGGACAGGTCGCGCAGCGCTGGAGCGTGCACCAGGTTGCCGAGGCGCAGTCGGGCGGCGGTCGTTCCTGCGGCGACTGCTGGTTGGGTCACTGGGCCATCGCCGCTGTGTTTCCACACCTGGTACCCCACGAGTTGGATCATGAATGGGTAGCCGCCGGTCGCGTTCGCGCACTCCTGAGCCAGGTCGTTGCTCAGCGCCTTCTCGCCCGCGTCGAAGGTCGACTTCAAGGCGTCACAGACGTCGTCGATGGCCACCTCGCCGAGCTCGATCCGCTCGGCCCGGCGCAGGAAGGTGGTGATGTCGTCATTGAGGAGCTCCTCAACGGCCTTGGGGAGGCCCGCCATGAGCAGGCCGATAGGAGCCCCCTCGCGAATGAGGTGCTGTACCTCTGCGGACAGGGCTCGCAGCTCCTCGCGCGGAATGGCATGTACTTCGTCGATCGTGAGCAGCAGACCGGTGCCGTGTTCCGCGAGCCACTGGGTCAGTGCTCGCGCTTTCTGCCGCCAGGAGGGCTCAGGAGTAGGTGCGTGCTCGAGTGTCGCGCTACCGCCACCAAGCGGTGTGCTCAGGCTCAAGGAGGTCAGCCGTGAGCGCTCCTTGCCGGCGAGCTGCGACAGCTGGCGAGTGAACTCGGCGGCGAGTCGGTCCATGAGCCCCTCGCGTGCGGTCTCATCAACGACCACCCAGCCGCGCTCTCGTGCCGAGTCTCCCAGAGCGGTGAGCATGACGGTCTTCCCGACGCCCCTGGCGCCAGTGATGAGCTCCAGGAGCCCAGGCGCTCCGGGGCCGTCGTCGAGGCTTTCCAGAAACTCCTCAATGACGCGGTTGCGGCCAACAAGCAACGGAGGCGTTGCTCCCGCTGTCGGTTTGAAGGGGTTGGCCATGTGTGATCGTCTCCACTTTTGCGCGTTTTAGATCTTTTAGATCTTTTATAACTTCGGGGTGCACTGATGTCCAGCAGAAGGGAACGTCGGCTCAACCCGGGCCCGGCTCAGTCCGTCTCGGCGCTCAGGTGGTGCAGGGCGACGTCGTGCAGCAGTGAGTTCGTGGCCACCGCGTTGCCCCCGAAGGGGCCGGGCTCGCCGTCCAGGGAGGTGAAGCGCCCGCCCGCCTCGGTGACCACGGGCACGAGCGCCGCCATGTCGTAAAGCTCGAGCTCGGGCTCGGCGGCCAGGTCCACGGCGCCCTCGGCCACGAGCATGTAGGACCAGAAGTCCCCGTAGGCACGGGTGCGCCAGCACGACTGCATGAGCCCCAGCATCCCGCGCAGCCGCTTGGTCTGAGCCCACCCCGACAGCGAGGAGTAGGACATCGAGGCCCGGGTGAGGTCGTCGACGCCGGACACCGACAGCCGCCGCGCCGAGCTCAGGGAGCGCCCGGTCCAGGCCCCGCCGCCGGACACGGCCCACCAGCGCCTCCCCAGCGCGGGGGCCGAGACCAGCCCGACGACGCACTGGCCGTCCTCGATGAGGCCGATGAGCGTGGCCCACACCGGCACGCCCCGCACGAAGTTCTTGGTCCCGTCGATCGGGTCGATGACCCACTGGCGCGAGGAGTGCCCGGTGGTGGGCAGCTCCTCACCCAGGACGGAGTCGCGCCCGCGCGCCCGCCCCAGCTGCTCGCGGATGACGCGCTCGGCCTCCTTGTCGGCCTCGGTGACCGGTGTGAGGTCCGACTTGGTCTCCACGGTGAAGTTACCGGCGTCGAAGCGGGCCAGGGTGAGGCTGTCCACCTTGTTGGCGATCGTGTGCGCCAGGTGCAGGTCATCGCGCCAGCGCCGTTGCTTGGCCGGGGGAGCCGTCAGCGCGGGCTGCGCCGCTGCCGGTGAGGGCGCCGCGGGCGGTTCCGGAAAGACGGGGCGCTGTGGGCGGGGAGTCTCGCTCATGGCACCACGGTAACGGGGGAGCGGGCTCGGCGAGACCCCACCGTCGTCGGGCGCGCCACCCGGCAGGCCGCCCGGCGTGTGCCGAGTCGTTATCTCGCCGTGAGATTCCTGGCGGCGTCAGAGGTGTGCGGGAGGCGTAGGGGAGGGATGGTTAATTTCCCGTTATATTGCGGAAGAACGGCGTCGGTCATCGCGCGGATAGGTGCCTTCGATTTGGCGGGCTGTTATTGGTTCGTTACGCTGACGAGTATGACCCAACCCGGGAGGCTCAATGCAGCATAATGCCGGTTTTACCAGGGATGACGTCGTCACAGCGGCCCTCGAGATCGGTGTGGACCGGTTCACGATGGGCAAGGTGGCGCGTCGGCTCGGGGTGAGTGCGGCTGATCTGGGACGCACCGTCAGCTCTCGCGACGACCTGCTCGTGGCTTGCCTGGAGCGCGTGTCCGCCGACGTCACACTGCCCCCCACCGGCCTGAGCTGGCAGGACTACCTGCGCCGGCTCTCCGACTCGCTGTGGGACGTGCTCGACGCCCATCCCGGCCTGGACCACACCCTCATCAACCTGGCCTGGGCCTACGTGCCCTTCATGTCCGTGGCCAAGCGCGCCCACAACGCCCTCGTCTCCGGGGGCCTGCGCAGCGAGGACGCCTACCTGGCGCTCAACTACACCCTCTCAACGGTTCTGACCGCCCACCAGCAAGCGGTCGCCATGGCCGAGACCGTCGAGTCCGACCGTCAGCCGGGCCGGAGCGAGCGCGGCATCGACGTCGCCACCCGCATGTGGGACGAGCGCTTCGGCGACTCGAACGCCGCCCTGGGTATGCGTGGGCCCCATGAGCTGCACAGTGGCGACGACGCCGACCGCGTCCCCTTCCGCCCCAAGGAGTCCTGGCTGGACCGCGGTGCGATGGCTCCCAAGCTGGAGGTCATCATCGGCGGCTTCTCCGGCCTGAGCGACGTCCTGTCCGGCGCCGGGAGCCCCGGCGCCTCACGGGGGCCATCCCCCGCTTCACAGTCCAACGACACCAGGGAGTCCTCCGTGAACACTCTCGTTCTCGTCTTCCACCCCAACATCTCCGAGTCCCGGGTCAACAAGGCCCTCGGGGCCGCGGCGGAGTCGCTCGGCGGCAACATCACCGTGCGCTACATGTACGACCTCTACCCCGACTTCAACATCGATGTGGCCACCGAGCAGGCGGCTCTGCTGGGCGCCGACCGCATCGTGCTGCAGTACCCCATGTACTGGCTCTCCTGCCCGCCCCTGCTCAAGAAGTGGCTCGACGACGTCCTCACCTTCGGCTGGGCCTACGGATCGACCGGCACGGCCCTGCACGGCAAGGAGCTGCTCCTGGCCGTCAGCGTCGGCGGCGCCGGCAGCGCCTACGGCCGCGAGGGCGCGCACATCTACACGATCCACGAGTTCCTGCGGCCCATGCAGGGAACCTCGCGAGTCATCGGCACCAAGTACGCGGTGCCCTTCCTGTCGGTGGGCGCCCTGGAGATCACCGATGAGGCCATCGCCCGCCGGGCGCAGGACTACGCCGCGGTCCTCCAGACCCCCGAGCTCCCGCTGCTCGACATCTTCGGCTGAGGTCCTTCAGCGGTCCTGAGCTACTGGGTCCCCGTCGGCGCGATGGCCGGCGGGGACCCGGTGTAACTATGGGGAGCGCCGTAGGATTTCGGCATGGTTGAGATCGTTGCGTACCGGCCGGAGCAGCGTCAGGCGCTGCTGGACCTGTCCCTGCGCGCCTGGGCTCCAGTCTTCCCACTCATGGAGCAGGACGTGCCCGCCTTCGTCTACCGCTCCTTCTACCCCGAGGGCTGGCGGCAGCGACAGTTCTCCGATCTTGCCGAGGTCCTCGATGGCGAGCCCGACGGCGTCGACGTCGCCGTTGTCGACGGTCGCCCGGTGGGCTGGGTGTGCACCCGTCTGCATCCCGAGGACAGGATGGGGGAGGTCTATATCGTCGTCGTCGACCCCGACTACCAGCGTCACGGCATTGGCCGTGCCCTCATGAACCACTCCATGGAGCGGGCCCGGGCCGCCGGGATGGCCATGGTGATGGTGGAGACCGGCGGGGACCTGGGGCACGCCCCGGCCCGCGCCACCTACGAGGGGCTCGGCTTCCAGCGCTGGCCGGTGGCGCGCTACTTCAAGGACCTGGCCGACGGCGACTGAGACACCCGTGAGACGCCCCGAGGGCCCAGACCGGCGAACCGGCCTGGGCCCTCGGGCATGTGGACGCTGCCTGCTGGCGGACTCAGCCGCGGAGGTCCAGAACCGGCAGGCTCGTGGACTGCAGGGTGGCGGCGTAGTCCTCGGCCCGCTGGGCCAGGGCCTCGTCGGTGATGGTGAGGGTCCCGGTGGTGGTGAAAGGTGCCAGGTAGGTCATCTGGACCATGTTGGCCGTCGCCTGGAGGGGCCGCAGCAGCTCGGTGAGCGTGTAGCCGTAGGAGGACTCGTGGCTGTAGGCCTCGCCGGGGCCACCGGTGCTCACGGCCACCAGCAGCTCCTTGCCGGCCAGGGCCTTACCGGTTGAGCCGTAGGCCCAGCCGTAGAGGAGCACGTCGTCGAGCCACTGCTTGAGCAGTGCGGGGGTGGAGTACCAGTACATGGGGAACTGGAGGACGACCCGGTCGGCGGCCTCCAGGGCGGCCTGCTCGGCGGCGACGTCGACCTTCTGGTCGGGGTAGAGGTCGTACATGTAGCGCACGGTGACGTCGTTACCGAGGGCCTCGGCCTTGGCCGCCAGGGACCGGTTGGCGCGCGAGGCGGACATGTCGGGGTGGAAGACGAGAATGAGAGTCTTCATGAATGCTCCTGTTAGCAGACGGTGATGGTGGGTCGTGCAGCTCGGATCAGGGCTCTAGGAGCACCTTGATGGCGCGGCGCTCGTCCATGGCCTTGTATGCCTCGGGGGCCTCCTCCAGGGGCAGGCGCAGGGTGAAGACCTTGCCGGGGTTGATCTCGCGCTTGAGGATGCGGTCGATGAGGTCGGGCAGGAAGCGGCGCACGGGGGCAGGGCCGCCCAGCATGTGGATCTCGGCGAAGAAGAGCTGGTCTCCGGGCAGGGAGACACCGTGGGCGACGCCCACGTAGCCGAGGTGCCCGCCGGGGCGGCAGGAGGCGATGGCCTGCATCATCGAGGTCTGGTTGCCCACGGCCTCGACGACACCGTGCGCGCCGTAGCCGCCGGTGAGCTCCTTGACCTTCGCGGCGCCCTCGTCGCCACGCTCGGCGATGACGACGTCGGCGCCGAACTCGCGGGCGAGCGCCGCCCGGTCCTCGTGGCGGGAGAAGGCGATGACCTTCTCAGCCCCCAGGGCCTTGGCGGCCAGGACGGCGGACAGACCCACGGCGCCGTCGCCGACCACCGCGATGGTCTTGCCGGGGCCGGCCTGGGCGGCCACCGCCCCGAACCACCCCGTTCCCAGCACGTCGGAGGCTGCGAGCAGTGAGGCGATGATCTCGGGGTCCTCGGGCTTGCCGCCGGGAACGACGACGAGGGTCCCGTCGGCCAGGGCCACGCGCGTGTACTCGGCCTGGGTGTCTCTGATGAAGCCGCCGTTGGCGCAGCGCGACTGGAAGCCGTCCTCGCAGATCTCGCAGGTGTTGTCGCTCAGGCAGAAGGAGCCGACGACGAAGTCGCCGACCTTGACGCTTGTGACCTCGTCGCCGACCTCGACAACGGTGCCCACGTACTCGTGGCCCATCGGGCGGGCCTCCTCCACGGGGGAGATTCCCCGGTAGGGCCACAGATCCGAGCCACACACGCAGGCGGCCTCGAGCTTGACGACGGCGTCGGTGGGCTCGATGACGTGGGGGACCTCGCGGTCCTCGACACGGACGTCGCCAGCAGCGTGCATGACGACGCCACGCATGGTGGTGGGCAGGGCGGGAGCAGAAGCAGTCACAGGTATGTCCTCACATCAGTTCTGGTTGATACGTGAAGACTAAGCGCGGGCCTCGGTGCAGGTCCACCACCTGGCAGGTTCTGCCAGGGGCGGCCGGTGGGGGAGTGGGGGACCTATTTGGCGTGTGAGGCAGGTGTGTTTCGGCCCGAGCGCGGGCGACGACCGGTGCCGGTGAGTGGTCCGTGAGGCCCACAGGCGGTCGCGGGTGATCGCGCTCGGCCGAAGTCGGGGCGCGGGCGGCGCCGTTCCCTACCCCGCCTTGCCGCCCGACGCCGTGTCCCGGGTCGTGCGCGGAAGCGGCAGAACCAGCGGGGTCCCGGTGAGCGGATCGGAGATGACCTGGACCGCCAGGCCGAAGACCTCCTCGACCATCTCGGCGGTGACGACCCACCGGGAGTCAACGTGTCCGGTGGTTGCCGGACGGGGGCTTCACCTGGGTGGCCCGTTCCGCCCTGAAGCGGCGTGTGAGTCTGGAACCGCCCCGTGGTTCGCTGACCGGAGCCGGTCCTCGGGGTCTCGCCTGGGACGCCCAGGCCGCCCCCGCGGGTGCCTCGTTGTGGCTGCGTGATGGTTGGTGGAGTCCTGCGAGGTCAGGTGACACCAATCCACTGCAGGTCACGCAGCCACGATGACTCTCCTTGGCCTCGGTCGAGGTCGACGGTTATGGGCTGGGTGACGCGAGAGGTGCCGACTCCCCAGGGGAGTGCGGGGAGTCCTGTTTCGGGGTTTTCCACAGGGTGTGTTCGGGGTCTGGTGCGGGGGTGTTGGGGCAGGTAGTGTCAATGCACCGTCTGGACGGGCAGTGTCGCCCGGCCGGGCGGGGTGTGAGTTGTTTAGGTGGCGAGGAGGCTTCCGTGATGAGTACGTCCCTACGATCCCCCAAGCCCACAGGTGCCCGGCGGCCAGTACCCGGCCCCGGCCAGGTCGCCGTGGCGAGGCCGCACCGTGGCGCGCACCGTCGTCGAAAGGGTGTGGCTGGCGTGGTGGCGGTGTGTGTGCTGGCGCTGGGGGTGGCGGCCTGCTCGGTCAAGGACGCCAAGGCCGAGGCCAGTGCGAGCGCTAGTGCCAGCGCGTCTGCGGCTGTTGCTCGGGCTGAGAAGGGCATCGCTGACGCCAACGCGAGTGCGACCGCCTCCCGGGAAGCCGCCTTGACTCCTGAGCTGCGCGCCAAGCGCGACGCCGCCCTGGCCGAACCCGCCCCAGCCAAGCCCCCACAGATGAACGAGGAGACCGCCGAAGGCGCAGCAGCCAGCGTCGGCTACTTCCTCGACCTCTACCGCTACGCCTTCATGACCGGCAACACCACCGAACTAGCAAAGATGAGCGAAGATCGGTGCGTATTTTGCCAATCGGTCATCGATCGAGCAAATGATCTACACAAGGATGGGGGGTGGTCAAATAAGTGGGAGCAAGACATCACAAACATCAAGTACTACGATAAACTCGAAGGATACAACTACAACCTTGTCCATGTATACATCAACTATGGCCAAATGACGTGGTGTCATCCAGGGAAGACCCCTGAGACCGCCGACCCGATCGAGGGGCAAGAGCTCAAGTTCGGTGTTCGATACGTCAACGGTCGATGGATGATCGGCGAAGGGGAGGTGATTTCAAAATGAGGAACATTTTCATGATGGCGGCCATTACGTCAGTGGTGCTACTTCCAACGACTTCAGCCCAAAGTGACCCAATATCATCTGATCCGACTGTCACTGGAAACTCCTCTGGAAGTCGGACACAGATTACCGGAGAAGCTAGCGAGACGATAGAATTACCTGATTCGCCTCCTGGTGAGCCTCCGTCTCAGGAGCGTCCGGCTGTGACGGCTTCGGATCCGTCGATGTGGGAGGAGCAGTCTCATCGGGAGTGCTCACCGGAGAAGGACGAGTACGGGCTGGACAAGTACAAGTGCAACCTGGCTACCCTCCACCGTCCCACCCAACCCGACCAACCCACCACCACCAGCGGCGGTGGTGCCCGGACGGTCACGATCACCACCCGCCAGGCCGCGACATTGATTGCTCAGGGTTCTGGGATTACGCGTCAGCCCCCGGGCCCCAAGGTCATCATCTCCAAGGCCTTCATCGTCTACACCAACCCCGCCGTGCGCTACCAGACCACCACCATCCTGGGCACTCCCATCGAGGTCGAGTTCACCCCCACCACCTACACCTGGAACTGGGAAGACGGCACCACCACAACCACCACCGACCCCGGAGCCCCCTACCCCCACCAGACCGTCACCCACCACTACCAGCACACCGCCACCGGCGTGACCACGACCCTGACCACCACCTGGACCACCCGATACCGCCCCGCCGGTGAGAGCCAGTGGCGGCCCATCGAGGGCACCATCACCACCACCGAGACCTCCACCCCCTACGACCTGGTCCGCGTCGTCACCTACCTCACCGACGACGCCGAAGAAGCCCAAGGCCACTAACCCTCCACACCCAGCACCCGCCCACGCCTCAGACCACCAGGCTCACTCCGCGAGTGTGGTGTCACAACTGGCGACTTTTACGAGCATCTCTGGCCGACGAGGCTTCGCGCCCAGACACATACGCGCAGGTCAGAGCCTTACAGGCTCGGGCACGTCAGCCGACGGACGGCTTAAAAGTCGCCAATCGTGACACCAAGGGCGCACGGCGCACCGCTGAGACCCCCACTCAACCCACAGCACCTAAGTCCCAGATGCTGGCGCACACAGTTGCGCCTTAGACCGTCGAGCTCGCCGAGTGGTGTCACAACTGGCGACTTTTACGAGCATCTCTGGCCGACGAGGCTTCGCGCCCAGACACATACGCGCAGATCAGAACCGCACAGGCCCAGGCACGTCAGCCGACGGACGGCTTAAAAGTCGCCAAACGTGACACCACGGCCCGCTGATGCCGCGGTCAAGGTCGGACAGAGCTCCAGGACCCAGTGCCGCGGTCAAGGCCGGCTGGACGCCCATGCCCTTATGCCGCCCTCAAGGCTGAGAAGTCGGCCGGGATAGCCCGCAGCCTTCAGCGACTCGATGGCCCGGACCGACCGCACCCCGGCAGCGCACACCACCACCGTGAGCCGACCCGGGTCGAGCTCGTCCATGTGTGCCGTCACCTCACGCAGCGGAATGTGCAGCGCCCCCTCCATCGGTTCGAGCGCCACCTCGACGTCCTCACGCACATCCAGCAGCGCCGGCGGCTTGGCGCCATTCAGGAGCCGCCTCAGCTCGGCCGCGGAGACGACACCCACTCCCGCCCCTGAATCCAGGACCTCGCCACCTTCCTGAATTCGGCTGGCAGCAGCGGGACCGGACGCGGAACTCCCTGGCCGCAGGCAGGAGTCAACCCCGGAGCGGGGTTCCTTCGGCTGCGCGTCGGCCTCACAGGCTCGGGGGAGTGCGCAGGCATCAGCCTCAGCGACCAGAGCGGTGATCGTCGGGTTCTCCCCGCACACCGGGCAGGCTGGGTTCTTCGCCACCGGAATCTCCCGCAGGCGCGCCCCCCAGACGTCCAGCATCGCCAGCCTCCCCAGCAGTGGTTGCCCGCCGCCGATCACCAGCTTGAGTGCCTCGGCGGCTTGCATCGTCCCGATGATGCCGGGCAGCACCCCCAGCACCCCGGCCTCCGCGCAGGAGGGTACCGAGCCTGCGGGCGGCGGGGCGGGGTGCAGGCACCGGTAGCACGGGCCCCGGAGCGCGTCGAAGACCCCCACCTGCCCGTTGAACCCCAGCACCGCCCCGTGCACCAGCGGCAGCCCCAGCATGACAGCGGCGTCATTGACTAGGTACCGCGTGGGGAAGTTGTCCGTGCCGTCGATGACCACGTCCCAGCCGCCCAGCAGCTCCCGGGCATTGTCCGCCGTCAACCGAGTCCGGTGGGCAACGACCTCAATATCGGGATTGAGTGCCCTGATCGCCTCGGCCGCCGAGTCCACCTTAGAGCGCCCCACGGCCGCCGTGGCATGGATGACCTGGCGTTGCAGGTTGGAGACGTCGACGTCGTCGTCGTCAATGAGCCCGATCGTCCCCACCCCGGCGGCCGCCAGGTACAGGGCCGCCGGTGCCCCGAGCCCGCCGGCACCGATGAGCAGGATCCGGGAGGCGCGGATGCGCTGCTGCCCCACGAGCCCCACCTGCGGCACGAGGGCATTGCGGTGGTAGCGCTCCAGCTCATCGCGGCTCAGCGGCCGCAGACGCTCCTCAGCGATTACCGATCCGCAGACGCCAACGCGATCGTTTCGGTCAACGGTGCTCACAAGGCCCTCCCTCATTCTCATCCGGTCCTTCTCTCAACGCCCCGGTATTGCAGTTCTCAACCCCGGCGAGCCAGGATACGAACCTGCACCGCCTTGATGACGCAGCAGACCTCCCGGCCCTCGGTGATGCCGAGCTCGGCGACGGCTCCGGCGGTGACCGCCGCCGACAGCCGCTGTCCCTCCTCCAGCTCCAGGCGCACGCTCACCAGCGCCCCCGAGCGCTCCAGCCCCGTCACCCGGCCGGTCAGGACGTTGCGGGGGCTGCCGTGCGGCGCCTGACGGTAGAGGGCGACGGCGTCGGGTGGCACCAGCGCGATCCCCGGAGCTCCGGGGTGCAGCACCTCGTCGTGGCCTTTCCGGTGCCCCTGCTCGCCGACCTGCCCGCCAGTGGCATCCCCCTGGGGCCGGCCATGGATAACCTGCCCTGACGGCAGCCGCAGCCCGGGAGCCTCGGCGTCGCCGTCGATGACCCCGGTGAGCACGGCTGTCCCCGTCAGGTGGGCGACGAAGTCCGAACGCGGCGCCGACAGGACCTTCGCCGTCGGCCCCTGCTCCACGACGCGGCCCCGGTCCAGGACGACGACGTCCTCGGCCAGCGCCGTCAGGTCCAGGACGTCGTGGGTCACCAGCAGCAGCGTCAGCCCCTCCTCGGCGCATCGACGCGCCACCAGGCGGCGCATCTCCTGGCGGGCGGTGACGTCCAGGGCGGCCATCGGCTCATCCAGGACCAGCAGGCGGGGCCCCGTCGCCAGCGCCCGGGCCAGCGCCACGCGGGCCGCCTGCCCGCCTGAGAGCGCACCTCCCGGGCGGGAGGCCAGGTGTTCGGCCCCGACGGCGGCCAGCTCGGCGCGGGCCCGACGCGTCGCCTCCGCTCGGCTCACCCCCTGGCAGCGCAGCGCGAACACCACGTTGCCCAGCACCGACATGTGGGTGAAGACGCCCGGCTCCTGGCTGAGCAGCGCGACCTGGCGCCGCCCCGCCCGCACGAAGCGCCCAGGGTCGTCCAGGACCCGCCCGCCGAGCACGACCCGGCCGTTCTCGGCGTCCAGCAGGCCGGCCACCACGGAGCAGACCGTTGACTTGCCCGATCCGTTGGGGCCGATGAGCGCCGTCGTGCGACCCGCCTCCACCTCCAGGTCGACGACGACGTCGCGCTGCGGCAGCTCGAAGGCGACCTGCAGGTCCTGGCCGCGCCCGATGCCCTCCTGGGGTGCCTTGGCGGACGCGATACGCGCGGAAGAGGGCACGTCACCGTTGGACTCCTCATTCGAGGAGAGCTCGGACGTCGGGACGACCTCCTGCCCGTCCCGCTCCTGGCGAGCAGTCAGCAGTGCACCGACCAGACCGGACCAGTCCACGGTCGTGGCCCCGACGATGATGAACGACAACCCGATGAGCACCACTGCGAGAGCCAGGGCCGTGGCAGTGTCGCTCTCCTTCTCCAAGTAGATGGCCAGCGGCATCGTGCGGGTGACGCCCTCCCGGGAACCCGCGAAGGCGATGGTCGCCCCGAACTCACCCAGGCTCCGGCCCAGAGCCAGGGCGGTGCCCCGAGCCAACGCAGGAGCCGCCAGCGGCAGCGTGACCTGTGTCAGCACCCGCCAGGGCCCCGCCCCCAGCGTTCGAGCCGTGGTCTCGGCAAGAGTGTCGCGGCTGCGCAACGCCGCCTCCAGAGTGACCACCAGGTAAGGCATGGCGACGAAGACCTGAGCGAGTACGACGGCGGTCGTCGTGAAGGCGATCGGAATATCCCACGCCTCCAGGTAGGCACCGAACACGCCCCGACGTCCGAAGGTCGCCAGCAGTGCGATACCGGCCACCACCGGCGGCATCGTCATCGGTAGAATCGCGAGAACTCGTGCGAACCTCACTCCCGGCCAGCTGCGGGACAGGAGCAGTGCCAGCGGTATACCCAGTACCACGCAGACCAGCGTGGCGATCAGGCAGGTGCGGATCGAGAGCCACAGGGCGGCTTGCGCCGATGGCGTCCCCAGCAGCTGGGGGAGCTGCCCCCAGGACACGCGCGTCCCCATGCCCACCAGGGGCAGGATGATCGCGCTGCCCCCCAGGATCGCCAGGACAGTGACGAGCACCGGCAGGGGGGAACGAGCGGCCCGCCCACGCCCCGGAAGGGCGCGGACGGGCCGCTGTACTGACTGCTGCGCGGAGCGCGCAGTGGGGGATGTCTGGTTCACAGAATCATGTGTACCAGGTCAGCGAGGCTGGCCTGCTCTCCGTCACGGAGCAGTCGTCTCCACCGTGGGCTTGTCCGCCTCCGGGGTGGAGGAGCCCCCAGCGGTCGCGGCCTGGGACGGGGTGGCGCTGGCCGCGGTACTGGCCGTAGCGGCGCCCCCGGCGCTGGGGCTCGCCCCGGCACTCGCACTAGTGGTGTCGCCGGGCTTCCCGAAACCGTACTTGGCCAGGATCTCCTGACCGGACTTGCTGGTGATGGCGTTGATGAAAACCTGAGCGGCCTCGGGGTTGGAGGGCTTGGCCGTCTGGGCGATCGGGTAGTGGTTCACGACGCCCTTATTGTCGATGGTGATCTCATCGACCTTGTCCTTGGCGGCCACTGCATCAGTCTTGTAGACCACGCCCGCGTCGGCCTCGCCGGACTCGACCTTGGTGCGCACATCCGTCACCTTCTGCTCCTCGGAGACCGGGTTGAGAGTGACGTTGTAGGCCTTGGCCAGCTCCTTGGCGGCATTGCCGCACGGAGCGGTCTCCACACAGATCACGAGTTTGGCGTTGTCGAGTGAGGAGTCAATGCCCTTGACGTTGGCGGGATTGCCCTTGGGGACGATGAGGGTCGGGACGTTGGTGGCGAACTCGGTGCGCTCACCGACCAGCTTCTGCTCCACGGCCTTGTTCATGGTGGGCTCGTCGGCCGTGGCCAGGACGTCGGCGCTGTCGCCGCCCGCCAGGGAGGCCACCAGGTCCTGGGAGCCCTGGAAGTCGAAGGTGACGTCCAGGCCGGGGTTGTCCTTCTCCACGGTCTTCTCGATCTCCTCGAAGGCCTTCTGGAGGGAGGCCGCGGCCAGGACCGTTACCTTGCCGGTGGCTTTCTGCGCGCCGCCCGAGGCGCTCGCGGAGGCGGCTCCGGTGGCCCCACCCGTGGAGCTGTTGGAGGCGGAGCCTCCGCAGGCGGCCAAGGAGACGGCGGAGAGCAGGCTGACGGCGGCGATCGCCGCACGACGTGAGATACCCATTGCGTGTCCTTTCGGGCTGAGGCAGCCGAGATCAGGCGCCTTGGGAAGGGGTGACGTCGTTGGCCCCCTGGTTGCCGGTGCCCTGGGTCCGCACCGGGGTCCAGCCTCGTGAGGTCTGAGCGGTGGAGGTGGCGCCCTCGCGGGAACGGTAGACCACATAGGGGCGGGTCACGTAGCCCACGGGCGCGGAGACCACGTGGACCAGGCGGGTGAAGGGCCAGATCGCCAGGAGCAGGAAGCCCGCGATGACATGGAGCTTGAAGGAGACCGGGACGTCGGCCATGAGCTCGGGGCGCGGCTGGAGAACCAGCACCGAGCGCAGCCAGGGGCTGATCGTCTCGCGGTAGTCGTAGCCGTGGGCGTCGGCGAGCTGGTTGAGGACCGTGGCCGCCGAGCCCAGCAGGATCGGCACGATGAGGAAGCAGTACATGACCAGGTCGTTGCGGGTGGTGGCCAGGCGCACGCTCTTGACGACGATGCGCCGGTAGATGAGCCCGACCAGGCCCACGATCGTCAGGATGGCCGCGAAGGTTCCCAGGTAGGTGGCGCCCAGGTGGTACATGTGCTGGGAGACGCCCAGCATCTCGGTGACGTCCTTGGGCACCAGCAGCCCGACGACGTGACCGCCCATCACCATGAGGAAGCCCAGGTGGAACAGGGGGGAGGCCAGGCGCAGGATGCGGGACTCGTTCCACTGCGAGGATCGGGAGGTCCAGCCGAACTGGTCGGTGCGCCACCGCCAGATCATGCCTGCCACCAGCAGCACCAGGCTGGCGTAGGGCAGGGCCACCCACATGAGGTTCTGCTGAATCGGGCTCATGTCATGCTCTCCTGGCTGCTCGTGAAGGGGGAAGGATCGGCGACTGGTGCCGAGCCCGGCACGGCGGGTGCACCGGACAGGCTCGGGTTGCGCACGGGAATGGTCGGGAAGGGCAGGGTATTGGTGACACCGACGGTCTCGGTGGGCGGACCGGCCGCCACGAGGGCGCGCACGCGCTCGGCGGTGGCCTCGTCGATCTGCGGCAGAGTCATCGAGACGGCCTCCACCAGCCCCGCGTAGGGGGAGGCGGCGTCGGCCAGGGCGCTGCGCAGCACCTCGATGCCCTCCCGGTGGGAGGACAGGAGCGCGCTGGCCACCTCGTCGCCGCTGCGTGCAGACAGCTCGAGGACCACCGGCAGGTAGTCGGGCAGCTCGTCGGCGGCCATCTCGTAGCCGGCGGCCGCCAGCGCCTGCTTGAAGGCCAGCAGCGCGGCGCCCCGGTGCCGGGTGTCTCCCACCGTGTAGTACGTCAGGTACAGGCAGCAGCGCCGACGTCGGTCGAAGACCTCCACGTAGTGCTCGGCCATGGCCCGCTCGCCGCGGCGCCGCGCCTGAGCGATGAAGTCCTCCAGGAGGACGGCCACCTCCGCCGGTAGCGTGGCCAGCTCGGCCTCGACGGCGTTCAGGCGCGTCTCCAGAGTCCCCTCGGCCGGGTAGTCCAGCAGCAGCGAGGCCGCCATGTGCACGGTGGCTCGCTGGGAGGGCGTCAGGTGCACCTCGGCGGGTTTCTCAAGAACCCGGGGGGCGCGGACGAAGGAGACCATCTCAGAGGTCCCTGGGGGCTGCGACCGCCGGGCCGGTCGAGGAGTCGGACGCCGGGGCCTGCCCCACCGGCTCAGGCACACCGACCTGCGGCATGCCCGGGCCGGCGGCCGGCACCGGCTCGCGGCGCACGGTCGGCAGCGGCAGGCTCACCGGGCCGCCGTTCATGGCGCCGCCGCCCTGGCCGTGGAAGGAGGCGACGTCGGGGTGGCACCCGGCCGGGGCCCCCTCACCCAGAAGGGTCATGACGTCGTTGCCTATGGACTCCATTCCGCGGGGGACCTCGGGCTTGGCGGTGGGGATGACGTAGCGGTCGTCGTACTTGGCGATGGCCAGCAGGCGGTACATGGCCTCCAGCTTCTTGCCGTCCAGGCCCACGGCGGCGGCGATGGCCGGGTCGGGCTCGCGGCCCAGGCGCACGTCGCGCATGTGGGAGCGCATCGCGGCCAGGCGCCGCAGCACGAGCTCGACCGTGTTGGTCTCGCCGGCCGTGAACAGGCCCGCCAGGTACTCCAGCGGAATGCGCATGTCGGAGACGGCCGTCAGCAGCACCTTGTAGTTCTCGCCGTCCAGGCCTGCGGCCGCGACCTCGTCAACGACCGGGGAGAGCGGCGGGATGTACCAGACCATCGGCATGGTGCGGTACTCGGGGTGCAGGGGCAGGGCCACCTCATAGGTGTCGATGAGGTCCCAGATGGGGGAGGCCTGAGCCGCCTCGATCCAGTTGTCCGGCACGCCCTCGGCGCGCGCGCCCGCCACGACCTCGGGGTCGTGGGGGTTGAGGAGGATCTCGCGCTGGGCCATGTACAGGTCCTGCGGGTCCTTGACGGCGGCGGCCTGCGAGACGCGATCGGCGTCGTAGAGGAGGACGCCCAGGTAGCGCAGGCGGCCCACGCAGGTCTCCGAGCACACGGTGGGCTGGCCGATCTCCAGGCGCGGGTAGCACAGGGTGCACTTCTCGGCCTTGCCGGTGGCGTGGTTGAAGTAGACCTTCTTGTAAGGGCAGGAGGACACGCACATGCGCCAGCCGCGGCAGGCGTCCTGGTCCACCAGGACGATGCCGTCCTCAGTGCGCTTGTACATGGCGCCCGACGGGCAGGCGGACACGCAGGTGGGGTTGAGGCAGTGCTCGCAGATGCGCGGCAGGTAGAACATGAAGGCCGACTCGATGTCGGTGCGCACCTTCGTGCTCATCGCCTCGATGATCGGGTCCTGCTGGAGGGTCTCCATGGAGCCGCCCAGGTCGTCATCCCAGTTGGGACCCCACTTGATGGTGGGCATGTACTCGCCGGTCAGCTGGCTCTTGGCGCGCGCCACCGGAATCGCCGGGGAGTCCTTGGGGGCCGAGAGCAGCTTGTCGTACTCGTAGGTCCACGGCTCGTAGTAGTCCTCGACCGTTGGCATCTCCGGGTTGGCGAAGATGTTGACCAATCGGCGCAGGCGCCCGCCCGAGCGGGGCCGCAGGCGGCCCGAGGCCGTGCGCTCCCAGCCGCCGCGCCAGGTGTCCTGGTCCTCCCAACCCTTGGGGTAGCCGACACCCGGGCGGGTCTCGACGTTGTTGAACCACATGTACTCGGTGCCCTCGCGGTTGGTCCAGGCCTGCTTGCAGGTCACTGAACAGGTGTGGCAGCCGATGCACTTGTCGAGGTTCATCACCATTGCGATCTGAGCCATGACCTTCATCAGAACGTCACCTCCTGGTTGCTGCGGCGACGGATGAGCGTGACCTCGTCGCGGTTGTTGCCCGTGGGGCCGATGTAGTTGAAGGCGTAGGACAGCTGCCCGTAGCCGCCGGCGAAGTGGCTGGGCTTGAGCACGATCCGGGTCAGGGAGTTGTGCGTCCCGCCTCGCCTGCCGCTGGTCTCGGTCAGCGGGGTGTTCATGGTGCGCTCCTGGGCGTGGTGCATGAAGACCATGCCCTCGGGGATGCGGTGGGAGACGATGGCGCGAGCCGCCACGATGCCGTTGCGGTTGTAGGCCTCGACCCACTCGTTGTCCTTGACACCGATCTTATCGGCGTCCTGGGGACTCATCCAGATGGTCTGGCCCCCGCGTCCCAGTGTGAGCATGTGCAGGTTGTCGAAGTACTGCGAGTGGATCGCCCACTTGTTGTGCGCGGTGATGTAGCGCACCGCGACCTCCGCCGTGCCCGCCTGGCTCGTGGATACCGAGCCCGGCGCGGCCTCCCCGTACAGGGCGTGGAAGTCCAGCGGTGGCCGGAAGATAGGCAGGGACTCGCCCATGTCTCGCATCCAGTCGTGGTCGAGGTAGTAGTGCATGCGCCCGGTCAGGGTGTGCCAGGGCTTGGCGTGCTCCACGTTGACCACGAAGGCCGAGTAGCGCCGGCCGCCGTGCTCGGAACCGGACCACTCCGGGGAGGTGATGACTCCCTGGGGCTTGATCTGGGTGTCGGCGAAGGAGATGTGCTTGCCTGCCTCCTCCTCGCTGAGCTCGACCAGCGGGGTGCCGGTGCGCTTGGACAGCGTGTCCCAGCCTTCGGTGGCGATACGCCCGTTGGTGGTGCCCGACAGTGTGAAGATGGCGTCGGCGGCGCGGATGTCGGTGTCGAGCAGCGGCCGGCCGGCGGCCACGCCGTCGGAGGAGACCCCGTGGTTGCGGGCCAGACGCTCCACCTCCGGGCCGGGCTTGAGCATGATGCCCTTGCAGGGCATCCCGAGCTTCTCGGCCAGGGGGCCCAGGGCGTCGAACTTGGCCCGGATCTGGGTGTAGTCGCGCTCGGTGGGCACCAGCTTGGGCATCGTCACTCCCGGCACCCACTCCTGGGGGAGGGAGGACACGTCACCGTGCGCCATCGTCAGGGCGTCGGGGGTGTCGTGGGTGAGGGGCGCGGCGACGACGTCGGTCTGGGTGCCCAGGTAGCGCGGCGCCCAGGCGGAGATGAGCCCGGCCAGGGTCTGGAAGACCTGGAAGTCGGTGCGCGCCTCCCAGGGCGGGTCGATGGCCGCGTTGAAGGAGTGCACGAAGGGGTGCATGTCGGTCGAGGAGATGTCGTGCTTCTCGTACCAGGTGGCCGCCGGCAGGACGACGTCGGAGTGCAGGGTGGTGGAGGTGTTGCGGAAGTCCGCGGTCCACATGAGGTCGAGCTTGCCGGTGGGAGCCTCGTCGCGCCAGGTCACCGAGGCGGGACGCTGTTCGGGCGGGTTCTCGACGGCGTTGACGTCGTTGTCCGCACCCACCATGTGGCGCAGGAAGAACTCCGTGCCCTTGGCCGAGCTGCCCAGCAGGTTCGTGCGCCACGAGCACAGGATGCGCGGGAAGTTCTCCGGGGCATCGGGGTCCTCGCAGGCGAAGCGCAGCTCACCGGAGCGCAGCTGCTCGACGACGTAGTCCTTGGGGTCCATGCCCGCCTCGGCGGCCTGCTGGCCCAGGAGCAGCGGGCTGCGGTTGAAGGTCGGGTAGGACGGCGTCCACCCGCGCTTCATGGCCTCGACCATGGCGTCGGTCGTGGTCTTACCCGCCAGGGTGCCCGGTCCCAGCGGGGAGGCCAGGCGCTCGGCGGAGGTGGTGTCGTAGCGCCACTGGTCGGTGGTGAGGTACCAGAAGCCCGTGGCGATCATCTGCCGGGCCGGGCGGTGCCAGTCCAGGGCGAAGGAGTACTGCTGGAAGCCGCTGAGCGGGCGGACCTTCTCCT
This sequence comes from Actinomyces oris, assembly GCF_006546825.1. Taxonomy (GTDB): domain Bacteria; phylum Actinomycetota; class Actinomycetes; order Actinomycetales; family Actinomycetaceae; genus Actinomyces; species Actinomyces oris. The sequence goes on from NZ_VICC01000005.1 coordinate 28,803, forward strand.
GACCCACGTAGTGGGCCCAGCCGCCGCCGTTGACGCCCTGGGTGGCGCACATAGAGGTCAGCGCCAGGATCGTCCGGTAGATCTGGTCGGCGTGGTAGTAGTGGTTGATGCCCGCGCCCATGACGATCTGGGAGCGGCCGCCGGACTCCACGGCGTTGAGGGCGAAGTCGCGCGCCACCTGGATGATGGCGGGGCCGGGAACACCGGTGATCTCACTGGCCCAGGCGGGTGTGCCCGGGACGGTGGCGTCCTGGTAGTCCGTGGGCCACTCGCCGGGCATGGAGGGGCGCTCGACGGCGTACTGGGCCAGGAGCAGGTCGTAGACGGTGGTGACCAGGCGGTCCCCGATGCGGGTGACCGGCACGCCGCGGCGCACGACGCCGCCGCCCACGGAGCCCTCGGGGGTGGAGGAGCCAGGCAGGTCGAAGCGGGGCAGGAGGACCTCGGCGGCCTGGACCTGGGGGCCCTGGCCGTGCAGGTCCATGATGCTCATGACCGGGTCGACGCCGTCCATGAGCAGGTTCCACCTGCCCTCGCCCTCGGGGGTGAAGCGATCGGCCAGGGTGCCGCCGGGGTCGGCCGGGCCGCGCTCACGGTCCCACACGAGGGGGCGGAACTCGTTCTTCGGGGCGCCAGTGGCGACGCCGTTGACGTCGGAGGCCGTCACGAAGCGGCCGGGCACGTAGCTGGTGCCGTCGGGGGAGGGCTCCAGGCCGATGAGGAAGGGGGAGTCGGTGTGGCGGCGCATGTAGTCCAGGAAGAAGGACTCCTCGCGCTTGACGTGGAACTCGGAGAGGATGACGTGCCCCATCGCCTGGGCCAGGGCGCCGTCGGTGCCCGGGGCCACGCGCAGCCACTGGTCGGCGAACTTGGTGTTGTCGGCGTAGTCGGGGGAGACGGCCACGACCTTCTGCCCGTGGTAGCGGGCCTCGGTCATGAAGTGGGCGTCCGGGGTGCGGGTCAGCGGGAGGTTGGAGCCCCACATCATGAGGTACTGGGCGTTGTACCAGTCGCCGGCCTCGGGGACGTCGGTCTGGTCACCGAAGACCTGCGGTGAGGCCGGCGGCAGGTCGGCGTACCAGTCGTAGAAGGAGAGCATCGTGCCGCCGATGAGCTCGTGGAGGCGGCCGCCGGCTCCGTAGGAGACCTGGGACATGGCCGGGATGACGCTGAAGCCGGCGATCCGGTCCGGGCCCCAGGCGCGGATGGTGTGGACGTAGGCGGCCGCGACGATCTCCATGGCCTCGTCCCAGCCCACGCGGACCATGCCGCCCTTGCCTCGGGCGGACTTGTATGCCTTGGCGGTGGCGGGGTCACCGGTGACCTGCGCCCAGGCGGCGACCGGGTCGCCGTCGTTGTCGGCCTTCGCGGCGCGGAAGGCGTCCAGGAGGACCGAGCGCACGTAGGGGTAGCGGATGCGCGTGGGGGAGTAGGTGTACCAGGAGAAGGCCGCGCCACGCGGGCAGCCGCGGGGCTCGTACTCGGGCATGTCCGGCCCCGTGGTGGGGTAGTCGGTGATCTGCTTCTCCCAGGTGATGATGCCATCGGAGACGTAGACCTCCCAGGCGCACGACCCGGTGCAGTTGACCCCGTGGGTGGAGTGGACCATCTTGTCGTGGCTCCACCGGTGGCGGTAGAAGGTGTCGGCCTCGCGCCCTCCGGTGAGGAACAGGCGGCGGGCGTCGGCAGAGGCTTGTCCTCGACGCAGGTACGAGCCCAGCGTGAGCAGTCCGGGGGCGTTCTCGACCTGCTGGTCGGGCCCAGGGACGATCCCGGGGCCGGTGGTCTGGGAGCCGGTGGTGCTCATCAATGGTCCTTTGGTCCGTGAAGTTGATGGGTGTGGTGGTTGGTGACGAATGGTGGCCCGGAGCTCGAGGGGTGGGCCCTGAGTGGTTCCGGCTGCTCCCGGCGGACGCGGCCATGATGCTGGCCGCGTCCGCCGTCGAGCTGGTCAGTCGGTGATTGGCGGTGGCCCCGACGGGCTGGTTCCGACCGGGGCCGGAGGGGGGATCAGCCCGGACGCTTGGCGCCCGGTTTGGCGTAGCGGATCCAGCAGATGACGGCGCACACGACGCAGAAGACGGCGCAGCTGTAGAAGAAGACGTGCGTCGGCATGAGGGTCAGGGCGATACCGACCAGGAAGGGGCCGAGGGAGGCCACGGCGGCGGTGAAGCCGATGGCGCCGCCGGCCTGGCGCTTGGGCATGATCATCGGCATCTGCTTGAAGGTCGAGGCGTTGCCGACGCCGGCGAAGAAGAACATGGCCAGCAGCGCCACCATGAAGATGGTGAAGTCGGCCGGGTCGTCCGCGGCGGCCACCAGGTAGCCGCACCAGGCCATCGTGACGGCCATGCCGATGGCGGAGACGAAGGTCCAGATGGCTCCGCCGAAGCGGTCGCACAGGGGCCCCCAGGCGAAGCGCAGGAAGGAGCCGATGAGGGTACCGATGAAGGCGTAGGAGGCCCCCTGGGGCAGGTCGCCCTTGGTGAAGTGCTCGGCCAGGTCGGAGGTGGCGCCGTAGTTGTTGTTGATGATGTTGGCGGTCTGGGCGGCGAAGCCGGAGAAGACGCCGAAGGTCATGATGTACAGGACCGTCATGAGCCAGGTGTCCAGGTTGCCGAAGATGTCCATCTGCTCCTTGATGTTGGCCTTGAGCGGGACGTCCTTGATGTAGCGGAAGGTCAGGAAGGCCGCGACGAGGGACCAGGGCAGGAAGAAGACGGTGGCGTTGACGACCATGGGGGCGCCCTCGTGGTGGGGGGCGACCCAGGTCAGCCCGAACAGGCTGATGCTCATGAGGAAGGGGGCGGCGAGCTGGATGACGCTCATACCCATGTTGCCCAGGCCTCCCTGCAGGCCCAGGGCGGTGCCGGCCAGGCGCTTGGGGAAGTAGAAGCCGGTCGAGGGCATGTAGCCGGAGAAGGTGGCGGCCCCGATACCGCAGGCGAAGGACAGGGCGAGCAGGACACCGAAGGAGGTGTTGTGGTTCTGCACCGCGAAGAACCAGCCGAGCATCGGCAGGATGTACAGCAGGGAGGACCAGCCGATCATCTTGCGGGCGCCGATGGTGGCGGGCAGGAACATGTAGATCAGGCGCAGGGCGGCGCAGGACAGACCCGGCATCGAGGTGATCCAGTAGATCTGGTTCTTGGTCAGGTGGAAGCCGATGTCGTTGAGCCTGGGTGCCACCGCGCTGGGCAGGAACCAGACGGTGAAGCCGAGCATGAGGGAGAAGGTGGTGATGGCCAGAGTGGTCCAGGCGATCTTTGCGGACCAGTTCTCCGGCTCCTCGGGATTCCAGCCTGTGAGGACGCGACCGGAGGTGTCGAGCGTGGACATAGGGCTCCTGCTGTTGTGGGGCTCGGTCCGCTGGGCGACAGCGCCCTGGACCAGAGACTGTTTGGAGAAAGTCGGTGAAAGCCTACGGACTCGCACCGCGCTCAATGATGCATTGAGTTGGTCAGATCTTCATGCAAGGGACGAATGTCTGAGCAATACGAGGCGAAACCGACATCTCGGAGGTGACTAAGGGCGGTGAATTAGGTTCAATATTAGTTGCCTAATTGAGGTTGCCGGTTGGATCGGGACGTGTTGCCCTTGAAATACCGGGCGGGAGACGGAGGAGCCGCGCGGGGTGTATGCGGACTACGGTGGGCCCATGAGTGAGACCCCCATCGTCCAGAAGGGCCTGGCGGCCCTGTCCGAGCCCGTCAAGGGCGCCGTCATCACCGTCTCCGACCGCTGCGTCAGCGGTGAGAGAGAGGACCTCTCCGGTCCGCTGGCCCAGCGCCTCCTGGCTGAGCACGACGTCGTCGTGGAGAAGGTGGACCTCGTGCCCGACGGCGTTGAGCCGGTGCGTGAGGCGATCAGGCGGGCGGTATCCGGCGGCGCCCGGGTGGTCCTGACCACCGGCGGTACCGGGGTGACCCCCCGAGACCTCACCCCGGAGGCCACGGCGCCACTACTGGAGACCCGCATCGAGGGCATCGAGGCGCAAATCCGCGCCCACGGGCTGACCAAGACACCGCTGGCGGGACTGTCCCGCGGGCTGGTAGGCGTGACCTCCCGCGGCGACGACGGCGCCCTGGTCGTCAACGCCCCCGGCTCACGCGGCGGGGTCAAGGACACCGTCGCCGTCGTCGGCCCCCTGGTGCCCCATGTCCTGGAGCAGCTCGGCGGCGGCGACCACTGAGCACACTCGAGCACTACTGAGCGATTCGGATTGAGCCGGGCTGCTACTCGGAGCGGCCCGAGTCCCAGGAATGGACCTCGGCCCAGGTGTCCAGATCCCGCACGACATCGCGAGCCGTGGGGATGGCCTTGACGCCGAGCGACCCGAGTGCCCGGCGCACAGCCGTGTCTCGCAGAGGCGCGCCGTCCGGGGCGACGGCCGCGGCCAGTGCTCGGCGGCGGTAGAGGCCCAGCAGGTACTGGGTGTGCTCGCCATCGCGGGCGCAGGCGCCGTCCAGCTCCGGCCCGGCCTGCGCCAGCGCCCGGTGCAGGGCCGGCAGCGCCCTCCAGGACAAGGGCGCGTCGCAGGTGAGAATCCCGGTGAGTTCCGCAACCGGGCCACTCCGTCCCAGGACATCCAGCCCGGCCGCGATCCCGGCGACGGGTCCTCCCAGAGGAGGGTCCTCCAGCGCTCGCAGGACGCCTCCGGGCAGAGCGACCTCCGCCGGGGCGACAACGCACACGCGTCCGAGCGGAAGGCCCTGTTCGCGAAGCTGCTCCAGTCCGGCCAGCACGTGGTCGAGCAGGCGCAGCCCCCGGGCGACGACATCGGGCTTGGAGGCTCCGTCCAACCGAGTGCCGGTCCCGCCGGCCAGCACGACGACGTCGGCGGTCTCGGCGACCTCGGCGACATCGGCTGCATCCGCGGTGCTCATGATGGCGCCGACCGTCTGCTCAGGCAGCGTCACCGCGGTCACCGCGGTCACCGCGCACCCAGTCCCCTGAGCGTCCCCCGGACTTGGCGACCACCTTGGCCTCTCGCAGCTCGACGCCCCGGTCCACTCCCTTGACCATGTCGACGATCGCCAGTCCCGCCACGGTGGCGGCGGTGAGGGCCTCCATCTCCACGCCCGTGCGGTCGGCCGTGCGCACCGTGGTCTCGATGCGCACGCCGCCGTCGACGATCTCCAGGTCCACGCGCGCCCCATGCACGCCGATGACATGCGCCAGGGGGAGGAGCTCGGGGACCTTTTTTGTCGCCGCGATCCCGGCCACGCGGGCCACGGCGAGCACGTCTCCCTTGGGGACAGAACCGCTGCGCAGGGCGTCGACGATCGCCTCCGAGCAGGCCACGAAGGCGGTGGCGCGGGCCTCGCGCACGGTCGGGGTCTTGGCGGTGACATCCACCATGTAGGCGGCGCCCGCCTCGTCCAGGTGGGTGAGGGTGATCTCGGGGCGGGTAGTCACAGGGGCTCCTTCACTGGGGGTGGGATCGTGCGTCGTGGACGTGGCTCGCCGCGGCGGCCTTCAGGGGCGGCCGGCGGGCGCTACGAGGCGGACAGCGGGATGAGGGGCAGCTCGTCGCCGACCTCGACCGCCTCGACCTCGGCGGCCACCACCGCCAGTGCCTGCGCGGCGGGCAGCGATGCCACCAGGTGCGAGCCGGAGCCCAGCCGGTGGGTGGGCGTGACCCAGGGGAGGCCCGCGCCGTCACCGAGGTCGGAACGGACTCCGGAGCCGGTGGGGGCCTCGGTGAAGCGCACCGGAACGTGCTGGCGCCGCCCCGGCGGGGTCCGCCAGCCCACCGCCGCGCGCGCCGTCAGGACAGGCCGCCCCGGAAGCGGCTCTGCGCCGCCATCCTCTGCGTCCTGCCCGGCCAGGCGGGCCAGCGCCGGGGCCACGATTGTGGTGAAGGAGACCAGGACACTCACCGGGTTGCCCGGCAGGCAGATGATCGGCACCCGCCGGCCGTCGTCGGTCAGGACCCAGCCGTGCCCCTGGGGCTTGCCCGGCTGCATGGCCACCTTGACGAAGTCCAGGTGCACTGGGGCCTCCTTGCCCCGCTGCGCCTGCGCCAGCATCGTCAGAGGATCGAAGGCTCCCGCGGACACGCCCCCGGAGGTGACGATGAGGTCGGCGCCGGCCGCGGCCTGCCGCAGCACCTCGGCCAGGGCCTCGGCCGTGTCGCCGCTGCGGGCCACGCTCGTGCACACGGCCCCGTGCTCGGCGACCAGCCCGGCCAGCAGCAGGGAGTTGGAGTCGGGAATCGTCCCGGGCTCCAGCGCCTGGCCGGCGTCACGCAGCTCGGCCCCGGTGGAGACCACCGCCACGCGCACCTGCGGCCGCACCAGCACCGAGCCGAGCCCCACGGAGGCCAGGGCGGAGATGGCCGCCGCTGACAGCCTCGTCCCCGCCGCCATGACCGGATCGCCCGCGGCCACGTCCTCCCCGGCGCGGCGCACGCTGAGGCCCGGGGTCGCTGCCGCGCGGATCTCGACGCGCTCGGGAATCGGGTGTGGGCCGGGAGCCTGGTCGGTGTCCTCCACCTTGACCACGGCGTCCGCGCCCTCGGGCAGCATCGCCCCGGTCATGATCCGCTGGGCGGTTCCCTCCGCGAGGGGCTGCGGTGCGGCGCCGGCCGGAACGTCCCCGCTCACCGGCAGCACCACGGGCGTCTGTGGGCGGGCGTCGGTTGTGTCCTTCGCGCGCACCGCGTAGCCGTCCATCGCCGAGTTCGTCCACGGTGGCACCGGCACGGTGGCGGTCACGTCCTCGGCCAGCACCCGGCCGTGCGCTCGCCCCAGTGGCACACGGCCGCCCTCAAGGGGCGAGAGGGCCTCCAGCACCTGGGAGACGTAGTCCTCCAGCGGAATCATCTGCGCCATAGCGGTCCTTCCTTCGGCGAGCGCCCCGTGGGCTGCGACTCGGGGCGGGCGGTCGCGGGGCCGGTGCCCGAACGTCCGGGGCCTATCATGCCCGTTCAGCCGGGGAAGCCCACATGGGTATGCTCGCGGCCGACCATCCGATCATTCCCAGCCCGCCGCCCCGATCGAGGAGACCCCGTGACGCCCAGTCCCGACCAGCCCAGCCGGCCGCTCCCGGCTCCCACGGCCCGCGTGGTCCGCGCCGAGGTCACCGAGGCCCCCATCAGCGTCACCGAGCTCGCCGATGCCGTCCAGGACGCCGCCGCCGGCGCCGTCGTCACCTTCGAGGGCGTGGTCCGCAACCACGACGCCGAGCGCGCCGTCACCGGCATCGGCTACTCCTGTCACCCCACGGCCGGCCAGGTCGTCGAGCAGATCGCCCGGGACGTGGCCCAGCAGGGGCGGGTGCGGGCCCTGGGTGTCGTTCACCGCGTCGGCGACCTGAGCGTCGGGGAGGTGGCGCTCGCGGTCGCCGTCAGCTCCGACCACCGCGCCGAGGCCTTCGCCGTGTGCAGCCAGATCGTCGAGGAGGTCAAGGAGCGCCTGCCCGTGTGGAAGCGCCAGACCTTCACCGACGGCTCGAGCCAGTGGAGCAACATCGCCTGACGTCGTGTCGCCGGGCCGGGAACGTCTCGGGCTGCGCGACGACCGCCCGGCTCGATGCGGTGGTCACCCGCCGGCGAAGGGCGGGAGCACGTCGACGGCGTCGCCGTCGGCCAGGGGCGTGAGCGAGTCCGCCGGGGTGGAGACCGAGTTGACGAGGAAGCTGCAGATCGGGATGACCCGCGCCATCTCCAGGCCTCGACCGGAGAGCTGCTCGCGCAGAGCCGCCAGTGTCGTGCCGGCGGGCAGGTCCAGGCGCTCCTCGGGACGCCCGGCGGCCTCAGTGGCCGCGGCGAAGTAGCGCAGGGTCACGGAGATCTGCGCCCGACCCGCAGGCGCGCCAGCCTGGGGGGACATCTCGGGGGAGGGACTCATCGTGGGCTCCTTGGTGTTCGGGTCAGCCGCCGATGGCCGACATGGTGCGCTGCGGGCGGGCGAAGCCGTCGCTCTCGGTGTGGGGACTGTCCGAGCCGTGCGCGCGGGGCTTGCCCCAGGTGGCGCCGGCCCAGATGCGGATGAGCTCGTCGTCGTCGGCCCCGGTGCGCATGGGGCCGCGCAGGTCGGTCTCGGTGCTGGAGAACAGGCAGGTCATGAGGCGCCCGTCGGCCGTGATACGGGTACGGTCGCAGTCCGAGCAGAAGGGTGAGGTGACCGAAGCGATGACTCCCACCGTCCCGGCCGGATGGTCCTGGCCCGCCGCGCTTCCGGCGGCGACGCGCCACAGCGCAGCCGGACGACGGTCCGGGCGGCCCACCTCGGTGAGGGTGAATCCGGCCTCCCGCAGCACCTCCAGGATCTGATCGACGCCGACGACGTCCTGGCTGCTCCAGGTCTCGCGCGGTCCCAGCGGCATGTGCTCGATGAACCGCAGCTGCCAGCCACGGCGCAGGCACTCGGCCAGGAGGCGCGGCGCCCGCTCCTCCACGGTGGCGGGCACGGCCACGGCATTGACCTTGATGGGGTCCAGGCCGGCCTCCTGGGCGCCAGCGATCCCGGTCAGGACGTCGGCGAGCCGGTCACGGCGAGTGATGGCGGCGTAGTCCTGCGGGTCCAGGGAGTCGATGGAGATGTTGACGCGGTCCAGGCCCGCCGCCCGCAGCCCGGCGGCCCGCTTCTCCAGGCCCAGGCCGTTCGTGGTCAGGGCGATATCCGGTTTGACCCCGGCCGAGGTCCGCAACGCGGACAGTGCTTCGACGATCTCCTCCAGGTCGCGCCGCATGAGCGGCTCGCCACCGGTCAGGCGGATGCGCTCGACTCCCAGGCGCTCGACGGCGATACGCCCCAGGCGGGTGAGCTCGGTGGTGGTCAGCAGATCCGGGGTGGGCAGCCACTGGAGACCCTGCGCGGGCATGCAGTAGGTGCAACGCAGGTTGCAGCGGTCCGTGATGGACAGGCGCAGGTCGCGCACGGTGCGCCCGTAGCGGTCGACCAGCTGCTGGGGGACGCCGTCGGCGGCCGGGGCCGGCGAGCCGGGACCTTCTGGCAGCTCGGGTAGCACCGGCCGGGTCGTCGGCATGGGCAGGTCCGCGGAGGTCCCACGGCTCCTGCTCGGGCCGACGACCGCGGCATCGAGCGGTGCAGGCGTCATGCGTTGAGCATATCGGGAGCGCGCCGGCGGCACGGAGTCAGGCCCGCTGAGGCCCCGAGCCCGTGGCCGGAGCCGAGTGCTCGGGGCCGCGGGTGTCTCCCGTCGACCGGTCGCGCTCTGGCGCGGATCAGGCGGTGCGCAGGATCTCGACGCGTGCGAAGCCCTCGGACTGCTCCAGCAGCGTGTGCTGGAAGGTGAAGGGCAGCTGGTCGATCTGGGCCAGCAGCGGGGTGGGCACGTGCGGGGCCACCAGGTCGAAGCCCTCACCGGGGTTGAGGGAGGAGGCGGCGCCGATGACCGCGGCGTGGCGCAGACGGTGCGGGATGGCGCGCGCGTCCAGGGTGAGGCGCTCGTCGCTGTGCTCGTGGCAGCCGCAGCTGGACTTCTTCTCAGTGACGGGCAGCAGCTCGGGGCTCTCGCTCATAGGGCTCTCCTTCGGAGTGTTTCGTACTGGTGTGCGTGACCTTACTACCACCGCGGGGCCGGCTGTCACGGCCGTCCACCTTCAGCGTTACGGCCGTCCACCTCCGTCGGCGCGGCCGGCGCCACTCAAGCTTACCGAAACTTCATAAGTGACGCGGAGCCGTGTCGTTTGTGAAGTTTTTGTCGATGTGAGTGCGGGGGTTTGCGGTGCGGTTGGATACGGTTGGGCCGTGGAGACGGACCGACTCAGCCAGGCGCTGACCAGCCGGGTGGCGCCGCGCCTGGTGGCCCTTGCCCTGGGCGCCGCCTGCATCCTCATGGGACTCAACGCCGCCCTCCTGCGCCTCAACCTTCCGGCCCCCGTCGACGGGGCCGAGCTGGCGGCGCTCCACGGCCCCCTCATGCTGGTCGGCTTCCTGGGGACCGTCATCGCCCTGGAGCGGGCGGTCGCCGCCCGCGCCCCCTGGGCCTTCCTCGCCCCACTGGGAAGTGCCGCGGGCTGCCTGGCCCTCATGGCCGGCGTGCCCGACGTCGTCGGCCGGGGCCTCCTCACCGGCGCCGCCGGCATCCTGTGCGCCATCTACCTGCGGGTTCACCGGCGCGCCCCCAGCGCCGCCGTCGACGTCGAGGCCATGGGCGGGGCCGCCCTCCTGCTGGGAGACGTCCTGTGGCTGGGTGGGCGCGGCATGGAGGACGTCGTCCCGCTGTGGCTGCTCTTCCCCACGCTCACCATCATCGGTGAGCGCCTGGAGCTGGCCCGTATCGCCTTCCTCGACGAGATGGTGGAGACCGTCGTCGAGGCGCTGTCCGGCGCGGCGGTCCTGGGCGCCTGCCTGCTGCTCATCGCACCGGGCTCCCACCTCATGGTCGGCCCGGCCCTGCTGGGGCTGGCCATCGTCATGGCCTACTACGACGTCGCCCGGCGCACGGTGCGCCTGCACGGCGGGGTGCGCTTCATGGCGGCCTCCATGCTCGCCGGCTACGTGTGGCTCGCCGTCGCCGGGGCGGTCTGGTCACTGTGGGGCCTGCAGGGCCTGAACGGGGCCGCCTACGAGATCGTCATCCACTGCATCACGGTGGGCTTCGCCTTCTCCATGATCCTGGCCCACGCGCCGGTCATCATCCCCGCGATCGTCCATCGCTCCCTGCCCTACCACCGGCTCATGTGGCTGCCCTACGTTCTGCTGCACGCCGGCCTGGCGGTGCGCGTCGCCGGCCTGCTGGCGGAGGCCTCCTCGATCTGGAAGGTCGGCGGCGCCGTCGGGGTGGCGGCGATTCTTGCTTTCATGGTCCTCACCCTGGGGCGCGTCCTGACCTCCGGCAGCATCCGCAAGCCGGTTCGGGCGAGACAACCGGCCGCGACCACGGCATCCGGATCGGCGTCGTCGCAGGCGGGAGGGGACCCCGCATGAGCCTGTCCATCGGTTCTCCCGGTACCGGGTCCGCCCCCCGGCCCGGCTCACTTCCCGGCCCCGGACGAGCGAGTGGTCCGGGCCGCCCCGCCAAGAAGTCCTCCCGGCGCACCACCCAGGTGCGTCGCAACGCCCTCGTCATGGCCTGGCTGCTCATCGCCGCGGTCCTGGCGGCCCTGACCATCGTGGGCCCCCTGGCCTCCTGGGGCACGTGGCTGCCCCTGCACGCCCTGCTCCTGGGCGGGATCGGTAGCGCCATCACCATCTGGTCGGCCCACTTCGCCGACACCCTCCTGCACCGCCCGGCCCTGGGCGGCGCCGCCCTCCTGGACGCGCGCCTCTACGCCCACAGCCTCGGCACGGCCGTCGTGCTCACCGGCATCACCATGGGACAGCAGGCTGTCGCGCTCATCGGGGCGGTCATCGTCATGGCCCAGGCCGTCGCCGGCGTCGTGGCCATCACCGTGCAGTACCGCAGGGCCATCGCCCCGCGCCTGGCATCCCTGGCCCTCCACTACGCCGTCGCCCTGGTCCTGCTGGCCACCGGTGCGCTCCTGGGCTTCCTCATCTCCTGGTCCAACGCCCACGGGCGCTCGGCCCTGGCCGACGGCTTCTACCTGGCCCACACGACCACCATGCTGCTGGGCTTCGTGGGCACCACGGTCCTGGGCACGCTCACCGTCCTGTGGCCCACGATGCTGCGCACCCCCATGGAGCCGGTCGCACCGCGCTGGACCACCCGCGGCCTGCCCTACCTCGTGGGCGGCACCGCGCTCGTGGCCGCCTGCGGGCTGTGGCCGCCCCTGGCGGGTCTGGGCACCCTGGTCTACCTCGGCGGCACCTGCGCAGTCCTCGTGCCCGCCTACCGCACCGCCCGCCGGGTCCCGCCAACCTCCTTCGCCACGGCCTCCGCCACGGCCTCGGTGGCCTGGTTCGTCGGCTGCGTCGCCGTCCTGGGAGCCCGCATGGCGCTGGCCGACGACGCCGCCGCTGCCCGTGAGGTCATCCACTCCCTGCGCCTGCCCCTGGCGGCGGGCTTCGCCCTGCAGATCCTCGTAGCGGCCCTGAGCTACCTCACCCCGGTGATGCTCGGCGGCGGCCCCGCGGCCACCCGGGCCACCAACGCGATCATGGACCGCTTCGCCGCCTACCGGGTCACCGCCGCCAACGCCTGCCTCCTGCTGGCGCTCTACCCGGGGGCGCCCTGGCAGGTGCGCGTCGTCGCCGGAGCCCTGGCCGCGCTGGTGACCTCCTACCTCCTGGCGGGCATGATCCTCAGCCTGCGCAAGCTCTCCCAGCGCAAGCGCCCGCCGCGTACCCCACACACCCCGGCCGACGCCGACCCCACCTCCGACCCCGCGGGCCACCGACCCGCCCAGCCCCGAAGGGGAACCCGATGACGAAGACGCCCGACGCACAGGCACCATCCCCTGATGAGGCCGCCGCTCCTGAGACTGCTGGCTCCGAGAACGCCCCTTCTCAGGACGCTGCCTCCCAGGAGACCGAGCGCAGCGGCGCCGACAGTGCGGCTCAGGCCCCCGACGACACTGATGGGCGCGCGGCGACGGGCGCCGACAAGCCCGAGGGCGCCCACCGCCGAGCGGTGACCGCCGGTACCGCCCCCGCCATCGACCGCAACCGCCGCCCCCTGACCGGCAGGGTCGGCCCGACGGCGGGAGACAGGACCGCCGCCTCGTCCTCGGGCGGCCTGCTCCAGTCCGCCGACCGCCGCGGCGTCCTCATGGGACTGCTCACCGCCGGAGCGGCCGTCGTCGTCGGCAGCGTCATCGGCAACCGGGGTCAGGGCGGAACCACCCAGGACGTCACGCCCACCGGCAACACCGTCAACGCCACCATCACGGTGGAGGGCCTGCGGTTCGTACCGGACACGGTCGATGTCACCCCCGGCGACCGGCTCGTCATCACCCTGGACAACACCGCCGACCAGGTCCACGACCTCGTCCTGGCCACCGGCCAGACCACCGGGCGCATCGCCGCCAGAGCCAAGGGCACCCTCGACGCCGGCATCGTCGCGGGTCCGATCGAGGGCTGGTGCTCCATCGCCGGCCACCGCGCCCAGGGCATGGTCTTCCACGTCACCGCGGGCGGGGCGGCCGCCGGCGCCCACCAGCACGGCGATCACCAGCACGGTGGTGGCCAGAGCAATCAGACCGGCTCCGGCAAGGACGCGGTTCCCGACTACTCGGCCCAGCTGCCCGCAGGCTTCAAGGCCTTCGACGCCGCCCTGCCACCGGCGCCCACCAGTCCCGACGGCGGCCCCATGACCCACCGGCACACCTTCACCGTCAAGGAGCAGGTCATGCCGGTCGGCGCCGGCGTCACCCAGCGGCGCCTGACCTTCAACGGGCAGGTCCCCGGCCCCGTCCTGCGCGGCAAGGTGGGGGACACCTTCGAGATCACCCTGGTCAACGACGGCACGATGAGCCACTCCCTGGACTTCCACGCGGGGATCACCCCGCCCGATCAGGCGATGCGCTCGATCAACCCCGGGGAGTCCCTCGTCTACACCTTCAAGGCCCAGCACTCGGGGATCTGGCTCTACCACTGCTCCACCTCGCCGATGAGCCTGCACCTGGCCGCCGGCATGCACGGGGCCGTCATCATCGACCCACCGGGGCTGACGGCCGTGGACCGCGAGTACGTCATCGTCGCCTCCGAGGTCTACCTCGGCCCCGAGGGCGGCGAGCCCAACACGGAGAAGATCGCCGCCAAGACCCCCGACCTCATGACCTTCAACGGGGTGGCCTTCCAATACCACCAGCAGCCGCTCAAGGCCAAGGTCGGGGAGCGCGTGCGCTTCTGGGTCATGGCCGCCGGCCCCTCTCTTCCGACGTCGTTCCACGCCGTCGGCCTGCAGTTCGATCAGGTCTTCTTCGAGGGGGCCTGGACCCTGGGCGGCCCGAACCGGATCGGGGCCGCCTGGTCCGGCGGCTCCCAGGCCCTCGGCCTGCAGCCGGCCCAGGGCGGATTCGTCGAGTGCGTCGCATCCGAGCCGGGACACTACGTGTTCGTGACGCACTCCTTCGCCGACATGGAGAAGGGCGCTCACGGCGTCCTGGAGGTCACGGCCTGAAAAGCGGGCGCCTCAGACCAGGGCTCGCAGCACCACCGAATGCCGCTTCGGCCCCGGGCGACTGTGCCCGGGGCCGAAGCCTTGCGATCTAGAAGTGGTGGACGGGTGATGCTGTTGGAGCCGCGTGCTCAGGCGACGTCGGCGTGGACGATCTTGAGATCCGGCTCCGTGTCGACGGGCTGAGCCGAGCTGATCTGGCAGCCGTCAGGACCATTGGGCAGGAACTTGAGACGCTCGTAGGCGGCCGGGTCGGGGCCGACGACGGCCCGGAGGAAACCCTCGTGCATGGTGCACACCAGGTCGCGCGGCTGGTGGTTGCGGGTGATGAGCGGGCAGGAGCGCAGGACGACGCTGTCTCCGGAGACCTCTGGGGCGAAGCCCATGACCGCCAGGTAGGGGATGAGGGCGGTGACCCGGTCCACCTGCTCGCCGTCGACCGTGGGCTCAGCGATGGTGCCCGGGGTCAGCTCGGCCCACCGGCGACCGATCTCCAGAGCGGTGGCACGGGCGTCCTCGCCCTCACCCAGGGTGTCGGCGATCGCGTCGAGCAGCAGCAGGTAGGCGTCGACCATCTGCTGGGGGTCGGGTGCCGTTGAGGCGTAGCGCAGGGCCGGGCGGCCCCGCTTGCCCGTCGGCTTGGTGGACACCGTGACGAACCCGGCGTCAACCAGGGCGTCGAGGTGCTCACGGACGGTGTTGTGGTGCAGGTTGAGTGCGCTGGCGACCTGAACGGCCGTCATCGCGTCGTGAGAAGCCTCCACGACCTCCAGGACGCGCCGGCGCGCCGCAGAGAGGTTGGCGCGTGCGGACAGGTCGCCCAGGGCGGGACGTGGAAGCGAAGGGGTCGGACGGTTGTGCATGTCCTGAGACTAACGCGCTTTCGCTTGTGGGAACCGTCAAAATCGGTGTGTAGTTGAATCCTGCAACGGCTACGTGATGTGACTTTTAGCACACCGTGTCCAATAATGGCTCTGGCGGAACGTGAAAAAAGTCAGTATTGACGCCGTTTTTGCTGGGTCGTTGCCCTGTTCCAGGGCAAACGGCTCTCAGGGTTATAGGGCCTACTGTCGACGAAACTGTGACGTGCCCTGAGGGGCTCGCGCGGCGCCGCCGGGAGTGTTTCAGGGCCGGGTGGGGTCCTCGGCCTCCAGTGAGGGGGCCAGCAGCCGGCGGAAGGACTCCACTCTCGCGTGCCGCTCCTCGGGAGCGGCCAAGGTTTCCGGGGCGTCCGGCCCGTCCGCCGTGCTCGCCCACTCATCCAGGGCGCAGTCGACGACGCCCACCTCATGGGTGCAGCCCCGCGGACAGTCCTCGGCCACGCGGGCCAGGTCCGGAAAGCCCCTCAGAACGTCGGCGCTGCCGACGTGGGAAACCCCGAAAGAACGCACGCCGGGGGTGTCGATGACCCAGCCGCCCCCGGGCAGCTCGAGGGCCTGAAGACTGGTGGAGGTGTGGCGGCCCCGGCCGGTGACCTCGTTGACGTGCCCGGTGGCGCGGTCGGCCCCGGGCACGAGCGCGTTGATGAGCGTGGACTTACCGACCCCGGAGTGGCCCACGAGGACCGAGACGGCACCGTCAAGCGCTTGGCGGACCGCTTCGACACCGTCGTCGGGCCGCTCGCCGCAGACCTGTGAGGGCCCGGTCTCGGGGCCGTGGGGGCGCAGTCGCGTGGCCAGGCAGCGCACACCCAGGGGGCTGTAGAGGCCCGTCAGCGGGGCGGCGTCGGCCAGGTCGGTCTTGGTGAGCACGATGAGCGGCTCCATGCCGGCGTCGTAGGCGGCCACGAGGTAGCGGTCGATCATGCGTGGGCGCGGCTCGGGGTCGGCCACGGCGGTGACGATGACGAGCTTGCCGGCGTTGGCGACGATCGCCCTTTCGGTGCCGGCTCCGTCCCCGTCCTCGGCGCTGCGGCGCAGCAGGGTGGTGCGCTCCTCGATGCGAACCATGCGCGCCAGGGTGCCTTTGCGGCCGCTGGTGTCCCCGACGACGGCGACCCGGTCGCCGACGACGACCTTGCCCCGCCCCAGCTCGCGGGCCTTCATGGCGGTGATGTTGCCGCTGGAGTCCTCAGTGAGGCTCGGGTCGTCCAGGCGGATCCGGTAGTGGCCGCGGTCGATGCGGGTGACCATGCCCAGGGCCGCGTCGGCGTGGCTGGGGCGCTGCTTGGTGCGGGGGCGCGAGCCCCGGCCGGGGCGGACCCTCACGCGCGGATCGTCGGTACCGATGTCGCGGCGGGCCATCAGGCACCGTCTCCCGGGGTCTCCAGCTCACGGTGCGATGCGCCGTCCGGTCCGGTGCCGCCCTCACCGGCGGTGGCCAGCATGGCGGCCCACAGGTCCGTGAAACCGGGCAGCGTCTTGGAGGTGCACTCGACGTCGTCCAGGCTGACCCCGTCCACGCCCAGGCCGATGATGGCGGCGAAGGTCGCCATCCGGTGGTCGGCGTAGGAGCGCAGGGCGGCGCCGTGCAGCGGTGCGGGGCGGATGATGAGCCCGTCAGGGATTTCCTCGGCGTCCCCGCCCAGGAGGCGGATCTGGGTGGCCAGGGCTGCCAGGCGGTCGGTCTCGTGCCCGCGCAGGTGCGCGATGCCGGTGAGGGCGCTGGTGTGGCCCTGTGTTCCGGCGAGGGTGGCCAGGGCCGCCACGGTGGGGGCCAGTTCGCCGACGTCGGACAGGTCCGCGTGGATCCCGGTCAGCCGCCCGGTGCCGTGGGCCGTGAGCAGCCCGTCGGTGAGCGTCACCTCGCCGCCCAGGCGGGGGAGGAGCTCGCGCCAGGCGTCCCCAGCCTGGGTCGTGGACGTAGGCCAGTGAGGGACGCTCACCCGGCCCCCGGCCACGAGGGCAGCCGCCAGGAAGGGGCCGGCGTTGGATAGGTCCGGTTCGATCATCACCTGCCCGCCGCGTGGGCGGCCGGGGTAGACCCGCCAGGTGCGCTCGCCGTCGCCGGCCCCGGGGGCGGGCTCCTCGACGGCGATGCCCCGCTCGCGCAGCGTCGCCACTGTCATGCCCACGTGCGTCAGCGAGGGCACCGGCCCGGTGGGGGTGAGCTCCAGGCCACCGGGCAGGAGAGCACCCAGAAGCAGGAGGGCGGAGACGAACTGGGAAGAGGCCGAGCCATCGACCGCCACGCGGGCGCCCTCGGCTCGCAGGAGGGCGCCGTCGCCGGGGCCGACACGGAAGGGCAGGAAGCCGGGCTTACCGAGGTGGCTGATCTCAGCTCCCAGGTCGGCCAGCGCGTCGAGCAGCGGCGCCATGGGGCGGCACCGGGCGGCCTCGTCCCCGTCGAAGAGGACCGGGGCGTCGGCCAGGGCGGCCAGGGCGGGCACGAAGCGCATGACGGTCCCGGCCAGGCCGACGTCGATGCGTCCGACGCCGTCGGATCCGGTCTGCACGTGCAGCGGCAGGGGAGCCGGCGTGACGCGCAGCCGGGTGCCGGAGCCGTCCAGGTCCTCGAAGCGTGAACCGAGCACGCTCAGGGCGGCGAGCATGAGCTCGGTGTCGCGCGAGCGCAGCAGCCCGGTAAGCGTGGTCGGCGCGTCAGCGACGGCGGCCAGCAGCAGGGCCCGCGCACTCAGCGACTTCGACCCCGGCAGCTCCACGACGGCGTCCAGCGCCCCCGCCGCCACCGGGGCCCGCCAGGGTGCGGACTTGGAGAATGAATCCATGTCCGTAGTATGCCAGAAGGGTGTAATATGTTGATGTTTCGATAAAAAGGCTCGAAGGAGTGTCTTACGTATCGTTCGAAGATGAATTCGCCAGCAAGCGATGAAGCCGATCATCACAGGAATGTGGTTGAAGCCATGAAGAAGCTGTCGTTGAATGGTCTGCAGCGAGATAGTCTACTACATAAATGGGATTAAGTCTTTTGTGCTGTCTAACTTGATGGATGCAGAGAGCATTCGTCGCCATGCCGTATGTTACTAGTGTATTGTTGTTCAGTTTGATGCCTTAGTCGTGGAGGTGTGGCAGCGAATCAACAGCTTCTTGTACTCCCTTGTGCTGAGAGTCAGTAGTTTGTTCTGCATAATTTACTAATCGATCCTGCAAGGACAGTTTGATGTCGATAACGCAACTTAAAACACCACTATCTCCCCCAAGCCCCCGGGAGTCGTTCTGGAAAAGTATATTTGTTGCCGCAATAATAGGCTTCACGATACTCCAGTTTTTCTATGTTGTGACAGGAGTGCGGAAGGGTTTAACTCCGGAAACATATGATTTCTTCAAGGATTACCTAAGTCGATGTCTTGAGAACATCTCTCAAGGCAGCATTAAGGAGTACCTCATTCCAGTAGAAACATGGATTTCAGCAGCAACAATTTCTTTGACTACAATTAAGCAGAAGCAATGGAGTGATATCCGAAACTACACAACAGGCCGGCTGGAGTGGGAAATTAAGAAGAAAAAATCACTATTCTATGCGTTTGCATCGCTGGCCTCTGTTTCGGCCGTTATTGCGGCAATTGGAACCGTGTGCTTGTATAAGGATCCTTCGGTTGAGACCTGGTTTCTCTCGTTCGTGCTCTGGTTCGCGTTCTACATCATTTCACGCATACCGTCATTCATGGAGGGAGAAAATATCGAATTGTCACTTATCTACGCCGAAGCAATCAAGGCTTTAGGGAGGTCCTATTTGTTGTCAGACGGCCTCAAAAGTATTGGGAGAAGGGGTGTGGGGGGAGGGGTGTATCAGCATGAAGAGTCGAGGAAGTTCAGGGTGGGGGAGTGGTTTAAACAGTTCTACACTGCTCCGGCTATTGTAACCATTTCATTAACAATACTCACCGTTTTTCTGTTGGGTTTTAATAACCATTTTTCTTTTCCGGTGGCTATGATAGCCATTGCGCCGTCCGTCTTGATTCTGCTCTTTAAGATATTTGTCGCACCGGCGATAGTTAGGAGGTTTGTTGTAGGGGTTGACATAGAGACGACTCTTCAAGTGATGGCGTATGTCGAAATCTTTGTATTTGTGTTCGTTTCGGCTTGTTTTGATGAGCTTAGTCGCCATAAAGTGGCACACCCGAATCAGTGGTACATAGACGTGTTCAATGTGTATGGAATTCCGGCTGCGGTGTTACTCTGGGTGTGTGTCGCACTGTCCTTGTCTCTTGTCGCCCTCGCGATATTTCTCCTATCTGTGCCCAAGTGTTTAGGGTGGTCGATGACTCAAAAGATAGTCTGGTCTCGCTCCTTCGATTTATGTCACACTAAACTACTCAAATCTAATGATAAATTCTGCAGGGAAACTCGTGTCAAACTACAGGGGTTGAATGTCGATGGACTTCTAAATTCTATAGAATCCGAACATCTCTCGGAGGGTCATAGAACGAGGTACCTCATAAGGTTCGCGGCCGGCGACTCCCTAGGGTGAAGATGTCTAGCCATCCCTTTGCCCGGGGAAGTGGAGGTGATGTCCGACTCTACCGCGAGTGCTCTGCTGAGCCAGTCCCTGGCCTGGGTTCTCAAGAACGTCACCACCAGTCCGCGACAGCGGAGGAGTGTGCCACAGGCTGTTCACGGTCTTGTCTGTCGTTGCGGAAGGGGTGATCACAGGCTGTCGCAGTCTGACGACGATATGGGAGCGTACCACCGGCCCGGACCTGAATCATGATACTGAATCGCGTCGGGTTTGATGGAGGGAGTGATCGTTCCGTGTTATCACTGCCTCTATCAAACCCGACGCGATTTACTCATTGCAGCGCCTCGATGACGGTGTTGAGGGTGGTCGAGGGTCGCATGGCGGCGTCGGTCAGGGCCGCATCGGGGCGGTAGTAGCCGCCGATGTCCACCGGGGAGCCCTGGACGGTCAGGAGCTCGGCCTGGATCGTGTCATTGAAGGCCTCGAGCTGCTGGGCGATCGGGGAGAAGACGGCGGCGAGTTCGGGGCTGGTCTCCTGCGCGGCCAGCTCGCGGGCCCAGTACAGGGCCAGCCAGGCGTGCGAGCCGCGGTTGTCGATCTGCCCCAGGCGGCGTGCCGGGGAGCGGTTCTCCTCCAGCAGCCGGGCCGTGGCGGCCTCCAGGGCGTCGGCCAGGATCTCGGCGCGCTCGTTGCCGCTGACCTGGGCCACGTGGTGGAAGGCCTCCGCCAGGGCCAGGAACTCACCCAGGGAGTCCCAGCGAAGGTAGTCCTCCTCGAGGAGCTGGCGCACGTGCTTGGGGGCCGAGCCCCCGGCGCCGGTCTCATAGAGGCCGCCGCCATTCATCAGCGGCACCACCGAGAGCATCTTGGCGCTCGTGCCCAGCTCGAGGATGGGGAAGAGGTCCGTGTTGTAGTCGCGCAGCACGTTGCCGGTCACCGAGATCGTGTCCTCGCCGCGGCGGGCGCGCTCCAGGGACAGGCGCGTGGCCGCCACCGGGTCCAGCACGCGGATGTCCAGGCCCTCGGTGTCCTCATCTGCCAAGTAACGATTCACCAGGTCGATGAGGACGGCGTCGTGCCCGCGCTCGGGGTCCAGCCAGAAGACGGCCGGGGCGCCGGTGGCCCGGGCCCGCGTGACCGCCAGGTGCACCCAGTCGCGCACGGGGGCGTCCTGCGTGGTGCAGGCCCGCCAGATGTCGCCGGTGGCCACCTCGTGGGACAGCAGCACCGCACCGGGCTCGGCGCCCGCCCCCTCGACCACGACGACCTCCACGGTGCCGTCGGCCGGGATGAGGAAGGTCTTGTCGTGGCTGCCGTACTCCTCGGCCTTGCGAGCCATGAGACCCACATTGGGCACCGAGCCCATGGTGGCCGGGTCCAGAGCCCCGTGGGCGCGGCAGTCATCGATGACGGCCTGGTAGACCCCGGCGTAGGAGGAGTCCGGGATGACGGCGAGCGTGTCCGCGGTCTGGCCGTCCGGCCCCCACAGGTGGCCGCCGGCCCGGATCATGGCGGGCATGGAGGCGTCGATGATGACGTCACTGGGCACGTGCAGGTTCGTGATGCCGCGATCGGAGTCCACCATGGACAGGCGCGGTCCGGCGGCCAGCTCGGCCTCGATGGCGGCGCGGATCTCCTCGCCCTGGGGCAGCGAGTCCAGCCCCGCCAGGATCGAGGCCAGCCCGTCCTCGGCCCGCAGACCCGCCTCGGCCAGGACCCTCCCGTAGGTGGAGAAGACCCCCGGCAGGGCGGCGCGCACCGCGTGACCGAAGATGATCGGGTCGGAGACCTTCATCATCGTGGCCTTGAGGTGCACCGACAGCAGCAGGTCCTCATCCTTGGCGGCGGACACCTGCTGGGCGAGGAACTCATCCAGGGCGGCGGCACTCATGAAGGTGGCGTCCACGACCTCCCCGGCCGTCACCGGCAGTGACTCCCGCAGAACGATCGGCTCGCCGCCGTCGGCCGGGCGCAACCGGATCTGCAGGGTGCCGGCCTCGGGCACGACGACGCTGCGCTCATTGCGTCGGAAGTCCCCGGCCCCCATCGTGGCCACGCGGGTGCGCGACTCGGGCGACCAGGCCCCCATCGAGTGCGGGTGGGAGCGGGCGTAGGCCTTGACGGCCGCCGGGGCACGCCGGTCCGAGTTGCCCTCACGCAGGACGGGGTTGACAGCGCTGCCCTTGACGGCGTCGTAGGCGGCGCGCGCCTCGTGCTCGGCGGGCGTGGCCGGGGAATCGGGGTAGTCGGGGATCTCGTGGCCCAGGGCCTGAAGCTCGGCGATGGCGGCCTTGAGCTGCGGCAGGGAGGCCGAGATATTGGGCAGCTTGATGATCGTGGCCGCCGGGGACTGGGTGAGCTCACCCAGGCGAGCCAGGTCGTCGTCGGCCAGGGAGAATGCCGCCAGGATGCGTCCCGCCAGCGAGATGTCCGCCGTGCCCACGCTCACGCCCGCCCGCTGGGCGAAGCCGCGCACGATCGGCAGGAAGGAATGGGTCGCCAACATCGGGGCCTCATCGGTCCAGGTGTAGATGATGTCGGGCTGGGCAGCCTGCTCCGACTGGGATGACTGGCTTGCCTGAGCCGGCTGGGCGGACTGGACGGTCATGAGTGCTCCCTAGCGTGTCGATGACGTGTCTGCGCGTGGTGGTCAGTGGTGCGGGGTGTCAGGGCACCGCGACCGGTCGGAAGTGGACCGGGGCGAGAGTAGCCGCCGCCTGTGACGCCCAGGTGACAGGTGCCGGGGCGCTCCGGAAGGTGACGGTGACGAGCCGACGTCGGACCCGTGCCCGGAGCCAACGGGTGACGATCCGGGGTCGACCAGAGTGACTCAGGCAGTCACGTAGCGCTGCTGAACGGCCTGCTGAGCGGCCTGTATCGCCTCACGCTGCTGGCGGGCGTTGCGCACCTGCCAGGCCAGGGACGGCCTGCCCTGACGGTCGACGGCGGCCAGCGCGAGCCCGGCCCCCAGGGCGGCCCCGCGCAGCAGCCCGGAGAGGGCCTCCTTGCGGGCCTGCGTCCCCTTGACCGCCCAGACGGGGTTGTTGACCACGGTGAGGGGCACATTGAGGGCCGCCAGGATGGTGGCGTTCGTACGGGGTGCCCGCCCGGCGGCCAGCCCCAGCCCGGCCACGAGGCTCACGGCACCCGAGGCGCGGGTGAGCAGCCGGGCGTCGGAGGCCAGCACGGGCGGCAGACCGACCCGCTCCAGCGTCGGGGCGACCTTCTCGAACTTCTCCACGTGGCGCGAGGGGCGCACCAGGGCGTCGAGTCCATCGACGATGAAGGGCGCGGCGAGCATGGGGCGGGCGAAGGAGCGCAGAATGTTCATGCCCCCATCCTGACCTACGCGGGCGGCTCGGGCCAGCGATATCGCTGCTCGAACGTGGTGCGTGCCTCGCTCAGGGCGGACGGGGAATGAAATCGGGGCGCCATCGTGTTGGCCGGGGCATGAGCATCCAGCAGTCGATCGTGTCGCCGTCGAGCCGGACCGCCCGCCGGCGGGGCGCACCGCCGAGCGGGCCGCGAGGCCGCCGTGAGCGGCCCGGCCGGCAGGGAATGCGCCGCCTGCACGCCGTCCCGCTGGGACGGCCCGTCGCGATGACCGAGACGATGACCAAGGCTCGTGGCGTCGGTTGGGCCGAAGACTCCCCGGGCACGTTAGGCTCGTGGCTGATGACGGACATCGACGACCACACTGATGAGATCACCCTGGATGAGGTGATCGATCCTGACGATGGCGCGCGCGATCTGGACCGGGCGCCGGCCGATGAGGACGAGGCCGCCCGGGCCGCCCGCTTCGAGGCCGAGGCCCTGCCCTACCTCGACCAGCTCTACGGCGCCGCCCTGCGTATGACCCGCAACCGGGCCGATGCCGAGGACCTCGTGCAGGACGCCTATGCCAAGGCCTTCGGCTCCTTCCACCAGTACCGGCCCGGCACCAACCTCAAGGCCTGGCTCTACCGGATCCTGACCAACACCTTCATCAACTCCTACCGCAAGAAGCAGCGTGAGCCGCTCCAGTCCGACGCGGAGACGGTCGAGGACTGG
Organism: Actinomyces oris; assembly: GCF_006546825.1. Classification (GTDB taxonomy): domain Bacteria; phylum Actinomycetota; class Actinomycetes; order Actinomycetales; family Actinomycetaceae; genus Actinomyces; species Actinomyces oris. The sequence continues at coordinate 52,203 of NZ_VICC01000005.1, forward strand.
CAGCTGCACCGGGCCGCCTCCCACGACTCGGTGGGGCTGCCCAGCGCGGAGAACCTCGCCCTGGACGCTCTGCCGGACTCCGACATCAAGGACGCCTTGGGCCAGCTCACCGAGGACCGGCGCCTGGCCGTCTACCTGGCGGACGTGGAGGGCTTCTCCTACAAGGAGATCGCCGAGATCATGGACACGCCCATCGGGACCGTCATGTCCCGGCTGCACCGAGGTCGCCGCCAGCTGCGCGAGCTGCTGGCCGACTACGCCCGAGAGTACGGATATGGGGAGGAGGAGAAATGACAGACCGCATGGAATCGGGAACCCCCGGTGACAACAGCGCCGATCCCACCAAGGGCCCCAAGACGGCGGACGGCTCCCAGGACTGCTCCTGCGCCGAGGCCCGCGCCCACCTGGAGGCCTTCCTCGATCGCGAGTGCACCGCCGACCTGGCCGAGCGCCTCGCCCAGCACGTGGCCACCTGCTCGCACTGCTCCCGCCTCGCTGACGCCGAGACCCACTTGCGGGAGATCCTGCGCTCACGGTGCGCCGAGCAGGCCCCTCCCGAGCTGCGCGCCCGGGTCCTGGGGCGCCTGTCGGCCCTGCGCGCCACTGCGGTGAGCGTGACGACGACGTCGACCACGACCCGGACCCAGGCCTCCGCCTCCGGGCGGGTCGTGCGCGTCGTGGAGTCCCGGGTCGAGTCCTCCCAGACCGTCCGCTTCGAGCACGACTGAGGGAGCAGCCGGGCCCCGGCTGCGACGTGCGCCGACGTGTGGTCGCCTTCACCGGCTGGTCAGCGGCGCCAGACTGGCCCAGGCGCGCCGCCGTGTGCGAGAATCAGCGGCGTTCCGTGCCCCCTCGTGGGGCGAGTCAAGACACGAGGAGGCAGTGATGAGCAAGCGCGGTCGTAAGCGTCGTGCACGCGCCAAGTCCAGCGCCAACCACGGCAAGCGTCCCAACGCCTGAGCCGGGTAGCGCACTGAGCGCAACGCCCTGAGACATACAGCCGTCGGCCGGTCACCACTCATGGTGACCGGCCGACGTCGTTCTTAAGCCGTCCCGGAACTGTCCTGGTCAGGCACCGATTCGCACTCACAGCCTGGGTCCTTCGGCCTTGACGGTCATGAGACGGTGAGGTGTGAGCCGCGGAACATGGCCTGATTCGTGGTGAGGGGACACTGTCCAGCCTCTCACCGAGAAACCCGGTGGTGTCTCGTGGGTATGGCCTTGCCGGCTCCTCCTCAACGACGGCGGTGTGACATGAACCTGAAGAACCTGACAGCACCAGACCAGTGGACACTCTCTGACAACTCGCTCCTGCGGCGCATCCTCGTGTGCTTCCTGGGGGAGGTGATCACGGCGGTCGGGATCGCGATCTGCCTGGAGGGCAAGAGCGGCGTCGACCCGTTCACCGCCTTCCTCCAAGGCATCTCCCACGTCTCTGGGATCTCCTTCGCGGCGATCGTCCCGATCGTCAACATCATTATGCTGATCCTCGTCTTCCCCTTCGACCGGTCCATCTTCGGCCTGGGGACAGTCATCAACTTCACCGTCGTGGGTGTCCTCGTGGACTACTTCCGCCCGATCTACCGCAGCTTCTTCCATGTCGAGTACTCCTTCGGCAGCATGCTGCTCCACCTGGCGATCGGGCTGCCGCTGTTCTGCCTGGGAGTCTCCATGTACATCACCTGCGACCTGGGCCAGTGCCCTTATGACGGGATCGCGCCCTCGCTCAGGCGGCACTTCCCGCGCTACAGCTACCGCGTCTACCGGCTGGTTCAGGACATCGTCACAATCTTCCTGGCCCTGCTCCTGATCAGGTTCGACCTCTCGCTGGGCATCGTCGCCCTGGGTACGGTCATCATGGGCTTCTTCATCGGCCCCATCGTCGGTTTCTTCAACAACCACGTCTCCAACCGCCTGGTGGGGATCAGCGGCGACATCTTCGCCGTCGCCGAGTCGTCTGACGGGGGCTCCCCGGTGCCGGCCTGAATCGCGGGTGTTGCGGGTATCGAGGCCTCAGGACTCGGGGCGCTCGACGCCGAGCCACTCGTACCAGCCGCGGTGCAGCACCAGCCAGGCCAGCAGACCATAGCCGGCCTGGCCCGGGTGCGTGCCTCCGGCGGCGGCGACGTCGGCCGTCCACTGCTCGTGGTTGCGCAGCGGCTCGAAGGTGTCCACGTAGGGCACGTTGCGCCGCAGGCACACCTCCTCGGCGGCCTGGGACAGCTGGGCGGTGGCGTCGGGGTCGGCCTCCGGTAGGGGAGGAGGCCCGACGACGAAGCACTCGCGGTGGTCGGAGGCGGCAGTGTCGAGGATATTGGCCAGGGCCAGGCGGGAGCGGGCGTAGGAGATGCCGGCGAGCACGTCGGCCACACCCAGCCCCACCACGAGCCGGTTGATGCCGGTGTGCGTGGAGCGGCGGGCCACCTCGGGCCCCCAACGGTCGGACATCTGCGCCGTCGTCTCACCGGGAACCGCCAGAGAAGTCCACAGGATGTCGGCGTCCCGGGGCGTGCGGGCCATGACCCGGCCCGTCCATCCCAGGGCGCGCCCGTCACCATGACCGGCCACCAGCTCGTCACCGATGAAGCTCAGCCTCGTCTCACGCATGACAGCGCCTCCTCATGCCTCATGATCCCTCATGCTGTCTTGACATTATCGTGACCTTGCGCTGTAACGGTGGAGGCTGACGGCATTTCGGCGGGGCTGACACGGGACGGGCCGGTGAACCGGCCTCGTCTCAGTGGCGGGCGAAGGCCTGGCGGAGGATCTCCTCCTGCTGGGCGCGGTGGACGCCGGCGGTGCCCACCGCTGGGGCGGCGGCCTCCGGCCGGGAGACCAGCGTGGGCAGGACGCCACCGGTCAGATCCGTCGGCAGGTTGAGCGCCAGGTAGGGCCACATGCCCTGGTTGGCGGGCTCGTCCTGGACCCACACGAGCTCGGCTCCGCTGAAGGGAGCCAGCGCCTCGGCGATGGCCGAGCTCTCCAGCGGGTAGAGCTGCTCGAGGCGGACGATGGCCGTGCTCGTGTCCCCGGTCTTGGTCCGGTGGGCCAGCAGGTCGTAGTAGACGCGCCCCGAGCACAGCAGCACCCGGTCCACACCCTGCTTGCGGGCAGCGGCCAGGACGGCGTCGTCGGTCTCCCCGATGACCGGCTGGAAGGTGCCGGAGGTGAAGTCCTCCACCGGGGAGCAGGCGGCCTTCAGACGCAGCAGCTGCTTGGGGGTGAAGACGATGAGTGGGCGGCGCGGGCGGGTGTAGGTGTGCTCGCGCAGCAGGTGGAAGTAGCTGGCGGGCGTGGAGGGCTGGGCCACCAGCATGTTGTCCTGGGCGCACATCTGCAGGTAGCGCTCGATGCGGGCTGAGGAGTGGTCGGGTCCCTGCCCCTCCTGGCCGTGGGGGAGCAGCATGACCAGGCCGGAGCGCTGCCCCCACTTCTGGGCGGCGGAGGTGACGTACTCGTCGATGACGGACTGGGCGCCGTTGGCGAAGTCGCCGAACTGGGCCTCCCACATGGTCAGTCCCTCGGGGCGCTCCACGGAGTAGCCGTACTCGAAGGCCAGGGCGGCGTACTCGCTGAGCAGGGAGTCGTAGATCTCCAGGGGCGCCTGGTCCGGGGTCAGGAAGCTCAGTGGCGTCCACTCCTGCCCGGAGGTGTGGTCGTGCAGGACGGCGTGGCGCTGGGCGAAGGTGGCGCGGCGGGCGTCCTCGCCGGCCAGGCGGATCGGCACGCCCTCCATGAGCAGGCTCCCCAGGGCGATGAGCTCCCCGAGCCCCCAGTCGATGCCGCCCTCGCGCGTGGCCTCGCGGCGCTTGGAGAGCATGGCCTGGAGCTTGGGGTGGACGGTGAAGGACTCGGGCCAGGCGACCTGGGCGTCGCCGATGCGCTCGACGACGTCGCGGGGCACGGCCGAGGTCCAGCCCAGCATCATGCCGGTGCCCGCCCGCTGGGAGTAGGGGATCTCCAGGGAGGACAGGGGCACGCCCACCTTCGTGGGGTCCGACAGGTCCTGCGTGGCGGTGTCGGCCGCCTCCCCGGCGCCGTCGGAGCCCGTGCCCCCGGTGACCTGGACGCGGGCCTCGGCGAAGACCCGCTCCAGCTCGTCCTGGTAGCTCTTGGCGATCTCCTGGGCCTCCTGCGGAGTGATGTCTCCGCGCCCCACGAGGGCGGCGGTGTAGACGCCGCGCGTGGAGTCCAGGGAGTCGATGAGCCGGTACATGAGCGGCTGGGTCATCGAGGGGTCGTCGCCTTCGTTGTGGCCGCGGCGCCGGTAGCAGATGAGGTCGATGATGACGTCCTTGTGGAAGGTGCGTCGGTACTCGTAGGCGTGGCGGGCGGTACGGGCCACGGTCTCGGGGTCGTCGGCGTTGACGTGGAAGATCGGCACCTGCAGGCCCTTGGCCAGGTCGGTGGCGTAGGTGGTGGAGCGGGCCGAGGCCGAGCCGGTGGTGAAGCCGATCTGGTTGTTGACGACGATGTGGACGGTACCGCCGGTGCGGTAGGCGGGCAGCTGGCTCATGTTGAGGGTCTCGTAGACCACGCCCTGGCCGGCGAAGGCGGCGTCGCCGTGGACGAGGACCGGCATGACCGTGTAACCCTTCTCGCCCAGACCGATGCGGTCCTGCTTGGCACGCACGATGCCCTCGACGACGCCGTCGACCGTCTCCAGGTGGGAGGGGTTGGCGGCCAGGGAGACGCGGGTGGAGACGCCGTCGGTCCCGGAGAAGACGCCCACGGTGCCCAGGTGGTACTTGACGTCGCCGGTGCCGGCGCCCTCGATGACGCCGTTGCCCTCGAACTCGTCGAAGACCTGACCGTAGGACTTGCCGGCGATGTTGGTGAGCACGTTGAGGCGGCCGCGGTGGGCCATGCCGATGACGACCTCGTCGAGGCCGTCGTGGGCGGCGGCGTCGAGCAGGCGGTCCAGGGCCACGATGAGGGACTCCCCGCCCTCGAGGCTGAAGCGCTTCTGGCCCACGTACTTGGTCTGCAGGAAGGTCTCGAAGGCCTCGGCCTGCTCCAGCTTGGTGAGGATCCGACGGCGCTCCTCGTCGGCGATGTCCTCCCAGTCGCGCTCGAGCCGCTCCTGCCACCAGGCGCGCTGGGCCGGGTCCTGGATGTGCATGTACTCCACGCCCACGGTGCGGCAGTAGGCGTCGCGCAGCATCCTGAGGATCTCGCGCAGGGTGGCCCGGTCGCGCCCGCCCAGGCCCCGGGTGGGGAAGGAGCGGTCCAGGTCCCACAGGCTCAGCCCGTAGGAGGTGATGTCCAGGTCCGGGTGGCGACGCAGTCGGTAGGTGAGCGGGTCGTTGTCGGCCGCCAGGTGGCCGCGCTGGCGGTAGGCGTGGATGAGCTCGGCCACGCGCGCCGGCTTGCCGGTCTCCAGCTCGGGGTCGTAGGTGGTGTCACGCACCCACTTGACCGGCTCGAGGGGAATGCGCAGGGACTCGAAGGCCCGGTTCCAGAAGCCGTCCAGTCCCAGGAGCTTGCGCTCCACCAGGCGCAGGAACTCGCCGGAGGCGGCGCCCTGGATGACGCGGTGGTCGTAGGTGGAGGTCAGGGTGACGACCTTGCCGATGGCCTGACGGGCCAGGGTATCGGGGCTGGCACCGGCGAAGGCGGCCGGGTAGTCCATGGCGCCGACCCCCACGATGAGCCCCTGGCCGGGCATGAGGCGCGGCACCGAGTGCAGGGTGCCGATCATGCCGGGGTTGGTCAGCGTCACGGTGGTGCCGCGGAAGTCGTCAAGGTCCAGCTTGTTCTCGCGAGCCTTGGCCACGAGGGTCTCGTAGGCCTCCACGAACTGGGACAGGTCCATGAGGTCGGCCTGCTTGATGGAGGGCACCAGCAGGCGGCGCTGCCCGTCGGAGCCGGGCACGTCGATGGCCAGGCCGAAGGCCACGTGGGCGGGCTCGTGCAGGACCGGCTTGCCGGCCTCGTCGACCCCGTAGGAGACGTTCATCGAGGGCATCTCGGTCAGGGACTCGACGACCGCCCAGCCGATGAGGTGGGTGAAGGAGACCTTGCCGCCGCGGGTGCGGGCCAGGTGGGTGTTGATGACGGAGCGGTTCTCAATGAGGACCTTGGCGGGCACGGCCCGGGCGGAGGTGGCCGTGGGCATGGACAGGGAGTCGTCCATGTTCTTGGCGGTGCGGGCCGCCGCACCTTTGAGCCTGGTAGTGCGGTCCTCGTAGGCGTCACCGTCCTGGTCGTGAGCGGGGTGGCCGGCCTGGCGCTGGGCGTAGGGGGAGGTCGGGGGCGCGGTGTCCGACGGCGGGGCCGGCGGCAGGTCGGAGCGCGTGACGTCCTGGACGGCGGAGGAGCGGCGCAGGGTGGAGGCGGCCTGGGGCGTGATGGTGGCCCGGCGCGGCCCGCCGGCGGCCGACGACGCAGAGCCGTTGGAGGAGGCAGGGCCCGGTTGGTGAAGGCCGGCACTCGGATCGGTCTCGAAGAGCTCGCGCCACTGGGGACTCACGGAGGAGGGATCCGCCGACCAGGCGGCCCGCATCTCCTCCACCATCCACTCGTTGGCACCGAAGCCTGGGCTGATCTGGTCCTGCGTGGGCACGTCGGGTCTCCTCGGAGCTCGTCAGTCTCCCGTTCCGACACTGGGAGCCTCAGCGGGACCCCGGGGGAGGAACGGCGGTGTTCACCAGACATCCTAGAAGGTGAAGGGCGTCTCATGCGAGCAAACACGGGACCAAAGACACACGTGTGTCCCGACCGTGACGCGCTCGCAACCAGGCAGGGGAGCAATGCAAGGAGACCGGCCACGATCCGAAGTTGTGTCAACTGGAACAGTCGAAGAGCCCAAAATGACTCCTGTGTTGGGAAACCTGCGCGCCCGAACGATTCACTACGAATAAGTCTCCTAAAGTTGTGTTGACCTGACGCAGGTGCGGATTTACCTGCCAGGCCCTATTACTGGCTTAGATACCCATAACGACTGTCCTGTCGTCATCATTCCAGCAAATAGTCCCAGTTTAAAACACGAGCCATCCCAAACTGTGCAACTTAGGGCAAGAGACTCCCGGCAACATTCCCGATCGTCATCATGGAAGCCCTCGGAATCATACTTTACCTACACACTATCAGTAAGCCTCTAGGTGGGTTAGCTCCTTTGGGTGTTTCCGGTTTGATCGGAGGCATCGGAGAACTTAGCGTCACATAGTTAGCTTGGTGTAATCGAAAGTTATCGAGGCCAATCGTGATTAGATTCGTGATTAGATCGTATAATTTGTAGAAAGTCAATGCATCCTCGAGTTGCATGTTTGTAATATGGGTCGATCTGGACTGCTCGTTTGTAAAGGCGCTCTGTACGGAAGTAGTCTTTTTTTCTGTCGAAGGAAAACAATGCATAGTCGCAGATTATATGGATGTTTGTCGGGTCAATCTTGAGTGCCAGTTGATAAGTTGTATCGGCATTGTCAGTGTCGTGAAGCGCTGAGTCTAGGAATGCAGCATAATGCCCTAGTATGTCCGCGTTAGATGGATATAGTGATAGAATATAGTCGTAAACGTCTTTGGTATGATGTCTACCGTAGAGATGTTCGTGCCAACTGTCGTCTTTGCTGAAAATGTGGGCGAGGCGGGTGTTGTCGTTGTGTCGATTTCGCATGGATTGACCAATGTAGGTTCGCGCAGAATTTTTTGCGCTGGTCCACTTTAGCTCTAGAAACTTGAGAAACGCTCCAACGGGATTAATTGATAAACGATTCTGATTCTTCCTCGCGGACATGAGAGGGGTATCAATTTGTGTTGTATGTGTTTCAATTGATTCGACGTGGCACTCCAAAGACTCTTTCGACAAAGTGTAGTGGTTTACATGTTTTCCTGAGAGGGGGGCTGGGAGACTGTTCGGGAAATCTATTGATAGTTTATGTGAAGAGAGGGTGAGATTGCCTTGTATGCTCGAAATATCTAGATAGCTCGCTTTGCGTTGGATATTGTCTAGGAACTTCACATAGTTTCCAAGAACTTTGATGTTGTCTGGATTGGCTTCGACAGATCTGGCGTACATTTCTTCAATCTGCGAACTTAAGCCTCCGTTTATAAACATTCTGATCGCAGCCATGAGAGTTTGCGAGGCGTTGAGGTTGAACGATGATATTGCGTGTAGGCAATCAGAGGAAACTGGCTGTCCAGCATTATTATTGTCGTCGATAATGAGGTCGAGAACCTCCCATTTGTCGTCGGCAACTCGATTAATGAAAGGAACTACGGAGTTGATAGGGGTTGTAGCTTTTATCCATGCTTCGTCCCAGTTTAAGTGGGAACTATCGTCGCAAAATGCTGCTTCTGCTAGTGACGTGAGCTGTGCTTTGGATGCGGCCCCCAGCCCTATTCGCTTCCAATCGGTGGCTGCCTTGATTAAGGCGCTACATTGTGATTTTGCGGCACACTCTTCCTGTAGTGCGTCTCTTACGTCCTGGGCGCAACTTAGTGTTGGACCGAGCCCAAATCCTCTTATTTCTTTCGTGAATCTTGAGTAACTTGTAGTCGCTAAGTCGTTCAGCTCATTCTGACTGAGCAGATCTGAGAGATGTAATGTATGAAATCTATTTACACTATCCCATCCAGTCAATTGCTCGAACTCATTTGTGCGGTGTGTAAAATAGGCGGATCGTGTTATAGTTCCTACTATGGTGCAACCATTGTTGATCCATCTGTTAAGTCTCCCTAGAGTGAGCGACTGATTATTTAGAAAACGGTCTATGTCGTCAAGTATGATTATGGTCTTCGAAGTTGGCTCGAGGTGATTGTTCAAAAGCACCTCTATGTCGTTTTCGTCTCGTGGAAACCAGGTGGGTGCGTTGGGCCATTCAGCGCGAATCACTTCAACCGCAAGACGAGTCTTCCCGGCCATGGGTGGACCCTCGATGAGAACGGGCGTTCCGTTATTGAGGTGCTCGACCAGTTGGTCTTGAATGTCTCGGGGAACGAACTCGGTGATGTCTCGATATGCGCGGTGGACTCGCAGGGCCTCTAAAGGTTCCTCATTTATGTTGGTTGTGGCTCCTGCTATTTCGGCGATGTGTCGCCTTTCGGACTGTGTGGAGATCCATTCGCGAAACTGGGGTGTTGCGGTCGCCGTCCCTCCGATAGTTGCTCCGATGAGGCCTCCGGCTGTAGCCCATGCTGTGCTGTGAGTCGCGAGGTAAGGGATCGAAGCGCCAGCGATGATGCCACCAACTGGCGGGAGGAGCCACCAGGCGGATTGGCCTGGGTTGGTTGAACGGACCGCCCTTTGTTGCTTCCGTGATGGCATCGTAACCTCCATGCTCGCTTGGTCTGTGGCGTAAGTTACCTCAATCGTGAGAAATCAGTGACTTCAGCGATGGCTACATGACGCCCGATGTCTGCCTCGGCCGCAGTACCGCTGCGGTGGTACCGTTCGGTCACTATGCGATCGGCTTTCCGCCGGGCCTCGAGGCGCCGCACCCGCACGCACCGCGCCTCCTCGCCCGTCTCTGACCACCCCCACCCCGACTCGTCCGCCTCCAGCGTCCACACCTCATCCCACGTGGGGGAGGGGCCCGCATGACCGACTGGCTCATGATCGCCGTCGGCGTGGTCCTCACCGTGGGCACCGCCCTGTTCGTGGCCGGTGAGTTCTCCCTGGTCGCCCTCGACCCATCGACCGTCGAGACCCGAGCAGCCACCGGCGACAAGCGCGCCACTACCGTCCGGCGCGCTCTGGGACGTCTCTCCACCCTCCTGTCCGGCGCCCAGGTCGGCATCACCCTGACCACCGTGCTCCTGGGCTACACCATGCAGGCGGCCCTCGCGAACCTGCTCACCGGCCTCATGAGCCACTGGCTGGCCACCTCCGTGGCCACCGGCGCCGCAGTCGTCATCGCCCTCATCGTCGTCAACGCCTTCTCCATGGTCATCGGCGAGCTCATCCCCAAGAACGCCACCCTGGCCGACCCCATGCGCGCCGCAGGCCTCGTGGCCCCCTTCCTCATGGGCTTCACCACCCTCCTCAAGCCCCTCATCGTCCTGCTCAACGGCGCCGCCAACGCCGTCCTGCACGCCATGGGCATCGAGCCCGCCGAGGAGCTCAGCGGCGCCCGCAGCGCCGGCGAGCTCGCCTCCCTCGTGCGCCACAGCGCCGAGGAAGGCACCCTCGACGCCTCCACCGCCACCCTGCTCACCCGCTCCATCGGCCTGGGGGCCCTCACCGCCGTCGACGTCATGACCGACCGCGGCCGCCTCCACACCCTCGATGCCGACGACTCCGCCGAGGACGTCGTGCACCTGGCCCGCGCCACCGGACACTCCCGCTTCCCCGTCATCGGCCGCGACGTCGACGACGTCATGGGCATCGTCCACCTGCGCCGCGCCATCGGCGTCCCCTATGAGCGGCGCGCCGACGTCCCCGTCGCCTCCACCTCCCTCATGACGCCCGCGCCCCGCGTCCCCGAGACCATGCCGTTGGCCGACCTGCTCGTCGAGCTGCGCGCCCAGGGCTCCCAGATGGCGATCGTCGTCGACGAGTACGGCGGCACCGCCGGCGTCGTCACCCTCGAGGACGCCGTCGAGGAGGTCGTCGGGGACGTCGCCGACGAGCACGACCGCCGCCGCGCCGGCGCCCACCTCGACCCCTCCGGGCACTGGGTCGTACCCGGCTGGATGCGCCCCGACGAGCTTGCCACCCGCGCCGCCATCCAGGTCCCCGACGACGGCCCCTACGAGACCCTCGGCGGCCTGGTCATGACCGAGCTCGGCCGCATCCCCGCCGTCGGTGACGTCGTCGAGCTGCCCCACGCCTCCCTGACCGTCGACGCCATGGACGGGCGCCGCGTCACCCGCCTCCACGTGCGCCCCAAGGACCCCGAGGCCGCCCCCGGAAGTCGAGGACCAGAGGGGGAGCGCCGATGAGCACTCCGCTCGCCCTCCTGCTCACCGTCATCCTCCTGGCAGGAAACGCCTTCTTCGTCGGTGCCGAGTTCGCCGTCACCTCCTCGCGCCGCAGCCAGCTCGAGCCACTGGCCGAGGCCGGCGACGCCCGCGCCGCCACCGCCCTGTGGGCCCTGCAGAACGTCTCGCGCATGCTGGCCACCGCCCAGCTCGGTGTCACCCTGTGCTCCACCGGGCTGGGCGTCGTCGCCGAGCCGGCCATCGCCCACGCCCTGGAGCCCCTGCTGGCGACCATCGGCGTCGGGCACGCCGGCTCCCACGCCGTCGCCGTCATCATCGCCCTGGTCATCGTCGTGGGCCTGCACGTGGTCGCCGGGGAGATGGTGCCCAAGAACATCTCCATCGCCTCCCCGGAGAAGGCTGTGCGCTGGCTCGCCCCGCCCCTGGTGTGGTGCTCGCGCGTCTTCAGCCCCGTGGTCAACGCTCTCAACGGCTTCGCCAACGGGGTCCTGAGGGTCCTGGGCATCGAGGCCAAGGAGGAGATCGCCGCCGCCTTCAACGCCGAGGAGGTCGCCTCCATCGTCGAGCGCTCCACCGCCGAGGGCGTCCTGGAGGACTCCACCGGTCTGCTCAGCGGCGCACTGGAGTTCTCCGAGGAGACCGCCGGCAGCGTCATGGTGCCCCTGCGTGAGCTCGTCACCCTGCCCCAGGACTGCACCCCGGAGGACGTGGAGCGGGCCGTGGCCTCCACCGGCTTCTCCCGCTTCCCGCTGGTCGCCGACCAGGCCGCAGCTGATCAGGGGGAGGAGCCCGTCATCACCGGCTACCTGCACCTCAAGGACATCCTTTACGCCGACGGCGCCGAGCGCACCGAGCCGGTACCCGCCTGGCGCGCTCGCGCACTCGTGCCCGTCGGCTACGACGACGAGGTCGAGGAGGCGCTGGCGGCCATGCAGCGCTCGGGGGCCCACCTCGGGCACGTGCGCAACGCGCAAGGGCGCTTCATCGGGGTCCTCTTCCTGGAGGACATCCTCGAAGAGCTCGTCGGCGAGGTCAACGACGCCATGCAGCGTGAAGAGCACCAGCGCCGTGATTAAATCGTGATTTAATGGCCGGAATCGGCGGATTCCCACAACATGGGCTGCCTGGGGCGACCATTGTCGATCGCTGCTCCAGCACTGGCGTCCAGGCGCCGATTCCTTCGTATGGCACGCGAATCCGGTTAGCGGCCGGCTGGTCGGATGGAACCCCTGGGGTTTGTGTGAGAAGTGCAGGTCACACAAAGGTGTGCTGGTTCTCCTGGCAAGACTCACAGCGGACCGCTACTGTTTTAACCGAGTACAACCCAGGCTGTCGCTCTGGCAGCCACCTTGTCGCCACAGCCGGGAGACCGGCCGCAACGACTTCCCTATGACACTCAGCCACCTGGAGGCTTCCCGCGTGACCCCGCAGCCCATGAGTCGACGCCAGCGTCGCGAGGCGGAACGTGCTGCCGAAGCTGCTCGTCAAGTCGCTGAGGCGCAGGCCCGAACCGCCCCGTCGTCACCGTCGACGACGCACACCACTCACGTCGCCGGAGCCACTCGCCGCTCACGTCGAGACCTTCACACTCACCGCGCCGAGAACGCTGCCGCCTCCAGCCCCGTCACCGCTCCGAGCCCATCGGCTCTCCCTGACGTCCCGGTCGCCCCGCAGAAGCAGAACCACCCGCAGCGGCCCGTGGCGCCGGCAGCGCCTGCGACGCGCCCAGGGAGCGGTTCAGCGCCGTCGGTCCCGGCAGAGTCGGCGCAGCCCCAGCCCGTCGCACCGATGAGCCGTATGGCCCGCCGGCATCAGAGCACCATCGAAGAGCCCGAGCCCACCTCCCAGCAGCCCTCGCAGACGCCGGCGGCTCAGGCGCACGGCGCCGCATCTGCGGCCCCCTCCGTCTTCACCTCCTCGCCGCAGGTCACCGGTGACACTCGCCCCACCCGGCGCTCCCGCAAGGAGCTGCGCACCGCCCAGGCCTTCGAGGACCCCGAGCAGACGCGGGAGAATCCCGCTGTCCAGAGCTCCGCGCTACCCCAGGCTCATCGCCCCGAGGGCCACTCCGAGCTCCACCACGACCAGCACCACTCGCATCGTGGCGACCAGGCCGCGCCCGCCGCGGCACCTTCAACGCCCTCGGCGCTGTCGCCCCTGGTTGCAGCCTCACTGGCCGAGTCCACCTCAGGGTTCGAGCCGGCAGCCGCTCACCCCGTCGGTGCCACGCCGTGGTGGGCCGCTAGTGGCACACCTCCTGCTTCGCCCAGCGACGCACAGCGTCACGGTCATCGGCACGCAGCCGCGCAGACCGCCTCCGCCGCAGCCCCAGCCTCGACCGCCTCGGCCAAGCCCGTCGTCGCCGCCACGTCCCACCACACCGCCTCCTTCGACGTCCCTGGCGCGCAGGCGGACCACCCCGCCGTCCAGACGCCGCAGGCTGAGCCGTCAGCGCTCGCGGAGCAGGCTCCCTCCGCTCCCGAGACGCCCCACGAGATCCGCTTCTCGCAGCGGATCACGGACTTCCGAGGTGCCGAGACCATCGAGGTCCCCGAGGTCCGCAAGATCATGGCCGCCCGCAAGGCCGGGGTGCCGCTCGCGGACGAGGAGACCATCCGCGCCATCAAGGCCGCCCGGAGCACTAGGAAGACCAAGTCCGAGAAGTCAGCCGCCCAGGCCAAGCGAGGCGAGGCGGCCGATGAGGCCGGCTCCCCGACGTCGTCGGCCAAGGCCAAAGCGGCATCGAAGCCGGAGGCCCACCGCGACTCCTCGACCGGACCTGCCCCCGCCCGTCCCGCCCGCCGCCGCACCGGCTCCGGGATTCTGGGGCGCACCGCCGTCCTGTCGGTCCTGGCCGTGGTCACGGTGCTCGCTCCCTTGTCCAACCACCTCGACAACACCCCGTTGGCCTCGGCCGCCATGAAGATGCACCCCAGCGGCTCCAGCACGCAGAGCCCGGCCGCCGGTGGCACGAAGGCCTCCTCCGTGGCCAGCGCCGTGCTCGGCAGCGACGACCTGGACGACGACTCCGACACCCAGCTGTCCAACGTGCCCGACGCCGCCACCCGCGCCAGGATCCGTGAGGCCTTCCAGAACGCCGCCAAGACCTGCTCCTCGGCCACCGGCGCCTCCGGCGACACCACCGCCTTCAGCTCCAAGCCGCAGCTGTTCTACCCGATGCTTCCGGGCACCTACGAGATCTCGTCGGAGTACGGTTACCGCACCCACCCCACCCTCGGCTACCGCAAGCTGCACGCCGGGCAGGACATGGCCGCCCCCGTGGGGACGCCCATCTACGCGGCCGCCGCCGGCACCGTCACCACCGCCGGCATGGTCGATGGCACCGGAACCATCACCATCAAGCATGAGATCGACGGCCAGGTCTGGTACACCAGCTACCTGCACATGTACGAGGACGGCATCCACGTCAAGGTCGGTGACACCGTCACGGCCGGTCAGATGATCGCCGGCGTGGGTAACACGGGCCGGTCCTCCGGTTCTCACCTGCACTTCGAGGTGCGCACCAAGGACGACACCGCCGACGAGTCCACCGTGGAGCCGTGGGGCTGGCTCAAGCAGCACAACGCCGTCGAGCTCACCACCAACTGCAGCTGAGGGAGACCCACTGTGCCGCCTGCCGCGTCACGAACCCGCCGTCCTGCCGTCATTGCCCACCGCGGCGGCGGACGCGAGGTTCCCGAGAACACCTGGAGCGCCGTCGAGCACGTGGCCGCGCTCGGGCTGGAGTGGATGGAGACCGATCTGCGGCTGACCGCCGACGGCGTCGTCGTGCTCAGCCACGACGAGGACCTGCGGCGTACCGCGAACGACCCCCGCACCGTGGGGGAGGTCATGTGGGCCGAGCTGGCCGACCTCGACTCCGGCGACGGGCGCGGCTTCGTCCGGCTCGACGACGCCCTGTACGCCCAGCCGGCGATGAAGTTCAACATCGACCTCAAGGACTCCTGCGTCGTCCAGGCGGCCCTGCAGACGGTGCGCGACGCCCAGGCTCTCGACCGAGTCCGGTTCGCCTCCTTCTCCGCCCGCCGGCTGGCCGTGCTGCGCCGCCAGGAGCCACGGGCCATGACCTCACTGGGCGTCAGTGACGTGCTCGGCCTCATGCTGCGCAGCGAGGCGGCCGTCCCCCTGCCCCAGACCCGCTGGGGCTGGACCCGCGGCAGAGTCGACGCCGTCCAGGTGCCGGAGAGCTACCACGGCGTTCCGGTGGTCACCCGCCGCTTCGTCGCCTCCGCGCACACCGCAGGCCTGGAGGTCCACGTCTGGACGGTGGACGACCCCGAGCGGATGCGCTACCTGGCCGACCTCAACGTGGACGCCATCATGACCGACGTCCCCAGCCTCGCCCTCAAGACCCTCAGCTGAAGGGCCGTCAAGAACCCGGAGCCGGAGGATGGCCTCGCGGAACTCGCTTGGGCTCCGCCTCGGCCAGGGGAATTGTGCCGCAACACGCATGAGCGAGCCCCCGCCGCGAGTGGCGACGAGGGCTCGGAGGTAGTGCCCCGGACAGGATTCGAACCTGCGACCTTCTGCTCCGGAGGCAGACGCTCTATCCACTGAGCTACCGGGGCCCGAGGCGTGACTGTACCAGCGTCCCGGTCCCGGAGCGAAACCGGCGCGAGACATGCGACATGTCCCACGATGCCCGGCAGCCGCCGGGCTCGCTCGCGATCCGGCCCGCCCGTTGACGGTACGCTGACGCGCGTGACCCCAGAAGAGCTTGCCGCAGCCATCCGCACCGTCCTGGAGGAGACCTCCGCCGAGGGCTCCCTCGCCCTGCCCGCCGCCGAGATTCCCGACCCCCGCGTCGAGCGCCCCCGCAACCGCGACCACGGTGACTGGTCCACCAACGTGGCCATGCAGCTGGCCAAGAAGGCCGGCACCAAGCCGCGCGATCTCGCCGAGCTCCTCGTCCCTCGTCTTGAGGCCCTCGATGGCATCTCCTCCGTGGAGGTCGCCGGCCCCGGCTTCCTCAACATCCGCCTCGATGCCGCCAGCGCCGGCGAGCTCGCCCGCTCCATCGTCGACGCCGGTGAGAACTACGGCCGCAACGACTCCCTGAGCGGCCAGCACATCAACCTCGAGTATGTCTCGGCCAACCCCACCGGGCCGGTCCACCTCGGTGGCGCCCGCTGGGCCGCCGTCGGCGACTCCCTGGCCCGAATCCTGTCCGCCTGCGGCGCCCAGGTCACCCGGGAGTACTACTTCAACGACCACGGCACCCAGATCGACCGCTTCGCCCTCTCCCTACTGGCCTCCGCACGCGGCCAGGAGACCCCCGAGGACGGCTACGGCGGCGCCTACATCAGCGAGATCGCCCAGCAGGTGACCGCCGACGAGCTCGCCGCCGGCCGCCCCGACCCGGCCACCCTGCCCGACGCCGAGGCCACCGAGGTCTTCCGCTCCCGCGGCGTCGATCTCATGTTCGCCGCCGTCAAGGCCGAGCTGCACGCCTTCCGCTCCGACTTCGACGTCTTCTTCCACGAGGACTCCCTGCACACCTCCGGCGCCGTCGAGCGCGCCATCGCCCGCCTGCGCGAGCGCGGCGTCATCGAGGAGCGCGACGGCGCCACCTGGCTGCGCACCACTGACTTCGGGGACGACAAGGACCGCGTCCTCATCAAGTCCGACGGCAACGCCGCCTACTTCGCCGCCGACCTCGCCTACTACCTGGACAAGCGCGAGCGCGGCGCCGACTGCGCCCTCTACCTGTTCGGGGCCGACCACCACGGCTACATCGGCCGCATGATGGCCATGTGCGCCGCCTTCGGGGACACCCCCGGCACCAACATGCAGATCCTCATCGGACAGCTCGTCAACCTCGTGCGCAACGGCGTCCCGGTGCGCATGTCCAAGCGCGCCGGCACTATCGTCACCCTGGAGGACCTGGTCGACGCCGTCGGCGTGGACGCCGCCCGCTACGCCCTGGCCCGCTCCTCCATGGACTCCATGATCGACATCGACCTGGACCTGCTGGCCTCCTCCACCTCCGACAATCCCGTCTACTACGTCCAGTACGCCCACGCCCGCACCCGCAACGTGGCCCGCAACGCCGCCGAGCACGGCGTGAGCCGCGACCCGAACGAGGCGCCCTTCGAGCCCGGCGCCCTGGACGATCCGGCCGACGCCGCCCTGCTGGGGGTCCTGGCCCAGTTCCCCGCCACCGTGGCCCAGGCCGCACAGCTGCGTGAGCAGCACCGTGTGGCCCGCTACCTCGAGCAGCTGGCCGCCGCCTACCACACCTGGTACGGCGCCACTCGCGTCACCCCCCGTGGGGATGACGCCGTGGACTCCGGGCACGTGGCCCGCCTGTGGCTCAACGACGCCGTCGGGCAGGTCCTGGCCAACGGGCTCGACCTGCTGGGTGTGAGCGCACCCGAGAGGATGTGAGAATCGATGACTGACCAGATTCCCGCCGGAGAGCCGCCCCTGGGGTCACTGGCCTGCCCCGAGCCCGAGGACCGTCCTGACCTGTGGCCCACCACGGCACGGCGCACGGACGACGGCGAGCTCGTCCTGGGCGGGCTGACCGTCTCCGAGATCCTCACCGAGGCCCCCAGCCCCGTCTTCGTCCTGGATGAGGCCGACCTGCGTGGCCGCGCCGCCTCCTGGGCCGCTGCCATGCATGAGGAGTTCTGGCCCAGCTATGGCATGGCCGGGGGAGAGGCCTTCTATGCCGGGAAGGCCTTCCTGACCACCAAGGTCGCCCAGTGGGTCCTCGAGGAGGGCATGGGCATCGACACCGCCAGCCGCGGCGAGCTCGCCGTGTCCCTGGCCGCCCTGCAGGACGTGGACGGGGAGGAGGCCACCACGGACGCCACCCGTCTGGGCCTGCACGGCAACGGCAAGACGCAGGCCGAGATCGCCGTCGCCCTCACCCACCATGTGGGTCACCTCGTCCTCGACTCCCTCGAGGAGGTTGAGCTCGCTGCCCGCGCCGTGCGCGAGCTGCGTGCCAGTGGCGTCTACGGGCCCGAGGAGACCGGCAAGGTCATGGTGCGCCTGACCACCGGCGTGCACGCCGGTGGTCACGAGTACATCTCCACCGGCCACGAGGACCAGAAGTTCGGCCTCTCCGTCCACGGAGGCGCTGCCCGGCAGGCCATCGACGCGATCATCGCCGCCTCCGAGCTCGAGCTGCACGGGCTGCACTCCCACATCGGCTCCCAGATCCTGGACCTGGCCGGCTTCCGGGAGGCCGTCGGCATCGTCCTCACCCTGCGCCACGAGGTCGCCGTCGACACCGGGCACCTGTGCCCGGAGGTCGACCTGGGCGGTGGCTACGGCATCGCCTACACCGGGGCCGACCCGGTGCCGCCCAGCCCGGCGCAGGTCGCCCGCACCCTGGCCGAGGCCGTGCGCGAGACCTGCGAGCGTCTTGGAGACGAGGTCCCCACCGTCTCCATCGAGCCCGGCCGCGCAGTCGCCGGCCCGACGACGGTCACCCTCTACACCGTCACCGGCCTCAAGCGTGTCGAGCTGGAGGAGGGGGCCTCGCGTCTCTACGTCAGCATCGACGGCGGCATGAGTGACAACATCCGTCCCGCCCTCTACGAGGCCGCCTACACGGCCCTGGTCGCCAACCGCCGCCCCGACCCGCAGGCCGGGCTGGTGCGCAGCCGGGTGGTGGGCAAGCACTGCGAGTCCGGCGACGTCGTCGTGCGCGACGTGGACCTGCCCGCCGACCTGGCCGTCGGTGATGTGCTGGCCGTGCCCGCCACCGGCGCCTACGGGCGCTCCATGGCCTCCAACTACAACCTCTTCACCCGCCCCGGCGTGCGCTGGGTGCGCGAGGGCGAGTCGGGCTGGGTCCTGCGCCCCGAGACCATCGAGGACCTCCTACGCCTGGAGGGCTGAGGCCTCCTATCGGTCGCTCACTGAAGCGCCGTCGTGCCAGGAACAAGTCCTGCGACGACGGCGCTTCTGTATATGTTCTGATAAAACGATGAGGTGGCCCTGAGGGCAACAACAACCTTAAAGAGTGCTGGGTGTAGCCACTTCAAAGGCGGGGTGGATGTCGATTGTTTTGGAGGGCTGACACAACTGACGTGCGGCTTGCCTGATAGGAGAGACACAGGGGCGGCATGGCCCGGCGACAGATTTCTTGTAGGAAACCTACAAGAAAATGGGTTTCTGTTTGTCAGAATAGCGGGTTTGGATGTGACGAGACTGTGACGTCGCGCGTGTTTTGAGTGTTCCCTGTTCCCAATCAGTCGGTTTGTGACACAGTGGTCTTGGTCATCACGGGGCGGCCTTTCCCTCTCCTGAACAGACGGTGGGAACGTTCGGTGATGTTTCACAAGGCAGACCCTTGTCATCTATGCCAGGAATCCGGAGAACCCATGAACACAATGTCCACGGGCGCCGCCTCTCGGCCGGCCCTCACGCGAGGGGCGGTGAGGGGGGCCGCCGCCATCCTCACTCTCTTCCTTGTCGCGATCTTGTCGCAGTTCGCCCCCCAGGCGAGCGCTGAGCAGAACAAGAGCGTCAACGTCACCAACCTGTCTCTGACACGGGTGGACGGTAACAACGTCGAGCAGGACGGACAGCTCAACACCTACGACCTCGCCCGTCTCAGCTTCGACTGGAGCGGCGTCGACGCCAACCTCAAGAGCGGCGACTCCTTCACGATCGGTCTGGGTGAGTACTTCACCAACCTGCAGAACAGTGAGACCCACCCCATGACCGTCGAGTACGGCGGCAAGGATGTCGAGGTCGGTACCTGCACCCTGACCGTCAAGGACGTCACCTGCACCTTCAACTCCAAGGTTGACGAGCTCAAGGCCGCCGGCTTCCACAACTTCAAGGGTTCCGGCTCCGCCCTGGTGTCCGTCGCCAAGGCCACCGACGTGCAGTCCGTTGACTTCACCGTCAACGGTGTCACCACGACCGTCACCCTGCCCGGCGGTGGCGGCATCGGCGGCCCCAAGGAGAGCGACTGGGAGCTCACCAAGTGGGCCTCCAGCTTCTACAACAACTACAAGGAGCTGACCTGGGGTGTGAACTTCGGGACCAACCAGACCACTGGTGGCAAGCTCGGCAAGACCTTCGACGGCTCCCGCCAGAGCATCGTCTTCACCGACACCCTCGGTGGCGGCATGACCTTCAACCAGGTCGACGCCACCCGCACGGTCCTCAACCTGCGTCCCGCTGACGGCAAGTCCATCCCGCTGACCAACGCCGCCGGCCAGGACTCCACCACCCAGTACGGTGACTACGACGTCAAGGCCACCTACTCCGAGGACGGCCGCACCGCCACCTACGAGGTGACCGGTCCGTTCCAGAACGGCACCAACTTCACCCTGGAGTACCCCGTCTCCTTCGTGGACGCCAACGGTAAGGCCGTCGCCGCCTCACGAGGCACCTCCTACGAGAACACCGTGAACCTCAACGGTACGGACCTGACCAGCACCCAGAAGCAGTCCTACGTCCAGTACTTCGACATCTCGGTCCAGATGGAGCCCGGCTTCGGCAGCTTCAACGTGACCAAGGTCGTCGAGGGCGAGGCTGCCGCGAAGGCCGCCGGCTCCAGCTTCGTCGTCGACGTCGCCTACGAGCTGCCGGCCGCTGCCAGCTCCTACCCGGACTGGAAGGCTCCCGAGGGCCAGAAGGCCACCGGCGACGGCCGCACCGGAACCTCCTCCGTCACGGTCAAGCCCGGTGAGCCGGTCACCTTCGACGGCACCTTCCCCGTGGGCACCAAGGTCACGCTCACCGAGGACACCTCCAAGGCCCAGCCCGCCGCCTCCGGCTTCAGCTGGGGCGAGCCGGTCTTCACCATCGACGGCCAGAAGACCAACACCTTCACCATCCGCGACCAGGAGATCGTCAATGTCTCTCTGACCAACACGACGACGACCACCTCGACGCCGCCGACGACCACGCAGACCCCGCCCACGGTGACCACTCCGCCGGCGACCCCGCCGACCACCACGCAGGCCCCGCCCACGGTGACCACTCCGCCGGCGACCCCGCCGACCACCACGCAGCAGCCGCCGAGCACCCCGGGTGCTCCGGTGCCGCCCACCTCCACCCCGAGGACGCCGAACGGTGGCACCCCGCCGCTGGCGCACACCGGTGCTAACGCCGTTGCGCTCGTGCTGCTCGCCGGCGCCGGCCTGGGTGGCGGTGCCCTGCTGGTGGCTCGTCGCCGCAACGCCTCCTGAACGCGGGTGACCGCTTCTCGAGCCTGAACGCTCTGTCAGCAGAGCCCATCCAGTGGCCCCTCTCCGGTTCAACCGGGGTGGGGCCACTGGCCGTCTGCGCCCTGGGGTCCCGCCCCGACGGTCCGGCTCGGTGGATCTACCGAAAGCAGGAGAGCCCCATTCGATCGTCTCGGCCGTGGGGAGGAGGAGGCCGCCCCGCTAATCATTCTCTCGAGGGGCGCTTATCGTGTGGCTGTTTTCTAGCCTGAAGGCATGAGCGCAACAACCTCCTCCTCTTCGTCCTCACTGACCTCCTTCCTCTCCTCCCTGGAGCAGCCGCCTCCGGCCTGGGGGTACTCCGACAGCGCGGCCGCCCCGGTATCTCTGGGACTGGGGCGGGTGATCGGCCGACTGCTCAAGCAGATCATCTGGCGTCGCTGAGAACTCCGCCTCGTCCGCGCGCAGCCTCAGGCCAGCGCCGGAGGCACCCCCGCCGGCCTCATCGCACCGGGGAGCACAGAGCCGGTCGTGTGTCCACAGGCGGACATGCAAGCGCTCCACGGCCGATGCCCCTTATGCTGGCCCGCAGTGATGGCCAGCGCCGGTGGGCGGTCGGTTGACCGTGCCAGCCGATCGGCCCCATCGCATGACGCAGTCGAAGTGCCCACACGCGGCACGCAACACAGCACACACAGCAAGGTGGTCATCCCGTGGCTCAGGACCTCTCACCCGCCCAGCGCACACTGACCGTCGGCGTCCTCGGCGCCGGGACCGTCGGAAGCCAGGTCATTCGCCTCCTCACCGAGCAGGCCGACGACTTCGCCGCCCGCTCCGGCGCACGTCTTGAGATCACGGGCGTCGCCGTCCGCGACGTCAACGCGCCGCGCGACTTCGCCGTCCCCCAGGACCTCCTTACCGATGACGCCACCGCCGTCGCCACCGGCAACGACCTGGTCATCGAGCTCATCGGCGGGATCGAGCCGGCCCGCACCCTCATCCTGGCCGCCTTCAAGGCCGGGGCCAGCGTCATCACCGGCAACAAGGCCCTCATCGCGGCCCACGGCCCCGAGCTCTACACCGCCGCCGCGGCCGCAGGCACCGACTTCTACTACGAGGCCGCTGTCGCCGGTGCCATCCCGGTGGTCTACGCGCTGCGCGAGTCCATGGCCGGCGACCGCGTCACCAGCGTGCTCGGTATCGTCAACGGCACCACCAACTACATCCTCGACGAGATGAGCACCAAGGGACTCTCCTTCGAGACCGCCCTGGCCACCGCCCAGGAGCTCGGCTACGCCGAGGCCGACCCCACCGCCGACGTCGACGGCCTGGACGCCGCCGCCAAGGCCGCCATCATCGCCTCCCTCGCCTTCCACACCCGCGTGGGCCTCGACGACGTCTCCGTCGAGGGCATCCGCGAGGTCACCGCCGACGACATCCGCGAGGCCCACGCCTCGGGCTGCGAGCTCAAGCTCCTCGCCATCGCCCAGCGCCGCGACGACGAGCAGGCGCAAGGCGTCTCCGTGCGCGTCCACCCCGCCCTCGTCCCCAACGACCACCCGCTGGCCAGCGTTCACGGTGCCTACAACGCCGTCCTGGTCGAGGCCGAGAGCGCCGGGCGCCTCATGTTCTACGGTCAGGGAGCGGGAGGAGCCCCGACCGCCTCAGCGGTCCTGTCCGACGTCGTCGCAGCCGCCGCCCACCGGGTCCACGGCGGCCAGGCCCCCCGCGAGTCCTCCTACGCGAGCCTGCCGGTCCTCGGCCCCGAGGCCGCTGTCACCCGCTACCAGATCCAGCTGCGCTCAGACGACGCCGTCGGCTCCCTGGCCGCGATGGCCTCCGTCTTCGCCGAGAACGAGGTCTCCATCAACTCGGTGCGCCAGAGCGCCTACGTCACCTCCGACGGCAGCCACGACCAGGCCATCGTCACCTTCGTGACCCACCCTGCCCCCGTCTTCCACCTCGACGCCGCCGTCGAGGGCCTGCGGGACTCCGACCGGGTCGCCGAGGTCGTCTCCATCCAACGCGTCGAGGGCGAGTGACATGCGCATCGTCTACGAGCGCGCGGCCGTCCGGGTCCCGGCCACGACGGCGAACATGGGGCCGGGCTTCGACTCCTTCGGCATGGCCTTCCGCTACTACGACGAGGTCTCGGTGCGGCCGATCACCGGCACCACCCGCGTCATCGTCGAGGGCGTGGGTGCCGAGACGGTCCCCACCGATGATGACAACCTCGTCGTGCAGGCGCTGCGAGCCGGTCTGGACGTCGTCGGCGCCCCACAGGCCGGCTTCGAGATGCGCTGCGTCAACCGGATCCCCCACGGCGGGGGCATGGGCTCGTCCGCCAGTGCCGCCGTGGCCGGACTCATGCTGGCGCGCGGCCTCATCGCCGAGCCCGAGGCCCTCAGCGATGACCGGATCTTCGCCCTGGCCACCGACTTCGAGGGCCACCCCGACAACGTCGCGCCCGCCGTGTTCGGAGGCGCCGCTGTCGCCTGGGTCGAGCGCGGGGGACGCCCGCGCATGGCGCCCATGCCCGTGGACGCCTCCCTCGGGGTGAGCCTGCTCATCCCGCCGGCGACGACGCGCCTGTCCACCAAGGAGGCCCGTCAGGTCCTGCCGGTCTCCGTGCCGCGCGAGGACGCCCTGTTCAACACCTCCCGGGCCGCCGTGCTCATGCTGGCGCTCGCCGGGCGTCCCGACCTGCTCATGGCCGGAACCGAGGACCGCCTCCACCAGGAATACCGGCGTGGGGTCCTGCCCGCCTCGATGGCCGTCATGGACTCGCTGCGCGAGCAGGGTTACCCGGCCGTCATCTCCGGCGCCGGTCCCACGGTGCTGGTCCTGTCCACCCTGGCCGACCAGACCCGCTTCGCCCTGGAGAACCACGGCTGGAGCGTACTCAGCCCCGGAATCGACACCCGTGGGGCGGTCCTGACCTCCTGATCCGTGCGAACGGCTTCTTCATCCGCCTCCCTGATCGCGGGCGTCCTCGAGTCCGAGGACGCCCGCGATCTGCGTCCGTCTCGAATCCTTGGTGAGGTGTGCTGTCTCCTCACTTCTGAGGCATGTGAGTGTCATGACTTCTGAGACACCCGCTCGGGCGGGAACCTTGGGCAGGCTAGTGGCTCTGGAGGTGAGGCATGACGGGGTGTGGGTGTCCATGGTGCTGACATTAAAGGCGTAGCGGCGCTGCACGCCGGAGAGAAACCGCAGTATTCCAACGATGCCCGCTGGGCGCACTGACGTCGGGCCCGCTCATGTCAGCGCTGTGGACACCGGGCCGCGCAGGAGTGAGTCCGGGGTTCTTGCGGCACGGCCCGGCGCCTCCGTCACAGGTCCGCCCCTACCGCTCCCTGTCCGCCGCCTGCGCAGGGTCCCGGTGGTCATGGTTCGACTCCGGCTTCGCAGTGAGTCTCGCCTCGGGTCGGCCTGCTCCACGAGGGTCGGGATCCACTGGCCAAGGGTTGTGCGTACTGCACGAAGGTCCCACCTACCTGCAGTACCCCCGACCTTCCTCCAGTAGCATCCCACCCTCGTTCAGTGTGTCCAGGCGATGCCGGCAGCCACCGCAGTGACCGGGTCAGTCTGCTCCGGCAGGCCGAGGCAGCAGCTCTCCCATCTGGCAGACGCTTCCAAGCGGTGTCTTGAGATGTCATGACATTTGAAACTCTCAGAGGTCGTGAGGCAACACAGAATCCCCGGTGAGGCGGCAGAGCCCTGCTTCCACGTGGGACGTGCACCACATCTGGGTAGTTGAGAAATAAACTATGAGCTTCTCCAGTTCTCTCAGAACACAAGAAATCATTGAGATCCAGTGTTGAGAACAGGGAGGACGTCTGATGCAGTTCGGGATCTTCACAGTTGGAGACATCACGACCGATCCGGCTACTGGCAAGGCTCCCAGTGAGCATCAGCGCATCAAGAACACAGTCGAGATGGCGGTCCTGGCCGAGCAGGCGGGTTTGGACTTCTTCGCTACCGGGGAGCACCACAACCCACCCTTCGCGCCGTCGTCACCCACCACCCTGCTGGCCAACATCGCTGCCCGCACGGACAGGCTGCTCCTGAGCACTGCGACCACCCTCATCACGACTAATGACCCGGTGCGTCTGGCCGAGGAGTACGCCTACCTCCAGCACCTCTCCGACGGGCGCGTCGACCTCATGATGGGGCGTGGCAACACCGGGCCGGTCTATCCCTGGTTCGGCAAGGACATCCGCAAGGGCATCTCGCTCGCGGTGGAGAACTATGACCTGCTGCGCCGCCTGTGGCGCGAGACCAATGTGGACTGGGAGGGTGAGTTCCGCACCGCGCTGCAGGACTTCACATCCATGCCCCGCCCACTCGACGGCGTCCCGCCCTTCGTGTGGCACGCCTCCATCCGCTCGCCCCAGATCGCCGAGCAGGCCGCCTATTACGGAGACGGATACCTCCACAACAACATCTTCTGGCCCATCGACCACGTCAAGAAGATGGTCGACCTCTACCGAGAGCGCTTCGCCTTCTATGGTCATGGTCGGCCCGAGCAGGCGATCGTGGGCTTGGGCGGACAGATCTTCGCCGCCAGGAGTGAGACCGAGGCCATCGAGCGATACACCCCCTACTTCCGCAACACCTACGTCTACCAGGGGGCGTCGCTGGAAGAGATGACACAGCACACGCCTCTCGCGGTCGGCACGCCTGAGCAGATCGTGGAGAAGTACCTGACCTACCGGGACGCGATCGGCGACTACCAGCGTCAGGCCTTCAACCTGGACCTGGGCGGCGTCCCGCACAAGGAGATCATGAAGCAGATCGAGTACCTGGGTTCCGAGATCGTTCCGGCGCTGCGCGCCGAGCTGGAGTCCACCAGGCCCGAAGGGGTTCCCGACGCGCCGCTCCACCCGCGCCACCGGGCCCTGCTGGAGGGGGCCGAGCCTCCGGCTGAGGAGCCCTTCTCCCTGTCCAACGAGTTCGACCCGCTCACGGGCCGGAAGGTGAGGATCTGAGATGGCATGGGGAACCCGTGACACGACGAGTGACAGGCAGGAGATGGATGACGTGACCGCTGATACGACCGCGCCCGTCGCCCCTTCTGGGGGCACCCAGTCCCTGGCCGGATCGCCGACCTATGACGCCTACGCCAATACCCAGATGGGGCGTCTGAGCCGGATCGTGGCTCTGCACGCCGGGGTCTCGGAGCCCTCGACCTCCCAGAAGCTCGCCGAGCGGCTGGCTGAGTCGACTCGCAAGGCCCTGGAGGCCGACTCCCGCCTGGCCAGCATCGAGGTCATCGGGCTCAGGCCCCTGGTCAAGGACATCGCCCTGGCCGGTGTGGGTGGGCCGGTGTCCGCCGACCTGCAGAAGGTGATCGATGCCCTGTCCGCCGCCGACGGCGTCATCCTGGTCAGCCCGGTCTTTCAGGCCTCCTACTCCGGACTGTTCAAGTCCGCCATGGATGTGCTGCCGGCGGGCACGCTTGAGGGCGTCCCCGTCCTGCTGGGGGCGACGGCCGGCACTGCGCGGCACAGTCTTGTGACCGAGATGGCGCTGCGGCCGCTGGTCGTCTACATGAAGGCCCTGCCGACGCAGACCGCCGTCTTCGCGGCCAGTGAGGACTTCGGCGCGGCCTGGCAGACGCCATCATCCTCTGAGAGGCCTGAGTCGCCTTTGAGTGAGCGCGTGGCTCGGGCGGGGCGGGAGCTGGCCACGCTCATGGAGCGCTTCCCGCGCCAGGCGCCGGTTGACCCGCTGGCCGACTTCGCGCCCATGGAGACGCTTCTCGCAGGTCGCTGAGGCCGTGAGCCTGGGAGCTTGAAGGGCAAGAGTCGACTTGGTTGTGTCCGAGTCGATCAGTCCGGTGGGGCTGATCGTGCGTACGGTCGGCCCCACCGGCGTCACGGCGACGACGAGAACTGCCATGGATGGAATAATGGCTGCATCCCCGGCGTTGCTTGCCGGTGTTCCGTTAGGTGCTGCTTCTCCGGGCTGCTATGATGACGCTGTCGGCCGCACGGATCGCACCACGCCGCTGACCGCACCAGCCCCGGACCTGAGGCTCAGGTCTCAGCAGAAGCCAGCAGTGCATGACCCACCCCTGTGAATGATTCCGGGGGAGTCTCCCCAGTTGAACGCCCCTTCTTCGGAGCGTCATCACACCGTTAGGACACTCGTGACCGAGACCTCCAGCGCCCAGCCCTCGCTTTCCACCATGCGTCTGGCCGAGCTTCAGTCGCTTGCCAGCTCCATGGGCCTCAAGGGCACCTCCCGTATGCGTAAGAGTGAGGTCGTCGCCGCCATCCGTGAGGCGCGCGGCTCCTCCGCTTCCACTCCCGACTCCCACAGCACGTCGAAGAGCTCGCCCGATGCCCGGGCGACCGACGCCGCTGACTCCTCCTCAGCGGCCAGTGAGCCCGTAGCTGAGCAGGCCCCGGCCGCCGCCTCCGGGCGCTCCCGCCGTCGTCGCGCCACCGCGGCCTCCGGAGCCCCCGAGGAGCGCCAGTCCGTGCCGGCCCTCGACCTGGGCCTCGATCTGCCGGATCGCTCCGGCTCCTCCGGCAGTGACTCGGACAGCGGCTCCGGCCGTGACGAGGAGCGCCCCGCACGCAGCCGGTGGCGCGAGCGATCCGAGACCACCGACGGCGATGACCGCGACTCCTACGGTCGCTCGGAGCGCGGCGAGCGCTCCTCGCGCGATCAGTTCCGCCGCGGCCGCCGGCGTGCCCAGGCCTCCGCCGGCGCCCCCGAGAACCAGGAGCGCACCTCACGCGAGCCCCGCACCGACTCGCCCGAGGACCACGCTGACGCCAAGGCCGCCCTCATGCGGGACCTGGCCGACGCCACCGGTACCTCCGTCGTCGAGCCCCAGGAGCGTTCGCGCCGGGGCCGTGACGGCAACGACGAGTCCGACGGCTACGACGAGGAGCGCGGTGGGCGCCGTCGTCGGGGCCGTAAGCGCGGACGCGACCGCTTCGACCGGGACGACCGCGACTCCGGCCGCGAGGGTCGGGACGGCTCCGCGGGGCGCGGCAACCGCAACCAGCCGCGCGAGGACGAGGTCCTCCTGCCGGTCGCCGGCATCCTGGACGTCACCGACAACCAGCACGCCTACCTGCGCACCTCCGGCTACCTGCCCGGCCCCAAGGACGTCTACGTCTCCAACCAGCTCATCAAGGACAACGGGCTGCGTGCTGGTGACGCCGTGACCGGCTGGGTCCGCGAGGGCGGAGAGTCCTCCACGCCCCACCAGGGCGGGCGCAACAACCGCCGTCAGAACCGGGCCGGCCGGGTCAAGTACAACCCCATGGTCAGCGTCGAGACCGTCAACGGCATGGATGCCGAGCGCTCCAAGCGCCGCCCTGAGTTCGCCAAGCTCACCCCCCTCTACCCTCAGGAGCAGCTGCGCCTGGAGACCACGCCCAAGGCCGTCACCCCGCGGATCATCGACCTGGTCTCGCCCATCGGCAAGGGGCAGCGCGGGCTCATCGTCTCCCCGCCCAAGGCGGGTAAGACGATCGTCCTGCAGCAGATCGCCAACGCCATCAGCGTCAACAACCCCGAGGCCCACCTCATGGTTGTGCTCGTCGACGAGCGCCCCGAGGAGGTCACCGACATGCAGCGCACGGTCAAGGGCGAGGTCATCGCCTCCACCTTCGACCGCCCCGCCTCCGACCACACGATCGTGGCCGAGTTGGCCATCGAGCGCGCCAAGCGCCTCGTGGAGCTGGGCCAGGACGTCGTCGTGCTGCTGGACTCCATCACCCGGCTCGGGCGCGCCTACAACCTGGCGGCCCCGGCCAGCGGCCGGATCCTCTCCGGTGGTGTGGACGCCTCCGCCCTCTACCCGCCCAAGCGCTTCTTCGGGGCGGCCCGCAACGTGGAGAACGGCGGCAGCCTGACCATCCTGGCCACGGCCCTGGTGGAGACCGGCTCCAAGATGGATGAGGTCATCTTCGAGGAGTTCAAGGGCACCGGAAACATGGAGCTGCGACTGTCGCGCCAGCTGGCCGACAAGCGCATCTTCCCGGCCGTGGACGTGGCGGCCTCCGGCACCCGTCGTGAGGAGCTGCTCATCGACCCCGCCCAGCTCAAGATCATGTGGCGCCTGCGCCGCCTCTTCGCCGGGCTCGAGCAGCAGCAGGCCATCGAGCTGGTCCTCTCCAAGCTCAAGGACACCCAGTCCAACGCCGAGTTCCTCATGGTGCTGTCCAAGACCACCCCGGCCGGCACGTCCCTGGCCGACGGCGAGGACGAGTAACGCGACCGGCCAGGTGCCCGGTCTCACGCGGCCCAGCCGTTGCGATGGCGCGTGAGACAGTGGCAAAATCTGCTGCTGGCCTCCGGTTCACCCTCGCTCCCGCGTGGGACCCGGGACCCTCTGACGCTTAAGGAGAAACCTATGAAGCAGGGCATCCACCCCGACTACGTGGCCACCACGGTCACGTGCACCTGTGGCAACACCTTCGAGACCCGCTCCACCGTCACCTCCGGTGAGATCCGCGTGGACGTGTGCTCGGCCTGCCACCCGTTCTACACCGGCAAGCAGAAGATCCTCGACACCGGTGGCCGCGTCGCCCGCTTCGAGGCCCGGTACGGCAAGCGCAGCAAGTAGCCGCGTCTCACGACGCCGGCGGCCGGCTCCCAGAGTCGCCGTCGGCGTCGTTTGCATATCGCACGAGTGCCGCTGGTGCCCGTCAGCACGACTCCTAGCCAGTGAAGGAACCCGAGTCCATGAGTGAGGACTTCTCCGCCGCAGAGCCGCTCCTGGCTGAGTACGCGGATATCGAGGCCGAGATGGCCGGGCCCGCGGCCTCCGACCCGGGCGCCATGCGCCGGCTGGGGCGCCGCTATGCCGAGCTGGGCAGGGTCGTGGCCGCCTACCGGGCCTGGCAGTCGGCCAGTGCCGACCTGGCCGACGCCCGCGAGCTGGCCGCGGAGGACGAGGACTTCGCCGCCGAGGTGCCGGCCCTGGAGGCCGCCGAGGCCGCTGCCGGCGAGCACCTGCGCGAGGTCCTCGTGCCCCGGGATCCTGACGACGCCCGCGACGTCATCATCGAGGTCAAGGCCGGTGAGGGCGGTGAGGAGTCGGCGCTGTTCGCCTCCGACCTGGCCCGCATGTACTCCCGCTACGCCGAACGGCAGGGCTGGGCCGTGGAGGTCCTGGACGCCACCGACTCTGACCTGGGCGGTTACAAGGACGTGCGCCTGGCCATTAAGGCCCGCGGGCCCGTGGAGCCCCAGGACGGGGTGTGGGCGCACCTGAAGTACGAGGGCGGCGTCCACCGCGTCCAGCGCGTCCCGGTCACCGAGTCCCAGGGCCGCATCCACACCTCCGCGGCCGGCGTCCTGGTCATGCCGGAAGCCGACGACCCCGGTGAGCTCCAGATCGACGCCGCCGACCTGCGCATCGACGTCTTCCGCTCCTCGGGACCCGGGGGCCAGAGCGTCAACACCACGGACTCGGCCGTGCGCATCACGCACCTGCCCACAGGGATTGTCGTATCCATGCAGAACGAGAAGTCCCAGCTGCAGAACAAGGAAGCGGCCATGCGGGTCCTGCGGGCCCGGCTCCTGGCCGAGCGCGCGGCGGCCGCTGCCGCCGAGGCGGCGCAGGCCCGTCGCAGTCAGGTGCGCACTGTGGACCGCTCCGAGCGCATCCGCACCTACAATTTCCCTGAAAACCGGATCGCCGACCACCGCACCGGCTTCAAGGCCTACAACCTCGATGCCGTTCTTGACGGTGACCTCGGTCCAGTGATCGCCTCGGCCATCGCCATGGACGAGGCCGAACGATTATCCCAGGTGGGTGAGGGCAGTGGTTCCTGAGTTGTGTGGCGGCGCGCCGGCGGGCGCGGTGGACCGCTACGGGCTGCGGGCGCTGGTGCGTCAGGCGGCCGGTCGGTTGGCTGCGGCCGGCGTGACCAGCCCTCAGGTCGATGCCCGCATCCTGGCTGAGCACCTGCTGGGGCGGGCCCTGCTGCTGGCCGACGGCGCCGATGGCGACTTCCCGGCCGCCTATGACGCGCTGGTGCTGCGCCGCGAGTGCCGTGAGCCGCTCCAGCACATCATTGGGCGCATGTGGCTGCGGGGCGCCGAGCTCATCAGCCGTCCCGGTGTGTTCATCGTGCGCCCGGAGACCGAGGTGGTGGCCGGGGCCGCCATTGAGGCGGCCCGGGCGGTCATGGACGGCGGCGGGGGAGTGGTCCTGACAGCCGACCTGTGTACCGGTTCGGGGGCGATCGCGGCCTGCGTCGCCAAGGAGGTGCCGGGAGCCCGGGTGGTCGCCGTTGAGATCAGCGAGACTGCGGCGTCCTTGGCCCGCGAGAACTGCGAGCGGCTGGTGCCCGGTCGCGTCGAGGTGATCCACGCCGACGCCACCGACCCGCTGGTCCTTCACGACCTCAACGGGCAGGTCGACGTCGTTGTCTCCAACCCGCCCTACGTGCCGGCCGGCGCCGTGGAGGACACCGAGACGGAGCAGCACGAGCCCACGGTGGCGCTCTACGGTGGTGGCCCTGACGGGCTGGAGATTCCGATTGATGTCCTGGTGCGCTCGGTCGCGCTGCTGCGCACCGGTGGGGTGCTCGTCATGGAGCACGACCACGAGCAGGGGGCGCTGCTGCGTGCGGCTGCGCTCGGGGCAGGCTTCAAGAAGGCCGAGACCGGCCAGGACCTCACCGGCCGCGACCGCTACCTGCGCGCCGTGCGGTAAACCCCGCCGGCGGGGCCGACGGCGTTGAGAGTCCCAGTGGTTCTGAAAGCCCGTGCGAGCACAACCGCGGCGGGTACTTGATTCGGCTGTGTGATGCTCGCTCGCACTCGGTGAGCTGAGACGCCGCAGTTCGAGCGTATACGGACTGATCAGGCGTGTCAGGGAGTCCAGCCCGGCCGTGGCCGCTTTGTTCAAGACGGGATGTCTTAGGCGGCATACGGTGTCGCTATGGCACTACGACTCGGATTCATCGGCATCGTGACCCGCGATATGTCCGCCTCACTCACCTTCTACCGTCTGCTTGGAGCGGCCGTTCCTGAAAGGAGCGACGAGCCGCATGTCGATACCAGGCTCGAAGACTGCACCATTCTTGCATGGGACACCATCGACCTCATTCGCCGTCTTGATCCCGGTTATGAGTCGCCCTCGGGAGGTCACCGCATCGCCCTGGCCTTTGATCAGGGGACAGTGAGTGCTGTGGATTCCACCTACGCCAGGCTCATCGGAGCAGGATACGAAGGTCGCACCAAGCCATGGGACGCCCCCTGGGGGCAGCGCTACGCCACGGTGCTCGATCCCGATGGCAATAGCGTCGACCTCTTCGCGGCCTTGGAGAACTGAGCCGGCGTCACCCCGACCAAGTGCGCGAACTCGCGGGTCAGATGCGGCTGATCCGCATAACCCGAAGTCGCTGAGACGTGGGCCGGCGAAAGTCCCCGCTGGAGAAGCGAGCGTGCTCGGAATACTCGCTCAATGCGTGCCAGAGTGGTGTACCCGTAGCCGAAGGTCTCCAGCATTCGTCTGCGCAGCGTGCGCTCCGACCAGCCCAGAGCTCGGGCGGCCTGTTGCGCTGGCGCTCCGGTCCGGGCGAGTCGGTGCGCCGTCGTCACCCACGGCTCCGCCTGGTCGACAAGCAGCTCAGAGAGCACGAGATCGGGCCGGGAAGCGTTGCTCGCTCAGGACCGTCTCGGAGTACACCTCTCTATCGTGGAGCCCAGAGCGATGCGAGTCCAGAGACCTGTCGAGGATGGATCGTCAGAGTGGATCCGGCGCTGTATGTATACGCGCCTGGGGGGATGTATGAACGAGGTCAGAAGTTGTCGCCGTCCTTGGTCGATAGCCGCTCCGCCGACTCATGAATCACCTCGGTGGCGTCCTCCAGGAACTCAATGAGCTGATCGACCCGGCTCTCGGGCCAGCCCTCCACCAGGGCAGTCAGTTTCCGGTTGACGGGCAGGAATACCTTGGCAAGGCGATCAACGCCTATGGCATGGATGGTGAATGAGCGCAGGTCCGTCTCACTGGGGCGACGTTCGACCCAGCCGTCGCGGGTGAGCCGGCGTAGCACGCTCGTCATCGTTGTCGTCCCCATCCGGGTTCGGCGGGCGAGGGCAGTGGGGGTCTGCGGACCCTCACGGTGCAGGATGTCGAGTACAGCCAGATCGCTGTCGTTGAGCCCGGTTTGCGCCGCTACAGTGCGGTTGCTGGCGGCGAGCTCGCTATTCATAGCACGCAACGCCCGGATGAGACACTGATCATGAGACCATCTGTTCAAGCGATCCTCCTGATCCGGTTGACCGTGGATGGGTGTCAGGATAGATCGACGGCGAGCTTGCCGCGGACGTGGCCCTTTGCCAGCTCGGTATAGGCGGCGCGAACCTGCTCCAATGTGAATGGGTACGTGCGAGCGATGTCGACCTTGATGACGTTGTCCGCCACCAGTTGTGCTACTTCCTCAAGGTCGATGCGTCCACTGCTGTGTCGTGAACCGGTGAACTGCGCTCCCCTGAGTATCGCCGTGGGTGAGGGAACCAGGGTGCCGATGGAACGGCCCGTCAGCCCGAGATCGCGACCAAGTTTTACGTAGCCGCCGCCGTAGCAGTCCAGAAGCTTGGTGATAGGTGACGGAGCTGCCTCGCGAACCCGACTTGTCAGGTTCTCACCATAGGTGACTGGAATGGTGCCCAAGGAGCGGAGATACTCGGTATTACGGGCGCCGGCGATTCCGATCACGGTGGCACCCCGGCTCAAAGCGAGTTGAGCGGCAATCGAGCCCACGCCGCCTGCGGCGGCACTGATGACAATGACATCGCCCTCGTGCAGGTTCAGCTGTCTGAATGCGCCGCACGCGGTTTGGGAGGCAACACCCAGACAGGCCGCCTGCGTGAATGACAACGGGGCTGACTTCTTGACGACATCGTCGGTGGGTGCCACCAACTCGGTGGTGAACGCTCCGCGGGTGTCGGCCTGGCCGGGGGCGCTTCGCAAGGTACCCAGCACGGCGTCGCCCACGGCGAGGTCCGTGACGTTGGTACCGACTGCGTCGATGACTCCCGCGAAGTCTCGGGCCACGCCCCTGGGGAAACGGGAGAATGCGCCCTCGAGCCACCGTCGAGGGTGAATGAGGCGTTGAACCCGTTCGACAGGTCGCAGGTCGCCTTCGAAGGTCTTGAAATCGAGAGGGTTGAGCCCGACGGCGCGCACCGCGATGCGTACCTCTCCGTCGCCCGGTGCCTGCGTCGGGCGCTCGACCTCCTCCAGAACCTCTGGTCCGCCGAATCTCCGGTACTCGATCGCCCGCCCCATGGTTACCTCCTCTGACTCGCTCGACAGTGAGATGCCGTGCTCACCTTGAACTACTACGTGGAACAAATAGTACGAGATTCGTACTAGTTTAGACAAGGAGGCATCTCTGGATGAGTTTTGTGGGCCTTTCAAGGAGAGGGATGTGGTCAGTCTCGTGACTTCGCCTTTTGCGCCCAGTGCTCACTGTCCGACAGTGTCGTCAATGCCAGCAACGCATCCTTTGTCGGCGAACCCGAGTGCATCCAGGATGATGTCGCTCGTTTAGTCGTTGACCATGAGCGCGAGTTTCGAATCGGGTTGGACACGGGTGGCTCCCCAGGTGCCCGCTCGGGGTCCGGTGTGGCGGGAGTGGTTTCCTGCTTAAGGCAAGGGCTCCTCTCCGGCGGCTTGCCGGTAGCGGCGTGATGCGTCAGTAAGCCTGCTGATCAGCGTCCCCAGGGTCTTCAGGTTCTTCTCTCCGATCTCCTGGCCGACGGTGTCGGCCCAGGCGTGCTGTTCCGCGGTGAGTGCTGTGATCACTCGCCGTCCCTTGCCGGTCAGGACGAGCAGGTTCTGACCGCGCCGCCCGGGATTGGGCTGCCAGTGCGCCCAGTCCTGTGCGACGACATCATTGGCCACCCGCTGCACGCTCTGCCGCGTCAGTCCGACCCGACGCGCGATCTCGGCAACCGGTAGCGGTTCTTCCAGGACGGCGCCCAGCACCTGCCACCGGGCCGGGGTCAGCTCATGTGGGGCCGTGATCGCCGCAGCCGCCTCCAGGAGCTCCCCGTTGAGGGCGAAGGCGGGAAGGACCAAGGCGGTGAGGGCGTCCCCCTCAGGCGTTCTGCCAGGCAACGGTCGCCTCCATGAGGGCCATGTAGTCCTTCTCTCGGCCGTTGAGGAAGACCTGTTCCCAGGAGTCGACCATCGCATCGGGCACAAGCCCGGTGATCCGCATGACCTCCGCGGTGAAGGGGACCGCATGAATGCCTGAGGCCGTGGTGACACCCCGGTCGGTCACCACCGGCGCCTCCACGTAGCGCGCACCGCCTCGGTATCCACTGGCCTTCAGGTACGAGGCGGCGTTCGAGGTGTGACGGCGCTCGTCCAGGAAACCGCCCCGGGCCAGTAGAAGCGTGGCACCGCAGATCGCCGCCACCGGAATCTCCTTGTCCACGAGGTGGCCGACCGCCTCGATGAGCCGCTTGTGCCCGGCCGCGTAGTGGTCCCCTCCAGGGATGACCAGGGCTGCGAGTGAGCCGTCGGCGGCCAGCGCATCCAGGACGTCGAGGTCGGCCTCCGGCGCCAGCGGCAGGTTCCCGAGCGTGCGCACCGGCTCCAGCCCGTCGCCCACGAGCAGCAGTCGAAAGCGCTCGGGCTTGAGGTGCTCCGCGCCCGTGATCTGAGTGGTGAGGTAGGCGTACTCCCAGTCCGCCATGGTCTCGGTCGTGTACAGGGCTATGGTCCGCATCTCGGCTCCCCTCAGGTTGGTTCCGCCATTTATTGACAGCATGCTGTCAACATCGACAGTATGCTGTCAATGTCGGGTTGGGGTGGAGAAGAACGGAACGTGTCGGCGCCCTGGCCTAGGCTTGGTCTCACGATGAACGCGATGAACTCCCTCTTCGGCGCCCTGCCCATGCCCGGCTCCGGCGGTGCGGCCACCCCGCCGCCCGAGGCCGCGCTGCCCGCCCTCATCCCCGCCGCAGGCTCTTTCGACGACGATTCCTGGGCGAACATCGAGGCCCCGGAGGAGGACTGGGGCCCCGAGGACGCACCGCCTCCCGAGGACGAGGCCGCCGCAGCCCCCACCTGGGAGGAGCGCCAGGACGAGGTCTCGGCTCTCGTTGCCCGCGCCCAGGCCAACGCCGCCGCGGCCCGCGCCCGAGCCGGCGCCGCTACGCCCTCGGGCCATGTCTCCGGCCCGGCCTGGGGGGTGACGGTCTCGGACCCGGCCGAGCTGCTCTCCGGCCTCAACCCCGCTCAGGAGGCCGCCGTCACCCACGCAGGCGCCCCCCTGCTCATCATCGCCGGCGCGGGCTCGGGCAAGACCCGGGTCCTGACCCACCGCATCGCCCACCTCATCGCCACTGGCCGCGCCCGCCCTGGCGAGATCCTGGCCATCACCTTCACCAACAAGGCCGCCGCCGAGATGCGCGAGCGCGTCACCGCCCTGGTCGGGCCCGCAGGCGAGCGCATGTGGGTCTCCACCTTCCACTCCGCCTGCGTGCGCATCCTGCGCCGCGAGCACGAGGCCGCCGGCTTGCGCTCCACCTTCTCCATCTACGACGCCGCCGACTCCACCCGCCTCATCACCCTCATCGTGCGCGAGCTGGGCATCGACCCCAAGCGTTTCACCCCCAAGACCTTCGCCCACCGCATCTCCGACCTCAAGAACGAGCTCATCACCCCGGCCCAGTTCGCCGAGCGCGCCGTCACCTCCAACCCCCTCGAGCGCCACCTCGCCGAGGTCTACCGCGCCTACGCCGAGCGCCTGCGCGCCGCCAACGCCCTGGACTTCGACGACATCATCATGCGCACCGTCGCCCTGCTCCAGACCCGCCCGGCCGTGGCCGAGATGTACCGGCGCCGCTTCCGCCACATCCTGGTCGACGAGTACCAGGACACCAACCACGCCCAGTACGTCCTCGTGCGCGAGCTCGTCGGCGGCCCCGGCACCTCCGGTGCGGGCTCGGCCCTGCCGCCGGGCGAGCTCACCGTCGTCGGTGACTCCGACCAGTCCATCTACGCCTTCCGCGGTGCCACCATCCGCAACATCGAGGAGTTCGAGGAGGACTACCCCTCGGCGCGCACCATCCTGCTGGAGCAGAACTACCGCTCCACCCAGAACATCCTCTCGGCCGCCAACGCCGTCATCTCCCGCAACAGCGGCCGGCGCGAGAAGAACCTGTGGACCGCCGCCGGAGACGGTGCCCCCATCACCGGCTACGTCGCCGACTCCGAGCACGATGAGGCCCGCTGGATCAGCCAGGAGGTCGACCGCCTGGCCGACGAGCACGGCGTGCGCCCCCGTGACGTCGCCGTCTTCTACCGCACCAACGCCCAGTCCCGCGCCCTCGAAGAGGCCTTCATGCGCGCCGGCCAGCCCTACAAGGTCATCGGCGGCACCCGCTTCTACGACCGCCGCGAGATCAAGGACGCCATCGCCTACCTGCGCGCCGTCGACAACCCCGACGACGACGTCAACCTGCGCCGCATCCTCAACGTCCCCAAACGCGGCCTGGGCGACAAGGCCGAGAGCGCCCTGGCCGAGCACGCCGCCCGCTACGCCGTCTCCTTCGGGCAAGCCGTCGCCGACGCCGCCGGAGCCCCCCGTGATGCCCAGACAGCCGAGACCGAGGAGACCAGCGGGCAGGACACCTCCACCACCGGGGTAGGCGAGCCGCCCGAGGTCGAGGGCCTGACCACCCGGGCCCGCAACCAGGTGTGTGGCTTCCACGAGCTGCTCACCACCCTGCGCCACATGGTCACCGCCGGCGACGGCGTCGCCGACATCCTCGACTCCGCCCTGGACGCCTCGGGCTACCTCGCCGAGCTGCGCGCCAGCGACGATCCCCAGGACGCCACCCGCGTGGAGAACCTCGCCGAGCTCCACTCCGTGGCCAGCGACTTCCAGGCCGCCAACCCCGACGGCACCCTGGCCGACTTCCTCGAACGCGTCTCACTCGTGGCCGACTCCGACCAGCTCCCACCCAGCGCCGACCTGGAGGACGAGGACGCCCGGCAGGCCGAGGAGCAGGGCCATATCACCCTCATGACCGTCCACACCGCCAAGGGCCTGGAGTTCCCGGTCGTCTTCGTCACCGGCATGGAGGACGGCACCTTCCCCCACAGCCGCTCCCTGACCGAGGAGACCGAGCTCGCCGAGGAACGGCGCCTGGCCTACGTGGCCCTCACCCGCGCCCGCGAACGCCTCTACCTCACCCGCGCCGCCGTGCGCTCGGCCTGGGGCGCCGCCAACGCCATGCCCGCCTCCCGCTTCCTCGACGACGTGCCGGACGAGACCATCGACTGGAAGCGCCTGGCCTCCTCCATGGAGGCGCTGCGCGGCGGCGGCACCGGCTGGGGCAGCAGCTGGGGCGAGGGCGGCTTCGGCTCAGGCGGGCGGCGCTCAGGCTCCTCCCGGCAAGGCTCCTACTCCGACGACGATGACTTCGCCCCGCCCGTGGGCGCAGGCACCAAGCGCTCGGGCAAACTGGGGCGCGTGGAGACCGCCCAGGACCGGGCCGCCAAGCGCGCCTCCGCCCGCCTCGAGGCCCGCGGCAAGCAGATCGCCCCCTCACCGGCCGGCGCCGCCTCAGAGGACCTGCCCGCAGCCGTCGCCGGGCTGAGGACCGGCGACCAGGTGCGCCACGACTCCTACGGGGTGGGCACCGTCGTCGGCCTGGAGGGCAAGGGGCGGTCCCTGACCGCCCGCGTCGAGTTCGTCATCGACGGCGCCCCCACCACCAAGCGCCTCATCCTGCGCTACGCCCCCGTCGCCAAGATCTGACGGATCCATCCTTCGCCCACCCCCCGCGGTATCGGAAACCGTGCTGAAGGCAGTGGGCACCGGTTCCTCCTGGCGGGGGAGGTGTGGCGACCGGCAGGTGGGCAACACTGGGGTCATGAACGCCCCGGCCTCCTTCCCGACTTCATCAGCGGAGCCGCAGGCTCCTCGCCTCCTGGACCGGCTCGTCCCGGTCAGTCCCCAGTGGCGCATTCCTCCGCGAAAGGCGGAGCGCCTCGGCTGGCTCCAGCTCCTTCTGGGGATCCTGGTCGTCCTCGGCGCTCAGATGATCGTCGGGCTGCTGGCGGCGGCGACTGGACTCGTGCGACACGGGGGCGGGGCGGTAGCCCGGCCGGGTGTCGCGTTCATCGTCGCGATCAGTGCCGTGCCCCTGACCGTGCTCGGGTACTGGCTGCTGGTGCGCTTCGTCGGTGGCCGGCCCGTCATCGAGCTGGGCGGGCGCGGGGCGGCACTGCGTGAGCTCCTGGCCGGCCTGGCCATGGGTGCGCTGCTGATGGGTGCCGTCATCGCGGTCCTGGCCCTGCTCGGTTCCTATCACGTGGTGGACGTCGGTTGGAGCACGGGGATCCTCGTCGGCCTCCAAGCCGGTATCGTCGCCGGATTCACCGAGGAGATCCTCGTCAGAGGTGTCATGCTCCGCCTTATCGAGGGGTGGCTGGGGACCTGGTGGGCGCTGGCCATCACCGCGGTGTTCTTCGGGGCCGCTCACCTCGGCAACCCTCAAGCCACCGTCTTCGGTGCGGTGGCGATCGCACTGGAGGCGGGCATCCTGCTGGGCGCCTGCTACCTGCTCACCCGTCGCCTGTGGCTGGCGATCGGGGTGCACGCCGCCTGGAACTTCGTCCAGGGCGGCATCTTCGGCTCCGACATCTCCGGCACCGGGTCGGGACGCGGACTCATCGAGGCCCGCTTCACCGGCCCCGACCTGCTCACCGGTGGAGTCATGGGGATCGAGGCCTCCGTCGTCGCGGTCGTGCTGTGCACCGCGGCCGGTGTGGCCATGCTGCTGGCGGTCCGCCGGCGCGGGCTCGTCGTCCCGCCCTGCTGGCGCCGCCCGCCTCAGGCCGCACTGGACGGCACGCAGCCGGCCTAGGATCCGTCACGAAACCAGGACGGAGCACCTTGTGTTCGTACCATGGCGCGCGCGGTCGTACCCTCTACCCCTCGAACGCGAGGCTCAAGGTACGACCGCGACGTCGAGCACCTCGGGCGGTGACGGCGTGAGCCGACCGCAACCGGATCAGCTGCGGCTCGGCACCAGGCGCACGGGGCGCCGCTCGGCCCGGAAGTCGTTGACCGGGGCCTCGGAGGCGTAGCCCAGGGCGAAGCCCGTGATGAGGCGGTAGTCCGACGGAGCCTCGAACTCGGCGTCGAAGGGACGGCGCCAGGTAGCCAGGACCCCCAGGGGGCAGGAATCGACGCCGTGGGCCTTGGCGGACAGAAACAGGGTCTGCAACATGATCCCGGCGTCGAGCGCCGCGAAGGGCATAAGGCCCTCGTGGACCAGGACGAAACCGATGACCGGGGCGCCGAAGGCCTCACAGTTGCGGCGGGCGGCCGCATCACGGGCCTCGCGGTCCTTGCGGCCGATACCCATGTGCGCGTACAGCCGGCCACCGACCGCCTGGGAGTGGGGCAGCAGATCCGGGGGGTAGGGCGCCCAGGTCCGGTAGTCGCCGTCGGGCGCCTTGCCGCTCAGGGCCAGGCGAGCCATCGCCCCGCGCTCCTTGTGCTGGACGGGGAGCATGGTATCGAACTCCTTGACGTAGGCCGTCCGCAGGCGGTCCGTCTGCTCACCGGTGGCCAGCGCCACCATGAAGGGGCGGGTGTTCGACCAGCTCGGCGCCTGGCGGGCATCCTCCAAGATCTCCTCGATGACCTCAGGCGGTACAGGATCGGCCCGGAAGTCCCGCACGGAGTGCCGGGAAGCGGCCAGGTCGGAAAAGGTCTCGGGGTTCATTGCGGCATCTCCTGAGACGGGTGCTGATGGCGTGGGCCGAAGGTGGAGTCGTCCAGCTGGCGCAGGACCCGGGCCGGGTTGCCCACCGCCAGGCTGCTGGCGGGAATGTCCTTGGTGACTACCGAGCCCGCGCCGATGACGCAGTTGTCCCCGATGGTCACACCCGGGCAGACGATGACCCCGCCGCCCAGCCACACGTTGTCCCCGATCGTGATGGGGTCGGCCGCCTCCAGGGAGCAGGCGCGCGGCGTCGGCTCCAGGGGGTGGACCGGCGTGAGCAGCTGGACGTTCGGGCCGATCTGGCAGTGTGCGCCGATACTGATCCGGGCGACGTCGAGGGCCACGAGCCCGTAGTTGACGAAGGTCCCCTCACCCACGGCGATGTTGTCCCCGTAGTCCACGCGCACCGGCGGCAGCAGGTGTGCCTTGTCGCCCAGCCCCGGGATCGCGGAGCGCAGCAGGTCCCAGCAGTTCTCCTCGCCCTCGGCGAAGGCCCGCTCGAAGCGGTGGAGCATCTTGCGGGCGTGGGCGGCGATCCTGGCGTTATCGGGGTCATCGGCGACGTACCAGTCACCGGCGAGCATGCGCTCGCGGTTGGTGCGCTCGTCGCCCTCGAAGTAGGGCTCTGCCTCCGGGAAGCGTGGGGTGGGGGTCTCACTCATACCCAGCAGCCTAGCGGCGGCCCGATGCGCCCGTTGGTCCGTTCGAGCCGACCCGCCGGAGTCGGCGCTCAGAGCCTGTTCAGGAGTGGGGGAGCACCTCGGCCACGGCCGCCCGCAGCGTCTCCGGCAGGCCCAGGGCCTCGAGCTCACCCAGCAGGGCGGTTCCGCTCAGGCCCCGCTGCACCGCGTCCCAAGCCAGGTCCTTGGCCATGTACTCCACGCGCGCGGCGTCCAGGATTGCGTGGACCTCATCGCGCCAGTCGGCTGGGGAGTGCTTCGTGCCGCGGAGGACCAGCTGGACGCCGTCGATGAGTTCCTGGCGGCTCAGCTCCTCCAGGTGCACCAGCGTCCCGGCCCCCAGGGTGAAGCCGTCACCGCTGACCTCCTCGGTGGCCAGCCGGCGCGCCCGCTCACCCACCCCCAGCCAGGCGCCGGCCACCTGGCCGGCCAGGAGTCGCACCGTCACCAGCCGCGAGGCCGGCACGACCTCGGCCGCCCCCTCCAGGCGGATACGCAGCACCACGTCGGCGCCGTCCTCCTCCTCGGCCTCGGGCCAGGTCAGCGCCATGTGGGTGCGGGCGATCTGGTCCTGCCCGGGCTGGGCCGAGCCGTCGTCCTCCTCCAGGGTGAAGCTCCCCGAGCCCCCGGGCACGACGACGATCTCCAGCTCGCGCGGATTGTCCCCGGCCGCCTCCGTCAGGTTCCCGGCCAGAGGGATCACGGAGCCGGCCCGGGCAAGCACCCCGATCCGGTCCAGGGGGCGCGACAGGCTCAGCATGCGCCCGCGCCCGCCGGTGGTGGCCTCATAACGGCGCCCCGTGGGCAGGTCGTACCAGACCCCGTCGGGCAGCCAGGTCAGCTCCCGCCCCAGGCCCGTGGTCTCATCGAGCGGGGAGGTGAAGGGCACCACCAGCAGGTCCCCGAAGCAGAAGCTGCCCCGGTGCTCGTAGGCGGCCAGCTCACGCGGGTGGTCGTGGTAGACCGGACGCACCGGAGCGATGCCTTCACCCGCCGAACGGCGCGCCCACGTGTACAGGTAGGGCACCAGCCGGTGACGCAGCCGCAGGTGCGCCTCCATCGTGGCGCGCGCGTCACGCGAGTAGCGCCACGGCTCCTTCGAGGTGAAGCCCGAGTTCGACGAGTGCAGGCGGTTGATGGGGGAGAAGCAGCCCAGCTGGAACCAGCGCGCCGCCATCGTGTCGTCGCTGCCGCCCAGCATGTGCCCGCCGATGTCATTGGACCACCAGAAGTAGCCGATGTTGGCGGCCGTGGCTGTGAAGCGCGGCTGGAAGCGCAGGGAGTCCCAGCTGATGATCGTGTCCCCGGAGAAGCCCACCGGGGTGCGGTGGCTCGAGGCGTCGGCGAAGCGAGAGAAGGTCACCGGGCGGCGCCGCTCCACACCACCGTCGGCCGCCGGGCGCTCGCGGCCCGAGTCGAGGTAGTGGACGTGGTTGAGCATCCACAGCGGATCCAGTCCGGGAACCGTCGTGGACCCGCCCTGCTGCCAGTCCAGCCACCAGAAGTCCACGCCCTCATCCTCCAGGGGATGGTGGAGGCGCGAGAGGTAGGAGCCCACGAAGTCTCGGTCGGCGATGTTGAAGGGCACGTCCTCGCCGGTGCTCGCATCCAGGCCCAGGTCGGCGCAGACCTCCTCATAGGCCTCCTCGTGGCGGCGCACCCCCTGGGCCGGGTGCACGTTGAGCGTGGTGAGCATGCCCCGCTCGTGCAGGCCGGCCAGGAAGGCCGCCGGGTCCGAGAACAGCTCCCGGTTCCAGGTGTAGCCGGTCCAACCCGTGCCGATCGCCGGGTCGATGTCGGTGACGTGCCAGTCCATGTCGATGACGGCCACGGAGAAGGGCAGCTCCTCGGCGGCGAAGCGGTCCATGAGCGCCAGGTACTCCTGGTCGCTGTAGGGGTGGTAGCGGCTCCACCAGTTGCCCAGCAGCGCCCGTGGGATGAGGGGGCTGGGCCCGGTGAGGCGGAAGAAGTCCCGCAGCGCCTCCTGGTAGTCCTGACCGTAGCCGAAGACGTAGAGGTCCTGCGCCCCGTCGGCCAGGCGGTTGCCGGGCTCGCGGGGCTGGACCCACTCGTCCTGGGTGAGCAGCAGCGAAGCCGAGTCGTCCAGGGCGGTGATGCCGTTGAGGCTCAGCAGGCCCGGACCGAGGGCGACGGCGCCGTCGGCCTCATCAAGGGTGCGGGTGGTGCCGCCCAGGTTCGTCGGGAAGGTCTCGGCCGGGTCCCACACGTCGCCGTGGTGCCAGGTGCCGCCGTGGGCGTGCAGCGCCGTCGAACGCAGCCTGACACTGAGCCCGGCGGGGGAGAAGCCCAGGGATGGCACATGGGTCAGGTGCAGGTGCTCGGTGATGATCTCCACGCGGTCCTGGCCGTGCACCACCCGGAACGACGGCGTCTCACCCAGGTCGCGGTTGACGACCAGCTGGGTGGCGGCGTCAGTGAAGACGCCCGTGGGGGAGTGCTCCATGCGGATGAGCCGAGAGGTGAGCACCGTGAACCGGTAGCGGGACTCCTCCGACGAGGTCCCGGTGATGACCGCCTCAGGGCGGGCGGCGGCCGGGCGCGGAGTGTCAGGGGCATCGCGGAGAGGAGAAACCAACGGTTGGCCTTTCACAGCAGGAGTCGTCACGGGGAGCGGTGGGAGAGGCGGCGCCCCGAGTGAGGCGCGAGAACTCATCTTAATCGGGCCTCCTCCCGGGCGGCTTCTGACACAATCGGTACCGGCCCGCAAGACCCCGTCAGCCCTGGCGGCGGAGCAGGGGAAGGCCCTCACGCATCCGGCCCGCCCCACTTTCCTCGCATCCCCTGTCCGGTAGGAAGGAAGTCGCCCGTGACCTCTCCCGCACCCCTCGTCGTCTCTGCCCACCACGTCGGCGATGACCCGGACTGGTGGCGCCGCGCCGTCGTCTACCAGGTCTACCCCCGCTCCTTCGCCGACTCCGACGGCGACGGGATCGGTGACATCCCCGGCCTGACCAGCCGCCTGGACCACCTCGACGAGCTGGGTGTCGACGTCGTGTGGCTCAGCCCCGTCTACCGCTCCCCTCAGGACGACAACGGCTACGACATCTCCGACTACCAGGACATCGACCCCCTCTTCGGATCCCTGACCGACCTGGACGCCCTCATCGAGGGACTGCACTGCCGCGGCATGCGCCTGGTCATGGACCTCGTCGTCAACCACACCAGCGACGAGCACCCCTGGTTCGCCGCCAGTCGCTCCTCCAAGGACGACCCCAAGCGCGACTGGTACATCTGGCGGCCCGCCCGGCAGGTCGACGGGCTCGCCCCCGGGCAGCCGGGCACCGAGCCCACCAACTGGGGATCGGCCTTCTCCGGGTCGGCCTGGGCCTGGGACGAGGGCACCCAGGAGTTCTACCTGCACCTCTTCTCACCCAAGCAGCCCGACCTCAACTGGGAGAACCCGCAGGTG
Source organism: Actinomyces oris (assembly GCF_006546825.1). Taxonomy (GTDB): domain Bacteria; phylum Actinomycetota; class Actinomycetes; order Actinomycetales; family Actinomycetaceae; genus Actinomyces; species Actinomyces oris. Next base: position 97,103 of record NZ_VICC01000005.1, read on the forward strand.
CGCCGCGCCATCCACGAGATGATGACCTGGTGGCTGGACCGCGGCGTCGACGGCTTCCGCATGGACGTCATCAACCTCATCTCCAAGACCTACCCGATCACTGACGCGCCCCAGGGCGAGGGCGACCTCTACGGCAACGCCTTCGCCGCCGTCGCCAACGGCCCCCGTATTCACGAGTTCCTGCACGAGATGAACCAGCAGGTCCTCGCGCCGCGGCCCGGTCATGTCATCACCGTCGGGGAGATGCCCGGGGCTACGAGCGCCGAGGCCGCCCTCTACACCGACCCCGCCCGAGGCGAGCTCGACATGGTCTTCCAGTTCGAGCACGTCTGCCTCACCGACGGGCCCGGAGGCAAGTTCGACCCCCAGCCCCTCGAGCTCGTCACCCTCAAGCAGAACCTGGCCCACTGGCAGGCCGCCCTCGCCCCCGCCACGACCCCCACCGGCGCCGTGAGCGCGGAGAAGGGCTGGAACTCCACCTACTGGGACAACCACGACCAGCCCCGCGCCGTCTCCCGCTTCGGCGACGACGACCCCGCCTGGCGTGTCCGCTCGGCCAAGACCCTCGCCACGATCCTCCACACCCACCGCGGCACCCCCTACATCTACCAGGGCGAGGAGCTGGGCATGGCCAACACGGTCTTCCGCTCCATCGATGACTACCGGGACCTGGAGTCCGTCAACCACTTCCACGAGCGCGTGCGCGCCGGCGACGACCCGGCCGCCGTCCTGGCCGGCATCGCCCCCGTCTCCCGGGACAACGCCCGCACCCCCGTCCACTGGGACAGCAGCGAGAAGGCCGGGTTCACCACCGGCGAGCCCTGGATCGCCCTGGCCCCCGACCACGGCACCGTCAACGCCGCCGCCCAGGTGGGAGTGCCCGGCAGCGTCTTCGAGCACTACCGCCAGCTCATCGCCCTGCGGCACGACGACGACGCCCTTGCCCTGGGCACCTTCCGACTCCTGGCCGCCGACCACCCCACCGCCTGGGTCATCCTGCGCCAGTGGCGCGCCCCCGAGACGCAGGGCGGCGGCATCGAGCAGCTGCTGCTCATCGCCCAGTGCGCCCGCGAGGACCTGCCCCTGACCGGGCAGGGCGGCCTGCTGACGGCGCTCGCGGCCGAGGGCCTGCAGTTAGAGGAATGGAGCGGGGTCGAGCAGGTGCTGCGCGCCGCCGACCCGGACGTCCAGCCCGGCTCTGCCCACGCGGGCCTGCCGGAGGCGCTACCGGGATGGGACTCGGTCCTGCTGCGCCGTCGGGCCTGAGGAGGTCGGACGCGCTCTGTGCCTACCCGACGGCCCCAACTGGAATAGTGCTGGCCGGCCGGTCGTTGGCCTCGGTGGACACACCCGCGGATTTCGGAAGTAGGGGAGCACCATGGAGTTCAGCCAGGTCGTCGCCAATCGTCACTCGGTACGAGACTTCACCGACCAGCCCGTCTCCCGGGAGGATCTGGTCGACATTGTCCGCACCGCCCAGCAGGCGCCGTCGTGGGTGAACTCCCAGCCCTGGCGGGTCTATGCGGCCACGGGAGCCACGCTGGCCGGGATCAAGAAGCGCCATGCTGCGGACGTCGCTGCCGGCAGGAAGGGAAACGCCGACCTCCCGGTGAAGCCTCGTACAGAGTGGTCTGCGACCACCCAGGAGAACATGGCCGCGCTCGGAGAGCAGATCGGTGCGCAGCTGGGTGATGGCGTCCAGGAGTTCCAGGCATCGCAAGGACGGCTGTTCAACGCTCAGGCAGCCCTGTACGTGACGATCCCGGTCGAATCCACCCTGTGGTCCTTCCACGACCTCGGGGCCTTCTCCGCCATGCTCGTCCTGGCGGCTGCCGACAAGGGCCTTGGCGCTATCAACGCCTACGCCCTGGTCATGTACCCGGACGAGGTGCGCGAGGCCATGGGGATCGGAGCCGATGAGATCGTCGCGATCGGGATCGCGCTGGGCCATCCCGCAGACTCGGCGCTGGCGGCCTTCGCCCCCAGCCGCGTCGACGTCAACGAGATCCTCACGATCAAGGACTGAGCGCAGAGGGCTGCTTGCCTCGTCGGCCCAGGAGGAGGATGAGGGAAGCGGCCACGGCCGCGCCGGTGAGCAGGATCGCCGCGTTGAGCCACGAGATCTCGAAGTCGGGCAGGTTCTCGCTCTGGAGCTGGCCGATGAACAGTCCCAGCGCGTTTCCGCTGACGTGCAGGCCCAGGGCGAAGAACACCGACCGCAGCCGCACCACCGACCAGCCGGCGAGCAGCCCGAAGAGCACCTTGTGGAGGATCTGCCAGGCGTAGCCCTTGAGGCTGGTGTCGGAGGTCAGCCAGGTCGGCAGGTGCAGTGCGGTGAAGGACGCCGTCGTCATCAGCACAGCAGCCGTTGCCCCGAAGCGCTCGTGTATCGGTGAGAACAGGGTGCGCCTGAGGGTGATCTCCTCGGGGACCGCGTTGTAGACGACGCCGACTGTCAGGGCGAAGACCAGTGCGTGAAGCACCGTGGAGGCGGTGATCTCCGGCTTCCACAGCGGGCCGGTACCCGTCGGCCCCATCCAGGTGTGCAGGCCGCCGAAGGCGACTCCGCCCAGCGCGCCAGCGGCGAACAGGACGGTTCTGCTGCGGATGCCGCCGCCGGTCAACAGGTCGCGCCAGTCTCGGCCGGACAGTCCGAACCACAGGGCGAGCCCGCCGACGTGAAGGAGGACGAGCATGAGGATCCACGGCCCCTTCAGGAGCGCCAGGGCGGTGCCCAGCGCTGGGGACCCGGAGATCAGAACGAGCGACACGGCGACGATGCCGCCCGAGGTCGGCGGCCGCTCGGTGCCGTCACCGGCGCGCCACGTGCGGCGAGGAGATGCGGCATGGCGAGGCGGGGCGTTGTCGTGATGACGGCGCATGAGGCTCCGATAGGCAACATTATCTACTGACGCAGATATGTTAGTGCGATTAAATTAATGAAGCAAGAATCCTATTAGTTTAATTTGAGAATGTTGAATAAGTGACTTAAGTCTGAGCTTATGTGGACTGTCTACTTGTGTTACAGTTCCGATTAAGGGAGATTGAAAAGGGGGGTGGGGTGTGATTGTAGGCGGCTGCGATTTCCTGGTGCGGTGGTTGTATTGCTTGGAGAGGTGAATGTTATTTTGATGCAGACTTAAAGGTCGCTTCCTTTTGTGGTCGCGACTTCGATTCGTTGGGAACTGAATTGATGTCTTGTTGTGTTTGGGGTGCTGGTTTCTTGGTCATGTATTTTCAGCGATTAGATTTGAGGTGTGAGTAAGTGTTTAATGTCGAAGATGTGGCCGTCAATCACTATGTTGACTGGGATTGGCGCGCGGTACTCGCTGTGACGATCGTTGGGCTGGTGTTCGCGGGCTTTTCCTGCTGGCTTTCCTTTTATTTCAAACAAATATATTGGCCTACCTGGCTATCAATTTCTGCTCGTGTCCTCCCTCAGTATGTTGCAGTCCTCTGTGTGTGGCTGGGGGTTTCCAGGCTTGAGTCGGGACGATCGGCGTTTTGGGTGTATCTGCTTCTTGCTGCGCTCTTGTTGTGCGCGTTTTGGCGTTACTCCCTGGACGAGGATTCATGGTTGGCTCGTGGTATTGTATTTGGTGGGGCGCTTGCGTTGACTGCATTGGCGGCCTTGTCGGAGGTGCTTCGACGGGCGGCGGCCACCATTCCTATGTCAGTATCAAGCTTTATTTTTTTAATTCTTGCGGCCTTAGGTTTTATGATCGTGGCCGCTAATCGGCAATAAGGGTTATGGTGTCTATATTGTCTGTGGTTTGTGAAACACGCGAGTTAAATTGCCGAAGTAAGCTGGTGCGGTCAGCACTGTGGCGGCGAGGACGACGGCGAACAGGGCCACCAGCGTCCAGGCTCCGGCGCGGGCCAGCTCCCAGGTGAAGACGATCCCGAAGACGGGGGCCCTCTGAGTGGTGGCGAGGACGGCACCTGCCCCCGCCAGTGCCAGGACCGGCACGCTGGCCTCCACCCCGCAGGCGTGGAGCGCGATCGCCAGGGCGGCTCCGGCGCTCGAGCCCGCGGCCAGGGAGGGGGCCAGCCGGCCGCCGGTGGCGCCGGCGGCGAGCGTGAGACCGGTGAGGACCGGCTTGAGGGCCACGATGCCCACCAGCAGGACTAGGCCCGCTCCCGCAGCGCTGTTCGAGGCCCCGGGAAGGCCAGTACCCAGAGCCATCTCCATGGCGTCACGGCCATTGCCGACGATCGCCGGGACCCACAGGCTCGCCAGCCCGGTGACCAGTCCTGCGGTACCGATCGCCGCCGGCAGCCACCGGGGGACGCGCACCCGGTGCGCCAGCATCCACGACCACAGTCGCCTCGCCCCCACGCCGAGTACCGCGGCCACGGGAACGAGCAGGACCAGCCCGAGGACGGTCCCCGACGACAGACCCGGTGAGGCGACCTCGAAGGTGGGGCGCCCGTGGGAGTGCAGCCAGGAGACGAGCGTAGCGATGAGGCACACCGGTACCGCCACGAGGGCACCGCGCCGTCGCATCCCGGCGACCATGACGAGCTCGACGGCGTAGGCGGCCCCACCCAGCGGCGCGTTGTACATAGCCGCCAGCCCCGCCCCGGCGGCGGAGGCAATGAGGATCGCGCCCTCACTCCTGCCGATCCCCAGGCGGGCGGCAAGCCTGGCCGCCACCGCCCCGGCGGCCAGACGCGGAGCGCCCTCGCGGCCCACCGAATTGCCCGCACCGACCGTGAGGACCTGGGTGACGGCGTCGAGGAAGGGCCGCGCCAGCCCCATCCGGGCAGCCGCCTGACCGCTGCGGTCCGCGACGGCAGACTCCACGTCGGCCACCCCGCCGGTGGCGCGCAACCACCACCACAAGCTGCCTGCGACAAGGCCGCCCAGGGCCGGGGCGAGCGCGCGCCGCCAGGGCGGGGCGGCAGCCAGGCGTTCCAGGAGCCCGCCGTGGGTGACGCCGTAGAACAGTGACTCGAAGAGCCCCAGGAGCAGTGCCATCGCGACTCCGATGAGACCCGCGGCCACGCCCGCCACGGCGGCAGCCACCAGGAACCGGGGTCGTATCAGCGCGCGCACGCCAGGCACCATACCCGGCCGCTCGGCTCCCGGGGCCAGTGGGTCAGCTGGCCGCGTCGTCGACCGCCTCACCGAAGTCGGGCACGTCCTGAAGCGTCAGGGTCCCGATGTCCTGGCTGACCAGGCCCACGGCGGGGCGCAGGCCCAGCCACCACTGGTGACGGGGGCGACGGTGGTCGCGGTCGAGGTCGTCGTTCATACGGTCCAGCGGGTGGTCGGAGACCTTGCCCCGAACCAGTCCCACGTAGGAGGCCGTCGGCTCGCCGCGCTTGAGGGCGCAGGCCAGCAGCTCCAGGGAGTGGGCGACGAGCTTGGTCGCCATGATCCGGTCGAAGGCCGTGGGGCTGCCGCCCTGCTGCTGGTGACCCAGGATCGCCTCGCGCACGTCGTAGAGGCCCTTGCCTTCCTCGGCGAAGATGTGGGCCAGGACGTCGGTGGTGTAGTTGACACTGGCCCGCTCGTTGCGAATCACCAGGTAGAGGCTGCGTCCCGAGCGGAAGGACTCCACCATCCGCTCGGAGTCGGCGGCCAGGCCCGCCAGCGTGATGCCCTCCTCGTTGAGGTAGACCTTCTCCGCGCCGGTGGCCAGGCCCGACATCAGGGACAGGTAGCCGCACTTGCGGCCCATGACCTCGGCGACGAAGCAGCGGTGGGAGGCCGCCGCGGAAAGCTTGATGGAGTCCAGTGCCACCACCGCGTTGTTGAGAGCCGTGTCGGTGCCGATGCTCAGCTCGGAGCCGGGCAGGTTGTTGTCGATGGAGGCCGGCACGCACACGATCGGGATCTGGAAGGCAGGGTAGCGGTCCCGCTCGGTGACTAGGCGGTAGGCGCTCAGGTAGGCGTTGTAGCCGCCGATGACCAGCAGCGCGTCGATCTCATGGAGCTCAATGGCCCGCCCCAGCGCGTAGAGCTGCTCAATGGTGGGCACTTCGCGGCGCGTGCCCAGCTGGGCGCCGCCGTCACCGACCCAGCCCTCGACGTCGGCCCACGTCAGCTCGCGGACGTCGCCGTCGAGCAGGCCGGGGAAGCCGCCGTAGACGCCCAGCATCGTGAAGTCGTGGTCGATGCCCAGGCGCACGGCCGCGCGCGCCGCCGTGTTCATCCCCGGGGCCAGGCCGCCGGCGTGGATGATGGCGACCCGCTTGGGGCGGTCGGAGGCCGACGGCGTCGAGCCCGCGTCAGTGGCCGGCTCGGCGGGAGGCGTGGACATGGTTTCGAACAGCTCGAGCATCCTGCCGAAGCTCGCCCCGCGGGCCTGGATCGCCCCGAGGTAGTCGTGGGCGGCCACGAGATCCTTGACGGCGCGCGTAGCCGCGATCTGCTCCATCATCGGCAGGCGGTGGATGCGGTTGTGGCGCTCGGCGATGATGACCGGCTCGCTGCCCGGCTCCATGGACACCACCTCGCGGGCGGCAGCGCAGCCCAGCAGCGTGGACATCCAGCGGTCGTAGGCGCTGGGGCGGCCACCGCGCTGGACATGCCCCAGGATGGTGACGCGGGCGGCCTCACCCAGCTTGTCGGCGATGACCTGGCGGACGTCGTCGGCGGTGATGCGGTTGCCCTCGCGGTCGGTGGCGCCCTCGGCGACGATCACCATGGACTCGCGGCGCCCGGCCTCTCGGCCCGCCTTGAGCTTGGAGCACATGTCCTCCTCCCAGTCCTTGCCCGGGGGGAGCTCGGGGACCAGGACGTAGTCACAGCCCCCGGCCACAGCCGCCATAAGGGCCAGGTAGCCGCAGTGGCGGCCCATGACCTCCACGACGAAGGTGCGCTGGTGGGAGGCGGCCGTCGAGGAGATGTCGTCAATGGCCTCCAGGATGCGGTGGAGGGCGGAGTCGGTGCCGATAGTCATGTCGGCGCCCACCAGGTCGTTGTCGATGCTGCCCACCAGGCCGGTCACCATGAGGACGGGATGGGCGGCGGCCGTCTGCGCACTGATGTCACCGGTCTCGACGAGCTCCTCCAGCAGGGAGGGCCAGTTCTTGCGGAACTCGTTGGTGCCGGTCAGGGAGCCGTCGCCGCCGATGACCACGAGCCGGTCGATGCCGTGCTCCAGCAGGTTGCGGGCGGCCGCCAGCTGGCCTGCGCGCTCGCGGAACTCGGCTGAGCGGGCGGTGCCGATGATGGTGCCGCCGCGCTGGAGGATGGAGCCCACCGAGTCCCACTCCAGGGGGCGGATGCCGTCGCCTCCGGCCACGGCCCCGGCCCAGCCCTCCATGACCGCGTAGGGCCTGGCCCCCAGGCGGATGGCGGTGCGCACCACGGCCCGCACGGCCGCGTTCATGCCCTGGGCGTCACCGCCGGAGGTGAGGACCCCGATGCGCAGGGGCTCGCCGTCCAGGCCGAGCAGCGGGCCGGCCGACGAGCCGGTGGGGGAGGGGGCAGTGTCTGCGTTGTCTGAGGACATGGCGGCTGGCATGTGGGGTCCTTCCCTGGGGGCGCCGGTAGGCCTGGCTCCCGGCGTCGGCCGGGAGGACATCAGTCCATATTGTTGCTGGTGAGCGCCGCCACGTCATCCGCCTGTGGTCCCAGAAGCGTTTCCTTGCCGCGACATCCGCGCATTCGCCGGTTCCTGGTGAACCCCAGGAGGAGGGGAGCGATGTGTCCCCCTGCTGTGGGAGCAGGGGGACAGTAGGTCCACGGGCTAAGGAACTACCGGTCTCTGCGGGTGTGGAACCTGCGGGCCTCGGCGTCGAGGACGCGTTTGCGTCGTCGACCCCATCGCCTGCCGCTCCAGACGCCGAGCAGCACCGCGGCGCCGACCAGCGCACTCGTCGCTGTTAGTGCGGGCATGACCGTCTCCCTTCTCGAGCCTCCTCGTGTCAATTCATGATAATTCGCGTCGTGGCGGGCGGCGCAGGATCGGGAACGTACTCCGCGATCGGGGACTGCGTTCTCCTCCAGACGACTGGGGCCGGACCGCAGTCATCTGGAGGACAACGCAGTCCTCGTAGGAAAAGTACGTTCTCGACGGCGCTCATGGGTAGAGACCGCGTGTCGCAATCCAGTAGTGGTTTGATCGGGGCTCTTACATGAGCGCTCTGGTGAGTGCCGCCGCGTTGGTCCTCAGATAGTGGATGTCGCGCAGATAGAGGGTGTCGTGGCCGTCGTCGAGATGGGATTGGAATGCAGTGTCGCCCTGCGCCGCCCACCCTGAAGACTCTCGGGATCCTTGCTCATGCTACGTGTCCCATCCCTCGTCATCCTACGTGGCTGGACGGCGCTCGTGGCCGGTGGAGGCCCCGGTGCGCACGCCCCGCCGTGAGACGCTGCGACCACGCTGTGTGAGACGCCGCCGCTTCGCGCCCGTGTCCGCCCTCCCAACCGGCCACTGGGACGTTAGGCTCATCACTGGTGCCTGTCCGGCCGACGTCGGCCCGCGCCCGCAAGCCATCCACATGCCCCGAGAGGATCAGCTGCATGGATTTGTACGAATACCAGGCCAGGAACCTGTTCCGCCAGCACGGCGTCCCCGTGCTCGACGGCGCCGTGGCCACAACCCCCGAGGAGGCGCGCAGCGCCGCGCAGTCCCTCCTCGACGCGGGAAGCGAGCTGGTGGTCGTCAAGGCCCAGGTCAAGACCGGCGGCCGCGGCAAGGCCGGCGGCGTCAAGCTTGCCCGCACCGCTGAGGAGGCCGAGGCCCGCGCCCGCGACATCCTGGGCATGGACATCAAGGGCCACACGGTGCGCGCCGTGCTCATCTCCGACGGCGTCGACCTGGACGCCGAGTACTACTTCTCCATCCTCCTGGACCGCGCTGAGCGCCAGTACCTGGCCATGTGCTCGCGCGAGGGCGGCATGGACATCGAGACCCTCGCTGTCGAGCGCCCCGAGGCCCTGGCCCGCATCGGCATCGACCCGCTCGAGGGCATCACCCCCGCCGTCGCCCACCGGATCGTCGAGGCCGCGGGCTTCGAGGCCGGCCCCCTGGCCGACGAGGTCGCCGCCGTCATCGAACGCCTCTGGGAGGTCTTCACCGCCGAGGACGCCACCCTCGTGGAGGTCAACCCCCTGGTCAAGGCCGCCGACGGCCGCATCATCGCCCTGGACGGCAAGGTCACTCTCGACGACAACTCCCGCTTCCGCCACCCCGCCCACGCCGAGCTCGTCGACAACGCCGCCACCGACCCCCTGGAGGCCCGCGCCCGCGAGGCCGGCCTCAACTACGTGCGCCTCGAGGGCGAGGTCGGGGTCCTGGGCAACGGCGCCGGCCTGGTCATGTCCACCCTCGACGTCGTCGCCGGCGCCGGCGAGCGCCACGGCGGCATGAAGCCCGCCAACTTCCTCGACCTGGGAGGCGGCTCATCGGCCGAGGTCATGGCCACCGGCCTGGAGGTCGTCGCCTCCGACCCCCAGGTGCGCGCAATCCTCGTCAACGTCTTCGGCGGCATCACCTCCTGCGACACCGTCGCCCAGGGCATCGTGACCGCCGTCGAGTCCCTGGGCGGGCTGCCCAAGCCCGTCGTCGTGCGCCTGGACGGCAATAACGCCGACACCGGTCGCGCCATCCTGGCCGACGCCGCCATCGAGGGCGTCACCGTCGTCGACACCATGGACGGGGCCGCCGACGTCGTCACCGCCATCGCCGAGAAGATCAGCGGCCGGCCCGCTGGCAAGGAGGCCTGAGACATGAGCATCTTCCTGACTGAGACCGACCGCGTCATCGTCCAGGGCATGACCGGTTCCGAGGGCCGCAAGCACACCACCCGCATGCTCTCGGCCGGCACGAAGGTCGTCGCCGGTGTCAACCCCCGCAAGGCCGGCACCACCGTCGCCTTCGACGTCGCCCCCATCGGCCCCGGCGCCGGCGAGGTCCAGGCCGGAACCGTTGAGGTCCCCGTCTACGGCACCGTCGCCGAGGCCAAGGAGGCTACCGGCGCCGAGGTGAGCGTCGTCTTCGTCCCGCCCGCCTTCGCCAAGGGCGCCGTCGTCGAGGCCGTCGACGCCGGAGTGCGCCTCCTCGTCGTCATCACCGAGGGCATCCCGGTCGCCGACGCCACCTGGATGCGCGCCTACGCGGCCGACCACGGCGTGCAGATCATCGGCCCCAACTGCCCCGGCATCATCTCCCCGGCCCGCTCCAACGTGGGCATCACCCCGCCCGACATCACCGGCCCCGGCCCCCTGGGACTGGTCTCCAAGTCCGGGACCCTCACCTACCAGCTCATGCACGAGCTGTCCGATCTGGGCTTCACCACCTGCATCGGCATCGGTGGGGACCCGGTGGTCGGCACCACCCACATCGACGCCCTGGCCGCCTTCGAGGCCGACCCCGACACCCGCCTGGTCGTCATGATCGGTGAGATCGGGGGCGACGCCGAGGAGCGGGCCGCCGCCTACATCCGCGAGCACATGACCAAGCCGGTCGTCGCCTACGTCGCCGGCTTTACCGCACCCGAGGGCCGCACCATGGGGCACGCCGGCGCCATCGTCTCCGGCTCCTCGGGTACCGCCGAGGCCAAGAAGATCGCCCTGGAGGCCGCCGGCGTCCGGGTGGGGCGCACCCCCAGCCAGACCGCTGAGATCGCCCGCGAGCTCTACCGTCAGCTGGCCGGAGAGGTGAGCGCTTGAGCCTGGCGCGGCAGCGAGCCACCAGCCTGGCGTCCTGGGCCCTGTGGTCCCTGCGCGTGGGGGTCGAGTCAGTCGGCCTGGTCTGGCTGGTGGTGGTGCTGGCGACGATCGCCGTGTCCAAGGCGGCCGCCAGCCTCAACGCCGCGGCCATCCTCAGCGCAGGCGACGCCCTGCACACCGGGACCGCCCTGTGGAGCCTCGGCTTCGGGGGCTCGACCGCGCTGACCTCCGAGGACGACGGCGTGCTCAGCCTGCCGCTGCTGGGACTCACCCTGGTGCAGGCGGGTTGGACCTGGTTCTGCGTGCGGCGCGCCCACCCCTCCCGGCCGGCGGCCGGGGCGGCCATCGTCGCCGCCGCGACCGTCGTGGCGGCCCTGGCCTGCCTCACCGGCCCCGCCGGGCTGGACACCTGGCCCGCCGTCATCGGCATCGCCCTGCTCACCGGCGTCATCGTCGCCATCCAGCTCATGCGCGCCGGCCACCACTGGCCGCCCCTGACCCGCTGGTGGGACCGCCGACCCCATTGGCTGGGGCCGTCCCTGTCACTGGCCTACGGGGCCACGCGAGCCCTGAGCCTGCTGAGCCTGCTGGTGGTGGTCGCGGCTGTCGTCAACGGCGCCGGCCGGGTCTCGGTCCTGCACGACTCCCTGGCCGGGGACGGCTTCGTCGCGATGGCCGGCCTCATCCTGCTTCAGGCCGGCTGGGTGCCGACCCTGCTCATCTGGGCCTGCTCCTGGCTCATCGGCGCCGGCTTCTCCGTGGGCACGGGCACCGTCTTCGCCCCCGACCGGGTCGTGGCCGGCCCCGTCCCGCGCCTGCCGCTGCTGGGGCTGGTGCCGTCGACGCCGCTGAGCAGCGTGGGCCTGTGGCTGCCCCTGGTGGTGACGGCCGGCGCCATGGTGGCCGCCTGGCGCCGTCGGACGGTGCTCAACGCCCTGCGGGTGCGCTACGCCCTCAGCGCCGCCGGTCTGGCCGCCCTCCTCGTGGCCGTTGGCGTGGGCCTGCTGTGCCTGGCCGCCTCCGGATCCGTGGGCCCGGACCGGATGAGCAGCGTCGGCCCACTGGTCCTCTACACCGTCATCCTCGTCTTCGTCGAGGTCGGTGTCGGACTGGCGGCCATGGCCGTCCTGGCCCACCCCTACACGCGTACCTGGGCTCGCAACACCCTGCCCGAGTCGGTCCTGCCGGCGGCCTACCGGCGCCAGGACGCGCGCGACGATGCCGTTGACGAAGAGGACGATGCGGACGACGACGAGGTGGACGGCGAGGCCTGAGCCCGCAGGTCAGCGCGCCGCGGTGCCCGCGCCGCTCAGGGCGCTGACGGCCGCGTCCACGCCGTCGACGAGTTCGGGCGTCACCGCCAGGAGCGCGGTCCCGGCCCGGTAGGTCATCCCGGGGATGGGGGTGTAGAGGACGTTCGCCTCCAAGAGGGCGCGTCCCTCCTTGATGTCCCGCCACAGCTCAGGATTCTCCCGGAAGAACCGCGCGACGCGCTCGTCGCGGGCCAGGTGCTCCAGGACGTTGTCGGCCGACTTGTGCGCCGCCCGCCCCGGCAGCCTGCGGGGAGGAATGTCGGTCTCGTCGTCGTCATCAATGGTGGGGGCCGCCCCCTGGTACTCGACGACGACCAGCTGGTTCCCGGCCGGGGACAGCGCCAGGGCGTGGACGGGGCTGTCCACCGGCCGCTGGTCGATGGCCTCACCCCGGAAGTCGTCGGTGATCCGATAGCCCTCCAGGATGGCGAACTGCTCGCCGTTGCCGGTGTTGAGGCGGCGGGTCAGGTCCAGGATCTCGGCCTGCTGCTCCGACACTGAGGCGGCCAGGTCGCGCATCTGCCCGACCACTTGGGAGTCGGCCCCGGAGGCGGCCAGATCGGCGACGGTCTCATCGATCCGGCTGGGCTCCAGGGCATCGACGTCGGTCACGCCCAGGGACTCGGCGAGCTCGCGAAGGCGCGCAATGTCGGCCTCGACCGCCACCTGCCGCTTGGTGCGCGCCGTGAACAGCGCCTGACTCTCGGAGAAGCTCTCGGCGTTCCGGATTCGCCGGTTGACGGAGAGCTCGGCGGCCAGGTCGGTTCCGCCCCCGGCGGGACTGGCGCTCAGGGCCGAGCGCGGCATGTAGGTCATGGCGAAGTCCAGCAGTGCCAGGCACGCCTGCCCCGGCGTGAGAGTGAGCAGGTGACTGATGAGGCTGCTCGACGACGGCGCCGTGCTGATGCGGCGCCCCGGGGCCCCCAGCGTCAGGACGAGGGACAGGCTCATGGCCACCGCCGCCAGCGCACCGATCGCGTAGAGGAGCCCCTGGGTGCCACTCAACCCGCTCCACCACTGGGAGAACAGGCGTGGCAGGGCGGAGAGGAACAGGTCGTCCTCGGTCTCCTTGAGCTCGGGGGCGAGCTGCCAGACGGTGCGTACCTCGTACATGCAGCACAGGAGGAACAGCACGACGCTGACCACCAGGATCCCCAGGCGGAAGCCCTGGCGGGCATTGGGCTCAGCACCCGGTGTCGTGGCCTCCATGGCGTCGGCCCGCACGCCGCGCACCTGCTCGGCTGTGGCCCGTCCCGCCCGCATGGCGTACAGACGTCCCTGGCGCAGGTCCCCGTAGGCGCCCCAGGTGACGGCCAGGTCGCCCCAGGTGAAGTTCGCCAGCGCCACCACCGAGACGATGAGGGCGCGCACGAAGGGCGGCGCCTCGGTGAGATTGGGGTAGCGGGGAGCCGGCGCCCCGGCCACCGTCCAGCCGTGCACGCCCGCGTAGGCGCGGCGGTGGGCGTCCAGGAGCAGGCAGGCGGCCATGAGGATGACGGACAGGGGGATGGCGCTCAGGCCTCCGCCGTTGACCCTCCACAGGAACATGAGCAGCGCCGGGAAGCCGCCGCCGGAGTCGCTCTGGCCGAGCTGCTGGGCGATCCTGGCGATGTAGGTGGCGTGGTCGCTGACCGACTGCAGGATGACCACCGCCGGCAGGATCCAGGCCACGATCCGCAGCCACACGAGGTTCTTGGCCCCGTCGAAGGCCGGGGAGTCCTTGAGGCGCCACAGCGTGATCGCCAGCGCCACCGCCATCGTGATGTTCGCGGTGCTCACCTGGTTGCTGACGGCCAGGACATTGCTGTTCTCCTGGGTCATCGACCCCGAGGTCCATGGGTTGAAGGAGAAGGGAAGGCGCCCGTTGCCCAGGACCGAGGAGAGCAGGCTGCTCTCCTCAAGGGCCCGAATGCCGTCGTTGAGGGCCGTCAGGCCCGCTCCGGCCGCGAAACCCAGCAGGGCCCAGTCGGAGGCCGCCAGGCGGCGCATCCGCCCCGGCGCCAGGAAGACCACGAGCACCAGGGGTACCAGCGGGCTGAGAACCTCCAGGGCAATGGTCAGGGCGATACTCATCCCGTTGCCCATGACGGACAGGCCTGCGCGGGTACGCACCGAGCTCATGATGGCGGCCACGACGAGCGACCAGGCGGTGCCGACACCGTACATGAGCAGAACCGAGCGCCAGCTGATAGTGCGTGTGCGCGTCAGGAGGGCCACCACCATGAGGCACACGGCCATGAAGGCCGCCGGCACGGCGGCGTAGGCCAGCCTCGGGACCATCACCAGGGCGGCGATGAGCAGCGGGATCATGAGGACATAGGCTCCGCGCACCACCAGGTTCAGGGCACTGGACAATCCCGGATGGCGGCTCCACCAGCGCCGGTAGGCGGAGGCGGCCTCCTGCCACTGCTCCGGGGGAGTCCTCCGATATACCGGTGTTGCTGCGATGTTGATGGGCGCAGTCATGCTGTGGACTGTATGCGGTCCCTCAAGCCGCTCGCAAGGAAACAGGCCGTTCGGTCGGGTGATTCGCCGGGAGCGACATGGAAAACGTCAGGTCAGGCAGGCTCGGTGGCCTCATCCGATGCCGTCGTGGCCGCCACCCGATAGGATGAGGTCGGCTGCGACTGGCGAGGGTGGGGCACCACCGGGGAGTGGCCGAGGCCGTCCATGAAGGGGACGTCGCCCGCCTGGGCGTCCTGCTTCCTCACGCCACACCAGGAGCGCCATGTCCACGTCCCCGTCGTCCCAGTCCTCGCAGCCCACGAACCAGGCGGTCCCTACCGCTCACGTCCCCACCGAGGGCCTCGTCAGCCCCGACCGCGTCCCCGTGCGCCGCGCCCTCATCTCCGTCTATGACAAGACCGGTCTCCTCCCGCTCGCCCACGCCCTGGCCGACGCCGGTGTCGAGATCGTCTCCACCGGCTCCACCGCCGCCACCATCGCCGCCGCGGGCCTGGCCGTCACCCCGGTGGAGGAGGTCACCGGCTTCCCCGAGTGCCTCGAGGGACGGGTCAAGACCCTCCACCCGGCCGTCCATGCCGGCATCCTCGCCGACCGCCGCAAGCCCGACCACCTCGACCAGCTGGCCACCCTGGGGGTGACCCCCATCGACCTGGTTGTCGTCAACCTCTACCCCTTCACCGACACCGTCGCCTCCGGTGCCCCCTTCGACGCCTGCGTGGAGCAGATCGACATCGGTGGCCCCACCATGGTGCGCGCCGCCGCCAAGAACCACCCCGCTGTCGCCGTGGTGACCAGCCCCGACCGGTACGAGGACGTCGCGGCCGCCGTGCGAGAAGGCGGCTTCACCCTGGCCGGCCGCCGCCGCCTGGCCGCCGAGGCCTTCGCCCACACCGCCGCCTACGACGCGGCCGTGTCGACCTGGATGGCCGCCCAGATCGAGGCCGGCGACGTCGCCCACGCCACGGACTCGGCCGAGGTCGAAGCCAGCGGGCCGGCCGCACCGCCGGCCTACGTCGGCGTCTGCTACGAGCGCCTGGCGAGCCTGCGCTACGGGGAGAATCCCCACCAGCGGGCCGCCGTCTACCGTATCGCCGGGGCGAGCGGGGGAGTGGCCGGCGCCCGCCAGCTCCACGGCAAGGCCATGAGCTACAACAACTACACCGACACCGACGCAGCCGTGCGCGCCGCCTACGACCACGGCCAGGCCGTCACGGTCGCCGTCGTCAAGCACGCCAACCCCTGCGGCATCGCGGTCTCGGCTGCCGGCGACGTCGCCGAGGCCCACCGCAAGGCCCACGCCTGCGACCCGGTCTCGGCCTACGGCGGCGTCATCGCCACCAACACGGTCGTCACCGCCGAGATGGCCCGTCAGATCAAGCCGATCTTCACTGAGGTCGTCGCCGCCCCCGCCTTCGACGACGAGGCCGTGGAGATCCTGTCCACCAAGAAGAACCTGCGCCTGCTCCTCGTCGAGGCCCCCCAGCGCGAGGGCTACGAGATCAAGCAGGTCTCGGGAGGTGCCGTCATCCAGGAGCGTGACGTCCTGGACGCCGCCGGCGACGACCCCTCGACCTGGACCCTGGCCGCGGGCCCGGCCGCCGACGACGCGCTCCTGGCCGATCTGGTCTTCGCCTGGCGCTCGGTGCGTGCCGTGCGCTCCAACGCGGTCCTCCTGGCTCATGACGGTGCCACCGTCGGTGTGGGCATGGGGCAGGTCAACCGCGTCGACTCCTGCAAGCTGGCCGTCGAGCGGGCCAACACCCTGGGGGCCCGCTCCACCGGCGACGCCGCACTCGACGGCTCCCAGCAGGAGAAGGGGGCTGTGGGTGGGGCCGACGCCGCCGATGTCCTGGCAGGAGCGGCCGCACCACAGCGCGCCCGCGGGGCCGTGGCCGCCTCCGACGCCTTCTTCCCCTTCGCCGACGGCCTCCAGGTCCTCATCGACGCCGGGGTCCGCGCCGTCGTCCAGCCGGGTGGCTCCATCCGTGACCAGGAGGTCATCGACGCCGCCCAGGCCGCCGGCGTCACCATGTACCTCACCGGCACCCGCCACTTCTCCCACTGATCTCCCACTGGGTCGCCTGCGCCGCCTGGTGCCCGGCTCCTCGCGCCGGGCACCAGGCGGGCGTGCCAGTCGGAGAAAGGTCATGGACCCGCACCCCACGCGCCGATAGGCTCCTGCCCGTGACTCATGACCCGCATCCCCAGCAGGCCGAGCACAAGGAGCCCTACCGCACCATCTGTGTTGTCCTCGTTGCCCTCGGCCTGGCGGCTGTCCCAGCCATCGCCTTGCTGGGGCACCGCCGCATCGCCGTCCTGTGGGCGGCCGCCGGGATCCTGATGCTGGCCATCGTCCGGATCCAGCGCCCCGACGGCACCTGGCTGGCGGCGCGCAGCCGCCTGTTCGACGTCGTCCTCGGCATCGGCCTGGCCGCCGTCCTGATGCTCCTGTCGCCTTACGTCAACCTGCCCCGCATCCTGTGAGCGGGGAGCACTCTGTGCCCTCCGCGTGAGTTCTCACGGCGACGCTGTGCGCCGCCCCGTGTGATCTGTGCCTTGGGAGTGCTCATTCTTCGGTCCGGTGCGGCGCCATGACCAAGCGGTATGGCACGCTGGCCCCAGTCAAGACGTCTTGTCATCTCGTTTCACACCCTGAAGGTCCCTCTATGTCAAGCAATCCCTCAGCCGCGCCCTCGCTGACCCATCGTCTCAGCCACAGCATTCTGACCTGGGTCATTGGCGCGATCCTGCTGGCCCTGCTCCTGGGCTCGGTTCGCTTCGGGGGCCACCCGCTCATTCCCAAGCCCGTCGGCAATGTCTTCGCGACCTTCTCCGACCTGTTCAGCCAGTTCCTCAGCTTCTCCATCCCGCTCATCATCATCGGCTTGGTGACTCCCGCCATCGCCGACCTGGGGCGCGGGGCCGGTAAGTGGCTCGGGATCACGACGGCTCTGGCCTACACCTCGACCCTCTTCGCCGGCTTCCTCACCTTCCTGGTCTGCTACGCCACCTTCCCCCGGCTGCTCGCCGGAACCTCTCTGGCCGACGTCTCCAAGCCGGAGGGGGCTCTGAGCAGCTACTTCACGGTGGAGATGCCGCCGGCCGTCGAGGTCATGACCGCCCTGCTGCTGTCCTTCGTCCTGGGCATCGGCCTGTCCATGGTGCCCCGGGGCGTGCTGCGCAAGGGATTCATCGAGTTCCGAGCCATCATCACCCGCCTCATCGAGCGGCTCATCATCCCGCTGCTGCCCCTGCACATCTTCGGCATCTTCCTCAACCTCACCTACACCGGGGCGGCCGGGGCGGTGATGAAGGCGCTCCTGCGCGTCGTCGTCGTGGTCCTCATCCTCGAGGTCGTCATCCTGGGCATCCAGTTCCTCACCGCGGGACTCATCGGCCGCCGCAACCCGCTCAAGGCACTGTTCACCATGCTCCCGGCCTACCTGACGGCTCTGGGCACCTCCTCGTCAGCGGCCACGATCCCGGTCACCCTGCGTCAGACGAAGAAGAACGGCGTCTCCGACGCGGTGGCCTCCTTCACCATCCCCCTGTGCGCCACGATCCACCTGGCGGGGTCGACCTCGAAGATCTTCTCCTTCGCCTTCGCGATCGTCCTCACCCAGGACCTGCACGTGAGCACCACCCAGTGGATCGGCTTCATCTTCATGCTCGGCATCACGATGGTGGCCGCGCCGGGTGTCCCCGGGGGCGCCATCATGGCGGCCACCGGTCTGCTGTCCTCCATGCTCGGCTTCAATGACCAGCAGGTGGCCCTCATGATCGCCACCTACATCGCCCTGGACTCCTTCGGTACCGCCACGAACGTCACCGGTGACGGCGCCATCGCCATCATCGTCGACCGTATGGCCGGCGGCTCCGTCAACGACGAGGGCGACCCGGAGAACGTCCGTGAGCTCTCCTTCGACGGGATGGCCTACCTCAACGCGGTCAGCGTCGAGGGGGTCGTCAGTCCCGAGGAGCTCGAGGCCTCGGCCGCGGCCACCCGCTCGGGCGAGTAGAACCGGGGCAGCGCAGTCAGCCGATCGGGCGCCGGGAGTCAATCGACTCCCGGCGCCCGATCAGTATCTCGGCCTGAGACCTGACTGAAGCAGCCGGAATCCGCCCGGTGTCCGGTCCGGCTGGCCGCGCTCTCAGCGGCCTCGGCCGATCAGTGTGCGCAGCGGTCCGGGCTCGTCCAGGAGCTTGGCCGGCGGCCCCGTCTGCACGATCGTCCCCGCATCCATCACGACGACGTGGTCGGCCTGCTCGGACCACTGCAAGCGGTGAGTGATCTCGATGATCGTCGCCTGCGGAAGATAGGTGCGCACCCCGATGCGCACCCGCTCATCCAGGTCAGGATCCAGGTGGGAGGTGAATTCATCGAGGATGAGCACCCCGGGACGGGCCAGGAGTGCGCGGGCCAGTGCCAGGCGCTGGCGCTGGCCCCCGGACAGGGACTGGCCTCGCTCACCCACGAGGGTGTCGTAACCGTCCTCGAGGGCCTCGATGTCCTCGTCGATGCAGGCCGCTCGGCACGCCCGGCGCACCTGGGCGTCCGTGGCCGAGGGCGCCGCCAGGCGCACGTTGTCCGCAATGGTGGCCCGCATGAGGTGAACCCGCTGATCCACCAGGCCGATCTCCTGGTAGAGGCTGACGGCACGCAGATCGCTCACGTCCTGGCCGTCGATGAGGATGCGGCCCGAGTCCGGCTCATCGAAGCGCACCGCCAGTTGGGCCAGTGTGGACTTGCCCGATCCGGAGGCCCCCACGATGCAGGTCCACCGTCCGGCCCTGGCCCTGATGCTGACGCCGTGGACTGCCTGGGCGGCGGTGTTGGGGTAGGAGTAGGTGACGTCCTGCCACAGGACCTCGTGGGAGATGCCGGGGGTCAGCTCCTCAACGCCGTCGCGCACCTCCACCGGGGCGTTGACGACCTCCCACACTCTCTCAGCCGAGGCGAAGGAGGCATTGAGCGCGCTCGAGAGCTCCTCGACGCCGCGGATGGTCTCAGACAGCCGCAGCACCGCAGCGGCCGCGGCCGCCAGGAGGGGGATGCCCGTGCCCGAGCCGGTCGCCGGCAGTGTCGCACCCGCGGCAACGACGGCGATCGGCGCGCTCAGACCCGCCAGCTGGTTGAGGCCTCGCCTCACGGCGGCCCACTGCCCGGTTGGCCGTGCGGCACCGGCGATCTCGGCGTCGATCCTGGCCATCTCATCGAGACGCTCCTGGCTGCGCCCGTACCCGACAACTTCGCTCATGCCCTGAACGGTGTCGGTCACGTGCTGGGTGAGTTCCGCCCGCGCCGCCGAGACCGAGCGGGAGGCATCCACTGAGGCGGCGAACCCCAGGCGGGGCACGATGAGCAGCTGGAGCACCACGAAGGGGAGCGCCGCCAGGGCCACCAGCCAGGACACCTTCAGGCCGATGAGCGTGAGCACCGTCATCGGTACGACGACGGCGCAGACTGCTGGAGCGAAGGTGTGGGCGAAGAAGACCTCGATCCGGTCCACGTCCTTGGTGGCCCGCGACAGCAGGTCGCCCGAGCGTGACGTCGCACTGACCCTGGGGGAGCGGGGAATGAGGGAGCGGAAGATCTGGCCGCGCAGCAGCTCGAGGGCCTTGAAGGCCACCAGGTGGCCGAGGAACTGCTCGACGTAGCGCAGGGCCGCCTTGAGTAGGGACAGCCCCGCCATGACGGCCAGCACCGGCCAGATGGCGGGCACCGGTGCGTCCGTCGTCATCGCCAGACCTGCCCGGGCCACGGCGTAGGCGCCCAAGGAGAACAGGGCCACGCCGCACAGCATGTCAGTGATACGGCACAGGGTGGAGCCCAGCAGCGGTGAGAGGACCGGGCGGGTGACCTGAAGCAGCCAGCGCACCAGCATCGCGCGGGAGACAGGCACCTGCGTGGAGGCGGCATCTTGACCGGTCCCGCTGCGCTTCCCTGAGCCGCCGGTTGCCCGCGAGCGGGGCGCCGAGGACCGTCTCGACTGGATCGATCGGATCATGCCCGCTCCTCCTGGTGATCCCCGTCGGAGGCCTTGGAGGAAGACCCGTCGGCCCCGGTGGCTTCCTGAGTGGGCGCCGCGCCGGCGGATGTGGGCGTCCGGGCTTCACCGACCTCGTGGACCGTACCGGCATCAACCCTCACCGTCCGGTCCGCTGCCGTCAGCGCTCCGACGCGATGGGAGATGGTGACGACCGTGCGGCCCTGGGACAGCTGCTCAAGGGACTCCACGATGGCAGCCTCGCTGGCCAGGTCCACCTGGCTGGTGGGCTCGTCCAGGAGCAGCACGGGGCGGTCGGCCAGGAAGGCGCGGGCCAGGGACAGGCGCTGGGCCTGACCACCCGACAGTCCCAGGCCGGCCTCGCCGACCTGGGTCTCCAGCCCTTCGGGCATGAGCGCCACCTCCTTGTCGAGGCGGGCCACCTCCAGGGCCTGCCACATCTGCGACGGCGTCGCGTAGGGCTGGGCCAGGCGCAGGTTGTCGGCAATCGTTCCGGTGAATAGCCAGGTCGTCTGTGCCACCAGTGCGGAGGCCGAGCGCACCTCGTCCTGCGTCGCGGCGCTCAGCTCGGTGCCTTCGACGCGCACGGTTCCGCCGCTGGGTAGCAGGTTGCCGGCGAGCACTGCCATGAGCGTCGACTTGCCCGCCCCCGAGGGGCCGACCACCGCCAGGCTCTCGCCGCGGCGCACGCTCAGGTTGACGCCCTCCAGCACCGGATCGGCGTCCCAGGCGGCCTCGACGTCGTCGAGCACGATGGAGGACTGAGCGGCAGCCGGCGAGGAGGCCGCGGCCTCGGGACGAGCGGTCGAGCGGGGCAGGGGCCGCGACAGGATCCTGCGGATGGCGCGCTGGTTGGCCATTCCGGCCATGCCCACGTAGAAGAAGGCGCCCACGTGGTCCAGCGGCTCGAGGAGCACGTAGGAGGTCAGGACGATCGCCAAGGCGTCACTGATGTCGATGGCGCCGGAGGACAGACGCACCAGGGCCAGACCTGCGGCCACGGTGATGAGGAAGAGCGAGAACAGGCCGTCGGTGAGCAGGATGACGAGCTGGTTGCCCGCCAGCAGCCCCATGACGGCGCGTCGGTTCGACTCCCCCTCCAGGCGCAGGCGTGCACTGGTGCGCTCCGCGGCCCGGGCCAGGGTGAGGGTGCGCAGTCCCTGGATCGCGTCGAGGTACTCGGCGGCCAGGCGCATCCGCGCCCGTCGGGAGTCCGACGACGAGGCCCGCAGCCGCGAGTGGCACCAGGCGATGAAGACCGGGACCACGATGATGGCCGCCGCCAGAACCAGGGCGGGAACGACGTCGACGAAGGCGGCCAGCTCGATGAGCACCAGCAGGGGAGCCGCAGCGGCCGCCAGTGTGGGGGCCAGGAAGGTCTGCCGGTAGAGGGCCACCCGCTCTGCGCCGTCGGTCAGCAGGGAGGCGGTCGCACCGCTGCGGACGTCGGCGGCGCGTGCCGGGCCCAGCCCCAGCAGGTGAGCCAGGGTGAGGCGGCGCAGGTGCGCCTCCTCGGTGAGCGCACTGAAACGGGCGACCCGCTGGGCCACCAGCTGGCAGGTGGCGCTCACGGCGGCCGCGGCCAGGGCCTGGGCGAGCAGGCCCGCCGCAGGCGAGGAGCTCAGCAGGGCGCCCAGGGCGCGTCCGGTGCAGATGAGGCACCACCCGGCTCCCAGGGCGCCCAGGAGCGTCAGACCGAAGGAGAGGGCGCCTGCCCGACGCCCGGCCGGTGAGGAGACCGTGGGGCGGGGCGGGGAGCCGCGGCGCAGTGGCGCGAGGATGGGCGCGGGGGATCGGCGTGAGCTCATCACGGTCCTGGAAACGAGAAATGGGCTGGGGGAGGCCTCCAGCGTATCGACTAGGACGGGAGGTTGTCAGGGGCGGTGAGTATCTCGCTGGAATCACGGGCTACCAGGAGGAATCCCACCTCCATGGCTACGGGAAGTGGTGAGAGTCACGAAATACGGTGGATCGGTGTGTTCACCTGCACGAACGTCATAGCGTTGTCCTGCCGGGCTGCCGCCTGCGGCCCGCGACGACACACGTCTCGAAGGAGTCCTCGATGGCTAACGCTCCCGTCAACATCACCATCACCGGTGCTGCCGGCAACATCGGCTACGCCCTGCTGTTCCGCATCGCCTCCGGCGCCCTGCTCGGCCCGGACCAGCGCGTCAACCTCCGTCTGCTGGAGATCCCGCCGGCCGTCAAGGCCGCTGAGGGTACCGCGATGGAGCTGTTCGACTCCGCCTTCCCGACCCTGGGCAGTGTCGACATCTTCGACGACGCCAAGGCCGCCTTCGAGGGCGCCAACATCGCCTTCCTCGTCGGCTCCATGCCCCGCAAGGCCGGCATGGAGCGCGCCGACCTGCTCTCCGCCAACGGCGGCATCTTCGGTCCCCAGGGTGAGGCCCTCAACGCCGGTGCCGCCGAGGACATCAAGGTGCTCGTCGTGGGCAACCCCGCCAACACCAACGCCCTCATCGCGGCCTCGCACGCCCCCGACATCCCCTCCTCGCGCTTCACGGCCATGACCCGTCTGGACCACAACCGCGCCCTGGCCCAGCTGGCGACCAAGGCCGGCTGCCACGTCACCGACATCGACAAGGTCACCGTCTGGGGCAACCACTCCTCCACTCAGTACCCCGACCTGACCCAGGCCACCGTCAAGGGCTCGCCCATCACCGACATCCTGGCCGACCGGGCCTGGGTCGAGGACGACTTCATCCCGACCGTCGCCAAGCGCGGCGCCGCCATCATCGATGCTCGCGGCGCCTCCTCGGCGGCCTCGGCGGCCTCTGCGGCCATCGACCACGTGCACGACTGGGTGCTGGGCACCTCCGGGTCCTGGACCTCCTCCTCGGTCATGTCCGACGGCTCCTACGGCGTGCCCGAGGGCATCATCTCCTCCTTCCCCTGCACCTCGGAGAACGGGGAGTGGAAGATCGTCCAGGGTCTCGAGATCGACGACTTCTCTCGCGCCAAGATCGATGCCTCGGCGGCCGAGCTCGTTGAGGAGAAGAACACCGTGGCCTCCATGGGGCTCATCTGAGTCCTTCGGGCCCTCCGGCTCGGCGCCCGGGCTCGGCCTGAGAGCCCGCCCGGGGCCGACCCTCTCCTGGTACGGACCACCTTCGGGTGCGGGGGACCGTAAGGCCCTGCCGCTCTCCCATCCGGGTCCTCGCCGCTCATCCGAGCGGCGAGGACCCTTTTTCACACATCGGAGCAGATTGGGCAGCGGACGAATCATTGCCGCTGCTGGTATGGACCGGTCATTCACGACCGGTACAATGATTGTTCGCGCAATGTATGTTTGAGTTTCGCTCAGTTTAGGTCTACTCTCCTGGGGAGTTCAGATGACTAGACAACATCTGGCCTCGCCGCCCGCGGCAACGGTGCCGTGGTCATGAGACACCGTCGTTTCTAAGGAGCAGTCCCATGCGTCCCACCCACTATCTCTCCCGCCGCGCCGTGCTGGCGGGGCTGGGAACCACTGCAGTCGCCGCCACCCTGGCCGCCTGTGCCACCTCCGGCAGCTCCGGCTCGAAGTCCGGTGGAGCCGCAGGTGAGGGGGACGCCAGCCAGGTCGACGTCGTCACCTGGTGGTCGGCCGGCTCGGAGAAACTCGGTCTGGATGCCCTGGTCAAGGTCTTCAACCAGCAGTTCCCCAAGACGAAGTTCGAGAACAAGGCCGTCTCCGGCGGCGCCGGCAGCCAGGCCAAGCAGAAGCTCGCCGCCGACTTGGCCGCCAAGAACCCGCCGGACACCTACCAGGCCCACGCCGGCGCCGAGATCAAGGACCACATCGAGGCCGGCTACCTGCTGGACGTGTCCAACCTCTACGAGGAGTTCAAGCTCAACGAGGCCTTCCCGGCCACCCTCATGGACCGCCTCAAGGACTCCGACGGCAAGATCTACTCCGTGCCCTCCAACATCCACCGGGCCAACGTCGTGTGGGCCTCGGTGCCCGCGCTCAAGGCCGCCGGGCTCGACCCGACCAAGCCCGCCACCACCATCGACGCCTGGATCGCCGACATGGAGAAGGTCAAGGCCGCCGGCCTGACCCCCATCACCATGGGCATGGCCTGGACCCAGCTCGAGCTGCTCGAGACCATCCTCATCGCCGACCTGGGTGTGGACGCCTACAACGGGCTCTTTGCAGGCAAGACCGACTGGGGCGGCGCCGAGGTCACCAAGGCGCTGGGGCACTACAAGACCATCGTGGGCTTCACCGACTCCTCCCTTTACACCGAGGACTGGGAGCCCGCCATGAAGCCCATCATGGACGGCAAGGCCGCCTTCAACGTCATGGGCGACTGGGCCGTGGCCGGCTTCGATGCCGCCGGCAAGAAGGCCGGCCAGGACTACGTCTACTTCCCGGTCCCGGGCACCGACGGCGTCTTCGACTTCTTGGCCGACTCCTTCACCCTGCCCGACGGCGCCAAGCACCCCGGTGGTGCCAAGAACTGGCTCAACACCATCTCCTCCAAGGACGGCCAGATCGCCTTCAACACGGTCAAGGGCTCCATCCCGGCCCGCACCGACCTCACTGACGAGGAGAAGGGCAAGTTCTCCGAGTACCAGCGCTCGGCCATGGAGTCCTTCGCCAAGGACAAGATCGTCTCCTCCATCGCTCACGGCGCGGCCCTTCCGTCGAAGGCCACAAACGCGATGAACGACGCCCTGACCAAGTTCGCCCAGGGCGCCTCCGATGTCGCCGCCCTGCAGGCCGACCTCAAGGCCGCTGCCGCCTCCTGACCGGTTCCCCGGGGACGGGGGCGGGCCGTGCGCCCGCTCCGGTCCGCTCCCGCCCCCGGGACGACCCCTCGCCGATCATTCGGCCGGAGCTCATCACCACGACAGGCGGATTCGTGCCGCCACCAACGCATCAGGAGAACCTTGTGAGCACCAAGAGCGCCCCCGCGCGGCGCCGTCGGGCGAACTGGAGGCAGTGGGGCCCGGGCCTCCTGCTCATCTCGCCCTCGATCATCCTCGTCGGCGTCTTCGTCTACGGGATGATCGGCATCAACATCAACACCTCCCTGCTGGACATGCACACCGCCGGCCAGGTCTCCGGACGCAGGGGGACCACCGTCGTCGGGCTGAGCAACTTCACGGCCCTGTTCGGCAACCCGGACTTCCGCCACTCCTTCATCAACCTCATCCTGTTCACCGTCACCTTCCTGGCCGGCACTCTCGTGGTCGGCTTCCTGTGGGCCTGGCTCCTGGACCGCCCCATCAAGGGGGAGGGGATCTTCCGCTCCATCTTCCTGTTCCCCATGGCCGTGTCCTTCGTGGCCTCGGGCGTGGTGTGGCGGTGGCTGCTGAACTCCGCGCAAGGCGAGAGCGCCTCGGGGCTCAACCGCCTGTTCGAGATGACCGGCCTGAGGTTCCTGGAGAACTCATGGACCCAGAACACCACCTGGGGCATCCTGGCCATCGCGCTGCCGGCCGTGTGGCAGCTGGCCGGATACGTCATGGCGCTCTTCCTGGCCGGCTTCCGCGGCATTCCCGACGACCTGCGCGAGGCGGCCCGGGTCGACGGCGCCAGCGAGTGGCAGCTCTACAAGTCGATCATCTTCCCCCAGCTGACCCCGATCGCCCTGAGTGCCGTCATCATCATCGGGCACATGTCCCTGAAGTCCTTCGACCTCATCATGTCGATCACGGACCAGCGCACCTACTCCACCAAGGTCCCGGCCATCGACATGTTCAACTTCATGACCGACAACGACTACTCCAACGCCGCCGCCGTCGGCACGATCCTGCTGGTCCTGGTCGCCGTCGCCGTCATCCCCTACCTCATCCACGACGCCAAGGGCAGGAGGTGAACGGCGATGACACAGGCACTCACGATGCGCAGCCCGCGCCGCCCCGGCTGGGGCCAGACCATCCGCTTCATCCTGCTGCTGGCCTCGGTGGTCCTCGTCCTCATCCCGGTCTACGTCCTGCTGGTCACCTCCTTCAAGGGATCCGCCGACGCCGACCCCTCGCGCACCTGGTACCTGCCCGAGGTCTGGGTCACCAAGAACTGGTCCAACGCCTGGAACCAGCTCAGTGGCGGGCTGCTGCGCTCCCTGGCGCTGGTCATCCCCTCCTCGATCATCTCCGCGATGCTGGGCAGTGCCAACGGCTTCGTCCTGTCCAAGTGGCGCTTCCCCGGGGCCAACGTGGTCTTCACCCTCATCCTGTTCGGCATGTTCATCCCCTACCAGGCGGTCATGATCCCGCTCATGCGTCTGGTGACCAGTGCCGACCTGGGCTTCGGGATTCACACGCTGATCCTCATGCACGTCGTCTACGGCATCCCGATCACGACGCTCATCTTCCGCAACTACTACGAGACGATTCCCAACGAGCTCATTGAGGCCGCCCGGGTCGACGGGGCCGGCATGCTGCGCACCTACGTCTCGGTGGTCCTGCCGATCTCGGTGCCCAGCTTCGTCGTCGTCCTCATCTGGCAGTTCACCTCCGCCTGGAACGACTTCCTGTTCGCCCTGTTCTTCGGCGGCGGGGCGCAGTCCGGGCCGGTGACGCTGGCGCTGAACAACCTGGCCCACGGCTCGATCCTGGCCGACTACGGGGCCTCCATGTCCGGTGCGCTCATCGCCTCGGTGCCGACCCTGGCGGTCTACATCCTGCTGGGCAAGTACTTCGTCGGCGGCCTCATGGCCGGCTCCGTCAAGGGCTGAGACCGGCCCGGGCCGCTCGCCCGCGTCTACGCCTCGTTTGCTCTCGGCCTGCTCTCACATCCGGCTGCCGCCCTCGGCTTGGGGACGGCAGCCGGATGTGATGTGATCGGGGCATGGCACGTCGCAGATCCAAGCGCCCCTACGGGCAGGGGCACATCCCCTTGAGCATGGACCGTCTCGCCTCCGTGCCGCGAACCCAGACCGGCCCCGGCGGCGCCGACTTCACCGTGCGACACCTGCGCGGCGGTGACAAGCCCTACACCTGTCCCGGTTGCCACCGCGTCATCCCGGCCGGCACCGCGCACGTGGTGGCCTGGAGCAACGAGTCCCTCTTCGGGGCGGACCGGGGCCTTGAGGAGCGCCGTCACTGGCACACCTCATGCTGGGAGCGCCGCCTCTGGTAGAACCCGACGCCGACGCGAGGCAGCGGGGCTGAGAGTCACACGAGCGGCTCGGGGGAGCGCTCCTCCCAGCCCGGCAGCAGGCGGTCCAGCGCGAAGCGCAGCGGCACGATATCGCCGTCGCGTCCGCCCTCACCGATGGTCATCGGCACTGGCTGGCTCTCGGGCCTGACCCCGCGCAGGCGCTGCGCCAGGCTCAGCGGCATCGACAGGACGTAGTAGCGCCCCTGCGTGTCGATGCCGACCGTCTCGTCGGCCCTCAGGTACCAGCCGCGCAGCGGGGTGCGGGCGCTGCCTCCCGCGTAGCCACGCACCCGCAGAGGAACATCCTTGAGGTCCTCCTTGCGGGCGACCTCGAGGAAGAGCCCAACGATGCAGGCGGCCCGGGCGTGCTCGGCCTCCTGGCGCTCCTGAAGCATGCGGGCCCGCTGTGTGGCCGCACGACGACGCGACGCCGCCCAGTTGCAGTCACCAGGACCACGGGTGCTGGTCGACTCGGTCTCGAACCGGGCGGCGTCGTCGGCAGTCACGTCGGTGTCTCAGCGACGTCCTTTGCCCTGGCGGGGGTTGCGGTTGGTGGAGTTGCCGGAGGCGCCGGAACTCTTGCCGGGGGCCGGGACGTGCTCGATGCGACCAGTGCCGCCCTTCTGGGCGTTCTTCGGGGCCGACTGCGCGCCCGCCTGCTGGCCACCACCGGAGGCTGCAGCCGCCTTGTTGCCGGCCGGCGCAGGGGCCGCCGAGGTGGCCGACGGCGCTGAGGAGGCACTGCCGGAGCCGGCCGAGCGCGGACTGCCTGCGCTGCTGGAGGCCGCCGGCTCGGCCGACTGTGCGGAGGTCTGCTCCGGCGCCGCGGCCGGACTCGGCTCCTGAGGCAGGGCTGCGACGTGGTCGCTGAAGGAGGGGGCCTGGGGCAGTGCACCACCCAGAACACCGCGCATCTCGGTGAGGTAGGCGGCGACTGAGTCGCGCTGGCGCTCGAGCTCCTGGAGCTGGCGGGCGGCCACCTGGGCGGTGACGTCGGCGTCGGCGCGGGCGTCGCTGATGATCTGCTCGGCCTCGAGACGGGCCTGTGCCAGAGTCTCCTCCGCCTGGCTGACGGCCTCCTCCTGGCGCTTGCGGGCCTCGGCGTCGGTGCGGGCGCGGACCTCCTCGGCCCGGGACAGCGCCTCCTGCAGGCGCTCCTCGGCCTCCTGGGCCTGGACCTGGGCCTGCTCCTGCATCTCCCGGATGCGCTCGCGGGTGGCCTCGTGGGCGTCGGAGTCCTCCTGGGCGGCCTGCTCGTGCGCCGCAGCGATCTCCAGGGTGGCCTGCTGGCGCAGCTCGGTGGCCTCGGAGCGGGCCGCGGCGGCCTCGTCGGTGGCCGAGCGACGCAGTGTCTCGGACTCGTTGCGCGCCGAGGTGAGGATCTCCTCGGCCTCGCGCTTGGCCTTGCCGACGGTCAGTTCGGCCTCCTGCTTGGCGGCCGAGAGGATCTCCTCGGCCTTCGCCGTGGAGGTCTTGTGCAGCTCGTCGGCCTCGGCCGCGGCCGCCTCTCGGTTGGCGGTGGCGTCGCGCTCGGAGGTGATGGCGATCTCGGCGGCCTGCTTACGTGCCTGGGACAGGACCAGTGCGGCCTCACGCTCAGCGCTGGCGCGCATCTCGGTGACGGCCGCCTCGGCGTCGGCGGAGATCTGGGCGGCCTTGCGCGAGGCGGAGGAGACCAGCTCCTGGGCGCGGGCCTCGGCGTTGGCCAGGGCGGTCGAGGCCTCCCCCTGGGAGCGGGAGCGCAGCTCGCTGGCCTCTCGGCGGGCGTCGGCCAGCAGGGTCGCCGCCTCCGAGGCGCTGCGCTCGGAGAGGTTCTTGGCGTTGGTCCGGGTCCGGGTCAGCAGGGCGTCGGCCTCGGCGTTGGCCTTGGACAGGACGGAGGCGCTCTGCTCCTCGGCGCTGCGCAGCAGCTGCTCGATCCGTGAGCCCAGGCCGGCGTAGGTCGGCTTGTCGGACTCCCGCAGCCGGCGCTGGGCGTCGGCCAGCTCGCCGGCCAGCGTCATGGCGCGCTGGTCGAGGCTGGCCACCTCACGACGGGCATCGGCCAGCTGGCGCGAGAGCTGCTCCAGCTTCCGGTCGACCTGAGCGCGATCATAGCCGCGCATCGTGATGGCAAACTCGCTGTATTCCTCAGCCACGTCGGGTTCCTCCTCCTGGCGAGCCGGGGACGCTCACCACCAGGGCAAGCCTAACGATTGGGTGTGATCGGGACGGTCACCACGAAAGTGTGACCATGCGCACAGAAGGTCTGGGGTGGTGGGGCTCCCGACCGCCCGGGAGGGGTGACGGATGGAGGCGCTGGTGGGTTCTCCGGAGACTTCCGATCTCGCGTGCGCGATTCTCCGCGTCTTCCTCCGTGTCCACTTCGAGACCATCGTGCTGCTCGCGGGGCCGGCGAGACCCTTTCTGCTGGCGGAATTCCGGGAGATATCGCTTCGCTCAGCGCGTGCCAGGTTGTGATCTTGGGCCGAGGTCGGTGCGGTCGCAGGGTCCGTCATGCGATTCTGGTCCCTAGGCGGGCGCACGGTGAGCGCTCGCAGCGATACCCGGCTCCACGGAGCCGGCCGTCGTCCATACCGTGTCCGCGAGCATAGGAGATCCGCGTCGTGAGTCGACGTATCTTGAGCGTGGTGGTGACCGTCCTCGGGCTGGTCCTCGTCGCCCTGGCCGTTTGCTCGGCCACCATCTGGAAACCCGGCTCCAAGGTCGAGGCGAAGCTCGCCTCCGGCCCTTCTCAGCCCTACGTCATCACAGCCCCCGGGGTTCTCAGTGGTGCGGAGTCCGACGTCACCGTGACGGCGAGCTCCTCCGACGGCAAGGACGTCCACCTCTTCGTGGCCAGGGCGGCCGATCTCGACGCCTGGATGAGCCCCGACGCCGACAATGCGCTGCCCTACACGGCGATCACCAGCATCGACGCCGACGCCGGGACCCTGGCCTCCAAGGACGAGACCCAGTACTGCCCGCCGGCCAACGCCGCTCCCGCTCCTTCTGCGGCGCCCTCCGCTCAGCCCTCCGCCTCCGCACAGGCCGGCGGCTCGAAGTGCTCGGAGCGCAAGGCCAAGGGCGTGACCGCCTCGGGCTCCGACATCTGGCTGGGGGAGAAGACCGGCGGCTCGTCAGTCACCTTCGACACCGGCAAGGACGCCGACCGCGCCATGCTGCCCCACAAGAACCTCGACGAGCAGATCGTCGTCATGGCCATGACCGACGGCAAGGCCTCGGCTCCCGGTCTGACCGTCAGCTGGAAGCGCCAGGTGGAGACCCCCTGGTACTTCTACGGGGGACTGGTTCTGGGCAGCGTCTTCGTACTCGTAGGGGCCTTCCTGTTCTTCATCGACCTCCAGCTGCGCCGCGCCAATGTCGATCGGCGTACCCGTTCGGCCGAGCGGGCGGCCCGTATCGCCAACGCCGACTCGGTCTCCACCGAGGGCATCCCCCAGGTGGACGATCCCGACCGACGGCTGACCCGGCGAGAGCTGCGGGACAAGGAGCGCGCCGAGGCCTCGGGCGAGCCCTGGACCGACCCGCGTACCGGGCGTGTCTACCTCGGCGGCGTTGAGGCGCCCGCCGCCTCCCAGATGCCTGAGGCCGTCCCCGCCGAGGGCTACGACTACGGCCCCGCCGCCGGGCTCAGTGAGGTCCCCGGAAGCGGGTTCGGTGACGGAGCCGCCGCCTACGGTGAGGGCCACGGCGGGCAAGGCGACCATGCGGTTGCCGGGCTTGCCCGAGGCGCGTCGGTCGTCCCCGGTCTTGACGAGGCCGCCACCCAGCAGTACCGGGCCGCCCGGGAGCCGGAGGGCCTCCAGGCCGGCGAGGCGCTCACTATCACCTCGGATGCCACCAACGTCCCCGACTCGTCGGCCTACTCCAACCCCCCGGCTCTCAGTGATGTCGCCGGCGGTGCCGCCGGCGCAGGCCACATGGCCGTGGGCGTGGACCCGGTTGCTGACCAGCCCACAGGCGCCCCGGACCACTCCCGCTTCGCGCCGCCGGAGCACCACACCAGCCACGTGGCGAGCGGCAGCGATGCGCGGTCCTTCGAGACCGACACCGCCGAGTTCCAGGACGCGGCCTCCTCGGTCCCGCCGCAGGACCCCGGCCTCCAGATGCCGACCGAACTCGCCCAGCCGGAGGTGAGCGACGCCTCCCTGAGCTGGAGTGAGCAGGAGGTCGAGCCGGCGCACGGGCCCACCTTCTCCCCGAGCGGTTTCGGGGACTCCTCTGCGACGTCGACCACCGTGTCCTGGCCCTCCTACTCCGACGGCGTCGAGCTGCCTCCCCAGGCCGACCCCGCCGTCATCC
The DNA here is from genome assembly GCF_006546825.1 of Actinomyces oris. GTDB lineage: Bacteria > Actinomycetota > Actinomycetes > Actinomycetales > Actinomycetaceae > Actinomyces > Actinomyces oris. Next base: position 128,939 of record NZ_VICC01000005.1, read on the forward strand.
AGGCCGTTGACGCCGAGCCCCTCAGTGAGCCAGACCCCACCGCGGACCCCGACAACCAGGAGCGCGCATGATGTCCACCCGTCGAGCCTTTCTGAGCGCAGGCGGTGCCTCCGCCATCGCCCTGAGCCTGGCCGCCTGCTCGCGGTCTCAGCCCAAGACTGCTGAGACCGTGGCCTCCGGCACGCCGATCGCCGAGCCCGTCCTCAACGACAAGCAGCTCGAGGAGATCCTCCAGCGCGTCCAGACCGGTCTGGCTGCGGCGGACAAGGAGAAGAACGCGGACAAGCTCAAGGAGGTCATGTCCGGTCCGGCGGCGCGGATCCGTGCCGCCGAGTACGCCACCGCCTCCGCCAGCGGGAATGCCTCCGTCATCCACGCCATGAACACCAAGATCCAGGGCGGGGGAGTGGGGCAGACCGTCGGCTTCCCCCGCAACGCAGCCGTCGCCTCGGAGAGCGACAAGAGCGTCTCGATCATCTCCCTGGAGCAGGGCTCGGCCCGGGACCAGTTCAAGGTGTGGGCCTGGGTGCAGGGTTTCGCCGCGCAGGCGAGCATTCCCGTGCTGACCAAGCAGTCGGCCCAGCACGCCAAGCAGGTGACGGCCGAGTCCACCGGGCTGGTCGCCACCCCCAAGGCGGTCCTCGACTCCTACGTCGATGCGCTCAACCACCCCGACGGCGAGAACGGCAAGGCCTTCCCCGACGACAGCCTGCGTCAGAAGGTCCAGGACGCCCGAAAGACCGACCTGAGCAACTTGGGTGAGGTCACCGTGACGGCGGTCCCCGGACAGGACGGGTTCCAGGGCCTGCAGCTGGAGGAGGGGGACGGCGGGGCGCTGGTCTTCACCACCCTGACCTTCACAGTGGTCTACAAGCGCACCGTTGACGGCTCCGACCTCACCCTGCAGGGTGACATTGCCGCCCACATGGGTGGCAACCAGAAGATCGTCGGTACCGTGACCGCCACCTACGACTCCATGGTTGCCTTCTCCATCCCCAAGGAGGGAAGCGGCGGGAAGGTGACTGTTCTGGGCGCCGAGACGGCGCTGATGAAGGTGGACCGGGACGACTCCAAGACGCCGGCCCCCACGGCGTCGGCGTCGGCCAAGCCGTCCTGACCGCCTCCGGTCCCCGGCCCGGCTCCGTGACTGCTCGGAGTCGGGCCGCTGGCGCGCCCAGGCCGGTGCGCAGCGTGAGGCCTGCCAACCGCGCCGGCGCTCACGAACACCGAAAGACCCAGATCCATGAAGCAATCGGGCCGCGGCCCGAGGAAGGCAGAGCTGCTATGAGCATGTTCGGCGCCGTCGACCTGTCCAGTCTCGCCCCCGCTACCAAGCCGGCCGGCTCTTCAGGCGCTACCCCGAGCCCCGCCACCGGGGACCGCCCTACTGGAGCTGCCGGTTCTGGTCTGCCGGTGCCGCTCGTGGTCGACGTCGACGCCTCCACCCTGCGTGACGTCGCCGAGGTCTCCACCCAGGTGCCTGTCATCGTCGTCCTGCACAGCCCGCGCAGCCAGGCCAGTGCCGACCTCGCCGCGGTCCTGGAGGAGCTCGCCGATCAGTACTCCGGCCGTTTCCAGCTGGCGCGCGTCAACGTGGATACGGCCCCGGAGGTCGCCCAGGCCCTCCAGGCTCAGGCCGTCCCCACGGTGGTGGCGCTCATCGCGGGCCAGCCGGTGCCGATGTTCCAGGGGGCGGTGCCCCAGGAGCAGCTGCGCTCCGTCATCGACCAGCTGCTGGAGGTGGCGGCCGCCAACGGTGTCAACGGCACCATCTCCGTCGACGGCGCAGCCGGCGCCGGCACTGCTGAGGCCGAGCCTGAGGAGACCGAGGTCGAGCGGGCCGCCCGCGAGGCCATTGAGGCCGGGGACTTCGCCGCCGCCGAGGAGGTCTACACCCACGCCATCGCCCAGAACCCGGGCGACGACGACCTCAAGGTGGCCCGCAACCAGGTGCGTCTCATGGCCCGCCTGGACGGCCAGGACCCTCACGAGCTCCTTGCGGCGGCCGACGCCGCGCCCACGGATCTGGCCGCCGCTCTGGCCGGTGCCGACGCCGCCCTGGCCCTGGGGGATGTCAACGCCGCGCTCGGCCGGGCGCTGGAGGCCGTGCGCACCCACGCGGGGGAGGAACGGGAGGAGGCCCGGCTGCGGCTGCTCGAGCTCTTCGAGGTCATCGGCTCCACCTCCCCAGAGGTCGCCCAGGCCCGCCGCCGCCTGGCCACCATGCTCTACTGAGCCACGACGAACAGCCCTGCCGGGCGTTCTCGGCTCACCCAGCGCATAAGCGAGCGCCCCTCACCGCAACCGGTGAGGGGCGCTCGCTCATGCCGTGACGATCAGGCGATGGGCTCGGGGTCGATCTTCCAGACCTCGCGGGCGTAGTCGCTGATGGTGCGGTCGGAGGAGAAGCGGCCCGAGCGGGTGATGTTCACCCAGGCCTTGCGCTGCCAGGCGCGGGCGTCGGCGTAGTCGGCCGCCATGGCGTCCTTGGTCTCGCGGTAGGAGGCGAAGTCGCCCAGGACGTAGTAGACGTCGGCCGGCTCGTAGGAGGCCTCGAGCAGGCTGCGGCGCAGGTCGGCGAACCAGCCCGAGCCGTTGTCGTCGAGGGTGCCGTCGGTGAAGGCGTCCAGGACGCGCTTGAGACCGGGGACGTTCTCGTAGTGCCACACGGGGTCGTAGCTCTCACGCAGGGAGGGCAGCTCGTCCTCGGTGGCGCCGAAGATGTAGGCGTTGTCGTCGCCGACCGCCTCCAGGATCTCCACGTTGGCGCCGTCGAGCGTGCCCAGGGTCAGGGCGCCGTTCATCATGAACTTCATGTTGGAGGTTCCCGAGGCCTCCTTACCGGCCATCGAGATCTGCTCGGAGACGTCGGCGGCCGGGATGATGTGCTCGGCCGGGGAGACGTTGTAGTTGTGGACGAAGACGACCTTGATGGTCTTGGAGACCACGGGGTCGTTGTTGACCAGCTCGGCGATGGTGTTGATGAGCTTGATGACGCCCTTGGCCCGGATGTACCCGGGAGCGGCCTTTGCCCCGAAGATGAAGACCCGCTTGGGGACCTGCAGGCTCGGGTCCTGCTTCATGCGGAAGTACAGGTCTAGGATGTAGATGGCGTTGAGCAGCTGGCGCTTGTACTCGTGGAGGCGCTTGATCTGGACGTCGAAGATGGCCTCCGGGTCGATCTCGATCCCCTCGCGCTGGGCGATCCAGGCGGCGAAGTCCACCTTGTTGGCGTGCTTGATCTCCGCCAGACGGTCGTAGACGGACTCGTCCACGGAGTCGGTGTGCTCGGCCAGGACGGAGAGGTCCTTGACCCAGGTGTCCGAGCCGGTGACCTCGTCCAGGAGCGCCGACAGGCGCGGGTTGCACTGGCGCAGCCAGCGGCGGGGGGTGACGCCGTTGGTCTTGTTGTTGAAGCGCTCGGGCCAGATGGCGTGCCATTCGCCCAGGGTCTCGCGCTTGATGATCTCGGTGTGCAGCGCGGCGACGCCGTTGATGGAGTAGGAGGCGTAGCAGGCGATCCAGGCCATGTGCACCTTGTCGCCGGAGATGGGGGCCATGTAGTCGATGGTGCCCTGCTCCAGGCCGCGCTCGGCCATCTCCAGGCGGAAGCGGCGGTCGATCTCGCGGACGATCTCGGTGATGCGCGGGAAGAGGCGGTCGAAGATGGAGATCTCCCAGGTCTCCAGCGCCTCGGCCAGCACCGTGTGGTTGGTGTAGGCGAAGGTCTTGGTGACCACCTCCCAGGCCTCCTCCCAGCCCAGACGGTGCTCGTCCAGGAGGATGCGCATCAGCTCGGGGATGGCGAGCACCGGGTGGGTGTCGTTGAGCTGGATGGCGTTGTAGTCGGCGAAGCCGGTCAGGTCCTCACCGTGGTGGCTGACGTAGTTCTCAACGATCTGCTGGAGGGAGGCCGAGCAGAAGAAGTACTGCTGGCGCACCCGCAGGACCTTGCCCTCGTAGGTGGTGTCGTTGGGGTAGAGGACACGGGAGATGTCCGAGGTGCGCTCGCGCTCGACGATGGCCTCGGTGAATCGCTGGGAGTTGAAGGCGTCGTAGTCGAACTCCTCGAGCGGCTCGGCCTTCCACAGGCGCAGGGTCCCCACGTTCTTGGTGCCGTAGCCGGTGATGGGCATGTCGTAGGGGATGGCGCGCACGGTCATGTCCTGGTAGCGGACCAGGCGCTGGGCCTCCTCGTGGCGGATGACGAAGGGGTAGCCCTCCTCCATCCAGGGGTCGGGGTGCTCGGTCTGGAAGCCGTCCTCGAAGAGCTGCTTGAACAGCCCGTAGCGGTAGAGGATGCCGAAGCCGTTGACCGGCAGGTCGAGGGTGGCGCAGGAGTCGAGGAAGCAGGCGGCCAGGCGGCCCAGACCACCGTTGCCCAGGGCGGCGTCGGGCTCCTGCTCCAGGACGTCGCTGAGGCTGACGCCGAAGGAGCCGACGGCCTCGCGCGCCTCATCGACCATCCCCAGGTTGGAGAGGTTGTTGAGCAAGGCGCGACCCATGAGGAACTCGGCGGAGAAGTAGTGCTCCTGGCGCCCGGCGTTGTACTTCTGCTCGGTGGCGTACCAGTCGTCCGCGATGGTGTCGACGACGGCGGCGGACAGGCCCTGCCAGAACTCCATGAGGGTGGCTGCGGTCTCGGGTCGACCGGATACGGCGCGCACCTGCGCGGGGGCGCTTGTGACCAGGTTCTGTGTCATTCTTCTTCCCTTGTCAGGCTTCATGGTCGCCGACTGCGTCTACGTGCAGTGGGCTGGGCAACGTGCATCGCCTGGACTCGGGCCCGCCGGGCTGCCATGGGCCGCGCTGGGCTGCACAGGGCAGGGGAGGGCCACGCGCCTGTGCGAGACGCACCCAGACTACCGGCTCGGCCTGCGATACGCGTAGGACGAATGCCGCAGATCCGTCATGCGGGTTTCCGGGTGCAGGAGATGGTTGGTTGCAGGGCATGCGCTTCGTTACGCCGCGGGTTGGTCGGAGTGGGGCCACGCTGGTCAGTACTGGGGCCCTCGATGCATCGAGGGCCCCAGGCTGCTCTCATCGCACACCTCTTGAGGGGCGGATGAACTGTTGTGTGCCGTTTGTGGATTCAATCAGTGATCGCTGTGCTCGCGACGCGCTTGAGGAAAAATAAAGACAATCCCTGAAGCGTCATCGGAATGAGGAGCAGTGTCGGCATCCATAATCCCTTCACGCCGTACAAGTTTATGCTGAATGGTACGCTGAGTACGGCGATCGTGGCGGTGGCACTGAAGCACAGAACTGATATCGCGAAAGCCAGCTGAGCATTCCGTCCGTGCGGCGAGGGAGATGTGCTCTGGGACATTACAGGTACCCAAAGCATGTCACGGCGCCTGAGATTGCTCCTGCCCCAAGAGTTGCGATGCCGCCGATGCATGCGGCGCATATGGCTGCTCCGACGCCGGTTGCAGCGCCAGCGCATGAGCCCCCGCATAATGACGTGATCGCCCAGGCGGCACCTCCTCCGATTCCGAGGACGGTGCCCAGGCATGCGGCGACAGCTCCCGCGCCTACGGGCACAGCTTGGTCGGGGGCGGATTTTTGCTTCGCGATGGCGGCTCGAGTTTCGTCGAGTTGTTGCTGCAGGACATCGTCCCCGACGAATTCATGACCCGTGTCAGAATCCTTGACTAGTTTCCCGTCCGTGTATGATGTCATTTGGAAATGATTTGCGGCATTGTGGGTGAGGTGGGTCTCGGAGTAAGTGGCTGGTGCGCCATCTGGGGACAAGACGATGGTTGTGTTGCTCGTCAAGCTCAATCCGTTTCCTTTGAGGGGGAAGGTTACGGCACTGTAAGTTTTGTCTTCTGTGGTGACACGAAGAACAGTTGCGTTGTCGGTATCCACTGCTTCTCGTGAGGTGTGGATGTTGGCGGTTCCAGAGTCAAGGGCCTGTTCGGCCTGCAACTTCGCTCTGCTGGCGACAGATGGATCTGTTTCGTTGCGAACAGTCGCAGTTTTTTTCCCCTGTTGTTCTGCGGCGCACCCAGTGGTGAGTGTACTGGATCGTGCCTGCGAACTTGATGGGGGCGAGTCTGGCGGGGATGCAACAGCGGCGCCTGCGGTTGAAATGGATAGCGTGACGGTTGCGGCGAGTGTCACGAGGAGTCGTCCTGGTTTCATGGGTCTTGCCTTCCCTGTCATCGTTGATTCTCGGCTGTTGTCCTTCCGACCCAAGAGGAATCGATCGTAAGATACTCAGTGTGGGCGAATATTGTTCGATATGCGATGGGGTTGCTGCTGTGCCATGAGTCTTGATGCTGCTTCGTTGTTGCAGGGAGCCCCGATTGGTGCTGCTGCGCACGAAAATAAACTGGCGTCAGTCAGACTGAGGCCGTGCATGTCGAACATTTATTGTTATACATGAATATAACGGAGTAAATCGGGATAATTCTCTGGACCTTCCCTGAGAATAAACTGATGTCATTATCTGGTTTTTAAGGAATTATCAAGCAAACTGCTGGCCCATCATATGGGGCGCTCCCGTTGCCACAGCTGGGAGGGGGGCCGATGGCGCGCGAAGCGCCATCGGCCCCTGGCTCTAGGTCTGCGTGCAACCGCCGATGCCCGGCGGGTGCAGGTCCAGTTGCGGCTCAGTCCTGAGCCGGACGCAGGAAGACCGCTCCCATCGGGGGGACCCGCAGGCGCACCGAGGCCGGGCGCCCGTTCCAGGGCAGGTCCTCGGCCTCGACCCGGCCCAGGTTGCCCACACCGGAGCCGCCGTACTCCTCGGAGTCGGTGTTGAGGACCTCCTCCCAGTCCCCGGCGAAGGGCAGGCCCACCCGGTAGCCCTCATGCGGGGTGCCGGCGAAGTTGATGATGCAGACCATCAGGTCGGCCCGCCCGTCGGCGTCGGTCCCCTTACGCAGGTAGGACAGGACATTGTGGTCGCCGTCGCCGGCCTCGATCCACTCGAATCCTCGGTGGGAGAAGTCCTCCGACCACAGGGCGGGCGAGTCGAGGTAGAGGCGGTTAAGGTCGCCGACCAGGGCGAGCAGGCCCTGGTGGCCCGGGTCGTCCAGGATCCACCAGTCCAGGGAGTTGTCCGCGTTCCACTCGGTCCCCTGACCGAACTCCTGGCCCATGAACAGCAGTTGCTTGCCGGGGTGGGACCACTGATAGGCGTACAGGGCGCGCAGACCCGCCAGCTCCTGCCAGGGGTCTCCGGGCATCTTGGACAGCAGGGAGCCCTTGCCGTGGACGACTTCGTCATGACTCAGCGGCAGGATGAACTGCTCGGAGAAGGCGTAGACGAGGGAGAAGGTCAGCTCGCCGTGGTGATAGCGGCGGTTGACCGGGTCCTCGGCCAGGTAGCGCAGGGTGTCGTTCATCCACCCCATGTTCCACTTCAGGCCGAAGCCCAGGCCGCCGTACTCGGTGGGGGCGGTCACGCCCGGCCAGGCCGTGGACTCCTCGGCGGCCATGATGATGCCGGGGTTCTTCCGGTAGGCGGTTGCGGTGGCCTCCTGCAGGAAGCTGATGGCCTCCAGGTGCTCGCGGCCGCCGAACTGGTTGGGGTGCCACTGGCCGTCCTGGCGCGAGTAGTCCAGGTAGAGCATGGAGGCCACGGCGTCGACGCGCAGACCATCGGCGTGGAACTCCTGGAGCCAGTACAGGGCGTTGGCGACCAGGAAGTTGCGCACCTCGTTGCGGCCGAAGTTGAACACGTAGGTGCCCCAGTCGGGGTGCTCACCGCGCTGCGGGTCGGGATCCTCGTAGAGCGCAGTGCCGTCGAAGCGGGCCAGGGCCCATTCGTCCTTGGGGAAGTGGGCGGGCACCCAGTCCAGGATGACGCCGATACCGGCCTGGTGGAGCTGGTCCACCAGGTAGCGAAAGTCGTCCGGGGTGCCGAAGCGCGAGGTGGGCGCGTAGTAGCTGGTGACCTGGTAGCCCCAGGACCCGCCGAAGGGGTGCTCGGCCACCGGCAGGAACTCCACGTGGGTGAAGCCGGCCTCCTTGACGTAGGGGACCAGCTCCTCGGCCAGGCCGCGGAAGCCCAGTCCCTGGCGCCACGAGCCGATATGGACCTCGTAGATGCTCATCGGCCCGCTGTGGGGGTCAGTGGTGGCGCGCTTGGCCATCCACTCCTGGTCCTCCCACTGGTGGAACTGGTCGGTGACCACCGAGGCGGTGGCCGGCGGGACCTCGGTGGCGCGGGCCATCGGGTCGGCCTTCTGGTGCCAGGAGCCGTCGGCGAAGCAGATCTCGAACTTGTAGCGCGTTCCGACCCCGACGCCGGGCACGAACAGCTCCCACACCCCCGATGAGCCCAGGGAGCGCATGGCGGTGGCGGTGCCGTCCCAGTAGTTGAAGTCGCCGACGACGCGCACGGCGCGGGCGTTGGGGGCCCACACGGCGAAGGCGGTTCCCTCGACCTCACCCATGGGGCCGTCGTAGCGCTTGACGTGGGCGCCCAGGACCTCCCACAGCTCCTCGTGGCGGCCCTCGGAAATGAGGTAGGTGTCCATCTCACCCAGGGTCGGCATGTAGCGGTAGGGGTCGTCGACGGTGGTGGTCTCGTCGCCGTAGGTGACCTTGATGCGGTAGTCGGGGATCTCCTGGCCGGGCAGGACCGCCACCCACACGCCGTCCTGCTCATGAGTGGCCGGGTGGGTGCCGTCCTTGGTGACGACGACGACGTCGTCGGCCAGGTGACGGACGGTGCGGATGGTGACTCCGTTCTCGCCGACGTGGGCGCCCAGGACCTCGTGCGGGTCGTGGTAGCGCGCGTAGGCGACGTCAGCCAGAATCCAGGGGTCCACAGGGACAGGGGCGAGGTCCTTCTCAGGTGTGTTGGCGCTCATACAGCAACTCTTCCATGCGTTGGTGATTAACGGGTGCTTTTGGACGTCGGACCGATGGGGATGAGGGGAATGGAGGATCGTCGTGTGCTCAGCCCTCCGCGTGCTTGGACAGGACCGACTCGATCCCCGCCAGGGGGATGCCCAGCCAGTCGGGACGGTTGCGGGCCTCGTAGACGGCCTCGTAGAGGGCCTTGTCCAGCTCCAGACAGGTCAGGACCGTCTGGTACGAGGCCTCGGCCTGCTCCTCAGTGCTGGACGTGGCCGGCGACGGGTCCTGCGAGCCGGTCTCCTGGCGCCCCAGGCGGTAGCCCTCCTCGAAGGCGGAGCGCACGGTGGGGAGCCAGTCGGGGTGGGGGGCCTTGCCGACGGCGGCGGCGTAGTCGAAGGAGCGCAGCATGCCGGCCACGTCCCGGGCCGGCAGGTCAGGATCGGAGCGCTGGGCCAGGGGGCGCAGGGGCTCGCCCTCGAAGTCCAGGACGTACCAGCGCTGCTGGCCGCCGATCTCGTGGAGAACCTGTCCCAGGTGGTAGTCGCCGTGGATGCGGGTGGCCGGTTCCAGGGCGTCCAGCGCCTCGAGCTGCTCCAGGGTCTGCTCCACCTTGAGCTCCAGGGCGGGGATGTGGCCGGAGAGCTCGGGGACCTCCTCCAGCGCCCACCTGGCTCGCTTCCTCAGCGCGGCGGCGAGCTCGGCCGGTGCCGGCGGCCGGCTCGTGCCCAGGGAGGCGGCCAGGTGGTGGTGCATCTGCGCGGTCGTGCGTCCCAGATCCTGGGCCAGGTCGACGGCGCGGGCCCGCACCGGACCGTCGACGTCGTCGGTGGAGGCCAGGGAGCAGAACAGCTCGAAGCCGTCATCAGCGCGGGGTACGAAGCTGCAGGCGACGGCCGAGTCGGTGGACTCCTCCAGGGCGGGCTGGCCGCAGCCGCCCATGCGCGTCCAGGTCAGGGTGGACCAGGCCACCGGCGTGGGCACCCGGTCCCAGCCGCTGCGGGCCAGGGCCACCGACAGCTCCACGTCGGGGTTGCGCCCGTGCTCCAGGACCCGCAGGAGCTTGACGATGAGGTCGCCGGTGGCGGCGTCCTGCTCCCCAAGAGCCTCGGCGGGGTCGGTGGGGGCCGGCAGGATGACGGAGGTGTTGGACTGCTCCCCGGTGGTCACCCGCAGCCTCGGCGCCCGCTGGGCGATGGCCAGGGCTCCGGCCTCGTCCAGGACGGTGCCCGCCTTCAGCGTGCTCAGGGCCCAGTCCCGCCAGAAGGCCGGGTGGTGGGCGCCGTCGACGAGCGCCACCTGCGTGGGCGCCCCGTCGGAGGTGGTGGTCAGCAGCAGGCCGTGGTTGCCGGGGGCCTCACCGGGGGTGGCGAAGGAGTCGAGTGCCTCGGCGGCCTCCAGGACCACCGGTACGTGCAGCAGCACGGCGCTCCGGGCGCGCCCACTGTGCCCGGTGTGCTCACCGTGCCCGCTGCCGCCCCGCGGTGCGGCTATGACGAGGTCGCGCACGCCCTCCTCGGGTTCCCAGGAGGCGATGATGCGCAAGGAGCCCGGCACCGGGGCGGCGTCTCCTTTGAGCGGGAACCAGCGGCGCTGAAGCATCCACGGGCCCAGGGCCGCCAGGATCTCGGTGTCGCTGGGCCAGGTCGACGGGGCCTGGGCGCTGCGCAGCGGGGGCGCGGTCGACGCCGCGTTCTGTGCTGCCTTGGCTGCGGAGATGGAATCGGTGGGCATCAGGCATCCTCTCGGTGGGGCGGTTCTGGGCGGTATGGGTAGAGGTGGTGTCGGCCGGGGGCGCGGAGGATTGGGAGTCCCCCGAGTGCTCCGTGCCCTCGGCATTCTCCACGCTCTCCGGCGTGTCCCTGTCGACCGACAGCCAGTAATAGCCGCGCGCGCCCAGCGTCAGGGTGAGGCGGCCGTGTTCGTCGATGGAGGGGAAGGGGCAGCCGCCGAACAGGTCGATGGTGCGTCGCCCGGCCAGCTCGGGAACCTCGATCGTCACCGAGCGGGGCGTGGCCGAGAGGTTGGCGACGCACAGGAGGCTCTCCCCCTCCGGCGCCGAGGGGTCGTCGCAGCGCGTGTGCGCCAGGACGGCGTCGTCGCTGGTGGGGCGCAGGAGGAAGCCTCCGCGTCCCAGCACGGGGTGGGCGCGGCGCAGGTGCAGGATCCGCCGGGTGAAGTGCAGCAGCGAGTCGGGCCGGGCCATCTCGGTGGCCACCGTCAGGTGCGCGTAGCCGGGTGCCTGGATGAGCGGCAGGGTCAGCGCACCGGGGTCGACGACGGTGGAGAAGCCCATGTTGGGGGAGTCGTCCCACTGCATGGGGGTGCGCACGGCGTCGCGGTCCTCCAGCCAGATGTTCTCGCCCATGCCGATCTCGTCGCCGTAGTAGAGGCAGGGACTGCCCGGCAGGGACAGGAGCAGGGCGTAGGCCAGCTCCACCTCGGCGCGCGAGGCGTCCAGGAGCGGGGCCAGACGGCGCCGGATTCCGATGTTGGCGCGCATGCGCTCCTCGGGGGCGTACCAGGCGTACATCTGGTCGCGCTCGGCGTCGGTGACCATCTCCAGGGTCAGCTCATCGTGGTTGCGCAGGAAGGTCCCCCACTGCCCGTGGGCGGGGATGTCGGGGGTCTTCTCCAGCACCCAGCGGATGGCCTCGGCCGAGCCCTGCCGCAGCGCGTAGAAGATGCGCGGCATGACCGGGAAGTGGAAGCACATGGTGCACTCGGGCGCCTCCTCGGTGCCGAAGTACTCCACGACGTCCTCGGGCCACTGGTTGGCCTCGGCCAGCGTGATGGTCCCGGGGAACTCCCGGTCGAGCATCTGACGGATCCCGGCGATGATCTCGTGGGTGCCGGCCAGGTTCTCGCAGTTGGTGCCCTCTGACTCGGTCAGGTAGGGGATGGCGTCGAGGCGGAAGCCGTCCACCCCGGTGCGCGCCCAGAAGCGGATGACGTCGTGGATCGCCTCGATGACCGCCGGGTTGCGGTAGTTGAGGTCGGGCTGGTGGGAGAAGAAGCGGTGCCAGTAGAACTGGCCGCGCTCGACGTCATAGGCCCAGTTGGACTCCTCGGTGTCCACGAAGATGATGCGGGCGTCGTCGTAGCCGGAGTCGTCGTCGGCCCACACGTAGAAGTCCCCGTATGGGCCCTCGGGGTCCGAGCGGGAGGCCTGGAACCAGGGGTGGGCGTCCGAGGTGTGGTTGACGACCATGTCGATGATGATGCGGATCCCGCGCTGGTGGGCCTGGTGGACCAGCTCGCGGAAGTCCTCCATCGTCCCGTAGCGCGGGTCGATGGCCGTGTAGTCGGAGATGTCGTAGCCGCCGTCGCGCACGGGCGAGGGGTAGAAGGGCGGGATCCACACGCAGTCCACGCCCAGCCACGCCAGGTAGTCCAGGCGGGAGATGAGCCCGCGCAGGTCCCCGACGCCGTCGCCGTCGGAGTCGGCGAAGGAGCGCAGCAGCGCCTCGTAGAAGACCGCCGTGCGGAACCACTCGGAGTCCGGGCTCAGACCGGGGCGGGCCTGGGCCGGCAGGGCCGGCACCCCGGGGATCGGTGGGGCCACCGCCAGCGGCATGGGGATCCCGCCGCTGGGGGTGGGGATTGCCGACATCTGGGCCGCCACGGGCGCCGCGACGGGGACGCCCGCCGCGGGCTGGCCGAAGGCTCCCCCCGGCGCCGCGGCCGGCGCCTCGCTGCCGGGGGGCAGCTGGGCAGCACTCATCGGATCGGTGCTCACAGCGGCTCCACGGAGAAGACGTGGGCGACCTGCCCGGCGAAGGGGTCGAGGCGCACATAGTTCTGCCCCGACCACTCGTAGGAGTCTCCGGTGAGCGCGTCGGTCACCCGCACCACCGGGCGCGAGGCGTCCACCCAGCCCGGCAGGCCCAGGGCCTCCAGGTTGAGGTAGACCTCGCCGGCCCTCGCCCCGTACGGGTCGAGGTTGACCACCGTCAGGACGACGTCGTCCCTGCCCGTGGGGCTGTGGAAGGCATCCACCCGCTTGGAGAAGGCGAGGATCTGGTCGTCGCTGGTGGGGTGGAAGTAGATGTCCCGCAGCTGGCGCAGCGAGGGGTGAGCGGCCCGTGCGGCATTGAGGCGCGTGAGGAGGTCCTCGATGCCGTTGCGGCGGGCGGCGGCGAAGTCACGCGGCTTGTACTCGTACTTCTCGTTGTCGATCTGCTCCTCGTAGCCCGGCCGCGGCGTGGACTCGGCCAGCTCGTAGCCCGAGTAGATGCCCCAGGTCGGGCTGAGCGTGGCCGCCAGGACGGCGCGCAGCTTGAAGGCCGGCACCTTCCCGTTGGTCATGAAGGGGGTGAGGATGTCGTGCGTCGTGGGCCAGAAGGCCGGGCGCAGCAGGTGGGCGGTGTCCTTGCTGAGCTCCATCATGTACTCGATGAGCTCTTCCTTGGTGTTGCGCCAGGCGAAGTAGGTGTAGGACTGGTGGAAGCCGATCATGCCCAGGGTGCGCATCATGGCGGGGCGGGTGAAGGCCTCGGCCAGGAACAGCACCTCAGGGGACTCGGCGTGGATCTCGGCGATGAGCCGCTGCCAGAAGGTCAGGGGCTTGGTGTGGGGGTTGTCCACCCGGAAGATCGTCACGCCGTGCGCGATCCAGGTGCGTACGACCTCCAGGATCGCCTGGTAGATGCCCTCGGGGTCGTTGTCGAAATTGAGGGGGTAGATGTCCTGGTACTTCTTGGGCGGGTTCTCGGCGTAGGCGATCGAGCCGTCGGCCAGGACCGTGAACCACTCGGGGTGCTCGGCCACCCAGGGGTGGTCCGGGGAGCACTGGAGCGCCAGGTCCAGGGCCACCTCCATGCCCAGCTCGCGCGAGCGCGCCACCAGGGCGTCGAAGTCCTCGAAGGTGCCCAGGTCGGGGTGGATGGCATCGTGCCCGCCGTCGGGGGAGCCGATGCCGTAGGGGGATCCGGGGTCGCCGGGACGGGCCGTCAGGGTGTTGTTGCGGCCCTTGCGGTTGGTCAGGCCGATGGGGGAGATGGGCGTGAGGTAGAGGACGTCGAAGCCCATGGCCGCGATGCGGTCCAGCCGCTCGGTCGCGCTGCGCAGCGTCCCCGAGTGCCAGGTGCCGTCCTCGTTGACCCCCGAGCCCAGCGAGCGCGGGAAGATCTCATACCAGGAGCCGATCAGGGCGCGCTCGCGGTCCACCTGGAGGGGGTACTCGGCGGAGGGGGAGACGTGGTCGCGCAGCGGCAGGCGCTCCAGGGCGGCCTTGACCGAGTCCGACATGCCCGCAGCCAGGCGGTCGGCCACGGGGTTGGAGGGGTCGCGCATGATCCATACGGCGTCGTTGAGGGCCTTGATGCCCTCCTCGTCACGTCCCTCGATGGCCACCGCCCGGTCCAGGACCCGGGCGCCCTCCTCCAGCATGAGCTCGACGTCGATCCCGGCGGGCACCTTGATGCCGGCGTCGTGACTCCAGGTGGCGTACGGGTCCGACCACCCCTCGACGCGGAAGCGCCAGTCCCCGGGGGCGTCGGGCGCCACGGAGGCCTCATAGCGGTCCAGTCCCGGGGCGATGTCGTGCATGCGGGCGCTCGGGCCGTCACTGCCGTCGGGACGCACCAGCACCGCGGTGGCGCCGTAGCAGTCGTGCCCCTCGCGGAAGACGGTGGCGCGGATCGGGATGACCTCGCCGACGACGGCCTTGGCCGGCCAGCGTCCGTCCTCGACGACGGGAAAGACCTCCGTGACCGGGATCCGGCCGATCAGCGAGAACGGGGCCGGCTGCGGTGCCGTGCAGGCCGCGGACGGCACCGCCGGCGTGGTCTGCGTCCCGGTGCTCTGGGCGGGTGCATCGGTGGGAGCGGCAGAGGACTTGGAGGGACGGGTGGACTGCTTCTTGCCGGCCATCGGCGTCGTGTTCGGAGTCACAGGAACAAGACTACGATGAGAAACGAGCTGAGTCACATGCCGGCTCGCAGGGCGCGGATCGGCCCGGTACGCGCGTCGCGAACCGGGCCGATCGGGTGGCTGGGCAGGTCGGTTCAGCAGCCGGCAGGCCCTCAGTAGTTCATCTGCATGGCGGTGCGGACGTCGTCGAGCGTCCTGGTAGCGACCTCGTTGGCCCGAGCATTGCCCTGCCGCAGGACCTCCAGGAGGTAGTCCTCGTTGGCCGCCAGCTCGGTGCGACGGGCCCGGATGGGGGCGAAGAACTCGTTGACGGCCTCCGTGGTGACCTTCTTGAGCGTGCCCGCCCCGCCGTCGCCGATGCGCTCGGCGATCTCCTCGGGAGCGCCCGCCCCGCACAGGGAGGCCAGCATCAACAGGTTGGAGACCTCCGGCCGGGTGACCGGGTCATAGGTGATGACGCGCTCGGAGTCCGTCTTGGCCTTCTTGAGGGCCTTGGCGGTCTCATCGGCGCTCATGCGCAGCTCGATCGTGTTGTGGCGCGACTTGCTCATCTTCTCCCCGTCCAGGCCCAGCAGCATCGGGGCCTGGCTGAGCAGCGCCTCGGGACGGCGGAAGACCGGGTGGTCCTTGACCGCCCGCCCGTAGCGCTTGTCGAAGCGCTGAGCGATGAGCCGGGCCTGCTCCAGGTGGGGGAGCTGGTCCTTCCCGACGGGCACGAGGTTGGCCTGGCAGAAGAGGATGTCGGTGGCCTGGTGAACCGGGTAGGTGAGCATCAGGCCGCTCATAGCCCGCCCGTCGGTGGCCTCCAGCTCCGACTTCACCGTGGGGTTGCGGTGCAGCTCGGACTCGGTGACCAGGGACAGGAAGGGCAGCATCAGCTGGTTCTGGGCCGGGACCGCCGAGTGGGCGAAGATCGTCGAGCGCTGCGGGTCCACGCCCACCGCCAGGGCGTCGGTAATCAGGGACAGGACCCGCTCGCGAATGGGCCCTACGCCGTCGCGGTCGGTGATGACCTGGTAGTCGGCCACGAGGATCCAGGTCTCTACGCCCGCGTCCTGGATCGTCTTCCAGGAGTGCATGGTGCCGAAGTAGTGGCCCAGGTGCATGTTCCCGGTGGGGCGGACCCCGGTGAACATCCGGTAGCGGCCGGGGTTGACGGCGATATCGGCCTCGATCTCGGCGGAGCGGGCGATGGATCGGGCCAGGGAGGCGTCATTGGTGGCGTTGGCCAGGGCCTCCTCGGCCGCGGTGGGGGTCTGAGTCATGGCCTCATCCTAGGGGGTGCTGGTGTTGCGACGGACTGGGGCTGGCGTCGCCCGGCCCCGGGCTCAGTCATCGGCAGGCTGGGCGGCCAAGGCGCGCTCCAGCTCTTGGCGGGCCTGGGCGACGCGCTCGGGAGTGAAAGAGCTGTCATGGCTGATCAGGGCCAACCCATCGAGGATCTCGGCACCATAGCGGTGCCCGTGCCCGGCAGGCACGTTCATCGCCCGCGGCAGGTCTGCGCTCACCTGGAAGAAGGTGATGTAAGGCATCCAGTGCATAGCGGGGGAGCGATCCTTCCCTGGCTGCTCCCCTAACCAGTCCGGCGTCTGACGGATCAGCCTCGGCGACCACCACACCACCGGGTCGCTCGCATGCTGGATATAGAGGATCCTCTGGTCTCCCCAGCTGTTATCTCCGGCGAAGGCCTCCATGTCCGCCTGGTCCTGGGCGAAGCGCACCGTCAGGCCGGCCGAGTAGGTGGGGTCTACCTCCCTTGTGCCCGGATCGCGCCGTGTCACCAGGTCTTGCCACAGCCGCGAGGAGTTGGGCGGTCCTACCCATAGGACGCCGTCGACCGAGTGCAGGACGTCGGCCAAGCTGTCGAAGGCGGCCTCACCGGCCAGCACTCCCATCGACTCCCCATACAGCAGGAGCCGGGGCCGGTGGCCTTCCGGAAGCGTCTTCCACCAGGCCACGATAGCCGTCACCAGCGCCTTGCCAGAGGCTCGGGCCTTGTCAGAGTCGGCAATGAACTGCACTCCTGAGGGCAGGCAGGAGTACTGGGCTGCTGCGATCGCGGTATCACCGTCGTAGAGCACCTCCAGTGACAGGGCCGCTACTGGGTCCACCCAACCGGTCCCCGTCGTCGGGGCGATCAGGATCGCCGAGCGGGAGGCCGCCCCGGTGCGCTTGAGCTCCTCAACGACCAGCGCGGCTCGGGCCTTGTCACTGCTGGCGCTCTCCAACCCGGCGTAGACACGGATCGGTTCACTGGCCGGCCGAGAGGTCACCTTCTCAAGGCCCTGCGCATTCAGGCCCCGGCCCACGAAGCGCTTTCCGTAGGCCCCCAGGGACTCCCAGGACACCAGCGAGTCCGGTGAGCCTGAGCGCTCGGCCGCCGTCGGCTGCGACGTCGAGGGCGGATCGGCGCTGTTGCGCACGGAGAAGGCCGACTCCGCGCCCCGGATGATGATGCCCGGGATCGCCTGGTTCACCAGCGTGAATACCAGCACGAGCACGATGATCCAGGAGGATGCCGAGCGCACCGGCAGTGGTATCCGCTGTGGCAGGTTCCGCTTCAACCAGGCCTCCAGGTGCAGGAAACCGCGCCCCACCATGACCAGGGTCATCCAGATGCTGAAGCCCACGGGGAAGACCAACAGGTACTGCGCGGGCGAGTAGGCGCGGTAGTCAGTCAGGGAGGCCACCTGCTGCTGCCAGTGGACCGCCTGCAGCAGGATCGCATTGAGCCCCAGAATCACGATAACGCTCAGCGTTATCTCCACCCGTCGTCTCCAGCGAGGCACCCAGGATGGCAGACTCCGGCCGCTGGCCTCCCACAGGATCTGCACCACCCTGCTCACCCAGGTACGCCAGTTCCACGACAACCAGACGCCTACGAGGTAACCGGATGCCGCGCACAACCCGCAGGCCACCCCCTGAAAGAGGATGTCGCGGGGGATGAGCGACGGTGTCAGTGCCAGGACGAAGAACACTGAGCCCAGGACCAGTCCGGCCGGATCCGGCCGCAGACGGTCCCAGGCACGTTCAACAGGGGGAGGAAATGTCGGCATCGGGCGCCAGCCTATGCCGAATCAACTACCCGGTGCGGCTGCCTTAGCTCGCACCGGCTGCCTCAGTCTGTTCGGTCTGGGGACCTGCCTTGAGGGTCTCCAGCGGTTCGCCGGAGAAGTAGATCCGCAGGGACAGCGCCTCCAGCATCGTCGTGTCGCCCGGCCGGTCGTGATGGCAGTCCGTGAGACTCTCGGCGGCGCGGCCCTCGGGTTCGGCGGCCGTGGTCCTGACCTCCTTGACCTCGCCGGAGCCGTCCGTCTCGATGATGACGTCGGCCTGGGTGTCCTGGGGGCTTCGGCTCACGCGCCGTGCCTGGGAGAAGGGTGCTGTGTGAGGCTGGGGGACCGCCCAGGTCGAGTCCCAGGCCAGGTGCCAGTCGGTCCCGCGTCCCTCGGGCAGGACGACATCGACCTGGTCCAGGGCGCCGTTGATGACCACGAGCATGTCGTCGTCGTTCCAAGGGTGGCCCGAGCGCAGCATCTGGACGACGCGAGTGTGCGGGTCGTGCCAGGAGTCCCCGTCCATCGGTGCGGCATCCGCCCGGTACCAGGCCAGATCCGCGATCGCGTCGCCTTCCAGGACCTGGCCGGTCGCGAAGCGCGAGGGGCGCACCACCGGGTGGCTGTGGCGCTGGTGGATGAGGAATCGCGTCGTGGCGACCAGGTCGCGCTGCCAGACCTCCAGGTTCCAGTCCACCCAGGAGAGCACGGAGTCCTGGCAGTAGCAGTTGTTGTTGCCCTGCTGGGTGCGTCCCATCTCGTCGCCCGCCACCAGCATGGGGGTCCCGGCGCTCAGCAGCACGGTGGCCAGCAGGTTGCGCATCGACCGGCGGCGCAGCACCTCGATCGGGCCGCCGTTGATGCCCTCGACGACGTCCCCCTCGAAGCCGTGGTTCCAGGAACGGTTGTTGGAGTTGCCGTCCCGGTTGTCCTCCTTGTTGGCCAGATTGTGCTTGTGGTCGTAGACCACCAGGTCGCGCAGGGTGAAGCCATCGTGCGCGGCCACGAAGTTGACCGAGCCCAGCGGGCCGCGACCACCGGGGAACTCCCCGTGGCTGAACAGGTCCGCGCTGCCCGACAGGCGCGTGGCCAGGTCTCGCAGGTCCGAGCCCAGACGGCCCTTGGAGATCTCCGAGGCGTCATGCAGCCAGAAGGAGCGCGTGGTGTCACGGAAGTGGTCGTTCCAGTCCTGGAAGGGCTCGGGGAACTGCCCGGTGCGCCAGCCGCCGGGCCCCACGTCCCAGGGCTCGCTGATGAGCTTGACCGTGCTGAGCACCGGGTCCGTGGCGATCGCCGTGAGCAGCGGGTGACGCGGAGAGAACTCCGCGGCGTGGCGCCCCAGAGTGGTGGCCAGGTCGAAGCGGAAGCCGTCGACACCGACCTCGGTGACCCAGTAGCGCAGCGAGTCCAGAACCAGCCGGATCGCACCCGTGGCCCGGAAGTCCACCGTGTTGCCGGTGCCGGTGACGTCCATGTACTGCGCCGGCAGGTAGGGGGCGTGCAGGTAGTAGTCCAGGTTGTCCAGGCCGCGCAGGCTCAAGGACGGGCCATCGACACCGCCCTCGCAGGTGTGGTTGTAGACGACGTCGAGCACGACCTCCAGGCCGGCCTCGTGGAGCATGGAGACCATGCCGCGGACCTCGTCCAGGACCGCCTGCGGGCCGGCCGCACGCGCCGCGGCCGTGGCGTAAGAGGGCTCGGGCGCGAAGTAGCTCAGCGTGGAGTAGCCCCAGTAGTTGCTCAGGCCCCGCTTGGTCAGGAAGGGCTCGCTCACCGAGGCGTGGATCGGCAGCAGCTCGATCGTGGTGATCCCCAGGGCCTTGAGGTGCTCGACCGTCACCGAGTGGGCCAGCCCCGCGTAGGTGCCGCGCAGCTCCTCGGGCACCCCGGGCAGCTGGTAGGTCAGGCCCTTGACATGGGCCTCATAGATGACGGCGCGCTCGCGGGGCACACGCGGGCCCGGAACCACCGGGAAGGTGTCACCGGTGACCACGCCGACGGCGGTGCTGCCGGCCGAGTCCAGGCGCGAGGGCCTCCACGGCTCGGCCGCAGGGACCAGGTCATCGGTGACCTCATGGGCGTAGACGGCCGGCCCCAGGTCCACGTGGCCGTCCAGGGCCCGGGCGTAGGGGTCCAGCAGCAGCTTGCGGGGGTTGTAGAGCAGGCCCTCGTGCGGGTTCCAGGGGCCGTGGGCGCGGTAGCCATAGCGCTGACCGGCACCGACACCGGGGACGTGCGCGCTCCACAGGCCCCGCGAGGGCCCGTGCATCCCGATCCGGGTCTCCTCCACCACGGCGCCGTCGGCATCCATGGTCAGCAGGCACAGGTCCACGGCCGTGGCATGCGGGGCGTGGACCGCGAAGTCCGCGCCATCTCCGTTCAGGGTGACGCCCAGCCCGTGGTCGGGAGCTGCGGGCAGGTCGGCGCGCGGTGCTGGAGCGGGCTCTGGCGTCGAAGGCATGGGCCCATTGTCATGGCGGCCGCTGGTTGCTACCACTTGAAGGGACGTGAGGTCTCCCTCGTGGGAGTGCGCCCCGTCGCGTTCAACCCACCCGCTGTGACTGCCTCGTCATCATCGCGTCGTCTTCATCCCTGTCCTGACGCCGTGTCAGGGTGACTGAGCGCTCAGTGGCGAGATGCCGCTGTTATGGCAACCTTGAGCCCATGAGAATCGTGGTCTGCATCAAGCACGTTCCTGACGTCCAGTCCGAGCGTCGCATCGAGGACGGCCGCCTCGTGCGCGGCGAGGAGGACGTCCTCAACGAGCTCGACGAGAACGCCGTCGAGGCCGCCGTCGCCCTGGCCGAGGAGGCCGACGGCGAGGTCATCGCCCTGACCATGGGGCCGGAGGATGCTGAGGACGGGGTGCGTCGCGCCCTGCAGATGGGGGCCGACTCCGGGGTCGTCGTGGCCGATGACGACCTGGCCGGCGCCGACGTCGTCACCACCGCCCGGGTCCTGGCCGCCGCCATCGAGCGCATCGGCGAGGTCGACCTGGTCGTCACCGGAATGGCCTCCCTGGACTCTATGACCTCCATGCTGCCCGGCGCCCTGGCCGCCGCCCTGCACCTTCCGGCCGTCACGCTGGCCAACCGGCTCGAGGTCGACGGCGGCGCCGTAACCGTCACCCGCACCGTGGGCACCGTCCGCGAGGTCCTCAGTGCGCCGCTGCCCGCGCTCGTCAGCGTCACCGACCAGGCCAACGAGCCCCGCTACCCCAACTTCGCCGCCATGCGCGCCGCGAAGAAGAAGCCCATCGACTTCTGGGATGTTTCCGAGCTCGGCCTTCAGATCGCCGAGCCGGCCGTCGCCGTCGTCGACGACGAGGCCCGACCCGCCCGTGAGGCCGGCATCATCCGCACCGACGCCGGAGAGGCGGGCCGCGAGCTCGCCGCCTGGCTCGTGGAGAACAAGCTCGTCTGACGGCCGGCCGCAGTGCCCGCCCACGTCCCGGCAGGGGCGCTGGACGCCGTCGCGCCGCCCGCTCGCCTCCTACCACTCGCGAAAGAAGCTGATTCCCATGCTCGATGCCCCCCTGCTCGTCCTCGTCGACCTCGAGACCACCGAGGCCGCCCCCACCGGCCCCAGCCTGGAGCTGCTCACCGCCGCCCGGGAGCTGACCGGCGGCGACGTCGTCGCCCTGGCCCTCCAGCCTCTGGGTGAGGCCGCCTCAGCGGCCCTGGCCGGCGCCGGAGCCACCCGCTTGCTGTCCGCCGACCTGGGTGAGGCCGCCCACCTGCCCGCCACCGCAGCCGACGCCGTCGTGGCGGCCGTCGGCGCCGTCCAGCCCGCCGCGGTCCTGGTCGTCTCCGACTACCGCGGCAAGGAGCTGGCCGGACGGGCCGCCGTCGTGCTCGGCTCGGCCTGCGTCAGCGACGTCACCGCCCTGGAGGCCGCCGGCACCGAGCTGCGCGCCTCCAAGCTGGTCCTGTCCGGCTCCTGGTCCACCACCGCCGGCGTCGCCTCGGGCGGCAACGCACCGATCATCGCCGTGCGCCCCGGGATCGCCGAGGTCGCCGCGACTGAGGGGGTGCCCCTGACGGCCGAGCCCCTCGAGGTCCCCGTCAGCGCCGAGGCCGCCGCCGTGCGCCTCGTCTCGCGTGAGGCCACCTCCGTGGCCTCCGGTCCGGTCCTGAGCGAGGCGCGCACTGTCGTCGTGGGCGGCCGCGGCGTGGACGGCGACTTCGACCTGGTCCGCTCCCTGGCCCAGCCGCTCGACGCCGCGGTGGGAGCCACCCGCGTGGCCTGCGACGAGGGCTGGATCGAGCGCAGCGCCCAGATCGGTCAGACCGGCGAGACCATCTCCCCACGCCTGTACATCGGCCTGGGCGTCTCCGGCGCTGTCCACCACACCAGCGGCATCCAGGGGGCCGGCACCGTCGTCGCCATCTGCGACGACTCCGAGGCCCCGATCTTCGAGATGGCCGACTTCGGCGTCGTCGGCGACGTCACCGAGGTCGTGCCCCAGCTCGTCGAGGAGCTCGCCAGGCTGCGCGGCTGAGCTCGTCCTCAACGACCTCGTCCTCAATGACATTGTGGGGGTGCCCCGTCTCATCGACGGCGCACCCCCACAACGCGCACGGGGCGTCAGCTCCTCCGGTGCCCCAGTCCGGTGACCTTGAAGCCGTCCTCACTGGGAGTGAGGATGAGCCAGGCCCCGTACTCGAACTGAGCGCGGTGGTTGGGAAGCGGCTGCATCCAGGGCTTGGACTGATCCTCCGAGGTCATCGGGCACAGGATCGACCCGGGAGCCAGATCCTCAGAGATCACCATGGTCCCGAACAACGAGTCCTTGGGGCCCGCCAGCAGGCAGGAGGCCACCTTGCCTCCCTTGGGCAGGTAGGCGCTGCGCGCCGTGGCGTCACCGGCCTGCGTGGAGCCGGCCGGCTCATCCAGGGAGGAGAGCACCGCGGAGTCGACCTGGTCGGTGACCTTACTGTCCTCCTTAGCAGCCAGGGCGTCGTAGACAGCCTGAACCTTGACCAGTGACGGGCGGTGGATGTCCTGGGTCGGGAGGTGGTAGACGACGTCGAACAGCGCCAGGGACTCACCGTCCCACTGAGCGGCGACGGCGGCCGTCCCCGAACCGGAACAGGCCTTGCAGTCCATGTCCCCGGCGACCATGAGCTGGGGCATGTTGAACAGCACGGTTCCGCCCACGACGCGCAGGTTCTCCATATGGGTTGCCGGAGTGTAGCCGATCTCGTTGCTGCCCTCCATGATGAGGGAGCCGACCATCTGCTTGTCCCCGTTGTAGGCGGCCATGACGTCGAAGGCCGCAGCGGTGCCGCTGTTGCACTCCAGAACCGCGACCGTCACCGGGGAGGAGCCGAAGAAGCCCGGCTGAGCCTCCTTCAGCGCGACGGTGAAGTTGCTTCCGCCAGGGCCGTTGCCCGCCGCCGCGGTCGCGGTGCCGCTGGAGAAGGTGAGGCTGGTCTTGTCATCCTTCATCTTCTCGACCACCTGCGACTTCGTCGTGCCGCGGACCACGGAGGCGAAGCCGTCGGCGCAAACGGTCGGGACATCGAGGGTGGTGCCGCCCAGCTCCTCCAGGCTGGGGGCGGGCTTGGCTGCGGAGGTCGGGGCTGAGGTCGGCAGCGCCGTGGCGCGGGTCGAGCTCGAGCCGGAGTCGAAGGTCATGACCGACGTCGTCGAGCCGTTGAAGACCACGACGTAGCCATCGCCGGCCGCCCACGAGGTCACCGGGGTGGAGACCCTCCAGATCGTGCTCCCGTCGACCGGGTCGAGGGCGCGCAGCGAGTCCGGGTAGGCCATGACGAGGGCCCCCTTGCTGGTCTGCCAGCGGGGTACCACCTCGGTGCCCAAGGTGTTGAGAGCGCCCGCGCCCTCGGGGAGCTTGCTCGACCACAGCACGCTGCTGCCGTCCAGGCCGGCCACCGTGACGCCGTCACTGACCACCCAGACATCACGGCTCATCGGCAGGTTGACACTGACGAGCTTGCGGGGCGCCTCGACTCGGGTCGCCCACACCGGCTTGGAACCGTCGAGCTTCAGCCCCGAGACCTTCTCCCGGTTGACGCTCACGGTTCCGTCGGAGCTGACCGACAGGGGTTTTCCGTCCCCGGGAGTGTCGCTCAGCCGCACCGAGGCGGGTGCCGGTCCCGACGCCCGCGTGCTCGGTGACGCCGGTGCGCCAGGAGTGGAGGACGGGGCGGCGGAGGGAGCCGCGGGGCCCACGGGGTTCGTGGGGGCCATGCCATTGGGGATCTTCGAGGGCCCGCTCTGGGAGGGAGCGGCCGAGCGGGCGTCACTGGGCTGGGGTGCAACCGGTGAGGCGGGCGCCGTGGGGGCCTCGGCGGAGACAGTTGAGGGCTTGGCGGGGGAGTTGATCCCCGAGGCCAGATCGATGCTGATCTGGTCACCGCAGTCCAAGGTCTTGGCGTTCATCCGGCAGTCGAGGTACTGGCCAGCCAGATTATCGGGGATGGGGACCTGCCACGCGGCGTAGGACGACGATGAGCTCGGGTTCAAAGCCACCAGTGCCTCACGTCGATCAGCGATCACCCGCAGGATCGTCAGCTGCTTGCTGGTGATCGTCGTGGTGCTGTTGGCGTCGAAGGGTGCCGCCGCGAGCTCCTTACCGATGTTGGACAGGTCCTGCTGCGCCTGGAGGATCGGGGCCGTGACCATGGAGAGCGGGTCGGAGCTGCGCGTCAGCGCCCAGATGCCTCCACCGCCGAGCGCCAGGACCAGGGCGACGACGGCGCTGAGGATCCCGAGCCGTGCCCGACGGCGCCGCTGAGGCGGAGGCGGTGAGGCGAGGGCAGGAGGCCCCTGGGGCGGCGCCGCAGGCGGCGGGGTCGTGGATGAGGGGGCCTCCGGGGAAGGCGATTCGGGAGCAGGGGAGTCAGGAGCAGGGGAGTCAGGAGACGGAGACATAACCGCAGCCTAGAAGGAAATGGGCCGGCCGAGAGGCGGAATAAGATTCGTACCGATCGGTTGAATAGACTTCCTGTCGTGCGGGCACATGTCCGTAGGAATGTGCCGTCATGTCCGTATCCGGCACAGCCCGGGTGGGACGTCAGGCGACGGCGTGGCTGGGGGACTGCTCGGACGCGACGGTCGCCTGGGCCAGGACCTGGTCGCCGTCGTCGCCGCCGTAGATGACCAGGCTCTGACCGGCGGCCACGCCACGCAAGGGCACGGCCAGGTCGGCGTGCAGGAGCCCGCGCGCCGCATCGACGCGGACCCTTGCCGGGACCGGGCGGCCGTGAGCGCGCACCTGGACGCTGGCCTCCTGCCAGCCGACGGCGGGGGAGCCGTCAGAATCGGTGGTGCCGGTGTCCGGGCCGGTGGTGAGCGGCTCGGGGTCGGCGAGCAGAACGAGCCCGTCGCCGTCGACCGCGGTGCGGCTGAGCAGCTCCTCGGGGCCGACGACGACCTCGTTGGTGGCCGGATGCGTCTCGATGACGTAGCGGGGGCGGCCGTCCTCGGCCGGGCGGGACAGACCCAGGCCCTTGCGCTGGCCGACGGTGAAACCGAAGTAGCCCTGATGGGTGCCCAGGACCTCGCCGTCGGGGGAGACCATGGCGCCCTCGTGGGCGCCGAGCGAGCGGGTCAGGAAACCGCGCGTGTCGCCGTCGGCCACGAAGCAGATGTCGTAGGAGTCCGGCTTGGAGGCCACCGGCAGCCCCCGGGACTCGGCCTCGGCGCGCACCTGCGCCTTGGAAGGGGCATCGCCCAGCGGGAAGAGCGCCCGGGCCAGGCCCTCGCGGCCCGAGACGGCCAGAACATAGGACTGGTCCTTGGCGGCGTCGACGGCGCGGCGCAGCGTGAGGCCCGTGGTGTCGCCGGGGCGGCCGGAGGAGGCGCCGCCGCTCAGGCGCGCATAGTGGCCGGTGGCGACGGCGTCGAAGCCCAGGGCCAGGGCCCGCTCCAGGAGGGCGTCGAACTTGACGCGCTCGTTGCAGCGCACACAGGGATTGGGTGTGCGTCCGGCGCGGTACTCGTCGAGGAAGTCGGCCACGACGCGCTCCTCGAACTCCTCGGACAGGTCCCACACGTAGAAGGGGATGCCCAGGATCTGGGCGGCCCAGCGGGCGTCGGCGGAGTCCTCGATGGAGCAGCAGCCACGCGAACCCGAACGGGTCTGGGCCCGGTTGCGGGTCAGGGCCATGTGGACGCCCACGACCTCGTGACCGGCGTCGACGGCGCGCGCCGCGGCCACGGCGGAGTCGACTCCACCGGACAGGGCGGCCAGGACGCGCACGAGGATCTCCTTCAGGCAGACGGGTAGCCGTTGCTACGGGCCGTGGCAGGCTACCGCAGGTCGACCGCGACGGGGCAACCGGAAGAACCCAGGGGACCTCGTGGCGCCCGGCAAAGAAGGCGCTGAGGGAGGAGATGTCATACCTGACAAGTGCGTCACCGGCGCCGGCAGCTTCACCCTGACCCTGCGCGACCAGCGTTGATGCGCAGAGTTCTTCGTTATCCGTCGGGGGAGTGCAAGCGCATTCTCAGCGTGGCGGGTGAGCATGTGACGGTAGTGCCCAGGCATGTTCCAGCAGCGCCTGACCAGTGGCGTCATGCTCTTCGTCGGGCTCGACTCGACAAAGGCGTGGCAGTGCGTGTCAGTGTGCTCATGGTGCTCTTGCCTCATCGTTCACGAAAGGAGTCGCGATGTCTGATGCGTGGTTGGCCTTCTTGGTTATTTTCGCCATGCTGCTGGCGATCTGGCGGATAGCAGATGGTCGAGAGCGTCCGATGACGAAGAGCGAGCAGGAACGCATGTTCTTCCGGCAGACCTACAGCCTGTCGATCGATCGCATGCTCTCGGAGAGCCCGCTGGACCGGGACGAGGTACGGCGCCTGCGTGACTCCGGGAGAAGGGACGGGAGTGCGCGAGCCATCAGATACGTACAAGAATGGGACCCCGTTCCTCGGGAGATCGCCGCTCAGTTCGTCGACCGCGTGTGAGAGGGGCTGCGCTGGATCGAGAACTGCGTTCTCCGCCCAGGACGTACTTTTCCCCCACACGACTGCTGACGGACTCCAGTCGTTTGGGGACATCGCAGTCCTCGGTCACCAAGTACGTCCCCGATGGCCAAGAACTCGGGCTCAAGAGCGGATGGCCGGCAGCATGGCGCTGTTGCGTGGCCATTGAGGGTCACTCAACGGGCGGCGAACTCATGGCCGGCGCGAATGAGGTCCCGGAGCCAGTCGCTCTGTGCGGCCTCCATCGTCTTGACGACGACGTGGTGGTTCCACCTGTTGGCACTGACCTGGTCGACGCGGTGGAAGTGCGGATCCTCCATGGGACGATCGAGCCTCTCGTTGAGGAACAGGGTGCCGTCGCCCGTCCTCTCATAGGTCCAGACCCACAGGAACTTCCGGTTGACGGAGAAGCTCACCTGGGCCGTCAGGTGCTTCGTGACGGAGCCGAGCGAGAGGGCGTAGGACTCGATCGCCGCGTACATGGCGGCCGATGCCGGCTTGCTGCTGAAGTCGCCGATCATCTTGTTCGAGGTGGTGGGCATGCGGTGCTCCTCGTGAGTCGTCGGACTGGATGCTGTTACGAGTGTGTCCCGGCCGCCTTGTGCGTCACCTTCCAGGCGCGCCTGGCTCCCTCCAGGGCGGCGGGCAGGGCGGCGAGCAGGCGCTCGACGTCCTCGGGGATCGTCTCCCGGCCCAGTGAGCAGCGCAGCGTGGAGCGGGCCGGCCCCTCCTCAAAGCCCATCGCCAGGAGCACGTGACTGGGCTGGGTGACCCCGGCGTGGCAGGCCGACCCCGCCGACGCATCAATCCCCGCCAGGTCCAGGGCCATGAGCAGCGCCTCGGCGTCGGCCTCCTCGAACCACAGGTGCGCCGTCGAGGCCACATGATCGGCACCCTCCGGCAACGTGGCGTGAACGCCCGCAAGCCCCCCGGCACCCTCCAGGATCCGACGCCGCAGCACCGCCAGCCGGGCCTCCTGCTCCTCCCGCTCGGCGACCGCCAGCTTCACCGCCAGCGCCAGTGCCCGGGCCGCCACCACGTCCTGAGTGCCCGAGCGGAGCCCCCGCTCCTGACGGCCCCCACCCGTGGCCGGCGTCAACCCCAGGTCGCGGCGAACCACCAGGGCCCCCACACCCACCGGCGCCCCCAGCTTGTGCCCCGTCAGGCTCATCGCATCCAGACCCCAGCCATGGAAGTCCACCGGAACCTTCCCCAGCGCCGCAACCACGTCGGAGTGGACGGGTACGTACCCGGTCTCGCCGGGACGCCCGGCGCCGCTGGCCTCCCGTACGCGCTCCACCAGCGCCGCCATGTCCTGCACCACGCCGGTCTCATTGTTCGCCGTCATCACCGACACCAGGGACGCGGGGGAGTGGCCGGTACTGCCCGCCGGCGCCAGTGCTCGATCCACCGAGTCGAGCTCGACCCGCCCGGCGTTGTCAACCTCCAGCAGGCTCAGCCCCGCCCCCAGCTGGTCCACGGCGGTGCGCGCCGAGTCCAGAACCGCCGGGTGCTCAATCGGAGAGACGACCAGCCTCCCGCCCGGAACCGCTCGCGCCCGCCCCGAGACCACGAGGGCGTCGGCCTCCGTCCCACCGGAGGTCAGCAGCACCTCATGCGCATCCACCCCCAGGGCACTCGCCAGGCGGGCACGCGCCTGCGCCAGCAGCGCCCCCACCCGCCGGCCCGCAGTGTGCTGCGCACTCGGATTCGCCCAGCCCCCGAGTCCACTGGCCAGGTCCTCGGCAATCTGCCGGGCGACCTCGGGGCGGACCGGGGATGTGGCGGCATGATCGAGATAGGTGCGCACACCCCCAGCCTAAACGGCGGCACCGGCGACCAGCATGGTCCGCACGCGGCCTCCGCGCCGCCCGCACACCGCCCGCCTTCTCGCAGAACGCCTCGCCCCTCGCCCCGGCAGCCGCCGGGGTCCATATTCATCTCCTATCGGTATGGGCGTGCCCATGTGCGCCTCGAAGCAGGGGGTGGGAGAGTGATCCCATGCGCACCGACCAGCTCGCCCTGTCCCGCTCCGCCACCGACCGCGACGCCGAGCGACGCAGCGAGCCCAGGCTGCTGGAGCGCCTCGCCGCCGACCCCGAGACTCGCCTGCTGCTGGTCGACGCCCGCGGCCGCGTCGCCCTGACCGGCCCCGCCATCCACCCCGACCTGCCCGACGACGGCCTCACCCCGCCCAGCCTCATCGGCAGCCCCGGCGCCACCGCCTGGGAGGGACCCGGCGTCCGCAGCGGCTGGGGCCTGCCCGACCTGCGCGTCGGCTACCTCGGAGCCTCCGCCCCCACTCGCTGCTCCGACCTGACCGTCCTCTACATGGGCCGCGAGCTTGCCGACGCCGCAGCCTCCGGCCCCGCCTGGATCGCCGTCGTTGTGCCCCAGGCCCTCGAGGTCCCCGACGCCCCCGAGCCGCCCGCCACCGGCTCCGACGCCGAGGGCACCGCCGTCGACCACCCCGACCTGCGCCGCCTGCTGGAGCGCTACCCGCTCTCCGCCCTGCGAGCCATGGGCGCCCAGATGACGGCCCGCGACGCCGGCCTGGCCACCACGGCAACCGCCCTGGCCGCCTGGCACGCCCGCTCCGCCTACTGCCCGGCCTGCGGCGGACGCACCGAGATCATCGAGGCCGGCTGGGCCCGCCGCTGCTCCGACTGCGCCACCGTCCACTTCCCGCGCACCGACCCGGCCGTCATCATGGCGGTCACCGACACCTCCGACCGCCTTCTCCTCGTGCGCGGCGCCACCTGGGCTCCCCGGCGCTACTCGGTCGTGGCCGGCTTCGTCGAGGCCGGCGAGTCCGTTGAGGCGGCCGTGGCCCGGGAGGTGTGGGAGGAGACCGGGCTGCGCGTGGCCGACGTCGAGTACGTCGCCTCCCAGCCCTGGCCCTTCCCGCGCTCCCTCATGCTCGGCTGCCGCGCCCGCCTGGCCCCCGGTGAGGACCGGCCCCGCCCCGACGGCCAGGAGGTCGTCGAGGCCCGCCTCGTCTCCCGTGACGAGCTCACCGCGGCCGCCGACGACGGCAGCATCCTCCTGCCCGGCCCCACCTCCATCGCCCGACTCCTCATCGAGGACTGGTACGGCGGCCCCATCGTCAGCTGACGCCACCCCGCCCGGGCCAAGGACCGTCGATTCCTGTCACCGCCGCGTGGCAGGCTGGTCCCGATGAGCCCGACCACCCCCCACCCCGCCCCCCTCGACGCATCCAGGCTCCTGGAGGCCCTCGACCCCGACCAGCGCGAGGTCGCCGAGCACCTCGAAGGCCCCCTGTGCGTCCTGGCCGGCGCCGGCACCGGCAAGACCCGGGCCATCACCTACCGCATCGCCCACGGCGTGGCCACCGGCGCCTACCAGGCCACCCAGGTTCTGGCCGTGACCTTCACCGCCCGCGCCGCCGGAGAGATGCGCTCGCGCCTGGCCGACCTCGGCGTCCCCGGCGTCCAGGCCCGCACCTTCCACGCCGCCGCCCTGCGCCAGCTCACCTACTTCTGGCCCACCGCCATCGGCGGACGGCGCCCCGACATCCAGGCCCACAAGGCGCCCCTGGTCGGCGCCGCCGCCCGCCGCCTGGGCCTGCCCACTGACCGGGCCACCGTGCGGGACCTGGCCGCCGAGGTCGAGTGGGCCAAGGTCACCATGACCCTGCCCGAGGACTACGCCCAGGCCGCCGTCGCCGCCGGCCGCACCGGCGTGGCCGGGCAGGAGGCGGCCACGGTCGCCCAGGTCCTGTCCCTCTACGAGGAGGCCAAGACCGAGCGCGGCGTCATCGACTTCGAGGACGTGCTCCTGCTGACCATCGGGATCCTCCTGGATCGCGAGGATGTCGCCGCCCAGGTGCGCGGCCAGTACAAGCACTTCGTCGTCGACGAGTACCAGGACGTCTCCCCGCTCCAGCAGCGCCTGCTGGACCTGTGGCTGGGCAGGCGCCGCCAGCTGTGCGTCGTCGGTGACGTCTCCCAGACCATCTACTCCTTCACCGGCGCCACGCCGGCGTTCCTCACCGGTTTCACCACCCGTTACGAGGGCGCGCGTACCGTGCGCCTGAGCCGCGACTACCGTTCCACTCCGCAGGTCGTCTCCCTGGCCAACCGGGTCCTCTCCCGCTCGCGGCGCGGGGGCGGCGGCCTGCACCTGCCCGCAGGCGCCGTCGAGCTGGTCGCCCAGCGGCCCAGCGGCCCCGCCGTGCGCTTCGAGACCTACGACGACGACATCGCCGAGGCCGAGGGCGCCGTCGCCCAGGTGCGCCGCCTGCAGGCCGCCGGGGTCCCCCTGAGCGAGATCGCGATCCTGTACCGCACCAACTCCCAGTCCGAGGTCTTCGAGCAGGCCCTGGCCGGAGCCCAGATCGGATACCTCGTGCGCGGCGGCGAGCGCTTCTTCGAGCGTGAGGAGGTCAAACGCGCCATGGCCGTCATCCTCGGGGCCGCCCGCACCGAGAAGGCCACCCTGACCGGAGACCTCGGCCAGGACGCGCGCACCGTCCTGTCCCGCGAGGGCTGGAGCGAGGAGCCGCCCGCCCCCCGCGGAGCCGTGCGCGAGCGCTGGGACGCCCTCAACGCCCTGGTGGCCCTGGCAGACGAGATGGCCCAGACCCGCGGCGCCGACCTCGACGCCTTCCACACCGAGCTGCGTGAGCGCGCCGACGCCCAGAATGCCCCCACCGTCGAGGGCGTCACCCTGTCCTCCCTGCACGCCGCCAAGGGCCTGGAGTGGGACGCCGTCATCCTCGCCGGCGTCTGCGAGGGCCTGCTGCCGATCTCCCTGGCCGAAGGGCAGGCCGCCATCGAGGAGGAGCGGCGCCTGCTCTACGTGGGCGTCACCCGCGCGCGCGAGCACCTCATCATCTCCTACGCCCGCGCCCGCAACGCCGGAGGGCGGGCCTCCCGCAAACCCTCCCGCTTCCTGGACGGCCTGTGGCCCACCGGCCACGGCAGCCGAGACGCCTCCCGACACCAGGGCCGCCAAAGCGCCAAGGAACGCTCCCGACAGTCCGCCGCCGACTTCGAGGCCAACAACGACCCCCGCACCATCGCCCTGTTCGAGGAGCTGCGGGCCTGGCGCTCCCAGATCGCCAAGGAGCGGTCCAGGCCCGCCTACACGGTCTTCGCCGACGCCACCTTGCGGGACATCGCCGTCGTCAAACCGACCAGCCTGCCCCAGCTCTCCCTCATCCGCGGCGTGGGCGCCACCAAGCTTCAGGAATACGGAGGGCCGGTCCTGGCTCTTCTGCGCGATTTCGAGGCCGGGGACTGACCGGCCCGAGGCACTCCTGCCCGACGGCGGTCACAGCTGCGAGCACAGGCACTCGGGGTGACGCTCCCAGGCCCTGTGCCGCCCCCGGGGCTCCTGGCCCGTGACCTCCACCGAGTGCGTGGACCACCACGCGGCCGAGCCTGCGCTCGTCTCCCCGCCCGGTTCAGTCTCGTCCCCGGCGCGGTCGGCCCCGGAAGCCTGGGCCACCAGCGTGTCGATGACGGCCCGCGCCGTCGACGCCGCCGCCTCGTGCAGGACCAGGTGCTCGACCTCCGGCATGGGCAGGGTGCGCATCTGCGTGGCCAGCGCCGGCCAGCACGGGTCGGCGTCCCTCTCCCACAGGTCCAGGCAGGTCGAGCACGGACCCTGACCGTTGAGTACCGGGCCGATGCGCACCCCCGCCTCGCCGACGACGACCGGCAGGTGCACCACGTCCTCCTGAGCGAGCCGGCGCGCGAGCAGCGGCTCGACCACGTGCGCGTCCACCGTCACCATGACATCGGGGCGGGTGCGCAAAGGCGCCCGCGTCCGCAGGGCCGGGAAACGTGCCGACAGCAGCGGAGCCAGGCCCCCGTCCTGCGGGGAACGGGTGGACAGGATCGTGCCCACCCCGGCCTCCGCCAGCCACAGAGCCGCCTCCTGAGCCAGAGCACTCACGCCGTGAACAGCCAGGACGGCCTGGGACAGGACCGCGCCACGGCCCTTGGCGTCAGCTCCGAGCCGGTCCCAGTAGACGCCGTCGGCCCCACCGAGCTCGCTGGTCGCCGAGGCCACCAGCACCCCCTGACGCTCAAGGTCCGCGACGATCTCACGCGCCCGCGCCACCGGCACCCGGCTGCGCCGGGCGGCCCGGTAGACGCCCGTGCTCTCCAGGCTGCGCGCGAACTCATCGAGCAGGCGCTGCTCGGCCAGGCTCAGGTCACTGACAATGGTGCGCCGCCCGGGACTCGTCCCGATCTGGCTGACGCCCTGCTGGCGCCACAGGATGGCGCACCCACCACGTACACGCATCGTGCCTCCTCACAGTCCTCCCGGAACCCGAAGGGGCGCCGGGAGATCGACGTCCTGGCAAGCGCGTCAGGACACGGTGCGACAGTGGCACGGGGCGCGTCCAAGCCACCAGAGGCAGTTACCGGCCTGTGGATAACTGTCCCCGGCCGAGCGCCGGGTCAGCGGGGGTCACTTGGCCGAGCATGTGGCCAGGCCGGAGGTGTCGCCCGAGGCGATCGCCTCGGTGGCGGTGACGGCCTCGTGCAGCGTGCCGACGGCGAAGACCTGCATGCCCTTGGGCTCATGGCCCTTGACCTCGTCACAGTTGCTCGCCGGGGCCAGGAAGTACGTGGAGCCCGCCTTGCGGGCACCGGCCATCTTCTGCTGGATACCGCCGATGGGGCCGACCTGGCCGTTGATGTCGATCGTCCCGGTCCCGGAGATGTCCTTACCGCCGGTCAGCGCCCCCGGGGTGATCTCGTCAACGACCCCCAGGGCGAACATCATGCCGGCACTGGGGCCGCCGACGTCGGACAGGCCGAAGGTGGCGTCCACCTTGCTGTCCACCGAGATCTTCAGGCTCAGCCCCAGCAGGGAACCGGTCGTCCCCTCCTGCGGGGCGATCGTGGTGAGCGCGGCGGCCACCTGCTGATCGCCGCGGCGCACCCCGAGGGTCACCCGAGTGCCCTCGGCAATGGTGGTCATGAGCTCTTTCAGCTGGGAGAAGGAGGTGATGGTCGTGGCCTGGCCGCCCTCAGGAGTGATGGTCTCCAGGACGTCTCCGGCCTGGACCTCGGTCGAGGTCTGCTGCTCGGCCACCTCGGTGACGGTCAGGTGCATGGCTCCGGCCTTGCCGGTCTCCACGAGCGCGGCGATGACGGCGGAGTCCTGCGAGGCGGTCATCTGAGCCTTGCCGGTCTCCTCGACCTGCTCGGCGCTCTGATCCTGCGGGCACACCTCGTTACGGTCCACGATCCGCTTGTCCGCGGAGAACCAGGCGGCGATGAGGTCGGCGGTGGTCACCGGGTAGCCGGGGCAGCCCGACACCGAGACCGTCGTCATCCGCAGGGCGCCCTGGGTCGGGTAGGTCTCGGTTCCCGAGACCTTCAGGACGTCCTGGCTCGACGACGAGCCGTTGTCCAGCACGTTCCAGGTCGGGCCGGGAGCCTCGATGACCACGTTGATCGGCACCGTGAAGACGGCGACGATGAGGGCCACCACCACCAGGACCGCCCCGACCGCCGCAGTGCGCCGCAGCCTGCGTCGGCGCCGGTCCTGTGGGGAGGGCTGCGCTTGCGGAGCCTCGGCGTGCTCGGCCCGGTCGAGCCGATCATCCTCAGGCTCCGGGGCCGGCCGGGTGTCGTCAGGGGCGAGCGAGCCCGCGGCGTCGACGGCGTCGTGCTGGTCTGGGTGCGTCACGCGCTCATCATGCGACATCTTCCTGAGGAAGACGCGCAGAAACCGACACGAACCCGGCACGAACTCGACACACTGCCGGCACGTCGCAGACCCGGTGCCGACCCTGTGCCGGCACGTTGCCGACCCGGAGAGGACACGGGCCCGACCGAGACGGAGCGGGCACGCCGTCGGCGAACGGGACATAGCCCCGGCACAGGAATGGGTGCGACCATAGGGCCGTTAGCGACAGTGTCCGGGCGCCCCAGACGGCCCGGACGATGCCCAAGGACGACCCGGCGAGAGGAAACCCCGTGAGCGAGGACGCCTTCGACGAGCTCGAGAAGATGCTCGCATCACTGTTCGGCGAGCAGATGGCCTCCGACGCCGTCAGCGCCCTGCGCTCATCCGGGGTGGATCCCAGCTCCATCGCCCAGATGCCGGGGGTGGGGGACATCTCCCAGCTCAGTCCCGCCCAGCTGCTGGCGATGCGCGCCCAGTTCCAGCAGATGTTCTCCGCCTCCACCGCCGAGCCGGTCAACTGGCAGATGGGCCAGGAGCTGGCCCTCCAGCAGGCGCGCGGCGACGGCGACCCCACGGTGACCGCCGCGGTCGCCGAGTCCACGCGCCAGGCCCTTCAGGTAGCCGACCTGTGGCTGGATACGGCCACCGAGTTCATGCCGGCCCCCGGACAGCGGGAGGCATGGAGCCGCAGCAGCTGGGTCGAGCGCACGCTGCCGGTGTGGAAGGACGTGTGCGCCCCGGTGGCCGAGGCCGTCACCACCGCCCTGGCCCGCACCCTGGAGAAGCAGATTCAGGAGATGCCGGCCGAGATGGGGCAGGCCGCCCAGCAGATGGGGGCGCTCGGATCCATCATGCGCACCATGGCCGGCACGGCCTTCGGTCTCCAGATCGGCCAGGCCATCGGCGAGCTCGCCAAGGAGGCGCTGGGGGCCACCGACACCGGCCTGCCCCTGACCCGTGAGCCCGGTACGGCACTGGTTCCCGCCAATGTGGTCGCCTTCGCCGAGGGGCTGGAGGTCGACGAGGACGAGGCCCGCATGTTCCTGGCCGTGCGGGAGGCCGCCACCGCCCGCCTCTACGCCCACGTGCCCTGGCTGCGCGGGCAGGTGCTCCAGGCAGTGGTCGCCTACGCCCGCGAGATCCGCATCGACACCGAGACCCTGGAGTCCGCCGTGGCCCAGGTCGACCCCAACGACCCCGACGCCCTGCGCGAGGCCCTTGAGAGCGGGCTGTTCGCGCCCCAGGAGACGGCGGCCCAGCGCGAGGCCCTGGAGGACCTGGAGACGCTCCTGGCACTCGTTGAGGGCTGGGTCGAGGTGGTCACCGCCCGCGCCGCCGCACCGCACCTGCCCCACCTCATGGCACTGGCCGAGATGATGCGCCGGCGCCGGGCCCAGGGCGGCGCCGCCGAGCAGGTCTTCGCCCGCCTCATCGGGCTGACCTTCCGTCCCCGCCGGGCCCGGGAGGCCGCCGAGCTGTGGGCCCACCTGGGCGCCCAGGCCGGTGACGCCGAGCGCGACGCCTTCTGGAACCACCCCGACGTCATGCCCACGGCCTCCGAGCTCGCCAACCCCAAGGACTTCCTCACCATGCGGCGCATGGCCCAGGACATCGACGCCGAGATCGACGCCGACCTGGCCTCCCTGCTGGACGGGACCCTCGGGTACGCCGAGGGCGCCAAGGAAGCCGACGAGAACAGCCCCGAGGGCCTCGGGGACCGGAGCCCTGCCTCCGCCGACGCCGCCGCCCAGGAACCCGACCAGTCAGCCGACCCCGCCTCGGCCGGCGCCGAGGGCGAGGACTCGCCCGGAGAGCCCGACGAGCAGGACCTGACCGGCACGGACAAGGACTGAGGCGCACGGGGCCACGCAGCTCCGGTGACCAGCGCCGAGTGCTCTCCCGACGGTGACCGGCTACAGGAAGGTCGCCTCCAGGGCCTCGACCAGGCCGGGGACCAGGCGCTCGCCCTGATAGAGCGAGGCGTCGTCGTCGTGACTGCGTGAGCGCAGTACGCACCAGGACTGCCCGCCGCGCAGGACCCCCACCACCATGCGGATGTCCTCGCGGTCCGGGCGCTCCTGGAGGAAGGCCAGACGCTGGGCGGCATCGGTGATGGCCTCGGCCTCCTCCTGGGCCGCAGGCGGCAGGACCAGCCGCTCGACGCTGATGGCGGCGCCGTGGACGGAGTCGGGCCAGGCGAGCTGGGCCAACAGGTGCTCCAGGTCCGCGGCGGGCGGCAGCCCGTCCTGCTCCACCACCATGAGCAGCTCGGGGTTCGTGCGGGCCTCCTCCACGGTGGCGGTATCCAGGAGGTCGGCCACGTCCGGGTCGGCCTCAAGAGCCTCGGCGGTGCGCACCAGCGCGAAGACGCGCACCGGCTGGTCCCAGCCGTGGGCCGCCACGTGAGTCTCGGTCTCCGTCACCGCGCGGGCCAGGGCCCCTGCCGATAAGGCTGCGGCTCGACCCGCCCCCGCGGTGGTCGCCTCGTCATGCATTGTGTCAGTCACGCCGCCATCGTCTCACTGGTGGCGCCTCCTCCTCCAATGACGAGGCTTCATCAGTCAGGGGGCGCGCCCTGCCACCCGAGGCGTTTTCTCATCCTGGAGAAGGTTATGGCCGTGTCAGAGGTGTGTGGGACGATGGTCCGAGCGGCCCCTCCGGCCGATGACGCCATGTTTCACCGTGTGCGAGGCGGCGTCACCACGCACGTCAGACAGGGAGCAGGATCGTGAGCACCAGGCCCGATGACGAGTCCCCGGACTCAACCCCCGAGGAGTCCTCGAGCAAGTCCACCGGCTCGTCCCGACAGGGGAAGCCTGACAACTTAGCCGGACTGTTCGGCCTTGGACGCATGGGTGGGGGAGGGCCCCGTCCTCCCCGCGCTCCGCGCACCGGTAAAGGCGGCGGCCGTCCCGGCCCGCTGGCCCTGACCATCTCGATCATCACGGCCATCGCCGTGGCCATCGGCATCCTGTCGCAGGTGTGGACCGAGGTCCTCTGG
Source organism: Actinomyces oris (assembly GCF_006546825.1). Classification (GTDB taxonomy): domain Bacteria; phylum Actinomycetota; class Actinomycetes; order Actinomycetales; family Actinomycetaceae; genus Actinomyces; species Actinomyces oris. The sequence continues at coordinate 166,313 of NZ_VICC01000005.1, forward strand.
TTCAGTCAGATCGGGTACGCCCGGGTGCTGTGGACGCAGTGGATCGCCCTCATCGTCCTGTTCCTGGTGGGATTCGGCATCATGTTCGGGGCCGTCTTCGTCTCGATGACCAGGGCCTACCGGGCCCGGGAGATCGGGATGCCCGACGACGAGGCCACGCGCAACCTCGAGGCCTACCGCTCCGTCATCGAGCCGGTGCGACGTCGGCTGACCTGGGCAGTGCCCGCGGTGCTGGCCCTGTTCGGCTCGGCCTGGGAGCTGGCCCCCAGCTGGCGGGAGATTCTGCTGGCCTTCAACTCCCAGTCCTTCGGAGTCAAGGACCCCCAGTTCGGGATCGACATCTCCTTCTACGTCTTCATCCTGCCCGCAGTGCTGACGCTCGTGTCCTTCCTGTCCGGCGTCGTCCTGTTCGCCGGGGTGGCCTCGATCGTCGTCCACTACCTGTACGGCGGTATCTCCGTGGTGCGTAAGCCCCACTTCACCAAGGCCGCACGCATGCACCTGGCGATCTTCTTGGCGCTGTACGCCGTCATCCGGGCCGTGGGCTACTGGCTGGGTCGCTACAGCGCCCTGTACGCCTCCAACTCCAAGTTCGACGGCGCCAACTACACCGACGTCAACGCGGTCATCCCCGCCAACGCGATTCTCGCGGCGATCGGACTGGCCGTGGCCTTCCTCTTCGTCGCCTCGGTGCGATCCAGCTCCTGGCGCCTGCCGATCATCGGTGTGGTTGTCATGATCGTCTCCTCCCTGGTGGTGGGGACCGCCTACCCGCTGGTCATCCAGAAGTTCATCGTCGACCCCAACGCCCAGCGCCAGGAGGCCGAGTACATCCAGCGCAACATCAATGCCACCAAGGCCGCCTACGGCCTGGAGAACGTGGAGACCACCAACTACGACGCCACGACGAAGACGGCGGCCGGCCAGCTGGAGAAGGACGCCGAGTCCACCACATCGATCCGGCTCCTGGACCCCGGGCTCATCTCCCCGACCTTCCAGCAGGTCCAGCAGAACAAGCAGTACTACTCCTTCGCGAACCGGCTCAACGTGGACCGCTACAAGGTGGAATCCACCAGTCGGGACACGGTGATCGCGGTACGTGAGCTCAACCTGTCCGGCCTGGGCGAGCAGCAGCAGACCTGGGTCAACGAGCACACCGTCTACACCCACGGCTACGGCGTCGTGAACGCCTACGGCAACACGGTGGCCACCCGCGGCTACCCCTCGTTCTGGGAGGGGGGCATCCCCTCCCAGGGCGACCTGGGTAAGTACGAGCCCCGGATCTACTTCGGTCAGTCCTCGCCGTCCTACTCCATCGTGGGTGGCAAGGACAACGGCTCGCCGCGCGAGCTGGACTACCCCGACGACGAGTCCAAGACCGGTCAGGTCAACACCACCTTCGCCGGCAACGGCGGGCCGAGCGTGTCCAACCCGTTCAACCGCCTGCTCTACGCCGCCAAGTTCCGGGAGGCCAACATCCTCTTCTCCCAGGAGGTGCGCGAGGGCTCCCAGATCCTCTACGACCGGGACCCGGCCAAGCGCGTCGCCAAGGTGGCCCCCTGGCTGACCCTGGACAACAGCCCCTACCCGGCCGTTGTCGATCACGATGACAACCCGGCCACTCCCAAGCGGGTGATGTGGATCGTCGACGGTTACACCACGACGAACAACTACCCCTACGCCCAGCACGAGTCCCTGGCCAAGGCGACGGCGACCGCCGACAACAAGGGCGGACTTCTGCGGGCGCCGGAGGAGTCCAACTACGTGCGCAACTCCGTCAAGGCCGTCGTGGACGCCTACGACGGGTCGGTCAAGCTCTACCAGTGGGATGACAAGGACCCGATCCTCAAGGCCTGGCAGAAGGTCTTCCCCGGGACGGTCACGCCCATGAGCCAGATGAGCGCCGACCTCATCGCCCACATGCGCTACCCCGAGGACCTGTTCAACGTCCAGCGCACCATGATGGCGACCTATCACGTCAACGACGCCGCGGAGTTCTACTCCGGTGGAGACTTCTGGAAGATCCCGGATGACCCGACCACACCCGGTCAGGACCAGCAGGCCCCCTACTACCTGACCCTCAAGATGCCGGGGCAGGACCAGGCGAGCTTCTCCCTGTCCAGCGCCTACATCATCGGCGGAAACACCAACCGTAACGTGCTCACCGGCTTCCTCGCCGTGGACTCCGAGACCTCTCCCGGCACCGGGAAGAAGGGGGAGCGTAGTCCGAGCTACGGCAAGTTGAGACTCCTGGAGCTTCCGCGTTCCTCGAACGTGGCCGGGCCGGGGCAGGTGCAGAACATCTTCGACTCCAACCCGGAGATCTCCAAGGAGCTCAACCTCCTGTCCCAGGAGGGCTCCCAGGTCATCAAGGGCAACCTGCTGACGCTGCCCGTGGGAGGCGGTCTGCTCTACGTCCAGCCCGTCTACGTGCAGTCGTCGTCGGGAACTCAGTACCCGCTGCTGCGCAAGGTGCTGGTCTCCTTCGGGGACAACGTCGGATTCGCCGACACCCTCTCGGGGGCGCTCGACCAGGTCTTCGGCGGTAACTCCGGGGCGACCACGGGTCAGGAGGCCATCGACGGCGATGCCGCCGCGGCCAATGACACCAATGAGACGACCGACGGCAAGGACCCGACGGCGGATGGCGGAGCCAAGGCATCGGCGAGCCCGAGCGCCGCGGCCACGGCTTCAGCCAGTGCGTCCCCCTCGGCCTCGGCCAGCGCGTCCTCCAGTTCCTCCGCCACCCCGTCGGCCTCGGGAACCTCGGATCCGAAGGCGGAGCTCAATCAGGCGCTCTCCGACGCTCAGACCGCGATGACTGACGCGGACACAGCCAGGAGCAAGGGCGACTGGTCGGCATACGGCGATGCGCAGAAGCGCCTCAACGAAGCCGTCAAGCGGGCCGTTGAGGCCCAGAAGAAGCTGGGCTGAGCCCGGTCGGCCGCCACTGAGGGCGTGCCCCTGCGACCCGCCTCACCGGGTGGTGAGCAAGGGCACGCCCTCGTCATTTGCCTCAAGGGTGGGACGCCCCCTAAGGTTGGTCTCACCGACGCGGGGTGGAGCAGTTCGGTAGCTCGCCGGGCTCATAACCCGGAGGTCGCAGGTTCGAATCCTGTCCCCGCTACCACTCCAGAGGAGCCCGGTCCTTCCCAGGACCGGGCTCCTCGGCTCTGTCTGAACGGAGATCGTCGGGTTGTCTGCGCGCTTGGATGAGATCTGTGAGAAACTCAAGTATGGCGAAGAAGCACCCTACCATGGACCGTTCCCTGTACGAGGCCGAGCTGTTGAGGCTGCAGGCGGAGTTGGTCGAGATGCAGGAGTGGGTCAGGGCCACCGGCGCCCGCGTCGTCGTCATCTTCGAGGGCCGTGACGCGGCCGGCAAGGGTGGGGCGATCAAACGGATCACCGAGTACCTCAACCCGCGTATCGCACGCGTGGTCGCACTTCCCGTACCCACCGAGCGCGAGCGCACCCAGTGGTACTTCCAGCGCTACATTGCGCACCTGCCCGCTGCCGGCGAGATCTGCCTGTTCGACCGTTCCTGGTACAACCGCGGCGGCGTCGAGCACGTCATGGGGTACTGCACCCCGGAGGAGCACCGGCGCTTCCTCCAGCAGTGCCCGGTCTTCGAGAGGATGCTCGTCGACGACGGCATCCTGCTGCGCAAGTACTGGTTCTCCGTCCCTCAGAAGGAGCAGTACAAGCGCTTCAAGTCGCGCATGACTGACCCCATGCGGCGCTGGAAGCTCTCACCCACCGACCTGGAGGCCCTGCCTCGCTGGGAGGACTACTCGCGTGCCAAGGACGAGATGTTCGTCCACACGGACATCGACTCCGCCCGCTGGCACGTCGTGGAGTCCGCCGACAAGCGCAAGGCCCGTCTCAACATGATCCACCACCTGCTGGAGTCCATTCCCTACGAGCACGTGGAACGTCCTAAGATGAAGTTCCCCAAGAAGCCCTCGTTCCCGTCGTCGGGCTACCGCCGCACGGACCGGTCCCTCCAGAGCGAGGTGCCCGACTACGCCGCCACCCTCAGCGAGTCCGAGGCGCCCGAGCGTTACGTGGACCTCGAGGACCAGGGGATCGGTTAGGACTGGCGGCTCCCACGCTCCAGCTCCTGGAAGACCTGACCGACCGGCTCACGGATGATGAGGTCGGCGCGGGAGTCATACGGCGTGGGAGTCGCGTTCATGAGGACCAGGCGCTCGCCGGCGTAGTAGTCGATGAGGCCCGCCGCCGGGTAGACGACCAGGCTCGTGCCGGCCACGATCAGCAGGTCCGCCTCCGAGATGGCCCGCACGGCCCCCTCCATGACGTCGCTATCCAGCATTTCCCCGTAGAACACGATGTCCGGGCGCAGCACCGAGGCGCACGCGGGGCAGCGGGGGACCTCGCCGGAGCGGGCGCCGGCGACGTCGTCCAGGGTGACGTGCTCGCCGCAGCCGGTGCAGGTCAGGCGCGACCAGTTGCCGTGCAGCTCGAGAACCCGCTCGGAGCCGGCCCGCTGGTGGAGGCCGTCAATGTTCTGCGTGACCACGGCCGACAGTTTCCCGGCCCGCTCGAGGTCGGCCACGAACCTGTGCGCCGCATTGGGGGCCACGCCCTCGCGGGCGTTCTCCTGGGTGAACCACTCCCAGTAGGCCTGCGGGTGCACGGTGAAGAAGTCGATGGACAGCACCTGCTCCAGGGGAATCTCCCGGTCCTGGTGGTAGAAGCCCTTGGCGCCCCGGAAGTCGGGGATCCCCGACTCGGTCGAGACCCCGGCGCCGCCGAAGAAGACGATGCGGCTGGACTCTTCGATCCACTGGGCGAGCAGGCCCCACTGGCTGTCCTGGCGATCCATGCACTCCACCCTAACGCCGGGCGCTGACCCTGCCGGGCGCATGGCGGCAGTGGTCATCGGGTTCTGGTGCCTGGACGCGCAACGAAGGGCGCCGCCTCCCAGTATGGGAGACGGCGCCGACGTCAGAGGCTCAGGGCTCAGATACCGAAGCCGACCCGGCGGGGCTCGGCCTCACCGAGCTCGATGTACGCCAGGGAGCCGGCCGGCACGAACACCTTGCGGCCCTTGTCGTCGCTGAGGATGACGGCCTTGGTCTCGGCGTCGGCCACGGCGGCCAGCACCTTCTCCTGAGAGTCGGAGGTCTCCAGGGAGAGCTCGCGGCTGGCGTGCTTGATTCCGATCGTGACCTGCATGGGGCTCCTTCGCATCGTCTGTGTGCCGTATTGAGCGGCACAGCGCCCATCGGGGAGAGGGGCGTGAACCTGGCTCGATCCTAGGGGGCTGCGGCCGTGCCGGCCCTTCGCGCGCCCCAGGAGCCGCGCCGTTTCGCGCCACGCGGAACATGCGCCGCCGGCGCTTCCGGGTGGAGGGCTCGTGACCGATGACGATCCGTTAACGGTGCACGATCCTGTCGGGGGCCCGTGGTGAGATGGTCCCATGTCCCAGGACCCCGTCCGTCTCCTCCCGCCCGCCGAGGCGGCCGAGCTGCCCGCCGCCGACGCCGATGGGCAGCGGGTCCTGGACCGCGTGGCTGAGGGCTCCAACGTCGTCGTCCTGGGGGCCCCTGGGACCGGTAAGACCTCTCTGGCCCTGAGGCTGCTGGCCGAGGCCGTCGCCGGCGGCCGCGACGCCGTCCTGCTGGCCCCTACCCGGGCGCGGGCCGACTGGCTGCGCGGCCGGGCCGCCCACCTGCTGCGTGAGGGCCATGGCGACGGCGTCGTCCGAGTGCGTACCCCCGCAGCCCTCGCCCTGACGATCCTGACCACCTCCTTGACCATGCGGCCCGCCCCGCTGCCGCCCCCGGTACTTCTGGCCGGTGCGGAGGAGGACTCCGCCCTGGCCTCCATGGTCAGCACCGTCACCTGGCCGGGGCTCCCCGCCGAGGCCACCGGGTCTCGGGCGTTCCGCTCCGAGCTGCGCAACCTCCTGGCCCGCGCCGGAGAGCTCGGCGTCAGCGCCGACGACCTGGCCGACCTGGGACACCGGCTCAATGTCCCCATCTGGGTACCCGCGTCCCAGCTCCTGCGCACCTGGGACGCTCAGGGGCGGGCCAGCGCCGAGCGCAGGGCCCAGACCCGCAAGATGGACACGGCTCGCCTCCAGGACCGAGCCGTGGAGGCCCTGAGCTCCTGGGGCTCCGACGCCGTGGCCGCCGCCCGCCCCGTCCCGGATCTCGTCCTCGTGGACGACTACCAGGACTGCACGGCCGCCACCGCCAGGCTCCTGACGGCCCTGGCGACCCCGGACCCCGACGGGCACCGGGCGCAGATCGTGGTGCTGGGGGACCCCGACGTCGCCGTGGAGACCTTCCGTGGCGGCACCCCCAGCCTGCTTATCGCCGCCGAGGACCACTCGGGGCTCGCAGCCACCCGCCTGCGGCTGACCACCTGCTACCGAGGCAACCCGGCCATCGCGGCGGTGATCCGCGACCAGAGTGCCCGGGTCCCGGTGACCGGCACGACCGCCCACCGGCAGACGACCCTGGCGCCCCAGTCCTCAGCACGGTCCTCGGCAGGGCCTTCCTCCGGGGCGAGTGACGCTGAGCGCCCGCAGGCGGCGGCCGGCGTCGAAGTCATCCTGGCCTCCTCCGCCTGGCAGGAGCACGCCCACGTCGCCCGGACGCTCAGGCTCGAGCACGTCCACCACGGCACCGCCTGGTCACAAATGGCGGTCATCGTTCGCAGCGCCGCCGACGCCGAGACCCTCGCCAGGGACCTGCGCAGACGAGGCGTGCCCCTGGCCTCCCGCACGCCCGCGGTCCTGCTACGCGCAGAACCGGCCGCGGCCGCGCTCCTGGACATCGTGCGCGCCGCCATCCGCGACCAGCTGGGCGGGCACGGTGAACCGCCCCAGCGCGACGCCGCCATCAACCTCCTCACCAGCCCCCTGGTGGGGCTGACCACCATGGACCTGCGCCGACTGCGCCGCAGGCTGCGACAGGCCCAGCCGGCCGCAACCCCGCACGCCAGTGCGGCCGAGCCCAGTGAGCCCAGTACCTCCACCGCTCCCGCCCCCGTTCCCGCTGCAGGGACCGGGCCCCGAACCGGCGGCGACGCCGCCCTCCTGGCTCTGCTGGCCGACCCTGAGCAGGCCTCCGGCTTCGCCCGGTCCCTGGACGGGCAGCCGCTGAGCGCCCAGGCGGAGCGGCTCCTCATCGCAGCCAGGATCCTTGAGGCCCTGCGCTCCGCCATCGGGCAGACCCCGGTCGAGGCCCCGCGCGATGTCGAGGCCCTGCTGTGGGCCGCCTGGAACGCCTCCGAGCGGGCCGAGGCCTGGCGCGCCACCGCCCTGCTGCCCTCGGCAAGTTCGGTGCGAACGCTCCTGTCCGAGGCCGCCGAGCACGACCTCGACGTCGTCACCACCCTGTTCAAACGCGCCGAGGTCTGGGCCGAGCGCCACCCGGGCCAGGACGCCTCCAGCTTCCTGGCCGAGCTCGATGCCGAGGTCCTGCCCTCGGACTCCGTGGCTCCTCAGGGGCGGCGCCCGGAGGGCGTGGCCGTCATGACCCCGGCCGGTTGCGCGGGCCAGGAGTGGGAACTTGTCGTGGTCGTCGGACTGGAGCGTGACCGCTGGCCGGACCTGCGCCTGAGGGACTCCCTGACCCGCACCGGCCTCCTCGTCGATGCCGTCACCGGCCGCCTGACCACAGACACCGCTGCACCGGGGGAGGGAAGCGGCGGCAGCGGCACCGTGGCCGCTGCCCGGGCGCAGGTGCGCGCCGACGAGCGCCGCATGCTCATCATGGCCGTGTCGCGCGCCTCCAGGCGCCTCCTGCTGACCGCTACCGCCGACGCCGAGCACGCCCCCTCACCCTTCCTGACCGAGATCGCCCACAGCGCCGGGATCGCCTTGACCGACGCCGACGGCGCCCCTCTCCTGACCCCCGACACCGGCGACCTCACCCTACGCGGCCTGGTGGGGGAGCTGCGCCACGCCGCCATCTGCGGCAACCTCGAGACGGCCACCGACGCCGAGCACCGCCGCGGCCGGGCCGCCGTCGACCTGTTGGCCGACCTCGCCCGCCAAGGCGTACCCGGCGCCGACCCCGCCACCTGGATCGGCGCGACCGGCCCCACCTCCACCGCCCCCCTCATCGCCGCCGGCGAGCGGATACGGGTCAGCCCCTCCGACGTGGAGGGCCTGGCCGCCTGCCCCCTCAAGTGGTTCCTGACCCGCAGCGGCGGATCGGCCCCCGCCAGCGACGCCCAGGCCCTGGGCGGCCTCGTCCACGCCGTCGCCGAACGGGCGGAGAAGGAGCACCTGCGCGGTCCGGCCCTGCGCGAGGCCTTCGAGGAGCGCCTGACCGACCTCGGCTACCCCGCCACCTGGCAGGGAGGCCTTGCCGCAGACCGCGCCCGCGCCATGATCGAGCGCCTCGACGCCTACCTGGCTGACTGCGACGCCCTGGGCGTGCGCGCCGACGTCGAGCAGCCGGTACGCGCCGACGTCGACATCCCCCTGAGTGTCCTCAGCCCCGCGGTCCGCCAGCGGGCCGGCCTGCGGATACCGACGAAAGGCGGCAACGCCATCCCGATCACGATCTCCGGGCGCATCGACCGCCTCGAGCACCTCGGCGGCCTGTCGGGAGATGATCTGAAGGACTCCGCCGGCCCCGACCGGAACGGCGCCGTGCGCGTCATCGACCTTAAGACCGGGCAGCGGGTCCCCAAGGACGTCCAGCGTCACCCCCAGCTGGCCACCTACCGGCTGGCCCTGAGCTCGCAGGGTCTCGACGTCGTCGGCGGAGCCCTCGTGCTCCTGGGCAAGGAGCCCTCCAAACGCTCCGGGGACGGCTACGTCCTGGCCCCGCCGGGCGCCGCCCTCGACCCCAGCCCCGCCGCCCCGGAACCTGCGGAGGAGCCCGCGTGCGAGCCCGCTGAGGAACCGGGCGACGCGGAAGCGAACGGTGCTGCCGACAGCAGTGAGGAGTACTGGGCTGAGGATCTTGTGGCCGCCGCGGCCATGGCCGGAGTGGGCCCGCAGATCGAGGCCCGCACCGGTGAGCACTGCCGTACCTGCCGGGTCAAGGACTCCTGCCCCGTGCAGGTCGAGGGAAGGAGAGTCGTCTCATGACCCCCACCGGCCCAGACCGGCTCACCCCCCAGGCCCTGGCGGAGGCGCTCAGCATCCACACCCCCACCCAGGAACAGGCGCGAGTCATCGCCCACCGGCTGAGCCCCCTGCTGGTGGTCGCCGGAGCCGGCTCGGGCAAGACCGCCACCATGGCCCAGCGAGTCGTCTATCTGGTCGCCACCGGGCAGGTCCGCCCCGACCAGATCCTCGGACTGACCTTCACCCGCAAGGCCACCGCCGAGCTCGACCAGCGCGTCGCCTCCCGCCTGGCCGGCCTCAGTGCGGCCGGTCTGCTCCCGGTCGCCGCACCGGAGCACGACAGCGGAGCGGAGGGCACCTCTGACGCCACCGACTTTGGCGAGCCGATGATCGCCACCTACAACTCCTTCGCAGGCTCCCTGGTGCGCGACCACGGACTGCGCATCGGCGTGGACCCCGACTCCACCCTCATCACCCAGGCCCGCTCCTGGCAGATCGTCACCTCCCTGCTCGAGGCCCGCACACTCCCGCTGCCCAACGAGAGCCTCAGCCACAACGCGAGTGCCACCCTGGTCCTGGCCGACTCCCTGAGCCAGAACCTGCTGACCATCGAGGAGGCCGCCAAGGACCTGGCCGACCTGTCCGAGCAGTTCACCGCCCTGGCCGCCATCAAGGGCTGCAAGACCCTGGTCGGCAAGGCCCCCGCCGTCATGGCCGAGTGGGAGGCCCTGCTCGACGTCGTCGCCGAGCTGCATGCGCACAAACGTCACCACGGCCTGCTCGACTTCGGTGACCAGATCGCCCTGGCCTGCGCCATCGCCGAGTCCGTCCCCGAGGCCGCCGGCCAGGTGCGGGCCCAGTACCCCGCGGTCCTGCTCGACGAGTTCCAGGACACCTCGGTGGCCCAGGTCAGGCTCCTGTCGGCCCTCTTCGCCGACTCCGGGGTGACCGCCGTCGGCGATCCCCACCAGGCGATCTACGGGTGGCGAGGAGCCAGCGCCGCCGCCCTGGACACCTTCCACCAGCGCTTCAACCCCACCGGCACCGCCCTCCTGGACTCCGGGACCCCACCGGCTGAGGCCACCCCCGTCCTGGAGCTGTCGACCTCCTGGCGCAACGACTCCACCATCCTGGAGGTCGCCAACGTCGTCTCCGCGCCTCTGCGCTCCGGCGTCGTCGAGGATGGGGACCCGGTGGGCGAGCACCTCACCGTCGCCCCCTTGCAGGCCCGCCCCGCGGCCTTCGGCCTGGAGTCCGGCGCGGTGTACGGGGCCTTCCTCCAGGACCCCGCCGAGGAGGCCCGCACGGTGGTCTCCTTCCTTGCCGAGCGCTGGTCGCCCAGTGCCGAGATGGCCGTCCTGTGCCGCACCCGGGCGCAGATGGATCCCATCGCCGCTGAGCTGGAGGAGGCCGGCCTGCCCTACACGATCATCGGCCTGGGCGGGATGCTCTACGTCCCCGAGGTCGCCGACGTCCGCGCCCTGCTGACCGCGGCCTCGGACCCGGAGCGCGGGGACCGGGTGGTCAGGCTCCTGACCAGTTTCGGCATCGGTGCCCGCGACCTGCGGGCCCTGGCGTCGCTGGCCCGCGAGCTCACCCGCCCCTCGACCGAAAGCGGACAGGAGACACCAGGACCTCACGGCGACCAGGTCGAGACCGACTCCCCACTGCTCAGCGAGGCCCTGGACACCCTGCTGCGATGGCATGAGGACGGCGCGCAGGAGGAGTCCGCCGGGGCCCGGGACCTGACCGAGGCCGGGCGGGCCGTTGCCTTGCGCACTGCTCGGGCGATCCGACGCATCCGGGAGGCCGTCTCGCTTCCCCTGCCCGACCTCGTGGCCCTGGCCGAGCAGGCCCTCGACCTCGATATCGAGATCGCCGCCCGGGTCGGTCACCCGATGGGGCACCGCGCCCTCGACTCCTTCCACGAGACGGCCCGGGCCTTCTCCGCCGACACCGACGCCCCCACCCTCACCGGCTTCCTGGAATGGCTCGACGCCGCCGAGGAGCACGAGGACGCCATGAGCGCCCCCGAGGTCGAGCCCTCACCCGGGGCGGTCCAGCTCCTCACCGTCCATGCCGCCAAGGGGCTGGAGTGGGACGTCGTTGCCGTCCCCGGCATGGACGAGCAGGTCTTCCCCTCCTACACCAGCGCCGTCAAAGACGATCTTCGCGTCGCGGAGACCGGCTGGATGGGCTCCACCTCCACCTTCCCCTTCCCGCTGCGGGCCGACGCCGGCGACCTGCCCCCCTTCACCGTGGGGGACCTCGATCCGGCTGTCACCGACAAGCCCCTCCTGACCGAGACGATGAGTGCCTACAAGGAGGCCCTCGGGCGCCAGAGCCTGCGCGAGGAACGCCGCCTGGCCTACGTGGCCTTCACCCGGGCCCGCCACGAGCTCCTCCTGACCGGCTCCCACCTGTCCAAGACCGCCTCCAAGCCCCGCCGTCCCTCACGCTTCCTCACCGAGCTCCAGCGGCGCGACCTCCTGTCTCCCTACGCGGAGGGCTGGGTCGACTTCGATGAGTCCCGCCCCAACCCACTGACCTCCCTGACCCAGGTGGGCACCTGGCCCCCCGACTCCGACGCAGCGCAGCCTCTGGACAGCCAGGCCTCGGAGCCCGGGGGAGAGGCGACAGCGGTCACCGACCGGCTTGCCGATGTGCGCCGGGCCCGGTACGCGGCCGCCGCCCAGGTCACCGCCGCTATGGGTGGGAGCGAGCCCGTCCAGGAGGTGCCCGCTCAGGCTCAGCCCGACGACGAGATGGTGCGGCGGTGGCGACTCGAGGCGGGACTCCTCCTGGCCGAGCGCACCCGGGCCCTGTCCAGCGGCCCCGCCGTCCGCCTGCCCGAGCACCTGGCCGCCACCCGCCTGGACGACCTGCGCGCCGACCGCCACCAGTTCGCACTCGACCTGCGTCGCCCGCTCCCACCCGAGCCCCGCGCCGCCGGCCGGCTCGGAACCGTCTTCCACGAGGCCGTCGCCCAGCGCCTGAGCGCACGTGGCACCCTGTTCGGCCTGGGGCAGGCGGGCGTGCCCGACAGCCTCGGACCCCAGGACCGGGACCGCATCGAGCGCTGGCTGGGCACTGCCGAGAACCTGCCGCTCCTGGAGGACTACGTCCTGGCCGAGACCGAGACGGACCGGGAGATCACCATCGGCGCCACCACCCTGCGCTGCCGCATGGACGCCGTCTTCCAGCGCTTGGACGGTTCCGGGTGGCTCATCGTCGACTGGAAGACCGGGCGCCGACAGGTGCCAGTGGACCAGCTCAGCGTCTATGTCCACGCCTGGGCTGCCTCCCAAGGCGTGCCCACCGGGTCGGTACGGGCCGCCTACGTCTACGTCGACTACCCCGGAGGACGCGTCGATGAGCTCACTGCCGAGGGCCTGCTCAGCATCGAGCACATTCAGGCGGCCCTGACGGTGGGGTAGGGGCCGCAGTGAGACAAGGGCCGCAGAGCAGCGCGCCTGTCAGCTCTCCTCGTCGTCGACGCGCACCATCTCCACCGGATTGGTGATGGCGTCAGGCTCAGCCGGCTCGCGAACCCCGGGCACCGGTGCCAGCCGGGGCGTGGCCGGCTCCACCAGCGGGGCGTCACCCACCTGGGCGGCCAGATCCTCCAGCATCGCCACCGCGTCATTGATGACCGGCTTGTCCCCGGTCCTCACCCCGTGCAGCAGCCAGCGCGCCAGGCTCAGCTCACTGACCAGCTCGGCGCGCTCACGCAGGTGGCGGTCAACGCCCTCGGAGCGGGCGATGTCGTAGGCGTCCTCAATGGAGTCCAGGCAGTCCACCGGCGCCGAGGAGTACACCCAGGCCAGGTCCTCGGCCGGGTCACCCACATGCGCCTGGGACCAGCCCCGCACGGCCACCACCGTGCCACCGGCCACCAGGACGTTCTCCTCGGCGAGGTCGCCGTGGACCACGGTGGGGCGGAAGCGCCACAGGGCGGTGTCCTCCAGGGCCTGCTCCCAGCGTCCCAGCAGCGCCGGTGGGGTCCTGCCTGTCGCGGCGGTGTCGTCCAGCAGGCTCAGCCAGCGCCGACGCACCTCCTCGGCGTCGTAGACCGGCATACCGGCCTCGGAGATCACCGTCATGGACAGCTCGTGGATCTCACCGAGCGCCTTGCCCAGGCCCGCCGACATCCCCGGTCCCGGCCGGAGCGTCTCCACCGGGATCGGCTTGCCCTCCACATGGGAGCGGACCTGAATGTGCGCGTCCTTCTGACGCAGGGACCCGGCGACGCGAGGAACGTCGAAGGAGAGCCGTCCGTCGTCGACGACCCGTCCGATGCGGCGCAGCACCTCGGCCTCAGCCTCCAAGGAGGCGCCCACGGCGTCGGTGCGGGCCTCATGGACCTCCCAGTGGCGGCCCTGGGTGTCGATGACACCGATGATGTGCCGCTCCGGGGTCTCGGACTGCGGAAGCGCCAGCCGAGTCGGGTTGAGGCCGGCGACGGCGACGCTCGCCATCGCCGCCAGGGAGAGCGCGGTGTGGTGAGGGCGAGGAGTCTCGGCGGGCTGAGCCTGTGGAGCCGGCGTGCTGTTGCGGGGCGGCTCGGCCGAGGCACCCGGCAGCGGGGCCACGACCACGGGAGCACGATAGTCCTCGTCGTGCTCGTCGGATCGCTGATCGGAGGGCTCAGCCTGTTGCTGGTGGTTGTCCTCATCGCCGGCCTGAGCCTCAGCGTGCTCGACGTCGGAGGTCACCTCATCGGCGAGGCTGTCGACACCGCCGTCGACATCAGTGGTGCCGGGGGCGTCCGGGGACTGCGGAGGCTGTGACATGGTCCAACCGTAGGCGACAGGTCCTATGTCTCGCAGGACAGCCGCGCCCGTCCGCTGGCGGCAAACGTCCAGGGACGTGGGCAACGGCTTGAGGAATGTGCCAGAAGGCCGATGTTATCCACAGGTTATGTCGAGGTGGTGGCCATGTCGTGACCAGGTGCCCTAGAGTTTATCCGTGACAATGGTCACCGACCGGCTGGTGTGTCACGGCTCAGTGCAGAGCCCCGGGTCGGTCCTCACATCATCCTCAACTCCTCACCCTCATACGACTCCCACGCTGAGAGGCATCATGGACGCTGCCGATCTTCTCCTGACCGAGGTTCGCGAGCTGGTGCGCGCTCGCGGCATCGACCCTCTCAAGGACGCCTCCGACCTGGAACAGCTCGTCACCCAGGCCGAGGAGGACTATCTGCGTCGCTCCGACGCCGGACTCGTCCCGCCGCTCATCGACCCCAAGGGGGCGCGTACCCACGTACTCGACTCCATGGCGGGGCTGGGCCCGCTCCAGGGCTACCTCGATGACGAGTCCATTGAGGAGATCTGGGTCAACGCCCCCGGCCGAGTCTTCGTCGCCCGTTCCGGGCGCCCCGAACTGACCACCACGATCCTGGAGAGTGAGGACCTCGCGGTCCTGGTCGAACGGATGCTGCGGGCCTCCGGGCGCCGCCTGGACCTGTCCAGCCCCTTCGTCGACGCCCAGCTCGCCGGGGGACAGCGGCTCCACGTCGTCATCCCGCCCATCACCTCCCAGCACTGGGCCCTCAACATCCGCAAGCACACCTCCCGCGCCTCCCGCACCGCCGACCTCGTGCGCATGGGCTCGCTGACCAGCCAGGTCGCCGCCTTCCTGGACGCCTCCGTGCAGGCCGGCCTCAATATCCTGGTGTCGGGCGCCACCCAGGCCGGCAAGACCACCATGGTCAGGGCGCTGGCCGGAGCGATCCCGGGCGCGCAGCGGGTCATCTCCTGCGAGGAGGTCTTCGAGCTCGCCCTGCGCAACCGGGACTGCGTGGCCATGCAGACCCGGCCGCCCAACCTTGAGGGAGTCGGAGAGATCAGCCTGCGGCGCCTGGTCAAGGAGGCCCTGCGCATGCGCCCCGACCGCCTCCTCATCGGAGAGGTCCGCGAGGCCGAGGCCCTGGACCTCCTCATCGCCATGAACTCGGGCCTGCCGTCCATGTGCACCATCCATGCCAACTCCGCCAGGGAGGCCATCATCAAGATCTGTACGCTTCCGCTGCTGGCGGGGGAGAACGTCTCCAGCGACTTCGTGGTCCCCACCGTCGCCAGCGCCATCGACCTGGTCGTCCACCTCGACCTGGATCGCAGCGGGCGCCGTACGGTGCGAGAGGTCGCGGCCCTGTCCGGCCGGGTGGAGAACGGCATCATCGAGCTCTCCGACGTCTTCCACCGCGACCCCACCGGCAACCTCGTCCGGGGCGCCGGAGCGCCTGACGCCGCCGAGCGCTTCAATCGGGCCGGTCATGACCTCACCGCCCTGCTCAGCTCCCGCCCCGCAGGCCCCCAGGAGGCCTACTGATGGGCGCCGTCGCCGGGCTCCTGGGCGGGGTGGGGCTGCTCCTGATCTGGATGGCCTGCACCTCCGACCCGCCTCAGTGGCGCTCGAGGCGCTCCCGTCTCCTGGCCGACATCCTGGTCCAGGCCGGCGCCGGCCGCACCAGCCCCGCGATGTTCGTCCTGGGGTCGATCGGGCTGGGGCTGCTGATCGGTCTGGTCTTCCTGGGAATGTCCCGAGCCTGGCCGGTGGCCGTGGCCTTCACCGCCATCTTCACGGCGATTCCTTTCCTTGTCATCTCCTCACGAGCGCGTAACCGCCGCACCCGGCTGCGCGAGGTGTGGCCCGAGGCCGTCGACACCCTCGTCTCCGGCGTCCGTGCGGGCATGAGCCTGCCGGAGGCGCTGACCAACCTCGGTGAGCGCGGCCCGGAGGCAGTCCGCCCCCAGTTCCGGGCCTTCGCCACCGACTACGCCGCCTCGGCCCGCTTCGACAGCTCTCTGGACCGTCTCAAGGCCCGCTTCGCTGACCCGGTCGCCGACCGGATCGTTGAGGCCCTGCGCCTGGCCCACGAGGTCGGCGGCACTGACCTGGGGACGCTGCTGCGCTCCCTGTCGCAGATGCTGCGTGAGGACATGCGCACCCGAGGTGAGCTCGAGGCTCGCCAGTCCTGGACCGTCAACGGCGCCAAGGTCGCGGTCGCCGCCCCGTGGCTGGTTCTGGCGCTGCTGTCCAGCCGGCCTCAGGCAGCAGCGGCCTACGCCACCGGCGCCGGAGCCGTCATTCTCCTGATCGGAGCCGTTGTCTCGGTCATCGCCTACCGGCTCATGCTGCGCCTGGGGCGGCTGCCCGAGGAGGAGAGGACGCTGCGATGAACCCCATGAACGCGATGCTCACAGGAGGACTCGCCGGGCTGCTGGGGGCCGTGGGCGTCCTGTGCGTCATCTCGGCCTTCCGCCGACGTCGCCCCACACTCATGGCCCGCCTGGAGCCCTACGTCCACCGCCGTCCCACGACCTCCGGCCTGCTGGCCGCGCCGGCAGGGCCGACCTCTGACGGGAGCACCGTCGTCGGCCTGCTCATGGCCTCCACCGCACGTGCTCTCAGTCTCGGCAGGCTGATGGACACCCTGGGCTCGTCGGCCGACTCGGTCCGGCGGCGCTTGACGCGATCAGGGTCGTCACTGGGGGTCGATCAGTTCCGACTCCAGCAGGTCCTGTGGTCGACGACGGCGCTCCTGCTCGTCCTGACTGCAGGCGGCCTGGCGGCCCTGGCCCGCTCCGTCAACGTGCCCGCGCTCATCCTCCTGTGCCTCATGGGCACAGTGGCCGGGGCCGCTGCCCGCGACTGGTGGCTCAGCCGGGCCGTGGCGAAGCGGCTGTCACGGATCGAGGCGCAGCTGCCCGATGTCGTCGAGCTGCTGGCCCTGGCGGTGGGGGCCGGTCAGGGCCCGGTGCCGGCCATCGAGCGCATCGTCGCGTTGGGCCGGGGCGACCTCGTCGACGAGCTGAGCAGCACTCTGACCGACATTCGCTCCGGCACGGTCCTGTCCACAGCCCTGGACCGTATGGAGCGGCGAGTCGGTTCCGTCCACGTCACCCGCCTGTGCGAGGCGATCATCGTGGCCCTTGAACGCGGCACACCGTTGGCCGAGGTCCTGCGCTCCCAGGCCACCGACGTGCGTGAGGCGGCGCGCCAGGACCTCATGGAGGAGGGTGGAAGACGGGAGATCGCCCAAATGGTCCCCGTGGTCTTCCTCGTCCTGCCCATCACCGTCGTCTTCGCCCTCTTCCCGGGACTGTTCGTCCTCAGGCTGGGGGTGTGAAGCGCACCCACCACCCTCTCCCCCCTGCACCTGCCGAGCCCAATCAGCCTCCGTCCTCTTGCCCAGAATCCCGACCGACAGCAAGGAGCAGTCATGAAGCGCCTCCTCCCTCCCACATCCCACCGCCCTGACCCCGGTTCCCGGTCGTGGCGTGCCACCGGTGCGACCCGGATCGATCTGCGCGATGAGCGCGGCGACGTCCCCGGCTGGGTCCTGGTGACCCTCATGACCGCGGGGCTTGTCGTGGCTCTGTGGACGGTGGCCGGCAGCACGCTGACCGAGGTCTTCCTCAACGCCATCGCGAAGGTGACCAGTGCGATCTGAACGAGTGCCCCTCCTCGGGGTGCTCCAACGGGCTGGTTGCGCCCTGCCCCGGCCGGCTCGCCCCTGCCCGCGCGAGCACAACGAGTCGGGCTCGGCCGTCGTCGACTTCGTCATGGTCGGTGCGCTTGTCATCGTCGTGTTCGTGGCGCTCCTCCAGGTGGCCCTGGGGGTCTACGCCCGGAACGTCCTCACCGACGCCGCGGGCGATGGTGCTCGTCGAGCCGCACTGGTCGGAGGCACGGAGGCCGAGGCGCGCCAGCGGGTGCAGGTCCTCACCGACGCCGCCCTCAGGCGTGGCTACGTGGACACCGTCACCGTCTCGCGGGTCCCCTCCGGCGACCTGAGGATCGTTGAGGTGACGGTGACAGCGCCCTTCCCGGTCCTGGGGCTGTTCGGCCCCGGAGGGACACTGCGGGTCACCGGGCACGCCATCGATGAGTCCTCCCTGATCCAGCAGAGGTGAGCTCGGGTGGTAGGCATGGTCGGCTCAAGGCGTCGCGGGAGCTGTGCCGCGTTGCGGTCGCCGAGGGCGGTCCCGGCCCGCGCCCTCATCACTGGGTGGGCCGTCAGCCGGCTCCGAGAGGCGCTCAGGGCAGGTTCCCGAAGCGTCCGGCGGCTCATGAGCCAGGAGGAGGGCAATGCGATCGTCGAGTTCATCGGGTGGAGCGCCGTCCTGGTGGTGCCCGTGCTCTACCTGGTGGTGACGCTCGCCCAGCTCCAGGCCACGACCTTCGCCGTCGCCTCGGCGGCCGACGCCGCCAGCAGGGTCCTGGAGGTCGATGACTCGCCCTCCGCGATGGATAACGCGCAGCTGGCCATGCAGCTGTCCCTGTCCGATCAGGGCATCGACGCCGACCTGTCGGGCTCCCTGTCGGTCACCTGTGCTCACGGCTGCGCCCGGGGACAGGCGGCGATGGTCGAAGTCTCAGTCGGTGTGGACCTGCCGGGCTTCGCCTCGCTGGGGATCGGCCGGGACGTCGTCGTGGTGGCCACTGAGCGCTCCATCACCCTGCCGGGCAAGGAGGAGCCGTGAACCGGAACTCCGCTCCCAGGGCCGCCCGAGGTCGGGCCCGCGCCCTGCTGCGTCGGCTGCACCGCGAGGAGGACGGGCAGACGCTCCTCCTGGGGGTCGGGCTCATCTGCGTCGTCCTCGCGCTGCTGTTCGTCGCGGCCTCGGCAACCGCTGTCTACCTCGACCTCAAGACCCTCACGTCACTGGCGGACTCGGCTGCGGCCGCGGGAGCCGACAGCGTGGAGGCGCACCCCTACTACGGGGGCGGTGTCACGGATGACGCACCCGGGTCCCTCACCGACGCAGGGGTCGGGAGCAAGGCGGCCGAGGACCTGTCCGCCCAACCTGCAGCGGACAGACTGGAAGGGGTCACGATCGTCAGCGCCCGGGCTGCTGACAACCGGACCGCCGTCGTGACGCTGCAGGCCCGCTCCCGCCCGCCCTTCCTCCCGTGGGGGATCCTCCCGGCCGAGGGCTTCACCATCACCGCCACCGGCTCTGCCCGAATGACGACGACGCAGTGAGCCTGCGGACTCACTGCGTCGAGACGGATGGGTGAAAGGTTGTGTGTGGCCGGAGGCGGCCCGCCGCTCAGGCCTGCTCGACGAAGCCTGCCGAGACCACGGGGGAGGGGTGCCGGCGCAGGTGCATCCGGGACCGCAGCTCCTCAGTCTGCCGGCGCGAGAGCTGGGCGATGTAGGCCCGCTTCACCGTGAACAGGATGTTGAGCCCCACCAGGAGGTAGAAGGCGTTGGCGATGACACTGGGCCAGGCCCCGGAGCTCGCGCAGTTGATCGTCAGCAGCACGGAGCCGGTGATGTTGAGGGCCTGATACTTGAGCGAATCGCCGGCGATCGTGCCCTTGGAGACCAGGAAGTAGGCCACGAGGAGCTCAGCGGCACCGATCCAGCCGCCGATAGAGATGAGGGAGGAGAGCACGTCGTTCACGAGGACGATTCTTAGACACCCCCCAATGAAGGTCAATCGCATCTATCTGCATGAGGGATGTAGATTTACTTCATGCAGGTATTGCCCCAGAGGCTCTCGGTTCTATTGGCCGTCCATCGAGCCGGAGGAGTCGTCGCAGCGGCAGATTTCCTTCATATAACGCCGTCGGCCGTCTCCCAGCAGATTCGCCTCCTGGAGCGCGAGTGCGGCGCCCGGGTCCTGGATCGCACACCCACCGGAGCCGTGCTCACTGCGGCAGGGAAGGTTCTGGCGGACGCGGCCGAGCGCATCGAGGACGAGCTGACCACCGTGCGCCGCGAGCTGGCGGACCTGGATGACTCCATCCCCTCCGGTGTGGTGCGTGTCGGCAGCTTCGCCTCCGCTGTCCGGGCGCTCCTGCTGCCCCTCCTGAGCTCGCTGGCGACCACCAGCCCCGAGCTGGAGGTGATCGTCGAGGAGGCCGAGGAGCGCAACGCCCTGCCCCGCCTGCGTCGCGGTGAGCTCGACCTGGTCCTCATCGAGCGTGACGAGCACACGCTGCCCGCGGCGCCTCGGGGCATGGTCGACATCCCCTTGCTGGACGAGTCCTGGCTCGTCGTCGTGCCGGCCGAGCAGGCGGCGCCCTCGACCCTGGCGGACCTGGCGCGCGCCACCTGGATCGATCTGGCCCCGGGAACCGCCGGCGCCTTCGCCCTGGACCGTCTGGAGCGTCAGCTGGGGGTGCCGTTGACGACACGGCACGTCGCCTATGACTACGACGTCGTGCTGGCCATGGTCAGTCAGGGCCTGGGCTGCGCGCTTCTGCCCGAGCTGGCCGTCTACTCCGGGCTCGTCCCCGATGAGCTCAGTGTGGTGCGCCTACCCGGGCTGGGCGTGCGCCAGCTGGTGGTGCGCCACCGATCGACCCGCACCGAGCCGGGCCCGGCGACACGCGCGGTGCTCGAGGCGCTGCTCTCCCAGGCCCAGGGCATTGAGCTGGGGTGAGTGACAGATGAGGGAACCACTGTGGGAGTGACCGAGCCGTCGAGCGAGCCCGAGTCCGCCCCGAGGGCGCCCCTCGCAGGTTCTGCCGTAGACTCCCCTCCGTGGCCACTGACTTCTCCGCTGAGATCGAACGACTCCGACACACCTACGCCTCCATTGCCGCGGTGACCGACCCCGAGGCCCTGCGCGCCCGGATCGCCGAGCTCTCCGAGCAGGCCTCCGCACCCGACCTGTGGGATGACCCCGACTCCGCCCAGGTGGTCACCTCCGCGCTGTCCCACGCCCAGGCCGACCTCAAGCGGGTCGAGAGCCTGGGGGAGCGCATCGAGGACCTCGAGGCGATGGTCGAGCTCGCCGGCGAGGAGGAGGGTGAGGACGCCGCCGAAATCCTCGCCGAGGCCGAGACGGACCTGGCGGCCATCAGCAAGGACCTCTCCGACCTGGAGATCCGCACACTACTCAGCGGCGAGTACGACCCCCGCGACGCCGTCATCACCATCCGCTCGGGCGCCGGCGGCGTGGACGCCGCCGACTTCGCCGAGATGCTCCTGCGCATGTACACCCGCTGGGCCGAGCGGCACGACTACCCCGTCAAGGTCCTCAACACCTCCTACGCCGAGGAGGCGGGTCTGAAGTCGGTCACCTTCGAGGTTCACGCCCCCTACGCCTACGGGACCCTGAGCGTCGAGGGCGGCACGCACCGCCTGGTGCGCATCAGCCCCTTCGACAACCAGGGCCGCCGCCAGACCTCCTTCGCCGCCGTTGAGGTCATCCCGCTCATCGAGTCCACCGACCACATCGACATCCCCGAGACCGACATCCGCATTGACGTCTTCCGCTCCTCGGGTCCCGGCGGGCAGAGCGTCAACACCACCGACTCCGCCGTGCGCATCACCCACCTGCCCACGGGCCTGGTGGTCTCCATGCAGGACGAGAAGTCCCAGATCCAGAACCGTGCCGCCGCCATGCGCGTCCTCCAGTCGCGACTGCTCCTGCTCAAGCAGCAGGAGGAGGACGCCAAGAAGAAGGAGCTCGCCGGGGACGTCAAGGCCTCCTGGGGGGACCAGATGCGCTCCTACGTTCTCAACCCCTATCAGATGGTCAAGGACCTGCGGACCAACTTCGAGGTCGGCAATCCTGATTCGGTGTTCGACGGCGACATCGACGGCTTCATCGACGCCGGCATCCGCTGGCGCAAGCAGCAGGAGACGGCCGAGGACTGATCGGCTCGCTTCATCAGAAGCCTTATCGGAGTCAGGGATCCCCCGGAGGGGTCCCTGATTTCTTTTCCACCTGCCCCTGATTCCTCCGGGGTGCGATTGAGGCCGCAAAATGGTGCGCGTACCGTGAATTTCATGAGTACATCACATGGAAAACCTCGGTCGGTGGAAGTCTCATCAACACTCTCGTCTCTCGAGTCCTCGGATCTCAGCGAGGATCGATCGGATCAAGGTCATCACCTCACTGCGGGCGGCAAGGTTGTGCGCATCGTCATCGCGTTTGCGATGATGTTCGCCTGTGCGTTCACGCCGCCTTTACTGAGTCAGATTCCTGCTGTCCGGTCCTTTGCTCTCGCGCACTCGCATCCCCAGGGTAATGCCGACGACTTAGTCATGGCTGCCTTCGTTCTGTTGCTCTATGGGACGGCAACGATTCTGGTTCTCATGCTGTGCTATGTGCTGCGTCGTACTCTTGATCGCGGCCCCCGCGTCAGCCTATGTTTGCGTTTAGATCGTCGAGCCCTGTTGTGGGTGGTGGGGATGGTTCTCGTTGCAGTCGCGGTGAATCTCGCGGTCGCCGGTATTGTCCACGCCCTCGGTCTTGCTGGTGGGAATGAGGGGATTCCGGACCGGCCTTGGTGGATTATGGCTGTGACGATCTTCTCTCAGGCCTTTCTTCTGCAGGGTATCCCTGAAGAGATAATCTGGCGAGGCTGGCTCTTCTCCTCGCTGGGCGAGACGCGTTTTGCAGCAGTGTCCAGCGTCCTCGGGTTCACTGTTCTTCACCTTCTATCCCAAGGGGGTCAGCAGAACCTACTGGAGCACCTCACGTATCTCGCTCCGCCGTGTGGATTTGCGGTGACGGCATTGATCGTTCGGACGATCTCCGGGTCGACCTGGGCGGCCATCGGCGTGCACGGAGGATTCCAGGTGGCGAACGACATGCTGTCGGACTGGCTGCATCTTCCTCACGGGTCGATCACCTGGATTCTCCAGGGCCTGCTCTGGGCAGCGGTCGGTCTTCTCATTCTCGCCTTCCACCGCCGTCGTCAGCGTCTGGCGGCGTTGACAGGCCAGACATGTTGACGCCCTCCATCTGCAGAAGCCGTTCCTTCCGATCGACTCCTCCCGCGTAGCCGCGCAGGCTCCCGTTGGAGGCGAGCACGCGATGGCACGGCACGATGAGAACGATTGGATTGCGTCCGACCGCGCCACCCACGGCCTGTGCGGACATATGCGTCCGGCCGGTACGCCGGGCCACCTCGGCGGCGATGCGGGCATAGGTGCTGGTGGCGCCGAAGGGGATGGAGAGCATGATGGTGGTGACCATCGTCTTGAAGTCGGAGCCCTCAACGCTGATCGGCGGGGTGAAACCCGGGTCGGAGCCCTCGAAGTAGGCGTCGAGCCACTGGGTGGTCTGCGTGAAGACGGGCAGATGTGGCTTGAGCTCTGCGTTGCCGTCGATCGTCGAGCGGTCGTACTTCTGCCCGTCGAACCACAGGCCTGTCAGGTGCTCGCCGTCGCTGGCCATGGTCATGGTTCCCAAGGGGGACTCGTAATGGTTGAGGTAGTGCATCGATTCCTTTCTCGTGTTCCTCGTGGTGCTCATGCTGTCACGCTCGAGCACGGTTCTGCCGCGCATCTGCTCGCTGCGGATCCGCGTGCACCGTCTCACCTCCGCCGTCGTCGCCATTGCTCCGGGGCTCCCTTAGGCTTGGCCACGGTGCGCACGGGCGGTCCGATCGATCGCCGTCGTCGCGCAGAACCTCCGCTCACACCCTGACGAAAGGCGCAGACGAGCAGTGGCTGAGTACATCTACCAGATGATTAAGGCGCGCAAGGCCCACGGTGACAAGGTCATCCTCGATGACGTCACCATGGCCTTCCTCCCCGGAGCCAAGATCGGCATGGTCGGCCCCAACGGCGCCGGCAAGTCCTCCATCCTCAAGATCATGGCCGGCATCGACCAGCCCTCCAACGGCGAGGCCCGCCTGACCCCCGGCTACAGCGTCGGCATCCTCCTGCAGGAGCCCCCGCTCAACGAGGACAAGACGGTGCTCGGCAACGTCGAGGAGGGCGTTGCCGAGATCAAGTCCAAGCTGGACCGCTATAACGAGATCAGCGCCGCCATGGCGGACCCGGACGCCGACTTCGACGCCCTCATGGCGGAGATGGGCACCCTGCAGGACGCCCTGGACGCCGCCAATGCCTGGGACCTCGACTCCCAGCTCGAGCAGGCCATGGACGCCCTGCGCTGCCCCCCGCCGGACGCCGAGGTCAAGCACCTCTCCGGTGGTGAGCGCCGCCGCGTCGCTCTGTGCAAGCTGCTCCTCGAGGCCCCCGACCTCCTTCTCCTGGACGAGCCCACCAACCACCTCGACGCCGAGTCCGTGCTCTGGCTCGAGCAGCACCTGGCCAGCTACCAGGGCGCCGTCATCGCCGTCACCCACGACCGCTACTTCCTCGACCACGTCGCCGAGTGGATCGCCGAGGTCGACCGCGGCCACCTCTACCCCTACGAGGGCAACTACTCCACCTACCTGGAGACCAAGGAGAAGCGCCTCGAGGTCCAGGGCAAGAAGGATGCCAAGCTCGCCAAGCGCCTCAAGGAGGAGCTCGAGTGGGTGCGTTCCTCGGCCAAGGGACGCCAGGCCAAGTCCAAGGCCCGTCTGGCCCGCTACGAGGAGATGGCCGCCGAGGCCGAGCGCACCCGCAAGCTCGACTTCGAGGAGATCCAGATCCCGCCGGGGCCCCGCCTGGGCAACCAGGTCCTGGAGGCCACCAACCTCAAGAAGGGCTTCGACGGGCGCACCCTCATCGACGAGCTCTCTTTCACCCTGCCGCGCAACGGCATCGTCGGGGTCGTCGGCCCCAACGGCGTTGGAAAGTCCACCCTGTTCAAGACCATCGTGGGCCTGGAGCCGCTCGACGGCGGAGACCTCAAGATCGGTCAGACCGTCAAGCTCTCCTACGTCGACCAGTCCCGAGCCGGCATCGACCCGAAGAAGACCCTCTGGGAGGTCGTCTCCGACGGGCTGGACTACATTCAGGTCGGCAATGTGGAGATGCCCTCGCGCGCCTACGTCGCCTCCTTCGGCTTCAAGGGGGCCGACCAGCAGAAGCCGGCCGGCGTGCTCTCCGGTGGTGAGCGCAACCGCCTCAACCTGGCCCTGACCCTCAAGCAGGGCGGCAACCTCATCCTCCTGGACGAGCCCACCAACGACCTCGACGTCGAGACCCTGGGCTCCCTGGAGAACGCCCTGCTGGAGTTCCCCGGCTGCGCCGTGGTCATCACCCACGACCGCTGGTTCCTCGACCGCGTGGCCACCCACATCCTGGCCTGGGAGGGGACTGACGAGAACCCCGCTAGCTGGTACTGGTTCGAGGGGAACTTTGCCTCCTACGAGGAGAACAAGGTCGAGCGCCTCGGCCCCGAGGCGGCCCGCCCCCACCGGGTCACCTACCGGAAGCTGACTCGAGACTGAGCCCGGAGCGATCAAGCGGAGTCTCGATCAGCGAACTCATACAGAAACGTTATTCGTCCAGCCGAACGGCCGGACGAATAACGTTTCTGTCATGAATGGGTGGGAGTGTGGTAAAGACTGTTCGGACCTATACTCGTCCTCGCCAATGAATCAGTCGAGATAACCGGCTGGCAACTGAATGGACAAGAAGACGAAGATGAGTATGAGCGGTCCTGGCGGTCTGGCTGAAAGCGCTGTCACAGGATGGATGCGGTACCACGGATTTCCGGATGCTGCGGCAATGGATCGTGCGGTGGATACCGGAGTCCATGTGATTGCATCGCGCGCCGTCGCCCAGGTGAGGACCTCTCCGGCTCTGGTTGGAATAGAGGACCTGCGGAGGCTGGTTCATGACTCCCAGATGAGGCCGGGGTGCTATCGGATCGCCTTCTCTGTCGCCGGGTTCTCCGGTGACGCGATGCGCTTCGCCGAGGAGTGCGGCATCGCTCTCCTGGTCCTGCGGCCCGATGGCTCAGCTATTCCGGTCAATGCCTGGGGTGAGAACCTTGCTGGTTCTCGTCCGAATGTCGCCTCGTTCATGCCCGCCTCCGCTCCGCCTCGGCCGGTACCTGCTCCCGCGGTCCCGCAGAAGCGTTCCATCTGGCGTCACCCCATGACGTGGTACGTCATTGCGATCATGATGCTGGGCAGTGCCATCGTAGGATTCTTAGACATGTTCACCAAGGCGCGCGACGTTGGTTCCTCCATCGGCGGCTTGGTCATCTGTCTGCTTCTGTCGTATGTGTCTTTTCGTTACGCTCAGAAACTGGGGCGGCAGAGGCGCTGGTAACCTACTCGACGAGGGGAGGGCAGCACTCTCGCGATAGGCCTCCCGCCGGTGTCTCACGCGTATTGTCGGTTGATGCCGATCACACTTATGATGGCGTGGGAGGTGTCATGATGAGTAGGAATACCCCAGGACTCATCCCCGAAGGCGGCGTTATCGGGAGGCTCCCGTTCGACGGGCAGTGGCTGACCGAGCGCAGTCCCACACGCCGTGTTCCCAGCCATGGGACTCACCTGTTCGCCACCACGTACGCATTTGACTTCGTCGCCGTCGACGACGATGGTCTCACGGCTCCACCACGCAGCATGCGTGCGCTCGTCACTCCCGAACAGCCAGAGCTCTTCCACGCCTTCGGCCGCCCCCTGTACTCGCCCGTTGCAGGAACCGTGGTCTCCGTTCACGACGGTGAGCCCGACCACGTGGCGCGCCGCTCCGTCCTGACTCGCATCCCGTACGGATTGAGCCAGCCCCACCGAATTCGGCAGGGACTTCCCGCCATCCCTGGAAACCACATCATCATCCAGGTTGCCGAGGGGCCTCATTGCGTGGGACTCGTGCACCTCCAGCGAGGCTCCGTCCAGGTGTCGCCCGGCGACCGGGTGAGCGCAGGCGATCAGATCGGTCGATGCGGCAACTCCGGGAACTCCACGCAGCCCCACCTTCACATCCAGGCAATGGACAGCCCAGATCTCCGCACCGCAAAGGGGGTTCCGCTCCGTTTTGAGGAGTTCCGGCAACGCAGTCCGCAGCAAGGTGCTCCCTGGGCACTTCGGCGACAGTCATGCCCCGAGCAGGGGGCGGTCGTGGCTCAACCTTGATATGACGTCATGGAATGAGCCTCAGATCCGGCACGCGGTGTCCCCTCGTCGGTCCGCGGCGACGCGATCGTGACGGGACGCGGGGGCCTACGGCACAGTGCGCAGCTCCTGATCGGGGACGTACTTCTCCGGCGAGGACTGCGTTGTCCTCCAAACCTCTGAGATCCGGCCGCAGTCGTATGGGGGAGAAGTACGTCCTGGACGGACGACTCAGTCCTCGACCCACGCCATCGGACTCCGAGGCCGCCATGGCTGCTCACGATGGCAAGCCCATCCTGAAGATGGCGGGAACCATATGCTCCCTTGCTAAGCCGGATAGCGTTCCTCGAACCACGCCACCACTGTGTCAAGATGCGGGGGCCGGCCAAGGAAGTGCTTGCCGCCCTCGACCTGGACAAGTTCGACCCCAGGTGCGCCGACGAACCGGCTGAGGGCGCCCAGAGGGACCACTTCATCCTGGTCGCCGCGAATCATCTAGCTGGGAGTGTCCAACTTTGCGGGATGCTCCTCCACGAAACGTAGG
Organism: Actinomyces oris; assembly: GCF_006546825.1. Taxonomy (GTDB): domain Bacteria; phylum Actinomycetota; class Actinomycetes; order Actinomycetales; family Actinomycetaceae; genus Actinomyces; species Actinomyces oris. Next base: position 193,648 of record NZ_VICC01000005.1, read on the forward strand.
TAGGGCCAATCGAGCACCCCGCGAGGCGTGTCGATGACGGTCTACGCCTCCAGCTGCTCATCGGTCACCGAGTACTCGGCCATCATGTCTCGGATGTAGTACTCCAGGTCAAGAAGTGGTGAGATCAGCCAGGCGCGCTCGAAGGTCCCGGCAGGTGTGTCGCACAAGGAGAAGTAGGCCCCGATGCTGTTCGCGAGCAGACTGACCTCGGTGGACTGGCTTCGGGCCAGCCGCGCGAACGTTCGTACCTCGGGACTTGCCTCCATGGGGTTGAAGGCCTTGTCGTCCTGACGATCACCGTGGGCGGGCAGATCGAAGGAGATCAGCTGGTCACCCCGTGAGGCAATCACGTTGCCGTACTGTGCCATGACGGGGTCGCGCCTGTTCGAGAACTGGCCGTGTACACCGATAACGGCCCGCCCACCGGGCTCTCCCCACCTCAAGGCGGGAATTCCGTCGAGGATGAGTTCCTCCGTCTCACAGTCCATGGATCATCTCTCCTTCAGAACCAGAATCCTGTGAACAGCAAAGGCAGCAGTGACTCTATGGAGAAACCTTCTTCTTAGGCATACCACGCCATAGTGCCGTGAACGATCGCCGCGATTGACGGACCGACGATCATGGCCACCTCTCTGCGTCGGATACCGATGCTGGCATCGACGGCCTGGACCGCCATCGCAGCCACGAGAACCATCCTCACGGTAGTGATGTCCGAAGCTGCGACAAAAGGTGCGACTGCCGTCACCACACCGAGGGGAACCGCTCGAGCCGCATACATCTGAGCAAAGAACCTCTCGCTGGCGCTGACCTCTTGCGACTTGCTCATGATCTGAGGTCGGACGACAGCCAGCAGTGATGACACTGTACTGATTGTTGCGGCGATAGCGTTGAGAACCTGAAGTACGGCAATCGACACCGTGAATCACCTGAGAGGAGAGAAGGATGTGGTGGGCCTCAGCCGGGGATGGCGCTGCCGTCGTCGCCCTTTCCCATGCGGATCCGCCAACGTCCCGAGCCGCCGTCGGACTGGGAACCGGTGGGCATGCGCACCATGCCCTCCTGGGCGATGGTCGACACCAGCCGGCCGGATGAGTCGAAGACCTGTGCGCGCGCCATGCCGCGGCCGCCCTGTGAGGAGGGGGAGTCCTGCACGTAGAGCAGCCAGTCGCCCATGTCGACGTCGCGGTGGAACCACTGGGCGTGGTCGAGGGTCGCCAGGCTCATGCCCTCACTGCGCCAGGACAGTCCCTGGCTTCGCAGTACCGGCTCCAGCATCACCTGGTCGCACACGTAGGCCAGCAGCGCCCGGTGCACGGTCTGGGAGGTCTGCTCCGGGATGCGGCTGCGTGAGCGCATCCACAGGTGCTGGCGACCGGTGCGCTCCTTGGCGGGGCGCAGGTAGAGGTTGCCCTCCACGTGCCTGAGGTCGAAGGCCGCCGTGCGCCCCAGGAAACGCGCCACCGGATGATCGATGGTGCGGAAGATCTCCAGAGCGCTCGTCAAGTCCTCGGGGCGCGGAACTACGGGGGCTTCCACGTGGAGGTCGGCGCCCTCCTGCTCCTCCTGGAAGGAGGTGAGCATCGTCAGGATCGGCGTGCCCTCCTGGGAGGCGGCGGTGCGCCGTTGGGAGAAGGACCGCCCGTCGTGCAGGCGCTCGACGGCGAAGGTGATTGGTGTATCGGGCTGACCGCCCCGCATGAAGAAGGCGTGGACCGAGTGCGGTAGACGTTCACCGTCGCCGTCGTCCTCGATCGTGGCGGCCGCGGCCAGCATGCCCTGGGCCACCACCTGTCCTCCGTAGACCCGGCCCGAGAGCTGGGGCAGGGAGCCCCCGGAAAAGACATCCTCCCCGTCACCCGCCGCCAGGCTGAGGATCCGGGTCACCGACCCGAGGGGCTCCTCCGTGGCGGCGGGGACGGGGTATGGGGTTGTCACAGACCGAGCTCCTCCAGGATCGGCAGCTTGGCGCGCACCGCCGAGCGCGCGTCCTCAGCCGTCGCCGCGTCCAGGGCGATCCTCGCCAGCTCCTGGCACTCGGTGAGCGTGACGGACTTCAGGACGGCGTCGACGTCCGGCAGAGCGCGTGCCGTCATGGACAGGGAGGCGACCCCCAGGCCCACGAGGACGGCGGCCAGCGCCGGATCCGCAGCGGCCTCACCGCACACGCCCACCGGACGTCCCTTGGGGGAGGCCCCCTCGCAGGCGGTGCCGATCAGACGCAGCACGGCCGGCTGCCAGGCCGTGGACAGATCCGCCAGCGAGGACAGCAGACGGTCGGCCGCCATGACGTACTGGGTGAGGTCGTTGGTGCCCACCGAGGCGAAGTCGGCGTGCTCGAAGAGCTTGTCGGCCATGAGCGCGGCCGAGGGCACCTCGATCATCATCCCTGCCGTCTTCAGGCCGTAGGAGCGGGCCTTCTGCGTGAAGGCCTCGGCCTCCTCGGCCGTGGAGATCATCGGGGCCATGACCCACACCTTCGCCTCGGTGGCGGCCTCGGCCTTGGCCAGGGCCTCGAGCTGGTGGTCCAGGACCTCGGGGTCGCGGCGCGTCGTGCGGTAGGCGCGCACACCGAGCGCCGGGTTGGCCTCGGTGGCGTCGGTCAGGAAGGGCAGCGGCTTGTCCGCTCCGGCGTCGAGGGTGCGCACCACGACCTTCTTGCCGGGGAAGGCCTCGAGGACACCCTGGTAGGCCTCCACCTGAGCCTCCACCGTGGGCTCCTCGGGCTGGTCCAGGAAGCAGAACTCGGTGCGGAACAGGCCGATGCCCATGGCTCCGGCCTCGGCGGCGCTACGGGCGCCGGCCGCGTCACCGACATTGGCCAGCAGCTGGACCTCGTGGCCGTCCTTCGTGGCTCCGTCGCCGTTGAAGACACGCACGCGCGAGGCGAGCTCCCGCGCCCGGCGCAGGGCGTCCTCGGAGGGGTTGAGGGTGATGCTTCCCTTGGTGCCGTCGACCAGGACGATGTCGCCCTCGGCCAGCGCATCGGTGACCTTCTCGCCAGTGCCGACGATCGCCGGCATGCCCAGTGCGCGCGCCAGGATCGCGGTGTGGGAGGTGGGGCCGCCCTCGGAGGTGATGAAGGCAATGACCTTCTCGGGGTCCAGCAGCGCGGTGTCGGCCGGGGCCAGGTCGGCCGCCACGAGCACGAAGGGCTCGGGCAGGCGGGGGATCCCGGGCATCGGGGACTCGGTCAGGACGGCGACGATGCGGTCGCGCACGTCCTGGACGTCACGGGTGCGCTCGGCCATGTAGCCGCCCAGGGACTCCAGCATGGAGGCCAGAGTTCCTGCTGACTCCCACACGGCGCGCTCCGGAACCAGGCGCTTCTCGCGCACCATGGCCTGCGCCGTCGAGGTCAGGGTGGGGTCGGCAGCCATCTGCGCGGTGGTCTCAAGGAGCGTGCGCGCCTCGGCCTTGGCCTCGGCCGCGGACAGCTCCAGGCCCTTCTTAACCTGCTGGGCCGCCAGCGCGATGCGCTCGCACTCCTTCTCGACATCGCGACTGGGTTCGAGGGTCGCGATCTCGGGCTCAGGAATGGGAGGTGCCATCCTGGCGACGGGGCCGGCCACAAGGCCAGGGCTCACACCGATGCCGGACAGGGTTGTGGAGGTGGTGTCGGACGCTGTCATGTGGTGCTCCTCATCGGAGACGAATGGGGATCATTGCTCATTGTGCCCCGAGTGCGGCCGGAAAGAGACGTTTCCGCCAGGGGAATAACGATCTCCTCTGTGGCCGCGTCAAGGCATCTATCGCGTTCCCGTAAGGTTACGTGAGTGAGCCCCGTCATGCGAGGAAGGAGATCCTCCGGCGCGGTCGTCCGCTGTGCAGCAGGCCCTGCGGCCCGCATGCGCACGCGTCTTCCAGCCGACTGGAACTCTTCGCCGCGGACAACGCGGAGGTGGGATAAAGTGATCGCGAGCACGAAGGACCTCAGCTGCCCGACCACGCGCATGACAGACGGGGATTGCGCGAGGGCGGGAACCGGGAAGGAGAAGCCATGAGCACTGCATCAGACATCGTCGCCGGTCTCGGCGGCCAGGAGAACATCACCGACCTCGAGCCCTGCATCACGCGTCTGCGCGTCGAGGTAGCCGACCAGACGAAGGTGGATGAGGAGGCGCTGCGAGCGGCCGGCGCCTTCGGCGTGGTGCGTTCGGGCCGCGTCGTCCAGGTCGTCGTGGGGCCCACGGCGGACAGCCTCGCCTCGGAGATCGCAGCGCTCTGAACTGATCGCCCCGTTCCCGGAGGGTCTGCGCACCCGCCCGGCTCCAGCACCTGCAACGCGGAGCCGGGCGGCCTGCCTTTCCCCGGACAGCGGTGGGCGCATGTCGGGACGTGTGACCCGATCTCGCCGTCCGCTCCGCTGATCGCCGACCGGCTGCGCGTTCCTGGGCACATGGTCCCGGGCGGCTCAACGGCAGTGGCGCCATTGCGCGGCTTCACGGTGAAACAGTTGCAGCAAAACGTCAGGAGACACGGTGCGGCGGGTGCACAACCCTCAACCGCTAGGGCACACTTGGACACTGCTAGTCCTGCTAGCGCCCGCATCCCGATCCGACCCATCCATCCCCAGGGGTGATGGCGGAGCGCAACCCTGCTCCACGCCCGCTCCATGGCGCTCCATCGCACATCTGCTCACGCAAGGCTGACCCACGCACATGAACGAGTTCAACGACGACCTGTTACCTGCTTCCGAGAGCCTCAAGCAACTGGCTGAGGCGCACGGTGTCTCCACCGAGTACTGGGACTATCACGGCAACCTTGCCTCACCCTCAAGCGCCACTCTCAGGGCCGTGCTGGCCGCGTTAGGGGTGAGCATCAACTCCGAGGAGGAGATCGGGCGCGCTCTGCGAGAGGTCGAGGACGCCCCCTGGCGGCAGGCGCTTGCCCCCACGGTCGTCACGCGCGGCGGTGTGGAGTCGACCGTCCCCGTCTACGTGCCCGACGGCGCCAAGGTGCGGGTGCGCGTCGAGCTCGAGAACGGGGACGTCCGTGAGCTGACTCAGACTGAGGACTGGACCGTGCCCCGTGAGGTGGACGGCGTCAAGCGCGGCCGTGCCTCCTTCATCCTCGGAGCCGATCTGCCCCTGGGATGGCACCGGATCATCGCCGAGGTCAGCCCCGGCTCCACGGACCAGGCCGCCCTGCAGGGGGCTCATGCCGCGCCGCCCGCCGACAGCGAGGCGGAGACCATCACCGTGACCTCGGCGCTGGCGGTCACCCCCAACCACCTCGATCTGCCCGAGTCCCTCGGAGACCGGGGCTGGGGGGTCATGACCCAGCTGTACTCGACCCGCTCGCGCGGGTCGTGGGGGACCGGTGACACCGACGATCTCACTGAGCTCGCCGCCTTCTTGGGGGACCAGGGAGCCGACTTCCTGCTCATCAACCCGCTGCACGCGGCTGAGCCGGTGGCGCCGATGACCCACTCGCCCTACCTGCCGGTGACACGTCGCTTCGTCAACCCCCTCTACATCCGGCCGGAGAACATCCCTGAGGTGGCCCGTCTGTCCGGCCCCAAGCGCTCGCTGGTGCAGTGGGCCTTCGAAGAGGTCAAGGACAGTGACCTCAGCGCTGAGCCGATCGACCGCGACGCGGTGTGGAAGGCCAAGCGCGAGGCCCTCGAGGTCATCTTCGCCGCCGGTCGCTCCTACTCCCGTCAGCGAGACTTCGAGCGCTTCCGGGCCGAGCAGGGCGAGGGGCTGGAGCGTTTCGCCCTGTGGAGTGCGCTGGTGGAGAAGCACGGGTCCCTGGAGAACTGGCCCGCCACGCTGCGGGAGGCGGACTCCGCTTACGTCGCCAACGAGGCGCACCAGCTGGCCGAGCGCATCGACTTCTTCGCCTGGCTGCAGTGGATCGTCGACGAGCAGCTGGCTCGCGCGCAGGCCGAGGCCCTGGCCTCGGGGATGGCCCTGGGCATCATGGACGACCTCGCCGTCGGAGTGCACTCCCAGGGGGCGGACGTGTGGTCCAACCCGGAGGCCTTCGCCTCCGGAGTCACCGTGGGGGCTCCGCCGGACATGTACAACCAGCAGGGCCAGAACTGGTCCCAGCCGCCGTGGAACCCCGAGTACCTGGCGCGCAGCGCATACGCCCCTCTGCGTGACATGGTGCGCACGGTCCTGCGTCACGCCGGCGCACTGCGCGTGGACCACATCATCGGCCTGTTCCGCCTGTGGTGGATCCCCGAGGGCATGGGTGCGGACCACGGCGCCTACGTGCGCTACGACCACGAGGCCATGCTCGGCGTCGTCCTGCTGGAGGCTCACCGGGCCGGCGCTGTGGTCATCGGTGAGGACCTGGGGACCGTGGAGCCCTGGGCGCGCGACTACCTGGCCAGCCGCGGTGTGCTGGGAACCAGTGTCCTGTGGTTCGAGAAGCAGCACGACGGCTGGCCCCTCCAGCCCCAGGACTACCGCCGGCTCGCCCTGTCCACGGTCAACACCCACGATCTTCCCCCGACTGCCGGCTACCTGGCTGACGAGCACGTCGATCTGCGTGAGCGCCTCGGCCTGCTCACCGAGCCGGTCGAGCAGGTGCGCACCGAGGCGCGCATCGAGCGCGACCGGATGACCTCCCGGTTGCGCGAGCACGGCCTGCTGGGGGATGCCCCCACCGAGCGTCAGGTCGTCGAGGCCCTGCACCGCTACGTGGTGCGCACCCCCTCGGTGCTGGTCGGTGTCGCCCTGGTCGACGGCGTGGGGGAGCGACGCGCTCAGAACCAGCCCGGCACCGACCAGGAGTACCCCAACTGGCGGATTCCTCTGGCCGACGGCGCAGGAGAGGTCGTCCTGGTCGACGACCTGCCCGAGAACGCGCGCCTGGGCAGCCTGCTGAGCGTCGTGCGCGACGAGATGGCTTCTCGTCGGGACTGATGCCACCACAGGCTCCGCGCCCACTGGGCTGCAGACGGGGCCTGAGGCGGGCGACGTGCTCAGACGCTGTGGCCCCGGCCGTCACGATGATGGCCGGGGCCACACACTAAGCGGTTGAGGTCCGATGGGACCGGGCGCGCGTTCGGGTCTACGCCCAGGTCATGAGCGTGTCGCCGGCTGCCGTTATGCGGCCTGGTGATACGGGCTCCAGATCAGTCTCGTCACCCTCCAGGGCGATGACGGGGACGATCGGGTTGAGTCCGCCGGCCTCGATCTGAGCCGGCGACCAGCGGATGACGGGGCTGCCCGCATCGATGGTGTCTCCCTCACTGGCCAGGAGGGTGAAGCCCTTGCCCCCCAGACTCACGGTGTCCAGCCCCAGATGGACCAGGACGCTGTGGCCGTCGTCGTTGGTGATGACGTAGGCGTGGGGATGGATCTTCGTGATGGTTCCGCTGATCGGTGCCAGGGCGCTGACCTCGCCTCCGTCAGCGGTGTTCGGGGTGATGGCCACACCAGGGCCGACGATCTTGCCGGAGAAGACGGGGTCGGGAACGTCACTGAGAGCGACGACGACGCCGGATACCGGCGACTGGACGGTCAGGCTCACCGCAGGTCCTCGATGTCCTCCGCGATGGTGTCCGCGTTGGGGCCGACCACGACCTGCACGATGTCGCCGAGCTTGACGACACCGTGTGCTCCCGCGGTCTTCAGGGCCGGCTCGTCCACGAGGGAACTGTCCTCCAGCTCGCAGCGCAGCCGCGTGATGCAGGGTTCGATCTCCACGATGTTGTCGAATCCTCCGAGGGCGTCGACGATGCTCTGTGCCTGAGACATGGGTTCCTCCTGGGTCTGCCCGGGTGCTTGCCGGGCTCAGTGGGTGATGGTGCCGAGATGAGGCGTCAGGACATGGGCAGGTGCAGTCAGGTGCGGCACCTTCGCCGGTACCGGACTAATGGTCCATACCAGTACCCCATGGTACAGGCCGCCCGGAGGTTGTCCAGTACCGACCTGGGTCAGCCCCTCAAGACGACGAGCGGTCCGGGCGGAAGGCGGGTTTGGGGGCGGCCACCGGGACCCACAGGGTGTAGCGGTCGGCGCGGAACAAGGTGCGCGAGTAGTCGATGGCGCAGTGCTCGTGGAAGGTGCGCCGGGTGATGTCCAGGGTCGGGGCGCCCTCCTGGACGGAGAGCAGCGCTGCCTCCTGGGCCGTGGCCGCGTGGGCCTCGATCATGTCCTCACCCCACTGCGGCGCCAGGTCGGCGCGGGTCAGCTCGGCGTAGACCGAGAAGTTCGGGCTGGTGCGCAGCAGGTTGGGCAGAAGCGCAGCGGGAATCCAGTTCTCCTCGATCGCCATGGGGATGGCGTTGGCGGTCAGCAGGCGACGCAGGTGGTGGACCTCGGCCCCGACCTCGAGCTCGAGCGCCTCCGCCACGGTCTCATCGGAGGCGACGGTCTCGGCCTGTAGCATGACGACGCCGGGCTCCATCCCGCGCCGCTGCATCTCCTGGGTGAAGGAGGTCAGTCGGACCTGCAGGTCGAGCTTCGGGGGCGCCACGAAGGTTCCCTTGCCCTGGTGGCGCTCCAGGACGCCGTCGACGACGAGGGTGTCGATGGCTTGGCGCACGGTCATGCGGGAGACCTCGAACTGCTCGCACAGCTCGCGCTCGGAGGGCACTGGGCTGCCGTTGGCGAGCCCGTTCCTGACCAGGTCCAGCAGGTGATTGCGCACGATGACGTACTTTGCCGGCTTCTTGCCTGCGTTCTTGGGCATGGGACTCCCCTGGTTGACAGTGGGTGGACGCAGCCAGGGTGTGGGGGATGGCTACGACCGCTGCTTCCGCTGTGTCGCATCGACTTTCATATCATTATGGCTGACGAGTGTGCCCCGCGCTTGACATTGAAGGTTCTATCGGTTTTTCTGGTGTCACTGGTCCAGACGTGTTCGGTGTCGATCCGTCCCGACTACCACCGTCACGGTGGATATCTCTGACGCGGCAGTGCTGCCGCGCGATCCTGAACTGGAGAACACTCATGTCAGTCAAGAAGAAGACGGGCGGTGCCTTCGCCCTCGCCCAGCGTCTGGGGAGATCCCTGATGCTGCCCATCGCCACGCTCCCGGCAGCGGGTCTGCTGCTGCGTCTGGGGCAGGCGGACATGCTGGGGGCCGAGGGGCTCGCCGCGAAGGCGTCCTGGCTGCAGCCCGTCGCAGACATCTTCAGTGCGGCCGGTGGGGCGGTCTTCGATAACCTGCCCCTCATCTTCGCCGTTGGCGTCGCCGTGGGATTCGCCAAGAAGGCCGATGGCTCCACCGGGGTGGCCGCGCTGTTCGGCTTCCTCGTCTACCGCGCCGTCACCTGGACCATGTCCCCCATCATCATGGGCAAGCCCGCGCCCCTGAGTAAGGAGGCCCTCGACTGCCTCCACTCCTTCGATCCCGCCACGGGGAAGATCGCACAGGTCGGCCCCTGGAACCAGGGAATCAAGCTCTGTGACATCCCCACTCAGACGCCCATCAACTACGGGGTGCTGGGCGGCATCGTCATCGGCGTCGCCGCCGCCCTGCTATGGCAGCGCTACTACCGCGTCAAGCTGCCCGACTGGCTGGCCTTCTTCGGTGGACGCCGCTTCGTCCCCATCGTCACCTCCGGCGCTGCGCTTGTCATCGCCCTGGTGATGTCGGCTCTCTACCCGGCCTTCAACTGGCTCATCAACGAACAGCTCGGCGGCTGGCTCATCAACGCCGGGAACTCCAAGGGCATCGCCGGAGCCCTGGCGGTCTTCGTCTTCGGTACCGTCAACCGCCTGCTCATCCCCTTCGGCCTGCACCACCTGCTCAACTCCGTGCCCTGGTTCCAACTCGGCTCCTGCCAGACGGCCTCCGGGGATACGGCGCACGGTGACATCACCTGCTTCTTCCAGGGTGTGGACGGCTCGAACTCCTGGACCGGGGGCTTCACGACCGGCTTCTTCCCGATCATGATGTTCGCGCTGCCCGCCGCTGCACTGGCCATCTGGCACACCGCCAAACCAGCCAAGCGCAAGGCGACCGGCGCCCTCATGGTCTCGGTGGCCCTGACCGCCTTCATCACCGGCATCACCGAGCCCCTCGAGTACGCCTTCGCCTACGTGGCCTTCCCGATCTACGCCGTCCACGCGGTGCTGACAGGTTCCTCCTTGGCCATCGCCAACCTCCTGGGCGCGAAGGACGGCTTCGCCTTCTCCGCCGGAGCGATCGACTACCTGCTCAACTTCGGCAAGTCCGCCGAGCTCTCCGGTGGTGTGGTCCGCGGACCGCTCATGATCGTCATCATGGGGCTGGTCTATGCCGTCATCTACTACTTCCTCTTCAGGTTCCTCATCGTCAAGTTCGACTTCAAGACCCCTGGGCGTGAGGACGACGACGTCGACGCCTTTGCCGCCGCGCAGGCCGCCGCCGCCACGTCCACGGGCAAGAAGGCTGCGGAGTCGTCTGGGCGTTGAGAGATTCGGGTGTCGGGATGTCGGGGCCGGCACCTCACGAGTTGGGGCCGAGCGCATCATGCGCTCGGCCCCAACTCATGGTGTCGTCGGGTCCCGGTCCGGGTTGCGCCCCGGACCGGGACCCGAGGTGGCTACTGGACGCTCCGGGCCTCAGCGGCCTGCGCTCTGGCCACGCGCAGCGTGTCGTCGAGGTTCTCGCGCACGATCCGTCGAAGTGCGGCCGGGGCCTGGGCGTGGGACTCCAACCATCCCGTCAGGGCGGCGGCAGGGTCGTCAGCGCCCGCAAGGCCCACCGTGGCACAGGACCACAAGCCGGTCAGCAGGTTCTCAGCCATGTGGAAGGTGCGCGAGGACCACACGGGGTCGATGGCCTCCACATACGCCCCCACGAAGGGAGCCAGCAGCTCGGGGTGGCGCTCGACATTGGTCAGGCCCCGCAGGACGCGCACCTGGGTCTCATTGGGCATGGAGGCGTCGTCGACGAGGGCCCGCCAGGTGGCCTGCTTCGCCTCCGGGGTCGGAATCGACGCCCGGGTCTCGGCGGCGCGCTCGCGTCCCGTGGTCGTGCGGTCCCGGGCCTCCTCGGCGCGGATCTGCTCCTCCCCGCTGCGGCCGGCGGCCACCAGGCCGATCAGCAGGTCCCAGCGCAGGTCCTGGTCGACGTCGAGACCGCCCAGAGCCCGGTTCCCCTCCACAAGCCCGGCGACGACGTCGAGCTGCTCATCGGTGACGGCGTGAGCGGCCAGGGCCCGGACCAGCTGGAGCTGCTTGTCGCTGCCGGGCTGGGCCGCCCGCGCCAGCCCCAGCAGCCGGTCGGCGGTGCCCGGGGCGAGGTCGCGGCGTACGGCCGGGGGCAGGAAACCGGACAGGCAGGTGGTGATACGTCCCAGCAGTCCCTGGATGACCGAGGAATGCTCCTCCACGCCCAGCGCCCGCAGGGCAGCGTCGAGGAAACGGGAGGCGGCGAGCTCGCCGTCGCGCACCATGTCCCAGGCCGAGGCCAGGACGATCGAGCGCGGCAGGGAGTCGGTGAAGGCCTCGATGTGCTCGAGGCCGAAGGACAGTGAGTCCTCATCGAGGCGGACCTTGGCGTAGGTGAGGTCGTCGTCGTTGAGGACGAGGACATCCGCCCGCTTGGCGCCGACCAGCTCGGGAACCTCGGTCAGCTCACCGTCGACATCGAGCTCGATGCGGTTGGTGCGCTCCAGGCGCGCCTCGGCTCCCTGGCCGGTCAGGTTGTAGCAGCCGATCGCCACCCGGTGTGGGCGCAGCGAGGCCGGAGAGTCGGTGGGGATCTCCTGGCGGACGGCCGCCTGGGTGATGAGGCCGTCGGCGTCGGTGGCCAGTTGCGTGCGCAGGGTCGTCACACCGGCCTCCTGGAGCCACAGGCGGGTCCAGGTACTCAGGTCGCGTCCCGAGACCTCCTCCAGCTCGCGGAGCAGGTCGCTCAGCTCGGCGTTGGCGTAGGCGTGCGCCGCCAGGTAGCGCTGGATGCCGGCGAAGAAGTTCTCCCGGCCCACGTATCCCACGAGCGCGGCCAGGACCGAGGCCCCCTTGGCGTAGGTGATGCCGTCGAAGTTGACCTCGACGTCGTGCAGGTCGTGGATCTCCGCGGCCACGGGGTGGGTGGAGGACAGCTGGTCCTGGTTGTAGGCCCACCCCTTCTCCAGGGTCTGGAAGGTCGTCCAGGCCTGGTTCCAGCGGGTGATCTCGGCGGTGGCCAGGGTGGAGGTGTACTCGGCGAAGGACTCGTTGAGCCATAGGTCGTTCCACCAGGTCATGGTGACCATGTCCCCGAACCACATGTGGGCCAGCTCGTGCAGGATCGTCACGGCTCGCCGCTCCACGCGGGCCTCGACGGGCCTGGAGCGGAAGATGTAGTCGTCGCGGTGGGTGACGCAGCCGGCGTTCTCCATCGCTCCGGCGTTGAACTCGGGAACGAAGATCTGGTCGTACTTGGTGAAGGCGTAGGGGGTGGCGAACAGGTCCTCGTAGTAGGCGAAGCCCCGCTTGGTCAGGTCCAGGATCTCCTCTGAGTCCATGTGCTCGACCAGGCTTTTTCGGCAGTAGACCCCCAGGGGCACGACGCGTCCGTCTCCGGCGACGTACTCGTCGGTCGCACCGACATAGGGTCCGGCGACGATGGCCGTGACGTAGGAGCTCATGGGCTCGGTGGGGGCGAAGGCGAAGGTGTGGGCATCTCCTGAGCCGTCGGAGGCCTTGGTGGGAGTCGGGTCAGGAGTGGGGGAGTTGGACAGCACCGTCCAGTTCGACGGCGCGGTGACGGTGAAGGTGAAGGAGGCCTTGAGATCGGGCTGCTCGAAGACGGCGAATACCCGCCGGGAGTCGGGGACCTCGAACTGGCTGTAGAGATAGGTCTCGCCGTCGGCCGGGTCGGTGAAGCGGTGCAGCCCCTCTCCGGTGTGCATGTAGGCGCAGTCGGCGACGACGACCAGCTCATTGTCCGCGGCCAGATCCTTCAGCGCGATACGCGAGTCCGCATAGACCTCGGCGGGGTCAAGAGGGGTGCCGTTGAGCGCGATGGAGCGGACCGTCGGCGCGATGAGGTCGATGAAGGTGGAGGAACCCGGGGTGGCCGTGAACCGCGCCGTGGTGGTGGAGCCGAAGACCGTCTCGCCGCGCGTGAGATCGAGGACGACGTCATAGCTCTGGGTCCGTACGGTTGCGCTGCGCTCGGCGGCCTCAAGACGAGTCAGGTTCTGACCGGGCATAAGAACTCCTGTCTGCGAGGGATGCGCGGCCCATGGGGGCGCGCCGGGCGATTGTCTCACCTTCTGATCGACACCGGCAGTGCCTGAGGTATGGCACGACGCTGCCGGGGGACGACACGTGGCGTGTCGTCCCCCGGCAGCGATGCTGTTCCCATGGAAGCGGGAACGTCAGCGGATCAGGTCAGATGCGGCTCAGGCCTTGTTGCGGCGACGCAGCACCAGGGCGGCGCCTCCAGCCACGACCAGGAACGCGGCGATTCCGCCGAAGAGCAGGCCGTTGGCACCGGTACGGGCCAGGGAGCTGTCGCTGTCCTTGGTGGTCTCACCGCCGGCCCGGTTCTCCGAGGAGGAGTCCTTGGCGTTCGAGCTCAGGTTGTTGCCCTTGTCGGCCCCGGCCTTGTTCTCGCCGGCCTTGGCCTGCTTGTCTCCACCGGCGTTGGCATTGCTGTTGCTTCCGCCGTTGTTGCCGCCACCGTTGTTCTCGGTGGTCTTCTTCTCGCTGGCCTTCTGCTCGGTGGTCTTGTCACCGCCGGCCTGCTTGTTGCCGCCACCGTTGTTCTCAGAAGCCGAGCGCTCAGTGGTGCTCTGCTCACTGGTCTTCTGCTCAGTGCTCTGACGCTCGGAGGTCGAGCGCTCAGTGGTGTTCTGCTCCGAGTTCTGACGCTCGGAGGTGGAACGCTCCGTGGTCTTCTGCTCCGTGGTCTTGTCGCCGCCGCCGTTGTTCTCGGTGGTCTTCTGCTCCGTGGTCTTGTCGCCGCCGCCGTTG
>NZ_VICC01000005.1:207572-286006 GCF_006546825.1 Actinomyces oris
TCTGCTCCGTGGTCTTGTCGCCACCGCCGTTGTTCTCGGTGGCCCTCTGCTCGGAGGTCTCGGTCTCGGTGGTGGAGCGCTCGGAGCTCGCGATGGTGAAGGTGTGCTGGGAGACCGTGGTGACGGTCTGGCTGGTGGCCGTCTCGCTGTGGTGAGAGCCGGTCAGCACCAAGACGTACTCCCCGTCGGGGGCGTCAGTGGGAGCGGGCAGGTTGCCCGTGAGGTTGCCGTTGGCGTCAACCGTCAGCTCACCAAGGGTGTAGCTGACGCTGGAGTCGCTCTTGCTCCTGAGGAGGACAGTGACCTTCTCGCTGGCGTAGAAGCCCTGGGCGTGGAAGGTGAAGGTCTGGGACTGGCTCTCCGTGCGGGCGGAGACCTCGTAGGAGCCGGAGATACGCGTGTCGTCGAAGTAGATCTGCGTCTGCTGCTGCTTGGTGACCTGGGTCATCTCAGTCTTGTCACCGTAGGTCATGCAGCCAGCGCCAATGGTCCACCCGTCAGTGGTGGTGGCGGTGGTTGTGCCGATGGACTTGATGAGCGCCGCCAGGTCGAGGTCGGAGGTCCAGCTGCCGTCCGCAGCCGCCTCGGTCTTGACGACGTCGGAAACGGAGCCGTCAGGTGCGTACAGCGCGATGCCGACGGTGGCCTGCTTCCCGGTGCAGCCGGTTCCCGAGATGGTGAAGGACGTGTTGGTGCTGGAGGAGGCGAAGGTCTTCTCCTGAGTGATCTTGAAGCTGCTGCCAGCGGCGGTCTTGCCGGGGGCCGGAGTGGCCTCGCCGGTCTTGCTGGGAGCCGGGCTGGGCTGAGCAGGTTTGCCGGGGGGCGTGGTGGCCTCGGCGGTGCTGCTGGGGGTGCTCGAGCTGTTGCTGTTGGAGCTGTTGGCGAGAACGGGGGAGGCAATGAGCGAGGCTCCGGTCATTGCGGCCACCGCGCTGGCTGCGGCCAAGGGGCGTCCAAGACGCATGTGTCCTCCTAGGTCTGACGGGGGAACGATGGTTGCCGGCGATCCGATTCTTCGTCGACTCGTTATCTACCGTAACGATGAATAGGGCGAGGGCGTGGGTCTCTGAGGTGATACCAGCCACATGTGGGAGTGTCCTCGCTCACGTGAAAATGTGGGGTGGTCGTGTGAGAAGGGCGACGAAAGGCTGATATGGCGGGAAACCCTCGGGGTCTCTCCGATGAGTGACTAGGCGCCCGCTGGCCGACAGGTTTTGGGCGTGTACCCGTAGCCGGCCAGCAGGTCGCGCGACTCCTGGTTGGGGGAGACGATGATCGACTCATCCCGAGGTCCCGTCGGAAGATCGATGACCGTCGTGGTTCCGGCCCGTCCGGCTTTGGAGGCGCTACGTCCCAGTGAGACCAGGTCTGCGAGCCCGGTACCTGAGTCCAGGGTGATGTTCCCGGCCACGGTGTGCGCCAGCTGATGGAGCGAGATGGGGTTACTGGCGCTCTGCCCGATGGCGGACAGTACGGCCTGCATGACGGTGGCCGTGGACTGGCTGCGGCGTTGGGCGCCGTCGGCCTGGCTCATGGCCACCCAGCTGCCGTCGCGCAGGATCTCCGGGTGCCGTGAGCGGACAAGGGCCAGGGCGTCGATCCCACTGAGACGGTGGTGGCCTGCGGAGGTGAGGTTCAGACCGGTGTAGGCGTCTCGAACCGGCTCGGGGATGTCCACCTCAACGCCTCCCAGGGAGTCGATGATGGTGGCGAACTGAGCCATGTCGATGGTCACCAGATGCGTGGTGGGGATTCCCAGGCCGGTGCACAGGGCGTTGATCGTGTTCTGCGGTCCCGGGACGTAGGTGGTGGCCAGGCGGTCCAGCTCCATGCCCTTGCTGTTGATGGTCAGGTCCCGGGGCAGGTTGATGACGGTGAGTCCGTCCTGGGATGGGCGTACCAGGGCGATGACGTCGGCGCGGGAGCCTTCCACCTCCTGAGTGGTTCCGTAGCGGCTCTGGTCTCCCGGCACGGTGGCGCGCGAGTCGGTTCCCAGGATCAACCAGGTCTCGCCGGCCGTCGGTGAGGAGGTGGAGGGCATGGTGATATCGACACGTGCGGGGCGATGAACCAGGACAGCCACATCCGCCCCCAGCGCCAGGGCGGTCGTCATGACCGCAGCGCTCAGGCCGACGACGATCTTGCGTCGCCTCGACCAGCGCCTGATGCCTGTGCCACCCCGGCCCTGGCGGCGTCGCTGCGGCAGGGGGGAGGAGGTAGCGGTGGGGTCGCCGGTGGCGTCCGAGGCCTCCGAGGGGGCTGCGCTGTGCTCGTCGTGGGAGGTGGTGTCCATGGTCTCAGTGTCCGCTTCGGGGCTGTGCTGTGCCGTCAGGCGTGGATGCGCGTGCCGTGTGGCGGTGACGGGATGGAACGAGACCGCCGGGGAGACAGCACGTGCAGTGCTGTCTCCCCGGCGGGAAGTGTTCCCAGTCAGACTGGGAGGAGGCGATCAGGCCTTACGACGACGCACGACGAGGGCGCCGCCACCGATGGCCACGAGGGCCGCGGCAATGCCGCCGAAGAGCAGGCCGTTGGCGCCGGTCTGGGCCAGGGGCTTGCCCGAGGTGGGGGAGGAGGCCGCCGGGGTGGCCTCGGTGCTGGCCGGGACGTTCACGCTGCCGTTGCTGGCGGGAGCGGTCGGGTTGGCGGTGGCGCCACCGTTGCCGGTGATGCCGTTGTCACCGTTCTCCACGAGGTCGAGGGAGCCGCCCTTGGCGACGACGGTCTTGGTGCTGCTGCCGCCCTCGCCGTAGCGGTCGCCCTCGATGGTCAGCGTGTACTCGCCGTCCTCCACGTTCGAGGGTGCGGGAAGCTCGCCCGTGACGTTGCCGTTGTCGTCAGCCGTCAGCGTGCCGACGGGGTAGGTCTTGGAGGAGTCGGTCTTGCTGACCAGGGTGAGGGTGACCTTCTCCTTGGGGGAGAAGCCCTTGACGTCCACCGTGATCTTCTGAGCGCCGTTCTCGGTGGTGATCTTGTAGGTGCCGTCCACGTCGGTGTCGTCGAAGGCGATGCCCTGCTGGTCCTGACCCTTCTCCTCGCCGTAGGAGACGCAACCGGCCACGAGGGACCAGCCGTCGTCCGAGCCGTCCGTCTTGGCCTCAGCGCCAGTGGACTTGACCAGCTCGGGGATGTTCAGCGTGGTGGACCAGTTGCCCTCGGCGTCGGGGGTGGCCTTCACGATGGTGGACATCTCGCCCTTCGAGGTGTGGAGGGCGATGCCGACAGCCGCGTCCTTGCCGGTGCAGCCGGTGCCCGACACCGGGAAGGCGGTGTCCGAGGGGTTGACGATGACCTGCTGGTCCTCGGCGAACTTGAAGGCGAGGGAGTCGCCGGCCAGGGCGGGGGAGGCGGCAAGGGAGGCGCCGATGGCGGCGGCCATCACGCTCGCGGCGGCCAGGGGGCGTCCAAGACGCATGAGTGCTCCTAGATATAGGGGGATAGGTGGCAACCGGTGAGTCGGGGTGTCACCGCGTTGTCCCCACCCTAGCGTTCCTCAGGGTGAGGTTCTACGTTTTTTTGTGAATGAGGTATCGACCTCAGTCGGGAGTAGTTGTGGATTCTTCTAAGTAGGGCAACGAGTTTCGGGTCCTGGGGCTTGAATCCGAGCGACCGGGCCGTTTACCAAATAGAGACCCGCTCGTTTGGTGACAACCACAAGGCGTCGTCGGAATCCACTGCGAAGGCCTTGTAGAAGGCATCCACATTGCGCACGATTCCGTTACAACGGAACTCCGCCGGCGAGTGCGGGTCGACGGTCAGAAGGAGCTCGGCGTAGTCCGGACGGCTCTTGGAGCGCCAGATCCGTGCCCAGGAGTAGAAGAAGCGCTGCAGGCCGGTGAGCCCGTCGATGACAGGAGCCTCATCCACTGAGGGGATGCCGGCGTCGGCCAGGGCCAGGGAGTAGGCCTTGAGGGCGATGCCCAGGCCACCCAGGTCACCAATGTTCTCCCCGATGGTCAAAGCGCCGTTGACGTGCGGGATCTCCTCCTGCGCCGTGCCCGCCTCCCGGTGCTTGGCGACGACGACCTCGGGCGTGTAGGCGTCGTACTGGCTGATGAGCGCGCTCGTGCGCTCGGTGAAGGCCTCCCGGTCCTCCTGGGTCCACCAGTCGCTGACCTTTCCGGTGCCGTCGAAGGTCGAGCCCTGGTCATCGAAGCCGTGGCCGATCTCGTGACCGATGACAGCACCGATCCCCGCGTAGTTCACAGCGTCGTCGGCCTGCGGGTCGAAGAAGGGAGGCTGAAGGATCGCCGCGGGGAAGACGATCTCATTCATGGTGGGGTTGTAGTAGGCGTTGACCGTCTGAGGGGTCATGTGCCACTCGTCGCGGTCCACCGGCTTGGTCAGCTTGTTCAGCGAGTAGGCCATGTCGGCCCGCTCCACGCTGCGCACCGAGGCCAGGACGTCCCCGGGGACGACCTCGACGGCGGAGTAGTCGCGCCAGCGCACCGGGTAGCCGATCTTCGGGGTGAACAGCGCCAGCTTCTCCAGGGCCCGCTCCCGCGTGGCTGGACTCATCCACTCCAGCGAGGAGATGGACTGGTGGTAGGCCTCGATGAGCCGGCCCACCAGGGCCTCCATCGCCGACTTGTGCGACGGCGGGAAGTGCCGCTCCACGTAGATCTCGCCCAGTGCCTCACCCAGGCAGGACTCCACCAGGCCGACGCCGCGCTTCCAGCGGGGCCGCAGCTCGTCGGTCCCCTGGAGCGTGCGGCCGTAGAAGTCGAAGCTCTCCTCCACGAAGGCCCCCGACAGCAGGCTGGCCCGTCCGTGAACGACGTGCCAGGCCACCCAGGCCTTGAGATCCTCCAGGTCGGTCTCCTGCCAGACGCCTGCCGCGTGGGGGAGGTAGTCGGGCTGGGTGACGATGGCCTCCTCGAGGAAGGCGGTCTGCTCGATACCGGCGCTCCGGGCGGCCGCACGGATCCCCTCGCGCCACTCGTCCCAGGGCAGGTCCGGGGCCGAGTCCACGATCTGCTGCCAGGACATCGGGTTGTTCATCTTCTCCACGTCACGGCAGGTGACGCGGTCCCAGTGGCCCTTGGCCAGGGCGGTCTCCACGGCCATGACCCGTTCGGCGAGGTCCTCACCCGAGGCGCCGAAGGAGTCCGTCAGACCCGCCAGCGCCATCATCCTGGCCACGTGCTCCACGTAGGCCTGGCGCAGCGGGGCCTGAGCCTCCTCCCGGTAGTAGGACTCGTCCGGCAGTCCCAGTCCCGACTGCCCCACCCAGCTCGTGTAGCGCTCCGGGTCATTGATGTCCACCTCGACATCCGCGCCGACCACGCCCATGAAGCCGACGGGAGTCATCTCTCCCAGCGCTCGCGCCAGCTCCTCCTTGGAGGAGGCGCCCAGCACCGGTGCCAGCTCCTCAGCCAGCGGCTCGGCCCCGAGCTCCTCCAGATGGGCCTCGTCCATGAAGGCCTGGTAGAGGGCGCCGACCCGGCCCCGGTTGGTGGACAGGACCTCCGCGGCCCCCTCGGGCGCCACGGAGGAGAACTGCTCGGCGAGCTCCTCGACGATCTGGCGGCAGGCGGCCTCGGACTCGTCGCGCAAGGTGGTGAAGGCGCCGCTGCTGGGACGGTCCGCCGGGATCTCGGCGGTCGTGAGCCACTGGCCGTTGACGAAACGGAACAGGTCGTCCTGGGGGCGCACCGAGGTGTCGGTGTGCGCCGTCTCCAGCACGCCGGCGAGGATGGCGTCGGCGGCGGGGGAGCTGCTCGCCGGCTGGGAGTGCTGGGCCGGTGAGTCCGATGCAGGGCCGGTGGGAGTCGGTGAGGTCGCGCAGGCGTCAGTCATAGCGGACACGCTAACCCGCTCCGCTGCTCTCAGGCGCCCCGACGGCGCCCGTTGCCTCATGGTGCGAAGCGCTGTTCGCGTGAGGCACAATTCTGCCCATGCGCATCCATATCGCCTCCGACCACGCCGGTTATGAGCTCAAGAGCGCCGTGAGCGCGCACTTGAGGGAGCAGGGGCACACCGTCATCGACCATGGAGCCCACTCCTACGACCCGGATGACGACTACCCCGCCTTCTGCCTGGCCTGCGGGGAGGCCGTCGTGGCTGACGCCGGGAGCCTGGGCATTGTTCTCGGGGGCAGCGGCAACGGGGAGCAGATCGCCGCCAACAAGGTGGACGGGGTGCGTGCCGCGCTGGCCTGGTCGATCGAGACCGCCAGGCTCGCCCGCCAGCACAACAACGCCAACGTCGTCGCGCTGGGCGGTCGCATGCACGATCTGGGGGCGGGCCTGGCGATTATCGATGCTTTTCTCGCCGAGCCCTTCAGCGGCGATGAGCGCCACGTGCGTCGCATCGCCCAGCTCACCGACTACGAGAGCCGCGTTCATGACGCCCCCGCTCCAGCGGCTGATCCCACCGGCGCCCCCGCCGGGGCCTGAGCATGCCGGAGGGGCACACCATCCACCGGCTCGCCGCCGCCCTTGACGAGCTCTACGGCGGTCAGAGCCTGCGCGTGCGCTCGCCGCAGGGGCGCTTCGCCGACGGGGCGAGCCGTCTTGACGGTCAGGTCCTCCTGGGCAGCCAGGCCCACGGCAAGCACCTCTTCCTGCCTTTCGGCCCCCGCGCCGACATGTCCCTCGACGACGCCTCCGTCACCTGGCTGCGGATCCACCTGGGCCTCTACGGGGCATGGACCTTCGACGGCGACCGTGACTTCACAGCGCCCCACGCCATCGGGGCGCCGCGTCGCCGCGTCGGTGAGCGTGGCGAGCACGCCCTCAAAGGTGGGGGAGGGTCGGCCCTGACCGGGCTGAACGGCGGGAGCCTCGAAGCCGAGGGGCAGGGCACAGCCACACACGGGCCCGCCCCCGAGGAGTGGGAGCCTCCCGAGCCGCGTGGCGCGGTGCGGCTGCGGCTGCTCGGCGAGCACGGGGTGGCCGACCTGACCGGACCGGCGGCCTGCGAGCTGCTGGACGCCGAGGGTGTGGCCGCTGTCCGCCGTCGCCTCGGCCCGGACCCGCTGCGCGCTGACGGCGACGTGGAGTCCTTCGTGGCCAAGGCGCGCTCGCGGCGCAAGAGCATCGGGGAGCTGCTCATGGACCAGTCCGTCATCTCCGGAGCCGGCAACATCTACCGGGCCGAGACGCTCTTCCGGGTCGGGGTCTCGCCCTTCCGAGCGGGCAACCGCATCAGCCAGGAGCGGCTGCGGGCCATCTGGGAGGACCTGCGTCCTCTCATGGAGTACGGGGTGGCCACCGGCTTCATCACCACCGTCGACCTCGACGACGTCCCCGCCCCCCTGCCACCTGACGACCCCGAGGCCGGCCGGTGGTACGTGTACCACCGCACCGGCCGTCCCTGCCTGCGCTGCGGGACCCCGGTGGCGGAGCGGGAGGTCGCCTCCCGCCGGCTCTTCTGGTGCCCGACCTGTCAGGCCCACTGAAACCGGCTGGAGACCCTCCGGGGCCCACTAAGGTGGCGGCATGTCGAACGCCTCGCCCGCCCTGCACTCCTCGAGCTGGTCCTCCTCGACCGCCGGCCTGCTGACCCGCGACCACCACCTGACCGTTCCCCTGGACCGCAGCGGGCAGGGGGACTCAGCCCCCGACGGGACGGAGTCCATCACCGTCTACGCCCGTGAGATCTCAGCCGTGGGCATCGACCCGGTCTCCCGGCCGCCACTGGTCTTCCTTCAGGGCGGGCCGGGCTGCGAGGCACCCCGTCCCAGTGCCGACTCCGGGCTCGGCTGGATCGGTGCGATCCTCGAGCACCACCGACTCATCCTCGTCGACCAGCGCGGCACCGGAGCCTCCAGCCCGGTGGACCGGCCCGATGCCGCCGGCACCCCAGCAGACACCGCCCGGCTGCTCACTCACCTGCGCGCCGATGAGATCGTCGAGGACTGCGAGGACCTGCGCCGCGCTCTGGGCCTGGAGCGCTGGAGCCTGCTGGGCCAGTCCTTCGGAGGGTTCTGCGTCACCCGGTACCTCTCCGAGCACGCCCAGAGCCTGGAGAAGGTCTACATCACCGGCGGCCTGCCCGCCGTCGGGCACAGCATTGACGAGGTCTACGCCCTCAGCTACGAGGCGATGCGCCTCAAGAGCGAGGAGTACTACACCCGCTTCCCCCAGGACCGCGACCGCATGGCGTCCCTGGTTGAGAAGGCCGGTCGGGGTGAGCTGAGGACGGCGGGAGGGGATTTCGTAGGACCCGAGCGCCTGCGCTCGCTCGGTGCCCTGCTGGGCGGGGCCGGGGGAGCGGACACGATCCACTACCTCCTGGAGCGCGACCCCGACTCCTGGGCCTTCCGCTACGACCTGGGGCAGTGCCTGCCCTTCGGCGGCAGGTTCCCGCTCTACGCCGTCATCCACGAGTCCTGCTGGGCCGACGCCGGCACCACCGACTGGGCCGCGCAGCGGGTGCGCCCCGCGGTCTTCGACGACGATCCCACCCTGCTGACAGGCGAGCACGTGCGCCGTGAGGCCTTCGTCGAGGACGCCGGTCTGCGCCCCTGGCTGGAGGTGGCCGACCTCCTGGCCGCGCAGGAGTGGCCGGCGCTCTACGACCCGGCCCGCCTCAAGGCCACGACGACTCCCGGGGCGGCTGCCGTCTACGCCCGCGACGTGTTCGTGCCGATGACCACATCCCTGGAGACGGCCGCGCTCATCCCCGGCCTGCGCACCTGGATCACCAGCGAGTACGAGCACGACGGCTCACGCGCCTCCGGGGGTCGGGTCTTCAAGCGCCTGCGAGACCTGGCCGCTGGAGTGATCGCCCGCTGACAGCTGTGCCCTGGTGCGCCCACCGGGCGCACCAGGGCACAGCCGGGTGCTTGAGGAGCACGCGAGGGACGGGCGTGAGGCGGCCCCCGGGTGCCCGCTGGGATGCTGTGAGGCGGCTCAGATGTAGATGGTCGGGTCCATCATGAGCTCGGGGTCGGTGCGGGGGTCGCGGGCCCGGCTGGGCACACCCACGGCGACATGACCCTGCGGGAGGTTCTTCACCAGGACCGCGTTGGCCCCCACCTTGGCCCCGTCCTCGACGGTGACCGGTCCCAGGACCTTGGCGCCCGCGCCGATCTGCACGTTGTTGCCGATGGTGGGGTGGCGCTTGCCCGGATTCATCGACACCCCGCCCAGAGTCACTCCGTGGAAGAGCAGGACGTCGTTGCCGACCTCCGCGGTCTCACCGATGACCACGCCCATGCCATGGTCAATGAAGAAGCGCTCACCGATCTTCGCGGCCGGGTGGATCTCGATACCGGTGAAGTTGCGGGCCGCTTGAGATAGGGCGCGCGCCGCGAATCGGTACCCCTTGTGCCACAGCTTGTGAGCCGCCCGGTGCGCCCACAGGGCGTGGACACCCGGGTAGAGGAGGGCCACCTCCACGCTGGAGCGGGCGGCGGGGTCGCGCTTGCGAGCCGTGGCCAGGTCCTCGCGGGCCAGGTCCAGGAGGGACCGCTGGGAGTTGTGCATGGTGTGCTCCTGTGATGGGTGACGGTGCGGCTCAGGTCGGCTGGTGAGCCTTCACCTTGCCCGCTGCGCCGGTGACAACACCGACGGCGGCTCACCTGTTCCCAGGTTCGCCGCCGTCGGGGGAGTCAGTCGAGGAAGTCCTTGAACAAGGGCGTGGACAGGTAGCGCTCACCGGTGTCCGGCAGGACGGTGACGATGGTCTTGCCCTCGAACTCAGGGCGCCTGGCCAGCTCGCTGGCGGCGGCCAGAGCGGCGCCCGAGGAGATGCCCACCAGGAGACCCTCCTCCGCAGCGGCCCGGCGAGCGTAAGTGATGGCGACGTCGGACTCGATGTGGAGCAGTTCGTCCCAGATGCCCTGGTCAAGGATCTCGGGAACCACGTTGGGGCCCAGGCCCTGGATCTTGTGGGGAGCGGCCTGTCCCTCGCTCAGCAGCGGGGACTCAGAGGGCTCGACGCCGTAGATCTTCACCCCGGGCTTCTCCTGGCGCAGAACCTGGCCCACTCCGGTCAGTGTGCCCCCGGTGCCGATGCCGGCCACGAAGACGTCGATGTCGCCCCCGGTCTGCTCCAGGATCTCCCGAGCCGTGGTCTCGCGGTGGATCTTGGGGTTGGCCGGGTTGGCGAACTGGGAGGCGAGGATCGAGTTGGGGGTGGCGGCCTGGATCTCCTCGGCCCGTTTGACCGCGCCGGCCACGCCTCCCTCGGTGGTCAGCACCAGCTCCGCACCGAAGGCGCGCATGATGGCCCGGCGCTCCTTGGACATGGTCTCGGGCATGGTGATGATGACCTTGTACCCCAGGGCCGCTCCCACCATGGCCAGGCCGACGCCGGTGTTCCCGGAGGTCGCCTCCACGATGGTGCCACCGGGCTTGAGGTCACCGGAGGCCTCCGCGGCGCGCACGATGGACAGGGCGATGCGGTCCTTGACCGAGGCGGCCGGCTCGAAGGCCTCCACCTTGGCCAGGACGGTGGCGGGGGCGCCGTCGGTGACGCGGTTGATGCGGACCAGGGGAGTGTTGCCGACCAGAGCGGTTGCGTCGGGTGCGTACGTCATAGTGATGTCCTTCGAGTGTGGGTTGGGTGAGCCCTGTGGTGATGGCGACCGGCGGTGCCGCGTGATGAGGCGACGTCGGGCCCGCGAGGACTCGTAAGAGAAAAGAAGTGGGACGGTCCGCGTCCGTCAGGGGGCCACGTCATGAGGAGTGGCTCGAACAGCAGGGATGGCCGCCTGCTCCGGGAGCGCCGGGCATGCGCGCAGCGGTACGCGCACAGATGTCGTGGCCTGGCGCTCTACCGACACCGGCAGCAGCAGCACGCGGGCGCAATGGGCATGGAGGGCGAGGACATGGTGCGCATGACGGTCTTCACCATCATGGGTCCTCCTTAGTTCCTCAGGGCGACTGGCTCGCCTACCCGGGCGTGAACTGCTCATCCGAGGCGTGGTGCCCCGGCTGTTGGTTGAACCCTACCCCGCCTCCGATGGTGATTGCCACATCCGTCCGGCATCTGCTCGCATCGTGGTCGCGAGCACGATGCGAGCCCGCGGGTGTCGGGTGAGCGTATCCGGGGGAGCGGGGGAGCTCGGCCCTGGGCTTCAGGCCGGGGGCACGGGGACCTCCACCAGTCGGCTGCCGGCCGGTTCTGCTGCCCCCTCGCCGCGGGTCAGGGCCGCCAGCGGGGCGTGCAGGAGCTCGGGATCGGCACAGGACGTGGCCAGCACGAGGACCGCGTGGGTCGGTCCCCAGATCGTCTCCTCGACGTGAATGGTCGGGGCCGAGGCGGCCGTCCCGCCCTCCGCCGTCGGCCCCGATGCCGTGGCGGGATTGCGGGAGCGCAGCTCCGCCTCGATCCTGCCGGCCTGGGCCACCGGAACCCGCAGGTCCCACAGATGAAGTCGGGTCAGGGTGACTCGTGCAGCCGCCTGCAGCGCCTGAGCGGTCGCCTCGGAGTAGGCGCGCACCAGTCCGCCGGTTCCTAGGAGTGTTCCGCCGAAGTACCGGGTGACGACGACGGTCGTGTTGGCCAGTCCCGTTCCCCTCAGGACGTCGAGCATGGGCTGTCCGGCCGTGCCGGAGGGCTCGCCGTCGTCGTTGGAGCGCTCGGTGGGTGGGGCAGTGGCGGCCAGGGCGTGTCCGTCGGAGAGATCGGTGAGTGTCAGCGCCGAGCAGTGGTGGCGCGCGTCGGGGTAGGTGGAGCGCACGTCCGCAATGAAGCTCCGGGCCTCGTCCATGGAGTCCGTGCGGCAGGCGCGTGCCAGGAAGTGGGACTTCTTGATCTCCAGGTCGATCTCGGGCTGCTCGCCGCGGGCCAGGGTGATGAGCCCGGGGGATGGCTGCTCCTGAGACTGCTGGTGCGATGGTGTGCGAGGGGCGTGCGGGGCCATGGCAGGATCCTCGCACGGGGCGGGCGCGGGACCGATGTCACACGCCTTGAGGCGCTCCTGGACTGGAAGCGGTCCCGGCGATGTCGTTATGGTGTCCCTCGGTCCAGTTTCGAGGGGTCATCCGATCCCCAAGGTTCACGAGAGAGGAGCGGGCCCATGGCAGTGCCGAAGCGGAAGATGTCCCGCAGCAACACCCGCAACCGCCGCTCACAGTGGAAGGCCAAGCTCACCGAGCTCAACACCATCCGCGTCCAGGGCCGCGAGATCTCCGTCCCTCGCCGTCTGGCGCGGGCATACAAGGAGGGCCTCATCGAGCAGTGAGGCTGCTGGTGGAGGGGTGAAACCCTTCATCCATGCGGGTGTAGCTCAATGGTAGAGCCTCTGCCTTCCAAGCAGATTGCGCGGGTTCGATTCCCGTCACCCGCTCTGTGAGCCGAAAGGGGCCGCTCCTCGGCGGCTCCTTTCGTCACGTCACGGGCTGTGGCGCAGTTTGGTAGCGCACCTGCTTTGGGAGCAGGGGGCCGCGGGTTCAAATCCCGCCAGCCCGACTCCTCGTCCCGTGGTCGGACGGCCTGTGCGCAGACCGCATTCAGGTGCGCGTCGAGGCGGATGCGTGGCCTGTGAATATGCCGATGCGGCCCGCGGCCAGGACGACCGAGCCCGGCGCCACCTCCTGTGTCCAGACTCATGCGCCAGGTGCGGACCCAGCGTCGATCCCACTGTCCGTTTGCCCTAAGATGGCACGGATTGACGCCACAGACGCGCGTCCACCGAGCGCCTCCGAGCGCGTCGGTGTTACCGCAGAACTCAGACCTTGGGAGCAACCCCCGTGAAGACCACTGTCGAGAATCTTGACCCCAGTCGCATCAAGCTGACCGTTGAGGTCCCCTATGAGGAGCTCAAGCCCAGCCTGGATGCCGCCTACAAGGAGATCGGCTCCCAGATCCAGGTCCCCGGCTTCCGTCGCGGTCACGTCCCCAACCGGGTCATCGACCAGCGCGTCGGCCGTGGGACCGTCATCCAGGAGGCCGTCAACAACAAGCTTTCCGACTTCTACCGGGACGCCATCACCGAGGCCGAGCGGGTCCCCATGCTCCAGCCCGAGGTCGACGTCGTCGAGCTGCCCAACGCCACTGGCGAGAACGGCGGCCAGCTGGCCTTCACCGCCGAGGTCACTGTTCGCCCCGTCATCGAGCTGCCGGACCTGAGCAAGGCCAAGCTGACCGTGGACGCCGTCGAGGTCACCGATGAGGACGTCGACACCGAGCTGGACAACCTGCGTGCCCGCTTCGGCTCCCTGAAGTCCGTGGGCCGCAAGGCCAAGACCGGTGACTTCGTCACCATTGACCTCAAGGCCGTCATCGACGGCGAGGAGGTCGACTCCATCTCGGGCGTCTCCTACGAGATCGGCAAGGGCAACATGCTCAAGGGCCTGGACACCGCCCTGCGCGGCCTGAAGACCGACGAGTCCGCCACCTTCACCACCGAGCTGGCCGGCGGGGAGCACGCCGGTGAGCAGGCCGAGGTCACGGTGACCGCCACTGCCGTCAAGCAGCGTGAGCTGCCCAAGGTCGACGACGAGTTCGCCCAGCTCGCCTCCGAGTTCGACACCGTCGAGGAGCTGCGCGAGGACCTCGTCAAGCAGGTCACCGAGCGCAAGACCGGTGAGCAGGCGGTCGCCGCCCGTGACGCCCTCCTCGAGCACCTGCGCAGCGAGGTCGCCTTCGACGTCCCCGAGGCCGTTGTCGAGGCCGAGGTCGCCCAGCACCTGCGGGCCGAGGGCAAGGACGGCGACGAGGAGCACGCCAAGGAGATCCGCGAGGACATCGTCAACGGTGTGCGCGACCAGATCATCCTCGATGTCCTGGCTGAGGACCTCAAGGTCGGTGTGGCGCAGGACGAGCTGCTGGAGTTCCTCTTCCAGACCGCCCAGCAGTACGGCATGGAGCCCGCCCAGTTCCTCCAGGGTGCTCAGCAGGCCGGGCAGATTCCCGCCTTCGTCTCCGAGGTCGCTCGCAACAAGTCTCTGGCCATGGCGCTGCGCCAGGCAGCTGTGGTTGACTCCAAGGGCGAGACCGTGGACCTGTCCGCCTTCATCGGCTCCGACGAGGACGACGCCGCCGCGGCAGCTCAGGCCGCAGCCGTTGCCGCTGAGGGTGAGGACGCCGAGTGAGCCCACGGCGGCGTTCAAGGCGCGTATGAGCTGAGGCGCGTTCCCCGCTCATGCGGGACGGCCCCCAAGCTGAACAGACGGGCCCACCTTCTTCTGGAAGGTGGGCCCGTTGCCGTGCGGGGGAGTGTTGTCGGGATGATCTCTCCCGCGTTGACCGGGATGCGTCCCGGATGAGGATCAGCCCGCTGTGACGAGGTCCTTGCGCTTGGGGCGAATGACTCCGAAATTGCGTTCAGGAATCGCCATCTTGAAATAGTAGGCGACCCCGATGGGAACCACGATGAGACTGACGAAGAGGCAGTAGAAGGGCTGGAAGATCAGCCACTTGTTGCCGTGGTCCCAGTGAAGCCACACGATAGCGGCGTAGTAGATGAACAGTGCCAGCAGAAGTGTCCATCCGGGATTGACAACGGCTATCCATCTGAGCACGAACATGCTGATGACCACGATGCCGCTGTACAGCCACAGGAAGGGGTGCTGGAAGACGAATCTGAAGTTGATGATGAAAAGCCTGAAGGAACCGCCGCTCCAGGCGATTCGCTGGCGCCACCAGGAGTACAGGGTGTCGGGCGCGTTGGTGTTGACGTGGGCAAGAATGTGAACGGCCTTGTATCCCAGTGCGTCTCCGATAATCCCGGACTCGATGTCATTGCCCTGGAAGAACAGTGAGTGGCGGGCCATGATCTGGCGCATGACGTCGGTCTTGCCGATGTGAAGGGCGCCGCTGAGCAGCCACGGCATGATTCTGCGTGCGCGCATCGAGACCACGTACTCGTGGCGCTGCATCTGGACGATGAAGGGCCCCTTCTTCTGAGGCACGATGGTGACCGAGGCGAAGTCGGCCTTATTGGCCACCAGGGCGCCGATGATGTGGGTCAGAGGCTCCTGCGCCGTAGTATCGGCGTCAAGGCAGACGATGTAGGAGTTGAGGGGGGCGGCCAGCAGTGCGTCGCGGACAACCGTGTCCCGGGTGATTCCCGAGGTGCTCCGCTTGCGGCCTACCTTCCGTGGGACGTAGTTGCTGCGGAAGATTCTGAACCCGTAGCGAATGGCGATGTCCTCAAGGTCGCGGTAGAACTCCTCGGACTCACCAGATGTGGTGCACAGGACTACTCGATCTCCATAAGGGCGCAGATAATCCGCGTTCTGCAAGTACTTGACGTTGCCGTAGATCGGTACCAGGACGCTGAAGTCGTCCGAGGTGATGTTCGGATTCAGCTCCACGGCTTTATACCACTTCGAGGTGATGCCGGCCCAGATGTCAATTCCGATCCAGAACAGGATTCCCACCAGCAGGGTAATGACGATCATGCAGTGGTCCTCTCTGATGCATGGAATTGTGCGAACGTGCTGAACACGAGTAGCCCCTTACTGGGTGGTGCTGCAAGCGGAAAAGACGTGTTGTTCGAGCAGGGACGGGGTTATTGAATCGTGAAAGAATGTGGCTGACTGACGTCGGAGTGAAACCTGGGCCGAAGGGCTTTGGTGTCGTCAGGCAGGCGGACACTCCAGTGCTATCGGTCGGATAAATTCGATGGTGCCACGCCGCCCTCACCGATGCCACGGTGTGGGAAGCGGGTCACGTCAAGATCTCGGGCGCCTACAACCTATCCGATGGAAGGTTTAGTTTTCCTACAAGGAAGGGTGAGTTGGCCTACCGTCGTCTCGCGCCTGTGTGTGCGAGTGATCCGCGACACCGGGCGCGATACGTCAGGTGGTGCCTGGTCGTCCAGCGTCTGTACTGCGGCTGGATGAGGTGCTCGACTTAGTGGAACTCACAAGGAAACGGGATGGGGGCGAAGGCTCGGCACCTCGCCCCCATCCCGCGCGGTGGTGGCCGTCAGTCGGACGGCTCCCGATCGGTAGGCGGTTGCCCGCTCCTGGGCTACTTCTCGTTCGCTGCTGCGGCCTTGTCGACGTCGACCATCACCAGCTGCATGCGGCACGGCGTCACGGCCGTCAGCGCGTGACGGTCACCGGGTGCCAGGTAGATGACGTCCCCGGCGCCCATCCGCTCGGTGCGCTCGCCGATGGAGAAGTCCATCTCGCCCTCCAGGAGCGTGACGATCACCGCCCTGGGGGAGGAGTGCTCGGTGAGGACCTGACCGGCGTCGAAGGTGAAGACGACGGTGCGCAGAATCTCGTTGTTGACGACGACTCGTGAGGTGGTCGCCTCCTCGGAGATGGGCAGGGCGGCGTTGAGGCCGAGTCGGAACAGGGACTCGGTGGAGGGGGTGCTGGATGAGGGGGACATGTGTTCTCCTACGGTGTTGGGTGGACAGGACTGCGAGGGTTGTGGGGCTGTGAGGGCTGGGCCGAGCGCGTCCCGAGGTGACGGTGTGCCGGGCGTCGGATGATGCTGCTATGGCAGACAGTACTGGTGACAAGACTGAGGGGCGCGATCTGCTGAGGTGCTGACCGTCGGGGATGGTGTCGTGATCGCGAGGAGGCTCGAGGATATACGCCCCGTGGTCGCCACACCTGCGCCGTGGGCGAAAAGGGTGCGACGGCGGGCATGGTGGCCGAGGGGGTCGCGTTAGCGTTGGTGACACCGACCATGAGAGGACTGACGTGAGCGAGCTCTACACACCCGCTGCGGTCGCCCCTCCCCAGGCAGCCGACGCCGCAGGCGCGGGTCTGGGGTTGACCGACTCCATCTACAACCGCCTCCTCAAGGAGCGCATCATCTGGCTCGGCTCCGAGGTGCGTGACGACAACGCCAACGCCATCTGCGCCCAGATGCTGCTGCTGGCCGCCGAGGATCCCGAGCGGGACATCTACCTCTACATCAACAGCCCCGGCGGCTCGGTGACCGCCGGCATGGCCATCTACGACACCATGCAGTACGTCCAGCCCGACGTCGCCACCGTGGCCACGGGACTGGCCGCCTCCATGGGGCAGCACCTGCTGTCGGCCGGCGCCAAGGGCAAGCGCTACCTCACCCCCCACGCCCGCGTGCTCATGCACCAGCCCTCCGGTGGTGCCGGGGGTTCGGCCACCGACATCCGCATCAACGCCGACCTCATCATCAAGATGAAGCAGGAGCTCGCGGAGATCACCGCAGCCAACACCGGGCACACGGTGGAGGAGATCATCGCCGACTCCGACCGTGACCACTGGTTCTCGGCCCAGGAGGCCCTGGAGTACGGATTCGTCGACCACATCGTGCGCTCCAGCCGGGAGATCGGCAAGCAGAACGGAGACAACTGACATGTCCTCGACCCGTCCCTACTTCGAGGCCATCGCCCGCCAAGCCGGTGCCATGCCGCAGGCCCGTTACGTGCTGCCCCAGTTCGAGGAGCGGACCGCCTACGGCTTCAAGCGTCAGGACCCCTACGCCAAGCTCTTCGAGGACCGCATCGTCTTCATGGGTGTCCAGGTCGACGACGCCTCCGCCGACGACATCATGGCCCAGCTCCTGGTCCTGGAGTCCCAGGACCCAGACGGTCTCATCACCATGTACATCAACAGTCCCGGCGGATCCTTCACGGCGCTGACGGCCATCTACGACACCATGCAGTACATCAAGCCGCAGGTGCAGACCGTCTGCCTGGGGCAGGCGGCCTCCGCCGCCGCCGTGCTCCTAGCCGCCGGCAGCGAGGGCAAGCGTCTGGCCCTGCCCAACGCGCGCGTCCTCATCCACCAGCCCGCCATGGAGGGGATGCAGGGCCAGGCCAGCGACATCGAGATCGTCGCCAATGAGATTGACCGCATGCGCTCCTGGTTGGAGGATACTCTGGCCGCGCACACCGGACGGGACCGCGAGAAGATCCACGCCGACCTCGAGCGCGACAAGATTCTCACGGCTGCCGCCGCCAAGGAGTACGGGATCGTGGACCAGGTGCTCACGTCCCGCAAGGCCCCGGCCTCTCCGCACTCCTCCTGAGGAGTGCCGGGATGCAGGCCGGGCCTTCAGTGCCGTGCTGAGGCCGTGTGTGGCGCTCCCTCCCATGACCGGTGGGAGCGCCACACACGCAGCCGGTGGAAATAAGTCCAGCAAACCCTGGCAGCATGGCGCCCAACGTGGCATATTGCGGACTGGACACGCCGCCATGCACTCGGCGCACCTGCCGTCTGAGCCCGTAGGCTGACGCAGGGCCGCCCGGGCGCGGGGGCCGATGACGAACCTGGAGGAAACTGTGGCACGTAACGCTGAGAGTGTGGATCTGCTCAAGTGCTCCTTCTGCGGCAAGAGCCAGAAGCAGGTCAAGAAGCTCATCGCCGGGCCCGGTGTCTACATCTGCGACGAGTGCATCGAGCTGTGCAATGAGATCGTCGACGAGGAGCTGAGCGACTCAGGCGCCGGAGTTCCTCTCGAGCTGCCCAAGCCCCAGGAGATCTTCGACTTCCTCAACCAGTACGTCATCGGTCAGGAGGCCGCCAAGCGCGCCATGAGCGTGGCGGTCTACAACCACTACAAGCGCGTCCAGGTCAAGGAGCGCTCCGTGGCCGAGGGGGACGGCCTGGAGCTGGGCAAGTCCAACATCCTCCTGCTGGGGCCCACCGGAACCGGTAAGACTCACCTGGCCCGAACCCTGGCCCGCCTCCTCGACGTCCCCTTCGCCATCGTCGATGCCACGGCTCTGACAGAGGCGGGGTATGTCGGCGAGGACGTGGAGAACATCCTCCTCAAGCTCATCCAGGCCGCCGACGGCGACGTCAAGCGCGCTGAGAAGGGCATCATCTACATCGACGAGATCGACAAGATCGGTCGCAAGGCGGAGAACCCGTCGATCACCCGCGACGTCTCGGGTGAGGGCGTCCAGCAGGCCCTGCTCAAGATCATTGAGGGGACGACGGCCTCCGTGCCGCCCGGCGGCGGGCGCAAGCACCCGCACCAGGAGTTCCTGGAGATCGATACCACCAATATTCTCTTCATTGCCGCAGGCGCCTTCGCCGGTATCGAGGAGATCGTGCGCCAGCGTCAGCGCAAGGAGTCCGGGGCCCAGATGGTGGGCTTCGGGGCGCAGCTGACCGGCAGCACAGGATCGCAGGACGTCTTCACCTCACCGGTGCGCCCCGAGGACCTTCACAAGTTCGGCCTCATCCCCGAGTTCATCGGCCGCCTGCCCGTCATCGCCACGGTTCAGGACCTGGGGGTGCGTGAGCTCGTGCGCGTCATGACCGAGCCCAAGAACGCTCTGGTCTCTCAGTACCAGTACCTCTTCAGTCTCGACGGCGTCGAACTCGAGCTGACTGATGCCGCTATCGAGGCGGTGGCCTCCCTCGCTCTGGAGCGCAAGACCGGTGCCCGGGGACTGACCTCCATCGTCGAGGAGGTCCTGGGACAGGCCATGTTCGAGGTTCCCTCCCTGCCTGAGGTCGGGCGCGTCGTCGTCGACGCCGATGCCGTCAGGGGTACCGGCAAGCCCAGCTACCAGTCCGGTTCGGGAACGCTGCGCTCGACGAACAAGATGGGGGAGCGGAGCCGGACCGCATGAGCGAGGAACAGGGCGGCGTCCCCCCTCAGCTGGCCGTCTATCGGGCCACCATCGACAATCTCGACGCCGCCCTCGTCCATCTCCTGGCTGAGCGCTTCCGCTGCACTCAGCAAGTGGGCCTGCTCAAGGCCCAACTGGACCTGCCGCCGGCCGACCCCGGGCGCGAGCGGCAGCAGGTGGCGCGTCTGCGGTCCCTGGCCGTGGAGTCCGGCCTGGACCCGATCTTCGCCGAGAAGTTCTTCACCTTCATCGTCGCCGAGGTCATCCAGCACCACGAGGAGATCCGCGACGACCACGAGGCCGAGCGGGCCAAGCAGACCGAACTGTAGGAACCGCCGGAGGTATCCGGTCAGGTGAGCTCTCGGTGACTCGCAGCGACACGAGCCGTTGAGGCGAGCCAGAAGGATGGCCCCGGAGCAGCCGGCGGGCCGAGCCCGGTGGGCTCTCACGGCGGCCTTCAGTCCTGCGACGGTGAGACGGTGGTGCCGGGGATGAGCGGCGTGCGCGTGTAGAGAGCCTCGATCTCGGCCGAGAAGCGCTTCTCCGCCTCGGCGCGGCGTACCTTGAGCGAGGGGGTCAGCAAGCCGTTGGCCACGGTGAAGTCCGTGGGCAGCACCTCGAAGGTGCGGATTGACTCCGCCCGTGAGACCGCCTCGTTGGCCCGGGCCACCGCCTTCTCCAGGGCGGCGCGGACCCGCGGGTCCCGGGCGGCGTCGACGACGGTCATCTCCTCCAGGCCGTGGGAGGACAGCCACAGTGGCAGCATCTCCGCATCCAGGGTGAGTAGCGCACCGATGCAGGGACGGTTCTCCCCGACGACGAGTACCTGGCTGACCAGCGGGTGACCCCGCAGGCGGTCCTCCAGAGGGGCCGGGGCGACGTTCTTCCCACCGGCGGTGACGATGAGCTCTTTCTTGCGCCCCGTGATCCGCAGGAAGCCCTCGGTACCTTCGAAGGAGCCGATGTCCCCGGTGCGCAGCCAGCCGTCATCGGTGAAGGCCTCGGCCGTGGCCTCGGGGTTGTTGTGGTAGCCCGTGAAGGTGCCGATGCCCCGGACCAGGATCTCCCCGTCGTCGTCCAGGCGGAGCGAGCAGCCGGGCAGCGGGGTGCCCACAGTCCCGATCCGGGTGACCTGGGGCAGGTTGACGCTGCACGGGCCCATGGTCTCGGTCAGGCCGTAGCCCTCCAGGACGGTGACTCCGGCGCCGCGGTAGAAGTGCCCCAGGCGCTCGCCCAAAGGCCCGCCTCCGGAGACCACGTGCGTGACCTGCCCGCCCAGCACGGAGCGCAGGGTGGAGAAGACGAGCTTGTCGAAGGCGGCGCGCTGAGCCTTGAGCCGGCGTGACGGGCCCTGCGGGGTGTCCAGGGCCCGGGAGTACGCAATCGCGGTCTTGGCCGCCAGGCGGAAGACCTTCTGCTTGGCGCCGGTCGCCTTGGCATCGGCGGCGTTATAGATCTTCTCGAACACCCGGGGGACGGCCAGGACCGCGGTGGGCCGGAAGGAGCCCAGGTCGTTGAGGAGATTACGCACGTCGGGCACGTGCCCCAGTACGCCCGCGCGCGAGCAGACGACCGCGATCTCCACGAACCGGCCGAGCACGTGGGCCAGGGGCAGGAACAGCAGGAAACGGACCTCGGCCCCGCCCAGGACCTCGGGCACGTGCGGGCAGACGTTGACGCATAGGTGCACGAGGTTGCCGTGGCTGAGCTCGACGCCCTTGGGGCGGCCGGTCGTCCCGGAGGTGTAGACGATGGTGGCCAGGGACTGTGAGGTCAGGGCCGCGCTGCGCCGGTCGAGCTCGCCGGCATCCACGCCTCGACCGGCCTTGATGAGCCCCAGGACGTCCTCGCGCTCGATGCACAGCACCTGCAGGCTCTCGAGCTCGGGCACGGTGGAGGTCAGCGCGCCGACCATGGCGGCCATGGCCTCGTTCTCCACGACGATGAGCTTCACGCCGGCGTCGGTAAGGATCCACTGGGCCTGCTCGGCCGAGGAGGTCTCATAGACGGGGACCACGACGAGGCCCGCCTCCCAGGCGGCGAAGTCCACCAGCGTCCACTCATACGACGTGTGCGACATGATGCCGACGGCGTCTCCGGGCTGAAGCCCGCGGGCCACCAGACCCGCGGCCACCTCACGCACCTGGGTGCGGAAGGCGCTGGCGCTCATCTCCCGCCAGCGCCGCCCTAAGGGGGACTTGCGGGCGATGAGCCCGCCGTCGGGACTGCGGCGCACGCGCTCGGCCAGCGCCCAGGGCGTCGTCATGCCGTCGTGAACCGGGACCAGGAGCTCGGTGGTGTGCTCCTCGGAGGAGACGGAGGGGCTGGAGTCGGCCGGTCGGACTGAGGCGTCGGTCATGGTGGCAAGTATGCCCGCCCGAGGCCGCTGGCGAGGTTTGCTCCCGTTTACTCCTGCGGCCCTTTGCGCGTGGAGCTGTAGATCTCCGCGATGACGTCGGCGTGGGCCTCCATGACCGGGCCGCGCTTGACCTTCAGCGACGGGGTGAGCAGGCCGTTGGCCTCGGTGAAGTCGGTGGCCAGCACCCGGAAGGTCCGGATCGACTCGGCCCGGGAGACTGCGCGGTTCGTGCGCGCCACGGCCCGGTCCAGGGCGGCGAGCACCTGCGGGTGGGAGGAGGCCTCAACCACGTCCATCGCCGCCAGCCCGTGGTTGCGCAGCCACTGGGGGAGCATCTCCTTGTCCAGGGTGATGAGGGCGGAGATGAAGGGCTCCCCGTCCCCGATGACGAGCACCTGGCTGATGAGCGGGTGGCCGCGCAGGCGGTCCTCGAGCTGGGCGGGTGCGACGTTCTTGCCTCCGGCGGTGACGATGAGCTCCTTCTTGCGTCCGGTGATGCGCAAGTAGCCGTCCTCGTCGAGGGCGCCGATGTCACCGGTGCGGAACCAGCCGTCGGTGGTGAAGGCCTCGGCGGTGGCCGAGGGGTTGTTGTGGTAGGTGGAGAAGACTCCGATACCGCGGACCTGGATCTCCTCGTCCTCACCGATGCGGATCTCGTTGCCGCAGACGGGCGGACCGACGGTGCCGATCTTGTTGAGCCAGTCGGTGTTGACGCTGACCGGGCCGATGGTCTCGGTCAGGCCGTAGCCCTCCAGGATAGCCAGGCCCAGGCCACGGTAGAAGTGCCCCAGGCGCTGCCCCAGCGGCCCTCCGCCGGAGATGATGAAATGGGCGTTGGGCCCCATGAGTCCCCGGATCTTGCGGAAGACGAGACGGTCGGCCATGGCGTGCGCCCGACGCAGGCCGCGGGAGGGGCCCTGAGGGGTGTCCAGAGCGCGGGAGTAGGCGATGGCGACCTTGGCGGCCCAACGGAACAGCTTGAGCTTGGCGCCGCTGCCGGCCTTGGCGTCAGCGGCGTTGTAGATCTTCTCCAGGACGCGTGGGACGGCCAGGATGTAGGAGGGAGCGAAGGACTGCAGGTCGGGCAGGAGGGTCTTGGCGTCGGGGGTGTGGCCCAGCACGCCCTCGCCGGCCAGGGACAGCAGCTGGAGGCAGCGGGCGTAGACGTGTGCCAGCGGCAGGAACAGCAGCAGGCGCACGTTGGTGCCCCACAGGACTCCGGGCAGGTAGCGCACCCCGTGATACGGGATGCCGACGGCGTTGCGGTGGGTGAGCTCGACGCCCTTGGGGCGGCCCGTGGTGCCGGAGGTGTAGATGATGGAGTAGACGTCGTCGACCGTGAGGGCGTTGGAGCGCTGGTCGACCTGGGAGGGGCTGACGCCCGAGCCCGCCTGGACGATGGTGGTGATCGCGTCGGCGTCCAGGGCGAGGACCCTCACCGGCTGCTCGATACCGGCGACGGCGCCGCGCACGAGCTCGGCCAGCGTGCCGCTCTCGGTGATGACCACACGCACGTCGGCGTCGGTGACGATCCACTCGACCTGCTCGGCCGAGCTCGTCTCGTAGATGGGCACGGAGATGAGGCCCGCGCGGGCGATGGCCATGTCCAGGA
Organism: Actinomyces oris; assembly: GCF_006546825.1. Lineage (GTDB taxonomy): Bacteria > Actinomycetota > Actinomycetes > Actinomycetales > Actinomycetaceae > Actinomyces > Actinomyces oris. The sequence continues at coordinate 230,976 of NZ_VICC01000005.1, forward strand.
GGAACCAGTCGTAGGAGGTGTGCGCCATGATGCCGACGGCGGTGCCCGCCTCCAGCCCCATGCCGATGAGACCCGCAGCCACGTGGGCCACCTCCTCGCCGAAGGCTCGGGCCGAGACCTCCTGCCAGTCCCCCGACAGGGGCGACTTGCGGGCCACCAGTGGCCGGTCGCCGCTGCGGGCGATGCGGTCGGCGAGCAGCCACGGCACCGACCAGTGCGCCTCGGGCTGGAAGGGGATCTCGGTGCTGGAGACCCCGCCGGCCATGTGGCCGGGATAGCGCGGCGGCCTGGTGCTGGTGGCCTGGGGCGAGGAGGGGTGAGAGCTCACGGCCTCATTGTGTCAGGCGACGGTCAGGGCGGCGCACCGTTGAGGTGAGAGAAGGAGAGCGGTGCTGTGGAGGTTTTCACAGGCGGTACGCGGTGGTCTCGTGGGGATCACGGGGTGCGGGCAGCGGGAGGGCAGTCCGCGGTTCGGAGGTTCCTCTCAAGGATTCCGGGACGACAAGCGCGGATTAGGTTTGACCGGTCGGTTGCAGATATGTAACGTGCATCTCATGCCCTAGTCGACGCGCGTCGACGATGTGGGTCCTTCCGGAACGGAGCCGGTGGGCTTCGCAGCAGTTTCAAGGAGGAAACACACATGACACCCCTACCCCGTCGTCAGTTCATCCAGGGCTCGGCCCTGGCTGCGGCACTGGCCTCCGTCGGGGCCTGCGCCACCTCCCACGGAGACGACGACGGCCCCGTCACTTTTGAAGGCACCGGACCGATCACCTGGGTCCAGGGCAAGGACAACTCGGGCGGCAAGGTGCAGGCCAGGATCGATGAGTGGAACAAGGCTCATCCCGGTGAGGAGGTCAAGCTCATCGAGCTCTCCGCCGAGGCCGACCAGCAGCGCACTGCCCTCGTCAACGCCGCCAGAATCAACTCCAACGCCTACGACGTCGTCTCCCTGGACAATGTCTGGGTCTCCGAGTTCGCCGCCAACCGGTGGGTGGTCGAGCTGCCCCAGGACGAGCTCAAGAATGACGACATCCTGGAACCCGTCTGGAAGACGGGCGTGTACAAGGACAAGCTCTTCGCGGTCCCCTTCGTCACTGATGCTCCGATGATGTACTACCGCAAGGACTTCCTGGCGAAGGCCGGTGTGGCGGTCCCCAAGACCTGGGATGAGGTCAAGGCCGCCATCGACAAGGTCCGGGCCCTGCCCGACCACAAGGACATCGGAGGGTTCGGCGGTCAGTTCGCCAAGTATGAGGGCCTGACCTGCTGCGCCTCGGAGTTCATCCACACCGCCGGAGGTGGCTTCTACAACGACGACGCCCAGGTCATCCTCGACTCCACCGAGTCGGCCACCGGTCTGCAGTGGCTCATCGACGGCTTCGCCAAGGGCTACATCCCCAAGGAGTCCCTGGAGTGGAAGGAGGAGGACGGACGTAACGCCTTCGAGTCGGGCGACCTCCTCTTCTACCGGCAGTGGCCCTATCAGTACGCCAACAACAAGGAGTCCCTGGGGACGGAGAAGTTCGACGTCGCACCGCTACCGAGCATTGACGGCAAGCCCTTCGTCTCCACGCTGGGTGGGCACAACTGCGCCATCACCAAGGGTTCCAAGAACAAGGCGACCGCCTTGAAGTTCGTCAAGTGGTGGATCAACGAGGAGTCCCAGCGCTACCAGCTCAAGACCCAGACGCTCGCCCCGATCCTCGGATCCCTCTATAAGGATCCCGAGCTCCTCAAGGAGTTCCCCTACCTGCCGATCCTCAAGAAGAGCCTCGAGAACGCCAAGAGCCGTCCTCAGGCCGTCTACTACGGCGATGTCACCGCGAAGATCCAGGACAACATCTATCCCGCGATCCAGCAGCCGGGGAGCCGGTCCTCCAAGGACGTCATCGCCGGCCTGAGCAGCAACCTGAAGAAGCTGGAGGGGTAAGGCCACAGCAACGGCCGCCGCCGCGGGCGGCGCCCCCTGAGACAAATCGGTCATGTCAACAAGGACGGTCAAAGGACAGTCATGAGTACCACGACGCACTCCGAGCAAGTCGTCAATCACCAGTCCAAGAGCTCCAAGGCGCAGGCCCGTCTGGCCTGGATGCTCATCTCGCCCACGGTACTGGTGCTGACGATCGTCATCCTCATCCCCATCGCTCAGTCCCTCTACCAGTCGCTCTTCGGGCGTCCCCGGCTGAAGGACGACGGCTTCTTCTCCACCACCGAGCCCTTTGTGGGCCTGAAGAACTACACCGACATCTTCTCCAGCGCCGGTGAGAGGTTCTGGGTGGCCTTCTACAACACGACCCTCTTCGGCGTGGTCACCGTGGTCCTGGAGACCGTGCTGGGCGTGGCCATGGCGCTCATCATGCACAAGGCGATGAAGGGGCGCGGCATCGTGCGCGCCTCCATCCTCGTGCCCTGGGCGATCCCCACCGCCGTCTCCGCCATCCTGTGGGGGTGGATCTTCAACCAGAACGGTGTCGCCAACGCCATCCTGGGCCGGCACGTCATGTGGGCCTCGGGGGACCTGAGCGCCAAGGCGGCCATCATCATCGCCGACGTGTGGAAGACGGCCCCCTACATCGGGCTGCTCACCCTGGCCGGGCTCCAGCTCATCCCCGATGAGGTCTACGAGGCCGCCAAGATCGACGGCGCGAGCGCCTGGAAGCGCTTCACCTCCATCACCCTGCCGCTGGTCAAGCCCGCGCTCGTCGTGGCCGTGGTCTTCCGTGCCCTGGACGCCCTGCGCATGTTCGACCTGCCCTACATCCTCATCGGCCCCAGGAAGGGCAGCGTGGAGACCCTCTCCATGCTGGTCCAGGACGAGAGCTCCAACTCCCGCTACGGCAGCGCCGCGGCCTACGCCCTCATCCTGTTCCTCTACGTCTTCGTCTTCGCCGTCGCGTTCTTGAAGATCACCAACACCGACATCAGTGGTAACGACGAGGCCCGACGCAAGCGCAATGAGCGCAAGCTGCCGGTCAGTGCCTTCTTCAAGCGCTCCGGCTCCTCCACCCCGGCCTCCCAGACGGCTACTGAAAGGAGCCAGCAGGCATGAGCACCTCCACCGCCGCACCTGTCCGCAAGACCAAGAGGGACTGGGGAAGCCTCTTCTCCACCGTCGGAATCGTCCTCATCGTCATCTACTGCCTGGCGCCCTTCTACTGGATGCTGGTCTCCTCCCTGCGCCCCGACAGTGAGATCTTCGAGAACAGCTGGTGGCCCCGCCACCCCTCCTTCGAGAACTACAAGGCGGTCTTCTCCGAGAAGAACGACTTCGCCAACGGCCTCATCAACTCCCTGGTCGTCTCGATCATCGTGACGATCGTGGCGCTGGCGGTGGCGACTTTCACCGCCTACGCCCTGGCGCGCCTCGACTTCCGGGGCAAGGGAGTGCTCATGCTCCTCATCATCGCCACCTCGATGTTCCCACTCGTGGCCATCATCGTGCCCCTGCTGAAGAACTTCGCCGCCTGGGGCTGGACGGACACCTACCAGGCGATGATCGTTCCGGATCTGTCCTTCTCCCTGCCGCTGGCAGTGTGGAACCTGACGAGCTTCTTCCGGCAGATGCCCCAGGAGCTCGAGCAGTCCGCCATGGTTGACGGATGCACCCCCGGCCAGGCCTTCCGCAAGGTCATCCTCCCGCTGGCCGCGCCGGGAATCTTCACCACCGCCATCATCATCTTCATCGGCGCCTGGAACGAGTTCCTCGTGGCCGTCACGATGATTATCAACCCCTCCATGCAGCCGGCCACGGTGCTGCTGTCGAAGTTCACCGGGGACTCCCAGTTCAACACGCCCTTCGGCTCACAGATGGCGGCGGGAGTCATTATGACGCTGCCGCTGGTCGTCATGGTGCTGCTCTTCCAGCGCCGGATCGTGGCCGGGCTGGCCGCAGGAGGTCTCAAGCAGTAGGGCGGCTGCAGTCCCCGGGCCCGGCTCACCGGAGAGCCCGCCCATCACCCGTTCGTCTCTGTGGGGCGGCACCGCCACCGCGCTGCCGCCCCACAGAGAGCGTTCGGGACTAGGCTGGACGCCTCTATCCTCCACCCCACCCTCCCTGTTTCCATGTCTCCATTCACCCGGCCGCAGCGCCGCGGCCTGACATAGGACCTGTTCATGACCTCGACCAGTGCTCGCCCGCAGGACCTCCTGCCGCGCACCGACACCGACGCCTGGTGGCGCGATGCCGTCATCTACCAGATCTACCCGCGCTCCTTCGCCGACGCCAACGGCGACGGTATCGGCGATATCCAGGGAATCCGGGAGCACATCGACCACCTGGTGGCGCTCGGCGTGGACGCCGTGTGGCTCTCGCCCTTCTACCCCTCGCCCCAGGTCGACGCCGGCTACGACGTCTCGGACTACTTCGACCTGGCCCCCGAGTACGGCTCCCTGCAGGACCTCGACGCCCTCATCGCCGACCTCCACGAGGCCGGCATCCGCGTCATCGTCGACCTGGTCCCCAACCACTCCTCCGACCAGCACGAGTGGTTCCGCGCCGCCCTGGAGGCGGGCCCGGTGTCCCCCGAGCGCGACCGCTACATCTTCCGCCACAGCGACGACGGCGCACCGAACAACTGGGGCTCGCTCTTCGGCGGGCCGGCCTGGCAGCCGGTGGAGCCGCTCACCGGCCGCAGCGAGGACCGGGGGTGGTACTACCTCCACCTGTTCGCAGCCGAGCAACCCGACTTCAACTGGTCCAACGCGGACGTCCACGAGCACTTCCGCACCTTCCTGCGCTTCTGGGTGGAGCGCGGCGTCGAGGGCTTCCGCGTGGACGTCGCCCACGGCCTGGTCAAGGCCGAGGGCCTGCCCGACGACGACCTCGGCCCCGACCGGTGGAATATTGCCGCCTCCCCGGATGAGGACACGGCCCACGAGAAGCTGCCCGATGTCGGACCCGCCTTCAACCAGCCCGGGGTCCACGACATCTACCGCGAGTGGCGCCGTGTCCTGGATGAGGTCGGTAAGGACATCCTCCTGGTCGCCGAGGCCTGGGTGCCCACGGAGGCCGATGCCGCCCAGTACGTGCGAGCCGACGAGATGAGCCAGGCCTTCAACTTCCCCTTCCTGGGTGCCGGATGGGACGCCGACGCGCTGCGCCGCGTCATCGACGTCTCCCTGAGCGAATACGGCGCCGTGGGCGCGCCCGCCACCTGGGTGCTGTCCAACCACGACGTCGTGCGCCACGCCTCCCGCCTGGCCTACCCCGCCGACATGGACACCGACCCCGGGATCGGCCCCAAGGACCCCCAGCCCGACGCCGAGCTCGGCCTGGCCCGAGCGCGCGCCGCCACCCTGTTCATGCTGGGCCTGCCCGGCAGCGCCTACCTCTACCAGGGCGAGGAGCTCGGACTGCCCGAGCACACCACCATGGAGGACGAGGCCCGCCAGGACCCCCTGTGGGAGCGCACCAACCACCTCGTACCGGGGCGCGACGGCTGCCGGGTCCCCCTGCCCTGGACGCGGGACGGGGCCTCCTACGGCTACAACGCCACCGGCCGCACCTGGTTGCCCCAACCCGAGGGCTGGGGCGAGTACTCGCCCCAGGCCCAGGAGGGACGCGAGGACTCCACCCTCACCCTGTACCGGCGGGCCATCGCCCTGCGCCGCGAGCTCCGACTCGGGCGCGGGTCAGTGGAATGGCTGGACAGCGAGCCCGGGGTCCTGCACCTGCGCAACGGCACCACCGGGATCGTCCTCAACACCACCGAGCAGCCGGTGACGATCAAGGGGGCCAGCAGGCCCCTCATCACCTCCTGGCGCCGGAGCGAGACTGACGGGTCGACTGCAGCGAATGCCGTGGAGGCTGCGGGCGCCGTCGTCGTACCACCCAACGGCGCCTGCTGGCTGGATGCCTCCGCCGGAGGAACCGATGGCGGCGACCCGCGCTGACGTGGCCCGGGCGGCGGGGGTGTCGCCTTCGACCGTCACCTACGTCCTGAGCGGTCAGCGCTCGACGAGCTCGAGCACGCGGGAGCGGGTCATGCGGGCCGTGCGCGACCTCGACTACCACCCCAACACCGCCGCCCGCTCACTGGCCTCGCCGGTGCTGCGCACCGTAGGAGTCCTCTTCCGGCGCCAGCGCTCCACCATCGACGCCAACGACCTGGACTACGTCGATGGTGTGCGTCGCGCACTGACACCCAGCGGAATCCAGGTCGTCATCCCGGTCATGACCTCCTCGGCACCGCTGATCGAGCTGCGCTCGCTCGTGCGCTCCGGCGCCCTGGGCGGGGTGGTTCTCATGGACGTGGCTGACGGCGATGAGCGCGAGGCGATGCTGCTGGAGGAGAAGGTCCCCACCGTCCTCATCGGATCCTCGGATCGCGCCGGTGGGGCGCCCGGCATTGACGCGAACTTCGCTCAGATGGCCCGAACCGGTGTGGAGCACCTGTCCGGGCTCGGGCACCGTCGTATCGTCGCGCTCATGCGGGAGACCGCCTCCGACGACGCTCACGCCCGCCAGGACCAGGCCCGCGAGCTCCTGCGCGCCGCCCAGGAGCTGGGGGTGGAGGTCCTGGTGCGTCAGGTGCCGGAGGCGGCGCTGGCCGGAGCCGAGATCCTGGGAGCCGGCGGCCTCATCGAGGGGTGCAGCGCCGTCCTGTCCAACAACCCCGCCGCCGTGGTGGGACTGGCCTGCGCGGCGCAGGCCCACGGGTTGTCCGTTCCCGCCGACCTGTCCGTGCTCACCCTCGGGATCACCCAGGGCAGCGGCCGCCATGGGGAGGCCTTCAGTGAGCTCAGCGTGGACCGGGGGGCCATGGGGGCCGAGGCGGGCTCGCTCCTGCTCAGATGCCTCAGAGGAGAACCGGACCCGGCCCAGCACCGCGGGCTCATGCCCGCCGTCCTCACCGACCGCGGCTCCACGGCGTGCTGCCGTAGCTGAGGAGCGGACGTGAAAGCGCCCGAGTTGCTGCACTCCCTGTCAGACTGGTAATGGGCATAGGGCGTTGAAGGAGAAGGGATAATGCCGAGCAGAACCCGCGTGGCCGACACTCTCGTCGGCCTGCTGGTCCTGACCGTGGTAGCTCTCGCCGTTCTCCCGTGGCTGGTTCCTAGAATCCAGGAGGCAGCGCGCGACAAACCCGACCCCGACCTCGTCCTGACTGCGGTCAAGAAGCATCAAGCGGTGCTGGACGCCGAATGGACCAATCCTGAGGCCTCCACCGGAGCCGCCCCACCTATGCAGGCCGAACTGATGATCCGAGATGCGCGCAAACAGCTGACCCAGGACGGTATCCCGGTGACCTCTGCGACGAGCGAGGTCAGGCGCATCAGGGCCACCTACCAGGATGACGGCAATGTTCACGTGATAGCCGAGGTCTCCACCTCCAAGACCTACGCAGACGTTTCCGGCACGACCAGCGTGGAGACGAACCGTCACACTCTCGTCCTCACTGGGAACGATGACCGCGGGTACTCGGTGGTGAGCGACGAGATCGTTGATCCGGCGCGTCCCAGTCCTCCCGTTGACATCCAGCACCGCGCCGACCTCATGGGGCTGGGGGTGAGCATCGTGTTTGTCTCCATTGCCGTCGTCGCGGTGGCGCTGTCCTGTCGGAATCGAGCCCATCTGCCCCGTGGCTTCGCCCGGCTGCCTTTCGGCGGCGCCTTCGCACTGATGATCGGGATCGCCTGGGGCTACACGGTCGGAAACGCAGGCGTTCAGGACGACGACGGGGAAGCGATGAGCTGCCTCGGGGAGCGCGTGACCTCGCTCGACTCCCGACTCATCCCCTTCCTCAGCCGCGACTGCGTGACTCAGAGCCGCATCGACGTGCTTGCGGCCCTGCTGGCCGCCGTGACCATCGTCCTCATCGAGTACAGGATCCTGCTGAGCCTCCGGCAGACAACCGGAGACGCGAACCTGCTCGACAGGCCCTAGAGCGACAGCGGTGGCGCCGCCCGAGGGGGACGGCGCCACCGCTCGTCACAGGACCGGGTGCTTGCGGCTCACTTCTTCTTGGCCGGGGCCTGGCCGAGCTCGGCGGCGGTCACGGTCACCGGGGAGGCGCCTTCAGCCGAGTCGGCTGCCGAGGCGGCCTGCTCCACGATGAAGGGGCCGGTCACCTTGGCGGCCTCCGTCAGGTCCGCACGAACCGCCTCGATGGCCTCGGCGTACTCGGGCCGGTCGGCGGCAACGGCCAGCGTCACCGAGAGGATCGGCGTCTTCTGACTCGTCTTGGCCTCCGACTTCACCTTGCGCAGTGCCGCCAGGGCGACTCCCGCGCGGGCCACCAGCTCGGCGTCGGCCCCGGCGGAGGCCTCCCGCAGACCACCGGACTGCGGCCAGGCGGCCCGGTGCACCGAGCCGGTGCGGTACCAGCTCCACACCTCCTCGGTGGCGAAGGGCAGGAAGGGGGCCAGCAGGCGCACGAAGGTGTCCACGGCGATCGCCAGCGTCGCCCGCGCCGAGCGGACGGCGGCCGCGTCGTGAGAACCGTCGAAGTCATTGGCGCGGTCCTTGACCAGCTCGATGTAGTCATCGCAGAAGGTCCAGAAGAAGGACTCGGTGACCTCCAGGGCCCGGGCGTGACCGAACTCCTCAAAGGCCGCCGTGGCGGCGTCGACGACGTCGGCCAGAGCCGCCAGGACCGCACGGTCGATCGGCTCACTGACCACCGAGGCGTCCAGGCAGGGGACAGGTGCCGCGGCCACAGTGGCCTCGTCGGCGTCCCAGGGGAGCCCCATGGACAGGGCGAACTTGGAGGCGTTGAGGACCTTGATGGCCAGACGACGGCCGATCTTGATCTGGGTCTCCTCGAAGGCCGCGTCCAGGCCCAGGCGGGCCGAGCTGGCCCAGTAGCGCACGGCGTCGGAGCCGTACTGCTCCAGCAGGCCCATGGGGGTGACGACATTGCCCTTCGACTTGGACATCTTCTTGTGGTCGGAGTCCAGGATCCAGCCCGACAGGCCGGCATTCGTCCACGGCAGGGCCGCGAACTCCAGGTTCGCGCGCACCACCGTGGTAAACAGCCAGGTGCGGATGATGTCCTGCCCCTGCGGGCGCAGGTCCATCGGGTAGACCCGGCCGAAGAGGTCCTCGTCGCTCAGCCAGCCCGAGGCCAGCTGGGGAGAGAGGGAGGAAGTGGCCCAGGTGTCCATGATGTCGAGCTCGCCGACGAAACCACCGGGCTTTCCGCGCTGGTCCTCGGTGTAGCCGGCCGGGACGTCGGAGGAGGGGTCCACGGGCAGCTCGGACTCGGCCGGCGTCAGGATCGCGTCGTAGTCGACCTCGCCGTCGGCCCCGACCTGGTACCACAGCGGGAAGGGGACGCCGAAGAAGCGCTGACGCGAGACCAGCCAGTCGTTGTTGAGGCCGCGCACCCAGTTCTCGTAGCGCACGCGCATGAAGTCGGGGTGGAACTCCAGCTGGCGGCCGCGCTCGAGCAGCTCCTCGCGCAGGTCGGTGCCGGAGGCCGGGTTCGTCCACTCCTTGCCGCCGTTACGGATGTACCACTGGCGGGAGGTGACGATCTCCAGGGGCTTGTCGCCCTTCTCGAAGAAGTTGGTCTGACGCACCGTCTTGACGGGCTCGCCGCGCATCTCACCGGTCTGGGCCAGGCGGGCCACGAGGGCCTCACGGGCCGAGAAGGTGGTCTTGCCGGCCATGGCCTCGTACATCTCGCGGCCGGCCGGGGAGGTGATCCACTCGGGGGTCTCGGTCTCGATGCGCCCGTCCTTGCGCAGGATCGCTCGCAGCGGCAGCTGCAGGTCGCGCCACCAGTCGATGTCCGTGGTGTCACCGAAGGTGCAGCACATGGCGATGCCGGCGCCCTTGTCCTTCTCCGCGGCCGGGTGCGGCAGGACCGGCACCTCGACACCGAAGACGGGGGAGGACACGGTGGTGCTGAACAGGGGCTGGTAGCGCTCGTCGTCGGGGTGGGCCACCAGGGCAACGCAGGCGGGCAGCAGCTCGGGACGGGTGGTCTCGATGCACACGTCGACGCCGTTCTCCACCGGGGCGCCGGCGGCCTCGGCCTTGGCGGCGGCGGCCTCATCGACGATGTGGAAGGCCAGGCGGTGGTAGAAGCCGGGGTACTCGCGCGACTCCAGCTCGGCCTGAGCCACCGCCGTCTGGAAGGTGACGTCCCACAGACCGGGCGCCGCGGCCTGGTAGGCCTCCCCGCGCTCGAGGTTGTGCAGGAAGGCGGTCTGGGCGACCTTGCGGGCCCGCTCGCCAATGGTCTGGTAGGTGTGCGACCAGTCCACACTCAGACCCAGGCGACGCCACAGGGCCTCGAACTGCTTCTCGTCCTCCACCGTGAGGCGCTCGCACAGCTCGACGAAGTTGCGACGCGAGACCGGCACCTGGTCGCGGGCCTTGATCGACTTGCCCTCCCCGCCGGTGTGCGGGGGAGTGAAGTCCGGGTCGTAGGGCAGGGAGGGGTCGCAGCGCACCCCGAAGTAGTTCTGGACGCGGCGCTCGGTGGGCAGGCCATTGTCGTCCCAGCCCATGGGGTAGAACACCGCCTTGCCGCGCATGCGCTGGAAGCGGGCCACGGTGTCGGTGTGGGTGTAGGAGAAGACGTGCCCCACGTGCAGGGAGCCGGAGACCGTCGGCGGCGGAGTGTCGATGGAGAAGACCTCGGCGCGCTCGGCGCTGCGGTCGAAGGCGTAGGTCCCCTCGGACTCCCAGCGCTCGCCCCAGGTGGTCTCCAGGCCGTCGGTCGACACCTTGGCCGGCACTCGCGGGCTGTGGGGCTCGGAGGGCAGCAGACGGCTGGATGACGACGGGGGAGCGGAGTGGCTCGTGGGGATCTCAGACATGGGTCGATTCTGTCACGGCGTGGCCCAGGGCCTCGACCGGCTGCGGTGTGAGGTCGGCGGGCGTTAACGCCGCTCCGCCTGACTCGTGGATACGGATACGGGTTACGAAACGGGCGCGGATTGGTACGCTTGTACCAATATGGATCGAAGGGGATCGCAGCGGCCCCGAGCCGCGGTCGAGGAGGACGCGCATGGATGAGGAACCGGTGGAGCACAAGGACCCAGTGGCGCAGGCGCTGACGGGCGTCTCCCAGGAGCCGTCGGCGCAGGCCGGCAGCCAGTCCGGAGGGGACGTCACCGAGCGCCTGCGGGAGCTCAGCGAGCACGCCGGCGTGCTCAGCCGCAAGAACACCCACCTGGCCAACGCCCTCAGGGCCGCGCGCCAGGAGCTGGCGGCCCTCCACGAGGACGTCAAGGCCCTCCAGCTCCCGCCCCTGGCGCACGCCACCGTCCTGGCCGTGGACACAGGCGAGCGCACCGCCGATGTCTCCATCGCCGGACGGCGCCACCGGGTGGGCGTGGGGCCCGCCGTTGTGTCCTCCTCCCTCCACCCGGGTGACGACGTCGTCCTCAACGAGCACCTCGTCATCACCGCCACCTGCCCCTCACCGCGCTTCGGGGAGGTCGTCACCGTCAAGGAGACCTACGACGACGGCACCGTCCTGGTCCTGGCCCGCCACGACGAGGAGCAGGTCCTCAGCCTCTCGGAGACCCTGAGCGACCACCGCCCTCGGGTCGGTGACGCCCTCGTGGCCGACCTGGCCGTGCGCATGGCACTGCGTCCCGTGGTGCGCTCCGAGGTCGAGGAGCTCGTCCTGGAGGAGGTGCCCGACGTCGGATACGGCGACATCGGGGGACTGGGCGAGCAGATCGAGCTCATCCGCGACGCCGTCGAGCTGCCCTTCCTCCACCCCGACCTCTACCGCGAGCACCGGCTCACCCCGCCGCGCGGGGTGCTGCTCTACGGGCCGCCCGGATGCGGCAAGACCCTCATCGCCAAGGCAGTCGCCGCCTCCCTGGGGGCCGGCGGGCGCGGCGAGGCCTACTTCCTCAACATCAAGGGCCCCCAGCTGCTGGACAAGTACGTGGGGGAGACCGAGCGGCGCATCCGCGTCATCTTCGCCCGCGCCCGGGAGAAGGCGGCCACCGGCGTGCCCGTCGTTGTCTTCTTCGACGAGATGGACTCCCTGTTCCGCACCCGCGGGTCCGGACGCTCCTCGGACGTCGAGACCACCGTCGTCCCGCAGATGCTCGCCGAGATCGACGGCGTCGACGAGCTCGACAACGTCGTGGTCATCGGTGCCACCAACCGCGAGGACATGATCGACCCGGCCATCCTGCGGCCGGGCCGCCTGGACGTCAAGATCCGCATCGGCCGGCCGGACCGGCGCGGCGCCGCCGAGATCCTGGCGACATACCTGGCCCCCGACCTCCCCATCAGCGAGGAGCTCCTGGCGGCACACGGTGACGCGCAGGGCGCGGTGGACGCCCTCATCGAGCAGGTGATCGATGCCCTCTACACCCGCCGCCGCGCCACCGAGATGGTCGAGCTCACCCGCGCCGACGGGGAGATCGAGATCCTCCACGTCGCCGACCTCGTCAGCGGTGCCATGCTCGCCAACATCGTCGACCGCGCCAAGAAGGCAGCCGTCAAGGACCTGGTCACCAAGGGCAGGCGCGGCCTGACGTCCGAGCATCTGCGCCGCGCCGTCATCGAGGAGATCATGGAGAACGAGGGCCTGCCCGCCACCGTCCACCCCGACGACTGGGCCCGCGTCAGCGGGAGGCGCGGCACGCCGGTGGTCTCCATGAGCGTGCTCCAGCGCTCGCGGGAGGAGTGAGTGCCGTGGTGCCGGCGAGCACCCATCGGATCCCCGGCCGTGAGGTCACGGTCATGGGCCTGGAGACCGAGTACGGCATCCTCGGGGCCGAGCCCGAGGACGTCGTGGCCGCCTGCCTGGAGGACGAGGGTGAGGCCGGGCGCAGCCGAGGCGTGCGCTGGGACTACTCCGGCGAGTACCCCCTGCGTGATGCCCGTGGCTTCGAGATGGACCGCGCAGCGGCCGACCCCTCTATGCTTACCGACATCCCCGGGGTCGCCTCCGTCGAGGCCCCCGTCCCCGGGCGGGTGCGCACCACCGCCGTCGTGCGCCTGACCGCCCAGGAGGAGGCCTGGCAGCGCGGCACCGCCACCTGCGTGGGCACCGGCGGGCGCCTCTACGTGGACCACGGTCACCCCGAGTACGCCACACCGGAGTGCACCGGCGCCGCGCAGGCCGTCCTTGCCGACCGGGCGGGGGACCTCCTGGTGGCCAGCGGGGCCGAGCGGCTGCGCCGGCGTGGGGTGAAGGCCCGGCTGTTCAAGAACAACGTCGATGGCAAGGGCGCCACCTACGGCACCCATGAGAACTACCTCGTGCCCCGCGCCCTCGACTTCGACGACCTCGTCCAGGCCCTGGTCCCCCTGCTCGTGGTTCGTCCGCTCCTGGTGGGCTCGGGCCGGGTCGGCACCGGCGCTATCGCCCAGGGCGCCGACTTCCAGATCAGTCAGCGGGCCGATTACCTGGAGAAGGTCGTCGGCCTGGGCACCACGGTGGACCGTCCCCTGGTCAACACCCGCGACGAGCCCCACGCCGACCCTCAGCGCTGGCGCCGTCTCCACCTGGTGGCAGGCGACGCCAACTGCTTCGACACCATCGCCTGGCTCAAGCTCGGCATGACCGCCCTCGTCCTCCAGGTGCTGGCCGACGGCGTCCCCGCCGGCTGGCGCCGCCTGCGCCTGGCAGACCCCGTGGCCCAGGCCCGGGACGTCTCCCGTGACACCCGTCTTCAAGGCAGGCTGGAGCTGGCCGACGGGCGGCGCCTGAGCGCCCTGGAGATCCTGGAGCGCTACCTGCAGGCGGTGCGCAGCCACCTGAAGGACTGCGGCCGCCCCGCGCCGGCGCCGCAAGGCGACCCCCTGCGCCCGGATCTGGCCGCGCTGGCCGACGGCGCCGATACCGACGGCGCCGAGACCGGCGCGATCCTCGCCTTCTGGGAGGCCTCACTGGCCTCCCTGCGCGAGCTGCAGGCCCAGTGCGCCGGTGGCCACGAGCCGGGGGAGTCGCAAGGAGCGGCTGGGCACCTGGAGTGGGTCGCCAAGAAGCAGCTCCTGGACGCCACCGCCCGCCGCCATCCCGGTGCCGGCGGACACGATGTCCTCCATGCCGTCGACCTGGCCTGGTCCGAGCTCTCCCCAGGTGGGAGAGGCTTGGCAGAGCGGGTTCCCGCCGGCGTCGACGCGCGCGGCGGGCTCCGTGACGAGGTGGTGGAGACGGCCCTCGGTGAGCCGCCCACCACGACCCGGGCCTGGCTGAGAGGTAGGCTCGTGAGCGACTTCCCCGGGCAGGTGGTCGCCGCCGGCTGGCACTCCATGGTCCTGGAGACCGGTGAGAGGGCCCAGCGCCGCCTGCCCCTGACCGACACCCTGGCCTTCACCCGCACCGCCACGGTGCCGGCCCTCAAGGACGCCGCCGACGTCGTCGAGGTCCTCGCGCGCCTCACGGGCGAGCGTCCCGGCGACCCGGGGCGAGCCACCGAAGCAGTGACCACATCCGCCGCCCTGTCAGGAGAGCAGACATGAGTGAGTTCGCCCAGCCGTCCCGCAGCCGCCAGGACGATCCCGCCCCCGACGACGACCCGACCCCCGGCCCCGCAGGCCCTGCCCGGGGCCAGGGCCTGGACTCGGTGCTGGACATGATCGACGATGTCCTGGCCGTTGACGCCCAGGAGTTCGTGCGCGGCTTCGTCCAGAAGGGCGGCCAGTGAGGGCCAGCGCCCCGGGGCCGCGCGTCACCGGCCTGGAGACCGAGTTCGGCGTCCTGTGCGCCCCCGCCGGGCCGCCGGAAGCGATTAAGAGCGACCTGCCGGATGTCGAGCGGGCGGCGGCGCTCATCTTCCGTCACCGGCCGGTCGGCTACCGCAGCACCAACCTCTTCCTGCCCAACGGTGGGCGCCTCTACCTCGACATCGGTGCCCACCCCGAGTACGCCACCGCCGAGTGCGTGAGCGTGCGCGACCTCGTCGCCCAGGACCAGGCCGGCCGGGCGATCCTGGCCGACATGGCCACGCGTGCCGCCGCGGGCCTGGCCCAGGAGGGGACCGCGGTCCGCTTCCACCTCCTGGCCAACAACACCGATTCGGCCGGCCACACCTACGGCTGCCACGAGAGCTACTCCGTGCCCCGCAGCCTGCTCGATGCCACCGACGACGCATCGGCCGCCAGCAGTGAGACCACCATGGCGGTCCTCACCTCCTTCCTGGCCACGCGCCCCGTCCTGGTCGGCTCCGGGCGCCCGCTGCCAGGCGGCCCGACGGAGCCGAACGAGGGCGGCCGCGGTGCGGGGGAGGAGACCGCCTGGGGCCTGTCACCGCGCGCCCCCCACCTGCAGGCCCTGACCTCGGCCGACACCACCGGGCAGCGCGCCCTGGTCAACACCCGCGACGAGCCCCACGCCGACGCCAGTCGCCTGCGCCGCCTGCACGTCACCTGCGCCGACACCACCATGGCTGAGCCGACAACGGGCCTGCGCAGCGCTGTGACCCTGCTGCTCCTGGACGCCCTCGAGGTGGGATGGGACTTCACCGACCTGATCCTGGCCGACCCTCTGGTCTCGCTGTCCGCACTGGGGGAGAGCCCCTGGGGGGACGTGCCCGCCACCACCGTCCAGGGCCGGTGCCTGAGCGCCGTCGACATCCAAGAGGCCTTCCTGGAGCGACTAGCCGCCTACCTGGACGACGCCGGAGTGCCGGACTTCCTGCGCGGCGCCGAGCATCTGCTCACCGACCTGGCGCCCCGCGTCATCTCCGCGCTGCGCCACCACGACGACAGCGCCATCGACACCGAGATCGACTGGGCCATTAAGCGTCGCCTCATGCGCGCCCAGCGTGAGCGCCACCCCCAGCTGAGCGGCCAGGCCCTGAAGACCCTGCGCTCGCGGGTGGACCTGGCCTACCACGACCTCAACGCCGAGACCGGACTGGTTCCGCGCCTGGTCGCCCAAAGGGCCATGGTGAACCTGTGCGATCCGGAGGAGATCGAGCGCGCCCGCCAGACGCCCCCGGCCACGCGCGCCGCCCTGCGGGGGGCCTTCGTGGCGGCCTGCCTGGAGGTGGGAGCTGACTTCTCCGTCTCCTGGGAGAGCTTGCGGCTGGACTCGCCGCCCACTGCGCCCGTGGACCTGCCGGACCCGCTGGAGACGGCCCACGAGGCCGCCGAGTCCCTGACCCAGCGGGTGCTGGACCTGCGTCCCGAGGAGATGCACCGCATCGACCTCGTGGGCCGCGGCGGCCTGGGTGCGCCGGGCTGAGACTCCTGAGGGTCTGGGCCCCGTCGCCCTTGAGTGCTGTCCGCTACCGGTTTTTCCCGTCTTTTCAACGGCTGGGGTCGGGTGTTCCCTGACGGCCCGGGGCCTGGTCGACCCTTGCGTGAAGTCCCGGGAAGGAGTAGACACTTAGGTGTGCCTCACCAAAGCCGGGAGGTGTGCCGCCTCTTGGGGTGATGTCTCTGGGTTGGTTCGTTCGACGTGTCGATGCGCGGCTCGGGTCAGACATTTCTCTGAGCAAGTCAATAATGATAATGATTTGCAAAACGAGTTGGTGGCGGGGTAGATGTGCGGTCATCACGCCGGAGTGCCCGACCAGGTGCGCCCCGGGGCTCCGGCACGAGGCCGGAGCGGTCACCGTGACCCGTGAGAACACGCAAGGAGAAAGCATGAGCACCACCAACCGCACGCCGGTCGCCACCGAGCCGGACAGGCCCTCGGTTCACACCTCATCGCGCTCAGGGCTGGCCGACTCCGCCCTGGGAACCCGCAACCTCATGACGATCGCCGCGCTGGCGGTCGTCTCCATGATCCTCCTGGTGCCCCTGAACTACCTGGCTCCGGCGGCGGGAGCCTCCCGGGACGCCGTGCTCCTGGGGTGCGCGATCATGGGACTGTGGCTCGTGCCGTACCTGCTGCCCGCAACCGTCGTTCGCCGCCCCGGCGCCGTCATGATCGCGGCCCTTCTCATGGGCATCATGTCCGTCTTCACCACTCCGACGGGTCCTGCGGCCATCGTCGGCAACCTCATCGGCGGGGCCTTCGTCGAGGTGCCCCTGGCCATCCTGCTCTACCGGAAGTGGACCTGGTGGTCCTTCCTCATCTCGGCGGCAACCTTCGGCCTGCTCAACGGCATCATGTACGTCTCCGTCATGAGCGCCGCAGCGGGTATGGCCTCGGCGAGCGCCGGCGTCGTCATCGCCGTGGTCTCGGCCCTGGTTGGTGGCGGCCTCACCATTGCCCTGACCCGACTGCTCAACCGCGCCGGCGTCGGCATCGATCACCGCACGACCGGCCGTGCCTGAGACAGTGCCCGCCGCACCGGCTGCTCCGGGGGTGGAGCAGCCTCTGGGAGAGTCGGCCGATCCGGCACTGGTGAGCATCGAGGGCCTGAGTGTCCACTACCTCGGACGCGAGAGCTGGGTCCTGGATGCCGTCGACCTGACCCACCTGCGCGCTCAGGTCACCGCCGTCATCGGCCCCTCGGGCTGCGGCAAGACCACCCTCGTGCGCGCACTGTGCGGCCTCATCCCGCACTGCCTGCCCTCGGAGTACGCCGGCAGTCTGAGACTGGCCGACACCGAGGTCGCCGACGCCACCGTCCAGACCCTGGCCCAGACCGTCGCCTACGTCGGCCAGAGCCCCGACGCCGCCGTCGTCACCCGCACCGTCCACGACGATGTCGCCTTCCCGCTGCAGAACCTGTGCCTGGCCAGGTCGGAGATCACCGCGCGGGTCGAGCAGGCCCTGCGCGCGGTGGGACTCATCGAGCGCATCTGGGATGACCCCTGGACGCTTTCGGGCGGACAGCGTCAACGGCTCGCGCTCGCCGTCGCCCTGGCCATGCGCCCACAGCTCCTCGTGCTCGACGAGCCGACCAGCACCATCGATGCCACCGGCCGGGAGGAGTTCTACACCCTCATCTCCTCCCTGACGGCCACGGGCATGGCGGTCGTCGTCATCGACCACGACCTCGACCCGGTACTGCCCGTCGTCGACCAGGTCCTGGCCCTCAACGCCGACGGGCGGACCATCGCCGTCGGCTCGCCGCGGGAGGTCTTCATGAGCCACCGCCGCGAGCTGACCGACGCCGGAGTGTGGATGCCCCGAGCTCTGCGTGAGGCCGGCGACGACCTCCCCGCGGGGATGCAGGCCTCGGAGGCGGCGCTGACCTGTGCCGAGGCCGGAATCCGGGTGCCCCGGCTCGCCGACCTGTGCGCCGAGGGCGAGGTGCGCTACCTGGAGAAACAGACGCCCGGCTCCGCTGAGAGCTGGCAGCAGGTCGAGGTCATCGACACCCGCGAGGTACTCGCCGGCCGCCCCCGGCCCGAGCCCAGAACCAGTGTCGAGCTGGTCGACCTCGAAGTGCCGGGGCGATCACCTCGGGTGTCCCTGCGTCTGGGTGGCGGCGAGCTCGTGGCGCTGCTCGGCCCCAACGGCGCGGGCAAGTCCTCGATCCTGTCCGCCCTGGCCGGACTCGTGCGCTCCACAGCATCCAAGGCGGTGGTCGGTGGCCGGGACGTCGGCAAGGGCAGGCACCTGGTCGGCTACGTCTTCCAGAATCCTGAGCACCAGTTCGTGGCCACCACCGTCGGGGCGGAGCTCGCCGTCGGAGGGACCTCGCCGGAGCGGGTCGATGAGCTCCTTGAACAGTTCCACCTGACCGCCCACCGGGACCACCATCCCCTGACCCTCTCGGGCGGTCAGGCCCGCAGGCTCTCGGTGGCCACCATGGTCAGCGAGGAGCGCGACGTCGTCGTCCTCGACGAGCCCACCTACGGGCAGGACTGGGACAACACCTGTGAGCTCATGGACTTCATCGACCAGCTGCGCCACCAGGGCCGCACGGTCATCATGGCCACCCACGACCTCGAGCTCGCCCTGGAGCACTGCACCCACATCGTCGCGTTGCCCGGAGCAGCGCGAGGTGGAACGGTTCCGCTCACAGGGCAGGAGGCCGGGGTGGGTGACGACGCCGACGATCCCTCTGGGGTGCCCGCGACTGGGGTGGCCACCCCTCGAGCCGGCGACGTGGAACTCCTGCCGGTGCCGCCCCGGCCCCAGCCACGGCCAGGCCTGTTCACCTCGCTCAACCCCTTCACCCTCTTCGCCTCGGTCCTGCCGGTCATGGTGATGGTCTTCGCCCTGCGCAACCATCACCTCAACCTGGGCATCCTGCTGACCTCCTCGGTCCTCATCGTCGCCGCGCGCGCCTCCCTGAGACGCACTGTGGCCTCGGTGGTCGCCCCCTGGGTGGTCGCCGCGCTCATGACCTGGATCTTCAGCAGCGGGGTCCACCACCAGGAGACGGCCGCGCGCCTCTACGACCTGGGTGACGCGGTGACGGGAGGCACCGGTATCGGCGCGCTCATCGCACTGGTCCTCGTCTCGGGCGTCTCCACCGACCCCGAGGCCCTCATCCGCACTCTGACCACTACCTTCCACATGCCCTACCGCCTCGGGGCGGCGGGGACCGCGGCCATCGCCTTCATCACCCGCTTCCACGGCGACTTCGTCCTCCTGCGCACCGCCAGGGCGCTGCGCGGGGTCGGCGGCCGCTGGGGGATGCTCGCGCCTGTGGTCCGCTGGATCGGCTCCATCCTGCCGCTGATGATCCTGGCCATCCAGCACGCCGAGCGCGTCGCCCTGTCCATGGACTCACGCGCCTTCGGCGCCCACCGACGGCGCACCGAGATGACCGACGAGCCCTGGAGAGGACGCGACTGGGGAGTCGTCGTTCTCACCTGGGCGCTGGCCCTCATCATCTGGAAAACCCTCAGCTGAGGAGACAACCATGCCTAAGCAATCGATGCACCAGGCGAGTCACCAGGAGGCCGCAGGCGTCACCGTCGGCGAGCTCATCCGACCGGCGCGCCCGGCCATGATGGCGACCGGGCTACTGACCACCCTCGGAGCGCTGCTGTCCATCGTCCCCTTCGAGGCCATGCGCAACCTGGCGGCCATCTGGCTGGGCGAGACCTCACCGCAGGGCTGGCGCGGCAGCCCGTGGATCTGGGCGGCCATCGCCGTCGGGGCGCTCTTCGCCTCCCAGGCCCTCTACCTGGCGGGCCTGGGGATCACGCACCTGGCCGAGGCCCGGCTGCGCCACCACCTGCGTGAACGGGTCGTCGAGGCCATCAGCGGCCTGCCCCTGGGGCGGGTGGCGCAGATCCCGCACGGCACCATCCGCAAGATGGTCTGCGACGACACCACCTCCATCCACACCCTCGTCGCCCACGTCCCCGGAGACGCCACCAACGCCGTCGTCATGGCGGCGGCGGGGACGGCCTACCTGCTGTGGACCGACTGGCGCCTGGCCTGCGCGCTGGTGGGGCTGTGGGTCCTCGCGCTGGGAGCGATGCTCCTGACCCTGTCCGGCCTGTCGGGCATCACCGAGCGCTTCGGTGCCGCTCAGACCGCGCTGGCCGCCGCGACCGTCGAGATGCTCGAGGGCATCAAGGAGATCAAGGGCTTCCAGGCCACCGACGCCTCCCGCACCCGCTTCAGCCAGGCGCGCACCGAGTTCTCCGGCCTGTCGTACGAGTGGGTGAGCAGGTCTGGGAAGGCCATCAGTGCCATGACCGCGGTCCTGCGGCCCTCCACGGTCTTCGCCACGGTCGCGGTCCTGGCCGTTCTGTTCACCTCCCAGGGGTGGACGCCCCTGTCGGCCACCCTGCCGTTCTTCCTGGTGGCACTTGGACTGCCGGAGGGGCTCATGACGCTCATCGGTCTCATGCAGCACATGTACGAGTCCAGGATGGCCGCCCAGGCCACCGCCGACCTGCTCTCCCAGCCGCCGATGCCCGAGGGGACCCATGGCGACGGCGAGGGACCCGCCCCCGGGCGCGTCGACGTCGAGGACGTTACCTTCTCCTACGAGGCCGGCTCCCCGGTTCTGCACGGCGCCTCCTTCACCGCTGAGCCGGGAACCGTGACAGCGCTCGTCGGCCCCTCCGGTGGTGGCAAGTCGACCCTGGCCCGCCTCATCGCCCGCTTCTACGACGTCGACGACGGCGCCGTGCGCATTAGCGGCGTCGACGTGCGAGATGCGACTTTCCCCTGGCTGCTCTCGCGCGTGGCGATCGTGCTTCAGGATGTGGCCCTGGCCCATGAGTCTGTCCACGACAACATCGCCCTGGGACGCCCCGACGCCACCCGGGAGCAGGTTGAAGCGGCCGCCCGGGCGGCCTGCATCCACGAGCGCATCACGCGTCTGCCCCATGGCTACGACACGATCCTGGGTGAGGAAGGCGGGTTCCTCTCCGGAGGGGAGCGTCAGCGCGTCACGCTGGCGCGCGCCTACCTCCAGAACGCCCCCGTCCTTGTCCTGGACGAGGCCACCGCCCAGGCCGACCCGGCCTCTGAGCGCGACATCCACCAGGCCCTGTCCCGACTTGCGGCCGGGCGGACCGTCATCATCATCGCCCACCGCCTGTCCACGATCCGCGACGCAGACCAGATCCTCGTCGTCGACGCCGGACGCATCACCGAGCGCGGCACGCACGAGGAGCTGCTGGCCGCTGGCGGACGCTATGCCGCCATGTGGCGCAGTCAGGACCTGAGCGAGGAGACCGACGCCGCCGCACTGACCGCCCAGGTCGACCAGTTCGGAGCCGAGACCGCCGGGCAGGAGGAGAAGTAGCCATGTGGAAGCTGCTGACGCGAGTCGTCAACGCCGCCGAGATGCGCACCATCATCGCCTGGTTCGTAGCCTCCGCAGTCCTCCAGGGCCTCACCCTGGCCCTCATGATCCCCTTCCTGCGCGCCCTCTACTCCCGCTCGCAGTTCCTGACCGCCTGGCTGATCGCCGTCGTAGTCATGGCGGTGAGCGCCGCGCTCGTCGACACCATCGCCATGCACCGCTCCTACCGGGTCAGTGTCTTCGAGGTCTGCGACACCATGATCGACCGCATCGCGGAACACGTCCTGACCCTGCCCCTGGGCTGGTTCAGCGCCGAGCGGGAGGCCGCCGTCGTCAACGCCACCTCCAAGGAGGTCAACACCCTCTCCCACCTGGCCTCCATGGTGATCCCCAACCTGTGCAACGCCTTCATCGTCCCACTGGTCATGCTCGGGGCAACCGCCGTCGTCGAATGGCCCCTGGCGCTCATCATGACCGCCGCCATCGTCCCGCTGGTCCTGACCTGGCGGCTCATGGGAGCCGCGACCACCTGCGCCAACGAGATGGAGGACCGCACCTCGAGCGCCGCGGCCGGACGCCTCGTGGAGTTCGCCAGACTCCAGCCCGTGCTGCGCGCCACCGGTGCCACCAAGACGGGCTGGGCGCCGGTGCAAGCCGCCCTGGAGTCCGACTCCGCCTCCACCCTGGACGGCTTACGGGTCAAAGGCAGACCCGGGCAATACTTCAACCTCATCGTCAACATCGCCTTCGCCCTGGTCATGGCGATGGGGCTGGCACGGGTCAGTGCGCACCGGCTCGACGTCGTCGCATACCTGGCGATCATGGCCGTCACCGCGCGCACGCTCCTGCCACTGACCAAGGCCGCCATGTACGGATCCGAGGCCGACAACGCGAAGGTCGCCCTACGGGCCGTGGGGGACATCCTCGACGCGCGTCCCCTGCCCGACCCCGAGCCCGGTCAGGAGATCGAGCCCCGGGGGACCACGATCACCCTGAACGACGTCTCCTTCTCCTACGACGCCGGCCGCCCCGTCCTGGCGGGCGTCTCCCTGAGCGCACCGCAGGGGAGAGTGACCGCCCTGGTAGGGCCCTCAGGAGCGGGCAAGTCCACGATCCTGCGCCTGGCCGCCCGGTTCTGGGACGTCGACGACGGCACCATCACCATCGGCGGCGCACCGGTTCGCTCCATGCGCGCCTCGACGATCATGGGCATGACCTCCATGGTCTTCCAGGACGTCTACCTGTTCGACACCACGATCCGTGAGAACCTGCGCATCGCCCGACCCGCGGCCACCGACGCCGAGCTGGCCGACGCCGCCCGACGCGCCCGCCTGGACCGCGTCATCGACGCGCTGCCGCACGGGTGGGACACGCAGGTCGGTCCCGGCGGGCTGAGCCTGTCCGGTGGGGAGCGCCAGCGCGTCGCCATCGCCCGGGCCTTCGTCAAGGACGCCCCCATCCTGCTGCTCGACGAGATCACCTCGGCCCTGGACGGGGAGAACGAGTCCGCCATCACAGAGGTGGTGCGCGAGCTCTCCGAGGGCCGCACCGTCATCGTGGTGGCCCACCGCCTGTCCACCGTCCGCCAGGCCGACGAGGTCGTCTTCCTCGAGCCGACTCAGGCCGGCGCCCGTGTGGCCCAGCGCGGTACGCCCCAGGAGCTGGCTGCCGTCGCCGGCCCCTTCCGCGAGTTCATCGAGGCCTCCACGGCCTCCTCGCGCTGGCACATCCGTCAGGGGTGACGCGGGGCCGCTTCAGGTTAGATGACATGGTGGGCAGACGCTGTTCCATACCGCTTGGTATGGAACAGCGTTTCTGTTGTTATAAGAACCCTTAGAGCGCCATGAAACCTTCTGGTAATACTGAATGGTATGGTTGATACCAACCGGTACGGATCGATCTGGTGGTCGATCAGCTGCTCGGTTCCAGGTAGTCGAACGAAAGGAGGGGGGCTTCATGGCCGACGTACTCGCCATTGAGGACCTTCACAAGCACTTCGGAAGCGGGGCGCACACGGTGAGAGCCAACGCCGGTGTCACCATGCGGGTGGGTGCCGGCGAGGTGGTCGGGCTCCTTGGGCACAATGGCGCGGGCAAGACCACGCTGGTCAACCAGGTGGTGGGGCTCTTGCGCCCGACCTCTGGGAGCATCAGGCTCGACGGTGTCGACGCCGTCGCCAACCCCGCTCTCGCCCGCCGCCTCACCAATGTCCAGGCACAGGCCAACGTTCCCATCACGGGACTGACGCCCCTGACGGCAATCGACCTCGTGGGGCGCATGCGAGGAGGGCGTCCGCGTCAGACACGCAGACGCGCCGAGGAGCTCATCGAGGCTCTCGACCTAGGGGAGTGGGCGAGGACTCCCGCGCAGAAGATCTCTGGCGGTGTTGCCCGTCTGACTGCCTTTGCCATGTGCGCCGTCATCCCCGGGCGCCTGGTCATCCTCGATGAGCCCACCAACGACGTCGACCCGGTGCGCCGGCGCCTGCTGTGGGACCAGATCCGTCTTCTGGCCGAGGCCGGCGCGGCGGTCCTCCTGGTGACCCACAACGTACGGGAGGCCGAGCGGGCGGTCGACCGGCTCACCATCCTGGACCACGGCCACGTCATCGCCGAGGGAACCCCCGCGGCACTCGTGGCCGGCCACGGATCCTCCTTCGTCCTGGAGATCAGCCGGGTCCCCGGCCAGCGGATCGAGCCGCTCGCTGGAATGAGCCTGACGCAGCACGACGCCGTGCGAGCATCCGTGGCGGTGGACTCTGACTGTACGACCCAGGCCGTGGAGTGGGCCGCTCATGCCCTCAAGGACGGAGTGATCGAGCGCTACGAGTTGGCACCGATCTCACTGGAGGACGTCTACGTGGACCTGACTGGGAGTACCGGCGAGGAGGTGAGCCGTCATGCTGCCTGAACTGTGTGAATCCGCGAGGGGTCCGAACCGTCCCGATGATTCGCGTCGCCCCCGCGCTGGCGCGTGAGCGCGGTGCGACTCTCGTCCCCAGAGAATCAGGAAATGAAGGAGAACATGATGTCTACTCCAACCAGTACGACGGCTGATCCGGACCAGGCCAGTGGCACCGGCCTCGGGGAGGTGTCTCGGGCGACTCCGCTCCGATACCAGCTCGGCCTGCTCATCCAGTGGCAGTTCCGACGCAGCCTCCCCATGCTGCCCCTGTTCATCATCGTCCAGACGCTGCTGTCCGTCTCCATGGTCCTGGGATACGGGCTCATCGCGGGACACCCAGACCGCGAGGCGAGTCTCTACCTGGCCGGCGGCGGCCCGGCGATCGCGCTCATCTCGCTGGGACTCATCATGACGCCCCAGTGGGTCTCCCAGTCCCGCACTGAGGGCAGCCTGGACTGGATGCGCACCCTGCCCGTCCCCCGGATCGCCTTCCTCCTGGCAGACCTCGCGATCTGGACCACTCTTGCACTGCCCGGTCTGGTTGTGGGCGTCATCGTCGCTAACGCCCGCTTCGACGTCGACCTCGCCCCGCAGTGGTGGCTGGTGCCCGGTGCCGTACTGGTCGCCCTGACAGCGGCCTGCATCGGATACGCCATCGCCACGCTCCTGGCTCCGGCCCTGGCTCAGATCCTCTCCCAGGTGCTTGCCTTCAGCATCATGCTGTTCTCGCCTGTCAGTTTCCCCGCCGACAGGCTCCCCGACTGGGCCCAGGAAATCCACCACTGGCTGCCCTTCGAGCCCATGGCTCAGGTGGTGCGTGCCGGTTTGTTCCCGCACGACGCCACCATGCCCACCCGTTCCTGGGTCGTGCTGTGCGTGTGGTGCTCGGTGTCCGTTGCCGGAGCGTCATGGGCACTGGGAAGGCGGCCCTGAACCGGCCGGAATACCACATGGTCGGAGACCGGTGGAGGGAGTGACGAACGTGGAGGGGGAAGTGCCGTGAACCCCTTTCTGAGGGGCCTCCTCTACAGTGGGGGCATGACCGCCAGGAGCTCCGCCCGTGGGACGAACAGTGACAGTGATGACTCCGGGGCCTCCGCCTCTGATGACATCAGGGAGGCGACTCGCGCCCTCAATGAGGCGATCACCGCCTTCTCCCGTGCAGTGGGGGCGGCCGGTCAGGGAGCGCGCCGGAGCAGTGAGAGTGCGGTAGCGGCCTCCCTGGAGTTCGCCTCTCGGAAGCTGGCCTCTGCCTCCACTGCAGTCAGCGGCGCTGCCCCGGGTCGGGGCGGTGGACGCCGTCGGAGCGAGGAGACCAGGGCGCGGATCCTTGCTGCTGCCAGGGAGGTCTTTGCCGCCAAGGGCTACGAGGGGGCGTCGGTCAGCGACATCGCCTCGGCGGCTGGATTCACCAAGGGGGCCTTCTACTCCTCCTTCCCCTCCAAGGAGGCCCTGTTCCTGGAGGTCGTCACCTGTGGTGAGGAGAGCCCGGATGAGGCCACTCGGGAGATGGCGAGCCCCGACCAGTGGGGCGAGCAGCTCCAGGAGCTTCCTATGGAGGATGTTGTCCTGCACCTGGAGACCTGGCTCTACGCGATTCGTCATGAGGACTCTCGGGATCGGCTGGCCGGCAGCTGGCGCCGCTGGCTG
Organism: Actinomyces oris; assembly: GCF_006546825.1. Classification (GTDB taxonomy): domain Bacteria; phylum Actinomycetota; class Actinomycetes; order Actinomycetales; family Actinomycetaceae; genus Actinomyces; species Actinomyces oris. The sequence goes on from NZ_VICC01000005.1 coordinate 257,028, forward strand.
AGAGAGACCTCACTCATGGTGGCCCGTTCCCATGGACGCCGTGAGCCGAACCAGCAGGATGAGGAGACGGCCTTCGGACTTCTGGCTGTGGGCATCTTCGGCCGCGTGAGTGCAGCAGCCACCACCTCGCAGGAGGTCGAACCCATCATTCAGCGCCTGTCCGAGCGACTCCTTGAGGATGGCAGTGACTGACATTCCTCCTCCGCCGAGAGCGGCATGTTTCGCGTAGAGGCACGGAAAAGGTTGCCTTCCGCTGAAAGTGTCCTTCTTGATGGAGGAAGGGTCCCGCGGTCAGGCGACCTGCTCCCGGTAGCGGAGGGCCACCAGCTCGGCGAGCGCCGGGTGGTCGCCGATGGGAGCGGCCACGACGTCGGCGCCCGTGGAATGCAGGGCCCGGTGGAAACGCCCCTCCGCCAGCAGATAGGTGGCCACGCCCACCCGCCTGGCACCCTGGGCCCGGGCCGTGCTCACCGCGTCACGGACGCTGGGGCGCGCAGCCGAGAGGTAGGCGGGCGTCACCTCGCGCCCCAGACGCGCCTCGAGCAGGCGAGTGATGGTCTCAACCTCCTCCAGTGCCACCGCCTGACGCGACCCGGCCGCGCCCAGGACGATGTGGTCGAGTCCTGCAAGCCCGCCCAGGGGCGCGGATGCCTCGTGGAGACGCTGCGCGACGGCCTCCACCAGGTGCTCCTCGACCCCCAGGTGCCCGGTGACCGTCCCCGACCCGTGTTGTTCCACTGCGGCCGGTACATCATGGACGACGTGATAGCCGCGGGCCAGGAAGAAGGGCAGCACCACCGGATCCACCAGCCCCTCCAGGGCCGTGGCCGGGTCCGGGGGCTGGAGCTCGACGTAGCCGGTACGCACCTCCACCCCCGGCAGGATCGTGCCGACGCGCTCAGCGGTACGCGACAGGACCGAGGACGGCCCGGGCCGGCGCGAGCCGTGGGCCAGCAGCACCAGGGGACGCTTGCTCATGCCGGCTCCACCACCAGAACCGCGTGCGTGTGAGGACGAGTCGGCTCGACCGGCCTCGGGGTGACGGGACCGCCGGCGGCGATTGCCTCCTCCAGGACAGCAGTCTCAGGCTCGTGGCCGCGTGGAGGATCGGCGTGGACCTCCTCAAGCACCTGCTCGGTCTCCTCTCGAATCTCTGTGGCAGCGGCGCGTGCCTTGCGGACCGCCAGGGTCAGGAAGGCCGCCCAGATCACCCCGAGCGCGCTGTACAACACGACCCCGGTTTGAGCCGAGGCCTCGGCCCAGGACAGTAGCACCCGCAGGTTCGTGGTCAGGATCAGCCCGCCGACGGCGGTGCCCAGCACCGCTCCGGGCAGGCGGGAGACCAGCCAGGCGGAGATCGGTGCGGCCACGAGCCCGCCGGCCATCAGGGTCAGCACGATCCCGAGGCTGATGCCCGCGGTGCCCAGTCCGGTGAGGAATCCGGCTGAGGCCGCCACCGTCACCAGGAACTCCGAGGCCCCCACCGAGCCGACCACGGTGCGCGGCGCTGTGCGACCACCCGTGAGCAGTGTCGTCGTCACGACCGGCCCCCAGCCGCCACCGCCGGTGGCGTCAACGAAACCGCCCACCAGTCCCAGGGGAACCAGGAGCCGCCTGCCGTGCGGTGAGCGCCGGCTGCAGGAACCCTGGGGCGGGCGCAGGGAGAAACGCCCCAGGATATAGGCCCCCAGCAGGATCAGCAGGCTCGCCGTCACCGGGGTCGCCGCGCGGGTCGACAGGTGAGACAGGACCGTGGCTCCGCCGAAGGCCCCCACCGCGCCGGGAAGCCCCAGCCGGACCACCAGGCGAGGATCGGTGTTGCCCAGCCTCCAGTGGGAGGCCCCCGAGGCCAGGGTTGTGCCGATCTCGGCCAGGTGCACGGAGGCCGAGGCCAGTGCCGGGCTCAGCCCGGCCAGAAGCAGCAGGGAGGAGGAGGTCATGCCGTACCCCATCCCGAGGGAGCCGTCGACCAGCTGGGCGGCCAGGCCGACGAGGGCGAGAAGAACAAGCTTGCGCATCAGTGACTCCGGGACATTCAGTCTGCATGCGCCGAGGAGGACTCACGCGGCGGGGCTCGCCGGCCGGGCCTCCTCGACGACTCGGTCAGCCCAGTACGGGCTCAGGGTGACGACGTCGCCGATGACGATGACCGCGGGGGCGGTCACGCCGTACCGGGCGGCGACGTCGGCCAGACATCGCAGCTCGGTGGTGGTCACGCGCTGATCGGGGTGGTAGCCGCGCTCGATGATTGCCGCCGGAGTGGTCGGATCGCTGCCGGCCTCCAGCAGGGAGGTGACCGAGTCCCGCAGCCGGGAGACCCCCATGAGCAGGATGAGGGTGTGGTCGCGGCGCTGGGGGAGCACCCCCAGATCCGCATGTGCCGTGATGACCGAGAAGCCGCGCGACAGCCCCCGGTGGGTGACGGGGATCCCCGCCGCCGCGGGCACGGCGATGGCGCTGGTGATCCCCGGGACGACCTCGACGACGACACCGGCCCGGCGGCAGGCGGCCGCCTCCTCCCCGCCGCGCCCGAGCACGTAGGGGTCGCCGCCCTTGAGACGGACCACCCCCTTGCCGCTGCGGGCCAGGTCGACCAGGAGCGCGTCGATCTCCTCCTGGCTCATGACGTGCCGGCCGCGACGCTTGGAGGCGTCGATGATCTCGGTGCCGGGGTCAAGGTCCTCCAGGAGGTCGCGGGGGGCCAGCGCGTCGACGACGACCACGTCCGCCCGGCCCAACAGCTCCAGGCCGCGGGCGGTGATGAGACCGCTGCTGCCCGGGCCGCCGCCCACCAGCGCCACCCAGCCATCCGTGGAACCCGCGGAGCCGTCGGGTCCATGGGGAGAGACGTCGTGGGTCATGTCTCAGCCCCTGCCTGAGGCGGCGGCCGCAGCCGGTTCTGCGCGCCCTGCGCCTGCGAGCTGCACCATGCCCGCCCCGAGTGTGCCGCCCTCGTGTGCGTCGATGAGGAGAAAGGCGCCGTCGGACCGGGAGACCGAGTAGTCGGCCAAGGGCACCGGCGAGGCCAGACGCAGCCGAACCAGGCCGATGTCGTTGAGCTCCAGGCGGTCAGCGGGCACCGTGGTCAGGTCATCCAGGTCGAGGCGTCCCTCAATGGCGCGTACGATCGCCTGGACCGTCTGGGCGCCGTGCTTGAGCAGCACTCGCGCCCGGGGGCGCAGGGGCTCCTCGCTCAGCCAGGACACGCGGGCGTCGACCTCGGTGAGCACCTGGGGCGCGTCCCCCGCCGCGGCCAGGGTGTCACCGCGGGCGACGTCGATATCGTCGGTCAGGCGAACCGTCACCGACTGGCCCTCGACGGCCTCCTCCAGGCTGCGCTCGCCCAGGTCGATGCCGGCCACGCGCGAGTGCCTGCCCGAGGGCAGCACCACCACGGGGTCGCCGACGCGTACCGTGCCCGAGGCGATCCGCCCGGCGTAGCCCCGGTAGTCGCGCAGCTCAGGCGCCGGCGCCGCCCCCTGGGGGCGGATGACCAGCTGGACCGGCATGCGGAAGGCGCCCTCCTCACGGGCGGTGGGCAGGGACTCCAGCAGCCCCAACAGGGTCGGCCCCTCGTAGAAGGGCGTGCTGGCCGAGGCCTCGACGATGTTGTCCCCCAGGAGCGCGGAGGTCGGTAGGACATGGATCTCGGCCACGCCCAGTTCGGCTGCCACGGCGCGGATATCGGCCTCGATGGCCGCGTAGACCTCGGCGGAAAAGTCCACTAGGTCGATCTTGTTGACCGCGACGATGACGTGCGGGACCCGCAGGAGGGCGGCGACCGCCAGGTGGCGGCGCGTCTGCTCCAGGACCCCGTTGCGGGCGTCCACCAGCAGCACGACGACGTCGGCCGTGGAGCAGCCGGTGACCGTGTTGCGGGTGTACTGCACGTGCCCGGGGCAGTCGGCCAGGATGAAGGAGCGCTGCGGGGTGGCGAAGTAGCGGTAGGCGACGTCGATCGTGATGCCCTGCTCCCGCTCGGCCCGCAGACCGTCGGTCAGCAGGGCGAGGTCGGCGCTGGTCAGGCCCCGATCCAGGCTGACCTGCTCGACGGCGGCCAGCTGGTCGCGCAGTACGGACTTGGAGTCGAAAAGCAGGCGGCCCACGAGCGTGGACTTGCCGTCGTCGACGCTGCCGGCCGTGGCCAGCCGCAGCAGTGAGCCGGTGGCGGCGGCGCGTGCCTCGGCCTCGGCGGGGATGTCGGTGAGGGTGGGGGTGCTCATCAGAAGTAGCCCTCCTTCTTGCGGTCCTCCATGGCCGCCTCGCTCAGGCGGTCATCGGCGCGGGTGGCTCCCCGCTCGGTCAGGGTGGAGGCGGCGACCTCCAGAACGATGTCGTGGTTGGTGGCAGCCTCGGACTCGACGGCGCCGGTGCAGGACATGTCGCCCACAGTGCGGTAGCGCACGGTGCGGGTGACCACCTGCTCGCCGTCGCGTAGCCGGTTGACGCCGCCGGCCGCCAGCCACATCCCGTCACGCAGGAAGACCTCACGCTCATGGGCGTAGTAGAGGCCGGGCAGGGCGATGTCCTCACGCTCGATGTAGCGCCACACGTCCAGCTCGGTCCAGTTGCTCAAGGGGAAGACCCGCACGTGCTCACCGGGGCGGTGGCGGGGGTTGAGCAGGTTCCACAGCTCGGGGCGCTGGTTGCGCGGGTCCCACTGGCCGAACTCGTCGCGCAGGGAGACGATGCGCTCCTTGGCCCGGGCCTTCTCCTCGTCGCGGCGCCCGCCGCCGAAGACGCCGTCGAAGCCGCCCTCCTCGATGGCGTCGAGAAGCGGGATGGTCTGGAGCGGGTTGCGGGTGCCGTCGGTGCGCTCGCGCAGACGGCCGTCGTCGATGTAGTCCTGGACGCGAGCCACCACCAGCCGCAGACCGAGCTCCTCGACCGTCCGGTCACGGTAGGCCAGCAACTCGGGGAAGTTGTGACCGGTGTCCACGTGCAGGACGGGGAAGGGGATTGGAGCGGGCCAGAAGGCCTTGCGCGCCAGGTGCAGCATGACCACGGAGTCCTTGCCCCCGGAGAACAGCAGCACGGGGCGGCGGCACTCGGCGGCGATCTCCCGGATGACGAGGATAGCCTCGGCCTCCAGGACGTCAAGGATGTCCAGGGCCTCAGCGGTGGCGGGGGCCCTGGAGAGGTCGGCCAGGCCGGCCGGTTCGAGCTCCGGCGTCTGATGGGGGGCGGAGGAGGGGGCTGGGGCCGGACGGGTGTGGGTCAGGGTGATGCTCATAGGTGGATTCCGCATTCTGTCTTGGTGAATCCGGCCCAGCGGCCGGAACGGGGGTCGTCTCCGGGCTTGACTCGCGCCGTGCACGGGGCGCAGCCGATCGAGGGGTAGCCGTCGTACAGGAGGGGGTTGATGAGCACGCCGTGCTGGTCGGCGTAGCCGGTCAGCTCCTCCATGCTCCAGGCAGCCAGGGGATTGATCTTGACGATCTCGTGGGTGGCGTCCCATCCGATCAACGGTGTGTGGGTGCGGGTGGGGGCGTCCTCGCGGCGCACCCCGGTGGCCCAGGCCTCGTAGCCGCTCAGGGCCCTCGCCAGCGGCTCGACCTTGCGCAGACGGCAGCAGGCGGCCGGGTCCCGCGACCACAGATCCGGCCCGTAGCGCTCGTCCTGCTCGGCCAGGCTCAGCTCAGGAGTCACGTCGACGACGGTGACGTCCATGGTGGCGGCCACGGCGTCGCGGGTACCCACGGTCTCGGTGAAGTGGTAACCGGTGTCCAGGAAGAGGACGTCGACGCCGGGCAGGACCCGGGAGACCACGTGCGGCAGGACGGCGTCGGCCATGGAGCAGGCCACGGCCAGCGTGTCGGGGAAGTTCTGCGCCGCCCACTGGGCGACGTCGAGGGCCGGGGCATCGTCACCGAGCTCGCGCGCACCGGCCTCGGCCAGAGCGCGCAGCTCCTCGGTGGACCGCAGCGGGGCCGAGCCGGCTCCCCGTGACCTCGAGGCGGCGGGAGCACGGTGCGCCACGTTCAGGGATGCCTGGGTGCGGTCAGTGGTTGTGGCGCTCATTGCAGGGCCTCCTCATCGGCTCGGTGCGCCCACTGGGCGAAGCTCTCCTCAGGGAGGCGCTGGTCCAGGTAGCGGCGCACCAGGCGCTCCACGTAGTCGACCAGGCCGGAGGCGGGAACCTTCAGCCCCCTCACCGTGCGGCCCAGGCCGGCCTCGGCGCGCCCATCGGCGGCCAGGCCACCGCCCAGGTGCACCTGGAAGCCGGGCATCTGCTCGCCGTCGACCGTGATGATCTGGCCCTTGAGGCCGATGTCCGCGATCTGGATGCGGGCGCAGGAGTTCGGGCAGCCGTTGACGGTCAGGGTGATGCGCCGCTCCAGGTCGGTGTCGGCCAGGCGAGCGTCGAGCTCGGCCGAGACACGCGCCGCCAGCTTCTTGGTCTCCACGATCGCGAACTTGCAGAACTCCAGCCCGGTGCAGGCCAGGGTCGATCGGGTGAAGGCACCCGGATCGGGATCGAGCCCCAGCTCGCGCAGACCGGCGACGGCGTCGTCGACCTTCTCGGCGGGCACGTCCAGGAGCAGCAGGTTCTGCAGCGGGGTGGTGCGCACGCGGTTGGAGCCGACCCGCTCGGCCAGGTCGGCCAGGCCCAGCAGGACGTCCCCGCTCAACCGGCCGACGGGCGGCTTGGCCCCCACCCAGAAGCGGCCGTCCTTCTGCTCGTGGACGCCGATGTGGTCGGAGTCCCCGCTCGGCTCCTCGGGGGCCGGCCCGTCGGGCAGGGCGCGCCCCAGGTAGTCGTCCTGGAGGACCTGACGGAACTTCTCCGGCCCCCACTCGGCCATGAGGAACTTCAGCCGGGCCTTGTTGCGCAGGCGACGGTAGCCGTAGTCGCGGAAGATGCGGATAACGCCGTACCAGACGTCGAGGGCGTCCTCAGGGGTGACGAAGGCCCCCAGCCGCTGGCCCAGACGCGGGGCGGTCGACAGGGCCCCGGCCACCCACAGGTCATAGCCGGGACCGAGCTCGGGGTGGTTGACGCCCACGAAGGAGACATCGTTGATCTCGTGGAGGATGTCGAGGCTGGGGGAGCCGGTGATGGCGGTCTTGAACTTGCGGGGCAGGTTGGCCAGCTCGGGGTCACCCAGGTAGGTGTCCTTGATGGCACGGGCCAGCGGGGTCGGATCGATGACCTCGTCCTTGGCGATGCCGGCCACCGGGGAGACCAGGAACCCCCGAGGCGTGTCCCCGCAGCCCTCGACCGTGGTCAGCCCCACCGACTCCAGTCGCTGCCACAGCTCGGGCACGTTGTCGATCTCCACCCAGTGCAGCTGGATGTTCTGGCGGTCAGTGATGTCGGCGGTGCCGCGGGCGAAGTCGTTGGAGACCGAGCCGAGCACCCGCAGCTGCTCGCGGCTCAGGCTCCCACCGTCCAGACGCACCCGCTGCAGGAAGTAGCGGTCGGAGAGCTCGGAGGCCTCCAGCTGAGCGGTGCGGCCGCCATCGATCCCCTGCTTGCGCTGGGTGTACAGACCCCACCAGCGGAAACGGCCGTTGAGGTCATCGGGCGCGATGCTCTCGTAGCCGCCGGGACCGTAGATGTTCACGATCCGGTCGCGCACCGCCAGCGGGTCCCCGTCCTGCTTGAAGGCCTCGTTGTCATTGAGCGGCTTGCGCCCGTCGAGGGCCCACTGGCCGTTGGAACGGGCCTTGCGCGGTGGGCGCAGGGTGCGGGCGGGTGGCGTGACGGTGGTGGTCATTGCTCCTCCATGACGGTGGCGTGTCATTGGCGTATGAGGAGCGTCCGGGGGGGCGGCCTGGTGTGCTGCTGCGTGGAGAGCCTGCAGGGCCGTTCGGTTGGCGTCAGCCGTCTCAACGGGGCCTTCCGGACGCTTCATTGCGCCGGATACCTCGTTGCGGGGGAAGTCCCCGTGGTGTCAGGCGCTGGTCAGGCCCGACAACACATGACCGCATGGGCACGCAGAAGATCAGCGGGATAGGTACCGCTGAAGAACGCTGCGTGAGAGAAGGTCATGGCCGAAACAGTAACCATGCATTTACCTGGCGACAAGCAGGAATGATCTGTGCTTCGAGTCACGGCAGGGGCGTTGGGGGTGCACTTTAACCCGTCAGGACGCGGAATAAGATCGCGCTGCCGCACAGGGCACCGGTGGCGGTCTGCGGCAGCGGATAGGCGAGATATGGGACCTTGGGCCTGGGACTGCGATCAGGCGCCCAGCTCGCGGTCCCTCTCGGTGATGGCCTCGAAGGCGCGCACGACGGCGTCGGAGAAACCGGCCCGCTCCAGGGCCACCATGCCCGCCACTGTTGTCCCTCCGGGGGAGCAGACCGCGTCAATGAGGTCGGCCGGGGTGCGGCCGTGGCCTCCCTCGGCGGTGCGCTGAGCCTCGGTCTGCACGGTGCGGGCGGTCCCCAGCACCGCCTGCGCGACGATCTGGACGGCCTGGGCCTTGGGGATACCTCCCATGACGCCGGCGCGAGCCAGGGCGTCGATGAAGGCGCACACCAGGGCGGGGGAGGAGCCCGCCAGACCGATGAAGGAGGAGAAGTCCTTCTCCTCCAGGACCACGGTGCGACCGATGGTCTCCATGAGGGTGCGTACCGTCTCCAGGTCCTCGGCACTCGCACTGCTGCCAGGGGCCAGTGCCGTCATCGACTCGCCCACGGAGGCAGCCATGTTCGGCATGGTGCGCACCACCCGGGTACCGCTCGGCAGCATCGACTCCAAACGCTCCAAGGGCACACCGGCCGCGATGGAGACCACCAGGGGGCGGCTGGCGGCGATGGCCTCCGACAGCCGGGGCAGGACATCGGGGATGACGTAGGGCTTGAGGCCCACGATGAGGACGTCGCTGCGTGAAACCAGCTCGGCGGCGTCGGGCACATGGACGGCCCCGACCTGCCCAGCCAGGCGCTCGGCGGAGCCGTGCTTGCTGGTCAGGAGCAGGTGCCCGGCCGGTGTTCCCGCGGCCACGGCCCCTCGCACAATGGCGCTGACCATGTTGCCGGCGCCGATGAACCCGATACGCATGAAGGCCTCCTGCTCGTGAGCGACATGAGGCCATCACCGTACCGCGGCGGCGCGCTGGGCAGTGCGACTTCCGGGGCGCCGGTCGGCCTTCAGAGCACCAGTGCGGCGATCCACCCGGCGATGAGCAGGGGGATGTTGAAGTGCAGGAAGGTCGGGATGACCGAGTCGCGCATGTGGTCGTGCTGCCCGTCGGCGTTGAGCCCGGCCGTGGGCCCCAGCGTGGAGTCCGACGCCGGTGAGCCGGCGTCCCCCAGGGCCCCGGCGGTCCCGATGAGGGAGACCGTGGCGACCGGCGAGAAGCCCAGAGAGACGCACAGCGGCACGTAGATCGCCGAGATGATCGGCAGGGTGGAGAAGGACGAGCCGATGCCCATGGTCACGATGAGGCCCACGAGCAGCATGACGAAGGCGGCGGCGGGCTTGGAGCCCGCGAACAAGGAGGTCGCCGACTTCACCAGCGGCTCGATCTGCCTGGTCTCCTTCAAAACGGCGGCGAAGCCCTGCGCCGTGATCATGATGAGCCCGATGAGGGCCATCATCCGCATGCCGCCGGTGAAGACGTCGTCGGCCTCAGCGATGGTGACGACCCGGGTGGCCATGAATAGCAGCAGACCGATCAGGGCCCCGACCAGGAGCGGGTCGGCCTTGGACCCCGTCCAGGTCAGGATGGTCTGGACCACGAAGCAGGCGAGAACAGCGATCAGTGCCACGACAACCTTGACAGGCTTGACCTCGACCGGGCCGGAGACCTCATCGCCCGAGCCGGCGTTGCCGCCGGTGTCGATCCGGTAGACGCGGGGCTTGCGGTAGGTGACGAACACGGCGATGAGCAGCCCCGCGAGCATGCCCAGCGCCGGGATCCCCATGGCCTGGGTGGCCGGGATGTTGGAGACGTCCAGGCCCGCCTCCTCGATGTTGGCGTAGAGGATGTCATGGAGGAAGACCCGCCCGAAGCCCAGGGGCAGGAACATGTAGGTGGTCACCAGACCGAAGGTGATGGCGCAGGCCACGGCGCGACGGTCCAGCTGCAGACGGCTCATGACGAGGAGCAGCGGAGGGACCACCAGTGGAATGAAGGCGATGTGAACCGGGATGAGGTTCTGACTCATGACAGCCATGGCCGTGAGTCCGCCCAGCACCAGCATGGTGGTGGTGCGCACGGCCCTGCGGGAGGCGGACTCGTCCTTGTTCTCAATGCGGCCGATGAGCCAGTTCGCCAGCAGCTGGGGAAGACCAGAGTGCGCCACCGCCATGGCGAAGGCCCCCAGCAGCGCGTAGGACAGGGCGATCTTGGCCCCGGCGGCCAGCCCGTCCTGGAAGGCGACCATGGTGCGGCTGATGCCCAGGCCGGCGCTCAGCCCGCCCGCGAGCGCGCCGACGAACAGGGACAGGACCACATGGACGCGCAGCATCGCCAGGATGAGCATGACCAGGACGGCGAGGATGATGGCGTTCATAGGGGGCCTTCCGATGTGGGGCCGAGTGTGCTGGGCTTCGCGAGCGGGTCTGGGTGAACCCGTGCGAATCGAGGCCGATTGTGCCAGGCGAGCGTGACAGGGACGTATCGTGGACCAATGAACGAGAACCCGAAGAACGTCACCGTCGACTCCGCCGTCTCCGCCCCGGCCCGCCGTGCCCTCGTCACAGGTGCCTCCACCGGTATCGGTGCCGCCACCGTCCGCCTCCTGCGCTCCCATGGGTGGGAGGTCGTCGCCACCGCGCGGCGGGTGGAGCGCCTTGAGGCGCTGGCGGCCGAGACCGGCTGCACGTGGGTGGCCGCCGACCTCCAGGAGCCCGGCGACGTCGAGCGCCTGGCCGGTGAGGTGCTGGCCGGCGGAGCTGTCGACGCCGTCGTCAACAATGCCGGTGGCGCGCTGGGGGTCGACCCGGTCGCCGAGGGCAGCGCCCAGGAGTGGGCCACCATGTACGAGCGCAACGCGCTCGCGGCCCTGCGCGTGAGCCAGGCCTTCCTGCCCGGGCTTCGGGAGCGGGGCGGGGACCTGGTCTTCCTCACCTCCACGGCGGCCCACGACACCTACCCCGGTGGGGGCGGATACGTGGCGGCCAAGCACGCCGAGCGGATCATCGCCAACACGCTGCGCCTGGAGCTGGTGGGGGAGCCGGTGCGCGTCATTGAGATCGCCCCCGGCATGGTGGCCACCGAGGAGTTCTCCCTCAACCGTCTCCACGGGGACGCCGAGGCCGCCGCGAAGGTCTATGCCGGTGTCGCCGAACCGCTCAGCGCCGACGACGTCGCCGCCTGCATCGTCTGGACGCTGGAGCTGCCCGCTCACGTCAACATCGACTCCATGGTGGTGCGGCCGCGGGCCCAGGCCTCCAACACCCTGGTGGCCAGGGATCAGTAGGGATCAGTAGGGGAGCGGCGTCGCGTCGCACATAGGTGGTCCACAGGCTCGACCTGCCCCGGGCACAGCGCGGGTTCTTAACGTCTCTTCCAGCCCCGGCCGGGCCGGGAAACAGACTGAAAGGACACCCATGACCAAGCACGTCTCCTCCGGTGGCGACGCCACTTCCTCCCCGCGCGACGCGGCCACGGAGAGCCTCCCCACCAGGGACGCCGCCGATGCCGCCGACGCCGCAGCGCAGCACCTGCCGCAGGGCGCGGCGGGCGACCCTGGCCGTGACGGCACCAAGGACGTCAAGGACCTTAAGGACACTGCGGGAACCACTGACTCAGGCTCGGTGAGGACCGAGGCTCTCTCCAAGGACGTCACGCCGGACTCCGCCAAGGGCTCTGGGGCGACTCACTCGGCTGCTGGCAGCAGCACTGCCGACACCCGGCTGGGCGGGGCGTGGGCGTCCCCGGATGCTCAGAACGCCGCGACCATCGGTGTCGTGCCCTCCGCATCCGCCGCGGCCAAGAAGGCCCGGACCAAGGCTCGCGGGCCCTGGTACCGCCGTCGTGCCGTCGTGGGCGCTGCCGGGGTGGCGCTGCTGGCGGGCTCCTTCGGGGCTGGGTGGGGGACCAACGAGCTGCTCAGCTCCCACTCCCAGCACGGTCAGGCCCAGCAGCAGGGAGGCGGCAACGGTCAGGGCATGCCCGGAGGGGGCCAGGGCGGCCCTGGTGGGGGAGGTCCCGGCGGTCAGGGCGGGCCCGGTGGGCAGATGCCCGGCGGTGGCCCTGGTGGACAGGGCGGTCAGAACGGCCAAGGCGGTCCAGGAGGAGGCTCCGGCGGGGCCGGCCGGACCACTCCCAACGGGGACTCCTCCAGTGGATCCGGCTCGGGCTCGAGCGGCGACCAGCAGTCAGGCTCGGGCTCGAGTGATGGCAACCAGAAGGGTGGCTCAGGCTCCTCGGGCGTCCTCCAGCAGCAGGACGCCTCCCCGAGCACGCAGGGCTGAGAACGCCGGTACTGCGCCGCCCACAGAACAACATTTTCTTCACAGACGACGCGTATTCGTGTCGTCTGTGAAGTTCTTGTCGGTGTGTGCAGATTCGGTTATGGTCGCTGGCGTGCTTCGCACCGCTCACCCTGATGACACGGAGGAGAGGAAGCCGATGACTGACGCACATCCCCGCATGGCGCTGGGCACCATGCACTTCGGAACCCGCCTGTCCGCCACCCAGTCCCGTGAGATCCTCGACGCCTACTTGGATCTGGGTGGCCAGTGGATCGACACCGCGAACTGCTACGCCTTCTGGGGAGCCGAGTCCGGCCTCGGGGGCCAGAGCGAGACCGTCATCGGCCAGTGGCTCGCTGATCGCGGCGTGCGCGACCAGGTGAGGATCAGCACCAAGGCCGGCGCGGAGCCGACCCGCCCCCACGGCTTTCCGGGCGCCGTGGAAGGTCTCGGCAGGGAGACCGTCAACCAGGCCATCCGGGACAGTCTGCAGCGCCTGCAGACGGAGCACGTCGACATGTACTGGGCCCATATGGAGGACCGGGAGCAGTCGGTCGCGGATGTCGCTGAGAGCTTCGGCGCCCTGGTTGACCAAGGGCTGACCGCACGGATCGGGCTGTCCAACCACCCGGCCTGGTACGCCGCCGCAGCCAACGTGCACGCTCAGCAGCGGGGCTCGGCCGGCTTCAGCGCCCTGCAGCTGCGGGAGTCGTACCTCCACCCGAGGCCGGATACCCCGGTAGAGGGCGAGGACCACCCCCACGGGATGATGACCAGCGAGAGCAAGGACCTCGCCGAGCGCTGCGGGCTGGACCTATGGGCCTACACGCCGCTGCTGACCGGCGCCTACGAGCACCCAGAACGCCCGCTGCCCGAGGCCTACAGGCACCCGGGGACTGACAAGCGGCTGACAGCGCTGCGCACGTGGTCGGAGCGTCTTGCCATGAAGCCGAGCCAGGTCGTCTTGGCCCTTCTCAACGCCCAGCAGCCGATGATCACCCCGATCGTGGGCGTCAGCAGTGTCGCCCAGCTCACTGACGCCATCGAGGCCACGCGCTTCAGCCTCCCTCAGGAGGCCGTCGAGGAGCTCAACGCAGCCGGCTAGAGGTACGGCTAGACCGAGCGGCTCCGAGCCGTCGACCAGCAGGACCACTGCCCACAGACCAACATTTTCTTCACAGGCGACGCGTATTCGTGTCGCCTGTGAAGTTCTTGTCGGTGTGTGCAGATTCGGTCGCTGGCGCTGGCGCTGGCGCTGGGGTCGGGGCTGGGCTAGGGAAGGTGGTGCCCGCCGCTATTCCACCGCCGGGTGTGGGGAGGATGACGCCGCCAAGCCGCGGCGTGAACTGGCCCCGGCGGCACGCCCCCCACTACACTCCCCGGAGCAAAGGCACTGACCCGGCCATCACCGGCGAGCCTCCGGAAGAACCGGACCCCGGCGCACCAGCGTCGTCGGCCCTCAGTAGAACCGGACGGGACAGCCCGTCACAGCTGGAAACGAAGCGGTCGTGCACACCGTCCCTCTCAGGGCGCGCAGCACGGCAAGCGAGGTGGTACCGCGGTGCGGCACCAGCCGGGCACCAGTCCCGGTCGGGAGCCGACGTCGTCCTCGTCAGGCCCCGGGCACCCGCCCGAGGCGGCAGGAACGAGTGAGACGAGAGCACACCGCGATGGCTGAGAAGATGGCTGACAGCACCACCGCCGACGGCAGCGAGCCGACCGGCGCCGCCTTCTACCCCCTGCACCGCCCGGGGGAGCAGATCGATCCCTCGCCCTCCTTCCCCGCCATTGAGGAGGACGTCCTGGCCTACTGGAAGGCCGACGGCACCTTCCAGGCCTCCATCGACAACCGCGGCGAGCCCTGCGACGAGTTCGTCTTCTACGACGGCCCGCCCTTCGCCAACGGCCTGCCCCACTACGGCCACCTGCTGACCGGCTACGTCAAGGACGCCGTCGGGCGCTACCAGACCCAGCGCGGCAAGCGCGTCGAGCGCCGCTTTGGCTGGGATACCCACGGCCTGCCCGCCGAGCTCGAGGCCCAGCGTCTGCTCGGCATCGACGACGTCACCGAGATCACCCGCCCCGGCGGCATCGGCATTGAGAAGTTCAACGAGGAGTGCCGCAGCTCCGTCCTGCGCTACACCAAGGAGTGGGAGGACTACGTCACCCGCCAGGCCCGCTGGGTCGACTTCGACAACGACTACAAGACCCTCGACCCCGACTACATGGAGTCGGTGCTGTGGGCCTTCAAGCAGCTGTGGGACAAGGGACTGGCCTACCAGGGCTACCGCGTCCTGCCCTACTGCTGGCACGACCGCACCCCCTTGAGCAACCACGAGCTCAAGATGGACGACGACGTCTACCAGGACCGCCAGGACAACACGGTCACGGTGGGCCTGCGCCTGGAGGAGCCCCTGCGCCAGGGCGCCGAGCGCCCCGAGCTGGTCCTCATCTGGACCACCACGCCCTGGACGCTGCCCTCCAACCTGGCCATCGCCGTGGGCCCCGACGTCGAGTACGTGACCGTCCACGTCGACGAGGACCTCGACTCGCCGGTGGCCGGCCAGGACGTCGTCATCGCGAAGGACCTCATGGGCTCCTACGCCCGCGAGCTCGGCGAGGACCCGCAGGTGCTCGCCACCTGCACCGGGGCCGACCTGGTGGGGCGGCGCTACCACCCGATCTTCGACTACTTCGACGACGCCTCCCACCGGGCCGAGGGTTCCGCTCCCGGGCCGAACGCCTGGACGATCATCGCCGCCGACTTCGTGACCACCTCCGACGGAACCGGCCTGGTGCACATGGCCTCGGCCTTCGGTGAGGACGACATGATCGCCTGCACCGAAGCCGGCATCGAGACAGTCGTGCCCGTCGACGACGGCGGCTGCCTGACCGAGGAGATCCGCGACTACGCCGGGCTGCAGGTCTTCGAGGCCAACAAGCCCATCGTTGCCGACCTGCGCGACGGCACCGGCCCCCTGGCCCGCCGCGACGAGAGCCGGCGGGCCGTCCTGGTGCGCCAGGCCTCCTACGTGCACTCCTACCCGCACTGCTGGCGCTGCCGCAAGCCGCTCATCTACAAGGCCGTCTCCTCCTGGTTCGTGCGCGTCTCGGCGATCCGCGACCGCATGGTCGAGCTCAACCAGGACATCGACTGGTACCCCGGCCACATCAAGGACGGCATCTTCGGCAAGTGGCTGGCCAACGCGCGCGACTGGTCGATCTCCCGCAACCGCTTCTGGGGCGCGCCCATCCCGGTGTGGGTCAGCGACAACCCCGACTACCCGCGCACCGACGTCTACGGCTCCTACGCCGAGCTCGAGCGCGACTTCGGTGTCAAAGTCACCGACCTGCACCGCCCCTTCATCGACACCCTCGTGCGGCCCAACCCCGACGACCCCACGGGCAAGTCCATGATGCGCCGCATCCCCGACGTCCTGGACTGCTGGTTCGAGTCCGGCTCCATGCCCTTCGCCCAGGTGCACTACCCCTTCGAGAACGTCGACTGGTTCGAGTCGCACTACCCGGGCGACTTCATCGTGGAGTACATCGGCCAGACCCGCGGCTGGTTCTACACCCTCCACGTCCTGGCCACCGCCCTGTTCGACCGGCCCGCCTTCACCTCCTGCGTCTCCCACGGCATCCTCCTGGGCAACGACGGGGCCAAGATGAGCAAGTCGCTGCGCAACTACCCGGACGTCTCCATGGTCTTCGACCGCGACGGGGCCGACGCCATGCGCTGGTTCCTGCTCTCGGCGCCGGTCATGCGCGGAGGCAACCTCGTGGTCACCGACAAGGCCATCCGCGACACCGTGCGCCAGGTGGTGCTGCCGCTGTGGAACACCTGGTACTTCTTCGCCCTCTACGCGGGCCAGGTGGGCCAGTCCGGCTACGTCACGGGTGGCGTCGACCTTGACGACGCGAGCCTGTTCGCCAAGCACGGCGGCCTGCACGTCATGGACCGCTACGTCCTGGCCCGCACCAAGGACCTGACTGAGACGGTGGCCGCGCAGATGGACGGCTACGACATCACCGGGGCCTGCGCCACGATCCGCGACTTCCTCGACGTGCTCACCAACTGGTACCTGCGCACCTCGCGTCAGCGCTTCACCGACGGCGAGACGACCGCCTTCGACACCCTGGCCACCGTGCTGCGCGTGCTCACCGAGGTCATGGCGCCGCTGGCGCCGCTGGTGAGCGAGGAGATCTGGCGGGGCCTGACCGGTGGGCGCTCCGTGCACCTGACCGACTGGCCCGCGCTGCCCGGCCACGTCGCCAACGCCGAGCTCGTGGCGGCCATGGACGAGGCCCGAGCCGCGGTCTCGGCCGCCCTGAGCCTGCGCAAGGCCGAGAAGCTGCGCGTGCGCCAGCCGCTTCGCAGCCTCACCATTGCCACGGCCGACCCGGCCGGGCTGACCCCCTTCCGCGAGCTCGTGGCCGAGGAGGTCAACGTCAAGGAGGTGCGGGTCCTGGACGCCGAGTCCGCCGGCTACGAGGCCCGAACGGACCTGGCCCTCAACCCGCGCGCCTTCAGCCCCGAGGTCCGCAAGCTCACCTCCAAGCTCTTCGCCGCCGTCAAGGCGGGGGAGTGGGAGCTCACCGAGGACGGGGACGTGCGCTTCAACGACGTTCTGATCGACGCCACCCCCGTGGTCCTGGAGGCGGAGGACTCCGCCTTCACCCTGACCACCCGCATCGAGGTCGACGACGACTCCCTGGCCGCCACCATGCTGCCCTCGGGAGCCTTCGTGGTCCTGGACACCGCCCTCGACGACGCCTTGGAGGCCGAGGGCTGGGCCCGCGACCTGGTGCGTCTGGTCCAGGACGAGCGCAAGGCCTCCGGCCTGCACGTTGGGGACCGCATCCGCCTGGAGCTGAGGGTTCCGGAGGACAAGGGCGCCTGGACCGGTGCCCACCTGGACCTCATCAAGCGGGAGGTCGGCTGTGTGGACGCCTCCGTCGTGGCGGTCCCGGGTGCCAAGGAACCGACCGCCACGGTTGAGAAGGTCGCCGAGTCGGCCGCGGAGACGGGCGAGGCCTGACTCAACACGCCCAGTAAATTACTTTACAAATATATCTGGTGTGATGCAGGATAAAGCCGTTGTCCGACCACCAGGGTCTGGTTGGGCAACGGCGTGCTCCTGTTCCCCCAGGGTCGCTTTTCTCATCTCCCTAGCTGGTACTCGTCAGGCCGCCAACATGGCGGTCTGAGGGGCGTGCGCGCGTCCCCTTCCTGGGGTGGGGCTGCCGGCACTCTCATTAAGAGGTGTTGACAATGAGTGTCAAAGGTGCTGCAGAAATCATTTTCTCCCCGCCGGTTCAGAACTGGTTGAAGCGGGTGATCTACCGTCATAACTGCCGGATGTCACCGGATCACTACCGTTCTGCGCTCAAGCACTGGTACTGGCTGTTCAAGTGTCGTCCCTGCCACGTGGAGGAGCCGCGCACCATGACGGAGAAGATTCACTGGCTCAAGCTCTATGACTCCACGCCGGTCAAGGGGCGCCTGGCGGACAAGTACCTGGTGCGTCAGTGGGTTGCCGGCAAGGTCGGGGAGAGGTACCTCGTACCCCTGCTGGGTGTGTGGGACTCACCTGATGAGATCGACTTCGAATCCCTCCCGGACAGCTTCGTTCTCAAGGCCACGCATGGCTCTGGCTGGAACATCCTCGTGCCTGATAAGAGTGCTCTCAATGTGGCGAGAGCTCGTCAACGCCTGCGGGAGTGGCTTGGCTTGCGGCAGGCGATGAAGGGCGGCTTCGAGCTGCACTACGAGTACTGCGAGCCGCGCATCGTGTGCGAGCCCTTCCTACGTGACGCCTCAGGCGGACTACGGGACTACAAGTTCATGGTGTTCGACGGGGTCGTCCAGTTCATCTTCACTGTGGACCGGACTCGGGGGCGTGTGCTGCGGGGGACTTACCTACCTGACTGGACTCGAGCGCCTTTTGAGTACACCTGTGAGGCCGACCGGGCCCCGGACATCCCGGCCCCCGCAGGTCTGGAGACCATGCTTTCTCTGGCTGGCGACCTTGGAGAGGGGTTCGCCTGTGCACGCATCGACTTCTACGAGGTTGATGGAGACGTCTACTTCGGCGAGATCACCTTCACGGATGCTGATGGACTGTCAGACTTCACTCCCTCGCGTTATGATCGCGTGTTCGGAGACCGGATCGTCCTGCCAGAGAAGAAGTGCTTCAAGGGTGTCATGCTGTGACGGAGTAAGCGGGCAGAGAAGGTAGTTCGTAGACTTCCTACGAAACGAGTTCGCTTCATTGAGAAGAAATGTTCAAGAACTCGTCGATGATATGAGTGCTTCCTCATTAAATCGACCGGACGCTTGCGTGTCATGACCTCAGGTGTGTTACTGTCTTGACCGTAAATAATGGCGCGCTTTCAATGGTGTTTCGCATTGATGGCGCCCTGCTCTGTCAACCCTGATTATTATCCGGTGGTGCGTAGATGACGCTTGAGGACCTTCTTCACCTGACCCGTCGACGTATTGGATCCCTGGTTTTGGCGCTTGTTGTGTGCGTACTGGCCTCGATGCTGTTCGCTTTCGCCTCGCCAAGCACCTATACGGCGACTTCCCAAGCCTATCTGCGCGTGAAAGTGGCGGGAGATCCGGTGCAGAGTACGCTTTCTCAGTACAATGCGGCACAGCTCGCCGCAATGAAGGCCGACGCTGTGGTCCCCGTCTTCACCTCGGCTGCGGTCGCTCAGCGTGTCGTGGACTCGCTCAAGCTGGATGAGACGGCGGAGGAGTTCGCCTCCTCGGTCTCTGCGACCAGGGTCCCCGAGACGGTGTCGGTGCAGGTCTCTGCCACTGCCTCCTCGTCACACCGGGCTCAGGTCCTGGCTGACGAGGTTGTTCGCCAGGCCTCTGTTGAGATCAAGGACCTGGAGGGGGAGGACTCTCCCGTGGAGATCGTCCTGTTGTCCTCTGCTGAGCTGGTCAGCGCGACCCGTTCGCCGGCCCTGGTGACCTGTATGGCAGTGGGGCTGCTGGCCGGGCTGGTCCTGGGTTATGTCTGGATCCTCGTTCAAGAGCTGCTCGACAAGAGTCTCAAGGGGCCCGAGGAGGTTCGTGAGGCGCTGTCGGTGCCGTTGCTCGGTGCCCTGCCGCGGGTTCCGTCGCTGCGGTGGCTGAGTCGAGGGGCGGAGCTCAAGATGGAGGAGCAGCTGCGTGTGGCCCGCACCAATGTGCTTCATGCGTTGTCTCAGGGCGGCCGGCGAGTCATGGTCGTCACCTCGGCTGGTCCGCAGGAGGGGACGTCGGTGACCGCTGCCAGCCTGGCGCGGGTTCTGGCTCTGTCTGGGCATCGGGTTGCCCTAATCGGAGGAGATTTGCGTGCGCCCAGTACAACCGAGCTACAGGGCAGTCCCGGGCTCGCCGACGTTCTGACTGGCTCGGCGTACCTCGGTGAGGCTCTGATCAAGGGGGCAGTCGAGGGTTTGGAGGTTCTGCCTGCAGGTCGAACGCCGGCGAATCCCTCCGAGCTGCTGGGGGCCCCTATGATGCGCGATCTACTGCGTGAGCTGGCAGCAGACCGGCTGGTCATCATTGATGCTCCGCCAGTCCTCCGATTCACTGACGGAGTGGTCCTGGCGGCCCATGCCGGAGGCGTCATTCTCGTGGCGCGTGCTGGTCGTACCAGCGCGGAGGACTTGCGTGAGGCGGCCCTCGCGGTCGAGCAAGGGGGCGGGCGCATGCTTGGAGTGGTACTCAATAATGTGTCGGAGCTCGGAGGGAAGCGCAAGAGCGTGCGGGGCAGTGTTGTTCCTGCCGAGAGTGTGCCTGCCTAGGTTCCTGATGTACGTCATGGTCGGCACGTGGGGAGGGTGTAGGACCTGGTGAGACAATCATTGCTGGTCCCGAAGTGCCTTCGGTGAGCATGCTCCGCCTCTCGTCTTGGGTGTGGTGTCGCGCTACGTTCTTTCGTGTGCGAGGAGCGTGCTGAACACACACCGCCACCGTCAAGATGTTTATGGAATTGTTATTTCCATCAGTGTAGATGCGTGCTAGTCACGTGACATTAGCGGTCTTCGACATTGTTTCTTGTTATTTCAAGCAATCAACGGGCGTTGATTGTTGAATTCATATCATCTACTGGCGTTGCTTCTGTAAATAAACGATGATTACGAGCAAATCACGTTGGAATCTTCCAATCGGTGGCATCTGATGTTACATTGATGTGGAGCCGTGAAAACGGCAAGTGCTCGTGTTGGCTGAATGCGCTTCAGCTGTCATGTTGTTGATCTGTTGTCGCTTGCTTCGGTGATTGCAGTCGTATTCTCCAGTCCGTCCAGCGAATCAGCTGATGCTGTTCGCTCATCCGCAGATTGAAACCCTGATGACATTTGAATTCTGTCGCTCCTGCCAGTGCGAATCGCTTGATCAGAGTTCCTCGCTCACAGGCGGCACGTCCTTTACCTGTCGGCTGGCACATTGGAGTGTGACGACCCATGGCTGAGACGCGTCAGTGCTCCTCCGATGCGACAAGCCGTCTCGACGGGAGTACCGGGAACCGAGAGCCGGATCCGGAGTCGTTGTCGTCCCGCGCATCCGAGAGATATGAGGCGTTGGCCGTCTCCAACGCCTCTTCGCCGATCGGATCCGTGCCCATGCAGCAGCCTGCTCGTGGACCGGCGTGGGTGAACCTGCCCGTGTGCCGGATTGAGCCCATCGCCCTGATGGTCGTCGATGTCCTGGCCACCTATGTGGCCCTGTACTGCGCGGCCTGGGGGACTACGAAGTGGGCAACCGCGACGGGGGCAACCGGTGGCCTGCTGGCCGTGGGTATCCTCGCGGTTGTCAACGTCGGGGTCTTCGCCGCCTTCAAGATGTACAACAGCCTGTGGCGCTACGCCTCGATGACCGAGGCGTTGCGGATTCTTTACGCGACCGTTGTCGGCTCGGTGTGCGGGGATCTGCTGTTCTCTTTGGCCTTCGACGGCGGGCTGTCAGTGCGCTCCTACGTCATGGCCTGGGCACTGCTCGCCATCATGACCGCGGGCACTCGCCTCGCCGTCCGGGCGCTGTGGCACAGTCGCGCCCAGCGCAGTGCTCGAGCAGGTGAGCAGGGCGCCCGCCCCCGTACTCTCATCGTAGGAGCCGGGCAGACAGGCTCGCTGACCATCAAGCGCATGTACCTGGGGGACGAGGACATGTGCGGAGAACCGGTGGCCCTTGTCGACGACGACGTCAC
Source organism: Actinomyces oris (assembly GCF_006546825.1). Lineage (GTDB taxonomy): Bacteria > Actinomycetota > Actinomycetes > Actinomycetales > Actinomycetaceae > Actinomyces > Actinomyces oris. The sequence continues at coordinate 278,613 of NZ_VICC01000005.1, forward strand.
CAAGCACGGTCGCCACGTCCACGGCGTCAAGGTCCATGGCGCGTGTGACAACATCCCCCGAATCGCCCGGGAGTGTCGGGCCGAGCAGATCGTCCTGGCCTGCCCCTCGGCGCTGGCCTCGGAGCGTCAGCGCATCCTGTCCATCTGCCTGACAACGGGCCTGAGGATTCTCACCCTCCCGAACGTACGGGACCTGGCCCAGCAGGATGACGGACGGATCGCACTGCGGGAGGTCGAGATCTCCGAGCTGCTCACCCGTGACGAGGTCGCCTTCGACTCCACGGGGATGGGGTACGTGCGCGGCCAGGTCGTCCTGGTCACCGGTGGCGGCGGATCCATCGGCTCCGAGCTCGTCCGTCAGCTCATCGAGGCCCGGCCGAGCCAGATCGTGATCTTCGACGTCTACGAGAACACGGCCTACGAGCTGCTCCATGAGATGCAGCCCAAGGCCACCGAGCTGGGGGTGACGCTCTCGGTCGTCATCGGCTCGGTGACCAACGAGCGCATTGTCCGCGACTGCTTCGAGCGGTACCGGCCCAAGGTCGTCTTCCATGCGGCGGCGCACAAGCACGTCCCCCTCATGGAGGACAACGCCCGTGAGGCCGTGGAGAACAATGTGCTGGGCACCTGGATCGTCTGCCGTCTGGCGGAGGAGCTCGGCTGCAGTCACTGCATCCTGGTCTCCACCGACAAGGCGGTCAACCCCACCAACGTCATGGGAGCCACCAAGCGGCTGTGCGAGCTGGAGATCCAGGCCCTGGCTCAGACGAGCCGCTCCACTGTCTTCGCCGCGGTGCGCTTCGGCAACGTCCTCGGCAGCCACGGCTCGGTCATCCCGTTGTTCAGGCGCCAGCTCAGATCAGGCGGACCGCTGACCGTCACCCACCCCGACATCACCCGCTACTTTATGACGATCCCTGAAGCAGCCCAGCTGGTCATCACCGCCGGGTCCATGGCCCGGGCCGGAGAGATCTTCATCCTGGAGATGGGCAAGCCTGTGCGTATTTTTGACCTGGCCATCAACCTCATCAAGCTCTCAGGCCTGCGAGCGGGGCGTGACGTCGAGGTGGTGTTCACTGGGTTGCGGCCTGGCGAGAAGCTCTACGAGGAGCTGCGGATGGACGGAGAGGACCTGCACCCCACCGAGAACAAGTCCATCCTCGTCTCCACAGCGTCGCCGCCCACCATGCAGGAGGTGGAGGAGACGATCGCTCGGCTGAGGAGATGCCTTCCTGAGGGGAATGACGAGATCAAGCGGGAGCTCGTTCGCGCGGTGCCCACCTATCACCCACGTTTTGACAACAGTACGAATCCGTCGCCGACAGTGAGGAAAGCTGGCTGATGCGTGTCGATTTCTCACCCCCAGACATCACCGACGCCGAGTGCCAGGAAGTGGTGGATGCACTGCGCTCTGGCTGGATCACCACCGGACCGCGCACCAAGACCCTGGAGAAGCAGGTGGCGCAGCGCTGCGGAACCGCCCGGGCCGCCTGCCTGAACTCCGCGACCGCCTCGCTGGAGCTGACCCTTCGGGTCCTCGGCATCGGTCCCGGAGACGAGGTCATCGTCCCGGCCTACACCTATACGGCCTCGGCCTCCCCGATCGTCCACGTGGGCGCCACCCCCGTGATCGTCGATGCCGGCCAGGCCGACGGCGGCTACGGGCTGGACCCCGGTGCCCTGGAGGCCGCCATCACCCCGCGGACCAAGGCCGTCATCCCGGTCGACATCGGTGGGCGCATGTGCGACTACCCGGTGCTGCGCGCGGTCGTCGACAGCCACAGCCACCTCTTCACCCCGGCAGGGGCGGTTCAGGAGGCGCTGGGACGCGTCGCACTCGTCGCCGATGGCGCCCACAGCTTCGGCGCCCGGCGCGACGGCACGCCCTCGGGCAGCGCCGCCGACTTCACCACCTTCAGCTTCCATGCCGTGAAGAACCTGACCACCGCGGAGGGCGGTGCCGTCACGTGGAGGCCGGAGCTGGGCCTGGACGAGGAGCTCTACCGCCAGTACATGCTGCTGTCCCTGCACGGGCAGAGCAAGGACGCCCTGTCCAAGACCCGCCTGGGCGCCTGGGAGTACGACGTCGTCAGCCCCGCCTACAAGTGCAACATGACCGACGTATGCGCCGCGATCGGCCTGGCGCAGATGACCCGCTACGACTCGATGCTCGAGCGTCGGCGTCAGATCATCACCCGCTACGACCAGGCCCTGGCGCCGGCGGGCGTGACATCACTGCGGCACTACGACGACGGGAGCGTCTCCTCCGGGCACCTCTACCTGGCGAACCTGCCGGGTCTGGGGGAGGAGGCGCGCAACGAGTTCATCGAGCGCATGGCGCGCGCGGACGTGGCCTGCAACGTCCACTACAAGCCGCTGCCCCTGCTGAGCGCCTACCGCGACCTCGGCTTCTCCATCGAGGACTTCCCGCAGGCCTACGCCCTCTACGCCAGTGAAGTGAGCCTGCCTCTGCACACCTCTTTGACTGACGAGCAGGTCGACTACGTCATCAGCTGCGCGCTCGAGACGCTCGCGGCGATGGGCCGCTCATGAGGATGCCGCCCTGGGAAGAGCTGCCGGACGCCCTGCGGACCGAGGAGGTCCGCCCCTACTACGAGGTGCTGGCCCGGCGCGGTCTCCAGCTGCGGCTCAAGCGCCTGCTCGACGTCGTCGGAGCGACGATCCTGATGGTGCTGCTGGGGTGGCTGTTCATCATCCTGGCGGCCCTCATCAAGCTGGACTCGCCCGGGCCGGTGTTCTTCCGCCAACGGCGGGTCACCCAGTTCGGACGCGAGTTCCGGATCGTCAAGTTCCGCACCATGACGCACCGGCCGGCAGACCCCGGCGACCAGATCACCCGGGGCAACGACCCCCGGGTCACGAAGGTCGGAGCGGTGCTGCGCCGGTACCGGCTCGATGAGATCAGCCAGCTCATCGACATCCTGCGCGGCACGATGAGCTTCGTGGGGACCAGGCCGGAGGTGCCCGAGTACGTCAAGCAGTACACCCCGCAGATGCGGGCCACCCTGCTGCTGCCGGCCGGAGTCACCTCTACGGCCTCCATCGAGTTCAAGGACGAGGCCGAGATCCTGGCGGCCGCCCCGCCGGGTCAGGACGCCTACCTCACCCAGGTCCTGCCGGCCAAGATGCGCCTCAACCTGCGCGACGTCCAGAACTTCAGCATCGGGCGAGATCTGTCGATCGCGCTGAGAACCGTCCTGGCGGTGGCCAGGTGAGGCGCGCAACGACAACACCTAAGGAGCAAGCATGACAGCAGGCACTGAGCACGATCGCGAACCGGACTCCGACCTGGTCTCCATCATCATGCCGACATACAACTGCGGCGCCTTCATCGCCGAGACCATCGCCACCGTCCAGGCGCAGACCCACCCCCGCTGGGAGCTGCTCGTCGTCGACGACTGCTCCACCGACGACACCACTGACGTGGTGGGGGCCCTGGCCAAGGACGACCCGCGGATCCGGTACGTGCGGCTGGAGACCAACAGCGGAGCCGCCATGGCCCGCAACCGGGCGATGGAGCTGGCCCAGGGGCGCTACATGGCCTTCCTGGACTCCGACGACCTGTGGCACCCCGACAAGCTCAGGCGCCAGATTGACTTCATGACCTCGCGTGACGTGGCCATGTCCTGCACCGCCTACGCCCAGGTCGACGAGCAGGGCGTGCCCACCGGCAGGATCGTGCGCAGCCCGGCCAGGATTAGCTATAACCGCCTGCTCCTGGACTGCCCGGTGGGCAACTCCACCGTCATGTACGACGTGGCGCGCCTGGGCAAGTTCGAGGTTCCCAACATCCGCAAGCGCAACGACGACGCCCTGTGGCTGCGCATGCTCCGCACCGAGCCCTACATCTGGGGGATGCCGGTGGTGCTCATGAGGTACCGGCTCCGCTCGGGATCGGTGTCGGCCAACAAACGGAGCCTGGTCAAATTCCACTGGACGCTCTACCGCGACATCGAGCATCTCAGCGTCCCCCGCTCCGTCTTCCACATCGGCGTGTGGGTCCTCATCAAGACCCTCAAGGTGAAATGAGGACGAGCGTTAGCAGGACGAGCAGCTCCCCGGACCGGTCCGGGGTCGACGGAGGGAGGCCGGCAATGAGCCAGGAACAGTCATCGACCACGCAGGACCTTGGGGGCGGCCCCCTGAGGGTCCTGCAGATCAACTCATCTATATCCCGGCGCTCCGGAGTCATGAGCGTGCTTATGAACTACCTCAGGCACATGGACCACTCGCAGGTGGTGTTCGACTTCTTCTGCTACGCCACACCAGACGAGACCCACCGTGAGGAGATCGAGGCACTGGGCGGGCGCTGCTACGTCATCGATGCCGGCAACCGTATCGGGCGCATCCGGTCATCCCTGGGGCAGGTGCTGGAGCAGCATGCGGGGCAGTACCCCGTGGCGCACCTGCACGACCCCATCCTGTCGCGCTTCCTCTACCCGGTGGCTCATCGCCACGGGGTGCGTGCCTTCGCCGTCCACTCCCACTCGACCGCCTACTCCGACTCTCGTCTCAAGAGCGTGCGTAACTGGATCGTGTGCCGCAATATTGGTGCCTACTCGGATGCGCGCCTGGCATGCTCGCACGCTGCCGGTGAGTTCATGTTCCGCCGTAGCCGTTTCGAGGTGCTCCCTAACGCCATCGACGTGGGTACCTACCGTTTCGATCGTCAGGCCCGCGTCAAGGCTCGGCGTGCGCTCGGTCTGGGGGACGGCCCGGTAGTGGGGCACGTAGGACGCTTCAGCGAGGAGAAGAACCACCGGTTCCTTCTTGACGTCTTCGGCGAGCTGCTCCGCCTCAGACCTGGGGCGCGCCTCGTGCTCATCGGAGACGGGGCCCTGCGCCCGAGGATCGAGGAGCGCGCGGCTGACAGAGGACTGGCCGACCACGTCCTGTTCCTGGGGGACCGCAAGGACGTTCCTGACCTCTACCAGGCCATGGATGCGCTAGTCCTGCCCTCGCTCTTCGAGGGGCTACCCATGGTGGGGGTCGAGGCTCAGTGCGCGGGGCTGCCCATGGTCTGCTCGGACCGCGTGCCCGACGAGGTCGCGATCGGGGACTGCGAGTTCCTACCGTTGGAGGCTACGCCGGATCGGTGGGCTGCCAAGGTGGCGCAGGCGATCGACCTGGGGCGGGACCTGGAGCGCAGGGCCCAGGGCGCAACCCTGACGCGCACCGCAGGCTTTGATATCACGCGTGAGGCCGACCGACTCGCTCACCGGTACCGGAACCTGGCCGGGCGGTGAGACAGCAGTATGTGGATCCACTTCGCACTGTTCACCACTCTGCTCCTTCCCGCGGCTCTGCTGGGGCTGCGGGGCAGCGCCGGCCGTCGGGGCTCCCCGGCCATCCTGGTCGTGGCCTTCGTGGCCTTCGTGGCCTTCGCCTCCATGCGAGCCGTCAGCGTCGGCAATGACACGGTCGAGTATCACCGCGTCTTCGAGGAGATCAAGGCGACGACCTCCCTCCAGGAGGCCTTCACCGTCAGCCGCTTCGAGTACGGCTACGTCCTGGTCAACTACCTTGTCAGCCGCCTCACGCAGGATTTCAGCATCCTGCTGCTCATCACTTCGGTCTTCGTCTACGGCTCAGCGGTCCTGTTCATCAAGCGGTATGCCGCCAGCTACTCCCTGGCAGTTCTCTTCGCCTTCGGTATGTCCGTCTTCTACGACCTCATGCTCGCTGTGCGCCAGGGCATCGCAGTGGCGATCTTCCTGCTGGCCGTCCCCGCGCTCATGGAGCGCAAGCTGGTGCGTTACGTACTTCTCGTCGTTCTCGCCTCGCAGTTCCACGTCAGTGTGCTGCTGCTACTCGTCGTCTATCTCATTCCGTATATGAGGCTGAGTACATTCGGGGACTGGTTCAAGTGGGGTGCCCTCATCGGTATCGTCATGTTCTCGCTGAACTGGCTCCTAACCTGGCTGCTGATCTCCTCGGCCTACTACGGTCACTACCTGCACAGCGACTATGCAGACGGAGGCGTCCGCTCAGCCACGGTCCTGCTTATCATCACCCGCATCATCCTCCTGCTCCTGGCAGCGACCTGCGGCTGGAACGCCTCGGTGGAGGCCGACCCCTCTGGGCGCACTCGCAACCTTCTGGCCCTGGCGGTGACGGACGTCGCCTTGGTGGTGATCGCACTTGGATTCAACCTCCTGGACCGCATCGAGATGTACCTGACCCTGCCCTTCGCCGTCGGACTGGCCAACCTCGCGGCGCACGGTGAACGGCCCGAGCGCTCCTACGTCAGCGCCCTGCTCGTCGTCATCGCCTTTGCTGCCACCACGATCTTCTTCCTGTACCGCCCCGAGTGGTACCACCTGTTCCCTTACCGTACGTTCCTCGAGGAAGGGCTCCCGTAATGGATCCTGTCTACGTCTCATACTCGGCCGCTCGGTGGCTCTCGCGCCATCATCTTGCGCCCGCCGCATACCTCATCCGCGGAGCTATGCGCGTGGTGTTCGCCTGCGACGTTCCGTATGCTGCCTGTATCGGTGAGAACACAGATTTCCCGCACCATGCCCTGGGAGTTGTGATCCACCCTCGCGCCGTGATCGGCACGGGCTGTCATATCGGTCAAAACGTGACCATCGGTGGTCGCAAGGGCATCGAGACAGTTCCCGTGTTAGGTAAGGATGTCGTCGTGGGCTGTGGAGCGACGATTCTCGGGCCGATCACTGTTGGTGATGGCGCGATGATTGGGGCGGGTGCTGTTGTGATCCACGATGTCCCTGCTGGCGCGACGGTCGCGGGAGTTCCGGCCAGGATCATCAGGGAGACGGCTGCATGACATGGGTTCTGCAGCAGGGTAGTTTTGTCTGCTCATTCAACGCGGGTGATGAGCCCGTCGGAATTGGGGCCCGGAAGGTGCGGTTCGGTGTTGGCAAGCAATAAGGGACGCATTGCTTTCCTGCTGGGCAACACCCTGGTCTTCGCCCTGGGGGGCCTGGCGGTCAAGGCGGTCTCCCTGGTCCTCATGCCCCTGTACACAACCGCCCTGACCGCCGGTGAGTACGGGACGGCCGAGCTGCTCAACAGCGCGATCGAGATCGTGCTGCCGCTGCTGTCGGCGGGCGTGGTGGAGGCGCTCTACCGGTTCTCCATTGACGACGACGTTCCCAAGGATGAGCTCTTCGCCAACTCCCTTTTGGTTCTCGGCGGGGGTGGCTTGTGCACCGGGGTACTGTGCGTCCTGGGCAGCGTCTTGTGGAACATGGAGCACGCGGCAGCCTTCTTCGTCCTGTTCTGCTCGGTGTGCGTCTTCAAGGCCACGACGCAGCTCGCCCGCGGTCTGGGGCACGTGCGCCGCTTCGTGCTCTACGGGCTCATCAATGCCCTCGCCATGGTGGTCTCCACCTACCTGCTCCTGGTCC
>NZ_VICC01000006.1 GCF_006546825.1 Actinomyces oris
GGAGCACCCCCGGGGCTGAACCGTTGTCTGCCGGAGCGCTCATCTTCGCCTCGAATCTCCACAACGCTACGGCCCGCCCCTCCGAAGCCCACCGCTCGGACACGCACCACACCACGTGTTGCCGAGTCCCGTTACGCCTGAGCACCTCGGCCCAGGTAGGCTCCTCTCAGGTAAACGACAGCACCAGGGCAACTGGCGGCAGTGCCAGAGTGAAAGAAGGACCATGGCGTATCAGGACCGTCAGCACGGCTCGGACCACAGCGAGGCAGGCCGGCGTCGCCGCAACGATGAGCGTCACGGCTTCGGGGCACGTCGCCGTTTTACAGGGGAGGACGGTCGCCCTCGTCGCAGTGATCGGGGGGCGGGACAGGACGACGATTCCTCCGGCTCTCGGGTGCACTCCCAGCGGTCGAACCGCGGGCAGCACTCTGCTCGCGGCGATCGACGGCACCGTGACGACTGGCGCGACGAACGGCGTCGAGACGGTGAGGGCGGTAGCAGGCGTGGCGACCGCAATGGTCGCAGGCCAGGTCGTTTCAACGACCGCCCCGGGAGGAATGACTCGCGCGACAGGCGAGACGATCGTCGCGGTCGTCCGCCGCAGCGTCAGCGCGTCCCCGAACCCAAGGTCCCGGACAACGTCGAGCCGGCTGATCTTGAACGAGGCGCCAGGGCCGAGCTGCGCGCCCTGGGGCGTGCCAACGCTGAGAACGTTGCCCGGCACCTGGTCATGGTTCAGCGCCTCCTCAACGACGATCCTCAAGCCGCCTACGAGCACGCTCGCTACGCCGCCTCCCACGCGGGCCGGGTGGCCGTCGTCCGGGAGACGGCCGGAATCGCGGCATATCTCGCTGGCCACTACAGCGAGGCGCTCCGAGAGATTCGCGCCGCCAGGCGCCTGTCCGGCCTCGACCTGCACCGGGCCATCGAGGTCGACTGCGAGCGAGCACTGGGTAACCTCGACAAGGCCCTCCAAGCCGCTCAAGCGGCAGACCCTCGCCAGCTCGACGACATTGAACGGGCCGAGCTGGCCATGGTCGTCTCCAGTCTTCGCCACGACATGGGCCAGACCGACCTCGGTCTGCTCATCATCGAGGACGCCATCAGGGCACGTCCCTCCGACAGTGACACCCTCAGACGCCTGCACTCTGTGCGTGCCGACAGGCTCGCAGAGCTCGGACGCAACCGGGAGGCTGAGGCCATCCGTGACCGGATCGGTCCAGAGCCGGTCGAGGAGGACGAGGTCGAGGTCTTCGACATCGAGGACGACTATGACTCCGAGGCCCACGAGGAGAGCACCCCGGAGAGTTCCGGCACTCAGTCCGCCACGGATTCCGACGGGGACACGATCGGTGATGCAGTGAGCGAGACGACCGAGACCTCACAGGCTCCTGGAGAGCCGGCTCAGGACGAGGCGTCAGCGGACCTCGAGGAGTACGACGAGCCTGTGAACCAGGATGAGGACGCTCAGTGGTCGCAGTCCTTCGCCGAGCGCGTCGAGGCCGAGATGGCCGAGCTGCTTCAGGACGCACCGGACACGCCGACGTCTTCCGCCAGCACCTCTGAGGAGCCCCGATGACCATGCCCCAGGCCTCTGATACCGCCGCCCCTGCGACCCTGCTCGGCAGCGAACAGCCCCTGTGCGCCGCCTACGATGTCGCCCTGCTGGACCTCGACGGCGTCTGCTTCGCCGGCCAGGCCCGGGTTCCCCACGCGGCGGACAACGTCAACGCCGCCCGCAAGGCCGGAATGCATCTGTCATTCGTCACCAACAACGCCTCACGGGCGCCCCAGACGGTCGTGGACAAGCTGGCGGACAACGACATCATCGCCGAGGCGTCGGAGGTCTTCAGCGCCGCCATGGACGCGGCCGCCATGCTCACCGAGCATGTCGAACCGGGCTCCATGGTGCTCGTCGTCGGCGGCGACGGCGTCCGCCAGGCCCTCCTCGACGAGGGCTTCCAGGTGACCAGCAGTGCGCAGGACGCGCCCGTGGCCGTCGTCCAGGGCTGGGACCCGGCGGTCGACTGGGCGCTGCTGTCCGAGGGCGTCTACGCCATCAATGCCGGGGCCCTGCACGTGGCCACCAACCTTGATGCGACCCTGCCCACCGAGAGGGGCTTCGCCCTGGGTAACGGCAGCCTCGTGGCCGCCATCGTCCATGCCTCCGGTAAGGAGCCCCTGGCCGGGGGCAAGCCCTTCCCAGGCATCTACACGCGTGCCCTCAAACGGGCCGGTGGTACCAGGCCCTTGGCGGTCGGCGACCGGCTCAACACTGACCACGTCGGGGCCCGGGCCGCCGGGATCCCGGGGCTCCACGTCCTCACCGGTGTCTCCGACGCGCGAGACGTCATTTGCGCGCCGGCCACCGAGCGTCCCAGCTTCCTCCACACCGACCTGCGTGGCCTGACCGAGCCCCACCCCGAGCCCGTGCGAGTCGAGGTCGACGGCCAGGTGTGGTGGCGGGTCGGCAACCGCAGTGCCCGAGTCCTCGGCTCCCGGCTCGAGCTTCAGGACTTTGGCGCTGTGACGTCCCCGGACGGCAGTGCGGTGCGTATCGACCTGGACTCCTACCGGGCGCTGGCCGTGGCCGCCTGGGACTGGGCAGACGCTCAGGACCGCCAGGGTGAGGCCGCGACGCTGGAGGTGCCCGAGATCGAGGTGATTGAGCCCTGAGATCCCGGCTGGGGCCGGTGAGGCTCCTACCGGAGGAGATGAGGAACCACAGCGCCAACGCGAGCAATGCCGATGGGAGTCAGGAATGAGCGGCAACGAGTCGAGAACCGACGTCGGGGAGGAGACGCCGGCGACGGCGGACTCCGCATACCGGCCGGCTCATCGGCCGCCGGTGCCTGCACCCCCGCGAGCCGACGTCGCTCTGACGGCGGCCCAAGGCCTCCACGACCACACCGATGAGCTCGCCCAGATCACTCAGATGCCCCTGGAGGAGCGCGCAGCCGCCCTGGCCGCCATTCACGAGGACCTCGCCTCCGTCCTGCACAAGGCGGAAGGCTGATATGGCCAGGCTCATCCGCATCGACTCAGAGCTCGTGCGCCGCGGGCTGGCCCGCTCCCGCACCCATGCCGCCACGCTCATCGCCGACGGTCACGTCACCCTCGACGGCGAGGTCGTCACCAAACCCGCCCGTCAGGTCAACCCGGCCCAGGCCATCGAGATCCTGGTGCCCTCCGGAGACGACTACGTCTCCCGCGGTGCCCACAAGCTCGCCGGCGCGCTGGACGCGCTGGGCCGCCGCGGCCTGGCACCCCGCGTCGAGGGACGCCGCTGCCTGGACGCCGGCGCCTCGACCGGTGGCTTCACCGACGTCCTCCTGCGCCGCGGTGCTGAGCACGTCGTGGCCGTCGACGTCGGATACGGCCAGCTGGCCTGGTCGCTGCGCTCCGACCCCCGCGTCACCGCCCTGGACCGCACGAACATCCGCACACTGGATCCCGAGGTCGTCGCCCCCGCCCCGGAGCTCGTCGTGGGAGACCTGTCCTTCATCTCCCTGACCCTGGTCCTCGAACCGCTGCTGCGCGCCGCGGCCGATGACGCCGACCTCCTGCTCATGGTCAAGCCCCAGTTCGAGGTGGGCAAGGACCGGATCGGGCACGGGGGAGTGGTGCGCGACCCAGAGCTCCATGTGGACACCGTCATGACGGTGGCCGAGCGGGCCCATTCCCTGGGCGTGGGAGTCGAGGCCGTGACCGCCTCCCCTCTGCCAGGACCGGCCGGTAACGTTGAGTACTTCCTGAGCATGCACGCCTCCCGCGCCGGTTGCCCCGGGGACCTGAACGGGGACGAGCTGCGCTCCAGCATCGAGGACGCCGTCGCCGCCGGCCCCGCGGCGGGCGGTACACGACGACGCAGAACAAGGACCCACCCATGAGCAAGCTGAGCCCCTCAGACACCAGTGCTGCGGCGCGGCCGGCCGACCCCGCCGACCCTGCCGGTCTCCGCTGGCCCTCGCAGCAGCCGGGAACGGAGCAGCACGGACGGACGATCTCGCGCGTCATGCTGCTGCAGCGCGAGCTCAACGACAAGCCCGTCCCCGTCCCCAGGCCCAGTGCTCCCACGGCCACCGCCGTGGCTCGGGCCTCTGAGGCGCTGCGCGCCCGAGGTGTCGAGCCGGTCGGCCCGGACTGCACCGACCACGTCGACCTCGTCCTGGTGCTCGGCGGCGACGGCACGATCCTGCGCGCCTTCGAGATCGCCCGCGAACGGGACATCCCCCTGGTGGGCATCAACACCGGCCACGTCGGCTTCCTGGCTGAGGCCGACCCCGACGGCATCGAGCAGGTCGTCGCGGACCTGGTCGCCGGCCGTTACACGGTCGAGACCCGCACCACCCTGGACGTGGAGGTCATCTGTCCTGACGGGACGGTCACGCGAGACTGGGCACTCAACGAGGCGGCCCTGGAGAAGCGCGACCGCGCCCGCATGATCGAGGTCGCCATCGGCGTCGACGGCCAGGCCGTCTCCTCCTTCGGCTGCGACGGCCTCATCATGTCCACCCCCACCGGCTCGACCGCCTACGCCTTCTCCTGCGGGGGCCCCGTCATCTGGCCCGAGGTCGAGGCGCTCCTCCTGGTTCCCGTGGCCGCGCACGCCCTGTTCACCCGCCCCCTAGTCCTGGGCCCCAACTCCTGCATGGAGGTCGTCGTCCAGCGGGTGGGCTTCGGAGGCGCCGAGATCTGGTGCGACGGCAGACGCAGCCTGGACGTGCCGGTCGGTGCCAGGATCCGGGTTACCCGGGCGGAGCGTCCGGTGCGGCTGGCACGTTTCAACCAGGCCCCCTTCGCCAGCCGCCTGGTGCGCAAGTTCGACCTGCCCGTGGAGGGGTGGCGGGCCTCCAGCAGCGCCGATGAGGCCTACTCACCCGAGGAGGACGCGCTGCACCAGCCGATGGTCTCCTCCGCCGACACGAGCACCAAAGGCGGAAGCCGGCCGGACTCCTCGGGAGGCACGGCGTGATCGAGTCTTTGCACATCGAGGACCTCGGTGTCATCGAGGAGGCCGATCTTCCCCTCAGCCGCGGCCTGACCGCCCTGACCGGTGAGACCGGCGCCGGCAAGACGATGGTACTCACCTCGCTCGGACTGCTGCTGGGGCAACGGGCTGAGACCACCATCGTGCGCACCGGTGCCGAGCGCAGCCTGGTCGAGGGCGCGTTCCTGGTCGACCCGGACTCGCGTGTCGCCGCCCGCGTCGTCGAGGCCGGGGGCGATCTCGACGATGACCTCCTCCTGGCCTCCCGCACGGTCCCCGCCTCCGGACGCTCCCGCGCCTACCTGGGAGGGCGTTCCGTGCCGGCCTCGGTCCTCAGCGAGGTCGGTGGCCGGCTGGTCTCCGTCCACGGCCAGGCAGACCAGCTGCGACTGCGCTCGACCGCGGCCCAACGCGCTGCCCTGGACTCACTGGGCGGCCAGGATCACGCCGCCCTGTGCCGCCGCTACGCCCGGGCCTACCAGGCGCGCCGACAGGCCGACCAGGAGCTCCAGGAGTGGCAGGCATCCGCTCAGGCTCGAGCCGTCGAGGTCGCCCAGCTGCGCACCTGGCTCGAGGCCCTGGAGGAGGTCGCCCCCCGCAGCGGTGAGGACCGGGACCTGACGGCGGAGGCCGAGAGACTCGACCACGCCGAGGACCTGCGCCGGGCCGCCACCGGGGCCCGCACCGCACTCAGCGGGGAGGAGTCCGCCACCGGGCAGGCGCCCGACGTCGTCTCCCTCATCGCCCACGCCCACCGCAGCCTGGCCGCCGAGTCCGACCGCGACCCCGCCCTGGCCGAACTGGCCACACGCACCCAGCGACTGGGCATCGACGCAGCCGATATCGCCGCCGAGCTGGGCGGGTACCTGTCCTCACTGAGCGCCGACCCGGCTCGCCTCGCCCAGGTCCAGGACCGCCGAGGAGAGCTCGCCCGCGCCTGCCGGGAGATCGGCGGGCCTCAGGAGCAGCTCGACGACGTCGACGCCCTCCTGGCCTGGGGGCAGCGCGCCGCCTCGCGCCTGGCCGAGATCGACGGCCCCCAGGACACCGCTACCGTCCTGGCCGAGCGTCTGGCCGCCGCTGACGAGGAGCTGGCCGGTGTTGGTTCCGAGCTGAGCCGGGCGCGTCAGCAGCTCGGCGAGCGCCTTGAGCAGGCCGTCACCGCCGAGCTGGAGGGCCTGGAGATGAAAGGCGCTCGGCTCGTCGTCGAGCTGGACCGGCTTGAGGAGCCCGGGCCGACCGGCCTTGAGAGCGTCGCCCTCTTACTCGTCTCACACCCCGGCGCGCCAGCCCTGCCCCTGGGGAAGGGGGCATCGGGAGGCGAGCTGTCCCGCATCATGCTCGCCCTGGAGGTGGTGCTCGCCGACGCCGCAGCCCTGGCTCGCCCCTCGACCCACACCCGCACCCTCGTCTTCGACGAGATCGACGCCGGGGTGGGAGGCCGGGCCGCCCGGGAGATCGGCAGGCGCCTGGCCCGTCTGGCGCGACACCACCAGGTCATCGTCGTCACCCACCTGGCCCAGGTGGCGGCCTGGGCCGACACCCACCTCGTGGTGCGCAAGGAGACAGTGACCGAGCCTGAATCCCGTCCCGGCCCCTCAGAGGCTGTCGCAGGGAATGTGAGAAAGTCCCAGCCGGGGCGCACCCGCACACAGGTCTTCGTCGTCGAAGACCAAGAGAGACAACGAGAGCTGGCCCGCATGCTCTCCGGCCACGAGGACTCCCAGACCGCGGTCCGGCACGCCGCTGAGCTTCTCCAGGAAGCAGACATGGGACAATCCGAGCCGTGAGGAATCCCTTCCGCAGAAAGTCTGCGTCCGTCTCCGAGCATCCCAGCGGTGTCGTGCGCGTCGATGCGCGCACGAAGAAGCTCACCAAGCGTCTCCAGCCCGGGGAGATCGCCATCATCGACCACACCGACCTCGATCGGGTGGCCGCGGAAGCGCTGGTGGAGTGCGGCGCCTCCGCGGTCCTCAACGCCGCACCGTCCATCTCCGGGCGCTACCCCAACCTCGGCCCCGGAATCCTCCTCGACGCTGGAATCCCGCTCGTGGACGACCTGGGCCCCGACATCATGCGCCTGCACGACGGCCAACGCATCACCGTCGAGGACGGCTCGGTGCGGGTCGAGGGCAAGGAACAGGTCATCGCCGAGGGATCGGTCCAGACCAAGCAGACCGTCGCCGAGGCCATGGACGAGGCTCAGAAGGGCCTGTCCGTCCAGCTGGAGGCCTTCGCCGCCAATACCATGGAGTACATGCGCGGGGAATGGGACCTGCTCCTCAACGGCGTCGGCATGCCCTCGCTGACCACGCAGATGAGCGGCAAGCACGTCCTGGTGGTCGTGCGCGGCTACTCCTACAAGGAGGACCTGCAGGCGCTCAAGCCCTACATCCGCGAGTACAAACCCGTCATCATCGGTGTCGACGGAGGCGCCGACGCCGTCCTGGACGCCGGCTTCAAACCGACGCTGATCGTGGGCGACATGGACTCCGTATCCGACAAGGCACTGACCTGCGGCGCCGAGATCGTCGTCCACGCCTACCGCGACGGACGCGCCCCGGGCCTGGCCCATGTCGAGGAGCTCGGGGTCGAGCACCACGTCTTCGCCGCCACCGGCACCAGCGAGGACATCGCCATGCTCATGGCCGATGAGGCCGGCGCCGAGATCATCGTGGCCCTGGGGACGCACGCCACCTTGCTGGAGTTCCTCGACAAGGGACGCGCCGGCATGTCCTCGACCTTCCTGACCCGGCTCAAGGTCGGCGGCCGCCTCATCGACGCCAAGGGCGTCTCCCAGCTCTACCGCACCCGCATCTCGGGGTGGTGGCTGCTGTTCCTGGCCCTGGCAGGCACCGTCGCCCTGGCCATCGCCCTGATGTCCACCCCCGGTGGACAGACCTTCCTGGGCCTGTCCGGCGCCGTGTGGGACGACGTCGTCAACTTCTTCCGCTCACTGCTGGGCCTGGCCCCGAACTCACCCACCGTCTAACGACCCCCGCCCATCTGAGAGGCAGCCCCTCTCACGGTCATCTTCAAGGTCTTCAACCATGATCGACTTCCGCTATCACCTGGTATCGCTCATCTCCGTGTTCCTGGCCCTCGCCGTCGGGGTCGTCCTGGGTGCCGGCCCGCTGCAGAACTCCCTGGGAACCGCGCTCAACGACCAGGTCACCGCCCTGCGTGAGAACCGCAACGCCACCCAGGCCAAGCTCGAGCAGACTGAGACGGCCGTCAACGAGCGGGACTCCTACATCACTCAGGCTGCCACCAGCCTCCTGCCCGGGACCCTGGCCTCCAAGAACGTGGCCATGGTGCTGCTGCCGGACGCCAAGGCCGAGGACGCCGACGCCATCGCCGCCCAGCTCAAGAACGCAGGCGCCACCGTCACCGGCCGGGTGAGCCTGACCAGCACCTGGGTGGACCTGTCCCGGGAGAACTACCGCTCCACCTTCTCCGGACAGGTCCAGGGACACCTGGGCAGCACCAACTCCAAGGACGCCAACGGCATCCTGGGGGAGGCCCTGGCCAAGGCCCTGACCGCCAACGACGACTCCTCCCGAGTCCTCATGGACATGCTGTCGGTGACAGTGGACAAGTCCGGCACTCCCTTCATCTCCGTGGACTCCACGCCCACCGCTGCGGCCGAGATGATCGTCGTCGTCGGGCCGCGTCCGCAGGCCTCCTCCGGCAAGGGAGCCACGGTCGAGGCCTCACCGGGCCAGGACCCCAAGGTCTGGGCCAAAGCGCTGGAGGGCACCGCCGGCAGGGCGCCCACAGTCGTCGTCGGCTCCGCCGACGGTGACGACGGCGTCGTCAGCATCATCCGCTCCGAGAAGGCGAAGGTGACTACCATCGACTCCGTCGGCCAGATCGCCGCCTCCGTCTCCACGCCCCTGGCCCTGGCCTCCACCCGTGCGGGAACCACCGGGCACTACGGCTTCGACAAGGGGGCCGAGGCAGTCATGCCGCCAGTGACCAAGTAGTCCCTGTCCTCAGCGACGCAGGTGACTCGGCCGGCCCGGACGCTGCGGCCGCGTCATGGGTGGCGACGCCGCGATCGGTCCCCGCCCTGCCTTAGGCTGAGTCCATGGCTGGCACGATCACGCGAGTAAGCTCCTGCGCCCGAGACCTGGCGAGGACGGGTCTCAAGGCGGCGGGCACCGCCCTGTCCTGGTCCACCTGTTTGGCGCCCATTGCCCAGAGACTGGAGCGCACCAACTTCCACGGCCGCACCGTGAGCCTGCGCGGGGGAGTCGGGGCAGCAGCCGGCGCCGTGACGACTGGGATCGAGGCCGGCAGGCTCCTGCGGGGCAGGACGGGCTCATCCTCACGGGCAGGACTGGCCGCCACCATCGCGGCTGGGGCCGGGGGATGCGCCGGCCTGGTCGACGACCTCGATGCCGGGGCCCACGACGGCGACACCCCCGCCAAGGGTCTCAAGGGTCACCTCACCGCCCTCGCCCACGGGCACGTCACCACCGGAGCCCTCAAGATCGCCGTCATCGGCTCAGGGGCGCTCGTCGGCGGCGTCCTCCTGGCCCGCCACCGAAGCACGGGCGCCGGCGCACGTCCGCTGGCGTCCAGCGCCGTCGACGCCGCGTCCAGCGCCGTGGTCATCGCAGCCTGGGCGAACCTGCTCAACCTGCTCGACCTGCGCCCCGGACGGGCGCTCAAGACCGCCTGCATCGTGAGCACCCCGCTGCTGGCCACCCCCGGACGCGACGGCGAGCCCACCCGGATGCTGGCCGCGGGCACCCTGGGAGTCAGCCTCGCAGCCCTGCCGGAGGACCTCCTGGAGAACACGATGCTGGGGGACACCGGGGCCAACGCCGTCGGCGCCCTGCTGGGCACCGCCCTGGCCTGCCACCCCCACGCCGCGGTGCGCGCCGGGGCCGCCCTGAGCGGGGTGAGCCTCATCCTGGCCAGCGAGAAGGTCTCCTTCTCCCGCGTCATCACCGACACCCCCGTGCTGGCCGCACTCGACGGGCTGGGACGCCGCCCCTGATGACGACCCAGCAACGCCGCGACGGACTGCTCTCAGTGGCCGGGTCCGTCGCCGGCCTGACCCTCGTCTCCCGCGTCCTGGGGTTCCTGCGCTGGCTCGTCCAGGCCGCCACCGTCGGCACCGGAACGGTGGCGGGCGCCTACACCACGGCCAACCAGCTGCCCAACACCCTCTACGAGGTCGTCGTCGGCGGGGTCCTGGCCGCCACCGTCGTTCCGCTCCTGGCCGCCCCGATCGCCGCGGGCAAGCGCGAGGAGGTCACCGCCACCGCCTCGGGGTTGCTCGGTCTGGTCCTGGCCGTGCTGACCCCACTGTCCCTGGGGCTCATCGTCCTGGCCGCACCGATCGCCTCCCTGTTCCCCACCTCCCAGGGCGTGGACCCGGCGCTCCAGCACGAGCTCGTCGCCTCCTTCCTGCGCATGTTCGCCCTGCAGGTGCCCATGTACGGGGTGGCCGTCGTCCTCACCGGCGTCCTCCAGGCTCACAACCGCTTCACCTGGCCGGCTCTGACACCGATGCTCTCCAGCCTCGTGGTCATGGCGACCTACGGCCTCTACGGGGTGCTGGCCGGCGACGACGACGCGACCGCCTCCAGCCTCGCCCTCCAGGTGCTGGGCTGGGGGACGACCCTCGGGGTGGCCGCCCTCAGCCTGCCGCTGCTGTGGCCGGTCCACCGGCTGGGGCTGGGACTGCGCCCCACCCTGAGACTCGGGGGAGCCCAGGCCCGGCGGGCGGTACGGCTCGGCGGGGCCGGGGTGTGGACGATCCTGGCCCAGCAGGTGAGCGTCCTGGTGGTCCTGGCCATGGCCCGTTGGGGTGGGCAGACCGGAACTGCTGCGGTCTATCAGTACACGCAGGCCGTCTACGTCCTTCCTTACGCGGTGCTGGCCGTCCCCGTGGCCACCGTCCTCTACCCCCGCCTGACCGCCGCCTTCGAGGCCCGCGAGCTGTCGGCGGGCAGTCCCGGTGGCACAGGCGAGGAGAACGTCAGGAGGCTGGTGACCACCTCCACGGCCCTGGTCACCGCCGTCGCCGTGGCCGGAACCGCCATGCTGCTGGCCGCCAGCGCCGCCGCCGAGCGCTTCTTCTCCTTCAAGCAGGTCGACGGGATGGGCCAGGCGCTGGCCGTCCTGGCTCCGGGACTGATCGGCTACGCCCTCATCTACCAGGTCACCCGGGTCCTGTTCGCCGCCGACCGCTCTCGGCCCGCCGCTCACGCCACCGCGGCCGGCTGGCTGACCGTGGCGGTGGCCTGTGCCGCCTGCGTGCGCCTCATGGCGCCCGCAGGTGGGGACGGGCGCGCCACCCTCGTGGCCCTGGGAATGGGCACGACCATTGGGATGACGGTGGCGGGAGCGAGCCTGCTGATCGTTCTGGCCCGAGTCATGGGGGGCCGGGTGCTGCGCGCGACCCTGACCGCGCTCGGTGCGGGGCTGCCCGTGGCCCTCGTCCTCGGGCTGGCCGTCCGAGAGGCGACCACCCGCGTCACCTCCCTGCCCCTGGCCGTCATCACCGCCGTGATCGGTGCCGCTGTGGCCGCGGCCCTCGTCCTGGTGGTCATCCACCTGGCTGACCGCAGCCTCCTGGCATCGGTACGTGGTGGCAGGCCGACGGTGACAACGAAGGACGACAAGGAGCAACCATGAGCGACGTCGACGCCACGAATAAGCCCGGTGCCGTACAGGACCCGCAGGTCGGGCGCCGGAGGATCCTCCAGGTGTGCGGATCGGCTGCCGGAGGGGTGCGGGCCCACCTGGCTGACTGCGCCCGCCTCCTGGCCGCCGACGGCCACGACGTCATTGTTGAGGCCCCCGCCGCGGTCCTTGACGGACTGGATATCGAGCCGGCTCGCGCCGAGCCACTCGAGATCGGCCCCCGCCCCAGCCTCAACGACACCCTGGCCGTGGCCAGGCTACGTCGCCTGGGCCGGCGCGCCGACGTCCTTCACGCCCACGGCCTGCGAGCCGGGGCCCTGGCCGCCCTGGCCCTGGGACGACGCCGCCGCGGACGCACGCGGCTGGTCGTCACCCTCCACAACCTCACCGTCGGGGGGCGCCTGACCACCTTGGTGGGGGACAGGCTCGAGCGGCTCATCGCCCGGCGCGCCGACCTCGTCCTGGCGGTCAGCCCCGACCTGGCTGAACGGGCCCAGGATCTCGGCGCCCCACACGTCGAGCTCGCCATCATCCCCGCGGTGCCACCCCAGCAGCCCGCTGAACCGGGCGCCTCCGACGCGGCCGCGGCGGAGGATGCCTGGCCGCGAAGCGGGGCCCGCCTCCTGACCGTCGCCCGCCTGGCTCCCCAGAAGGGCCTGCCGCTGCTGCTCGAGGCCTCCGCGATCCTCTCCCGCGAGGTTGACGCCGGCCGGCTGACCGCCTTCACCTGGGCCCTCGCCGGGGACGGTCCCGGCCGCGAGCAGGCCGCTGAGCGCATCGCCGCCGAACAGCTCCCGGTCACCCTCCTGGGGCGGCGAAGCGATGCCCCGGCCCTCATGGAGGTCGCTGACGTCGTCGTCCAGACCAGCCTGTGGGAGGGCCAGCCCCTCACCATCCAGGAGGCTCTGCGCGCAGGCGCCGCGATCGTGGCCACCGACGTCGGAGGCACCGCCGTGACCGCCAGAGGAGGAGCCGTCCTCGTGGACCCTCAGGCCCAGGCCGTCGCGGAGGCAGTTCGAACCCTCCTGAGCGACCCCGAGGCCCGCACCCGCGCCGCTGAGCGCGCGCAGGCGGCGGCCAGAGGCCTTCCCGGGCTCGAGGACCTGGCGGCCCAGCTGCGACAGACGGTCCTCGACCTGCACTGAGCCGCCCTGTCCCGAGCGGTAGCATCGTGGTGCCCGAGCGCCCAGCAGCGACGACGCCGGCAGCGAGAATGAGGAGCCAATCGTGGATCATCCGGTGACGAGCACCCGCAGTGGCGATGGATTGGAGAACAGCCTCGCCGACACGCGCGAACCTGGGCGGGAGCTGGTCTCCAGCGAGCGGGTCTGGAGCGGGCCGATCTTCGCCGTCGACGCCGACCAGGTGCGCCTGGGGCCCGGTCAGGAGCCGGTGTCCCGTCAGGTCGTCGTCCACCATGACGCCGTCGCCGTCGTCGCCCTGCGCGAGGGCGAGGCATCCTCCCAGGCCGACGGTGCCGCGGAGATCCTCATGATTCGCCAGTACCGTCATCCCGTGCGCGCCTGCCTGTGGGAGATCCCCGCGGGACTGCTCGACGTGGCGGGGGAGGAACCGGCTGTCGCCGCCGCCCGAGAGCTCGCCGAGGAGACCGACTACGAGGCGGCCACCTGGCACACGCTGGCCGAGTTCTACGCCTCGCCCGGCTTCACCACTGAGGGGGCCCGGATCTTCCTCGCCCAGGACCTGAGCCTGCTGCCCGAGGACCGGCGCACCGTCCGCGAGGACGAGGAGGCCGAGTTCGTGCCCACCTGGGTCCGCCTGGACGAGGCCCTCGACGCCGTCATGGGCGGCCGCCTGCACAACCCCTCCACGGTGCTCGGAGTCCTGGCCACGGCCCAGGCGCGCACCCGCGGCTGGGTGGGACTGCGTCCCGCTGACGCCCCCTGGCTGCGCAGCCCGGAGAGCCTGTAAGACGAGTCAAAGTACTTGTCTGTCACCAGTGGGAGCACTTTCGGACCGGCGTTCCTGGGCAAGATAGTGGCCAGGATTCGGCGAGTCTGCCCGCCATGGCGAGCGAGGGCCGCCTGACTCAGGTGAAGAACACCTTGAACGTCAATCGATTAATCGACTTGGCTCAATGTGGTTAACCGGTTGACTCATGAGCGTGTTCTGAGTCATGATCTCTCTGTGTCCGGTACCGATGCCGGGCCTCCCGACCAGAAGAGGGGAGGGGAGACGATGACGACTCTCGCCGATGTCGCTGCCGCGGCTGGTGTCTCCAAGGCTGCGGCCTCCCTCGTGCTCTCCGGCAAGTTCGAGGGACGCGTGAGCGAGCGCAAGGCTGAGCGGGTCCGTATGGCCGCTGACGAGCTCGGCTACGTCCGTGACGCCATTGCCGGTGGTATGCGCAACGGTCGAACCCGTACGATCGGGGTCATCGGCGAGCGTGTCCTGTCCACGCCCTACGCCGTCTCCATGATCGACGCTGTTCTGTCCACCAGCCAGAGCCTCGGGTGGTCCGTCCTTCTCACTGACGCAGGACACGACGGCGTCGCCGCCAAGGAGGCAGTCCGCGAAATGGTCGCCCGGCGCGTCGGCCAGGTGGTCATTGCCTCGATGTATCACCGCGTTGTTCCGGTTCCTGAGCAGATCAAGGATGTCGTCGTGCTCAACGGCGTTGCTGACCGCCCTGGGGTTCCTGGTGTCGTTCCCGATGAGCGTCAAGGCGCCAGCGATGCCGTTGCCCACCTCGTCGACCTCGGCCACCGCCGTATCGGCTACCTTGGGCACGACGACGCCGAGAGCATCGCTGTGCGTGAGCGTTCCGACTCCTACCGCCACAGCCTTCGAGAGGCCGGGCTGGCGGTGGACGAGTCGCTCCTCGTCACCGGGGGACTCGATCCCGACAGCGTCGACGCCACTGCCCGCCGTCTCCTCGACCGGCCTGATCGTCCGACCGCCGTCTTCTGCTACAACGACGCCCTGGCGGCCGGCGTCTTCCGGCAGGCGGTACGCCTGGGGATCTCCATTCCCAACGACCTCTCTGTTATCGGCTTCGACGACCTTGCGCTCATCTCTACGAACCTTGATCCCAGGCTCACCACGATGCGCCTGCCGCACTGGGAGATGGCCGAGTGGCTCACTCGCGAGCTCGCAGCGGGCCGTACAGCCGAGCTCCCGGACGTCACTCGTTTCCCCTGCCCTCTCATCGAGCGAGCCTCCACGGCGCCTCCCACCACCTCGCTGCCGTAGCTCGGGCGCCGCACACGAGGTCGGCCCCACCAGCTCTCCGCCC
The DNA here is from genome assembly GCF_006546825.1 of Actinomyces oris. Classification (GTDB taxonomy): domain Bacteria; phylum Actinomycetota; class Actinomycetes; order Actinomycetales; family Actinomycetaceae; genus Actinomyces; species Actinomyces oris. Next base: position 14,910 of record NZ_VICC01000006.1, read on the forward strand.
GATGGGTGGAGTCAGTTCCCCACCACTCACGCTGATACACAAAGGAGTGCCATCATGATGACCACCCGCCGTATGTTTCTTGGCGCCAGCGCCGCCGCCTTGACCACGCTTGCCGCATGCTCCTCTCAGTCCGGAAAGGGGGCGGGCGGCCTGACTCTCTGGACCCACAATGGAGGCAACAAGGAGGAGCTCGACGTCGTCAACAGCGCGGTCAAGGACTTCAACGCCGCGAACCCCAACACCCCGGTCACGGTGAAGTCCTTCCCGCAGGAGTCCTACAACGATGCCATTGCCTCAGCCGCAGTCTCCGGCAACCTGCCCGACATCCTCGACCTTGACGGCCCGATCATGTCCAACTGGGCCTGGGCCGGATACCTCTCGCCACTGACAATCTCGCAGGATCTCCAGGGAAAGATCATCGACTCCGCTAAAGGGGTCTGGAACAACAAGCTCTACTCCGTCGGCCCCTACGACACCTCGCTGTGCTTCCTTGGACGTAAGTCGGCCTTCGACAAAGCCGGTGTCACCATCCCCACGGTCAACAAGCCGTGGACGAAGGACGAGTTCATGGGTGCCCTCGACAAGCTCTCAAAACTCGACGGCTTCAGCTACGCCATTGACATGTCGGTGTGGGACACCGCCGAGTGGTGGCCCTACGCCTACGCTCCCATGCTCCAGTCCTTCGGTGGCGACCTCATTGACCGCAAGAGCTATGAGACCGCAGAGGGCTTCCTCAACGGGGACAAGGCCGTCGAGTGGGGCACCTGGTTCCGCTCGCTGTTCACCTCCAACTACGCCTCTCAGACCCCGGCCAAGGACGGCCAGGACTTCCTTCAAGGCAAGGTGCCGCTCGTCTATGCCGGCGGATGGAAGGTCCTCAAGGCCCAGGAGACCTTCGGCGAGGACGAGGTCCTCATCCTCCCCCCTGTCGACTTCGGCGCGGGTGCTCACGTAGGCGGCGGCTCCTGGCAGTGGGGTGTGTCCTCCTCCTCGAAGAACGCCGACGCTGCGAACAAGTTCATTGAGTTCCTCATGCAGGACAAGTACCTCGTTCAGTACTCCGACGCAATCGGCAACTTCCCGTCAATCGAGTCGGCCACCCCGAAGACGAAGTACTACGGCGAGGGCAAGCCGCTGGAACCTGTTTACGAGATCGGTAAAAAGTACGCCCTCCTGCGTCCTGCGACACCCGGATACAAGGTCATCTCATCGACTTTCGACAAGGCCGCTCGGGACATCGTTTCCGGTTCCGATGTCAAGTCGACCCTTGACCAGGCCGTCAAGGACATCAACGCGGATATCAAGTCGAACGATGGCTACAAGGCCAAGTAGGCCAAGTGCGCTACTGAGTACCTGATCGTGCGGCCGGTCAACAGCCGCTCCACCTTCCTACACCACCAGCACCGATCCGGCGTGCGCGTAAGAGTGCGCCGCCGGGAAGGGAACCGATATGGCAGCCCCCAGTACCATGAGGCGCCGCGGCAGGACCGCCGCATTGCGCAGAGAGGCTAGGACGGCGTGGCTCATGAGCTCGCCGGCCCTCCTGCTCCTCCTGCTTTTCATGGGCATTCCGATCCTGCTTACCTTCATCCTGTCCTTCACGAATACGCGTCTCATCTCCCCCAACCCTCCGCAGTTCATCGGGATGGAGAACTTCGTACGGGCGTTCACCGACGACCCGACCTTCACCCGGTCTCTGGCGAATACTGTCTTGTTCGCGCTCGTTGTCGTGCCCTTCCAGTCCATCCTTGCCCTAGCGCTGGCGATTCTTGTCAACCAGAAGGTCAAGGGAGTCACTGCTTTCCGGACAATGATCTTCATGCCCGTGGTGACCTCCATGGTTGTGGTCTCCATCCTGTGGAGCTTCTTCTATCAGGACAATGGCCTGTTCAACTCGATGCTCAACACCGTCACTGGCGGCGGGTGGTCCACCATTGCCTGGCTCAACCACCCTGGCACCGCGATGCCTGCCATTATCGTGCTGTCAATCTGGCAAGCGGTCGGTTTCCATATGATCATCTGGCTCTCCGGCCTGCAAATGATTGACCCGGTTCTCTACGAGGCCGCTGACCTCGACGGCGTCAACGGTTGGCAGCGCTTCCGCTACATAACATGGCCGGGGCTGCATTCGACGATGGTCTTCATCCTCGTCACCATCACGATTGCTGCGCTGGGCCTGTTCGTCCAGGTCGACGTTATGACATCCGGAGGTCCCCAAGATGCCACCTCGACAATCGTCTACCACGCGGTGCGCAGGGGATACCGTGAGCAGGACATGGGGTACGGCAGCTCCATCTCACTCATATTCTTCATTGCCGTCCTGCTCATCAGTCTCATCCAGCGCTGGCTCACCAGGGAGAAGGACTGACATGCTCACTGAGACAACTAGGACCGATGCAGTACCTGAGACTACAGCCGTCGATGCCCTCGAGGCTCCCGAAAGGAGCCTGCGTCGCCATGGCCGCGCCGCCACCAGGAAAAAATCCAGGGTGCTGACGTACGTCGGCCTTGTCGTCGCCTCGTGCGTCGCTGTGTTCCCGCTGCTGTTCATGGTTTTCTCATCCTTCAAAGAAGACCACCAGATCTTCGCTGATCTCGGCTCCCTTAAGGCGTTCCTTCCGACCGGTCACCTATCACTGGATAACTACTCCGGAGTATTCGAGCGGGTTCCGGCTGTACGGTTTATCACAAACTCGCTTATCGTGACCGTTGCGATAGTATTACTCGGCCTCATTGTCAACTCCATGATCGGATTTGCGATATCGCGTATGCGCTGGAGGGGCAAGAACATCGTGCTCTCGCTTGTCCTAGCCACCCTCATGGTTCCTTTCGAGACCATCGCTGTGCCGCTCGTATACTGGGTCGCCAAGTTGCCATCGCTGCAGTGGGTCGTTGACGGTTTTCTTGTCAAACAGGGGATGCTCAACACTTATCAGGTGCAGATTCTGCCCTTCGTTGCCAATGCACTCTCCATCTTCCTGTTTGCCCAGCACTTTGGTGATATCCCCAAGGAGATCGACGAGGCGGCCCGCGTTGATGGCGCGTCCTGGTGGGTGATCTATTCACGAATCATCGTGCCACTGTCTGGTCCGACCTTCGCTACAGTCGCCATCATCACGATGCTGCCGGCGTGGAACTCCTACCTGTGGCCGCTCATGGTCATCCAGGAGGAGTCTATGCGGCCCGCGAGTGTCGGTATGCAGTACTTCTTCCAACTCAACCCGGTATGGGGGCAGATCATGGCTTACGGCACACTCATCACTCTGCCTGTTCTTATCATTTTCGTTCTGTTCCAGCGCTCGTTCGTAGCGTCGTTGGCAGGTACCGCCGTCAAAGGCTGAGGGTGGGGTGCTTAGCGAGCGGATCATGGGGTGTGTTCCAATCTCGGCCCTGCTACGTAAGCGTGCACTGCCCACTGCCTTCGTGTCCGGTAGCGGCTCCGCTGCTCAGGTCATGCCTGTCTGAATATCTCAGCCTTGATCTCAAAGGAGAGACCTGTGACCACTGAAGACCCCGGCTTTAGCCGAAGGACCATATTGAGGACGGCGGCCGGAGTGGTCGTCGCCACAGCCGCTGGAACAGCCTGTGGCATGGCAACATCAACGTTTGCAAGCGCAGCTGTCAGCCGTCGCTCTCGTGACGCACGTGCCCCACGGCGACCTCACTCGCCAGGCCCAGTATCTTCACTGGTCAACGGATGGCGGGCGCAGCTTTTCGATGCTCTCCGAACCAGTCATTCCGAACCCGAATGCTGATAATGCATTTACGGATGAGGAGATCGATAATGCCAGGTGGTTCCGTGACCCGAAGGTTGTCCGAGACGAGGTGCGCAGCCAATGGGTGTGCGTCATCGGTCGGCGTAAGTATCTCTCATTCTACGTCTCCACTGACCTACACCACTGGCGGTGGACCTCCAACTTCGACTACCTCACACCTGGGGCTACCGATCTCGGAGGCATGGAGTGCCCTGACCTATTCCACATCATTGCCGATGACGGAACCAGCCACTGGGTCCTCGGCGCCTCAATGGACGGATGGGGAGCTGGATCGCTCGGCACCTACGCGTACTGGATAGGGAACTGGGATGGAACTCGGTTCGTGACAGACAACCTCAGACCGCAGTGGCTCGATCATGGGTATGACTGGTATGCGGCTGTTACTTGGCCAAGTGCCGACTCACCCCAGAACGTGAGGCATGCTGTCGCCTGGATGAACAACTGGAAGTACGCCGCCAGACACGTTCCCACTCTCGACACCGATGGGTACAACTGTCAGTACTCTGTCGTTCGTGAAATCCGACTCTGTCGGCAGCCCGGCGGCTGGTACAGCCTGCTGAGCGCTCCCGAACCTGTGCTCGCGACCAGTCTCCTCTCGCAGAAGTCCCTGGGCGACGTCAATGTCAACGGCCGCCGGGTACTCGACGTCACAACTGAGGCCTACGTTCTAACCACTGACATTGCCTGGACAAATGCAACTAACGTAGGCATAGAAGTCCTGCGCAGCTCAGACGGAACTCGGCACACCAACGTCGGCGTCTTTAATGGCCGCGTCTATGTCGACCGAGGTCCGAGCGAGAGCATATCGGCGCCCTTCGCTCCGTATACGCAGTCCGAGGCGCCTATCGACCCCGCCGCCCGTCATGTGCACCTCACTGTGGTCGTTGATCGCAATAGTGTCGAGGTCTTCGTCAATGCGGGCCACACCGTTCTGTCCAACCAGGTCTATCCCGCCGCCGGCGATCATGGCTTGGCCCTCTACTCCGATAACGGGAGCGCGGTGTTCTCCGACCTCTCCCTTAGAACCGTCTGACCCCTGAGGAGACCGATCACATGGCACTCGCACTGAATGACCACTGGCTGTGGGACCACTGGATCTGTGACGACGGCGATCGTTATCACCTCTTCTTCCTGCGGGCGTCGCGTGCGTTACACGACCCGGAGCGGCGGCACTTCCGTGCTTCCATGGGGCACGCCGTTTCCAGCGATGCACGTACGTGGCAACTTTTGCCCGATGCCCTAGTGCATTCCGACGGGCCGGCGTTCGACGACAAGGCCATCTGGACCGGCTCCACCATCGTCAAGCCCGACGGTGCTATGCGTGTCTTCTACACCGGTATCTCTCGAGCAGAGGACGGGCTGGTTCAGCGCATCGGCTGGGCTGACTCCACTGACGGAGTGACGTTTGAACGCACGTGCGATGTTCCTCTGGAGGCGGACTCCAGGTGGTACGAGAGGAGGGAAACCGACGTCTCTGGCGCCGAGCACTGGAGGGATCCCTTTGTCTTCAGGCATGACGGGCGCTGGCACATGCTCATCACCGCCAGGGCGAAGGGGGCTGAGCACTATGGTGCCGGCGTCATCGGTCATGCCGTCTCCGATGACCTGGACCACTGGCAGATCGGGCCGCCGCTGACCAGCCCGTCGGTCTTCGGTCAGCTGGAGGTTTCCCAGAGCCGGAGCGTTGACGACCGTCATCTCCTCGTCTTCTCCTGCGGTGACGACATGAAGGCTGAACCTGGTCCGGGCGGGGTGTGGGTCGCCGAGGGGGAGGGGGCGCTGGGGCCCTGGGATATCGACGGCGCCAGGTACGTGCGCCCAGAGCACCTCTACGCCGGTCAGCTGCTTCAGCTGCGCGACGGGGCGTGGGTCTTCACGGGCTTCGACGACATCGTCAACGGTGAGTTCGTCGGTGCGGTTCCGGACCTTCTGCCATGGGCTGATGTCGAGCTTCTCCCGAGAGGTGGGTACTAGGAGGCTGCGTCGTCGGTTGCCTGGACGGCGGGTGATCGAGGTGCCGGTCCAGGACCGGGCTCGTCACTAGCTGTACTGATCGGGGAGGTTGGTTAGGCGGGTGATGGGTGGGTGGCCTTGGGTGACGGTGCAGTTCACGGTGCGCGAGGCCGCGCGCCCCGTTCGACAACTAGTTAGGTGTTCCTAAGTGAGGCTCACCTTTGATTAGGTGACGTGTTCAATCCCACCTTGCGACGCTCCGTCGTGAACTTGCCAGCGTTGAATTCGGCAAGCAAGATCTTGGTTAAACTCGTGGCACAACGACCAGCGACGCCTCGCAGGTCAGTGCCTGGAGCCGGTCCAGGGCAAGGCCGAACCGGCCGCAACGGGGCAGGCCGTGAGGCGTCGGAAGCGACTAGGGGAGGAGAACCGTCATGACTCAGAGTGACGACGACTCTACCCGGGCACGCGTTCTCGACCTCATCGCTGAGAAGGGACCGGTGTCGGCGGCGCAGCTCGCCAAGGTCCTGAGCCTGACGCCGGCCGCCGTGCGCAGGCACATCACCGCCCTTGAGGACGCTGAGCAGATCGAGGTGCACACGCCGGCCCAGACGGGCAAGCGCGGCCGCGGTCGCCCGGCCCGGCACTACGTCCTGACGCCCAAGGCCCGCACCTCCTTCGCGGAGGGCTACTCCGACCTGGCCAACCGCGCCCTGCACTACCTGTCCCAGGTGGCCGGTGACAAGGCGGTCGACTCCTTCGCCGCGGCCAGGGGCCGCGACCTCGAGCGCCGCTACGCCACCGTCGTCGAGGCGGCCGGCAAGGACCCCTCGGAGAGGGCCCGCGCCCTGGCGGACGCCCTGACTCTCGACGGCTACGCGGCCTCGGTGCGCGACGTCGGGGACGGGTCCTTCGCCGTCCAGCTGTGCCAGGGCAACTGCCCGGTGCGCGACGTGGCCGGGGAGTTCCACGAGCTGTGCGACGCCGAGACCCAGGCCATCTCCCGGCTCGTGGGCGTCCCGGTCCAGCGTCTGGCCACCCTGGCCGGAGGCGAGCACGTCTGTACCACCCACATTCCGATCGCCATGCCCGCGCTGCGCAAGCGCGCGGTTCGGGCGGCGGCTAAGACGCGAGGCCTTGAGACCAAGCGAATGGAAGGAACCCGATGACACTGCCGACAACCGAGACCACGCGTAGCACCGACGACGAGATCATCGACTCGATCTCGACGAGCTACGACTTCGGCTGGCACGACTCCGACGAGGCCGGTGAGAAGGCCAAGCGAGGCCTTGATGAGCAGGTGGTCCGCGAGATCTCCGCCATCAAGGGAGAGCCGGAGTGGATGCTGGCCAAGCGTCTCAAGGCCTACTCCACCTTCGAGCGCAAGCCCATGCCCACCTGGGGCGTGGACCTCTCCCAGCTCGACATGGACGCCGTCAAGTACTACGTGCGCTCCACGGACCGGCCGGCCAACTCCTGGGACGACCTGCCCGAGGACATCAAGAACACCTACGACCGCATCGGCATCCCCGAGGCCGAGCGCGAGCGCCTGGTGGCCGGCGTGGCCGCCCAGTACGAGTCGGAGGTCGTCTACCACCAGATCCGCGGTGACCTGGAGGAGCAGGGCGTCATCTTCGTGGACACCGACACCGCCGTGCGCGAGTACCCCGAGCTCGTCAAGGAGTACTTCGGGACCGTGGTGCCCGCCGGCGACAACAAGTTCGCCGCCCTCAACACGGCCGTGTGGTCCGGGGGCTCCTTCATCTACGTCCCCAAGGGCGTCCACGTCGAGATCCCGCTCCAGGCCTACTTCCGCATCAACACCGAGAACATGGGCCAGTTCGAGCGCACGCTCATCATCGCCGACGAGGACTCCTACGTCCACTACGTCGAGGGCTGCACCGCCCCCATCTACTCCACCGACTCCCTGCACTCGGCGATCGTGGAGATCGTGGTCAAGAAGAACGCCCGCGTGCGCTACACGACCATCCAGAACTGGTCCAACAACGTCTACAACCTGGTGACCCAGCGCGCTACCTGCGAGGAGGGCGCCACCATGGAGTGGATCGACGGCAACATCGGCTCCAAGCGGAACATGAAGTACCCGGCCGTCTTCCTCATGGGCCCCCACGCCCGCGGCGAGGCCCTGTCCATCGCCTTCGCCGGCGCGGACCAGCACCAGGACACCGGCGCCAAGATGGTCCACATGGCGCCCCACACCTCCAGCCACATCGTCTCCAAGTCGATCGCCCGCCACGGTGGCCGCAGCGCCTACCGCGGACTGGTGCAGATCATGAAGAACGCCCGGCACTCCAAGTCCAACGTGCTGTGCGACGCGCTCCTGGTCGATGAGATCTCCCGCTCGGACACATACCCCTATGTCGACGTGCGCACCGACGACGTCGAGATGGGCCACGAGGCGACCGTCTCCAAGGTGAGCGCCGACCAGCTCTTCTACCTCATGCAGCGCGGGCTGACCGAGACCGAGGCCATGGCCACGATCGTGCGCGGCTTCGTCGAGCCCATTGCCCGGGAGCTGCCCATGGAGTACGCCCTCGAGCTCAACCGGCTCATCGAGCTGCAGATGGAGAACTCGGTGGGCTGACCCACCGCAGCGGATCCTCCCTCGTCAGCCCACTCAGCCTTCGACCCACACCTCATCACACCGGCCTGCTACCGGCCAAGGAGCACCTCCACATGCCTGAACTCTCGACCGACCACTCGAGCGCCACGCTCGACGGCGCCCACTCCCACGGCGGGCCGCGCTACGTCTCCTCGCGCGCCGACCGCCCCACCTCCTTCGACCCCGCCGACATCCCGGTGCCGCGCGGCCGTGAGGAGGAGTGGCGCTTCACGCCGATGAAGCGCTTCGCTCCGCTGTTCGACCTCGACGCCATCCGCGCGGCCACCGCCGGCCAGAGCGATGCCGGTGTCCGTATCGAGACGGACCTGCCCGACGGCGTGAGCCTGGAGACGGTCGCGCGCAGCGATGCCCGCATCGGCACCGTGGGTGCCCCGGTCGACCGCACCGGCGTCACCGCCTGGAACGGCACAGAGACCGCCACGGTGCTCACGCTGGAGCCCGGCGCCCAGCTGGAGCGGGCCGCCCGACTGAACATCATCGGCCAGGACGCACAGCTCGCCCGCCCCACCGCCCAGCACATCCTCGTCGCTGCCGAGGCCGGTTCCAAGGGAACCGTCGTCCTGGACCACACCGGCATCGCCGCCCTGACCCAGGGTGTCGAGGTGACGGTCGCCGACGGCGCCGAGCTCACCCTGGTGACCGTCCAGGGCTGGGAGGACGGGGCCGTCCATGCCTCCAACCACCGGGTCAAGGTCTGTGACCGCGGCGTCCTCAAGCACGTCGTCGTCAGCCTCGGCGGAGACGTGCGCATCTGCCCCGACCTGGGCTTCTCCGGCGAGGGCGGGCACATCGACGCCTACGGCGTCTACTTCACCGATGCCGGTCAGCACCAGGAGCACCGCCCCTACGTGGCTCACACCGAGCCCCACTGCTACTCGCGTGTCACCTACAAGGGCGCCCTCCAGGGCGAGGGCGCGCACGCCGTGTGGGTGGGGGACTGCCTCATCGGCCAGGCCGCCCGTGGCACCGACACCTACGAGCTCAACCGCAACCTGGTCCTCACCGAGGGGGCCAAGGCCGACTCCGTGCCGAACCTGGAGATCGAGAACGGCAACATCGAGGGGGCCGGCCACGCCAGCGCCACCGGCCGCTTCGACGACCAGCAGCTGTTCTACCTGCGTGCCCGCGGCATCCCCGAGACCGAGGCCCGTCGCCTCGTCGTCCTGGGCTTCTTCAACGAGATCGTCGCCGAGATCGGTGTCGATGAGGTCGAGGAGCGCCTCATGGCCGCCATCGAGAAGGAGCTCGAGCTCACCGGACTCATCACCGCCCGCACCGACCAGGACCCCGCCGCCGAGCCGGCAGCCGAGTGACAGGCCGGACCCGCACGACGGTCCGCCCACCCGCAACCAGACCACAACCCAGCTGAAAGAAACGTCGCATGAGCACTCTGCAGATCAAGAACCTCCACGTCCAGGTCGCCACCAACGACGGCCCCAAGCCCATCCTCAAGGGCGTCGACCTGACCATCGACTCCAACCAGGTCCACGCCATCATGGGCCCCAACGGCTCAGGCAAGTCCACCCTGGCCTACTCCATCGCCGGGCACCCCGACTACGAGGTCACCGACGGCGAGGTCCTCCTCGACGGCGTCGACCTGCTGGAGATGAGCGTGGACGAGCGCGCCCGCGCCGGCCTCTTCCTGGCCATGCAGTACCCCGTCGAGGTCCCCGGCGTCACCGTGGCCAACTTCCTGCGCACGGCCAAGACCGCCATCGACGGCCAGGCCCCCAAGGTGCGCCAGTGGGTCGGCGAGGTCAACCAGGCCATGAAGAACCTGCGGATGGACCCCGCCTTCTCCCAGCGCGACGTCAACGCCGGCTTCTCCGGCGGTGAGAAGAAGCGCTTCGAAATCCTCCAGATGGAGCTGCTCCGTCCCCGCTTCGCCGTCCTGGACGAGACCGACTCCGGCCTGGACGTTGACGCCCTGCGCATCGTCTCCGAGGGCGTCAACCGCCTCCACGACGAGACCGACGCCGGCTTCCTCCTCATCACCCACTACACGCGCATCCTGCGCTACATCAAGCCCGACCACGTCCACGTCTTCGTCGACGGGCGCGTGGCCGAGGCCGGCGGCCCCGACCTGGCCGACCGCCTCGAGGAAGAGGGCTACGACCGCTACCTGGCCTGACAGTCCTCACCGTGCCGGGGCCGACGACGGCGCGCCGCGCAACAAGGCGCCGTCGCCGGCCCCGGCGCTGAGGCAGGGGGACTAAGGTTCCTCATGACCTCAGGCCCCGCCGTCGGCGACCATGCCCAGAACCGCCCCGCACCGAATCGGAAAGGCACGTCATGACTCAGTCCACGGCCCCACTCACCGGGGCGCCTTCGACCGGCGCGCTCAACGCGGAGGAGGTCGCCGCGATCCGCGCCGACTTCCCCTACCTGGAGCGGGCCGCCCGCAACGGTCAGGCACTGGCCTACCTGGACTGGGCGGCCACGAGCCAGAAACCCGCCGGCGTCATCGCCACGGAGGCCGAGTTCTACCGCATGTCCAACGGCGCGGCGGGGCGCTCGACCTACCAGCTCGCCGACGAGGCCACCGCCACCTTTGAGGACGCCCGCGACGCCGTCGCCGCCTTCGTCGGGGCGCGCGGTAGTGAGCTCGTCTTCACCAAGAACGCCACCGAGGCCATCAACCTCGTGGCTCTGGCCATCGGGCACGCCAGCCAGGGCCGGTCGGCGGCCCGCGGCGGAGGGCCCGCCGCGGCCGATGACCCGGCTCGGCGCCTCATCATCGGAGAGGGCGACGAGGTGGTCGTCACCCGCGCTGAGCACCACGCCAACCTCGTGCCCTGGCAGGAGCTGTGCGCCCGCACCGGCGCCACCCTGCGCTGGCTGGACCTGACCGAGGACGGGCGTATCGATGCCGCCACCCTGGACGTCATCACCGAGCGCACCCGCGTCCTGGCCCTGACTCACGCCTCCAACGTCACCGGTGCGATCAGCCCACTCGACCTCATCCTCCCGCGCGCCCAGCAGGTCGGTGCGCTCGTTGTCCTGGACACCTGCCAGTCCGCTGCTCACCTCCCGTTGGACTTCGGCGCCCTGAAGACCGCGGGCGTGGACGCCATGGTGCTCTCCAGCCACAAGATGCTCGGCCCCACCGGCATCGGCGCGCTCGTGGCCACCGAGGAGCTCCTGGCTGCGATGCCACCGGTGCTCACCGGCGGCTCCATGATTGAGATCGTCACCATGGAGTCGTCGACCTTCATGAGCGGCCCGCCCCGTTTCGAGGCCGGCAGCCAGCCACTGGCGCAGGCCGCGGGATGGCGCACTGCCGTGGAGTACCTGGCCCGGATCGGCCTGGACCGGCTCCACGCCACCGAGCAGGCCCTGACCCAGCAGGTGCTCGGGGGCCTGGCCCAGGCCCCCGGGCTGCGCCTGGTCGGCCCGACCGATACCACCGACCGCCTGGGCGTGGTCGCCTTCTCCATCGAGGGAGTCCACCCCCACGACGTCGGCCAGGTCCTCGACGCCGCCGGCGTCGCCGTGCGCACCGGCCACCACTGCGCCCAGCCCATCCACCAGCACTTCGGCATCCACGCCTCCTCGCGCCTGTCCTTCGGGGCCTGCTCCACTCCCGAGGAGGTGGACCGCTTCCTGTCCGCCATCGCCGACGTCCGGCGCTACTTCCAGAGGTGAGCATGAACGAACTCGACCAGCTCTACCAGCAAGTCATCCTCGACCACTCCCGCGAGCGCCACGGCTCCGGCGCCCTCGACGCCCCGGACGCCACCAGCCACCAGGTCAACCCCACCTGTGGTGACGACGTGACCCTGGGGGTGCGCGTCAAGGACGGCAAGATCGAGGCCATCGGCTGGGAGGGGGACGGCTGCTCCATCTCCCAGGCCTCCATCTCCGTCATGCACGACCTCGTCAACGGCGCCGACCTGGCCACCGTGGCCCGCCTCGAGGCGGACTTCGATACCCTCATGCACTCGCGCGGCAAGGGCGTCGACGACGCCGTCCTGGATGACCTGGAGGACGGGGCCGCCTTCGAGGGCGTCTCGAAGTACCCCAACCGCGTCAAGTGCGCCCTGCTGGGGTGGATGGCCCTCAAGGACGCCCTGGCCAAGTCCGGCGTCGCCCTGCCCACCGTTGAGCCGAACGGCGCCGAGTAGATCAACTGTCCTGACACCACTGTCCGACCCGTGAGGAAGAAGGAAGAAGCCATGAGTGACAACCCCAGCGGGATGCCGGCAGCCGCCGACAACCCCATGGCTGCCCAGCAGCCGCCAGCCCCCGTCGCCAGCACCGAGGGCGTCGACGTCGCCGCCGTCGAGGAGGCCCTGCGCGACGTCATCGACCCCGAGCTCGGTATCAACGTCGTCGACCTCGGCCTGCTCTACGGGGTATCGATCGAGCCCGACGGCACCGTCGTGCTCGACATGACCCTGACCACCGCCGCGTGCCCCCTCACTGACGTCATTGAGGAGCAGGCCCAGCAGGCCCTGTCCCTCATTGCCGACAAGGTCCGCATCCAGTGGGTGTGGCTGCCGCCGTGGGGGCCGGACAAGATCACCCCTGAGGGCCGCGAGCAGCTGCGCGCCCTGGGCTTCAACGTCTGAGTTTCCTTCGTCTCCTTCGAGGCCGCCGTCAGGTCAGGTCCTCTTCGACACCGAGGACCGCCTCGCGCAGGACACGCGCGTGGCAGTGGACGTGGTCGTGGCCGGCGAACAGGAGCGTCACGCGCCCCGTCAGGGCCTCGTGACGCAGGTGCTCGACGGCGGCGACCGCCTCGGGCCTCTCGGTGAGCTCGGCCCGGTAGGCCTCGACGAACTGGGGCCAGGGCAGGTCCCCGCTGTGGAAGGCCCGCCGCAGCTCGGTGGTGGGGGTGGCGTCCTTGGCCCACTCGTCGAGAGCGGCGCGCTCCTTGGACACGCCACGGGGCCAGAGCCGGTCCACCAGGACCCGTGCTCCGTCCTCGGCACTGGGCTCCTCACGGATGCCTTTGAGAACCACGTTGTCAGATGAAGGAAGGCGTTGACTCATACCAGCGACGCTACTCGCCCCATCCGTCGGTGCGGTCCCATCGGCTCGCAGTGAACCGGGCGTGCGAGCGGCGCTCACCGACTCAGGCGCCATCGGTCGATCGCGGTGAGGAACTCCCGTTCCAAGGCCCGGGTGAGCCGCGCATCGGGGTAACCCGTGGCTCCGATGAGGCCGAAGAGCCCCCGGACCGCATCGCTGTCGACGCTGCTGGCCAGGGCTGCAAGACGCTCAGGCGGCAGCCGGGCCTCCATCCGGGAGACCATGACCTGGGCGCGCTGCTCGATCTGCGCCTCTGACAGCTCGGCCGGATCCTGGGAGTAAAGAGCCAGTGACTCGGCGTCGTAGTCAGGATCCGGGTCCACGAAGAGGAACTCCGCCTCCGGCGGCATCTGGCCGCGATAGCAGGCCAGGTCGGTCAGGTCCCGCTCCTTGCGCACGGCGCAGCGGGTGGCCTCATCGGCAGCGGCCTGCTCCAGCCGGTCGAAGAAGGCCGCCATACGAGGGGACATCGGTGAGACCGTCGAACCGGCTTTGGCTCGCTCCAGCAGGCCGGCGAGCATGTCCCTCTGCCTGGCGACCTCGGCCAGGTGATCCTCCACGGCGGCCAGTGCCCCGGCCAGGTCCTCGACCACGGAGCCTGCCGCCGCGCGGGCTTCAACCGTTTCGGCTGCGGGCGCGTCGTCGGGTTGCTCGACGTCGGTCGTCTCAGGCTCGTCGAGAACGCGCCTGATGGTCTCCAGGGACACACCGGCCTGGACCAGCCAGCGGATCCGGGAGAGCCGGGCGACGTGGCTCAGGTCGTAGTCGCGCCAGCCGCCCCGTTCTCCGGGAACTGGAAGCAGACCCAGCGAGTGGTAGTAGCGCACCGTGCGCACGGTTGTCCCAGTCAGCACGGCGATCTCGGCAACGCGCATGGGGACAGTCTCACACGGCACCCGGATCCTGAGCCGTTCGGATCCACATAGTGGGGCCGGATCATGGGGAGTGCGATCCGTTTGCCGGGGCATGCCCGCGTTGCTACTGTGCCCGCGTGATGACAGGCGGATCAGGTACCGACGGCGGCAGCGGCGCCCCGTCTTGCTCTCCGCAGGCGGGAGGGTCCTGGTGAACGGCACGCGAGGCAACCTGCAGGTTGGCGACCTGCTCCAGGGCAGTGCAGGCGCCCTGTCAGTCACAGGCTGTCTACTCTTCAAGGAATGGGACTCCCAGGACCACTGCTTCTACTACTGGGAGGAGTGGCAGCTCATTGGGGCCAGCAACGCCGACACCTGGGTCGAGATCGATCACGATCCCGGCGAGGTCCTCTTCTACGAACCCGTTCGTCTCCAGGAGACGATCGAGCCGTGGGCCCTGACCGTCGGCCAGACGATGCCGCTGACGATCAATGGCGTCCTGCACCGGGGCATGGTCGAGGAGGTGACTACCGGCACCCTTGAGAATGTCGTCGGTTCCCCGGTGTGCCCACTCAACATCGGCGAGACCATGACCTACGCCGAGGTGCGGCTGACGGACCCGGCCGGCGTGACCAGCAGACTGACCATCGACAGCCACCGTTTCCGTGACCTCCTGGCATACCGCAAGACCTCCTTGTCCACTGCGCAGCAGAAGCAGCTCTTCGGGCGCGTCCTGTACAACCGCCGATCTGCCCCCGGAAGAACCGGCCGGAACATCGGATGCGCGGTCGTCGCCGCCCTCGTCAGTATCGTGCTCGTCGGCGGACTGTTCTCCGCCTGCTCCAACCCTGGCCGTTCCAATGGCGACGCCGATCCCACCAGCACCTCGCACTCGGGCTCCTCACGGAGCTATCGTCACCGCCCGGTCTACGGAGGCGGCGGAGGTGGAGTCGGTAAGTAGGCCCGCCCCATCGGTGGTGGGCTTCCCACCATGCGTTGTTGACGGCGGGAGAGCGAGGATGGGGACCTCAGCCCGTTTGTCGGCTGCCTGCCTCGTTGCTACCGTGCTCGCGTGAGTGCGGTGAGCCTGTGTTCTGTCAGCTACAAGATCAGTGGCGCCGAGCCGTATGCGCTTAACGACCTGTCCACCGTGGAGTCGATTCTCCTCGGCGCCGCCCAGACGGCGGGACTGACAGCCGTCTCCAGCGCTCACCACCGCTTCGAGCCCCAGGGACTGAGCGCCGTCATCATTCTGTCCGAGTCGCATATCGCCGCTCACACCTGGCCCGAGTCCGGCACCGGCTACGTGACGCTCACCAGCTGTCGCACACTGACCCCCGCCCAGATCGAGGCCGTGGGGGAGCTGGTGCGCAAGCGCCTGCGGGCCCAGCAGGTGACCAGCTCGGAGATCACGCTGTGAGTGTCAGAGGCGATCTGAGAGTCGGTGAGACGCTTCGCGGTTCCCTGAGGAAGAAGCGCCGCTCCTACACCGTCATGGGACGAGTTGTCCTGAAGCGACGGGATCAGGGAAGCCGGCGCTTCGTCAAGCGGGAGCAGTGGCGCCTGATCGATGACGAGGGTAAAGAGCTCTGGCTGGAGATCCGTCGAGACACCAACAAGGTGGTACTTCACGAGCCGGTTCCTGTTCAGCCGGCGATTGACCCGCTCACCCTCGAGGTCGGTTGGAGCCGGAAGCTGAGAGTCCGCGGCCGGCCGTGCACCGTCGAGGTCACGAATGTGCGCCGTGCTGAGATCGACCACGAGACCGGGGCCATCGATCATTCCCAGGGGGCTCTCACCGCGACGACGTGTGCCGAGCTCCGCGTGGTGGAAGCGCAGGGCTCGATCTCCACCATGGTGGTCGATGCGCATCGCCTCCATGCCCGAGAGATCTACAGCGAAACAGGTCTGTCCTCCTCGAAGCAGTACAAGGTCTTCGGTAGGCCCGTGACCCGGCCGTGGTGGATACCCGGTTTCGTGCGAAGGTTGTGGCGGTGGTTCCCCGCGGCGAGTAGAAGCGATTGGGCACCCGTGTTCTGGATCGTCCTGATGTTCGTCGTTCTGGTGCTTGCCGAGCTGATCGATGACGATGAGGGTTTCTTTCCCTCAGGAGGCGGCGTCCCCTTCCGGAACCGCTCGGTCTACGGCGGTGGGGGCGGCGGCGTCGGAAAATGACCTGGAGCCCACTGACTCAATCCCCTCGACGGTCACACACGAAGGAGAAGACATGTCGCTCATGACCATCGCTCACCACTCATCGGTCGACCTCAACTGGCAGTCACTGCTGAGCACCGTCGTCTACGCGGTGCTCGGAGTGGTTCTGCTCATGGTGTTCGCGCTGCTCGTCAACCGCATCTTCCACCTCGACCTCAGACGTGAGCTCATCGAGGACCAGAACATCGGCCTGGGGGTCGCCTTCGCCGGCACGGCGCTGGCCATCGCCATCATCATCGCCGCCACCATCCTGAGCTGAGCCGCACACCATGACCCACGGCCGAATCGGGCGACGGGAGAACGTCGCCCTGTTCACTGCGGCGCTGCTCGCCGCGATCGGCGGGCTCATCTACGAGCTCATCCTGGGCACGGCCGCCTCCTATCTCCTGGGCGACTCCGTGCTCAGCTTCAGTCTGGCCACCGGTATCACCCTGTTCGGCATGGGCATCGGCTCGCTGCTGGTCAACCGCTTCCGTGCAGCGCCGGCAGTCGTCTTCGGTGTCAGCGAGGTGCTCCTGGGCCTCATCGGTGGCAACTCCGTCCTCCTGCTGTACCTGGCCTTTGGGCGCACCCGCCTGCACTGGGTCGTCTTCGGCGGCATCAGCCTGACCATCGGCATCCTCATCGGCCTGGAGATCCCGCTGCTGGTGCGGACCTTCGCCGCCTTCGGGCGCCGCTCGACCAGCGAGCTGCTCGGCAAGGTCATGGCCATCGACTACTTCGGCTCACTGGTGGCCTCCCTGGTCTTCCCCCTGGTGCTCCTCCCGCAGCTCGGCCTCATGCGCGGGGCCTACCTGGTAGGGGCCCTCAACGTGCTGGTGGCACTGCTCGTCCTGCTCCAGGTGCGCACACCGCGCAAGATCCTGTGGGCGGCCACCGCCGCCGTCGTGGCACTGGTCGGCATGTTCGCAGCCGCCAACCGCATCGAGCGCAGCGTGGAGGCGCTGACCTACAACGACCCGATCGTCTACTACCAGCAGACCGCCTACCAGAAGGTCGTCCTTACCCAGTACCAGGACGACCTGCGCCTGTACCTCAACGGCCAGCTCCAGTTCTCCAGCCTGGACGAGGCCAGGTACCACGAGACCCTGTCCGCCAGTGCCATGACCTCGGTGAAGGAACCCGCCCACGTGCTCGTGCTCGGCGGCGGCGACGGCCTGCTGGCCCGGGAGATCCTGCGCTACCCCAGCGTCACGGACGTCACCATCGTAGACATCGACCCTGACGTCACCGAGCTGGCACGGAATAACCGCCTGCTCAAGGACCTCAACCACGCCTCCCTGTCCGACCCCAGGGTCAAGGTCGTCAACGACGACGCCTTCACCTACGTCCAGAACTCCAAAGCGACCTACGACGTCGCTCTCATCGACCTGGTCGACCCCTCCAACGAGAAACTCGCCAAGCTCTACTCCACCGAGTTCTATCGGAACATCGAGGCGCGGCTGGCACCCGAGGGCGTCATGGTCACCCAGGCCACCTCCACCTTCTTCTCACCCCACGCCTTCTCCACAGTGGCCAGCACCGTCGCCGCCGCTCAGCCGGATCGACAGATCCTGCCCTTCTCCACCAATGTCCCCTCCTTCGGGGAGTGGGGCTTCGTGCTGTCCACCAGGACGCCGCAGAACCTCATCAGCCAGCCGCTGCCCGAAGGCCTGACTTACCAGGACCGGAAGACCCTGGAGTTCATCATGCGAACCAAGCCGGCCCGCACCGAGTTCATGGAGCCCTCCACCCTCCTGCATCCGCGGATCGTCGAGGTCTACAACCAAGACATGCGGCAGTGGCGCTACTACTGAACCGCCTGGGAAGAGACGGCGAAGCCGGTTCGGTCTGAATCGTCCCGAAGCGACTTCGCCGTCACCCTGTTGCCGCATCGCGGCGGCCGCCTCACCTCATCTCAAGATTCTGATGGACAGCCAGGCGGCGATTCCGCCGATCATCACGCAGCTCATGAGGGACATGATGACTGCCATGCCGATGATGAACAGATAGTGCATTGCCGCCAGTGTTGCCAGCCAGATGAGTGTGACACGAGCAGCGCGAGGAAGGGCTGTCGCCAGGCATCCCCCGGCTGCGACGATCACCAGGCTGCTGACGGCGAAGGACATGAAGCCTGGGTCAGTGACGCTGACCGACTCGAGTGTCGCTCCCCAGATGATGACGAGGAGACCACAGACGGCCAGGCACGCTCCGGCGATGCTTCGTCCGCTCAGCTGCTGCCGGGCCGACTTGTCCTGATTCGTTGCTGTCATGTTGTTGCTTTCCTTCCGATGATGCGATGTGCAGTCGTTGTCGCGGCGGCGCCTGTCGCTATCCGGTCTTCGCCGAAGCCGCGAGCTCGCGTCCCCAGCTGTGGGCGTCGGTCTCCTGGCCGGTGGTCAGCGGACCCTTGCTCGCCGTGACCACGAAGCTTCTGACCGAGGCCGTCCTCCTGCCCTGATGACGCTGCAGCGCCTTGGCGATCGCCTTGGCCGCTGAACCGCTGAGCCAGCCCTTGGAGATGACCGTGTCAAAGGCGGCAGCGGTGGTGGATGCCGGGATCACCGTGGTCTCCAGCCACCCACCGATCCCGTGGGATGCCTTGCCTGGTCCCGCCTGCGCACAGGCCTTGGCCCGTGTGGCCGCCGTCGGCAGGCCCCGGTTGTGGGTGGGGGCTCCCAGGATGAGCAGATCCAGGTCTGCGGGCAGGCAGCTTGGAGCCTCATCGACGTCGACGACCTGAGCGTCGACTCCGCCATCGATCAGCCCAGCGGCAACGGAATCAGCGATGGCTCGGGTGTTGCCGAAGCAGGACTCGACAATGATGAGCGCCCTGGTCATGGTGTCCTCCTGAGGGGTGGTACCGGTGATGTCGCTGGGTAGCGCGGGGTCACGAGTCCACTGTCGGGTGTGACGCCACGTCGCACGCAAACGGGGCCCGCCGCTCTCAAGGCAGCGGGCCCCGTCAGACCGAGAGGATCGGTGGGGAGGAAGGACGATCCGGGGCGACGAACGGCGTCGCCCCGGCGTGTCTCAGAGCTGGGAGGCGTCGACGGCGAAGGTGTTGCAGGCCTGCACTGAGCCGGAGTTCATCCCGGTGGTGAACCAGCGCACACGCTGCTCGGAGGATCCGTGGGTCCACGTGTCGGAGTCGACGTGCCCCTTGGCCCGCTCCTGGATGTGGTCATCGCCCACGGCCTCGGCCGCGCCCAGCGCGCCCTTGATCTCCTCACTGCTGGGACGATTGAGGAAGGGCTTGCCGGTGTCCGGGTCGGGGGTGGAGGAGGCGTGGTTGACCCAGATCCCCGCGTAGCAGTCCGCCTGAAGCTCCAGTCGCACCGAGTCCGACGTCGCACCGCTGCCCGAGCGGTCGGCCTTGGCCATCTGCCCGGTCAGGTGCTGGATGTGGTGGCCGAACTCGTGGGCCACGATGTACTCCTCCGCCAGGGGCGTGTCAGCGGCCCCCAGGGAGCGCTCCATCTCGGAGAAGAAGCTCATGTCCAAGTAGACCGTCCGGTCCCCTGAGCAGTAGAAGGGACCGACCGCCGAGGAGGCGTTGCCGCAGGCCGAGGAGATCTGGGTGCCGTCCCACAGGACGAACTCGGGCTTGGCGTACTTGAGCCCCGCCTGGGCCGGCAGCTGCTCGGTCCACACCGCGTCGAGGGACTCCGCGGTGGCCACCATGCGGCACTGGGTGTACTTGTTGGCACTGTCCCCGCTGGTGCAGACGGAGGTGTCGATCGATGAGGCCGTCGACGTCGTCGTCCCGGTCTGCTGCTGCGCTCCCAGCATGGAGGTCAGGTCCACTCCCGTGAGCTGGGAGATGAGGACGACGGCGATGACGGTCAGGATGGAGCCGCCACCGATCACGGCGCCCCGACCTCCGCCGGAACGGGTCTGGACCCGGTTGGGGTCGAGCTGGATATCGCGGTTGAAGGACACTGGCCACCTCTGAGAACACGCCTGCAATGAGGCTCGGACGAAGCCCACGCTACCGTGACACCGTCACCGGCGCGAAGCGGGGACACCGAGGAGAATAACGGCGGGACCCTGCACAGTCCCTGGAAGGCCTGGTCGGGGTAGCCTGATGCCGTGCTCTACGACCTGCTGTACAAGACCGTGCTGACCCGTATCGACCCCGAGCTGATCCACGACGTGTGCCTGGACGCGATCGAGATCACCGGCAAGGTTCCCCTCGTCAGGGACGTAGTGCGCCAGATGTGGGGGCGCAGGCCGGTCTTCCCCGTGCCCTCGGCCAACCAGGGCGGCCCCTTCGCCCGACCCGTGCCCGGCATCCTGGGGCTCGCAGCGGGCATGGACAAGGAGGGACAGGCCGTCGAGGGCCTGGACATGCTCGGCTTCGGCTTCATCGAGGTCGGCACCTTCACCGCCCACCCCCAGGGCGGCAACGACAAGCCCCGCATGTGGCGCTACCCGCAGATGCGCGCCGTGCGCAACCGCATGGGCTTCAACAACTCCGGGGCGGATGAGGCCGCCAAGCGCCTGCGGGCACTGCGCCGCACCCCTCGAGGGCGATCCATCGTCGTCGGCGCGAACATCGGCAAGACCAAGGTGACCCCGCTTGAGGAGGCGGTGGAGGACTACCGCTACTCGGCCGCGGCAGTGGCCCGCTGGGTCGACTACCTCGTTGTCAACGTCTCCAGCCCCAACACCCCCGGGCTGCGCAGCCTGCAGAGCGTTGAGACGCTGCGACCGATCCTCGAGGCGGTGCGCGAGGCCGCCGACCGCGCCGCCAGGCGGCACGTCCCGCTCCTGGTCAAGATCGCCCCGGACCTGGCTGACGAGGACATCGACGCTGTTGCGCAGATGGTCCTGGACATGGGCCTCGACGGGGTGGTGGCCACCAACACGACCATCGACCACGACCTGGGGGAGGGCGGCCTGTCCGGCGCCCCACTTCTGCCCCGCGCCCTGGAGGTCGTGCGCCGCCTGCGCCGCGGGCTGGGGCAGGAGCCCACGATCATCGGCGTCGGAGGCATCTCCTCCGTCATGGACGCCGAGCTCATGCTCGACGCGGGTGCGGACCTGCTTCAGGCCTACACGGCCTTCATCTACAACGGTCCCGCCTGGCCGGGGCGCATCAACCGGGCTCTGGCCACGGGCTCCGCCGCCCGGGCGACTGCCTGAGCCCCGGGCGACCGGCGCCGCCCCACAGCTGCCCCGGAGCGGATCAGGAGGGGTACTGGCCCCGACTGACCAGGGCGGCGGGACGGCGCCAGCGCCGCAGCATGAAGCAGCGCGACATGACGTAGAAAAGGATCGTCCCCTCGTCCTTGACCTTCTCCTGACCGAACTTCGCGATGAGGCGGCGACGCAGGCGCGCCCAGCACCAGACGGCGTCGGCGATCGCCAGAAGCAGGTATCCGTTCATCGCCAGCACTGTGTAGAAGCTGACGAGCGGGTAGTGGGGCAGGATGCGGCTGAACCCGAAGGAGATGATGAGCAGGACAAAGATGAGGGGCATGAAGTACTCGCCCAGGTTGAAGCGCGCATCAACGAAGTCGCGGATGTAGCGCTTGATCGGCCCCTTCTCACGGGAGGGAAGGTACTTCTCCTCACCGGTGACCATGGCCTCGTTCTGGCGCTTCCAGGCGGCGTCACGGGCCGCTCGCGCCTCCCGCTTGGCGGCCGCACGGTCCTTGGGGACCACGGGGTGCAGGTTCTTGGCCTGCTGGTCCTTACGCCGGGGCGTGGGGCGTCCCTTGCCTCCGGGCTTGGGGGAGGGCTCGGCCACGGGCTCCGGCTCAGGGGTCTGGCTGCGCTTCTTGAACAGGCTCACGGTGCCAAGACTAGCGGCAGCGGCGCGATACCCTGAAAACCATGATCACCGTTGATGCCGTGCGCACCGCCGTGCACACCTCCATGCCCACCGTCGTCTCCGACCTGACGGATCTGGTCGCGATTCCCTCGGTCTCCGCCTCCAGCCACGACCAGTCCGAGGTCCAGCGCTC
The DNA here is from genome assembly GCF_006546825.1 of Actinomyces oris. Taxonomy (GTDB): domain Bacteria; phylum Actinomycetota; class Actinomycetes; order Actinomycetales; family Actinomycetaceae; genus Actinomyces; species Actinomyces oris. The sequence goes on from NZ_VICC01000006.1 coordinate 37,336, forward strand.
CGCCGAGGCCGTGGCCGCGCTCCTGCGCGACAGCGGTCTGGATGCCGAGATCCTCTCGGTGCCCGCCCCTGACGGCACCCCCGGTCGGCCCGCCGTCCTGGCCCACAAGGCCGGCCCCCAGGGCAGCCCGCACGTCCTGCTCTACTCCCACCACGACGTCCAGCCCGTCGGCGACCCGACCGGCTGGGACCAGGCCGACCCCTTCACCGCCGAGCGGCGCGGGGAGCGGCTGTTCGGACGCGGAACCGCTGACGACAAGGCCGGCGTCATCACCCACGCCCACGCCCTGCGCATCCTGGCTTCCCTGGCCGACGGCGAGCTGCCCTGCTCCGTGACGGTCTTCATTGAGGGTGAGGAGGAGGTAGGCAGCCCCTCCTTCGAGAACTTTCTGACCACTCACCGCGACCGCCTGGCCTCCGACGTCATCGTCGTGGCCGACTCCTCCAACTGGAAGGTCGGCATCCCGTCCCTGACCACCTCGCTGCGCGGCGTCGTCCAGGTTGACGTCCGTCTCGACATGCTCGACCACGCGCTTCACTCCGGCATGTACGGCGGCCCCGTGCTGGATGCCGCCACCGCCATGTGCCGACTGATCGCCTCCTGCCACGACGACGCCGGTGACGTCGCCGTGGCCGGACTGGTCAGCCGGTCCCAGGCCGACGCCGACTTCCCCGATTACCCGGAGGCCGACTTCCGCGCCGACGCCGGCATTCTCGACGGCGTCGAGCTCTCCGGCACCGGTGACCTCACTGCCCGGCTGTGGACCAAGCCCTCGCTGACGCTCATCGGCATGGACGTCACGCCCCTGGAGCTGGCCGGCAACGTCCTGACCCCCTCGTGCACGGCCCGGCTTTCGCTGCGCATCGCTCCTGGGCAGGATCCGGCCGCGGCCCAGGAGGCCCTGGTCGCCCACCTGGAGAAGCACGTGCCCTTCGGGGGCCGGCTGACCGTCACCGGCCGTGAAGCCGGGCCGGCCTTCGACGGCTCCGAAGTCACGCCCGCCTCCGAGGCCGCTCACTGGGCCCTGTCCACCGCCTGGGATACCGAGGCCGTCAATATCGGACAGGGCGGCTCCATCCCCTTCATCGCCACCCTCAAGGAGACCTTCCCGGGTGCCCAGGTACTCGTTACCGGGATCGAGGACCCCGATACTCGCGCCCACAGCGAGAACGAGTCCATGCACCTGGGCGAGCTCGAGCGCATCGTGGTTGCCGAGGCCCTCCTCCTGGCCCGTCTGAGCGGCGCCATCGGCTCATGACGGCCAGTGCTCAACGCGCCCGCCACCGGAGAACGAACACGTGAAGGTTCTCCTCGCCCCTGGCGGGCTGTGGCCCGAGCCCGCTGGAGTGCCTCTGGCGGGCTCGGGAACTGGTCTTGCCCCGGGCCGGGTCGCCTCCTGTCTGGCGCGTGGCTGGCGGGCGGCGCGCCCCCATGACTCCCTGACCCTGCTGCCCATGGCGGACGGCGGACCGGGCTCGGCGCAGGTGATCGCCCCCGATCAGGTCGCCTCCCGGGAGGTCATTCAGGGGCGGGGCCCGCTCGGACAGGTCAGAGAGGTCGACCTGGTGCGTCTGGTTCCCAGGCCTTCACGATCCGGGAGCCGGCACCCCGCAGAGGCGACCACCTGGTTCCTGGACGCCGCCCGTCTCCTGGCGCTTCCCTCAGAGCCCGATGAGGCGGCCCAGGAGGTGCTGGAGGGCAGCACCTCCGGTTTGGGAGAAGTCATCGGTGCAGCCCTGAGCCGTACCGGCCCCTTGGACACGCTTGTGGTGGGGATGTCGCGCTCCGCCGTCCACGACGGGGGCCTGGGAGCCATGGACGCGCTCGGAGGCCTGCGAGCTGCCAAGGACCTGCTGTCGCATCGCAGCCTGGGACTGGCCCTGGCCGACGACATCTCCCTGGGAGGCATGAACGGTGCCGGGGCGGCACTGACGAGTATCACCTCCATCAGCCCGGAGCGGGCCCAGGAACTGGACCGCCGCGCCTGCGCCAAGGCAATGGAAAGCGTCAGGGCGGCTGAGGACCTCGATCCCGGTGGCCTCGGTGTACGCAGGAGTCTGCCTGTCGTCTCTGCACTCGGCGACGCCGGGCCGTCCGCCTCTGCGCACGCGGCGGATTCGGCAGGGACGGCTCGCCTGAGCGTGTCGACCTGGGGGACCGGGGCGGGCGGGGGCAGCGCCCTGCTGCTGCGGGCCCTGGGAGCCTGGGCGCGGCCCGGGGCGCGAGTCATGGCTGAGCTCGTCAGTCTGAGCGAGGCCGCCTACGGGCAGGACCTGGTGGTCTCGGCCTGGGGAGAGCTCTACGACGTCTTGGCCGACGGCGTCGTGGGCGTCGTCGGCCAGCAGGCCGCCTCACAGGCACAGCCGTGCATCCTGGTGTGCGGGCGCTGCGCCGTCAGTCGCGGCGAGCTGGCCGCAGCCGGTGTCACCAACGCCTACGGACTGCAGGAGGCTCACGCCGCCGAGCCCTGGGAAGCGACTGACTTCCACGGGCTGGAGGCACGGCTGGTAGACCTCGGCTCCCGGTTGGCCCGCACGTGGTCGCGCTGACCGGAGCACTGGCGTCAGCGCGCCGCTGCCGGCCAACCGGGGCTCAGTCGATGGGGGCCGCGGCGGTCGAGTTGCGCACGATGAGGTCGGGGGCGAAGAGCATCTCGGTGTCGGCCGGGCGCTGCCCGTTGAGCTGCGCGAGGAGCGTGGAGACGGCCGCTCGGCAGATGGACTCCACGGGCTGACGCACCGTGGTCAGCGGCGGGTCCGTCATGGGGATGAGTGGCGAGTCGTCGTAGCCGATGACGGAGACGTCATGAGGCACTGACCTGCCCGTCTGGCGCACTCCGTGGACCACACCCAGGGCCATGACGTCCGAGGAGCAGACGATGCCGGTGCAGCCCTGCTCCAGCAGGTGCAATGCTGCGCTGACCCCGCCCTCGTAGGTGTAGAGCGTCTCCACGATCCGCAGCGGCTCCTCGGGAAGGCCCTCGCCCATGGCGTCCTCGTAGCCGGAGCGCTTGCGCTGAGCCGGCACCATGCGCATTGGCCCCATGGCCAGGCCAATGCGCTGGTGCCCCAGGGCGATGAGGTGATCCACCGCGATGCGGGTCGCCCGGCGGTCATCGGTGGCGAAGCCCGGTGCCTTGATGGTCGGCGCGTTGCCGTTGATCGTCACCAGTGGTACGCCCCGCTCACGCAGACGCTGGTAGCGGGTGACGTCACCGGTGGTGTCCGCGTGGCGTCCGGAGACGAAGATGATGCCGGCGACACCGCGGTCCACGAGCATCTCGATGTACTCGTCCTCGCTGATACCGCCGGGGGTCTGGGTACACAGCAGGGGAGTGTGCCCGGAGGGTGCCAGGAGCTGTTCGATCTGCTGGGCGAACAGCGGAAAGATCGGGTTGCTCAACTCAGGCACGATCAACCCCATGAGACCGCGGGAGGTCTGGTGCACCGACTCGGGCCGCTCGTAGCCCAGGATGTCGAGCGCAGCGAGTACCTGCCGACGGGTCGAGTCAGCCACGTTGGACTTTCCATTGAGCACACGGGAGACAGTCGCGGTGGAGACGCCCGCCTGGTCGGCGATGTCGGTGAGAGTGAGTCTCTGTGGCATGAGTGAATCCTACGAAGAACGGTCAGGATGGAGGGGCTGACTCGCCTGAACCGACAGCGGAACGTCGCGTCCCTCGACTGACCATCATCGCAGGTCATGTCCCGTTTGTGGGAATCCGGGACGGTGAGGTGTGGCGCCGTCGGCCCCTGATTCCCGGCTGATGGGACGGGAAGGATGCGTCAAGGCGCCCGGCCCCGATCAGCCCTTGACCGCACCCGAGATCGATCCGCCGACGATATAGCGCTGCAGGTACTGGAACAGAGCGATCACCGGGGCCATGGTGAGGACCGCCCCGGCGGCGAAGATGCCCAGGTTGTTGGAGCGGTCGCCGACGAGCATGCCGTAGAGCCCCACTGCGAGCGTCTTCTGGGAGTTGTCGGTCAGAATGATCGAGCCCAGGAGGAACTCGCTGATGACACCCACGAAGGCCAGCAGGAAGGTGGTGGCGATGATCGGCTTGAGCGTGGGCAGAAGGATGATGTGGAAGACCTGCCAGTGCGTGCAGCCGTCGATGATGGCGGCTTCATCGAGCTCGCGGGGAATCGTGTCGAAGGTTCCCTTGATGAGCCACACCTGCCCCAGTGCTCCGCCCATGAGCGCCAGGCTGTAGCCGGCCAGGGTATTGAGGCCGAGGAAGGGGACGACCTGGCCGATGTCGGAGATCATCGTATAGATGGCGATCATGGACAGGATCGCGGGGAACATCATAATCAGGAGCAGGGCGAGCAGACCGCCACGGCGTCCGGTGAAGCGGAACCGGGAGAAGGCGTAGGCCCCCAGCAGGGACAGGAAGACCTGAGCGGTGGCCACCACTGTGCAGATGATGATCGTGTTGAGGTACCAGCGCAGGAATGGGCCTCGCGCCCCCGACAGCAGGTTCTGGTAGTTGACCAGACTCACCTTGGTGGGGATCAACCCGGTGGATGCCACCGTTCCCAGGGGGTTGAGAGAGGCGGAGATGACGTAGAGAACGGGGAAGGCGGCGAAGACCAGGGCGATGACGCCGACGACGTGTCTCCAGCCGATCTCCCGGAACCAGCGTGAGAACGGCATGTGATTCTCGATGACGACGCTGTCCTCGGAACTGTTCGATGCGGACCGGGACACGGGCTGCGATGAGGTGCTCATGATGATGTTCTTTCCGAGGTCGGCTGGTCAGTTGACGTCTTCGAGCTTCTTGGTGGCTCGGAACTGCAAGGCGGCCAGGACGCCGGTGACGGCGAACAGGACCACGGAGACGGCCGAGGCGAATCCGAAGTCCGAGCCGGCACGGCCGAAGGCGATGCGGTAGACCATGGAGATGAGGATGTCGGTTCCGCCGCGTGTGTACTCCCCGGCCGGGAAGGGTCCACCCTCGGTCAGCAGCTGGATGGCATTGAAGTTGTTGAAGTTGAAGGCGAAGGTGCTCACCAGCAGAGGGGCGACGGCGACCAGGAGCAGTGGGGTGACGATGCGCCATGTGGCCTGCATGCCACTGGCGCCGTCCATCTTGGCCGCCTCCTTGACATCGCCGGAGATGGACTGCAGAGCGCCGGTGCACACGATGAACATGTAGGGGAAGCCCATCCACGTGTTGGTGAGCAGGACGGCGATCTTGGCCATGGTCGGGTCGGACAGCCACGGGATACTGAGGTGCATCATCCGATTGATGAGGCCGAAGTCCTGGTTGTAGAAGTTCGACCACACGAGCAGCGAGATGAAGCCGGGTACGGCGTAGGGCAGCAGGAGGAAGGAGCGGTAGAGCTTCTTACCCTTGATGCGATCATCATTGAGGGTCAGCGCCAGGAAGAAACCGAGGCCGAAGGTGAGCAGCACCGAGCCCAGGGCGAAGATGATGGTCCATGCGAAGGCCTTGAGGAACTGGGAGGCCAGGTTGCCCTCAGTGAAGAGCCGTGAGTAGTTGGCCAGTCCCACGTTCTGCTTCCAGGACTGGGCCAGGCTCTCTCCCTCGGCGTTGACGAAGTGCTCGGACAGCCCCACCTTCTTGACCGAGTAGACGTCCCCGGTGGCGGTGTTGGTCATGGTGTCGGAGGACTTGTTGTAGACCATCCGCTTGGTTCCCTCGAAAGCGGTCCTGATGCCCTGAACCTTGACCGTGGTCTTGTCCGTGAAGGGAACCGACATGGCGCTGATGTCCTCGTAGGCGGTGTTGATCTCCCTGGGGGACAGGATCGTGTATCCCTCCGCCTTGGTCACCACGCCGTTGTCGACGGTGACGGTGCTGGCGTCGACCTTCTCCAGCTTCTTCCCGTCACTTCCCCGCAGCACCTCCTTGGTCTGCGGATTGACGAGGAACAGTGAGAAGGGGCCCTTGGTGACGTCGCCGTCGGTCGCGACAGACAGACCATAGGTGGGAGAGTCCTCCGTGCGGACCATGGAGTTGTTGGTGATGGAGGTGATGGCCTCCTCCTTGGTCCCGCGGTACCCGTCCCCGAAGTTGGTGAAAGAGGTTTGAATGGTCAGCACGATGGGGATGATGAGGAAGACGGTGAGGAAGAACGTGCCGGGGAAGAGGTACTTGGCGGGTACGAACCTCTTGGTCGAGTACAGCAGGAACATGGCCCCCGTGGTCAGGACGACGATTCCCAGCCACAACCACATCCGATAGGCGATAAGAAGAGGGACGAGGTAGATCGCTGCGACCAGCGTGAGGGACAGCACCATGATGCGACCGACGAGACCTCTGATGGTCGTGGTCTTCTCCCTCGGGGTGGTGGATGCGGACGTCATTATCTGCGGGTCCTTTCCAGAAGTGGGAAAGCAGTATGAGGAATAACCGGGTGCGTGGAGAAGCGTTCCGCTCTTCGGCGTCGAGGCGGTTTACGAGCCCTTGATCGACGCCTTGATGGTCTGGCCGACCCCGGTCATAGTGCTGGCGGGATCGGCACCCGCGACGATGTTGGCCTGAGCGCGTCCAAGGGGTTCCCACACTGAGGACATGGCGGGGATCGCGGGCATGGGGTCGGCCTTGGCGGAGAGCTCCGTGAAGGTGACCATGTCGGGGTGCTCCGCCTTGAGCTTGTCCGCGAGGTCCTTCTGGGCCGGGGGCAGCTCGTTGGTGGGGAACATCGATGCCGCGAAGGTCATGTCCTTGGCCGCGTCGGCCACGAAGGTCTCGGCGAAGGCCTTGTTCTTCCCGTTGGAGGCGACATAGAAGCAGTTGACTCCGACGAAGGGGCTCGCCTGACTGTTCTTGATGTCTTTGAAGCCCGGAATCCGAGTGAGCTGGTAGTCGATACCGGCCTTCTTGATGTCCGCCAGGGCCCATGGCCCCGAGATGAGGTAGGGAGCCTTACCATCGGTGAACAAGGAAATGTGGTTGGCGGCCGTGACCGACTTCCTGAGGACTCCCTGCTGGCCGAGCTGGCGGATCTTCTCCGCGGCCTTGATGGATCCCTCCTTGCCGATACCGAGGTCATTGGGATCGTAGGAGCCGTCAGGGTTCTTGCCGAACATGTAGCCGCCGGCGGCGGTGTAGATCGGCTCCATGTTGTAGGCGTCGCCCTTCTCGTCGACGACCTGCGACAGGACGAGCTCGGTTCCGGCCGCCTTGCCGGCCTCGATCATCTCCTCGATGCTGGCCGGCTGGGTCACTGAGGTCAGTGCCTTGTTGACGAACAGGCCCAGGCACTCGACGGCGTAGGGCGTTGCGTAGATCTGGCCGTCGTAGGTGACCGCCTTGAGCGCGATGTCGGAGTAGTTGGATTCGGCCTCGGGGCTCAGAACGACCGGCCGGATCGCGCTGTTCTGCACCAGGTTGCCGATCCAGTCGTGTGCGCCGAGGACGATGTCAGGGCCGTTGCCGGCCTGGTTGGCGGTGATGAAGTTGGGCTGCAAGTCATTGGCGACGGTCTGGACCGCCACCGAGATGCCCTGCTGCTTGCCCCAGGTCTTGGCGATCTCCTTGAGGGAGTCCGCCTTCTTCTGATCCGCCCAGATGACCAGATCGGTATCGGAGTCGCCTGCCGAGGCGTCAGATGCCTGTGAGGCAGCGCCGCCCGAGGCCGCCGTACCCGCAGTATTGCGCGAGCCGGAGCAGGCGGCCAACGTTGGCACGGTGGAGGCCAGAGCGGCCATCGTCAGGAAGGATCGGCGGGTGGGTGCCACAGGGATTCTCCTTCGAATCAGATCCGCAGCGAGGAGTTCCTCGCCTAGCACCATAATTTAATCGGCTTATGCAAAGATTGCAAGAGACTAATGAAACTTGCATCCGTGTGCCCTAGGCAACGGTTGTGGCCTCCAGCCACGTCGTCGTCGCCGGGGGTACGAGTAGACGCCCCTCCTCCTGGCGCAGGGGCTGGGAGGATAGGAGAACCTTGGCCTCGGCCGGCAAGGTGACGGGGGAGTCGGAAGTGTTGACGACGACCAGGACGCCACGCACCAGGAAGGAGAGGGTCTGGGGCGGGCACCACTCCAGCCCGGTGACGAAGGCCAGGGGAGCGCAGGCCAGGTTGTACTCGTGCCGCACGTGGGCCGCGTGGCGCACGGTCGCAGTCGGAGAGCCGAACTGAGAGGACTGCACCTGCGTGTGCTCAGCCACCATGTCGGCCAGCTCCAGGGGAGCGGTTGGCTTGTCGGAGTCGGACAGGGCGATCTCATCGCCCTGACGTAGGTAGAGCGAGCCGGGCAGGGCCAGCATCATGGCCTGCAGGGCGAGCCCTCGACGCAGCCGTTCATCGCGGTTGACGGAGTACCAGCGCTGCCCGTCGCCCGGATCCAGGTGCTCGGAGAGAATGTGGGGAGGCAGGAATCGCCAGGTGGGGGGTGCCCCGAAGCGGTCGTGCTCGTCCAGCGACCGGGTCAGGTGGGACGTGAGCGACTCGGCGTTCCACCGTGTCAGTGTCAGACAGTCGTCGCGCAAGTGGTGCACCCAGTCGTCCTGGAGGTGATGACGCAGTGACTCCGGGTAGTCGGCGGTCACGTCGGCACCGATGATGCCCTCGTCGACGTACTCGGCCAGCTGGCCGTGCAGCATGGCGCAGTAGGTGCTGAGTCGATCCAGCCGGGTTCCGCTGGTGAGTTGGGGAGGCACGATCGTGCCCAGGTCGATGCCGGCCGCACCGGCCTGCAGGTAGGCCTCCGAACGGCGCAGCAGGTCGTCAGCGGCGCCTTCGAGGCCGGTGACGAAGCCGGTGGTCTGCGTGGCGTAGGGTCCCGTGATCGGACCCAGCGCACCGGAGATGCGCACGATGGTGCGCAGCCCCTGCTCCCCGGCCTCGTCGACGAAGCGGCGGATCGAGTCCATCTCGGTGTCGATGTCGAGCAGACTCGGACGGATGAGTACCGCGTCCATGCCCAGGTAGCGGGCGTGCTTGATGATGGGATCGGTGTGGTCCAGCTCGGCTGCTCCCAGGGCAGGTGAGGGGATCTCGTAGACCAGTGCGTGGCGCCACCACTCTTCCGGACCGTCGTAGGGTCGGTGAACGAGGGTTGTGGTGGTGGTCACGGCAGGTGTCTCCCTTCCACCGGGTGTGCGCCCGGGGACTTGACGTCCAAGAAGTGATTCATCGATGTGAGGAGGGTGCGTGGTGACCACAAGCTGGAGGGATCGGGTACCGGTGCTCCCCTGGGATGGTGTCGGAGGTGTCGGAATGGTGACGACCATCGTAACCCGCTTCTGCGCTACCTTGTGACTATGTCAGCGCAGAAATCTGGATCCGAACCTGTGCGTATCGACGGACGAGACGCCCTTGACCTGTCCGGGTACCGGGTGCAGGACGTGGAGCGCTTCGTTCACGAGCAGGCGAAGAATCCCCAGCGCACCCCTTTCGAACGCGACCGGGCCCGGGTCCTGCACTCCTCGGCGCTGCGGCGCCTGGGGGCCAAGACCCAGGTGCTGGGGCCCGCTGCTGACGACTTCGTGCGCACCCGGCTCACCCACTCCCTGGAAGTGGCGCAGGTGGGGCGCGCCCTGGGGCAGGCGCTGGGATGCGACCCCGACGTCGTCGACACCGCCTGCCTGTCCCATGACCTGGGCCACCCTCCCTACGGGCACAACGGTGAGAAGGCGCTCGACGTCGTGGCCCGCCAGATCGGGGGCTTCGAGGGTAATGCCCAGACCTTCCGGATCCTCACCCGGCTGGAGCCCAAGACCCTTGATGCGGCCGGGAGGCCGGTCGGCGTCAACCTGACGCGGGCCAGCCTCGATGCCGTCGCGAAGTACCCGTGGCTCAAGGGGAGGGGGCCGGGAGGACCGAGCGGGCGCAGTGCGCGCAAGTACTCCGCCTACGACGACGACGCCGAGATCTTCGCCTGGATGCGTCAGGGGGCCCCGGAGGGCAGGCGCTGCATCGAGGCACAGATCATGGACCTGTCCGACGACGTCGGCTACTCCGTCCACGACGTCGAGGACGCGATCGCCCTGGGGCGCCTGGACCCGGCCTGCCTGACCGACCCCAAGGAGGTCGATGAGCTGCTCGAGGCCACCCGGGCCTGGTACGGCACCGACCTGAGCGCCGACGCCCTTGGGGCGGCTTTCGACAGGCTGGCCGGCCGGCCCTACTGGATCCGCTCCTACAACGGCTCGGTGGCCGACGCCGCGCACTTGAAGAACCTCACCAGCGAGATCATCGGACGCTTCGTCTCCGCGGTCGCCTCCGCCACCCGCCAGACCTACGGCGACGGGCCCCTGACTCGCTACGAGGCCGAGCTCGTCATCCCCGAGGAGACGGCCGCGGAGATCCTCCTGCTCAAGGGCATCGCCGTGCGCTACGTCATGGAGCCGAGGGAGCACGAGCCGGTTTACCTGCGCCAGCGCACTCTCATCTTCGACCTCGCCGACGTCCTCATGACCGGCGGCGGGAAGGGAATCGACCCGGTTCTGCTCGATGTCTGGCACCGGGCTGAGAACGACGATGCGCGCCTGCGGGTGGTGGTCGACCAGATCGCCTCCCTGACGGACACCTCCGCGCGGGCCTGGCACGCCCGGCTGTGCGGCATGTTCTCCGAGGTCTAGCGGTACTGGTCGGGGAGCCCCTTCAAGCCCTGGCGCAGGATGTCGGTGCCCTCGCCTACGATGGCCCTGTGGCGGGACTGATTAGGCGTGAGGACATCGAGGCGGTGCGCGAGCGCGCCAGGCTTGAGGACGTCGTCAGTGAGCACGTGACCCTCAAGAGCGCCGGCGTCGGCTCGCTCAAGGGGCTGTGCCCCTTTCACGACGAACGCACTCCCTCCTTCCACGTCCGCCCCCAGCTCGGTTACTGGCACTGCTTCGGCTGCGGTGAGGGCGGTGACGTCATCACCTTCATCGAGAAGATCCACCACCTCGGATTCGCCGAGGCCGTCGAGTACCTCGCTGACCGCACCGGGGTCCAGCTGCGCTACGAGGAGGGCGGCGCGGTGCGGCGCGGGGTCGAGCCGGGCACTCGGCAGCGCCTTATGGACGCCAACCGCCTGGCCGAGGCCTGGTTCCGCGAGCAGCTCGCCACCCCGGAGGCACAGCCAGGGCGGGACTTCCTCACGTCCCGGGGCTTCGACCGCCATGCCGCCGCGCACTTCGGCGTCGGCTACGCGCCCGCCGGATGGGACAACCTCGCCCGCTACCTGCGCAGCTCCGGCTACACCGAGGCCGAGCTGGTCGACTCCGGCCTGTGCAGCCGAGGCGGGCAGGACGGGCGCCGCGTCTACGACCGCTTCCGCGGCCGCCTCATCTGGCCCATCCGGGACGTCACCGGAGCCACCGTCGGCTTCGGGGCGCGCAAGCTCTTGGAGGAGGACCAAGGCCCCAAGTACCTCAACACCCCCGAGACCCCCGTCTTCCACAAGAGCCAGGTCCTCTACGGGCTGGACCTGGCCAAGCGGGAGGTTGCCCGCTCCCACCGGATCGTCGTCGTCGAGGGCTACACCGACGTCATGGCCGCACACCTGTCCGGGGTGACCACCGCCGTGGCCACGTGCGGGACCGCCTTCGGTGCGGACCACGTGCGGGTCGTGCGCCGCCTGCTAGGGGATGTGGACGACCCGGCAGCGGGGGTGGTCACCGGTCAGGGGCGCGAGGCCCGTGGCGGCGAGGTCATCTTCACCTTCGATGGTGACGCGGCCGGTCAGAAGGCCGCGCTGCGTGCATACGCCGAGGACCAGCGCTTCGCCACCCAGACCTTCGTGGCCGTCGACCCCGGCGGCCTGGACCCCTGCGACCTGCGCATGAAGGAGGGGGATTCGGGCATCCCGCGCCTGCTGTCCCGACGGGTGCCGCTGTTCGAGTTCGTCATCCGCACCTCCCTGTCCCACCTGGACCTGGACACCTCCGAAGGCCGCGTCCGGGGGCTGCGCTCGGCGGCGCCGGTGGTGGCCGGGATCCGGGACCGGGCGCTCAAGCGCGAGTACACCCGGCGCCTGGCCGGATGGCTGGGCCTGCCCGATGCCGAGGTCCACGCCGCAGTCCAGGCCGCAAGCAGGCGAGGGGCCCAGCCCAGCACGGCGCGGGGCGGCCAGTGGCCCGCCGATGAGACTGCCGGTCCCGATGCTGCCGCCCCCATGCGGGGGCTGCCGCCGGTGACCGACCCTGTTGAGCAGCTCGAGCGTGAGGCCCTGGCCGTCATCATCCAGTTCCCGGTGGCGGCCCACCAAGCCGGCGCAGACGAGCTGGGGGCCGACTCCTTCGGCCAGCTCACCCACCGGGCCGTCTACGAGGCCGTCGCCGCCGCCGGAGGCACTGGGGAGGTGCCGGGGCTGGTCCAGCAGGCAGTGGCCGCGGGCATGGGGGAGCAGGAGGCGCAGCGCCGGGCCACGCTGCGTTGGCTCCAGCAGGTGCGCGACGGCGCCATCGGCCTGGTCGAGGCCGCCATCACCGAACTCGCCGTGGCACCGCTGCCCCTGCCCACGATCCGGGGACGGGGCACCGAGGTGGACGCCTCCGGTCTGGAGCGCTACGCCAAGGGCGTGCTCGACTCCCTGGCCGTCATGGGCATCAACCGCCGGCTGGTCGAGATGCGCTCACGCCACCGGCGGATGTCACCGCAGGAGGAGGGCTACCGCGAGCTGTTCTCACAGATCGCCGCCCTCGAGCAGCGCCGCATGCAGATCAGGCAGGGGACCTGAGACCAGGCGGCGGCCCACGTCGGCGAGCAGGTGCAGGTAGCCTGGCGGTCATGCCGATCCTGCGCCGTCGTCAAGGCACATCCACCCGCTCCACCGCCACGCTTCCGCTGGAGATGCGCGAACAGCTGCGCGAGCCCGCCCTGGGGGCCGTTCCCCTGGACGCGGAGGGCTCGACATGGGCGGTGGCCACGGCAAGCTCCCTGGTGGTCTTCAACGGGCGCAGCGGGCCCGAGACCCACCCCTGGGACGAGGTGGAGCAGGGGAGCTGGGACGGCCAGGACCGCGTCTTCACCCTGAGGTGGACGCAGCAGAATCGCGAGGACCTTGCCTTGAAGGTCCCGGCCGGAGTCCGCAACGGCGATGCCTACGCCTCAGCGGACGTGGCCCCCTTCGCCAAGGCCCTGCGCCAACGGGTCGAGGCCGCCATCATCCACAGCGCCGTGGCCACACTCCCCAGCGGCGCCACGGCCACGGCCAGCGTGCGTCGGGGCAGTGATGGCGAGCTCTACTCCGTCACCCGGCCACTGATCTCACAGGTCGACGAGGCGGAGGATCGCCGCACGCTTCGAGAGCTGGAAAACCGCGTCCGTGAGGGTGTGGGCCTGCCCACACGGTAGGATGTCCTTGCAATATCAGCGTTTCCTGTGCTTCACCGGATTCGACGTCGCCGCGGGATGTTGCTAAAGTTCACTGCGCGTCAAACGCATTCCTGCGTAGCTCAATGGCAGAGCATCCGACTGTTAATCGGACGGTTGCTGGTTCGAGTCCAGCCGCAGGAGCCACCAGGGGAGTCCTCGGTCGATCAGGCCGGGGACTCTTCCTTTTTCACGTACTCGGCCCTGGGGCCAGGTGGCCTGTTCTCGATGGTGCCGGTGCGGTGTGCGAGCAGCAGATCACGAGATGGGTCGAACATGACCGCGTCGCTGCGGTCATGGGAGGATGCCGCCATGGCATACCGCGACATCCGCATCATCGGCGACCCGATCCTGCGCACCGAGTGCGACTGGATCACTGACATCGACGACTCCGTCAAGGCCCTGGTTGAGGACCTGCTCGAGACGGTCGATGAGGACGGCCGGGCCGGCCTGGCCGCCAATCAGATCGGGATCGGTCTGCGCGCCTTCTCCTGGAACATCGACGGTGAGATCGGCTACATCCTCAACCCCAAGATCGTCGAGGTCTCCAAGGACGAGTACCAGGACGGGGACGAGGGCTGCCTGTCAGTGCCGGGTCTGTGGTTCCCCACGGAGCGGGCCTGGTACGCCCGTGCTGAGGGAGTGGACCTGGACGGCAAGGAGGTCGTCGTCGAGGGGGAGGAGCTCATGGCCCGCTGCATCCAGCACGAGTGCGACCACCTGGAGGGCCACCTCTACCTCGACCGCCTCGACCGCAAGAACCGGGCCAAGGCGATGAAGGAGCTGCGAGCGCAGGGACTGTAACGTCCCCAGGACGCAAACCGGGTGGGGCAACAGGTTGCGAGACCTGTTGCCCCACCCGGCTTTCAGCAGGCGATGAGGCGTCCTGTGCTCGGCGTTCCTAGCCGACGCGGTGCAGCCAGCGCACGGGCGCGCCGGCTCCGGCGTAGCGGAAGGGCTCGAGCTCGTCATCCCAGGCCTGGCCCAGAGCCAGGTCGAGCTCGCGGCGCATCCTGTCAGGATCAGCAGCGTAGACGAGCGCGGCACGAATCCGGTCCTCGGGGACGACGACGTTGCCGTGAACATCCGTCTGGGCGTGGAAGATGCCCAGGTCCGGGGTGTGGGACCAGCGGCCGCCGTCGGTGCCGACACTCGCCTCCTCGGTCACCTCATAGCGCAGGTTCGCCCAGCCGCGCAGGGCGGAGGCAAGGCTGGCTCCTGTTCCAGCGGGCCCCACCCAGCTGGTCTCGGCCCGCATCATGCCCTGGGCCGCAGGCTGCTCGGTCCAGTCCAGGTGGACACGCGAACCGAGCACCTCGGCCGCTGCCCACTCGATGTGGGGGCAGAGCGCCCGAGGTGCTGAATGCACGAAAAGTACACCGCGGGTGTAGGCACCGATCATGAGTATCGCCTCCTGGTTGGTTTCGAGATTCGCCTTCCCCAACGGTCTCGACCCACAACCGGGCTCATGTCATGACGTACGCGGCATGCACGGCTTATTGTGCCTGACTGCACCGGCCGGGTCCAGCGCCGTGGGTCACAGGCGGGGGCGCACGGGGCCTCCGGCCCGAGCATGGCTACTGGCGGGTGAAGACCAGGGCGACGTTATGCCCGCCGAAGCCGAAGGAGGTGCTGGCCGCCGCCGTCAGCTGGGGCAGGTCCCGGCCCTGCGGCCCAACAACGTCCAGCCCGAGCTGGGCCAGCTCTGGATCCACTCCGGCCGGCAGCAGCGTGGGCGGGGCCCAGCGCTCCTGCAGGGCCATGACGGTCAGCACCGCCTCCAGACCCCCGGCCCCACCCAGGAGGTGACCGGTGGCGGACTTCGTGGCGCTGACCGCCGCGTTCGGAACCGTCCTGGCCAGGACACCGGCCTCGACGACGTCGCCGGCCGGCGTCGAGGTGGCGTGAGCATTGACGTGCCCAACGGCGGCGGCGTCAAGGCCCGCGCGCTCCACGGCTAGCCGCAGGGCTCGCTCCTGCTCCGCGCCAGATGGCTCCGGACGTGCGACGTCGTAGGCGTCGGCGGTGACCCCGGAGCCTGCCATCACGGCCAGGATCCGGGCTCCTCGGGCCTTGGCATGCGCGGCGCGCTCCAGGACGAGGAGCCCGGCGCCCTCGCCCAGGACGAAGCCGTCGCGGTCCGGGGCGAAGGGGCGGGAGGCGGTCTGCGGGTCGGCGTTGCGTGTCGACAGGGCCCGCATTGCAGCGAAGGCGGCCACGGTCATCGGGTGGAGGGCCGCATCCGTCCCCCCGGCCACCACGACGTCAGCCCGCCCCAGAGCAATGAGATCCGCACCGTAGGCGATGGCCTCGGCTCCCGACGCGCAGGCTGAGACAGGAGCATGGATGCCGCCGCGGGCCCCCAGTTCGATCCCGACGGCCGCCGCCGGGGCGTTGGGCATGAGCGCCGGGACCGCCGTCGGCAGAACCCGCCGGGGCCCCTTGTCCCTCAGGGTGTCCCAGGCCTCCATGACCGACAGGACCGGCCCCATACCCGGGGAGACGGACACCGCTAGACGCTGTGAGGCGACCTGCGGGGCCCCTGCCTGCTCCCAGGCCTGGCGGGCGGCCAGCAGCGCGCACTGACTGGCGCGGTCGAGACGGCGCAGTTGGCGCGGCGGGAGTGATTCGGCAGGATCGACCGCCAGGGGGGCGCCGATCCGCACGGGCAGGTCATGGCTCTCGACCCACTCGTGCTCGAGGGTGCGAACCGCGCAGGTGCCCTCGTTCAGGGCGCTCCAGGTGGACTCGACGTCTGCGCCCAGAGGATTGATGGTCCCCAGTCCGGTGACGACGACGTCGTCAGGGCGGCACTCGGCTTCCGGGCTCATGTGTGTCGTCAGGCCTTCTTGGAGGTCACCAGGTCGACCAGCGCTCCAACAGTGGGCAGGGTCGGGATGAGGGAGTCGTCCAGGGCTACGCCGAAACGCTCCTCGACCTGTGTGGCGATGGTCAGCAGACCCAGTGAGTCGACGTCGAGGTCCTGGGCGAAGGCGGTCTCGCGGGTGATGTCCTTGGCGGCGACGCCGGACTCCTCACTGACGATCTGGGTGATGACGGACAGGACGTCGTCCTTGCTCTGCTCAGCCATGGTGGCTCCTTCGGGCGCCGTGACGGAGCATCCAGGTTCCGTGACGGCGCAGTGACTCGATGATGGTTGTGCTTCGCCGGCGGCTGCGCCGCAGGTCAGACCATTGTCCCAGATGAGAAGGGGTGCTCCTGCATCGATGCGCCACAGGGGCCGGCTTGCGGCAGGGGCACGGTCATAGCGCCACGACCGGACCTGTCCGAGGGTGACGGACGGGTCCGGTCGTGAAGGAGTGGACGAGGGTGCGTATTAGGGCGCGGCGCGTCAGGCCTCTCGGCTGACAGCGAGTCGGCCCACGATGATTGCCATGTGCAGCATGAGGCCGTCACGGGCGTTCGTCGCGTCCCAGCCGACCTGCTCGCTGACCCGGCCCAGGCGGTAGCGCACCGTGTTGGCGTGCACGAACAGGTTCCGAGCAGTGGCCTCCAGGCTGCCGCCCAGGGCCAGATAGGTGGCCACCGTGCTCTCGAAGGGGTCGCCCATCTCATGCAGGGGGGCGTGCACCAGGTTGAGGATCTGCTCACAGGCGAGCTCATCGCCGGCCAGAAGGCGCTCGGGAAGGAGATCGTCGGCGTGGACCGGGTTGGGAGCCTCGGCCCAGCCGGGCAGCGCGCGCAGCCCGGCCAGGGCCGAGCGCAGCGAACGACCCGCGTGCGAGATCCCTGGAACCACCGGGCCGACGACGGCTGACCCGCCCAGGCCGCCGGCCACCTGCATGGCCGCCTGGTCCACCAGCTGCTCAGGGGTGGCCTCCCGGCCGGAGTGCTTGGATGTCCCAGGGTGAGCCGCCTGGCTGTCGCCCAGGACGATGAGGACGGAGTCGCCGCGTACGGATACCAGACAGTCGCTGGCCAGGTTGCGGCACTCGTGGCGCAGCCTGGAGACGCCGAGCGCATCCAGAGTGGTCTTGGCGGCGATGGCCGCCACCGGCCCGGTCCCGTTCCAACCGGCAGTTCCGGCCCGGGTCGCGGCATCCTCGGGGGCGTCATGAAGCATCGCGTCGACCGCTACGGACTCCAACCGGGCGTCCCAGGCGCCGCGGGCCTCAGCCGCCCGGGCGTACACCTCGGCCGCGGCGAAGCCGACGTCACGCCCGAAGGTCAGGACGAGGATGCGGACGGTGTCATGGTCCTCCTCCGGCACGACACGAGGAGCCTCGTCAACAACAACGTCGAGGACCGTGCGCACCAGAGCCAGGGTCTGCTCCAGCGTGATGACACCGGTCAGGGCAGCAGGAGCCACGGAGAAGATCTGCGAGGGGGTCAGCGGTGTCGAGGGGTTCTCCGCCGAGTCGACGAACATGGTGACGCCCAGGCGGGCCACCGCCGCGATCTGGTCGCGCGATCCTTCAGGCAGGGTGCGGTAGAAATCGTGGGCCGAACTGATGCGGTCCAGTGAGTGTTCAATAATGGTGTCCTGCGCCTGTCGCAGTGCAGACACTCCCGGAGCGCTCAACTCATCCATACTGTGGATGCTACCGACTGGAATATCCTGAGGACAGTAGGTTCTCGATTGGTGCGGCGTGTGATCCGACACGAGTTTGTGTTGAAAATACGGGGATAACTGCGGGTGGTGTGTCGTCGAGGCGGAGTGGATTAGGCAGGTTACAATAGCGTAACCATTGTGGAAGCCATGGTATGTGAATCTGCAATGACCTGAACGTGCACGTCGTATGCCAGCATGGATGTGCGCAAGCAGGTGCCTAGCTAGACAACTCGGAGGCTCAGGATGACGAAGGCAACCCGCACAGAGGAAGATCTTCTTGGTGCACGGGAAGTTCCATTAGAAGCCTATTGGGGAATCCACACGCTACGTGCGATAGAGAACTTCCAGATCTCTGGATCGGTGGTTGGCGACGAAGAGGCCTTTGTTCGCGGCATGGTGCAGGTGAAGAAGGCATCAGCGTTAGCGAACAGTGATCTGGGGGCTCTTGACCCGGAGGTCGCTGGTGCGATCGTGTGGGCGTGTGACCAGGTGCTGGTTGCTGAGCGCTGCCTCGATCAGTTCCCGGTCGACCAGTTCCAGGGGGGTGCTGGGACCAGCGTCAACATGAATACCAACGAGGTGATCGCCAACCTCGCGCTGGAGTACCTGGGATACGCCAAGGGCCGTTATGACATCATCAATCCCAACGATCATGTCAACAAGTCCCAGTCGACGAACGACGCCTACCCGACCGGATTCCGTTTGGGACTGTTCGCCCTCGTCGGTTCGCTCATCGAGGAGCTCGAGCGACTCATCGCGGCGATGCGAGCTAAGGGAACCGAGCTCGTCCATGTTCTGAAGATGGGGCGTACTCAGCTTCAGGATGCCGTTCCGATGAGCCTGGGGCAGGAGTTCGAGGCCTTTGCCGTTCTGCTGGAGGAGGAGGTTAGCCGGCTTCACAACAATGCCGCCCTGCTTCTGGAGGTGAACCTCGGGGCCACGGCGATCGGCACGGGGCTCAACACCCCTCCGGACTATCAGAGCACTGTTGTCGGGCGTCTGCGGGAGATCACCGGTCTGGACATTCGAGGAGCGCATGACCTGCTGGAAGCCACGAGTGACACGGGTGCCTACGTCTCGATGCACGCGGCGATCAAGCGCCTGGCGGTGAAGCTGTCCAAGATCTGCAACGACCTGCGCCTGCTGTCCTCCGGACCTCGCGCGGGGCTGGGGGAGATCAGGTTGCCTGAACGCCAGGCCGGATCCTCCATCATGCCGGCCAAGGTTAATCCGGTGATCCCCGAGGTGGTGAACCAGGTCTGCTTCAAGGTCATGGGAAACGATGTAGCGCTGACCTTCGCCGCTGAGGCGGGACAGCTTCAGCTCAACGTCATGGAACCGGTGATCGCCCAGGCGATTTTCGAGTCGATCAATCTGCTCACCCGCGGGATGTCGACCCTGCGGGAGCTGTGTGTCGTGGGGATCGAGGCCAACGTGGAGGTATGTCGCCGCAATGTGCTGGACTCGATTGGAATCGTTACCTACCTCAACCCGGTGATCGGTCATCACAATGGTGACCTGGTGGGCCGTGAGTGCGCCCGTTCAGGACGCAGCGTGCGAGAGGTGGTTCTGGAGATGGGGCTGCTCGAGGAGTCTGTTCTTGATGAGATTCTCAGCCCTGAGAACCTTCTGCGCCCCCATTTCCGCGACTTGAACGTCTACTCAGGATCCGATCCGTCAACTCCGCCGGTTGTGTCCGCGGCGTCTGACTCGGAGGAGTAAGGGGAATCGGCCTTCCGAAGGCCGGCGGGCGGTCAGCGGCTTGTTGCACTGCCTCGCCGACCTCGGAAGGCCGATTCCGGCTCTATCCCGCAGGGCATCATGAGAAGGAACGGCAGGAACGGACGACCGGGGCGTGAACGTCCTTGCCGATGATGTTGAGGCCTTGCGGATCCACCTTCGCCTGCGGAGGCCTGGAGTGCCAGAAGACGTAATTCTGGCTGTCACCGTCGTTCGAGCCGAACGTGACTTTATTGGAAGCGCCGACCCAGACCGTGTTGTCGAAGCCGCTGATGGTCAGTGACTCGATCTCTCCTTCGATGACAATCACGAGACTTTGTGCGGTGATTGTTACGTCTCGAGCGCCTGCCGAGACCTTGACCACCTGATCGGTGGAGAGCTCGTTAGCGGTGACACTGACCTGCTCGGAGGCCGGTATGACCTTGGTGACCTGGGCCTCCGCCTGAGCCCGGGTGTCCTCCGCGTCGTTGTCGGTGAGCTCGTCGTCGTAGTCCTGGATGTCGGAGGACGTGCAGTTGCCGTACTCCAGCGGATCCATGGGACTGGGGTCCTCCAGCTTCCCAGTCGGCTCCTCCGCGGCCTCTGGGGCGGTGTCCTGAGCCTGGTCCGGCGGGGCCGAGGACGTCCCCCTGGCGCCGGTCCAGCCGACTGAGCAACCGGACAGGGTCAGCAGGCACGCGGCCATGAAGGCGGTGGAGCGCAGGAGCTGGGAGCGGGACAAGGGAGGACCTCATTCGGCAGACATGGTGGTGCCGGTGGAACACGGAAGACCGCGTTCCACCGGCACCACAATTGGTCAGTGCGTCCAACTATAGCCGCACAGGGAGGATCAGGACTCCCCTCCTTGGGAGCCGGAGGTGCCTGCGTTGACGTTGGTCAAGTCATAGCGGGCAACGGCCTGGGCCAGGACGGAGCGGTCGAGGCGCCCCTGCTCCACCAGAGCCTGGAGGGCGCGCACCACCACCGACTGGGCGTCAATGAGGTAGTGGCGCCTGGCGGCAGCCCGGGTGTCGGAGAATCCGAAGCCGTCGGCACCCAGCGTGTAGTAGTCGCCGGGCACCCAGGCGCGGATCTGGTCGGGGACCAGGTGGTCGTAGTCGCTGGTGGCGATGAAGGGGCCAGTGGCCTCGGAAAGCTTCTGCGTCAGGTAGGGGACCTGCCGCTCGCCGTCGGGGGCCAGGAAGTTGGCCTTCTCCACCTCCAGGGCCTGGCGCCGCAGCTCGTTCCAGCTGGTGACGGACCAGGTGGCGGCGCGCACGCCCCAGTCCTCAGCCAGGATGCGGCGAGCCTCCTCGATCCAGGGCACTCCGACGCCGGAGGCCAGGAGCTGGACCTCGGGCCCCTGCCCGTCGGGAGCCGTGCTGATGCGGTGAATACCGCGCAGGATTCCCTCGACGTCGACGCCGTCGGGCTCAGCGGGCTGGTGGATCGGCTCGTTGTAGACGGTCAGGTAGTACATGACGTCACGGTTGCGACCCGAGTCCGGGCCGTACCAGCGCTCCAGGGCATCGCGCACGATGTGCCGGATCTCGTAGGCGTAGGCCGGGTCGTAGGTGATGACGGCGTCGTTGGTGGCCGCGATCATGGGGGAGTGGCCGTCCATGTGCTGGGTGCCCTCACCGGTCAGGGTGGTGCGCCCGGCGGTGGCCCCGATGATGAAGCCGCGGGTCAGCTGGTCGCCGGCGGCCCAGAACTGGTCGCCGGTGCGCTGGAAGCCGAACATCGAGTAGAAGATGTAGACCGGGATCATGGGCTCGCCGTGGGTGGCGTAGCTCGTTCCGGCCACCTGGAACAGGGAGACCGAACCGGCCTCGTTGATGCCCGTGTGCATGAGCTGACCGGAGGCGGACTCCCGGTAGGACAGCATCATGTCGGCGTCGACCGGCGTGTAGTTCTGACCCTGGGTGTTGAAGATCTTCTTGGTGGGGAAGAGTGACTCCAGGCCGAAGGTACGCGACTCGTCCGGAACGATTGGGACGATGCGCCGTCCGATGCCCTTGTCCTTGATGAGCTCCTTGAGCAGACGCACGAAGGCCATCGTGGAGGCGACCTCCTGCTTGCCCGAGCCGCCCTTGAGGATGTCGTAGGTCTTGTCACCGGGCAGCTCGAGCTCGACACCGGCATCGCGGCGCTCGGGGATGAAGCCGCCGAGCTGGCGGCGCCGGTCCAGCATGTAGAGCAGCGAGGGGTCGTCGGCGGCCGGCCGGTAGTACGGCGGCATCTTCGGGTTGGCCTCGAGCTGCTCGTCGGTGATCGGGATGTGGAGCCGGTCGCGCAGGGCCTTGAGGTCGTCCAGCGTCAGCTTCTTCATCTGGTGGGTGGCGTTACGGCCGGCGAAGTGGCCGCCCAGGAGGTAGCCCTTGACCGTGTGCGCCAGGATGACGGTGGGCTGACCCTTGTGCTCCATGGCCGCCTTGTAGGCGGCGTACATCTTGCGGTAGTCGTTGCCGCCGCGCTGCAGGGCCCAGATCTCGTCGTCGGTCCAGTCCTTGACGAGCTCGGCGGTGCGCGGGTCGCGGCCGAAGAAGTGCTCGCGGATATAGGCGCCGTCGTTGGCCTTGAAGGTCTGGTAGTCGCCGTCGAGGGTCTCCATCATGAGGTGCTCGAGGGCGTGGTCCTTGTCCGCGGCGAGGAGCTGGTCCCAGCCACGGCCCCAGATCACCTTGATGACGTTCCAGCCCGCGCCCTTGAAGAAGGCCTCGAGCTCCTGGATGATCTTGCCGTTTCCGCGCACCGGGCCGTCGAGGCGCTGCAGGTTGCAGTTGACGACGAAGGTGAGGTTGTCCAGCTGCTGGTTGGCGGCCAGCTGCAGCATGCCGCGCGACTCGGGCTCGTCCATCTCGCCGTCACCCAGGAAGGCCCAGGTGTGCTGCTGAGAGGTGTCCTTGATGCCGGCGCCCTGGAGGTACTTGTCGAACCAGGCCTGGTAGATCGCCTCGGACGGGCCAAGACCCATGGAGACGGTGGGGTACTCCCAGAAGTCCTCCATGCGGCGCGGGTGCGGGTAGGAGGGCAGGCCGCGGCCGCCGGCCGGGCGGGACTCCTCCTGGCGGAAGCCGTCCAGGTCGGCCTCGCTCAGGCGGCCCTCGATGAAGGCACGGGCGTAGTTGCCCGGTGAGGCGTGGCCCTGGAAGAAGACGTGGTCGCCGCCGCCGGGGTGGTCCTTGCCGCGGAAGAAGTGGTTGAAGCCGACCTCGTAGAGGGTCGCGGTCGAGGCGTAGGAGGAGATGTGTCCGCCGACCCCGACCCCGGGGCGCTGGGCGCGGGTGACCATGACGGCGGCGTTCCAGCGCAGCCAGCGCCGGTAGGTGCGCTCGGCGCTCTCGTCACCGGGGAAGTAGGGCTCGTTGGCGACGTCGATGGTGTTGATGTACGGCGTCGTCGTCTCGGTGGGGACCGTGACGTTCTTCTGCCGGGCCTGGGCCAGCATGCTCAGCAGGATGTAGCGCGCACGCTTGGCGCCCTTGTCCGCGATGAGGGCATCGAGGGACTCGTGCCACTCCTTGGTCTCCTCTGGGTCGTTGTCGGTCACCTTTGTCAGGAGGCCGTCAATGAGCGGCGTGGAGTCACTGGTGGGGCTCACGGAATCCTCTTTCCTCGCGTCTGTGCGGTCGGCCTGAGCCTCATTGCGTGCCGTGGCGCCGAAGGTGGCGTCGGCGTGCGCCTGAAGTCAGGCCACTGTGGATGACGGCCCTAATCTACGACCTGCAACGGCGCGAACGCTGCACCCAACGGGAGGAAAGTCCTACCTCACGTATGGTGTGGCTCACATGATGGTGGGTTGATTTCGGTACCTGGGGCAGAGGGGAAGGAGCCTCGAGTTCGCGGCCGCGCAGGAACCAGCCTTCAAAGGAAAGTCCAAGGTAACCTGACGTGCGTGTTCACTTGCGCGGCTGGTGCCCGGTGCGGTGGGCTAGTACCTATCGCCCAGCAACGGGCGAGCGGTAGACGGGCTGGGCCCAGAAGGACGGTGTAAAGACGTGGCGAGTACAGCGGGTGGGGCTTTCGGCTTCGCCTCCGGTCTCATCATTCAGGAGTTCGGCTACGACGACGACGTCGACGAGACCTTGCGGCAGGCCGTTGAGGCGGAGACCGGAACCACTCTGGTGGATGAGGACTATGAGGACGTGGCCGACTCGGCCATCGTGTGGTGGCGCGACGATGACGGCGACGTCGACGACCTCACCGATCTCCTCGTGGACGCTCAGGCCAACCTCGACGGTGCAGGGCTCATCTGGGTGCTGACGCCCAAGGCGCGCACTACCGGCGCTGTCCCGGCCGCTGAGGTGGAGGAGGCTGCCCAGACGGCAGGCATGCATGCAACCTCCGCCGCCTCCATGGGGCAGCACTGGAGTGGCATCAGAGTCTCCAGCCGAGGGCGCTGAGACGACCCGATGGCCGCGTGGCATTCTCCGCTCTCAGTGGCGGAGATGATTGGTGGCCCGTCCGGCGGAGGCGGTAAAGTCTCCGGCTGAGGCGGCTCGTGCCGTCAGTCGCATGTGTAGGCACTGGGGGCTCGGGCAATGTGCTCCCGGGAGCCACTGCACCTGGACCTGTAGCTCAGTTGGTAGAGCAACGCGTTTACACCGCGTCGGTCGTCGGTTCGAGTCCGGCCGGGTCCACCATGAGCGTGACCTGGTGCTGACAGGCCCGCAGTTCCTCAGGCCTCACCCTGCGAGCCGAGGCGCTGGGCCAGGCCGGCGACGGCGTCGACGAGTTCCGTGAGTCCCGGGTCCTCGACGGGGAAGTGGCCGCACTCGCGCAGAATCACCAGGTCGGCCGGACCCGCTGCTCGCGACAGAACTCGGGTGCTGAGCTCGATCGGCGTCCACGCGTCCCGACCTGGGTGCAGAAGCGTCACCGGCGTGCGGTTGCGTTCGGGTGGGGTGTGTGTGAACCGCAGGTAGGAGGCGAGAAACCCTAAGGGGACCCTGGCGGCGCCCCCACGCGGATCGATAGAGCACAGACGAGACAGCGCGCGATCGCGGCTCATCCTCCGCAGGTTCGCCACCGCGCTCATCGAGACCATGGTGTGCGCCAGTCTTCCTCGGGCGAGCATCGACAATGGCCCGCCCAGGACGCCCAGTGCTCCTGCACGCGTCATATGCGCTCGGGCGCGCCAGTTGCCCGGGTCGAGCAGACACGTGGCTGCCACCGCCGCAACATTCGGCGAATGGGCCGCCACCTCATAGGCGAGAAGGCCACCGATGCTAGCGCCCAGAAGCAGCAGGGGGCGGTGGTCGCGCTCGGCCTCAATGAGGTCGACGAGGAGATCGACCCAGGTGTCGTAACGCACGGCTGCGGGAACCGGAGACCTCGTGCGCCCGTACAGAGGCAGGTCGACGGCACTGATGTCGATACCGCGTGAGGCCACCAGTGCGGCGATGGGCCACAGCGCCCCGCTGTGCCCGCCCGCCCCGTGGACGAGCAGCACCCTGGCTGGCGCCCCCGGTTCGGGAGCGCGCGCAATGTGCACACGATGGCCGTGCCACCGCCACCACGTCGACCTAGGCACCAGCGAGGCCGCGTGCTGGTGGTGGGGCGGCAGGAAGGGCACGTACGGATTGGCCTGCATACGTCGATGCTAGTTGCGTGAGCCGCGGCGGCGGAGAGGATATTCGAGGCTCTACCCCCATCGCACCGTAACGAGTACCTGCAATGGATCGGTGAGGCGAAGCGCGCCGAGACCCGTCGTCGCCGGGCCGTCAAAGCAGCAGAGATGATGGTGGACAAGCACGGATAGTCCCAGCCCGGACCTGGCTGCCCGCGCCGAGCCGTCGTCATGGTGATAGGCGGGCACAGTCCGGCGTCTCGGTGCAGTGCCGCCGTTGACGCGATTCCTCAGGCGCGCTTGGCGAAGCGGTGATGCTGGTCGGTGTGGGTCCCGAAGTGCTGGGGGCGGTGCTGCCCGCGGGCAATGACCTGATCGTCGACCCAGCGCTCCCAGTGCGTGGCGCGCTTCCGATCGCCTGCACTCAATGGTGTGGCCACGCCGGCATCGAGCAGGTCGTCGAGGATCAGGAACGAGGGCTCAGGAGTCTCGACGTCCCAGTCGATGAGCCCCCATGGCCCGTCGGGGCTGAGGAGAACCAGCGAGCGGTTGAGGTCGTGCAGGTCGTTGAAGTGCTCGTCCTTGCCGCTCGTGGAGTTCCAGTACCAGCGGGCCAGCCGGAACGACTCCGACACCTGCGTCCAGCTCCGATAACGCTCCCGCAGCCCACGGTCCAGGATCGCGAGCGTGTCCCACGTCTCCTCCTCGGTCAGCCAGCCCAGCGCGAATCCGCAGCGCGTCAGCATGGCGGCACGCACCAGGTCCCAGGCGGAGAAGTCCACGTTGCGGATGTCTCGATCGTTGTCGCGCATGCGCTCAAGGCGCCACAGCGTCTCGGCAGCGTCTGAGGATGACGCGGCAGACTCTCGCAGCTCGTGGCGCTCAGCCTCCGCCAGGGAGGTGTCGACCCAGCGGGCGCGCTCCGCTTCGAAACCGGTGCGGTGGCCGGAGGTGATGAGCCAGTGGAGCCGGGAGAGGAGGTCGGTGCGGGAGCAGACTCCCCAGTCGAGGGAGAGCATGGTGCGTGTGCCGTCAAGATCGGAGCAGGTGAGACGGTCCCACGGGTCCCGGCGGCACAGGGAGTACGGCGCGCAGATCGCCAGGAGTCGCTCATGTGGGCCGGCGGTGAACTCATTGGGCGCAGAGTCCCTGACAGGTCGATGGTGCTCAGTGAGCTCATTCCATGTGGACTCCTCACCCCGGTGCGGGGCGGAAGCTGCCTTGTCGCGGCGCAAGCGTATTTTCTGATGGATTGTTTTGGAGATCTCGATAGTGGCGATCACTCCAAAAACCGCCAGCGCGGCGGAGAGAAGCAGGGTCTGCACGGACATGACGAGAATTGTGCAACATGTGAACAGGTGAGTGCCACATTGATGCACATGGCTCGACACTAGATTATTGAGTTGAATGCCTGTTTATTTACAGGTTGTTGATGAAAGTTTCGAGGCGTTCCATTCCCTCTCGCAGCTCGTCGCGGGAGGCTGCGTAGGACAGTCGTACATGGGAGCGGGCCGTGGTCGTGGAGAAGTCCTGTCCCGGAGTGAGCGCCACATGCGCCTCCTCCAGGGCGCGGTGACAGAAGGTCTGGGCATCGAGCCCTGTGGAGGAGACGTCGAAGTAGACGTAGAAGGCGCCGTCGGGCAGAACCGGGACCGGGAGGCCGATGCGTTCCAACCCGTCGAGCACGATGCTCCTGCGGGCGAAGAGCTCTTGGCGGCGCTGCTCGCACACGGAGATGGATTCGGGGGAGAACGCCGCCAGCGCGGCCTGCTGAATAGGCGTCGAGGCGCACAGGAAGTAGTTCACCGCCAGGTTCTCCGCGGGGGCCACCAGCTCCTCGGGAAGGATCGCCCAGCCCAGTCGCCACCCCGTCATCCCGAAGTACTTGGAGAAGGAGTTGATGACGATTGCCTCGGGATCGGTCTCCAGGACGGTTCGGGCCGGTGCGCCGTCCTCGTCTGGATCGGCCAGGCCCAGGTAGATCTCGTCGACGATCCGCCAGGCGCTGCGTTCGCGTGCCAGCCCACAGATCGACGCCAGCTCCTCGAAGGGAATCGACGTGCCCGTGGGGTTGGAGGGGGTCGCCAGCATCACCGCGCTCGTCTGAGGAGTCCACGCCGCCTCGGCTGCGGCCCGGTCCATCTGGTACCGGCTGGCAGGACTGGTGGGCGCCAGAACGATCCGACCGCCGTAGGTCTCCACCAGCTGCCGGTTGCAGGGGTAGGACGGATCGGCGATGACGACGTCGTCACCGGGCTGGGTGGTAGCGGCCGCCACCAGCAGGAGCGCCGAGGACGCTCCGGTGGTGACGACGATCCGGGCAGGATCGACCTCGACGCCGTGCCTGTCCCGGTAGAAGCCCGCGATGGCCTCACGCAGTGCGAGCAGGCCCAGAGCGGGGGAGTAGGGCAGCGGCCGGCCGTCCATGACGCGGCACATCTCCTCACGGACCGCGGGAGGGGCGCCGAAGTCGGGCTCGCCCAGGCTGAGCTTGGCGATCGAGTGACCCTCCGCCTGGAGGATTCCAGCGCGTTCTCCAATGCTCATCGCATAGAAGGGCTGAGCGGCTTCGGCCCGGGCGGCGATCTTCATGACGGCTCCTTGAATCGGGGCAGGACATGCCCAGTGTCCCCCTTCCGGCAGCGGGAGGGCAAAGGTCCCGGGGATCCGGGAGAAGAGGAGCGGAGAAGACCTCCTGATCCCATATTTTCCCGGTTGATACCTTGTCCTCCCGTACCGTGTCTGAAAGGCTCTGAGAGCAACACTCGTGCCTAGGACGGAGTCCGATCGTGCTCACTGACGTCATGATGCTTGTCTCTCCCTTTCACGCTGACTACGAGTTCTTGGCCAGGCCGTATCACGAGGCCGCTCCTGAGCTCTGGGACACGGAGGGTGCTGGTCTGGCGGGGTTGAGTCAAGAGGTGGCGGCGACTCTCCTGGAGGAGTCCTTCGAGGTTGTGGACGCCGCCTCTGCGATCGAGTGGTGTGACTCGTTGGAGGCCGAGGCCGGCTTATGGCCGGATTCGAGTCTCGTGGCTGAGCACGTACCCGCCGTGTCGATGCTCGCCGGCTCCGCAGCGGCTGCCGGCTTCGACTGCTGCCGCGTTATCAACATCCTCACCTCGGCCCGGGCGGCGGGCTATATAGACGAGCGCACGTTGGCGGTCCTCCTTGAGCGCTACGTGCAGGGTTTCGTTGACCGCTGCTCCGGGTGGGGGCAGTACCTGGCCTCGGTCATCGTGGGAAAGGTGGCGTTCCAGGTCATGTACGCAACACCTGAGACTCGCCATGTTGATGCGACGATCATCCTTGAAGGCGCCCACATCATGGCACTGACTGCTCCTGTCACCTTGTTCCGCACCGAAATCTGGCCTGCGGAGGATCTCAGTGCCTTGACCGGCGCGATCGAGGCCCTCATCCCTGCCGAGCGTGTGCGTGCTGTCCGTCTCGGGGCCAGGGGGTGGCTGGCGACGGCTGAGCATCCTCTGGACTCGACTACCGCCAAGGTGCTTGAAAATGCGGACACGGATGCTGGGACGTTTCTGCGTGCACGCGCTCTGGCGCAGGAGGTCTTCTGGCGTCCTGCCGATGCAGGTGGCATCGGGGGCGTCTTCGAAGATCTGAGAACTGCCCGTATACCTCTGTGGGATCTGCCTGCTCGCGGCGACGGCGCTGCGGCGACCACGTTCTGGACCGACTCGAGTCTTGATCAGGAGCACTGGAGCGGCGTGCCGTTCCTGCGTACAAGTGACGGGGCTCGGCTTACCGCCGTGATGACGGAGGATGCCTGCTTCCTGGTCTCCCGAAAGGCACTGCGCCGAGTCTTCACCCCGATCCCCTGGGAGCAGGTGAGGTTCACGGTGTCAGTGATGCCGGGGCAGGACATTGTCTTCTACGCCAATGGAAAGAAGCTTGGCACGCTCTTCCCCGACTGGGATGTGGTGGGGGTGGTCAACCCCGACCTGCCGTTGCACCTGGAGGCCTTCATGAATGGTCTGGGACCGCGCGTGCGTGCCTTCAGCGCCGCCTATCCGCTATGAGCAAGGTGGGTGTGCCGTCGAGGTCAGCAGTCCAACCTGGTTCGTCCAGGCTCCAGGCCCGCAACCAGTCCAGAGTCTGAACTGATGTGAGAGGAACTCTGTGACGCGTTCCCGAGCCAGTGGTGAGGGTTTGTATAGCGATGCTGTGGTGCGCTTCAGCAAGCTCGACACAAACAACTGGAAGCCCCTACTCGCCTTCCGCAAGCGTCTCATTGCGGGTGAGGTGGCTCCGGAACCGAGCACGGCTAGCGTAGCGCCTACTGGGCAGGCCAGCGAGACCACGACGGCTCGGGGTATCCGTAAGACGGCCTGCCGTCCGATCAGCACGGCGAAGAAGCAGCAGATCGTCGATCTGGCCCGCACGGGCATAGCTGTCAGCCAGATCGCTGCGGAGGTCGGCGTCGCAGAGACCACTGTCCGTGCCACCTGCCGCCAGGCCACGCAGCCGCCCCGCCGCAGGCGACGCTTCACCAGCGATGACCTCCAGCGTGCTCAGCAGCTCCATGCTCAGGGGCGCACCTACATCGAGATTGGCCTGGAGCTCGGCTTCGGGCGGGATACCGTCAAGAAGCATCTGGCGACGGCGCAGGGGTGATTGGTAGCCAGAACGACAATGACCGCACCCAGATCAATCCGCAGTGTATTCGCTACTCCTGCTTGGCATCTCTGCCGGGTTGCTGCTCTGCCTGCTGCGCCAGCCGATCGAAGTCACTGACGTAATTGCGGTCTTGGATGATGCGGAACTTCTCGAACTCGCTCAGAGCATGATCGTCGGCGTGGGCTTTGGAGATGTGGCCTGCGCTGTCGAGGATCTGGCGGTCGTCCAAGTCGAGAAAGGCGTCAAGGCGTGTGGACCAGTCCTCCATCGTCATGGGGATCTGACGGCGGGCGCGGGACTCGGCCAGATCAAGAAAGGCGTTGACCAGGCGACCCAAGTCGTCGAGTTCTTCGCGGGTAAGGTAGTTCTTGCCGATGGTCACGTCACCGCGCAGGATCTTGCCGTCGGGGCTGTTCGCCCAGCTGGTCAGGCCCATGTGGGGCTGGTCGGCCCTGGCGCGGGAGGTGATCAGCTCGGCGGCGGTGTGGCCGTGGACGGCGTAGTGGAGCTTGTTCTGGACGGTGGCGAAGAAGCGCTTGGTGGTCGGGGCGTCCTTGTTGTAGTCGATGCTGGTGGCGTAGATGTCGGTGACCTTCTGGTAGAAGCGACGTTCGGACAAGCGAATCTCGCGGATCTCATCAAGCAGGCGCTCGAAGTAGTCTTCGCCTAGGAAGGTGCCGTTCTCCATACGTTGGCGGTCGATGACATAGCCGCGGATGGCGAAGTCGCGCAGTACGCTGGTGGCCCACTGGCGGAACTGGGTGGCGCGCACCGAGTTGACGCGGTAGCCCACCGAGATGATGGCGTCGAGGTTGTAGTGGTCGATGCTGCGTGTCACCTGGCGTGAGCCCTCAGATCGAACTATCCGGAATTTCCGGATAGTTGCCTTACGCTCCAGCTCGCCAGAGGAGAAGACGTTTCCCAGGTGCTCGCTGATGGTGCGCACGTCGACGTCGAACAGCTCGGCCATCAGGCGCTGCGTTAGCCAGATCGTCTCATCCTCGTAGCGTGCCTCGATGCTGGAATCACCGTCTTGGGCAGTGAAGATGAGGAACTCGGCGGTGGAGTTGCGGATGAGTTTGGTGGAAGGATCTGGATTAGTTGTCATACCGTTGATTATACTTCCGATCGATGACTATTGGCAAACATACTACACATTTCAGAATTGTGGTCTGCCGTCAGTTCTCAATGCTGTCGATCGTTCTCAGTGTCCCGTCTCGTAGCCAACCAACAACGGTCGTAGCCAAGAATAGAACGCTGCGCGCAGTGGTTTCGTCGACGTCTTGCGGCTGATCACCGCCGTGTCGATCAGGCTGGTAACCGATGGTAGCTAGTACGTCAATAAAGACTTCGATGCTAGGCTTGACGTTCATCTCACCATTGGACTTATATTCCCGATTTGGCAGTTTGCACGTCCACTTGTCTGGTGCTTGGCGGAGTGCGCTGGCCATGCTCCCAATGGTTGCTTTGTCGTTCTTGGGTGAGACGATCGGTTTGAGCAGCGTCTCGATGGCCTTGATAGCTCTACCCCAGGCGTCACTCAAATTTGGTTCGCGTCCGAAAGCAAGGGCCCATGCTTCTTGCATGTACTGCGAAGCTTGATCGTCTAACTGAGTTACCTGTTCGTACTCGTTCCAGAGCGCGGGATCAATCCGCTCCACTAGACGGCCGCCATCGGGTGATACGCGGAGAACGTGGCCAGCAGATTTTAAGATGTGTTCAAGTGATTGTGCGTGGCCGCAACCGTGACCAAGGAGCCAATCCATGACGTCGAGAGCCAATGACTCGTCGTACATATCCCAAGGGCCGCTTCTTTGGATGCAAGCGATAACTGCGTCATCTGGATAGAAATTGTCAATGTTGTCGCTGAGTTCGTCGATGCGCAGTTCAAGTGCCATCTGAGCTACGAGTCGATCGTCTCCATTTATCGCCTGCTGGATCCACCCTTTTATACCATGTCTCATAAACTGAGGCACGTTGTCGACCAAGTTGAACTCAGATTGTTGATTTCTTCTTACTGATAGTGGCATCCAAGGGTTAACTGTCATGTTGTTAGTTCCTGCGATATTGGAGGATGAGGTGTTCTATGTGATGTGAGTTGTGTGGATATGTGTCATTCTGAATCGCCTTTTCCTATCATGAACGCAAATGGGATGCCGTCTAGTCCAATCTGTGTTATTGATCGAATCCAGGCGGTCCATTCTGGAGGCAGAATTTTTATATTGTTGTTGCCTACAAGTATTGCCATCGCGATAATGAACAACATGCTGAAGGCAAGCGAATATCTCACTATTGTCTTCGACAAGAGTCCTGTATTCGCTTTGTCTGCTGCTACGTCAATCGATGCTGCTAGCTCCGGCGCATCCTTTTTGATGATAACGTAAGCCTCAGGTCCTGCTGTCGCATCAATAGGCAGTGTCTGAGTGTAAATTAGTTGCTCAAGATCTAGACCGAGCGGGGTTGCGGACGTGTCGGAAGCTTTGATCGTAGCATCGTATTCTCTCAAAATTGGCGAAAAGTCAATGGCTGCAATCGACTTTGCCAGTCGCTTGTTCAAGTCTTCGTTGAGAAGATGCAACTTGCTCATTGTCTGAGTGAGTGAACTGATCAGCTCAGAGTTGTTTGAGATTGCAAGTGAAGTTTGTTGGATATGCGAAAGTACTGTCGTGTTCAATATTGAGGTGGTCGACGTTAAATTGCGTCGCATTTCGGGTGTGAAGACAATTGGTGGCAGTTGAATCTGAATTTTACTCAGGTTGGCAACCCAGTCCTGTTGTATTTTCTGGCGAGCCTCTGCAATTGCCGATACTGCTTGAAATAGTGATTCTTGAGTCTCTCGTGGTATCGTGGGTCTATTGATGCTTGCAATAGATGAATCCAGGGCGGCTGCACTAAGTTTGGCAATCTGGACAAGGTTCGTGTCGGTCACGATGTTTGCGAATGGCGCTTGTTTGTGCAGATCGCGATTCTCGATATCTGTCATTTCTGCTTCTTTGTATCCTTGAGTATGTGGATGGTTGTGGTTGTCGGTCATGAACCAGCCGCAGCCCTCTCCTTCGCCCACTCCCGACAGGCTCGCCTATATCGGGGCCACTCCGTTCGCCAGTGAATGCCGTCGTGGGCTGGGCAGACTGGCTGGTCGCACAGGATCTGCTGGGTGATCCAGCCGAACCTGGTGTCGGCGTATTCGGTGGCGCGTTCGCGTAGGTCGCGCCACTCCGGCGCTTCGTCGAGCGGCTGGCGGCTACGCAGTGCCAGTCGCCAGAGCTGCCGCAGTTCCTGAGACTGCTCACTGGTGTCGATCGTGCCTGCGCCGTCTCGGGTGAGATCGTCGGGGATCTCGCCACGTGGCTTGAGCACGTGGCACCTCCGGCAGAGCCCGCGAAGGTTGCTCAGCTCGATCGATCCGCCGTCGATGTGGTCAACTTCGGTGGCTCGCCGCTCGTTGCAGCTAACGCAGCGGCCGTCGTTCTGTGCCAGTACCTCCTGGCGAAGCTCGTCGCTCAGTCGCGGCCTGGTGTAGGCCAGGTCAAAGGCGAGGAAGGTGATCATATTGCTGGAGGTGACCAGGGCGG
Source organism: Actinomyces oris (assembly GCF_006546825.1). Lineage (GTDB taxonomy): Bacteria > Actinomycetota > Actinomycetes > Actinomycetales > Actinomycetaceae > Actinomyces > Actinomyces oris. Next base: position 70,693 of record NZ_VICC01000006.1, read on the forward strand.
TTAGCGGGTCGGTGCTTCGACCATCGCGTATCGCCTGCCGAACGTAGCGGATCTTCTCGGCCTGCTTGCGGCAGTGCTCCGAGCAGAAGCCGACGTGTTTCTTCCCAACCTCGGTCGGGTCGAGCGGCTCAAGGCAGCTGGCGCACAGCCCAACCCTCCACTCCTGCTCCACCGGCACAGGGCACGCCTTCTTCCACGCAATCGAACCAAGCGCCTCTACTGGGAGCAGCCAACACGACTGTGTGCGACCGCAGCATTAGCGCGACAACTTTGTCAGTATCGCACCGAGCGGTGCCGTGGACGGCGGGTGGATGGTCACGGTTGCGTTGCGAGGCTTCAAGCGGGACATGACGCCAAAGCGTCCACCACCACGGCGAAGACTCCGCTCCGTCCAGCACAACGCTGCTCTCAGAACTCCTTCAATGTTGCACTATGCAATAGCGACTCTCAGCAGTGAGTGACGATCGTGCAGCAGTAGATCGTCGCTGATTTGTAGATTCGAGCGGCAGCACGGGCACATGCCTTGCGTGAGCAACCTGCGCTTCGTCAGGGGCGGCCTCGCTGCAGGCGCGTCGGCTGGTGCTGGAATCTACCTTGTCAGGAGTCCTTGGATCAGCTGGTCTCCGCCTTGTCGCGACTGCTGCATAACGCCCGTTATAGCGCGGTGTCGCGTTGGTCGTTCTGGCTCGGAGCAGAGCGTCGGCTGCAGGCACTTGTGCTCATCCTCGACAGACCACCAAGCAGTTTCGTGGATAGATACGACGCTGCGCACACCTGCATGGTCATGCGGCGCACACAACAGTTCCGCTCAGTCGGAGCCCCAGACTCCCGTCAATTGACGCACGCCGCCTCGCTAATCGTGGGCTTCTTATGGCTGTTGCCTATATAGCGAAGGGCTAGACACGTCCACCCTGGCTTTGCACGATGTTGCTGCATGTCACGACGTCGTCACAGCAGTTCTAGAGATTGGATCATCATGTCTGCCATCTTCGCATCTCTCGACAATCGCTTCAGTGTTGCCAGCTTGCGCAGGCCCAGCCAGGGCCTATACGCCAGCACTATTGCGCCCGAGCAAGTCGCACCAAGCCAGCTGGCGCGCATGGCTGCACTCTCCGTCACGCTCGTCCGCATCCCCATCATTCTCTTCGGCATTGCTGCTTTGAACATGGGCTGGCAGCTCATGGCCTGCACGTCATTCGTCGCCTTCGCGCTGCTGGACTACTTCGATGGTGTGGCCGCCCGCAAGGTAGGTGAAGACACTGCCTCACGCCGGCTGGGCGATGTACTGCTCGACCGCGTCTCTATTCACACGGTCATCCTCCTGACCTGCCTGTACTACGGCGGGGGATGGGCTGCCTGGAGCGTGCTGCTCCTGCGCGACCTGCTACAGGGCGGCTTCTCCTCCTACTTGCTAGCCAAGTACCGCGTCATCATTATCGGGGCCTACTGGCACATGTCGTACGGCATCGCCATCCTCATCTGGGAGTGCGCCTACGTCATGATGGGATCCGTGTCTCAGGCGCTGGCCGTGTGCACTGCCGCCATTGTGTACGCCACGGGGGTGGATTATGTCGCGCGCTGCTTGAAGTTGGTTCGGTCATGAGCATTTCTAGCGGAAGCAGTGATGAGCAAGAACGCAGGCCGTTCTTTGGGAGCGTGAAACCAAAGGCTGACAATTTTCCCGGACCTAGGTATCCGGTAACTCACCCGTTAACTCAAGCCAATTTTGTTGGTGTATTTACTGTGCTGACCATAGTGATCTATACGGCCGTTTTGCGGCACTTCGGTCAGCACGCGCATCTCCCTCCCGGCAAGTTCTATTTTGCACTCGCCTGTGCGTTGGCGGTCTCCTGGATTAGTTTATACATTGAAGGGATTCCTACTTTTATTCAAAAAATTGGTCACGTCATGGATAAGGATCTTGATGGCGGTGTTGATGATGTCGATGGTCCTCGGCCTGGCCATGCGAACGGGGGAGTCTCTGGCGAGGCGTCGAACTGGCGGGCTCCTTCGGTTGAACAACACACGGATGAGTTCTCATACGATACTGGAGTTGTGATTCGAGTTTACTTTCTCGTGGCGTCATCGGTGTTCTTTTCCTGCTTATTCTCTATGTACTCCGGTGGGCCGTTTCAAAGTGCGTACGCACAGATCATCGTTGCTTACCCGCTGTTTGCAACGGCGTTTGCTCGTCGTGGGCGGTCTCTCGCTGCCGTCTATGGAATAACGTTGGTGTGTGCCGTTGGCTTTCAAATCGTCAAGTATTGCGGTTATTTTTCCTATCCGACACAGAGTACGGGTTGGTATATCGCAGTGACGGGAATACTGTTGGTAGCGTCGTGGATCCTCGCGTACGTTAATGTACGTTCTGCGAGGCGACGTGTCGAAAAGGCGTGGAGGAAAAGAAATAGCGGAGAGGTGACTGATACTACTTCTTAGTCGCAGGGAATTGCTACACTCCCGTCGACTCAACGTAAATTCTAGCCTAGGCTATCGAATCGGAATCGTACATAAGCAGGAGCATGCCGCCTGCGCTAATTATGGTCGCTGTGATAGCAAACAAAAAAGCGCGTGCGACAGGGAACCCGCCCAGTGAATCATGGCCAGCGACAAGACCAATTCCGAAGAAATATGGTACGCCCAAGATTATCATAAGGGCACATGCTTTCTTTTTACTCATGGTTTCCTCCATTCCCAGGAGTGTAGCATTTATCATTGTACAACATTCAATGAAATTGATCTAGTGTTACTTGATTAACTATGCTTCTAAAACGCGTTGTTGCACGATGTCAGGAAGTTCAAGCATTCGAAATATCTCTGCTCTGACAATTTTGTCGAGGAGACTACAGATCTCCTCCAGATCGTTAGGGTCGTACGCTGATGAGCCGTGAGAGAGACTGTTACGCACTTTTGTCAAAGCACCCGCAGAGGATATACGTTTATCGTCAAGAATGTTGCGAGTCTGGATAACAATCTGGCTGCAATCTATCTGATCTTGAATTACTTTAGGGAGTGTTTTGAAAATGGCTGACAATGCGCCTACTAGGCCACTGGTTGGCTTGCGAAGTAGGTTCTTTTTCAAGAATTTGAAATCTTCTTGGCTGATGACCGGTTTGGCTCGTTCTAAGAACAATTCTCGTTTCTCTGCGTACTGCTCACACCGTCGCTGATACTCTTCCTTGTGTTCATAGCCGTATAGCCCTTCTAGAGCTTGGATCAAGAGAAGGAAACGTGAACGTGGGTGCTGGTCATCGGACACTGCATTACTACGGTATGTTTCTATGAGTGGGTGTCGAGATGCTTCGAGTTCGCGACGTTTGGCGATGAGGTTGAGAAGATTTATGTTGTCTTGCTTTAGATTAACAATAGCTCGAGTGTGGTTGAACCTTTTTTCGTCGATTTTGATGCAGTCTTGCCGGATGTCATAGCGGAAAACTTGGTCGGCGCGTCGTTTTGAGCCTGTTGCGTCTTTGTCTTCGAAAGCGAGCAGGTACATGATGTCGAGCGGCTTGCCGTTGATTACTTCGAGAATGTCGCACAATGGAATAATCCACCGAAGCCACCAGTCGGCGAGGCTGATTGGTTCTTCGATATCAATCCGTAGATAGGGTGCAAATGAAGTGCGGAAGTTAAACCTGTCTGGACGGAGACGGCCAGCATAGCCGAGGCGCATCTGCGCCTCTTGAATTTTCCAATCCAAAGAGTTTTGTGTCGGTATGCTTATTTTGTATGATTCATCGTGCTCGTCTGTGCGTTTCGTGAACTCTATAGTGGTTGGAGCTTCGTCAACTATCGTTTCCAGGCCATCGATCTGCAGTTCGATGCTCTGGTATTTTCGGTAGTTATCGTGCGCAAAAGGCCTGGTGGATAATACTGCAAAAGCCCCTTTTGCTCCGCCGCCATTGTGGAACCAGTAACTCGTTTGACCGTTTAGTAGTGCAACATGGATTCCGGACGATAGAGTGCCAGTTAGGCAATTAAAGTTGTTGGTTTGAGGGAAACTCGCTCGCCCACTGTCCGACACATAGGGGAGAATCCCTTGAAATGAGGCAGTTGGATCGTGGCGTCCGGTGAGGTCAATCGTCCCTGGCACATCGACAAGCTGATCTTCGTCGCTATCCTGGACAGCTTTTGGGAGATGCCAGGTACACATGTATTCTCGCGGCTCATGCGGCAAGTTCACGGCCATCATGTCATTGGTGGATTGGCCCATAGGTGTCTCCCTAAAACGAATCACCGATTAAAATAGGCGCCTGCTTTCCCGCACGGCGCTGCGAGGGAGTCTACTACGGATGTTCAGTAACTTCGGCGAAGTGATTCGGCTGCATGGGGCTACCTACTAGTGGTGACGTAGGGGGCCAACTGGAAACGTGCCAGGTGTGCGAACGCCGGCCTACTTCCCGAGCAGCCTGAGCGGTTCCACCCCAATCTGCTCCGCCATCTTCTCCAGGCTCTTGAGGGTGAGGTTGCGTTCACCGCGTTCCACTCCGCCCATGTAGGTGCGGTGGACACCAAGAACGTCTGCGAAGGCTTCTTGGCTCAGGCCTCTCTCCAGCCGGTAGGCACGCAGGTTCCTGCCCACCGTCTTCTGGAGATCACCAACAGCCACATCTCTCAGCCTGGCCACCTGCTACTTGAAGGTCTACAGACTGATGAGTAGCATGTAGTGGTGCGAGAGGCAGATGATGCGCGGTAGCGGGGGGAGGAACACGATGGCCATCAGCCTCCAGGCGCTGGCCGAGGCCCACATCCTCACCATCCTCGAGGCGTGCGCGGACTGGCCGGAGCTGGCGCAGTATGGCCCGCCGTACTGGCGGCCGAGGAGTAGTGCAGAGCTTCGCCGCAAGATCGCCGATACAGCGGGCCCGCAGCCGGCTACGGCCTACAGCTTCGTCTTGGCAGACAGTGATGGGCGGCTGGTCGGTGAGGCCTCGATCCATGCCATCGACTGGCGCAGCCGCGTTGCTCAGGTGGGCATCTGCATCTGGCGGCCGAGCGATCGGGGCAAAGGCTACGGCTCGGCGGGTGGTCGGGCTGTCATTGACTGGGCGGTTGGCCACTTGGGGCTGCATCGCCTGGAGGCGTGGATCGTGGCGGGTAACGCCGCTTCGCTCGGTCTCTTCCGCAGCCTCGGCTTCGTCGAAGAAGGCCGGCTGACGCAGCGGTACCTGGTGGGCGGCCAGCACGCAGACATGCTGGTGCTGGCGCGCATCACTGGAGTGTAGGGAGATAGACGCGGGGGAGTGGATGGTTGGCGATGGCCAGCTGTTCCCTGCTTCTCAGTCCAATATCGCTGTTCTCCGTTGGCTGCTGCCGCTGGTCTGGCCTTCGCACCTTGTACTGCGGTTGGCTGCGGTCGTGCAAGCAGACGGAGCTTGGGGGAGAGGAGGCAGCGTGCGGCATGAGCAGCCAGCAGGTGAAGCGGAGCGCTGCCCTGCGTGGTGCGCCGTCAACCATGATGCGGCGAGCGATGAGCTTGATGGCGTCGTCCACGAGAGTGCTCATCTCCCTGTTGCGGGCGTCGTCCCGCAGCATGAACACGGTGGCGACGGTGTGCCCGAGCGACTGGCAGTGCCAACCGAGCTCTACCTGGTGCGCTACCAGTACGCCGGTGAGGCGGACGAGTGGCTCTACCTCGGCGACGGGCACCACGGGCTGGAGGTCAGCCCCGAGACGGCGCAGCGGCTGAGGTGGGCGATTGGCCGGCTGATGGAGGCCAAAGCCGAGTTTCGTTGAGCTAGCGCTAGCAGTACCTACGCTCCCTGCTGCCCTAATTCGGGAAAGTGGGCTTCCAGGACGCGGAGGCGACGGTCGAGGTCGCGGTAGTGGCTGTCTTGGGTGGAGAAGACGCTCTCGTGCATCGTGTCGCGCACGCCGGTTTCGACGACCATCTTGCGGTTGATCCGTGCGATGTCGTGCTGGATGCTCGCCTGCGTCGCCTTCATGTCGGTGAAGTCCTCCTCCAGCTTGGCACCCTGCTCCTCCACAGTGTGCTGCAGGTCAGCCTGCATCTTGGCGATGGTCTTCTGTGCATTGACGATGTGACCCTGCTTCTCGTTCATTTCGCCGTACTTGGTGCGCAGGTCGTCTAGGCCAACTTGCAGGTCAGCATGTTTGGCGACTAAGTCGTCTTGCCCTGCCTTCAGGCTGTCGTATTTGGCGACTAGGTCGTCCTGCCCTGCCTGCAGCTTGTCAAGCCGCCCATCGATTGTTTCAAACCGCTTGTCGATCTCGTTGAATTTCTCGGTTATGGTTGCTGTGAGTGCTGCAATTTGCTGTGAGAGTTCTTCATTTGTCATACTTCTATTTAAACACAATGCAGGCGCGAGAACAATGTCGAGACGCTAATTTGTGTCGCATTCAAAACCGGAGCCGACCTGCGCAAATGCAGTGTTCTGCTGCATGTAGGGCACCCTCCTGCCGACATCCTTTGCAGGCGGAGTATCTGCGGCATCTCATCTTGTTGGCCGACTTATCTGCGCACCACTTGCAATACTCAGATAATAGATAATACCGATCGTGTTTGCTCTTTGTGTCTGTATTTTGCTATACTATATACTATTCATGGCCAGCAAAGATGTACTGCCGCTGTATCGTCGGCTGCTCAAGACCAAAGCGGCGTTGCTGGCCGTCTCATTCACCTTGATCGGTATTCTGCTCATCATGCTCAACGCCTGGCTGGCGACGCTGAGCCTGGGCGACTGGAGCTGGCTGCATCATCTGCCGCTGGATGAGGTTGGTGGCCCACTGCTTGGGGCTGGTCTGGTCTCCACCATCCTGGACTACTCCTACCGGCGCGACCAAGAGGACGTCGCCATCCAGCGCACTCAGCAGGCCATCGTCGACCTGTCGCCGGCCAAGCTGTGGAGCGTCCTGTGCGAGGGTCTTGCCCGCCACCCCGCAGAGATGGCTCGCCTGACCACGCCCAAGCAGTTCGACGACGCAGCTGCGGCCATCATGGCGCAGCGCCTGGGCGACGAGCAGTTCGCCCGCGAGATCTATGCCGACATCCGCGACCAAGCCATCCGCGCCGCCGAGCGGTGGTACGACGTCGAGGCGCGCGTTCGGCTCTCTACTGCAGTAGAGAGGAGTACCGCAGGTACTCCTCTGCTCGACGTCACGGTGGAGTGGGAGTACACCACCGTGCCCAGTGGTAGTGAGCGCCGCTTCGCCTGCGTATCCGATCGGGCGGCGTACAACGCGCTTGTGATGGACACCCCCATCACGACGACGTGGCTCATGACTCCACGGCCCGGGATGGATGCCGCCAGCCGGCGTTGCTTCGAACTGCTGTCGTTCACCGTCGACGGCGAGGAGATGCCAATCCGCCGCACGGAACACGAGGGTGGACAGACCTACATTGTCGACACCTCTGTCTCCACCGCGGGCAACCCCGTCCGCATCCGTCACGTTTACCGCACCGTGACGCCGGCGTGGGGCCACCGCATCTACGTTGAGCTGCCTCAGCCTGCGCGTGGGCTCTCACTCCATGTTGACTACACCGATACAGCCATCGCCGAGATGATGATCACCGACACGGTTGCGGCGACGCAGGTAGCCCGGGTGCATCGTTCGCCGAAGGCTGTCAGCAGCCGCGTCGTGTCGCTCGACATGCCTGGCTGGCTGCTGGCCAAGGCTGGCTTCGCAGTGACTTGGACGCTCGAATCAGAACTGCCCCACGACGCCGAGCACCGTGAGGCAGCCTGATGGATTGCAGTCAGTCGCCACCGCTCATCGCTCTCACCTCCCCACCGCTCGGCTGGCATCGCGACCTTGATGCTACTCATCAGTCTGTAGACCTTAAAGTAGCAGGTAGCCAGGCTGAGAGATATGGCTGTTGGTGATCTCCAGAAGACGGTGGGCAGGAACCTGCGTGCCTACCGGCTGGAGAGAGGCCTGAGCCAAGAAGCCTTCGCAGACGTCCTTGGCGTCCACCGCACCTACATGGGCGGTGTCGAACGAGGTGAACGCAACCTCACCCTCAAGAGCCTAGAGAAGATAGCAGAGCAGATTGGGGTGGAGGTACTGACGCTCCTGCAGAGGTAGTGCAGGGTTGAAGGGGTTGGGAGAGAGGGGTTGCTGATGTTTGTCAGCATCTGCAGCACTACCTGATATTGCTGCAGATTACTTGCTATTATCGACTGCGTCGCTGACTAGCACAACAAAGAGGTTGCGATGTCCTATCTCTTGCAGAATTTAAAACCACTTCGGAATGCTATGAGAGAGCGTGGATGGGTGGTAACGTGTTTTGATTTTACCTACAAAAAGCAGGGTTACTACGTCACAGTTACTGACTATATCAACATTCCGAAGCCGGATATCTATGCGCTCGTTGAACTATGCTTCATGCGAAAAAATGACGTCTCTGACTCGTTATCGACATGGGCAAACGTGACTCGCATTCACGGTGCAGACAAAAAAGTATTTCGAGACTTCTTTGGGATTGAGGATAAACCAAATGAAGGAAACTTAATTGAGCAATTTTGCGAGCAGTTTGGCAAGTGGATTCCTGTCGACATCAAGGATCTGAGCGAGGGGCAAAAGAGAGCCGTTGTGCGGCAACTAGGCATCTCGGATACTAGCGACGATCCTGACAAAATCTATTGCATAGATGTGAGGCGAACCGGCACGAGAGCCGATGGCAGCCTGAAGGAACGTTCGTCGTTCAACTCGCAAAAGAGCGAGTTCTTGCGCCCGGAACTCTATGCCAAGTTTAAAGATGACTTGAACCTGAGTTTCTACTATTCGATTGACCCATCAGCGGAAAAGACCGACGGGCAGATCATTGCGAGTGTCGCTGCGAGAGAATCGACACAGCTTCGTCGAGAGTAAGGTCCATGCCAGGAGGCTGAGGCTATCACTTGCCTCTTCGCCATCTTTGCCACCGAGAGAGGCTCTCCGTCGCCATTGCCGACGCACGCGCTCGACATCTTGGCGTAGTTGAGCTGTCGATTCCTTCCGTTTGAATCCGAATTCTTGGTAGTAGTCGCAGTCGGTTTTTAATCTTGACTTACGCATGCGTCCGTAACTCTCCATTCGGATGTCTGTTGGGGTACCCTCGGCTAGAAGGAGTCAATTAATTACTGTTTTACGGAAACGAGAATAAGTCGAGGAATATTTTAGGGGTAGCAAGATAGGCTCTGATATGAATGACACGAGTCCAAGCTGTCCGCCGACGTAACTGGTCAAGACTTCGCCTTGCGGGCGCTTCGATCTTTAAAATCTTTAATCAGCGTCTGCCATTCTCCCCATTCTGGTACGTCCACATACAGGTCAGATACGTCCATGCCGCTGAATTCATGGCTGACGCGTTTTGTCGGGTCGTTTCCGTCGATGAACATAAACTCACCACTACCATCTTGACGGTTCGTAATCATGACTTCCATTGGTTTTTGTGGGAGCCATTGGCCGTTACCGAGAGTGTCGCCATAATCGTAGAACTGCATTAGTGCACAAAATAGGCGGCCGTTGCCCACGTTGTTCCACCAGAGTGTTTCTAGGGGCATATCAAGAAATAGGAAGCGGCGTACTGTGAAAGAGGGGTTCTCTCCTGAATCAACATTAATGTAGTACGGTGCGTACTTTACGCCCGCTTTCTCTTCGTCCGGTGCGACAATAGTGATATCTTTGAGCGGCATTGTGTAGAACTTTTTGGCTTCGTCTTCGCTGAGCCAATATGGCCTATAATTCTCCGTTTCAAATAGCTTCGATATTGGCATTGCGTTTTGGAGCTTGACATTGAAGTCTTCGCAGAATTTCCATTTCATTTACGTTTCCTTTCGTTAATTAACGCCATCCCTAGTGTACTTGCCATTCGGCCAATCTTCAATACTGAGTTTCTGTGTTTTATGGAGCTCTTTCCATCGTCCGACAGTTTCCACTCATCGTGGCGCGTGTCCCATATCGTTACGTGCCTCTCGGCTGCGTATGCTAAGTATTCTGGCGGGGGTGGATCGTCTTGCTCAGGTATTTCCAGTATCATTATTCCCTTGAGCGATTTTCCAATTAGTTTGTCTGGGTCAAGGCCAACGGATTCAAATTTCTCCCGATTGGAAGGGGTGTCGGCGATGACGATACTCTTGTCCCCAGGGGTGTATTTGTTTGCGAGCTGATCGACATATTGCTTCCAAGTCGAGAATGAAATTTCGCTGATTTGGCTATGCTTTCGTTCGACAACTTGTTCGTGGTGTATGCTGATCGAGTCAACGCGGTTGTATTTTGATTGTTTTGGAAGGGCCACGCCGTCGTTTCCCGTGCGTGCTCCCACTTGCGTCACGTGAATTTCGTTTAGTTGGTATCTGCGAACATTTTCAAGGTTAAAGATTCTTCCTTCTATTATCCGAATCAACCAACCACAGGAAGAGGAATCGCTTTCGGTAAGGTATCGTACAATTGTTTTAAGTCTACTGATTTTTTTTAGGTCTTCGCTAGATGTGCTATCGTTGAAGGCGTCTCCTCTTGGGTCGCTGAACATGTATCGGTATTGCTCTTGGGTTAGAAGAGAAATTGCTTTGGCTAAACTGCTGCCAGTTTCCTCTCTGTTTTTCGTGGTGAGTTTATTGTCTTTCTGGTGATCTTGGTTTGGCTTTTTGTGCGTGCCTGCTGGTAAAGGTACTGATGTTGTGGTTTGTCGTAGCGAGGTGGTTGTGTCGATCTGTGTTCCCCGAGATGTATTGGAAACGGCTTGTCCATAAAGTCTCAGAATCAGTTCTTCATTGGCGTTGTTGTATGCCGTGATACAGCCTCTGGTGATGTTGGATATAAAGCCTTGTGCCGTTGCAAGGTTCTCCGCGGCATCCTGAGCGGCGTCGCTACAGTATGTGGATACTCGACTGCAGACATTGCTAAGGGCTGCGCTAAGGTCGTTGAGTCTTCCTTGTGTGCCGCTGGTCGAAGTGAGTAGATCTCGGCCTCGATGTAGTTCGTCAATCACTTCCTGAAAGTTGTGCGACATTGCGTGCTGTCCTTGGTGCTAGTCTTCCGGTGGTGGGTCAAGTGGAATCGCTTTGATATTACTTATCGCACACTCGATCTGATCGGCGCACGACTTCAGATAACCTCTTGCTGCCATCATTTGCTGCAGCATCACCTCGGTGAGTTGATGGCCGTCGGCAGCGCTCTGGGTAATTGCAGCCACGTCGTGGGTGCTCGTGTCGGCGTCTTTCACCAAGCCAAGTGCATCCTGTAGCTGGTGGAGGAGCTGCTGCTGCGCCCCTTCGCTAATGGTTTCTGGCATGAGGGGCTACTGCTGTGCGTGCTGGACGAAGTCGTCGACGGCGGAACTGAGTTGGCTCATGGCGGCGGCGCAGCTCTCGAGCGCTTGGCTGGCAGTGCGAACTTGCTGGGCGGCGCTTTCGCCCGTTTGGGATGGTGTAGTGACGGATTGCAGTTCATCTGCTTTCTGAGACAAGGACTGGGCAGTGGCGCTAGAACCGGTGCTGAGCTGGGTGGCGTTGCTGCCGATCTGCTGGGCGGCTGCCACAACGTTTGCGAGGGCGGGCATGGCGGTGCTCCTGTTTCGTGTCTTAGAGGTCGATGACTTGCTGGCAGCCGTCTGCAGAGGCGTTGAGCGCGCTCTCGGCCCCGCCGAGGCTGTCGAGCGCCTGGCTGAGAGCGGCGAGCATGCGCTGCTCGTGGCCGGCGTTGTCGCCTTCCAGCTCGGACGTGACGAGGGTGATGGAGTCCTCGGTCTTGGTCTTGAAGCTGGCGATCTGCGAGAGCTGGTCTTCGATCTGCTGCTTGATGGACTCGACGGTGGCGAGGACGTCGGCGAGAGACATAGTGCGGGTACCTTTCGACGCGGCGGTGGAGAGAGGGAGATGCTGAGCCTGGTGGAGCGGCGCGTTCCGTCAGCTGATGCGGCTGTACGGGATGACGAGCTGTGGGTTGCTCATGGTGGCGCTGTCCCAGACGAGGGCGCGGTTGTCCTGCGGCGTCCAGCGCAGGATGGGCTGCTTGAAGGCCTCGCGGGCTGAGGAATGGTCGAGGTGCATGGCCATGCGGATGTCGAAGTTGTTGTCGCCGCCGAGCCCGACCATGGCTTTGAATGAGGAGTACTTGTTCCACCAGCCCAGGAGGTGGATGCTAGCTAGCGGACCGTTGGCGAAGAGCGTCTTGATCTTGGTGGTGTCGCTGCGCCACCGTTCCATGCCGAAGCCGATGACGTAGACCGGCGGTGCGCTGGCGTTGTCGGCTGCGAATGCGGCTCGCTCGACCAGTTCGTCGATGAGTGCGTCTGCCTGGTGCTTGTTGACAACGCGGTAGGTGCTGCCGAGCCTGGTGAGTTGGCGCTCGAAGTGGATGCGCACGTTGTCGTGCTCTGGTGAGTGCCAGTTGCTGGTGAGATCGAGGCCGATGATCTCGGCGGCCGGCGTGCTGTGCAGGAGGGAGAGCGCAGCATTGAGCAAGATGGTGTGGCCTGGACCGGTTCCGAATAGGGCTAGGTTGCGGCCGACGTCGGTGGAGAAGTCCGCTGCCAGTGGCGCGACGCCGACGGTGATGCGGCGGCCGAGCATGGCGTGCCTGCTCTGCAGGTTCGTTAGGACGCGTGCGTCGTCGCCCAGCCTGAGGCGGCGCTCACCCTCGAAGACCTCTGGTGGGGTGACGGTGCCTTGGGCCTGCTGCCACCAGGCGGTGCGCAGCTCGGCCAGGATGGCGTCGTCGGCATAGGCGATGGTGGTTTTGCGGTTGGAGGACAGCTCGCCGTAGTCGAGGTTGACGATGGCCTCCCGAGACCTGATGTGGCTGGCAGCATCATTCTTGAGACCGAGCGTGGCGTGAGACTCCGCCAAGGAGTTCTTTAGAGCCAGCCGCACTGGGATCTGAGCGAACAGCGCCTGACCAGTGGTGCCCCCGAGCATGCCGCCACTGCCAATGGTCTGGGAGGCCAGGATGAAGTGGATGCCGCAGGCGCGAAACAACCGGGCACCTTTGATGATGAGATCGCTGGCGGTCGTGGCGACGGTATCTTGGTCGGCGAAGAGCATCTGGAACTCGTCGATGACCACCACGATGCGGGGCATGACGGCCTCGGGATCAGCCAGGCGGTACTGGCGGATGTTCTGCACGCCGGCGGCTTTGAAGGTGGCCATGCGCTGGCGGTAGATGGCGAAGAGATGCCGCAGGACGTTGACGCCGTACTCTCGGTCGGCGTCCAGCCCCAGCACGCGAGCGTGCGGCAGGAAAGAACCAGTGTGCGGGTCTGGGGCGAAGGCCTGGAGAGTGACACCCTCCTTGAAATCGAGCATGTAGAACTCGACCTCGCTGGGGGAGTAGCGCTGGCACAGGGAGTGCACCACCACCGAGATGAGGTTGGACTTGCCCTGCCCGACCGCTCCGGTGATCAGGGCGTTGTGGCGCTGGTTGAGCTCGTCGCCGAGGGTGACCTCGATGGTGGACATCCCATAGGTACCCACTGCAAAGCTGATGCCGTCTCGGCTGGACTGCGACCACGGAGCGTCCAGCGGCTGAACGTCGCTAAAGGCCACTGGCTCCACCTGGGCGTTGGCGAGCGCCGAGGCGACGTGTCGGCTGACTGAGATGAGGTCGTCGGCACTTTGCGGGTCGAACTGCCCCCGCACTGCCCCGTCATCGCCGTAGACCATGCGCTCATCAACATCGCACAGCTGAGTCAGGTCGAGAATCTCGTCGTTGACCTTGAGTTTCATGGAGTGGATGAGAAAAGTGACGCCGGCAGCCGGGCCAGCCTTGAGCAGAACGGTGAGCTTGTCTCTGATCTCGTCACTTAGCAGGTGGTAGATTGTCGAGAGGACGACTAGCTTGAAGCCCTCTACCTTGGGTGAGAGTTGCTGGCGGAAGTCCAGCAGACTCTCCGTGCGGCCCTGGATGACGTTGAGCACTGAGCGCACATGCTCGTGCAGGTACTTGATTGTCTCGTTCAGCTCCTGAAGGTCGTTGATGTGGCGCAGGATCTTTTCCCCGCCGCTGTTGACCTCCTGGAACGGCGCCGCGATGCCCCTGAGCGCGTCGTCGAAGACGAGCACCTCCAACTGCCCTGGTGCCGTGTGGGCCAGGGCATTGGCGATGGCGAACTGGGCAAACTGTACCGAGTCGGCCCGGTCATAATCGTCGATCCAGATGTGACTACGACCGATAAAGTCCAGGTGGCCGCCTCGGAGTCGCAACTGGTCAGCAACAGGTGTATCCATGGTGGTAATTCCTTAATACTGCTTAGTTAGATTCAATGTCCGCTTTCATCTCGCGCAACTGATCCTCAAGTACCTTGATCTCGACGGCACCAAGTGACCGCGCGCGCCCCTGAGCGGCCCGAGCCTGCTTCTGTGCAGCGCCCGCTTCGCGGCATGCCTTCTCGTACTTGGCTGTATCCTGATCGTGGTTCTGCAGGACTGTGAAGTATCCCAATACCCCGATCAATGGGAATACGAGCCCCGTGTAAAGAGTGCTTTCTCCAGATGAGTATGCGACGATGCCGATTCAGGGGGTCGGCAAAGTCGGTGGGTGAGGGTGTCTGAGCTTGTTTCACGGGGTGGTGTGTTGCTAGGACGGGGGCGCGGGCCCCGCAGGGACGATGAGTGGTGTCTAATCAATCCCTTCGTCCTGGGAGCCCGCGCTGATGTCATCTTCCACCACGACCGTCCTGTCGCGCCAGCCTCTGGTCCAGGTTCTCAGGAGCGTCACCGACCCCCGGGACAGGCGGGGTGTGCGTCATGACCTGCTTACGGTGCTGTCTCTGGCCGTGACCGGAGTGCTGGCCGGCTGTCGCAGCCTGACTGCGATATGGGAGTACGCCACCGACCTGACCGCCGCCGACCTGGAGGCTCTGGGACTGGAGGCGGGGCAGGATCTTCCGTCGGAGTCGACCATCCGCCGGGTTCTGCAGGACCTGGACCCCGCTGACGTTGATGCCCACCTGAGGTCCTGGTTGTGCACACGCGCCGGCACCATCAACGGTCGCAGGGTGATCGCGGTGGACGGCAAGACCATGCGTGGGGCCCGCACCAGCAAGGACCCGGCGCCTCATCTCCTGGCCGCTTTGGACCAGGCCACCGGAGCCGTGCTGACCCAGCAGCGAGTGGCCGGCAAGTCCAACGAGATCCCGGCCCTCAGGGACTTGCTTGAGCCCCTCGACCTGGACGGGGTGGTGGTGACCGCCGATGCGATGCACACCCAGACAGGCACAGCCCAGTGGATCACCCGGCGTGGTGGTCACTACCTTCTCACCGTCAAGGGCAACCAGAAGACCCTTCGCAAGACGCTCAAGGCGCTGCCCTGGAAGAGTGTCCCGTCCGTCTCAAGCGTCGACACCTCTCACGGTCGGCGGGTGCGGCGTACTGCCAAGGCGATTGAGGCTCCCGCCTGGGTGGACTTCCCCGGGGCTGCGCAGGTGGTCCAGCTCCGACGCACCAGGACCATCAAGAGCAGGAAGCATGTTGAGGTGGTCTACCTGATTTGTTCCCTCCCTATGACCGATGCCCAGCCCGAGGTCGTCGCGGCCTGGCTCCAAGGGCACTGGGGAATCGAGAACCGACTTCACTGGGTCAGGGACGTGGTCTTCGATGAGGACCGCCACCAGCTGCGCACCGGCAACGGCCCAAAGGTCATGGCCGCCCTGCGTAACCTGGCCATCAGCCTCATCCGACTCTTCCACGGCACCGGCACCTCCATCGCCAGCACCACCAGATCCCTGTCACGACAACCCAAACGAGCCATCAGACTACTCACCCAAAACCCCACCTAAACCGACTTTGCCGACCCCCTGCGATGCCGATAATGGCTGCAATGCCAAGAGACCATAGTAAAATATTGACGCTTGGAGGCTCGCCAGGCTTCAGGTGATCAGTGTTAGCCAACTCGTCGCTCGGGGCGTTCTTGATTGCAGTGATGCGCTGTTCGATGAGCTCGAGGCAGCCGATGTGCGCCTCAATGAAGCTCGATAGCTTCGACAGTAGGTGTGACCGAATATTCTGGTTGACGATGTGGTTGCGCATGCTGCGGAAGTCGTTCAAGGAGTTGACAACGTCACTCTCTTTGAGTCGCTTCTCTTCGTAAGCGCGAGTAATTTCATCAACACCGAAGTGGAAGTGTAGGCATTTTGCCTCCAGGGCTGCATAACATGACTGGTAGACCTTGTGTAGGAGTATATCGTCGTCGATTTCTGCTCCGACTTTCAGGGCGATCAGGCAGATGTCGACTGCCTTGTCGTACTCTTTGAGTATTGTGTATGATATTGCTGCTCTCCATGCAATGTCGCAAAATGCAAATGGGTTGGCTTCTTGGAGAGCACGAAGGAAGCATTCGATGGCATTGGCGTGCTGTCTGATTGCCGCGAAACAGACTCCACGGGCGAAATTGACGTCAGCAACGTACTTCTTCTCCAGATCGAGGACATACGATTCGTCGGCGTACTTCTTGGCCTGTCGGTACGTTTGCCGCTTCTCCCTGTCACTGCCCCATGCCTCGGCAAGCTCTACCCACGCTGACACGACGTAGCATTGTGGGTTGTCGTTCTCTGCGGTGCGGGCTTTCGCTGCTGCAATCTTGGCGGGACCATTGTCGCCAACGAAGTAGTACTTCCATGACTCGTTGATCCAGTCAGTCTTCTTTTCGGACTTGATAACTTTCGGAACCTGCTTTAACGACTCATCGTAGGTGTGCCGTAACTCGTCGCTCTGAAATACTTGAAGCGCCTTCTCGATGAGTCTAAGCTTCTCGTTCGCTTCCTTGCCTTCTCGCCCACTGCGTACTCCGAGCGTTCGCCACTGACGTTGAACCTTCTTGAGATCCTTGAGAATTTTTTGGGTTGAATCTTCTCTGTGGAGTGCGAACTCTTCGTAGTAATCGACCACGACATTCGTCTGCTCATATGCCATCTCAGGAGTTCCTAACTCAACGATTCGGGATTCGGAGAGGAAAGCGAAGCGGGTAGTAGACGCATCGTTGCGCACAGGCGCCGGCGTTGTCCTGGCTCGCATTCGCTTGGCGGAACCGAGATTAGTGAGACCGCGGCGTAATCGACCAGTATGAGTGTTAAGACTGAGAAGTAATACCTTCCCAGGGGTGCTGGTGTGTGGTAACGCGCGTGAAGTGTGGAGGGCAATCCTCGTTGTTAGTGAGGTGACACAAGTGGCGCTTGTCGATGTAGGAGAAATACTCAGAGCATGTAGCGCCTATCGTCAAGTGAGTACGCACGCCGAAGGACGCTGACGTGGTGCCCCGTCTCAAAATGTGGTCAATCGATGAGGTGGTAGAAATAGATCTGCATCAGAGTGGAGTGTTGAGACGTCAATGATTGACGTGTCTTCCTAGAAGTTTTTGGTGCCATTCTTAGGGGAGGTCTTGCTTGGTGCGCCTGAAAGGTTGGCGAAAGTTTGCTGAGTCTCCTGGTGGGGGTGTTGACGTCTTCGTGCCGTAACTAATCTGTCTGCTGGTGCTGGCCAGCTGCGTCTGCCGGCTTCGTTGTTGAATCATGCGTAGTGACGAGGAGATCGATGTGGATCAGGCGTGCTCGATCATTGTGATTGACGACCACGACATCATTGCCAAGGGCTGCCGACTGGTGTTTGAGGATGCTGGAATGCCGTGGTCGGTGCGCTGGTACGCCAGCCTGCATGACGTGGCGTGGCCCGATGGCCGGGCGCTGGTGATCCTGGATCTGCGGCTGGAGGACGGCTCGACGCCAACGCAGAACCTGCACGAGATCGAGCGGCGCGGCCTGCCCGTCATCGCCTATACGTCGGCGGAGAGCCCGATCCTGGTGCGTGAGGCCATTGCCGGGGGAGTGCTGGCGATCGTGCGCAAATCCGGGCCGTCGAGCGACCTGGTGCTGGCGATCCAGGACGCGCTGGATGGCAGGCCGAGCGCTGGCCTGGACTGGGCAGCGGCGCTGGATGCTGATGAGGACTTCGTCGTCGACTACCTGGCGCCGATTGAAGCTGACGTGTTGGCGCACTACGCAGAGGGTGAGAAGTCTGAGACGGTGGCCCGCATCCTGAACCTGTCGAAGAACACCGTCAACACCTACGTGGCGCGCATCCGAGACAAGTACCGCGCTGCTGGGCGGTCGGCTGACACTCGCGTCGACCTCTTCCGCCGGGCAGCTGAGGATGGGCTGGTGAGCTACTATGACTGACCGCCTCGGCGGGGACGCTGAGCGAGTCAGTTCCCCCGGTGAGTACCGGCTGCATGTCCGCCGTCTGGTGGCGTTGTTCGCCGGCCTCGGCGTCCTGGAGATTGGCATCCTGTCGGGCCCAACGGTCTACTTCACCGAGGGTGTGAATCCGATTGCCGCCGCCGTACTCCTGGCGCCGATAATGGTGCTGGCGGTGGTGATAGCCGGTGTAGCGGCGGGCACGATCTACCTGCGCCGCTGTGGGAGACCGCAGCGAGACCTGCTGCGCAGAGCCGACCGGTTGCTGGCCGGTCTGCTCACGGCGCTTTTTGGCGTCTATGTCGCCGTCGCCTGCGTCCTTGCTATGACGCGGCTGCTGCCGATTGCGGCGCCGGGCGACGCGCTGGCGCGGATGCACCCGATGCTGGGGTGGTACTTCGTCATCGCTGCGGCAGGTGCTGTGGTACTGACGCTGCGGTGGCGCTTCATATTCGTGGTGGCGCTGGCGCCGCTGCTGCTCATGGTCAATGCCACGGCGATCGGTGAGCTGCAGTTCGTCTCCGTAGAAGACGTCATGCTCGATATGGCAACTAACCTGGCCACCATCGGTGCACTGACTTGGCTCCTCCGACTGGCGGAGACTTCGGACACCAGCGGTGCCCAGCAGCGTGCACAGGCTGTGGAGCTGGCCGCCCACCAGGCCAGCACCCGAGCCCAGCATGAAGCCAACAGCTTCATCCACGATCACATCCTCTCCGCCTTGATCGCCGTCGCCAACGGCCTGCCCGACCGGGTCGCCCTCCGCAATAGCGCCCGCCAGGCGCTCGACTCACTCAGCGCAGGCACGGCAGTGGCCAGCCCGGTCGCCGCCAGGACACTGCTGAACGACGTTGCCGGACGGGTTGGCGTCATGGCTGGCGAAATCTGTACCGACGTCGTTCTCACCCGCGAGCACGAGATACCGCCCGAGGTAGCACAGGCGATCACCGAGGCCACGCTGGAGGCCGTGCGCAACTCACTGCGCCACGCCGGTAGCGACGACGCCCCGGTGACGCGCAGGGTGACTCTTACCAGCGACGCCTACGGTGTCACCATTGAGGTGAATGACAACGGATGCGGCTTCGATCCCGCTGTGGCGGGGTGTGGCAGACACGGCGTGTTTGGCTCGATCATCGCTCGCATGCACGACGCTGGCGGCCGTGCGACCGTTGACTCAGCACCAGGGGAAGGCACTTGCGTCACCTTGCGATGGCGACCTCTCGTGGATTCGGCCGATCCACAGCGACCCGAGCGCGATGCCGCCCAGAGCGAGGCAGCCAGCTGGGAGCGGTCGCTGTCTGCTTCCATAGAGTCCGCTGGTGCCCGTGCCATCGCCGCGGGACTTTGTCCTGGCGCATTTCATCCTGCTCGTCTACGAATGCGCCGTGCACAGCTATTGGCACTGGCCTCTAGCCGCACTGAGCTTCATTGCGCTGCTGCTCCCAACCATCTTCCTGCTCAAGACCTGGCCCGATGCTCTGCTTCCACGCTGGGTGGCGCGGTTAACTGTCGTCGTCATCGGTGCAGTCAACTTTCTCGTGCTCCCGCAGATCATCACCACCGGCTGGCCCGGCTACGCGTCCTGGTGCACCGGCGCTGGCAATGACCTGAGCTGTGGCCTGCTGATGCGCGGCCGCCCCGTGTATGCCTGGGCAGGCAGCGCAGCCACGACACTGGCCACTGCTTACTGGGTCATCTCCACCGGGCGGCCACTGTTCATGATCTTCACCTACATGCTCGGCCACTACTTCACCCTCGCCAGCTGGCACGGCGTCGCCCACCTGTCCACCCGAGCTACCACACAGATCGCCGCCACCCAGCGAGAAACCGCCCGGCTCCAGGCGCAGCAGCGCGCCCACGAAGAAGCCGACCGCATCATGACCAGCCGCATGGCCTCCGTCCGCCAACGCGTCACACCCCTCCTGACCCAGATCGCCGACGGCAAAGCACCAACGCCGAAGCTACGCAGCCAAGCGTACCTGCTCGAGGCCGAGCTGCGCGACGAGATCCGCGCCCCGTTCTTCACCGGCACCAGCATCGTGACAAGCGCCCAGGATGCCCGCCGACGCGGCACCGAAGTCATCCTCCTAGACGACTCCGGCGACACCACCACCATCGACGACCGCGCGCGGACCAACGCGGTCAACTACGTTACCAACTTCCTCGACCTCACCCAGAGCAACCGCGTCGTCATCCGCCTCAACCCACCCCGGCGCCCCACACTGCTGACCATCGTCACCGACGACACCCGATACCGACTCGACCGGCAAGGAGAGTTGATAGCCGAAAGCGTGGGTGGCCAGGTCAACTGAGCCGGGTGAAACTGTCTGAATCTGGCTGAGTGAAAACTATCGGGCCGACGTGGCGATTGGTTCCAGGTGAAGCAGCTCCTGAGTGCTGTTGAAGTCGATGATCTTGGCGATGATGTGCAAGTTCTGGCCTGCGCTGATGCTGTTTGGGATATTGTCGCCGGTGAGGTGGAGGTTGTAATATGCGCAGTTTGCAAACTGGAAGTTCGGCCCATATGCAGAATCCGTGCTGTAATCTCCGGCGTGAATGAGGAAATCAAACCTCGTCTTGTATCCATTATGGGAAGCTACATTAGCGACGTTTCCATCGAACTCAACTGTGCGTCCCTTGTATTTTGATACGAACTGTTCGACGGTGGCGGCGTCCGGCTGTGGGTTTTCAAGGAGGGCTCGGAACTCCTCGTTGTTCTCGATCGTGATGTTCGCATCGCTCGCCGTAGGAGTGGGAGAAGGTGTGGGTTCCTGTGAGGCCTCTGGGCTCTGAGGTGCCGGGGAACTGGGTGGCTGATCGGGTGCAGGTGTTGATTCAGTGTCCTCCTTCCCCTTCTTCTTAGGGAAGGTGTGGTAGCTGACAACCACTGGGGCGTCCGCAGCGAAGGAGTCACTCGTTGAGAAGGAGGTTTTGCCACCGATGGAGACCTCTTCGACTTGGCCGTCCTCTGTGAGCCATCCGAGGATCAGGTCGTCAATCTCTTTTGTGGAGACATTGGTGAACCCTGCTCCCTTGAACTGAGACACCATGTCCTGGTAGTTGCTGCTGCTTACCTCAGAAGACTCGACTGGGGCGTTGATTTTCTTGTTGGTGCCATCGCAAGCTGCAAGGGATGCGGTCAAGATGCATGCCGCCATCAAAGCAACAATTTTTCTCATGGTAGTCCTCAGGGGGCGACGTCGGCGGGGAGTCGACGTCAATTGTGTTGCCGGTCGGCAAATTTAGCCATCAGTTCGTATGGCTTTTTGGGGCCGACTTCTCGTGAGATAATGATGCCACTGTGCTTGCGGGAGGGGCAACTCTGATATTTCCACCTTTATCGTTAAATTTTACTGCCTTCATGCAGGCGTTTTAGACGCATAGCGCATCATGCTTCGTGGTGTCACTCCTCATCCCTGGCTACTTCCACCATCACGATGGTGCTGTAGGTGGTCATGCGGGTGTGGAGGCCGGGGGTGAGGTGGCTGTGGTCTTGGTAGAAGACGGTGCGCATTGGGGCGTCCTGGCCGGTGATGGATACGGCCAGGACGGCGTCGTCTGGTTCGACGGCTTGGGTGTCGGGTAGGTCGAGGGCGAGGCGGTGGCGGCGCATGGTCAGCCCGTCGCGTGAGACCTGGGGGCTGGCGATCTGCTCCAGGTCGAGCGTGAGCTCTCGTGGGCTGTTGCTGGAGGGGTAGTGCCAGACCTGGATGAGGGGGACCTTGGCGGGGAGGTCGCTGTTGGTCATCTGGTCGATGATGACCATCAGGCTGGTGCCGCTGCCGCCGAGCTGGATGCTGAGTGTCTCGGTGCCGAGTCGTCCGGCGACCTGGGCGAAGTAGACCAGGTCGCGGGCGATGATCGGCATGCCGGCGTCGCTCCAGCGGCGGGCGGTGCGTTGATCGCGCCAGTCCTGCTCGGGTGAGAGTGCTTCGGCGGTGAGCTGGAGGCGGTCAAGGACGGTGTCGGCCGGAGCGGACAGAGAAAGGGCGGCGGCTGCCGCGTTGCGGCCGCTGTGCTGGTAGCGGGCCAGCTCGCGCTGAAACAGCAAGAAGGCGTCGAGCAGGTCGTCGCCGCCGCAGACCTGCCGCAAGGTGGCGAAGGTGCTGAACTTCTGCACCGTCAGCTGCCCGTAGGTCTTGCGCAGGGCCAGCAGCTCGGTCAGGACCTGCTGCTCCAGTGCGGCACGTTGCTCGGCCTCATCCGTGGTGTCGCCTATGGGAAAGACGCCATGTGGTAGCGGGGTGACTGGCTCCGGGGGCGTGCTCATGGCCTCTATTCTCACCGACCGGTTTGGCACCGTGCTGCGCAGATGCAGCACGGTGCACTTTTCTGTCACGACACCGCCAATGGCGGCGGGTTCTCCTAGATGTGCCAGGTCAACCAGACGCCGGCGCGGCAACTGCCCTCGGGCAGTGCGGCAGGCAGATGGCGTGATCTGGGCGGCCACCGGGCCGCATGTGTCATCCCAGGCGGTGGCAGCGGAACCCGCTCCAGGGTGAGCGACTGCCCCGGCCGTCGTCTTCTCTTCCTCTCTTCTCGAAAGGACTCTTCTCATGGCTTCTACCAATCTCAGTCTCTTCTCGCCCCAGCGCACCCGGATGGGGGTGGTACTGGGCAATGGCCAGGCCCGGGTGACCCGGCGGGAGATCGAGCAGGTCGCCGCCCAGGCAGAGGTAGCCGCCCAGGCCGAGCAGGCCCGCGCCTTCCTGACCTCCCAGGTCCTGACCAACATCGCCACGCTGGTGACCCAGGCAGAGGCCCAGACCCGCATCGCCCCCGGCGGTGCCCAGTTCTACGAAGCGATCATCACGGGGTACGCCCTGGGGGCTGGGCAGCGGATCGGGCAGCTGTAGCCCCAGGGACGCCGCTTCTTCTCCTCACGCTCTTCTCTTCGCTTCCTTCTCTTTGTCTCTCATCTCTTCTCATCTTCGGAGGTTTCATCATGACGGTAATAGTCGGGATCCTGGCCCTCATTGGCCTGGCGGTGGTGGGCGCAGTCGGCTGGGCGTTCGCCCACGGGGTGCGCGATGGCCTGGCAACGTGGCGGGAGGCACCGCCGGGTGGAGTGAGTCAGCCGGTGCCCATGGGCGCACCGCCGCTCTCGCTGTCTGCCGCGCTGCCGAGCAGCTACCAGGCCGGCCAACTCGCCGGTGAGGTAGCAGCCAGCTGGCGCTCCGCACACCAGGCGGCCAGAGCAGCTGGAGCAGGCGTCCCGGCCAGCTCATCCTGGGCAGCCGCCCTGGCCATGGGTAGTGAGCTGAGCCAACAACGCCAAGAAGCAGGTCGAGCCATGCAGGCAGCCATGGCCCAGGTGCTGCAGGACAACGAGCAGGTAGTGCGGGAGGCAGCGGCGTCTACATCCACCGGCAGAGCTCACGGCACCGACGATGGTGATGACCGTGACGGCACGTCTCCTGAGGTGGTGCCGGACGGAGCGAACGGTGACGGCAACAGTGGTCAGCCGGCGGCTGGTACGGCCCGTCCCTCCTGGCCGGCTCACTCGTCCTCGCGTCGTCCGCCGCGGCCGCGCCCCAGGCGGTGCACGCAGCAGCGACCGGCGCGGTCGGACGAGCGGAAGCCGTGAGCAATCGGCTCCATTCTCTGCCCACATTCTGTGGATTCTTGCTCGCTTGTTGCAAAAACTACAGCACCGACTTTCGTAGCCACTAAGTGGCGTGTGTGTCCATTTTGTTTCCTGGGGTGGCACCACAGAAACGGCTCAAAAGCAGTGCGTGTCGCGTCGCTTGGCAATAGTGAATCCGGAGGCCTTGCAACAAACAAGTGTTCGTGGAATGTATGGGATAAGGGCAACTTGCTGCCGATGCGCGAAATAGCTGGCAGTGGGATTGCCTGGAGCAAATAGCACGTATGAACAAAAAAGGAGGGACGACATGCAGCAGACGAAACAAGCAGCCCAGCGATGTGCTGGGGGAGCCGCACCACGGCCAGGTGCGGTGGCCAGACGGGCTGGCGCAGCAGTGAGACCAGGTGCTGGCGTGCCGCGACCAGGCGGCGCTATGAGCGACGGGCCTGGTTCGGCCGGTCGGAGCAGTTCCGAGGGCACTGGCTCATCGCCCACCATCCCCGGCCTGCCCCTTGGTGGCTTTGCCACCATCCTGGTCGATCCGCCCTGGCCACTGCAGAGCGGTGAGAAGCACTACCGGACGATGAGTCTGACGCGGATTATGGCGCTGCCGGTGGGGGCGCTGGCGGCGCGAGATGCCCACCTGTGGCTGTGGACGACGAATGCCTTGCTGCCGAGGGCGTATGAGGTGGCTGAGGCCTGGGGCTTTACGGTGCGCAGCCCGCTGACCTGGGTGAAGTTCCGTCTTGGCCTGGGTGGTCGCTACCAGCTGCGTAATGCCACCGAGCAGCTGCTGTTCTGCACCCGGGGGAGAGCCCCGCTGGGCTCGCGCTCCCAGCCGACCTGGTTCAACGCGCCCGTTACGGAGCACTCACGCAAGCCGGCTGAGCAGTTCGCCATTATCGAGCGGGTCAGCCCTGGGCCGTACCTGGAGCTGTTCGCCCGCCGCAGGCCAGAGTCGAACCAGCCCTGGGCGGTGTGGGGAGACCAAGTGGACTCCGACATCCGCATCCCCGGCTTTGCTGTGCCGCGCTACAGCGAGCGGGCGAACGAGGCAGACGCCGAGACAACGACCACAGCAGCGGAGCGGACGGAACCGGCACAGACGGCGGTGGCTGATGCGTCCCGTGGCGATGACAGAGATGACAGTGCGGGCGGTAATGGCAAGGAGGTAACGCGATGAGTCGGTCGTGGCAAGACAAGTACCCAATTTGCAGCCTTCGAGGAGATGGTGATGATGAGCGATTCGAGGCATTCGCTTGCTGGCAGTCTGCTGCGATGCGGCGTCGGTCTGCTCCTGATCGCGATGGGGCTGAGGTGGATCGTCGCCATCGTGCAAAGCAGCTGGCCCTGGCTCGTCGGGCTGCTCGCCGTGAGCGCCGCCGCCTGGCTGGCAGTGCGCTGGTGGCGCAGCCGACGGGAGTGGTGAGGGAGCCGCTCAGAAGCGAGGGACAGACGGATCGGTGTCGTCAGGTGGGCCAGGCTGAGCAGTGCTCGAGTTGGCCCGTTGACGACAAGACACAGCGAGCACGTTCCCGTCGGCGTCGCAGTCCTCATCCCACTAGCGGTGACCAGAGCGAACACCTTCCCACCAGGAGGCACTCATGATGGCCCTGCATGCCGGTGGTCGCCCTGGTTCATCGCGGCGGGTGCGGCTGGTGCCGGTGCGGCAAAGCGGCATGGATCACCGGGCGGTGGCGCGGATCGTGCTGGCAATGGCGCGGCAGATGGCGACAGATGAGGCTGTGGAGCCAGAGGTTGATGGGGCGGTGTCCTCAGGTGCGGGGGTCTGCGTGAGGCGTGAGCGTGTCTCCTCGGTGGGGCGCTGTGCTGCGAATGAGTCCGTGTCGGCATCGCCTAGTGGTTGCTTGGCAGGACGGTGTACTCACCAGCGTCATGAGGGCGCTCACCACTTGGCTCATGGCACCTCTGCCGCCGGTTCCCACGCCGTGCCGGATCGCACCGGTGCGGCTGAGTCCGGTGAGACCGCGGCTGCTCCCTCCTCCACGTCGGGAGGCGCTCCGTGATGGCCCGTCCCACTCACCCCCTGGTGTGGCACCAACTCCGCTTTGCCTTGCCGCTCGCGCAGGACGCGGCGGTCGGTCTGGTGGAGCGCATCCTGGCAGATAGCTCGCTGGGGCGGGTGGTGCTGGAGCTGCGGGCCTCGGGTGGTCAGGCGGTCTGGGCGGTGGGGTCGAGCGGGGGTGAGCGGTTGGTCTCGGTGGTGCGGGAGCTGGTGCCGGGGTGCCGGGTGTCGCGTGGCTTCTCGCGGCGGGCGGTGAGCCAGGCGGTGGTGGTGTCAGCCCGCCCGGTCGGGGCGGGACTGGCGACGGAGCGCCTAAGCGCGGTGGTACGGGCTGTCCTGGCGGCACTGGCGGTGACGGCTGAGGGGGAGGAGCTGGTGGTTCAGCTGCAGCTGGGGCGGCGCTTCTCGCCGCAGGTGCTGGGGCGGGTGGAGCCGCAGGGCTGGCTGGAGCTGCTCGGCCTTGTTCCGATTCCATCTCTTAGTGGTGAGCGGGGTAGGCGGCTAAAGGCACAGGTGGGGCGGCATCGGGCGGCGGTGTGCCTCCGCCTGGGGGTGCGGGCGGCCTCGCCGCTGCGCCAGCGGACGCTGCTGCAGGGGCTGCTGGGGGCGCTGCGCCTGCTGGAAGGCCCAGGGGTGCGGCTGCGCGCCCGCACGGAGCACCCCGCCAAGCTTAACGGGGTGCGGCGGCCGTGGCGGTCTGGATTGGAGCTTGGTGCAGGAGAGATTGTGGCGATGGCGGGCTGGCCTATTGGTGAGCTGCCGCTACCGCTGCTGGGTAGTGGGCACCCGCGCCTGGTGGCCCCGCCGCCGGAGGTGGCGTCTGGCTCGTCTCAGCGCGTCGTCGGGGCCAGCGCGGTGCCGGGCGAGGCCGGGCTGGTGCGCTTGCCGATTACCGATGCGGTGTACCACACGCATCTGCTGGGGCCGACTGGTGTGGGTAAGTCGACGGTGCTGCTCGCGTTGGCGCTGGCTGATGCTGCTGAGGGCCGGGGCCTGCTCCTGCTCGACCCCAAAGGCGACTTGGCGACGGACTTCGTCGCGCGCCTGCCCCAGGAACGGGCGGGTGACGTGGTGGTGCTGGATCCGACCAATCCCTGCCCGGTGGGGTTTAACCCGCTGGCGGGGCCGCCGGAGCTGGCGGTGGTGACGGCCGAGGCGGTGCTGGGGGTGCTGGCCGAGCTGTTTCGCGACAGCTGGGGCATCCGCACTGCCGATGTGCTCTCCGCCGCGTTGTTGACGTTGGCGCGCATCCCGCAGGCGACGCTGGTGTGGCTGGTGCCGCTGCTGACCAATCCGGCCTTCCGACATCGGGTACTGGCACTGGCTCCACCCGATCCTTTGGGGACGGATGTCTTCTGGCAAGGCTACGAGGCCAAGCCGGTGCGGACCCAGGCGGTGGAGGTCGCCCCGGTGCTCAACAAGCTGCGCCAGCTGATGCTGCGCCCAGGCTTGCGGGCGATGCTGGGCCAGGCCCAGCCCCGCTTCGGGCTGACGGATCTGCTGGAGCGCCGACGCATCGTGGTGGTCAACCTCAACCAGGGCCTGCTCGGGCCCGGAGCGGCCCGCTTGCTGGGGACCCTGCTGATCTCGCAGCTGTGGCAGCACCTGCTGGCGCGCCAAGCAGAGCCGCCTGAGCGGCGGCAGATCATCAGCGTGTATATCGATGAGGTCCAGGCCTTCCTGGCGGGGCTGCCCGGTAGCCTGGCCGACGCCCTGGCCCAGGCCCGGTCACTGGGCGCAGCCTTCCACCTAGCGCACCAGTACCGCGGCCAGCTGAGCACCGAGATGATCCAGGCGGTGGAGACCAACACGCGCTCCAAGGTGTACTTCGCCTTGTCGGCTACCGATGCGGCTGCGGCGGCTCGGTTGGCTCCGGAGCTGGAGGCGGCTGACTTCCAGCTGCTTGCCCAGTACCAGGCCTACGCCACCGTCATGCACCACGGGCACCGCTCGGGCTGGTTCTCCCTGGCCACTCGGCCTGCCCCGCCAGCGGTGCGCGACCCAGCCCTGCTCTACGCCGCCAGCCACGCCCGCTACGGCATCCCAGCCGAGCAGACCGAAGCCGAGCTCATCGCCCTCACCAGCGGCAGCGCACCCAGCGCCGCCGAAGCGAACGAGCAACGCAACCCGACGACGGCGCTACCGGACACGACCACTGTCGCCACTGATGTCACTAGTAACGGGCCTGGTGACGAGGCGGCCGGTGAGCTGAAACCCGCCACCCCGGATGAGTCTGGCCCAGACGGCACCAGCAACAGAACTGAGTCTCAGCCTGGTCGGTCCCGTCCCGCGATTGGCCGCAGGAGGCGACCATGACACCACTGGTACGCAACCACAAGACTTTGAGCTGCCGCTGTTACAGGCGACGTACATACCGTGATGGCAGCGATGTTGGCCTGCGAACCACTGGGCGGGGGCGTCGTCTCGGTGGACGCATCGGTCGACGCACCGCTGCACCGAAGCAGTTCCCTAAGCGGCGGAAGCTCGGCCTTTTGTGGTCGTTTGTGGCGGTGACTGACCCCACCTGGTGTGGTCACGTCTGGCCCGGCGGAGGCGGCCAGCGATGAACCGGTCACCCACCATTGCAGCGGCCCGGTTCTCATCGCTGGTGCCCCCGCCGATCCATCCGATGCAGGCGCGCCTGCTCGCCCTGGTGGCCGCCCACCGCTTCGCCACCACCACGCAGCTGTCTCGGCTGACCGCCCTGGAGTACGCCTCACCGGCCTCGGCCCTGCGCCAGACGCAGCGCCACCTGGCCAGCCTGGCCCAGCAGCGCCTCCTGACGAACCTGGAGCGACGGGTCGGTGGCTGGCAGGGCGGCTCAGCCGTGACCATCTGGGCCGCCACCACTCGGGGCCAGCGGCTTGTGGCGGCAGACGAGGGTGAGGGGGAGGTGCCGCGGCGGCAGCGACCCCGCGAGGTGTCGACCACCTTCCTGGACCACCTCCTCGCGATAACCGAAGTGCGCACCAGCATCGAGGAGGCCGTCCGCCAGGAAGCGGATACCGAGGCGGCGGTGGCCTTGGAGCCGGAGTGCTGGCGCACTGCGCTCAGCCCCAGCGGCCAGGTGCAGGTGCTGCGCCCCGACCTGGCCGTGACCATCACCAGCCCGGCCTATGAGGACTGCTACCTCATCGAGGTCGACCGGGCTACCGAGAACCCCGGCCGTGTCATCGCCACCTGCTGGCGTTACCAGGAACACCAAGCCCAGGCCAGCGACGGCGGCGTCTTCCCCCTGGTGGTCTGGCTGGTCCCCACCGACCGCAGACGCCACCGCCTGGAGCAAGCCATCGCCCACAGCACCGGCCTGCTACGCGACCTCTTCCGCGTCATCCGCCTCGACCAGCTGCCCACCCTGATCCACGGCGGCCCCGCCGCCATCCCCACCCCACAGGCCAGCGACCAGGTGGGCCAGTAAACCAGAGAACGTACCTTTCTGAGCGGCACCACAAAACACCAGCATCCCAGTTAGTGAGGGGAAACATGGAGAGGAGTGAGGCGAGTATTGCGCACAGCAGACAACCACCAAGTCGAAGCCCAAGTGGAAGGTCTCGGATTGCCGCCAGCGGTCAAGCGAAAACCGGACTGGACTTTTCCGTCCATCTGAGCGTCAATAGAAAGAGGAGAAACACAAAACAGTGAAATAGCAATATATATGACGAGAGGAGGACACCGATGACAACACAAACCAGAACGAACGCACGAGATGAGCGCCCGGCGGTGCTGGAGGAGGTGCCGGCCATCGCGCTGGACAGCCTGGCAGGCACTGGGCCGATCGCCATCTTCTACGGCGCGGCCCGCTACCCCTTCGAGCTGGCCCGGCAACGGGAGCTGATCACCGCCTACGCCGACGCGATGGGCCTCAACCTGGTCACCGAGTTCCACGACCGACAGACGCGCCAGGACGGTCTGAGCATGCTGCTCGATGCCTGCCAGCGCGGTGGTGTGGAGTACGTCATCACGGCGAGTTGGCCCACCCCCAACCTCACCACCGCTGAAGCAGACGCGGTAGCCGAGCAGCTCGCCCAAGCCGGCACCCACCTGGTCTGCCTCAACACCTGGCACCCGGGCGACGGCACCCCACCAGCCTGGTGGAACGACGAAGAAGGCGCACAGATCCGACAGCTCGACGCACTCAGAGAGCACGAGCGCAGACAGCGTGAGCAGACCAGTGAACCGACCGAATCCAGCAAGGAGGTGCACCATGCCTGACGCACTCGCCCCCGATCCCTTCACCGCCATGGCGGCACAACTGACTCCCAAGCGCGCTGTCTCATACATCCGCGTCTCTACTCGGGAGCAGGCCCAGCGCGGCGGCAGTGAGGAAGGCTTCTCCTTGCCGGCTCAGCGGGAGGCGAATAAGCGCAAGGCCCAGTCGATGGGCGCGCTGGTGGTTAAGGAGTTTGCCGACCGCGGTGAGTCGGCTCGTAGTGCGAACCGCCCTGAGCTGCAGAAGATGCTGGCTTACCTTAAGGAAGACGGTGGGATCGACTACGTCATCGTCCACAAATTAGATCGCCTGGCCCGTAACCGGGCGGACGATGTGGAGATTAACCGGGCGTTCGAGGAGGCGGGTGTACGGCTGGTGTCGACCAGCGAGAACATCGACCAGACGCCAGGCGGCATGCTCTTGCATGGCATCATGAGCTCCATCGCTGAGTTCTACTCCCGCAACCTGGCTAATGAGGTCATCAAGGGAATGGGCGAGAAAGCCAGGAATGGCGGGACGCTGGGTAAGGCACCGCTGGGGTATGTGAACGTACGGGGGCGGGATGAGCATGGGCGGGAGGTCCGGACGGTCGAGCTCGACCAGCAGCGTGCTCCCCTGCTTCGTCTCGCCTTCTCCGAGTACGCCACCGGCAACTGGACAGTCAGTCAGCTGGCCAAGCACTTGGCAGGGCTGGGGCTGGATGTGCCAGCGACGCCGAGCAAGCCGGCCCGTCCCATCACCAAGGGGCGGCTGCATACGTTGCTGCGGCACCCGTACTACAAGGGTGTGGTGCAGTTCCAGGGTGTGGAGTATGCGGGTAAGCACGAGCCGCTGGTGGATGAGGAGACGTGGCAGGCGGTGCAGGCTGTGTTGGGCTCCCATCGCAGTGGCGAGCGGGAGCGGATGCATAACCATTTCCTGAAGAGCACGGTGGTGTGTGGGCAGTGTGGTAGTCGGCTGCTGGTGCAGAACACGAAGAATGGTAAGGGGGTGCTGTATCCCTACTTTATTTGCGCGAGGCGGCAGCGGCTGCATGACTGTTCCTTTAAGGCGGTGCTCATCGAGGTGGTGGAGGCGCAGATGCAGGAGGTGTATCGCCAGTTGTTTGTGAGTGAAGCGGATCGGCGGGAGATTGAGCGGTATCTGCTGGCGGAGCTGGCGCGGATTGAGGGGGAGAAGGATCGAAGCGTTCGGTCGCTGACGGTGCGGCGGACGAACCTGGAGGATGAGCGGCGTCGGCTGTTGCAGGCGCACTATGCGGGGGCGGTGCCGCTGGAGCTGCTCAAGGAGGAGCAGGATCGGTTGGGGCGAGAGCTTGCGGGGATTCAGCGTCAGCTTGATGCCTACCAGGCAGATGCAAAGCTGGTGCGGGCGCATGTTGAGCAGGCGCTGGATCTACTGGAGGACTGCTACCGGCTGTATATGGCGGCACCGGATCACTTGAGGAAGCAGCTGAACCAGGTGTTCTTCGAGCGGGTGCTGGTCAATCCAGCGGTAGATGAGGACGGCCGGGTCATCTTGCCTGGCGACGGTGGTGATGACGGGGCTGGCGGAGAGTTGCTGGATGCGGACGATGGTGTGAGTGGTGCTGGTGGAGAGGGTGATGAGCAGGAGCCTGGTGAGTGTGAGCCGGACGACGCTGGTGATGAGCCAACGCGTCGAGCCGATGAGGCGCCCTACTCTGTCCGTGTGGCGGACACCGGTAGCGATGTCTGCCTGGAAGCACGACTCAACCGGCCGTTCGACCAGCTGGCCAGCGCACGACTCCGGGCTGTGGCACGGATTGCTGCCCTACGAAAATCGCCCACCTCGATGGGAGGTGGGCGACGGTCCTCGGCCGAGACGGCTACAGGGGCTGCTTCTCAGGGTGAGGGTTTGTATAGCGATGCTGTGGTGCCTCCGGCGGGACTCGAACCCGCACGCCCGTAGGCAGCGACTTTTAAGGTCGCGGTGTCTACCGATTCCACCACGGAGGCAGGACGCGCCTCAATATTTGAGTAAAAGAGGCGTCAGTACAACTCCGCACCATCGACTCTAACAACCTGATGGTGCTGCTGGACTTCCGAAGGAAGTTGGCCGCCGGTGAGGGCGGCCAGGTGTGCACCGGCCCCAATGTAGCGCATCCGCCGGCTACTGACGGGTCGGATGGCACGGTGGGCGATGCCGACGAGTCTGGAGCCTCTCCCGAGCTAGATGCGGCAGAGTCAGAAGGTGAGCCCCTGCAACGACGATGCACCGCACCGGCCACTAGCGTGGGGGAGCGGCCGAACGGTGAGAGTGATGCGCCCGACACAGCGTCACGGTCGCCGCGCAAGGTTGGCCGCATCAAGCAGACGAAGTTCCGGCCGCTCACGCCCGAGCAGCGCCAGCAGGTGGTCGACCTGTACCGCGCCGGCGTCCCCGTCAAGGAGATCGTCCGGCAGACGGGTGTCAACCGCTCAACGGTCTACCGGCTGCGTGGGCAGGCAGGACTGGAACGCAACCACCACTTCACCGACGACGACCGTGCCCAGGCGATCCACCTTCGCCAGCAAGGCCTGACCATCGCTGAGATTGCCAAGCGGCTGGGCTTCAGCAGCATGACCATCGGGCGTCACCTGGCGGCTGCTCGCGAGGACTGACGAGAGCGGCGGTGAGCGTGGTGCCGCCATCGTCGAAGAGCGCCCAGAGCCAGCTGGGGCGCCGAATAGTCTTTGCCACCGAGTGGATCAAGTTCGCTATGCGGCGACTGGCACCCCATCCCTAGAGAAGGCCGACAACAGCGCCATTACATAAAGAAGGGGCTTCGATGGTTATGAGTCCGAGTCTTGCCTCGACTGCTCCTCCGCAAACGCCCTGAGGTCAACCAGCATTTGCGTTGCTTCGGTAATGAGTCGTGCGATGTACTCCTGTGGCGTATCATTCCCGAGTTCTTCCTCGAGATAGGCCTGCCCACTGCTGCCTGACGAATGTGCCGCAATGCGTGAACGCATCCTCTGGATTCTTTGCAGAAGACGGACGTCGCGCTCGGTATGTTGGTATGACTGAGCCTCTAAGAACTTTCTGAGTTTAGCGATCCCTTTATCGTTCTTTGTGTCCGAAAGGTACGAGGCCAACTTTCTCTCGTTGAGATAATCTACTAAGACAAGTGCGAGGTTGATCGACTGTGCGCGCAGTTCTGCGTCGGTGTCATTGACGGGGATGCGCAGACGCTGAAGCACGCCAGCGTCCGGCCCTTCTGCCTTGCGATGGAGCCGCCATCCCCAGTGCTTGTCCCAAGAACTCTGTAGTTGGTTGTACGCTAGTTTAAAGCAGTGTTCTGGGTTCTTGCTGTTGGTTGGCTGATTAAGGAATGCCCGACGAAAAGCTACTTCACTCATTTTCTGTGTCGGAGGAACATTATAGGCAAGCCAATGAGTCCAGTGCTCGGATGGGATATCTCGACCAATGTCTCCAAGAAACACTGATATGACGTCGAAGAACTCATTGTCTATTTTAACGCCCCACAGGTAGGAACACGATAGGTACCCGTCACTCACCGTGTACAGCTCGGAATCATCATAGTATCTTTGGAGTACTTCTCGTTTAAAGAACACGGGCGTGAGGTAAGGAGGTGCGTCCGGATTCTTGCCGAAGTAGTTGGCAAGACGATCTGGATCGCATGTGTACTTGACTGGCTTGCCGTGGTCGTCTTCACCGATGATGAACTCTGGATAGTCTGCAGGATCAGCCTCGTCCCAAGGCCAGATTCCGCAGGTGTCTTGGGGTGGAGCGGGAATAATTCGTTTTGCTAACACTCGAGAGAAGACTCGTCTCTCTTCTCCTGATATCTGACCAACATTCAACGAGGCAAAAAGTAGGTCGATGTTGCTGTGGCCCTCAAACTCGAGATCGGAGAACTTGCTCGAGTTTTCGTTGCATGGCATGAAAGTAACGGAATCGACCAATAGAACTGCATCGAGTTGTCGCGCAGCCATGTAGCGCTTTAGTATGGGTGTCCGAACTTCAATCCTATCGTCTTGGAATCTGATGGCAAGATCTGTTGAACCGTCATTTTTGACTTCGTAGTAGTTGCCGGACTTTGGGTCCTGCCATAGGTTCATCAGGAGTCTGAATTCTTCGGACACTATCCAAGCATCTGGTACAACGCCGTGAAATTGGTGAAAGATAACCAATGGTTCGAAATCTGGCAGTTTATTGCTTCTCGTGTACGATATTTCGCCTCCACTAGTTGCAAATCCAGGAAATCCGTCACCCTTCGTGAAGTCCCAGCCGGCGTCTGAAAGAATTTTGTTGCGCATTCTTGGCTGAGCAAACGCCATGTAGCGACCGCCGTTGTTCTCATTGTCGAGATGCCAGTCGTCGTACACGACTGTCCATGGGCCATCGCCGTTGGTGAAGGCCGATTTGATCGTCCGCTCTTGCTTGAGCCGATCCCGTATCTGCTCATGTTCGTCGTCGTCCAGTTCGCTGTGCTTTGTCATGATGATTCCTTTAAATCAGTTGCGCTTTGCCCGGATAACGCGTTGTGTGTGGGAGGAATGTCTGTCTTTGCAATATCTTCAACTGCTTCGCCAATCACTGATTCTTCTATTATACGAGATTTGTGCGGAAATGTAGCGGCCTTCAGGGCTATTGTGCTGGAAATGATCTTGTTCGCGTCCGACTGTTTTGTCTGACTGCCTGAACCAGGGGCACCAGCACTTTTCGCAGCGCCGATAAGTCGTCATTGTCGGTGCGAGACGTTTGCGTTGATATGCGACGTGTTGTGTGATGTGATGGCCGCATTTGCAAACTGGCTCTATGGTTAAGAGTTGTTTTCTGCGGTTGATCCGTGTCTTCTTGCCGAGCACGACACTCCCATCGCCGAGGAGAGCATATGGTACGAGTGGTAATGGCCCGCCTGGCCTGTTCTTGTCCACCCATTCATAGTATCTTTTCCTGATTGCATCTCGACCTTCAAGTTTGTAGGCAGGAAGTCTGTTGCACGATGGAAGTGGCTGTGGAACGACAAAGTATAGATTTCGGCCAGGTTCGCAGTTTTTATTGACTACAGCCGATGCAGTGCGGGTAGATAGTGACTCTCTTAGATTTCTTTTTGAACTAAAGCGTTTAGTAAGTAT
The DNA here is from genome assembly GCF_006546825.1 of Actinomyces oris. GTDB lineage: Bacteria > Actinomycetota > Actinomycetes > Actinomycetales > Actinomycetaceae > Actinomyces > Actinomyces oris. Next base: position 105,745 of record NZ_VICC01000006.1, read on the forward strand.
AGATCGCAGCGGCCGTATTTTTGCTGGCATGGAGCCGATTGTGGCGATGTGGTGGTCGATAGACCCGAAGTTAGTGACATGAACACAAAAGCCTTCATTGTCCGTCGTTGGTTCAAGGAGAAGGCGTAGCCCTTTTGGTAAGAAATATCCTTTTATAGCTCTCCATATTCCATAGCAGATGGATGATAGCCCAAAGATCGTGCTGACAATCGTGGCCCAGTTGGCGGCTGTATTCAGCATGACCGTCCTGTCTGCTTTGGGGGAGCACAGACCAGTGGTGGTGCTGGTGGCCTGCGTGAGAAGAGTCGCCGTCGCTGAACAGCCTGGCGTCATCGCGTCTGTCTGATCTCATACGGCGACCCCATCATCGTACGTCGCCTGGTGGTGCCATCCCTGCGCCTCCGCGGCTGACATAGGTCGCACTCTAGTAACGGTGCGAGGTGCATCCACCTCATCCGCCGTACCTTGGGAGAAGCGTCCCTTCCTTCTCCCTACACCTCCAACCCACTCACCAACCCACCGGCGTCGGTGTCGAGGGCGTGGGCGATGCGGAGGATGTTGTGGAGGCTGAGGTTGCGTTGGCCGCGTTCGACCTGGCCGATGTACGACCAGTGCAGGGTGGTGCGCTCGGCCAGCTTCTCCTGCGACAGGCCCAGTTGCTCGCGGCGGGCGCGCACACGCCGGCCGAACTCACCAGTGGCTGGTGAGAGCGGCGGCTTGCGGTCGGTGGGCACGGCTCCATCTCAACCGGCCGAAGACTCCCAATCCAGAGACTATGTATTTCAGGACGATGTATCCTGTGTCTGTCCGTGGCGGTCGAGTAGGTGAGGAGGTGAGCCTGATGGACGGTGGCGAGTGACCATTCGCAGAGATCCTCTACCCCTCTCGGAAGGATGCTGCTGCCTCAGGCTGCTTGGTCTGGGGCAGCTCCTCGTTCAGTGTCCAGGTGAAGGCAACGCCGGAGCCTGGCATGAGCCAACCAGCCGACTCGAGGGCGATGACCTTGCCTGGGACGGCTTCTGGCGATCGGACGATGCGGGCCGCTGGTGCCGTGGCCACGGTGCCGTTGACACGCATATCACCTATACTGGTGTCGGTGTAGTCCAAGTGCAGCGACCAGCCTCGGGTTGGTTGTCTGACGGCGAAGTACAACCGGTGGCTCCACTGTGGGGTGATGGTGCGGAAAACCTGGCGGATACGGACTGGCTCACCGCTCCTGGCTTCTTCGTCCAGGTCGACGCTGTAGGTCTGGCCGGTAGCACGGGTACTGCGGCGGATCGGCTGTGGCCGGCCATCGACGGCCAGCTCCAGCAGCTCGTACGCCTCCCGACGGCGAGCGTCCATGCCAGGGCGCGGTGCCATGAACCACGTGGAAGTGGCTGGCACGTCCTGGCGCAGCTCGTTGTACTCAGCCTGGTCAGACACGCACGCAAAGCGCCGGGTAGCACTGCTGGGCACGGTGGTGTACTCCCACTCCACGGTGACGTCCAGCAGAGGAGTACCTGCGGTACTCCTCTCTACTGCAGTAGAGAGCCGAACGCGCACCGCCACGTCGTACCACCGCTCAGCGGCGCGGATGGCTTGGTCTCGGATGTCGCGTTAGATCTCACGGGCGAATTGCTCATCGCCCAGGCGCAGGGCCATCACGTTGGCGGCGATGTCGTCCAGCAGCTCCGGCGTGGCCACACGCTTCAAGTCCTCGGGATGGATGGCGAAGCCCTCCACCACCGCATCGCGCATCGCCGGAGCCTCCTCACGGATGATCTGGCGGAAGCGTGCAAGCGTGTGCGCTTCCTGGTCTCTCCGGAAGGTGTACTCGAAGAACGTCGATAGCAGCCCCGCACCAAACAGCGTGCCGCCCAGCTCACCCAGCGGCAGGGCATGTAGCCACTGCCAACTTCCCAGCTGCAGCGGAGTCAGCCAAGCGTTGAGCATCATGAGGAGGATGCCTGCCAGAGTGAAGGAGACGGCCAGAAGGGAAGCCTTAGTTTTGCGGAGGCGGTGGTGGAGGGAAGGGGGATGATCGTTGGACATGTATGGACTTATTATAGCAAACTTGCCATATATAATCTAAGTGATACCAAACTAGATCGCGTCTTCATCATGGTGCTCATTTGCCCCTTAGAGAGTGGGCTAGAATCGCCCCATGTGGAATCCGGCGCGTGAACTCCTCGCCATGATCGACTCATGGGACAGCAGCAACTCGCTCATCATCGGCCGAGGAGAACCCGCGAACGATGACTCATCGGTAGTTTTTTGGGAGACTCAGGCGACCGCCGTCCGCTTGCTTCTTGAGGTCGAAGAGTTCCTGCGGGATGACGGTTCCTACGAGGAAGACGCAGGCACTCTTGTCGAGCTTTGGCTGGAGTTATTCCCGCCGCGACAAGATTGGTGCTCATCCGGAGGATTCCCTCGAGCCTCGCGGGGGACACGGAGCGCTTTGCGACAGATCGCTCGCCGCATGGACAGTGAGAGCACACAGTTCGTCGATTTGAGCCCCGACGCCCTGGGCGAACTACGGCAGGCGCTTGAGGAGCTGTTACGCACGATCCAACACCTGCCCAACCTTCAGCCAGCGGGTCGCGATAGGCTTGTTCTCCTGATTCAGCGCGCATTGCGGATCATCGAAGAGGAGCCTGATCGACCTGACAAAATTCAAGCGGTTACCTGCGAAGTTGCCGGCGCTACTCTTCCCGTCGTGAGTGTCGCGCCCGAGGAAAAACGCAGAGGAATCTTGGATAAAATTATGCATATTGCAGGCATGTGGGCCATGAATGTAACTGCTGGTGCAGCAGGGAACTTGCTGGCAGCCGGCGCTGCGCTATGTTTACCTCAAATTCAGTCTTAGAATGGTTTGATGAATTCAAGATACGTACAAGTCAATAGTACTGGGCGATGTTAGCTGTCTGTGGGATCGCTTGCCCGGCGATTTCTCACTTGATGCGCTAGAGCAGATAACGATGGGGCGCATTTTTAGCATGACGAAGCAAGCAGCCGAACAATGCGCCGACCCTGAGGTGTGTTACTATCTCGAAACCACTGCTCGTGCACTAGACGTCGTCAAAGGTGTTAGGAACGACGTTCTCCATGCGCGCCCAGCCACGATGTCGCCAGGTGAGAAACAGCGGCTCTATCGATTAGGTGCTAACGGACGGCGCTTTTGGGTCGACGATGAGTGGCTCGATAGAAAGATGGAAGAAGTCGATCAGGCGATCAAGGATGTGAATGCTGCGCAGCCACCGTTTACCGGGTGAGGCCCGTAATGCGACCCGCCCCCTTAAAGAAGGGCAGCAACGGCCATGCCAGCAGTTGCTAACACAAGCGCTATTGTGGCAGCAACCAGACACCAACTAGAAACTAGCATCCTGTTTGCAATCTTTATTTCCTGAGCTTCTCGTTGCTCGAGAAGCCAAAGATTAAGAACCTCCTTTGCTCCCCACACCACGTGCTTTCCGCCTACCGTTCGAAGAACATTCTCGATCCTACGTAGGTCGTCTTCGGATGGCACTTTGGTGTCGAACTTGGGTGTTGTGATGCGGTTACTTTTCTTGAACATGCGTGAATTCCTTCCAATTATAGACGCAGTGATCGCTATAATAGTCCTATTCTTCCCGCCAATTGCGCTTAACAAGCTTCTCGGGCATGGTCGATGGCCTAAACAGCTTGGAATTGCTCGCTTCTGCAAACCAGCCAATCCAGCGATCAACAAACTCTTGCGAATCTGCGCGGTCAAGTTGCTCGAGGGGCCAAGCAAGTTGCGTGGTGCCAAACACTCCCTCGAACGCGATCGAGATCTCCTCTGGCTGTGCGGCGTATGGCACCATTCGTTGATGGTTACGCCAATCCATAAACGCAAGCTCAAACCACTCAAACCGTCCCTCATGCAGTGCATCGCAGTACCACAGGGAATGTGAGCGGCCAGGATGTTCATTCTGACTTGATGTTTGCAACAGCTCGATACTGGCACAAGCGATCACCTCAAATGGCCCGTTCCATCGCTCCGGCTGGATTATTCGCGAGCCCACAAACTCGAGACGCGCCGCGGCCAACGTCACGCTTGAGATCGTGATCTTGTCACCAAGATTCGTCTGCTCGTCCCGTTGCTCAGTCTTTGCGAGAGGTGCGTTATCGACGATCGTGTTCTGTACCGTCGCGCGGAGATGCTCAAATGATCGGCATGCACCTTGGAACAGTTCTTTGCGCCGTTCCAACAACGTCTTGCGCTGCTCATCTTCGGCGAACGCTTGCGAACGCAGTGCCGAATACTGTTGCGAGACTTGCTGTAGCTGTTGTACGCCAGGACTTGCAGGAGCGTCTGCGGCGTGGGCGAGTTGCTGCAGAACCCAATCGGCGGTGGGGCGTGCTCCAGCCGCTTTGTAAAGACACTGTTCGACCATGACCTGTAGTCGTGGGGCCTCGATGCTCAAATCCGGCGCAGTGGTGTGAAGGTGCTGCTCTCGTAGCGCTTCGGTGGTCTGTCCCTGGAACGGCAGGTGGCCTTCCAGCAGTTCATAGGCCGTGACTCCGAAGGCATACATGTCGGTGGCTGAGGTTGCCCGTTCACTCTGCCACTGCTCTGGAGCCGCGTACAGCGCGGTGAAGCTATGCTTACGCGTCACAGCAGATGTTGAGGCGTCTCGATAGCGGGCGATGCCAAAGTCGCATAGCTGCCAGACGCCGTCCGTGTAGAGCACATTCTCTGGCTTCAGGTCACGATGAACCAGGCCTGCTTGTCCAATCTCATTCAGCCCATGCGCAACATCGGAGAGGATGGTGAACTTTTCCTCGAGGCACAGATCATTGTCCGTAATATACTGGCGGAGAGAATATTCAGCACGCGGCATGATCAGGACGTACATGCCGTCATCTTCACCGCTGTCCAGCACGGGCACCACATGGGGCAAGTTCGTTGAGGCTCCGATCAGGAGCTCGCGCTGAGCGCCAGGCTTGATCGAGACGAACTTCGCCACTGCGCGCTCGACGCCGTCCCTCCACGCCTCTCGCACCGATCCATACCCGCCAGCACCGAGCTCGTCGCCAACTTCCCACGCATGCTGCTCAAGCTTCACCGTCACCATGGCTGAATGTTACCTGAACAGCGATTGACGGCTCCACACAGGTACTGCATGTGTCGCACAATACCTACCAGATGGTGGAACGTATCGGTTTGCGGCTGTGTGTTAACTACTACCCCTGGTCATCGAAAGGCGCGCCCATGGGCAGCAACTATGTGACATCGGGGGACTGGGGTCGCACTTGAGCGTGTCAGTGCGGATAGCGAAACATCCGACATTACTGATTCTATGGTCAGTTAAGGAATTGCGCAGTGTTTGCGAAGACTGTGGTTAGATTGGCCGCGAACTCCAGTGCCGTCTTGGCTGTTTTCTGCGCTTGCTTCCATCGGCCAGCATTTGCATCCGATTCCAGATGGTCTGCTAGAGACTGCGCTTCCTCCACTTTCTCTCTCCACTGGGGGTCTGCTTGCAATGATCGGCAATCCTGACGAAGAGCATCAATGAGCCTAAAGATGTCCTGACTATTCAATCCCATGTTCATCTGAGTTTGCATAGCACCACGTCCGGCTATCTGGATGTTTCCAGTTGGATTATTAACTATCTGGACATCTCCATTGATGATACTAGCGCCAGAAGACAGTTTTTGCCACTGTTGTTCGCTAAGATAAACCTTTGTTGGCGGACGCTTGAATACATCCCAGGATAAGAACTGGAGAAACCAGCCTATTCTGTCCGGATCGTAAGCTTTGAAAAATAATTGCCTGTCGAGCAAATCCTTGAGGATAACGTATCTTTGCGAAGTATTGTAGCCTTTAGATTTCCAGAATCCGGATAGTTTGACTATGGTATGTTTTTGTTGTGACGCGATATAAACGGCTTCAATTAGTTCACTCTGAACGCTGCGCTTTAGATCGTCTGGAAGCCTACCTAGATTTTCTCGCCTTTTTCCCCACAGATAAGAGAATACTGTGAGCAGTAGAAATGAGACCAGAACACAAATGACTCCAATTATAGCAATCCAGACGACCTTGTTCATTACAGGAATCGTAGAAATTTTTGGGAGATCGATGTTCACAGTTTACTCCTCTGATGTAATACTCTAGAATGACCCCGTTGATCAGATGAACAACGACACGGGAACCTGGGTGCTTGGTGACATTATCATTGTGGCGGAACTATTCTTGTGAATCTAGTGAATGCTCCTGTCGGACGAGGTCTCATCGTTAAAGGAGTTCCGCACCGAGTCGAAACCCACAATCATGACTGTAGTCGTCATCACGTTGAGTTTCTATCAGTTTGCTCAGTTGGTCTGTCACTGCGATTCGAGGACTAGTGACGTCCCCTAGTTTAATGACAGCCAAGAAAGCACCTGTTTGACTATCGACCAAAGCGTCTTACCGGCTATGCCTAGGAACTGAACAACAAACGGGTACGTAGTAGCCGTGGCTTTAACGAGCGCTAACAAGAACAGGAGTTCCAACCATAGTTTCCGTCGTGTCGTAGGATAGAGTTTGAGGGCCCATCTTGGCAGAATTTCTGAGTGGATGTCTTTAAGGATGTAGGTGCGATTCTTGCCGTTAAAGATTGCGGCATCAAATGTTCTCCATTTCGCTCGGCGTATAACTCGCTTTTTCAATTTGATTCGCTTGTTTGGGTCAGGTTCAGTCTCATCTATTTTTGTCAGTTCGTCGTCAATGAGCTCGTGATAGTTGTCGGCTAGTCGCATGCGTGCTTCTTCGAATGCATCCGCTCTAAAGTATCCAATTCTCACAATTTGGATGAATGTATGGAATACTGCGTTCAACCCGAAAAGCATTGCGGCGATATACAGTACAATCGAGTAATGATTTCTTCCCGCTACTGCCAGAGTACACGCCGTGATAACAAACATAATAGTCGCTGTGGCGACCGCTTTGCGTACTCTAAATAGTGCTTGAGACAGAACGAGGTGCTCTTCACCAACCACCAAGAAACCAAGCAGCAGAGGTAATCCGAGGGTGCTGACGGATGATAAACTAATCCCGTGGTCGGATTCCTGTGCCTTAAGTATATTGACAGTGAGAGCATATATGCTACATATTAGCAAACCTAATGTCGGGACCAAAAATCGTGACCGTCTACTACTCATACTAAGGCGTACTTGCCAAGAGGTTGAGGCTCCCTTGTCTCCACTTGCTGACATGGCTTCACTGCCAACGGGCCAGGTTGCGGGTAAGCCACAATCGCGTAGATCAACATTCCTCCGGTTATAGAGGACTTCCAATTTCGGAGTTGTTTCATTCAGATTGATCAGTGATCCTTTATCGCTCTTTTGCCTGAGCTTGTCATCATGTTTCACGTAACCGTAGTGTGTTGACCAGTATTTTGACGGATTATTTTCAATTGATGACCGATAAATCGGAAAGTTATTCTCGCCTGAGAATATTGCTATGCTATCCACGACCATACCCTTGGGACAGATAATTCGAGCGTGAGTTCCTTCGTCCTCAAGGCCAAATTGTGGCAGGTCGAGCATATACTCTGTCCCAGTAAACAGATTTGACATTTGCCATATCTTTCGATGTGAGTTGTCTCCTCCTTTGAGGCGATCATGTCGAGTGAGTGTAATGGTTTCGACAGTGTTGCAAACTGTTTTTCTGTACCGAGTAGTGGTAGTGGAGTTTGATTCATCCTCACAACAGGGTATTGCCACAAATAAGGGAAACGTGCTTAGTGATCGGATATATGATTGAGCAAGATTAGAAAGTAATTTAGAACCAGGTTGTGCAACTATTTTTTTGTGGATCTCGGTCGGAAGTTGTAATGCTATAGATAGCTGGAGACGGGTTGGATCTATATTACTTTCGAACTCATGTTTCTGCATAGATTCTACGAGCCAGTCAAGCAACTTGGGTACCCATAGTCTGGCTTCATTAAAGTCTACCTCGTATTCTGAAATGCCATGCAGAAGGCGCCCGACGAGGATTGCTGCGCCAAGGATACTGTTCTCATGCCGACGAGCAATGGTGATATGGTGGCTTCCGGTACTAGATGCACTGGCATTAAGTGTAGGCGTTTTAGCGAAGAATTTTATGCAAGGGAGATAACATATCCTACCGACTTGATCGTAGCGTAGACGAATTTGATTAACTGTGGAGTAATCAATATCCATAGCTAGAGAGCGTTTCGCTGTCCTTTCGCTTTCAAATTCGATGGTCTCAATTTGGCGACGTATCCACGACCTTTGCTCGTAGAGGTAGTGATAGTAAAGGCAAGATTTTATGGTATCCTTACCTTCTCCTAGAAGGTCGGAGGTAAGTATCTGCAAAGAAATAGAGTCCATTGGTTGTGCTGCAATTCTCGCAAACTTGCTCGTGGATCCAGAAATCGTTTTGTTTGTTGTTTTAGAATGATAAAACAATAGCGCCCCTTCGAATGCGAGTTTAGGGGCGCTAATGAAGGAGAGGCTTCCTTGGCGAGGGTTCTAACTTTCTAGTGGAGTCACCTCTTCGGATTGAGACTCATCGTTGTCGTCAATCGCGTCAAGCATTCTTTGTATCCGGTCATGGTATCCCGGATCATTCATTTCTTTCAGCACCTGACGATGATCGTCTAGTAATGCTGGTGATATGGGGTACACGGATGGCACGTTGACAACCAAGTCTGAGCTACTATTTGAAAGCCCATATGCCACATCGTGGGCTACTCGTCCTATAGCCCAATAGCGATTAGGTTCGGTTGCTTTCCGATATTTCTCTAACTTTCGTGCTGTTCTACGCTCGCGAGCCTCGGTAAAAAGTGACATAACTTTTGATCCCGTTATTCGTGAAGCTAGTGCTCCAATAGTGTGTTTTAGGCGTTCACGCAAAGTGTACGTACTTACTTCTTGGCTCGAAGGATGTGTTTCGCCAGTGGAGCCAAACTGGCTTGATTGTTGAGGAAATCGTTCACACATAACCCATCTATCATACCATAGATTGGCTATGTGTGCTTAACGATTAATCAACTCGACCGATAAATTAAGGTGCGGGTAACACCTTCATCCCCCAACGCCGTGGAGCGGTATTTATGTCGTCCTGCCAAATCACTCTGCAATCGATGCTTTTGCGACGATGATCAAATGGCAGCGACTGCGGCCTTGTAGTGCAGGCTGACGTGGATATAGTAGGCATTCGGCGGAAGCGGAGTATGGCGGTCAAGAGCCTCCAGTAGGCAAGCAGTGCCCCTGTCTGGCGTGTGGTGACCTTGGTGCTCATATCCTTCCGCCTTTGCGCTACTGCTGATGGATGGTGCCCCGATGCGGCGTAGCGTTCAACGCCGTTCTGCCGCGGCTATGTGTGAACCTTGGGGGTGATGCAGACAATATACCGCTGTGGATCGGTAGAAACAGTAGGCCACACTGAGTCTGTGACATTATCAGACGGAAGGGGTTGGTGATGTCGCAACTTCGCAGGTCATCGGCAGTTTTGAGGTACTTCGCGTTGTAGGAGTGCACAACCGATTGTCACGCAATGGTAACGATGAAGATGGGGTGCAACCTCGTGAATGCTCTCCTCACCACTCCCACCCAAACCCGCCGAACAGCCCGCCATGGACGTCGCGCTGGGTGAGGGTGGCGCGTTGCTGGGCGTCCAGGCTGGTGCGGTTGTACTGGTTGGCTGCCTGGGGGCGGGCAAAGGGGCTAGCCCCGGTGAACTGCCAGATGCTGGACGGCACCTCCCCAATGAAGCGCACCTGGATGGTGGCCAGCAGTGAGCGAGCGTGGAAGGCCCGGCTGGCCAAGGAGATCGGCGTGGTCGGCTCCTCGCCCGGCAACGGCTCGGCCCGGAAGGCGAGGTCGTAGCGCGTCGCGTCGTGCATCGGGGTGCGCCTACCGCTTGCGGGGTCGATGTGCCAGAAGTGGTCATTCCACCCCGCCCCTTCGACAGGGCGGCTGTTGACACTGAACTCCCCGCCCGGCTGCGCCGTGACATGAGCGGGGTAGGAGCGCGAGATCGTGACGAAGTCCAGCTCGCCGGCCATGTTGGCCAGCCGGTAGTGCTCCACCGTGCCCCGCCACTGACGCTGCTCCACCACGATGAGCGTGGTGGTCTCCTCATAGACAATCCCACCGTGCATCTCCGGCACATCCAGCACCAGCGGTGCCTGAGCATAGCGCCCAGCCACCAGACGGCTGTGCAGCAGGCGCAGCCCGACCTCTTCCCGCGAAGCGATCGTCTCCATGCTGCACCCCAAGCGGCTCGCCATTGCCCGCCGCCGCTCCAGCAAGCTACCGCTCCCGGCTGTCTCAGGGCTGAGCGCAAAGGCCGCCAGCAGCACACCCACCAGCGGCTCATCCTGCTCACTCCCGCTCTCACTCAGGCTGTGGATGGCCGAGACGAAGCGATGGCGTAGCCGCTCGAAGGAGTCCTCCAGGCTGCCCCGGAGCACCTCATCGACGATCGGGGCGTGCACCAGCCGCGCCGCCGTGAAGCCACCGCGCTTACGCAGCCACGCCAGCTCACGCCGCAAGGACGCCGCGTCATCGGCATCAAGACGAGCGCGGGACATGAGCGAGCCTCCTAGAGGGGAGTACGGGCAGAGCTGGTGCGGGGATAGGCAGAGGTGAAGTCGTTGGGGCAGGGCAGCGACGAGGCGACCGACGTGCCAGTACCGGTGCTGGTAAGACGCCTGCTGCGACGGGCCAGTCGTGCGTGGCGACTCGGGTGTCGGGGACGGGCCGCAAGCCAGCCTAGACCGAGCGGTCGGGACAAACCAGGAGATATAGCGGGGAAGTCATTGAGCGGCAGCGCGCCGTCTGTCCCTGCCTTGGCCGACTGGCTTTTCGCAGCCGTGGTTGTGCTGCCGACCGCAGTGGGGGATGGGCAGTGCTGCTCATGTGCGCCAGTGGTGGACGCCTGAGCGGAGCCCGCTTTTCCAACTTTCTTCCAACTTTGACGGCACTGCTGCGCGGCCTGCCTACCGTTCTAACCAACGCCACAAGCCCGGAACAAGACCGGCAGAAAACGCCGGCCTGGCGCGGCTCGTGGCGGGTAGTACGGCCCGCTCTCCCCAGAGCGGCAGCACGGGCCGTCAACGCGAGATGACCAGCCCGGCTGGTCGTCTTTCTCTCTTCTCTTCTCTTCTCTTCTCGAAAGGACTCTTCTCATGGCTTCTACCAATCTCAGTCTCTTCTCGCCCCAGCGCACCCGGATGGGGGTGGTACTGGGCAATGGCCAGGCCCGGGTGACCCGGCGGGAGATCGAGCAGGTCGCCGCCCAGGCAGAGGTAGCCGCCCAGGCCGAGCAGGCCCGGGCCTTCCTGACCTCCCAGGTACTGACCAATATCGCCACGCTGGTGACCCAGGCTGAGGCCCAGACCCGCATCGCCCCCGGCGGTGCCCAGTTCTACGAAGCGATCATCACGGGGTATGCCCTGGGGGCTGGGCAGCGGATCGGGCAACTGTAGCCAAAGGCAGCGCGACGTCTCCTCACGCTCTTCTCGTCGTTTCCTTCTCTTCTTCTCTCATCTCTTCTCATCTTCGGAGGTTTCATCATGACGGTAATAGTCGGGATCCTGGCCCTCATTGGCCTGGCGGTGGTGGGTGCAATCGGCTGGGCGTTCGCCCACGGGGTGCGCGATGGCCTGGCAACGTGGCGGGAGGTGCCACCGGGCGGAGCGAGTCGGCCGGTGCCCGTCGGTGAGCCGCCGCTCTCGCTGTCTGCCGCGCTGCCGAGCAGCTACCAGGCCGGTCAGCTCGCCGGTGAGGTAGCAGCCAGCTGGCGCTCCGCACACCAGGCGGCCAGAGTGGCTGGAGCAGGCGTTCCGGCCAGCTCGTCCTGGGCAGCCGCCTTGGCCCTGGGCAGTGAGCTGAGCCAGCAGCGCCAGGAGGCAGGCCGGGCCATGCAGGCAGCAATGGCCCAGGTGCTGCAGGACAACGAGCAGGCAGTGCGGGAGGCAGCGGCGTCTACCTCCACCGACAGAGCTCACGGCACCGACGGCAGTGACAACCATGACGGTGCGTCTCCTGGCGCGGTGCCGGATGGATCGGACGGTGACGGCAACAGTGGTCAGCCGGTGGCTGGAACGGCTCCTCCTACCTGGCCGGCTCACGCGTCCTCGCGTCGTCCGCCGCGGCCGCGTCCCAGGCGGTGCACACAGCAGCGACCGACTCGGTCGGACGGGCGGCAGCCGTGAGCGTCTGCATCCCTGTATGGCGCTGCGTCGACGACCCGCTGACCGTGCGGATGTCGTCGCAATCGGCTCCATTCCTTACCCACATGCCACGTCATTTTCGCTCGCTTGTTGCAAAAACTACAGCACCGACTTTCGTGGCCACTAAATGGCGCGTGTGTCCATTTTGTTTCCTGGGGTGGCACCACAGAAACAGCTCAAGAACAGCACGTGTCGCGTCGCTTCGTAATCTGAATTGGGAGGTCTTGCAACACGCGAGTGTTCGTGGAATGTATGGGATAAGGGCGACTTGCTGCCGATGCGCGAAATAGCCGACAGCGGGTTTGCCCGAAGTAAATAGCACGTAAGGAACAAAAAAGGAGGGACACTATGCAGCAGACGAAACAGACAAGACGAGCGGGCGCTGGGGGAGCGGCACCACGGCAGGGTGCGGTGGCCAGGCAGGTGGGATCACTGGCAGGTCAGAACGGTGGCGCGCTGCGACCTAGCGACGCGGTGAGTGCTAGAGCTGCCACCAGCGCTGCGGTGCTCAGCCAAGACAGCGCAGACAAAGCAGCTGGTAGCGGCAGAAAAGCCAGCGTGCCGACTGGGGGCGCAAGCTCATCACCCACCATCCCTGGCCTGCCGCCTGGTGGCTTTGCCACCATCCTGGTCGATCCGCCCTGGCCGCTCCAGAGCGGTGAGAAGCACTACCGGACGATGAGCCTGGCGCGGATCACGGCGTTGCCGGTGGGTCAACTGGCGGCCCGTGATGCCCACTTGTGGCTGTGGACGACGAATGCTTTGCTGCCGAGGGCGTATGAGGTGGCTGAGGCCTGGGGCTTTACGGTGCGTAGCCCGCTGACCTGGGTGAAGTTCCGCCTCGGTTTGGGTGGCCGCTACCAGTTGCGCAATGCCACCGAGCAATTGCTGTTCTGCACCCGGGGGAAGGCGCCCTTGGGGTCGCGCTCTCAGCCGACCTGGTTTAACGCTCCCGTTACCGAGCACTCGCGCAAGCCGGCTGAGCAGTTCGCCATTATCGAGCGGGTCAGCCCTGGGCCGTACCTGGAGCTGTTTGCCCGCCGACGGCCAGAGTCGAACCAGCCCTGGGCGGTGTGGGGCGACCAAGTGGACTCAGATATCCGCATCCCCGGCTTTGCCGTGCCGCGGTATAGCGAGCGGGCGCAGGAGAACGAGGAGGCCCTGCGATGAGTCGGCCGTGGCAAGACAAGTACCCAATTCGCAGTCTGCGAGGAGATGGTGATGATGAGCGATTCGAGGCGTTCGCTTGCTGGCAGCCTGCTGCGATGCGGCGTCGGCCTGCTCCTGATCGCGATGGGGCTGAGGTGGATCGTCGCCATCGTGCAAAGCAGCTGGCCCTGGCTCGTCGGGCTGCTCGCCGTGAGCGCCGCCGCCTGGCTGGCAGTGCGCTGGTGGCAGGGCCGACGGGAGTGGTGAGGGAGCCCGGCACTGGCCACCACTGCACTCAGGCTGCCAGCGATGGCCGGCGACGGAGCGGGCGGCGGTCTCGCTCCCCAAGGAGGCACTCATGATGGCCCCGCACCCTGCTGGTCGGCCTGGTTCGTCGCGCCGGGTGCGTTTGGTGCCGGTGCGGCAGAGCAGCATGGATCATCGGGCGGTGGCCCGGATCGTGCTAGCACTGGCGCGGCAGATGGCGGTAGAGGCGGATGAGGCGGCGCAGTCGGCAGCGGTTGACGAGGTGGTTTCCTCAGGTGCTGAGGTCTGCGCGAAGCGTGAGCCTGGCAGCAGCGATGGGTTGGCTGCCGCAAGTGACGCGGCGGCTCCATGGGCTGGCGTTCATAGCGGCCAGAGTGCCCGCGGTGGCACCTCGGTGGGGCGCTGTGCTGCAAACGAGCCCGTGTCGGCAGGTCGGTGTGCTCGCCAGCGTCATTACGGTGCTCACTACTTGGCTCATGGCACCCCTTCCACGACGTCCCATGCCGTGACGGATCGTGCCGGTGCGGCTGAGTCCGGTGAGGTCGCCGCTCCGTCCACGTCGGGAGGTGCTCCGTGATGGCCCGCCCCGCTCGCCCCTTGGTGTGGCACCAGCTGCGGTTTGCCCTGCCGCTGCCGACAGAGACGGCGGTGGGTCTGGTGGAGCGCATCCTGGCGGATAGCTCGCTTGGGCGGGTGGTGCTGGAGCTGCGGGCCGCGGGTGGGCAGGCGGTCTGGGCGGTGGGCTCGAGCGCGGGTGAGCGGCTGGTCTCGGTGGTGCGTGAGCTGGTGCCGGGCTGCCGGGTGTCGCGTGGGGTCTCGCGGCGGGCGGTGGATCAGGCGGTGGTGGTGTCGGCCTGGCCGGTCGGGATGGGGCTGGCGACGGAACGGCTGGTGGCGGTGGTGCGGGCTGTCCTGGCCGCGCTAGCGGTGACGGCTGAGGGTGAGGAGCTGGTGGTTCAGCTGCAGCTGGGGCGGCGTTTCTCGCCAGAGGCGCTGGGGCGGGTGGAGCCGCAGGGCTGGCTGGAGCTGCTCGGCCTCGTACCGATTCCGTCTCTTAGTGGTGAGCGGGGTCGGCGAATGCGGGCGCAGGTGGGTCGGCATCGGGCAGCAGTCTGTCTGCGCTTGGGGGTGCGGGCCGCCTCGCCGCTGCGGCAGCGGGTGCTGCTGCAGGGGCTGCTGGGGGCGCTGCGCCTGGTGGAGGGGCCGGGGGTGCGGCTGCGCGCTCGCACGGAGCACCCCGCCAAGCTCAACGGGGTGCGGCGGCCGTGGCGGGCAGGGTTGGAGCTGGGTGCAGGAGAGATTGTGGCGATGGCGGGTTGGCCGGTGGGGGATGGGGCGCTGCCGGCGACGCCGTCGGCTCAGCCGCGGGTGCTGCCGCTGCCTCAGGCGCGTGAGACGCAGCGGGCGTTTGCCACGGGGGTGGCGGATCAGGCGGGTGAGCGCCTTGGTATCTCGATTGGTGATGCGCTCTATCACACGGTGCTGCTCGGGCCGACGGGGGCTGGTAAGTCCACCGCCTTGGCGCATCTGGCGTTGGCGGATATTCACGCTGGTCGGGGTGTGCTGCTGATCGATCCGAAGACGGATCTGGTGGCGGACATCTTGGCGCGGATCCCTGAGCAGCGACGCGATGACGTGGTGGTGATCGACCCGACCAGTAGCCGCCCGGTGGGGATCAACCCGCTGGCCCGAGCGCAGGCAGCGCGCAGCGGTGCGTTGTCGTCATCGGTGGTGGGAGGTGGTGTGCTAGGTGGTGGTGCGTCGCCGGAGCTGGTGGCGGATACGGTGCTGGCGACGTTGAAGGGGGTGTTTGCTGAATCCTGGGGTGTGCGGGTCGAGCAGGTGCTCTCCGCAGCGCTGGTGACGCTCGCCCGCACGCCCGGGGCGACGTTGGTCGATCTGCCCCTCTTGCTGACCAACGCGGCGTACCGTCAGCGGCTCATTGCGGCCTCGGGCGCGGATCCGCTGGGGATGGGCCAGTTCTGGGCGGCCTATGAGGCGCTCAGTGAGGCGCAGCGTCAGCAGTGGGTTGGGCCGGTGCTGACGCGGCTGCAGCCTTTCCTCATCCGCCCGCACCTGCGGGCCACGCTGGGTCAGGCCGCGCCGTCGTTCGATCTGGGGGAGGTGTTCACGCGGCGGCGGATTGTGCTGGTCAGTCTCAACAAGGGGGTGCTGGGGGCGGAGTCGGCTCGGCTGCTTGGGTCGCTGCTGGTCGGCCAGCTCTGGCCACTCATCCTGGCCCGAGCAGCGGTGGAACCATCGCGGCGGCATGTGGTCAGTGTCTTCATTGATGAGGTGCAGGACTACCTGTCGCTGCCGGGCAGCCTGGCCGATGCCCTGGCCCAGGCCCGGTCACTGGGCGCGGCGTTTCATCTGGCGCATCAGTACCGCGGGCAGCTGCCCCCAGCGCTCAAGGCGGGGATCGATGCCAATGCGCGCAACAAGATCATCTTCTCCCTGAGTGCGGCGGACGCGGCCGAGCTGGCCCGTCAGGCGATTGGCCTGGAGGCGGCCGACTTCCAGCTGCTGCCGCGCTTTGGCGTCTACGCCCGCACCCTGCACCACGGGCGGGAGAACCCCTGGTGCCACGCCACCACCCTGCCACCGACCCCACCGGTGCAGGACGCCCTGGCACTGCGCGCCGCCAGCCAGGCGCGCTACGGCCAAGACGCCGCGCAGGTTGAGGCCGCCTTGCTCGCGCGGATCAGGCAGCACGGCGAGATGACCGGTGATGACGTGGCTCAGATGGCAGCGGACGACGCGACGGGTGAGCGCGGGGGAGAAGCCACGAATGAAGGCGCTGGGCCAGCGAATGGCGTACCTGGCTCGACGGCTGATGTGGTGTTCGGCCGCCGGCCAGATAGGCGGGATGGAGGAACAGCATGACGGGCGGAGGAATTGAGCGTGTCCTCCGCAGCGCGTTGGTGGCGCTGACGGGCTGTCACTCGCGCGGAAGTGCTACTCCAGGAGCCACCGGCTGCCCGCGGGGAGGTTATCGCCTGAGTCATGGACGTAGTTGCACGCGCTGTCTGGCCGCCCTCCCTCCTCCGGAACGCTGTAAGGGTCGACACTCCCCGAGTATCGACCGCTTGCGCTGGGCTGAAAACCGCTCATTGCGATCGGTTTTCACACTCCTGCGGATTGAGGGACGGCCCGTCAGCGCTGCCGCCAAGAACAGCGCCGGCCCATGCCCAGCGGGGCTTTTAGCCTGCGAAGTCCAGCAGCCATACATCGCCCCTTGCCTTACCCCTGCGCTTGTCTCCACCACTGGCTTGCCAAGACGCGTCGGGGGACGAATCGCTCGACGCATCGCTGCAGCGAGCAGGCAGGGGCTATCGGCGCTGTGGTGCGGCACCGGCGCGGTTACGGGAGGCGACTGATGGCCCCTTCTGGCCATCCCATCACCACTGGCAACGGCCCCAGCCTCACAGCACAACCCCTGGCTCGCAGCAGCGGCTCGATCAACCACATGACGATCAGACAGGAGGAAACAGCGATGAACACAGCGATATCGACATCGGAATACGCGAGCGTCGGGACAGGCACTGGTCTGGCAGTGCCGACGCCTGCGACGACGCCAACGACGATGAAGGGAGCAGCGACGACAGAGGCCGAAGCAAGGCGGCCGGTTCCCACGCGGATTGGCCGTGCCCAGCTGCAGGCGATTGCCGAGCGCCTCGATGTCACCGATCGCGAGCTGCTGGCGCTGCTGGCGGCCCATCGCTATGCCACGACGCGCCAGCTTGCGCAGATCACTGAGCTGTCGGGGCAGTACGGTTCGGCCCGTTCGGCGCTGCGCCAGACCAGCCGGCGGCTGCGACGCCAGCACGGGCTGGGGCTGGTTGCTCACCTGGCACGGCGGATCGGTGGCACGCGGGCCGGCTCAGCCGGGTACGTCTGGTACCTGACAGCAGCGGGGCAGCGCCTGACGGGCGAGGGTCGCGGGGCGCGGCGACGCTTTCAGGAGCCGTCGCCCTTGTTCCTGGCTCATACGCTGGCGATCACGCAGGCGCGGGTGGTCATCGAGCAGGCCATCCACGCCGTCGGCGGGCACCTGGCCCGGTTGCGTACCGAGCCGGCCTGCTGGCGCTCCTGGCTGCGGCTCGGTGGGGCGCTGGGCTGGCTCAAGCCGGATCTGGAAGCAATCACGGCAACGGATACCGGCGCAGAGGATCACTGGCTGCTTGAGGTCGACCTAGACACCGAGCATCCGGCACGGCTGCTGGCCAAGTGCCACGACTACCAGGCTCACCTGGCCAGCGGCATCTTCCAGGCCCAGCACGGCTACTACCCGCAGGTGGTCTGGCTGCTGACCAACCCCACCCGGGCCGGCCGCCTGGCCGAGCAGATCGCCGCCGACCAGACGTTGACCCCGGGGTTGTTCAAGATCACCGCCGCGCCCGAGCAGCTCGCCACCTTAATTCAGGAGGGGCCCTAGGACGCCGAAAGCAGCGCCGTTATCTACTTGGCTATTTCTCGGTCTGCCTCGTTCTCGGCAAGGAGAACCTACCAGCGACGAAGTTGGCGAACTGTGCTGAAAGCGGCGGAATGGCGGGGCAAGCTGGCGACTAGGGGAGTGTTGGGCGGGAATGTTAGAGATACAGGAAACCAGACTGGACTTTTCCGCCCATCTGAGCGTCAATAGAAAGAGGAGAAACGCCAAACCAGTGAAATAGCAATATATGACGAGAGGAGGACACCGATGACAACACAGACAACAACGAACGCACGAGATGAGCACCCGGCCGTGCTGGAGGCGGTACCGGCCACCGCACGAGGCGACGGTGGTGCGGACGCTGGGCCGATCGCCATCTTCTACGGCGCGGCTCACTACCCCTTCGAGCTGGCCCGGCAACGGGAGCTGGTGGAGGACTATGCCGAAGCAACTGGCCTCAACCTGGTCACCGAGTTCCACGACCGACAGCAGTGCCAGGACGGGCTGAGCATGCTACTGGACGCCTGCCAGCGTGGTGGGGTCGAGTACGTCATCACGGCAGACTGGCCCACCCCCAACCTCACCACCACCGAAGCAGACGCGGTCATTGAGCAGCTCGCCCAAGCCGGTACCCACCTGGTCTGCCTCAACGGCTGGCAGCCGGGCGACGGCACCCCACCAGCCTGGTGGGATGACGAAGAAGGCGTGTGGATGCGCCAGCTCGACGCACTCAGAGAGGAAGAGCATAGGCAGCGCGAGCAGAGCAGTGAACCCACCGAAACCACCAAGGAGGTGCACCATGCCTGACGCACTCGCCCCCGATCCCTTCACCGCCATGGCCGCCCAGCTCACTCCCAAGCGGGCCGTCTCATACATCCGCGTCTCTACTCGGGAGCAGGCCCAGCGTGGTGGTAGTGAGGAGGGCTTCTCCCTGCCGGCCCAGCGGGAGGCCAACAAGCGTAAGGCCCAGTCGATGGGGGCGCTGGTGGTTAAGGAGTTCGCCGACCGGGGCGAGTCGGCTCGTAGTGCGAACCGCCCTGAGCTGCAGAAGATGCTGGCCTACCTCAAAGAAGACGGTGGGATCGACTACGTCATCGTCCATAAGCTTGACCGCTTAGCCAGAAACCGCGCCGATGACGTGGAGATCAACCGCGCCTTCGAGCAAGCCGGCGTCCGGCTGGTTTCCACCAGCGAGAACATCGACCAGACGCCTGGCGGCATGCTCTTGCACGGCATCATGTCCTCCATCGCCGAGTTCTACTCCCGTAACCTGGCCAATGAGGTCATCAAGGGGATGGGCGAGAAAGCCAGGAATGGCGGGACGCTGGGCAAGGCGCCACTGGGGTATGTGAACGTCCGTGCCAGGGATGAGAACGGCCGAGAAGTCCGCACCATCGCCCTGGATGAGGAGCGGGCACCGCTCATACGCCTCGCCTTCACGGAGTATGCGACGGGGCAGTGGACGACGAAGAGGCTCGCTGCGCACCTGCACGATCGCGGGCTGACGACCGTGCCGACGGCCCGTAAACCGGCCAAGGCGGTGACGGGTGCCCAGCTGCATCGCATGCTGCGCCACCCCTACTACAAGGGCGTCATCTCCTTCCAAGGCGTGGAGTACGCCGGGGCGCATGAGCCCTTGGTGGACGAAGAAACCTGGAGCCAGGTACAGGCCGTGCTCGACTCCCATCGCTTCGGCGAGCGCGAGCGTCAACACAACCACCACCTTAAGACGACGGTGTACTGCAGCCTGTGCGGGGCCCGCTTGCTGGTGCAGAACACGCGCAACAGCAAAGGCGACCTCTACCCCTACTTCATCTGCGCCAGGCGCCAGCGAACCCACGACTGCGCCTTCCGCGCCGTTCTGATCGACGTCGTCGAAGAGCGCATGAGTGACCTCTACCGGACGATCCAACTCAGCAGCCAGGATCGCCAGCTGGTGGAGCAGTATGTGCGGGAGGAGCTACGGCACCTTGAGCGCGACAAAGACCGGACAATCCGCTCCCTAACGACACGGCGGACGAACATCGAGGACAAGCGCCGCCGCTTGATGCACGCCCACTACGAAGGAGCCGTCCCCCTGGAGCTGCTCCGGGAGGAACAGACCCAGCTCACGAGCGAGCTCGACCATATTGAGCGCCAACTGGCCGCCTACCAGGCCGACATAACCGAGGTGCGGCAGCGCCTCACTCAGGCCCTTGACCTCCTCGAGGACTGCCACCGCCTCTACACCGCCGCGCCTGCCCACCTAAAGAAGCTGCTCAACCAGGTGTTCTTCGAGCGGGTGCTGGTCAATCCGGCGGTGGATGAGGAGGGCCGAGTCATCCTGCCGGACGATGGAACGAATGATGGCAGAGGCAAGACCATGACCGACATAGCAGCTGGCGACTGCCCGATAGGGGAGAGTGACGACGGGCCATTGCAGCGGGCTGCAGCACCGCGCCTGCTGGCCGACGCAAGTAGCGACGCCAGCCTGGCAGCCGACCTCCGGCGGCCCTTCGACTGGCTGACCAGCCGCCGGATGCACAATGTCGCACGACAGCACCGTGCGACCTTGTTGCAAGACAACACCCAGGAAAACCGGGACAACCAAGTGGACTGCCCGGTCACCAACACCGTCTGCAACGACGAAGCGCTCACCAGTGGTGGTGAGCGCTTCGCATCTTCATCAACTAACCCAGACCGTGTTACTCATGACCTAGGTTTGGGTAAGGCTATCGTGGTACCCCCACTGGGATTCGAACCCAGGACCTTGTGTTTATCAGACACGATACGAGGTATAAGCTCGCTGCTCTAACCGCTGAGCTATGGGGGCGCGGCCACGACATCGACGGCGTCGAGGAGGCCGACGCCGCCGGCACCGGAGGGGGCCAGCAGCGCGGAAGTAGGTTACCCCAGATGACGGCCGCATCGGTCGTTTTCCCCACTGTGTTCCGTCAGGTAAGCCCACACGCAGGCACCACGCTTCGTTGCCCCCTGACATCTCAGGAACCGCCGGCCCTACCGCTAGCCTGGTCGCATGAGTCACACTCCTGCACCCGCATCTCCCGAGGCCGGACACGGACCTTCGCCTAGCACCCCGGAAGGCCACCTGACCGTCGGCGACGTCGTCGCCCTCGTAGAGGCCGCCGCACCTCCCGGCCTGGCCGCCTCATGGGACTCCAACGGACTCATCTGCGGCGACCCCGCCGAGCCGGTGCGCAGCATCCTGCTGGCCGTCGACCCGGTGGCAGCCGTCGTCGACGAGGCCATCGACGCCGGCGTCGACATGGTCATCACCCACCACCCCCTCTACCTGCGCGGAACCGAGCACGTCGCGGCCACCGACCCCAAGGGCCGCACCGTCCACCGCCTCATCCGCGCCGGCATCGCGCTCCTCAACGCCCACACCAGCCTCGACGCCGCCCACGGGGGAGTGGCCGACGCCCTGGCCGAGCGTGTCGGACTCGTCTCCACCGTCCCCCTCGAGCCCGACCCCGCCTCCCCGGATCAGGGCATTGGGCGGGTCGGCACGCTCCCAGAGCCCGTCACTCTGCGCCGGCTCGCCACCGACGTCGCCGCAGCCCTGCCCGACTCCGCCCCCGGCCTCCTCGTGGGCGGGGATCTGGACGCCGTCGTCGAGCGAATCGCCGTCTCAGGTGGGGCGGGTGACTCTCTCCTGCAACGGGCTCGAGAGGTCGGAGCCGATGTGTTCCTCACCGCCGACCTGCGCCACCACCCCGCCTCCGAGCACCTGGAGGACGGCCGCCCCTATCTCCTGTGCGGGACCCACTGGGCTACCGAGTGGGTCGGCCTTGAGCCCCTGGCCCGCAGGCTCACAGAAGACGCCCACTCCCGGGGAGCCTCACTGGCCGTCCAGGTCTCCCACATTGTCACGGACCCCTGGGCGCTGCGCCTGCCGACCGGATCAGACCGGGCATGAGAGGATTCGCAGGAGCAACCTGCGCACACCTGAAGGAGCACACGCCGTGACCAGCGCCCCCATCGCCCAGCAGCGCCTTCTCATCGACCTCCAGGACCTCGACTCCCGCCTGGCACGGCTGCGTCACGAGCGCAAGCACCTTCCGGTCCTCACCCGCATCGAGTCGGTCATCGAGCGCCTCAAGGTCAACAAGCGCGCAGCCATTCAGGCCGAGGCAGCCCTCGACGAGGCCAAGAAGCAGGCCACCCGCAGCGAGGAAGAGGTCGCTCAGGTGGTGCGCCGCGCCGAGGTGCTGCGCGAGCGCCTCCACTCCGGTACCAGTGCGGCCCGTGACCTCTCCGCCATCCAGGGGGAGATCGACCAGCTCGGCCAACGGCAGTCAGCCTTGGAGGAGGCGCAGATCGTGGCCATGGAGGAGCTCGACTCCGCCCGGCAGGAGGCGGAGCGCCTCAGCCAGGAGGAGTCCGAGATCCGTACGGCCGGGCGGGAGCTCACCGCCAAGCGCGACGCCGAGTTCGCCCGACTCGATGAGGAGATCGAGTCCCTGGAGAACCAGCGGGCGGACCTGGCCGGAACCATCGAGGCACCCCTCCTGGCGGACTACGAGGCCGTGCGCACCTCCACCGGCGGGCTCGGCGCAGTCGCCCTGAGAGGACGTACCGTTGAGGGTGGCGCCGTCGAGATCAGCCCCCAGGAGTTGGCCCGCATCGTGGCCGCCCCTGCCGAGGAAGTCATCCACGCCGAGGAGAACGACGTCATCGTTGTACGCATGGACATCTGACGGCGCGGCCCGTCTGAAGCCGGCCGCCACCGGCTTCAGCGGGTCACCAGGGTGAGAGTCCGACGCCCCTGCCGGTCCGGCTCGCAGACCTCGACGTCGTCGATGCCCTCCAGGCCCCCGGCGATGCTTGCGATGTCGTCCACGTGGACGTGCTCGGGCACGGAGCCGGCGGCAATGGCCCTGAGGAGCTCTCCGGTGAGCAGTCCGCGAGCGTGCTTGGCCATGTGGGAGACCACCTTGCGCGAACCGTCGTCGGCGGTGCGCACCACGCGCACGCTCACCACCTCAATGCCGTCGCGCGCGGACGGCTTCCATGCGGCCGCATAGTCCGCCGACCGGCAGTCCACCACCAGTCCCTGTGCAGCCATGTCAGTGAGCGACGGCGCCAGGTGCGGCTTCCAGAACGCCGGCAGGCGCCCCGGTCCAGGCAGGGACGTGCCCATCGACAGGCGGTGGTCGGGCACCAGGTCAGTGGGGGACAGGATGCCCCACAGCCCCGAGAGAACAACGCAGTGGCGCTCCAGCGCAGCCCGGCCGGCCGCCTCCTTGGCGATCGAGTCGAGCCTGGCGGCCTCGTACAGGACCCCGGTGAACAGCTGATGGGCGGGGACGCAGGGCGAGGTCTCCAGCGTCAGGTTCGTTGCAACTTGCTCGGCGCTACGCGGTCCCAGCCCCAGGACGGAGGCCCCCTCGGCACTCCGGCTCACCTCAGCCAGCGCGGACATCACCTCGCGGCGCGCAGCAGTAAGCCTGTCCGCGTCCAGGAGCGAGTCAAGTTCCAGCGACGGTCCACTGGCAGGAGCGGTCTTTCCCTCAGAGGGAGGAAGCAGGATCAGCACCTGCACATGATAGGCGGCTCCCAGCAGGTCAGGGGCCGACGGCGAGCGAGACTCCGTGCTGATGCCCCACGGCGCTACACTGACCCGTGCGGACGAGCCGACCGGGCGGCCGCGGTACCGGCCACCGCCTTCATAGTGGTGGCGGGCTGAGGAACGTCCGGGCTCCACAGAGCAGGGCGGTGGCTAACGGCCACCCGGGGTGACCCGCGGGACAGTGCCACAGAGAGCAGACCGCCCACCGGATACCGGTGGGTAAGGGTGAAAGGGTGGGGTAAGAGCCCACCAGCGCGGCGGGTGACCGTCGCGGCTCGGTAAACCCCGCCCGGAGCAAGACCGCACAGCTGGCGCTTGAAGGCTGCTCGCCCGAGTCAGCGGGTAGGTCGCATGAGGCCGCTGGCAACAGTGGTCCAAGATGAATGGTCGCCACCGCCCAGGCCGGCAACGGTGGGCGGCAACAGAACCCGGCGTACAGGTCGGCTCGTCCGCCCCATAGAACCTGTTGAAACGGTTGTGGCCCGCCAGGATGATCCTGGCGGGCCACAACCGACACGTGGTCAGAGGCGGGTAGCGCGTTTACTTCGCCGCCACGTAGACCTCATTCTTGTTGTCCACCTGCGAGAAGGCGCTCACCGCGAAGGCGCCCTTCTTCTCATTGGCGGCGGACTCGTCAACGAGGAAGACGAAATCACCCTTCGCCTTACCTCCATCTCGAGGCATGCTCTGGCGGATGAAGAGCGACTGTCCGCCGATAGACAGCTCAGCCTCGGAGGTGTTCCCCTCGTGGGTGAACCCCACCTGGAGCCTGAACTCCTGGAACTGTCCCTCTCCGTGGTAGGTGATCTCAACGGGAACGCGAATGTACACCTTGCCAGCCGGAGGCTCCTTGTAGCTGTACTGGTTCGTGGCGGCCTTCAACGAATCATTGGCGTTCCACTCGACATCGCCGACGGTGACGTCAACCGAGGCGTTCGGGTCGTCGTCGTACTTACCGGCATGCAGCGTGATCGGCCCGGCCTTCGGGTCGAGGGGGTTCTTCTCGCTTGATCCGGGGTCGTTGCTGCCCGGCTTGCTGGTCTTGGAGGACTTCTTCTGATCCGGGCTGTCAGTCTTGTCGGAGTCGCTAGGCTTCTTCTTGGAGTCAGAGTCAGAGTCAGCCTTTTTCTGGCTCTTCGGCTCCGAGGTTGACGTGCTGTCCGCCTTGTCGTCCGAATCGCTGGAATCGCCCTTGAACATGAAGATGCTACCGATCACCAGGGCGACCACGACGACTGCAGCAATACCGGTCCAGAACCACCACTGCTGGGTCAGCGGCTTGGAGCCGTTGCCAGGGCCGGCCGGAGCGGCGGCGTTGGGCTGCCACCCGCCAGCGGGAGGCTGCATGCCTCCGGCGGCCCCCTGGGGCTGGTAGGGCGTGGGCGACTGGGCGTAGTCCATGTTGGCCGCGTAAGGGCTGCCCCCGGTTGCGGGAGCGCCGGCGTAGTCCCCGGAGGGGGCGGAGGCCGACATGCCTGTCGGGTCGGCAACCGGTGAGGCAGTGCTCAACGACGCCGTCGGGGCGGTCGACACCGCCTGGGTCGGAGCCCACGCCGGGTCGGCCTCGGTAGCGGCGCCTGCGGCCGAAGCAGCGGAGGCGGCGGAGTCGTCGACCCAGATCTGCCAGCCTTCTGGAGCCGGTCCCCAGGCCGGGTCGGGCTGCCAGCCTGCAGGCGGTTCGAAGCCCTCGGGTGGCGCGGGCCAGTTCGGCGGTGGATTGAAGCGCAAAGCCATGAGAACCTCCGGGAGGAAATAAACAGGGAGAAACCCGCATGGGTTTCCTGGGCAGAATAGAGATGTCCGCTACTCAAGGACCCTACGTCGTCACCTTATCGTGAGGCAACGTGACCGCGCTCGATCGTCCTGGATGTGGATGGGTAGCGATACCCACTGCCTCAAGGCAGGGTGAGCACCTCGGCGCCGTCCTCGGTCACCACGAGCGTGTGCTCGAACTGGGCAGTACGGGAACGGTCCTTGGTGACCACCGTCCAGCCATCGTCCCACTGCTCCCACTCGATGCCACCGAGTGTGAGCATCGGCTCGATGGTGAACACCATGCCCGTCTCGATGACGTCGTCGTGCAGAGGGGCGGCGTCGTAGTGGGGGATGATGAGGCCGGAGTGGAACGCCTCCCCGACGCCGTGTCCGGTGTAGTCGCGCACCACCCCGTAGTCGAAGCGCTTGGCGTAGGCCTCGATGACGCGGCCGATGACGTTGACCTCGCGCCCCGGCTTGACGGCCTTGATGCCCCGCTCCATCGCGGTGCGGGTACGTTCGATGAGCAGCTCCGTCTCGCGGTCGACCTCGCCGACGGCGTAGGTGGCGTTCGTGTCGCCGTGGACCCCGCCGACGTAGGCGGTGACGTCAAGATTGATGAGGTCTCCCTCGTTCAATCGGGTCGAGTCCGGGATGCCGTGGCAGATGACCTCATTGATCGAGGTGCAGATCGACTTGGGGAAACCCATGTAGCCCAGGCACGAAGGGTAGGCGCCGTGGTCGCACAGGTACTCGTGGGCGATCCGGTCGAGCTCGTCGGTGCTCACCCCCGGGGCGATCGCCTTGGCGGCCTCGGCCAGGGCGCGGGCGGCCAGCCGCCCCGCGACCCTGATCCGCTCGATCGTCTCGGCGTCCTTGATCTCCGAGGCCGTGACGCGCTCGGGGCCGTCGTGGAACATGTATTCGGGGCGTGCGATGGACGCAGGCACATGACGCTCAGGACTGAGCGTCCCGGGAGTCAGCGTGCCACGCGGCGCGCGGTCGGCCAGTGAGGCCGAGGACGCAGGGGAAGCCGAAGAAGTCATGGTCGTAAGCATAGGAGGAGGCATCCGGTTCGCGTGACCTTCCCTCCAGCCTGTGGTTCAAGGCCTCCACCATGACGCTGTGGGTCTTATCACTGTCAGGAACCGTCAGGAGCTGAACCAGTGCTTCTCCGCGGGGAAGGACTCCTCGCGCACCGCGGCCCCATAGTCGGCGGCCGCCTGCCTCAGGGCCTCGCCGACCTGCCCGAACTGGTGGGCGAAGCGCGGAGACCAGTCCGTCATCCCGGCCATGTCCGTCCACACCAGGACCTGCCCGTCGCAGCGCGCGCCCGCGCCAATACCGATCGTGGGGATCGTGAGCGACTCGGTCACGCGCGCGGCCAGGGGCTCGGGCACCATCTCCAGGACCAGGGCGACCGCCCCCGCCTCGGCCAGTGCCTGCGCGTCAGCCATCAGCACGTCAGCGGCCTCGCCACGGCCCTGAACCCGGAAGCCGCCGAGCATGTTGACGCTCTGCGGGGTGAACCCCAGGTGCCCCACCACCGGGATGCCCGCCTGGGCCAGTGCCCTCACGCTGGCTGCCCGGGGGGTGCCGCCCTCGAGCTTGACGGCGTTGGCCCCCGCCTTCATGAGACGCACCGCGCTGGCCAGTGCCTGCTCCGGACCGGCCTCGTACGTGCCGAAGGGAAGGTCGGCCACAACCAGGGCGCGCTTGGTCGCCCGGGCCACCGAGCGGGTGGCCACCACCATCTCGTCGAGCTCCACCGGGAGTGTGGAGTCGTGCCCCAGCATGACGTTGCCGATGGAGTCGCCCACCAGCAGCAGGTCGGTTCCCGCCGCATCCAGGATCCGGGCGGTCACGGCGTCGTAGGCGGTGAGCATGACCAGCTTGGTGCCGTCCTTCTTGGCGGATGCCAGGTGATGGACGCGCACGGGCTTGCCGCCTGCGACGATGGGGGCGGATGAAGGTCCGTAAGGGGACTCGGGTGTAGCCATGATCCGAGGCTACCGGAGGTCGCCGGGCGTCCTTGACGGGCTGAGTCCCCGCCCAGTTCGCGGCCGGCTTCTCCCACTGATGGTGATACACGAAACCTGCCTGACGCACCCGCGCACTAGGCTGGTCCAAGCAGAACGTCTCAGGCGCAAGAACGCCGGCCACGCCGTCGGTCCGCTGCCGCACCCCACGCTGAGGAGGCACCATGGACAAGCAGCAGGAGTACGTGCTCCGAGCCATCGAGGAACGCGACATCAGCTTCATCCGTCTGTGGTTCACTGACGTCTCCGGACAGCTCAAGTCCGTGGCCATCGCACCGGCCGAGGTCGAGAGCGCCTTCGAGGAGGGCATCGGCTTCGACGGATCGGCGATCGAGGGACTCACGCGCGTCTTCGAGTCCGACATGCTCCTGGCCCCCGACCCCTCCACGTTCCAGATGCTGCCGTGGCGGGACGGGGACAACGGCGTGGCCCGCATGTTCTGCGACGTCCTCACACCCGACGGCGAGCCCGCCCGCACCGACCCGCGCTCGGTGCTCGAGCGTCAGCTCGCCCGGGTCGCCGAGGCCGGCTTCACCTGCTACATCCACCCGGAGATCGAGTTCTACCTGGTCAACCGCGACGCCGACGGGCGCATCCGCCCCACTGACGACGCCGGCTACTTCGACCACGTGCCCGGGGGCACCGCTCACGACTTCCGCCGCCACGCCATCCTCATGCTTGAGCAGATGGGGATCTCGGTGCAGTTCTCCCACCACGAGGGTGGCCCGGGCCAGAACGAGATCGACCTGCGCTTCGCCGACGCCCTGTCGATGGCGGACAACATCATGACCTTCCGCGCCGTCGTGGAGGAGGTGGCCCTCAAGGAGGGCTGCCTGGCGACCTTCATGCCCAAGCCCTTCCCCAACGAGTTCGGCTCGGGCATGCACACGCACTTCTCCCTGTTCGAGGGTGACCGCAACGCCTTCTTCGACCCCGCCGGCCAGTACCAGCTCTCCGCCACCGGCCGCTCCTTCATCGCCGGACTGCTGCACCACGCCTCGGAGATCACGGCCGTCACCAACCAGCACGTCAACTCCTACAAACGCCTGTGGGGAGGGGACGAGGCCCCCAGCTACGTGTGCTGGGGCCACAACAACCGCTCCGCCTTGGTGCGCGTCCCCATGCACAAGCCCGGCAAGGCCCAGTCCGCGCGGGTGGAGTTCCGCGGCATCGACTCCTCGGCCAACCCCTACCTGGCCTACGCGGTCACTCTTGCCGCCGGCCTCAAGGGCATCGAGGAGGGCTACGAGCTCCCCCCCGAGGCCGAGGACGATGTCTGGGCCCTGTCGGAGATGGAGCGCAGGGCGCTGGGCATTCACGCCCTGCCCACCTCGCTCAAGAGCGCGGTCGCCGCCATGGAGCGCTCCGACCTGGTGGCGGACACCTTCGGCGAGGACACCTTCGAGTTCTTCCTGCGCAACAAGCGCCGCGAGTACCGGGCCTACGACGCCCAGGTCACCGACTTCGAGATCAGCCAGTTCTTCCCGCGCGCCTGAGCGGAGCAGGAGACAGCTGTGAGAGACCGCAGCGAGAAGCGAGCGCCGATCGGGTCCCCCTCCCGGCACAGCTCCTCGCCCAGGACCCTGCTGCTGCGGGCCGGATTCCACGACGCGGCCCGCGCCGGAAAGCTCCTGGGCGACCCGGCGCTGCTGCCCTTCCTACCGGACGGCACTCAGGCCGACGACGTCGGCGAGGCAGGCGACCACGGTGGGCGCGCCTTGGCGGACCGCTCCACACGGCTGGGTGGCCGACCCGCTGAGATACGGCTGGGGCCTGAACGTGAGGAGCTCATTGACTCCCTAGCACTCACCGCCGACCCCGACATGGCTCTGCTCAGCCTCGTCCGGCTCGCCGAGGCCGCCACCGCGGCCGAATCAGCTCACCGGGCATCGGTGGGCGGTGTCGAGACTGGGGGTACGACGACGCCAGCAGCACTTCTGTGCAGCGTCATGAGCGATCCTGCCGCAGGGCCGCGTGAGCACAGGCACCGCCTGCTCGCGGTCCTGGGCGCCTCGCAGGCCCTGGGCGACTTCCTCGTGGCCCATCCTGAGCGCCTCACCGCGCTCGCGCCTGACAGGGCGTGGGACGCCCCGCAGGAGCCCGGCGCCGGTGAGGCGCTGCAACGGACGGTCCGCGACGCGCTGGGGCAGGCCGACCCCGTGAATGCGGACCCCTCGAACAGCGACGAAAGGTCCCCACACCCGGGAAACGATGCCGTCAGCCGGGCGACCGCGGCGCTGCGACGCGCCTACCGGGACCGGCTCACGGCGATCGTCGCCGATGACCTCACCAGCGCCGACCCGATCGAGCACGTCCCCACCGTGTGCCGCCGCATGACCGAGCTTGCCGACGCCGCCCTGGACGCGGCCCTGCTTGTCGCCCGCGCCGCCGTCGGACCACGGGCCGACGACGTGGCCCTCGCCGTGATCGCCATGGGAAAGACCGGGGCCCGAGAGCTCAACTACATCTCGGACGTCGACGTCGTCTACGTCGTCGGCCCCACCCACGAGGCCTGCGGTGCTCAGGAGCCGATCAGCGAGGAGCGCCTCGTGGAGGTCGGCACGCATGTGGCCACCGAGCTCGCCCACGTCGTCTCCGCCACCGCGCCCGAACCTCCCCTGTGGCCACTGGACACGGCGCTGCGTCCCGAGGGCAAGGACGGTGCGCTCGTGCGCACGCTTGACTCCCACCTGGCCTACTACCGCAGGTGGGCCGCCTCCTGGGAGTTCCAGGCCCTGCTCAAGGCCAGGGCCTGCGCCGGCGACGTCGAGCTCGGGGCCCGCTACGAGCAGGGCGTGGCGCCCTACGTGTGGGAGGCCAGCAGGCGGGAGAACTTCGTTGAGGACGCCCGTGCCATGCGGCGCCGGGTGGAGAAGGAGTCCGTGCCGCGCGGAGGAGTCGACCGGCGTATCAAGCTGGGCCCCGGGGGACTGCGGGACGTCGAGTTCACTGTCCAGCTCCTCCAGCTCGTCCACGGCCGCTCCGACGAGAGCCTGCGCGCGCGTGCCACCCTGGAGGCTCTCGACGCTCTCAGCGCAGGCGGATACGTCAGCCGCACCGACGCAGCGGCCTTGAGCGGCTGCTACAAGGCCCTGCGGCTGCTGGAGCATCGCAGCCAGCTCTTCCGGCTGCGCCGCACCCACAACCTTCCTGAGAAGGAGGAGGACCTGCGCCGTGTCGAGCGGGGCATCAGTGACTGCCTGGGCCGCGGAGACAGCCTGTGGGAGGACTTCAAGGACCTGCGCCGGCGGGTACGGGCCCTCCACCAGGAGATCTACTACCGTCCCCTACTGGCCTTCGCGGCCGCCCTCAGCGCCGATGAGATGGCTCTGAGTCCTCAGGCGGCGCGCGAGCGTCTTGCCGCAGTCGGCTACGCGGATCCCGACGGGGCCCTGCGCCACATCCAGGCCCTCACCGAGGGGGTCAGCCGCCGCGCCGCGATCCAGCGCCAGCTGCTGCCGGTCATCATCGGCTGGATCGGTGGGGGAGCCGACCCCGATTTCGGTCTGCTCTCCTTCCGGCGGCTGTCCGAGGCCATCGGGGGCTCGCACTGGTACCTGGCCATGCTGCGGGACTCCCCGGTGGCGGCGCGCAGACTGTGCCAGGTCCTCTCCAGCGCCCACTGGGCCACCGAGCGCCTCGCGGAGTTCCCCGAGTCCATCGCCTGGCTCGACGACGACGACGAGCTCGCCCCCCGCCGATCCGGCGCCCTGGCGGAGGAGATCGCCGCCGTCCTGCGCCGCCGCAGCCTGACCGGCCCCGATGACGCTGCCCTTGCCGAGCAGGCGCTCGAGGCGGTTCAGGCGATCCTGAGAGTGCGCGCCCGCGAGGAGGTACGGGCCTCACTAGCGGACTGCCTGGACGGTATCGACCCCGCACGCACCGCCTCCATCCTCTCCGACGCCACCGACGCGGTCCTGGCTGGGGCGCTGACCGTGGCCACCGGGCTGGTCATCGCCCAGCGTGACGGGTTGGAGGCCGTCTCCGCCGGGCCCGACGCCAGCGGGTGCTGGCAGGCCGCCCGCGCCCGCCATGCCATCATCGCCATGGGACGCCTGGGAGGCCGCGAGATCGGGTACGCCTCGGACGCGGACGTCCTCTTCGTCCACCAGGCCCGCGACGGGGCGGGTGAGGAGGATGCCGCCCAGGAGGCCGAGGCCGTCGCCAAACAGGTCATGGGACTGCTGGCCGCGGCGCTCCCGCACCCCCTTGAGGTGGACTGCGATTTGAGGCCCGAGGGACGCAACGGCGTCATGAGCCGCTCGCTGGACGCCTACCGCGAGTACTACGGCCGCTGGTCCGCCCTGTGGGAGCGTCAGGCACTGCTGCGCGCCCGTCCCTGCGCCGGAGACCGAGACCTGGGTCGGCGTTTCGAGGAGCTCATCAACCCGCTGCGCTGGGCGCAGGAGGGTCTGGCGCCCCAGGACCTGCGGGAGATCCGCAGGATCAAGGCACGGGTGGAGGCCGAGCGCCTGCCACGGGGCATTGACCCGGCCCGCCACCTCAAGCTCGGCCCCGGTGGGCTCAGTGACGTGGAGTGGAGCGCCCAGGTGCTTCAGCTCGCCCACGCCGGTCGGATACCCCAGCTGCGGACCACCTCGACCGTCGGCGCGCTCCAGGCCGCGGTCCAGGCCGGGGTACTGAGCGCGGATGGCGGGGGAGAACTGGTCGCGGCCTGGATCCTGGCCAGCCGCCTGCGCTCGGCGATCGTCCTGGGAACCGGGCGCGCCTCGGGGCCGCGCTCCCAGGTCCTCCCCATCCAGAGCCGGGAGATCCGTCTGGTGGGGCGCCTCATCGGCCTTAGTGCGGGCAGGGAGCGAGAGCTCGAGGACCTCTACCGCCGCAGCGCCCGCCACGCGCGCGCAGTGGCCGAGCGCATCGTCTTCACCGACGCCGCCCATGGCTCCACCGCTTCAGCGCCGTCGAGCACCGTGTCAACGGCTCAGCCGTACAGCCAGGAGTCACCGCCGCCACGTTCAGCAGGCTCGGCCCGGAGCTCTCGCGCACGGTCCCGCCGAGATACTGGGGCGGCAGCCTCCAAGGGCTCCAGACGGGCCAGCCGTCCCCGCACCACGAGAAGGCGACCGGAGGGACCCTACCCCTGGAGCTGACCGGGTGCAGACGGCACCGGACGCAGGTCTTTGGGCGATGAGGATCGCACCGTCGTCGTGGGTCCCCGCGCTACGAACCTGGCAGACTTGCCGCCGTGAGGCTCATTCTTGTACGCCACGGTCGCACCGAGGCCAATGTCATGCAGGCACTCGACACCGCCTTCCCCGGAAATCCCCTGGATGAGGTAGGGCTGGAGCAGGCCGACGGATTGCCGGACCGTTTGGACAAGGCCGGCCTCCTCCACGGGCTGGGGTCGCTGTGGGTCTCCCCGATCCTGCGCGCCAGGCAGACCATCGCCCCCATCGAGGCCGCCACCGGCCTGAGCGCCACTGTCGACTCGGGACTGCGTGAGGTGTTGGCCGCCGATCTGGAGATGAACACCGACGCGCGCTCGGTGGCCTGCTACGTGGACACCACCCGGGCATGGATGGCGGGGCGCCCCGCCTGCCGCATCCCCGGCTCCCCGGAGGACGGGCACGACACGCTTCAGCGCTTCGACGAGGCCATCGACCGCATCTGCGAGCAGGCCGCACGGGCGGGAGACTCAGCGGCCCTGCTCGTCTCCCACGGCACCGCGCTGCGTCTGTGGACCTCCCTGAGGGCCGCGGCCGGAGGCGGCGTGGACCCGCTGTGGGTCGCCGATCGCCCCATGCACAACACCGGGATCACCGTCGTCGACGGCGATCCCGGCGGTGGATGGAGCCTGACCTCCTGGGATGACGGGGCCTGGGACCAGGCCCCCTCCTGAACCGGCCCGACCCTACAGGACCGAGGAGAGGAAGGCCCGGGTGCGTTCGGCCTGGGGATCGTCCAGGACCTTGACGGGGTCACCGGACTCGCAGATGACACCGCCGTCCATGAAGATCAGCTGGTCGCCGACCTCCCGGGCGAAGCCCATCTCGTGGGTGACCACGACCATCGTCATGCCGGAGGCGGCGAGGTCCTGCATCACCTGCAGCACCTCACCGACCAGCTCGGGGTCCAGGGCCGAGGTCGGCTCGTCGAAGAGCATAAGCTCGGGGTCCATCGCCAGGGCCCGGGCGATCGCCACTCGCTGCTGCTGGCCGCCGGAGAGCTGGGAGGGGTAGTGGTCGAGGCGATCCCCCAGCCCCACCCGCTCCAGTAGCTCGATGCCGCGTTCACGGGCCTTGGCCTTCGGAGTCTTCTTGACCAGGACCGGTGCCTCCATGACGTTCTGCAGAGCCGTCATGTGGGGGAAGAGGTTGAAACGCTGGAAGACCATCCCGATCTTGGCGCGCTGAGCGGCGCGGGCCTTGTCCGACAGGGCGTGCAGCTCGATGCGCCCCCTGCGCTCGACCTCACGCATCCCGATGAGCTCACCGTCGACCTTGATCCGGCCGGCGTCGATGGACTCCAGCTCGTTGATGCAGCGCAGCAGCGTCGACTTTCCCGAGCCCGACGGACCGATGAGGACTGTCACCGAGCCGGGCGGGACGATGAGGTCGATGCCCCGCAGCACGTGCAGCTCACCGAAGAACTTGTGCAGGTCGCTGATCTCGACCTTGGGCGTGGCGGCTGCTGCCTGGGCGGATGTGCTCATGGGGTGACCTCCAGGAAGGGATCGTCCTTGGTGGTGTGCGCATCGAGGATGGCCTGCTGACGGGCCGACAGGCCCCGGCCCGAGGAGCCGGAGGACTTGTCAGAGTCGAAGCCCTTGCCGTAGTAGCGCTCGATGTAGTGCTGTCCCACCATGAGGATCGAGGTGATGATGATGTACCAGATGGCCGCGACCAGAAGCAGCGGAATGATCTGGTAGGTCAGCGACGCGTAGGAGTTGGTGACGAAGGTCAGGTCCAGGGTGAAGGGGACCGCCAGCACCAAGGAGGTCGTCTTGAGCATGGAGATCGTCTCGTTGCCGGTGGGCGGGACGATGACCCTCATCGCCTGGGGAAGGACGATCCTGCGCAGGATCTGGCCCCTGCTCATGCCCAGGGCACCGGCGGCCTCGCTCTGGCCCTTGTCCACTGAGTTCAGGCCGGAGCGGACGATCTCGGAGAGGTAGGCGCCCTCGTTGATGCCCAGTCCCAGGACCGCCGCGACGAAGGGGGTGAAGACCGTCGTCGTCTTGAAGGTCAGCAGCTCGGGGCCGAAGGGGATGCCCAGGCTCAGCTTCTGGTAGAGCGCGGACAGCGCCCCCCAGAAGACCAGCTGGGTGTAGATCGGGGTGCCACGGAAGAACCACAGGTAGGCCAGCGCCACCCAGCGCAGGACCGGGTTGGAGGACTGGCGCAGGATCGCCGTGGTGACCGCGAGCACGATGCCGATGGCCATGGCCATGAAGGTCAGCAGCAGCGTCCAGCCGACGGCCTTGACCACGTGGACCTCGCGCAGGAAGAACCAGACCGTGGACCAGTGGAACTTCTCATTGGTGACCAGGCCGTGGATGAGCATGGCCCCCAGGACCGTGACGATCGCGGCACTGATCCACGTCCCCGGGCGGGGGACGGGCTTGGGGTTGTTGAGGACGACCTTGTCGTCCTCAGAGGCGGGTGAGGCGGTCACTGCTCACTCCTTCACTGCGGGATTGAGTTCTGCGGTGGTCAGGGCGGCGTCCTTCACGCCCCAGTTGTCCAGGATCTTCTGCCAGATGCCGTGGTCCATGAGGTACTGGACGGCGGCCTGGATCGCGGCGGTGAATTGTGGATCGGCTTTGGCGGTCACCACACCCTGGGGGGCGGCGTCCTCGATCTCACCGAGGGTGACGATCTGGCCATCGGTCAGCTCGACGGCGTAGCCGGCCACGGTGGAGTCCGAGTAGGTGGCGTCGATGGTGCCGCCCACCAGGCCGGTGGTGGCCTCGGACTGCTTGGAGTAGGAACGCACGGACAGCACCGGCTTGCCCTCCTGTGCGCACTTGTCGGCGGCGTCGCGCATGGTGGTCTCCTGGGCGGTTCCCACCTGGACGCCGATGGTCCGCCCGCACAGCTGGAGGTGGTCGGAGGTCTCGACGCCCTTGGGGTTGCCGGCCTGGACGTTGAATCGCGAGCCCACGTTGATGTAGGCGGTCATGTCGACCTCCGCGGTCCGTTCGGGGGTGACGGTGAAGGAGGAGATGCCGGCGTCGTACTTCGAGCCGATCGAGGCGATGATGGAGTCGAACTCGGCGGTGTGCACCTTGCCCTTGACGCCTAGGACGGCGGCGATCGCGTTGGTCAGGTCGACGTCGTAGCCCACGGCCGTGCCCGAGGGGTCGAGGAACTCGGCCGGCGCGTAGTCCGTGGAGGCGGCCACGTCGAGGACACCGTCCTCGAGGGCGCCCTGAGGGAGCTTGGCAATGATGTCGGGCTGCGCTTGGATCGACGAGGTGTCGAAGGAGTGGATCTGCGAGCTCCGGTTCGCGTTCCAGTCAGCGGCGTTGGTGCATCCGCTGAGGACCAGGCAGGCGGTGGCTGCCAGCCCGAGGGAGGCGTGATGGCGGATCCTCATCGTGGGATCTCCTCTTCGGAGTGGATCAAGACAGAGAAAGAATATCCGCAATGCAGTATAGATATGCAAACTGGGGTGGTGGCGTACAGCACGACGGCGGCCCAGAGCCTCGTGCGTAGGACACTCAGGGCCGCCGTCTGAGCTGGGTCACCGGCTCACAGGTCGTAGTAGAGCTGGAACTCGTAGGGGTGGGGGCGCAGCCGCAGCGGCTCGATCTCGTTGGTGCGCTTGTACTCGATCCAGGTCTCGATGAGGTCGGGGGTGAAGACGTCTCCCTCAGTGAGGAAGTCGTGGTCGTCCTCCAGGGCCTCCAGCGCCTGATCCAGGCTGTCGGGGAGCTTGTCGATGTCGAAGTACTCCTCGGGAGCCAGCTCGTAGAGGTCCTTGTCGATGGGCTCGCGGGGCTCGATGCGGTTGCGGATGCCGTCAATTCCGGCCATGAGGACGGCGGCGAAGCACAGGTAGGGGTTGGAGGAGGGATCCGGCACCCGGTACTCCACCCGCTTGGCCTTGGGGGAGGAGCCCGTGACCGGGATGCGGATGCAGGCCGAGCGGTTGCGGGCCGAGTAGACCAGATTGACCGGCGCCTCGAAGCCGGGGACCAGGCGGTGGAAGGAGTTCACCGACGGGTTGGTGAAGGCCAGCAGCGCCGGGGCGTGGGCCAGGATCCCACCGATGTACCAGCGGGCGAGGTCCGAGAGCTGGCCGTAGCCCCGCTCGTCGAA
The DNA here is from genome assembly GCF_006546825.1 of Actinomyces oris. GTDB lineage: Bacteria > Actinomycetota > Actinomycetes > Actinomycetales > Actinomycetaceae > Actinomyces > Actinomyces oris. Next base: position 142,434 of record NZ_VICC01000006.1, read on the forward strand.
GAACAGTGGCTTGCCGTCCCTCCACAGCGAGTGGTGGGTGTGCATGCCCGAGCCGTTGTCGCCGAAGATCGGCTTGGGCATGAAGGTGGCCGTCTTGCCGTTGCGCCAGGCCTCATTCTTGATGATGTACTTGAACTTCATCATGTCGTCGCCCGCGGCGAGCAGAGAGCTGAAACGGTAGTTGATCTCCTGCTGTCCGGCGGTCCCGACCTCGTGGTGGGCCCGTTCGATCTCCAGTCCGGAGGCGAGGCAGGTACGGACCATGCGATCACGGATATCGGCCATCTGATCGTTGGGGGAGACGGGGAAGTAGCCGCCCTTGAAAGCGGTCTTGTATCCCTTGTTGCCGCCCTCCTCCTCGCGGCCGGTGTTCCAGGCCGCCTCGCAGGAGTCGATGGCGTAGAAGGACTCGGCCGGTGAGGCCTCGTAGCGCACCGAGTCGAAGAGGTAGAACTCGGCCTCGGCCCCGATGTAGCAGGTGTCGGCGATTCCGGTGGAGCGCAGGTAGTCCTCGGCCTTGGCGGCGATCGAGCGGGGATCGCGCGAGTAGACCTCGTCCGTGAAGGGGTCGACGATCGAGAAGTTGACGACCAGGGTCTTCTCCTCGCGGAACGGGTCCAGGAAGGCGGTGGACACATCGGGAACCAGCTTCATGTCCGACTCGTGGATCGCCGTGAAGCCTCGGATTGATGAGCCGTCGAACATGAGGCCGTCAGTGAGGGCCTCATCCTTGAAGGCGGCCACAGGAATAGTGAAGTGCTGCATGACGCCGGGTAGGTCGCAGAACCGCACATCGACCAGCGCGACATTCTCCTTCTCGATGAACGTCAGTGCCTCGGATGCGTCCTTGAACATATCTCCTCCAAGTGGGAACGGCGCACATACTCCACACGTATGCACTGTGGCTGACAACGGCCACTATATTGACGCCACCGTGACAAAGGAATGGCGTCAGTGTTGCCTGAGTGTTTCGCCCGTTCATCGCTGGGCCTCGGCGACTCCGGCAGGGCTCTGAGTGATGGCAGATGGAGGTGGGGCAGGTGTTGAGAGAGTCAGCGCCCACGCATGGCACGGCGGTCGGGGCGGACCCGATTAGGATCGATGTGCTTGGGGATCGGCAGGTTCTTGCCGGCCATCGACGTCAAGCGCTTGGAGACCTGCGTGATCTCGCTGTCAGTCAGTGACGTGGGCTTGGTCGGAAGCTGGCGCAGCGTCTTGGACAGGTCCGTCAGGCGTACCTGGCCGGCGTCAGTGCCCACCTGAAGGGTGTGGATGGGAACGGTCGACAGCAACCGATGGACCTTGCGCTCCTCCTCGGCCAGCATGCGTCGGGTGCGGGTGCTGGGTCCCTCCGCGATGAGAACGACACCGGGGCGTCCCACCAGCCGCCATACGAGGTCCTGATCCTTGGTGAAGGCCACGGGCTCGGGCTCCACGAACCAGCCCCGACCGATCTGGTCCAGAACGGCCTTCGCCGCTCCTGGCATTCCCTCGATCTGGGAGAAGGAAGCGCGGCGCACCACGACTGACAGGATGACCATGTCGATCATGAGCGCCATGAGGATGCCCACCATCAGCCAGTACCACAGGGACAGTCCGTAGCCGAAGGAGACAGCGGCCCCCAGGGCGAGGCAGGTGGCGAGTACCGCCAGCATCACCCATCCGATCCACGGGTAGCTCCGCCGCGAGATCGTGTAGGAGTCCTTGATGTTCTGAAGGTACTGAGCCAGCCGGCGCTTCTTCTTCGGCTGGGGGGACTGGGCACTACTCACGGGCACACCATAGACGACGTTGGTGTGCCGGCACACATGGTCTCGCCGTCAGCGTGGCAGGCCGGTGCGCACCGGGAACCCGGTCGGCTGCGTGGGACCCGCGCTTCGCCTTCAGCAGGCGGCGGCGAGGTGGGGGTGGGCTCCCAGCAGGGCCGACGCCTCCTGGCGGGCGGTGGCCGGCTCGGCGAGCTGCGAGAGGTGCTCGGGGATGGGGCGACCGCGCTTGACCATGGCCCGTCCCCACAGCATGCCGGCGCGGTAGGAGGAACGCACCATGGGGCCGCTCATGACGGCGGCGAACCCGATCTCCTCGGCCAGGCGGCTGAGGTCCACGAACTCCTGTGGCTTGACCCAGCGGTCAACGGGGTGGTGCAGCTTGGAGGGGCGCAGGTACTGGGTGATGGTCAGGATGTCGCAACGCGCCTCCACCAGGGCGGACATGGCCGCCTCGATCTCGTCACGGGTCTCACCCATGCCCAGGATGAGGTTGGACTTGGTGACCAGTCCTGCCTCCGCGGCGGCTGTGATGACGTCGAGGCTGCCCTGGTAGGAGAAGGCCGGCCGGATCCGCTTGAAGATGCGCGGGACCGTCTCCAGGTTGTGGCCGAGAACCTCAGGGCGCGAGGAGAAGACGTCCTCAAGCGCGTCGGGGTTTCCCTTGAAGTCGGGGATGAGCAGCTCGACACCGGTGCCCGGCGAGAGCTCGTGCACCTGGCGGGCGGTCTCGGCGTAGAGCCAGGCGCCGCCGTCGGGACGGTCGTCGCGGGCCACCCCGGTCACGGTGGCGTAGCGCAGGTCCATCTCCTTGATCGAGACCGCCACACGCCGGGGCTCATCGACGTCGTACTCGGTGGGACGTCCGGTGGCGATGTCGCAGAAGTCGCAGCGTCGGGTGCACATCTCGCCGCCCACCAGGAAAGTGGCCTCACGGTCATTCCAGCACTCGTAGATGTTGGGGCAGTTCGCCTCGGCACACACCGTGTGCAGGCTCTTCTCCCGCACCAGGCCGCGGACCTCCTGGTAGGTGTCGGAGACGACGGCGCGGGTGCGCAGCCAGTCGGGCTTGGACTCAATGGGGGTCTGGGCATTGCGCGCCTCAACCCGCAAGAGCTTACGTCCCTCAGGGGCCACGGTGGTGCTCACGTCTACCTCTCCTCGCTGACGACGGTTCTACGGGGAGTCTAGTACGCTCCCGAGGTTCTTAGGACCTCCGGCCTAGGAGTAAGGCCTGTTGTCACGTGGCATCCGCCACCAAGGGCGACAGGTGGCTCTCCAGGGTGGATACCAAGGCGTCCGCGGGAGCGCCGGTCGCCAGGTGCCGGCCGGTCTCCGCTGCCAGTGAGGTCACTCCGGCGTCGTCGATTCCGCAGGGAATGATGCGATCCAGGGAGAAGGCCTCCAGGTCGGGATCGACGTTCAGGCCGATCCCGTGCATGGTCACGCCGCGGGCGACCCTCACCCCCAGGGCGCAGATCTTGCGCTCGGGGCGCGCAAGCTGATCCGCCTCGCCCGCGGCTTCAGGATCGGCCGGCAGCCAGACCCCGGAGCGCCCCTCGACACGGATCGTCTCCAGTCCGTAGAGGCCACACAGGTCAATGACGGCGGCCTCCAGGGCCCGTACGTAGCGGATGACGTCAATGGGCTGGGCCAGGCGCAGGATCGGGTACACGGTCAGCTGTCCGGGCCCGTGCCAGGTGGTCTTGCCGCCACGGTCCACGTCGACCACCGGTACGTGACCGGGCTCGACGACGTCGGCGCTGGGCCGCTCCCAGGAGTGGGCTCTCCTGCCGACGGTGTAGACCGGTTCGTGCTCCACGAGCAGAAGGGTCGAGGGGCGGCGCCCCTCCACAATCTCGCCGTGAACATCCCTCTGCCGCTGCCAGCCCTCATGGAAGGGGATGAGCCGGGAACCGAGCTCCATGTCCTCACGCAGCACGGGTGCAGTCTACGTGACCACAACCGGCACCCGAACCCGAGTTATCCACAGGCCGGTCGAAAGGGCTGGTCATCACGGTGCGCCGTGATGACCATGGAGTGCATGAGCCCGACGACGTGCCCCCGCCCCGCCGACCGCCCCGGAGATGGCGCCTCCCACCGTCCCCGACGCCGTCCCGTACCTCGCCGGCGACTGCGGCCGCGCCGCGCGGGCGCCCCTCGCGCCGGCTCACTGCCTCCCTCGGACGCGGAGCCGAGCATCCCTGACTCGGCGCTCGGCGCCCTGTCGCAGCAGGGCTACACCATCGGTGAGGTCATGGGGCGTTCCACTGCCCCCAGCGCCCCTCGCCGTGGCCTCGATGCGCAGGGCCGCCATGTGGTCATCCGGGTCGTCGACCTGCCCCACGGACGTGCTGGAGCCATAGTCCTGCGGCGCTTGGCCGACCTGCGCGTCCTGCGCCACCCCGGCCTGGTCACCGTGCGGGAGGTGGTCTCGCTGCCCGAGCATCGGGCGGGCGTCATCATGGACCTCGTCGACGGGGCGGGACTCGACGTGGTTCTGGGGGCGCGAGGACGGCTGAACGTCTCCTCGCTGGCCACGCTCCTGGACGTTCTGGGCTCGGCACTGGCCTACCTGCACGAGCACGGAGCGACCCACGGGGACGTGTCGAGTGGCAACGTCCTGGTGACCGCCGATGGGCACCCGGTTCTCGTTGACCTGCTGGGCTCCGTCATGGAGACGGGCACGCAGGAGTATGCCGCGCCGGAACGCCTCGCCGGTGCCCCGCCTTCCGCGGCCGGTGACGTCTACGCTCTGGCCCGTCTGCTGACCGAGTGCTCGGGACAGGGCGGTACCGCCTCCCGGCGTCTGGCGGGAATCCTGACTGATGCCCTGGCCGAGGAGCCCGCAGACCGTCCCACCGCACGGGATCTGGCGGCCCGGGCACCTCAGCTCGGGCAGGCCTCACCCATCGAGCTGCCTGACGGCGCCCGCATGGCTGCCGGCTCCCTGCGAGCAGCAGCCCGCACCCCGACCCGCACGGTCGGCTCCCGGCTCACGCCCAAAGCCCGACCGAGCCGCCGACCGAGGATGAGGAGCGAGCCACGGAACAACCATGGCAGTGCCGGCCGCACCGGGCGAGGGCCCGCGGCCATACGCTGGGGGAGAAGGGGAGGATCAGGGCGCTCGCGCACCCGCGCCTGGGGACTTACGGCAGTGGCGCTGGTGGCCATCTGCCTGGCCGCCTGGGGGCCGGCCAAGGCCCTGGTGTCGCACAGGCCCGCGTGGGCGCTCGGAGCGGTCGCCGGCCCGCCAGCATCGGCGCGGCCGCTGACCTCCTCCCGCGCCGGAGCCATCCCTTCAGGTAGCCCGTCTCCCTTAGTCGCCGGGAGCTCAGTCGCAACGGCGTCGACGCAGGCTCCTGGTGGGAGCGGCGGCGTCGATGTGGCCAGCGTCGTCGTCGGACTGTCCGCGGCTCGAGATCGGGCCCTCATGGCCGGCGATGCCGTCGCTCTGGCTGCCACGACGGTACCGGGGTCGCCCGCGGCGCGGGCCGACACTCAGGTTCTCACTGAGCTGTCGGACTCCGGTGAAGGCGTCAAGGAGCTGCACACCTCCGTCAGCCAGGTCGCTGAGGTGAGGCTGCCTGACGACGCGGCGGAGCAGTGGGCCGGCGCGAGAGCGGTCCAGGTGACGCTGTCTCAAAGCGCCTCAACGCGTTCGGGGCCTGCGGGAACTCGGACAGTCCCGGCCCTCGCACCCCGCCAGGTCGTGCTCATCGTCGTCCCGGAGCCGTGGCGCGTTGCCGACATTCGAGCCGTGAAATGACCCGCAGGCTCGCCCGCCTGTGACGCGCGGCCAATGATCGGGGTGGACTCGGGGTGGGCATGGACCGCACGGCGCTCAGTACGGCTCGGTCAGGACCGACGTGTAGCCCTCGCGCTCGAGCACGTCTCGTGCGTCTGCCACCATCGCCGCTGAACCGCACAGGTAGACGTCCGTGCCATCGGGATCGAGCCGGAGGTCGTGAGCGAGAGCGGTGACGGCCTGGGTGACTCGTCCGTGGAATGCGCCTGGAGCCTCCTGGCGGCTTAGACAGCGCACGACGGTCCCCGGCAAGGGGGAGCTGATCCTGGTGGTCAGGTCCTCCTCCCGGTGACGGCACCCGAAGAGCAGAATATCGCGTTCCAGACCGGCAGCCTGAGCGAACATGGCCAGCATGGGTGCGATCCCCGTGCCAGTGGCGATGAACAGGCGGCGCCTGCCCGAGTCGGCGAGCCCGAAACCGCCCAGGGGCAGCTCCACCACTGTCTGCGCGCCCGTGTCCGCGTTCTCGATGAACCGGGATCCTCGGCCGCCTGTCCGGGTGGAGATGAGCAGCCGAAGACGATCCTCCTCCAGCCCCGCGATCGAGTAGTCACGCCATGCGTCATCGCCCACGTGCAGACGGGCGAACTGCCCTGGCGCCCACGAGCCGATCCTGCCGTCCAACTGCAGCTCCGCCTCCCACACGCTGGGAGTCAGACGCCGTTTGGAGACCAGGGTGGCGAGGTGTTTGCCCTCGGGCAGTGGGTGCACTGCTCGAGACTCAGGAGCCTCGGGCCTCTCTCGCAGGGCGGAGGCGATGGTGGGATACCCACGGGGCCCAAGGACCTGGCACGCGGCTGCGACTCCGCCCATCATGGCTCCCATGATGCCGGCGCTCCCGGCGTCCTGGCCGGAGAGGAACAGACCGGGGACGGCCGTGCGCGGCCCCAGGGGGCGGGACCGGAACCTCAGCGGAGTGGCCGGAGGACCGTAGAAGGCCCCGGCGGGATGAGCGGTGTAGTGCTCGTAGGTCAAAGGAGTGGAGGTTTCCACGTAGTCCACGAGCTCGGTCAGCCCCGGGGCCGCGCTCTCAGCCAGCTCCAGCATGCCTTGGGCGATGCGCTCCTTGAGAGCGAAGTACTCGGGGCCGCGATTTTCTCGGGGCTGCTCGGCCCACTGCCGGAAGGCTCGCGCGTCACAGAAGGAGATGAGCTCGGCGGTATGTGGGGACTCGCCGGACTTCAGAGAGGGGAAGGACACGAAGACATCGTGAGGATGCCCCTCGAGCAGCGAATCGCTGCACCGTTGTGCGCCCTCGTGATCGAGGTCCCGGTTCACCCAGATGTTTCCACCATCGATGCCGATGCTGCGCGGGTCATCACGCAAGCGTAGGAAGACGGTAACCGCGGACGTGCCCGTACCCAGGTGCTCCAGCGAGCGGCGTACGGGCCAGGTGCGCCGCCCGATCTCTCCGAATGTGGGCAGCAGGCGGTTGAAGGTGTTGCAGGCGCCGATGGCGGACACGATGACCGGGGCGCGGTAGACGCGTTCGCGTACCTGGGCGCCGCGGTGGTCCATGACTCGGACCCCGACCGCCTTCCCGTTCTCGGTGAGAATCTCGGTGACCTCCTGCGCGACGCGGACAGCGCCTCCAGCCTGCTCGATGCCCTTCTCGAAGGTGCGGGCGATCCGAGCGCTCCCACCGCGGGGAAACCAGGCGCCCTCGAGGTAGTGGGAGACGATCAGCGCGTGCACGGCAAAAGCTGATTGGGACGGCGGCAGGCCGTAGTCCCCCCCACTGGCTGGCCAGGACGGCCTTGAGCTCGGGGGAGCGGAAGTGGGCATCCAGATACGCCTTCGTCGTCCCCGTGGCTCGTCGTCCTCCCAGGCGCTGAGCCGCTCTGAGCAGCGAGGCCGCGGGGCGGGGGACCATCCCCTGGGCGAGGCCCAGTGTCACCCACCGTGACACCCGCTGAACATCCTGGAAGTAACGGTGAATGACTCTGACCTCCTGGGGGAAGCCGGCAACCAGGTCGCGCTCGTAGCGAACCGGATCGCTGCTGACGCATAGGTCCACTCCCGGGTAGACGAACCTGTCATAGGCGTCGGGCATACGGTTCCACTCCAGCTCTCCGCCCGAGAGGTAGTCGAAGTAGGCGCGGCCCTGGCTTCCGGGGCCGAGGTGACCGATGTAGTGCACCCCGACGTCCCAGGAGGCGCCATCGCGCCGGAAGGTGTGAGTCAGGCCGCCCGGTTCCGTGTGCCGCTCCAGGACGAGGACTCGTTTACCGGCGGCGCGCGCCAGCAGTCCGGCAGTCGTCAGGCCTCCGATACCTGAACCGATCACGATGACGTCGTAGGACATGGTGTACCCCTTACGTGACTAGACAGTGTCAAGTCGGCATAACAGTGAACTGGACACTGTCTAGTAGTGCGGTTCTAGACTCCTCCCATCACCTCTGAACCGACAGGCGCCTCAGGGCGCCGCGGCGGCCGGGACCTGCGCTCCGAGCTGCTGCGAACCAGCAGGGAGCTCCTCGACGAAGCCGGCCCCAGTGCCCTGAGCATGCGGGAGGTCGCGCGCCGTGCCGGCTGCACGCACCAGGCGCCCTACCACTACTTCGCAAATCGTGAGGCCATCCTGGCGGCCTTGGTGTGCGAGGGCTTCGATGAGCTCGCCGACAGGCTCGCTGCGGCGCACGAGGGGCTTGGGGGTGCGAATCTGCATGCGGTTCTGGTGGCCTCGGGAAACGCCTATGTTGAGTTCGCGCTACGTCACCCCGGGGTGTTCCGGGTGATGTTCCGGCCCGACGTCTGTGATCCCGAGCGCTTCCCGGAGGTGGTGCAGGCCGGTGAGCGTGCGCGTCATGAGCTGGCCCGTCTGGTGAAGGCTGCCATGGGTGATAGCGCTCAGGTCGAGGCGGAGGTGCTGATCTGGTCCGGCGTGCACGGCCTGGCCTCGCTGCTCCTCGACGGCCCCTTGGTGGGCGAGTTCAGCTCTACTGAGGATCGCATCGACTTCGCTCGCGGTGTCGTCGGTCTTGCTGAAGTGTCTGTGGCGAGCAGGGACTGAGGGTGTGGGAGTCGGCTCAGTGGTGGGTGTGTGGCGGAAGCGGAAAGGTGTTCGGTCGCCTGGCTGAATGTCGTTATTGAAGGTGAGTAGCAACAAAGGTTGACAAAGTAGTTCTGTCAACCTAAGTTGCTTACATGGATGCGCTCACCGCAGCCACCGAGGCTGCTGACACCACTCGCCCCGAAGATGGGCTACGAGCTGTGGCGGCTCTGCGGCGACTGACGGACACTCTTGAGCTTGCGCAGGTCGAGGCCGCCTTGCGCGCAGGCATGGGATGGAGCGAGATCGCCTCCTGTCTTGGAGTCTCTCGTCAGGCAGTCCACAAGAAGTACGCCAAGCGAGTCCAGCCCGGTTTGGCCCCGACCCGAAGGAGATGACGATGGCCGCTGTTTCCCACTACCTGACCTGGCTCGAAGCCATGCGCGCGGAGGCTGCGCGCCTGCATCATCGGGAGATCGAGCCGGAGCACATGCTCCTCGGTCTCCTCGCCCAAGGTGGGACGGCTGCGGCTGTCTTGGCGGCCCAGGGCGTGACACTCACGCGAGCACGCGCTGCCATCGAGGAGATGGCTGATGCGGACCTCGCTCGCGCGGGCGTCAGCCTTTCCGACGCCCTCAGGCCAGCGCCGATCGCAGCCGAAGAGCTGACCGTGAGGGCAGGAGGGGAGATTCCCCTCTCGGACGCTGCCGCCGAGTTCATTGACGACACGGGGGCTTCATTCAGCACCAGCGCTCAGGCTTTGCAAGCGCTCATCTCCTCATCCACCGTCTCGCTCCAGTCCCCGGTCGTCAGGCTTCTTGCTCACTGCGGTGTTGATGTCGGCTACTTGCGCACTGAGCTCAGTGAGATAGTGGCCGACGAGGAATCAGCCCGGGGACGCTACCGGATGACTGACGAGTACCGTGGGTATGGCCTGGACCGGGTCCTGAGTCAGGAACGCTTCATCTCAGCGCCGGTGGCTCAGCTGGTCGCCCTACTGAGGGACCCGGACCGGCTCACGTGGTGGGCCCTGCCCCGACAGCAGCTGGTCGAGGTTCTTTCCGACGGCGTCGTGCAGAGGGTGGAGGGGCGCCGCCGAACCGGCTTCCTGAGGTGGCGGCTGGAAACATCTGTGGCCGCAAGGGTTACCTGGTCGTGCAGCGTCGTCTCAGGGCCTCGCGACGGTGAGGTCGCATCCGTTCGTGATCTGCACCTGATCGAGGCGCCGGGCGGCACTCGTGTCCGTCTGGTTCTGGCACATCGCACATGGGGGCGGCTGGGAGCGCTGCTCTACCCGTTCTTCTGGCGAGGAACTCGTCTGGGCTTGGACAACACGCTTGCCGGTATCGCACGGGCTGCGGCGGAGGACTCCTGAGCCGAGCCGTGAGCCCGGGAACGGACAGCGGCGGTTGTCGTATGCCCGAGTACAGGACCCGATAGCCCGGGTACAACGAACGGGGCCCCGCACCGTGATGGTGCGGGGTCCCGTTGTTGACGGCCTAGCGGGCCGAGCGCAGGCTCACAGCCCCAGCTCGCCGCCGAAGTCGCCCTCCTCGAGGCGCTTCTTGACCGTCATGAGGTAGCGGGCCGCGTCCGCGCCGTCCACCAGTCGGTGGTCGTAGGACAGGGCCAGGTAGCACACCGAGCGGATGGCGATGACCTCGCCGCCGTCGGCATCCTTGATGACGCGCGGCTGGCGCTGGATGGCGCCCAGGCCCAGGATCGCGACCTCCGGCTGGTTGATGATCGGGGTGTCGAACAGGGCACCGCCGCTGCCGGTGTTGGTGATCGTGAAGGTCGAGCCGCTGAGCTCATCGGGGTTGACCTTGTTGTCCCGGGTACGGGCGGCCAGGTCGTTGATGCGCTTGGCCAGCCCGGGGATGTTGAGGTCCCCGGCGTTCTTGACCACCGGCACGAGCAGGCCGCGCGGCGTGTCCACCGCGATGCCGACGTGCTCGACATCGTGGTAGGTGACGTTCTTGCCCTCGATGGAGGCGTTGATCTTCGGGTGGGCCTTGAGGGCCTCCGTCGCCGCCTGGACGAAGAAGGGCAGGAAAGTCAACTTGGTGCCGTTCTTGGTCAGGAAGTCGTTCTTCGCGCGGGCCCGCAGAGCGGCCACGCGAGTCACGTCCACCTCGACGACGGTGGTCAGCTGGGCGGAGGTCTGCAGGGAGTCGATCATGCGATCGGCGATGACCTGACGCAGTCGGCTCATCTTCTCCGTGCGGCCGCGCAGGGTGGTGTCCACCTCGGGCTTGGCCGAGGCCGGCTTGGCCGCGGCGGCAGGCGCCGAGGCCTCAGCAGCCGGGGCCGGGGCGGCTGCCGCCGCGCGGGCCTCCTCAGCGGCCTTGGCGGCAGCCTCCACGTCCTGCTTGCGGATGCGTCCGCCCACACCCGTACCGGTGACGGTGGACAGGTCCACACCCTTGTCCTTGGCGAGCTTGCGCACGATCGGCGTGACGTAGGAACCCGAGGCTCCAGAGCTCACCGGGGCGGCGGCTGCAGGCGCCTCGGTCGCAGCCGGGGCGGCGGGGGCCGGGGCGGGAGCCGGGGGCTCGGGTGCGGCCTGGGGTGCGGGGGCGGCCGGGGCCGGGGCGGAGCCCGCCTGAGAGGGGTCGCCGATGATGGCCAGGACAGTGCCGACCTCGACGGTCTCGTCCTCGGGGACGCGGATCTCCAGCAGGACGCCGGATGCGGGGGAGGGGACCTCGGTGTCCACCTTGTCGGTGGCGACCTCCAGCAGGGGCTCGTCGGCCTCGACGGTGTCTCCCACGGCCTTGAGCCAGGAGGAGACCGTCCCCTCGGTGACGGACTCACCCAGAGCGGGCATCTTCACGGACTCTGACATTACTGTCTTCCTTACTCTCGTCTAGCTGGATCAGCCGTGGTTGTGCAGCGGCTTGCCGGCGAGGGCCATGGCGGCCTCGCCGAGGGTCTCGTTCTGGGTGGGGTGGGCGTGGACCAGGGCGGCGACGTCGTCGGCGTCGGCCTCCCAGGACACCATGAGCTGTCCCTCACCCACCTGCTCGCCCATGCGGGCGCCGATGGCGTGGAAGCCCAGGATCGGGCCGTCCTTGAGGGAGACGAGCTTGACGAAGCCCTGCGTCCCCAGGATCTGGCTCTTGGCGTTGCCGGCCACGTTGAACTCGGCGGAGGTGATGTTCTCCTTGCCGTGGATCTCGGCGGCCTTGGCCTCCGACAGCCCCACCGAGGCGATCTCGGGCTCGCAGAAGGTCACCTTGGGGACCAGGACGTCATCGACCGGGGTCGGGTCCAGGCCCGCGATCTTCTCCGCCACGACGATGCCCTGGGCAAAGCCGCGGTGGGCGAGCTGGACACCGGGGACGATGTCACCCACGGCCCACACGCCCGGGACGTTGGTGCGGCCGTACTCGTCGGCCAGGACGAAGCCGCGGTCCATGGCGACCCCGACCTCCTCGTAGCCGAGGTTGGCGGTCGCCGGTCCACGGCCCACGGCGATGAGGAGGACCTCGGCCTCATGGGTCTTGCCGTCCTGGGTGCGCACGGTCACCCCGCCGTCGTGGCGCTCGACCGACTCGAACATCGTGTTGGTGCGGAAGGTGATCTTGCGCTTGCGGAAGGCGCGCTCGAGCTGCTTGGAGATCGCCTCGTCCTCGTTGGGCACCAGGTGGGGCAGCCCCTCGATGATAGTGACCTGGCTGCCCATGGAGGCCCAGGCCGAGGCGAACTCCACCCCGATGACGCCGCCACCCAGAATCACTGCCGAGGCGGGGACGTGGTCCATCTCCAGGGCCTCCTCGGAGGTGATGACGCCTCCGGAGATCTCCTGCCCGATGGTCTTGGAGTAGGAGCCGGAGGCGAGGACCACGTTGCGGCCGGTGATGCGACGGCCGTCAACCTCGACGGCGTCGGCGGCCACCAGACGTCCCCACCCCTGGATCAGATCGATGCCCCGCGAGGACACCAGGCCCTCCAGGCCCTTGTGCATCCGCGAGACGATGCTGTTCTTGTACTTCTGGACGCCAGGCATGTCCACGCCCTCGAAGGCGGCCTTGATGCCCACCGTGGCGGCCTCGCGCACGGCATCGGCGGTCTCGGCGGCGTGCAGCAGGGCCTTGGTGGGCACGCAGCCGCGGTGGAGGCAGGTGCCCCCCAGCTTGTCCGCCTCGATGAGGGCGACCTTGAGGCCCAGTTGGGCGCCACGCAGGGCGGCGGCGTAGCCCCCTGATCCCGCGCCCAGAATGACCATGTCGTAGACGGTCTCTGTCACGAACTCACTCCTTGTTGGTTGGTCACGTCGCCCCCGCGGGGCGGCTCGGCACGGGGCCATTGTTCCACCTGAAGAGGGAGTGCAGGAGCCACGGGGGTTGCTGTTTAGGGACCAGAGTCCTGAAAACGGGGTGAGACGCATCACCGTTCATGGGTGGTTTCGGCAACGAGCCGTGCCGGGGCGCTCGTGTGAGGCCCCGGCACGGCTCGTCGTCAACTCGTCTCCGCTGGGCGCGGGCTCAGGAAAGGATGCTGACCTCGGCGGACAGCGAACGGAGCAGCTCCACCAGGGTGGAGACCCCCATGCCCGTCCCGCCGGTCGGAGTCAGGCCCCAGGGAGAGGAGTCGTTGTAGGCGGGACCGGCGATGTCGAGGTGAGCCCACGGCCGGTGCCCGACGAACTCTCGGAGGAACAGCCCGGCCGAGAGCATCCCGCCGGCACGCGAGCCGACCTTGGTGTTGCGCAGGTCGGCGAAGGGGGAGTCCAGGGTGGCACGCAGGTGCGCCGGCAGCGGCATCGGCCAGAAGGACTCCCCGGCCCGCTGCGCCGCGGCGACGACCTCCTCGCGAAGGTCCGGTGTCCCCATGACGGCGGCCACGTGGTCGCCCAGGGCCACGATCTGCGCCCCGGTGAGGGTGGCCACGTCCAGGACGGCATCGGGCTCCTCCGTGACGGCCCGTGCCAGGGCGTCGGCCATGACCAAGCGCCCCTCGGCGTCGGTGTTGGTCACCTCCACGGTGGTGCCGTCGAACATCGTGATGACGTCGCTGGGGCGCTGGGCGTCGGCGCCGGGCATGTTCTCGGCCAGCGCCAGCCACGCGGTGACGCGGATCGGAAGTGCCAGGCGCGCGGCCGTGACGATGGCGCCCAGCACGGTGGCGGCCCCCGCCATGTCGGACTTCATCTCCGGCATGGATGAGGCCGGCTTGAGGGACAGGCCGCCGGAGTCGAAGGTGATGCCCTTGCCGATGAGGGCGACGTGCTTGGGGCGACCGGCTGCTCCGTCACCCTCGGCCTGTGAGCCCTCCTGCCCACCGGAGGCCTTGGCTGCATGCTCCGGCGACCACTCCAGACGGACCAGGCGCGCCGGGTGCACCGAGCCCTGAGCCACGCCGAGGATCCCCCCGAAGCCCTGCTCGACCAGTGCCGGGGCGTCCCAGATCTCAACGCGGATGCCGGCCTCCTGCCCGGCTGCGCGGGCCCTCTCGGCGAAGACCTCCGGAGTCAGCCGGTTCGGCGGCTCGTTGACCAGATCCCGGGTCAGTGCCGTGGCCTGGGCCAGCGCCAGGGCTCCCGCCAGCGCCGCCTGCCCCTCGGGGGTGTCGGCCAGGGGGGAGATGATCGAGATGGTCGTGAGCGGGGAGGTGTTCTTCGAGGCCGTCTCCTGTCCGGGGCGGTCCTCGTTCTTCGTCGCGCTCCAGGAGTAGGCGCCCAGGGCGGCTCCGTGCGCGACGGCGGCGAGCTGCTCCTCGCAGAGCGTGGGCAGTGCCAGGACCGCGGAGTCGGTCCCGGCCAGTGCTCGGGTGGCGCGTCCGGTCGCCCGGCGCAGGAGACCGGTCTGGTCGTAGCCCAGTGCGGCCTCGTCGTCGATGGTCATGGCGAGCGGATCGGTGTCGGCCCAGCCCGTTCCGACGCCGACCACGAGGATCGTCGCCGGTCCCCGGTAGCCCTGGCCGGCCACCGCGGAGGAGGGCAGGCGCACCACGGAGTCCTGGGCACCCGAGAAGCCCAGGGTCGGCAGCAGGGTCACCAGGGCGTTGATGTCCAGGCCCTCCAGAGCGGTGCTCGAGGGTGGCTCGAGGCCCTCCAGGAGGATCTCGGGTGCCTCGGCCCCGTCCCGGCCCGGCGCTGCGGCCAGGACGAGCACGTCGGCCTCGGTGCCGGAGGCGTCATCAGGGACGACGTCGGATCCCGCCTCGGATCCGCTGCCCTTGACGCTGGCACCGTCGGCGTTGCCCTCCTGGTCCTCGGAGGCATCCTCGTCGCCGTCGGAGTCCTGCTTCAGGTCCCGCTCGGCGGCTTCGGCATCTGTCGAGCCGGCCCCGTCGCCGGCTGCGGGAGCCTCGGAGCTCTCGGCCTCCTCGACCGTGTCGACCTCGGCCTGACTGCTGAGGTCGGTATCCTTGCGGTCATCGTCCGCCGAGGCGCGTGCGTTCAGGGATTTGGTCAACTTAATGGTACTCACGTTGTGAATAGTAACGTTCTGGCATTGGTTGGAGGTTGAACCGGTGCTGCGCGTGCCGAAGGTCATCACACGGAAAGGTCGTTCCTCATGGACGAGCGCTCATCGGTACGCCCGGTTCAGGACACCCGCCGTCCCGCATACGGGTGGGGGCGGATCCTGGTCGGCGTCTTCGCCGTCTTCGGGGCGATCGTCCTCGTCCCTTCCCTGACGACGCTGTTGAGAAGCCCCGATGAGGAGCCCGCGGTGTGGTCGCTCAACCTCCTGGGGGGCGTCCTGTACCTCCTGCTGGCCGTCTGCGTGGCTCACAACGGGCGCCGGATGCGCAATATCGGCTGGATGTGCCTGGGGGCGCTGGCCACCATGGCGGTGCTCATCGGTGTTCTCACCCTGCCCACACCTTCGCCCGCCGACCTCAGCGTCTCGGTGTGGGCGCACTGGGGCCGGTCTCGGTGGTACCTGCCCGCGATCCTCCCGGTGGTCGCCGCTGCCTGGATGTGGATGTCCGACCCCCGGCGCATCGTGGCCAACGCCGAGCGCATCACCGAGTTGTCCGACACCCTCACCGAGAGCATCAGCGAGAAGGCCCGGGCGGTCCAGGAGGGCCGGACTCACAAGACGTCCCGCGGTGGTCGGGACCGGTGAGGCGCTGCGGCGAGTCCTGAACGGGGCCGCGGCGCGTTGAGCCCCGGCGGACTTTCATCGGCGCCGGGAACGGCGTGAGCTGCGCGAGCTGACTCGGCTGATACGGCTGATCCTTCCGATTCTGCGCCGAGGAACGGGGCGGGAGTGCCACCTGTCCTGAAGCCGTGAGCCCCAGGAGGTGTAGGTGGCGGCGGCTGTGCGGGCCTGCGCCTGGGCTTCGTAGACCCGCTCGACGACGATCCTCTGGGATACCCAGCCCACCAGCTCCTCCGCACCGGAGCCGGCGGTGCGGGTGACCACCGGAAGGCCCTCCAGGCGGGTATCGGTCAGGGCCTGAAGCACGTCGGTCGCCTCGTCCTCGCAGTCGAGACGGTCACGGACCAGCGTCAGGTCCGCCACCGTCGCCGGCCGGGCAGAGACGTCGTCGGAGTCCTCGCTCAGGAGCGACTCGGCGAGCTGTGCGGCCGTCACGCAACCGAGCAGCTCGCCGCCGGTGCGGTCCTGTCCGGTGGCGACCACGGGCAGGGCCGAGAGGCCACGCCGGCTCATCACGGAGGCGGCCTGGCTGAGTGACGCCGTGGCCTGGAGCACCCCGGGAGGATCCACCATGAGTCGGGAGGCGCGGGTGCGTCCCAGGAGTGTGGTGGCCATCGGGTCCTCGACATCCTCTCCGCGACGACGCAGCTCCTCGGTGAACAGTGTGCCGCGTGACAGGAACCGGCTGATGAAGGTGGCCAGCACCGTGGCCAGCATGAGGGGCACCAGGAGCGCGTGCTGCCCGGTCATCTCAATGATGAGCAGGACCGCCGTCATCGGGGCGCGAGCCGCACCGGCGAAGACCGCCCCCATGCCGATCACCCCGAAGACTCCGGCGGCCGGCGCGTAGCTGGGAGCCACGAGGGTGCCGAAGGCGGCGCCGAGTGTCCCACCGATGAACAGGGACGGGGCGAACACTCCGCCGACGAAGCCCATTCCCAGGGTCAAGGAGGTCGCCAGCATCTTGGCCACGCACAGCACCAGCAGCAGCGTCAGGGCGTAGCGTCCTGCCAGCGCCCGGTTGAGAGCGGCTGATGACTCGCCGTACATCTCGGGCAGAATCAGGAGAGTCGTACCGACCGCCAGCCCGCCAATGCCCGGACGCGCCCAGATCGGAATGCCCAAGCGCTGCCAGGCGCGGGTCAGGGCGTCGAGGATGACGAAGCGAAGACGCATGAAGCCGACACCGACTCCGCCGCCCACGGCTCCCAGCAGCGCGACCCAGCCCAGCTGGGCGTCACCGGACAGGTCCAGGTAGGGGAGTGACAGAGACAGCGTCGTTCCCAGTAGGTGGTGCGACAGGACCGTCGAGGAGACGCAGGCCAGGACAATGACGATGAAGGCGTCGGCGCTGAAGCCCATGAGGATGACCTCCAGGGCGAAGAAGGCCCCCGCCAGTGGCGCGTTGAAGGCGGAGGCGATGCCGGCAGCCGTTCCGGCGGCGGCCAGGTGGCGGATCGAGGACCGGTGCAGCCGCAGCCTCCGTCCGATGATGCTTGCTGTCGACGCGCCCAGCTCGGCGATCGGCCCCTCCGGACCGACCGAGCCCCCGCCACCGATCGTCAGCGCAGCCGACGTCGTCGCGGCCAAGGCCGGCAGGGGCGCCATGGTGCCGTCGCCGTGGCGAGTGGACCAGATGACGCCGGCCACCCCGTGGCCCGTGGGGGTACGGCCCAGTCGGGACATCAACGGTCCTGTCAGCAGGCCGGAGAGCACCGGGGTGACTAGGACGAACCAGGTTCCCAGAGGCGCCAGGAGCCCGACCGAGGGCCCCATCGACACGGTGTAGTCGTTGGCTCCGCTCAGCAGCTGGGACCAGGCGTCGATTCCCAGCCGGAACAGCACCGCACCCAGGCCCGAGGTGAGTCCTACCAGCACCGCCAGGATGTAGAGGCCGAAGCGATGATGGCGGAAGAGGCTGCCTGCGCGCCGCGACAAGGGGGCGGACAGCCTCTTCCAGACGCGATCCATCAGTGCAGGTTCTCCACCTTGACCGTGAAGGTCTCCTCCTCACCCTGCCCCTCGGCATGGGAGGAGGCTGCGCCGATCCTCCACACCTGCCGGTAGAAGCTCAGCTCGGCCTCGTAACGCCGCCGGATGTTCGACGCCAGACGGAAGCCGTGGCCCTCACCCTGGAACACCTCCAGGGCCACCGGGGCGCCGGCCTCCTTGAGGGCCTCATACATGGCGGTGGCCTGCTCCGCCGGGACGATCGGATCCTCCGAGCCCTGGATGAGCAGCAGCGGGACGTTGATGTCCTCGATGTGGTTGATGGGGCTGCGCTCATCGAGCACCGGGTCGTCGATGTCCTGGGTTCCCATGAGTTGGCCGATGTAGTGCGACTCGAACTTGTGGGTAGTGCGCACCAGCCTCTTGAGGTCGGTCACCCCGAAGCAGGAGCTGGCCGCCGTGAACACGGAGGAGCGGGTGATGGCCGACAGCACCGTGAAGCCCCCGGCCGAACCACCGCGGATCGCGATACGGCGCGGGTCCACGAGCCCTGCGTCGACCAGGTGCTGGGCCCCGTTGACGCAGTCGTCGACGTCGTAGATGCCCCACTTGCCCTCCAGGGCCTTGCGGTAGCCGGTTCCGTAGCCCATGGAGCCGCGGTAGTTGACGTCCAGGTAGCCGAAGCCCCGGCTGGTCCAGTACTGGATGCGCAGGTCGTAGCCGGGGACCGCCGTGGCCGTCGGGCCGCCGTGGACGTTGACGATCAGCGGCGCCAGCTCGCCATCGGGGCCAGTGTGAGAGGCCGAGGTCGGCGGGTAGTAGAAGCCGTGGGCGGTGGCGCCGTCACTGGTGGGCCAGGAGACCGGCTCGGGGAAGGACACCCCGGTACCCTCAGGTACGAACTCGCCCGAGCCGCGCAGCACCTTCACCGTGCCGTTCTTGACCTCCACGATGCTTGGCATCGACATCTCGTTGGAGGCCAGCATGACGACGCGCCCGGCGTTGGAGGCGACGTTGCCGATCGGCTGCCACCCCACGTTCCACTCCTCGAGCTCCCCGTTGGCGAGCTTGATGGTCCCCAGGTGCGAGACCGCATCGCGGGCCCAGGAGGTGATGATGTGCTCGGAGTCGAGCACGTCGAATGAGTGCGGCCCCAGCTGCCATGCCGGGTTGGTGAAGGTGGCCTCGGCCGGGTGCAGGGGGCGGGTGCGCAGCTTCTCCGACCAGCCGGTGCGGTTGGTGCCGCGTACCGGGAAGCCCTCAGTGCGGTAGAGGTTCCAGAAGCCCGAGGCGTTGGAGCCGTGCACGAGCTCGCACTCCTCGGTCCACCGGGGCTCGGAGACCGAGTGCCCGTCGCCGCCGTCCACCAGCGTCTGCTCGCCAAGAGTCCCGTCCGGGCCGAGATCCCCCACGTGCAGGCTGGCGTTGTCCCACGGCATCCCCGGGTGGTCCCAGGTGATCCAGGCCAGGTGCTCGCCGTCGGGGGACAGCGTCGGGGCGACCACGAAGTCCGTGCCCGACACCAGTGTGCGCACGTGGGAGTCATCGCGGGCGGCCGAGCCGTCCAGGGGAATGGCGACCAAGGTGTTCACGGCCTCGCCGCCGCCTCGGTGGTCCTCGCGGACGGCGTAGACCAGGCCCCGGCCCGTGTCGATCTCCAGGTCGCCGTGTCGCACGTCCCCGTAGATCGTGAGCGGGACCAGGCCCCGCATGCGGTGCGCCACGTCGTACCGGTAGAGGCGCCCGTCCCCGGCGTGCGAGACCACGATGATCCCGCTGTCGACGGCGTAGGCCCGCCCTCCGTACTCGTGCACCCGGGTGCGCACATCGACCAGCTCGTCGGCGGGTGTCAGCGGAAGAACCTCACCGATCTGGCCGTCGCCGTTGCGGCGGAGCAGTACGTTGCGGCCCGCCTGTGAGGCGCGCTGCTCCACCCAGTAGGTGTCTGCGCCGTCCACACGGACCTGGGAGAGCAGGACCGTCCGGGTCGTGATGGTGCCCGGGGTGATGGGCGAGGGCCAGGTACCGAAAGGGGCTGTGGTGCTCATGGTTCCTCCTGGAGGGCAGTCCTGAGGGGCGGTCGGGCGATCAGGAACGACGCCGTCGACCGGTGGGCGCGGACGGTTCGACACCCAAGGCATACAGTACGTGCTCATCCGTGACCCGCGTGACACGTGGCCGCACAGTGGTCGTGGCGGCTCTATGCTGAGCACCCTCGGTCGACTCAGGAGCGTCGCTCCGGGAAGCCCGGCGGTCCCCGGGCCCGGGAAGGAGACTCCTGGGAAGACCCCTTCGCCTCGTCAACGGCTACCCTGTCCCGAGTGCCGCTTCAGCGACCCGCCGCGGCTCGCTCTTGAGCGACACGAACAACTCGTCACCACCTTCGACAAGGAGGCGCACCGTGCCAGCAGCTGCTGAGCGCCCGGCAGGGCCCGCCGGACAGACCGGCAAGGCGCTCCTGCCCTGCGTGCGCAAGCCCGCCGACCTCGATCGGCTCACCAGCGAGCAGCTGGTGACGCTCGCCTCGGAGATCCGCCAGCATCTTGTCGCCTCAGTGGCGCGCACCGGCGGCCACCTCGGCCCCAACCTTGGGGTCGTCGAGCTGACGATCGCGCTGCACCGCACCTTCCGCTCCCCGCGGGACACCATCGTGTTCGACACCGGCCACCAGGCCTACGTCCACAAGCTGCTCACCGGTCGTCAGGACTTCACTCATCTGCGCGAGCGCGGCGGCCTGTCCGGCTACCCCTCACGGGCCGAGTCCGTCCACGACGTCGTGGAGAACTCCCACGCCTCCACCTCCCTGTCCTGGGCCGACGGCATCGCCCGGGCCAACCACCTGCAGGGCCACGACGAGCGCCACGTCGTCGCCGTCATCGGGGACGGCGCCATGACCGGGGGAATGGCCTGGGAGGCCCTGGACAACATCGCCGACTCCTCGGACCGCCACCTGGTCATCGTCGTCAACGACAACGGCCGCTCCTACGCCCCCACCATCGGGGGACTGGCCCACCACCTCGACGCACTGCGCACCAATCCCGGCTACGAGCGTGTCTTGTCCGGGGTCAAGCGGACGCTCCTGTCGCAGGGCGCCCCCGGCCGGGCCGCCTTCGACGCCCTGCACGGACTCAAACGGGGGCTCAAGGACGTCCTGGTTCCCTCGGCCTTCTTTGAGGACCTGGGGATCAAGTACACCGGACCGGTTGACGGCCACGACATCACGGCCGTCGAGTTCGCCCTCACTCGCGCCCGCGAGTATGCCGAGCCGGTCATCGTCCACGTCATCACCGAGAAGGGGCGGGGCTACACCCCGGCCGAGGAGCACGTCCCCGACCGCTTCCACGCGGTGGGTCAGATTCATCCCGAGACCGGCCTGCCGGTGGTGGCCGAGCGCTTCGGCTGGACCGCCGTCTTCGCCGAGGAGATCGTCTCCCTGGCCCGCGGAGATGAACGGATCGTCGGGGTCACCGCCGCCATGCAGGCCCCGGTGGGCCTCCAGCCCCTGGCCGATGAGATGCCGACGCGGGTCATCGACGTCGGCATCGCCGAGCAGCACGCGCTGACCTTCTCCGCCGGCCTCGCCTTCGCCGGCATGCACCCGGTGGTCGCCCTCTACGCGACCTTCCTCAACCGCGCCTTCGACCAGGTGCTCATGGATGTCGCCCTGCACCGGGCCGGAGTGACGATCGTCCTGGACCGGGCCGGAATCACGGGAACTGACGGGGCCAGCCACAACGGCATGTGGGACATGGCGCTGTTGGCGCACGTTCCTGGTCTGCGCCTGGCGGCCCCCCGCGACGAGGCGACGCTGCGCGAGAGCCTGCGCACAGCCGTGAGCACTGACGATTCCCCCACTGTCGTGCGCTACCCCAAGGGCGCGCTGCCCGAGCCCCTGACCGCGTTGCGACGCCTCGGTCCGGAGTCGGAGGAACCGGGGCGCGGCGGAGATCCGGTGCACCAGGACACGCCTTCCGTGAGTGTCTTCGACGTCGTCGATGTCCTGCTCGAGAGCCGCCGGCCGGCCGGTGGCGCGCGGATCCTGCTGGTGGGGGTGGGTGCCATGGCCACCCAGGCCTACGAGGCCGGCAGGCTCCTTGAGCAGGAGGGGTACGCCGTCACCGTGGTGCACCCGCACTGGGTGATTCCTGCCCCGGCTCCTCTCGTGACGGCCGCAGCCGACGTCGATGTCGTCGTCGTGGTCGAGGACGGTCTGGTCGACGGCGGTATTGGTTCCCAGCTGCGTGACGCGGTCGAGGAGTACCAGGCCGCCCACAGCGCTACCGGGGGCTCGCCGGTCTTCCGCCGCATCGGCGTTCCGCGCCAGTTCGTCGACACGGCCACCCGTGCTCAGCTGATGGAGGACTTCGGCATGCGAGCGGCTGATATCGCCCAGGCGGCCCGCAGGGCGGCCGACGGCGTCGTAGGCACCTGTGCCGACCAGGACCTTAGGGCCGAGTAGGGCACGAGTAGGGCAATGGAGGCGGCGCCTCGGCTCCGGTTCCCCGCACGGTAACGATAATCCGCTGGGACACCTGTCCTAATCATTCCGATAGGTTGATGCGCTGGGAACGCGGCCCCACTCGTCCTCGTTGTCGAAGGCTGGAGGGAGTTGGTCGCTGGTGGCGGAAATCCTCCTGAGGGGTCGATATAGGGACTTATGTCCCGGATTGCGACGACGGTGATCGACCTGTGAGTCATCTAACCGGCCCTTCTTGGGACCAGCGACCCACAAGCCATCCTCCGAGTTCTAGTCTGAGACCGACGGCGCGCCGATGTGCCGCCTCGCCTCACAAGGGCGATCGCAACCGGGTGGCTCTCCGGTCACCCACATGAGGAGGGCACGGATGACCACTGAGGTCACAACATCTGCCACCACGGCGAGCGGCAATGACGCCTGGGAGGGCTTCGTTAACGGACCGTGGACCGAGGACATTGACGTCCGCGACTTCATTCAGCGCAACTACACCCCCTACGACGGCGACGCCTCGTTCCTCGCCGACGCCACGGACAAGACCCTGCGTCTGTGGGACACCCTGGAGAAGGACTACCTCTCCGAGGAGCGCAAGGTTCGCATCCTCGACGTCGACACCCACACCCCCGCCGACATCGACGCATTCCCGGCCGGCTACATCAGCGAGGACGATGACGTCATCGTTGGTCTGCAGACGGATTCCCCGCTGCGTCGCGCCATGATGCCCAACGGTGGCTGGCGCATGGTGGAGACCGCCATCAAGGAGGCGGGCAAGGAGGTCGACCCCGAGGTCAAGAAGATCTTCACCCGCTACCGCAAGACCCACAACGACGCGGTCTTCGACATCTACACCCCGCGCATCCGCGCAGCGCGCTCGAGCCACATCATCACCGGTCTGCCCGACGCCTACGGCCGCGGCCGCATCATCGGTGACTACCGCCGCGTGGCGCTCTACGGCGTCGACTTCCTCATCGAGCAGAAGCAGAAGGCCAAGGACGCCGTGGCGGACAAGCCCTTCTCCGAGCACTGGGCCCGCTACCGCGAGGAGCACTCCGAGCAGATCAAGGCGCTCAAGAAGCTCAAGGTCATGGCTCAGACCTACGGCTACGACATCTCCGGCCCGGCCAAGAACGCCCATGAGGCGGTCCAGTGGACCTACTTCGCCTACTTGGCCTCCGTGAAGTCCCAGGACGGCGCCGCCATGAGTATCGGTCGTCTCTCCGGCTTCCTGGACATCTACTTCGAGCGGGACCTGCGCAACGGGGTCATCGACGAGACCCGCGCCCAGGAGCTCATCGACAACATCGTCATGAAGCTGCGCATTACCCGCTTCCTGCGCACCATCGACTATGACCAGATCTTCTCCGGCGACCCCTACTGGGCCACCTGGTCCGACGCCGGCTTCGGTGAGGACGGTCGCGCCCTGGTCACCAAGACCTCCTTCCGTCTGCTGCAGACCCTGCGCAACCTCGGCCCGGCCCCGGAGCCGAACATCACGATCTTCTGGGACGAGAACCTGCCGCAGGGCTACAAAGACTTCTGCGCCCTCATCTCGATCACGACGTCCTCCATCCAGTACGAGGCCGACGAGCAGATCCGTGAGCACTGGGGCGACGACGCCGCGATCGCCTGCTGCGTGTCCCCGATGCGCGTGGGCAAGCAGATGCAGTTCTTCGGCGCCCGCGTCAACTCCGCCAAGGCCCTGCTCTACGCCATCAACGGCGGCCGCGACGAGATGACCGGCAAGCAGGTCGTCACCGGTCTGCCCGGCATCGAGGGCGACGGCCCCCTCGACTTCGACGAGGTCTGGGACAAGTACGAGAAGATGCTCGACTGGGTGGTGGCCACTTACGTCGAGGCCCTCAACATCATCCACTACTGCCACGACCGCTACGCCTACGAGTCCATCGAGATGGCGCTGCACGACTCCGACATCGTGCGCACCATGGGCTGCGGCATCGCCGGCCTGTCGATCGTGGCCGACTCCCTGGCGGCCATCAAGTACGCCAAGGTCACCCCGGTTCGCGACGAGACCGGCCTGGTGGTCGACTACGTCACCGAGGGCGACTTCCCGATCTACGGCAACGACGACGACCGCGCCGACGACATCGCCGCCACCGTGGTCCACACGATCATGTCCAAGATCAAGGCCCAGCCCTTCTACCGCGACGCCATCCCGACCCAGTCGGTGCTGACGATCACCTCCAACGTGGTCTACGGCAAGGCAACCGGCTCCTTCCCCTCGGGGCACCAGAAGGGGACCCCCTTCTCGCCCGGAGCCAACCCGGAGAACGGGATGGACACCCACGGCATGGTCGCATCGATGCTCAGCGTCGGCAAGCTCGACTACAACGACGCCCTCGACGGCATCTCGCTGACCAACACGATCACCCCGCAGGGACTGGGGCGCACGCTCGACGAGCGCGTCGCCAACCTCGTGGGCATTCTCGACGCCGGCTTCGTCCCCGACGACTGCGCCGAGATCTGATCGAGCCGCTCAATCCGGCCGATCACACCGCAGCAATTTCCACACATCGATAACATCACCTCAGAAAGGGGCCACCATGGCCACGTACGAAGAGCGCCTCGCCTCCATGAAGGCACAGCGTCAGGACAACGGCGGCGTCAAGGGCCTGTACCACGCCAACATCAACGTCCTGGACCGCAACACCCTTGAGGACGCGATGGAGCACCCGGAGAACTACCCGAACCTCACGGTTCGCGTCTCCGGCTACGCCGTCAACTTCGTCAAGCTGACTCGCGAGCAGCAGCTTGACGTCCTCCACCGCACCTTCCACTCCCAGGCCTGAGCCCTGGAGCACGGCGAGCGGTCATGACGCAGACCACGACGACCGTGCGCGACGGCGGTCGGGACCAGGACTTCCTGGCCCCGGCCGCCCGCTTGCGCGGTGCGGGCATCGGCGGGCTCGAGGAGCTGACGGATCTTCAACGCTCGGAGCGCCTGGCTCGGATGCGCGATGGCGAGCTGGGCTCGATCCACTCCTGGGAGCTCGTGACCGCGGTGGACGGTCCCGGCACCCGGATGACGGTCTTCCTCAACGGATGCCCCCTGCGGTGCCAGTACTGCCACAATCCCGATACCTTCCTCATGAAGGACGGGGAGCCGGTCGAGGCTGAGGAGCTTCTCCGCCGCATGCGCCGCTACCGGGGAGTGTTCCGCGCGTCCAAGGGCGGGATCACGCTGTCGGGCGGTGAGGTCCTCATGCAGCCGGCCTTCGCGGGCAGGCTCCTGGCCGGGGCCAAGAAGATGGGCATCCACACCTGCATCGACACCTCAGGGTTCCTGGGTGCCAATGCCAGCGATGAGATGCTCGATAACATCGACCTGGTCCTGCTCGACGTCAAGAGCGGTGACGAGGAGACCTACAAGAAGGTGACGGGGCGCTCCCTGGCTCCGACCATCACCTTCGGGGATCGTCTGGCGGCCAAAGGGATCGAGATCTGGGCCCGGTTCGTGCTGGTCCCGGACCTGACGGATGACCCTGAGAACGTCCACAACGTGGCCCGGATCATCGAGCGCTGGGGCTCGGTCAGCCGCGTCGAGGTGCTGCCCTTCCACCAGATGGGTACCGACAAGTGGGACGCCCTGGGACTGACGTACCAGCTTCGTGACACCAGGCCCCCGGAGCCGGAACTGGTGGAGTCCACTCGCGCCATCTTCCGTTCCTACGGCTTCGAGGTCCACTGAGGCCGGCGAAGGTCACTGGTTTCTCGAGCCGAGCTCCTCTGACGAGAATCACGTCGTGCGCCGTCCACGTCACCGTGGGCGGCGCACTGTGGTACGCGCGTGATGGCGCGTCAGCCCAGTGCTGCGGCGAGAGCGGGGGCGGCCTGCTCGATCTGCCACGGCCTGGCCCCCATGGCGGCCAGACGCTCACTGATCTCCTGAGCAGTGACTCTGCCGGTACGACCGGCCTCGATCTCCGCGCCGAGGTCCCAGGCCAGATGACGTTGGCACTCCGGGGTCAGGAGGAGCTCCTGGGGCACGCGGATCTCCTCAGCGTGCTGTCTGATGGCCGCGCGTACCTCGGTGAGTCGCTCGGCGGCCGCGGCGTGGTGGCGCTGCCAGGAGCGCGGATGGGGGAGCTCGCCGGGCGCCAGTGGTGCGCGGGTGGGGGGAAGCTCGTCGTCAGGCAGCTCCAGGGCGCGTTCGATGGCTCTCCACCAGCGCTCCTGGTTCTGGCGGGCCTGGCGGGAGGAGAACTCCTTGAGGGCGCTCATCTTGCGTCGTGACCGGGGGCGGGCGACGGCAGCGGCGACGAGTGCCTGGTGGGGCAGGACCTTGGAGGGGGTGCGGTCGAGCTCTGCGGCCAGCTGCTCGCGCGAGTTCCACAGCTCGCGCAGGATGGCCAGTGAGCGGGGGGAGCGTACGGAGCTGCCTGCTCGTGGGGTCTTGCGCCACGGGTCGACCTTGGCCGGCCTGGCCGGCTTGGTGCGCACGTGCTCGAACTCCTGGGCGGCCCACTGGTCCTTGCCGGCTGCTTCGAGCTCGGTGGCCAGGGCGTCGCGCAGGTCGATGAGCAGCTCGACGTCGAGGGCGGCGTAGGTGAGCCAGGAGGTGGGCAGGGGCCGGGTGGACCAGTCCGCGGCCGCGTGGTCCTTGGCCAGACGCAGGCCCAGGGTCTCCTCGATGACGGCGCCGAGCCCGACGTGCTGTCGGCCCAGGAGGCGGGCTGCCAGCTCGGTGTCGAACAGGGAGGCGGCCTTCAGCCCGCGTGCGGTCAGGCAGGGGATGTCCTGGTCGGCGGCGTGGAGGATCCACTCGGGTCCGTCGAGGGCTGCGGCCAGCTCGGTCAGAGGCCCGGTGGTGACCGGATCGATGAGTAGAGTGCCGACGCCGTCACGGCGCAACTGGATGAGGTAGGCGTCCTGTCCGTAGCGGAAGCCTGAGGCTCGTTCGGCGTCGACGGCGACGGGGCCCCGACCGGCCGCCAGGAGCTGAGCGGCTCGGTTCAGTTGGGTGGGGGTGGCGGTGATCTCGGGGAGCCCGTCCTTGGGACGGGGGTAGTCGATGATGTCGTGCGGGTTGATGGGGTGATCTGTTGTGCCAGGGGGGACGGCTGGGCGGGGCACGGCCGAGGAAGCAGGTGGGCGGGGCGCGGCCGAGGTCGCAGCTGGGCGGGGCACGCCGGTGCGGCGGGGCGTCACCTTCCGGCTCCGGCGAGAGTGAGGGGGTGGACTGCGGCCGGTTCATGGCCGGAGGCGACCAGCAGCAGCTCGTGCCAGGCGGTGAGGTGGGGGCCGAGCTGGGGGGTCGTGGGGGACCAGGACGCCCGGATCTCGGCGTGGGCGCATGAGTCGGTGAGGGTCAGCCCACCGAAGGTCTCGGACAGGACCCTGGTGACGGTTCCGACCAGT
Organism: Actinomyces oris; assembly: GCF_006546825.1. Lineage (GTDB taxonomy): Bacteria > Actinomycetota > Actinomycetes > Actinomycetales > Actinomycetaceae > Actinomyces > Actinomyces oris. The sequence continues at coordinate 169,915 of NZ_VICC01000006.1, forward strand.
GCGTGGTAGCCGGCGCGGGAGTCCTCCAGGCCGTCGGTGAGCCAGCTCCAGGCGGCGGACTCGAAGACGGGGTCCATGCCGATCTCGTCGTCGATGCGGGCGCGCGTCTGCACCACGATGCGGAAGTCCCCGTCCCAGGCCTCCTGGCCGTCGGGGTCGTGGAGGACGACGAAGCGTCCGGTGGCCACGGGGGTGGCGCCGACAGTCTCCACGGTTTCGGCGCTCAGGGCGGCGGAGTAGGGGGCCAGCTTCTTGGGGGCGGGCACCTCCTCCATGAGGAGTCCCCGGGGGCGGGGCGCGTCGCGAAGGGACAGGAGCGCTTCCTCGAATCGTTCGGGGATGCCACCTGCCTCATTCTGACGCGGCCTACCGTTGACAGTCACGGATGCCACGCTAGTGCGCTACCGCAGTGGGCACATGAAGCCACGCCGCTGGGAGGGTTGCATTGTGTCAACGAGGTGCCTGCCTTTCTGAACGGATGTGCATCGGCCGCTTCCGGTTCGCCGGCATCTGGTCGGCCGGGGAAGCCTCCTGGTGGGACTGGTCAGCGTCGGGCGACGAGCGTCTGTCCGGGGGGCAGGCAGGACGGGTCGGAGCCGACCGGGGCCCAGGAGAGGAGCACGTCACTCAGTTCGGCAGCGGGCCGTGGCCTCCCGGAGAGGTTGGTGACGACGACGATGTCCTCGTAGGTCACGGTGACAACATCGTCGGCCTCATCGATCTGCGGCCACGCGGTGCGTTGGGACCAGGCCAGCTCGCGGCGCAGGGCGGTCAGTGCCCGGTACCAGGCCAGCATGCGGGTGTGCTCGGTCTGCTCAAGCTCGGACCAGTCCAGGCGCGAGGTCTCGACGGTCGCGGTGTCCTGGGGGTCGGGGATCTCGTCAGCGTCCCAGCCGAAGGCGGCGAACTCCCGGGCGCGCCCCTGGCTGACGCTGCGGGCCAGGTCCTCCTCCTCATGGTCGGTGAAGAACTGGAAGGGGGTGCGGGTTCCCCACTCCTCGCCCATGAAGAGCATGGGAGTGTAGGGCGACAGGAGCACCAGGGCGGCAGTGGCGGCCAGGGCGGCGTCGTCGAGGCCGGCCGAGGGACGGTCCCCGACGGCTCGGTTGCCGATCTGGTCGTGGTTGGATCCGAAGACGACGAAGCGCCTGGGGTCGGTGTCCTCGGGGACGGGGGCGCCCCAGACCCGGTCCCGGAAGGTGGACCAGGTGCCGTTGTGGAGGAAGGCGCTGCTGTAGGCCTTGGTCCACGCCCCGGGCTCGGCGAAGTCGGCGTAGTAGGCCTGCGCCTCGCCGGTGATCCGTGCGTGCAGGGCATGGTGGACGTCGTCGGCCCACTGGGCGGTCATGCCCAGGCTGGGTGTCGCGGCGGGGGGCTCCTGGTCGGTGGGGGTGATGACTCCGACATCGTTGAGGTCGGCCTCGGCCACCAGGCTCAGGGGCCGGTCCAGCTCGTCAGACAGCGCGGCCACGGCGTTGGAGAGCTCGGCCAGGACGTGCACCTGCGGCGGGTCGGCGGCTGCGGCGTCGTCCTTGATCTCGTGGATGGCGTCCAGGCGCAGGGCGTCGATGTGGAAGTCCCGCAGCCAGCGCAGGGCCGAGTCGATGACGAAGGCACGCACCTGGTGGCTGCCGTCGTGGTCGTAGTTGACGGCCTCACCCCAGGGTGTGTGATGGGCGGGGGTGAAGTAGGGGCCGAAGACGCTGAGATAGTTGCCCGACGGGCCCAGGTGGTTGTAGACGACGTCGAGGCACACGCCGATGCCGCTGCGGTGGGCGGCGTCGACGAAGCGCATCAGGGCCTCGGGGCCCCCGTATGCCTCGTGGACGGCCCACAGGCCCACCCCGTCGTAGCCCCATCCGGCTCGGCCGGGGAAGGCTGCCAGGGGCATGAGTTCGACGATGTCGACGCCCAGCTCGGCCAGGTGATCGAGCCGGGAGATGGCGCTGTCCAGGGTGCCCTCGGGGGTGAACGTGCCCACGTGGAGCTCGTAGATGACTGAGCCGAGCAGGTCCTTGCCCATCCAGTTCTGATCGGTCCACGGCCAGGCGGTCGGGTCCACGGTTCGTGAGGGGCCGTGGACACCGTGGGGCTGCAGGGCGCTGCGGGGATCGGGGCGGTCGGGGGAACCGTCGACCCGGAAGGCATAGTCGGTGCCCGGCTCCAGGTCGAAGGGGGCGGCCCACCAGCCGTCGGGGGCCGGGACCATGTCAACCAGCCGGTCATCCAGTCCCTCATCGCCGGGCAGGTGCAGCTCGACCCGCCTCGCCGTGGGGGCCCACACGGGAACGCGGGGGCCCACAGGCAGGGCCGGTGACTGCCAGGTCCAGGATGCCGGGTTCATCGGGCGGCCTCCTGCTCCTGGGCGGCCTGGTCTGAGTCGGTCTGGGAGTCGGGGGAGCCGACCCTGGCCAGGACGACGACGGCATCGTCCCCGACCACCTCGGCCAGAGGCTGGCTGCCTCCCTCCACGGTGCCGGTGCGCAGGACGTGCTCCCAGGTCCCCTCCGGCAGGACGATGCTCTCCTCACGCCATCCCCCCAGCTGCTCGAGCCGCCGGGACAGGCGCCTGACGATGACGACGACGTCGGGGATCTCGTCGAGCAGGCGGGTGTAGGCGAAGGCGAAGGAGGTGGTCACCGGGATCGTGCGGTAGCCCGAGCGGGGACCGACGAAGGTGTGGGGGCGAGCAGCGCGCAGACGCGCCAGGCGTGAGGTGAGGAAGAGCTTGTCCTCATCCAGGCTGCGCGGTGCGGCTCCGGAGTCGAGGCGCTCCAGGGCGCTGATGAGACCCGAGGGCCCGGCGTAGTCGACCGCGCGACGGTTGTCGGGGTCCACCAGTGAGGTGCGGGTGATCTCGCTGCCCTGATAGATGTCGCTGACCCCCATCCAGGTCAGGGCGAGCGCCTTGCCGGCGAGGATCGCGGTGCGTACGGACCTGGCCGTCAGGGCCGCGAAGGCCTCGAGCTCGGCGCAGACCTCCTCGCTGGTGAGCAGGTGGGTGGCGTAGTCGGTCAGGGCCTGTTCCCGAGCCAGGTCCGGGGCGGTCCAGGTGGTCCAGATCTTCTGCTCCCGGGAGGCTTTGATGAGATAGGCGCTGAGCCGCTCGGGGGTCATGGGGTCGTCGCTGTCCGGTGCCCAGGTCCCCCATAGGGTCTGCCACAGCAGGTTCTCGCTGCGCCCGTCGAGGTCCAGGGGGCGGACCTGTGCGGTCATGGCGCGCAGACGGTGGATGAGGTCGCTCCACTCCTCGGCGTAGGAGGCCAGCACGTCCAGGCGGGCGCGCACGTCCTCACCGCGCTTGGTGTCGTGGGTGGTGGAGGTGACCATCGTGTCGGGCCAGGTGTTCTGGATCCGGTCGGCCCACGCGTGGGCCTCGTCGGCGCTCAGTGCGAAACCGGCCGGGTTGCCGCCGACCTCGGTGAGGCTGGTCAGGTGGGTCCATCGGTAGAAGGCCGTGTCCTCCACTCCCTTGGCGGTGACGGCCCCGCACACCTGCTGGAAGCGGATGATGGCCTCGGTGCGCTCGGGGGACTCCGACAGGCCCTCGGAGCCGACCGGCTCACCCAGGAGGATGGCGACCACGAGGTCGAGGGTCTCTCCCTGGTCCGGCTCGAGGCGCTGGCGCGCCCGCTCGGCGTCGGCCTGGAGGACGGCGGCCGTCTCCGGGCCTGGGGGCGTCCCGGGAACGACATAGACCCGGTACTGGTCGGCGGCCACGAGCAGCTCGACGACGCAGGCCCGCAGGTCGCGCAGGGTGTGGTCGCGCAGGCGCACGTCCTGGGAGGTCAGGGAGTCCAGGATGCGGGCCAGACGGTCGACCTCCGCGGCCAGTGAGCCGGCGATGACCTCTCGCTTGGCCTCCTCGACAATGCGGTCGTAGTCCACCGGAGCGTCCCCGGTGAGCTCCTGCATGAGCGCGCCCAGGCGGGCCGCGCCGGCGGGGTCCACCTGGAGCTGGTCGATCCGCCAGGCGGCGTCGTAGCCGGTGGTTCCGGCCACCGGCCAGGAGGTGGGCAGGGACTCGTCGGGCGCCAGGATCTTCTCCGCGGCGATCCACGCCCCGCTGGTGGCCTCGGCCAGCTGGGTGAGGTAGCCACCGGGGTCGGCCAGGCCGTCGGGGTGGTCGACCCGCAGGGCGCTGATGACTCCGTCTCTCATGAGATCGAGGATGAGGCCGTGGCTTCCGGCGAAGACGTCGGGCTCCTCGACGCGGATCGCGGCCAGGGTGCCGACATCGAAGAACCGTCGGTAGTTGATCTCCTCGTCACCGACCTTCCAGTAGGCCAGGCGGTAGTGCTGGCGCTCGACGAGGACGTGCATCGGCAGCGCCTCGGTGCCCTGGGCAACGGGGAAGGCATGGTCGTAGTAGCGCAGCACCCACTGCTCGCCCAGATCCTCCTGCCCCGGAACCACCATCTGCTCCAGGGTGAGCTCATCATCGGCCAGGACGGCGCCGATGCGCTTGCCCAGGATCGGCATGAGGATGGGCTCGTCCAGGGAGAGGTCGAACCAGGCAGCGTAGGGGGAGTCCGGTCCCTCACGCAGCACCGACCACAGGGGCAGGTTGTGCCAACCGGGGGTGGGCACGGCCATGTGGTTGGGAACGATGTCCACCACAACGCCCATCCCATGGGCGTCGGCCTCGGCGGCCAGGGCCTCGAGCTGCTCCCTTCTTCCCATGACGGCCGAGACCCGGCGGTGATCGACGACGTCGTAGCCGTGGGTGGAGCCCGGCGCGGCGGTGAGGATCGGGGAGAGGTAGAGGTCGGTGACTCCCAGATCGGCCAGGTAGGGGACCAGGGCCTTGGCGTCTGCGAAGGTCAGATCCTCACCGAGCTGGAGACGGTAGGTGGTCAACGGCGTCCGGTGTTCCGGAGCCGGCACGTGCCCCGACCACGGCGCGTAGGCGGGTGTCTCCGCAGAACCCGCCGAACCTGCCTGATCCACTGCTGCGTCCACTGCGTCGGTCATGTCACTTCCTGAAGCTCGTCTGGTCTGCGTCGGGTGGTGCTGCTTGATGGGTGATGTGCGTTCGGTGGCGCGCCGGAGGGCCGCGGAGAGCCCCTACCTCGGGTGGCGCTCCGTGGTGGCGGCGGACTCGGGGGCGTCGATGAGGAAGAGCATGGAGCGGGCCTCGACCACGACGGTGTCGTCAGCAGCGAGAACCGGGTCGGAGTCCCCGTCCACTGCGGGAGCCGTGTCCAGCGCGACCTTCCAGGTGGGGGCGTACCCCTCGCCGGGCAGGGTGAAGGTGATGTCCTCGTCGGAGGCGTTGATGAGTACGAGGAAGGAGTCGTCCACGATCCTCTGGCCCCGCTCATCGGGCTCGGCGATCGCCTCCCCGTTGAGGAAGACCATCATGGCCCGGGCGTACCAGGTGGTCCAGTCCTGGTCGGTCATGGACTCACCGGCCGGAGTGAGCCACTCGATCTCGCCGAGCTCGCTCTCCCCGCCGTGGCGGGCGTCCCCGGTGAAGAAGCGCCGACGCCGCAGCACCGGGTGGTCGCGACGCAGCCACATCATGGTGCGGGTGAACTCCAGCAGGTCGTTGTCCTGCTCACTGAGATCCCAGTTGACCCAGGAGATCTCGTTGTCCTGGCAGTAGACGTTGTTGTTGCCCCCCTGGGTGCGTCCCATCTCGTCGCCGTGGCAGATCATGGGCACGCCCTGACTGAACAGGACGGTGGCCAGGAAGTTGCGGGTCTGGCGCTGACGCAGCTCGGTGATCGTCGGATCGTCGGTGGGCCCCTCGGCGCCGCAGTTCCAGGACCGGTTGTTGTTGTCCCCGTCTGCGTTGCCCTCGAGGTTGGCCTCGTTGTGCTTCTCGTTGTAGGAGACCAGGTCACGCAGCGTGAAGCCGTCGTGGGCGGTGACGAAGTTGATGCTGGCCACCGGGGTGCGCCCGGCATGCTGGTAGAGGTCGGAGGAGCCGGTGATACGGGAGGCGAACTCGCCCAGGGTGGAGGGCTCCCCGCGCCAGAAGTCGCGCACGGTGTCGCGGTACTTGCCGTTCCACTCGCTCCACAGGGCCGGGAAGCCGCCCACGTTGTAGCCGCCGTCGCCCACGTCCCAGGGCTCGGCGATGAGCTTGACCTGGGAGAGCACCGGGTCCTGGTGGATGATGTCGAAGAAGGCGCTGAGCTTGTCCACCTCGTGGAACTGGCGTGCCAGAGTGGAGGCCAGGTCGAAGCGGAACCCGTCGACGTGCATCTCGGTGACCCAGTAGCGCAGCGAGTCCATGATGAGCTGGAGGACCGCCGGCGAGCGCATGAGCAGCGAGTTGCCGGTACCGGTGGTGTCGAAGTAGTGGCTGGCTGAGCCATCGACGAGGCGGTAGTACGAGCTGTTGTCGATGCCTCGGAAGGACAGGGTGGGGCCCAGGTGGTTGCCCTCGGCCGTGTGGTTGTAGACCACGTCCAGGATGACCTCGATGTCGGCCTCGTGGAAGGCCTTGACCATGGACTTGAACTCCTGGACCTGCTCACCCTCGGCGCCGTAGGCGGCGTAGGTGTTGTGCGGGGCGAAGAAACCGATCGTGTTGTAGCCCCAGTAGTTCGACAGGCCCTTCTCCTGCAGGTGGGTGTCGTTGACGAACTGATGGACCGGCATGAGCTCGATGGCCGTCGCACCCAGGTTCTTGAGGTGGTCGATGACGGCGGGCTGTGCCAGACCGGCGTAGGTGCCCCGCAGGTCCTCGGGAACCATCGGGTGCAGCTTGGTCATGCCCTTGACGTGGGCCTCGTAGATGATCGTCTCGTGGTACTCGTGGTTCGGGGGACGGTCGTGGCCCCAGTCGAAGTAGGGGTTGATGACCACCGAACGCATGGTGTGGCCCGCCGAGTCCTCCTCGTTGCGCACCTCCGGGTTGTCGAAGGAGTAGGAGTACAGCGTCTGGGACGGGGTCACCTCGCCGGAGATCGCCTTGGCGTAGGGGTCCAGCAGCAGCTTGGAGGGGTCGCAGCGGTGACCGGAGGCCGGGTCGTAGGGGCCCGCCACCCGGTAGCCGTACTTCTGGCCCGGAGAGATCCCGGGCAGGTAGGCGTGCCAGACGTCACCGTCGACCTCCTTGAGCGCCACCCGCTCCTCATGGCCCTCGTCGTCGAACAGACACAGGTCGACACCGGTGGCGGCCGAGGAGTAGAGGGCGAAGTTCGTTCCCGAGCCGTCATAGGTCGCCCCGAGCGGGTAGGGGTGGCCCGGCCAGATCTGGCGCTGGGGGCCCTCCTGAGGTTCCGGTGCGGCCTGAGGCGTCGGTGTTGTCGGCGTGGTCATGGGGACTACCCTGCCACGACTGAGGTGCGAAGGCAGGAGAGTGGGAGAAAGACATGTCACGTCGGAGCGTCTCCCGGCACGTCCCGGGTGCTGCCCGGTGATCGAGGTGGGTCGGTGGGGCGTGAGACACCTCATGAGGACACGGGCTCGGCTGCGTTTTGCCTCCGAGGGATACCTCTGCTAACTTTCTTCCCGCACCCCACAAGGGTGTCACGCGGATGTGGCTCAGTTGGTAGAGCATCACCTTGCCAAGGTGAGGGTCGCGGGTTCGAGTCCCGTCATCCGCTCGGGCGATTGGCGCAGCGGGAGCGCGCTTCCCTGACACGGAAGAGGTCACTGGTTCGATCCCAGTATCGCCCACCAGAACCGATAGTCGAAGTGAGCCCGGAGCCCAGCGCTCCGGGCTCTTGTCGTTCTCCGGGAAGGCGGCCTCGCGCAGGGTGGCATGTGTCACCGTCAGGCCGTGATGTCGTCGTCCAGGTGCGGACTATCGCGCGGAATCACGCTGGATTGAGGGGGCGGGGCGGAGGCGGTCGGGGACGGTCCCGTGTCTGGATCGTGATGTTCCTGGAGCGGCCGGGAACGGGGCGTCCCGGCGTGCTCTACCATCTGGGGAGGAGTTGGCCCCTGCGGCAAGAAACGGATGGTTATGACGCAACGCTTCAGGCACCTGCTGCCCGTGGTCCTCGGCGGTGATATCGGCGCCTACGCCCTGGCGCGGCAGCTTCATGAGGTCACCGGCACGTCGGTGACGGTCGTGGCCTCGGATCCGATCGTCGCGATCTCCGAGTCGGTCTACATCACCGTGGTCCACCAGGAGGCTGGGGCCCCGCCGGAGCGGACCATCGCGCTGCTGCGAAAGCTGGCCCAGGGCCGAGGGCCCCGCAGCGCTGTGCTCATGGCCAACACCGACGCCGCGGCCGCCATGATCTCGGCCCACCGCAGCGAGCTCGAGCCCACCTATGTCCTGCCCTTTCCGGACATCGACGTTCTCGATGCCGTCAGCGACAAGGCCTCCTTCTCCCGTCTGTGTGCCGAGGTGGGGGTGCTCACGCCCCGGGAGGTCGTCGTCGACCTGGCCGACCCTGACTGCGAGCCGCCGACCAGCGCCGACGAGCTCGGCATGGAGTTCCCGCTCGTGGCCAAGGCGGCCATCGGCGCTGACTACGACCGTATCTCCTTCCCCGGCAAGCGCAAGATCTGGTTCATCGACGACGCCGCCGAGCTGGCAGGCATGTGGAGGAGCTTGAAGGAGGCCGGTTACCGCTCCACCTTCCTGGTGCAGGAGTGCATCCCCGGTGACGACACCGCCATGCGCTCGGTGACGGCCTACATGGACTCCACCGGTGAGCTGCGCCTCATCGGCTCGGCGCGTGTTCTGCTGCAGGACCACGCGCCCACCATGATCGGCAACCCGGTGGCCATGATGACCGAGGCCTTCCCCGACCTGTGGGAGGCCACCGGTCGCCTGCTGCGCCACGCCGGCTACCGCGGCTTCGCCAACCTCGACATCAAGGTCGACCCCCGTGACGGACGGGAGCTCTTCTTCGAGGTCAACCCCCGTATCGGCCGCAACTCCTTCTACCTGACCGCCGCAGGTGCCAACCCCATGGCCGTCATGCTCAAGGACCTGGTCCTGGACCAGCGTGACGAGCCCATCGAGGTCACCCGGCAGATCCTCTACTCCCTGGTTCCCGACGGCGTCATCGCACGCTACGTGTCCGACGAGGCTCTGCGCCGCAAGGCCAAGGGCCTGGGGCGGGGCGTCGACCCGCTGCGCGATCCGGCCGAGCGCTCGCTGCGCCGTCGCGTGACGATCGAGCTCCAGCGCCTCAACCACTACCGCAAGTTCGCCCGCAACTATCCGCAACGAGTCGACAGGTCCCGCTGAATGCCCGAGAACGAGAACATGCCCGACAGCACCACCCCCGACGCCACGACTGATTCCGCGACTGACTCCACCCCTGAAACCAAGGTCGAGGCCGGTGCGCCGGCCCCCCAGAAGGCTCAGGCGACTCAGCCCAAGAACAAGGGGCGCAAGGGCGGCGAGTCCGAGCAGCCCGAGCAGCCCGAGCAGAAGGTTGACCCGACCGACAAACCCGCCAAGGCCGCCAAGGCCGACAAGGCCGACAAGGCTGACAAGCCCAAGGCGCCTCGGCTCACGCATCCCGAGCCGGTGCACTCCACCCCGGACCGTTCCGAGACCCTGCGTCGGGTCGACGGGCGCGAGATGCGTCTGGCCGTGGGCAACAGTCACTTCCCGGTTGAGCAGACCGAGGCCTGGGAGCGCTTCGAGGAGGCCATGGGCCGCCCCCTGTGGGGCCGCTACCTCTATGAGGACGAGGGTAAGCCCGTGGCCGCCATCGCCCTGTACCGCTACGAGATGGGCGGCCAGACCTTCCTGTGGGCCAAGCACGGCCCGGTCTGGCTCAAGGAGCAGTCGCCCGAGCGCGAGGCCCACCTGCGTCGTCTGCTGCGCTCCGTGGTCAAGGAGCGCGACCGCTCCGTGCGCTTCATCCGTATGCACGCCCGCTACCGCGCTGCCGACCTGCGAGAGCTGCTGTCCACCATCACCTATGACCGCACCTACGTCATCGACCTGGTGCCCAAGACACCGGAGAAGATCGCGGCGATCATGCCCAAGGACGGGCGCCGCGCGGTCAAGCGCGCCGAGCGCGTGGCCCGGGAGGCCGGCTGCGCCATCAGCGACGAGACCGGCCTGAGCCGCGAGGAGTTCGACGAGGTCTACGAGGTCCTGCGCGAGACCGCCGAGCGCGACGGCTTCAAGCCCCACGACGCCGAGGTCTACTGGACCATGCTGACCTCCCTGGGGGAGAAGAACGCCCGCCTGTTCGTGCTGCGCAAGGACGGTGTGCCCCACGCCTGGGACCTCATCCTCACCTCGGGCAAGGACTCGGTGGCCTACTACGGCGCCTCCTCCAACGAGTCGCGCACCTTCCGCGGGGCCGAGGCCCTGGACTGGTGGGCGTCCTGCACCCTGGCCCAGGAGGGCTACCGCGGCCTCGATCTCATGGGCGCCGGCTCCACCCGCGTCCCCTCGCTCTACACGGTGGGCCAGTACAAGAAGCGCTACGCCCAGCACGTCACCGAGGTGGACGGGGCCTGGGACGTCCCGGTCTCCCGACTCATCTACTCCGGGATGTCCGCCGCCAAGCGCCTGCGTGACGCACTGCGCGCGCGGCGTGGCTCACGGGAGGACTGAGCCCGCGCGACCACGACGTAGACTCGCGGTCGAACCGGGGTGCACCAGTACAGCGCCCCGCACCGATGCAGCAGAGGAGACGAACCCGTGTCAGACCAGCCCATGATTGAGATCACCCTCGACGGCGCGCCCCGCACCATTGAGGCGGGCATCACGGGGGCGCTCCTCCTGCAGGACGCCGTCAAGAAGGACGGCGTTGTCGCGATGCGCGTCAACGGCGAGCCCTGGGACCTGGAGCGCCAGGTCCCGGCCGGCGCCGTCGTCGAGCCCATCACCCTGGCCAGCGAGGACGGCCTCAACATCCTGCGCCACAGCGCCACCCACGTCATGGCGCAGGCCGTCCAGGAGATGTTCCCGGACGTCAACCTCGGCATCGGCCCCTTCATCACCGACGGCTTCTACTACGACTTCGGCGCCATCGACGCCGTCACCCCCGAGATGCTGCGCGAGATCGAGAAGCGCATGAAGCGGATCGTCAAGGAGGGGCAGCGCTTCGTGCGCCGCGACATCACCGAGGACCAGGGGCGTCAGGAGCTGGCCGACCAGCCCTACAAGCTCGAGCTCATCACCACCAAGGGAGCGGGCGCCGAGGGCGCCTCGGTCGAGGTCGGCGCCGGCGGGCTGACCATGTACGACAACGTCCGACGCGACGGCACCGTCGCCTGGACCGACCTGTGCCGCGGCCCCCACCTGCCCTCGACCCGCCTCATCGGGCAGGGCTTCGCGCTGACCAAGTCCTCGTCGGCCTACTGGAAGGGCGACCAGTCCGGTGACTCCCTCCAGCGGATCTATGGCACCGCCTGGGCCACCAAGGACGATCTCAAGGCCTACCAGACCCGCCTGGCCGAGGCCGCCAAGCGCGACCACCGCAAGCTCGGCGCCGAGCTCGACCTCTACTCCTTCCCCGAGGAGATCGGCCCCGGCCTGGTGGTCTTCCACCCCAAGGGCGCCATGCTGCGCCACCAGATCGAGCAGTACGTCGTCGACCGCCACCAGGACTACGGCTTCGACTTCGTCCACACCCCCGAGATCTCCAAGGGCGGGCTCTTCCACACCTCCGGGCACCTGCCCTACTACGCCGACACCATGTTCCCGCCCATGCTCGCCGACGAGGAGCGCGACGCCGAGGGCAACATCACCAAGGCCGGCCAGGAGTACTACCTCAAGGCCATGAACTGCCCGATGCACAACCTCATCTTCCGCTCCCGCGGACGCTCCTACCGCGAGCTGCCGCTGCGCTTCTTCGAGATGGGCCACGACTACCGCTACGAGAAGTCCGGTGTCGTCCACGGGCTCACCCGCATGCGCGGCTTCACCCAGGACGACTCCCACACCTACTGCACCCCGGAGCAGGCCGGCGAGGAGATCCGCGCCCAGATCGACTTCTTCCTGTCCATCCTCAAGGCCTTCGGACTGACCGACTTCTACCTCGAGCTGTCCACCCGCGACGAGGACGGCGCCAAGAAGGACAAGTTCATCGGATCCGACGCCGACTGGGCCGCTGCCACGCAGGCCCTCCAGGACGCCTGTGACGCCTCCGGGCTGGAGGTCGTTCCCGACCCGGGCGGCGCCGCCTTCTACGGTCCCAAGGTCTCGGTCCAGGTCAAGGACGCCATCGGCCGGACCTGGCAGATGTCCACCATCCAGTACGACTTCAACCAGCCCGAGCGCTTCGACCTGGAGTACACGGCCGCGGACGGCACCCACCAGCGCCCCATCATGATCCACTCGGCCAAGCTGGGCAGTGTGGAGCGCTTCATCGGGGTACTCACCGAGCACTACGCGGGCGCCTTCCCCGCCTGGCTCTCCCCGGTGCAGGTCCGGCTCATCCCCGTGGCCGAGGCCTTTGACGCCTACGTTGACGACGTCGCCGCCCAGCTGCGCGCCCAGGGGGTGCGCGTCGAGGTGGACCACTCCGACGACCGCTTCGGCAAGAAGATCCGAAACGCCTCCAAGGACAAGATCCCCTTCACCCTCATCGCCGGGGGAGAGGACGCCGAGGCCGGCGCCGTCTCCTTCCGGTTCCGCGACGGCCAACAGACCAACGGCGTGCCCGTCAAGGAGGCCGTGGCCCACATCGTCAGCGTCATCGACGCCCGTATCAACGACCCGGCGGGGGAGAAGCTGCACAGTGACTGAGGACGTGACCGGAGAGACGATCAGCGCCCCCGGGGGCGGTGACGACGTCGAGGTGGAGGCTCCCTTCTACCACGAGGGCGCTCCGCAGGCCTTTCAGCGGCTGTGGACTCCGCACCGCATGGTCTACATCGGGGGGCAGAACAAGCCCTCCGATGACACCCCCGCACAGTGCCCGTTCTGCACCGGGCCGCAACGCGGTGACGAGGAGTCCCTCATTGTCCACCGGGGCCAGACCAGCTACGTCATCATGAACCTGTACCCGTACAACACCGGTCACCTGCTGGTGTGCCCCTACCGGCACATCTCGGACTGGACCGAGGCCACCGCGGCCGAGCGTCAGGAGATCGGTGAGCTGACTGCCACGGCCATGAGCGTCGTGCGCTCGGTGAGCCGCCCCCACGGGTTCAACCTGGGGATGAACCAGGGCGAGGTCGCCGGTGCGGGGATCGCCGCCCACCTCCACCAGCACATCGTGCCGCGCTGGAAGGGGGACGCGAACTTCATGCCCATCATCGGTCGGACCAAGCCCGTTCCCCAGCTGCTCGGCGAGCAGCGGGACATGCTCGCCGCCGCCTGGGCCGCCTCGGTCGGGCAGAGCGGGGACTGATCCCCCTGGCCTCGATCGACGTGCTCCGGCAGGCTGAGGGCGCACCTGCGTCCTAGTCCGTCCCGTGCCACCACGGCCCGTCTCTTAGACAGTTCCACCCCAGTGTTAAGGACCTCATGCTCGGCAACCACGGCCGCGGCCTGACCAAGGCCCTGTTCACCCGACCCGCCCTCGCGCTCGGGCGGCTCGGGGTGACTCCCAACATGCTCACCGTCACCGGAACGGCTCTGTCCGTGACGGCGGCGGTCACCCTGCTGCCCCAGGGGCACTTCGTGGCCGGGCCCCTGGTCCTGCTCGTGGTGCTGGTGGCCGACTCCTTCGACGGCATTCTGGCCCGGGCCACCGGGAAGAGCTCGGTGTTCGGGGCCTTCCTGGACTCCACTATGGACCGCCTCGCCGACGGCGCCGTCCTGGGATCCCTCGCGGCCTGGGCGGCTCTGTCCATGCCCGTCGGCGCGCTGCGTACCGTGACCGTCGCGGCTGCCCTGGTCGCCGTCGTCATGGCGGCCACTGTTCCCTACGCCCGCGCCCGGGCCGAGTCCATTGGCGCCACCGCCTCCGTGGGGATCGCCGAGCGCACCGACCGGCTCTTGGTCGCGCTCGGTTCCACCTTCCTCGTGGGGCTCGGGGCGCCCCAGTGGGTGCTCGCCGCGGGGCTCGTCTACGTGGCGATCGCCTCCTTCATCACCGTGATCCAGCGCGTGCGCGCCGTCCACCAGCAGGTCCGGCAGGGGGATGAGAAGGCATGAGGGTGCGCCTGCCAGCCGTCTCAGACGCCTACCGCCTGGCCTGGCGTGGTACCCGCCACCTGCCCGCGCCGGTGGGCTACAGCCTGGCGCACACTGTCGCCGACGCGCTGTGGGCCTGGCAGCGACTGCGGCGCTCCACCGCCGGGGTGGGACAGCTCGAGCGCAACCTCTCACGCATCCTCCCGGTGGGAACACCACCGCGCGCGCTGCGCCGGGCGACCCGAGCCGGCATGCGCTCCTACATGCGCTACTTCTACGAGGCCTTCGCCCTGCCCGGTATCACATCGGAGCAGATCCTGGCGCGCGTGCGCACCGACATCGACCCCCAGCTGCACGAGGACGTGCGCGCCGGCAGCGTCGTCATGGCTCTGCCACACATGGGCAACTGGGACCTCATCGGAGCCTGGGCCTGCCGTGAGCTCGCCACCGTCCTGACCGTCGCCGAGCGCCTGGAGCCCGAGGACCTCTTCGAGCAGTTCGTCTCCTTCCGCCAGTCACTGGGCATGCGCATCATCGGCCAGTCCCACGGGGAGAAGGTCTTCGACCGCCTCCTTGAGGCGGCGAGCCAGGGGCACTACGTCGTCGCGCTCCTGGCGGACCGGGACCTGTCCTCGGCCGGCATCACCGCGCAGCTGGGCGGCGCCACCGCACGGGTGGCAGCCGGCCCCGCGGCGATCGCTCAGCGCCTGGGACGCCCCCTGTACGCCGCCTCGATCCACTACGAGCCGCTCGCCGGGCAGAGGCTCCGTCGGGCTGGATCGTCCTGGGGGATCGTGCTGACCGCCCGCAGGGTTCCGGCGCCCCACCAGCTGGAGGGACGCGAGCAGGTCGTGGCGCACACGCGCGCCTGGGTCGCCGCGCTGGAGCCTCTGCTTGCCGAGCACGCCGAGGACTGGCACATGCTTCAGCCCGTCTTCGATGCCGACCTGGACCAGGAGCGCCTGGCTCGCAGCCACGCCCGCGACCAGCAGGGCGCCCACGAGGAGGACGCATGAGGATCGGTATCGTCTGCCCCTACTCCTTCGACGCTCACGGAGGCGTCCAGGTCCACGTCATGGACCTGGCCGGTGAGCTCTTCCGCCGCGGCCACGAGGTACAGGTCCTCGCGCCGGCCTCCCAGGACACCGAGCTGCCCGACTGGGTCACCAGCGCCGGTGACTCCATCGCCATTCCCTACAACGGCTCGGTGGCGCGGCTGAACTTCGGTGCCCTCGTGGCCAGGCGGGCCCGACGCTGGCTGGATGCCGGGGACTTCGACATCCTGCACATCCATGAGCCCATCACCCCCAGCGTCGGGATGCTGGCCCTGCAGGCCGCCACCGGGCCGGTGGTGGGCACCTTCCACGCCGCCATGGACCGCTCGCTGGCCCGTGAGCTGCTGAGCCCGGCGACGGTGCCGCTCATGGAGAAGCTCTCGGCCCGCATCGCCGTCTCCGAGGAGGCCCGCCGCACCCTCATCCAGTACCACGGCGGCGACGCCGTCGTCATTCCCAACGGCGTCAATGTCAGGCCCTTCGCCGACGCCCCCAAGGACGACCCCCGGTTCCTGGGCACGGACGAGGCCCCCACCATCTCCTTCCTGGGGCGTCTGGACGAGCCCCGCAAGGGACTGCGGGTCCTGGCCGATGCCATCCCGACGGTGCTGGAGTCGGTGCCCAGGGCGCGCTTCCTCATCGCAGGGCGCGGGCAGGCCCAGGAGATCCGTGAGGAGCTGGCCCGCTTCGGCGACTCCGTGGTCTTCCTGGGTGGCGTCAGCGACGAGGACAAGGCCGCCATGCTGGCCTCGGCCAGCTGCTACGTGGCCCCGCAGACCGGAGGGGAGTCCTTCGGCATCGTCCTGGTGGAGGCCATGGCCGCCGGCACCCGGGTCGTCGCCTCCGACCTCAAGGCCTTCTCGGACGTGCTTGGCGAAGGCCGTTATGGGGCCCTGTTCCGCAACGAGGACGGCAGCGACCTGGCCCGAGTCATCATCGACACCCTGCAGGACGCCACGGCCGCTCAGGCCCGCGTTCAGGCGGCCAGTCAGGTGGTCGGCCGCTACGACTGGTCCGCGGTCACCGACGAGGTGCTCGACGTCTATGACATGGCTCTGTCCACCGCTCACACCCGGGTCGAGCCCGCCCCCGGTTCGCGCACCATGCTGGGCCGGTTGCGCGATGCCCTGGACGACTAGCAGCTGATCTCAGGAGTGATGAGGAACCGACCATGGCAGCAAGCATGACGACGGCCATGACGCAGGCCGTCGATACCCCGGCCAGTGCGACCACGGCCCTACCGGCACTGTCCTCCACAGAGTCCGGCGCGATGACGGCGCCGCTGTGGAGCGTCGTCGTGCTGCTGGTCGGGTTGGCCGTGACCGTCGGGTGGGCCCTCTACGCCAGGGCGGTGCGGGTGGACCGGCTGCACCGGCAGGTGCTGGGAGCTCGGGCCACGCTTGAGGCCCAGCTCGTTCACCGGGCCGAGGCGGCAGCGGAGCTGGCCACCGTTCCCGCCCTGGATCCGGCCTCCGGCCTGCTGCTCAGCCGGGCCGCTCGCGAGGCGCTGGACGCCGAGGGGCCGCTCGTCGATGACGGTCTGGACACCTCCACGCCTCTTGAGGGCATCCCCTCCTCCCATCCTGCTTCCAGCGGCGCGGCGCTCCCGGCGCCGACCGCCCGCAGTCGGGCCCTCATCGAGTCCGACCTCAGTCGGGTCCTGCGAACGGTGGTCAGCGAGCCCGCACGCCGCGAGCTGTCCGCCGACCCGCTGAGCCTGCCCGCGCTCAACCGCCTGGACCGGGCCTGCTCCCGCCTGGTCCTGGCCCGCAGGTTCCACAACACCCACGTCAGCGAGGCCCAGGCCCTCAGGGCACGGCTGCTCGTCCGGATGTGTCACCTGGCTGGGCACGCGCCCATGCCCCAGACCTTCGATGCCGACGACGACACCACCCCTGAGACGCCGCCCGAGCGCGACGACGAGGTGCAACCGAGGTGATTCCATGAGCATGCCCCCCAGTCCCTGGGCTCCCCGTCCCGGATACCGGCGCTCCAGTGCCCTGCCGCGGACCCCAGCCGACTCCGGCCCCCTTCCCGGAGTCGGGCAGCGGTATCAGGTTCATCGTGACACTCAGGGCACGCCTCCTTCGCGGGCCACGGATCCTGAGGATGGCCGGCAGCAGCACGAGCAGGTGGCCTCCCTCATCCCACCTGGTATTCCGGCGAGGGTCGGGGCGATTGTCATGCTGACCGCGATCGTTCTGTTCTCGCTGCTCACCGTGTACTTCTTCTCAGGGCTTCGAGACGATTTCGGTCCGGTCGTGCTTCCATCGTTTCTGCTGGCGCTCATCCCCTTGGGCGGGGTGCTGGTGGTCACGATGCTGCTCGCGGGAGTGTTCTGGTACGTCCGCTGGGAGCCCAGGCCTCCCGGTGTGTTCACGGTGGTCACGCTCCTGGTGGCGTTCCTGTGGGGGACGAGCGTGTCCACCCTGTGCTCGTTGGTGGTCAACGGCTGGGTGGCTCGGGTCATCGCCGAGGCCATGGGGGACCCGAACGCGGCCGGTGTCATTTCAGCGCCTCTGGTGGAGGAGCTGACCAAGGGACTGGGCGTCCTGTTCGTCTTCCTCATCTGGCGCCGCACGATCAATGGGACGATCGATGGGGTCGTGTATGCGGCGTTCACCGCCGCAGGCTTCGCCTTCGTGGAGAATATTCTCTACTTCGTTCAGGGCTGGGAGTACGTGGGGACGATCTTCGTCATGCGAGGGGTCCTGTCCCCGTTTGCCCACCTGACCTTCACCGCCTGCACCGGAGTGGCCATCGGTGTCTCCTCCCGCCGGCGCTCTCAGTACGCCTGGGCGTGGATGGCTCCTGTTGGTCTGGTCGGTGCGATTTTGCTTCATGCGACCTGGAACGGCTTTGTTGCAGCAAACTTCGGGGTGTATCTGCTGCTTCAGTTCCCCTTCTACGCTCTGTGCGCCGGACTGGTCTCGTGGCTGCGTTGGAGTGAGCGCCGGTCGATGCGTCGCGGGCTGGAGGACTACGCCCGCGCCGGCTGGTTCTCCCCGGCCGAAATCCAGATGCTCACCACCGGTGCGGGGCGCCGGTCGGGCAAGCGGTGGGCCGCCACCAGGGGACTGCATGCCTCAGCGGCCATGAACACCTTCCAGAAAGGTGCTGCGGAACTGGCCCAGCTACGCCAGCAGGCGGTGGACAGCCACGATCTGGGCGAACTGTCCGTCAAGGAGACCGAGCTGCTCGACCGGATCAGCCAGGCGCGCCGGTCCTTCCTCGGGGCCGGCTAGAAGACGGCAGTAGCCGGATATCCTGCGACGGTTCAGGTCTCGCTGCGTGAGTATCGGGGACTGTTACGGAGGCGCGGGGTAGCATGCGTGGCGTCAGCATTTTCTCGGAGACGTTGCTGCCGCCCCCGTGCGGCGGCCGCGGCTCACGGCCGGAGGACCACGATTGAGTACAGAACAGACCACTCCCAGCACCGGCACCCTCACCGTCAAACGCGGCATGGCGGACATGCTCAAGGGAGGCGTCATCATGGACGTCGTCACGCCCGAGCAGGCCCGTATCGCCCAGGACGCGGGAGCCGTCGCCGTCATGGCGCTCGAGCGCGTCCCCGCCGACATCCGAGCCCAGGGCGGCGTCGCCCGCATGAGCGACCCCGACCTCATCACCGGCATCATCGAGGCGGTCTCCATCCCGGTCATGGCCAAGGCCCGTATCGGTCACTTCGTGGAGGCCCAGGTCCTCCAGAGCCTCGGCGTGGACTACATCGACGAGTCCGAGGTCCTTACCCCGGCCGACTACGCCCACCACATTGACAAGCAGTCCTTCACCGTTCCTTTCGTGTGCGGAGCCACCAACCTCGGTGAGGCGCTGCGCCGCATCACCGAGGGCGCGGCCATGATCCGCTCCAAGGGGGAGGCCGGAACCGGGGACGTCTCCAACGCGGTGACCCACATGCGCACGATCCGCGATGAGATCCGTCGCCTGACCTCGCTGCCCGAGGACGAGCTCTACGTGGCCGCCAAGGAGCTCGCCGCCCCCTACGAGCTCGTCGCCGAGGTCGCTCGCACCGGGCACCTGCCGGTCGTGCTGTTCACCGCCGGTGGCATCGCCACCCCGGCCGATGCCGCCATGATGATGCAGATGGGGGCCGAGGGCGTCTTCGTGGGCTCGGGCATCTTCAAGTCCGGCGACCCCGCCAAGCGGGCAGCCGCCATCGTGCGCGCCACCGCGCAGTTCGACGACCCCGACGTCATCGCCGAGGTCTCGCGCGGACTGGGCGAGGCGATGGTGGGGATCAACGTCGACGAGATTCCCGAGCCCCACCGCCTGGCGGAACGCGGTTGGTGACCGGCCGCCTGGTCGATGGGCGTCACCCGGTGCTGGTCCCGGAGGACTGGGACCAGCACCTCGACGCCGCCGAGTGGAGCCTGGGGGAGGATGGTCTGCCCTTCAGGACGGCCGCCCGGGTCCTGGCCGTGACCCAGGACGGCGAGGTACTGCTGTTGGTGGGGCACGACGCCGCGGACCCGGATCACAGCTGGGTCTTCACCCCGGGAGGAGGACTTCACAGCGGTGAGGACCCCCGTGCCGGGGCCGTGCGTGAGCTGGTCGAGGAGTCCGGGATCGAGGTGTCCCCGGAGGACCTGGAGGGGCCCATCGCCCACCGGGAGGCGATCTTCCGCTTCGCCTCAGTCACGTGCCGCCAGGACGAGATCTTCTTCCTCCTGCACCTGCCGACCCGGCACCCGATCAGGAAGGACGGCTGGACGTGCCTGGAGCGCGACGTCGTCGACTCCATCTCGTGGTGGAGTGCCGAGCAGCTGCAGGCCGCCCAGCAGCGGGGGCAGGAGATCTACCCGGTGCGCCTGCCCGAGATCGTGGAGGAGCTCGCCTCGGGCTGGAACGGCCGGTGCCTCGACCTGACCGATCCGGTGGACCACGAGGTCCTGGCCGAGCTCGCGAGCAAACCTCCCCGTTACTGCGACCCCAGCGCCTGAAGGAGCCCGATGACTGACCCGAGCCACGCCCACCGCCCGGCCCACACGATGGACGCCCGCCACCCCCGGGCGCTCTTTCCCGCGCTCGCAGCGCCCGACTCCCGGCCCACGGTCGGGATCCTGGCCCTTCAGGGCGACGTGCGCGAGCACTCCTTGGCCCTCGAGGCGGCCGGAGCGCGACCCGTCGTGGTGCGCCGCGCCGCCGATCTGGGTGAGGCCCCCGGCCACCGGCTTGACGGCCTGGTGATCCCCGGAGGGGAGTCGACCACCATGAGTACGCTGCTGGTCGCCTTCGAGATGCTTGCGCCCCTGCGCGAGCTCATCGGCGCGGGCCTGCCCGCCTACGGGTCCTGCGCCGGGATGATTATGCTGGCCGACCGCGTCGAGGGGGCTCAGGAGGGTCAGGCCTTCCTGGGTGGCATCGACATGACCGTGCGCCGCAACGCCTTCGGCCGACAGGTGGACTCCTACGAGGAGGACCTCATCGCCCCGGAGCTCGGCGCGGGGCCGGACCGACCGCTGCGCGCCGTCTTCATCCGGGCCCCCTGGGTGGAGGAGGTGGGCCCGGGCGTCGAGATCCTCGCCACGACCCGCGCCGGACGTGCGGCTGGGGTCGGTGGGGCCGACGGCGGTAGGATCGTCGCGGTTCGTCAAGGATCCCTGCTCGCCACGTCCTTCCACCCGGAGGTCGGAGGCGACCACCGGGTCCACGACGTCTTCGTCTCCATGGTGACGCGCCGGGCCTGAGCAGGTCCGGCAGCGCCCTCAGTATCGACTCCCAAGGAGCACTTATGTCGGGTCACTCCAAGTGGGCCACCACCAAGCACAAGAAGGCCGCCATCGACGCCAAGCGCGGCAAGCTCTTCGCACGTCTCATTAAGAACATCGAGGTTGCTGCCCGCACCGGCGGTGGTGACCCCACCGGTAACCCCACTTTGTTCGACGCCATCCAGAAGGCCAAGAAGAACTCGGTGCCGGCGGACAACATCACCCGCGCCGTCAAGCGCGGCAGCGGCGAGGAGGCCGGTGGCGCCGACTGGCAGACCATCATGTACGAGGGCTACGGCCCCGGCGGGGTCGCCTTCCTCGTCGAGTGCCTCACCGACAACCGCAACCGGGCCGCCTCCGACGTGCGCGTGGCCTTCTCCCGCAACGGCGGAAACCTGGCCGACCCCGGTTCGGTGGCCTACAACTTCACCCGCAAGGGCGTCGTCGAGGTCGCCAAGGCCGACGGCGTGGACGAGGACTCCATCCTCATGGCCGTCCTGGAGGCCGGCGCCGAGGAGGTCGAGGACATGGGCGAGTCCTTCGAGATCTACTCCGAGCCCGGTGACATCGTCGCCGTGCGTACCGCCCTGACGGAGGCGGGGATGGACTACGACTCCGCCGAGGTCCAGTTCGTCGCCGGCACGAAGGTGGAGGTCGACGTCGAAGGAGCCCGCAAGGTCTTCCGCCTCATCGACGCCCTGGAGGACTCCGACGACGTCCAGAACGTCTACACCTCGGTGGACCTCAGCCCGGAGGTGGCCGCCGAGTTCGCCGGCGACGAGGACTGAGCCCCTGGACCTCGCCGGCCTCCGGCCGCGCTCGGCTCGCGCCGTCGTCGCCCAGCAGCGGGTCCTGGGTATCGATCCCGGACTGACCCGCTGCGGTCTGGGATGCGTCGATGTCGACCCTCGCCGTCAGGTGCGCCTCGTGGAGGTCGGCGTGGTTCGCACGCCGCCTTCCCAGAGCCCCGAGCTGAGGCTGCTGACCATCACGGAGGCCATTGAGGACTGGATCGCCCGCCTGGGCCCGTCGGTGGTCTCCATCGAGCGGGTCTTCGCGCAGGACAACCTGCGTTCGGTCATCGGGGTCGCCCAGGTCATGGGGACCGCGATGGCCACGGCGGCGCGCGCGGGCCTGGAGGTCGCTCAGCACACGCCCAGTGAGGCCAAGGCCGCCGTCACGGGCTCGGGCACGGCTGACAAGGCTCAGGTCCAGGCCATGGTCACCCGCATCCTCGGCCTCGACGCCCCACCCCGGCCGGCCGACGCCGCCGACGCCCTGGCGCAGGCGATCTGCCACGGCTGGCGAGGGGGCGGAACGGGCACGGACGACGCCACCGAGATGGTCTCCGCAGGGGGAGCGGTGCGTGTCTCCGCCCGCACGCCGGCACAGCGCCAGTGGGCCGCCGCCCAGGCCGCGGCCCGGCGCACCGGCGCCGTCGACCCGCGACGAGTGCGGCGCTGAGGACCCCGCCGACGTCGGGCTGCTAGGATCCGAACGTCTGTTCGAGCCCCGTCGGTGTCCGTCAAGGCGGCCTGAGAGCGCTCGATCCGCTGAGAACCCCAGGAGAAGTCGCCCATGATCGCCTCCCTGCGCGGCACTGTCCTCAGTGTCGGCCTGACCAACGCCGTCATTGAGACCGGCGGCGTTGGCATGAGTATCCAGGCCACGCCCACCACGCTGTCCGGCCTCAGGGTCGGCGAGGAGACCCTCGTGCACACCGAGATGGTGGTCCGTGAGGACTCGCTGACCCTGTTCGGCTTCGCCGACACCGACGAGAGGGACAGCTTTCGCACCCTGATGAGCGCCAAGGGTGTCGGAGCCAAGCTGGCGCTGGCGATGCTGGCCGTCCACACGCCCAACGCACTCAGGCGGGCCATCGCCTCCCAGGACGTCGCCGCCCTCACGCGGGTACCCGGCCTGGGACCCAAGGGCGCTCAGCGCGTCATCCTGGACGTGGCCGACAAGCTGGGCCCTGTCACCGGGGACGATCTGGGGGCCGCGCAGACTGTTGCGCAGAGCGCGCAGGGGGTGGAGGCGATGAGCGACGGCGGTCCCGAGCCCCACGCGGACGTGGTCGCCGCCCTGGTGCAGCTCGGCTGGAACGAGGCCAGCGCGCAGCAGGCGGTCTCCTCCGTGACGGCTGATGCCGCCGATGGGGGCCAGGAGCCGGACATGGCGGCGGTGCTGCGGGCCTCCTTGAGGTGGCTGGGGGGCGGGCACCGTGGCTGAGCCCGATGAGCTCGATGGGCAGCGCCTGGTCGGTGGCGGTGCCGACGCCACCGAGCGCGCCGCCGAGGCGGCCCTGCGGCCTAAGCGCCTGGAGGACTTCACCGGGCAGGAGGTGGTGCGAGGCCAGCTCTCGGTGGTGCTGCGCTCGGCCCTGGCCCGTGGAGTGACCGCTGACCACGTTCTGCTCTCGGGGCCGCCTGGGCTGGGCAAGACCACCCTGGCCATGATTATCGCCGCCGAGGTGGACGGTTCTCTGCGCCTGACCTCGGGGCCGGCCATCCAGCACGCCGGAGACCTCGCGGCCATCCTGTCCTCCCTGGAGGAGGGGGATGTGCTGTTCATTGATGAGATCCACCGCCTGGCACGCACCGCCGAGGAGATGCTCTACCTGGCGATGGAGGACTTCCGGGTCGACATCGTCGTGGGAAAGGGACCCGGCGCCACCTCCATCCCCCTGTCCCTGCCCCCCTTCACCGTCGTTGGAGCCACCACGAGAGCGGGGCTGCTGCCCGCGCCGCTGCGGGACCGCTTCGGCTTCACCGGGCACCTCGACTACTACGGGCCGGGCGAGCTCACCCGTATCCTCACGCGCAGCGCGGGGCTGCTGGGGGTGAGCCTGGAGGCGGACGCCGCCAAGGAGCTGGCCTCACGCTCACGCGGCACGCCCCGAATCGCCAACCGGCTGCTGCGCCGGGTCCAGGACTGGGCGGAGGTGCACGGGCGTCCCGGTCGGCTGGACCTGGAGGCGGCGCGTGGCGCCCTGGATGTCTTCGAGGTCGACGCCCTGGGCCTGGATCGTCTGGACCGCCAGGTGCTTGAGGCACTGTGCACCCGGTTCGGCGGCGGCCCGGTGGGGCTGACGACGCTGGCAGTCAGCGTGGGGGAGGAGCCCGAGACGGTGGAGACCGTGGCCGAGCCCTACCTGGTGCGAGAGGGGCTCGTGGTGCGCACCCCGCGGGGGCGGGCGGCCACGCCGGCGGCCTACACCCATCTGGGACTCGAGCCCCCTGCCGACGGATCATTGTTCTCCTGAGCGACAACCGGGTAATGTGACCATTTTGTAACCGGTTGGTACCCAGTTGTGCCCGACCACTCGCCAACGGTCGGTAAGGCTCTGGCCCGCGTGCCATAGACTCGCCACCGCCGGCCTGTGACAGTCGTAGGTCTGCATCAGCCGGGACTGCCTAGTCGAAACGGAAGAGGCCTCCATGTCGTCGTATTTCATCTGGATCATGCTCATCGGGATGCTCCTGATGATGTGGTTCGTCAGCCGCCGGCAGCGCGCGATGCAGGAGGAGCAGAAGCGCCGTACCGAGAAGGGCCTGGTACCCGGCAACTGGGTTCGCACCATTGGCGGCTTCTACGGCACGGTTGTCGAGGTCGACGGCGACGTGGTCACCCTGGCCACGCCGCTGGGCGACGAGACTCTGTGGAGCAAGCGGGCGATCGCCGCCATCGAGGAGCCGCCCTTCGGCTCCGCCTCCGCCCACGAGGAGTCCGGCTCCGACGTCGAGCAGACTGACAACGACATCCAGGACTCCGAGCAGGACGCGGCCGAGCCGCAGTCCTGATGTCGCGAACCGAGCGCTCTGCCACGATGTGAGCGCGGCGGCTCCCCGCGGAGCCCTGCACACCCCACCCGCGCCTGGCGACCAGACTCGCCGAGTCCACCGGAAACGGTGCGTCTCATGGTGGTGCCCGCCAAGCATCCCTACCCCACACTCACCTCAGCCTTCGGGCCATGTGCTCGAGCACACTCCACTCCAGGAAGGGACCACGTGTCCAGTAAGCAGCGAAAGCGCCCAGGGCGCCGCCTCCTGATGTTCATCCTCGTCCTCGCCATCGGCTTCGGTGCGCTCGTGGCGGGAAGCATGAGGCACAAGGCCTCGCTCACCCCCGGCCTCGCCCTCGATCTGGAGGGCGGGACCCAGCTCATCCTGACGCCCACCACCTCCGACGGCTCGGCGATCAGTGACAACGACGTCGAGCAGGCCATCGAGGTGATCCGCCAGCGCGTGGACGCCTCCGGTGTCTCCGAGGCGCAGATCTCCCGCCAGGGCGGTCAGAACATCGTTGTCTCGCTGCCCGGTAAACCCAGCCAGGCCACCCTGGAGCTGGTGCGCACCTCGGCCGTCATGTACTTCCGCCCGGTCCTGCGCATCCTGCCGGGCAGCGCCCAGCAGGCCGCCAAGAACATCGCCAGCCAGAACCCCTCTGGTGGGCCGACCCCGGCGCAGGCGGCTCAGTCCAGCCCGAGCGCCAGCAGCGAGGCGACTCAGCCGGCGGCGGACTCCGAGGGCGCCGAGGAGGGTTCGGGCCAGGGCGAGCAGCCGGCCGCGACTCCGGCCCCCACCGCGCAGCCCACGGCCCAGTCGACGGCACAGCCCAGGACTCCCGAGGAGATCGCCAAGCAGCTGGCGGACGTCAACCAGGACGGGGTCATCTCCTCCGACCCGCTCCCCGCTCAGGACAAGACGAACTCGTCGGACTCCTGGATCACCGAGAAGCTCCTCTACGACGGCTACATGACCGACTGCTCCGACCCGAAGAACCTCACCGGTCAGACGCAGGACCCCAAGGTCGCCGTCATCTCCTGCTCCAAGGAGGCCGGCTCCCAGCACCAAGGCGCCTACATCCTCGGCCCGGCCGAGATCACCGGCACCGAGCTCAAGAGCGCCAACTCGGGCCTGGAGACCGACTCGCGAGGACAGGCCACCCGGCAGTGGGTCGTCTCGCTGGCCTTCAACGCCGACGGCACCAAGAAGTTCGCCGAGATGTCCAAGCGGCTGCTGGCCTACCGCGACCAGGCCAGTGCCGCCGGCGCGCAGGGGGCTCAGGGCGCTCAGAACCAGGACAGCCAGGCCAAGGCCCAGTTCGCCATCGTCCTGGACGGGCTGACCATCATGGCCTCCGGCTTCAACGAGACCGTCCACTCGCCGATCACCGACGGACGGGTCCAGATCACCGGTGGCTTCAGCCAGAACCAGGCCAACACGCTGGCCAACCAGCTCTCCTTCGGCTCGCTGCCGCTGAGCTTCACGGTGCAGTCCGAGCAGCAGATCTCCGCCACCTTGGGAACCGAGCAGCTGCGCAACGGCCTGATCGCCGGGCTCATCGGCTTCGCCCTCATCATCCTCTACCTGGCCTGGCAGTACCGCGGCCTGGCGGTGGTGGCCGTGGCCTCCCTGGTGGTGGCAGCAGCCGGCACCTACCTGGTCATCGCGGCCCTGAGCGCGACCATGGGGTACCGCCTGTCCCTGGCGGGGGTGGCCGGACTCATCATCTCCATCGGCATCACAGTCGACTCCTTCATCATCTACTTCGAGCGCGTCCGTGACGAGGTGCGTCAGGGGCGGACCCTGAGGACCGCGATCGATGAGGGATGGAAGCACGCCAGGCGCACGATCCTCGTCTCCGACGCCGTCAACCTCGTGGCCGCGATCGTCCTGTACTTCCTGGCCGTCGGCGGGGTGCAGGGATTCGCCTTCACCCTGGGGGTGACCACGTGCGTGGACCTGGCCATCATCATCCTGTTCACCCACCCGATGATGGAGTGGATCGTCCGATTCCGCTTCTTCGGCGAGGGGCACCGCCTCTCCGGCCTCGACCCCGAGCACCTCGGGGCGACGTCCTCGACCTACGGCAAGGGGCGCGAGGCCGTCGCCGACCGCGTGACCGGGTCGCTGGCGCGTCGCAAGGCCGAGGCCCGCAGAAACGCTGAGAGCACGGAGGACGCGGCTGAGGAGTCCGGCGGCGAGGCCGCCGACGATGAGGCTGAGCAGCAGGACGGTGACGCGGTCGATGCCGCGGCCGACAAGGGAAAGGACGGTGAGACGAAGTGAAGTCTCTCGCCACGCTCGGTAACGAGCTCTACTCGGCCAAGACATCCATCCCCTTCGTCGGCAAACGGAAGATCTGGTACCTCATCGCCGTCGTCATCATTCTTGGCTCGGCCACGCTCCTGGGCACCGTGGGACTGACTCCGGGCATCGACTTCAAGGGCGGTTCGGAGATCACGATCACGGGGCTGTCCTCCCCCTCAGAGCGTCCCGCCAACGAGGTCCTCTCCAAGAGCGACCTGGCGGCCGGTTCCTCGGTGACGACCATGGGCTCGTCGTCGGTGAGGGTGCAGACCTCTGAGCTGAGCAAGCAGCGCCTCGACTCGCTGGCCGGTCAGCTCGCCACCGCCTACAAGACCGACGCCTCCAATGTCTCAGCGACGACTGTGGGACCGACCTGGTCCTCCGACGTCACGAAGAAGGCGGTTCGAGGACTGGTCCTGTTCTTCATCTTCGTCGGACTGCTCATCTGGGCGTACTTCCGCACCTGGAAGATGGCGGCGGCGGCCCTGCTCGCCCTGTGCCACGACATCATCGTCACCGTGGGCATCTACGCCCTGTCCGGATTCGAGGTCACTCCGGCCACGATCATCGGTGTGCTGACGATTCTGGGCTACTCCCTCTACGACACGGTGGTGGTCTTCGACAAGATCCGGGAGAACACCGAGGACTTCGAGTCCCAGAGCCGATCCACCTACGCCGAGCTGGCGAACCTGGCGGTCAACCAGACCTTCATCCGCTCGATCAACACCTCCGTGGTCGGCGTGCTCCCGGTGGCCTCGCTGCTGTTCGTCGGCGCCTTCATCCTGGGGGCGGGAACGCTGCGCGACATCGCCCTGACGCTGTTCATCGGCATGATCGCCGGAACCCTGTCCTCGATCTTCCTGGCCACCCCCCTCCTGGTGGACCTGCGCTCACGTGAGACGCGCATCAAGGAGCAGGCCGCCAAGGTCGCCGCGGCGCGCCAGCACCGTCGGGACGAGGCCGGTGACGACGCCGAAGAACTGGCTAAGATTGACGCGGCTCCGGCCGCCTCACCAGTCACTCCCGGCCACCACCTCGGCGTGGCGGCTCAGCCGAAAAGGAAGAAGAAGCGCAGATGACCGCTCCCGTGGCCCATTCCGAGTCGGTGCCCGAGTCTCTGACCAGGCTGGTCATGAGCCACTTGCGCGAGATTCCCGACTTCCCCGAGCCGGGGGTCCTCTTCCGGGACATCACTCCGCTCCTGGCCGATGGGCAGGCCTTCGCCGCTCTCGTCGAGGGGCTGGCCGATCACTACCGGGGTCGGATCGATGCGATCGCGGGGCTCGAGTCGCGCGGCTTCATCCTGGCGGCGCCCTTGGCGGTTCGACTCGGGGTCGGCATGATTACGGTGCGCAAGGGCGGCAAGCTGCCCGGCCCGGTCATCGGTGTGGACTACGCACTCGAGTACGGCACGGCCCGGATGGAGCTGAGGCCCGAGACCGTCACCAAGGGTGCGCGTGTCCTGGTCATCGACGACGTGCTGGCCACCGGTGGGACGGCCGCCGCCTCCATCTCCCTCATTGAGCAGGCCGGCGCCACGGTGGAGGCCATCTGCATGCTGCTGGAGCTGTCCGATCTGGGCGGTCGCCGCCAGCTCCAGGGGCGTGAGGTCGACTCGATCGTCATCTTCTGAGGCGGCAGCTCGTCGCAGGCCCGCTGCTCGACGGGTAGCCGGGGCTGTTTCTCGTGCGGTGTCGTGATCCTGAAGGACGTGACACCGCACGGTCACCGGCAGCGCCGGCACGCCTCGGTGTGCCGGCCGCTATATGATGCGTCAATGACGGAGACGAAGAACACCCCGGACACGTCAGGTGACAGTGTTGTTCCCGGCTCGCGCGTGCGCAGCCGACTGGCGTGGTTCGGCTCCCGGGGACACTCCACACCGGCGGCCATCGAGCCGCTGCTGCGCGCGGTGCGCGCCAACCACCCCAAGGCCGACACGAGCCTCATCGTGCGCGCCTACGAAGTGGCGGAGAAGGCTCACTCCGGTCAGCGACGCAAGTCGGGGGAGCCCTACATCACCCACCCGGTGGCAGTGGCAACCATCCTGGCCGAGCTGGGAATGACGGCCCAGACGCTGGCGGCTGCCGTCCTGCACGACACCGTGGAGGACACCGACTACACCCTCGAGCGTCTGCGCGCCGACTTCGGCGACGAGATCAGCCTGCTCGTCGACGGCGTCACCAAGCTCGACAAGCTCCAGTACGGTGAGGCCGCCCAGGCCGAGACGGTGCGCAAGATGATTATCGCGATGTCCAAGGACATCCGGGTGCTGGTCATCAAGCTCGGCGACCGCCTTCACAACGCCCGCACCTGGAAGTACGTCTCCGCGGAGAACGCCGCCCGCAAGGCCAAGGAGACCCTGGAGATCTATGCGCCCCTGGCCCACCGTCTGGGGATGAACACGATCAAGTGGGAGCTGGAGGACCGGTCCTTCAAGGCCCTCTACCCGGGCGTGTACGAGGAGATCGAGCACATGGTGGCCGAGCGTGCCCCGGCTCGTGAGGAGTACCTGCGTCAGGTCCGACTCCAGATCGAGGAGGACCTGAGGGTCAACAAGATCAAGGGCGCCGTGACCGGACGGCCCAAGCACTACTACTCGATCTACCAGAAGATGATCGTGCGGGGGAAGGACTTCGACGATATCTACGACCTGGTGGCGCTGCGAGTCATCGTCGACACCGTCCAGGACTGCTACGCGGTGCTCGGCTCCCTGCACTCGCGCTGGACCCCCATGAGCGGGCGCTTCAAGGACTACATCGCCGTCCCCAAGTTCAACCTCTACCAGTCGCTGCACACGACTGTCGTCGGGCCGGGTGGCAAGCCGGTGGAGATTCAGATCCGCACCCACGAGATGCACCGCATGGCCGAGTACGGCGTGGCCGCGCACTGGCGCTACAAGGAGGACCCCAACGCCTCGGGCCCCAGCGCCCTGGGAGGCAGGCCCGGAGACTCCGACCAGGGCGACATGGGCTGGCTGCGTCAGCTCGTCGACTGGCAGAAGGAGACCCAGGACCCCACCGAGTTCCTCGACGCCCTGCGCTACGAGATGGCCGGGGACCAGGTCTACGTCTTCACCCCCCGGGGTGATGTCCTCGCACTGCCGGCGGGAGCCACCCCGGTGGACTTCGCCTACGCCGTCCACACCGAGGTCGGCCACCGCACCGTGGGTGCACGCGTCAACAGCCGACTGGTGCCCCTGGACACGCGTCTGGAGAACGGTGACACGGTGGAGGTCTTCACCTCCAAGGCCATCAACGCCGGACCCTCGCGCGACTGGCTCTCCTTCGTCGCCTCCACCCGGGCCCGCAACAAGATACGTTCGTGGTTCTCCAAGGAGCGTCGTGAGGAGGCCATCGAGGAGGGCAAGGGCGCCATCGCCCGCACCCTGCGCAAGCAGAACCTTCCCCTGCAGCGCCTCATGAGCCACGAGACCCTCATGAACGTGGCCAAGACCCTCGACAAGGTCGACATTGACGGCCTGTACGCCGCGGTGGGTGAGGGACACGTGTCGGCCCAGCACGTCGTCGACACCCTGGTGGCCACCATGGGCGGGGAGGACGGCGCCGAGGAGACCCTCGCGGAGGGGATCCTGCCCACCCGGGCCACGACGCACCGCCGGCCGCGTACGGCCGACGCCGGAGTCGTCGTCGCCGGTATGGACGAGGGCGACGTCTACGTCAAGCTGGCGCGCTGCTGCACCCCCATGCCGGGTGATCCCATCGTCGGCTTCATCACCCGCGGTTCGGGTGTCTCAGTGCACCGGGCCGACTGCCAGAACGTCGAACAGCTCCAGCGTGAGCCCGAGCGCCTCATCACCGTCTCCTGGGCGGACCACGCCCAGTCGGCCTACCTGGTCCAGGTGGAGGTCGAGGCCCTGGACCGCGGGGGCCTGCTCGCCGACATCACCCGAGCGCTGGCAGACAGCCACGTCAACCTGGTGAGCGCCTCCATCGCCACGAGCCGTGACCGGGTCGTCACCGGGCGGTTCGTCGTCGAGCTGGCCGAGGTCGGGCACCTGGACCACACGCTGGCGGCCCTGCGGCGCATCGACGGCGTCTTCGAGGCGCGCAGAAGCCTGTCCACGACACGTCGTCGATGAAGAGGAATGGGGACGAGTGGGTGCCACGTGACTACTGATCGTTACGTGACATTCAGTCTGGCACTATGGACTCTTCGTAAGTAGGAGTCTCCAGAGCCATGTGCAGCTGCCTCCATCACGGCAAGCTGGTCGAATTCATCCAGCAAGGATGGCCAACGATTATTGCGAAGGCGAAAGGCGATGACTGATGTCACATGCTCCCCTTGGTAATCTTTGGGTGAGAATTTGATCTTGCGTCGATCGGAAGAGTGTATGACAAGGTTTCGGGTCTGCCGCCGAGTAATTGAGTAATTATATGAGTATGCTGTTATGTCTCCAAAATCGATTCGAGTTGTTCTGCCAAGGAAGGAGCGTTTCTTGACGAATCCTGGCCCGACCTCGACGTAGTTCACGAATGTTTGGAAGGCCACTCCAGCCCCTAAACCAATAAGGATGGCGGCGCACACGAGCCATATGGTGGCGACGCCGGCGTCATCGTCAGAAAATGAAGGGGTGACCCATCGCCTGCAGCCGAGCCAGAGGCAGGCCAGGCCGACGAGTAATACCCCTCCGCCGCCGAGCAACTGATGCTGTGGCGGTCTTGATCGTGCAACGCCATTTTCTGACATGTGGAGCCTGTCACTCGTTCAAAGTGGTCCAATCTCGACCTCATGAGGATGGCGAGCATCATAGCACGACCGAAAGGGAATGGAATAACAACATGAGTTTCTTCTACTGGGAGCCATGAACAGCGTCACTGAGGGCGTCATGAAGGCTTTGGCTGGTGCTTGCGGTGGTGACGTGAATCAATGTTCTTCGAGAATGTGTCGCTGTTTACTGGCGGAATGCGACGGACTCGATGATGTGCTGCGCCCGCGGGCAGCCTCTGCTGGCAGCCCCGCGACAGTGATTGAGCGTGAGCAGGAGACGGACTCGGCTCACTCCGTGGTTGCGGGCGGTCAGGATGGCTTGCACAGCCTGCACCGGTGTCCCCAGACGGGCGATGTCGACGGCGGCTCGGGCGATCGTGGCGCAGGTGATACCCCCGATCACGGTCGTGTCGCAGTGAGGCAGCCGACCTCGTTTAGTCACCAGGTAGGGCAGTCGACTCCGACGACCGCCGGGCAGGCTCACCTCCAGGGAGTCGGGCGGGGGCCCACCGACGTGCACCCACAGGGCAGTGCTCGCCAGAAGCACACCTCGGCAGGGCAGCGCAGCGGCAATGGCCCGCATACGTCCCTCGGCCGAGCGCAGCGTGTCGGCCGGTTGCAAGTTGCCCAGAATGTTGACCAGCAGCCGGGGGTCGAGCCCGGCGCACCTGAGTACCTGCATATCCTGGGGCGGAAGCGTGCCCAGAACCGGGGTCAGCGGGCGGGCGGACAGGTGGGCCACGGCGGCGTGGCCGGGTACCGGGACAAAACGAGCCATATGCCATCGTGGACGTCAACCGGCCGCGGGCGCCACAGTGAACCGGCCGCCTGTGGATAACCTCGTGGTGACCGCGCGGAATTGACCCTCACGCGGCGGGAGGCTCCACGGTGGATGACACGCACCCGGACACGCGCCAGGTGGAGCCAGTACTGAGGAAGGAGACTACGGTGAAGGACTCTCAAGAGCGTCATGCTGGAGCTGAAAGGCCTGGCACGACAGCCGAGGCCACGGTCGATGCCGTGTCGGACGATGCTGACATCGCCATGACGGTCGGAGAGGTCTCAACGCTCCTGGGCGTCAGCGTCAGGGCGCTGCATCACTGGGACGAGTCCGGCCTGGTGCATCCCTCCCGGCGCAGTGCCGCCGGCTACCGGCTCTACAGCGAGGCGGACATCATGCGCATCCAGCAGGTCCTCGTCTACCGGCAGACCGGCATGAGCCTGGCCGACATCAAGGCAGTCCTTGACGAGCCGGGCGCCGATGCACTGACGCACCTGCGCCGTCAGCGCGAGCTGGTGCAAGGACAGATCTCCCACCTCCAGCACAAGCTCAGCTCCATCGACATGGTGATCGATATACATCAGTTGGGAGCGAGGATCTCCGTGGCTGAGATGGCGGAGATCTGGGGGACCGACTGGGACCCCGTCTATGTCGAGGAGGCCCGCGTCCGGTGGGGTGATACACCGGAGTGGGCCGAGTCCTACCAACGCAAGGCTCGGATGTCTCGCGCCGACTGGGAGCGGGCGCACGAGGAGACTGTCGCTCTGGAGACCGCGCTTGCCGAGGCGATGCGCAACGGCGTCGAACCGGGCAGCCCCGAGGCCAATGCCTTGGCGCGGTGGCACCGCAAGGACTTCAACCGGTGGTTCGAGGTCTCCACCTCCAAGCAGGTCATTATCGCCCGCGGCTATGTGGCGGACGAACGCTATGCCCGCTACTACGACAAGCGCGCACCGGGTCTGGCGGCCTGGCTCAAGGACGTCATCGACGCCTGCGCCAGCTCTGAGGGAGTGGATCCAGAAACCGCCACCTGGGAGTAGCAGATCGCCCGACCAGGGCCACCAGGACGAGACACGAGGCGGGGCCGACACCGGTGGGTGGTATCGGCCCCGCCTCAGACGCTCCTTCAGTCTCAGAGCTGAGCGGAAGGTACTCGGCTCAGGCCTTGGCTGAGCGCAGTACCTGCTCGAGCCAGGCCCGGCGAGCCGTCAGCGCGGCCTCGGCCTCGGCGATCTTCTTGGCGTCACCGGCGGCCTGGGCGGCTGCCAGGTCCTTCTCCAGTCCGGCGATCGCGTCCTGGAGCTGACCGGCCAGGCCCTCGGCGCGGGCCTTGGTCTCCGGGTCGGTGCGGCGCCACTCGGCGTTCTCGGCCTCACGGATCGCGTCCTCGACGGCGCGCATGCGGCCCTCAATGCGACGCACGGCGCCGCGGGGGACCCGCCCGGCCTCCTCCCAGGCGTCCTGAATGGGGCGCAGGGCCTTCTTGGCGGCCTTGATGTCCTTGATGGGCAGGAGCGCTTCGGCCTTGGCCACCAGCGCTTCCTTGACCTTGAGGTTCTCGGCGAACTCGGCGTCGACGGCCTCGTCCTTGGCGCGGCGGGCGTCGTAGAAGACCTGCTGGGCGGCCCGGAAGCGGGCCCACAGGGCGTCGTCCTCCTTGCGGGAGGCGCGTCCGGCCTTCTTCCACTCGGCCAGCAGGTCACGGTACTTCGCGGAGGTGCCGGCCCAGTCGGTGGAGGTCTGCATCTCCTCGGCGCGCTTGATGAGCGCTTCCTTGGCGGCTCGCACCTGCGCCTGCTTGGCGTCCAGCTCGCTGAAGAACTGGCGGCGGTGACGGTCGAAGGTGGTGCGCGCGTGGGAGAAGCGCTTCCACAGCCCGTCCTCGGTGGGGCGGTCCAGGCGCGGCCCGCGCCGCTGCGCGGCCTTCCAGGACTCGAGCAGCTCACGCAGCTCGGCGCCGGAGTTCTTCCACTGCGTGCGGGCCGGGTCCTGCTCGGCGATGGCCTCAGCGCGCTCGACGATCGCCGTGCGCTCCTTGAGAGCCTGCTCCTTGGCGGCCGCGCGCTCGGCGGAGACGGCCTCGCGCCGCTCGGCGGCCACGGTCTTGAGCGCGGCGAAACGGGCCCGCAGTCCCTCCAGGTCGCCGACGGCGGCCGGCTCGGTGAGGGACTCGGAGATCGAGGACAGGGTCGAGTCGATCTCTCGGACGCTGAGCTGGGGCAGGCGGGTGGCGAACAGGTCGATGGTCGCCTTGAGGTCCAGGTAGCGGCGCACGTAGAAGGCCATGGCCTCGGCGATCGGGGCATCGGGGAACTGGCCGACCTCGCGCTCGGCGCCGCCGTCCTGCACGTAGACCCGGCCCTCACCGTCCACGCGTCCCCACTTGGCGGCGTCCATGGCCTCCTGCGGGTCGACGGCCGGCTCGGCAGGTGCCGCAGGCGCCGCTGCCGGGGCGGGCACCTCGGCCGGGGTCGGCGTGGCGTCCTCCTGCGCGGTCTCTACGGTCTGCTGCTTGTCAGCGGCCTGCTCGGCGGGCTCCTCAACGGTCTCGCCGGCGGGTTCATCGCTCACCGGCTCCGTCGGGGTGGGCGCCGAGGACGCTTCCGAGGTGCTGCTGGCTGCAGGCTCTGCGGGCTCTGTGGCCTCGGCCTCCGCAACGGGCGAGGAGGCGGCTTCAGGCGCCTGCTCCGTCGGGCTGGGCGCTGCCGACTCGTTCAGGTCAGTCGGCTGGATGGTCTGTTCAGTGTCTGACTGGCTATCAGGCTGGTTGTCAGACCGGTTGTCGGGCTGGATCCGCTCAGTCACGGGATGCTCCTTCATGGTTGACGGGGAGGGAGCGGTATGACCGCTCCGTTCCGTTCGCGCCCGGCTCTCAAGCCGGGTGGTGGTGAGGTGCCGTCGGAGGACGGCAGTGTCGAAAGTCTACGTTCCCGCTGGCTCCATTCACCATCCTTCGCCCCACTGATTTCAGTTGACTCGTTGAGCGCCGGTGCCCCTCACGAGCGGGCCGGTGTCGGTTGCCCCAACCTCGTCGCCGGCTGGCGCTGTTAGCATGTGACCATGCTCGCGTGACTCGCCCCTGTGCCCCCACCACCTCATGCCAAGGACGAGTCATGCCTGCGATCAGTTTCTCCCATGTCAGCTTCTCCTACACCTCCGCCCCCTTGCTGGAGGGCATCAACCTTACGGTCTCCGACGACGAACGCGTCTGCGTCGTCGGCCCCAACGGATCGGGGAAGTCCACGCTCCTGCGCCTGGCCACCGGTGAGCTGTCGCCTGACCACGGGACTGTCAGCGTGCCCGGGCAGCATGGCCCGCAGACGGCCAACTCGGAGGGGTCGACTGCCACGTCGATCGCGGGCTACCTCGACGCCGTCTGCGCTGAGACCCTGGACGCGCTTGATCGTTTCGAGCGCATGGGCGAGGCCATCGCCCAGGCCGGAGCTGAAACCGGCTCCCTCGCCGAGGAGTACGACTCGTTACTGACCCGGCTTGAGTCTCTCGATACCTGGAACCTTCCGGCTCGACGGGCTGAGGCGCTCGCCGGGCTGGGACTGGGGCGCGTGGATACAGGCCGCCTCGTCTCCTCCCTGTCGCCGGGCCAACGGGGGAGGCTGGAGATCGCCGCTCTGCTTCTTTCAGCCGGTCAGGCGCTGGTGCTCGACGAGCCCACCAACCACCTGGATGCCGGTAGCAGTAGTTACCTGAGCGAGATGATGGTGTCATGGCCCGGACCGGTCCTGTTCAACTCTCACGATCGTGCCTTCATTGACGAGGTGGCCACCGCCGTCGTTGACCTCGACACGGCGCCGTGGAAGGCACTCGCCACCGCCTCCGGGGACAGCGGCCCCATGGGTGCCTACCGGTGCTCGGGGCGATACAGCGACTACCTCGTGGACAAGGCGCACGCCAGGTCCTCCCACCGCAGTCTTCATCAGCGTCAGCAGGAGCAGCGGCGCAAGCTCGTGCGTCACCGTCGCGACTCCGAGATCGTTGGGCACAGCGGGGCAGCACCTCGGACCGAGGCCCGCATGGCCCGGAAGTTCTACGCCGATCGTGCCCAGCGCGTCTCCACCCGGCGTAAGACGCAGGACGACCGCCGGCTGGAGGCGCTCGCCAGTACCGAGGTGCGCAGGCCCCGCTCCTACGACCTGCAGCTACGTCTGACTGAACCGGCGCTGCGAACAGGGATGGCGGTCTCTGCCCGGTCAGCTGCCGTACCCGGGCGCCTTGCACCGGTCACGGTCGATGTCATGGCAGGCGAGCACCTGCTGGTCACCGGCGCCAATGGGAGCGGCAAGTCCACGCTTCTGAGCTGGATGGGTAGGCGGTCAGCTCCCACGGAGGACTCCGTCGGCGGCCTCACGGTATCCGGTTCTGTGTTCGGGATACCGCAGCACCTGCCGAAACTCGGTGACCCAGGGGTGGATGAGAACGTGTGGACCGAGGGGATCGGGGACCGCGGCCGGGGGTCTCTGCACCCGCGCCTGTGGAACCGTCCCATCAGCGAGCTCTCCGACGGCAACCAGCGCCGCGTTCAGTTGGCCCTGGCCGCTGCTGCTGGGTCTGAGGTGCTTGTCGTCGACGAGCCCACGAACTACCTGGATCTGGACGCCCTCGAGATGCTCGAGGCCGCTGTGAGGACATGGACGGGCACGCTCATCGTCGCCAGCCACGACCGCTGGCTCATTGAGCACTGGTGGGGTCGGCGGCTTCACCTTCGGTGAGCCGGCCGGGTCCTGTGGACCTGAGCAGCTCTTTGACCCGTATCGACACTGTTCCCAGACGGCCCAAGTAGGGTGGGGGCATGATCTTGGAGCGCACCATCGCACCCGTGTTCGCCGCCAACTGCTACGTCCTGGCCGCAGGTCCGGGCGAACCCGCCCTCGTCGTCGACCCTGGAGCCGGTGCCGCCCGCGGGGCGCTGGCCCTGCTTCGCTCCCATCGGCTCACCCTGAGCGCCATCCTGCTCACCCACGGTCACGCCGACCACGTGTGGGACTGCCAGGCGCTCATCGAGGCCGCCCACGCCGAGGGCCTGCTCACCAGTGACGACGCCGTCGACGTGCCGGTATACATCCCCGAGCGCGACCGCTACCGGCTCGAGGAGCCCGACATCACCACCGGTATCAGCGCCAACGGCATGACCTTCACCGACATGGCCGGCAGTGAGTGGAAGCAGCCCGCCGACATCCGTCTCTTCCCGGGAGACGGCTTCTCCCAGGCCATCGAGCTGGCCCCCGGTATCGCGCTGCGCGCGGTCCCCGCCCCGGGCCACTCGGAGGGCTCCACGCTGTTCTTCTTCGAGGCCCGCCTGGCCGACAACGCCTTACTCTACGAGGCCGAGGTCATCGATGACGACCCTGCCGTTGCCGACGAGGAGCACTCCTACCTCATGGCCCTCGACGGCGACGTCATCTTCAAAGGTTCCGTCGGACGCACCGATCTGCCCGGCGGGGACCAGGTGCAGATGCTCGCCACCTTGCGCTTCCTGGCCAACGCCGTCGACCCGGCCACCATCCTGTTGCCCGGGCACGGCGCAGTGACCACCATGGAGCACGAGCACCACGGCAACCCCTACCTCGCCGAGGCCAAGATCCGTGGGGGAGACCTCAAGGCCTGATGGCGCCAGGGCCCGACGGTGACGCGCAGGCTCACTGCTCGTCATGACACAATGCGGACCATGGCACAGGTACGACAAGCTCTCTCCTCACTGTCCGGCTTCCCCGAGTGGCTCCCCGCGGGCCACATCGTCGAGCAGCACTTCGTCGACATCCTGCGCCGCACCTTCGAGCTCCACGGCTTCAGCGGCATCCATACCCGCGCCGTCGAGCCACTGAGCGAGCTGACGAAGAAGGGGGAGACCTCTAAGGAGGTCTACCTGCTCAGCCGCCTTCAGGCCGATCCTGCCGACGCCGAGTCCGAGACGGAGCCGCGCAAGCAGCTGGGGCTCCACTTCGACCTGACCGTCCCCTTCGCCCGCTACGTCGTGGACAATGCCGGGCTGCTGACCTTCCCCTTCAAGCGCTACCAGATCCAGAAGGTCTGGCGCGGGGAACGGCCCCAGGAGGGACGCTTCCGCGAGTTCATCCAGGCCGATATCGACATCGTCGGTGACGGTGCCCTGCCGCTCCACCACGACGTCGAGGTCCCCCTCATCATGCACGAGGCGCTCAGCGCCCTGCCGGTGCCCGCGGTCACCATCCACGTCTCCAACCGCAAGGTCGCCCAGGGCTTCTACCAGTCGATCGGCATTGACACCGACCGGCTCATCGAGGTTCTGCGCGTGGTCGACAAGCTCGACAAGATCGGTCCCGAGAAGGTGGCCGCCGAGCTCACCCAGAGCGTCGGCACCACCGCGCAGCAGGCGGCACAGGCCCTCAGGCTCGCCACCATCACCGGCACCGATGGTCAGGACGTCTCCGATCAGGTCCTGCGGGCGCTGGCCGGCGCCGAGCCCACCGAGCTCCTCATCGAGGGCCTGGCCGAGCTGACCGCCCTGCTCGAGGCCACTGGACGCCGCCGCCCCGGCGCCGTCATCGCCGACCTCAAGATCGCTCGCGGACTGGACTACTACACCGGCACCGTCTACGAGTCCTTCATGGCAGGCCACGAGGATCTGGGCTCAGTGTGCTCCGGGGGCCGCTACGACTCCCTGGCCACCAACGGCAAGCGCACCTTCCCCGGTGTGGGCATCTCCATCGGCCTGTCCCGGCTCCTGGCCCGCGTCATCGGCGAGGGCCTGGTGCAGGTCAGTCGAGCCGTGCCCACGACGGTGCTCGTGGCCGTCACCGACGAGGCCCACCGCTCGGCCTCTGACGCCGTCGCCGATGCGCTGCGCGCCCGCGGCATCAGCACCGACGTGGCCCCCAGCGCCGCCAAGTTCGGTAAGCAGATCAAGGCCGCGGACAAGCGTTCCATTCCCTTCGTGTGGTTCCCCGGTTCTGAGGGGGCCCCCGACTCGGTCAAGGACATCCGCTCCGGCGAGCAGGTCGAGGCCGACGCCGCCACCTGGCAGCCGCCCGCCGAGGATGCCGCCCCCCGGATCACCGTCAGCCCGGCTGCGGATTGCTCCCCGGCCGATGGCCAGGACGGCTGCGAGGTCGACTCAGCCTCATGACCACGAGCCGGAGCGAGTCCAGCAGCACGCACCACGTCCAGCAGGCGACCATGGCGCTGTCTGCTCTCCGGGACAGCCTGACGGCCCTGTCCATGCCCTATGTCCTTCAGGGAACCGCCGCCGCCTCGGACAAGGCCACGCTCATCCGTGACCAGCTCGGTGACTACGTCCTTCCCCGCCTGGCCAGCCTGGACGCACCGCTGCTGGCCGTGGTGGGCGGCTCGACCGGGGCCGGCAAGTCGACCCTCGTGTCCTCGCTCGTTCGCCGGCATGTGGCCAGGGCCTCGGCGATCCGCCCCACCACGCGCCGCCCCCTGCTGCTGCACGCACCGACCGACGCCGCCTGGTTCGACACCGACCGGGTCCTGGGGTCTCTGTCGCGCATGCGCGTGGACGCCGACGCACCGGCGAGCCCGGCCACCGATCACACCCCCAGAGAGCTCGAGCTGCGGGCCTGCGAGGGGTTGCCCGAGGGACTGGCGATCGTGGACGCACCTGATGTCGACTCCGTGGTCGAGGACAACCGGGACCTGGCTGCCACGCTCCTGGCCGGGGCGGACCTGTGGATCTTCGTCACCACGGCGGCCCGCTACGCCGACGCAGTTCCCTGGGAGCACCTGCGGGCCGCGGCCGAGCGGCACATCACGGCCGCGATCGTCCTGGACCGCGTACCGCAGGGCGCGCAGATCGAGGTGGAGGCCGACCTGCGGCGCCGGCTCGCGCAGGCGCACCTGGCCGAGGCACCCGTCTTCACGATTCCCGAGACCGCTCTGGACGATGACGGCTTCCTGCCCGAGTCCTGCGTCTCGCCGCTGCGCCAGTGGTTGGGGGCGCTGGCCTCCGACGCAGCTGCTCGCCAGGACGTCGCGCACCGCAGTCTGACCGGCGCCATTGGTTCCCTCCTGGCGCAGAGCGAGCTGCTCGCCGTCGAGCTGGCCTCCCAGGAGGCCGAGCACGCCGAGCTGCGGCGAGCAGCCACCTCCGAGCACGATGACGCTCTCGAGCGCGTCATCGAGGCCACCGAGGACGGCTCCATGCTGCATGGCGAGGTGCTGGCCCGCTGGCAGGAGTTCGTGGGCACCGGAGACCTGTTCCGGTCCTTGGAGGTGCAGGTGGGGCGGGTCCGCGACCGCGTCACGTCGCTTCTGCGGGGACGTCCGGCGCCGGCCAAGCGCGTCGAGCAGGCGATCGGCTCCTCCTTGGTTGAGCTCCTGGTCGCCGAGTCCCAACGGGCCTGCCTGGCCACGGAACGCTCCTGGAGACGGGCCGGCACCTCCCAGCAGGCGCTCAACCGGGCTCTGGCGGAGGTGCCCAGTCAGACCGGCCTGGAGGTTGTCGCCGCGGCCCTCGTCCACGACTGGCAGCGTCAGGTTCTCACGCTCGTTCGATCCGAGGGGTCTGACAAGCGGCTCACTGCCCGTTTGCTGTCCCTGGGGGTCAACGGCGCCGGAGTCGTTCTCATGATTCTCGTCTTCGCTCACACCGGTGGACTGACCGGGGGAGAGGTGGGGATCGCGGGAGGCACCGCCATCCTGGCTCAGCGTGTCCTGGAGGCCGTCTTCG
This sequence comes from Actinomyces oris, assembly GCF_006546825.1. Lineage (GTDB taxonomy): Bacteria > Actinomycetota > Actinomycetes > Actinomycetales > Actinomycetaceae > Actinomyces > Actinomyces oris. The sequence goes on from NZ_VICC01000006.1 coordinate 210,961, forward strand.
GGGACCAGGCGATGCGCGGCATGACCAAGCGGGCCCGGGAGGACCTCAGCGAGCGTGCCACGGCTCTGTTCGCCAACCAGGCGAAGTGCTTCACCGACGCTCTTCCGCTGCCCACCCCGAGCGCGGACACGCTGCGAGAACAGCTTCGGGCCTGCCAGGAGGCGGCCACGTCCTTGCGCGTCCTGCCGGCTGCCCGCGGTCGCCGTACGGCCGGGAGGAGGGTCAGGTGACCACCGACCGCTCCGAGGCGTTCGACCTGCCTCAGGTTCTTGAGGACCTGGCCAGGGCGGTCGACCTGGGCGAGCAGCTCGGTCTGCGCGAAGAGCTCACCCAGGCCCGGGACGTCCTCACGCAGGCCTCCCACCGACGGCGTCTGGCGCCGCAGACCACGGTGGCGGCCCTTCTCGGGGCGACCGGGTCGGGCAAGTCCAGCCTCACCAACGCCATGGCCGGCTCCGAGGTGTCCCGAACCGCCCGCACCCGCCCGACGACGACCCAGCCCCTCGCCGTCGTCCCGGACACGGCCGCTGAGGCCACTGAGCTGCTGGACTGGCTCTCCATCAACCACAGAGTGCGCGTCGACGGCGGCTGGGCCCTGGGCGAGACGACGGTGCTGGTCGATCTGCCCGACATCGACTCCGACGAACCCGCGCACCGGGCCATCGCCGAGCGCATGGCGGGCAAGGTCGACGTCCTGGTGTGGGTCCTCGATCCGGAGAAGTACGCCGATGGCGTCGTTCATCGCGACTTCCTCATCCCTATGGCGGCGCACGCCGAGGTCATGGTGGTCGCCCTCAACCAGGTGGATCGGCTCGACCCCGAGAGCCGGGACGCAGTGCTCGCCGACCTCAGAAGGATCCTGGACCGAGAGGGTCTTGGAGCCGTCTCAGTGATTGCCGTCAGCGCCCGCACCGGACAGGGCGTAGAGACCCTGGCACGCACCGTGGCCTCGGTCGCCTCGAACAGGCTGGCCAGTGCGCGAAGCCTTGCCGCCCACGCCCGGCGCGCAGCCAGCGAGCTGGGCGAGCGCACGGGGCTCATCGCTCCATCCGGCCGTGGTGCGCCAACACCGGGCCCGGCCGCTCAGCAGGAGCCGCAGGTACGTCATTCCCTCACTGCTCTACGGCAGGCGGCCGCGAGCCTCGCCGGGGTCGACGTCGTCTCGCAGGCGGTTGAAGGATCGGACCGTCACCGGGCCCGCACCCGAGTCGGCTGGTTCTGGCTGCGGTGGATCGGACACCTCAGACGCGATCCGCTTCGAGCCCTCCACCTGGGGACCGGGCGTCCGCCGGCCCCGAAGTCCGCAGACGCGGAACGATCCGACGGCGCGACGGGCTCCGGCGTCATCGACCTGACCTCCCTGCCCGCCGCAGGACCTGCCGCAACGGGCAGGCTGCGCAGCAGTGCTCACGTCTACGCCGTGGCGGCCTGCTCCGCCCTGCCCGGTGACCTGGCCGCTCAGGCCGTTCTGCGCAGCGACGAGCGCGCCGAGAGGCTTGCCGAGCCTCTGGAACTGGCTGTGGCCCAGGTGGACTACGGGACGTGGAAGCGCCCGGTCTGGTGGAAAGCTGCGAACGTGCTGCAGTGGGTGACCGCACTGGCTGCGCTCATCGGCGGGTTGTGGCTGGTGGCCATTCACGTTCTGGAGGACTACCTCCTGCTCATCAGCATCGACGTTCCGCGCTGGGGGGCAGTCCCCTGGCCCACCGTCCTCCTGCTCGGAGGCCTGCTGATCGGACTGGTCCTGGCGGGTCTGGGGACGTTCCTGGCCGGCCTTCAGGCCAGGCGTCACCGCAGGCGGATTGTCGAGCGCTTGCGCCGGGCCACCGACGAGGTCGTGAACGCCGAGCTCATCGAGCCGCTCAGGGCCGAAACACATGGATGGGTGGAGCTCGCGCGGATTCTGGAGCGAATCGCCTGATGTGACACCATCATGTTCCGATCTGACATCAACTTGACACCAAACTCTCTTGGCTGGGGTGGCTAATAGTGTCATCATGGTGTCATGCATGTGGATGCCTACACCGAGACCCTGCGTCGTACCCTCGTGGAGACCTCGTCCCTGGGTGACGACCGGACCCAGGACGTGGCCCGCTCCCTGGCGGCTGCACTCGATCCGGCGCTGCGCCTCGTCGCCCTGCAGATGCTCACGGACACCGCAGATGAGCTCAACGGCGAGCTCGACGGAGCTCATGTCGCCGTTGTGATGGACGGTGCGACGCCCCATCTCCTGGTGACCCAGGCTGATCGGTCTGATGAGCGGGAGCAGGACCACGTGACGGGCCCGAACCGCCATGCCGAGACTCCGGTGCACGCAGTACCTGAGGTGGAGGAGGGCCCGGAGGTCCGCACGACGCTGCGCCTGCCCGAGTCACTCAAGCAGCAGATCGACGCCGCCGCCCGGATGCAGGGACGTTCGGTCAACGCCTGGCTCGTGGAAGCGGCTCGAGGTGCGCTGTCTGAACAGTCGTCCGCGTCGGGCTCCCGGCGCCCGCCGAGCACCGGGAATGACTGGGCGGGGTCTGATCGCTCTGCGAGTGGCTCCGACGGAGGACGCCCCACCGACTGGCGTGCCGGACCGGCGCAGCACCGGAGCTCGGGGGCGACGCTCACCGGCTGGTTCGGCTGACCCCGTACCAGCGCGCCGTCGTGCCACTGATCTCACCTGATCCCAACGACTCACCCGCTGGATGACCACATCGTGGCGGTCCGCGCAGATACCTGAAACCTGAGGAGACCACCCATGCCGATCTGGACCTTTGACCTTCCCGATGACGCTCAGCCGAACCTCGTCCTGGACCTGTCCACCCTGAGCGTGGTGACCGCGCCTGGGACGGGAAGCGCGATCACCGTCGAGGCCGATGAGAGCCTGACCCCCCTCCTGGACGTCACCGCCGACGGGGCCGAGGTGAGCATCCGCCAGATCGCTCTCGTGGGACGTGAACGATTCGCTGGCATCTGGCCGTGGGGCCCGCAGACATCTCGAGTTCGGGTCACGGTGCCGCACGGCACGCACCTGGATGCCCGCCTCGATGCCGGATCGATCAGCGCTGAGCACTCCTGGGAGCACGTGCAGATCCGGACCTCGGCGGGATCGATCCGGCTGGGCGACTGCATGAGTGCGCAGGTGCACGCCGACGCCGGCTCCATCGTCATCGGCGCCCTGCATGAGGGGAGCGTGCGGGCCCAAGCCGGTTCTGTGCGCATCCGCTCGACCTCCGGCACAGTGTCTGCCCACACGGAGGCCGGCTCGGTCAAGATCGTCGAGGCCCGTGAAGGAACCTTGGATCTGTCCAGCGAGATGGGAACCGTGTCGGTGGGAGTACCCGAGGGAACCGCGGTCCTGGCCGACTGCCACTCCGACTTCGGTCGAGTCGCCACCGACCTGCCCCGCCAGGAGCGCCCCGATGCCCTCGAACGACGCCTCGAGCTGCGGGCCCGCACCCAGATGGGGACCGTGCGGGTGCGCAGGGCCTGAGCACCCACCCATGCGACGACCAGATGGCGGAGTAGGGGAAAAGTAGTGGGGGCGGCAACACATGTCGCCGCCCCCAACCGCATCAGAGGAGTCCTCGGGACTCAGCGCTCGCCGCGCCCTCCACGGAAGCCGCCCCGGTGGCCGCCGAAGCGGTTCTGGTTGTGCTCGCCGTAGCCACGGCGCTCGCCCCGGTGCCCGTCGCGGTCGTAGCCGCGGCCACCCCGGTCCTCGCGCCGGCCACGGAAGCCGTCCCGATCGCCACGGCGCTCATCCCACCGACGGTTGTCACGGCGCTCCCCGCGCTCCGAGCGGTCGTAGCCGCCCCTACCACCGCGCCCATCACGGTCCTTCCAACCGCGCTCGCCGTCCTCACGGCGAGGACGGAAACCGCGCTCCGACCGCTCGCCGCGGTCGCTGCGGTCACCACGGTCCTTGCGGTCCTCCCAGTCACGCCGCTTAGGACGCCGCTCGGCGCCGTTGGGGCCGGACCAGCCGTGCCCCGGACCCTCGTCGGGACGGATCCGCAGCTCGCGGCCAGCAAAGGTCGCCCGCCCCATGACGCTCAGCTGCTCGGGGCTGAGGTCGGCGTAGATCGTGACCAGGGAGAAGGACTGAAGGATGTCGATCTTGCCGATATCGGAGCCCTCGATACCGCCCTCGTTGGCCAGCGCGCCCACGATCGTTCCGGGCAGGACCCGGTCGCGGTGCCCGACCTCCACGCGGTAGACGGTCCCGGGGCCCTCGTGCTCGCGGCGCCCGGAACGCGTGGCCGAGCGGCGTCCCTCGCCACGGTCTCCTCGCTCTGCGCGACGGCCCTTCTCCCGGCCGCCTTCGAAGGAGGCCGACAGGAAGGTCCCCTCGGAGTCGAGGTTCTCCTCCCGGCGGGCGCGCTGGGGGCGCTCACCGCCCCGCTCCTCGCGCCTGCGCGGTCCCTCGTCTCCCACGGCCAGGGCCAGCAGCGTGGCTGCCAGCTCCTCGACGTCGATGTCCAGCTCCCGGGCGGAGTCAGCGACCAGCGGCAGGTACATGTCCAGACGGCCGCGCTCGTGGCGGGCGGCTGCCTTGGACAGGAGCTTGCGGGCGCGGTGCTCGGAGACGTCCGCGGGGGAGGGCAGGGTGATCTCCTCCAGACGGCTTCCGGTGAGGCGCTCGATCTGGCGGAGCTTGCCCTTCTCCTTGGGGGTCAGGAAGGTGACGGCCTCGCCGTGGCGGCCGGCGCGGCCCGTGCGACCGATACGGTGCACGTAGGCCTCGGCCTCGCGGGGCACGTCGAAGTTGACCACCAGGCCGATGCGGTCCACGTCCAGGCCTCGGGCGGCGACGTCCGTGGCCACCAGCACGTCGAGGGTGCCGGCGCGCAGCCGCTCCACCAGGCGCTCGCGCTCGCGCTGAGGCACGTCACCGGAGATCGCGGCGGCCTGGATGCCCCGGCCCGCCAGCTCGATGGCGACGTCCTCGGCCGTGGACTTGGTCCGCACGAAGACGATGGCGGCCTCGGCGTCGGTGACGGCCAGGACCCGGGAGACGGCGCCGATCTTGTGACGGAAGGGAACCACCGCGTAGGTCTGGTGGACGGTGGCGACAGTGGAGGCCGGCCTGGAGACCTCGACCTGAACGGGCTCGTGAAGGTGCTGGCGCGCCACGGCCTGGATGGCCGGCGGCATCGTCGCGGAGAACAGGGCGGTGCGCCGATCGGCGGGAAGAGACTCCGCAATCGTCTCCACGTCCTCGGCGAAGCCCATCCGCAGCATCTCGTCGGCCTCGTCCAGCACGAAGTAGCGCACGTCGTCGAGCTGGAGCGCGCCCTTATCAATGAGGTCGATGACGCGGCCGGGAGTGCCGACGACGACCTGGGCGCCGCCCTTGAGCGCGCCGATCTGGGGGCCGTAGGGGGCGCCGCCGTAGACGGCCACCACCTCCAGTCCGCGGGAGCGGGCAGCCATATCAGTGATGGCCTCGGCGCTCTGGAGCGCGAGCTCGCGGGTGGGGGCCAGAACGAGCGCCTGAACGACGTTGTCACGCGAGTCGACGGCGTCGAGCAGCGGAAGCCCGAAGGCCGCCGTCTTGCCGGTTCCGGTCTGGGCGACGCCGACGACGTCACGGCCGGCCAGCAGAACCGGGATCGCCTCCTTCTGGATGGCGGTGGGGGTCACGAAGCCCATGTCGGTGACGGCCTTGAGCAGGTCACCGGGAAGACCCAGGTCGGCGAAGGTGATCTCCTCATCCTCGTGAGCGGTCCTCACCTCGCTCTTGTCCCGGTCGCGCGGCGAGGCGGCGCGCTCGACGTCGCGCTGGTGGCTGTCGGAGTCGGCATCGGTGTCGATGAAGGGGGTGTGGCCGTCAACCTCGTCCTCATCAATGTCGACGCCGTCGTCCTCATCGGAGTCGTCGATCCCGTCCTCCGGGTCGGCCTCGGGGAGATCTCGGTCGACGTCGTCCGCCTCCTCCTCGTGGTCGACGTCCTCCGGGTCCTCAGGGGAATCGGAGGAGGCGGGAGTGGCGAAGTCCTCGGGGGAGGAGGTGGTGCCGTCGCGGTGGTGCGGCGCGGCGACAGTGCTCTCCTCGTCGTTCTTGGTCGGGCCGGTCTGCTCGCCGCCGGAGAGCTCGGCGGAGAAGAGCGCATCGAGGCTGAGGGGGCCGTTGCCGTCCTTGCTCTGAGCGTCGGAGGCGCCAGGCGCAGTACTGCTGGAGTGAGTCATGAAGTTATCCCATATCTGTCCCCATGAAGATGGTGGGGACCGCGGCGGAGTGTGGGGGAGGACCTTTTGTCCTCCGCTCTTTGCCGTACCTGGCCCACCACACTCGCCCCGCACCCGGACTGGCCGGGTGACTCATGGGCTAACACGCACAGACTCACGGGATACTCGTGCCGCACACCGGGTGCGGCAGGACCCGAACGGGGTCAACAGGGCACGGATCGCTCCTGCGCCCAGGCTACGGGAGAATCAGCGGAACTCCGCGCTCCACGGGCTGGATCACAGGTGAGGTCGGTCTCGTGGCCCGTTCACCGCCCCAGCAGGCCGAGGATCTTCCGACGCAGCTCGCGGACCTCGTCACTCGACTCGTCGTGCTCGGGTACCTCGATGTCGGCGACGATGCGCGCGGGGCGCTCTGACAGGACGACCACTCGGTTGGACAGGCGCAGGGCCTCGTCCACGTCGTGGGTGACCAGGACGGCGGTGAAGCGCTGGGACTCCCACAGCCTGAGGATCTCGTCCTGGAGCTGGAGGCGTGTCAGGGCGTCGAGCTTGCCCAGGGGCTCATCCAGGAGGAAGAGCCGGGGCCGGTTGACCAGGGCTCGGGCCAGTGAGGCCCGTTGAGCCATACCGCCCGAGAGCGTGGAGGGGTAGGAATCGGCGAAGTCCCGCAGCCCCACGATCTGCAGGGCCGCCTCCACCCGGCGCCGGTCGCGCTCCATGCGGTTTCTTGCCTCAGGGCCCAGGGCGACATTGTCCCGCACGGTCCTCCACGGCAGCAGCGTGGAGTCCTGGAACGCGAGCGCGCGCAGAGGCGAGGGCCCGGTCACCTGCTTGGAGTCGACGGTGACGCTGCCCTCGACGGGCTGCTCCAATCCGGCCAGCAGTCTCAGGATCGTGGACTTCCCGCAGCCGGACGGCCCCACGAGTGAGACGAACTCCCCGGGTGCCACCGTCAGGTCGATGTCATTGAGGACGGCAAGCTGATCCGGCTTGGCAGCCTCAGCCTCATAGCGAGCCCTCGCAGCGGGGGAGAACCGGCGCAGCAGCAGATGGAGCCACCCGTGCTCCAGGTCATGGGACAACGGGTAGCTGTGGGAGACACCAGCGAGATCGACCTGTGCCCCGCGGGGGACGGACGGAGTCGAGACCTGCGGCGCGGCAGTAGCCGCCGACGAATCAGCAGACATCGGTTCACCACCTCACAAGGTTCTGCTGCCATGCCAGCAGCGAGGAGCGGATCTTGAACAGCAGGACCATGAGCGTGCGGCAGAAGGTCACCAGAATGATGAGGCCCACGTACATCCGGGGGTAGTCCGCCCAGCCCTTGACCCAGTTGATGTACCAGGCCAGGCCCTTGTCGACGCCGGTCAGCTCGGCGGTCATGAGGGCGGCGAGCGAGGTTCCCAGTCCCGTGAACAGGCCGGTGAGCATGTCTGGTAGCGCGGAGGGAACGGCCACTCGTCTGATAAGGAAGAGCTCGTCGGCTCCCAGTGTGCGGGCCATGTCGATGTAGTCACGGCGCACGGAGCGAACTCCCGCGCGGGTCATGGTCGCCATGGGGAACCAGGCGCCGAAGCCGACGATGAAGGCTGCCGAGGTGTACGTCGTCGGAAGCAGCAGCAGCGCCAGCGGAAGCAGAGAGGCCGCGGGAACTGGGCCGATGGTCTGAAGGAGCGGATGGAGCCAGTAGTCGGCGCGCCTCGACCAGCCCATGAGCAGGCCTGTGAAGAACCCCAGCACCGATCCGGCCGTGTACCCGATGATGAAGAGCAGCGCCGAGGCACCCAGGCAGCTGAGCAGCAGCCTCCAGTCTCCGAGGAAGGAGGCAATGAGTACTTCTGGGGCGGCGAAGTACGGGGGCGTGAGCAGTCCGAGCTTGGATGTTGTCAGCTGCCAGACGATGAACCATGCGCCGGCGGCGTTGATCCAGGGCAGGAAGTGCGTCAGGGACCTCGCTGCCGAAGAGGCCGGTCGGACCCGTGCGGTGAGTGTCCACGCGATCAGGGCGGTCAGCCATGCCCCGGCAAGGACTGCGACTGGAGTGGTTGACTCCTTGCGGAGAAGGTCGGCTTCCGGCAGGGCGATGAGGAGGACCAGGTAGGCCGACCACAGGAATAGCGCCGTCGTGCTCACAAGCGCGCCTGCGCTGGAACGGCGATCGCTTGGTGCGCTCTGCCTGGCTGTGGAGGAGGGCGGTCGTGGATGCCCATCGTCGACGGGCTTGGAAGACGCGGTCGATGCGGTCGCGGGAGTCACTTCAGTGGGCATCGTCACTCAGTCCTTGATGCCGAGGTCGGCAACGACGGTGTCGGTCAGCTTCCGGGCGGAGACGTCGGATGCGATGAAGCCGGTCCCCTTGAACTTCTCGATGCCGGGCTCGATCGCGGCCCGGAACCTGGAGGCCGAGGCCTTGAACCCGTATGTCTTGAGCACCCGGACGACGACGTCCTGGTCCGCGGCGACGTAGTCGTTGTCAACCTCGATCTTGGCGATCTCCTCGATGTGGCCCGGTACGTAGGCCGAGCCCTTCAACCAAGCCTCGGTCAGAGCCTTCGCCTCCTTGGGCTGCCGACGTACGAAGTCCCCGTTGAGTGCCACCGAGCAGCAGAACTCCTCAGCGTCGTTGTTGGCCAGCTCACGGGCCGTCCCGTTGAAGACGGGAAGCAGCGGTCCGGGGTCAGAACCCATGATGGCGTCCACCTGACCGTCAGTCAGTGCGGTCCCCAAGGAGTCCGCATCGACTGTGCGCCACGTGATGTCGCCTCCGTCCGGCTTGACGTTGATGCCGGCCTCGGACAGCCCGATCGCGAAGTAGGCGAAGGCGGATGACGACAGTGACGGCACGCCGATGGTGGTGCCTTTCAGGTCAGCCAGCTTCTGATACGGAGAGTCCTTGCGCACCACCAGGCGCAGGCAGCCGGCGTGGAGCCCCGCGGTGAGCCTGGCGTTGAGGCCGTTGTAGATCGGCTCCAGCCAGGAGAAGAAGATTCCCGGAGCGCCAATGTACTTACCGGCGCCCACGCCGTCCTTGGTGTCCTCGGTCTGCTGGGTGCGCGCCAGCGTGACCTTCAGTCCCGCGTCGTCGAAGAAACCCCGGTGGTACGCGGCGTACAGTGGTGCGGCGCAGATGTCGCCGCCAATCACCAGGGGGAGTGCCTCGTGGGCTCCGATGACACCCTGGTTGGTGCGCCGAATCGTCAGGTACGCGCCGGTACCGACCGCGGCAGTGGCTGCGAGTCCCCCAATCGTGAGTAGCGTGCGCCGTGACGGTTTGCCGCGATGCGACTGATCCGTCTCATTGGCGTCGGGATCATCGATGTCGTCATCGGCTGCCAGAATCGCGGCGGCGTTCTCAGCCGTGACCTCCTGAGTCTCCACGACCTCGGCCTCCGATGGGACGGAGGACAAGGAGTCGGAGGACTGGGACGGATCGGAGGAAGAAGAGGACGACGAGGACGTGGACATGGTTTCTCCTGTAGTGGTGGGAACGGGCCTCGATGCGCATGACGCAGCAGCGTCCCAGTGAAAATGGTGGAGGAGGAGCACGAGAAGCCGAGCGGAGCAAGCCGAGTAAGTGCGGACACAGCCTCAGGCCATCAGAGCGTGTGAAAGGGCGTCTCCGTACTCTGGCGAGCGGAAAATACGCGGCACGGGAGCCCACGACGTCATGGCCGGTTGTCGTTCTCGGCCGGCGTCAACGCTGCTTTGAGGCGTCGTCACGCTCCCCGGGCAGGTTCAGCGCCGGGGGGAGGGGACGGAATCAACAGGCTCGACAACAACACATCTGCGCACCACACATGACCGCGAGCGCCTGTGCGCCAGGAGCGGTTGTGGCCGTAAGAACGATGTGCGTCATGACGACTACCCTACGCCACGCTCCCCGGAACAATGCAAGCCTGCCATGCGTCCCATGATGCGAGCCTCCCATCGCCGGATCACTGTGGAACCGATACGTGGAACCGATACTGAGTGGCTGTAAAGTCGGCGACGTGAGTGGGGGGTGTGGCGATCAACCGCCTGTGCCGCAGGCACGGTGGAGACAGCTGGCCGCGACTCCTGTGGCCCAGGACGGTGGCCCGCTTCGCATCACCCCGGCGTGGTGGCCTCCGGTTCCTGACGATTCAGCCTTGGCCGCTGCCGCGGTGCACGGCACTCCCGTCCTGGGGGAGGGACACATCATCAACGGGGTTGAGATGGTGGAGGCGAGCTTCCTGTGGCGTGATGACCACCGGCACGGCGCCAGCCCCAGTGTGCTCATCCATCTCAATACCCTGACCGACAACCATCGCGCTCACATCGCGCCGGCACTGGCCGCCCGGGTTCCCGGGACCGGCTGGTGGGCGCTTCACGTCCTGCTGCCGCAGGATGCGCTCTTGAGCTACCGGATCGTTGTGACTCATGACGCCCTGCCTGACGATGCCGGGGCCCGACGCGAGTGCTGGAAGCGCGTTCATGCACTGGGACGGCCCGATCCTCTCAATCCCCACCGGCTGCATGACGGCTTCGGTCTGGTGTCCTCGCTATGGGCGGGCCCCAAGGCCATGCTGCACCCGGATTGGATGATCGGCTCGGGAGCTTCGGCAGAGGGGGCGTGGCAGGCGCTGAGCCGTCCCCAGGATGAACACGACAGGTACGTCCTCCGGTTCGACCTGGAGAACGAGGTGCTCACAGACTTTGATGAGCCGGGAGACCCCGGACGGCGAGTCACACTGTGGTGCGGGGGCCGTGTCCAGGAGGGCTCCTGCGGGCACAGTGAGCGGGGTCTGCTGATCCTGCTCGACGGAAACATCTGGCGTGGTAACCATGCCGTCGATCACCTGGCCCCCAGATCCCGCCAATGGGATGTGCTGCTCATCGACTCCGGCAGCCTGGCCATGCGCTCACGCGACCTGGGGGATCCGCGACGCAGCAGAGAACTGCTCCGTAGGTGTCTGCAGGCGGCACATCGGGCCGTCTGCGGACGAGGCTGCAGGATAGCTGTGTCCTCTGAGGATGGTGCTGGTTGCATGTGGCGCCCGGATCGGATCGTGGTGGCTGGGCAGTCTTTGGGAGGGGTTGCTGCGGCCGACCTGGTTCTGCGTCATCCCGAGCTGGCTACTCGTGCCATTGTCCAGTCCGGATCCTTCTGGCTCGGCTCTCAGCGCCGAGGCGAGGGTGAAGGGGAGCTGCTGCGCTGGTTGCGTCACCGCTCCGAGGCCCGGAGCCTGCAACGCCCAAGAAGCGACCAGCATCCTCATGATGGCCATGGGCTGGGGGCGCGACTGGTGGTCCAGTGCGGGGTCCATGAAGACGGCCTGCGTCAGGGGGCTCGCACCGTCTCAGAGCTTCTTGGGGTCGAAGGAGCGCTGCTCGAGTATCGCGAGGAGCGTGGCGGGCACGATTACGCCTGGTGGCGTCATGCCTTGTCGTGGGGGCTTGACGCTCATGAGCAGGACCTGGGGTTCTGCTCATGAGCCACCTGAGGTGCTCCGCGTGCGGCTGTCGCCAGCTCGGGGCGCGCTGCAGGGGCGGATCTACTGCGCAAATAAAACCGTGACACAAAAGAAATCTTGGCAACAAAGGGGTCACGTATCCCAATTTATCGTTACCATTGCTCGAGTTTCCTCAAGTCTCCCGGTTCTGAATGGTCTCAACCCGACCGATTGACGGGTTACCGCTGTGTATACTTAACCCGGAATCGACAACGCGGACGATGTTTTCGGGTGATAGCGGATTCTTAGAAGGGAGGCGTCCGTCTATCATCGTTCGCGAAAGGCAGTCGCGCCTGCTTCGTGGTGCGTCCTTTCCTCGTGCATCTCGGTTGTCAACCATGTGCTGTACGAGTAAGTCCATCTGCCCCTGCCCATGAACGAGACCACGTCATGCAATACGCTCAGCGGCTGCTTGCCGCCCTCCCTTCCATCAGGAGCGGCCTGCGCGCGATTCTTGCTGTTCTGACAGCCTTCGGCATTGTTCTGGCCACCGCCGGTGTTGCCGCCATGCCCCTTTTGAATGCAGGCAATGCTGTTGAGGACTATGAGAGCGGCTCGGCCTGCCACCCCGCAGCCAGAATGGTCTACCCCGAGGGCCAGTCGGCGCCCGAGTACGTGGTGCCGGTCTATGAGACCGGGTTCGGCGTGGGGGTCGAGTCGATCCTGTCGGGCTGGTGCAGTTCCGCTGGGGAGGTCCTGGAGGACCCCACCATCACGCTCAACGTCGTCGAGGGCAGGACCGTCACTCCCTACCTGCTTCCAGGTATCAAGGCCGAGCTTGAGCGTCCGGCTCCCGCCAACGGCGAGCAGGACGTGTTCATCCCGACTGACTACCTCGTCAAGGGCGTGCGTCAGGCCACCGGAGACAAAGGCTGGGAGGTCGGCACGAAGGTCTTCAGCCTCACCTACACCAGTGGAACGGTGAGTGCGACCACGGGCCTGTTCTCCTTTGTCAAGCAGGACCCGGATGTCATCAATCCTCCGGCTCCCGAGCCGACTCCCGAGCCGTCGCCGGAGCCGACTCCCGAACCCTCTGCGGAGCCCACCGCGGAGCCTACCGCGGAGCCGACTCCTGAACCCTCTGCGGAGCCGAGTGCTGCACCCGGTCCGGAGCCGACTGCTGAACCGACGGCCGCACCTACTGCGGAACCGGCTCCTCATGCCTCGACTGAGCCGTCGCCGGCACCCTCGGCGTCTCCCACGCCGGTACCGACACCGACGCCTTCACCGAGTCCCTCCGCGGCACCCAGTCCGTCGGCAGCCCCCTCACCGACTCCTTCTGCGGCGCCCAGCCCGACGGCCAGTCCTTCCGCGGCTGCCTCACCCAGCTCGTCGCCCTCGCCTTCCAAGTCGCCCAAGCCGGCTGCCTCTACCCAGCCGAGCGCGACCGCTAAGACGTGCCAGGTCAAGCCCGCCGTCCAGGTGCTCGGTTCCGATGGCTCGGATCTCCAGGGGGTAGAGCCCTCCTACGACCCGGATACTGCAGTCAGGGTCCGGGGTACGGGCTGGTGCTCGCAGGGGACGATGCTCGACGGCGAGAAGCCGGTCGAGATCAAGGTCGCGGCCTACGGCGGGTACGTGGTTCCGGGAACGCTCTCGGTTCCCGTCACCTTCCGTCACGGGTCCTTCGACGCCCAGCTCAACCTGTCGGCCCTCTACGCCGGGGGGAAGGTCGACAAGGGGCGCTACTACCTGCAGCTCTCGCCCATCGATTCCGGACTGACGGCCGCGACCAACATCTTCGCCCTCAACAAGGCCGTCGCCCCGCAGCCCACGCCGGAGCCGTCCCCCGCGCCGAGCCCGGCTCCTACTGCGACCGCGGAGCCCTCGGCCACTGCGGAGCCCACCAGCGAACCCGCACCGGAGCCGACTGGTTCACCCACCAGCCCTGCTCCCGCACCCTCGGCTGCTCCGTCGTCGGAGCCCTCCGCCTCGCCCTCCCCCACGGCCCGCCCCTCCGAGACGGCGTCCCCGGCTCCTGCACCTCAGACCACCGAACCCGACCAGAACGCTCCGAAGCCGATCCCGGATGACAGTGGGCGCCCCGGAACGGACAACGCCGCGGGCAACAACCCAGGTGGCAATCCCGGCGGCTCGGGTTCCGGCTCGGGCGCTGGTTCAGGTGCGGGCGCGGACACAGGCGCAGGCAGCCAGGCCGACTCCTCCGCGCCGCAGGCCCCCGATGCTGGATCGGACTCCCGTTCGACCTCGCAGGACGGCTCCGCCCAACAACCGGCCAACGCTGGGGCGGCGCCCGCCCCGAACGCCGGTGGCTCAGGAGGCGAACGCGCCCATGCCTCGGAAGACTCCGCGGCCTCGGCGCAGGCCTCGCCTGAGGCTGACGCGAGCTCACAGCGCACCGTCCGTCCGGACCGGAGCCCGGTGGCCCCGGTGACCAGCGCGGCCCACTTGAGCGCGGACAACGCCGGCTCCCTGTCCGGCTCCCGCCAGGGCAACATCGTCAACCTCGTCCTGCCCAAGTCCAAGGCGCAGGCGGGCGAGTGGGTCTCGGTGTTCGTCTTCCCCGGCGCCACCACGAAGGGATGGGTGCAGGTTGATGATGCCAACAGCGTCTCCATCGATATCTCAACATTCGACTCCGGCTCCTACGAGCTGGCGGTGGCCGATCGCGACAACAGCCTCCTGGGATGGGCGAAGCTGGAGATCTCCTCTGCGTCCTTCGATCCTCGCAACCCGGCACAGGCTCAGCTGCTGACCTTCCCGGACACCGCGGCTGCGCCCACCAAGGGCTTGAGTGCCAACGACATGCTCCTGGGGAGCGCCGGAGGGCTGCTGGTCGTCGGCGCCGTGAGCCTGCTGGTCGCCGCGTTCTCCGGGATGCCGCTGCGCGCACCACGGACCACCCTGCGGCTTCCGCGCAGGCGCTGAGACGGTGTACTAGGAGAGCGTCAATGACATCGTCAAGGGGCCGGAGCACGCGGCCGTGGAAAGGAGGTGTGAGCAGATGATCCGGATATTCCGGACGACTGAGCGCGTACGGCGTGAGCGGCGTCCCGTGCCGAGTCGGCATCGGAGTGCCTTGAGGCGCCTCCAAGGGTCACCTCGGATGCTGGTCATCGTCTGCTCCGTGCTCCTGGCATCCCTGGTGGCGGTGGTCTCCACGAGCCCCGTCGCCAGCGCGGACACCAAAACCGGTCCTTCCACCACAGGAACCGCCTCAACAGTCAGCCCCTCGACGGTCGCTGTCGGAGGAACGATCATGTACACGCTGTCGGGATTCCCCAGCGGCGTGACGGTCCAGGTCCTCATCGACGACGGTGCCCTGGTCGCCTCGCGCCCCGGGGAGTCCGAGGTGGTCACCACGATCACCGTCAAGAAGGACGGCACTGCCGCAGGCTCCTTCGAGCTGCCCGAGTACGTCGAGCAGGGCAACCACTGGCTGCGATTCCGGGTCTTCGGGGCCCAGGGGGAGAGCGGCCAGGAGGGCAACGCGGCGGACTACACCAACAAGAGCCCCTACTTCACGGTATCGGGTGTCACGGTCATAGGCGGGTCCGCCCCTCCCACCGTTCCGCCGGCTCCCACCCCACCGCCCCGTCAGGTCGCGGCCTCGGGCCGGGCCAACGGCACCGCCGCCGGCATTCAAGCCGCGGGGCCAGGTGGCGAGTCGGCCGGTTTCCCAATCATCGGTGCCTTCGTCCTCGGGCTCAGCGTGATCCTGGTGGTGCTGTCGGTGCTCGTGGCGATCAACCGTCGCAGGATGGCTGCCTATCAACGTCGTCGGGCCATGGCCTGAGGACTGAGACCCGAGCTCCTTGTAAACTGCCGCCGGCGCCCACCCGTCTCGTGGTGCGCCCCGACGGGCACCGGCTCAGTGCCCCACACGGAAGGAACTCAGCACCGTGCTGCGAACCCGAACCGCAGGCTCCCTGCGCGCCTCAGACATAGGCCAGGTCGTCACCCTCACCGGATGGGTGGATCGACGTCGTGACCACGGAGGCGTGGCCTTCATCGACTTGCGGGACGCCTCGGGGATCGCCCAGGTTGTCATCCGCGAGGAGATCGCCCACGACCTGCGCGCCGAGTACGTCCTGGCCGTCACCGGGGAGGTGAGCGCCAGGCCCGAAGGCAACGCCAACCCGAACCTGCCCACCGGCGAGATCGAGGTCGTCGTCTCCGACGTTGAGATTCTCAACGCCTCCGCGCCGCTGCCCTTCCAGGTCTCCGATCATGCCGAGGACGCCGGACAGGTCGGCGAGGAGGCGCGTCTGCGCTACCGCTACCTCGACCTTCGGCGCAGCGCCATGCAGCACGCCATCCGCCTGCGGGCCAAGGTCAGCCAGGCCGCCCGCAGAGTCCTGGACTCCCATGACTTCGTGGAGATCGAGACCCCCACCCTGACCCGCTCCACCCCGGAGGGCGCCCGCGACTTCCTGGTCCCGGCTCGACTGGCACCGGGCTCCTGGTACGCCCTGCCGCAGAGCCCGCAGCTGTTCAAGCAGCTCCTCATGGTGGCCGGCATGGAGCGCTACTACCAGATCGCCCGCTGCTACCGCGATGAGGACTTCCGCGCCGACCGCCAGCCCGAGTTCACCCAGCTCGACGTGGAGATGAGCTTCGTCGAGCAGGACGACGTCATCGCCGTCGCCGAGGACGTGCTGCGTGAGGTGTGGGCGCTCATCGACTACGAGCTGTCCACGCCCATCGCCCGCATGACCTACCACGACGCCATGGAGAGGTACGGCTCGGACAAGCCCGACCTGCGCTTCGGCTGCGAGCTGGTGGACCTGACCGACTACTTCAAGGACACCACCTTCCGGGTCTTCCAGAACCCCTACGTGGGCGCGGTCGTCATGCCCGGAGGGGCCTCCCAGTCCCGACGTACCTTCGACGCCTGGCAGGAGTGGGCCAAGCAGCGCGGCGCCAAGGGCCTGGCTTACGTCACCGTCGCCGAGGACGGGACCCTTGGTGGGCCCGTCGCCAAGAACATCACCGACGCCGAGCGCGAGGGCCTGGCCCAGGCCGCCGGCGCCGCGCCCGGCGACTGCATCTTCTTCGCCGCCGGCCCCGTGGACTCCTCGCGCGCCCTGCTGGGCGCCGCCCGTTTGGAGATCGGCAAGCGCTGCGGCCTCATCGAAGACAACGAGTGGTCCTTCGTGTGGGTCGTGGACGCCCCCCTGTTCAAGCCCTCTGCCGAGGCCAAGGCCGATGGCGACGTGGCCCTGGGCAAGTCCGCCTGGACCGCGGTCCACCACGCCTTCACCTCGCCCAAGCCCGAGTGCCTGGAGACCTTCGACACCGACCCGGGAAGCGCCTTGGCCTACGCCTACGACATCGTCTGCAACGGCAACGAGATCGGTGGCGGCTCCATCCGTATCCACCGCAGCGACGTCCAGGAGCGCGTCTTCAACGTCATGGGGATCGGCGAGCAGGAGGCCCAGGAGAAGTTCGGCTTCCTGCTGGACGCCTTCAAGTTCGGTGCTCCGCCGCACGGCGGCATCGCCTTCGGCTGGGACCGCATCGTCTCCCTGCTGACCCGGGCCGACTCCATCCGCGACGTCATCGCCTTCCCCAAGTCCGGTGGCGGCTTCGACCCGCTGACCGAGGCACCCGCCCCGATCACGCCCGAACAGCGCAAGGAGGCCGGGGTCGACGCCGTCCCGGACAACGACTCCGGCTCTGCGGCGCAGGGCTAACAGCAAGGGACGAAGCAAATCTGCGTTCGCAGGTCGCGTCGTTGGGTAAGGACCTGCGGACGGCGCGCTGATCCCGGCGCCGAGTTCGGTGCTCCCAAGGGTATCCCCCAGGGGAGTACCGAACTCGACGACTTTCACCTCAAGCTCTAGAAGACTCGCCCTCATCGGAATCGATGAACTCAGTGGGCACCGAGGTGAGCACGGAAGTCGTGTGCGCTCTTCGCCTACACTCGATGAGGTGACGATGCTTGCGTTGCACGAGTGGGGCGACCCGACGGGTCCGCCGCTGCTCTTAGTGCACGGCCTGACTGAATCAGCTACCGCCTGGCCGGATGCCGTAGCCCGCTGGTCCTCCCAGTATCACGTCCTCGCGATCGATCAGCGGGGACACGGGGCATCCCCGCGGTGGGACGATGAGGCCCTGGCTCGGGCGCCGCAGACGATGCACGAGGACCTTACGAGGACATTGGCGCTGTTCCCGGAGCCGCCGGTCGTCGTGGCGCACAGTCTGGGTGGGCTCATATCGCTGCGGGTGAGTGTCGCCCGGCCCGAGCTGGTTCGGGCATTGGTCCTGGAGGACGTCGCGCGTCCCACCGGGCACTGGGCTCCGGCCCCCTGGTTCGTGGAGCATCAGGAGCACTTCCTGGACGCCTTCGCCGACGGCGGCGCTGCCGAGCGGGAACGTATGCGGCGCGAGACCTCATGGACCGAGTCCGAGATTGAGGCCTGGGCCGCGTGCAAGAGGCAGGTCGACCGCCGTTACATCCGCGAAGGTACCTATCTCGGCGAGGCCGACCTCGTCAGCGCGATCAACCGGCTGAGGGCGCCGACGCTCTACCTGGCGCCCCGCCGCGGTGACATGGCTCCTGACCCCTCTGAGGTGAGCAATCCGCTCGTACGTTTGGTGCTGCTCGACGGCGTCGGCCACTGCGTGCGGAGGGATGCCCCGGAGGCCTACCACGGGCTGGTCGATCCCTTCATCGAGGAAGTCTTCGCCAGCACCGGCCGGTGACTCGCCTCCCGGGGGCTGACCTGTTGACGTCGGCGCCGGCCAACGCCTGCGGAGGGGCATGTGAGACCGCTGCAGATCTACAACCGGCCCAG
This sequence comes from Actinomyces oris, assembly GCF_006546825.1. Taxonomy (GTDB): domain Bacteria; phylum Actinomycetota; class Actinomycetes; order Actinomycetales; family Actinomycetaceae; genus Actinomyces; species Actinomyces oris. The sequence continues at coordinate 229,370 of NZ_VICC01000006.1, forward strand.
GACGCAGGCGAAACCCCGACTGCCCGCGGCCCACTCCTCATCATTGGGACCGAGCGTGTTGATCGTGTAGCTGGTGGACAGGTCGAGTCCATAGCGCTCTGCGTAGGCGCTGGTGCAGGCGGCCTCGACCTGAGGGTCATTCGCCATGGCCTCGGTGGCGCTGGAAGCAGTCGTGGCCGGATCGAAGGTTCCGCCGGCGAAGACGATCCAGTCGGCCTGGGAGCAGGCGACCTGGCTGACGCTCGTGCCGCCCACAACCGAGGTCGTCCGGCTCAGGCAGGTCCCCAGAGGCCACGGCATGTCGTCGGAGTAGGGGATGCCCTGGGCGTTGACCTGCGCGGGAGTCGGGGCGGCTGTCGGGGAGGGCGAGGCCTTCCGGGAGCCGGGGACGGTTGCCCGGGCCGTAGCCGAGGGGCGGCTGCCGGCGCCCTGCTCCGCTCGGGCCCCGGCATGTAGGACGGGCGAGGCAGAGGCCCGCTGGGCTGCCCGGTTCGCTGACGGCACCGAGTCGATGAGCCTGACGGCTCCCAGCACAGCGGCGGAGATGACGACGCCGGCTGTCACCCCCAGTGCCAGGAGCATCAGTGCTCTGCTCGAGCGGCGCGATCCGGCTGTGGGCGTCGAGATCGCCGCAGGCAGGGGGTGGGAATCCCGTAGCGCCGAGTGAGGGGTGCTGAACGCGCCGTTCGAGAGCCCGCCGGCCCGAGTCAGTGCTTCGGTCAGCTCGTTGCCGTCGCGGTATCGCTGAGCGGGGTCGGGGTGCAGTGCCCGGTCGAGCAGCGGACGTAACGCCTCGGGGATGCGCGTGTCGGAGGTGTCGATGGGCACTGACAGCCGGTTGATGATCTCCGGCAGGCTCTGGGGGGCGCCGTCGGCTGTGCGTCGAGGCCCGCGTCCGGTCAGGAGCGCGAAGAGAACGGCCCCCATCGACCACACGTCGCCCCTGGGTGAGGGCGCGGCCAAGGTGAAGGCCTCCGGGGGAGCGAAGTCCGGCGTCATCGTCTCCAGGGTGACGGAGGAGTCGATGCCCTCGCGCTGGACGGCGGCCAGGCCGAAGTCGCTCAGACGCGGGCTTCCATAAGCGTCAATGAGGATGTTTCCGGGCTTGATGTCGCGGTGGAGGACCCCGGCGTCGTGAGCGGCGCCCAGGGCGGAGCACACGGCCGTGACGATGCTGACGGCCTGGGCGGCGCTGATCTCGCCGCGCTGCAGGACCTGGGCCAAGGAGCCCCCGTCACAGCGTTCCATGACCAGGTAGGGGCGCCCGTCGGGAAGCACTCCGGAGTCGATCAGCGAGACCGCGTTCGGGTGCCCGCTGATCCGGCTGGCGGCCGCCATCTCCCGCATGAAACGTCGGCGGTTGCGCTCGTCGTGCAGCGGCCTGGAGTCGATCTTGACAGCCACTGGGCGCCCCAACGAGACCTGCTCCCCGGCGTAGACGGTGGCGAATCCTCCCTGACCCAGCACCTGTCCCAGACGGACACCGGGCACAGGCGGTGCAACGTGCCCAGAAGCACCGGAAACAGGGAGGGGACTGCTCATGGGCACATGATCGTTGCGCGTGCGCATCGGTGCAAACCCGCCATTCCCTGAGCCTCATCGTCCAGGGGACAGCCCGCTGACCGTCTGCGTCGGGCGCCGCCGGCTACAGCGTTGCCGCAAACCGTGAGGGCCTCCTGCCGACATACGTCATTCGGCAGAAGGCCCTCACAGGGGCGCACCTCCTGAAGGCGGAGCCCGTCCAGGGGTGACTGACTGAGTCGCTCAGGCGGCGTGCGTGCAGGTCGGGCAGGTGCAGTCCTCGCAGGTGCACGAGGAGCAGGAGTCCGAGCAGTGCTCGCACGAGCAGGTGTTGTGGTTGCAGGTGGGGCAGGTGCAGTCCTCGCACTCGCACACGGCGCAGGGGTCCGAGCAGTGCTCGCACGAGCAGGTGTCGCACTCGTCGTAGTGGCCGTTGTCCTCGTGGTGGGCGTGGCCGTTGTGAATGTAGTCCACGTGGTCTCCGTGGATGACGGCCAGGTGCCCGCAGTCGGGGCCGTGGGTGTGCTGGTGGGCCTCAGCGGGGCGGTGCTCAGTGGTGGCAGTCATGATCGTGCTCCTTCGTGTGCTCGAGGGTATCGATGAAGATGGATGCGACATGGTCGTCAATGAGGGAGTAGCTCTGGCGCTTGCCGTCGCGGACCGACTCGACCAGGTGGGCGTTGCGCAGGACCCGCAGGTGGTGCGAGACCAGGGGCTGGGAGACGCCGAGGAACGTCACCAGCTCGGTGACGTCAGCCGGTGAGCTGATGAGGCGGTAGACGATGCTCGCCCTCATGGGGTGAGCCAGCGCCTTGAACAGCTGCACCACGGCCCAGTCCTCCCCAAGGGGGGCCTCCGGTGGTGTCGCGACCTTTCGCATACAAGGGATTTTATATCAACTCGCCTTGATGTCAAAGCGTTCTTCCGCGGAGTGCGTTCGTGCGGCTCATGTAGCATTCCGGCCATGTCATCGGTGACCTCAGACAGTGGTGGGTGCGTACGCGGAGACGAGCGCATGATCTTCGGGCACCGGGGCCTGAGCTCGCTCGCCCCGGAGAACACCATGGCCGCTTTCCGTTGTGCAGTGGATCATCAGGTGAAGTGGGTGGAGGCCGACGTCGACGTCATCGCCGACGGAACAGTCATCATCTGCCACGACTCCACCCTGGACCGGACCACGAATCGCACTGGTCGGTACGACGACCTGACGGCGGCCGATCTGGCGGGCATCGACGCCGGAGGCTGGTTCTCCCCTCGGTTTGTGGGTGAGCCGCTGCCCGCCCTGAGCGATCTCATCGACCTCATGAACGACAGTGGTCTCAACGCCAACATCGAGATCAAGCCCAACGAGACCGGCAAGGAGGCGACCTTGCGCCTCATCGACGGCGTCATCACACAGCTCGAGCGCCTGCGCCCCGACGTCAAGGTCATCGTCTCCTCCTTCAGTCACCTCCTGCTCCACCTGTTCAAGCAGCGCGCCCCGGAGGTCCCCGTGGGGTGTCTCTACGAGAGTCGTGCGCTGTCGGGTGACTGGAGGAGCACCCTTGAGATCGTGGGCGCCGACTTCATCCACCCCGAGGACTCCGGCCTGACCCGGCAGCAGGTCCAGGAGTTTCGGGATGCGGGCTACGGCGTCAACATCTGGACCGTCAACTCGCCCAGCCGAGCCGACGAGCTCTTCAGCTGGGGGGCCACCGGCGTCTTCTCCGACGTCGCCCACCAGATCCCTGGTTGCTGACACCCGTCTGCCCCCAGAACGCTATGTGAGAACCATCACCCGGGGTAGGGTGGGGGCATGGCACGTTACATCGAGCTCCACCCCGTCAACCCGCAGGTGCGTCTGGTTGAGAAGGTCGTCGACACGTTGCGCGACGGCGGCCTGGTCGCCTACCCCACCGACTCCGGATACGCCCTGGCCTGTGCGCCGGGCAACAAGGATGGGCTGGACCGGATCCGCACCATCCGCCAGCTCGACGGCAAGCACAACTTCACCTTCGTGTGCGCCGACTTCGCCCAGGTCGGGCCGCTGGCCATCGTGGGCAACAACGCCTTCCGGCTCATCAAGCGGCTCACCCCGGGGCCGTGGACCTTCATCCTCAAGGGCACCAAGGACGTGCCCCGGATGACGCTCAACCCCAAGAAGCACACGCTGGGCGTGCGCATCCCCGACCACGCCATCACCCAGTCCCTCGTCGCCGAGTTCGGCGCTCCCATCCTGTCCTCCACCTTCATCCGCCCCGGCCAGGAGGAGCCCGAGACCAACGGATGGGAGATCCAGGATTCGCTGGGGCACCTCATCGACGTCGTCATCGAGGGGCCGGTCGGACAGGGGGAGCCCACCAGCGTCATCGACCTGACCGACGACGTCCCCGAGGTGCTGCGCGAGGGCGCAGGAGACGTCAGTCTGCTGTAACCGATCCGGGTACCGTCGTTCTCGCAGTACTTGCCGGGCCCGCCTTCGCGTGAGTCCTTGCAAGCTCCTGGAGATCGTGCATCCGTGGGGCCGGCGTCAGGGGAGATAGGGTCGGTGCATGGACCTGTTCGAGTCGGCCGGCACGGATGACGCCGGGATCCCCGTGGACTCCCACGCCCCGCTGGCAGTACGGATGCGTCCGCGCACACTCGATGAACTCCAGGGGCAGGCACACCTGCTCACCCCCGGATCGCCTCTGCGCCGCCTCGTGGAGCCGGCCGAGGCGAGCGGGGGCTCCCATGCTGGTGAACGGGGCGCCGCCGCGCGGCCGTCTAGCTCCTCCCTGTCCTCGGTCATCCTGTGGGGCCCACCCGGAACCGGCAAGACGACGCTGGCCTACCTGGTGGCACGGGGCAGCGGCCGCAGGTTCGTGGAGCTGTCAGCGGTGACGGCCGGCGTCAAGGACGTGCGCGCCGTCGTGACCGATGCCAGGCGCCGTCTGGCGGCGGGGGAGGAGACGGTGCTGTTCATCGACGAGGTGCACCGATTCTCCCGCTCCCAGCAGGATGCCCTGCTACCGAGCGTGGAGAACCGGTGGGTGACGCTCATCGCGGCCACTACGGAGAACCCGTCCTTCAGCGTCGTCTCACCGCTCCTGTCCCGCTCCCTGCTCCTGACGCTCCAGCCTCTGGGGGCCGATGACATCGGGCGCCTGATCGATCGCGCGCTGGATGACGAGCGGGGCCTGGCCGGCACCGTGGGCATCAGCGAGGAGGCGCGCGAGCAGATCGTGCGCATGGCCGGCTCCGACGCCCGCAAGGCGCTCACCGTGCTGGAGGCCGCCGCCGGCACGGTCCTGGCGCAGACACCTGCTTCCAGCTCGTCTCCCCTCATCGAGGTGGCCGACGTCGAGCGGGCCGCGGACGTGGCAGCGGTGCGTTACGACCGCGCCGGAGACCAGCACTACGACGTCATCAGCGCCTTTATCAAGTCGATGCGCGGCTCGGACCCCGACGCCACGATGCACTACCTGGCGCGCATGATCGCCGCCGGGGAGGACCCCCGCTACATCGCCCGCCGCATCGTCATTCACGCCGCCGAGGACGTGGGCCTCGCCGACCCCACAGTGCTGTCCACCGCCGTTGCCGCCCAGCAGGCGGTCGCCATGATCGGGATGCCGGAGTCCGGGCTCATTCTCGCCGAGGCCGCGCTCGCCGTGGCCACTGCGCCCAAGTCCAACGCGGTCACCGCGGCGCTCAACGAGTCGTTGGCCGATGTGCGGGCCGGTAAGGCCGCGGCCGTTCCCGCTCACCTGCGCGACGCCCACTACGCCGGGGCCGAGGGGCTCGGGCACGGCAAGGGCTACCGCTACCCGCACGATTTCCCCCACGCCGTCGTCGGCCAGCAGTACCTGCCCGACGGGCTCGAGGGCAGCCGGTACTACCGGCCCACCGGCAACGGCTTCGAGAAGCAGCTGGCCTCCCGCCTCGAGGCGGTCAGGCGCATCCTCGACGAGCGATAGTGCGTACGCCTTGAGCACCCCATCCGGGCAGAGCTTGAGGACCGTCTCACACCGGGCGGTTCCGACATGGGTTTTCGCCGGTGAGCACGCTAGAGTTCTCGAGTTGTCCACATCGGAAACGGCAGGCGCCTCCCGCAGGTGTCACCGCCCGACGACGATGCGGACCTCCTGGGGTCCCGGCCCGAACCGAGGCTTGACCCCGCGCCGTCGGCTCCCGCCACGGCGTGCGACCATCGATCCGACAGGAATGACACACATGAGCTCTTCACGCTCCCGCCGCCAGGTGCGCCTCTCCCGCGCCCTCGGCATCCCGCTGACCCCCAAGGCCGTGCGCTACTTCGAGCGCCGCCCCTACGGCCCCGGTGAGCACGGCCGCGCCCGCCGCCGCACCGAGTCCGACTACGCCGTCCGCCTCAAGGAGAAGCAGCGCCTGCGCGCCCAGTACGGCATCCGCGAGGCCCAGCTCCAGCGCGTCTTCGAGGAGGCCCGCCGCGGCCAGGGCCTGACCGGTGAGTCCCTCGTCGAGCTGCTCGAGATGCGCCTGGACGCCCTCGTTCTGCGCTCCGGGATCGCCCGCACCATCGCCCAGGCCCGCCAGGACGTGGTCCACCGCCACATCCTCGTCGACGGCAAGGTCGTGGACCGCCCCTCCTACCGCGTCAAGCCCGGCCAGACCATCCAGGTCCGTCCCCGCTCCCAGGTGATGGTGCCCTTCCAGGTCGCCGCCGCCGGTGCGCACCGCGACGTGCTGCCCCCCGTCCCGGAGTACCTCAACGTGGACCTCGAGAAGCTCTCGGCCACGCTGGTGCGCCGTCCCAAGCGCGACGAGGTCCCCGTGACCTGTGACGTCCAGATGGTCGTCGAGTACTACTCGCGCTGACCCTCACGCCCACCTGACGCCGGGGCGCCCCGGACCCATGAGAGGTTCGGGGCGCCCCGGCGTGGGAGTACGCTCACCATGGAGCAACTCGACCGGCTCCGCGCCCGCAGGCGACTGGTTCCACCGTCTCCGCCGCGTACCTGGCCGGCCGGTCGGCCACACCACACCGTCCACCCGCCCAGCACCAGGCCCAAGAGCCGCAGTGCCCGGGCACACCTCGAACAGGATGAGGACCCCATGCGCACATCCGAGATCCGCAGCCGCTGGCTGGACTACTTCGCCGCGAACGAGCACGAGATCCGGCCCTCGGTCTCCCTGGTGTCTCCCGAGCCCTCCATCCTGTTCACCGTAGCCGGCATGGTGCCCTTCATCCCCTACATCCTGGGTACCGAGGAGGCCCCCTGGCCCCGGGCCGCCTCGGTGCAGAAATGCATCCGCACCAATGACATCGACAACGTCGGTATCACGACGCGCCACGGCACCTTCTTCCAGATGAACGGCAACTTCTCCTTCGGTGACTACTTCAAGGAGGGGGCCATCTCCTACGCCTGGGGACTGCTGACAGGCAGCCGCGAGGAGGGCGGCTACGGTCTGGACGGGGACCGGCTGTGGATGACGATCTGGGAGGAGGACCAGGTCTCCCTCGACTACTGGACCCGTGAGATCGGGGTGCCCGCCGAGCGGATCCAGCTCCTTCCCTTCAAGGACATCTCCTGGTCTACGGGCCAGCCCGGCCCTGCCGGTTCCTGCTGCGAGATCCACTACGACCGCGGCCCCGCCTACGGGCCCGACGGCGGTCCCGCCGTCGACACCCAGGGTGACCGCTTCCTGGAGATCTGGAATCTCGTCTTCGACGAATTCCTGCGCGGAGAGGGCAAGGGCCACGACTTCGAGCTCCTGGGTAAGCTCGACCAGACGGCCATCGATACCGGTGCCGGTCTGGAGCGCCTGGCCTTCATCATGCAGGACAAGCCCAACATGTACGAGATCGACGAGGTCTTCCCCGTCATCAAGGCCGCCGAGGAGCTGTCCGGAAAGGTCTACGGCCGCGGCTCGGCCGGCCCCGAGGCGGGCGAGGCCTACCACGATGACGTGCGCATGCGGGTCGTCGCCGACCACGTGCGCTCGGCCCTCATGCTCATCTCCGACGGCGTGCGCCCCGGCAACGACGGCCGTGGCTACGTCCTGCGCCGCCTCATCCGCAGGGCGGTGCGCTCCATGCGCCTGCTCGGCGTCGACGAGGCCGCCATGCCCACGCTGCTGACCGTCTCGAAGGACGCCATGAAGTCCTCCTACCCCGAGCTGGAGAACGGCTGGAGCACCATCTCCGAGGTGGCCTACGGCGAGGAGGACGCCTTCCGCCGCACCCTGGCCGCCGGCACCACGATCCTGGACACCGCGGTGGCCTCGGCCAAGAAGGAGGCGGGCCGCTCCGGGCGCCCGCTGGTGTCGGGCAAGAGCGCCTTCGAGCTGCACGACACCTACGGCTTCCCCATCGACCTGACCCTCGAGATGGCGGCCGAACAGGGGGTCGATGTCGATGAGAGCGCCTTCCGCAGCCTCATGAACGAGCAGAAGGAGCGTGCCCGGGCCGACGCGCGCGCCAAGAAGACCGGACACGCCGACATCCGCGTCTTCCGCGAGCTGGAGAAGGAGATGGGCGGCGGCTCGACCTTCCTGGGCTACACCGAGTCCTCCGCCGATGCCACCGTCGCCGGGATCCTCGTTGACGGCGTCCCGCAGAGCGTCGTCACCGCCCCGGCCTCGGTCGAGGTCGTCCTGGACCGGACTCCGTTCTGGGCCGAGATGGGCGGCCAGCTCGCCGACCAGGGCACGATCCGGCTGGCCGACGGCGGCACCGTCGAGGTCGACGACGTCCAGGCCCCCGTCAAGGGGCTGCACGTCCACCGCGGCACCCTGACCGAGGGCACGATCGCGGTGGGGGAGAAGGCCTTCGCCCAGATCGACTCGGCGCGCCGCCTGGCGATCGCCCGCGCCCACACCTCCACCCACATGGTGCACAAGGCGCTCCACGAGATCGTCTCCGACAACGCCACCCAGGCCGGCAGCGAGAACTCGCCCTCCCGCATGCGCTTCGACTTCCGCCACGGTTCAGCCCTGGCCTCGGACCAGATCTCCGGCATCGAGGAGCGGGTCAACGCCAGGCTCTCGGAGGACCTGGCCGTCACCGACGAGGTCATGGACATCGACGCCGCCCGCGCTGCAGGTGCCATGGCCCTGTTCGGAGAGAAGTACGGCAAGCAGGTGCGGGTCGTCTCCATCGGGGGTGACTGGTCCAAGGAGCTGTGCGCCGGCACTCACGTCCCCAGCACCGGCCACATCGGCCGCATCGCGGTGCTGGGCGAGTCCTCGATCGGTTCGGGCGTGCGCCGTATCGACGCCCTCGTCGGTGAGGGCGCCTACGGCTACCAGGCCAAGGAGCACGCGCTGGTCTCCCAGCTATCAACCATGGTCGGGGGCCGCCCCGAGGACCTGCCCGAGCGCGTCGAGAGCCTCATGACGCGCCTGAAGGACGCCGAGAAGCGCCTGGCTGCGGCCGAGCAGGCGGCGCTGTCGGCGCGCACGGCCGGCATCGTCTCCGACGCCGTCCGGCTGGGCGAGGTCCGTCTTGCCTCAGCCGACCTCGGGACCGTCGGCTCGGCCGACGCCGTACGCTCGCTGGTTCTCGACACCCGCAGCCGACTCGGTGACGCCGAGCCCGCCGTCGTCGCCGTCGGCGCGGTCGTGGGCTCGCGTCCGGTCGTGGTGGTGGCCACCAATGCCGGTGCTCGTGACCAGGGCATCCGTGCCGGTGCCCTGGTGCGTACCGCCGCCCAGGTTCTGGGCGGCGGAGGCGGTGGCAAGGACGACCTTGCCCAGGGCGGTGGTCAGAACCCCCAGGCTCTCGACGAGGCGCTGCGCGCCGTGGCCGAGCAGATCCAGGCCTGATCCGGGAAACCGGATCGCCCCGCACGCGTAGCAGATCCTGTGACAGGCTCATCGGCTCAACCGGACCCGACGCAATTTCGTCCCGGTGTCCGCATCGCCTTCGATGTCGGAAAGGCACGTATTGGTGTCGCTCGTTGCGATCAGGACGCGATCCTGTCGTTTCCTGTGGTAACTCTCAGGCGGGACCGCTATGGTGCAGACCTCGACGAGGCCGTTGACCTCGTCGAGGAGTACGGTGCCTTCGAGGTGATCGTCGGTTTGCCCAAGCACATGGGCGGCGGCAGCTCGAGCTCAACCAGGGATGCCCGCCAGTGGGCGCGAGACCTGGCGAGCCGCCTGCCTCAGCGGGTGTGCGTCCGGCTGGTCGACGAGCGGCTCACCACCGTCTCTGCTCACCGGGATCTGCACGCGGCCGGCCTGAAGGAGAGGAGCTTCCGCGGTATTGTCGACCAAGCGGCAGCGGTCGTCATCCTCGAACAGGCCATCACCACTGAGCGGATGTCCGGGGTCCCGGCCGGTGAGCGAGTCCACCCGATCAAGAGAGGCAGAGCGTGAGCCACGACGATTTCTTCGCCGAGCTCGGCATCCAGCGCGATGAGGACGCTGGTGACGCCAAGGACAAGCCCAAGAGCCGCAGGCAGCGGCGCATGGAGAAGGTCGAGCGCCGTCAGCGCAAGCGGCGCCGGCACTGGCTGACCAGCCTTGTCATCGTCATCACCCTCGTGGCCGTCGGCGTCCTGGGCTACAAGGCCATCGGGATCATGCGCGACGCCTCTGCCCAGGCGACTCACGCCGAGGACTACAAGGGCGAGGGCGAGGGCGAGGTCACCGTGACGATCCCGGAGGGGGCCTCCGGAGCGGACATCGGAGACATCCTCCAGAGCAAGGGCGTCGTCGCCTCCGGTAAGGCCTTCACCAATGCGGCGAAGAACAACCCGAAGGGCAATACGATCCAGCCGGGCACCTACAAGCTCAAGAAGAAGATGTCCGCCAACTCAGCTCTTCAGGCGCTGCTCGATCCTGAGAGCAAGGGCGATCACACGCTGACCATCCCCGCAGGTGTCTCCAAGCAGATCGTCAAGGACCGGCTCAAGAAGGTCGGCAGCTTCACCGACGAGCAGATCGAGGCGGCCTATGCCGACTCCGCTGCCATCGGTCTGCCCGCCGAGGCCGGCGGCAATGTCGAGGGCTGGCTCGCCCCGGGCACCTACGACGTCACTGAGAACGCCACGCCGAAGGACCTGGTCAAGAAGATGGTCTCCCAGACCGTCACCCAGCTCAAAGAGCTCCAGGTGCCCAAGGAGGACTACCAGAAGGTTCTGACCAAGGCCTCCATCGTCGAGCGCGAGGTCAACAGTGAGCGGTACTACGGGCAGGCAGCGAGGGTCATCGAGAACCGTCTGTCGCAGACAGACGGCGAGACCCATGGCCTGCTCCAGATGGACTCGACAGTGCAGTACGGCCTGGGACGGTATGGAGGCATCCCCACCGAGGCGGAGACTCAGGACGCGAACAACCCGTACAACACCTACGTTCACAAGGGTCTCCCGCCCGGGCCGATCGGCAGCCCCGGTGAGGCGGCCATCAAGGCGGTGCTCAACCCGCCGGCCGGGAGCTGGCTCTACTTCGTCACGGTGAACCTCGAGACCGGCGAGACCCTGTTCGCCTCCACCAACGAGGAGCAGAAGACCAACACCAAGAAGCTCAACGACTACTGCAAGAAGAACCAGGAGATCTGCAACGGCGAGAAGAAGAGTGGCTGAGTCGCCGGCGGGGGAGATCCGCCACCGCGCCGCCGTCATCGGCAGTCCGGTGAGCCACTCGCTGTCACCCGTGCTGCACCGGGCCGCCTACGCCGGGCTCGGACTGGACGACTGGTCCTACGAGCGGCGCGAGACCGACTCGGAGGCGCTGTCGGCCCTGCTCGCCGAGCTGGCCGCTCCGGTTCAGGCCGGTCCGGCCTGGGCAGGTCTGAGCGTCACCATGCCCCACAAGCAGACGCTCCTGGCACGCTTGGACGTCATCGACCCTCTCGCCGAGGCCGTCGGTGCCGTCAACACCGTGGTGGCACAGCGCAGCGGCTCAGGAAGTGCGCTCCTGGCCGGTTTCAACACCGACGTCGCTGGTATCGTCGGCGCGCTGCGGGAGACCGCCCGTACACAGGCACCGGACTGCCCAGGCGCCCGCCTGCGAATCGAGCAGGCCGTGGTGCTCGGATCGGGGGCCACCGCCTGCTCCGCCCTCGCGGCGCTCGGAGAGCTCCGGGCCGGCCGGATCACCGTCGTGGCCCGACGACACGCCGGCCCCGGTCGCGCACTCAGCGCCGCCCACCGCATGGGGCTGGACATTGAGACTCTCACCTGGAAGCCTGCCGACTCCGCCTCCAACACCGAGGCGGCCCGGCGTCTGGCCGCGGCCGACGTCGTCATCTCGACCCTGCCCGCGCATGCGGCCGACCCGCTGGCAGACCCACTGAGGCAGGCCCTGGAGCAGGCCGAGGGCACCCGCCCAGGAGCCGTCATGCTCGATGTCGTCTACGCCCCCTGGCCCACCGCCGTCGCCGGTGCATGGGCTCACGCCGAGGGAGCCCTTGCCCCGGGCTGGCTCATGCTCCTGCACCAGGCCGTGCCCCAGGTGCAGCTCATGACCGGGCAGCAGCCCGATATCGATCTCATGCGTACCGCGCTCCTCGCAGCCATCGCCCCCACCACGGATACCTCGACAACCGCATACTGACCCGCGCAACATCAACGTTCCAGGTCGGGCGAGGCAGGTAGCGGCATCGGCGTGTGAGAGTATCTACCCCATGCTTCGATGGATGACGGCCGGGGAGTCCCACGGCGAGGCTCTGACCGCGGTGCTGGAAGGCGTGCCCGCGGGCGTGCGGATCACCAGTGAGGACATCCGGGTAGCACTTGCCCGGCGGCGACTGGGGCACGGGCGTGGTGCCCGCCAGGCCTTCGAGCGCGACGAGCTGCGGGTATTGGGGGGCATCCGCCACGGGAGTACCATCGGCAGCCCCATCGCCCTGCAGATCGGCAACTCCGAGTGGCCCAAGTGGTCCACGGTCATGAGCGCCGACCCCGTGGACCCCAACGACCTGCTCATCGACGCCGGCACCGGTGACGAGCGCGAGATTGCCCGTAACCGCCCGCTGACCCGCCCCAGGCCCGGGCACGCGGACCTGCCGGGGATGCTCAAGTACGACCTGCCTGAGGCCCGCCCGGTCCTGGAACGGGCCTCAGCCCGCGAGACCGCCGCCCGTGTGGCGCTGGGGGCCGTGGCTGAGGCCATTCTGGAGCAGGTCGCCGGTGTCAGGCTGGTCAGTCACGTCGTGCGGATCGGATCGGTCGCCCTGCCCGATGACGTACCCCCGCCGAGAGCTGAGGACACCGAGCGACTGGACGCCGATCCCGTGCGCTGCACGGATCCGGCCACCAGTGCCGCCATGGTCGCCGAGATCGATGCCACCAGGAAGGACGGCGACACGCTCGGTGGCGTCGTCGAGGTCATCGCCACCGGTGTCCCGGTGGGACTGGGCACTCACGTCAGCGCCGACCGCCGCCTCGACGCGCGCCTGGCGGCCGCGCTCATGGGGATTCAGGCCGTCAAAGGCGTGGAGATCGGTGACGGCTTCGCCGAGGCGGCTCGGCGGGGCTCGGCAGCTCACGATGAGATCGTCTCAGTGGACTGTGGAAGGCTCACCCGGTCCACCAACCGGGCCGGCGGCATTGAGGGCGGTATCTCCAACGGCTCCGATGTGAGGGTACGGGCCGCTTTCAAGCCGATCTCCACGGTGCCCAGGGCCCTGCGCACCGTCGACCTGGCCACGGGCGAGCCCGCCGCCGGGCTCCACCAGCGCTCAGACGTGTGCGCGGTCGTCCCCGGAGCGGTCATTGCACAGGCCATGACCGCCCTGGTTCTGGCCGATCTTCTGCTGGACAAGACCGGGGGAGACTCGGTCGATGAGGCCGGACGCAACCTGCGTTCCTACCTGGACCGCATTGCTGAACGGACGCAGTGGCGAACCGAGCGGTGAATCTTGTGGTAAGTCGGTCTGCTCGGGCGATACTGATACGACCCACAGCGATCTCGACGGAGAGGGAGTCACGATCATGACCTGGAAGCGTGTTCCGACCATCGCTCTGCGCGACGACCAGCTGCCCCTGGTTCTGGTGGGGCTGCCCGGCGCGGGCAAGACCACTCAGGCCAGGCTCCTGGCCCAGGCCCTGGGCGTCCAGGTCACTGACACCGACGCTGAGATCCGCCGGCGCGCCCGCATGACGATCCCAGAGATCTTCGCCGCCGAGGGGGAGGAGAGCTTCCGCGACCGCGAGCACCGGGCCATGCGGGCAGTCCTGGACTCCCCGGCGGCCGCTCAGGGTGTCATCGCCCTGGGCGGGGGAGCGGTGCTGCGCCCTGAGAATCGAGACCTGCTGCGCGGTCACACGGTCATCTACCTGTCTGCCTCTCCGAGCACTGCGGCCAAGCACGTGGGGGACGGGGCCGGGCGCCCGGTCATGGCCCCGGACGCGGACTCGGACCAGGCCCGTGCCGCTCAGCAGCGCTGTGAGGAGCAGGGCGAGCACGCGGGCGTCCTGGCGCGGATGGAGGCCCTCCATGCTCAGCGCTCGCCTCTGTACTCCGAGGTCGCCACGCTGACCGTGCCTACTGACGGGCTCAGTCCCCAGCAGGTCGCCGCTCTCATCCTGGTGGCCCTGGGGGTCCAGACCTCTCAGGCAGTCAGTGTCCTGGCTCCCATGGCCGAGACGCAGACAGACTCGCCCGCTGCCCCGGACGGGGCCGACGCCTCGCCACGGCGCGTCCGCGTCCGGCCCGTGGCAACCACCGAGGGCAGCAGCGGCGCACGGAGGGTCACCGTCGGCGGCCCGAGCCCCTACGACGTCCTCATCGGCCACGGGATCCTGGCCGAGCTGCCCCGCATCGTGCAGGACGTCCCCGGAGCAGGTGCGGGTGGCGTCGCCGTCATCCACGCCAAGGCGCTGGCCGACCGCGCCCGCGCTGCCGAGGCGGCGCTGACCGCCGAGGGGCTGCGCGTCCTGCGCCTCGAGGTCCCCGATGGGGAAGCAGCCAAGAAGGCGCGCGTCGCGGAGTACCTGTGGGAGCGGCTCGGCTCCTTCCGCCTGGGCCGTGACGGGCTCGTCGTCGGACTCGGTGGCGGAGCGACGACGGACCTGGCCGGTTTCGCGGCCGCCACCTGGCTGCGAGGCGTTCCCGTGGTTCAGGTGCCCACCACGCTTCTGGCCATGGTGGACGCCGCCGTGGGCGGTAAGACGGGAATCGACACGCCGGCAGGCAAGAACCTGGTGGGTGCCTTCCACCCGCCGGCCGCCGTCATCGCCGACCTGGAGATGCTCTCCACTCTGCCGGCCGCTGAGCTGCGGGCCGGACTCGGAGAGGTCATCAAGTGCGGCCTGATCGCCGACTCGGTCATTCTCGACCGGGTCCTGGCCGATCCAGCCGACTGCCTGACCTGGGACTCGCCAGTGCTGGCCGACCTGGTCGCCCGGTCCATCGCGGTCAAGGCCGCCGTCGTGGGGGAGGATCTCACCGAAGCCGGCCTGCGGGAGGTCCTCAACTACGGGCACACCTACGCCCACGCGATCGAGAAGGTCACCGACTACTCCTGGCGTCACGGAGAGGCGGTCGCCGTCGGATGCGTCTTCGCCGCCGAGATCGCACACCGCAACGGCAATCTGAGCAGAGACGCGCTCGCCCTGCACCGTCAGAGCCTGGAAGCGGTCGGTCTGCCGACCCGCTTCCCCGAAGGGGAGGGGCGCTGGGAGGAGCTCAAGGAGGCCATGATGAGCGACAAGAAGGTGCGCGGCGGCCGGCTGCGCCTCGTCCTGCTCGACGACATCGCCAGGCCCGTGCGGGTTCAGGCACCGGCGGAGAGCGTTCTCCTATCGGCTCACGAGGCAGTCACCGGTGGGCCCAGCCCGGCAGAAGGGAACCTCGGTTGAGCGCCACGGCACCGGGCTCCCTCATCCTCATCGGCCCGCCCGGTGCCGGCTGCTCCAGCGTAGCCCGTGCCATCGGGAGTGCCCAGGGCCTGACCGTGCTCGATCTGGGCCGACTCGTCGCCGACGAGCTGGGCACCCGCCCCGACCTGGCACTCGTCGCGGTGCCGGAGACCGAGTACCGCCGCATCGAGGCCGGCACCGCTGAACGGCTCCTGGAGCGGGCCGAGAGCGGGGGCCTCGTCGTCGCCCTGGGATCGGGCTGCCTGGAGGCCACGGGAGTGCGTCAGGGCCTTGAGCGCCTCAGGCTCGCCAACCGGGGAACTCACCATGTCGCGTCCCTGACCTGCGCCACCCGGGTCCTGGCCACCCGTAACGGTCTCGACGCACCGCGGTCCGTGGCCCTGGGAACCATCCACCACCAGTTCGTCCAGATGCTCCACGAGCGTCAGGCCCGGTGCCAGGACCTGGCCGACGTCGTCATCGACACCACCTCAACGACCCCAGACGAGGCCGGCGAGAAGGTCATGAGTGCCGTCGGAGCCGATTTGTCCCGCCACTCGTGATCGGTCCGACACGCCCGTCGCCGGGGGAGCGCAGTGCCTCGCGGTAGGATCAGCGCGTCCCAGATGCAATGCAACAGTGAGGAAACCCTCGTGGCCACGACGAACGACCTGAAGAACGGCATGGTGCTCAACCTTGAGGGCCAGCTGTGGCAGGTAGTGGAGTTCCAGCACGTCAAGCCCGGCAAGGGCCCCGCATTCGTGCGTACCAAGATCAAGAACGTCCTGTCCGGCAAGACCGTTGACAAGACCTTCAACGCCGGCCTCAAGGTCGAGACCGCCACTGTCGACCGGCGCGACATGCAGTACCTCTACAAGGACGGCGACGACTACGTCTTCATGGACGTCAAGTCCTACGAGCAGACCTACGTCCCCTCAGCCACCGTCGGCGAGGCCGCCACCTTCATGCTGGAGAACCAGGAGGTCATCGTGGCCTTCCACGAGGACTCGGTGCTGTTCGTCGAGCTGCCGGCCTCCGTGGTCCTGACGATCTCCCACACCGAGCCGGGCCTGCAGGGCGACCGCTCCAGCGCCGGTACCAAGCCCGCCACGGTCGAGACCGGTGCTGAGATCCAGGTCCCGCTGTTCCTCAACACCGGTGACAAGGTCAAGGTGGACACCCGCTCCGGCTCCTACATCTCCCGCGTCAACGACTGATGACCGAGCATCCCGAGGAGGTCTCGAGCCACTCGAGCCCCGCATCGCGCCACCCGGTCACCGCCCGCACCAAGGCGCGCCGGCGTGCCATCGAGATCCTCTTCGAGGCCGATCAGCGCGGGATGCTGAGCTCCGAGGGCTCCGAGGAGCTGCGTTCCTTCGCGCAGCTGCGCGCCGTCAGCTCGGCCAACCACACCGAGGCTCCTGCCTACACCCGGGAGATCCTCGACGGTCTGTGCGATCACCTGGGCGACGTCGACGAGACGATCCAGACCTACGCCCAGGGGTGGACCCTGGGGCGGATGCCGGCCGTCGACCGCGCCATTGCTCGAATCGCCACCTGGGAGATCGTCTACAACGACGAGGTGGATGCGCCCGTCGCCGTGGATGAGGCCATGACGCTGAGCCGGATGCTCTCCACCGACGAGTCACCCAGGTACCTCGGTGGACTTCTGGGGCGTATCGGAGACCTCGCGGACACGTTGCGCTGAATCACGGCGCGCAGGGGCTCACGGCATGGGGATGACTCCCTATGCCGTGAGTTGCGTCCGTCCTGCATCGGTGGCCTAGGCTGAGGCCGCCCCCTCTGCCGATGCTGGAGTGCTCCGTGAGTCAGCTACCTCCCCAGGATCCCAACGACTACCCCTACATCAAGGGCGTCGGCGCACCTCAGGAAGGGGCAATCGGTGTCGACAACCCTGTAGCAGTACTGTCCGGCCCCCACGTGGCCGGCTACCCCTGGGCGGGATCGGGAATGCCCTACCCCGCCAGGCCCTATCCCTTCGGAGGCCTCCCGCCGTCTCCAGCAGCGCCCGGAGGCTATCCGTGGAACGGACCCACGCCTGTTCCTCACGGTCCCTACCCTCCAATGGGACTGAACCCGGTTCTTGGATTCGTCTGGAACGACCCGGTCCTCATGTGCGAGCGCAAGCGCTCCGCGACCCGTAAGGTCTCGCTCACCAGCGGCATCATCGGGCTCATCACCATGGTGATCCAGATGGCCATCATCGTCACCATGTTCCTCGCCATCGGGTACACGGGGCAGCAGGGCGAGTTCTTGCTGTTCATGTCCCTTCTCATCGTGGTCCTCGCTCCGATGGCTGTTGGCCTTGGATGGGTCACCACCTTCATCCTGGCTCTTGTCGCCTGTATTCAGGCCCGTTCCCGCACGCCTCAGGTTCAGCCGGACGGATGGATCCAGGCCAAGACACCAACGCTGGCGCTGCTGGTCACCAGCATCGTGACGGGACTGCCCACCCTCATCATGTACGTGGTCCTGTACGAGGCGCTCTCACGCGACTACACGGATGATTTCATCGATGGCTTCCTGGAGCCATTACTCATGTTCTGCGGCCTGACCCAGGTCCTGATCGTCGTGGGGTTCGTGTTTCTTCTCCGTATGAGCAAGGCGCTGGACCCGGCGGTCAGAGCATCTCAGGCCCCGGGAGGGCAGCCCGCATGATCTGTTCGCAGCGGCGATGCGAACTCGGGCGTCGACGTGTCATCGAGATGCTTGTCGACGCCGATCAGTGCGGGATGCTGGGCGCTGGTACAGGGTGCGAGGAGGCTCGCGGCATGGGGCGGGCTCCCTATACCCTGAGTTGCACCTATCCGACGCGGTTGACCTAGGCTGCGGCCATCCCCTTTGCCAATGCCGGAGTACCCCATGAGCCACCTACCTCCCCAGAATCCCAACAACGACCCCCATATCCAGGGCGCCGGCCACCCACGGAACGCTCCCACGGCTGTTCCTCACGGCCGCTACAACCCCCTGGTGGGGCAGATGCCTGCTGCCGGCTTCGGCTGGAATGACCCGGTCTTGATGGAGGTTCAGCGCAAGCGCTCCGCGACCCGCAAGGTCTCGGTCGCCGGCAGCATCATCGGGCTCATCACCATGAGTATCCAGGTGATCGCCGCCACCACCTTATTCGTCACTTCCGTCGTCCCAAGGGATCCGTCCCTGGAGTTCACATTCCTTGATTTCATTGGCCTTCTCGCGATGATCTTCACCCCGTTCGTCGTTGGCCTCGGGTGGATCGTGACGTTCATCCTCGGTCTTATCGCCTGTATTCGGGCGAACTCCCGGACACCTCAGGTCCAGCCCGACGGATGGATCGAGGCCAAGATGCCAACGTCGGCTCTGCTGGCCGCGAGTATCGTGGCGGGACTTCCCACCCTTGCCATACTTCTTACTTGGTTCTGGCAGATCCACCACGGCATCGGGGGCACCGACACCTACGTCCTCTACACAGTGCTCGTCGCCAGCTACCTGGTGCAGGTTCTGATCGCAGTGGGATTCATCGTTCTGCTCCGTAGGAGCAAGGCACTGGACCCATCGGTGAGAGCGTCTTAGGCGCAGGGAGCTCGAATGCTGAGCGGCTAAGGCATGGACTGAGGGGCTCGCGGCACATGGGGTGGACTCCCTATACCGTGAGCTGTGCCCATCCGACGCGGTTGACCTAGGCTGAGGCCATCCCCTCTGCCGATCCTGGAGTACCCCATGCCCGTTCCTGACGGCCGCTACAACCCCCTGGTGGGGCAGACGCCTGCTGCTGGCTTCGGCTCGATCGACCCGGTGCTGACGGAGGTTCAGCGCAAGCGCTCCGCGACCCGCAAGGTCTCCGTCGCCGGCAGCATCATCGGGCTCATCACCATGATGATCCAGATCATCTTCACCACCTACGAACTCCTCACTGCCAACCTGCAGGGGGAAGAGTACCTGGAGCTCGCGCTCCTTGCCCTTCTCATGATGATCGTCGCCCCGTTCGTCGTTGGCCTCGGGTGGATCGTGACGTTCATGCTCGGTGTCATCGCCTGTATTCGGGCGAACTCCCGGACACCTCAGGTCCAGCCCGACGGATGGATCGAGGCCAAGTTGCCAACGTTGATGCTGCTGGTGGCGAGTATTGTGGCGGGACTTCCCACCCTCGCCATTTATGTCGCTTGGTTCTCGGAGGGCTCGTCCAAGTCCGCTGTCAAATCTCTGGTTGTCGCCTGCGATCTGGTGGAGGTTCTGATCGCAGCGGGGTTCATCGTTGTGCTCCGTATGAGCAAGGCGCTGGACCCGGTGGTCAGAGCGTCTCAGGCGCCGGGGACGCAGCCAGCATGATCTCTTCCCGGGCCCGATGAGAACAACGGGCGCTGCATCAGCTACTCATCCATCGCCCGTACGACGATGTAGTCAATATCCACCTGGGCCTGCGTGAAGCCCTCATGCTTGAGTCGCCCCCGGTGGATGCTTCCGCTGTGCGTGGTCAGGCAGATGTGGTAGGCGGCGTCGTCACCGAAGCAGGCATCGAACTCCTTCTGCGATGCTGAACGCAAGACCTCATGGTAGGGCTGACCGTCGAAGAGGAAGAGAATGCTCTCGGGGGTCTTCTCCATCCCGTAGGTGTGCCACTGGGTGAGATCGGGCCGCGGCGAGACCCCCAGGTTGCTTCCCTTGCCCCCCGCCTGGCCGTAGTGCACAGTCGACTCGGCGATACCGGTGGCACTGCCGCCGCCGTAGGTCTCCACGACATCGATCTCGCCCCCGTTGTCGTCGTCGTCCGCCCGCAACCAGATGCCGGCGAAGAGTCCCTCAGCCGACTGAGGGAAACGTGCCCTGGTCTCCAAGGAGCCGTAGACAAAGGAGAACAGCCCCTGCGTGGTGACAGAGGCCTGGTCTGACAAAGGCCTGGTCGACGTAGCGCAGGGTCGGCTCCTTGTCGAAGCGGTTCTGGAAGCCCTTGAGGGGGGTGGCGCGCTTGCGCCACAGGACGTGCCCGACACCGTTGCTGACGCTGTGTGTGTCATGGGTGAACACCCCCCAGTCGTAGCTGGCACAGGACTCGGGCTCCGAGCGGTTGTCCCGCCACCGTGACGGGGAGAAGTCCGATCCGTCAGAGAACTGCTCATTGAAGATGACGCTGCTGAAGTCGTAGGAGGACTCCGCAGCCGCTGCCTGCGAGGGGGAGGCGAGACTGGCGGCGGCCAGTCCTGCCCCGGCGCTGAGGCCGGTGATGATCGAACGTCGAGTGGGGAGTGTCATGAAGGGCATTCCTTGCTTGAGAAGAAGTCGCTGACGCAGCAGCAACACCGGACCGTACCTGCTCTGCGACATCGTTCAGCTCTCAATCGGGCTCAGATGGATCCGGCACTCACTTCTCAAGCTCTCGACATGTTGTGACGATCTCGCAGTCAGCGTCTGACGACGCCTGAGCATTGGGCTAAGACTAAACATTGTTACGGATGGTTTGTAGATGCGAAACACGTCCCACTGACACTGGAGTCAGGCGCTGAGCCGTTCCGCAGCCATTGGCGTGACCTTCGTCTCCGAAGGTCGTGCTGTGTGGGCGAGCACATCCTGCCGGAGGTGACGTACACTCGATGGCGACCAACATCCTTTAAGTCCGTCCAGAGAGGCGGGGAAGGAGGCCTGAAATGGCCGAAAGTTTGTCAGGCGCCTCTGGCGCACCGATCCAGGGCAAGGAGATCCTCGGACCTCCCGATATATCCCGTTCCCTGTTCCGTATCGCGCACGAGATTCTGGAGCGCAACCACGGGACGCAGGACATCGTCGTCCTCGGGATCCCCAGTGGGGGAGCACCACTCGCGCACAGACTCGTCGAGGCGCTTGCTGTCGCCGCGGGAGAAGGGACGCAGTGGTCCGAGCAGGCCGAGCAGGCACAGGTCGCCGCCAAGGTCCCGGTCGGCACCCTGGACATCACCATGTACCGCGATGACCTGGGACGTCACCCCATCCGTGTTCCCCGCCCCACGGAGATCCCCCAGGGGGGCATTGACGGCAAGGTCGTCATCCTCGTCGACGACGTCCTCTACTCCGGGCGCACCATCCGGGCCGCCCTCGACGCCCTGGGCGCCGTCGGCCGCCCCCGGGCCGTGCAACTGGCCACACTCGTGGACCGCGGACACCGGGAGCTGCCCATCCGAGCCGACTACGTGGGTAAGAACCTGCCGACCTCCCGCTCTGAGAAAGTGGTGGTGTCCCTGACCGAGCTCGGCGCCTCCACCGACGCCGTCACCATCGTCCCCGCAGACGTCCCCACTGAGCGTTCGAGTGAGCGCAGCAACCAGGAGGCCACCCGATGAAGCACCTGCTCTCCGCCAAGGACCTGACCCACGACGAGGCGGTCATGGTCCTGGACACCGCCGAGGCGATGGCCGCCACCCAGCGTCATGCGGTCAAGAAGCTTCCGACGCTGCGCGGCAAGACCGTGGTGAACCTCTTCTTCGAGGACTCCACCCGCACCAGGCTCTCCTTCGAGGCCGCCGCGAAGCGCCTGAGCGCCGACGTCATCAACTTCTCGGCCAAGGGCTCCTCAGTGTCCAAGGGCGAGTCCCTCAAGGACACCGCCCAGACGATCATGGCCATGGGGGCGGACGCCGTCGTCGTGCGCCACTCCGCCTGCGGCGCCGCGCACCTGCTGGCCCACGCCGGCTGGATCAACGTGCCGGTCCTCAACGCCGGTGACGGCACCCACCAGCACCCCACTCAGGCCCTTCTGGACGCCATGACGCTGCGACGCTGGTACATCCCCGGAGCGACCGAGACGGCGGACGGCAGCCCCGCCCCGCAGGGGCGGGACCTGGAGGGCGCCCGCCTCATCATCGTCGGAGACGTCCTGCACTCCCGGGTGGCCCGTTCCAACGTGGACCTCATGACGGCTCTCGGCGCGAAGGTCACGCTCGTCGCACCTCCCACACTGCTGCCTGTCGGTATGGACGACTGGCCCTGCGAGGTCTCCTACAACCTCGATGAGGCGATCGAGGAGATTCAGCCCGACGCCGTCATGATGCTGCGCATTCAGCGTGAGCGCATGAGTGCCGCAGGAGGGGGCTTCTTCCCGAGCCCTGCCGAGTACTCCAGTGTCTACGGCCTCACCTCCGCCCGTCGCCGGGCCATGCCGGAGCACGCGATCGTCATGCACCCCGGCCCCATGAACCGTGGCCTCGAGATCACCGCCGAGGCCGCCGACGACCCCCGCTCGCGCATTATCGAGCAGGTCGGCAACGGAGTCTCCGTCCGTATGGCCGCCCTCTACCTCCTCCTCGCTGACGAAGGGAACCAGCTGTGACCTCCCACCTCCTGACCGGTGTCCGCCCCTACGGCGAGGACCCCACTGACATTCTCATCACCGACGGCACTATCACCGCCATCGGCCCTGACGCAGCGGCGAAGGCCCCGGCCGATGTCCAGCGCCATGACCTGGACGGGCTCATCGCCCTGCCCGGGCTCGTCGATATCCACACTCACCTGCGCGAGCCCGGAGGGGAGTCCGCCGAGACCATCTACTCCGGTACCCGCGCCGCAGCCGTCGGCGGCTACACCGCCGTTTTCGCGATGGCCAACACCACGCCCGTCCAGGACAACGCCGGTGTCGTGGAGCAGGTGCTGCGGCTGGGCCGTGAGGCAGGCTGGGTGGATGTCCACCCGGTGGGCGCCGTCTCGGCGGGACTGGCCGGCGAGCACCTCTCCGACATGGGTGCCATGGCGGCCTCCGCCGCCCGGGTGCGGGTCTTCTCCGACGACGGCAAGTGCGTCTCCGACCCCGTCCTCATGCGCCGGGCCCTGGAGTACGTCAAGTCCTTCGACGGCGTCATCGCCCAGCATGCTCAGGACCCCCGCCTCACCGAGGGCTCCCAGATGCACGAGGGCGTCGTCTCCGCCGAGCTGGGACTGCGTGGCTGGCCGGCAGTGGCCGAGGAGTCGATCATCGCCCGCGACGTCCTGCTGGCCGAGCACGTCGGCTCGCGTCTGCACGTGTGCCACCTGTCCACCGCCGGCAGCGTCGGGATCATCCGCTGGGCCAAGTCCCGCGGCATCAATGTCACCGCCGAGGTCACACCGCACCACCTCCTGCTGACCGATGAGATGGCCCGCACCTACTCCCCGCTGTACAAGGTCAACCCCCCGCTGCGTACGGCCGAGGACGTCGAGGCGGTTCGCGAGGCCCTGGCCGATGGCACCATCGACGTCGTCGGCACCGACCACGCCCCGCACCCCGTGGAGGACAAGGACTGCGAGTGGCAGGCCGGAGCCTTCGGCATGACCGGCCTGGAGACCGCACTGAGTGTCCTGATCGAGACGATGGTCGCCACCGGCCGCATGACCTGGCGCGACATCGCCCGGGCCATGTCCTCGACCCCGGCCCGCATCGGCCGCCTGAGCGACCAGGGCTGCGAGCTCGAGGTCGGTGCCCCGGCCAACATCACTGTGGTCGACCCCGAGGTGCGCCGCACCGTCGACGCCTCCGCCCAGTGGACCAGCTCCACCAACACCCCCTACGCCGGGATGGAGCTGCCGGGACAGGTCATGGCCACCTTCCTCCACGGCCGCCCCACCGTGCTCGACGGCGCTCCCGTTGAGGCTCCCGCCGGCTCGGCTCATGCCTGAGCTGAGCCACCGCCCAGCCGCCCTCCTCGTGCTGGAGGACGGCTGGGCCCTGCGGGGCCGCAGCTACGGGGCCCAAGGGCGCACCATTGGAGAGATCGTCTTCTCCACCGGGATGACCGGGTACCAGGAAACACTGACCGATCCCTCCTACCACCGCCAGATCGTCGTGCAGACCGCGCCACACATCGGTAACACCGGGGTCAACGACGAGGACGCCGAGTCGGACCGTATCTGGGTGGCCGGCTACGTCGTACGCGAGCCTGCGCGGCGGGCCTCCAGCTGGCGCTCCCGTCGGGAGCTGGAGGACGATCTGCGTGACGCCGGCATCGTTGGCCTCTGCGAGGTCGACACCCGGGCCCTGACCCGGCATCTGCGCGAGGCGGGCGCGATGCGTGGCGGCATCTTCTCCGGGGACGCCCTGCCTGCCGGAGGCACTGACCCCGGTGGTCCCAGCCAGGCCTGCATCGACATCTGCCTGGAGGCCGTGCGCAGTGAGCCGCCCATGAGCGGCCGCGCCCTGGCCGCCGAGGTGACTACTCCCTCCGGCTACGTCGTCGAGCCCACCGGACCGGCCAAGGGACATGAGCCGGTCGCGGTGCTGGTCGCCATCGACCTGGGCATCAAGTCCCGCACCCCGTGGCAGTTCGCCGAGCGCGGCGTACGCGTCCACGTCCTGCCCCAGTCCACGACTCTGTCCGAGATCCTTGCCCTCAGACCCGATGGCATCCTGTTCTCCAACGGCCCCGGAGACCCGGGGACTGCCGACGCCGAGATCGAGCTCCTGCGTGGCGTCCTCGACGCGCGCATCCCCTTCTTCGGCATCTGCTTGGGCAACCAGCTCCTGGGACGTGCCCTGGGCTACGGCACCTACAAGCTCACCTACGGGCACCGCGGCGTCAACCAGCCCGTTCTGGACCGTGCCACCGGCAAGGTGGAGATCACGGCCCACAACCACGGCTTCGCCGTCGACGCACCCATCGATGAGCCCTCTGTAGCCCCCTTCGACAACGGTCGCTACGGTCGGGTGGAGGTCTCCCACCTGGGACTCAATGACGGTGTGGTCGAAGGGCTACGGGCGCTGGACCTGCCGGCCTTCTCCGTCCAGTACCACCCCGAGGCCGCTGCTGGGCCTCATGACGCCGAGCACCTCTTCGACCGATTCATCCGCCTCATGCGGGAGCACCGCCGGGGCCAGGACCGCGAGGACACAAACTGACATGCCTGTTCGCCCTGATATCAGCTCCGTCCTGGTCATCGGATCGGGCCCCATCGTCATCGGGCAGGCCTGCGAGTTCGACTACTCCGGCACCCAGGCCTGCCGCGTCCTGCGCGCTGAGGGAATCCGCGTCATCCTGGTCAACTCCAACCCGGCCACGATCATGACCGACCCCGACGTCGCCGACGCCACCTATATCGAGCCGATCACCCCAGAGGTGCTGACCACCATCATCGCCAAGGAACGGCCCGACGCCCTCCTGCCCACCCTGGGCGGGCAGACCGCCCTCAACGCCGCCATGAGCCTGGTCGAGCGCGGCGTGCTCGATGAGTACGACGTCGAGCTCATCGGCGCCTCTGCAGCGGCCATCAACGCCGGGGAGGACCGTGACGAGTTCAAGGACGTCGTCGAGCGTTGTGGCGCCGAGGTCGCCCGCAGCGTCATCGCCCACACCATGGATGAGTGCCGCGCGGGGGTCGATGCCCTGGGCGGATACCCGGTCGTCGTGCGCCCTTCCTTCACGATGGGCGGTCTGGGCAGCGGTGTCGCCTTCAATGACTCGGACCTGCATCGCATCGCCGGGGCGGGTCTGGCGGCCTCCCGCACCACCGAGGTTCTCCTGGAGGAGTCGATCCTGGGCTGGAAGGAGTACGAGCTCGAGCTCATGCGCGACACCGCCGACAACGTGGTGGTCGTGTGCTCCATCGAGAACGTCGACCCCGTGGGAGTGCACACCGGCGACTCCATCACGGTCGCCCCGGCCCTGACCCTCACCGACCGCGAGCTCCAGAGGCTGCGGGACATCGGCATCGCCGTCATCCGGGAGGTCGGGGTCGATACCGGTGGCTGCAACATCCAGTTCGCCGTCGACCCGGCCACCGGCAGGATCATCGTCATCGAGATGAACCCCCGCGTCTCCCGGTCCTCAGCCCTGGCCTCGAAGGCCACCGGCTTCCCGATCGCCAAGATCGCCGCACGCCTGGCCGTGGGGTACACGCTTGACGAGATCCCCAACGACATCACCGGCTCCACCCCGGCCTCCTTCGAACCGACCCTGGACTACGTGGTCGTCAAGGTGCCGCGCTTCGCCTTCGAGAAGTTCCGGGGCGCTGACCCCCGGCTCACCACCACCATGAAATCGGTCGGCGAGGCCATGGCGATCGGTCGCTCCTATACGGAAGCCCTCCAGAAGGCCTTACGCTCTCTGGACAAGAAGGGAACCGCCTTCCACTGGGACGGACCGGCGCCCAGCCAGCAGCAGACCGCTGAGCTGCTGGAGTCCATCGCCGTGCCCACCGAGCACCGGCTGGTCGACCTCCAGCAGGCCGTGCGCGGTGGAGCCACCATTGCTCAGCTCCACGAGGCCACCCGCATCGACCCCTGGTTCCTGGACCAGATGCTGCTTCTTGAGGAGGTGGCCCAAGAGGTCAAGGGCGCATCCGCGCTCACCGCGGACGTCCTGGCCCTGGCCAAGCGCCACGGCTTCTCCGACGTCCAGGTCGCCTCCCTGCGCGGCATCAGCGAGGACACGGTGCGAGAGGTCCGCCATGCCTTCGGCCTGCGGCCCGTCTACAAGACCGTTGACACCTGCGCCGCCGAGTTCGCCTCACGCACCCCCTACCTCTACTCCAGCTACGACCTGGAGACCGAGGTGGCATCCCGCGAGCGTGCGGCCGTCATCATCCTGGGCTCGGGTCCTAACCGGATCGGCCAGGGCATTGAGTTCGACTACTCCTGTGTTCACGCCGCGATGGCCCTGTCCGATCGCTACGAGACCGTCATGGTCAACTGCAACCCTGAGACCGTCTCCACCGACTACGACATCTCCGATCGGCTCTACTTCGAGCCTCTGACCTTCGAGGACGTCATCGAGATCTACGAGGCCGAGCTGGCAGCCGGACCCGTGACCGGTGTCATCGTCCAGCTCGGTGGTCAGACACCGCTGTCCTTGGCGGCCAGACTGGCCAAGGCCGGGGTACCGATCCTGGGAACGAGTCCCGAGGCGATCGACGCCGCCGAGGACCGTGAGGCCTTCGGGGTCGTTCTTCAGCGTGCCGGCCTGCCCGCACCAGCGCACGGCACCGCTCTGAGCGACGAGCAGGCGCGCTCGGTCGCCCAGGGCATCGGCTATCCGGTCCTGGTGCGCCCCAGCTACGTGCTCGGCGGCCGCGGTATGGAGATCGTCTACGACGCCCAGGGTCTTGACGACTATCTCCAGCGCGCCGGTCTTGAGCCCGGAGGCGTCTACGGTACCGGGCCACTACTCATCGACCGTTTTCTCGACGACGCCATCGAGATCGATGTCGACGCCCTGTACGACGGCAGTGAGCTGTTCCTCGGCGGCGTCATGGAGCATATCGAGGAGGCCGGTATCCACTCCGGTGACTCCGCCTGCGTCATGCCGCCCATGACCCTGTCCGACACGGAGATCGCTCGCATCCGGCGCTCCACTGAGGCGATCGCCAAAGGTGTGGGCGTGCAAGGGTTGCTCAACATCCAGTTCGCCCTGGTCTCCGACGTTCTCTACGTCATCGAGGCCAACCCCAGGGCCTCGCGCACAGTCCCCTTCGTCTCGAAGGCCTCTGGTGTGCAACTGGCCAAGGCGGCGGCCCTCATCATGACGGGGGAGACGATCGCCTCGCTCAGGCGCTCCGGTCACCTTCCCGAGGCCGACGCCGCCGTCACCGATCCCGATGACCCGATCGCCGTCAAGGAGGCGGTCCTGCCCTTCAAACGGTTCCGTACCACCGAGGGCCGCGTGGTTGACACGATCCTGGGGCCGGAGATGCGTTCCACCGGCGAGGTCATGGGCTACGACGTCGACTTCCCGCGGGCCTTCGCCAAGTCCCAGGCCGGTGCCTACGGTGGTCTACCAGGAGAGGGAACGCTGTTCGTCTCGGTGGCCGACCGGGACAAGCGAGCCATCATCCTGCCGGTGGCTCGGCTCGCGGAGCTCGGCTTCACGGTCCTGGCCACGACCGGGACCGCACAGGTGCTGCGCCGCAACGGGATCGACGCCTTGGCGGTGCGCAAGATCAGCCAGGGCGTTGGTGACCACGGCGAGCAGACGATCGCCGAGCTCATCGAGTCCGGAGCCATCGACATGGTGGTCAACACCCCCAAGGGCCAAGGGGCCCGCGCCGACGGCTACTCCATCCGCGCGGCCACCACCGGTGCCGACCGTCCCATCATCACCACCGTCCAACAGCTCCAGGCAGCGGTCCAGGCCCTCGAGGCCCAGCTGCGCGGTCCCTTCCGGGTTCGCAGCCTCCAGGAGCACATCGCCGCCCGCCGATCCCGGCGAGGCTCGGTATCCGAGTCCCACCCCGTGGCCCCCGTTGACGACAAGGAGACCAGATGAGTTCCACCGCCGCTCACCAGACCAGTCGACGCCCCTTTGGAGCCCGCTTGGCTGACGCCATGGACGACCACGGGCCCCTGTGCGTCGGCATCGACCCCCACCCGAACCTGCTCGAGGCCTGGGGCCTGGCCGACTCGGCCGCAGGCCTGCGGGACTTCGCCCTGCGGACCATCGATGCGGTTGGTGGACACGTGGCCGCCGTCAAGCCCCAGTCCGCTTTCTTCGAGCGTCATGGCAGCGCCGGCATCGCGGTCCTCGAGGAGGCCCTGGCGGCCCTACGCGACCTCGGCACCTTGTCCGTTCTCGACGTCAAGCGCGGGGACATCGGTTCCACGATGGCCGGCTACGCTCAGGCCTACCTGTCCGACGACGCTCCTACAGCCGCCGACGCCATCACCGTCTCGCCCTACCTGGGCTACGGGTCCCTCACACCTGCACTCAACCTCGCCGAGGCCAACGGACGCGGCGTTTTCGTCCTGGCCCTGACCTCCAATCCGGAAGGAGTCGGCGTCCAGCACGCTGTCAACGGGGA
The DNA here is from genome assembly GCF_006546825.1 of Actinomyces oris. Lineage (GTDB taxonomy): Bacteria > Actinomycetota > Actinomycetes > Actinomycetales > Actinomycetaceae > Actinomyces > Actinomyces oris. The sequence continues at coordinate 258,361 of NZ_VICC01000006.1, forward strand.
CCAGGCCGTGGCCGCCGGCATCGTGGAGGGCGTGACCGCCTCCAACGCCCAGGCCAGTGGCGAAGGCAGGCTCGGCAGCATCGGGCTGGTCATCGGCGCCACCGTCGGTGGGGCCGTGAGTGACCTGGGAATTGACCTGCAGCGCGCCAATGGTCCGTTGCTGGCGCCGGGCGTGGGCGCCCAAGGCGCTGGGCCGGCCGAGCTGGAGGCGGTTTTCGGGACGGCGCGCCGTCAGGTCCTGGCCTCCACATCACGCGGGGTTCTCAAGGCGGGACCCTCCATCGACGAGCTGCGAAAGGCAGCGTCGGCATCCGCCTATGAGGCCGCAGCAGCTCTGCGCTGAGTCTGAAGGTGCTGCAGCCCGCCTCGGATTGAGGGTGTGTGCGGAAACACGAAGTCGGTGGTGGAATATAGGCCCCTGCGAATGCGAGTACACCTGGCCCGACTTATGCTCGTGGTGCGGGTCACTGGTATTCGACCGGGAGGAGACACACCATGACGCTTCCGACGCTGACACCCGAGCAACGGGCTCAGGCACTGGAGAAGGCTGCTGCGGCGCGATCGCATCGCGCCCGTATCAAGTCCGAGCTCAAGAGCGGAGAGCTCAAGCTCTCCGAGTTCTTCACCGCCTCAGAGACGGATGATGTCTTGGGCAAGATGAAGGTCAGAGCACTGCTCATCTCCCTGCCACGCGTGGGGACCACAACAGCTGATGCCATCCTCGCTGACGTGCATATCGCCGAGTCCCGGCGAGTGCGTGGGCTGGGGGCCAACCAGCGGGCGGCACTCGTGGAGCGCTTCGGCTAGGAAGGCCGCTTAGACGCTGGGTCGTGCCGACGGGTCCCGGTAGGCCATGATGTGGCCATGACCGACGTTGCTGCCTCAGACCCGTCCGTTCCCGCTCTCGCCCGCCTGACCGTTCTGGCCGGCCCCACGGCGGTGGGTAAGGGCACTGTCGTCACCGAGCTGCGCAGACGTCATCCAGACCTGTTCGTCTCGGTCTCGGCCACCACCCGTCGGCCTCGTCCCGGTGAGGTCGACGGCGTGCACTACCACTTCGTCAGCGATGAGGACTTCGACTCGCTCGTCACCAGTGGTCAGATGCTGGAGTGGGCACTGGTCCACGGAGCGCATCGTTACGGCACCCCCCGGGGCCCGGTCCAGGACCGGCTCGATGCCGGATGCCCCGCACTGCTGGAGATCGACCTGGACGGTGCCCGGCAGGTGCGTCGGGCGATGCCTGAGGCTCGCCTCGTCTTCCTCGCGCCGCCGAGCTGGGAGGAGCTCGTCCGCAGGCTCGTCGGTCGCGGTACCGAGGATGCCCATGAGCAGGAGCGGCGCCTGGCCACGGCCCGCACCGAGCTGGACGCGGCCGGGGAGTTCGACCACGTCGTCATCAATGACACCGTGGCGAGCGCCACCGCGGAGCTGGAGAGACTCATGGGATTGGGCAGTTAGAATAACGTGGCTCTGAACTATCGAGATTGAACCGGAGGCATGCACATGCTCGGAACCTCTCCCCAGCCCGAGGGCATCACCAACCCGCCGATCGACGACCTTCTGGAGAAGGTCGACTCCAAGTACGGGCTCGTGGTGGAGGCCGCCAAGCGCGCCCGCCAGATCAACACCTACACCCAGCAGCTCGAGGACAACCAGTTTGAGTTCTTCGGTCCGCTGGTCGACTCCGAGGTCGGCGAGAAGTCCCTGGGCATCGCTCTGCGTGAGATCGCCGAGGACAAGCTCGAGGTCATCCCCGGGGACGTGGCCCGAGCCCGCCGCGCCGAGGCCGAGGAGGCCCGTCGAGCCGCGGAGGCTGACATGTTCAGCGACATCTCGCTGGATTCCCCGGTGTCCCTCGAGGGCGGCGAGACTCCCACCAGCCTCGACGACATCCAGTTCTGAGCCCGGCTCGCCATGGACGAGCCGCACACTGCTGTGACTGAACGCGCCGTGACCGCCGTCGAGCGGTCACGGCGCGTCGTCGTCGGCGTCGCCGGGTCGATCGCCGCCTACAAGGCCCCTTTCGTCGTTCGACTGCTGCGTCAGGCCGGGCACGAGGTCAAGGTGGTGGCCACCGAGTCGGCGCTGAGGTTCATCGGTGCTCCGGCTCTGGCGGCGGTCAGTGGCCGGGCCGTATCCACCGGGGTCTTCGATGACCCGGCCGCCGTCGAGCACGTGGCCGTGGCCGAGTGGGCCGAGCTCGTCGTGGTCGCTCCGGCCTCGGCGGACCTACTGGCGCGGGTACGAGTAGGACGGGCCGACGACATGCTTACCGCGACGATACTGACCTGCCAGGCCCCCGTCGTCCTGGCGCCGGCCATGCACACCCAGATGTGGGTCAACCCCGCCACCCGGGAGAATGTGGCAGTGCTGCGTGAGCGTGGTCTGACGGTCATCGAGCCGGACAGCGGGCGCCTGACCGGCAAGGACTCCGGAGTGGGCCGGATGCCCGAACCCGAGCAGATCGTGTCGCAGGCCCTGGCCGCCTTGACACATGCCGCCGCCGGGTTCGCGGGAGCGCAGGAGGCCTCGGGGGAGGGCGACAAGAGTCTGCAAGGACGGCACGTCGTCATCTCGGCCGGCGGTACACGCGAGCCCATCGATCCGGTGAGGTACCTCGGCAACCGCTCCTCAGGACGCCAGGGCTGCGCACTGGCGGCGGCCGCTGCCGAGCAGGGAGCCCGCGTCACCCTGGTGCAGGCGCACGTGGCCTCCGACCTGCTCAAAGCCCTGCCTGCGCAGGTGAGCGTTGTCGCGGCCGGTACCGCCGCGGACATGCTCCGTATCGTGCGCGATGCCGCCCGCGACGCCGACGCCGTCATCATGGCTGCCGCCGTCGCCGACTACCGGCCCGTCACCGTGGCCACCACCAAGCTCAAGAAGCAGGCACCCTCCGGAGTGGAGAACTCCGGAGAAGCGGCCAGGTTCACCAGGTCCACGATGTCCGCCATGTCCATTGAGCTCACCACCAACCCGGACATCCTGGCCGGGTTGGTGAGCGACCCGCCTCGGCCCGGACAGATCGTGGTCGGATTCGCCGCCGAGACCGGGGACGAGAACGGTGACGTGCTCTTCCACGGCAGGGCCAAGGCCCGCCGAAAAGGGGCGCACCTTCTGGCGGTCAACGCGGTGGGGGAGGAGCTCGGCTTCGGAGACGTCCCCAACGCCGTCGTCGTCCTGGATGCCCACGGCACTGAAGTCGCGCGTGGACAGGGCAGCAAGATGGACGTCGCCCGCCTTCTCATCTCTTTGACTGCTGACCTGGTGAATGGGGCCTGAGGGCCGGCTTCCGCATTTTCGTGGGTAACGCCACGACGGATCAGTTCCGGCGGTGACTACGATGGGTGCGTGAGTTCCTCCTTACGTCTGTTCACGTCCGAGTCGGTCACTGAAGGTCACCCGGACAAGATCTGCGACCGTGTCTCTGATGCGATTCTCGACGCCATTCTCGAGCAGGACCCCACCGCACGCGTCGCGGTGGAGACCATGGTGACGACCGGCCTGGTGCACGTGGCCGGAGAAGTCACGACGGAGAGGGCCTACGTTGAGATCCCTGAGATCGTTCGCCAGGAGATCTCCGCCATCGGCTACACCTCCTCAGATGTCTGCTTCGACGCTCGCTCCTGTGGTGTGTCGGTATCGATCGGGCAGCAGTCCGCGGACATCGCGGCGGGGGTCGACAAGTCCCTTCAGGCCCGTCGGGACGACACGGACATCGATCCTCTCGACCTGCAGGGTGCCGGAGACCAGGGGCTCATGTTCGGCTACGCCTGCGACGACACCGCGGCTCTCATGCCCCTGCCCATCCATCTGGCTCATCGTCTGGCGGAGCGTCTGGCCTTCGTGCGCAAGCAGGGCATCCTTCCAGGACTGCGCCCCGACGGCAAGACGCAGGTGACGATCGGCTACGACGGCCAGCGCCCAGTCAGCCTGGACAACCTGGTCATCTCCACCCAGCACGACGCGGACCGCACTCGTGCCTGGCTGACCGACGCTCTGCGTACGGAGGTCATCGAGCCGGTGCTGGCCGCCCAGGCAGAGGCCGGTACCGAGCTCGACACCGCCGACACCGACGTCCTCATCAACCCCTCGGGACAGTTCATCATCGGTGGTCCGGCAGGTGACGCCGGCCTGACGGGACGCAAGATCATCGTGGACACCTACGGCGGAATGGCCCGTCATGGCGGGGGCGCATTCTCCGGCAAGGATCCCTCGAAGGTGGACCGCTCCGCCAGCTATGCCATGCGCTGGGTCGCCAAGAACGTCGTCGCAGCCGGACTGGCCAGAAGGTGTGAGATTCAGGTGGCCTACGCCATCGGCTCTGCTCACCCCGTGGGCGTCTACGTGGAGACATTCGGGACGGCAGCCGTTCCTGAGGAGCGCATCATGAAGGCCGTCAACGAGGTCTTCGACCTTCGTCCGGCCGCGATCGTGCGCGATCTCGACCTGCTGCGTCCCATCTACCGCGCCACCAGCTCCTACGGCCACTTCGGGCGTCCCGGCTTCAGCTGGGAGGCCACCGACCGCGTCGAGGCCCTGCGCCAGGCCGTCTGAGTCCCGCGTACTCGGGGCGGAAGACTTCCGAGGGGTTGTATGGCAACCGGCTACGACGACGCCGCTTCTGCCTCCGGTGAGTCGGATGGCCCCGCACGTGGTTACGGCGTCAGCAGGCAGGGTGAGCTGCTGGAGCTGCCAGAGCCCGGTCAGCGCACAGTGACGGTGGCCGGGGTCCGTGACCCCGTGGCCAGGGTTCTCCTGGACTCCCCGGTGCCGCACCTCGACCGCACCTTCGACTACTTGGTTCCTGCGGTGATGGCGCAGCAGGCCCTGCCTGGCACCCGGGTCATGGTTCGCTTCGGTGAGCAGGAGATGCGCGGATGGATCTGGGAGCGAGGGTCCACGACCACCCATATCGGCCGGCTCTCGGCTCTGCGGCGAGTGGTCTCCGACCTCCCGGTCCTGCCGGAGGGCTCGCGTCGCCTCATCGAGGCCGTTGCCTCCCGCAGCTGCGGGACACGCTCCGACGTCATTCGTCTTGCGGTTCCGGCAAGGCACGCCACCACGGAGAAGGCTGAGAGGGACAAGGCTCCCCTCGCACTTCCCACCTGGGATCCGCCGTCCTCAAGTGAGCTCAGCTGGCGGCCTTACGACGGTGGTGAGGAGTTCCTGAGACGGCTGGCTCACGGTGAGGCTCCACGCGCGGTCTGGTCCGCCCTGCCGGCCCAGCTGCCGCCGCCCGAAGCACGTTCGTCGGACGACGACGGCAGGCGCGTCCCGGTGGTGTCGCCGTGGCAGCTGTGCCTGGCCCGAGCCGTCCAGGCCACCTTGGCGAGCTCTCGCGGCGCCGTCGTCGTGGTGGCAACGACCCATCAGGCTGAGACCCTGGCAGCCCGGATCAGGCGCGACCTGGAGGGGGAACCGGTGGTGGTGCTCTCAGCCGAGCACGGTCCTGCGCGCCGTTATCGGGCATTCCTGGCTCTCCTGCTGGGGCGAGCCCGGGTGGTCGTCGGCACCAGGGCGGCGGCCTTCGCCCCGGTGCACCGGCTTGGGCTGGCGGTCGTCTGGGACGACGGGGACAACCGGTTGGAAGAGCCTCACGCCCCCTACAGTCATACGCGCACAGTCCTGGCCCTGCGCTCGACGTTGGATGGAGCCGGCCTGCTCATCGGTGGATTCAGCCGTTCCGTGGAAGCGCAGTCGCTCGTCGAGCAGGGATGGTGCCAGAGTCTGGCGGCGCCACGGCATATTGTGCGCGGTGTTGTCCCTCGTGTGGAGGTTCCTGGCCCGGCAGAGCTGGACCGGGAGGGTGCGTCCGGGGCGGCCCGGCTCCCGTCGCTCGCCCATCAAGCACTGCGGCGGGCCCTGCAGGACGGACCGGTTCTCATCCAGGTGCCGCGCGCCGGCTACGCGCCGTTGGTGGCCTGCGCCCGGTGCCGCGAAGCCGCTCAGTGCGCTGTCTGTGGCGGCCCGCTGGCGATGGACCAACGGGGGCGCACCTCCTGCCGTTGGTGCGCTCGTACGGTGGGGCGGTGGAACTGCCCTGAGTGCGGCGGCCATGGACTGAGGATGGCGACGGTCGGTTCCACGCGTACGGGTGAGGAGCTGGGGCGGGCCTTTCCCGGCGTCCCCGTGGTGGTCTCAGGAGCCAGGGAGGCCCACGGCGTCATCGACGAGGTAGACGACGCGCCACGTCTCGTGGTGGCCACGCCCGGGGCGGAGCCGGTGGCCGAGGGCGGATACCGGGCTGTCCTACTTCTCGACGGCGCCGCACTGTCCTCCCGTCCCGATCTTGGTGCTGCCAGCGAGGCATTGCGCCAGTGGTCCAATGCCGTGGTGCTGGCGGCGCCGTCGGCCCGCGTTGTCCTTCTGGGAGGCCCGGAGCCGGTGGCGGCACAGGCCCTCGTGCGATGGGACCAGGTGGGATTCGCCCGCAGAGACCTTCTGGAGCGGGCCGACCTGCACCTACCGCCCGCATGGCGAGTGGCCCGCTTGGACGGGCCGGTACGCGGCGTGGAATCCCTCCTGGCTCAGGCCGAAGCCGATGGCTTTGAGGTGCTCGGCCCGGTGGCGCCACCGCCCGTTCACGGTCAGGTGCTCCCCGACGCGGCCAGAGCCCTGGTACGCGCTCCGCTGTCACGTGGCAAGGCGCTTGCCACCATGTTCAGGGTACGACTGCGCGACCGATCAGCCCGCCGCGAGGAGCCGGTTCGTGTTGAGCTCGACCCCACCCGTTTGTGGTGAGGCAACCGTGAAGATGCGAGGGGGAGAGGCAGACCCGCTCGGACGGCTCACTAGTCAGCAGTGCTACCCGTCACCGCTGTGACCGGCGACGTGGCGGGAGAGCCATGAGGCGACGCAGCGCTCAGCGTGTCACCAGGCGCCTGGAAGGGTGGCATGCCATGGGCCAGGGAGATGAGATCCGTCAGTAGCCCCGCGGCGGTGGACTTGACGTTCCACCCCTCACTGAGCGCGGTGACCGCAGCACCATCCACGATAGCGATGACCATCTCCGGTTCGAGCGGGCTGTCGAGCTGACGCAGCACCCGGCGCAGTGCGGCATTGAGACGTTGCCGCCCCTGACGGTAGGCGTGCTTCACCGGAGATGCCTGGCTGGCTGAGATGAGCTGAAGATAGTGCCCGAAGTAGCCGCCATGGGCGGGAAGAGTCGCTTGGAGGATGAACCGCACCCGTTGGGGGACGTCCGGAACGCCCTTGAAGGCCTCCACCCGGTCGGCGACGTGCTCCGCCCGAGACGCCCACAGTCCGATGTTGACCAGACCCGCCTGATGGAGGAGATCCTCCAAGCCGTCGAAGTAGTAGGTTGTCGCAGACAAGGAGCACCCGGCTCGCTTGGCGACACTGCGGTGGCTGATCGCGGACGGTCCTGACTCACGGATGATGGCCGCCGCGGCTTCGATGATGGTCTGACGACGGTCCTCACCTCGCGGGGTCACTCGCGATTCTGTGCGAGAGCCTGCGGGTACGGACACATCACTACTCGCTGCCTCTCCAGCGTCATGTCCATCAGTACGAGCCATACCCATCATCTTACGACGACAACGCGTTGAAGTCCGTAACAAGACGGTGATAATGACCTCGTGAGCAAGCAGTGTCTATTCAACTCGTCGTCAACTGCTCTCAGTGAGTGGGTCAGACTTCGGGGTGAGCCTGCTCCTCAGTCAGCTCCGACCCATGAATCGCACGAGAACGGAAGATTGCCACCATGGCGATCAGCGCGATCACCGTGAGATAGACCGCAGGTGCCAGGGGGGAACCGGTGACCTTGATGAGCCATGTGACAATGAACGGTGTTGTCCCGCCAAGAAGCGCATTGGCTCCATTGAAGGATAGGGCAAATCCCGAGTAGCGCACGTTGGTCGGGAAGGACTCAGCCAGGAAGGTGGCCAGAGTTCCATCATTGGCCGTCAACGCTATAGCGAAGACAATCTGACACAGGATGACCACGGCGAGCATGCCCGCAGCCTTCGTCATCACAACGAACAACGGAATCGTGAGCACAATGAACGCGACGCAGGCGGCGATGAGCATCCGACGACGCCCAAAGGAGTCCGACAGGTGCCCCATGAGGAAGATCGCCGCAATGTACACGACCAGCATCACTGAGGTAGCCAGAGTGGAAGTGTCCTGGGAGAATCCGAGCTCTTCGTGAACATACGTCGGCATGTAGGTGAGAAGCATGTAGAAGGCGACGGCGTTGAGGCAGGAGACTCCAAAGGTAATGAGGGTCTCATGCAGGTGGTCTCGCAGCAGCAGCCGCAGCGGTTCGGACCAGCTGGCGGCCTTCTGCTCCTGCGGCATCTCCGCGCGCATCTCCTGGTATGCGGGGGAGTCCTCCAAGTGGACCCGGATGTAGCGGCCGATGAGCCCCAGCGGCCCTGCCAAAAGGAAGGGAACTCGCCACCCCCAGGTGTTCATGGCATCGTCGCTGAGGACCGAGAACATACCGGTCACCATGAGAGAGCCGGCAAGGAGGCCACAGGCAGTAGAAGCCGGAACCAGCGACGTGTAGATACCGCGCCGAGCCGGAGGTGCGTACTCGGCAAGGAAGGTTCCGGCACCCGCGTACTCGCCGGAGGCGGAGAATCCCTGAATCATTCGCAGGACAAGGAGGCTCATGGCGCTTGCCATGCCGATAGTCGCGTACGTGGGAAGGAGACCGATGAAGAATGTCGATCCGGACATGATAAGAATCGACCAGGACAGTGCCCAACGGCGTCCCCAACGGTCTCCCCACGCCCCCCATACAACGGCGCCGATCGGGCGCAGAATGAAGGACATCGCGAATACTGCATATGTCGAGAGCAGCTGGACTGATTTATCTGCCTCTGGGAAGAAGGCGTGACCAATGACGGTGACCAGGTATCCGTACGAGGCGTAGTCGAACCACTCAATGAAGTTTCCGATGAAGCTCGCCTTCGCTGCACGCCTCAGTGCGAGACTTCGTTCTGAGTCCAGATGATGGTCTTTCGTGCTTCCTGAGTGGGAGGTGTTCATAGCCTATGGCTCCAGCTCGGTGGATGTCGACGATGACGTAATGGTCATCCCAAGGTGAGACGTTGATGACTCTACATGTGATCCTGTCTGCCCGCTGGGAGTTGGCGCAGGCAGACAGGATCACAGGAGGATCAGGACGTGGAGGCGCGTGATTTCCGGGCGATGGCATCCACGATGATCGGGGCCAACCCACCGCCGACAATGAGCAGTCCGCCGATCATCCCCATGGGGGTGAGCTTCTCGCCCCAGACGAGCAGGCCGCACAGAATGGCGACCGGACACTCCCAGTAGGAGATCGTCGAGTACTCAACGGCGGGCAGGTTGCGCCCTGCAACGACCAGGAATCCCAGCGCGAAGAGGCCGCAGACGAGGAAGAGGGCCACTGCCCACATCCAGTTGGTGGCGGTGAAGGTGGAAATGCCGTGCCAAGGACGCAAGACGATGGACATGACCAGCGTTGCGCAGGCGGCCCAGAAGAAGTTCCACACACCGCGGACGATCGAATCGACATCCTTGCGGTACCCGTAGAAGAACAGTGCCAGACCGTAGAATATGCCGGACAACAGACCTAAAAGATCCCCTAGGCTCTTCTGAGGGAACTCTGGAGTTGTGGCCGACAGATCCAGTCCGAAAGTCAGACTCCCGTTCTTGAAGTCGATGATTCCAATGGTCAGCAGCATTCCTATGAACACGAGCGACAGGAAGATTCCGGAGAGCACGCTGATCTTCTCTTTGCGGAAAATGCGTGCGAGCAGTGCGCAGAACAAGGGTCCCGTGTAGATGAGGAAGACGGCATTGGAAATGGTCGTCATCAATGTCGAGGAGATGTAGCACCCCAGGGACAGGCCGATGCTGACCCCTCCCAGGATCACAGTGGTGCTCAGGCGGGTGCTCTTGAACAGCCCGGCCTTCCCGGTGAAGATGAGGATAAGAATGAACCCGAGTAGTCCGACGCTCATGCGGCCGAAGGCCAGGAACGAACCGATGACGGACTTGTCGGCGTGAGCGAGGCCGGCGGTCGTACCACGACTGATGGTGCCGACAAGGCCCATCCCGGTGGCGGAGAGAAGCATGGCGATGGCGCCCAGCTTCTTGTTCATGACGTACTCTGTGACAGAGGATTCAGCGGACGATGTCTGTGACATAGCAGTTGTGTCTCCTGAGTTCTCCCCCGGCGTGCGCGACGGACCGGCATCCTTGCCAGGTCTCACGCGGTCAGGAGGGCCTTCCCAGTCCTATGGAGCGGCCGCTGACCGCGCTGCGAAGAGCAGAGCCGGGTAAGGTGCGGGGCGGCAGCCCGGTCCCATGAGCCGCCGCCCCGCACCCTTGAGATCAGACCAGAGTCGGGTCAGCGACCTGGTTGGGGAAGTAGTCCTCGCAGCCACCCTCACGGTAGACATCGGCCGTTGCGCAGTGCAGACCACCGCCGAAGGCGTAGGCGTCACGGAAGGGAACCGGGATGACGTTCATGCCGAGCTTGTCCATCTGCTCCATCTGGTGGACCTCACTGGCCTCGACACACACGGTCTTGTGGTCGATGACCAGGCAGTTCATGGACAGCCAGACGGAGGAGTAGCACAGCGGCGGCGGAACCTCGTGGGCCGGGGGAGCCGCGTCGACGATCTGCCAGTCGTTGGCCTCGAAGATCTTGCGCTGCTCCTCGGGCAGGCGGCGGTGCGGGTTGTTGATGATGAGCCCGGGCCGCAGCGGCACGAAGGTGGCGTCGATGTGGATCGGGTAGGGGTCGCCGGGGAAGTTCACCGCGTGCACCCGCAGGTCCGGGTAGTAGCGCTTGAACCACTCCATCGCCTTGCGGTTGGTGGTCAGACCGTGCTGGATGAACAGGTCCTTACCCACGCGCATGACGTCGGCGGCGTCCCACATCGGCTCGAACTCGGTAGTCACGAAGTCCTTGGCGGCGGTGCGCTCAAGGCGCTCCTCCAGGGAGATCCGCTCGTCGTAGTAGTTGTGCTTGTAGGACTTGTCCGTCAGCCGCGGACGAGGGGCCTGAGTCCACTTGAACTCGGGGTCCTCCTCGAAGTACTGGTTCATGAGGGGCCAGTAGGCGAGGTATTCGAAGTAGCGGCAGCGGAACGAGTTGGCCGACGCCATGATCTCGTCACCGATGGTGAGCAGGATGTCACGCGGGGGCATCTGGGTGAAGCCGGACTCCGTGCGGAAGTCAGGCGTCTGGATGGCCTGGTTCCACTGCAGCGGCGTGGGGCGGTCCACCTGGACGCCCAGACCCTCGAGGATCTTGACGTAGTTGTCGAGCTGCTCGTTGGCGGCCTCAACGGTGGCGGTGGGGCGGGGGCCCCACATTCCGCGCATCTCGGAGTCGATCGGCACCTTCTCAGAGGTGGCGGGCTCCTCGGGAGGAATAACCGAGAAGTCGGCGCGTCCGACGATGACACGCTTGAGAGGGTCGAAGTCGTTCCAAGAGTTGACGATCTTCGTCATGAGTAAGTCACTCCTTTGTGCTCGATGTGTGATGAGTGAATGAAGACAAGTGATGTGTCTATGGCTCAACATTGTCATTCTACTCTGAACGAACTGCAAATGTAGCCGTAGGAGTATCTGAGTATAAGAATGATTGCTGAACCGTGGCACGGTCATTGTGGGTTAAGGGTGTTCACCACCTCCTTGAAAGACCGATGCCGTTGCGCCGGTCAGGCCCTGCGGATGCGCGTGTCGAGCTGCTCGGGAATCGGGGGATGGATATCGTCCGGCCCCCCGTAGTTTCCCCCGGGAGTCACGATAGTCCCTGCATGGCCCTCAATGATGGAAACGGCGTCCTCGAGGCGCCCGATTGCCGCCATGTCGCCAGTCAGCTCAACAAATCGGCACACCGCCTCAACCTTTGGTCCCATGGAACCACTGGGAAGTCCCATGGACCGCAGCTCTGCCGGCGTCGCCCTCGGAACCTGTTTCTGGTTCTCGGTCCCGAAGTCCCGAAACACTCCATCAACGTCCGTGAGGATAAGAAGCGCATCGGCCTCCAGGGCCTCGGCCATGACCGACGCCGTGAGGTCCTTGTCGATGACGGCTTCAATACCCTTGAGCTTGCCCTCCTCGCTGCGGACGACGGGCACACCGCCGCCCCCGGAGCAGACGACGATCGCGCCGGCATCCAGCAGTGTGCGCACTAGACGGGTCTCGATGACGCGCTGCGGCATGGGGGAGCCGACGACGCGGCGGTAGTGCTCGCCGTCGGGCTTGACCACCCAGCCCCGCTCCTCAGCCAGCTTCTCGGCCTCCTCCTTGGTGTACACCTCACCGACGAACTTGGTGGGGTTGGAGAAGGCCGGGTCACCGGCCATCACCAGGGTCTGATTGACCATGGCGGCCACGTGGCGACCGGGCAGGGCGTTCTGCATGGCCTGCAGCAGCCAGTATCCGATCATGCCCTGCGTCTGGGCACCGAGGGTATCGAAGGGGTAGGGCTCGGAGAGGCGCTCGTCATTGGCGGACTGCAGGGCCAGGACACCCACCTGGGGGCCGTTCCCGTGAGTCAGGACCAGCTCGTGCTTCTCCGCCAGCTTGGCCAGCTCGTGGGCCGCGATCTCGACATTGCGGATCTGGGTACTGGCGTCGGGCTTCTCCCCCCGACGCAGCAGGGCGTTTCCTCCGAGGGCGACGACGATTCTCACAAGTCAGTCCCACTGTCCCAGGGTCGCGACCATCACGGCCTTGATGGTGTGCATACGGTTCTCGGCCTGGTCGAAGGCGACGTTGCGCTCGGTCTCGAAGACGTCGTCGGTCACCTCCAGGCCCTCCATTCCGGTCTTGGCGAAGATGTCCTCACCGACCGTGGTGTTGCGGTCATGGAAGGCCGGCAGGCAGTGGAGGAACTTCACGTCCGGGTTGCCGGTGGCCTCCACCAGCTGGGCGTTGACCTGGTAGGGCGCGAGCAGGGCGATGCGCTGATCCCAGACCTCCTTGGGCTCACCCATGGAGACCCACACGTCGGTGTAGAGGAAGTCGACGCCCTTGACACCCTGGGCGGTGTCGTCGGTGATGAGGATGCGGGCGCCACTGTCCTTGGCCAGCTTCTCGGCCTGAGCCACCACCTCGGGAGAGGTCTGCAGCTCCTTGGGGGCCACCATCCGCACGTCCATTCCCATGAGGGCCGCCGAGATGAGCAGTGAGTTGGCAACGTTGTTGCGCGCGTCGCCCAGGTAGGCGAAGGAGATCTGCTCGATCGGCTTGTCGGCGTGCTCCAGCATGGTCAGCTGGTCGGCGAGCATCTGGGTGGGGTGCCACTCGTCCGTCAGTCCATTCCACACCGGGACGCCGGAGAGCTCAGCCAGAGCCTCGACGTGCTCCTGCTTCTTGCCGCGGAACTCGATGCCGTCATAGAAGCGGCCCAGCACCCGAGCGGTGTCCGCCACGGACTCCTTGTGACCCATCTGGGATCCGGAGGGGTCGAGGTAGGTGACTTGTGCGCCCTGGTCGTAGGCGGCGACCTCGAAAGAGCAGCGGGTGCGCGTCGAGGTCTTCTCAAAAATGAGAGCGATGTTCTTACCGGTCAGCCGCTTCACCTCGCGGCCGGCCTTCTTGTCCGCCTTGAGCTGGGCGGCCAGCTCGAGCAGGGAGCTCCACTCCTCGGCCGTGAAGTCGAGCTCTTTGAGGAAACTGCGGTTGTGCAGGGGGTGGGACATGAGGATTCCTTCGTCCAGTGTGGTGATGTACTGACAGTTCTTCTTATGTGTCGGCCAGGGCCGACTCAGGCAAGCGGGTCCCGCAGGGTCGGGCAGCTCATGCAGTGTGGACCACCGCGACCGCGACCGACTTCCGAGCCGGGAATGGTCAGGACCTCGATGCCATGGGAAGTAAGGTACTCGTTCGTGTTGACGTTACGTTCATAGGTAACGATGACACCGGGGGCGATGGCCAGGGAGTTGGAGCCGTCGTCCCACTGCTCACGGGCGGCGGCCATCGAGTCCTGGGGCGTGATGAGAACGTTGAGCCCGTCGACGCCCAGGGCCTGGGCGATGACGCGGTACATGTCCTCGGGGGCGTTGCGTGTGACGCTGATCTGCTTGTCGCCGTCCGGGCGCAGCGTAAGCGTCGGCAGCTTCCCCAGGCCGCCGTAGATGGTGAACGTGCCGACGTCGACCATGGTCATCACCGTGTCCAGGTGCATCTGGGCGCGTGTCCGGTTCATCTCGACGGCGATGATCCGATTCACCGTGCCTCCGGCGAACAGTCGGCTGGCGAGCCTCTCGATGCCCTGCGAGGTGGTGCGCTCGGAGACTCCGACCAGAACGGCGCCGTTGCCGATGATCTGGACGTCTCCACCCTCCACGGTGGCGGGGCCGGCCTGCGTGCCCTCGGACCACACGGGGAAGTCGGAGCCGGCGAAGAGAGGGTGCCAACGGTAGATCGCCTCGTAGTTGATGGTCTCGCGCTGCCGGGCCGGCATCATCATCGAGTTGATGGAGACGCCGTTGTAGATCCAGCAGGACGTGTCGCGGGTGAAGAGGTGGTTGGGCAACGGCGGCAGAAGCAGGTCGTCGTCGTCCATGGAGGCCAGCACGAGCGAGTCCGGGCATGAGGTGCGCTCGAGCAGCTCGGCCTTCGTGATCCCAGCAACGAGCACCTCGGCCAACTCGGCCCCGGACAGCCCCTGGGCCAGGGCGCGCAGCGGATCGGCGGCGCTGGGGCCGTTGGTGTTCTCGTTGACGACTCGGTCCAGGACGTATTGCCTGGCTTCGGGCACCTCGAGGGTCTGGGCCAGCAGGTCGCTGAGGTAGAGCACCTCGATGTCGCGGTCAGTCAGAACTCGTGCGAACTGGTCGTGCTCCTCCTGGGCCCGCTCGAGCCACAGGACATCATCGAACAGGAGGTGGTCCTTGTTCTGCGGAGTGAGTCGGAGCATCTCGTTGCCGGGCCGGTGCAGGATGACCTGGCGAAGCTTCCCGATTTCGGAATCTACGGAGAATTCCATGACTCCCTCTCTGACACAGCACTGTGTCGCCGATATGGATCATGACGCGCATCACGCGCTCAGACTGTCAAAGTGGTACGCCTGTACCGGATTGGTACGAGCGTACCAGAGTTCCTGAGGCTTGGAAACTCCCTGGTAGGAAGAAGTTCTGAGCGCACCGATTGAGCGGTCGCGATCGGTACGTGACGTTGCTTTCATCAGGTGTTTTGCCTCTTCGGGCGCTGCTGTGGAGCGCCCCTGAACCGCCGATGCGGCGGACCCGCTTCAGTAGGTGACTCACAAACGTCAAGGGTGATCCGTCCCGGGTGGAGCCACCCGAGTCCCGAGGTGACGGAGTGGGAGGATGGCGGACGTGAACGCATCGTCCTCCTTGACGACCTCCAGCCCCGCAGGCGCCGTCAGTGCCGTCGTCCTCGACTACGGCAACGTCCTGTACGCGTGGGAGCCCATGGCGGCCGTCGCCGGATACGTCTCGGCCGACGACTGGGAGGAGTTCGTGGTCGACGGAGGGTTCCTGACCTGGAACGAACGACTCGACCGGGGAGAGCCCTTCGAACAGGTGCTCGCCGACTACACCCGGGCCCACCCCGGCCGCCCCGACTGGGCGGAGATCCTCTCCTTGTACCGTCAGCGCTTCGCCGAATCGCTGACGGGTCCCGTTCCCGGCATGGCCGCTCTGCTCGACGACCTCCTTGGGAGGGGCGTGGCGCTGTACGGGCTGACCAACTTCGACGCCGCGCCCTTCGAGCGGGCCAGGCTCCTGGTTCCCCAGCTCGAAAGCTTTGTGGGCATCGTGGTCTCCGGGCGCGAGCACCTGGCCAAACCGGATGCCGCCATCTTCGACCTTCTTCTGAGTCGTTACCGTCTCCAGGCCTCCCGCACCCTGTTCATCGATGACTCGGTGGTCAACATCGAGGCGGCTGGCCACCTGGGAATGCGCACCCACCACTTCACCGGTGTGGGACGGCTGCGCTCCGAGCTCATCGCACTGGGCCTGCTCCCCACGCCGGACCGGCATTGAACCCCGCACTGGGTGACGTCGCCCCTTAGACTCAGCCGCATGCGTGTGCTTTTCGCCGGAACCCCCGAGGCGGCCCTGCCCACCCTGGAGGCCCTCATCGCCAGTGAGCACGACGTCGTCGGGGTCCTCACCCGTGCTGACGCTCGCAAAGGGCGCGGCCGGACGCTGCACCCCTCGCCGGTGGCGGCCGTGGCTCGCGATGCGGGGCTCGATGTACGCACTCCGGCCACCCTCAAGGGGGAGCAGGCCGACGACGTGCACGCGTGGGTCGGCGCTCTGAAGGCTGACGTCGCCGTCGTGGTCGCCTACGGTCGCCTGGTGCCGGCCGATCTGCTGGACGTCCCTGAGCACGGCTGGCTGAATCTGCACTTCTCTCTGCTGCCCGCGTGGCGCGGAGCCGCCCCGGTCCAGCGGGCGGTCATCGCCGGTGACGAGGTCACCGGGGCCTGCGTGTTCCGCCTCGAGGAGGGGCTCGACACCGGTCCCGTCTATGGCCGACTCACGGAGGCCATCAGCGGTCGGGACACCAGCGGGGATCTGCTCGAGCGGCTGGCGCGCGCCGGGGCGCCCCTGGTCCTCGATGTGCTGCGCCGGGTTGAGGATGGCAGCGTGCGTCCGGAGCCGCAGGAGGACGCGCTGGCCACGCTGGCCCCCGTGCTCTCGTCGGCCGACGGCCTGATCCGCTGGGAGGATCCGGCGCTTGCCATTGACCGTCGGATCCGGGGCGTCACTCCGGCGCCGGGTGCCCACACCACGTACCAGGGGTCCCGGTTCCGTCTGGGCCCGGTCACCCTGGTCCCGGAGGTCACCGATCTGTTGCCCGGCCAGCTGCGCGCCACCAAGCGCGAGGTCCTCGTGGGAGCCGGGGGCTGCGCCGTCCGTCTGGGGCAGGTCGCGCCCGCCGGGCGCAGCTGGATGCCTGCCGACGCCTGGGCCAGGGGAGCGCGTCCGGAGGTGGGGGCCGTCCTGGGGACCTCGTGCGTGACGAACGACGACGGTGAGGCGATGAGCTGATGGGGGAGCGATCGACACGCCGGGGCGCGTCGGGCGGCCACGACGAGAACCGGCGAGGCGCAGGCCACGGGCGGGGTGGCGCTCCTGGCAGACGCCGGGAGCAACGCGGCAGGCGAACTGAGCGCGGCGGTCCTCACCAGGGTCGCCAAGCCCGGGGCCGGCGCTCCTTCAAGCAGGACGGCCCACAGGCGGGTGCGTCGGCGCGCCCGGCGGGAGGTCGATCCGGCTCGGCGCGTCAGGTGGCCCTGGAGGTGCTCACCCGCGTTCGCCGCGATGACGCCTTCGCCAACCTCCTCCTGCCCGAGCTGCTGGAGACCGCCGACCTGGATCGGCGTGACGCCGGCTTCGCCACTGCTCTGACCTACGGGACCCTGCGGCTGCTGGGTCGCTACGACGCGATGATCGCCGCTTGCACGGACCGTCCCCTGGAGCGCATCGATCCGGCCGTGCTCGACGTCCTGCGCCTGGGGGCCCACCAGCTCATGGGTATGAGGGTGGCCCAGCACGCCGCCGTGAGCACCACCGTGGACCTGGCCACTACCTCCTGCGGGCGCGGCGCGGCCACCTTCGTCAACGCCGTCATGCGTCGCCTCAGCGGGCGGGACCTGGACTCCTGGATGGATGAGCTGCGCCGGGACGCACCCGATGAGACGAGCGCTCTGGCCCGCACCCAGTCGCACCCGGAGTGGATCGTCAAGGCGCTGCGCCAGGCCCTGGTCACCCACGGCCGCAGCGGCGAGGAGCTCGAGGCGCTCCTGGCCGCGGATAACGCCGACCCCGAGGTGGCCCTGTGCGCCAGACCCGGCCTCATCGCTCCGGAGGCGCTGGCCAAGGCCGCCCGCAAGGCCGACCGGGTCCACGACGTCGAGCCTCGCCCCGGCAGGATCAGTCCCCTCGCCGTCGTCATGGTCGGGGGAGACCCTGGCCGGATCGAGGCGATCCGCGACTGCCGGGCCGGGGTCGAGGACGAGGGCAGCCAGCTGGTGGCACTCGTTGCGGCACACGCCCCTGTGGAGGGCCGCGACGCGCGCTGGCTCGACCTATGCGCCGGACCCGGTGGCAAGGCTGCGCTTCTCGCCGCGAGGGCCGCGCAGACAGGCGCCCAGCTGCTGGCCAACGAGGTCAGCCCCCATCGGGCCGACCTGGTGCGCTCGGCCCTGCGAGCCATCGCGCCGGACGTCGCCCGGGTGCGTTGCGGTGATGGACGTGACCTCGGGCGCGATGAGCCCGGCGCCTACGACCGGGTTCTTGTCGACGCCCCCTGCACGGGGCTGGGGTCGCTGCGCCGCCGCCCCGAGGCCCGCTGGCGCCGGCAGCCGCAGGACGTCACCGTTCTGGCCGAGCTTCAGCGCGAGCTGCTGGCCAGTGCCCTGCGCGCCGTGCGACGCGGGGGAGTGGTGACCTACGTGACCTGTTCCCCGCACGCCCTGGAGACGACCCTCGTGGTGCGCGACGTGACGCGGCTGCTGGAGCGCGAGGGCCTGCGCACCGAGCCCCTGCACGCCGGGGACGTCGCCACCCGCCTGGCCCCTCATCCGCCGGCCGGATCCGACCGGGAGGCGCTTCAGCTCTGGCCCCACCTCGACGGCACCGACGCCATGTTCTGCGCCCTGCTGCGCCGCACCAGCTGACTGACCAACCACACCAGCGCATCATGAGGAGCATCCCGATGACGGCCATCCACCCCTCGATCCTCAACTGCGACATCGCCCACCTGGCCGACGAGCTCGACCGGGTCACGGGCGACGTCGGCGCCCCGGGCGCCGACGGGCTCCACGTCGATGTCATGGACAACCACTTCGTGCCCAACCTGTCATGGGGGCTGCCGGTGGTCGAGGCGGTGCTCGCCCATTCCTCGCTGCCCGTGGATGCCCACCTCATGATCCGCGACGCCGACCGCTGGGCACCGGCCTACGCCGAGGCCGGCTGCCAGATCGTCACCCCCCACGCCGAGGCCACGACGGCACCGGTGCGCCTGGCGCGCGAGCTCCACCGGCTCGGCGCCGGCGCGGGCATCGCCCTGAGGCCCGCCACCCCCCTGGAGGCCGTCGCCGATGTCCTGGGGGAGTTCGACCTCCTCCTGCTCATGACCGTGGAGCCGGGCTTCGGGGGCCAGTCCTTCATCGAGTCGATGCTGCCCAAGATCCGCCGGGCGCGCGAGCTGGTCGGTGCCAGAGGGCTCGACCTGCGAGTGCAGGTCGATGGCGGCATCACCGCCCACACGATTGAGCGCGCCGCCGAGGCCGGGGCGGACGTCTTCGTCGCCGGGTCGGCCGTCTACCGGGCCGACGACGCCCTGGCCGCCATCTGCGAGCTGCGCGAGGCGGCCTCCTCGCACCGCCATGACGCTCGCGGCTGACACTGACGACGCCGCGGGGTGCTGCCCGCGACCGGCATCGACACCTTGTTGGAGGAGGTGTTCGTGATGCAGGTGTGACAGCCGATGCGCTGGGTCGCACCACCCCATCGGGCTTGTGGGAAACCTCAAAGGCATTCGAGGGGTGGGAGCCGTCTTTGTCAGGCCCCCGTTATGCCGCCCCATTACTGGGGTCTCGATTGTTACACCAACGCAACTCTCAGTCTTTGTGAGGTTTCCACAAATGGAATGTGGTGCCTTGACCACGTAACGTCATAGTCCAGTGGACCCGCCCCTCGACGATTGTAGGGAAAGCACGGATCCACCCCGCCGGCCCAAGGAGGGCCCGCCGCCAGCCCGGCAGCGTCCAGGTAAGGAGACTCTTGGTGACCCTCTCCCGTATCCTCATCGCCAACCGTGGCGAGATCGCACTGCGTATCGTGCGAACCGCCCGCGACCTTGGGGCGACGTCGATCCTTCCGTACACGCCCGAGGACCTCATGAGCCCCGCCGCAGAGCTCGCCGATGAGGCCTACGCACTGCCCGAGGGATCGTCCTACACCGACGCGGCGGCACTGCTCGAGCTGGCCCGCGCCACCGGCGCGGACGCCATCCACCCCGGATACGGGTTCCTGTCCGAGGACGCAGACTTCGCCCGCTCCATCATCGAGGCGGGGATCACCTGGGTCGGGCCCTCACCCGAGGCCATGGACGCCCTCGGAGACAAGATGAGCGCCCGAGCCACCGCCGAGCGGGCCCAGGTCGCCCCGGTGCCGGGCATCACCGACTCGGTCACCGACGCCGAGACCGTCATCGCCTTCGCCGCCGCCCACGGCTACCCGGTCGCCCTGAAGCGCACCGACGGTGGCGGCGGACGCGGCATCACCGTCCTGCACAATGACGACGAGGTCCGGGCCACCCCTGCCTTCGAGTCCGCGGCGCAGGGCGGCGGAACCCTCATCCTGGAGCGGTTCGTCACGGCCGCACGTCACGTCGAGACCCAGTGCGCCCGCGACAGCCACGGCGGTTTCGCCGTGGTCTCCACCCGCGACTGCTCCCTGCAGCGACGCAATCAGAAGCTCCTCGAGGAGGCTCCCGCACCCTTCCTGCCCGAGGGCGTCCACGGGCGTCTGGTCGAGGCCTCCCGTCGCCTCCTGGAGACGGTCGACTACGTCGGCGTGGCCACCTGCGAGTTCCTCCTGACCCCCGAGGGCGATATCTGGTTCCTTGAGGTCAACCCCCGTCTGCAGGTGGAGCACTGCGTCACCGAGGAGGTCGCCGGCACCGATCTGGTCGAAATCCAGCTGTGCATCGCCGAGGGTGGTCACCTCGGACAGGTCAACGAGCCCCGCGGTCACAGCCTCGAGCTGCGCATCACCTGTGAGGATCCCGCCCGAGGTCTGGCCCCCTCCACCGGTACCATCACCCGCCTGCGCTGGCCGGCCGGTCCCGGTATCCGCATCGAGTCCGGAGTCACTGAGGGCGACGTCGTCACCCCCTTGTTCGATCCGATGCTCGCCAAGATCATCATCACCGGTGCCAGCCGGGAGCAGGCCATCGCCCGAGCCCGGCGAGCCCTGCGGGAGACGGTGGTCGAGGGCGTCACCGTGTGCACTGCCCTGCACTCCGAGGTCCTGACCCGCCCCGAGTTCACCGCCTCCGACGAGACCGGGCGGCTGGCTGTGACCACGCGGTGGATCGAGAACGAGGTGCTGCCCGATCTCGCCGACGCCGCGGCGACGTCGCAGGCCGACGGCTCGGCGGAGACGGTCGCCAACCCGCGTACCCGCTCCAGCTACATCATCGAGCTCAACGGCCGCCGCATGCAGCTGACCCTGCCCGACGGGATCCTCGCCCCCTCCAACCCGGCGCGAGGCTTCAGCCCCCACAGCAACCGGGCCCAGCCGCTGCGCGGCCGTTCGGGCGCCACCCGCTCACCTCGAGGCGCAGCCCCCGGTGAGACCGGGACCGCCGGCGGTGAGCCCGGTGTCATCGCCGCCCCCATGCAGGCCATCGTCACCCGGATCTGCGTGGAGCCGGGCCAGCCGGTCTGCCAGGGCGATCTGCTCGTGGTCCTGGAGTCCATGAAGATGGAGAACTACGTCCACGCACCCAGCGACGGCACCATCTCGGAGATCCCCGTCAGCGCCGGACGCACCGTCTCGGCCGGCGATGTCCTGGTGCGCATGAGCACCCCCGAGAACAACTCCGAGGAGGCCTGAACCGTGACCACCGCCCCCATCACCGGCCCCGGCGCATCTGCCGAGACACCGGCCCAAGGAACCACTATGGCCGACTCGGAGGCCACCACCGCCTTCCGCCAGCGCATCGCCCGCATCGACCGGGAGGCCGAGGAGCACGCCGCCGCCCGTCAGCACGCCAAGGGCAAGCGCACCGCCCGCGAGCGCATCAACGACCTGCTCGACGACTCCACCTTCCTGGAGATCGGCCGCTACTCCGGTTCAGGTGCCGGCGACAAGGCCCGCCCCTCGGGCGTCGTCACCGGCTTCGGCCAGATCGACGGCCGCCAGGTGGCCGTCTACTCCCAGGACTTCTCCGTCTCCGGCGGCGCCCTGGGCACCATCGAGGGGGACAAGATCGTCCGCCTCCTGGACGACGCCCTGCGCCTGCGCATCCCCGTCATCGGACTCATCGACTCCGGCGGCGCCAAGATCCAGGAGGGCGTGGGAGCTCTGCGCCAGTACGGGCGCATCTTCAACCGCACCTGCGCCGCCTCCGGACTGGTCCCGCAGATCAGCGTCATCCTGGGACCCTGCGCCGGCGGCGCCGTCTACAGCCCGGCCCTGACCGACTTCGTCATCGCCACCCGCCAGGCCTCCCACATGTTCGTCACCGGCCCCGACGTCGTACGCGCCACAACCGGTGAGCAGATCAGCGCCGAGGACCTCGGCGGTGCACAGATCCACGGTTCCGTCTCCGGCGTCGTCCACTACGTGGCCGACGACGAGGAGGACGCGTTGGGGCAGGTCCGCACCTTCCTGGCCTACCTGCCCTCCTCATCCGAGGTCAGCGCCCCCCTCTACGCCTACGACGACGCTGACGCCCAGGCCGACGCTGAGGCCGCCCGCAGTGTCGGCGAGATCGTCCCGGCCTCCACCCGGCAGGCCTACGACGTCGTCGAGGTGGTCTCGGCCGTCGTCGACCACGGCGAGCTCGTCCAGGTCCAGGAGGAGTTCGCACCCAACGTCGTGGTCGGCTTCGCCTGCTTCGAGGGCCACCCGGTGGGGATCGTCGCCAACCAGCCGCTGGTGGACGCCGGCACCCTGGACGTCGACGCCTCTGAGAAGCTCGCCCGCTTCGTGCGCTTCTGCGACGCCTTCGGGCTGCCGGTGGTCACCTTCGTCGACGTCCCCGGCTACCGTCCCGGAGCCGAGCAGGAGCACGCCGGCATCATCCGCCGCGGAGCCAAGGTCATCAACGCCTACGCCACCGCCACTGTGCCGCTGGTGACGATCGTTTTGCGCAAGGCCTATGGCGGCGCCTACATCGTCATGGGCTCCAAGGCCATCGGCGCCGACCTCAACTTCTGCTGGCCGGGAGCCGAGATCGCCGTCCTGGGCGCCGCCGGCGCCGTCGGCATCATCCACCGCCGCGACCTGGCCAAGGTCCGTGACGAGCAGGGGGAGGAGGCCGCCACCGCCGAGCACGAGCGGCTCGTGGCCGAGTACACCGACGCCGTCATCAACCCGGACAAGGCCGTGGCCATCGGTGAGATCGACGCCGTCATCGCCCCTGAGGACACCCGCAACGTCATCGTCGACTCACTGGCCGCGCTGCGCGCCAAGAACGACGCCCGCCCCGAGTCCCCCAAGAAGCATGACAACATCCCCCTCTGACCCCGGCTCCGAGACCCACTCGCCTCCGCCTCCGCCGTATTCCCCCTCTTCACCCGACCCCAGTTCAGGTAACCGTTCCGAGACCACCGACCACGCCGTCGCAACACCGAAGGACACCACTACCGTGCACACGAACTCGCAAGCCCCCAGCCCCGCGACCACCATCGCTGAGCGCCTGAGCGGAGGCGAGCCCTACATCATCACCTTCGGCGGCCAGGCCACCCCCTGGCGCCAGACGCTGGCCGACCTGGTCTCCCTGGACCACACCCTGGCCGCTGACGTCGTGGCGGTCGACCAGGCCGTGGCCGAGCGCCTGGCCCCCGTATCCACCGACCTGCTCACCGTGACCCCGCGCGGCTCGAGGCTCCTGGACGACGAGGCGGCCCCGGTCGCCCCTCAGCACCGCACCACCGCCGACGGCGCCGACGTCTCCGTGCCCGGCATCCTCATGGCCCAGCACGCCGCCCTGGCCTCCCTGCCCGGCGCCGGCATCGACCCGGCCGCCCACGCCCCGGTGAGCGCCGTCGGCCACTCCCAGGGCGTCCTGGGCGTCAGCCTGCTCCAGGCCGTGCAGGCCGGCGAGCGCGAGCGCGTCATCGAGGTTCACGCCATCGCCCGCCTCATCGGTGCGGCGGCCACCCGCACGACCCGCCGTCTCGACCTGGGCACGGTGGGGGAGTCCACCCCCATGCTCTCGGTGCGCGGCGTCACCCGCAGCGTGCTCGACGCCGTCCTGGCCCGAGTCCCCGGCTCGGAGCGGATCTCCGTGGGCGTGACCAACGGCCGTCAGGCGCACATCCTCTCGGGGCGCCCGGCCGACCTCGAGGCCGTTGTCACCGCGCTGGAGGCGGCCGCCGCCCGCAGCGCCAAGGCCCGCAAGGACCGCCGCCGCGGCGGCGCCGTCCTGGCCCCGGTCACCGAGTTCCTCACCACCTCGGTGCCCTTCCACACCCCGCTGCTCGCCGGCGCGGTCGACGACGTCGCCGCCTGGGCGGCCGCCTGCGGCCTGAACGAGAAGCTCGCCCGCGAGCTGGCCACCGCCGTGCTCATCGACCCGGTCGACTGGCCCGGTCTGGTCACCGGGGCCCTCGCAGCCGGATCGGACGCCCCGGTGCGCACCGTCCTGGACCTGGGGCCGGGCAACGTCCTGGTCCGTCTCACCGAGGGCGTCGTGGCCGGCACCGGCACCACCGTCGTGCCCGCCGGGACCGCCAAGGCCATTGACGACCTCGACCGGGCCGGCGCGGCACCCCGGCCCGGTGTCGACCGCTCCCGCTTCGCCCCGCGCATCACTCGCCTGCCCGACGGCCGCCTCACCCTTGACACCGCCTTCACCCGACTGACCGGGCGCAGTGCGGTGCTGCTGGCGGGAATGACCCCCACCACCGTGGATCCCGCCATCGTCGCGGCAGCCGCCAACGCCGGTTACTGGGCCGAGCTCGCCGGTGGGGGCCAGACCACTCCCGCCGTCCTGACCGAGAACCTTCAGGGCCTGGAGAAGGCCCTCGAGCCCGGGCGCACCGCGGCCTTCAACGCCATGTTCATGGACCGCTACCTGTGGAACCTGCACCTGGGGACCCAGCGTCTGCTGTCCAAGGCCCGCGCCGGCGGCGCCCCCATCGACGGCATCACCATCTCCGCCGGGATCCCCGAGCTCGAGGAGGCCACCGCCCTGCTTGAGCGCCTCCACGCCGAGGGCTTCCCCTACATCGCCTTCAAGCCCGGCACCGTGGACCAGATCCGTCAGGTCCTGGCCATCGCCCGCGCCGTGCCCGACAGCCCCGTCATCATCCAGATCGAGGACGGGCACGCCGGTGGCCACCACTCGTGGGAGGACCTGGACACCATGCTCCTGGCCACCTACGACGCCATCCGCGCCGTGACCAACGTGGTGCTCGTCGTCGGCGGCGGCATCGGTACGCCCACCCGCGCCGCCGACTACCTCACCGGCCGCTGGGCCGAGGCCTACGGCACGGCTGCCGCCCCCGTCGACGGCGTCATGATCGGCACCGCCGCCATGACCTGCCTGGAGGCCAAGACCAACGACGACGTCAAGCAGCTCCTCGTCGACACCCCTGGAATCCCCGAGGACTCCGGGGTCGAGGGCGGCTGGGTCGCCTCCGGGGAGTCCATCGGCGGTATGACCTCCGGACTGTCCCACCTGCGCGCCGACCTCTACGAGATCGACAACTCCTCGGCCCGGGCCTCCCGCCTCATCCAGGAGCTCGCCGGTGACGAGGCCGCCATGTCCGCACGCCGCCAGGAGATGATCGACGCCCTGGCCAAGACCGCCAAACCCTACTTCGGCGACGTCGAGGAGATGACCTACCTGGAGTGGGCCACCCGCTACGCCGAGCTGTGCGTCGCCCCCCACGAGGGGCGCAGCGCCACCCGCGCCGACTGGGCCGACGAGGGCTGGTACGACCGCTTCATCGACCTGCTGCACCGCATCGAGGCCCGCCTGAGCCGGGCCGACCACGGCGAGATCCCCACGCTCTTCGCCGACTACGACGCCGTCATCGACTCCGACGCCGCCCTGGCCGCACTGGCCGAGCACTACCCGTCGGCCGCCTCCACCCTCGTGGAGCCCGTCGACGCCGCCTGGTTCGTCGACCTGTGCCGCAAGCACCCCAAGCCCGTGCCCTTCGTGCCCGTGGTCGACGCCGACATCCTGCGCTGGTGGGGCACCGACTCCCTGTGGCAGTCCCAGGACCCGCGCTACACCGCTGACCAGGTGCGCATCATCCCCGGTCCGGTCGCCGTTGCCGGCATCACCACCATCAATGAGCCGGTCGGCGAGCTGCTGGGCCGCTTCGAGACCGCTGCCGTCGAGGCCCTCCAGGAGGCCGGCACGGACGAGCAGGAGGCCGCCGGTCGTCTGGGCGCCGCCCCCGCCGTGGCCGACGGCGTCCTGGCCGCCCCCGTGGCCGACGCCAAGGAGCTCGTCCAGGTGGCCCCCCACGTCCTGTGGAACGGCCACCTGACGGTCAACCCGGCCATCGTCCTGGACGACGACGCCTACAACGTCGTTGCCCGCCCGGACGTGGCCGAGGACGCCTACGACCTCGACATCCGCCTCGACACCCACTGGGACGGCACTCCCGGCGGAGATGAGATCCACGCCGTGCGCCGCCTCGTCGTGCCGCTGCGCCTGGCCCGTGCCTGGGACGGTGCCGCTCCGCTGGTCGACCCCGAGCGCATCAGCGAGACGATGAACGACCTGCTGCGGGCTACCGCCGGCGTGGGGGCCGTGTCCATCACGGGCGACCATGTCGACCACCTGCCCGAGGTCCGCCCCGCGCAGGCCGGGGCCACGGACGTCCTGGGACGCCCCACCACCCAGCCCTTCGGCACCATCCACGGTTCCTTCACCCTGGCGAGCACCCTGGGCCACGACCACGCCTCGGTGACCGCCGACGCCCTGCCGTCGGACCTGTCCGCCGCGCCCTTCGTGCCCGACGCCCTGCTCGGCCCCTGCTGGCCGGTGGTCTACGCCGCCCTGGGCAGCGTCGTCGAGGACGGCATGCCGCTCATCGAGGGCCTGCTCGGTGCCGTCCACCTGGACCACACCATCGACCTGCACCTCACGCTCCACCAGCTCCAGGAGGCCGCAGCCACGACCAGCCCCACGATCAACGTCACCGGCTGGGTCGCCGCACTGGAGGAGTCCAGCGCCGGCCGCGTCGTCGACGTGCGCCTGGAGCTGACCGACGCCACCGACGGCACCGTGGTGGCACTCATGCGTGAGCGCTTCGCCATCCGCGGCCGCGCCTCCGGCAACGCCGTGCCCAGCGCCCCCGAGCTCGCCGGCGGCACCGGACGCGAGACGGCCCCGGCCGCACGCCGCATCCTGCGCCGCACCACCGTCACCGCGCCCGCGGACATGACTGCGTTCGCCCGGGTCACCGGTGACTTCAACCCGATCCACACCTCCTACAACGCCGCCCACGTGGCCGGCATGGAGGCCCCGCTCGTCCACGGCATGTGGCTGTCGGCCACCGCCCAGCAGGTGGCGGCCTCCACCGCGGCCGACGGCTCGCGCCACGTCCTGGCCGGCTGGACCTACGTCATGACCGGTCCGGTCGAACTGAGCGACGACGTCGAGATCACCGTGGAGCGCACCGGCCTGGTGGTCGGCGGCGGCTACGTCCTGGAGGTCGTCTGCCGCATCAACGGCGAGGTCGTCTCCCGCGGCACTGCCGTGACGACGCCCGAGCCCACCGCCTACGTCTACCCCGGCCAGGGCATCCAGGCCCCCGGCATGGGCCTGGACGAGATGAACTCCTCCAAGGCCGCCCGGGAGATCTGGGAGCGGGCCGATGCCCACACCCGTGCCGAGCTGGGCTTCTCCGTCATCAACCTGGTGCGCGACAACCCCACCGAGATGACCGCCCGTGGCGTCACCTACCGCCACCCCGAGGGCCTGCTCAACCTCACCCAGTTCACCCAGGTGGCTCTGGCCACCGTCGCCATGGCGACCACTGCGCGCCTGGCCGAGGCCGGTGCCCTCGTGGACAGCGCCGCCTTCGCCGGCCACTCCCTGGGCGAGTACACGGCGCTGAGCGCCTACGGGCGCGTCATGCCCGTAGAGACGACCATCTCGATCGTCTTCCAGCGCGGCTCCACCATGCACTCGCTGGTGCCCCGTGACGCCGATGGCGCCTCGAACTACCGCATGGGCGCGCTGCGCCCCAACCAGGCGGGCATCAAGGCCGACGAGGTCGAGGCATACGTGCGCTCGATCTCCGAGGCCACCGGAGAGTTCCTCCAGATCGTCAACCACAACCTGGCCGGCGTGCAGTACGCCGTGGCCGGCACGATCAAGGGCCTGGACGCCCTGGCCACCGACGCCCGCGCCAAAGCCAAGGCCCGCGGGGGCAAGAACCCCTTCATGTTCGTCCCCGGCATCGACGTGCCCTTCCACTCCGAGGTGCTGCGCCCCGGTGTGCCGGAGTTCCGTGGCCGTCTGCTCGAGCTCGTCCCCGAGGACCTGGATGTCGCGCGCCTGGTGGGCCACTACGTGCCCAACCTCGTGGCGCGGCCCTTCGCGCTGACCCAGGACTTCGCCCGTTCGATCCTTGAGGTCGTGCCCTCCGAGCCCGTTGAGGAGATCCTGGCCGACTGGGACTCCTGGGTGAAGCGCCCCACCGAGCTGGCCCGAGTCCTGCTCGTCGAGCTCCTGGCCTGGCAGTTCGCCTCTCCGGTGCGCTGGATCGAGACCCAGGAGGTCCTGCTGTCCTCCCCGAGCGAGGGCGGCCTGGGGATCGAGCACATCGTTGAGGTGGGCCTGGCCAATTCCCCCACCCTGGCGAACCTGGCCACCAACACCCTGCGTCTGCCCCAGCACGCCGGGCGCCACGTCACCGTGCACAACGCTCGTCGCGACGAGGCCCGGGTGCTGGCCACCGACACCGACCCGGCCGTCGAGCTCACCGAACCGGACTTCGACGTTCCGGCCGCCGAGGAGCCGGCTGCTGAGGCCCAGGCTCCCGCGCAGAGCACTGCTGCCGAGCAGGCTCCCGCCCCCGCGGCCGAGGCCGCACCCGCTGGTCCGGCTCCAGCCGCAGCCGGACCGGTGGACGACCTGCCCTTCGGTGCGACCGACGCCCTGACGGTGCTCCTGGCCCACGCCTCGCGCATCCGCCCCGAGCAGATCGGCGCCACGGACACCACCGAGACACTCACCAACGGAGTCTCCTCGCGTCGTAACCAGCTCCTCATGGACCTGGGTACCGAGCTCGAACTCGCCTCCATCGACGGTGCCGCTGACGCCGACATGACGGCCCTGGCCGCCACGGTCGCCAAGGGCGCTCCCGGTTACAAGGCCTTCGGTCCGGTCCTCACCGAGGCCATCCGCGTGGGGCTGGGCCGGCTCCTGGGCCCCTCCGGCGTGCGCGCCTCCCGTATCGCCGACCGCGTCACCGGCACCTGGGGACTGGGGCAGGGCTGGGTCTCCCACGTGACCGCCGCCCTGTTCCTGGGCACCCGGGAGGGCGCCTCGATGCGCGGCGAGGACCTGGCCTCCCTGGGCTCCTCGGCCCCGCTGACCAGTGCGAGCGCCGTGGACTCCCTCATCGACTCCGCCGTCCAGGCCGTCGCCGCCGACCACGGTGTGAGCGTCGCCAAGCCGAGTGCCGGAGGTGCCGGGGGCGCGGTGGTCGACTCCGCGGCCCTGGACGCCTTCGCCCAGAGCGTCACCGGCTCCGAGGGTGTCCTGGCCACCACGGCCCGCACCCTCCTGGACGCCCTGGGGCTGGCCGAGAAGGCCACTGTCGCGGCTGATGCCGATGACGAGGCCTCCCGTACCCGGGCTGCCATGGCCGCCCTGGACGCCGAGCTCGGTGCCGGATGGGTCAAGTCCGTCACCCCGGGCTTCGCCCCTGAGCGCGCCGTGCTCATCGATGACCGCTGGGCCACGGCCCGTGAGGACGTCGCCCGACTCGGCTCCGGCGAGACCGACCTGGACGCCTTCCGCCGGCTCCTGGCCCCCGAGCGCTTCGTGGGTCTGGGACAGGCGGTGGCCGATCACGCCACCTGGTGGGCCAAGCAGGCCAAGGCCTCCGACCTGGCCGACGGCGCCGAGCGCGCCGCCGTCCTGACCGAGATCGCCCAGGCCGCGCCGAAGACCCCGCAGGCCGGTGACGCCACGGTGCGCTGGTCCGAGGACGTCGCCGTCGTCACCGGTGTGGCCCCCGGCTCCATCGCGGCGGCCGTCGTCGGGGAGCTGCTGGCCGGTGGCGCCACCGTGGTGGCCACCAGCTCGCGCCTGACCCACGAGCGCCTCGAGTTCGCCACCACCCTGTACCGCGAGCACGCCGCGGCCGGCGCCAAGCTGTGGATGGTTCCCGCGAACCTGTCCTCCTACCGAGACGTCGACGCTCTGGCGGAGTGGATCGGCAACGACCAGGTGGTCACCTCCGGCGGCTCCACCAAGGTCGTCAAGGAGGCCCTGGTTCCCACCCTCCTGTTCCCCTTCGCTGCGCCGCGAGTCTCGGGCACGCTGGCCGACGCCGGCCCGGCGGCCGAGTCCCAGACCCGCCTGCTGCTGTGGTCGGTGGAGCGCACCATCGCCGCTCTGAGCGCCATCGGCACCGACACCCACGTCGACCACCGTCTGCACGTGGTCCTGCCCGGCTCCCCGAACCGGGGCACCTTCGGCGGTGACGGCGCCTACGGCGAGGTCAAGTCCGCCCTGGACGCGATCGTCAACCGCTGGTCCTCGGAGCGGGCCTGGGCCCAGCGCGTCACCCTGGCCCACCCGCGCATCGGCTGGGTCAAGGGCACCGGCCTCATGGGCGGTAACGACCCGCTCGTCGCCGCTGTCGAGGCAGCCGGGGTGCGCACCTGGACCACGGAGGAGATCGCCTCCGAACTCACCGGCCTGTGCACCACCGAGGTGCGCACCCAGGCGGCTCAGGCCCCGGTGAACGCCGACCTCACGGGGGGACTGGGTGACGACATCGACCTGGTGGCCCTGCGTGAGAACGCCGCCGCGCAAGCCGCTGCGCCCGCCAAGGAGACCGAGGCCCCGGCCGTCATCAAGGCCCTGCCCACCCCCGTGGTCCCGACCCAGCCCACCGCCCCCCAGTGGGGCGAGGTGAGCGCCGACCTCGATGACCTGGTCGTCATCATCTCCACCGGAGAGGTCTCCACCTGGGGATCGGGCCGTACGCGCCGCGAGGCCGAGCTGGGAATGAGCGGCGGCGAGGACGTCGACCTGACCGCCGCCGGTGTCCTCGAGCTCGCCTGGGGCATGGGTCTGCTCACCTGGCAGGACAGCCCCAAGGCCGGCTGGTACGACACCGACGGGGAGATGGTCGAGGAGTCCGACATCCTGGAGCGCTACCGCGACGAGGTCGTGGCCCGCTGCGGTATCCGCGAGTTCGTCGACGACGGCGTCATCGCGCCGATCGCCGACGAGGAGGTCACCGTCTACCTCGACCGCGACATCACCCTGTCGGTTCCTGACGAGGCCACGGCCCGCACCATCGAGGCCTCCGACCCCGAGCACACGCTCGTGGTTCCCGACGCCGAGACCGGCGAGTGGACCGTCACCCGACTGGCCGGCTCACTGGCCCGGGTGCCGCGACGCGCCGCGCTGTCGCGCACGGTCGGCGGCCAGTTCCCGCGCGACTTCGACCCGGAGCGCTGGGGCATCCCCGCCTCGATGACCCAGGGCATGGACCCCATCGCCTCCTGGAACCTGGTCACCGCCGTCGACGCCTTCCTGTCGGCCGGCTTCACCCCGGCCGAGCTCCTCAAGGCCGTCCACCCCTCCGACGTGGCCTCCACGCAGGGCACCGGGTTCGGTGGCATGGAGTCGATGCGCAAGATGTTCGTCGGCCGGTTCCTGGGGGAGGAGCGTCCCAGCGACATCCTCCAGGAGGCCCTGCCCAACGTCGTGGCCGCCCACGTCATGCAGTCCTACATCGGCGGCTACGGTGCCATGGTCCAGCCGGTGAGCGCCTGCGCCACCGCGGCCGTCTCCATTGAGGAGGGCTGGGACAAGATCGCCCTGGGCAAGGCCGACGTCGTCGTGGCCGGCGCCATCGACGACATCTCGATCGAGTCAGTCGTCGGCTTCGGCAACATGAACGCCACCGCGGAGGCCGCGGCCATGCGCGCCAAGGGCATCTCCGACCGCCACTTCTCACGCGCCAACGACCGCCGTCGCGGCGGATTCGTGGAGGCCGAGGGCGGCGGCACGGTGATCCTGGCCCGTGGCTCGGTGGCGGCCCGCATGGGGCTGCCGGTGGCCGGTGTGGTTGGTTTCGTCTCCTCCTACGCCGACGGCGCCCACACCTCGATCCCGGCACCCGGCCTGGGCGCCCTGGGCGCCGGCCGCGGCGGGCGAAGCTCGCGCCTGGCCAAGGCCCTGGCGGCCCTGGGTGTGGAGGCCGACGACATCGCACTGGTCTCCAAGCACGACACCTCCACCGGTGCCAACGACCCCAACGAGTCCGAGCTGCACACGCGTCTGGCGCGCGCCCTGGGACGCTCCGAGGGCAACTCGCTGGTGGCGGTCTCGCAGAAGACCATCACCGGTCACGCTAAGGGCGGTGCCGCCGTCTTCCAGGTTGCGGGCCTGACCGAAATCCTCGCCTCCGGTGTGGCTCCCGGTAACGCCTCCCTGGACGTTGTGGACGCCCCGCTGGCCAAGGACGCCTTCTGGGTGTGGCCGCGCAGGCCCATCCGTCTGGCCGGTCGTGGTGGCCAGGACGGGCGTGTCCCGGGTGCCGGTCCGGTGCGTGCCGGTCTGCTGACCTCGCTGGGCTTCGGACACGTCTCCGGTCTCATCGCGATCGTCCACCCCGGTGCCTTTGAGGCCGCCCTGCGGCAGGCCGAGGGCCAGGAGGCGGTTGACGCCTGGCTGGCCTCCGCCAACGCCCGCCTGGCCGCCGGGACCAGGCGCCGCCGCGCCGGAATGATCGGTCGGGCCCCGCTGTTCGAGCAGGTCCAGGGCCGTCGTCTGGGGGAGGAGTCCAAGCAGCGCGACCCGCACGAGGTCGAGGCCGCCATGCTGCTCGACCCCGATGCTCGCCTGGGCTCCGACGGCGTCTACCACGCGGGGGAGTAACCACCTCACCTGAGCGCTCACAGGACCGGTTTCACGGCTAATGGGTTCCATTTCCGTGGAACCGGTCCTGTGCGTGCACACAGTCTTGTCAAAGGGAATTCCTCAATGATTTGTAAGTCTTTCTTTTCTGGAGTTCGGTGATGGCGGAACCACGGCTTCCAGATACTCCGCAGACTCCCCCCGGTTCCGCTGTTCTGTCAGTGGGTACGGACCTGGTGCACATTCCGGGTTTCTCCGCCCAGCTCGAGCAGCCCGGCAGCGTCTTCGCACAACGCGCCTTCACGGCGCGCGAGCGCCGAGAGGCCCGAAATCGTTCGGAGGAGAGGGGAACCAACCCGGCCCAGCACCTGGCAGCGCGGTGGGCGGCCAAGGAGTCCTTCATCAAGGCCTGGAGCCAGGCACACGTTCTGTGCGCAAAATGTCGCGGAACGAGTACCTCTCCGGTTATCCTGGCCGAGGACGTCGACTGGCGTGAGATCGAGGTTGTCACCGATCGGTGGGGCCGGCCTTCTTTGCGCCTGAGCGGCACCGTTGCCCACGCTGTTGAGCGCAGCCTCGGAGAGGAGGTATCAACCCCAGGGTGTTGGCCGGTTTCCATGAGCCATGACGGTGACTACGCCGCGGCCATCGTCCTTCACGTGCGTTGAGTCGTGCCCACACAGAAGGACCGGTGAGGAAACCTTGACCATGATCCAGTGAGCGGTCACTGCTGCCCGTCATGTCACGTACGGATTTGCACATCATCCGTAGTGCTTGATCTGTCACTCATGGTCGCGCCATCAGGAACATCAACGACGAGCCGCGATATGCCGCGTGCGCCGATCCGGATCACTCACGAGACTCCAGGAGTCCTTTCTCCAACGGCTGCAGCGGTATATCTCCCCTCTGACTGACGTGAGGACATATAGATGACTGCCACTACCTATCAAGCCATCGCGATGATCGTCTACTTCGTGGCCATGCTCGCCATCGGGGGCTGGGCCTATCTGCGAACGGACAACTTCGACGATTACATGCTCGCCGACCGCGACCTCAATCCTTGGGTGGCAGCACTGTCGGCGGGAGCCTCGGACATGTCGGGGTGGCTGCTGATGGGACTGCCGGGAACCCTGTACGTCAGTGGACTGGTCGAGGGATGGATCGCCGTCGGACTGACGGTCGGAGCCCTGGCCAACTGGCTGCTGGTGGCCCCGCGTCTGCGCGCCTACACCGAGGTCGCCAACAACTCGATCACCGTTCCCAGCTTCCTGGACAACCGACTCCACGACACGCATCGGTTGCTGCGCTGGTCCAGTGGCCTCATCATTCTGGTCTACTTCACCTTCTACGTTTCCTCCGGCATGGTCGCCGGCGGCCGTTTCTTCGAGTCCTCCTTCGGAATGGACTATCGCCTCGGCATGGTCATCGTCGCCGCCATCACCGTGGTCTACACGCTGATCGGCGGGTTCCTGGCCGTGTCCTACACCGACTTCGTGCAGGGAGTCATGATGGTGACCGCCCTGGTCATGGTGCCCGTCGCGGGTGTCATTCGGCTCGGGGGACTGTCCAACCTGAGGCAGGCCATCGCCGAGGTCGACCCTCACTACTGGGTCATCTGGGGGCCGACGACGACGCTGCTTGGCGTCATCTCGGCACTGGCCTGGGGCCTGGGCTACTTCGGTCAGCCGCACATCATCGTCCGGTTCATGGCCATCCGCAGCCCCCGGGAGGCCGTGGCCGGAGGCACCATCGGAATCGGCTGGATGCTCTTCGCCGTGCTCGGTGCAGCCGGCACCGCGATCGTGGGCGTGGCCACCTACCAGCACGACAAGAAGCAGCTGGCCGACCCGGAAACCGTCTTCATCACACTGGGCAAGTTGCTCTTCCACCCGTTGGTCGCTGGTTTCATGCTGGCTGCCATTCTGGCCGCCATCATGTCGACGATCTCCTCCCAGCTGCTCGTGACCTCCTCAGCGCTCATCGAGGACCTGTACGGCTCCTTCGCCCGCACCCGGGAGGAGAAGATCAGTGGCAACCGCATGGTGCTCTACTCGCGCATGGCAGTCTTCGCCATCGCCCTGGTCGCGGCGGTCATGGCCTGGAACCCCAGTAAAACGATCCTCGACCTCGTGGCCTTCGCCTGGGCCGGCTTCGGCGCCTCCTTCGGCCCCACCATTCTGCTGTCCCTGTACTGGAAGCGCTTGAGCGCCATGGGAGCCTTCGCCGGAATGATCACCGGGGCCGTCGTCGTCATGATCTGGGGGAACGTCTCCGGTGGCCCGGGCGGCATCTTCGACCTCTACGAGATCGTGCCCGGATTCCTGAGCAACCTCGCTGTGGCCGTGGCCGTATCTCTCGCAAGTCAGCCCTCCAAGGAGATCTCCGAGGAGTTCGACGCCGCCGTTGCGGCCTCACGGGCGTAGCCGGCCCACACCATTGCTCGCGGCGCTGTGGATCATCATGGCGCCTTGAGCGGTCCACGACTGCTGTGGTGACCCAGAACGATGGTCACCGCAGCGGCAGTGGCCCCGTAGCGATCAACGTTGTATCCTTGCGGCCAGCAACGTGCTCCGGGGTCGGTGAAAGTCCGAACCGGCGGTCACAGTCCGCGACCCGCTCGCACCGCAGCCGCTTGAGGCGGCCATGGATGCAGCGGCTGAGCCGGTGGAATCCCGGCACCGACGGTGAAAGTCCGGAGGGGAGGATGCGCGTGGCGCTCAGCGGGGAGACCCGCAGCTCGAGACAACGTCCCAAGCTCACGGACAGCCGTGAGCTCACCGGGAGGTGAACCGGGCGAGCGCCCAGCACGTGTGTGCGCCGACCGACGGCACACAGGCGGACCCCGGTGCAGCCGGGAGCACCCGTTCCCGGAACGATCCGGGAGGACACCGCCGTGTACAGCCCCAGCCCCATCGGCAAGGCCGCACGCTCCTACGCTTCCCCCACCGCAGTATCCCGCGATGCCCACGAGCCGGTGACGTCCTCAGGCTCGCCAGCGCCCTCGCCGGCGGGGTCCGTCTTAGAGCCGCCGCAGACGCCGCCGCTTCATCGTCAGCCTCCTATCCGTACTGCAGGCCGCCACGGCCCGTGGCCGGCGTTCCTTCTCGGCGCTACTCTGCTCGTCGCGTGGCAGGCCGCCGCGGCCTCAGGCGCCGTTCCGGCCATCTTCCTGCCCAGTCCGCTGGCCGTCATCACGCGGATGTGGCTGGGCCTGACCCAGGCAGGACTGGCCGCCTACGCCGGGGTGACGCTCAAGGAGGCGCTCCTGGGCTGTCTGCTGGCCGCGGCCTTTGCGCTGCCACTGGCCTGGGTACTGCACCACTGGCGGTTCTTCTCCCGGGCGGTGCTGCCCTATGTCGCTGCGAGCCAGGCGGTTCCCGGTATCGCCTTAGCCCCGCTCCTCGTCCTGTGGATCGGCTACGGCACTCTGCCGGTGGTGATTCTGTGCGCCTTCATGGTGTTCTTCCCCATCACGATCACCGTGCTTCTGGGGCTGCGGGGCCTGGACACGGACATCATCGACGCCGCCCGGCTCGACGGCGCGTACGGGCTGAGCATGCTCGTGCACATGGAGCTGCCCATGACGCTTCCGGCGATCTACACCGGACTGCGCACAGGGTTCACCCTGTCGATCACCGGCGCGGTCGTCGGAGAGATGATCATGGGCGGTGACGGCCTGGGAATGCTGTTGTCCACGCAGCGCGACAAGGTGGACACCACGGGCATGTTCTCCACCATTGCCCTCCTGTGCATTCTGGCCACCACCATCCACTGGGCGCTCCACGAGCTCGAGCAGCGCAGCCGCACGGTGGACGCCCTGCGTGGCCGGCGTGCCGGCTGAGCTGCCCGACCATCGCGCCCTCGCTCCCATCGCCCTGCCCTGATCCCCCTGGAAAGGAAACACTCATGCCCCTCTCGCGCCGCCACCTGCTCGCCAGTGGTCTCGTCCTGAGCGGAACCGGCGTGCTCGCCGCCTGCTCCTCACAGTCAAGCAGCCCACTGACGATCGGCCTGACCTACACGCCCAACATCCAGTTCGCCCCCATCTACATGGCCAAAAAGAACAGCAAGTACGCCTCCGGGGTGAGCCTGCGTCATCACGGGGCCCAGGAGGGGCTCTTCGATGCTCTTCTGAGCGGAAAGGAGCAGCTTGTCGTGGCGGGAGCCGATGAGGCCGTCGTCGCCGCCTCCAACGGGTCTGATCTTGTCGTCGTCGGCGGCTACTACCAGTCCTATCCGGCCTGCCTCATCGTGCCGGAGAGCTCGCCAATCAAGACACCCGCGGACCTCAAGGGCAAGACCGTCGGCACGCCGGGACGCAAGGGGGAGACCTGGTACGCCCTCCAACTGGCCATGGACACCGCCTCCCTGAGCGAGTCCGACCTGACGATCCAGGACATCGGCTACACCCAGCAGGCTGCGCTCGTGGGTGGCAAGGTTGACGCCGTCGTCGGCTTCTCCAACAACGACGCCGTGCAGATCAAGCAGGCCGGCACCGCGGTGCGCACGATCCAGCCGTCCGAGTCGATCCCCCTCATCGGCGTCTCCCTGGTGACGACCCGCAAGCTGTTGGACTCCAGGCGTGAGGACCTTCAGGCGGCGGTCAAGGCCTCAGTGGAGGGCATGACCGCGTTCGTCAAGGATCCTGACGCCGCGGTCGAGGCGACCAAGGAGTACGTGCAGGACCTGGTTGACTCCACTCAGGCCGCCAACGCCCGCGAGGTCGCCGTGGCCACGGGCAAGCTGGTCAGCGGGGAGGGCAAGGCGGCCGTCGGCTCAGTGCGGGTCGACGACTTCACACCGATGATCGAGTTCCTCGCCTCCCACAAGATCCTGGGCGACAAGAAGACACCCAAGGCCGCCGACATCTGCGAGCCCCTGGGGCAGTAGAGCGCAGGGGAGTGGGCCAGGGCGTCCGCCCCGGAAACGTCACCGGGGTAAGGCGTCTACAGCCGACAGGCCAGCAGCGAGGAGACGAGGATGGCGCGCGCCCCGACCTCGTAGAGCTCGTCCAT
Source organism: Actinomyces oris (assembly GCF_006546825.1). Classification (GTDB taxonomy): domain Bacteria; phylum Actinomycetota; class Actinomycetes; order Actinomycetales; family Actinomycetaceae; genus Actinomyces; species Actinomyces oris. The sequence goes on from NZ_VICC01000006.1 coordinate 296,145, forward strand.
GACCCGGTTCATGTCGGCTCGCGGGACCATGGCACGCACCGCCACCCAGTCGGGGTTCTGCAGCGGGGAAACGGTGGGGGACTCGATGCCCGGGGTGAGGGCTGTCGCCAGGTGCAGCTTGTTCATGGGGATGTCGTAGTCGACGAGCACGTAGGCGCGGGCACGCAGTACCCCTTCCAGCCGCCGCACGAGCGTGGCCAGCCCGGGCTCTGCGCGGAACTGCTCGGTGGTGATGAGCACGGCCTCGCTGACAAGGATCGGATCCCCGAAGGTTTCCAGGCCGGCGGCCCGCAGCGTCGTGCCGGTCTCGACGACGTCGGCGATGAGGTCGGCCACGCCCAGCTGGACGGAGGACTCCACAGCGCCGTCGAGGTGAACGGTCTGGGCATCCACACCTCGAGCAGCCAGGTAGCTGCGCACCAGGACGTCGTAGGAGGTGGCCACCCGGCGCCCGGCGACGTCGGCCAGGGAGCTCATCGTGCCCTTGGGGGCGGCGAAGCGGAAGGTGGAGCGGGCGAAACCCAGAGGCAGGTGCTCGACGGCATCGACCCCGGAGTCCAGGAGCAGGTCGCGGCCGGTGATGCCGGCGTGGACGGTGCCCTGGCCGACATAGACGGCGATGTCGCGTGGCCGCAGGAAGAACAGCTCGACGTCGTTGGCCTCGTCGACGAGCACGAGCTCACGGCCGGTACGGCGGGTGCGGTAGCCCGCCTCGGAGAGCATGGTGATGGCGGGGTCGGACAAGGAGCCCTTGTTCGGGACAGCGATACGCAGCACGGCGGTTCCTGATCTGTGGTGGGGGAGTCGAGTAGGAGGCGTGAGGGGGCGGGGACTACAGGTAGCGGTAGACGTCCTGAAGGCTGTAGCCCTTGGCGACCATCATGACCTGGGCGTGGTAGAGCAGCTGGCTGATCTCCTCGCAGGCGGCCTCATCGGACTCGTGCTCGCAGGCCATCCAGGCCTCGGCGGCCTCCTCCACGAGCTTCTTGCCGATGAAGTGGACTCCGCGGTCCAGTTCCTCCACGGTCCCGGAGCCCTCGGGGCGGGTGGCCGCCTTGTGCTGCAGCTCGTCGAAAAGGTCCTCAAAGGTCTTCATGGGCCTAGGCTATCGGAAAGCCGGTGAGACACTGACCGACCGTTGTCCCATGACCTCGGTAGAACCGGGCCGGCTCGCAGCGCTCGGTGCCGGTGACGCAGGCAGCCATCTCCGAGTGACGTTTTGCCCCGAGGCGACGGCAGGCCTCTATGGCCGCAGAGACCAGCTGCCGCAGATTGATTCAATCCCGGATGGAGGCGTCTCTGGCTGCCCGGGGCGGCTGACCTCATCGCCACCGGCCAGATGCTCGGGATGAGCCCGACGATCGGCAACTACGCGAAGTCTGCTGCCCCTTGTGAGGGGCTTGAGGCCGTCCCACCCTGAGGTTTTCCACAGGGTGTCCTTGGGGGCTGGTGTGGGGGTGTTGGGGCGGGTAGTGTCAATACACCGTCTGGACGGGCAGTGTCGCCCGACCTGGCGGGGTACGAGTTGTTTCGGTGGCGAGGAGGCTTCCGTGATGAGTGCGTCCCTACGATCTGCTGCGCCCGTGGGTACGCGGCAGCCAGTTCCCGGTCCGGGCCGGTGGAGAGTGTCGCAGCGGGGCACTGGTACGCATGGCAATGGCGGCCACCTGAACTGTCATGGCGTCAGTGAGTCTGCGGAGCGGGCCCGGATGGCGGTCGGGCCGGAGTGGTTGAGCAGGCCGGTGCTGTTGGGGCGCGGTCGGCGGCCAGGGGCTCGTCTTGGGCGTTGGAGGGGTGTGGCCGGACTGGCGGTGGTGTGTGTGCTGGCGCTGGGGGTGGCGGCCTGCTCGGTGAGGGACGCCAAGGCTGAGGCCAGCGCGAGCGCCAGTGCCAGCGCGTCGGCGGCTATTGCTCGGGCCGAGAAGGGCATTGCGGATGCCAACGCCAGTGCGACCGCTTCGCGCGAAGCCGCCCTGACTCCTGAGCTGCGCGCCAAGCGCGACGCGGCCCTGTCCGAGCCCGCACCGGCCAAGCCCCCGCAGCTGAACGAGGAGAGCGCTGAGGGCGCAGCAGCCAGCGTCGGCTACTTCCTCGACCTCTACCGCTACGCCTTCATGACCGGGAAAACCAAAGAGGTTGACTCCATGAGCGAGAACGGATGCGTCTTCTGTAAATCAGTGATCGACCGAGCAAATCAACTACACAAAGATGGAGGATGGGCTGATAAGTGGGACCAAGACATCACGAACGTCAGGTACTACGACAAACTCGAAGGATATGATTACAGTCGAATCGAGGCAACCATAAACTACGGAGAAATGACCTCTTATTCTGGGGGAAGTTGGGAAAAGAGTGTTGCACCTCCCACCGAAGGACAGAAAGTGCGTTTCGCCATTAGGTACGTCAACGGGGGCTGGGCGATCCGGGAAGGTGAAGTACTGCAATGAACCATACACCTTCCTCTATTGCCGCCTATCTGATCTTATCGTTGACATTATTTGTTTCGGTCGAGGCTGCCGCTCTCGGCATTGGTTGCGACAATGAGGGAAATAGTAAAGACTCTTCGGGAACTAATATTCAGTTAGGTGCAAACAACTCGGGTGACTCGACTCAGTTTACCGGAGATAAGCAGGTAACCATCGAATCCCCATCGTCAGGAGAAGGAGACCCTTCATCCAGTTCTCCAACCGTTCAGGCTTCGGATCCGTCGATGTGGGAGGAGCAGTCGCATCGGGAGTGCTCGCCGGAGAAGGACGCCTACGGGCTGGACAAGTACAAGTGCAACCTGGCCACCCTCAACCGCCCCGGCGGGCCCGACCAACCCACCAACACTGACAGTGGTGGCCGTACGGTCACGGTCACCACCCGCCAGGCCGCCACCCTGATCGCCTCGGGCTCGGGCATCACCCGCCAGCCACCAGGCCCCAAGGTCATCATCTCCAAGGCCTTCATCGTCTACACCAACCCCAGCCCCCAGCACCAGACCACCACCATCCTGGGCACCTCCATCGAGGTGGAGTTCACACCCACCTCCTACACCTGGGGCTGGGGAGACGGCACCACCACAACCACCACCGACCCCGGCGCCCCCTACCCCCACCAGACCGTCACCCACCACTACCAGCACACCGCCACCGGCGTCACCACCACCCTGACCACCACCTGGACCACCAGGTACCGCCCCACCGGCGAGGACCAGTGGCGACCCATCGAAGGCACCATCACCACCACCGAGACCTCCACCCCCTACGACCTGGTCCGCATTGTCACCTACCTCACCGACGACGCAGAAGAAGCCCAAGGCCACTAACCCCCACACCCAGCACACGCGGCCGCACCCCAGACCACCAGCTCGGCCGGCGAACGGTGTCACGAACGGCGACTTTTAAGAACACGCTTGGTCGATGACCGTCGAGCCCTGACACGTATGCACAGGCCAGAGCCCTACAGGCCCAGGCACGCCAGCCGACGGACACCCTAAAAGTCGCCATCCGTGACACCGAGGGCGCACGGCACACCGACAACACCCCCACTCAGTCCCGGATGGCGGCGCGCCGGGCACCTAGGGCCGCTGTCCCCATCGCCACCGATCCGATGAGCAGGCTGAGGACGACGATCATCAGCCAACGCTCGGGAAACTGGTGAGCGATACTCATCCAGCCCCAAGGGGCCAGCCGCCACAGCCAGGTGGCCGCCAAGACCTCGTTACCGCCGATGAGCAGCCCCATGATGACAAGGATGATGTTGAGGACGATCGCCACGACGATCCGGGTGCTCAGAGCCACCGCCAGGCTGACGGCCGCGATCATGAAGGCAACGGCCGGCATCACCATGAACCCGTAGACCGGGCCGGTCACCGCCGGCAGGGTCGGGTCGGTGCGGGTCAATGTGTCGCCCAGGACCGTCATGCCCCAGGAGGCGCCCAGGACCGGGATGAGGAAGAACCCACTCAGGACCGCAACTGAGGTCAGGATGGCCCCGGCACCTCGGCGGGTGATGAGCGCACGCCAGGCAGGTTGGAGACGTCCCCACACCGTGATGCCGACGAGGGCTGCGGCAACCGGCACTCCCATGAGCTCGAGGAAGCTCTGCCCGTACCCGGGTGGGTACACGATGTGGAGGATCCCCAGGAAGGCAAGCAGCAGGACCGCCAGGACCACCCACACGATCCAGGGCAGAACGCCGGCCATCGCCAGGACGGCACTGCGCGGCCCGGGAACATGGGCCATACGGGTGGTGGGCGTGGCTCGACGAATCGGGATGCTTCGGGGTCGCGCGCCTGGGGCCTGCTCCGGTGACTGCACCGAGACGGTCTCCGACTGATCGTCAGCGGCATCCCTTCCGCCAGGAAGCAGCCGGCTGAGTCGGGAAACCGACGACGCCGAGGACCCGGTACCACCGGAAGCCCCGCAGAGTACGGCCAGTCCGACGCCGGCCAGGGTCAGGCCGATCGTCAGCAAGAACCCGGGCAGGAGCGGGTAGCCCCACACCGGCGAGTCCGCCTCGAGCAGCACGCTGCTGCCGTGAACGCCCAGCAGGGGCAACGGGACCCTCGCCGTCCAGGCCCACGGGAGCATCCACCAGTTGCTCCGCTCGGCCTGGACCACGCCCGCCACGGACCAGACGAAGCCGAGGACAGGGGCGACCCCTACGGAAACAACTCGCAGCACATGGAAGGCTGCCATGCCCCAGGCGCAGGCGCCAGTGACGACGATCCACATGTAGGTGGCGAACAGCAGGTACCGGTCCCAAGGCCCCCAGCCGTTGCCGACGATGAGGGCGTGCCCCACCACCGGGGCGACCAGCGCCACCTGGCAGGCAAGCGCGGACAGGCTCAGGACCACGAGGCGGGCACCCGCCACCCGGCGCGGCGCGACGGCGCGCCATGCCGTCCCACCCTGACGCCACCGCTGCTCACGCCACTGGGCCATCGCCCCGGTCAGCAGCCCCAGAGGCACGGCGAAGCCCCCGGCATACATGTGCATCCACGCCAGGGCATTGCCGTTCCACTGGAGCTCCGTGACCACTCCTGAGGAGATTGAGGCGTTCGCCAGGATGATGGTGTGAACGGTGAAGATGAGAGTCGCCCCGATCACGCCCCAGGTGAAGGTGCGCCGACTGCGGGTGAACTCAGCGCGCACCAGGTCCCACAGGCCTACTCTCACCTTTGCCGTCCCCTGTGCCTTCACCCGGGTCTGCGGCTGCACAACGGTGCTCATGCGCGCACCTCCGTCCCGGCGGGGCGTCCGCTTCCGGTGACTGCCGCTAGGAATGCCGCCTCCATGGCCCGTTCGTCGTCGGCGTCGGCGAAGTCGGCCAGCGGCCCCTCGTAGACGAGGCGCCCGGTCGCCAGGACCCCGATGTCGTCACTCATGCGGGCGATCTCCCCGAGCTGGTGGCTGGAGACGACGACGGTGCGTCCCTCGTCGGCCAGGTTCCGTACGAGATCGCGCAGCTCGATGATGCCCTGAGGATCCAGTCCGTTCTGGGGCTCGTCGAGGATGAGGACCTCCGGGTCGGTCAGAAGTGCCATAGCCAGGGACAGGCGCACCTTCATGCCCGTGGAGAAGGAGCCGGCACGCTTTCTGCCGACTCCAGCCAGCCCGACACGCTCCAGGAGCGGGGCGATGGCCTGCGGCGAGGTACCGGTCAGACGGCAGTGGACGAGCAGGTTGCGTCGCGCGGACAGCTGGGGAAAAAGGGCGGGGCCGTTAATGGAGGCCCCCACCTGGGCCAGGCTGCGACGGGAGAAGGGAGCCCCCTGGATTTCCACACGCCCGGCGTCGGGTGTGAGCAGCCCCAGGGCGATGTTGAAGGCGGTCGACTTGCCCGCCCCGTTGAGACCGAGCAGCCCGTAGACACGGCCGGGATAGGCCGACAGGTCCAGATCGGTGAGGACCTTCTGGCGACCAAATGACTTGGAAATCCCGGCGAGCCTGAGACCGGGCGTCAGGCCGACGGCGTGGGTGGGGGAGGGGGGAAGTGATGATATTGCGGTGGCTGTCATGGTTCCATGCTCGTGCGCACCAGTACCTCAACGGATCCCCACCAGGGATACAGTCCGCATCCGCTCCCACACTCCCGTCTCCTCCCTGGGGAGGAGAGCTACCGCGGCTGGACGAGTCCCGTGGTCAGGGCGTAAATGACGAGCTCGACCCGGTTGTGGCAGCCCGTCTTACCCAGGATCGTCTTGACATGGGACTTGACTGTCGACTCGGCGACATGGAGCCGCTCACCGATACTGGCGTTACTCAACCCCTGGCACACCAACGCGAGTACGGCGTCCTCCCGACCGGTGAGCGCCTCGTAGGGACCCGACGGCGCCCCCACAACGGGCACAGCCCCATCGATCGGTGCCGACGGGGAGGCCAACGACGGCGGGGCACCAGGTCCGGTACCTGCATCAAGATGCGCCAGAACGGTTCCGGTGACGGCCGGATCCAGCCAGGACCCTCCGCCGGCGACGACGCGGATCGCCTCCAGCAGTGTCGCCGGCTCGGCGTCCTTGAGGAGGAAGCCGTGGGCGCCGGCACCCAGCGAGGCCAGGACGAGCTCCTCATCATCGAAGGTGGTCAGGACCAGAACCCGCAACGAGGCAGTCGCCGGTGAGGCACGCAGCTCGCGAATGGCACTGACCCCGTCCAGGACCGGCATCCGCAGATCCATGAGCACAAGGTCGGCCCCTCCGTGGGTACCGGTGGCTCGAGCGGTCAAACCCTCGACGGCCTGACGCCCGTTGACGGCCTCCAGAACCACCTCCATGTCGGGCTGTGCGGCCACGAGAGCACTGAAGGCGCTGACCAGCAGCGGCTGATCGTCGACAACAGCCACCCTGATAACACCGGTTGTCCTGGTCGTCATCTGCAGTCTCCTGATTCTGTCTCGCCGGCGGTCATGGCGCTCGCGGGCAGCTCGAGCGGCGCCACCGGGAAGTCGACATCAATGGTGAAGAAGCTGTGGTCCCCGTTGTTGTGGATGCCGTGGGTCATGGTTCCGCCCACGAGCCTGAGCCGCTCCTCGAGGCCGACGAGTCCGCTGCCACCGAAGGGGGAGTGCTCTGCGACGTCGGGCACCGGGTTGGCGACGTGAAGGTGGCAGGAGTCCTGCGACAGTGTCAGGCTCAGCTCGATCTGGCCGGTTCCGTGCCTGACGGCGTTGGTGAGGGTCTCTCCTACCAGACGCACGAGGGTGAGGCGTTGTATCGCAGACCACGCCGAGTTGCACCGCTCCAGGACCTCCGGTTCGGGAAGCACGGCGCTGATCCGGCTCCCCGAGCTGCGAGTGGTCTCGATGAGGGCCGGGATGGTCCGCAGGTCCGCCAGGGGAGTGATCTCGCCGGCGTCGGAGCGCAGCACGGAGACGAGCTGGCGTACGGAGGCCAGGGAGGCATCGGCCGTGTCACGCACCGTGGTCAGCGTGCTGCGCAGCCGTTCCTCGCCTCCCAGGGCCAGGCCGGTGGCGGCCTGCACCTTGATCGTGGTGAGGCTGTGGCCCACCAGGTCGTGGAGTTCTCGGGCCAGGCTCAGGCGCTCGGCCGCAACCGCCTGGGCCGCGGCGATGCCGACGTCGAGGGCCTGGTTCTCGGCGATTCGGCGCCGGGAGGAGGCCAGCAGGTAGGTGAGTACCACGGCACCGACGAAGACCAGGCTGGAGAGTGCTCTGACCAGGAGGATGGTTCCGTCCCAGCCGGAGCCTGTCGTCGGGTCGGCGTCTGATTCGTAGGGCGGGGTATAGGAGGCGAGGGTAACGGGGTTGACCAGGGCGCCGGCCAGAGCCAGCAGGAGTGCCGCCGTGCCCCAGCGCCGGTCGGGCTCCCAGCGGGTGACGGTGTAGAGACTAGTGATGGCCGTGGCGATGATCGGGTTGAGGCCGAGGTTGACGGGGGAGAGGACCACGAGGATCGCGTAGGCCGCCAGCAGGGCGTAGGTCGCGATGAAGGAGACACGCAGGAGACGCAACCGTCCGAACTGCGTCAGCGCCAACGCCAGACACAGGGCGAAGTCCGAAACATAGATGGCATAGCCGCCGAAGCGCAGGATGAAGGTGACCGACTCCAGTGCGAAGGCGAGGAAGACGGCCCCCAGGGCGAGATCCACGACCGGGATCGAGTAGTGTGCCCAGCGGCCTCTTCGCCCCGGCACCATGCGGTGACGGGCCTGCCAGTCGTAGGCCGCTGACAGACTCGCTGTCGTCGGCAGCGCTGCGCCGCGGGCTGCGGCCTCCAGTCGGCCGTCTCGATCAGCCATGTGCCGTTCCTTCGTCAAGGATATGGCGCGCGTGGCGACCCGCCGCCGCTGCGGCGATGAAGGCGGCTGCGTCCTCATCCAAACCTCGTCGCATGGTGGACAGCCTGACCCCGGTCTGCGCCTCTGCAGCCCGCAGCAGCTCCAGGAGCCCGTCGGCGGGAACCTCGACGAGTCGGTGCTGCCCGGCGCCCGGCCGGGGCGCGCACAGAGCCTCGGCCTCCCGACGCACCTGCACCCCCAGCGGCCCCTCCAGGCCGGGGACGACGACGTCGGCCCCCGCCAGCGCGACTCGCCCGTAAGCCGTCATCGAGTGGTGGGACACGCCCCGGTGGCGGGCGCGGGCATCGGCGTCAGAGACACGCAGGCAGGCCACCGGGTGTCCGCCCAGCGTGGCGATGGCGTTGATCGCGTCCCCGCAGGCTACCCCGGAGAAGCCCCAGGGCGTCTCGGTGCCCAGGTTCCCGGGCCCCTGGATGACGATGGCGGCGTCGGCGCGCAGGACGTGACGGGCCGCCAGGAGCGCGTTGTGAACGCTGACCGCCTCAATGTCACCGCCCCAGGCCTGCCCGGCCGTGATGGTCCCGGTCAGCCACCCGGCCTGGCTCAGGGCGGCAACGACACGTGAGTAGGCCAGGGGCAAGGCCCCGCCGTCGGTCATGATGTAGGCGACTCGTGGCTGCTCCTGGCTGTCGGGGGAGCGCAGCCCGGCGAGCACCGCCGGCAGGCTCGAGTGCAGGTCGGCAACCATCACCGGCATCCCCTCCAGATGGAGGCTGCCGATCGGCTGGGACAGCAGGCCGTGGTGGGCCGTGCCCTGCTCGTCGACACCGGTGACCATCACCTGGTCCGGCATGTAGCGGGCCTTGACGAGATGCCCCTCGCGCGGCGGGTCAGGCGGCAGGACGTCCAGGCGAGAGCTGACCATGGCGTGCCCGCCCGTGCCCAGGGCGCGGTCGAGGGCTGAGACCTCCAGCCTCACCCGCTCGGCGGCGCCGGGCAGCCCGGTGAGGGCCTCGTAGGCGACCGCGCGGATCCGCTGGCCGGGCAGCAGGCCGTCCGCACCATTTGGGGCTCCGACGATCTCCACGTCCAGCTCGGCGCAGGATCGCCCCGCGGGTCCCCATGTCGTCCTGGTCCCGGTCACTACGCCGTCGCGCCACATCATGGCGGCAGACTATCCGGGCGCGCGCGCCACCAGCCGCAGGCCACCGGACTCTCCTAGGCTGGGGCACCGTGAGCCAGCCGACCCGTAGCACCGAGGAGCGCCTGGTGAGCCTTCTGCTCACCTTGCGCAACACCACCACCGGTCTCAGTGCCGAGGAGCTCGTGGCCAGTGTGCCGGGATACGGCTTGGCGGACCCCTCCACCAATCCGCTCTCGGCTCGCCGCAAGTTCGAGCGGGACAAGGACACGCTGCGCGAGCTCGGTATCGAGGTGACCACCACCGGGCGCCCCGAGGAGCCCCGGTACCGGGTCATCGAAGAGGACTACACCCTTCCCCCGCTGCATCTGAGCGCCGAGCAGGCCGCCTGCCTGGGCCTGGCCGCCTCCGCCTGGCGCGACGGTGACCTTCCCGCCACGGCCCGGCGGGCCCTGACCAAGCTGCGTGCCGTCAGTGAGGGACCGACCAGGGGCGGCTCTGCCGGCCTGCCGGTCCTCACCGCGGACCTGTCCGGTGAGGAGATCCCCGAGGAGCTCATCACCGCGGTCGACGAGCTCCGCCTGGTCACCTTCGACTACGTCTCGGCCCGCTCGGGCAGCACCCGGGCCCGCACTGTCGAGCCGCACCACCTGCGCCTGGCCGAGGGGGCCTGGTACCTCGACGCCGTCGAGCCTGCAGGCGCCCACAGCCCAGACGCCAGCAGACAACCGGAGGAACCGGAAGGAACCGCCGTCGGGCTGCGGACCTTCCGGCTGGCTCGCATCACCGGCCCAGTCACCGTTCACGGAAACCCCGGAGCCTTCACCCGGCTTCCCGCCAAGGAGCCCAGCCGCCGGCGCGCACTGCTCGCCGCCCTGCCGGGGCGTGCTCTAGGACTGCGTCTGGCCGGAGCCCACCTCGATCCGGCTCAGCGCCCGCAGGCAGAACTGCCTGCTCTGCCCGCGCACCTGGAAGGCCGTGATCTCATCGCCGTCGAGTACGAGGATCCCTTCTCCTTCGCCGGAACCGTGGCCGCTCTTGGCGACGCAGTCGTCGTCCTCGCCCCCGAATCCTTGCGCCAGGCGGTCCTGTCCCACCTGCAAGGCGCCGCCGGGCTCGCGGCACCGGAGGGGGAGTGAGGATGGCGCGCGTGTCCGCCTCCGACCAGCTCACGCGGCTGCTCGCCCTGCCCGCCTGGGTCGCGGAACACCCCGGCGTGACCGTTGCCGAGGCCGCCAAGCACTTCGGCGTCACCCCGGCCGTCATTGAGCGCGACGTCAACACGCTGTGGATCTCCGGCTTGCCCGGCGGCATGCACGGGGACCTCGTGGACTTCGACGCTGCGGACTTCGAGGACGGACGCCTGCGCCTGTCCGAACCGCTGGGGCTGGACCGCCCGGTTCGCCTCACCCGGCAGGAGGCGATCTCTCTGCTCATGGCGCTCAGGGTGCTCGCCGACCTCCTGGCCGACGACGAGGCCTCCGCACCCGTCATCGCCTCCACCCAGCAGGCGGTGACCGCCCTGCTCAGCTCTGGCACCCCCACCGAGGACTCCGACACCCGCGTCGATCCGGGAACCGTCACCACCCCCGGCCCAGGGCCCGCACACGCCGGACGTTCCAGCCATGCGTCCCGGATTCTGGCCACGGTGCGCTCCGCTCTGCAGGACAGGCGCCGCCTCCACCTGGTCTATGTCTCCGCCACCGACACCCCCTCGGAGCGAGACGTCGATCCCATCACCCTGGAAAGTGATGGATCACATATGACCCTGGTGGGCTGGTGCCTCAGCGCCCAGGCCGAACGCAGCTTCCGCCTGGACCGGATCACTGCGGCAGAGGTGCTCGACACCCCGTCTGTGCGGCATCGCGCCTCGCGCCGAAGGAACCAGCCCGAGGCCGGTCGTTCCGCGGAGGACAGGCCTCGCGGCACTCTGGTCCTGCATCCGACGGGCCGCTGGCTCGCAGAGCAGATCCCGTGCCTCTCACAGGAGGAGACTGCGGACGGCAGCCTCAAGGTCGTTGTGGAAGGACGCGACCGGGCCTGGCTCATCGGACTGGTTCTCTCGGCGGGCCGTCACCTCATTGCCGTCGAGCCTGCGGATCTTGCCCACGACGCCACCGAGGCCGCTCAACAGGCCCTGAGCTCCTATGACACTGATGTGGAGTGAGGGCGCCCCAGGAGCAGCCGACTCCGTCCGCCTTGGGGGGAACCGACGGTGCCGTCGTTCAGAGGTACCTGCCGGGGAGGCTACACTCAGCCCGTATCGATAGCCTCGACCACCTAGGAGTAGCACCATGCGTTTTCAAGTCTGGCACATGATCGTTCTGCTTGTCCTTGTACTGGTTGTCTTCGGTTCCGGCAGACTTCCCGATATCGCGAAGAGTGTGGGTCAGTCCATGAAGGTCTTCAAGAAGGAGATCAAGGAGCTGCGCGACGAGGACGACGACAAGAAGCCCGCCGCTCAGATCCAGCAGCCTCAGGAGGGCACCTACTACACCGAGCCCACCCAGTCCGGTCAGACCGCTCAGAGCACCGAGGGCTCTTCCCAGAAGTGACGTCATCCGGCCGGAGCCGGTGACCTGGAGACGAAGGAGGCCGTGGTGCCCAAGCTCCCTCGGATCAAGCGATCGAGGCGCAGGGACAACCCCGAGGCGCGTATGTCCATCGGGGACCACCTGCGCGAGCTGCGCAACCGGCTCTTCATCTCGGCCCTGGGCATTCTGGTCATGTCGGTCGTGGGCTATGTGCTCTACGAACAGGCCTTCTCACTCATCACCCGACCGATCGAGGCCGCTAATGCCCGAGGCGCCAACCTCACATTGAACTTCGACACGATCCTGGCCTCCTTCGACATGAGGCTCAAGGTGTCGATCTGGCTCGGCGTCCTGTTCTCCGCGCCACTGTGGATGTACGAGTTCTGGGCCTTCGTGGGACCGGGCATGACTCGCAAGGAGAAGGCCTACACCTGGGCCTACGGTGTTGTAGGACTGCTGCTCTTCTCCGCAGGTGCGGCTCTGGGAATGTGGATCATGCCGCATGCGGTCGCCATTCTCACCAGCTTCATCCCCTCCGGTCCTACAGCGGGACTTATCAACGCAGGCGTCTACCTGGCCTTCGTCATGCGACTGGTCCTCGTCTTCGGGATCGCCTTCCTTCTGCCCGAGCTGCTCGTCGCCCTCAATATGCTCGGGCTCATGAAGGGCTCGACGATGCTCAAGGGCTGGCGCTGGGCGGTTGTCGCGATCTTCACCTTCATGGCCTTCGCCAACCCGCTGCCGGATCCCTGGTCCATGATCTTCATGGCACTGCCCGTCACTGGCCTGTACTTCCTGGCCTGCTTCATCTCCATCACACATGACAAACGGGTGGAGAAGAAGCGTGCTGAGCTCGAGGCCGCCCTGGCCGAGTAGCCGGGTGCTCACCCCCGTCCCTGCCTGACTTGTCCCGCCCTTTCCTTCGATGCGTATCGCTCTGCTGTCCAACCCCTCTTCGGGAAGAGGCCGTCATGCGGCCGCCGACGACGTCGCCCGCCGGATCCTGACCGGGGCCGGCCACGAGGTCCTTCACGTCCGTGGCAGCTCCTACGAGCAGGCGCGTGACGCAGGACGGGCCCTCCTGGGGGACGGGCCGCACCGGAACGTTGAGGCACTGGTGGTCGTCGGCGGGGACGGCATGGTCCACCTGGGGGTGGACATCGTCGCCACGACGGGTGTGCCCCTGGGCATCGTGGCCACCGGCACCGGTAACGACATCGCCAGGCACTTCGGTCTGCCCAGCCGGGACGCGGAGGCCTCCGCTCGCCTCATCAACCAGGCGCTGTCCGGGAAGGGCTCCATCACTGCGGTGGACGCCATCTACGCCTCCCGCCCCGACGGCACCCTGCTCGCCCCGCAGCGTCGCTGGTCCCTGGCCGTGGTCAGTGCCGGGGTGGACGCCGCCGTCAACGCCCGCGCCAACACCCTCTCCTGGCCGGCCCGTGAGGGACGTTACGTGCGCGCCTTCACCGCCGAGCTCGCGACGCTGGCTCCCTACGGATACCGGGTCACCACCGACGAGGGCACCTGGGAGGGGCCGGCGCTCCTGCTGGCGGTGGCCAACACCCGTTACGTCGGCGGAGGCATGGACCTGGCGCCCCAGGCGGACCCCGCCGATGGCCTGCTGGAGGTGCTGCGCCTGGATCCCGTGGGCCGCACCCACCTGCTCGCCCTCTTCCGCCGGCTCTTCCGCGGCACGCACCTGACCGACCCGGCCGTCCACGTGGAGCGCAGCTGCACCGTCACCATTGAGGCGCTCGCTGAGCGAACCGGCCGTGATCGGGGCCTGCGCCCGCCTCCTCACCCCTTCGCCGACGGTGAGCCGCTGGCCGAGCTGCCCCTGCGCCTTGAGGCCGTTCCCGACGCCGTCCGGCTGCTCCTACCAGCTCCGGGCCGATCGGGCCCGTAGGGTGTTGCCATGAGCTCACCAGCCGAGCGCTATGCCGCATCTCGTCGTCGACAGGCCGCCTCCAGCAGTGAGCTCGCCCGCTTCGCCCAGGGCTACGACTTCCCCCTCGACCCTTTCCAGGAGGAGGCCTGCGGAGCCGTCGAGAGGGGAGAGGGTGTCCTGGTCGCCGCCCCGACAGGCGCCGGCAAGACGGTGGTGGGGGAGTTCGCCGTGTACCTGGGCCTGGTCCGGGGGCTCAAGACCTTCTACACCGCCCCCATCAAGGCGCTGAGCAACCAGAAGTACCTGGACCTCGTGGCCCGGCACGGTCAGGAACGGGTGGGGCTGCTGACCGGTGACACCTCCGTCAACCCCCACGCGGACGTGGTGGTCATGACCACCGAGGTGCTGCGCAACATGCTCTACTCGGGCTCGCGTGACCTGGACCGGCTGGGCTTCGTGGTCATGGACGAGGTCCACTACCTGGCCGACCGCTTCCGCGGGCCGGTGTGGGAGGAGGTCATCATCCACCTGCCCGCCGAGGTCCAGGTGATCTCCCTGTCTGCCACGGTCTCCAACGCCGAGGAATTCGGCGACTGGCTCGGCCAGGTGCGCGGCAGGACCGCCGTCGTCGTCTCCGAGGAACGCCCCGTCCCACTGACTCAGCACATGATGGTCGGACGCCGGCTGCTGCCGCTGTACTCCCACCCCGCAGAGATACCTGAGCAGTCCGAGCAGACCGAGCAGACCGAGCTGGAGCGGCAGCCGTTGCAGACGGGGCAGCCCCCGCTCAACCCCGAACTGCTTAAGGCCGTCAAGCAGGCCAGGCGTGCCGCCGCCTCCGGTGGCGCCTCCAAGAACAGCTACCGTGGCCGCGGTGGCGGTTCGGCCAGGGGACCGCAGCCCTGGAAGCGCTCCGCCCGAGGGGGACGGGCGCCTCGCCGTGGCGAGGGGGGAGCCCGCACGGCAAGGTTGAAGCCGCCCTCACGACTGCAGGTCGTCACGGCCCTGGAGGGGGCGCGCCTGCTGCCCGCGATCGTCTTCGTCTTCTCTCGGGCGGGCTGTGAGCAGGCCGTCCACCAGGTGGTCAGCGCCGGGGTGGACCTGACCACCGAGGCCGAGGCGGCCCGAATCCGGGAGGTCATCGAGCGGCGCACGGCTGACATCCCCGCCGGCGACCTGGGGGTCCTCGGCTTCCACTTCTGGGCCCACGCCCTGGAGCGCGGCGTCGCGGCCCACCACGCGGGACTGCTGCCGGTGTTCAAGGAGACGGTGGAGGAGCTCTTCAGCGCGGGCCTGGTCAAGGTCGTCTACGCCACCGAGACCCTGGCGCTGGGGATCAACATGCCCGCCCGCACCGTGGTCCTGGAGTCGCTGCGCAAGTGGAACGGCTCGGCCCACGTCACCCTCAGCCCGGGGGAGTACACCCAGCTGACGGGGCGGGCCGGGCGACGTGGCATCGACGTGGAGGGCCACGCCGTCGTGCTGGCGGCTGACGACGTCGAGCCGGCCACGGTCTCCTCGCTGGCCTCCCGGCGCACCTACCCGCTGGTCTCCGCTTTCCGTCCGACCTACAACATGGCCGTCAACCTGCTTGAGCGCATGCCGCGGATGCGGGTGCGTGAGGTGCTCGAGCAGTCCTTCGCCCAGTTCCAGGCCGACCGCGGGGTCGTGGAGCTGGCCGCTCAGGCTCGCCGCAAGCGCCGCAGCCTGGAGGGCCTGGAGAAGGACATGACGTGCCGTCTGGGCGACTTCCGCGAGTACGCCTCCTTGCGCCAGGCCATTGCCGACGCCGAGGCGGACCTGTCGCGGGACAAGTCCGCGGCGCGCCGCAGCGAGACGGGACGGACCATGAGCTCACTGGGACGCGGTGACGTCATCGTCTTCCGCAAGGGGCGACGCCGCCGCCACGGCATCGTCCTTCAAGTCGGTGCCGACCGGACTGGAACCCCCACCATCACGGTGCTGGGGGAGGATGCGCGAGTCGTCGCCCTGACCCCGGACACGGCACCGGACGGGGTCATGCGCGTGGGCGCGCTGCGGGTGGCGGACTCGGTGGACCCGCACCGGCCCCGGGACCGGGACCGGCTCGTTCAGCGTCTGGTCGACGCACTGCGTGCCGGGGACCTGGAAGGGAGCGGTAAGCGCACGCGCACCCGCTCCAGCCGCGCCCAGGCCCGCCGAGACAGCGCGATCGAGAACCTCGAGCGACTGCGCCACGAGATGCGCTCCCACCCCTGCCATGGCTGCCCCGACCGGGAGGAACACGCCCGGGTGGGCCGCAAGTGGTCCAGGGCCAAGGCCGAGGCCGAGCGCCTTCAACGGCGCATCGAGACCCGCACCGGCACCATCGCCCGCCTCTTCGACGCCGTCTGCGAGGTCCTGCTCGAACTGGGCTATCTGCACCCTGTGGACCGGGGCCACCCGGAGCGCGAGCTGCGGGTCACCGGTGCCGGCAAGGTCCTGGCCCGGATCTACGCCGAACGGGACCTGCTCATCGCCGAGTGCCTGCGCACGGGAGTCTTCGGGGACCTCAGCGCCGCGGAGCTGGCCGGGGCACTGAGTGCCTGCGTCTATGAGCCACGACTGAGCGCACAGTCGATCGGGCTGCCCGTGGCGCCCGGCTCCAGGCTCGGCCAGTGCCTGCGCGCACAGCTGGGGGTCTCGCACCGAATCCACGACCTGGAGTCCCTGGCCCGCATCGAGGCCTCCTCGGGCGCGGAGCCGGCACTGGCAGGGGCCGTCCAGGCCTGGTGCGACGGCGCGCAGCTGGCGGACATCCTGGACGCCACGGAGCTGACGGCCGGGGACTTCGTGCGCTGGTGCAAGCAGCTGCTCGACGTCGTCGGGCAGATCGCGAGCCTCTCACCGCCACCGGATGCCATCCCCGAGCAGGCCAGGGCGGTCACCGACCTGTCGATGCGCGCCGCCGAGGCCTCCCTGGATCTCAATAGGGGAGTGGTGAGCTGGTCGGCCGTGTGATGCGGCGGCTAGTAGTCTCGTTCCAGCCGATACTCCGGACGACAGGACTCATGCCCCTATGTCAGGCTTCTTCGCCCTTCTCGACGACATCGCCACGCTCGCCAAGCTGACGCTGTCCACTGTTGACGACACGGCCTCCATGGCTGTCAAGACCTCGGCGAAGGTCTCGGCGGCCGCCGTCGACGACGTCGCCACCACCCCCCAGTACGTCACCGGCATCACCCCGGACCGGGAGCTGCCGATCATCAAGAAGATCACGCTGGGCTCGCTGCGCAACAAGCTCCTCATCATCCTGCCGATCGGTCTGCTGCTGACCGCCGTGGCTCCGTGGCTCCTGCCGGTGGCGCTCATCGTCGGCGGCGCCTACCTGTGCTTCGAGGGCGGGGAGAAGATCCTGGAGCGCTTCGGCGGTGCTGCTCACGCCAAGGAGGAGACCGGCCCGGTCAACGAGGCGCAGATCATCCGTCAGGCCATCACCACGGACTTCGTCCTGTCCACCGAGATCATGCTGCTGGCCCTGGCCGAAGTGGAGGGGGAGTCCTCCATGCGGCGCATCATCGTGCTGGTCCTCATCGCCCTGCTCATCACCTTCGCCGTCTACGGCCTGGTGGCGGCCCTCATCAAGCTCGACGACGCCGGGGCGCACCTGGCCGGGCAGGGCCGCACCGGCACCATCCGCTCCCTGGGCCGCGCGATCGTGACCTCGGCTCCGGCGCTCTTCCGCGGCATCGGGATCATCGGGACCGTGGCGATGCTGTGGGTCGGCGGCCACATCCTGGCGGCCAACCTCGCCAAGGTCGGTTTCCACCCGCTGCACCACGCCATCGAGTGGGCCGAGGAACTCACCCACAACCCGATCCTGTCCTGGATCACCGGAACAGCCATGTCCTGCCTCATCGGAGCCGTCATCGGCACCCTGCTGGCCCTGGCCTGGCGGCCCGTGCATCACGCTCTGGCCCGCCGTCACAAAGGTTAACTATCAACGTACCCGTATGCTTCACCGCGTGACAGTGCCCTCTCGGTTGCCCTCCCGGATGCTATCTCAGTCCCCCAGCTGGCTTCGTCGATCAGCCCCGGCGGTGGTGGCGCTGCTGGCGGGGCTGGCCACCTACGCCGCCTTCCCCCCGGTGAACCTGTGGTGGTCGGCCCTCATCGGGGTCGGGGCCTTCATGCTCCTCATTCGGGGACGCCGCTTCTGGGCGGGCACCGGTCTGGGACTGCTCTACGGCTTCGGCCTGTTCACTCCACTGCTGCACTTCACGATGGTGGGCATGGGCAACCCGATCGGCTGGATCGCGCTGACGCTCTTCGAGTCCCTCTACCTCGCCGCACTCGGCGGGGCATGGTCCCTGGTGAGCCGCCTGCCACTGCTCCAGGGTGCTGCCCGACGGGGGCGGCTCACGCGGCGTGTGCCGGCCGGCGCGGCCGACGTGCTCTTCTTCGCCCTGCTGTGGTCCGGGATGGAGGAGCTGCGCTCGGTGTGGCCGCTGGGCGGTTTCCCCTTCGGGCGCCTGGCCTTCGCCATGGCGGATGCCCCTGTCCTGCCGGCGGCGGCCTATGTCGGCAGCGCCGGGGTGGGCCTGCTGGTGGCACTGGCGGCCGCATGCATCGCCCATGCAGCTCGCTCCATCTATGAGCGCCGCGCGATGCCGGTCCTCGCCTGCGCAGCAATCGCGGCGGCTGTGCTCGTTGCGCCCCGGACACTGCCCCTGGAGACGCGTGCTGAGAACGGTACCGTCCGGGTCGGAGCCGTCCAGGGCAATGTGGCCACCGACTTCGAGGACGCCTTCAACCGGGCCCTGGAGGTGACCGGTAACCACGCCAAGGCGACCAAGCAGCTGGCCGCCGACGTGGGCCCCGGCAGCCTCGACATGGTCATCTGGCCGGAGAACTCCGCGGACCTGGACCCTCGCGACTACCCGGCCTCGGCGAGCATCGTCGATGAGGCCGCCCAGGCGGCCCAGGCGCCGGTGCTCGTGGGCGCGGTTCCTGTTGTCGGCGACATCCGCTACAACGACGTCCTCATCTGGAATCCCGGAGACGTCTCGGGCAAGACGGCTCATCCCTACTACCGCAAGCACCGGCCCGTGCCCTTCGCGGAGTACATCCCCTCCCGCTCCCTGGTACGTCGCCTGACCACCCAGGTCGACCGGGTCGGCATCGACATGCTGCCCGGCACCGGTCCCAGCACGCTGACGGTTCCGGCCGTCACCCAGGGCCGGGACGTCACCTTCGCCATGGGCATCTGCTTCGAGGTCGCCTACGACGACGCCCTGCGCACCGGCGTCGAACAGGGCGGGCAGGCGATCATCATCCCGACGAACAACGCCTCTTTCCTCGACTCCGGCGAGGCGGCCCAGCAGCTCGCCCAGGGCCGTGTCCAGGCGGTGGTCCACGGCCGCAGCGTCATCCAGGCCTCCACCGTCGGCTACACCGCGATCATCAACCCCCGCGGTGAGGTCGAGCAGGTCACCCGGCCCTACACCCAGGCGAGCCTCGTGGCCGACGTTCCGCTGCGCAGCTCGCAAACCGTCGCCGACCGGCTCGGTGCCGCCCCCGGCATCATCCTCCTCACCGGTGCAGGGCTACTGGTGGGAGCCGGTATCCTGAGCCGGCTGCGCTCAGGGCGGAAGGCAGCGGCTGCGGCCGGAGATCGCCGGCGTCGTCACTGATCTCAGATAACCTCAGGGCGCCGCCACTAGCCTCGGCGCCACACGACCCCAACCTTGGAGACAGAAGTGAAGGCACTCGTCGTCATACCCACCTACAACGAGATCGAGTCCCTGCCCACGGCACTGGACCGGGTCCGCGAGCACGCTCCTGAGGCCGACATTCTCGTCGTCGACGACGGTTCCCCCGACGGCACCGGAGACTACGCCGACACCCGTGCCGACGAGGACTCCCACATCCATGTCCTGCACCGCTCGGAGAAGAACGGGCTGGGCCCGGCCTACCTCGCCGGGTTCTCCTGGGCACTGGCCGCCGGCTACGAGCTCATCGTGGAGATGGATGCCGACGGCTCCCACCGCGCCGAGGACCTAGCCCTGCTCATTCAGCGCGCTGAGATGGCCGACGAGCCGGACCTCGTCATCGGCTCGCGGTGGGTTTCCGGCGGCGCCACCGAGGGCTGGGATGCCAAACGTGTGGCCCTGTCCAAGGCCGGGAACCTCTACATCAACGCCATGCTGGGGCTGCGCGTCAAGGATGCCACCGCGGGCTTCCGGGTCTTCCGCGCCTCGATCCTGCGTCGCATGGACCTCGGGAAGGTCGAGGCCCTCGGCTACGGGTTCCAGGTCAACATGACCAAGCTGGTTGACGAGATCGGCGGCCGCATCGTGGAGATGCCGATCACCTTCCTGGAGCGGGAGGCCGGGCAGTCCAAGCTCTCGGGAGGTATCTTCACCGAGGAACTGTCCCTGGTGACCCGCTGGGGTGTCGCCAAGCGCTCCGGCCAGCTGCTCGATGCGGCCAAGGTCGCCGGAAGCAGGCTGCGCGCTGCCCGCGACAAGCGCCGTCGGGCCGCCGCCGGGTACCAGCAACAGCGTCCGACGAGCTCATCGCGGCAGAAGCGCTCCTGACGGCTTTCAGCCGCTGACCCGCTCGCGGTAGACCTCACCGCTGCGCAGCGCCTCGAGGCGCTCGTTGAGGAGAACCTCGAGCTCATCGACCTTGCGGCGCTCCAGGAGCATGTCCCAGTGGGTGCGCGGGGTCTTCTTGGGCTCGTCGGGCTCGGGCTCGTCCTCGCCGCGCCGGGCGGCGAGCTGGCCGCACTCGGGGCACTCCCAGGTGGGAGGCACCTCGGCCTCGGTGGACATCGGGATCCTGGTGACGTGCGCCATCGGGCACTCGTAGCTGACGATCATCCGCTCGGCGAACTCGACGCCGTCCTCCGACTCCATCGACTTCGCGCCAATGGTCATGCCTCGCAGTGCGCGGTCTGCCATGCTTGTGGTCTCCTTGTGGCTCGTCTCTCGTGGTGTCCCGGTTCTGATGGGCTCCCGCCGGGTTCCCCCGGCATCGACGCGATCAGGGTAGTGATGATACCGGTTGGCGTCTAACGCGGTGTCGTCGATCCGTTTCAGCGACCAGCCTGCCTCGCATCGCCGGAATCAGCGGAACCGGCGCCTACAGCCTGTGCGGACCAGCGGGGACCGGCATACTTGGCTTCATGGCTCAGCGCATCGGCATTCTCACGGCGGGCGGCGACGCCCCGGGACTCAACGCGGCGATCCGAGGTTTCGGAAAGGCGGCGATCCAGCAGCACGGCTGGGAGCTCATCGGCTTCCGGGACGGCATGCGCGGCCTGGCCGAGAACCGCTTCACCGAGCTCGACCCCGCCGCCCTGTCCGGGATCCTCACCACCGGCGGAACCATGTTGGGAACCAGCCGGGACAAGGTGCATCGCATGATGGTGGACGGCGAGCCCCGGGACATGGTGCCCACCATCGTGGACAACTGTGAGAAGGACGGGATCGACGCCCTGGTCTGCCTCGGCGGGGGCGGGACCGCGAAGAACGCCAAACGCCTCATGGATGCTGGCCTGAACGTCATCCACCTGCCCAAGACCATCGACAACGACATCGTCCACACCGACTCCTCCTTCGGCTTCGCGACAGCCCTGGAGATCGCCACCCAGGCCGTGGACCGCCTGCACTCGACGGCGCACTCCCACCACCGCATCATCCTCACCGAGATCATGGGGCACCGGGCCGGATGGCTGGCCCTGGGCGCCGGCATCGCAGGTGGGGCGGATGTCATTCTGCTGCCGGAGATTCCGTACTCGGTGGACGCGATCGCGGACAAGATTGAGCGGCGCCGCTCCCACGGGTCGTCCTTCTCCGTGGTGGCCGTGGCCGAGGGGGCGCTGTCAGTGACGGATCATGCCGAGCTGGAGCACGCCCGCGCCCTGGTCAAGGACGCTTCCAGTCCCGAGCGCAAGGCGATGGCCAAGCGGGGCGTCAAGCGTCTGGAGGCCTCTCACCGCGCCAACACCTTCACCCTGGCCGAGCAGCTGGAGAGCCTGACCGGGCTGGAGGCGCGCGTGTCCATCCTGGGATACGTCCAGCGCGGCGGCTCGCCCTGCGGAGCGGATCGTCTGTTGGGCACGCGCCTGGGCGTGGCCGGAGCCAACGCGATTGCGGAGGGCCACTTCGGAGTCATGGTCGCCGACCGCGGTCACGGCACGGAGCTGGTGCCGCTCAAGGAGGTGGCCGGACGTACCAAGTTCGTTCCGGCCGACCACGAGTGGATCCAGGCCGCTCGCGCCGTGGGGACCGCGCTGGGGGACTGACGGCCCCGCCCTGAGCGGCGAAGAGTCGGGCTTCAGCCGGCCAGGAGCGGCCCCGGAGTCCAGGCGATCTCTCCTGGCTCCACGCCGGCCGGGGCGTCACCGGAGACGATGACGTCTGCGCGCCGCCAGGGACGGTCCTTGGCGAAGAAGAGGCGCTCGCCGGCCATCCACCAGTGCCAGAAACGCACCGACTCCTCGGCGTCGCCGTTGACTCCCTCAGCGATGTCCCGCTTGATGCCGCGGCGCTCGGCCACGTCGTCACCGGTCTGAACCCATACGTGCGCGTCAATGAGGCTGCGCACTGCGGCCAGACCCGCCCCGGTCCCCTCGACGAGGACCAGGGGAGAGCCGGCTGGGATCCGGATGGAGCCCTCACGGCCGTGCTCGCGCCACTTGTCCGGGACCAGGTCGAGGCTGCCGGCCCGACGCAGCTGAGTCAGGGTGTCGACGTACAGCTGGTCCCAGTCATAGAGCGGCTCGTTCCAGATGAGGTCGTCCAGGTGAAAGGCTTGCGCGCCGGGGACGGCTGCGGCCAGCGCCGTGGTGAGCGTGGTCTTGCCCGATCCGCCCCTCCCGTCGACGGCGATGATCGCCGGCCGTCCCTGGGGCGTGCCGACAAGGCTCAGCAGGTGCGCCACAAGGTCATCGGTGGTGCTGACCTGCCACTGGAGGACGGCGGGTTCCTCGGGCTGAAGCTCGATGGACTGGTCGGCATCGACCCGTCGGTGGCTGTCGCTGTCGGCGGGCTTGATCTGGTGACAGCACATGGTGGGTCCTTTCAGGCAACGGCTCATGAGGGTCAGGTCGAGGATCTGACCATGCTTCTCGCCGGCCTGCGGGACAGTGCCGACAGTGGTGAAACCATAGCGCTCGTGCAGGCGCACCGAGGTCGCGTGACCCGCCTCGATGAGAGCGATCATCGTGCGGTCCCCGGCCCGCCGTGAGGCCTCGATGAGGGCGGCGAGGAGCCTGGCACCAAGACCTTTGCCCTGCGCCGCAGGGCAAAGGTAGATCGAGTCCTCAACGGTGCGGGCGTAGCCCTCGTAGGAGTGCCAGGGACCGGCCACCGCGAAGCCGACGACGTCCTGCGGCTTACCGCTGACGTGAGCGACGAGAGCCGTTCCCCGCTGCACCATGGGGGCCAGCCAGGCCTCGGCCTCGGCGTGGTCCTGCTCGATGCTGGTCCAGATGGCCAGAGACTCCCGCACGGCGGCGTTACGGATCCGGCGGATCGCGGGGGAGTCCGCCATCGTCGCCGGACGGATTCGGTAGGTACGTGCCACCTCGGCATGTCCATGAACCCGAGCCTCACATGGGGGCATGGTTGTTCTCCTCCTCGACGTACCGGGCGAGGTACTGGCCCGTCAGTGTGCTTCGCTCCGCCACCATCTGCGCCGGTGTTCCGGTGAACACGACGCGGCCACCGTCGTGACCGGCTCCGGGTCCCAGATCAAGAATCCAGTCGGCGTGCGCCATCACGGCCTGGTGATGTTCAATGACGACGACGGTGCGGCCGCCGTCCACGAGGCGATCCAGGAGCGTCAGCATGGCCTCGATGTCGGCCGGGTGCAGTCCGACGGTCGGCTCATCGAGCACGATGATGCGGCCTTCCTGGCTCAGTTGGACGGCGAGCTTGAGCCGCTGACGCTCACCACCGGACAAGGTGGTCAGGGCCTGGCCGAGGTGGAGGTAACCGAGCCCCACATTCGTCAGTTGTGACAGGATCCTGGCTGCCGCGGGGAGACGAGCCTCGCCCTGGGAGAAGAAGGCCAGCGCCGCCTCGACACTCATGTCCAAGACATCGGCGATGCTGAATCCAGCGAAGCTGGTAGGCGAGCACCTCGTCCCTGAAACGCCGCCCGTCACAGGCCTGGCATCGGGACTCCACGGTCTCCATGAAGCCCAGTTGCGTCTCAATGATTCCCGTTCCGCCGCACACCGGGCAGGCCCCGTCTGAGTTGGCCGAGAAGTGCGCGGGTTTCGCACCCTTGTCCTTATTGGCTGTGGCAAAGGCCTTGCGAACAGGGTCGAGCAGTCCGGTGTAGGTGGCGGCATTCGAGCGCCTGGAGCCTTTGATCGGTGCCTGGTCGACCGTCACCACGCCATCGATGGGGGAGAGGTGGCCGTGGATGAGGCTCGACTTGCCGGATCCGGCCACTCCAGTGATGACGCTGAGAACTCCCAGGGGAATATCGACATCGACGTCGTGAAGATTGTTCGTTCTGGCGCCGCGAATCTCGATTCTTCCCGTGGGGGAGCGGTGGCTTTTCTTGATTCGCATCCGGTCCGCTAGGTGGCGTCCGGTAAGAGTGTCAGAGCCGCGCAGCTGCTCGACCGTTCCCTCGAAACAGATCCGGCCTCCTCGGGTTCCCGCTCCCGGCCCCAGATCCACCACGTGGTCGGCGATCGACATCGTCTCGGGTTTGTGCTCGATGACGAGCACGGTGTTTCCTTTGTCCCTCAGTGACAGCAGCAGCTCATTCATCTGGTGGAGGTCGTGCGGGTGCAGACCGATGCTGGGCTCATCGAAGACGTAGGTGACATCGGTGAGGGCCGAGCCCAGGTGGCGCACGAGCTTGGTGCGCTGGGCCTCACCGCCCGAGAGCGTGGAGGCCGGGCGGTCCAGTGACAGATAGCCCAGCCCAATGAGCACGAAGGCGTCCAGCATGTCCTTCAGATTATCCAGCAGGGGAGCGGCACCGGTCAGAGTCCCTTGAAGACGAGTGATCCACTGCGCCAGATCCGAGATCTGCATGGCACAGGCATCAGCAATGGATTTACCGTCGATCAAACAGCTGCGGGCGGGTTCGGACAGGCGGGTTCCATGACACTGCGGGCAGGTTCCGAACACGACGGCCCGTTCCACGAAGGCACGAATATGAGGCTGCAGTGCCTGTGGTTCCTTGGACAGGATCGACCGTCGAATTCTGAGAACGAGCCCCTCGTAGGTCACATTGATGCCGCCGACCTTGATCTTCGTGGGCTCCTTGTAGAGTAGATCATCTCTTTGCTGGGGCGTGAAGGCGGCTACCGGAACATCTGCCGGAAAGAGACCGGATTCGGTGAAGCTGCGCACCTGCCAGCCACCGGCTGCGTATCCTGGGACGGTGATGGCGCCGTCATTCAAGGAGAGCGTCTCATCGAGCACTTGCGTCAGATCGATGTCTGAGACCTGACCCATGCCTTCACAATCCGGGCACATCCCGCCCTGAACGGTGAATGTCTTGCGCTCGACGATCTTGCGACTGCCGCGCTGCGTGGTGAGCGCACCACCACCGGTGACGGACGGGACGTTGAAGGCGAAGGCCTGAGGTGAGCCGATGTGTGGCACGCCGTGCGTCGAGTACAGGACCCTCAGGAGGGCTCCGACGTCGCTGACAGTACCGAGCGTTGAGCGCGGATTGGATCCCAGGCGTTCCTGGTCCACGACGATCGCCGGCGTCAGTCCTTCCAGACGGTCGACGTCGGGACGTGCGCCGGCGTCCATGAAGCCCTGCACGAAAGCCGGGTAGGTCTCATTGACCAGACGGCGCGACTCAGTGGCGATCGTGGCGAAGACGAGCGAGCTCTTGCCCGAGCCCGACACGCCGGTGAAGACCGTCAGCCTGCGCTTGGGGATGACGACGTCGACACTGCGCAAGTTGTTCTCACGAGCCCCGACGACACGGATGACGTCATGCGCATCGGCGGGGTTGTTTCCAGCAGCCCTTCCAGTCACACGCACAATTGTGCCGGACTGATGGACGTCGCCGCCGACCGGATGTCCCGGACCCGATGCCGCGCACAGCGCTCCTGAGAACAAGCCCCACTCGCCGAACGCCGATAATGTACATTATGTCATTCGTGCAGGAGCGACACTCTCCCGCGACACGCGGTAGGAACTGGGCGGCGTCCTGCCTGGTCGCCGCCCCTAAGGCGAGCGCTCCCCCTGAACCCTCGACCTTGCGAACCTCTCGCGGCATGTAGCCTTCACGGAGTGCGCCAGCCGGCCCGCTGCCGACCACTCCTCAGGGAGCCCCATGTTCCTCGCGCTGCGCGAGATCCGCCACGAACCCGTGCGCTTCACGCTCATCATCTCCGTCATCACCCTGGTGGCCTACCTCACATTTTTCTTGGCCTCCTTGGCTGTGGGCCTCGCCCACCGTTACCGCGCCGGCATCGACGGCTGGAACACCGCCAGCGTCGCCGTCACGGACACCTCCAACGAGAACCTCTCCGCCTCCCGTCTGAGCGACAAGCAGCTGGAAGCGGCCACGGCCCTGGCCAAGGACAACGGAACCACAGCCTCTGCCCTGATGAGCACGGCCGCTGTTGCCCAGGCGCCAGACGTCAAGGACGAGGACGGCGAGGCGCTGCGTGAGGATGTCTTCGCCTTCGGAATCGATCTGGACGGACAGCTCAGTCCGCCTGTGGCCGACGGGCGGACGATCTCTGCCCCCGATAGCGAAGTCCTCGTCGACGACTCGCTGAAGGCCAAGGGACTCGCGGTTGGTGACACGATTCGACTGCTGGGCTCTGACCACGACTGGACCGTTGTCGGATTCACCCATGACACCACCTTCCAGGCGGCTCCCGTGGTGACCATGGACAGCCAGGCCTTGCGCCAGCACGGCCCCACCAGCCTGTCCCCAGCCGTCTCCGCCGTCGTCTTCACCTCCGACCTGACCACCGACAGCAAGGCCACGCAGTCCGCCAAGGACGCAGGACTGACGATCCTCACCACCGAGGAGCTCGTTCGCACGCTCCCCGGCTACTCGGCCCAGGTACTCACCTTCAGCCTCATGATCGGCTCACTCATCATCATCGCCTCCACGGTTCTGGGCATCTTCATCTACGTGCTGACGCTGCAGAAGAGACCAGTCCTGGGCATCCTCAAAGCTCGCGGCGTCCCCACCGGCTACCTTATCCGCTCCGGATGCGCCCAGACCCTCGTGCTGTCGGTAGCCGGCATCGGCATCGGCCTGCTTCTGACGATGGCGACGTCCCTGGTCCTCCCCCGCGCCGTGCCCTTCAGGATTTCCGCTCCCCTGGACCTGCTCATCGTCACGGCATTCATCGCCATCTCCGTCATCGGAGGCTTCATCTCCGTCCGGGTCATCTCCCGCATCGATCCCGTGGAGGCCATCTCATGACCGCATCAGCAGCAGCAAGTGGAGCGGCAACTCCGGTCATGTCCCTGGAGACGGTGACCCGCGACTACCGTCAGGGCGATGAGACCGTTCACGCCCTGCGCAGCACGGACCTCACGCTGCGCGCTGGCGAGCTGGTGGGGATCCTGGGCCCCTCAGGCTCCGGGAAGTCCACGCTCCTGACCATCATGGGCGGCCTGCGCACTCCCTCGAGTGGCACCGTGACGATCTCCGGTCAGCCCTTCTCCAGCCTGCCGGAGAAGCAGCGGGCCAGGCTCCGACTTCGGCACATCGGCTTCGTCCTCCAGGCCTCGGGGCTGGTTCCCTTCCTCAGGCTCAACGACCAGTTCAGCCTGCACGACCGAGCGGCACGAACGCAGGGCGACACCGACCGACGGGATCATCTGCTGGACTCACTCGGCATCACGAAGCGCGCCCACGCCTACCCCTCGGAGCTCTCCGGGGGCGAGCGTCAGCGCGCCGCCATCGCGGTGGCGCTCTACCACGACCCGGACATCATCCTGGCCGATGAGCCCACCGCCTCCCTGGACACCCGACGGGCTCAGGACGTCGCTCATCTGCTTGCGGACCAGACCCACGAGCTGGGCAAGGCCACGGTGATGGTCACTCATGACGAGCGGCTGCTTCCCGTATGCGATCGGGTCCTGGCGATGCACGACGGTGTCCTGACCGAACAGGACGCACCCAAGGACAGCGAGGGCCAGAGCGGTTCACGCGATGACCGCTGAGCAGCGCTGGCTCCTCCCGGCATGGAGAACTACAGTCGGTAGCCGTGTCCACGATCCCGCACTCCGACCACTTCCCCACTGCTGTCTTCCTCGGTGACTCCATCACCACCGGTTGGCGAGCCCTGAGCCATCCTCGTAATCGCTGGACCTCGCTCGTGTGTGAGCATCAGCGGTGGCGGGAAGTGAACCTGGCGGCGGACGGCCTGGGCTTCTTCGCACGACGTGGGGGCCACCTGCCCGGCGGGCAACGCTCACCGTCGTGCCGTGACACCACCTGGCTGGAAGCGGTCCTGCGTTGCGAGCCCGACATCGTCACGATCAGCCTGGGCCTGAACGATGCCGCCTTCCTCCCCTCTCAGCGTGAGCTGGTCGAGCAGGCGATCGACCATGACCTCAGCTTCATCTCCACACGCCTGCGGGGCGCGCCGGTCATCATCGCCCCCTACTTCCCCTCCCTGGAGGTCGGTCCGCGTTTCCAGGCCATCCGCCGTCTCGTGCACGAGAAGGCCACGTCCCTGGGTCTGACCTCGACCGATGCCTTGAGCACGGCCATCAACGGTGACGAGGACCGCCTGGCCATCGACCAGATCCACCCCGACGACGCCGGACACGCCCGGATGGCTCGCGCCATGATCGCCTTCTACGCCGAAATCCTGCCCGGCTCGTAACACTTCCACTCACGTTTACGCAGGTCAGTTGGGTAATGACCCCCTCGAGGCATATGCTTGGCAGCAGATCGCACTCACCGTGACCGACTGAAGGAGCTCGAGGACCCACTCGTGGAGTCACACCGCGAACCCACACTGGCCGATGTCGCCCAGGCTGCAGGCGTCTCGCTGACGACAGTCTCCCGCGTACTCAACAACCGCGGCTACCTCTCCCAAGAGACGCGGGAGCGGGTGGCTGAGGCGATCGCTCAGCTCAACTACCGCCCCAATCAGATCGCCCGAGCACTGCACGGCAAGTCGACGCATTCAATCGGGCTGATCGTACCCACCGTTGCCCTGCCTTTCTTCGGCGAGCTGACCGAGCATGTCGAGGACTTCCTCGCAGAGCGCGGCTACCGGACCTTCGTCTGCAACTCGATGGGCAAGGCGGATCGGGAGCGCGAGTACCTCGACCTGCTCGTCTCCCACCGGGTCGATGGCATCATCTCCAGCGCCCACAATGACGGTCTTGCCGACTACAGCTCGATTCACCTGCCCTTGGTCAGTGTGGATCGGGACCTCTCCCCCATCGTCCCCAATGTCCGCTGCGACAACGAGGCCGGCGGTCGGCTCGCCGCCGAGCACCTGCTCAAACGGGGGGCGCGTCGTCCGGCCCTGCTGACGTCTCGCACTGGAATCCACAACCTGAGGGAGAAGGGGTACCGTCAGGTGCTCCAGCAGGCGGGCATCGAGCCGGTGGTCTTGACTGTCGACTTCAACACACCCAACAGTGAGCGCCCCCGTCTCATCCGAGAACGGCTCGACCTCGTGGTCGACGACGTTGACGCGGTCTTCGCGACCGACGATCTGGCTGCCGCGCAAGTGATGGAGTGGGCTGCCGAGCGCGACCTGCGGATTCCGGACGACTTCAAGGTGATCGGCTTCGACGGAACGGTCGCCATGCGGCATGCCCTGCCGGCGCTGACCACGATCCAGCAACCCATCACCAAGCTGGCACGGGCGGCAGCCGACCTGCTCCTGAAGCGGATCGACTCGGCCACCGCGGTCTCCACGCAGAGCACGCAGTCGGGTGGTCCCGGGGTGGAGGACCTGCAGGTTCCCTCCCCCATGCCGGTGAAGTTACTGCCCGGCCGTACCGCCTAGTGATCCGTTGACGATGCTCGTGGGCCCCGGCCTGCATGGTCGGGGCCCACGAGCATCCGAATCACGGACGATCCTTGACTGGATCAGGCTTTGGCCTGAGCGGCGTCGGCCTGAACATCCGTCTTGTCGGCACCGGAGTCATCGGCCTTGCGCACGACGTCGAAGAGCGCATCGCCTCGGTGAATCGTTCCAGCACCGTGCTCCTCGATCCCCTCGTAGCCCTGGGCGTTGGAAACGACGATCGGGGTGACGGTCTGGTAGCCGGCGGCTCCGACGGCGGCCCAGTCGACGTCCACCAGCGGCATGCCCCGCAGAACCTTGTCGCCGGCCTTGACCTTGGGGCTGAAGTGCTTGCCCTCGAGCTGGACGGTGTCCATGCCGACGTGAATGAGCAGCTCGACTCCGCTGGCGGATCGTAGGCCATAGGCGTGACCGGTCGGGAAGGCCACGAGGACCTCGCCGTCGACCGGGGAGACAACCGGCCCCTCGGCGGGTGCAATGGCCATGCCCGGACCGAGCATGCCTGAGGCGAAGGTCTGGTCCTCCACCTCGGACAGCGGGATCGCACGTCCCTGGATCGGAGCGGTGACGGTGAAGTCCTCAGTGGCCTCAGCGGGCAGCTCGACGGTCTCGGCGTGCTCGGCCATGGCCTCGGCCTCCAGGGCGGCCTCATCGGCGTCGACGTCATCGCCGGCCAGAGATGCCTTTCCTCGAGTAGTGCCGTAGGCGAAGGCGGCGCCGAAAGCGGCGAAGAAGACGATAACCTCGAGGATGAGGTACTTGACAATGTCGTCGGGAACGATCGAGACGAAACCAACGAATCCGGCGGCGCCCAGAGCCTGGTTGTGGATATCGAGCAGGGCGACGGCGGCACCCCCGAGGGAGGCCACACCCATCCCAATGAAGAACGGCCAACGCAGGCGCAGGTTGACACCGAAAATGGCGGGCTCGGTGATACCAACGATCGCGGAGACACCACCAGCACCAGCCAGACCCTTCATCTTGGAGTCCTTGGTCAGGAGGAAGACCGCCAGGGTCACAGCGCCCTGGGCGACATTGGCCATGGAGGCGATCGGGAAGATGAAGGAGCCGGGACCGCCGCTGCTCATCTGTGCGATGAGAGGCAGCTCCACGGCCGGGAAGGACTGGTGCAATCCGGTCACCACGATCGGCGAGTAGACCATGCCGAAGAGAAAGCCGCCCAGGGGTCCGGCGGTCGTGTACAGCCAGCTCAAGCCGTTGGTAATGCCGTCGGAGAGCTCACGTGCCAGAGGGCCCACGACGACGAAGGTGAGGAAGCCGGTCACCAGCAGCGTGATGAGCGGGGTCAGCAGGAAGTCGGCAGTTCCCGACAGGCGCTTGTGGAGCCATTTCTCGATGTATGCCAGCAACCATGACACGCACAGGACAGGGATGACCATGGCCTGGTAACCGATCTTGTCCACGGTCAGCCCAAAGAGGTGCCAGACCTCAATAGTGCCGGCCTGTCGAGCCGTCTCGATCTCGTAGGCACTGGTCAGCTGGGTGGACACCATGGCGGCCCCCATGGCCGCACCCAGGTAGACGTTGCCACCGAAGCGTTTGACTGCGGAGAAGCCGACGAGCACCGGCAGGAAGGCGAAGGCTGCCGAGGATACGAGGTTGATGACGTCGTCGTAGTCGGCAAGCCATGAGAACCGGTCGACGAGTCCGTAGGCACCAGTGGGGTTGTCCGACGTGACGAAGGAGGACGCAGTGAAGAAATCGGCCGTGAGGACATTATGAATCGCCATCATGAGACCGCCGGCGACAAGGGCCGGTAGCAGCGGGACGAAGATATCCGCGATAGCCTTGATGAAACGGGACAGCGGGTTACCGCTCTTAGCGGCCTGCTCCTTGGCCTCGTCCTTGGAGACCTCCTTGACGCCTCCGGTGTGGATCATCTCGGAGAAGACGAGGTCGACGTCTCCCGGCCCGACGATGATCTGGAACATGCCGCCAGCGATGAAGGTTCCCTTGAGGTCGGGGTCCTTGTCGAGAGCCTTCTGGTCGACCTTGTCCATGTCATTGAGGACAAGACGCAGGCGGGTCGCGCAGTGCGCTGCTGCGTTGATGTTGTCAGCGCCACCGACGTACGTCAGGACGTCCTTCGCCACGCGGGCGTGATCCATTGCCACCCGGGGTTCCTTTCTCGTGATGGGACCGCGAGAACTGGGCGGGCTGGGAAACCCATTGGTCGGGAACGTCGCTGACTCCCGGCGGCCACACCTGTGTCAATCGATTGTCACATTACAGTGAGTTAGAGCACCCTGCAACCGGAGAGAAGGCCCTGGTCAATTCCCTGTCTTCGCCCTGCTCAGGAGCCCTTCACCCCCATCATGACGCCAGGTTGGGGAGGGCTCAGGACGGTGTGAATGTCCTCGTGCTGCCAGCCGTCAACGCGAGGTCCCTGTCCACCATCAGCCGTACTCCCGAGCTGTCGATGGCGACGAAGCTGCGCAGCGTGAGGACCAATGCCCCATCACCGACGAAAACCTCGGTCAGTGATCGGTCGTGAATGACCTCCAGCACCGGCGCACACCCTTCAGGAAGCGTCACGCTGCGCACCGATCCGTGCTGGGCGTAGCGGGAGGTGGTGCGGTCCACTCGCAGCACCTGCCCATCCAGGGTGATGTCCACGTGCGAGTCATCCGATCCGATCCGCAGCCCCCACAGCCCGGCGGTGTGCTCGGTGTCTGCCTCCAGGCGCAGCTGCCAGCTGCGATGCCCGCTGAGCTCATCGACCTCGTGGAGGCCCGCCTTCAGTCTCTCCCCCACGAGAGCCGGTTCCCCGGCGTCATACGGCAGTGAGGCGGCGGGGCGCTGGATGAGTCGGCCTGCTTTGAGACTCAGCATCCGAGGCATGGTCAGGGCGTGGACCCACTGCCCAGTCTCGATGGAGGGCTGATCGTCCTCAGAGGCGTTGCCCGCCCACCCGGTCAGCAGCACCGGCCCCGGCTCGGAGGACCGCCGGGCGAAGACCTGAGGGGCGTAGAACTCGAAACCCCGGTCAACCTCGTAGAAGACCCCGCCGGTGTCTCGCAGCTCAGTGCCCACCAGGTGTCCCGCCGTGTAGACGCAGGGGAAGATGTTCTCAAAGCCCTCCCGCTCGGGGGTGATGCCCTGCGGGCACCAGATGAGGACGTCCCAGTCCTCACCGGTGTCCTCATCCTTCAGCCGCACCAGGCCGGGGCACTCCCACATGTACCCGAAGGCATCGAAGGCGCCTCCCGCTCCAGGGAAGCTCAGCTCGCCCTCCAGCTCCCAAGAGACCAGGTCCCGGGAGCGGTACAGGACTGCGGCGCCGGTCTCATCGGCGCGCTGGACCCCGATGAGCATTCGGTACTCCCCCGGCCGGTCAGGATCCCGGAAGACCTGCGGGTCACGGTAGTGGGTCGTGTAGCCCTCGGCGTGGGCGGGAATGAGCGGATTTCCGGGCCACTTGGCGAAGTCGGTCAGGTCGCCGCTAGTCACCAGGCACTGGCTGGCGGTGCGCTCGTCGGTCACCGGGTCCTTGAGGTTCCCGGTGTAGAACAGCTGGAACGGAGCCCGAGCAGGGGCGGCATCGACCTCATGGCCCTCCAGCACGATCGCGTTACCGGAGTAGGCACCGCTGCGGTCGTAGGAGGAGTCCGGGATGATGGCGGGCGCGTGGTGGCGCCAGTGCAGCAGGTCCGTCGAGGAGGAGTGTCCCCAGTAGACCAGCTTGCGGTGGGGGTGGAAGGGACTGAGCTGGTAGAAGGCGTGGTATGTGTCGCCGTCGATGAGCAGTCCGTTGGGATCGTTGAGTCGGCCCACCGGCGGGACGACGTGGAAGCAGGGATAGTCCGGGTCATCAGCCGCTGCGGATGCGGCGATTGCATCCTGGGCCAGGCGTTTGAGATCCTCAGTCACGAAGGGATGTTAGCAGGACCACTGTCGTGCGCCGAGGTGGTTCTCAGTGGAAGTACGGGACGATGAGCCACAGACCGAATAACGCGATCACGGCAGCAATAACGATGAAGACGCCCGCCAGGACCTGAGCCAGACGCACCCCTTCGACCTCGCCGGCCTCGTGCTTGGCGTGCACGGTGGCCAGCATGCGGGCCGCCAACGAGCAGATGGTGAGGATGAAGGCGGTGCCCAGCACCGTCACGGACGCCACCAGCCCCAGTGATCCCCAGTCGATCGCCATACCGGTCATGCCATGGATCCTGTCGTCATCCGATGCGTACTGTCCTGGTCCGTCACGCCATTGACGATCTCGGAACGCACCTCGTCCAGCGTCCGCGGCTCACGTCCCAGCTCCGGATTCTGCTTGACGACGACGACCTCGGAGGCGTCATTGACGTTGGAGAAATCCACCCGGTTGTGGCTCGCCTGCCGAATGATGGCCAGGGCTCCCAGGATGAGCAGGCAGATGACCGCGATCGTGCCCGGCACACCGCCCTTGACCGCGACATAGGACGTGGCGGCCCCCACCAGGCCTGAGCACGGAAGCGTCACCAGCCAGGCGATCCCCATCTTGCCGGCGGTCCTCCAGGACACATTGGTTCCCCGGCCGATCCCGGAGCCCAGGATCGACCCGGTGCAGATGTGGGTGGTGGACAGCGCAAACCCCAGATGGGAGGAAGCCAGGATCGCCACCGTCGAGGCGGTCTCGGAGGCGAAGCCCTGCGGAGCCTCGACATGCACCAGCCCACGCCCCATGGTGCGCATGATGCGCCACCCGCCCGAGTAGGTGCCCAGGCCGATGGCGAGGCCCGCTGCCGCAATGACCCACCAGTGGGGCCCGGTACCGGCCTCCTGGTAGCCGCCGGCCACCAGCACCAGCGTGATGACCCCCATGGTCTTCTGACCATCAGACGTGCCATGAGACAGCGCCACCAGCGATGCGGTGACCCGCTGGCTGTTGCGGAAGAGCCTCTCGGAGTACGGGTTGGTCGGGTGCGCGATGCGGTAGGCCAGTGCCGTGGCCAGCGCTGCCGCCAGCCCGGCCACGACCGGTGCGATGACGGCGGGCAGGATGATCTTGGAGATCACAGTGCCCCAGTGGACTCCTTGGACCCCGGCTGCCACCACGACCGCTCCGATGAGTCCTCCGAACAGCGCGTGGGACGACGACGACGGCAACCCGAACAACCAGGTCGCCAGGTTCCACAGGATGGCGCCGGCCAGACCAGCGAAGATCATGGCCGGCGCCGACTCGATCACCGTGTCGTCAAACATCCCGTGCGAGATCGTCTTGGAGACCTCGGTCGACAGGCAGGCGCCGATGACGTTGAGCACGGCGGCGACCAGAACCGCTCTTCTGGGTGTGAAGGCGCCTGTCGCCACCGACGTCGCCATCGCATTGGACGAGTCGTGGAAACCGTTCGTGAAGTCGAAGACGAGGGCCGTCACGACGACAACGATCACGAGGAAGAGAATGGTGCTCATACCGTTCCCGATGGGAGATCTGGCTGCCCCTCTCGGCCGCCCTGGCAGACGGTTGCGGAGGTCCGGGTCGCGTGAGCGCAACCCACTAGTATTGTTACCCGCCGACCCCCCTGCTGCCTAACCAATCGCATACGAGCCTCGCACCGGTTCCGGACGTCTCATAAGCACGTCATGTCCACTCCCTAGCAACACGGTCTTTCGTCCCATCTCGGGGGCAAAGCCGCTGAGCCAATTGTCACGTTCCACAAGTACCTCTCGACATGGTGGCATTCCCCGGAAAGAGGGGCCCGTCACGATAGGGTCAACGCATGGCAGCGGACACCATGAAGAGCCTGGACAGCATCGGCAGCGGCATCCTCCCCGACCAGGGGATCGACTCCGAGTCGGCAACGGACATCGACCTGGGTATCGATCTGGGGACGACACGCACCGTCGTGGCACGTGCTGATCGGGGGAACTATCCCGTTATCAGCTTCACCGACGAGCACGGTGACGAGCACGACTTCGTCCCCTCACTGACAGCACTGCACGAGGGGACGCTCGTCCACGGTTTCGCCGCCAGGCAGGTCGCTCACCAGGGGGCTCCTTTGCTGCGCAGCCTCAAACGGGCCCTGGCCTCCCCCACGCTGACGGCATCGACGCCGGTACGGCTGGGAGACCAGACCTTCTCCGTTTTGGAGGTTCTCACCAGCTTCCTGCGCCACCTTGAAAGCGAGCTCGCTGAGCGGGGCATCGACATCGCACGCGCCCGCGTGGTGGTCGCGGTGCCAGCCCACGCCTACGGCGCTCAGCGTCTTCTGACTCTCGAGGCCTTCCAGCAAGCGGGCTTCCGTGTCGCCGCCATGCTCAACGAGCCCAGTGCCGCCGGGTTCGAGTACACCCATCGCAAGGCGACCACCGTCTCCTCCAGGCGCACCCGGGTGCTGGTCTACGACCTGGGCGGCGGTACCTTCGACACCTCACTGGTCGACGTCGTCGGCACTTCTCACGAGGTGCTGGCCTCTCACGGACTGGGGGACCTGGGCGGAGACGACGTCGACCTGCTCATGGCCACGATGGCCCTCAGCCGGGCGGGCATCACCGAGGAGGACCTCTCCCCCACTGAGCTCGACGACCTGCTGGACCAGTGCCGGGATGCCAAGGAGCACCTCACCCCTCAGAGCCGTCGGGTGCTCATCATCCTCAGAGGCCAGGATGTCGTCCTGCCGGTGTCCGACCTGTACACGGCCTGCACGCCGCTCATTGAGCGGTCCTTGGACACGATGGCACCTCTGGTCGGCAGGCTGGACGACGGGAGCCCGGATCTGACCGATATTGCCGGCGTCTACCTGGTCGGCGGTGCCTCCGGTCTTCCCCTGGTGCCCAGGCTCCTTAGGGAGCGCTTCGGTCGTCGGGTTCACCGCTCCCCCTACCCCGGGGCCTCCACGGCCATCGGCCTGGCAATCGCGGCGGACCGCACCAGTGACTACGACCTGACCGACCGGCTCTCACGGGGTTTCGGTGTCTTCCGCGAGGCCGACGGCGGCCACCGTCTCACCTTCGACGCGATCCTGAGCCCAGAGTCGGTCCAGGCCTCGCCCGGGGGCCGGGAGGGCACGGTGCTGACCCGCGAGTACGACGCGGCGCACAACATCGGCTGGTACCGCTTTGTGGAGTGCGCCGGTGTCGACGAGGGCGGTGAGCCACGCGGCGAGATCGCCCCCTACCAGGACATCGTCTTCCCCTTCGAGTCCTCACTGCGGGACGTCGATGACGAGGAGCTGAGGACCTACTCAGTAGAGCGGCGCGATCACGGTCCGCGGATTCAGGAGCACTACCGCGTCGATGAAGCCGGCCTGGTTCGCGTCACCATTACCGACCTCTCCGACGGATACAGCCGCCGTTACGTTCTGGGCAGGCGCACCCTGTAGGCACCGGCCGGCCCCGCAGCGGGTCAGGCGCACGCGGCGTCGGAGGCCCGGGTGAGAGCCCGGGTCTCCTCGTCACTGATCTCGAGCGTCAGCGCCTCCACGATCGGTCGCAGCTGACTCAGGTTGCGCGCCGAGGCCAAGGGAGCGGTGACACCGGGACGGTCACGCAGCCAGGCCAGAGCCACGGCTGCCGGCTCCACCCCGTGATCCGCCGCCACCCTGGCGACGGCCTCAACGACGTCATAGCACTCGGACCGCTGGTAGTCGGCTACCATCCCTGCCCTCTCACCACTGATCGGCTCATCCCGACGGTACTTCCCCGTGAGGAAGCCGGCGGCCAGGGCGAAGTAGGGCATGAGCCCCATACCGAGCTCGGCCGCCACCTGCCCCCTGGCGCCAGGGCCTTCGACGTCGTCTCGGTGGAGAAGGTTGTAGTGGGGCTGAAGGACAACGGGCCGTGCATACCCGTGTGCGTCAGCGATGGCGAACCACTGCCGGATGCGCTCAGGCGTGTAGTTGGACAGCCCCACGTGCCGGATCCTGCCGGCGAGCCGGGCCTCTTCGAAGGCGCCGACGGTCTCCTCCAACGGAGTCGACTCATCGTCGAAGTGGGCGTAGTAGATATCAACAACGTCAGTACGCAGCCGCGACAGCGACTCCTCCAGCGCCCGGCGGATATTATCCGCGCTCAGACCCGGACGGTCGGGTTTGGTGGATACCTTCGTGGCCAGAACCACGCGCTCACGGACAGGACGCGAGGCGAGCCAGGCACCGATCACGGTCTCCGACTCCCCTCCTGAGTTCCCCGGAGCCCAGTAGGAGTATCCATCAGCAGTGTCGATGAGGTTCCCGCCGCCGTCCAGGTAGGCGTCCAGCACCTGGAAGGAGGTCGCCTCATCGGCCGTCCAGCCGAAGACGTTACCTCCCAGCCCAATGGGGCTGATCCTCAGGTCGGCCAGGGTACGGGTGGGCGCTCCAGTCATCTTGCCTCCTGGTGTGAGAGCGCCGCCGAAAGCTGCACCGCGGCGACACTCGCCTTGTCATGAATCGGATCGACTCGGCCAGAATACGTTGAAGGCTGGAACCGTCTCCACGGTTCCAGCCTCAGCGAACAGGCGTTCTGATGGTGTTGTGCGCCTCGCAGTGCTCAGATGGCCTGCTGTCGCTTAGCGGCGCGACGCTTGGCCAGTTCGTCCTCAACCAGAGGAGTTCCGAGGGCCTGAGCGTGATCGACGGGGAGATCCGCCAGCGCTCCCTCGACCTCGTGCCACACCCGCCCCACGGCGATGCCGAAGACGCCCTGGCCGCCGGCGACCAGGTCGACGACCTCGTCGGCCGAGGTGCACTCGTAGACCGAGGCACCGTCGCTCATGAGGGTGATGGACGCCAGATCCTCGACACCGCGGGAGTGCAGGGCACTGACCGCCGTACGGATCTGCTGGAGCGAGACCCCGGTGTCCAGGAGGCGCTTGACGACCTTGAGAACCAGGATGTCGCGGAAGGAGTAGAGCCGCTGGGAGCCCGATCCCTTGGCGCTTCGAATCGACGGCTCAACCAGCCCGGTACGTGCCCAGTAGTCGAGCTGGCGATACGTGATGCCGGCGGCTCGGCAGGCCACCGGCCCGCGGTAGCCCGAGTCGGCATCAAGCTGGGGAAGCGGGTCACCGAACAGCATGCCCTGAGTACGCTGAGGCCTTGCTATCGCGCTGGCTTCATTCATGCTCACGACCTGCTCCTGTCGCCGGAAGAACACGCACCTGAAACTGGTGCGGCGGCCCGCCTCGTGCGGCCACGGCTCCACGATAGGGCCACTTGAGGCGATGCTCAACGAAGGGCGCGCCCCATCTCAGTGTGCCGTCAGGCATGAATCTCTAGGTGAGGTCGACAGTCGCGGTCCACACACCGACTATTCCCTGCGATACAGCCGATTCTCCGACAGGACAGCAGCGTCTATCAGTGACGCAGATTACAACTCTAGTCACATCAGTCACATCAGTCCCGCGTGTCGCCGTCGGCCAGGTCATCGGTCTGCGACAGCACTCGCTGCCACTGCTCGAGGCGCTCCGCACCGTGGTCGTCGCTGAGGTCCACAGCCCTCAGGCGCGTTAGCGAGCTGCTGGCGTGCACCGGGAACCGGTGGTATCCACTCAGGAGCAGCCCCTCTCCCGGAGTGCAGGCAACAGTCGTCACCCCGCTGGCGCGGGCGGGAGTCTCAACGACGAGCCTGGCGACGATACGCGCGTCATCGTCAACGTCGAGCTCAGTGCGCCCGATGCGACCGCCCAGTGCCTCGACGACATCATCAAGGAGCCTGGGCCATGAGGGCGAGCGGTGCGAGCCGTGGGCCTGCAGCACCAGCCCCTCGTGCGCCGTCACCGGAATGGCCAGCATCGTCGGTCCGCCGTCCTCCACGAGGACTGCGACCAAGCCGTCATCAGGATCGGTGGATCTGACACCCACCAACTGCATCAAGGGCACGTTCCAACCCTACGGGAGGTAGTCACCCCTGTCCCAGGAACGCGCAACCGATGCACGCTGACCTTCGTCGACACGCACCACCGGCCGGATGAACGCCTACCGGGCGTGCGTGCACGCACCCACCCTCAGCCCAGCGCGTCAACGGCGCAACGCAGCAGAATCGTGTGCAGATCCGCGACGAGCCCGGCCAGCTCCCGAGCCGTCTCCTCACCGGCGCTGCGCGAGCGTGACCGACGCGGAGCCACTGCCTGGTCGATCGTGTCCGCTTCCCGCTCAGCTGAGGCGCGTACCGCGCGCAGGTTGCGCAGGGGCACTCCCTTGCGGGTGATCTCCATGGCCAGGCGCACGGTCCTGAGATTCTGCTGACTGTAGCGTCCACGAACATCGGGACTGATGAGTCCGACCGCGACGAGCTCCTCGATCTGGGACTCACTGGCACCGGAGTGAGCCAGGAGCGCCTCCAGATCCATGGGGCCGTCGTCGACGATCCGGCCATCCCGGGCGACCACCCGGGCGACGGGCTGCGGGGCGGGGGCCTCGACGTCGGCGTCCAGCCGTGCCAGACGCTCACGAATGACGTGCAACGGAAGGTACTCGTCGCGCTGCACCGCCAAGGCGTAGCGCAGCCGCTCCAGGTCCGCCTGCGAGTAGCGACGGTACCCGTTGCCGACACGGTGAGGGCTGATGAGCCCCTCACCCTCGAGATAGCGAACCTTGGAGATCGACAGGGCAGGGAACTCCACCTTGAGGAGATCCACCACCTGCCCGATCTTCATCACAGGCTCTCGAGAGATGCCGCGGGGCCAGGTTTCGCCTGCCGGGCGCTCAGACGCCTCAAGCAAGGAGGAGGGGGCGTCTCGCTTCTTGCTTCGTGCGGTTGCAGCGCTCACCGAGACGCGGCTCCGCCCTGGGGGCCGGGGTGGTAGGTCATCCGGTACTTGCCGATCTGGACTTCGTCGCCGGAGCGGAGCGCCACTTGCTCCACACGCGTGCGGTTGACATACGTTCCATTGAGCGAACCGGAGTCACGGACGCCGTACCCGCCATCGGGCAGCGACGAGAAGACCGCGTGCTTCCTGGAGACGGTGACGTCATCGAGGAAGATGTCGGCACGAGGATGGCGCCCCACGGTGGTCTCCTCGGCGTCCAGGAGGAACCGCGCGCCGGTGGTCGGCCCGTGGTGGACCAGGAGAAGCGCCGTTCCCGACGGTAGGGCAGCGATCGCGGCGGCATCCTGCTGGCTCAGCCCCACCACCGGGGAGTCGACTGCGTTGGCGACGTCGACGACCCCGAAGGTCTGTGTGGAGGAGGGATCCTGCTCGATCGGACTGCTCGACATTATTCCTGCCCCTCGGTTCGTTGCGGCGCCCGGTGCGCCGCCTCAGGGACCACCATACCGTTCGTTGTACCGCCGTCGAGTCAACACCACGACACAACCCTCCATGATTGGCCAGCAGCCTACCCGCTGCACGCCCGCGACGATGCCCGCAAGGTGACTGGGAGCACCGATTGAAGGTCTCAAACAGGTCACGGTTCCGCATTGATGATACTCAGGCTAGGACAAAGGTCTCACGGGATGGAGATGGCCCGATCCCTTCAGAGAACCGCCGAGCCTGTGCGTCGAGCGGTCAGAGCGCGTCGCAGGTCGTCCAGGCTCTTGAGGATGAGCCGGCGCAGGGCCGACGGCGCCTCGGGGTGCGTCGCGAGCCAGTCCTCGACCGCTTGGGCATCCGCCTCGTCCCCGCAGGAGGGGAAGAGCCCGACGACCAACCGGGTAGCGATCTCCTGACCACGCTCGGCCCACAGCCCTTGGATCTCCCGGAGGTAGCGAGGGGTGAAGGACGCGGTCAGCTCACGGTGGGCGTCGACGGCGAAGCCGGCCACCAGGGCGTCGATGTGGTCGTTGCTCACCGAGGTGTCGCTGAGGAGCCTTTCGAAGACCTCGGCCTTGAGGTCCTGGTGGGGCATCGAGGTGGAGGCCTGCAGGTGATGGGTGATGCCGCTGGCCGTCGGGTCCGCCTTTCGCTGTGCCTCGAGCTCGTTGGCACTGACGGCGTCCAGCCGCGCCAGAGCGGTCAGGGCCCGCCACCGCATGTCGGCGTCCAGCTCCAGTCCGGGCAGGGCTCCGTCCAGGATCTCTCGTGCACGAGCGGCCACCTGGGCACTGCCCGCCTCACCGAGCAGCCGCGCCTGCCCTGCTGCCTCCAGCCAGGCGCGGACGCGCACGATCTGGGCGTCGGATCCCGGCGCGGCAGCACGGAGCCTGCCCCATCCGCCGGGCAGGACGGCCGGCTCCCCCTCCGTGGAGGGCCCGGTCGAGTCATCGGCCACGAGGCGTTCCAGGAGCGCACGACGCGTGTGCTGGTCGGCGTACCTGCAGGCGATCCGCAGCGCCTGGTTCAGCAGGACGGTCAGGGTGCTCGGCTCGGTGTCATCGTCGGCGTGCGCCAGAACTGCCTGGACGAACAGTGCCGCATCGATGACCGCGTCGCGGACGAGGTTGTGCAGCATCGACCAGGCCAAGGCCCTCGCCATGGGGTCACGCAGGGAGCCGAGCGAGGCGGTCAGGCATGACAGCGAGGTGTCGTCGGGCCGCACGACGGCGTAGGTGAGGTCCTCGTCGTTGACGATGACGAGATCGGGAGCGGGCAGCCCCACGGCCTCGACGACGTCGAGGCTCTCGGCCTCCAGGACCACCGGCAGGCGGTGGGTGCGTACCAGCGCTCCGTCCCCGTCGAAGGAGTACAGGCCGACGACGAGCGTGTGCGGACGCAGCACGCTCTGCCCGCTCACCGGGTCGATCCCCTCCTGCTGCAGGGTCAGGGAGACGATGCGTCCCTCATGAACGACCAGCTCGTCGGTGACGACCGAGGGGCCTGCGGTGTGGAGCCAGGCGCGAGCCCAGTTCTGCATGTCGCGGCCCGAGACCTGGGAGAGCACGTGCAGAAAGTCGTCCAGGGAGGCGTTGCCGTAGGCTCTGCGCTCGAAGAGGAGACCCGAGGCCTTGAAGAAGGCCTCCTGGCCGACGTGGGCGACGAGCTGCTTGACGACGGCGGCCCCCTTGGCGTAGGTGATGCCGTCGAAGGCCTGCCGGGCGGCCTCGACGTCGTCGACCCGGGCGACGATGGGGTGGGTGGTGGCCGGCCGGGAGTCCTCCAGGTAGGCCCAGGCCTTACGGGTGGAGGCGAAGCTCACCCAGGCCTCGGTGTAGCCGGCCGCCTCGGCCTCGGCCCAGGTGCCCTGGTGATCGGCGAAGGACTCCTTGAGCCAGGTGTCCTCCCACCAGGTGGGAGTCACGAGGTCGCCGAACCACATGTGACACATCTCGTGGAGGATCGTGTTGGCGCGTCCGGCCCTCTGGGAGCGGGTGACCGGCCCCCTGAAGAGGTAGAGCTCCTCGTTGAAGGTGACGCAGCCCGGGTTCTCCATGGCGCCGAGGTTGTACTCCGGGACGAGCACGCTGTCGTAGGAGTCCCAGGGAAAGCCGTAGGCGTAGGCCCGGTCATAGAGGTCCAGGCCGGCCTGGGTCAGGTCGAGGAGCTCTGCGGCATCGAGGTACTCGGCCAGGCTGGCTCGGCAGGACCAGGACAGCGGGATCGTCAGGCCCGGCCGGCTCGGGGACGCCCATTGCCCGGTCACTCGGTGCCAGGGGCCGGCCGCCAGTGCGGTGAGGTAGCTGGGCAGGGGCTTGGAGGCGGCGAAGGTCGTCGTCTCATAGCCGCAGTCCGTGCCGGTCGCGGCCTGGGGGCTCGATCCTCCTGCTTGCGGGCGGGTGTTGGACATGACTGTCCAGCCGCGGGGGTGCCTGACCTCCAGCGAGAAGCGGGTCTTGATGTCCGGCTGTTCCATGACCGGCCAGGCCCGGCGCGCGTCGGAGGGCTCGAAGTGGGTGTAGAGGTAGG
Source organism: Actinomyces oris (assembly GCF_006546825.1). GTDB lineage: Bacteria > Actinomycetota > Actinomycetes > Actinomycetales > Actinomycetaceae > Actinomyces > Actinomyces oris. The sequence goes on from NZ_VICC01000006.1 coordinate 339,641, forward strand.
TGGCGCCGTCGACCGGGTCGTGGAAGCGGTGCAGCCCCTGACCCGAGTTGGAGTAGAGGCCGCGCGCCGTGATCTCCACCGTGTGCTCGCCCGGGTCGAGGACGGGCAGCTCGATACGGGCCCCGTCCCAGGTCACCGGGGCGGGTTGCCCGTCGATGCTGAGGGAGTCGACCGTCTGCCCCACGAAGTCCACCCAGAGTCCTTCGGCGCGTTGCCTGATGTCCAGGCCCATCAGGCAACGCACGCTGAAGGCGACCTCGTGGCGGTCGATGGCCCCGGTGACATCGACGGCGACGTGGGTGGAGGGCACCTGGCACACGGAGGATCGCCAGGCGGCCTCCTCGTGACGCAGGTTCGTGGGGCTGTCGGAGCGGGCGGGCGCGGTGGTCGTCATGCGGCAAAATCTAGCGGCATGCGGTCGCGGCCGAGACCTCAGCGAGCCTGGTACGAGGTGGGTACCAGGCCTCGCCAAACCTCAGTCCCACTTCTCCTCGGTGCGCTCGGGCGTGGCCCACAGGGTGTGGTAGACGCCCTCGACATCATCGGTGCGGTGGTAGGTGTGCGAGCCGAAGAAGTCTCGCTGCCCCTGGATGAGGGCGGCCGGCAGGCGCCGGGAGCGCAGCTGGTCGACGTAGGCCAGGGAGGAGGCGAAGGCCGGGGCGGGGACGCCGGTGGTGGCGGAGGTGGCCACGACCTGGCGCCAGGCGGGCAGAACCTTCGCCAGGGAGGAGGCGAAGACCGGCGCCGTGAGCAGACTGGCCAGAGAGGGGTTCTCGGCGTAAGCACGGGTGATGTCGTCCAGGAAGCGGGCGCGGATGATACAGCCGCCTCGCCAGATGCGGGCCATGGCACCCAGGTCGATGTTCCAGTCGAACTGCTTGGAGGCGGTGGCGATCTCATCGAAGCCCTGGGCGTAGGCGGCGATCTTGGAGCCGTAGAGGGCCTGCTTGACGGCATCGACGAAGCCGCGTCGCTCCTCGGGGTCGGTCAGGGCCGTCTGCGTGGTTCCTGCAGCGATGTCAGCGGCCTGGACCGCGGCCCGCGCCGCGCTGGAGGAGGAGACCGCGCGTGCGAAGGTGGCCTCGGCGATGGCGGGCACGGCCACTCCCAGCTCGAGAGCCGTCTGGGTGGTCCACACGCCGGTGCCCTTCTGCCCAGCCGCGTCGACGACGACGTCGACGAAGGCCTCACCGGTGGCCGCATCGGTGTGGGACAGGACCTCGGTGGTGATGTCGATGAGGTAGGAGTCAAGCTCGGAGTCCTTCCAGGAGCGGAAGACCTCGGCGATCTCGGGGACCGTGAACCCGCCGACGTGCCGCAACAGGTCGTAGGCCTCGGCGATGAGCTGCATGTCGGCGTACTCGATGCCGTTGTGGACCATCTTGACGAAGTGGCCGGCACCGTCGGGACCGACGTGGGTGCAGCACGGCGTGCCGTCCACGTGGGCAGAGATGGACTCCAGCATCGGCCCCAGGCGGTCGTAGGACTCGGCGGTGCCGCCGGGCATGATCGAGGGGCCGTTGAGCGCTCCCTCCTCGCCGCCGGAGACCCCCATGCCCACGAAGTGCAGCCCGCGCTCACGCAGGGAGATCTCGCGGCGCCGGGTGTCGGTGTAGAGCGTGTTGCCGGCGTCGACGATGATGTCGCCGGGCTCCATGAGGGCGGCCAGCTCCTCGATGACCGCCTCGGTGGCCGCTCCGGCCTGGACCATGATGATGGCCACACGCGGCGTGCGCAGCGAGGCCACGAAATCTTTCAGATCAGCAGCGGGCACGAAGTCGCCCTCGGAGCCGTAGCGTTCGATGAGCCTCTCGGTGCGGGCCAGCGTGCGGTTGAAGACGGCGACCGCGTGGCCATGACGAGCCAGGTTGCGGGCCAGGTTCGCCCCCATCACCCCCAGCCCGAAGACACCGAGGTCGGCTGTGGCCGGTGCGGGGGTGAAGCTGGTCATGAAAGTCCTTTCCTGTGCCGCAGCCCCCTCATGACGGCGCTGCGATTCCAAGCCTTGGTGGCGGAGGATAATGGTTGCGCTCTGCGATAACGGCAACGGCGTGTCAACATTCCGGTTCACGACGCTGATGAGTACCGCCCGCACCTGTCAACCTCTGTGACCCTACCGCGTCCAGTCCTCGCGCACGAGGACCGTCCGTGGTTCAGACGTGTCGGCAACGGCGTGTGATGGCTCACGACAGGCCTGTCCCTGCCGGGTGAGCCGCCTGAGGTGGCGCTACAGTGACGGGTGCGGCCAGCACGGTTCCTCCAGGCGGTGCAGCGGCCCCGGCCGGGCCTGCGCTCAGGGCGCCGCAGTGCTCCGACGACCAGTCGGCGCCACCTGGTCCGCCGTTCGTCGAATCTCAGAAAGGCTGACGTGTCCAGCTCCGACTCTGCGACTCCGTTCCCGTCGTCGAGACCCGCGCGGGCGGTCAACCCGCTCCTCGACGCCCGTGACCTTCGCCTTCCGCGTATCGCGGACCCCTGCGTCCTGGTGATGTTCGGCATCACCGGCGATCTGGCTCGCCACAAACTCCTGCCCGCGATCTACGACCTGGCCAACCGAGGCCTGCTCTCCCCCAGCTTCTCCCTGGTGGGGGTCGGCCGGCGCTCCTGGTCCGACGACGACCTGCGCGCCTACGTGGAGAAATCGGCTCGAGAGGGCGCCCGTACCCCGTGGCGTCCCGCCATCTGGGAGCAGCTGGCAGCGGGGATGCGCTTCGTGGAGTTCGCCTCCTTCGAGGACGACGCCGCCTATGACCGGCTCACGGCCGTGGTGGATGACCTGGACGCCACCCGGGGCACGCGCGGCAACCGAGCCTTCTACCTGTCGATCCCTCCGGGGTGGTTCCCCGCCGTCACCGAACGCATCGCCCGCTCCGGGCTCGTGGAGGAGTCGGCCGAGGCCTGGCGCCGCGTGGTCATTGAGAAGCCCTTCGGGCACGACCGCGCCAGCGCCCGAGAGCTCGATGATCTCGTGGGACGTATCGTGCGTCCCGACGACGTCTTCAGAGTCGACCACTACCTGGGCAAGGAGACGGTGCAGAACATCCTGGCGCTGCGGTTCGCCAACACGATGTTCGAACCGCTGTGGAACCAGCGCTACGTCGACCACGTCCAGATCACGATGGCCGAGGACATCGGTATCGGAACCCGGGCCGGCTACTACGACACCATCGGCTCGGCGCGCGACGTCATTCAGAACCACCTGCTCCAGCTCCTGGCTCTGACCGCGATGGAGGAGCCCACCAGCATGGAGGCGGCCGCGGTGCGCCTGGAGAAGGAGAAGGTGCTCAACTGCGTGCGTCTGGAGCGCGACGGGGTGCTGGACCTGGACCTCACCACTGCCCGGGGCCGTTACGACGCCGGCTTCCAGGGAGGGCTGCCGGTGCGGGGCTATCTGGAGGAGGACGGCGTCGCCGCCGACTCCCGCACCGAGACCTTCGCCGCCCTGCGCCTGGAGATCACCAACCGTCGCTGGGCCGGCGTACCGTTCTATCTGCGCGCCGGTAAGCGCCTGACCCGCCGGGTCACCGAGGTCGCCGTCGTCTTCAAGCAGCCGCCGTTCCTGCCCTTTGAGTCGGCGGCCACCACGGCCGTGGGTGCCAACACCATCGTGCTGCGCATCCAGCCCGATGAGGGCATCACGCTGCGGCTGGCCTCCAAGGTGCCCGGAACCCAGATGGAGCTGCGCGACGTCTCCATGGACTTCGGCTACGGAGCCACCTTCAACGAGGAGTCCCCGGAGGCCTACGAGCGCCTCATCCTCGATGCGCTCCTGGGTGACGCCCCTCTCTTCCCCCACCAGCGCGAGGTCGACCTGTCCTGGCGCATTCTCGATCCCGTCATCGAGCACTGGAGCGCCGGTGGGAGTCCCGAGGGCTATCGCCCCGGCTCCTGGGGGCCGGCCAGTGCCCACGAACTCCTTGCCCGCGACGGCCGCACCTGGAGGCGCTCATGATTACCACACTGACCGCGACGACCACCTCCCGGATCGTCTCCCGGCTGGTGGAGCACGAGGGGACCTCCGGCTCCTCCCGGGTGCTGACTCTCGTGATCTCCACCGACGAGAAGGGCCTGGAGGACGCGCTGTGCGCCGCGCACGGCGCCAGCCGGGATCACCCCAGCCGCATCATCGCCGTCGTCAAACCGCCTGAGGAGGACGCTGTCGGTCGCGTGACTCCACGCAGCCGTGACGGACACGTCCCAGCCCAGGCCGGAGGGCACCTGGATGCCGAGATCCGCGTCGGTCACGACGCCGGTGCCGGCGAGACGCTGGTCCTGCGGCCCTGGGACGAAGCGGCTCTGCACACCGACACGCTGGTGGTGCCCTTCCTCCTGCCCGACGCCCCGGTGGTCGTGTGGTGGCCGACGACCGTCCCCGAGATCCCCTCGCAGGATCCCTTGGGACGCCTTGGCTCCACACGCATCACCAACACTCCCGCGCAGGACTTCCCGGCCAGGGCGCTGCGAGAGCTGGCACCGGTGAGCGTGCGCGGAGACATCGATCTGGCCTGGACCCGCATCACCCTGTGGCGCGCCATGGTGGCCTCCACCCTGGACCCGCTGCTGCGCGCGGGCAGCCTGCGAGAGCTCGTGGTGGCCGGCGAGCCGAGGAACTCCTCGCTCTCCCTCATGATCGCGTGGTTGCGGCTGCGGCTGGACGTACCGGTCACGAGAGTCGATGAGGAGGACTTCAAGGGCATCTCCTCCATTACCGCCAGAACCGACGACGGCGAGATCATCATCGCCCGCCATGACCTGGAGCGGGTCACGATCACGCGCCCCGGCTCCCCCGAGCCCCAGGTGGTCACGATGGCGCGGCGCGAGCCGGTCAGCACCCTCAACGAGGAGCTGCGCCGGCTCACCCCCGACCTCGTCTACCAGGAGGTCCTGGCCACGCTGCTCGAGGAGCCCGTCAATGACTGACACCGGTACCCCCCGCACCCGGGCCATCGCTGAGATCCAGGAGGCGGCTTCGGCCGCCGCCACGCCAGAGGTCATCGTGCTTCCCACACTGAGCGACGCCGCGCGCAGGGCCTGCCAGGACACCGTGCGGATCCTGGCCGCGGCGGTGACGGGCCGGGGAGTCGCCCACCTGGCGCTGACAGGCGGTTCCGGGGGGATGGCGCTGTCTGAGGCCCTTGCGCCGCTCATCGCCGCCCAGCCCGAAGAGGTGCGTCGCGCCATCCATCTGTGGTTCGGTGACGAGCGCTTCGTGCCCGCCGGGGACCCGGAACGCAACGATCTGCTGGCCACTTCCCTCATCGCCGCAGGCATCAGGGAGTCTCAGACCCACCGGCTGGCCGCTCCGAACGAGGTTGGTGGCCTGGATGAGGCGACCGCCCGCATGGCCCACGAGCTTATGTCGGCGGGTGTGGCCCACGGCGGCTTCGACGTCGTCCACGTGGGGCTGGGACCCGATGCGCACGTCTGCTCCCTCTTCCCCGGGCACCCGGCCGCGCTCGCGGTGGGAGTGCCCGCCGTGGCCGTGCGCAACTCGCCCAAGCCGCCTCCCGAGCGCTACTCCCTGACCTTCGATGCCTTGCAGCATGCCGGCCGGATCATGGTGGTGGCCGGCGGTGAGGGCAAGGCCGAGGCGGTCCGCCTGGGGCTGGGCGCTCCCGATGTGCTCAAGGCACCGGCCTCATGCTGCCGGGGGGAGCAGACCACCTGGTACCTGGATGAGCCGGCCAACGCTCTGATAACTGATTGAGTCTGATCCGGTCGCCCTGCCGGCGTGCTGCGGTCCGACGAGTTCGAGGATTCGTGTCGTCGGGTGAGGCTACCGTTGTCCCATGAACGCTTCCGGCCGGCTCCTGGCGCGCCTCACAGTGCTCGGCGCGCTCAGTGCGTCGGGGATGACAGCAGCTCTTCCCGTCCATGCCGATGATGCCTCGCCGGAGCCCTCCCAGAAGTCCGCAGCCACCGAGCTCGCCGCCCTCCATGAGGCGCCCTGGGACCGGAGAGGAGACTTCATCCTGTCCCTGAAGGCATCTCTTGAGGTGCTTTCGGAGCTGCCCGAGGACGCTCCGGCCGCCCATTCCTGGGCCGAGGGAGGTTCCCGAACCGGCTGGTTCGGTGAGGCATGGACCGACGTCGACGGTGACGGTTGTGACACTCGTAACGAGATCCTGGCCCGGGACCTGGAGGATGCCGACTTTTCGCGCGCCGACGGCCTTCAGTCCCGGGAGGAGGGACGTGGCCGGGGTGCGGGCGTGTGCCCGGACGCCACCGTCTGGGCGGGCGTCCTTCAGGATCCCTACACCGGCAGAAGGGTCACCTTCACACGCGGTCAGGAGAGCTCGGCGGCTGTCCAGATCGACCATGTGGTGCCGCTGAACTACCTCTACGCCCACGGAGCCTGGCAGTGGGATGAGCGCACCCGACTGCTGGTGGCCAACGACCCGCTGAATCTCGTCGCCGTTGAAGGCGAGGCCAATCAGGCCAAGGGCGCCTGCGGGCCGGCGAGCTGTCCCGTTGGTTCCACCGAGACCGGCAGCTGGCGGCCCACCGGACCGGGCGGCTGGTGGCCGGCCAACTCCTCCTACCGCTGCACCTACGCACGTCGCTTCGTCTCAGTGGCAGCCACCTACCGGCTTGGCCTGCCTCAGGCCGACAAGGCGGCGCTGAGCACCACCTTGAACAGCTGTCTCGCCGGTGGGGACGGGACCGCATCCCTCCCGGAACGCGCCGCGCGTAGCGCGAAGGAGGTCGGCTCCATGGTGTGGCACAGTCCCCGATACGCCGCACTGGCAGCACTCGGCGCCCTGGTTCTGGGCTGGGGACTCATCCTTCGAGGGAGACGCCGAGGGCGCGCAGTCTCACGGCGTCGGCGTCGTTCCATGTCCCGCCAATGAGCCGTCTGCTTAGGATGCCGCCATGGCAGCTCACCCCCGTTCCGCCTCCAGCGGCAACAACGCGCCAAGTGCACCGACGTCGGCTCGTATCGACGTCTGGCTGTGGAGCGTGCGGCAGATCAAGTCCCGTTCGGCGGCGACGAGCGCCTGCAAGGCGGGGCATGTACGCATCAACGGAGAGACCGCCAAGCCCGCCCAGCACGTCTCGGTGGGGGACGAGGTCCGCTACCGGGTCGATGGCTTCGACCGGCTACTGACCGTCACTCGAATCCTCACCAAGCGGGTGGGTGCCCCCATCGCCCGCACCGCGTACATCGACTCCTCTCCCGCTCGCCCGTCGCCCCTGGATGCACCGGCAGCTGTCATCCGAGATCGCGGGGCAGGACGGCCCACGAAGAAGGAGCGTCGTCAGCTCGACGCCCTCATGGGAGGCGGACGCCATCAGGATGACCGCGTCTGACGCGCCGGGGTGAGCGGCCTCACCGCCAGCAGATTTCGGAACGAGCCGCCCCATGGGTTAAAGTTCTGCTCGTTGCAAGCGGCCCGAAGCCGCGAGTCAACGGGCTGTGGCGCAGTTTGGTAGCGCACTTGACTGGGGGTCAAGGGGTCGTGGGTTCAAATCCCGCCAGCCCGACCAGAACAAAGGTCCGCACTCTTTCAAAGGAGTGCGGACTATTTTGTTGACAGCACTTCGGCAGCAGACGTTCACATTCTTCCGATGCCACCCTTATCAACACAAGCCACATTTGCATCCCACATAACAACCATTAGGCTAATTTAAGCCGATGAGCCCGATAGCAATTTACCGACCTTTAATCACGATCTAGTCAACGTTGCAATGACGGCGATCACCCAGCCTGCCCGCCGCCTGCGGCCAGTTTTCATTGGTATCTCAAGACGAAAGAACTACCCCTTGCGGTCGGTCACATGATTCAGCCGCGCGACGAATTCGGTCAGAAAAGTCACAACCGAATAACATGCATGGCCGACGCGACTGTGGTTGAGTGAACACCGACATCAAGGGTGTCTCACAGCATCCTGCGCGTCGACTCATCGTCGATTGTGCAAATCAGACTGTGTTCTCATATTCCCGATCAGAGAGAACGACACATGAACATCAAGCGCGTCATCGCCGCAGCTGCGCTCACCGTCGTGCCGCTGACCGCCTCCTCGGCCGCACTGGCCGCTCCGGCCGCCCCTCAGGGCGCACCTGCAGCCGCCGCCGCTGTTCCCGCCCAGGTGACCTCGGAGGGGGCCCAGTACGCCGACACCGTCCTGAACAAGGTCAACGAGCTGCGCAGCAGCCTGGGCCGTCAGCCCGTGACCCGGTACCAGGAGCTCGACGCCGTCGCACAGGACTGGTCCGAGCAGCAGGCCGCCGCCAACAACATGAGCCACCGTCCCGACTTCACGTCGGTCTACCCCAAGGGCTGGACCACCGGCTCCGAGAACGTGGCCTGGCGTACCGCGGGTGGCGACACCGGCGCGCTGATCTTCGACCAGTGGCTCAACTCCCCCGGCCACTACAAGAACATGACCGACCCGGACGTCAACTCCATCGGCATCGGTTTCGCCCAGACCTCGGACGGCAGGTGGTACGCCACCCAGAACTTCGCCGCCTACAACGTCAGCAACTCGACGCTGACCCCGTCGACCACGACGACCACCAACACCACCACCACGACGACGAAGAGCAACACCCCGCCGAAGACGAACGACAACCCGCCGGCGGACACCCCGGCCACGGAGCCGACCCCGGAGACCACATCGTCGACGCCGTCCACCGAGACGACTGCTCCGGCCCCGGTTGTTCCTCCCACGACGGAGTCCACCCCTGCTGCTCCGACGGCCTCCGCTCCGGCCACCACGGTGACCACTGAGACCGTCACGACCACCGGTTCCCCGGCCAAGCCGTCCGCGACTCCTGTCGTTGCGGCTCCTCGCACCACCCCGACGAAGCCCGCCCTGGCCACCACTGGTCCGAGCATTGCCGTCGCCGTCGCCGCCGCCGGCCTGCTGGGCACCGGCGCCGTCCTCGTCATGCGTCGCCGCCAGGCCAGCTGACTGAGCTGAAGGCTCTCAGAGCGCGAGCCGTTCCTCTGACGGGCGCCTGTTGGTCCACTGATCGGTGTGGGCCGGCAGGCGCCCGTCTTGTGCGCGCCTCACGCCGTGCTGACATGGACGCGTCATCCTTGAGAGGATGACGCCGTGAAGCACCTTCCCCTGGAACCCGAGCTCCTCGCAGCGTTGCCCTCGCAGATCGATCTCCGTCTTGTCGTCACCGACATGGACGGAACTCTCCTTGATGGTCAGGGGCGTGTTCCCGCCGGGCTGCTGGAGGCAGTCGAAGACATGCGAGCCGCCGGCATCGTCTTCGCTCCTGCCTCGGGCAGGCAACTGGCGAACCTGCGTGCGGTCCTGGGCTCCGCCGTCGAGGACTCACCACTGATCGCAGAGAACGGTTCCTTCGTCGTTCACGGCGGTGAGGAGATCCACTCCGACACCATCAGCGCCCAGGACGCCGAGGCCGCCATCACCACCACCCGCCACCTGGTCGACTCCGGGTACGACGTCGGCGCGGTTGTGGCCTGCAAGCACTGCGCCTACATCGAGCGCTCGGATGCGGCCTTCCTGGAACAGACCGGGTTGTACTACGAGGCGCTGGAGATCGTCGAGGACCTGACCGCCATCGCCCTGGATGAGGTGCTCAAGGTCGCGGTCTTCGACTTCGACGACGTTGAGAACGGCAGTTCTCAGGCGCTGACCGCTGCGGTTCCGCACGTGCAGACCGTCGTCTCCGGGTTGCACTGGACGGACATGATGTCGGCACAGGTTTCCAAGGGGCGGGCCCTGGCGGCGCTTCAGGCCAGGCTCGGGGTCCTCCCGGAGCAGACTGCCGTCTTCGGGGACTACCTCAACGACCTGGATCTCTACGACCACGCGGACCTGGGCTTCGCCATGCGCAATGCCCACCCCGGCATCCATGCCGCAGCGGCGTACACGGCGCCCGCCAACACCGAGGACGGTGTCCTGCGTACAGTCGAGGAGCTGCTCAGGCGCTCTCGAAGACAAGGCTGAGATACGCGGGACGGCCCCGAACCGGTCAGTCCGAGGCCGTCCCGATGGGTTGGTTGCCCGCCGGGTTACTGACCCAACCAGGCCTTCATGCCGCCGCTGACGTTGAGCAGCTCGCCGGTGTAGCCGGCCGCGGTCAGAGCCGTGACCGCCTTGGCGGAGCGCACTCCGCCGGCACAGATGACCGCAGTGGGGCGAGACACATCGAGCTCTCCCATCCGGTCGGCCACCTCACCCAGCGGGATGTTGACTGAACCGGGGATCGCCGTGCGCGCCACCTCATCGGGCTCACGCACGTCAAGGACCACCAGGTCCTCCCCCGCCTCGAGCCGACGCCGCAGCTCATCGACGTTGATTTCCTTCACGATGTCCTCCTCAACGGGATATCAGACAGAGTATTCGGCTGGTCTGGCCGGGCTAGCGGCGCAGGCTGCGGTAGCGGGTGATGAGGCCCCGGGTGGAGGCGTCCTGCCCTGCGAGGGCCTCCTCGTCGCCCTGGACGGCGGGGGCGATCTCGAGGGCCAGCTTCTTGCCCAGCTCCACCCCCCACTGGTCGAAGGAGTCGATGCCCCACACGATGCCCTGGGTGAAGGTGATGTGCTCGTAGAGGGCGATGAGCTCTCCGACGACCGCAGGCGTCAGCGCCGGGGCGAGGATCGAGGTGGTCGGCTTGTTGCCGGCGAAGACGCGGGCCGGGACGATCTCCTCGGCGGTGCCCTCGGCACGCACCTCATCGGCGGTCTTGCCGAAGGCGAGCGCCGCAGTCTGGGCCAGGTAGTTGGACAGGAACAGCTCGTGGACGTCCACTCCCCCGTCCTTGGTGGGGTGCGCGGGATTGGCCACGGCGATGAAGTCCGCGGGGATGAGCTGGGTGCCCTGGTGGATGAGCTGGTAGAAGGCGTGCTGGCCGTTGGTTCCCGGCTCGCCCCAGAAGACCTCGCCGGTCTCGGTGGTCACGGGGCTGCCGTCCCAGCGCACGGACTTGCCGTTGGACTCCATGGTGAGCTGCTGGAGGTAGGCGGGGAAGCGGTGCAGGTACTGGGCGTAGGGCAGGATGGCGTGGGAGCCGGCCTTGAAGAAGTTGACGTACCAGACGTTGAGCAGGCCCATGAGCATGGGGACGTTCTCGGCCGGGGCCTTGGTGGCGAAGTGCTCGTCAACGGTGTGGAAGCCGGAGAGGAAGTCGGCGAAGTTCTCCGGGCCGATGGCCACGGCTAGGACCGTACCGACGGCAGAGTCCACCGAGTAGCGTCCACCCACCCAGTTCCAGAAGCCGAAGGCGTTGGCCGGGTCGATGCCGAACTCGGCGACCTTGTCCAGGGCGGTGGAGACGGCCACGAAGTGCTTGGCGATGGCGCCGTCGGTCTCAATGCCCTTGGCCTGGAGGGCGGCCAGGAACCAGTCGCGGGCCATGCGGGCGTTGGTGAGGGTCTCCAGGGTGGTGAAGGTCTTGGAGGCGATGATGAACAGGGTCGTCTCCGGGTCGAGGTCCGCGACCTTCTCGGCACAGTCGGTGGGGTCGATGTTGGAGATGAAGCGGCACTCAAGGCCCTTCTGCACGTAGGGCTTGAGGGCCTCATAGACCATGACGGGGCCGAGGTCGGAGCCACCAATGCCAATATTGACGACCGTCTTGATGGGCTTGCCGGTGATGCCGGTCCACTCCCCCGAGCGCACGCGTCGGGCGAAGGCGTAGATCTTCTCCAGGACCTCGTGAACGTCGGCGACGACGTCCTGGCCGTCCACGGTCAGGGAGTCGGCGGCCGGGCGGCGCAGGGCCGTGTGGAGAACGGCACGGTCCTCGGTGATGTTGATGTGCTCGCCGGCGTACATGGCGTCGCGGCGGCCCGGGACGTCCACCTGCTCGGCGAGCTCGACCAGGGCGTCGCGGACGTCGTCGGTCAGCAGGTTCTTGGACAGGTCGACGTAGAGGTCTCCCAGCTCGTAGGAGAAGCGCTCGGCGCGCTCGGGATCATCGGCGAACCAGGCGCGCAGGTCCGGGGTCATGGTGTCGTGGAGCTCGGTGAGGCGCTTCCAGGCGGGCGTGGTGGTGGGGTCAACCGGATTCAGCATGGCTACAGTCTATGGGTGTTGCGGCCACGCGCCACTGTCCGGTGCCAACCGTTCTCACGCTCGCGGCGTCCTGATGGTTCTTGACGCGCCGGCGCGGGATCCTCAAGGCTGCCCCGTACGATGAGGCGATGGAACCTTCTTCAGCCGACCTCCAGAGAACAGGCGGGTGGCTGCCTCTGACACTCACCTGCCTCGGAACGGTTGTTGTGCTTGTGTCACTGGCAGTAGGCGTCATCGCAACGACCAGCTGGCAGAACACCTACGAGCTCCCCGCGTGTCCCCCGGAAGACGTGAGCTGCTTGGGTCAGACCCGCGAGGTTGTGGACAAGAACCCGGCCATCCTGTTGCTGGGAGTTGTGACCCTCCTGCTGGCTGCAGCCGATATGTGGGCGCTGGTCCAGATGCGACGGCACCGCACGACGCGCTGGGTGCAGGTCTCCTGCGCACTGCTGACACTGAGTGTGCTGATGACTCTGAGCACCCTGACGGCATGGTGGAGCTTCCGCTCCCTGAACTATTGATCGAGCGGTGCAGCCCGAGGCTCGAGACCACTACCGGTCACTTACCGGTCACTGAGATACTGACGATCGCTGATGGTCTGCTGCCGGTACTGGCTCGGTGAGAGCCCCAGGACGCGTCGGAAGTCGGCGGTCAGGTGGGCGTGGTCCGCGTAGTCGAGCTCGGCGGCCACCTGCGCAACGGTGACGGACGAATCCTCCCGGAGCCGCTGTGCCGCCTCTTGGAGCCGGTAGCGTCGGATCACTGCGAGTGGGGGCAGGCCGATGTACTTCTCACAGAGGCGTTGGAGACTTCGGATAGAAAGATCGAGGTGTCTCGCCAACTGATCGACGCGCAGGACGCTTCTGTCGGAGGCGACGACGTCCTCCATCTTGTTGGCGATGAGCGCCATCACCTGTGGCGGCCCGGTGTGCTGCGCCACCCAGTCTGCCAGCGCACTGGCGGCACGTTGTCCACCCCTCGTCGTGTTGGTATCGGCCATGGCGTCGGCAACCGCAGCGCTCAGGTCAGGGTCCTCGAGCGGCCGATGGGAGTTACGGATCAGGGACGGGGAGCACAGCGCACCCGCTGCCGCAGGCCTGAGAAGGGCCCCGACGGCCCATCCTCGGCCTTCCAGTTCACGATAGGAGATGCTCGTCATCGGGCCGTGCAGAGCAATGCCATCGGGCTCGACAACGAGGTTGCAGGCGGGGAACGGGAGCACCTCCTGGCGGTCCCGTTGCCCTGCAGGCAGGTCCCAGCGAGGAATCCAGATCCAGCGGACGCGGTCGGCCAGTGCCTCGGGGACAGGCTGGCGGTGAAAAGTCGGAAGCCTGGAGGGATAGAGGATCCCCCGTCGATCAGCGGTCGTCTCGGGCACGGCTCCTCACCTTTCCGGAGCTGTCGCAGATCTTCAAGCGAAGGTACCTCCATCGTTCCTACAGTCGTTGGCATGAGTACACGCAACGTATCCGGGGTCACTGGTCAGTACACGATTGATGGGACTCCGCACGGCTTCACCAGCATCACACCGTTTCTGGCGGTTGACGGCGCCGACCGGGCGCTTCGGTTCTATCGCGACATCTTCGGGGCGCGCATCGTGGACAGTGTGGAGATGGAGGGGACGGTCGTCCACGCGGAGCTCGACTTCGGTCACAGGAGGCTCCAGATCGGTGAGCCCTCAGCCTTGTCCGGTCTGGTTGCGACTCCGTCGGATGAGCCGGTCTGCTACTCGATCCGCCTGTACTGCCCGGATGTCGACGCCGCCGTTGAGCGGGCCACTGCCGCCGGTGCGACCTTGCTGGAACCGCCCGACACCTTCGTGTCCGGGGACAGGTTCGCCTCCATCCGCGATCCCTTCGGCGTGCGGTGGTCGATCATGACCCGGGTCGAGGACCTGTCCGAGGAGGAGAGCTCCGCCCGTGTTGCCGCGTGGGCCAAGGAGCAGGCCGGTTCCGACAGCTGATCCCTTCCGGGCTCAGCGCCGCTGGCGCTTCTCGCGCACGCGCACCCCGATCTGGATGGGGGTGCCGGTGAATCCGAATTCCTCACGCAGGCGGCGCTCGATGAAGCGCCGGTAGCCGGCGTCGAGGAAGCCGGTGGTGAAGATGACGATCCGGGGCGGGGCCACCTGCACCTGGGTGGCGAAGAGGATGCGGGGCTGCTTGCCGCCACGCACCGGGTGCGGGGTGGCCGACTGCAGCTGGCCCAGGAACCCGTTGAGGCGCCCTGTGGGCACGCGCGTGGTCCAGCCTTCCAGGGCGGCGTCGAGGGCGCGCACGAGCCGGTTGGTGTGCCAGCCGGTCCGGGCGGCCAGGTTGATGTGGGGCGCCCAGGAGACGTGGGCCAGGTCGTGCTCAACCTCCCACAGGAGCATCTTCTGGCGCTCCTCGTCCACCAGATCCCACTTGTTGTTGACCAGGACCAGGGCGCGGCCGGCGTCGACGGCCTGCTGGACGACGCGCACGTCCTGCTCGCTGATGGGCTCGGAGGCGTCCAGGAGGACGACGGCGACCTCGGCCTTGTCAATGGCGCCCTGCGTGCGCAGCACCGCGTAATAGTCCGCGCCCCGTGACTGCTTGACGCGCCGACGGATCCCCGCGGTATCGACGAAGACCCACTGGCGCCCGTCGAGCTCGATGATCTCATCGACCGGGTCACGGGTCGTGCCGGCGGTCTCGTTGACGACGACGCGCTCCTGGCCCGCGATGGAGTTCAGCAGAGAGGACTTGCCGACGTTAGGACGCCCCACGAGGGCGATGCGATGCAGGTCCCCCTCCGGCGCTGCGGTGGCCACGGCGGAGACCTCCGGGAGGACCTCCATGACGGCGTCGAGGACCTCGCCACTGCCCCGGCCGTGCAGCGCCGAGACCGGGAAGGGCTCGCCCAGCCCCAGGTTCCACAGGGTGGCGGCGTCCCCCTCCTGGGCCGGGGAGTCGACCTTGTTGGCGGCCAGCACCACCGGCTTGCCGCTGCGGCGCAGCATCCGCACCACGCGGGCATCGGTCTCGGTGATGCCGACCTGGGCGTCGACGACCAGCAGGACGGCGTCGGCCATCTCCACGGCGATCTCGGCCTGGGTGGCCACGGCGGCGTCGAGACCGGCCACGTCCACCTCCCAGCCGCCGGTGTCGACGATGGTGAAGCGGCGCCCTGCCCACTCCGCCGGGTAGGAGACCCGGTCGCGGGTGACACCGGGGGTGTCCTGGACGACGGCCTCGCGGCGGCCCAGGACCCGGTTGACGAGTGTCGACTTGCCCACGTTGGGCCGGCCGACGACGGCCAGGACCGGCAGCCCGGGCTCGATGCTGTCACCGGTGGGCAGGCCGCCGTCGGCCTCCAGGAGGGCGAGGTCCTCCTCATCGAGCTCGTAGTCGGCCAGGCCCGCCCGCATGGCCTGGGCCCGCAGGTCCTCCTCGGCGTCCCGCTGGGCGGCGGCGTCGGCGGCCTCCTCCACCAGGTCCAGGACCCGTTCGACGGACTGCTCCAGGGTCAGCTCGGAGGTGTCCACCAGGGTGACGCCCTCGGGTGCGGTGAGGAACTGGGAGACCGTGGCGTCGTCGCGGTCGCGGCGCACCACCTGGTCGCGCAGGGCGTCGGCGTCGACCTGCTTGCCGGCGGCCTCCAGGTCCCCGGCGCGGCGGGCCAGGCGGGCCTCCTCCGATGCGGTCACCAGCAGGCGGGCGTCGGCGTCGGGCGCGATGACGGTGGTGATGTCACGTCCCTCGGCCACGATGCCGGCGCCCTCGGAGAAGGACCCGGCCTGCCCGGTCGCCTCGAAGCGGATGATCTCGCGCTGGCGGCGCGCCAGCTCGGCGCGCACCTCGAGGTTGGTGGCGACCTTCGAGACGACAGTGGCGATGTGCGGGTCGCGGATCGCGGTCGATACGTCTGTGCCGTCCACGGTGAAGGTCGGGTGCTCGGGATCCAGCCCCATGTGCAGGGGCATCGCAGCGACGGCCTCGGCGACGGCGGCCCCGTCCTCCAGGTCGATCCCCTCGTGCTCGCACCACCAGGCGGCGGCCCGGTACATGGCACCGGTGTCCAGGTAGGCCAGTCCCAGCTCGGCGGCGACGCGCCTCGAGACGGTGGACTTGCCCGATCCGCTTGGTCCGTCGATCGCAACGACGATTCCCATGGTGCCCTCCATCAGGGTCCGATTGACGGTCATGAACTGGGCCAAGCGTCCCACACTCCGGCGCGGTACCGCGGATCAGGTCCCCATGAGTACTGACACAGGCGGACCTCGGTGACGGATTGAACCGGCTTCAGCCCGCGACGACGCGCCAGCCCTGGGCGTCCAGCGCCTCCTCCAGCCGTTGGGCGGCCGCAGGAAGGACGGAGATGAGGGCGATGCCCGCGCTCTGCCCGGCCGAGTGCTCCAGGGAGAAGTCCTCAATGTTGACGCCGGCGGCTCCGACGTCCGAGAAGAGCCTGCCCAGCTCGCCGGCGGCGTCGGGCACCAGCACCTGGACCTCGGTGTAGCGGCGCGGCGCCCCGCCGTGCTTTCCGGGGATGCGTTCCCGACCGAGGTTTCCCCGTGTCATGACATCGGTGACCGCGCCGACGGCCCCGGAAGCGACCACACGTGCCGCTCCCGGAGCTGTGTGCTCCGGACTGTCCGAATCGCAGGCGGCCGCTTCGATCCCTGTGATCAGTACGCCTAGGTCATCACGGATTCGGCGCAGCAGGTCGACCACGGGCCCGGCGTTGCCCACGATGATGGCCGACCACAACCTGGGATCCGAGGCCGCGATCCTGGTGACGTCACGAAGCCCCTGCCCCGACAGAGCCAGGGCCCCCTCCCCCAGCTCTTCCAGGCGGGCGGCCACGAGTGAGGAGACAAGCTGGGGCATATGGGAGACGGCAGCGACGGCAGCGTCATGCTCCGCCGCACCCATGCGCACCGGGGTGGCGCCCACATCGACCGCCAGGTTCCTGATGACCAGCTCCGCCTGTGGATCGGCGTCCTGGCCGACCACCACCCAGGGGCGCCCGGCGAAGAGGTCGCAGTCGGCGGCGCCGGCGCCCGAGCGCTCCCGGCCGGCCATCGGGTGGGAGCCGACGTACCTGCGGGCCTCGTCTCCCGCCCGGGCCCGGACCTCGGCGACGACCCGTTCCTTGACGGAGGCGACGTCAGTGACCACAGCACTGGGGTGGGCGCTCAGCTGCGCGACGACGACGTCGGCGGTGACGTCGGGGGGCGTGGCCACGACGACGATCTGCGGCTCAGGGCTGTCCTCGTCATGAAGCGATCCTGCTCCCATGTCTCGGGCCAGGGCCAGGGAGGTGGGCGAGGTGTCGGAGAGCAGGACCTCGACACCCGCCGCCCGCAGCGCCAGGGCGAGTGAGGTTCCCAGCAGCCCCGTGCCGACGATGAGCACCGGGCCGCGCGTGGACACTGACGCCCGCGGCTCGGGGGCGCTCACAGCCCGACCTCCTGCTGCAGTGCGGCGATCTCCTGGCCGCTGAGGGGGCGGGTCTGGCCGGGGCGCAGGTTGCCCAGCCGCAGCGGTCCGAGCCGGGTGCGCGCCAGACGCGTCACAGGGTGGCCGACGGCGTCCAGCATACGCCGCACGATGCGGTTCTTGCCGGAGTGGAGGTTGATCTCAACGATGGAACCGCGCGGCCCGGAATCCTTGACGGTCACTCGGTCCGCCTTGGCCTCACCGTCCTCCAGCTCGATGCCGCGCCGCAGCTTACGCGGGACCCAGGGCTCAACCTGTCCCTCAACGATGGCGACATAAGTCTTCGCGATCTCAAAACTGGGGTGCATGAGCCGGTGGGAGAGCTCGCCGTCGTTGGACAGCAGGAGCAGCCCCTCGGTCTCAGTGTCGAGGCGCCCGACATGCACCAGGCGCAGCGAGTCGGGCAGCTCGGGGTGCTCGGCCAGGTAGTCGCGTCCATACTGGGCCACGGTGGGGCGGCCCTCAGGGTCCTCCATGGTGGTGACGACCCCTGCCGGCTTGTGGAGCATGAGGGTGATGAACTCGGGGTTGGTGAGGATTCGGCTGCCGTCAACGCGGATCTCCTGGGTCAGCGGGTCCACCCTGACGCCTGCCTCGGTGACGGAGATACCGTCGACGCTGACGCGGCCGTCGGCGATGAGCTGCTCGCAGGCGCGGCGCGAGGCAACCCCTGCGTGGGCCAGGACCTTCTGCAGCCGTTGTCCGGAGGCGACGTGCGGGTCGTCCTGGCCGCCCTTGGTGGCACGCTCACGCATCTGGAGCAGACGAGCCTCCTCGTCCTCGTCGATGGCCTCGGCATCGAAGGCGGCCAGGTCGCCGGCGTCGGCCTGCTCGTCCAGCTCCTCGAGGTCATCCTCGTCGTAGAACTCCTGGGCCCCGAAGTCGCTGTGGGGCACGGACTCGGTTCGGGTGTGGCGGTTCCTCGGGGTCATGGGGTCCTCCTACCGGCCATCTCATCGGCCTGTTCGACGATCTCCCCCAGTGCCTCGACGCGGGGGAGGTAGGGAGCCAGGGGTGGCAGCTCGTCCAGGGAGTCGATTCCCAGGTACTCCAGGAAGTCTCCCGTGGTCCGGTACAGGATCGCACCGGAGGTCTCGGCACCGGCCTCCTCGATGAGGCCGCGGGCGTGCAGGGTGCGCATGACGCCGTCGACATTGACCCCGCGGATCTGTGCAACACGCCCGCGGGTGACCGGCTGCCGGTAGGCGACGACGGCCAGGGTCTCCAGCGCGGCCTGGCTCAGGCGCGCGGTGGCGCCGCCAATGATGAACTGCTCGACGAGGTCGGCGTGCTCGGGTACGGAGGCGAAGCGCCACCCGCCTGCCGCACGTCGCAGGAGGAATCCGTGAGCACGACTGCCGGGTGCCTCTCCCCGGTACTCGGCGGCCAGGTCCTCGAGCAGCTCCTCACAGATGCTCTCCTCAATGCCGAGGGCCTCGGCGATTGCAGAGGTGATCACCGGTTCATCGGCGACGATGAGGATGGCTTCAGCGGCACTGCGCAGCCGAGACCCGGCGGCTTCGCTCATGCGAATTCCTCCTCGAGCTCAGTGAGGTTCTCAGAGGTCATCATGCCGGTCAGGTCGTCCTGGCCGCCGCACCAGGTCACGGTGATCTCGCCCATGGCCTCGGTCTGGTCCAGCTCGGCACTGCCCTGCCGGTGGAGAATAAGCAGCGCCAGGAAGCGGGCCACCACGACGGCGGTGCGCTCGGCGTCCTCAATGATCTGGGCGAAGGTCAGGGTTCCGTGACTGCGCAGCCTGCTGGCGATGAGGCTCAGCTGCTCACCGACCGGTACCCGCTCGTGCAGGTGAACTGTCTGGACGCCCGGATCCGTGGGCCGGGTGAAGGCGCCGACCGCCAGCCGATTCAGCTCTTCTGGGGTGATGGTGGCCACGAGCTTGGGAAGCAGCGCCGCCAGGTGCGGTTCCAGGGCGACGATGCGGGGGTAGCTGCGTGCGGAGGTCTCCGCCCGGTGGCGGAAGGCCGCTGCGGCCTCCTTGAAGGCCCGGTACTGCAGGAGCCGGGCGAAGAGCAGGTCACGGGCCTCGAGCAGCTCGAGGTCGGGCTCTTCCTCGTCCTCGTCATGGGGCAGAAGGCGGTGGGCCTTGAGCGCCAGGAGGGTGGAGGCCACGACGATGAACTCCGATGCGCGCCCCAGGTCCCAGTCCGAGCGCATGTGGGCGATGAAGTCGTCGGTCACCTCGGCCAGTGCCAGCTCGGTGACGTCGAGCCGCTTGCGGGCGATGAGGCTCAGTAGCAGGTCGAAGGGGCCTTCGAACTGGGGCAGCGTGACGCTGAATCCGGGCAGCCGGGGCGGCCCCTGGTCCTCCGACTCAGGCGACATCGCCGCGGGCGATGACCTCGCGGGCCAGCCGGCGGTAGGCGTCCGCGCCGGGGTGGGAGGGCGCGTAGCTGGTGATCGGCTCATTGGCCACAGAGGCGTCCGGGAACTTGATCGTGCGCCGGATGCGCGTGTCGAAGAGCTGCTCGCCGAAGGCCTGCTCCAGGCGCTCGAGCACTTCTCGTGAGTGCAGGGTGCGGGAGTCCACCATGGTGGCAAGGATGCCGTCGATCTCCAGGGTGGCGTTGAGGCGGTCCTTGACGCGCTCGACGGTCTCCACCAGGAGCGCCACCCCGCGCAGGGCGAAGAACTCGGTCTCCAGGGGGATGATGACGCCGTGGGAGGCGGTCAGGGCGTTGATGGTCAGCAGTCCGAGCGAGGGCTGGCAGTCCACGAGGATCACGTCGTACTCGTCGAGAACCGGTCGCAGCACCCGCTTGAGGGCCTGTTCGCGGGCGACCTCGTTGACGAGCTGGACCTCGGCGGCGGACAGGTCGATGTTGGCCGGGACGATGTCCAGTCCCTCCACCGTGGTCTCGTGGATGACCGTGCGGATGTCCGGACGGCTGGCGACGAGCAGGTCGTAGATGGTGGAGTCGAGCTCGTGGGCGTTGATGCCCAGGCCGGCAGAGGCCGCTCCCTGGGGGTCGAAGTCGACGATGAGGACCTTGCGCCCCAGCTCGGCCAGTGCCGCGCCGAGGTTGATCGTCGTCGTGGTCTTTCCGACGCCGCCCTTCTGGTTGCACATGGAAATGACCCGAGCGGGTCCGTGCGACTCCAGCGGCGCGGGAACGGGGAAGTCCTTCTCCTCGTTCTCGTCGGTGCCGGGGTTGTCGATCAGGCCTGGCTGGATGGAGTCATTCACATCGCCCAGCCTAGTCGAAAGCCGACCGTCATCGCCCAGTTCAGACGGGACACGCCAGAGAACAGCCCTGACAGGAGCCTGCTTTCAGGCACGACCCGGTGCGCACTCAGGCTTCCCCCACCGGGGACCGGTGGCACGGTCTGCGACGAGGGGCTCGGCGATCAGGCCAGAGCCCGAGGGTGGCTGGTGGCGTAGACCTCCCGCAGGTGGTCGACGGTGACCTTCGTGTAAATCTGGGTGGTGGTGACCGAGGCGTGCCCGAGCATCTCCTGGACGACACGCACGTCCGCCCCTCCCGCCAGCAAGTGCGTGGCGAAGGAGTGGCGCAGAGTGTGGGGGGAAATGCGCCGCTCATCGGCGCCATCCGCCCCGATGAGCCCGGCCCGTTCAGCGGCCTGCTGCAGGACGGCCCAGGCGCTCTGCCGACTCAGGGGCCTGCCCAGGGTGTTGAGGAAGACCTGCGGTACTCCCCTGCCCTTCTCGGCCAGGACCGGTCTGCCTCGCACCAGGTAGGCGTCCAGCGCCTCCCAGGCGTAGGTCCCCATGGGAACCACGCGTTCCTTACGTCCCT
This sequence comes from Actinomyces oris, assembly GCF_006546825.1. Classification (GTDB taxonomy): domain Bacteria; phylum Actinomycetota; class Actinomycetes; order Actinomycetales; family Actinomycetaceae; genus Actinomyces; species Actinomyces oris. Next base: position 360,884 of record NZ_VICC01000006.1, read on the forward strand.
TGCCGAACAGCCTCAGCAGCCGGGAGTCGGTGTCAAGGTCATCGACGACGAGCCCCACCGCCTCGGAGATGCGGGCTCCAGTGGCGTAGAGGACCTCCAGCAGCGCCCGGTCACGCAGGCTCACCGGGGAGTCGTCGACTCCTGCGGCCTCCAGAAGGCGGCGGACCTCGTCAATCCCTAAGGCCTTGGGCAGGCGTCTTCCGGGCTGAGGCGGGCGCACAGTGGCCGAGGGATCCTCGGAGGTGGTGCCCTCGGCCAGGAGGAACTTGTGCCAGCCGCGCACCGCGGTGACGGTTCTGGATGCCGAGGACGACGCCAGCGGGCGGGCGCCGTCGGAACCGGTGCGCAGGACCTCGAGGAAGCCGGCCACGTCATTGCGGCTGACCTCCTGCGGCGCCGAGATGCCGGCGCTCCTCAGGTAACGCAGGTAGCGGCCGAGGTCGCGCTCGTAGGCGCTCAGGGTGTGAGGGCTCAGCCCACGCTCAACACGCAGGTGGGCGAGGTAACCACGCAGCCCCCGGTCCAGGACGTCGCCACGTGGATCGGGGGTGGTGTCGACGGTCGGTTCCGTCGTGTGCGCAGTGCTCGTCGGAGTCCGCCGAGGCTCAGCCGAGCTTGGCGACCAGGCCGAGCCCGACGATCGTGATCGTCCAGATGATGGCCACCGCCACCGTGATGCGGTCGAGGTTGCGCTCGGCCACGCCGGAGGACCCTGCGGAGGAGGAGATACCGCCGCCGAACATGTCCGACAGACCGCCGCCCTTGCCCTTGTGCAGGAGGATCGACATGATGAGGAAGAAGCTCGAGAGGACGAGCAGCACCTGAAGGACGATACGCACTACGTTCACGTCACGTTCCCTTCGTTGTTGGTTCCGTCTTGCTGCGGGGGCCTCACGCTCCGGCAGGTCCGGCGCGACTCCCGACAGGGTCCGCGCCCCCACCTGTCCGCGTGGCAGTCTACCTGCAACGCACAGGGTCCCGGACACCTCGGGGTGTGAGGTGTCCGGGACCCTGTCAGCGAGCAGTGAGACGCTGCGGAGAAGTGATCGCTCAGTTCCTCCGCCGCGGCTCGGCTCGCTCAGGCGTAGAAGCCGGCCATGGCGGCGAAGGAGTCCGCCTTGAGGGAGGCTCCGCCGACGAGTGCGCCGTCGACGTCGGGCTGGGTCATGAGCTCCTTGATGTTGCCGGGCTTGGCGGAGCCGCCGTAGAGGATGCGGGTGGCGTCGGCCGTAGCGTCACCGTAGTCGGCGCGCAGGGCCTCGCGGATCGCTCCGCACACCTCCTGGGCGTCCTCGGCGGTGGCGGTCTCGCCGGTGCCGATGGCCCAGATGGGCTCGTAGGCGATGACGATCTTGGCGACGTCCTCGCCGCTCCATCCCTCCAGGGCGGCGCGGATCTGCCCCAGGACGAAGTCGACGTGGGTGCCGGCCTTGCGGATCTCCAGGGCCTCACCGCAGCACAGGATGGGGGTCATGCCGGCGTCGAGCACCTTGCGGGCCTTGGCGCCCACGAGGGCGTCGGACTCGCCGTGGTACTCGCGGCGCTCGGAGTGGCCCATGACGACGTAGCTGACACCGAGCTTGGTGAGCATCTCGGTGGAGATCTCGCCGGTGTAGGCGCCGTTGTCGTGGATGGAGACGTCCTGGGCGCCGTACTTGATGTCCAGGGAGTCGGCCTCGACGACGGTCTGCACGGTGCGGATGTCCGTGAAGGGCGGGATCACGAGGACCTCGCACTTGGTGTAGTCGTGGTCGTGGTCCTTGAGTTCCATGGCCAGGCCCTGGACGAGGTGGTTGGCCTCGAGGTGGTCGAGGTTCATCTTCCAGTTGCCCGCCATGAGCGGGGTGCGGTTACTCATCTGGGTTGCCTTCCTTCAGTCGTTGAGCACGGCGATACCGGGCAGGGTCTTGCCCTCGAGGAGCTCGAGGGAGGCGCCACCGCCGGTGGAGATGTGGGAGAACGTGGCCTCGTCGAAGCCGAGCGTGCGCACGGCCGCGGCGGAGTCGCCACCGCCGATGACGGAGAAGGCATCAGACTCGGAGATCGCCTTGGCCACGGCCTTGGTGCCCTCGGCGAAGGCCGGGAACTCGAAGACACCCATGGGGCCGTTCCACACCACGGTCTTGGAGGTGGCGATGGCCTCGGCGAAGAGCTTTCGCGTCTCAGGGCCGATGTCCAGGCCCATCTGGTCGGCGGGCAGGGCGTCAGCGGGTACCACGGTGGCGGGGGCGTCCGCGGCGAAGGTCGGGGCCACGACGGTGTCGACGGGCAGCAGCAGCTCGACGCCGTTGGCCTTGGCGGTCTCCAGGTAGCCCTTGACGGTGTCGATCTGGTCCTTCTCCAGCAGGGAGGTACCCACCTCGTAGCCCTGGGCGGCCAGGAAGGTGTAGGCCATGCCGCCGCCGATGAGGAGACGGTCGGCCTTGCTCAGCAGGTTGGAGATGACGCCGAGCTTGTCGGAGACCTTGGAGCCGCCGAGCACCACGGTGTAGGGGCGCTCGGGGTCGTTGACGGCGCGCCCCAGGGACTCGATCTCCTTGACGACGAGCAGGCCGGCGGCGGAGGGAAGCAGCTTGGCGACGTCGTAGACGGAGGCCTGCTTGCGGTGCACGACGCCGAAGCCGTCGGAGACGAAGACGTCAGCCAGGGCGGCGAGCTCGGCGGCGAAGGCCTCGCGCTCGGCGTCGTCCTTGGAGGTCTCGGCGGCGTTGAAGCGCACGTTCTCCAGCAGGACGATCTCACCGTCACCAGCTGCGGCGACGGCGGCCTTGGCGGACTCGCCCACGGTGTCCTCGGCGAGGGTCACCTTGACACCGGTGACCTCGGCGAGGCGCTTGGCCACAGGGGCCAGGGAGTAGTCGGGGTTGACCTGCCCCTTGGGGCGCCCCAGGTGGGCGGTGATGATTACCTTGGCGCCGGCGTCGAGCAGGGTGCGCAGGGTGGGCAGAGCGGCCTGGATGCGGCCGTCGTCGGTGATGTTCTTGTCGGCGTCCAGCGGCACGTTGAAGTCGGAGCGGACCAGGACTCGCTTGCCCTTGAGGTCGCCCAGGGACTCGATGGTCTTCATAAAGCCTCTCATCGGTTGTGGGTGATGGTGTGGGTGTGGGACGGACGGCGCCCGCGCACGCATAGCGTGGCGCGGGCGCCGTCTTCTAGAGAGTCATGCTCTCGGTCTGGTCTCAGGCGAGCTTGGAGCCGACCAGGGAGGTCAGGCGGACCAGGGCGTTGGAGTAGCCCCACTCGTTGTCGTACCAGGAGAGGACCTTGACGAGGTTGCCGATGACCTTGGTCTCGGTGGCGTCGAAGATCGAGGTGTGCGGGTTGCCCACGATGTCGGTGGAGACGATCGGGTCCTCGGTGTACTCGAGAACGCCCTTGAGCTCACCCTCGGCGGCGGCCTTGACGGCGGCCTTGACGGCCTCGACGGAGACCTCCTTCTCGGCGATGAAGGTCAGGTCGGTCAGCGAGCCGGTCGGGGTGGGGACGCGCACGGCCAGACCGTCGAACTTGCCCTTGAGGGCGGGCAGGACGAGGGCCACGGCCTGGGCGGCACCGGTCTTGGTGGGGATCATGTTCAGCGCGGCGGCGCGAGCACGGCGCAGGTCGCTGTGCGGGGCGTCGAGGACGCGCTGGTCACCCGTGTAGGAGTGGATGGTGGTCATGATGCCGCGCTCGATGCCGAAGTTCTCGTGGAGAACCTTGGCCAGGGGGGCGAGGCAGTTGGTGGTGCACGAGGCGTTGGACACGATGTTCATCGTGGCGTTGTCGTAGTCGCCCTCGTTGACACCCATGACAAAGGTGCCGTCGACGTTCTTGGCGGGAGCGGAGATGACGACCTTCTTGGCGCCACCGTCGAGGTGGGCCTTGGCCTTCTCGCCGTCGGTGAAGAAGCCGGTGGACTCCACGACGACCTCGACGCCCAGGTCGCCCCAGGGCAGGTCGGCGGGGTTGCGCTGAGCGAGCACCTTGATGTGCTTGCCGTTGACGGTGATGCCATCCTCGTCGTAGGAGACCTCGCCGTCGAAACGACCGAGGATCGAGTCGTACTTGAGCAGGTGGGCCAGGGTCTTGTTGTCCGTCAGGTCGTTGACGGCGACAACCTCGATGTCGGCGCCCTGCTCGAGGGCGGCACGGAAGAAGTTGCGGCCGATCCGGCCGAAGCCGTTAATACCAACGCGGGTGGTCACTTTGTGTCCTCCTAGTGCGCCGGTTGGCGGCGCACGGTTGCTGGGGCTCTTTTCACACATGGCGTGTGCTCCGGAACCTCCTCTTCAGCTCACATCCGATTCAGCTCCGGTACGGCCGAGTCTAGTCACACTGGGCAGGCGCTGGGAGTCGCCGACCACGCCACGGGCGAACACTGTGATGCACAAGCCAAACCGAGGGGACCAAAGACCATCAGGCGCCCCAAAGGCAAGGACCGAGGTCCCATCTCACCTCAGGGCTCGAGCATCTCCTGGGTGAGAACCGACTCCGTGTCGGGGATGCCCAGCTCGTGGGCCTGCTTGTCCGCCATGGCCAGGAGGCGGCGGATACGTCCAGCGACGGCGTCCTTGGTCAGCTGTGGGTCGGAGAGCTGCCCAAGCTCCTCCAGGGATGCCTGCTTGTGCGCGATGCGCAGGCGACCGGCCTGAAGCAGGTGGGCGGGGACATCGTCCCCCAGGATCTCGAAGGCTCGCTCGACGCGGGCACCCGAGGCGACGGCGGCGCGGGCCGAACGGCGCAGGTTGGCGTCGTCGAAGTTGGCCAGGCGGTTGGCGGTCCCCCGGGACTCGCGCCGAGATCGGCGCTCGGCCCACACCTTGAAGGCCTCCGGCGCCCCCATCCGCTCCAGGAGAACACCGATGGCCTCACCGTCGCGAACGACGACGCGGTCGGCCCCGCGCACCTCTCGGGCCTTGGCGGAGATGTCGAAGCGCCGCGCGGCCCCGACCAGGGCCAGTGCGGCCTCGGAGCCGGGACAGGTGACCTCCAAGGAGGAGGACCGGCCGGGCTCGGTCAGGGATCCGCGGGCCAGGAAGGCTCCACGCCAGGCGGCAGCGGCGGCGTTGCGCCCTCCTTGAATAACGGACACCGGCATGCCCCGCACCGGCCGGCCCCGGTCGTCGACCAGCCCGGACAGCCGGGCCAGGTCCTTGCCGCGCTTGGTCACTCGCAGCACGTAGCGGGACCCTCGGTGCAGGGAACCGCCCTGAACCACCATGACCTCGGGCTCCATCCCGTAGAGCTCCTTGAGGTGCTGGTGCAGGCGCCGCACCGCTCCGCCGTGATCGAGCTCGGCCTCGACGACGATGCGCCCGGAGACGATATGGAGCCCTCCGGCGAAGCGCAGCATCGCGGAGACCTCCGCCCGTCGTTGGGCGGCGTTCTCAGTAGCGACGAGCGCGAGCTCATCCTTGACGGTGACCGTCAGCGACATGGGCGGGCTCCTCGTGGTCGGGGTTCGTGATTCGGGACTGGCAAACATGGTTGACGCTGCGGCCGTTGCCAGGGCGTCCCGGGGGGTGCTGGCGAGGCGCAGCTCGAACATGCGCGGGCGAAGCGACTCAAGACGTCAGGGCGATGTCATACGGCGCCCGAGGCGTATCAATGGAGAATTTTTAGCCGCAGCACCCGGCAGCCGGCTGGAAGCGGCCGCCGAGAATTATGAACGATCATGCACAGCGGGACTCTTCAATGAGTCCAGCATCACATGTCATCACGTCTACTGAGATCGGTGACGTCCCCCAGAGCCCCCTCGAAGGCGTCCCGGAAGGCGGCTGCCAGGCGAAGCGGATCGTGGTGGCACAGGGCCTCGCCAGTGCGCACCTGGCGCAGGACGACGGTGGCCCCCATGGCGGCGGCCACCTCTGCAAGATCCTCGACGTCCTCAACGGTGGAGGGGTCGGCCAGCACCACGTCCAGGCGCAGGTCGGGCGCGTACTGGCTCAGGACCCGAAGATGATCGGCACTGGTCATCCCGTCGGTCTCGCCCTGCTGAGCGGAGAGGTTGAGGACCACGACCTTGCGGGCCGAGGTGTTCACCAGCGCGCGGCGCATGGACGGCAGGATGAGGTGCGGGAGCACCGAGGTGTACCAGGAGCCGGGCCCCAGGACCACCCATTCGGCCTCATCGATGGCGCGCAGCGCCTCGGGGTGGGCCTCGGCGTCCTGAGGAACCATCCCCACGTTCTCCAGACGTCCGCGGGCCGAGGCCACTGCCACCTGACCACTGACCCGGCGTCGACTCCCCCCGGAGACGATGTCGGCCTCAATGACCAGGGGTGAGGAGGACATAGGAACGACGCGGCCGTGGATCGTCAGCAGGCGCCCCACCCAGTCGAGCCCGGCGACCTCGTCCCCCAGCAGCTGCCACAGCGCCAGGATGAGCAGGTTCCCCAGGGCATGATTGTCGAGCTCGCCCTGCCCCTCGAAGCGGTGCTGGAGCACGTCTCGCCAGGTCAGGCCCCACTCGGAGTCCTCGCAGAGCGATGCCAGCGCCATTCTCAGGTCTCCTGGCGGCAGACAGTCGAACTCTCGGCGCAGGCGTCCCGAGGAGCCTCCGTCGTCGGCGACGGTGACGACGGCGGTAAGCCGGTGGGTGACGTGGCGCAGCGCCCGCAGCGTGGCGGACAGTCCGTGCCCGCCTCCCAGGGCGACGACGGCCGGCCCCTCCTCACCACGACGGGGCCAGCCCGCCGCATCGATCGTGGTTCCCACTGCCTACTCCCGTCCCAGATCGCGGTGCTGGACAACGACCTCGAAGCCCCCGCGCCTCAACCTGGCCCCGAGCCGCTCCGCCGAGGCCACGGAGCGATGCTTGCCGCCAGTACAGCCCACAGCCAGGGTGACGTGGGGCTTGAGCTCATCGACGTACTGCGGGAGCGCGGGGATGAGCAGGTCGGCGTAGCCGTCGACGAAGGCCGCCGCCCCTTTCTGCGCGAAGACGTAGTCAGCCACAGGTGCGTCGCGCCCGGTGAGGTGGCGCAGCTCGGAGACCCAGTAGGGGTTGGGGATGAAGCGCACGTCCAGGACGTGGTCGGCGTCCAGGGGAATGCCGTACTTGAACCCGAAGGACATGACGTTGATACGCAGGGCCAGGTCGGACTCGTGCGCCACAAGCTCGCGCACCCGCCGGGCGAGGTCGTGGACGGAGTAGTTGGAGGTGTCGATGACGCTGTCGGCCACGCCCCGCAAACCCCCCAGGAGAGTGCGCTCGTGCTCAATCCCGTCCAGGACGGAGCCACTGCCCTGCAACGGGTGGGGTCGGCGAGAGGACTCAAAGCGTCTGACCAGCACGGCGTCGGAGGCATCCAGGAAGATGAGCCTCACGTCGGTGCCGTTGTTGCGGACCTTGCGCAGATAGTCCATGAAGTGGGAGAAGAACTCGCGACTGCGCACATCGACCACCGCGGCCAGCCGGTGCACACCGGCGCCGACCGTCGTCATCATTCCCGACAGAGCCGGCAGCAGCTGGGGCGGCAGGTTGTCCACGACGTACCAGTCGAGGTCCTCCAGCGCGTTGGCCGCGCGCGAGCGCCCCGCCCCGGACATACCCGTGACAATAATCATCTCAGGGCGTTCCGCCGGGGGAACCGGAGGAGTCGCCTCATCGAGGGCGGGGATCTCAATGGGAACCGTGTCCTGAAGCCGCTGGCGCTTGCCGGAGGAGGACTGAGGGCGGCGCTCGTCATGCATGCACCAAGCATCGCATGCCCAGCTCGGTCCACCCATCGCCGACGGCGGATTACCGGTAGCGTTTCCTTGTTGCCAGCACTCACGGCCGCCGGTTCTCGGCGCCAGATGCCAGGAGGCCCCATGAGCCCCTCCCCCATGTCCGACCAGGCTCCCTCATGCCAGTGCATGCCCCAGGAGACGCCGATGCGTCGGCCCACCGCCCCAGTGCTGGGTACGCCCTGGACCAACAGCGCAACGAAGGTGGCGCTGCTGGGCGCCGGTGAGATCGGCAAGGAGGTGGCAATCGCTCTGACCCGCCTGGGGGTTGAGGTCACGGCGATCGACCGCTATGAGGGGGCTCCGGCCCAGCAGGTGGCGCACAACGCCATGACGGTGGACATGAGCGACCCCGAAGCGCTGACGGCCGCCATCCGCGCCAGCGGTGCCGCCGTCGTGATCCCGGAGATCGAGGCGCTGGCCACCGACGCCCTGGCGGCCCTGGAGGAGGCCGGCGAGGTGCGGGTGGTACCGACGGCCCGCGCGGTGCAGCTGACGATGAATCGTGAGGGCATCCGACGCCTGGCGGCTGAGGACTTGGGGCTGGCAACCAGTCCCTACGCCTTCGCCTCGTCCTTGGACGAGCTGCGCGCAGGTGCTCAGCAAGTGGGCTTTCCGTGTGTGGTCAAACCGGTCATGTCCTCATCGGGGCACGGCCAGTCTGTGGTGCGCGGGCCGCAGGACCTGGAGGCGGCCTGGCGTTACGCGGCGGCCGACGGACGCGTGGACCGAGGCCGGGTCATCGTGGAGGGCTTCGTGCGTTTCGATACCGAGATCACGCTGCTCACGGTGCGCTGGCGTCATCCCGGCACCGGGGAGACGGTGACGAGCTTCTGCGAGCCGATCGGGCACCGGCAGGTCGATGGGGACTATGTGGAGTCCTGGCAGCCGCAGCCCCTGAGCCCGGTGGCCCTGGAACGGGCCCAGCAGGTGGCCGAGCGCGTGACCGCGGCGCTGGGCGGCTGGGGCCTGTTCGGGGTGGAGCTGTTCATCTGCGGGGAGGAGGTTCTCTTCTCCGAGGTCTCCCCGCGCCCCCATGACACCGGCCTGGTGACACTGGCGAGCCAGCGCCTGAGCGAGTTCGAGCTGCACGCCCGCGCCCTGCTGGGCCTGCCCGTGGACACCACGCTGCGCTCCCCCGGCGCCTCGGTGACCATCAAGGCGACGGGAGAGTCCGCGCCGGGTGAGGGTGTGCGCTTCGCGGGTCTTGACGAGGCCCTCGCTCAGGAGGGGGTGGATCTGCGGCTCTTCGGTAAGCCTGAGGCCCACCCGGGGCGGCGCCTGGGCGTTGTCGTGGCCTACGCCGACGACGTGCAGGTCGCCCGAGATCGGGCGCGGTCCGCCGCTCGGGCGATCCGTCCCAGCGTCTGAGTCAGATCGCCCAGGCGGGCCGTACCGTCCCAGCGGTTACCCCTGTGCCGCATCCTGTGGCGAGGGAATGAGGCAGGCGCCGTTGGAGGCGATGATGTCTCGGTACCAGCCGAAGGACTTCTTGCGGTAGCGGGCCAGGGAGCCGTTGCCGTCGTCGTCGCGGTCCACGTAGATGAAGCCGTAGCGCTTAGACATCTGGGCGGTGGAGGCCGAGACCAGGTCGATGCAGCCCCAGGAGGTGTAGCCCAGGACCTCGACGCCATCAGCGAGTGCCTCGGCGACCTGGACCAGGTGGTCGTTCATGTAGGCGATACGGTAGTCGTCCTCAACCGTGGGGCCGTTGGGGCCGTCAACGAGAACATCCTTGGCTCCCAGACCGTTCTCGACAATGAACAGGGGCTTGCCCCAGCGGTCCCAGTAGTCGTTGAGGATGGTGCGCAGGCCCGCCGGGTCGATCTGCCAGCCCCACTCGGAGGCCTCGAGGGTGGGATTGGGAACGCCGCCCATGAGGTTGCCCCGGCCAGCCTCGGCCGACTGGGTAACGGTCTCGCACACGGACATGTAGTAGGAGAAGGAGACGAAGTCGACGGTGTGCTCCCGCAGCAGCGCGCGATCCTCCTCGGTGATCTCCAGCTCGATGCCCTTGTCCCGCAGGGTGCGCAGCAGGTAGCCGGGGTACTCGCCGCGCACGTGGAGGTCCCCGAAGGCGTAGTTGGCGCGCTCGGCCTGCTTGGCGGCCCACACGTCTCGGGGGTCGGGGGTGAGTGGATAGGTGGGTACGGCCAGGATCATGCAGCCGACCTGGATGTCGGGGTTGGTCTCGTGGGCGATCTTCGTAGCGGCCGCGGAGGCGACGAGCTCGTGGTGGATGGCCTGGTAGAGGTCCTGCTCGCTGAGCCTGTCCTTGGGGGTGGCGATGCCGCCGGACAGGAAGGGCTCGTGGAGGACGGAGTTGATCTCGTTGAAGGTGAGCCAGTACCTGACCCGCTTGCCGTATCGCTCGAACAGGGTGCGGGCGTAGCGCTCGAAGAAGCCGATGAGGCGGCGGTCGGTCCAGCCGTCATAGGTGCGGGCCAGGTGGAGCGGGGTCTCGTAGTGGCTGATGGTGACCAGCGGCTCGATGCCGTGCTTCTCGAGCTCGTCGAGGACCCGGTCGTAGAAGGCGAGCCCCTCCTCATTGGGCTCGGTCTCGTCACCGAGCGGGAAGATACGGCTCCAGGCGATGGAGAAGCGGAAGACCTTGAAGCCCATCTCCGCCATCAGAGCGATGTCCTCGGCATAGCGGTGGTAGAAGTCAATGGCCTCGAGCTTGAGGTTGTCCGGCGTGGGAGCCTGGGTGGGAGGGGCCAGGATGCCCCGGGGCATGACGTCCTGGACGGACAGGCCCTTACCTCCCTCGTTGTAGGCGCCCTCGATCTGGTTGGCGGCGGTGGCTCCGCCCCACAGGAAGCCATCGGGGAAGCGCAGAGAGCTCTCGGGAGTAGTGGGCGTGGCGGTCATGGGTGATCTCCTGTGTATTCGCTCGGCTGGTAGTCGTTGGGAAAGAGTGGTGTTCGGGAGGGTGATTGGTTCAGTGGTCGATCTCAACCACGGTGCTGCTGGTCGTCACCTCGCCGTCAACGATCGGGACAACGGCGCCCAGTGAGGCGGTGTTGGTGACAACGAGGATCGTGGTGGGGTCGTAGCCGGCATCACGAACGGCCTTGAGATCCACGTCGACCAGAGGCTCGCCGCGCACGACTCGCTCACCGGCACTCACTTTGGGGGTGAATCCCTCGCCCTTGAGATTGACGGTGTCCAGGCCGACATGGATGAGGACCTCAACGCCGTCGTCGGTCTTGATGCCGTAGGCGTGACCGGAGTCCATGGCGGTGACGACAGTCCCAGATACCGGTGCGACGACGTGACCGTCGGAGGGGACGATGCCGACTCCGTTGCCCAGGGCCCCGGATGAGAAGACCGGGTCGGCAACATTCTCCAGCGGCATGGCGGAGCCGTTCATCGGTGCCGTGAGCGCGGTGGTGGGCTCGGCGTCGCCCTGCGCGGCGGCGGTCGGGGAGGGTTCCTCCTCGGCCGGGTCCTTAAACCCGACGACGAGGGTGAGGGTCAGGGAGACGACGACGGCGACGGCCATACCGATGAAGACCAGGACGAGGTTTCCGTGGTTGATCAGCGCGGGAATACCGATGAAGGAGGGGAAGACGAAGGAGGTGGTCGCCCCGTTTCCTGCTGCGACAATGACGCCACCCGCAGCACCGCCGATGCAGCCGTAGAGGAAGGGACGTTTGAGAGGCAGATTGACACCGTAGATCGCGGGCTCGGTAATGCCGGCCAGGAAACCGGACAGCGATGCCGGTCCAGCCAGCTCCCGCATCTTCTTGCTGCGCGTGCGGATCATAACGCCGAGGGTCGCGGCCGCCTGGGCCAGAACGGCAGGGAAGATCGGTCCCGCTATGAGGGAGAATCCCGGGTCGTTGTACTGGGCGATCATGACCGGAACCAGGCCCCAGTGCACGCCGAACATGACGAAGACCTGCCAGAAGGCTCCCATGATGGCTCCCGCCACCCAGGGTGCGTGTTCGAAAAGCGCGTTCATCAATGAGGCGATGCCGTTCGACGCCGCCGTCGTCACCGGGCCGACAGTGATAAGGGTCAGGGGGACCATGATGAGCAGCACGAGCAACGGAACTGAGAAGTTTCGGATGGATGAGGGAAGGAGCCTGGTCAGCCAGCGCTGCAGATGGGACTGGAACCATACAGCCACAATGATCGGAACGAGCGAGGAGGTGTAGGACGCCATGACCACCGGAATGCCGAAGAAGGTGACCGCTCCGCCGGCATCGTTGAGCGCGACAATATCGGGATACACCAGGGCTCCGGCCAGGGCGACGGCCGTCATTTCGTTGGCCTTGAAATAACGCGCTGAGGTGATGGCCAGCAGGATCGGCAGGAAGAACAGGGCCGAATCGCCTGCGGCATTGAGGATCGTGTGGGTGGTGGAGTCCTCCTTCAACCACCCCAGCGTGGTTGTCAGGGTGAGGAAGGCCTTGATCAGGCCTGCTCCTGCGAGCGTCCACACCACCGGGTTGATGAGGGCCGAGACCATCTTGATGAACCGGTCGAACAGGCTGCCGCCGTTGCCGGTCGTCTCATCGTCGCTGCCAGTCAGGTCGGTGAGCCTTCCCAGCTCCTCGTAGAGCAACGGCACGTCGTTACCGATGACCACCTGGTACTGACCTCCGGCCTGCACCACGGTGACAACGCCGTCGAGTGCCTTGACGGCCTCGGTTGCGGCCTTGGACTCGTCCTTGAGGACGAATCGCATGCGGGTTGCGCAGTGGGTCATGGAGGAGACGTTCTTCTCGCCTCCGATATTGTTCAGCAGCTGCGGCGCCAGCGCCGCGTAGTCGACCTTCGCCATTGATGTCCTCCTGAGCGAGTGACCGCTTCCAGGGAACAAAAAAGACCCGAGACAATGCCAGCGTGGGAACGCTGACGTGTCTCAGGTCTTGCCCCTGACGGGTCACAATCCTGTGAATCCCTCAATGGAATTCACTACGAATGGTATGAACAATCAGATCAGCAAACAAGATAGCGTTCTGTGTTACGCGTCACTTTGGAGAGTCTAGGGAGGAGATCAAACGGGCGATGTGCAGGGCGAGGTAGGCAGTCTCGTCCTCGGTGACGGCGACGCCCAGGCGGATCTCCATCAGGTCCCGGATGCGCAGAGCCACCCGGTAGGAGTCAGGGGCTGAGCTGCGCAGAGCCTGGGCCACCAGGGAGGCGGTACCGTCCTCGATCTGTACCGCGGTACGTGCGCGCACCAGGAAGTAGCGCAGGTGGACCGCGAAGCGAGCGGCGTTGACGGAGTCCGGGTCGAACGCCTCCCCGTAGGTCTTCTCCAGCAGTCCCATGACCTGACCGATGAGTCGCGACTGCTCGCCTGCGGCCTGGGTCGAGGGGGCGCCGATGGCAGCGGTGAAGAGGTGAAGGGCCAGTGCGACAGCCTCACCTCCCGGCAGCTTGACCTCTTGAGCGGCGTTGATCTCCTCGACCATGACCTCGGCCAGCCGCAGCTCCTCGGGATGCAGATGGGCGACCTCGGCGCGCAGCGGATAGTCCATGACCAGCCCTTGGCGGACCCGCTCCATGGCCTGGTTGATGTGGTCAACGACGGCAATCAGGGTCGAGGACGGAACATCCGCGTTCAGCCCCTTGGCCGCCTTGCGGAAGATCCTCTCAATGAGAGCCAGGCGCTCCAGCGGGATTCCGGCGATGACCTCCGCCACCGACTGGGCGTTGTCAGCCGGGATGAAGCGACGGGAGATGAGGGAGGCATCGACACTCTGGCCGCGCTTGCGCTGAAAACCGAGGCCCCGGCCGGTCAGGATCGCCTCACGCCCAATCTCGTCGCGCGCCAGCACGACGTTGTTGTTGAGCACCCGCAGTATCTCCACGAACCGATTGTGCCATGGGCCGTCCGCCCCTTTGGTGGGGAACGACGACGACCCATGGCACGGAAACCGGCGCCGGGCTTGGCGCGGGTGTTGGGCCTGTTGAAGCCTGCCTCAGTCCTGGAGGCCCACCATGACGGAGGACGCCTTGACAACGGCGACCGCCTTCTTGCCCTCTGCCAGCTCGAGTTCCTCGATGGCCGCGTTGGTGATGGAGGAGGTGATGATGACGCCGGGAGCGATCTCGATCTTGACGACGCCGTTGACGGCCCCCTTCTCAATGGAGACGACAGTGCCGGGCAGCTGGTTGCGCGCAGAGATCTTCATACGAGCTTCCTTTCGAGTTGATGACGGCTCAGTCCAGCGCATGGTGGAATCACACTACTGATTATTATCTGGACTGTTGAGGCGAGCCAAGATACTACCCGCCAGAGCCGGCCCAATACCCTTGACGCGGGTGATGTCGTCCACATCGGCTTGCCGGATGCGTTTGACGGAGCCGAACTCCCGTAGGAGGGCAGCCTGACGGGCTGGTCCCAGACCGGGGATCCCGTCAAGAACGGAGCGGGTCATGCCGGCCGAGCGCTTCCTACGGTGGTGGGTGATGGCGAAGCGGTGGGACTCGTCGCGCAGGTGCTGAAGCAGGTAGAGCGCCGGTGAGGTGCGCGGGAGAATGACGGGGAACTCCTCCCCCGGAACCCACACCTCCTCCAGGCGCTTGGCCAGTCCGATGAGCGGCACGTCGATGCCGAGCTCGTCGAGCACGGTGCGCGCGGCATTGACCTGCGGCAGCCCGCCGTCGACGACGACCAGCCCGGGCGCGTAGGAGAAGCGCCGAGCCTTGCCGGTCTCCGGATCAATGGGCCCGGAGGCGACGGCAATGCCCTCGACGTCCTCGATCTCCTCGGCCGCTCGGGCGGCCGCTTCGCCCCGTCCTTGCTCGGCGATGAGCCGCTTGAACCGGCGGGTGAGGACCTCGTGCATGGCGGCGGTGTCGTCGGCGGCTCCGCTGCCGTCCTGGCCGCGAACGGTGAAGCGCCGGTAGTCGGACTTGCGGGGGGCGCCGTCCTCGAAGACGACCATGGAGCCGACCTGGTAGGTGCCCTGGGTGTGGGAGATGTCGTAGCACTCGATGCGCAGGGGCGCCTCCGGCAGGTCGAGGGCCTCGGCGAGCTCATCGAGGGCGAGGGCGCGCTGGGTGAGGTCGCCCGCCCGTCGGGTCTTGTGCAGCCGCAGGGCCTCCTCCGCGTTCTTGCGCACCGTGTCCATGAGGGCGGCCTTGTCGCCGCGCTGCGGGACGCGCAGGTCGACCTTCGCTCCGCGCAGACCGGCCAACCAGGTTCGCACGGTGGCGGCGTTGCTGGGCAGCTCGGGAACCAGGATCTCCTTGGGTACCGCCGTGGTGGCCGTGTGGGCGACGTCGTCGACGCTCGTGGCCGCCGACTCGCCCTTGCGTCGAGAGGCGTCACCAATGGGGCCGTTGGTGCCGCTGCGGGGTTGGGGGCTGGAGGGGGCGCGGCCCCCAACCCCGACGGAGGTGGTGGTGCCCGAGGAGGTGGGGGCGCCGCTCTGGTGGACGGCTCCGGCGTCGGCCGGATCGATGAGGGAGGCGTAGACCTGCTCGAGGAGGCGCTCCATGAGCTCGGCGTCCCCGGCGTCATCGATGAGGTCCACGACCCAGCCGCGCTGCCCGCGCACCCGCCCGCCGCGGACGTGGAAGACCTGGACGGCGGCCTCGAGCTCGTCACGGACCAGGGCGAAGACGTCGGCGTCGGTGGCGTCGGGCAGCACGACGGCGTTGCCCTCGATGACCTTGCGCAGCGCGGCGGCGTCGTCACGCAGGCGGGCGGCCTTCTCGAAGTCGAGAGCGGCGGCAGCGGCCTTCATCTCAGCCTCGACCTGGCGCAGGTAGGGGCCGGTGCGGCCGGCCATGAAGGCGCAGAAGTCCTCGGCCAGCGCCCGATGGTCCTGCGGGCTGATGCGGCCCACGCACGGGGCCGAGCACTTGTCGATGTACCCCAGCAGGCAGGGGCGCCCCGAGGCCTGGGCGCGGCGGAAGACGCCGGCTGAGCAGGAACGCACCGGGAACACCCGCAGCAGCTGGTCGACGGTCTCGCGGATGGACCAGGCCTGGACGAAGGGACCGAAGTAGCGGGTTCCCGGTTTGCGGGCCCCGCGGACCACCTGGACGCGGGGGTAGGTCTCCCCCATCGTCACCGCCAGGTAGGGGTAGGACTTGTCGTCCTTGTACATGACGTTGAAACGGGGGTTGAACTCCTTGATCCAGGAGTACTCCAGGGCCAGGGACTCCACCTCGGTGGACACCACCGTCCACTCCACGGCGCACGCGGTGGTGACCATCTTCTGGGTGCGCGGGTGCAGGGCGGCGAGGTCCTGGAAGTAGTTGGACAGGCGCTGGCGCAGGTTCTTGGCCTTGCCGACGTAGATGACCCGTCCCTGCCCGTCCAGGAACCGGTAGACCCCCGGTGACGTGGGGATCTCGCCCGGGGCAGGACGGTACGTCGAGGGGTCGGCCATGCCCGCTAGGGTAGACGCCAACCATCTTTGTCCACGACACGCCCCGAGGCCATGCCGGTCGAGCCGAGCGCGCCGCCCGCGGCTGACGGGTTCGCGAAAAGACGTCCTATGAGCAGCGCAATCGTCCCCACCACCGGTACCCGCACAGTGTTTCTCGACGTTGATGGAACGCTCGTCACATATGAGAACGTCCTGCCGGACTCCGCGGTCTGGGCGATCAGAGAGGCCAGAAGAGCCGGCCACCGGGTCTACGCGTGCACGGGGCGCTCCCGCGCAGAGATGCCGGAGGCGATCTGGGCGATCGGGTTGGACGGGATGATCGGCGGGAACGGCGCCTAC
Source organism: Actinomyces oris (assembly GCF_006546825.1). Taxonomy (GTDB): domain Bacteria; phylum Actinomycetota; class Actinomycetes; order Actinomycetales; family Actinomycetaceae; genus Actinomyces; species Actinomyces oris. The sequence continues at coordinate 377,299 of NZ_VICC01000006.1, forward strand.
GTGGAGGACGACGGCGAGGTCCTCCTGCACCAGCACCTGTCGGCAGCCCAGTGCGAGCAGGCGGTGTCGTGGCTCAGGCGCCGAGGCCTGGAGCCCTACCTGGAGGCGAACTCAGGCCTGTACGCCTCCCCCGCATTTCGTGACGCGGCCAGGCCGGCGATCCGCGCCTACGCCACCGGCAAGGGTGCGGCTGGCGCCAGCAGCATGGAAGTCGACGACGTCTTACCGGGCATGGTCTTCACTGACGAGCTGGTGCGCGATGACGTCAACAAGATCAGCTTTCTGCTGGCCTCTCCTGAGGACGATCTGGCGGCGGCTCGTCGCGAACTCCCTGACCTGGTCGTCGGCTCCTGGGGTGGCAGTGGCCACGAGCCGCTTTTCGGGGACGTGAACTGCGCGGGCGTGTCCAAACGGCACGCCATTGATGCGCTGCTGGCCCACCGTGGCGCTGCCCGGCGGGATGCGGTGGCTTTCGGTGATGCGGCCGTCGACGTCGAGATGCTGGAGTACTGCGGGACGGGGGTGGCGATGGGTAACGGCTCCCCGGCGGTCAAGGAAGCAGCCGACCTGGTGACCGACGACGTCGAGGCCGACGGCCTGGCCAAGGCCTTTGAGCGCCTGGGACTGACCGGGTAAACAGCCTCCACTGTGTTGTCTCATGGCTTGTGAGGGGTTCGGGGGTCATGGCGTCTGAGGCACAAGTGGGGTGGGTTGCCCGGGGACGGGAGTCGTCGGTCGTCTTGCCGGAAAGGGGTGCGCTTGGTCGCGTCGCCGAAGGGGCGCGTTTGGTCAGCCTGGTGGCGCTCAGCGCGTACTGCACGAAGGTGGGGTTGTACTGGCCAGGGGTTGTCCGTACTGCACGAGCCCCGGACCTTCGTGCAGTACACCCGAATGTCGGCCAGTAGCACCCCACCCTCGTGCAGTAGCCGATCTGAGAGGGGCCCGGCCGGAAACGGCCCGCTGATCGAGCACCACAGGGAGCCAGGCGAGAGATACCAGGAGCCAAGCCAGCGCCACCGGGAGTCAGAAGTGGGGCCGGGTGTCCAGATCTGTGACAAAGGCTCCGACCGCTCTCATCCACACGAGGCACAACCGCATGATTCCAAGGTTCTCGTTCATGCGGCCTGAGGGTCCGGGGGCCCTTCGCCACAGATCTGGACATCAACCGGCCGATTCCCTCCGAAGTACCGCGCTCACGCCGATGACCCGAGCACAAAAAGGCCCGGAGCGGCATGCTCCGGGCCTGTCTGGTGGGCGATACTGGGATCGAACCAGTGACCTCTTCCGTGTCAGGGAAGCGCGCTCCCGCTGCGCCAATCGCCCGAGGTGGGTACCGGATTCGAACCGGTGTAAACGGCTTTGCAGGCCGGTGCCTAACCTCTCGGCCAACCCACCATGAGAATGCTGGGGCTGGGCGCTCCCGGCTCCTCGGAGCGGATGACGGGACTCGAACCCGCGACCCTCACCTTGGCAAGGTGATGCTCTACCAACTGAGCCACATCCGCGCAATCCCTCACGGTTCGGCCGAACCGCTCGGTGCTGGAAAACCATAGCATCACGATCACAGTGACAGGCAAACAGCACCGCGGTGATTCACCTCACCGAGCCGGCATTTGCCCCGGGGGTACTGGGCTGGTTAGGGTTAGCGCCGCACCGGGCGATTGGCTCAGGGGTTAGAGCGCCTCGTTCACACCGAGGAGGTCACTGGTTCGATTCCAGTATCGCCCACCGGATATCAGTTCCCTCACGCTTGCCCTCTTCTGGGAGGGCAAGCGTTTTTTCGTTCCCGCTACGCGCGGTGGTGCCGGACCTCATGACTGAGTGTCCAGCACCACCGCGTAGCGACCGGCCGCGACCAGCAGGGTCGCGACCATCGGTTCGTTCAGATCCGGGTGCCGTCGGCGATCCGTCCGGGCGAGCCCTCCGCCTCCACGTGCGCCTCACCGGTGGCGACGACGTCGGCACCGAAGGTCCAGTCGCCCTCCACCGTCAGCGACTGCGCGTCCTTGATGGAGGGGACGCCGTTTGGGAACCGAGCCTCGAAGTCCTGGATCTTCTTGTAGAAGCGCGGGTCGAGACTCACGGTGCAGGCCTGGTCCGGGACCATCTGCAGCAGTCCGTCGTCGTCGACCTCATAGACGTCCGAGCGCACCAGCAGCAGGTCGTTGGTGGTCTTGACCGGCAGGAAGCGGGAGCGCGGCACCTCGATGGCGGTGGCTCCCTCGAAGGCCTCAACTGCGGCACCCATGGCCGTCTCGAGCTGGATGACAGGCGTCGAGGAGGAGTCGGCGGGGTCCACCGTCTTGCTGTTCCTGATGAGCGGAAGCCCGAGGATCCCGCCCCGATCGGCGAGGGTGTCACGCAGCACCTTGAGGTCGAACCAGAGATTGTTCGTGTGGAAGAAGGGGTGGCGGAACTGGTCGGTGAAGTAGTGCATCTGATCCTCGGGGGTCTGCGCCGTGTCGCGCAGGATGATGCGCCCGTCGCTCTTCCGCACCGCTAGGTGGCCGCCCTTGACGTCGGCCGGGGTGCGCCGGCACATCTCCGGGGCGTAGGGGGCTCCCGAGGCGGCGAACCAGCCGGCGATCCTGGCCGAGGGCGCCGCACCGAGGTTGTCGGAGTTGGCGGTCATGGCGTATCGGTAGCCCTTGTCCAGCAGGGCGTCCAGCAGCCCGGAGGCGAGCAGGGCGGTGTAGATGTCGCCGTGGCCCGGAGGACACCACTCGAGCTCAGGGTCGGCCTTCCACTCCACGGGAGTCAGATCGTCGGCGCGCAGCTTGGGCTCGCGGTTCTGCAGGAAGTCCAGGGGCAGGCCATCGACCTGGATCTCGGGGTGCCCGGCCAGCACTTCAAGGGAGTCCTCCCGGGTGCGGAAGGAGTTCATGAGGATCAGCGGCAGGCTCACTCCGTAACGGCGACGTGCCGCCAGGACCTGATCGACCAGCAGGTCCAGGAAGGTCTTGCCATCACGGACCGGCAGGAGGGACTTGGCGCGATCCAGTCCCATTGAGGTGCCCAGTCCCCCGTTGAGCCGGATGAGGACCGTCTTGCTCAGCGCCTCGCGGGCCTGCTCCTCGCCGATCTCGACGTCAGCCAGGGAGTCGATCTGCGTGAGGGGCTCGATGGTCTCCTCGGGAATGAGCCCTGTGGCCCCCGCCTCCAGGGACTGGTAGTAATGGGTGAAAACCGTGATGGCCTGCTCTGCGACACCGGCGTCGCGCATCTTGTGCTGGGCTGAAGTGAGTCCGTTCTCGCTCATGACGCAAGCCTATCCCAGCCTGACCGTTCTTGTGGAACTTTGTTCGACTCTGTTCGTTCTTGAAGGATTGGTTCTCTCCCTCCTCTCGAGTTATCCACAGGGCACTTGTACCCCCTTCACGCCATCGACGACTCCCCTTACTCTCAGATGAACCGGTTGAGTGACACGTGCTCACCGCCGAGCACCGAGTGACGAGGAGAACCGTCATGTCCATGCCGCCAACTGTCGGCCCGAATGTCGCCCTGGTCCTGCAGCGGCTGGACCTCATCGAGAGGAAGATCGACTGGCTCGCCGAGCGCGTCACCTGGCTGACCTACTCCTCCGCCGCCTCGACTCAGGAGAGCAGCGACTCCCCCGACACAGTGAGGAGCAGCAGCCCCTCCCGTCCGGAGACGACTCCGCCCTCGATCGCCCCGCAGACGAGGTCTGCCTCAGAGCACTCCTGGCAGCGTCTCAACGAGTCCCCCGCTCAGGCCCCGGTCAACGACCCCCTCCCGGAGGACAGGAACGTCCACCCTGCGAAGGCACCATCCGCTGACGCTCCCCGAGCCACTCAGACTGAGGTACCGCAGGCCCAGCACTACCAGCCCCCCGCCCCAGTGGAGCCCGCGCGATCCTTCGCAGCCCAGGCGGGCCCGACTCCGATGCAGTATGCCCCCGTAGCGGGCAACGCCCCTCATATTCAGGCGACTAATCAGGTGGGTCCGGCCGGCGCCGGTCAGGCACTCGGCGCTGAGGCCCAGGCGGTTCCGGGCTGGGCCCAGCGGGCGATGCGGGAGGGCAACCTCGGACGCTATCTGCTCTCCGGCGCCGCAGCAGTGCTCGTCCTGTCAGCCGGGGTTAGTCTGCTGGCTCTCGTCTGGGACTACATTCCCAACCCCGTCAAGATCCTGGGACTGGCACTCATCGCGGTCATCATGACAGCGGCCGGGGCTCGACTAGGCCTCACCCATCCCCGGCACCGTGTCGCCGCCGCGACGATCACGGGAACCGGCGGGGGGCTCGGTTTCGTCGCCATCGTGGGGGCCGTTCTTCTCGGAGGGATGCTCCGCCCAGAGCCAGCCCTGATCCTCATGGCCTGCTGGGGCCTCGTCCTCCTGGCCGTGTCGCACATGACACGGGTGCTGTTCACCGCGGTCGTCTCCACCCTCGGCGCTCTGGTGACCATCGGGTTCGCAGTCAGCCATGTGTCACGCCAGCCACAGGCCGCGCTCGTCACATGGTTGATGATCGGTATCCATGTCACGGTGCTGGCGCTGACCTGCACCGCCCTGTCGCGCAACACCGGACGGATGAGGTCGGCCGCCTGGTATCCGGTGACATCGATGGTGGCGACGGCAACGGCCCTCATCGCCGCACCGATCCAGCCGATGCTGCGTGTTTCCACCGTCGGCGGTACCAGCATCACTCTCATCCTGTGCGCGCTGCTGGTGTCTCAGACGATGCACGCAAGCACACGACTGTGGAGCATCGGTATCAAGACCTCGGGCTGGGACTGGGGCCTGACCGCAGCGGTGCTCATGGTGGGGTTCATCAACCTGCTGACGGGGCAGATGGCTCTCCACCTGGCACATACCATCGTCGTCATCACCTATCTCCTCGAGCTCCTCCTGCTGGCCGCAGCGGCGCTCGCGATACTCCCGGGCTACTGCCCCGCTGGTTGGCGCCGTGCCATGGCGATCGGACACGAGGCCGCGTTCTTCCCCCTCGCCCTGGCCGGAATGGCGGTTGTGGGTGATCCTCGGGTCCATCTCTTCGTCATCGTGGCTGCGATGCTGTGCCTCATTCCGGCCATCCTGAACGCACAAGTGGAGCCCGCCCCGATCCTGGCCCTGCTCGGAACGGCACCGATCCTCGTGCCCCCGAGAACCATCTACTCCCGCAGTGACTCCTGGTCGCTCATCATCTCCGTGGTGATCTCTGCGCTCATGGTGTGCGTGGCCGAAGGACTCGGTGACCGAGTCGCCCGCAGCTCACCGGTCCCGGCTCCGCATGCCGCGCCTTCACGCGTTCAGCCACGGGTGCAGGCCCTGCGGGTGGCTCTGGCGGCAGTCGCCTTCAACATGACCGTCCTCGTTCCGTTCCTGGGAACCGGCCTCGTGGAGAACAGCCAGGGCGCGTGGGCGGCGCTGCGCATGGTTCCAGGCCTGGTGGCTATCGCTCTCATCGCACTGGGGACGGTCTCACCCGGTGCCACGCCTCTGCGAGTGCTCAGTGGCCAGTGCCGAGGAGCCCGTTACCGGGTGGGGCCCCACGGTGCTGCCCTGCCCGACCCGGCAGGGAGGCAGACAGGAGCACCGGCACCGTCCTGGATCGTCTCGGTGATGGCGGTCACGCTGGCCCTGGTGACGCTGTCGTGGGCTGATGCCGCGTCCTCAACAGCCTGGATGCTGCTGCTGGTCGCCGTCGCCCTGGGGCTGGGAGCCAGCGCCACGTGGCTCCTGCTTCCCTGGCGGCGGCACGCCGAGGTGTGCCTGAGCCTTGCGATCGGAAACTCGTTGCTCATGTGGATCTCCGTGATGGTGGCCACCGACGTCGGCCCGGGCTCAGTCCTCATGTCGGTGCTGGTCCTGCTGACGGGCGGAGCCTGCATCGTCTTCGGCTTCAGGGCACGCCTGACGATCCTGCGCCACTACGGACTGACCCTGGTGCTCCTGTCCGTGCTCAAGCTCGCTGTTGTGGACGTGGCCTCGCAGAACTCGATCATTCGAGTCATCTCACTGGCGGCCGCGGGCGTCGTCTGCTTCGTCCTCTCCCTGCTCTACAACCGCTTCGCGCAGGAGCAGCGTCGCGAGAGCAACCAGGCCCCCATGGGGCCCGGGAGCATCTGAGGGCGGTGGCCCGACGTCGAGCCTCGCCGGAGCGGGCGAGGGCGTCAGCCGCGGGCGGCCTCCAGCACTGGGGCCAGGAACTGACCGGTGTAGGAGGACTCGGTGGCCGCGACCTTCTCCGGCGTACCGGCCACGACGACGGTTCCCCCACCCTTGCCGCCCTCGGGTCCCATGTCGATGACCCAGTCGGCGTTGGCGATGACATCGAGGTTGTGCTCGATGACGACCACGGAGTTGCCCTTGTCGACCAGTCCCTGAAGCACCCCGAGCAGCTTGCGGATGTCCTCGAAATGCAACCCGGTGGTCGGTTCATCCAGGACGTAGATGGTCCGGCCGGTGGAGCGGCGCTGCAGCTCGGTGGCGAGCTTGACGCGCTGGGCCTCACCGCCGGAGAGCGTGGTGGCCGACTGCCCCAGGCGCACGTACCCCAGTCCCACCTCGACCAGGGTGTTGAGGTGGCGAGAGATGACGGAGGAGGCGGAGAAGAAGTCGGCCGCCTGGTGGATGGTCATGTCCAGGACGTCGGCGACCGTCTTGTCCTTGTAACGGATCTCCAGGGTCTCCCGGTTGTAGCGGGCGCCGTGGCAGACCTCGCAGGGGACGTAGACGTCGGGCAGGAAGTTCATCTCGATCTTGAGCGTGCCGTCGCCCTTGCAGGACTCGCAGCGCCCGCCCTTGACGTTGAAGGAGAAGCGCCCGGGCCCGTATCCCCGGACCTTCGACTCGGGCACGGCCGCGAAGATCTTGCGGATGTGGTCCCACACACCAGTGTAGGTGGCGGGGTTGGAGCGGGGGGTGCGTCCGATCGGTGACTGGTCGACGTGGACCACCTTGTCCAGGTGCTCCACACCCCGCACCGTCTTGTGCCTGCCGGGCACACCGCGGGCGCGGTTGAGCCGGTTGGCGAGCACCTGGTAGAGGATGGAGTTGACCAGGGAGGACTTCCCCGAGCCGGATACCCCCGTGACGGCGGTGAGCACACCGAGCGGGAAGGAGACGGTGACGTCCTTGAGGTTGTTCTCCCGGGCCCCGACGACGGTGACCTCACGGTGCTTGTCCCGCTTGCGCCGAGTGGATGGGATCTCGATCTGACGCCGCCGTGCCAGGTAGTCACCGGTGATGGAACCCTTGGCTCCGGCCAGGCCCGCGACGTCACCGGAGTAGACGACCTCACCGCCCAGCTCGCCGGCTCCGGGCCCGATGTCAACGATCCAGTCGGCCGAGCGGATCGTGTCCTCATCATGCTCGACGACGATGAGCGTGTTGCCCAGGTCCCGCAGTCGCTGGAGGGTCTCGATGAGTCGGGTGTTGTCGCGCTGGTGCAGACCGATACTGGGCTCGTCCAGGACGTAGAGGACGCCCACCAGGCCTGAGCCGATCTGGGTGGCCAGGCGGATGCGCTGAGCCTCACCCCCGGAGAGCGTGGCCGCACCACGGGCCAGGCTGAGGTAGTCCAGACCCACGTCCACGAGAAAGCCGAGGCGCGCGTTGATCTCGGTCAGGACGCTGCCGGCGATCTGGGCGGCCTGGCCGGTGAGGTTGAGGTCGGCCAGGAAGTCGCGGGCCTCGTTGATCGGAAGCTCGCACAGCTGAGCGATGGACAGCTCGCCCACGCGCACGGCCAGCACCTCGGGCTTGAGCCGGGCCCCGTCGCAGACGGGACAGGGGATCTCACGCATGTAGGCCTGGTAGCGCTCCCGGGACCAGTCGGACTCGGTCTCGTCGTGCTTGCGCATGACATAGTCGAGAACCCCCTCGAAGCCGGTGGAGTAGATGCGCTCGCGCCCCCAACGGTTGCGGTAGGTGACCTTGACCTCGTAGTCCTTACCGCGCAGGATCGCCTCCCGAGCCCGCGCAGGCAGGGCCCGCCAGGGGGTGTCGACGTCGAAGGAGAGCTCCTTGCCCAGGGCCTCAAGCTGGCGGGTGAAGTACTTCTGGTGGCTCGACCAGGGGGCGACGGCTCCCTCGGCCAGGGTGAGCTCCTCGTCGGGGACGACGAGCTCGGGGTCCACCTCGAGCCGGGTGCCGATTCCGGTGCAGGCGGGGCAGGCGCCGTAGGGGGCGTTGAAGGAGAAGGTGCGCGGCTCCATCTCGTCCAAGGCCAGGGGGTGCTCGTTGGGGCAGGCGCGCTTCTCGGAGTAGCGCCGCTCCCGGTCGGGGTCGTCCTCGGGCAGGTCGACCTGCTCGATGATGACCAGCCCCTCCGCCAGCCCCAGCGCCGTCTCGACGGAGTCGGTGAGGCGCTGGCGGATGCCCTCGCGGACGACGAGCCGGTCGACGATGACCTCGATATCGTGCTTGAGGCGCTTGTTGAGGGTCGGGGGGTTGTCGAGGCGCTCGGCGGCGCCGTCGACGCGCACCCGGTTGAAGCCGCGTCCGCGCAGCTCGCCGAAGAGCTCGGAGTACTCGCCCTTGCGGCCCCGCACCACGGGGGCGAGAACCTGGAAGCGAGTGCCCTCGGGCAGGGCGCGGACCTGGTCGACGATCTGCTGCGGGGTCTGGGAGGAGATGACGGCGTCACAGACCGGGCAGTGCTGGACGCCGGCGCGCGCGTAGAGCAGACGCAGGTAGTCGTAGATCTCCGTCACGGTGCCCACCGTGGACCGGGGGTTGCGCGAGGTGGACTTCTGGTCGATGGACACCGCCGGGCTCAGGCCCTCGATGAGCTCGACGTCGGGCTTGTCCATCTGCCCAAGGAACTGGCGGGCGTAGGAGGACAGGGACTCCACGTAGCGGCGCTGTCCCTCGGCGAAGATCGTGTCGAAGGCCAGGGAGGACTTGCCCGAGCCCGACAGTCCGGTGAAGACGATCATCGTGTCGCGCGGCAGGTCCAGGTCGACGCCCTTGAGATTGTGCTCGCGGGCCCCACGGATGATGAGAGAGTCGTTCACGGGATTCGAGTCTAAGGGGTGAGCGCACATCCCGTGCGTCGCACATGTGTTCGACGTGTCTCATGGTCGGGATGCCGGAGGAATGACCGTGCTCCCGGGTTCTCACCACGGTCGGGGTCGGCGCCCCTATGCTGAGGCCATGAGCAAGATCTACGCCGTCGAGTACCGCTACGTCACTGACAAGGACGAGGAGATGGCCGCTATCCGCCCCTCGCACCGTGCTTTCAACGGCCGCCTGGCCGATGAGGGCCGGCTGCTGGCCGCCGGCCCCTATGTGGGCACCCACGACGCCCTCATCGTCGTGCGGGCCGAGGACGAGGCCGGCGCCCTGGCCCTCCTCGAGGAGGACCCCTTCCAGCAGGCCGGCTACATCGCCGAGCGCATCCCACGCGAGTGGAACCCCGTCATCGGAGTCCTGTCCTGAGCCGGCAGGAGGCCTCACCGACCGGATCCCAGTTCGCCCGTCCCTCCTCCCTGACCGGGCGTCTGCTGCTGCGCGGCATGAACATCGGGCACTCCCGCCTGCACCGGTGGGGGCTGGAGGCGGCGGGAATCCACCCCCGTGACAAGGTGCTCGACGTCGGCTGCGGAGGCGGCAGGGCCATCGCCCGGATCCTTGCGCGGACTCGTCGTGAGGTAGCCGGTGTCGACCACTCCCCCGAGGCGGTTGAGACGACCCGCCGTCTCAACCGCTCCGCCATTGCCTCGGGCCGTCTTCGGGTCCTGGAGGGGTCGGTGGACCACCTGCCCTTCCGCGACGGCTTCTTCGACGTGGTGACGGCCTTCGAGACCACCTACTTCTGGCCCGACCTGCAGGCAGGCCTCATTGAGATCCGCCGTGTCCTGAGTCCCGGCGGTCGGCTCGTCATCACCAACGAGGTCGCCGACCGGGAAGCAGCGGGGCACTGGGCGGAGCGCCTGGGCATGAATGTGCCTGATGGCCGCAGCCTTGCCGCGCTGGCCCACGAGGCCGGCTTCCTCACGGCCGATATCAGCCTCCACCCCCGGCACGGATGGCTTCGCCTCCTCACCACAAGATAGGAATGCCGACGAGGCAGCAGGTCTCTTAGCCGCGGCCGCGCACGATCCGGTGCCGCACCAGGTGGACCAGCTCGATGCCGCCAACGGCCAGACCTGCCATGAGCGCGATGACCCACCACACCCCGGGGGTGGGCCAGGCCAGCAGAAAGAAGGCACGCACTGGCGGGGCGACGACGCCGAGGACCGCGATCGTCCCCATGAGAGCGACCAGTCCCAGCCGCCAGCTCGTCAACGGTCTGGCGGTGAGCGTGAGCAACCACAACCCGCAGGTGATGAGGACCAGGGTCGTCGCCGTGGTCACCTGGGCGCGCGGGGCGTGGGTGAGCGTCAACCAGAGGTAGGTGGACAGCGTGACGGTGCCCGCCATGAGCCCGGCCGGAACGCACAGGCTGAGCACCCGCCCGAGGAAGCCCTCCCGGTAGCGCTGGTTGCTGGGGGCCAGGGCCAGGACGAAGGCGGGGATCCCGATCGTCAGTGAGGAGACGACCGTGAACTGACGGGGCAGGAACGGGTAGGCGACCGCCATGGCCGACACGACGACGGCGATGAGCGAGGCATAGATGGTCTTGGCCAGGAACAGGGAGGCGATGCGCTCGGTGTTGGCCATGACGCGGCGCCCCTGAGCCACGACCCCGGGAAGGGCCGAGAACTCCCCCTTGAGCAGCACCAGGCGCGCCACCGCCTTGGTGGCCGGCGCTCCGTTGCCCATGGCGATGCCGAGGTCGGCGTCCTTGAGCGCCAGGGCGTCGTTGACGCCGTCCCCGGTCATCGCGACGACGTGCCCTCGGGACTTCAGCGCCCGCACCAGTGCCCGTTTCTGCTCGGGCGTGACCCGCCCCAGGACACTGGCGCGCTCAACCGCGTCGGCCAGGCGCTCCAGGTCCTCCTCCGTCTCCTGCCCGCTACCCGCTCCGGCAGGCAGGGTACGTGCGTCCAGAACGACGAGCTCGCCGCCGTCGGGCGCGGTGACTCCGGCCTGACGGGCGACCGCGGCCACCGTCTCGGGGCTGTCCCCGGAGATGACCTTGACGTCGACCCCCTGCTGGCGGAAGTAGGCCAGGGTCTCCGCGGCGTCGGGGCGGATCTCCTCGGTGAGGATCACGATCCCTGCGGCCTCAAGGTCATCGGGAAGCCGCGGCTCCTCCTGCCCCTCGGCCAACCTCCAGGGCGAGCGCGAGCGGGCCAGGGCCACGACGCGCATCCCCTGCGCGGCGATCTGACGGGCACGATACAGAACTGACGCGTTGTGTCCGGCCAGGACGATCTCGGGGGCGCCAAGCACCCAGGTGGTGCCGAAGCTGTCGCGAACCGCGGACCACTTGCGGCGCGAGGAGAAGGGCACTGACTCCACACCGGCCCTGCTGCCGGCGCCGGCCGACGACAGCGCCTCTTGAAGTCCTTGTGCACCGAGCCACTCGGAATCAGCGATCCCCTCCCTGATGGCGTCGGCGGTGGCGTTGGCCTCCCCCACCGTACTGAGAAGTGCGAGCGCCGAGGGCACCTCGGGGTGAGCCTCACCGCCGTCGGGCCCCTGGATCTCACCGAGGCGGATGCGTCCGGTGGTGATGGTGCCGGTCTTGTCCAGGCACAGGGTGTCGACCCGGGCCAGGACCTCGACGGCGGGCAGCTCCTGAACCAGGACGTTACGCCTGGCCAGGGCCAGGGAGGCGGTGGCGAAGTTGACCGAGGTCAGGAGCACCAGCCCCTGGGGCACCATGCTGACCACGCCCGCGATGCCGGCGACGACCGCGTGGCGCCAGGCGCCGCTGCTCCAGGCCTCGCCGACGCTTCCGCTCAACCGCAGCTGGGACCACACCAGGACCAGAGCCACGGGCACGATGACCCAGCTGATCCAGTGCAGCACCCGGTTGGTCCCCGCCTGCAGCTCGCTGACGACGAGTGAGTACTTGCGGGCCTCCCGGGCCAGCCGGTGGGCGTAGGCGTTCCCGCCGACCGCGGTGGTGCGGAACAGCCCGGTCCCGGCCGTCACCGTGGTCCCGGACATGACCTTCGCTCCGCTCACGGGGCGCACCGGCCGGGACTCGCCGGTGAGGATCGACTCATCGATCTCCAGGCCATCGCTGGCCATAACCTCCCCGTCGGCCGGCACCTGCTGGCCGGCTGCGAGCCGTACGACGTCGTCGAGAACGACCTGGCCGACGGCCACCTCGGTCTCGGCCCCGTCCCTGACGACGATGGCGCGGGGGGTCTCCAGCACGGACAGACGGTCCAGGGCGCGCTTGGCACGTATCTCCGCCAGGGTCCCGGTGGCGGTGTTGAGCACAAGGACGAAACCGAACAGCGCATCCGCCCAGTGCCCCAGCGCCAGGACGAGCACCAGTGCGGCGCCAAGGATGCCGTTGAAGATCGTGAAGACATTGGCTCGCAGAATCTGCGCGGTGCTGCGGGAGGTCCGCTCGCGGTACTCGTTGGTCCGTCCGGCGCTGACGCGCTCGGCGACCTGGGCGGCGCTGAGCCCGCTGACCGAGGACTCAGGGGGATGCGTGGTGCTCACACGTCACACAGTAGTGAATCAGTCGGAGGGCGCCCCTCCTCCTGGGGGCCGAGACCTCAGGATGCCGCCTCCACGTGCCGGGCATCTGCCCGCGACTTGAGGACCGAGGCGATGACCGTGACCAGGACGGTGGTGATGATGACGCTCAGGGACACTCCGATCGACGCCTCGGGGATGGCGTGCCACTCCTGGCCCCCGTTGATGAAGGGGACCTCGTTGGTGTGCAGTGCGTGAACAATGAGCTTGAAGCCGATGAAGCCGAGGATGACCGCCAGGCCGTAGTGGAGGTAGACGAGTCGGTCGAGCAGCCCGTCGATGAGGAAGTAGAGCTGGCGCAGGCCCAGCAGGGAGAAGGCGTTGGCGGAGAAGACCAGGAAGGGCTCGCTGGTCAGGGAGTAGATCGCGGGGATGGAGTCGACGGCGAACATGACATCGGCGGTGCCGATGGCGATGATGCACAGCATCATGGGGGTAATCATGGTGCGCCCGGCGTGGCGGTGAATGACCTTGCCGCCCACGAAGCCGTCGGTCATGGGGATCACGCGGGCGACGAGCTTGACGAAGCCGCTGGGCCTGTACTCCTCGTCATCGTCGTCGGGCTCCTGGACGCCCTCCCGGGCCTGGGAGAAGGCGGTCCACAGGAGCCAGGCCCCGAAGAAGTAGAACACCCAGGAGAAGTTCTCGATGAGCGCGGCACCGGCGAGGATGAAGATGAGCCGGAGAATAAGGGCAATGACGATGCCGGCGAGCAGCACCTCCTGCTGGTACTTCCGGGGCACCTTGAAGGAGGACATCATGATGACGAAGACGAAGAGGTTGTCGATGCTCAGCGCCTTCTCGGTGATGTAGCCGGCCAGGTACTCCTGGGCGAAGCCCCCGCCCCACACGAACCAAACGATGCCTCCAAAGGCCAGGGCCATGCCGATATAGGCCACCGACCAGACGGCGGCCTCCTTCATGGTGGGCTCGTGGGGGGTGCGCACGTGACCGACGATGTCGATCACGATGAGGGTCAGGATGATGGCCGCCAGGCCGATCCACCCCAGGATGTGGACGTCCACGTGTTCTCCTCCGGTACGGAACTGGTACCGGAGGTCTCCTCCCGCCACGTGCACAGGCGCTCAAGGCATGTACCGCTCTGGCCGCGACGCCGGGAACGCAGGACTAATGTGGTGCCCGCACCGCCGTGATGACGACGTCGCCGTTGGTTGGGAGTACTCCCCTCCGTGTATAACGCCTGAGAGTCTAACGGGATGCTTCCTCTCGACGTAGCCACGCCGAGTCACTCATGGCTGTGAGATCAGTCGGCGGCCCGCATGGCGCGCAGCTCCTTCTTGAGGTCCTGGATCTCGTCGCGCAGCCGGGCGGCGAGCTCGAAGTGGAGGTCCTCGGCGGCGGCGTGCATCTGCTGGGTGAGCTCGTTGATGAGCTCGGCGAGGTCGCCCTGTGCCGCGCCGGCGAGCTTCTCGCGCACCGTGGCCTCGGCGGCGTGCTTGCGCCGGGCCCGCACCGAGGAGTCCTCGTGGCCCCGGTAGCCGCCGGCCAGGAGGTCGGCGGTGTCGACGTCCTCGCGGGCGAGCATGTCGGTGACGTCGGCGATCTTCTTGCGCAGCGGCTGGGGATCGATGCCGTGCTCGGCGTTGTAGGCCAGCTGCTTGGTGCGGCGGCGCTCAGTCTCCTCGATGGCCTCGGCCATGGCCGGGGTGATGGTGTCGGCGTACATGTGGACCTCGCCGGAGACGTTACGGGCGGCACGTCCGATGGTCTGCACCAGGGAGCGGGTCGAGCGCAGGAAGCCCTCCTTGTCCGCGTCCAGGATGGACACGAGCGAGACCTCCGGCAGGTCCAGGCCCTCACGCAGCAGGTTGATGCCCACGAGCACGTCGAAGCGCCCCAACCTCAGCTCGCGCAGGAGCTCGACGCGCCGCAGCGTGTCGACGTCGGAGTGGAGGTACTCCACGCGCACGCCCCTCTCGGCGAGGTAGGTGGTCAGATCCTCGGCCATGCGCTTGGTCAGGGTGGTCACCAGGATCCGCTCCTGGCGCTCCACACGGGCGCGCACCTCCTCGAGCAGGTCGTCGATCTGTCCCTGCGTGGGCTTGACGACGACCTTGGGGTCCACCAGTCCCGTGGGCCGGATGATCTGCTCGACAACGCCGTCGGAGCGCTGGGTCTCGTAGTCACCCGGGGTGGCCGACAGGTAGACGGTCTGACCGACGCGGTCCTCGAACTCGGCGAAGGTCAGGGGGCGGTTGTCCAGTGCGGAGGGCAGACGGAATCCGTGCTCGACCAGGGTGCGCTTGCGGGAGGCGTCCCCCTCGTGCATGGCGCCGATCTGGGGAATGGTCACGTGGGACTCATCGATGACGAGGAGGAAGTCCTCGGGGAAGTAGTCCAGGAGGGTGTTGGGCGGGGTGCCGGTCTCGCGCCCGTCGATGTGCAGCGAGTAGTTCTCGATCCCCGAGCACATGCCGATCTGCTGAAGCATCTCCAGGTCGTAGGTGGTGCGCATGCGCAGGCGCTGGGCCTCCAGGAGACGGCCGTCGTGCTCGAGCTGGGCCAGACGCTCGGCGAGCTCGGCCTCAATGCCCTCGATGGCCTTCTGCATGCGTTCGGGGCCGGCCACGTAGTGGGAGGCGGGGAAGACGAAGACCTGCTCGACAGTGTCAATGACGTCCCCGGTCACGGGGTGCAGCGTGGCCAGGGCCTCGATCTCATCCCCGAAGAACTCGATGCGGATGGCGAGCTCCTCGTACATCGGGATGATCTCCACCGTGTCGCCACGCACACGGAAGGTGCCCCGGGTGAAGTCGATGTCGTTGCGGGTGTACTGCATCGTCACGAAGCGCCGCAAAAGATCGTCCCGGTCGATCTGCTGGCCCACTTCCAGGGGCGTCATCCGGTCCACGTACTCCTGGGGGGTGCCCAGGCCGTAGATGCAGGAGACCGAGGAGACCACGACGACGTCCCGGCGGGTGAGCAGAGAGTTGGTGGCGCTGTGGCGCAGGCGCTCGACCTCGTCATTGATGGAGGAGTCCTTCTCGATGAAGGTGTCCGTCTGCGGGACGTAGGCCTCGGGCTGGTAGTAGTCGTAGTAGGAGACGAAGTACTCCACCGCGTTGTTCGGCAGCAGCTCACGGAACTCGGCGGCCATCTGGGCGGCCAGGGTCTTGTTCGGCTCCAGGATGAGGGTGGGGCGCTGGACCTGCTCGACGAGCCAGGCGGTCGTCGCGGACTTGCCGGTTCCCGTGGCGCCAAGCAGGACGATGTCCTTCTCCCCCGCCCGCAGACGCTCAGTCAGCTCGGCGATCGCCGTGGGCTGGTCCCCGCTGGGCGAGTAAGGGCTGATGACCTCAAAGGGCTTGGCTGCGCGCTGGAGCTCGGTAACGGGACGCATACCCTCAGGCTACGCGGTCCGACCGACACCATGGACACCTCAGACCGCGCAGTCACCTCCTTCATCATCCTGCGATCCGGCCGTCACCACACAGATACGTCTTTGTATCCAGGAAGGGACCTTTCAATCGAGTTCACCTATTACGGTGGTTCTCGCAGGACGCCGGGTCGTCCCGTTCCACGTTCATGTGGATGCTCATGAGGCCCGCCCCTGCGCCCTGTCTTCATCCCCTGAGCCCAAGGATCCCTCATGGCCTTCATCGTCGCCGTCTCCGCCACCATCGTCGGAGCCCTCGGCCCCGCCCGCACCACCTCTCGACGCAACAGCTGCTCGGGCTGAGTTTGCCTTCCGGATCTACCTCTCGGTTCCGCCCCACTCGACGACGGTGAACCCGGTCCGGGTCGGCCCAGGCTCCAGCTTCTGCTCCGGAACCGCTGTCTGCGGGACATCCCCGACGACGATGTAAACCCTGATGAAGGTATCCGGGACAATCCCGGCACCCGAGGAGGGGTCTGTCAAGCGGTAGACGGCCTGGCGCGCGAACTCCTCAGAGGCGAAGGTGACCAGGGCCTTGCCCCGCTCGGCAATCCGAGGCCCCCAGAAGGTGATGAACTCGGCCGCCTCGCGGTCACTGAGTCCCAGCATGGAGAGCTTGTCCTCCAGGAAGCCGGTGGCCGCATCCGCCTCGACGACGAAGCCCTCGTTCTGAACGAGGGTGGCCGCCCCCTCCCAGAACAATGACGGGTAGTGCCGCCCCACGGCGTCGGTCAGATCCCCGTCGGGTGCTGCCGTCACGTGCCACGCGATACCGCCATCCACCTGCGTCTGCGGCGTCGGATAGGTGTAGGTCAGTGTCCCCTCATAGTCCAGGGACACCGACAGGTCCATCGTCCTTGTGGGACAGAGGTACAGGACCGGTTTCTTGGCTACGTCCCGTTGTGACTCTGGGCTCGACTCGGGGCTCGGTTCCTCAGTCGGCTCCCGGTTCTGCTGCTGGATGGCGGCACAGCCCGCGAGCATCCCACCCGCAGCAAGGCCGCCGAGCAGCAGGAGGTGCCGACGAGCAGGGGTCTCCATCCGTGAAGGCGGCATGACGGTTCCTTTCGTAGGACCGATGCGTCCGGCCTGACGGAGTCCGGGGCACCATGGCTCCTCGTCCCACTGTAGGAGTGGGCGCGGTGTCCGCCGATGGGAAGGTCTCCCCCGCCGTCAGACGATGGCTCCCGGCTCCAGGATCCGGGTGCTCCAGAGCCTGTCGACCTCGGCGTTCAGGTCCTCCAGCGCCCCGGAGTTGGACACGACGACGTCGGCGACGGCTCGGCGTTCCTCGTCGGTGGCCTGCACAGCGATACGAGCCAGCGCCTCGTCACGGGTCATCCCCCGCGCAGCGAGCCGCTCCAGACGCACCTCGAGCTGGGCCTCGACGACGATGACGAGATCGAACAGGTCCTGCATCTGTCCTTCGACGAGGAGAGGAACATCGTAGACCGCCACCTGCCCGGCCGGAACCGTATCCATCCGAGCCCACGCCTCTGCTGCGATCAGGGGCAGGAGGAGCTCCTCCAGGCGGGCGCGGCGTAGGTCGTCGGAGAAGACCAGGCGCCCCAGGGCACTGCGGTCCAGGGAGCCGTCCGGGGCCAGGATCCCTTCCCCGAACTCGGCCACCACTGCCGCAAGACCGTCACTGCCCGGGCTGACGACGTCGCGAGCGACCTCATCGGCGCTGGTCACGACCGCGCCGCGCTCCTCGAGCAGGCAGGCCACCGTCGACTTGCCTGAGCCGATGCCACCGGTGAGCCCCACGCGCAGGGCTCGGTCCTTCGGACGACGAGTGGAACGGGGTGCAGGTGTGTGGCGCATGGTCCCATCATGCCGTGACCTGCCCGGGCCGGGCCAGCGCGTGGTGATACAGCCGACGCCGGTGTCCACCGGGCGCAGCCTCGCCTTGTCAGTGCCAGCTCACTTGCCCCCTGCGACCGCCTGGCCGTCAGTCGTGATCGTCGTGGTCGAACCGGGTCGTCTTCTTCCTCCCCGGCCCCGCCCGTAGGGCGCGATGCGCTCCTCGACCCGGGCCAGCGACTCGGCCGCGCTCTGTGGGGGGCTCACGCACCGGGAGGCCTGCTCCGAGGCCCGCGAGATGATCTCGCGGATGATCGGTGCGCGAGAGTGGTCCTCCTCCACCCCGTCGACCAGGACCTCCGCCAAGGCCGAGAGGACCTGCACGGCGACCAGAGGGTCGCCGACGGCGTCGACGAGTATCCCGCAGCGCTCTCCGGGCCGGTTCATCGGCCAGGACTCCATCGCGTCACGGCACTGGTGCCATGCCCGGCCGCTGGAGGCGCGGTCCCCGCGAGCCTGAGCGGCGTGCGAGGCCAGGGCCAGGGCGGCGCAGGCCGTTTCCGTCCACCCCTGGCTCAGGCTCAGCTCCGCAGTGTCGAGATGTTCCTTCTCGGCGCGCTCATTGGCGCCAAGTGCAGCCAGCAGCCGGCCGAAGGCCAGGCGGAGGTCGACGACCAGCTCCAAGGCGGAGTCATCCACCACCTCCGACAGTGAGGCGCTGACCGTCTCCGCGGTCGACATGGCGCGCTGTCGCACCGACTCCATGCCATAACCACGAGACAGCGTGAGCAGCTCGCGGACCTCCTTGAGAAGCGCTCCCTGGTTACGCAACCGGGCACGATCTGCCGGTACGGCGCTCGTCACCGTCCCGTAGGACCGGCTGGCCAGACCTGCGACCTCAGCGGCCATCCGCATCTCAACCCGGTACGACACGCCGTTGTTGCCGTTGCGGACGTCGAAGCGGTGAGCAACGCCGCGCACGAAGCCGGTCATGACGTCATAGGCGCGGCCGACGGTGTCCCAGGCCGTGAGCTCCAGGTTCCCCCACGGCGTTGTCCAGCTCAGCGAGGCGCCCAGGGCGTGCTTTCCGTAGTCCGCCCGGTTGGCCGCCCTCATGACGAGGGCCAGTCCGACGGCGGTGTTCATCAGCTGCCAGGCCGAGGCCTCAGAGACAGCCTTCATGGGGCTGTGACGGATGAGTGCGATGGCCCGTTGCCATTGGGAGGACAGCCCCAGGTACTCGAGCCTGTCCGCCAGGCTCTGGAGTGACACGGCATCTGGAAGGTGGAGCAGGCTCAAGGAGGCGAAGGCGTCCTCGGCCTCGACGATGCGTTGGTGGGCCAGGTAGGGAACCAGCACCGCGCCCAGCCCCCGCGCAGTCTCCACGGGATCGGCCTCGGCGCGCTTGGGTGTGGCCGTGGTTGTGCTGATGACGCCGGAGTAGTCATCGTGCATACGGGCGGTGGCCAGCACGGCTCCGGTGTCAGTCTGGCCGAAGGAGAAGAGTCTGGCCTCACGGAGCTGCTCGAGGGCCTCGTCCCTGAGGCCGAGGACGGCGGAGAGCTCCACCTGGGCGTAACGCAGCGGGAGCGTCGAACGGCCGTGAGCCGCCCGAATCCCCTGGCAGAAAGCGGTCGCCTGCTCAAGGCTCGTTCTGCTCGTGTCCGGGTCCTGGCCCAGCTGAACCAGCCACGCCCGGTCGACGGCGCAGACCGCCTCCACCACCTGGTCGGGCGCGCTCCCCGCATCCGCCCCCTCGACGTCGTCGGCGGCAACCGCCTTCCACAGGGCCGCTGCAGCGACGCGGCTGGGGCAGACGGGGTCGACATCCTCCAGAGCACGGGCAATGGCGCCCCAATAGCTCATATCGTCTCCAACGGTCGTCACGTTCTGGTTCCGGCTTCTAGGAAGCAGGGAGCACGGGGCCCGGCCACAGCCTCGCACAGGCACGTCACCTGAGCGATGGGGAGAAGGCACCGAACGTCTGAGGGCCTCTGCCTGCGGGAGCAGGCAGAGGCCCTCAGATGATGTCAGAGATCAGTCCTGACCACTGAAAAAGTGCGGATGCTCAGTTACCGGTGAGCTTCTCGCGCAGGGCGGCCAGGGCCTCATCGGAGGCCAGCGTGCCGGAGGCCTCCGACGGCGCCGAGGAGTACGAGGTGCCGCCCGCGGGGGCTGCCGGAGCACCGGACTCCTGCTCCTCCTCCAGGGCCTTGGCGACCTGGGCCTTGTGGGCCTCCCAGCGGGCGTGAGCAGCCGCGTACTCGGCCTCCCACGCCTCGCGCTGGGCGTCGTAGCCCTCGAGCCACTCGTTGGTCTCCGGGTCGAAGCCCTCGGGGTACTTGTAATTGCCCTGCTCGTCGTACTCGGCCGCCATCCCGTAGAGGCTGGGGTCGAAGTCCTCGGAGGCGGGGTCGACACCCTCGTTGGCCTGCTTCAGCGACAGGGAGATGCGACGGCGCTCCAGGTCGATGTCGATGACCTTGACGAAGACCTCGTCGCCGACCTTGGCCACCTGCTCGGGAACCTCGACGTGACGCTGCGCCAGCTCGGAGATGTGGACCAGGCCCTCGATGCCGTCCTCGACACGCACGAAGGCGCCGAAGGGAACGAGCTTGGTGACCTTGCCGGGAACGACCTGGCCGATGGCGTGGGTCCGGGCGAAGGCCTGCCACGGGTCCTCCTGAGTCGCCTTGAGCGACAGGGAGACGCGCTCGCGGTCGAAGTCGACGTCCAGGACCTCGACCGTGACCTCGTTGCCGACCTCGACGACCTCGGAGGGGTGGTCGATGTGCTTCCAGGACAGCTCGGAGACGTGGACCAGACCGTCGACGCCACCCAGGTCCACGAAGGCACCGAAGTTGACGATGGAGGACACGACACCGGAGCGGACCTGCCCCTTCTGCAGGGTCTGCAGGAAGTTGGTGCGGACCTCGGACTGGGTCTGCTCGAGCCAGGCGCGACGGGAGAGGACCACGTTGTTGCGGTTCTTGTCCAGCTCAATGATCTTCGCCTCGAGCTCGCGGCCCACGTAGGGCTGGAGGTCGCGAACGCGACGCATCTCCACCAGGGAGGCGGGCAGGAAGCCGCGCAGGCCGATGTCCAGGATGAGACCGCCCTTGACGACCTCGATGACGGAGCCGGTGACGACGCCGTCCTCCTCCTTGATGCGCTCGATGGTGCCCCAGGCGCGCTCGTACTGCGCGCGCTTCTTGCTCAGGAGCAGACGCCCTTCCTTGTCCTCCTTCTGCAGGACGAGGGCTTCGATCTCGTCGCCGACGGAGACGATCTCGTCGGGGTCGACGTCGTGCTTGATGGACAGCTCGCGAGCGAGGATGACGCCTTCGGTCTTGTAGCCGATGTCGAGGAGGACCTCATCACGGTCGACCTTGACGACAGTGCCCTCGACGATGTCGCCGTCATCGAAGTACTTGATGGTCTCGTCAACGGCGGCGAGGATCTCCTCGGTCGAACCGATGTCGTTGACGGCGACCGGGGCGGGGCTGGGCGTAGTGGTTGTCATTGAGTGGATGCTCCGAATGCGGATAGTTGGATCGGGTTGATAGGGACCGCGTGCTCCCCAGTGACGCGAATCGGCCCGGACCAATTCATCGACCTGGTTGGATCAGTCTCATAGGAGACGCCCAGGAGCGCACGAGTGAACCTTAGCAGTACGTGACGAATCCGTAACTAGACGATGCTCAAGCATTATCCCGTGCATGCGTGCAATCGCTCACGTCGTCTGACGACTTGATGTCGAAAGGATGACGTGACGATCTCATTCGTATATCACCGGCTTCTTCGGCCGATGAGCGGAGGTCCCGGAAGGGCTCTTTAGTGGGCGGCCTCACGCCAGGTCCGCCCTCGTCCGACGGCGACGTCCAGGGGGACCGAGAGCTCTGCTGCCCCACCCATCTGCTCCTTGAGGAGGCTCTCAACAGCCTCGGCCTCTCCGGGCGCGACCTCGATGAGGAGCTCGTCGTGGATCTGCAGAAGAATGCGGCTCGTCAGGGCCTGCTCGCGCAGCGCGCTGTCGACGTCGATCATGGCCTTCTTAACGATATCGGCGGCGCTGCCCTGGATGGGGGCGTTGAGGGCGGCCCGTTCAGCCATCTCACGGCGCTGTCGGTTGTCGCTGGTCAGGTCGGGCAGGTAGCGGCGCCGTCCGAACATCGTCTCGGTGTATCCGTCTCGGCGCGCCTGCTCCACCACGGACTCCAGGTAGTCGTGGACCTTTCCGAACCTGGCGAAGTAGGCGTTCCTCAGATCCGCCGCCTCAGCGTTGTCGATACCGAGCTGACGGGCCAGCCCGAAGGTCGACAGCCCGTAGGCCAGTCCATAGCTCATGGCCTTGACGTGGCTACGCTGCTGGGCAGTGACGTCCTCGACCCCGATGCCGTGGACCAGGGCGGCGACGTAGCGGTGCAGGTCCTCCCCGCTGCGGAAGGCATCGATCAGAGCCTGGTCCGCGGACAGATGCGCCATGATGCGCATCTCGATCTGGGAGTAGTCGGCGGTCATGAGGCACTCGTAGCCCTCGCCGACGGTGAAGGCCTCGCGGATGCGCATCCCCTCCTCGTGCCGGGCCGGAATGTTCTGTAGGTTGGGGTCGGTGGAGGACAGGCGCCCTGTGGCGGCGATGGTCTGCTGGAAGGTGGTGTGGATGCGACCATCGGGCTGGATCGCCTTGCGCAGCCCCTCCACCGTCTGCCGCAGCTTGATGGCGTCACGGTGCTCGAGAAGATGCTCCAGAAAGGGGTGGGAGGTCTTGGCATACAGCCCGGCTAAGGCGTCGGCATCCGTGGTGTAGCCAGTCTTGGTCTTGCGGGTCTTGGGCATCTTCAGCTCGTCGAATAGGACGGCCTGGAGCTGCTTGGGACTGGAGAGGTTGAGCTCTCGCCCGGCGGCGGCGTAAGCACCCTCAGCGGCGTGGGTCACACGGGCGTCGAGCTCGGTCTGGCGGGTTTGGAGCACGGCGTCGTCGACGGCGATGCCGGCGTTCTCCATGACGGTCAGGGTCGCGGCCACGGGCATCTCCAGGTCGGTGAACAGTCCGGCGGCGTCACGAGCCGCCATCTGCTCATCGAGCACGGCCTGGAGCGGGAGCAGGGCGGCGGCCCGGCGTGCACTGGCCAGGTGGGATGTGGGAACGGCCTCGGAGGTGAGGGCCTCGAGGTCGAATGCGCTCTGGGACTCACCGGAGCCGCCGTCACCCCCGGCACCGCCCTCGTTGACTGCGGCCAGGTCAATGCCGAGCCAACGCTGGGTGAGAGTCTCGACGTCGTAGCTGCGCTGTTCGGGACGGCACAGGTAGCCAGCCAGCGAGGGGTCTGCGACGACGCCGTCGAGCGTGAGTCCCCGAGCGCGAAGCGCGTGCCAGCTCCCCTTGGCGTCGGCGACGAGCTTGGGACGCTCCACGTCGGCCAGGAGCTGAGCCAGGACGGCTTCGTCCTCGGGCAGGATCTCGGTCAGGTCGATGGCGACCGCCCGAGAGCCGTCGGACAGTGACACGAGCGTAGCATCGCCTTCCACGGGCCTGAGGACACCGACGACATCCACACCCAGGAGGCGGGGGCAATCGCCCTCAGCCGCCGGCGGTCCGGCCTCCAGCCAGTCGGCCAGACGCCCCGCGGCTAGATCGTGTCCCAGCGAGACGATCTCCAGGTCGCTCAACGCGTTCAAGGCACCGGCTTCGTCTGCCTCACTCGGCTCGGCGTGGTCGGAGGTGTCGGCGAAGCTCAGGATGCGCAGCGCCCGCTGGTGCAGGGTGCGGAACTCCAGGGTCTCGAACACGCGCGCCAGGCCGGCGCGGTCGGCACCCGTGAGGCGCAGGTCGGTGCGGGGCTCGATTCCGAGGTCCAGGTCGGTGAGCAGGCGGTTGAGACGGCGGTTGCGCACGACGTCGTCGAGGTGATCGCGCAGCGACTGTCCGGCCTTGCCCTTGATCTGGTCCGCGTGAGCGATGACGCCGTCGAGCCCGTCATAGAGGTTGAGCCACTTGGCGGCGGTCTTGGGGCCCACCCCCGGAACCCCGGGCAGGTTGTCACTGGTCTCGCCGACCAGGGCGGCCAGGTGCGGGTAGCGCTCGGGCGTCACCCCGTAGCGCTCCTCCACCTCCTGAGGCGTCATGCGGCGCAGTGTTGACACGCCCTTGACCGGGTAGAGCACGGTGCACCGCTCGGTGACCGTCTGGAAGGAGTCGCGGTCCCCCGAGCAGATGAGAACCTCCATGCCCTCGGCCTGGGCGGAGGCCGCCAGGGTGGCCAGGATGTCGTCGGCCTCGTAGCCCGGAGCGGTGAGCGCTGTGACGCCCATGGCCTCCAGGACCTCCTGGATGAGCTCGACCTGCCCGAGGAAGGGCTGCGGGGTCTCATCGCGGGTTCCCTTGTACTCGGCGTACTCCTCGGTGCGGAAGGTGCCTCCCGGCAGGTCGAAGGCGACGGCCACGTGGGTGGGCCGCTCGCTGTCCAGCAGCGACAGGAACATGGAGACGAAGCCGTGGACGGCGTTGGTGGACTGACCAGTCGACGTGGTGAAGTTGTCGACGGGCAGCGCGTAGAAGGCACGGAAGGCCATTGAGTGTCCGTCGATGAGAAGAAGCCGCTCGGGAACCGGGTCCGAGGGGGACTGGGGTGTTGGACTCGTCGCAGGGCTGGTCGCGGTGGTGCTCACCGTGCCAGCCTAGGCCCATGAGCCATCCACAGTCCGACTCGCCCGTCTCCCCCATCAGCGTAGGGGACTCCAGTGACTCTCAGGCCTCTCCTGCCTCAGCCGACTCCCCCAGCTCGCCGGCGGTCGTCGGGCCGCTGGGCCCCGTGGGCCGCGTCACTGCTGCCTCCTACTCCGGAGCGAGCGCCTCAGCCGTGGCCTTCCCGGACCCTGCCAGGCGCCCGTTCCCGGATCCGCGTCCCGCGGGCTCTGCCGTCTCCGCCTCCTCGGCACTGCACGCGGTGCTGGAGGACAGTGAAGAGGGCACGCTCATGGAGACCCTCGGGATGGAGGTGGTGACTCGCGACGCTCATCGGACCGAGGTCCGGATGCCGGTCGACGGGGCCCGACAGGTCGTCGGGATCCTGCACGGCGGTGCCACCGCCGCGCTCATCGAGACGGCTGCCTCCGTGGCCGCACGCGCGGGCGCGCCCGACGATGCCGTCCCGGTCGGGGCGGAGCTGACGGTCAGCCACCTGCGCTCCGTGTCCCAGGGCTGGGTGAAGGCGACCGCCACCCCCCTGCACCGCGGCCGTCGTACCGTGGTCTACCAGGTAACGGTCACTGACGACGATGAGCGCACCATCGCCGTCGGGACACTGCGCAGCCTGTTCACCTGAGGCGCTGCGCCGCCCTGGGCTATCAGTGGGTGCTTAGTCCTTCTTGGCCGAACCGACCTGCTCGATGACGGCGTCGGCCACCTCGCGCATGGTCAGACGCCGGTTCATGGAGGTCTTCTGCAGCCAGCGGAAAGCCTCCGGCTCGCTCAGTCCCATGCGCTCCATGAGCAGCCCCTTGGCCCGGTCGACGCGCTTGCGGGTCTCGAAGCGCTCGGTGAGGTCAGAAATCTCACTCTCCAGGGAGAGGATCTCCTCGTGCCGGGACATGGCGATCTCAAGTGCCGGGATGAGGTCCGCCGGGGTGAAGGGCTTGACGACGTAGGCCATGGCGCCGGCGGCGCTGGCTCGTTCGACGAGCTCGGTCTGGGAGAAGGCGGTCAGCATGACGACGGCGCAGTTATGCTTCTCGAGAATCCTCTCCGCCGCGGTGATGCCGTCGGTCACCGGCATCTTGACGTCAAGAACGCACAGATCGGGGTCATGCTCATCAGCCAGGCGGACGGCCTCCTCACCATCTGCGGCCTCCGCGACGATCTCGTAGCCGGCGTCGGTGAGAGTCTCGACGATGTCAAGGCGGATGAGGGTCTCGTCCTCAGCGACGAGCACCCGGCGGGACTTGGTGGTGCTGGACTCATTGCTCACGGCTGTGATCCTAGTATGATCTCGCTGTTAGCGCCCCCGCAGAG
This sequence comes from Actinomyces oris, assembly GCF_006546825.1. Classification (GTDB taxonomy): domain Bacteria; phylum Actinomycetota; class Actinomycetes; order Actinomycetales; family Actinomycetaceae; genus Actinomyces; species Actinomyces oris. Next base: position 403,086 of record NZ_VICC01000006.1, read on the forward strand.
CGGACGGCGTGCCTCCGTAGCCCAATTGGCAGAGGCATCCGACTCAAAATCGGAGTGTTGTGGGTTCGAGTCCCACCGGAGGTACCAACAAGTCCCTACCCAGCCCCGCCTCAGGACAGACCAGTCAGATGGAGAGCACCTTGAGCACCACGTGGGTCTCACTGTACGAAGCGGCCAAAGCTGTTCAACGTCCTCGTCACGTGTCCTCGTACATCGAGGCGGGCGGTGTCGCAGCTGCAGTGGAGTCGTCCTCGGGAAGAATCTATACGGGCGTCTGCGTGGATACCGCCTGCACCCTGGGAATCTGTGCCGAGCGCAACGCGATCCTCAACATGATGACCAACGGTGAGGATGCGATTCGACGGGTTCTGACGATCATGCGCGACGGCCGTACCGGTCCGCCGTGTGGAGCATGTCGAGAAATGATGACGCAGCTGATGCCGAGCCGGTTCGGGGACATCGAGGTGATGATCGACTTCGCTGCCGGGAAGACCATGACTCTTGCCGATCTGACTCCCCAGTGGTGGCTACGGCGATGAGGCTGTGACCGCAGAGCTCCACTCTGCGGTGTCCTGCCCCCACCGATTCATCAGCAGCAAGCAGATGCCGGAACCCGTCGCCCTGAACCGGATCGAGGGGCCTCCCGGTGATAGGTGGGAGACCCCTCGACGGATCAGAACCGGTGCTCAGACCTTGTAGTCGCCCGTCTCACCGACGGTGTGGACACGGATCGAGTTGGTCGAGCCGGGCGTGCCCGGAGGCATTCCGGCCACGATGACGACGGTGTCCCCGGGCTGGGCCAGATGCTTGTCCTGAAGGATCTCATCGACCTGGGCCACCATCTCGTCAGTGTGCTGGACCTCGGGCACCTCGTAGCACTGCACGCCCCAGGAGACGGCGAGCTGGTTGCGCGTCTCACGCAGCGGGGTGAAGGCCAGCAGCGGAAGCGGCGAGCGCAGACGAGACAGGCGCCGGGCGGTGTCACCGGACTGGGTGAAGGTCACCAGGTAGGTGACGTCGAGGTGCTCGCCCATCTCCGCGGCGGCGCGGGTCAGTGCCCCACCGCGTGTCTGCGGGTAGGAGCCCAGGCCGGGGATGCGCTCCCCTCCGTGCTCCTCGACGTTCTCAATGATGCTGGCCATGGTGCGCACGGCCTCGATGGGGTAGGCGCCCACGGAGGTCTCACCGGAGAGCATGACGGCGTCGGCGCCGTCGAGAATGGCGTTGGCGCAGTCGGAGGCCTCGGCCCGCGTGGGCCGCGGGTTCTGGATCATGGACTCCAGGACCTGGGTGGCCACGATGACCGGCTTGGCCTGGCGGCGGGCCAGCTCGATGGCCCGCTTCTGCACCAGCGGGACGGCCTCCAGGGGCATTTCCACACCGAGGTCGCCACGGGCCACCATGATGCCGTCGAAGGTGGAGACGATGTCGAAGAGGTTCTCCACCGCCTGGGGCTTCTCGATCTTGGCGATGACCGGGATGCGCACGCCGACCTCGTCCATGATCTCGTGGACGTCCTTGATGTCATCGGCGTCGCGCACGAAGGACAGGGCGATGAGGTCGGCACCGATCTTGAGGGCCCAGCGCAGGTCCTCGCGGTCCTTCTCGCTGAGGGCCGGCACGGAGACGGCGACGCCGGGCAGGTTGATGCCCTTGTTGTTGGAGACGTAGCCGGGCACCTCGACCTTGGTGACGACGTCGGTGTCGGTGACGGCCACGACGCGCACCGCGACGTTGCCGTCGTCGATGAGGAGCCGGTCACCGGGGCGGCAGTCGCCGGGAAGTCCCTTGAAGGTGGTGGAGGCGCGCTTGACAGTGCCCAGGACGTCGTCAATGGTGATGGTGAACTCGTCGCCCTTGTTGAGCATGACCTTCTGGTCGTCCACGAACCGCCCCAGGCGGATCTTGGGGCCCTGGAGGTCGACGAGGATGGCGACGGCGCGGCCGGAAGCGGCTGCGGCCTCACGGATGCGGCCGATGACCTCCTCCTGGTCCTCGGCGCGACCGTGGGAGCGGTTGATGCGCGCGACGTTCATGCCGGCGTCCACGAGCGCTTGCACCTGCTCGGGGGAGTCGGTAGCGGGTCCGAGGGTACATACGATCTTGGCTCTACGCATGGGTTCAGAATACGGGACACCGGGCCCTGCGCACGAGGAGGAATCTCGTCAGTCGTCAGGTTGCGACCATCCTCACCCATTTGTCTCCCGCCGGAGTGGCGGGCGGGTCCCCGATTCGGTCGCTACGAACTCGCCTGGTCCGGGCGGGCCGACTCCGCGGCAGCGGGTTCTGCGGGTGAGGCGTCCTCATCAGTCGAGTCATGCTCGGCGGCGGTATCCTCGGCGGAGTCGTCCTCATCGGCCGCTGACCCGTCCTTCCTCGCCCTGCGCCCCGGCCTGTCGATGGCGTCGCTCAAGGGGCGTCGCGAGGAGAGGACCAGTCCAATGGCGCCGACGAGGAAGATGACGATGGAGGTCCACACGTTCAGTCGCAGGCCGAGGACCGTCTCGGCCTCGTCGATGCGCAGTATCTCAATCCACACCCGGCCTGCGGTGTAGACCATGAGGTAGATCCACAGCAGCCTGCCGCCCGTGACCCCGCTGCGGGCGACCATTCTTCTGCCGATCCACACCAGGAGGACCGCTCCGGCCAGGTTCCACAGGGCCTCATAGAGGAAGGTCGGATGAAACAGGGTGCCGGGCGGGTAGGTGGAGCCCGCCGGCAGGTGGGCGTCGTCGATCCGCAGTCCCCAGGGCAGCGTCGTCGGGGCGCCGTAGAGCTCCTGGTTGAACCAGTTCCCCAGGCGACCGATCGCCTGAGCGACCAACAGCGTCGGGGCGACGGCGTCGGCCAGCGGAGCCACCCGCAGGCCACGATGGCGCAGAAGAAGAACCCCGGCCAGGACCCCGCCGGCGATACCTCCCCAGATTCCCAGGCCCCCCTGCCATGTCTGTGGGATACGGGCCAGGTCGCCGTTGGGGCCGAAGTAGTCGTCGGGCGAGGTGACCACGTGGTAGAGACGAGCTCCCACGATTCCAGCCGGCACGGCCACGATGGCGACGTCGAGGACCAGCTCCGGTCGGCCTCCCCGGGCCCGATAGCGCCGGTCCGACCACCACACGGCCACGAAGACTCCGGTGAGGATGCACAACGCATAGGCCCGCACCGGGATGGGGCCGAGGTACCACACGGCCGAGGAAGGGCTCGGTATGCCCGCTCTCAGCGCGGCCGTGAACGGCATCGCCGACAACGTTGGCATCGCGGGCATCGTTGACATCATGGCGGAAAGGGTGGCGACAGGCACTCAGAGAACCTCTCGGTGGGCGGAGGGGATCAGTGCCGGGTGGGCGCCGGCGGCGACCAGCTCGGCAACGAACTGCTGGGGGTCGGTGGAGCGGATGATGGCCTCACCGACGAGGACGACATCGGCCCCGCAGCGCGCGAAGCTCATGACATCGTGCGGACCTCTGACTCCTCCGGCCGCAATCCGTACGACCTGCGTCGGCAGAACGTCAGTGACCTGATCGAACAGGCTGCAGTCGACGGCCAGGGTGTCGGGATCGCGGGTGTCGATGGCCACGATGCAGGCCCCCGCATCGACCGCGGTCAGCGCCTCACGGCGGGTACGGACCTCGACGACGGCGCCCATCCCCAGGGAGTGGACCCTCTCGATGAGTCCCTCGAGCACCAGGGTCTCGAGGCGGGCATCGAGCATGAGCAGATCGGCGCCGTGAGCCCGGGCCTCGTGCACCTGGTAGGGCGTGACCACCAGGTCGTTGGCGAGGACGGGAAGATCCACTGAGGCCCTGACGGCGTCCAGGTCCTTGAGGGAGCCTCGCGTAGCGCTCGGCCCGGTGACCACTGAGACGCAGGCGGCGCCGCCGGCGGCGTAGAAGCAGGCCAGCATCCCCGGATCCCCGACGCCGCTGAGATCCGCGAACGTGGCTGTGGAGCGCTTCACCTCGGCGATCACGGTGACCGCCCGGTCATCGGTGCGCAGGCTGGACAGGGCGCTGATAGCACCGGGAACCAGGCGGGAGGCCTCTTTGAGGCGGGCCAGGGGAATCAGCGAAGCGCGGCGGTCGGCGGCCGCCTTGGCCTCTGCCACCATCGCCTCGAACGAGGTCATCGCGCACCTCCCCGATCTCACTTGCCGGCGCTCCGGAGGGGCGCCTGTTCGTATCCATCGTGACGGCCCGAGGCCGTCTGTTGCAAATCGCCAAACCGTACTGGCCGCGGAGCGGTCAGTTGGGTCGCTCTCCCACATGCGCTCCCAGATCACCGCCGGCCAGGAAGCAGGTGCGCTCACCGGTGTGGCAGGCGGCTCCAACCTGATCGACCTCGATCAAGAGGGCGTCGCCGTCGCAGTCCAGATGAACGGACTTGACGTACTGCGCGTGTCCGGACGTATCACCCTTGCGCCAGTACTCACGCCGGGACCGCGACCAGAAGGTCACTCGTCCCTCTTCCAGGGTGCGCCGAAGCGCCTCGTCGTCCATCCACCCCACCATGAGGACCTCACGTGAGTCGTGCTGCTGGACGACGGCGCAGACCAGGCCGTCCGCATTGCGCTTCAGGCGCGCAGAGATCTGAGAATCGAGAGTCACAACCGCATTATGCACGCCGGGTGCCGCTCAGCCCGGAGGGCCGAGCAGAGGGCCGAAGTAGACCCACATGCCTGGCAGATTGCGTACCACCGCGAAAACGGCCAGCGCCACCCCGAGAAGGATGCCCTCCCTACCGGTGACGAGCGGCCGCCGCTGGCCTCGGAGCCACGCGAACAACCAGCGCGCCACCAGCGCAATGACCACCACCTCCAGCACGAGCGCAAAGGGGTTGTAACCCATGGCTGCCCCCAGGTCGCCGTGCATGAGCTCCCGGGTCGCCCGGGTGCCTCCGCATAGTGGGCACCACAGCCCGGTGGTGCGGTGAAGCGGGCAGAGGTCGGGAAGCCCCGGAGAATTGCGAGGCAGAGTCAGTGCGCGCAGCACGATGAGGCCACCGGGAAGGGAAGGCAGAACCATCAGAAGGCCCAGTCCGATCCGCCTTCCGTGTCCCGCGCGCCCACCGGGACGCTCGTGCTTCGTCGACGCAGTCGCGCAACAGTTTTCAGGCATACAGTTCATTGAGACAACATCACTATAAACAGCATAAGGTAGCAAGCGCCGATGACAGCGCCAATGGCGCCTGTCACCACTCCGGCTATCGACAGCCCCTTGTTCGAGGCACGCCCCTCATTGGCGGCACGCATTCCCAGGACTCCGACGACGATCGCCGATATGCCCAAGATCAGGCCGAAAGACAAGCAACTCGCAACGATACTCGCAATACCGAGCCCGAGCGCCCACCCACCGAGGGCGTTCGCCTCATGTCGACGCGGATCGTAAGGCGCCCTCCAGTACACACCCTGACCATATGGTGGGTACGGGCCATAAGAAGGCGGCGGATAGGGATACTGCTGACTGTAGGGCTGCCCATAGGCCTGGCTGTACGGCTGCTGGCCATCCCCCGGATAAGGAACCATCTGGCCTCCCGGTGCCGCCGGGAAGCGGGGTGACTGATCGCCAAGATCGTCCGCGCTGTAGTAACCACTCTGGGTCGACGACACGGCCGACGCAGACTGGGAGACACCATCGAAGTCGGCCGGATAAGGGGTACCAGCAAATCCTTGATGATAAGGATCCGCCGGATAAGGATTCAAATCGCTCATTATTCCTTCCCTGGTGTGAAGCGCAGCATTGAGTCTACACGAGAACACGTATCACACCCTGGGAACAACCTCATCTCAACGGGGAGAACACCCCATCGGCCCGGATGGACATGCTCCCACAACCCTTCGCTCCGCTGCGCAGGAGCTTTGCCGGCTGTCTGCGCTGCGGGGCGAAGGCGGGAGGTGAGGACCTTAGGACTCGAACCCACTCATGAGCCGCTCATTCAGACCAGTAGCATAGGAAACGATCAGCAGCACGATGGAGAGGCCCCCCCAAGGCGATACCCGCAATGGACATACCTTTGTTGGTGGCACGCCCCTCATTCGCCGCCTGCATCCCCAGAAAACCCACAACGATAGCGGGAATTCCGGCAACTCCCGCGAGAATGTTTCAGGAGCAGAAAATACTCGTCAACGCACCGGGTGGCCCGCGTCTCGCAGAGCATTCTTGGCCTCAGCGATGGTCATCACTCCGTAGTGGAACACTGAGGCTGCCAGAACGGCGTCGGCACCGTGATCGGCCGCGGTGACGAAGTCTTGTGGGCATCCCGCACCGCCGGAAGCGATGAGAGGCACTCGGACCTGTCGGCGAACAGCGTCGATCATCTCGGTGTCGAATCCTTGAGTGACCCCGTCGGCATCCATGGAGTTCAGAAGAATCTCCCCGGCGCCGAGCTCGGCTCCTCTCATCGCCCAGGCGACGGCATCGATACCGGTGGAGGTTCGTCCTCCGTGCGTGGTGACCTCGAAGCCGGAGGCCGTCGAGACGCCGGAGGGGCACCGACGCGCATCCACGGACAGGACGACCACCTGGTTGCCGAAACGCCGCGCCACCTCCGTCAACAGCGAGGGGGCTTCGATGGCCGCGGTGTTGATACTGACTTTGTCCGCCCCCGCCTTCAGCAGCAGGTCCACGTCATCGACTGAGCGCACTCCCCCGCCGACGGTCAGCGGCACGAAGACCTGCTCGGCAGTACGGCGGACCACGTCCAACATGGTGGAACGCCCCTCATGGGAGGCCGAGACATCGAGGAAGGTGATCTCATCGGCCCCCTGAGCGCAGTAGCGGGAGGCCAGCTCCACGGGGTCTCCGGCGTCCTTGAGGCCCTGGAAGTTGACACCTTTGACGACCCGACCGTCCTTGACGTCCAGGCAGGGAATGATGCGGATGGCAACGCTCATGAATGCTCCTTGGATGTTGGGCCGGCGGAGGAGCCGGGAATGGCGCTCGACTCACTGCCCGCACGACCCCCGGACGCTCCGGAAGGCTGAGCAGGGTCCTTGGCCAGGACGTCGATCACCACGACGACTGGTTCCTTCCCCTGCGCCTGCTCAGCGGGCAGCGAGAGGACCACCCGGGAGCCGACCGTGATGTCAACCAGGTTCTGGGAGACTCCCACCAGCGCATTGCTCATGTCGAGCTGCTTGGGCGGCTCCTGGTGCCCGAAGGTCGATTTGTCGAGGGGTTGTCCCGAGGCCCAGCTGACCATCGTGGTACGAGCAATAAGCCGATCCTGGGAACCGATCTGGGGGCCGGTGCCCTTGATGAGAATCTCTGTGGAGGCTCGAGTCGGCGCAGGAAGTCCGGCGCTGCTGACGGTGATGGAGCCGTCCGGTCCCTCAGTCACGGTGGGGGTGCCTTCCGCCGGCTGCTTCGTCTCCCCTGTCGCAGTGGTGGGTAACAGGTCGACAACGGTGATCTTCGTCGTCCGGGAGCCGTCCTCCTCCTGGGCCGGTTCGCGCAGAACGACGCGTGCGCCTTCGCGCTGGCCGGAGACCGCCGCGTTGATGTAGTCGCCCACCTCGGGACCGAGCAGGCCCTGCCAGAGCTTATACCCCGCCTCGTTACCCGTCGTGTTGCTCCCGTTGAGACCGGAGAACTGTGAGACCTGCAGGATCACAGGCGTCCCCGCGGAGACAGCGCGCCCCTGCCCGGTCTGGACGACGTCGGTCAGTACCGAGCTGGGGGCTGACAGAGAGGCGTCGCCGTTCAGCTCGACGGAGGGGGCCACCCCTGATCCGACCCGTCCGCTGACCGTCAGCAGCTGACTGAGGGGTGCGTTGCCATCCAACACGGTTGACTGAGCCGCGGTGCTGGTGCCCGCTCCGTTCCTTCCGGAGACGAGCTTGTTGACAGCCAGCGGCACCAGGATCATGGCAAGGACGACAACACCGATGAGGGCGACCGCCAGGGGCCCCCGCGGCATACGCCCCAGCGGACCGCCCAGAGTACGTTGCCGCTGCGTCGGTTCGGGCTCCTGGGTCTCGGCGACCACCTCGTCCTGTCGGTACCCGGGCTCATGAGGGTGATCGCGTCGATCAGTTCGTGCGGACGGCCTGTGCGCGTTGCGACGATCATGACTGCTACCCAGCTCCTGAGGCTGTGGCAGGGTCCGTGGCTGACGCTGCGGCTGCGGTTGCAGCTCAGTGCGCGGCGCCGGTGTGCCGGTTGTGGTTCGCGTGCCGGGGGACACAGTACCGGCAGGGCGTGTCTGCACAGCAGGTTGAGACAGTGCCGGCAGGTCCTGGGTCACTGCCTCCTGCTGGGCCTGCTGAGCACGTTCGAGCGCACGGCGCTGACGCCGTGTCAGGGGCATGCCCGCTTCGGGGTCCAGAGGGGAGGTAGTACTCATGTTGCGTCTTCCGTCTGTCGCCTGACCAGTGCCGTGAGCCTCACCGTTCACACCCCGTTGGGAAGGTCGGTTGCCGAGTGCTCCATGCTCTCCAGGAGTGCATCGATGCGCTCGTCTACGGCACAGAAGGGATCATTCAGCGTAACAGGTGAGCAGACGCCGTCGTCGAGCCGAACCCGCACCCAGTCAACACTCACGTCACGGCGCAGGTCCTCGGCCCGGCCGACGACGGCGCCACGCAGGCGCGCACGCGTGGTCGCAGGTGGGGTATCCACCGCCCGGCGGCAGGTCGCCTCGTCAACGAATCGGTGCAGGAGACCAGCGTCCTCCAGACGCTGTCGCAGTCCCTGGCCGGGAGAGACGTCGTGGTAGGCCAGGGCCAGGCGGCTCACCCGGGGATCGGTCAGATCGGTGTCGTGCCGCTGGCAGTAACGGGTCAGCAGCCGCTGCTTGACCGCCCAGTCCAGCTCCGTGTCCACGATATCGGGCTGCTGCAGGCGCAGGGCCTGGAGTCCTCGTTCCCACAGTTCCAGTGCGGCTTCGTGCAGAGCAGTGACCTCGATGTCCTGCGCAACGTGGTCACGGAGACGCCCGAGGTGCTCGGCCTGCATCTCCAACGGCGTGATGGTCCGCCCGTCAGACCGTTCCAGGAGAACCCCTCCAGTCATGTCATGGCAGGTGTCGCGAATGGCCCTCATGGGGTCGGCCAGGGCCAGGTCGCCGAGGTCTCCCCCGTGCTCCAGGTAGTCCAGGAGCAGGTCCATGGCCGCCACTTTGAGCAGGGTGGATCCCTGAGCGATGTTGGAGTCCCCGACGATGACGTGCATGCGCCGGTAACGCTCGGCATCGGCATGCGGTTCGTCTCGGGTGTTGATCAGCGGCCTGGCCCGGGTCGTGGCTGAGGAGACGGCGTCCCACATCTGGTCGGCCCGCTGGGAGAAGACATAGCCCCTCAGCCCGTCGGCGGCGGGCCGAGTGTCTCCGTCTGCGGTGATATGACCGGCGCCGACGAGGATCTGCCGGGTCACCAGGTGGGGTACGAGAGTGCGGGCGTCGTTCCAGAAGTCTCCACGACGCCGCACGAGGTAGTTCTCGTGGCACCCGAAGCCGTTGCCCTCAGCGTCGCGGTTGTTCTTCAGCAGGTGGATCCGCCCGGGGACACCCGAGGCTGCCAGGCGCGCATTGGCCTGCTCGACGAGATCGGCCATGACGAGCTCACCGGCGCGGTCCTGAGCGAGCACGTCCTCGAGGCGGTCGCACTCGGCGGTGGCGAACTCGGGGTGGGAGCCCACGTCCAGGTAGAGGCGAGCGCCCCCGCGAGTGAAGACGTTCGAGGAGCGAGAGCGCTGGACCACGGGTTCGAAGAGCTCACGAGCAGCGTGGTCGGCGTCCATGGGAGGAGGGCCGTCAGTGGTGGGGGCGCAGGTGATGCCGTACTCGGTCTCCACCCCGATGATGCGCCGCGCCAAGGGCCGTGAGCTGCTCATGCTCACTGGCCGCCCTTCTGAACGAAGCCCTGGACGAAGGCCGCGGCATTGGTCTCGATGACCGAGTCGATCTCGTCGAGGATGCTGTCAACGTCACTGGCCTGCTCGGCCGACGCGGATGTACCGGTGCTGATGGCCTGGTCGGCGTCGGCTGCAGTGGTCTCGACGCCGGTGCGACGGACCTGCCCATGGGACTGACTGGCGTGCTGCGGCGTCATGTGTTGCTCCTTCATTCGTCCTGCCCAGCTGCTCACCGCTGGTGAGCGCACTGTGAGGCTCAGTGTCTCTCAGGATCTGCCCGGCGACCAATTTCCTCCAGGATGGTCGCCGTCTCATCAGAGCCGACGACCACGTCGTCTGGCAGGCGCAGACGCGCCAGAGCGGGGGCACCCGGCACGTCGAGGAGCAGGCAGGTCCAGGAGGCTCCCACGACCTGCCGGTGACGGCGGATGGCGGTTCCCCGGATAGCGGCGCGCGTGCCCTCGGGGGGCGTGTCGACCGCGTTTTGGATCTCCGCGTCGGTGACCAGCCGGTGGATCCTGCCGGCGGCGTCGAGCTTGTCGACGACGGATCGTCCCGGTCGCAGGTCGGCCCACTGGATGTCGAGAGCGGCCAGACGGGGGTCGTCCCAGCCGGTTCCCGACCTGCGGCGCAGTCCCTCGCAGAGCTCGTACTTGGCAACCCACTCCACCATCTGGGCAGCAGGGCCGGATCCGTCATGGCGCCACTGCTCCAGGGCGTCGAGGACCTGCCTCCACAGAGCCAGGGCGCGATGAGCCCGGGCGTCCTCGACACGGGTGACAGCGGGGCTGACGGCATCGAGGAAGGCGCGTTGAATCGCCAGGGCGGTCAAGGCCCCGGCCTGGGTTCGCAGCTCGTGAGACAGGGTGGGGTCGTGGGAGAGGGCCCAGTGCTCCTCGACAGGATCGCCGATGATGGCCAGGTCCTTGACGCGGGCCAGAGCCTCCTTGAACCGGCCGGAGCCCTCGGTGCACGCCTGCTCCAGGAACCACAGAAGCAGGTCGGTGGTGGCGACCTTGAGGTAGATGGGAACGTCGAAGCGGTTGGCGTCACCGTTGATGACGTGAAGCCTGCGCCAGCGGGCGTTGTCGGCGTGCGGTTCGTCGCGGGTGTTGATGATGGGGCGGTTGAACGTGGTCTGCAGGCCGATCTCGGACTCGACGTAGTCGGCGCGCTGGCTGACCTGGAATCCGGGGTGCTCACTGCGCTGCCCGATCCCGACCCGGCCGGCACCGGCGATGACGGGCCTGGTGACGAGGAAGGGGGTCAGGACCGCGGCCAGCTCCTCGAAGGGCACATCGCGCCGCACGAGGTAGTTCTCGTGGGAGCCGTAGGCCGCACCCTTGCCATCCACGTTGTTCTTGTACAGGACGATCTCCACCGGTGTCCCATCCTGATCGCCCTCGTCACCCAGGGCCGTCATGGCGCGCCGGGCGACCACCTCACCGGCGCGGTCCCAGATCAGGGCGTCGCGGGGTGTGAGGACCTCGGGTGAGGAGTACTCGGGGTGGGCATGGTCGACGTAGAAGCGGGCGCCGTTGACCAGGACCGCAGTCGTGGCCCGGGGCAGGGCTGCCTCGGCGGCACTGGGGCGAGCGCGCGACCCCCAGGGGGCCGGCGGAGGGTCTGCCGTCTCCCCCGCATCGGCCGACGGTGCATCGCCCGAGGGCGCAGGGCGGGCGGGGTCGTCGGTGAGCTGGCTGGGGTGGGCGGCGGAGCGCCGGAGCCTGCCGCCGCGCAGGTCGGCCAGGGGATCCTCTCCCTCGTAGTCCCACCGCACGGTGGGCACGCCGGAGCCTGCGCAATAGGCCTCCACCACGCGGGTGGACAGGACCACGGGGTTGGCGTAGGCGTCGCCCGGGCGCAGGACCCCGAACTCGGTCTCCAGGCCGACGGGTCGCGTCACCGGACCGGGCTGAAAGCCGACATCGTTCATGTGCTCTCCTTGCCGAGTCTGCGCACGCTGAGGATCTGCGAGGTGCGGGTGCCGATGAGCCGGGCCCACCCCTCGGGGGTGGTCGCGCCGGTGATCTCCTCGTTCTGCCGCGCCTCGGTCTCGACGGCCGAGCGGAGCCTGGCTGCACTCAGCCCGCCCACTCCCCCGGCGAGCTCGTCCTTGATGGAGGCGGTCTTGGCGCGCGAGACGATGGCGGCCAGCATGGCGCCGCTGGTCAGGTCGGCCAGGTGAAGGACGCGGGTGGAGGCGCCACTGACCGTATGGGCCTCGGTGATCTCCAGGACGGCGGTGGCCTCGTTGCGGGCGTAGAGGGCCTCAACGACGACTCGGCGCAAGGAGGCGGCGGTGGCCTCGCGGTCTCCCCCGTGGGCGGCGAGCTCGGCCGGATCCAGGGGGAGGTTCGCGGTGAGGTGCCGGGCGAGGATCTCCTCGGCAGCGGCCGCATCGGGCCGGTTGATGCGGATCTTCACGTCCAGGCGCCCGGGACGCAGGATAGCGGGATCGATCATGTCCTCGCGATTGGAGGCCCCGATGATGACGACGTTGCGCAGGGACTCCACGCCGTCGATCTCCGCCAGGACCTGGGGCACGATCATGGTCTCGACGTCGGAGGACACGCCGGTGCCACGGGTGCGGAAGAGGGCCTCCATCTCATCGAAGAAGATGACCACCGGCCGGTCCTCGGCGGCGGCCTTGCGGGCCTGGTCGAAGATGGCGCGAATCTGGCGCTCGGTCTCGCCGACGAACTTGCTCAGAAGCTCAGGACCCTTGATGTTGAGGAACGCGGGCGGGCGTCCCGTGATGCCCGAGGCGCTGGGCGAATCAGCCAGCGAGGTGGCCACGGCCTTGGCGATGAGGGTCTTGCCGCAGCCGGGCGGGCCGTAGAGCAGCAGTCCCTTGGGGGCGCGCAGACCGTAGGCGTGGAACAGCTCGGGGTGGGTGAAGGGCAGCTCGAGGGCATCGCGGATCTGCTCGATCTGCGGTCCCAGGCCACCGATGTCCGCCCAGGAGACATCGGGTGTCTCGGCCACGACCAGTTGCTCGACGCTGGTGCGCTCGATGAGAGCCGTGGCGACGTCGGCGCGCAGGTCGGCGGCCAGGGTGTCACCGGGCTTGATCCCCTCACCGGTCCCGGCGATGCGGCCAAGAGCCGAGGACAGGGTGAGGATCCGAGTGCCTCCTGCGCCGGTGGTCACCAGGACCCGGGCGTCATCGAGCCTCTCCTCGAGGGTGACGGCCTCACCGGTGCGGGGCTCGGGGAGGGTGGCGACGACGAGCATCTGGTCGTTGACGGCCACGCGCCGCCCGACTTGCAGCTCGGTGTCATCGACGCCGGGGTGGACGTGCAGGAGCATTTGGCGGCCCGACAGGCTCACGGCGACCTCACGGGGCTGGGCGGCGCCGGCGGCATCGGCGGCATCGCCAGTGTCACCTGCGGCACCCCTCGTGCGGGGAAGGCCGGTGAGCAGTCCCAGCGTGACCGGGGGGTGAGTGACGGCGTCGAGCTGCTGGCCGAGCTCGGCGATGCGCTCGCGGGCGGTGCCCAGAGCGGCCACCAGGCGCTCGTTCTTGGCCGCCAGGCTGACGGCCCGGGCGCGGGCCTCACGCAGCTGGTGGCTGGTGAAGTCCGTGGCCGGCATCCCCAGTGGCTGGGGTGTGCCGGCGTCGGCGGCAGTCGTCTCAGACATGGTTGGCGCCGTCCTGGCTGTCGTCCGCGCTCCCGCTGAGAACGGGTGTGGCGTCGGAGGGCTGCTTGGCCCGGCAGTCTCGCAGAACGCGGCGGACCTTCTTGTCAGTGCTGGTGCGCTCCTTGACGTCGTCGGGCAGCCAGTAGCCGCCCTCGTCGTAGGCGCCGCGGGCGGGCGGGCGCTTGCGGGTCAAGGGCCGGAAGCCTGCGGCCAGGCGACGAGCGGTCAGCAGGAAGCCGGTGTGCGCCACCATGCGGTGGTCGGGGCGCACGGCGAGCCCGTCGACGTTCCAGGTGCGCACCATGGACTCCCAGGACTCCGGCTCGGTGAACAAGCCGCTGTGACGCAGGGCCTCCACGGTGCGGGAGAGCTGAGTGACGGTGGCCACGTAGGCCAGGAATAGCCCGCCCGGGGCCAGGGCTTGGGAGGCGGCCTCGACGTTCTCCCAGGGGGCGAGCATGTCCAGGACCACCCGGTCGATGCTGCCGGGTTCCACCTGGGCGGCAACGACGTCGGCGAAGTCCCCGGTGCGCAGCTCCCAGGCGGGATGGTGGCGGCCGAACCAGGCGTCGACGTTGGAGGCGGCGATCTGGGCGAAGTCCTCACGGCGCTCGATGGACAGCAGGTGGCCGCCCTCCCCGATGGCGGAGAGCAGGTTCATGGTCAGCGCGCCGGAGCCGACGCCGGCCTCCAGGACGCGGGCGCCGGGGAAGATGTCCCCCATGGCGATGACCTGACCGGAGTCCTTGGGGTAGACCACCTGGGCGCCGCGGGGCATGGACAGGACGTAGTCGGCCAGGAGCGGGCGCAGCAGGAGCAGCTCGTGACCGGTGTCGGTCTCGATGACGCTGCCCTCGTCCATGCCGACGACGTCTCGGTGGTGGAAGGAGCCGCGAACGGACTGGAAGTAGCCGTGAGGGTCGAGCAGGAAGGTGTTCTTGCGGCCCTTGGTGTCGGTGACCTGGATGCGTTCGCCGTAGCGGAAGGGGCCACGGCGACCGGCCTGCCCCAGGTTCTCCTGGGGGGCGGGGCGCTGGGAGGACTCCGTGGGTGAGTTCACCGTGTGCTCAGTCTGCTCGCTCATCAGGGCGAGTGTAGGACCGGTGTGCGACCTCAGTGCGTCAGCACGACACTCGCCTCAGAGGTGTACGGGAGGAATGTGAGCGTCTCTTGGAGATAGAGCTCAATCGACTCGGCATCGTGTGAGAGATATCCGATGGAGAGGTCCTGGCCGAGGTGCAGCTCGTAGTCGCCGCCCCGCGTGCTCAGCAGGACAGCTCCCTGGATGGCGGGAGCCCACAGGACCTCACCCTCCAAGAGACGATCGATGTGCTTGCGAATGGGGTAACCGTCATCAGTGGTCTCCGCAACGGCGGTCCACAGCTCGGCGGAGAGCAGGAGGGCGTAGGGGCCTTCAACTCCGGCGAGGCGGAGCTCCTTGAGGGCAGCGGCAACGGCATCAGGAAGATCCTTCGGCTGTGGGAGCGATACGGCAGGGTTGGAGCTTGAGGGAACCAGTCCCTCGATGCCTGCGCTCGCCAGCCCGTCGAAGACAATGCCGTCCTCGGCCCTGGCGATCTGAGCAACGGCGTCCTTCACAGGCTGCCAGTCGGAGTCCTGGGCTCCGCGGTCGACGGCGTCGACGGCCTCGCGGCTGACCCGGAAGGGAACCCTCAGCTCGACGATCTGGCGGACCTGACGCTGGTGGGCCTGGACGCCTTCGAAGGGGGTGTCCACACATACCTGGTGACCGGTGCGTACTGCCGCGAGTTCCTCTCCGTCGGGTCCAACGACGTCGACGACGCGTCGTCCAGCGATCCAGCGGATGAAGGTGCGCCGCGCCTCTTGGTCGATCTCGCCCCAGGCAGCCTCGGAGATGGGGGCCAGCTGTCGATGCAGATTGTTCATACTCGGCCTTTCAGGTTTCCGATCCCGAGGGATCCATCGGACGGTGCGGCAGTGAAGCCCGCACCATTGCTGTGGTCGTCTGGTGTCTGGTCACGCGGCGCCTCAGAAGATGCGTTGAACCCTAGGTCCTTGGCGGCGCTCAGCTCAGTGGCGGGCTGGGTCGGGTCCTGCGGTCCCGCCTCAGGTCGGACAGAAGGCTTGGCGTACTGGTCGGCGTCGTCGAGGAAGGCGGCCGGCGGAGCGAAGAAGAGACATCCTGTCAGAGGCGTGGAGAAGTCGAGGATGCGGTCGTAGTTGCCCTCTGGCTCCCCCAGGAACATGCGCCGGAGCATGAGCTCAGTGACGCGTGGGTCTGCGGCGTAGCTCATGAAGAACGTGCCCTGCTCCCCGGAGGCCTCGCCGAAGGCGAGATTGTCCCGCACGATCTGGAGCTCGTTGCCGTCGGCGTCCTCAATGGTGTTCATGGTGACGTGGCTATTGGTGGGCTGCTCATCATCGGGGAGCTGGGTGTCATCGAGCTTGGTGCGACCGATGACGTGTTCCTGCTCCTCGACACTCAATGAGTCCCAAGCGGTGAGGTTGTGGACGTACTTCTGCTCAATGATGTAGCTGCCGCCAACCCACGCGCCCTCGTTGATGAGCGCCGCGGCAACGGCCGCCTGCCCCCGCGGACTCTCAGTGCCGTCGACGAAGCCCAGAGGGTCCCGATTATCGAGGTAGCGGAAGGCGTGAACCTCATCGTAGGTACTGACCGCAGGGCCCAGTCGGCGCATGATCTGGCGCGCCAGCTCGAAGCACATGTCGAGAGTCGAGGCGCGCAGGTGGAAGAACAGGTCTCCCGGCGTCGAGGGGGCACTGTGCTTTCCTCCCTGAAGTGCCTCGAAATCGTGCAGATACTCAGGCCGAGGCACGTCGAAGAGACGGTCCCACATGCCTGCCCCAATACCGACGACGCAGCTGAGCATCGTCTCGGGGTAACGGAAACCCACCGCCCGGGTCAGCCCGGACACAGCGGTCAGCAGATCGATGACCGCGGACTCGCCCCCGCTCCGTACAGTCACCGTGAGGAAGATCGATGCCTTGGCCGGCGCAGCCAGAATCTCTTGAGAGAGGTCCTGAGGGTTGACGTCGCTCATGGTTTCACCTTCAAAGATGACGCTGATTCCGATGCCCGGAGGCATTTCATCCTAGGTGAAGGTTAGCATCCGCAGTGGTGTCGGAACCGGTGAGCATCATGTTCCGGTGACCTGGTCGGGCGGTTTGGTCGTCGCGGTCGCCTCAGTCACCGTTGCCTCTCAGCGCGCACCGGTGGGGACCGCGCCGGCCAGGCTCCCCGCCTCCACGAGCACCAGCCAGCGTGAGACCTCCCGGGCTCGTTTCATGGCATCGGCGGCCGCCTGGCCGGTCAGGTCGGTGGTCACCGCCGCGGCCGGCAGCACCGTGCAGATCTGCCTGGCGCTCACCCCGAGCGTGGGGGTCGAGCCTGCTGCGTCCGACAGCCCGAGCTCCTTGAGGGCGGCCGCGTCGATCGTGCCCACCAGCTCGGGCCCGTCAGTGACGAGGACGAGTGCGGCTCCTTGCGCCAGCGCTTCACGCACCTGGGACACAGATGTCTCGGGTCCGACGACGCGCAGGGGCCTGGCCAGCTCGCGCAGGTCCAGCTTCGAGGCGGCCCGGGCTCCTCCCCCGAGCTCGAGGACCTGCCAGCTGGAGGCCACGATCGACCAGCCCACCATGACGACCAGGATGAGGTTGAAGGCGTCGGGCTGGCGACCGTCAAGCACGAGGGGGCGCAGGATCCACCACCACACGACACCGCCGACCACCGCCAGCCCTCCCCAACCGGCCACTTTGAGACCGAGTCTGCGGCTGCCGGTCACCTGGACCACGAGCGCGGCCAGGGCGTAGCCGCCGTCGAGGGGAAGACCCGGCAGGGCGTTGAAAATAGCCAGGGCCAGGTTGACCAGGGTCACGGCCCATATGGTGAAGGCGACGGGAACCGGCAGACTGACGAAGTCCTGCACCCACGTTCCGATGCCCCAGATGAGCAGGTTGGTGACCGGTCCTGACAGGGAGGTGACCAGGTCCTTCCACGCGGTCCACTCGCGTGCGGGTCCGAAGGATGTGCGCCCGCCCCACAGGTAGAGCTCGTAACGGGTGGGTCGCCTGCCCATGAGAGTTCCGGACAGCCCGTGGGCCAGCTCGTGCAGGAGCACCGAGGCCGCAACGCCCAGGACCGTGGAGACCACCACCAGCAGCACCGTTGTGGTGCCGAAGCCACCCAGGGCCGAGGAGACCAGCGGGTACCAGCTGCCGGCGATGAGCAAGCCGAGCAGGAGAGAGGTCGGCGAGATGACGACGGGGGCGCCGCCGACGCGGGCGACCACCCACTCGCCGGTCGATGTGGAGGCAGGCATGGGCGCGAGCCTAACGCCGTCGGCAGCGGGGTGCCGCATCCATTCGGCGGCCACAGCCGCGGATGTCTCTCCCCACGGACGCGGCCTGTGGAGGAAGGCCGCGCCCTCCGGCCAGATCCGACGCCGCGTCACCTCCTCGCGGTAGCGTCGTCCCCATGCCCCACGAGCCGCTCACCGCATCCAGCTCATCGCCTCAGACCGGCGTCAGGCCCACCGGTCCGGGTGCCAGTGGCCGTCCGGGAGCGGGCGCGGGCGGCGGACGCCGCGCGGCCCTGTCCCCCTCTCGGGCCAAGGACTTCATGCAGTGCCCGCTCATGTTCCGTCTGCGCACGGTCGACCGCCTCCCCGAGCCCGGTTCACTGGCGACGCACAAGGGCACCGTGGTCCACGGCGTGCTGGAGCGTCTCTACGATCTTCCGGCCTCGGAACGCCTCCCGGAAGCGGCCCTCGAGCTCCTGCCCGGCCAGTGGGCCGCTCACCAGGAGAAGAACCCGGAGGTCATGGACCTGTTCGAGGACGCCGACCAGGTGGAGACCTGGCTGGAGGAGGCCCGCGGACTCATCGGCACCTACTTCACCCTGGAGAACCCCCAGCGCCTGGAGCCGGCCGAGCGCGAGCTCTTCGTCCAGACCGAGACCGGCGACGGCCTGCTCCTGCGGGGCTTCGTGGACCGTCTGGACGTGGCACCCGACGGCGCCATGAGAGTGGTCGACTACAAGACCGGGCGCAGCCCCGGCACGCGTTTCATGGAGGAGGCGCTGTTCCAGATGCGCTTCTACGCGCTGGTGCTGTGGCGCCTGCGCGGCCGGGCGCCGGCCCGCCTCCAGCTGGTCTACCTCAAGGACGGGCGGGTCCTGACTCATGATCCTCGCCTGGCCGAGCTGGAACGCACCGAGACACGCCTGGCGCACCTGTGGGACGAAGTCGAAGACTGCGCTCGCACCGGCTCCTTCCGCCCCCGCCGCTCCCGGCTGTGCGACTGGTGCGCCTTCCAGGCCCAGTGCCCGCTCTTCGGCGGCACCACGCCGCAGGTGCCCGATGACGGGATCGCCCGCCTCCTGACCGCACGCCGCACCGCTGCCTGATCTCGGCCACTGTTCAGGAATTGCCACGGCCAGAGGCCGTCGATTACAGTCCGTGGCGGCTGACAACCGTCACCACGCACTTCCCAGATCCTCATGGAGAAGCACATGAACGTCCTCCAGGCCCACGCAGCCCGCACCGCCTCGCGCGGAGCCGGCGTGTGTATGCGCTGCCTGGTTCGGACGTTCTGAGGCGGTCTCAGACAGATCGTTCTCCCCGGCTCCCGGCGCCCCTGAGACGGCGCCCCCATTAGCCACGTCCAGCCAGGCCTCCACCTCACTCCCCCACCGGATGACGTGGCCTGTCTCTGTCTTTCCACCTGTGCTGCGTCACCGGTCCCCACGCAGGCTGCTTGCACCTGACAGCAGCAGCCGGACAAGGACCGCACCGTGCCGTCACCCACCATCCTCACTGGGCTCATCGTTGGAGCCGTCCTCGGTTTCATCCTCCAACGGGGCCGTTTCTGCATCACCGGTGCCTTCCGGGACCTGTGGGTCTCCCGCTCCTGGCGCTGGTTCACAGCCTTCCTGCTGGCCATCGCCGTTCAGGCGGTCGGAGTCGCCGTCCTGACCTCAGCAGGCTCCATCACCCCTGAGATCCCCAAGCTGTCGGTGGTTGCCACCGTTGTCGGTTCCTTCCTGTTCGGAGTCGGGATCGTCCTGGCCGGCGGCTGCGCCACCGGGACCTACTACCGCGCCGGCGAGGGCCTGGTCGGTTCCTGGTTCGCGCTCGTGGCCTATGCCACCACGGCGGCCGCGTCGAAGACGGGACTCCTGTCGGGGGTGACAAGCTGGGTCAAAGGACTGTGGGTCACCAACCTGACCACCATCCCGGCCACCATCGGTCTGCCGAGCTGGGGCGGCGTCGTCATCCTGGCCGCCGTCACCGGGCTCGTTGTGCACCGCTTCATCGTTCTGGAGCGCAGCCGTGCCGCTCAGATCCAGCTGCCCGCCCAGCGCACGGGCCTGGCTCACCTGCTGCTGGAGAAGCAGTGGAACCCTCTGGCCACCGGATTCCTCGTGGGCGTCGTCGCCGTCATCGCCTGGCCCACGTCCTGGGCCTCGGGGCGCCCGGACGGGCTGGGGATCACGACGCCGTCGTCGAACCTGGTGAACCTCATCGTCACCGGGGACGTCAAGCGACTCGACTGGGGCGTGCTGCTGGTCCTGGGCATCCTGCTCGGCTCCTACATCGCGGCCAAGGCCTCCGGCGAGTTCCGTGTCCGTGTGCCCAGCGCCCAGGTCATCCAGCGCTCCATCGCCGGCGGTGTCCTCATGGGGATCGGCGCCGCCTGGGCCGGTGGCTGCTCCATCGGCAACGCCCTGGTGCAGACCTCGCTCCTGTCATGGCAGGGCTGGATCGCACTGGTCTTCCAGGTGCTGGGGGTCGGGGTGGCCGCCTGGTTCCTCCTCATCCGTCCCCGGCAGCGTCGTCGCGCCGAGCGGGCGGCCTCACGCGTGCCCGCCACCGTCTGAGGCCTCGCCAGAACCCCCGCAACCATCCCGCTTTCCCAACCGCCCCCGCAACCTCATCACATCGCTTCAAGGAGTCACTCATGCGCACTGTTCTGGAGACCACCGGTCAGGTCTGCCCCTTCCCCGTCATCGAGGCCGAAGAGGCCATGGAGGAGCTCAGCGTCGGCGACGAGCTCGTCATCGGCTTCGACTGCACCCAGGGGACTCAGACACTGCCGGCTTGGGCCGCCGACAACGGCTACACCGTCACCGAGTTCGAGCGCACCGGCGACGCGGCCTGGACCATCACCGTACGCAAGTAAGTCGAGCCGCTACGGTTAGGCCTATGGAGCACAGGAGACTCGGCCGGACCGGCCTGCGTGTGTCCTCCGTGGGCCTGGGCACGATGACCTGGGGCCGGGACACCGATGAGCTCGAGGCCAAGGAACAACTCGACATCTTCCTCGATGCCGGGGGCACGCTTGTGGACACCGCCGCCTCCTACGGCGAGGGCGTCAGCGAGGAGGTGATCGGGGCGCTCCTGCGCGAGCACGTGGATCGCCAGGACCTCGTCCTGGTCTCCAAGGCCGGAGTGCGCACCTGGCGAACCGGGGAGCGGTCCTCGGTGGCTGACGCCTCCCGCGGCTCGCTGCTGGACACGCTCGACACCAGCCTGGCCCGCTTGGGCACCGATCACCTGGACCTCCTGCTGGTCCAGGTGCCCGATCCCAGCACCTCCCTGGAGGAGACGGCCCACGCACTGAGCCTGGCCGTCTCCTCCGGGCGCACCCGGTACGTGGGCATCGCCAACCACCCCGCCTGGGCTTCGGTGCGCATGCATGATCTGCTCAGCGAGTGCGGCCGGGGCCCGGGGCTAGCGGCCGTCGAGGTGGAGCACTCGCTGCTCTCCCGAGGTATCGAGCGCGAGCTGCGGCCCGCCTCGCAGGCCCTGGGCTTCGGCATCCTCGGCTACGCCCCCCTGGGTCGGGGCGTGCTCACCGGCAAGTATCGGGCGACGATTCCACCGGACTCGCGGGCCGCCTCCCCACACCTGCGCTCCTACGTGTCCCCCTACCTGGGAGACGCACACCGGGGTGTGGTTGAGGCCGTGGCCACTGCCGCCTCGGGCCTGGACCGTAAGCCGGCCGAGGTCGCGCTCGCCTGGGCCCGCGACGCCCCAGGGATCGCCTCAACCATTGTGGGTGCCCGCACTCCGGCTCAGCTTCAGGGAGTCCTGGCGGCCGACGACCTGGAGCTTCCGGTTCAGATCCGCCACGCCCTGGACGAGGTCACCTCCGTCCAGCTCGGCTACCCCGAGCGCTTCTAAAGCTCCCGGCACTGCTGTGAAGCGGCCCCCTGGCGAGTATCAGCCCCAGACGAGGGCGATGCGCCTGCCGTCGATCTCATGGACCGGTACATCCATGCCGAAGACCTCGCTCAGACAGTCTCGGGTCATGGTCTCCTCGGGGGTTCCTTGAAGGACGACCCGGCCCTCACGCATGGCGACGATCCGGTCCGACCATGCGGCGGCCATATTGATGTCATGCATGACAACCACCACCGTGCGCTCGAGCTCGTGGGCGGCAGCGCGTAGACGACGCATCATGGCTACCGAGTGGACCATGTCCAGGTTGTTGAGGGGCTCGTCCAGGAGCATATAGGGAGTCTCCTGGGCCAGCACCATGGCGACAAAGGCCCGCTGGCGCTGCCCACCGGACATCTCGTCGAGGTAGCGGTCGGCCAGCTCTGTCAGGTCCATCCACTCCAGGGCCTGATCGACGATCGTCTCATCGTGCTCGGTGGGACGTCCCCGGTTGTGCGGATAGCGGCCGAATCCCACGAGGTCACGCACAGTCAGTCGCACGGCGAGGTGGTTGTCCTGCTTGAGGACGGACAGAACGGTGGCGAGCTGGCGTCCCGGGGCGGTGGCGACGTTCAGACCACCGACTTCCACCGTGCCGGCGTCGGCTCCCAGGAGTCTGGCGATCACGGACAACAGCGTGGACTTACCAGCCCCGTTGGCACCAACCAGCCCGATGACTCCGCCGGCCGGAAGGTCGAGATCGACGTCGGAGAGCACCTGACGCTCACCGTAGGACTTGGTAAGGCTACGAACTGCGATCATGAACGTCTCCTGGAGCTGATGATGAGGGCGATGAGGGTGAGCCCGCCGACGAACTCGATGATGACGGACAGGACGTTGTCGGCGTCCAGGACATGAGCCAGCACTGTGTGTCCGGTCACCAGGACGAGCATGGCGACGAGTGCCGCCATGGGCACGGTGACCACATGGCGGTTGGTACCGGCGGCCCAGTAGGCCAGGTGGGCAACGAGGAGGCCCAGGAACATGATCGGCCCGACCAGGGCCGTGGACACGGATACCAGCACGGCCACCATGACCATCACACGCCGGCTGATACGACGGTGATCGACTCCGAGTGCGGTGGCGACATCGGGCCCGAGAGCCACGACATCGAGCGCCCGCAGCTCCCGGATCGCCAGAATCGACACGGCGGCGGTCAGGACCAGCGAGAGCACCAGCAGATCGGGGTTGATCGAGCCGAAGGAGGCGAAGAGCCGGTCCTGAAGGATGAGGAAGTCATTGGGATCCAGAAGCCGCTGGATGAAGGTGGTCCCTGAGCGCAGGAAGGTTCCCAGCACGATGCCCAGCAGCACCAATGTGGTCACCGAGCGCCTGGCACCGAGCACGGCACCCATGAGCGCCACGGACACACCGATCATCACCAGAAGTGTCAGGACGAACGCACCCAGGTCCGGCAGCGAGGAGAGTCCCGCCGCCCCCAGCACGAGAAGAAGAACCACCTGCAGCAGGGCGTAGAGCGCATCCAGACCGAGAACGGAGGGCGTGAGGATCCGGTTGCCGGTGACCGTCTGGAACATGACGGTGGACACGCCACTGGCCCATCCCACACACAGCATCGCCCCGAGGGAGGGCAGCCGGTAGGGCAGGACCAGAAGCGGGTCGAAGGCGTTGATGACCAGGAAGACGCCGCTGGCCACCAGCACCAGGAGCAGGACGACCACCAGGCGGAGGATGGAACGCCGGTTCTCCCGGCGACGACGTCCGGACAGCACGTCAGCCACGTTCCACACCTCGCAGGATGAGCACGGTGAAGACGCCGGCGCCGACGACCCCCATGATGACGGACAGCGGAACCTCGTAGGGGTAGCGGACCACACGTCCGACGACGTCGCACCCCAGCGTCAGAACAGCACCACCGACGGCAATGATCGGAAGACTCCGGCGCAGATTGTCCCCCATGAGCCGGGAGACGATGTTGGGTACCACGAGCCCGAGGAAGGGCAGGCTCCCGACCACGACAACGCTGACCGCCGTCATGACGGCCGCAGCCATGATCGTGAGGTTGATGGTGCGGTGATAGCTCAGCCCGAGCCCGGTGGCCGTCTCCGCCCCAAGGCTCGCCACAGTGAGGCGGTCGGCGGCGAGATAGAGCAGCAGGACGATGAGCGCCACCAGCCAGAGCAGCTCATAGCGGCCGGCCAGCACCCGGGACAGGTCGCCGGCCGTCCAGGCCCCTAGTGACTGCAGCAGGTCGTAGCGCCAGGCCACGAAGGTGGTACCCGCTCCGACCACGCCACCGAGCATGAGGCCGATCAGGGGGACCGTGACGTCATCGGACGTGCGCCGGTGGGGCAGCAGTCGCAGGAGCCACAGGAAGACGGCCGAGCCCGCTACCGCGCATGCCGAGGCCACCAGCATCTTCACCAGAACACTGGTGCCCGGTGCGAAGAGAGCCACCAGCAGCAGCCCGACGACGGCGAACTGAGTCGTGCCTGCCGTGGTCGGGGACACGAAACGGTTGCGCACACTCATCTGCATGACGGCGCCCGCCACAGCGATGCCCGAACCGGCGAGCACGGCCGCCAGGGTGCGCGGCACTCTCGAGACCATGAAGAGGCGCATGGAGCGGCCCTGCGAACCGGTGCGAACCAGATCCACCGGATCGAAGTCCGCCACTCCGATACACACCGACACGAGTCCCAGGACGAGCAGAAGCAGAAGGCCACCGACCAGGAGCGACAGGCCTGACCGTTGCGACCTGCACCCCCAGGCCGCAACGGGGTTCCTGGGGCTCATGCGGACAAATCGCCCTTGATCTCCTTGGCCATGCGCAGACTGACTCCGAAACCGGCGCCCAGGAGGTACCAGTCGGGGCCGTCAAGGTAGTAGACCTTGTTGTTCTTCCAGGCATTGGTGGCGGTGACCAGCTCGTTGTCGAGAATCTCCTTGGCCGAGGAGCCCTCTTGCCCGATGGTAGCGTCGCGGTCCAGGACGAAGAGGACATCAGGGTTGGCCTGCCCGATGAACTCGAAGGAGACGGCCTCGCCGTGGGTCGCCGCCTCGATGTTCTCAACAGCGGGGGTGACACCGAACTCGTCAAAGATGACGTCAAAGCGGGAGCCCTTGCCGAAGGCACTCACCTTGCCGCCGGTGGTGAGAAGGCACAGGCCCTTGCCGGCGTTCTTGGCCACCGTGGCCACCTGAGCCGCAGCATCGGTGAACTCCTTGACCTTGGCCTGCGCCGCGCTCTTCTTGCCGAAGATCGAGCCGAGGATCGTGGAGTGGCTGGTGAGGATCTCCGTCATCGACGCGGAGGGCTCGTTCTTCTTGCCCTTGTCTCTGTTGCCGCCCTGGCCACCCTGATCGGGGCTCGCGGCCGCCGTCGCACTCGCACCCCGCGGCTTGACAGTCATGTCGATGGTGGTGAACTTGCTTGAGAAGTCCTCATAGGACTTGGCGGTCCGGTTCGCCACAATCACCAGGTCCGGCCCGACCTCGGCGATGGCCTCCTGCTTGGGCTCCTTAAGTCCGCCCACATCCTTGTACTTATCGTCCTGGAACTGGGACAGGGACTTGGGCAGGTTGCCACCGGTCTTGGGGATGCCGACGACGAGGTCGGCCAGCCCCAGTGCGGCCATGGAGTCCAGGACACCGTAGTCGAGAACGACGACGCGCTGGGGCGCCGCCTTGATCGTGGTCTCCCCTTGGGCATGCTTCACGGTGACCGGGTACGTCACCGCCTCTGCGCTCGATCCGGCAGAAGCGGCGCCGGCCCCGGTGCCTGACGAGCTCGACGACTTCGAACCACAGGCGGACAGAGCCAGCAGACCGGCTGTGGCCGCGGTCGTGGAGAGCAGCTGACGGCGGGACGGAGACATGGGCATCAGGATTCCTATCTTCGTGGGCGACAACCGAGTACAGGTCACAGGCACACAACTACTGAGGGAAGGCTTACCTACGGTATTTAACCGTATCATACCCAGGACAAAGCGGTGGGGCCCACTCAAACTGCGTGGACCCCACCGTTGAGAGATGGACTTCGGAATGTCGTCCGTCCAGTCAGGGACCTCAGTCAGTCCTCGTCGTCGTAGTCCTCGTCATCATCGCTGTCGTCGTAGTCGTCATCATCCTCGTCGTACTCGCCGTCGCCGTAGTCCTCATCATCGTCATCGTCGTCCTCATCGTCGCCATCGGAGTCGAAGGCCTCGAAGGGGAGCTCGATGCCGTATGCGGTGAACAGCGAGTCGTCGTAGGTGAAGAAGGCGTCCTGGAGGGCGTTCTCGGCCGCGACCACGGCCGGGGAGAGCTCGTCACCGGTCGCGGCAGCATCCAGGTGCGCCTCGAAGGCGGCAATGAGTCGGTTGAGCGCGGACCGCGGATCGTTCGTCATGTGGGACACACTACCGGCTATCCCCCGCGCAGCGCACAGGTGAACGGCGTTGCCCGGCCACGTCGACCCGATCAGGCCTTCGACTCGACTCCCAGCTCCTGACGGATGAAGCCCAGGAAGAGGTCCTCTCCCTTGATCTTGCTGGTCTCCTCGGGGCCGACGACCACGCGCACACCGTCGCGCAGGATCTGGGAGGCACCGCCGTCGGGCCCCAGGGGAAGGATGATCCGCTCGGTTCCGGGCGTGTAGGTCGCGGAGGGCTCACGGCCCGCGATCATGTCGGCGATGTTGCTGGCGACCACTCGGGCATGGGCACGGGCGGCGTCGGCGCGCTTGGACTCGCGCACGTCGGTGATGTCTCCGATAGCCCAGACACCGGGGTGGTCCACCACGCGCAGGTACTCGTCGACGCGGATCGTGCCGTCGTAGTGGCGCACCTCGTCATAGTCCTCGCTGAGGAATCCGGTGGCGGCCGCCGAGCCGTAGGCGCGGAACCACATGTCGGCCTCGAGCTGGCGCCCGCCCTGGGTGGTGACCCGGAAGGGCGAGAGCACACCGACGTCGACCGGGGGCAGGAAGCTGAGGGCGTCACCGGTGAGGATCTCCACCCCGCGCTGGGCGAGCTGGTCGGCGATGGCCTCACGAATCTCCGGCTTGTAGTCACCGGCCGGCAGGATCCTGTCGGCGGCCTCCAGCATGGTCACCTTGACCTGCGGGAAGGCCGAGGTGATCTCACCGGCCAGCTCGATACCGACGGCGCCGGCGCCCACGATGAGCACTCGCGAGGACTGCTCGAGGTTGGAGTGGACGCGCTCGATACGGGCCTTGGCGATGACGGAGGAGGACTCCATGTGCTTGGCGGGGAAGGGGTAGGCGGTCCCGGTGGCCAGCACCAGGTAGTCGGCCTCGATCTGCCCGTGACCGGAGACCTCGACGGTGGTGCCTCGCACGGTCAGCGCCGTTCCGTGAACGACGCGCCCGTTGGTGAGGAGCTTGTCGTAGGGCAGGAAGATCTTCTCCGCCCAGTCACGGTCGACCGCAGCGCGCAGCGCCGCGGCGTGGCTGACGAAGGTGTCCTTCTGCTCCACGAGGGTGACCTCGGCGACGTCGTCGAGGGCCTTGGCGGCGGTGATGCCACCGTATCCACCGCCGACGATGGTGACGCGAGCCATATTATGTTCCTTCCGGTGATGAGAGGGTGAAGAAGCGAACTGCGCCTATCAGGCCAGTCCGCGACGTTGAAGAAGAGGCAGGATGCCGGGTTCACGCCCGGTGAAGGCCCGATAGGAGACCAGAGGGTCTCGACAGTCGCCACGGGAGAGGAACTCGCGACGGAAGATCTCTCCGGCCCGACGATTCAGGCCGAGATCGCCGTCGATCGCGCCATCAGTGGTGAACCACTCGATGGCATCGGCGTCCATGACCTCGCTCCAGATGTAGGCGTAGTAGGCGGCGCTGTAGCCCCCGGCGAAGACGTGGGAGAAGTAGGTGGAGCGGTAGCGGGGAGGCACGAGCGCGTCATCGACTCCGGCCTGGGCCAGGGCCCGATGCTCGAAGTCATCCACCTCGGCAACGTCTCCGGGGACCTCGTCGGGGGCCAGGGTGTGCCAGGCCTGGTCGAGCAGAGCCGCCCCCAGGTACTCGGTGGTGGCGTAGCCCTGACCGAAGGTGCCCTGGCCGCGCAGCTGCTCGGCGAGGTCGGAGGGCATGGGCTCGCCGGTATCCACGTGGCACGCGTAGGAGGACAGCACCTCGGGGTGAAGCGCCCACTTCTCGTTGAGCTGGCTGGGGAACTCGACGACGTCGCGGGGCACGGCCGTTCCGGAGGCCGAGGGGTAGCGGGCCTGGGAGAACAGGGCGTGCAGAGCGTGCCCGAACTCGTGGAAGCACGTGACGACCTCGTCCCAGGTCAGCAGGGCCGGACCGGAGGACGGCTGCTCGATGTTGCAGCAGTTGATGACGACCGGCTTGCGGCCGGTGAGCGTTGAGCCGGTGACGAGGCTGTCCATCCAGGCGCCGCCGGACTTGCCCGCCCGGGCGTAGTAGTCGCCGACGAACAGACCCAGGACCGGCGCCTGGGAGTCCTCACCGTCGCGCACCTCCCAGACCTTCACGCCCGGGGCGTACATGTGCTCGGCCAGGTCCTCGCGCTCGTGGAAGGTGATGCCGTAGAGGCGGTTGGCGGCGTAGAAGACCCCCTTGGTGACCACGCTCCACAGCTCCAGGTAGGGGGCCAGCACCTCGTCGTCGACGCCGAAGCGCTCCTTGCGCTCAGCGGCCTCGTAGAGGGGCCAGTCGGCGGGCCCAAAGGTCTCACCGGCCTGGGTCTGCGGGTCCAGGTCCATGCGGGCGGCGTAGACCTGGGCGTCAGCGCGGGCGTTGTCCATGGCGGGCGCAGTGAGCCGGGCGAGCAGCTCTGAGACCGCCTCGGTGGTGCGGGCGGCCGACTCCGCGGCCACGAGGGCGGCGTGGTGCGGGAACCCCAGGAGGACGGCCCGCTCGGCGCGCAGCCGGGCGAGTTCCAGAACGATGCCGCGGGTGTCGCCGAAGGCGCCCTGCTCCCCCAGCCCTCGGCTCATGGAGGTCTCCAGCAGGGCGAGCCTGGCGCCGTGGGGCCGGATGGTGGCCAGGGCCGGCGGCACCGTGACATTCGTGACCCCGGCGGCATGCATGGCCTCGGTGACCAGGACGGAGAAACGCATCTTGAGCGCGTTGACGCGGGCGTTGATCTTCTTGAGCGCCTGCGTATCCGCTTCGTCCAGGCCGACGCCGTTACGTTCGAACTCCTCGACGGTCAGGCGGATGAGGCGGGAGGCTTCAGCGTCAATAGCGGCGCCATCGGCATCGCGTGCGATCTGCCCCTCAGGGGCTTGGGACACGAGCTCGTCGAGCGCCTTGAAGCGGCGGTAGAGACGGGAGTCGAGGTGATAGGCGTCGGAGTGGGCCGCCAGCTCGGGGGCCAGGGCCTCCTCGAGCTCATCGAGGTCCGGGCAGTCGGTGGCCGAGGTCAGAGCGTCCAACACCGTCAGCGCCCGCTCCAATAGCTCGCCGGATCGCTCCAACGCGTCGACGGTGTTGGCGATCGTGGGTGCCTCCTCGTTGGTGGCGATCGCCTCCCACTCCTGGCGCTCGGCAGCCATCCCGGCGCGGATGGCCGGTTCAATGTCGGCGTGGTCCACGGCCGTGAAGCCGGGCAGGCCGAGATCGAGGGGCCATGGCTTGGCGAAGACGTTCGACTCCGGGAGGTCGGTGCCGTCGGTGGTCTCGCTCATGGGCCCATCGTGCCATGCACTGATGGTCTTCTCGTTCACAACAGGCCATCAATTCTAGGACTATGGTCGCACTGGGCGTAGCCTGATGGGGTCACTCGAATCCAGGATCTCCAGGGAGAGACGCATGAATGTCGCAGAACAGCTCGTGGCCCAGCTCGTCGATGCCGGTGTCCGCAGGATATATGGCATCGTAGGAGACTCCCTCAATCCGATCGTCGACGCCGTCCGTAAGACTGGCGGTTCCGCCAAGGGTGGGATCGACTGGGTCCATGTACGCCATGAGGAGGCCGCCGCCTTCGCTGCTGCGGCTGAGGCGCAGCTGACCGGCGAGCTCTCCGTGTGCGCTGGCTCCTGCGGTCCGGGCAACCTTCACCTGATTAACGGCCTATACGACGCACAGCGCTCGGGCGCCCCGGTGCTGGCGATCGCCTCGCACATCCCCAGCGTCCAGATTGGCCAGTCCTACTTCCAGGAGACCCACCCGGATCGTCTGTTCAACGAGTGCTCGGTCTACTCAGAGCTCATCTCCACCCCCAAGCAGGCCCCTCGTGTCGTCAACGCCGCAATCCGCCACGCTGTCAGCCTGAGCGGCGTGAGCGTGATCTCATTGCCGGGAGATGTCTCCGACGAGAAGGCCACTGCCGCCATCCCCGAGTATTCCAAGGCCAGACCGGCCACCCTGTCACCCAACCCTGCAGACGTGGCCGAGGTATCCGCCTTACTCAACAAATCTCGGAAGGTGGCGATTTTCGCCGGTGCCGGCGTCAAGGGCGCTCATGACGAAGTCATCGCACTGGCCGACCTGCTCAAAGCACCGATCGGTCATTCGTTGCGCGGCAAGGACTTCATCCAGTATGACAATCCCTACGACGTCGGTATGACGGGCCTTCTGGGATACGGGGCCGCCGCCGAGGGCATGAAGGATGCCGACGTACTGCTCCTACTGGGAACCGACTTCCCTTACGATCAGTTCCTACCGGACACCGTGACGGTCCAGGTGGACAATCACGCTGAGAAGCTGGGGCGGCGCACCGACGTCTCTCACCCGATTCACTCAGACGTCATCCCGTTCATCGAAGCTCTCATTCCGCATATTAAGAAACGCCGCTCCGACGCTTTTCTCAAGGCTCAGCTCAAGAAGCATGCCAAGATCATGAAGGCACCCATTGGCGCCTATACGCGCAAGGCGGACAGGATCAAACCCATTCACCCCGAGTATGCCGCCCACGTGCTCAACGAGGTCGCCGCCAGGGACGCGATCTTCACTGCGGACACCGGAATGTGCAACGTGTGGACCGCACGCTACATCGACCCGCTGGGTACGCGCCGTCTCATCGGCTCCTTCCTGCACGGATCCATGGCAAACGCTCTCCCCCATGCCATCGGCGCACAGGTCTCCCACCCCCATCGCCAGGTGATCTCCGTGTCCGGCGACGGCGGCCTGTCCATGCTCATGGGAGAACTCGTGACCGCCCGTATGCACAACCTGCCGATCAAGGTCATGGTCTTCAACAACTCGACCCTGGGTATGGTGAAGCTCGAGATGTTGGTCAATGGTCTGCCCGACTTCGGCACTGATGTCCACGACGTCAACTACGCTGGAGTAGCACAGTCGATCGGTTTCCATGCCGAACGCGTTGACGATCCACGAGACTTGCGCAGAGCTTTTCAGAAGGCCTTCGACTTCAATGGCCCAGCACTGGTCGAGGTCATCACCGACCCCAACGCTCTGTCGCTTCCTCCAGAGATCACGGGTGAGCAACTGATCGGCTTCGCCACAGCAATGAGCAAGATCGTCCTTAATCGAGGTGCGGGTGAGGCCGTGAGCATGGCGACATCGAACATGCGTAACATTCCCCGCTTCTAGGGGAGCTGTCACTGCCGTCCGTCATCGCTGGCCTCACCGCGAGCCAGAGACACGATGAGCTCGGCGATGGCGGGCTCATCAGGATTGCGGCTACGGCTGTCGACAGCGCGGTTCGCCCACCATCCGTCCACGGCCAGCAGCGCCACGCGCTGCATCGCGCTGAGTTCGTCCACCTCGCCGATCCACTCGTCACGCAGCATGTCCCAGGCGTTCTTGATCGTCTCGGCCTGCGGCGTGGACGAGAGTATGAAGCTGACCTCTCCGGGGAGGATCTCGCCATCGAGGACAGAGCGCGCCAGGGCCTCGATGCGCTCGGTGCGGTTCGCCTCCTCCAGGGGCTTGCCCAGTGCTTCCAGCGCCTCGGCCCGCCACCGTTCCTGGAAGGCCACAGCGATCCCCTCCAAGAGCTCGGTCTTGGTGCGGAAGTGGTAGATGACACCGCCTCGAGTCAGTCCGACGTGCTCGGCCAGGGCGTCGAAGGTGAGCGCATCGAAGCCGTCTCGGTGGGCGAGCTCGAGCGCCCCGGTGATGATGCGGTCCCGTTTCGAGGTTCTCATGCGGACTCCTCACTCGTCTCGCTCGTGGCCGGAACATGGCGGGCGGCCATAACGCCCGCACCCAGGAGGATGACGGCGGCGATAACGGCCGTGGCCTGCATGGCGCAGGTAAACGCCTCCCGGGCCTGGACCATCAGCTCGGCCTGCCCGGGGTTGCTCAGGTCGATGGCACCCGCCAGGGTGGCCAGGGACTGCTCGGCAGCCTCGGCCACCCGCTGCGGAAGACTGGAGGGGGCGGGTCCGAGCAGCAGCCGGTAGCCGACGTCCTGAATCGTGCCGAGCACCGCGATCCCCAGGGCGACACCCAGCTCGAGACCGGTCTCGGAGATGGCCGAGGCCGCTCCTGCCCGGTCCGCCGGCACCGCTCCCAGGACCGCTCCGGTGGAGACCGTGAAGGCCAGGCCGATACCTGCGCCGATGACGAGCAGACCGACGCCGATGACCACGATCCCACCGTAGGACTCCCCCAGCGCGACCACGACCAGCCCCACCGCGGCCACCAGCAGGCCGCTTCCGAGCGCCCGACCGTTGCCGAGCCGGCGCACCACCGCGGCGACGACCGCGACCACAACGATGGAGGCCAACGACGCGGGCAGCTCAGTCAAGCCGGCTCGGAGTGTGGAGTAGCCCCGGACGAGCTGGAGGTACTGGGAGAAGAAGTACAGCAGGCCGGCCAACGCGAAGATCGCCAGGACGGTGGCCGCGATGGCCCAGGTGAATGCGGGGCGCCGGAAGAGCTCGACGTCGATCAGCGGCGTGGCCAGCGTGCGCTGACGCCTGATGAACAGCCAGCCGGCGGCCAAACCGCCCACCAGTGCCGCGATCGCAACGACGGTGAGGCCGTCGTGCGCGAAGGACTTGACGGCGTAGGTGATCGGCACGATGGCCAGGACCGACAGGACCGCGGAGGCCAGGTCCACCGGGGCTCCCTGATCGTTCTTGGACTCCGGCAGGAGCCACAGGCCCGTGACGATGACGGCCGCCATGACCGGGACATTGATGAGGAAGACGCTGCCCCACCAGAAGCGCTCGAGCAGGACTCCGCCCACCAGGGGCCCCAGGGCGGTGCCACCCGAGCTGCCGGCGGACCAGATCGCACTGGCGGTGGTGCGGTGGCGGGCGTCGGGGAAGATGTTGCGGATGAGGGAGAGGGTGGAGGGCATGATCGTGGCACCGCCGACGCCCAACAGGGCTCGGGCGGCGATAAGGGCTCCCGCGCTGGGAGCGAAGGCCGCCATGATGCTGGTCGTTCCGAAGCCGAACGTCCCGATGAGCAGGAGGCGTCGCCGACCGATGCGGTCGGCGACATTGCCCATGGTCACCAGCAGACCCGCCAGGGTGAAGGAGTAGATGTCACCGATCCACAGCAGTTGGCTGGCCGTTGGACTCAGGTCCGCACTCAGCGAGGGGATGGCCAGAGCCAGCACCGTGGAGTCGATGGCCAGCAGGGTCACGGCCAGGGTCAGGACGGCCAGGGCCGCCCAGGCGCGAAGTCCAGGAGTACGAGACACGGCCAGAACTGTACTACACGCACAGTATAGTTGTGGTCGCGTCGCAGGGCTCCTCTCAGCGCAGGCGGCGACGGCGCAGCACAGCCTCCACATTCGGAGGGAAGTAGTCCGGCCCCTTGAGGACCTTGCCGTCCTTGCGGTAGACCGGCTTGCCGTCGGCACCCAGCTTGGACATGTTGGAGCGCTGTACCTCGGCGAGCACGGATGCCAGGTCGATCCCAGTCTCCAGGGCCATGCCGTAGATGACGTAGATGAGGTCCGCCAGGGCATCGGCGGTCTCGACGGTGTCGCGAGTACCGTCGTCAGCGGCCACGGCGCGACGGTAGCTCGACTCGATCTCGGCGCGTGCGGCCTGCCCGTAGACGGCGCCGACGAGCTCGGCGAACTCCTCGGCGATGAGACTCATGCGCATGTCGAGACTCTCACGCTCGAGGCTGGCGCCGTCGGTCTGGACGGGAAGTCCGTAGACGTGGTGGAAGCGGCGCACCAGAGCCTCGGGGTCGTCACCCTCCCTCTCTCCGACGCCGTCGTGAGCCACCAGAGGAAGCACGCCGTCTGCCTCAACAGGGCCGTCCCAGGGAGCTCGCGGCTCGCGCGGGTCGCCGGGCAGCAGGGTAGCGATCCAGCCGTCATGGAGCCGACCATCGTTGGGCAGGAAGCGGCGCACTTGCCCTTCCCGCTGGAAGCCGAGGGACCAGGCGACCTTCCAGGAGGCCCAGTTGGGCACCGGGCCGTGGCTCGTCTCATGGATCTCGCAGCGCCACCGCAGAGCGGACAGGCCCAAGGGGCCCTTCG
The DNA here is from genome assembly GCF_006546825.1 of Actinomyces oris. Classification (GTDB taxonomy): domain Bacteria; phylum Actinomycetota; class Actinomycetes; order Actinomycetales; family Actinomycetaceae; genus Actinomyces; species Actinomyces oris. Next base: position 437,157 of record NZ_VICC01000006.1, read on the forward strand.
GGTCGAAGGCCATATCGATGAGGGCGGCGACGGCGCGAGTCATGGTTCCGCGCCCACGCGCTGCAGCAGCGAGCCAGTAGCCGACCTCGCCGGTCCGAGCGTTCTCAGGGCCGCTCAGGGTGATGCCGAGCATGCCCACTAGGTCCGGAGGGGCACCGGCATCAGCCTCGCGGATCGCCCAGGTGAGCTCGCGTCCCTCGCTCCAGCCCTTGGCCACGACCTGCTCGACGAAGAACTGCGCGTCACTGCGCTGATAGTTGCGGGGGACGAAGGTCCACTCCTGAATGTCCGCGTCCTGGCAGATCTCGGTGATGCGGTTGAGGTCGTCGCCGGTGGGGACCGACAGGACCAGTGCGGGCAGGTCGCCGTCAGCAGCAACGGTCATCTCAAAGGAGTCCATGGAGGCCGATGCTAACGCCTCCGCCTCGCCTCACTCGTGAGGAGCCGCTCGAATTCCTCTCCCGGGTCATTTCATGGGCCTATGCTCGAGGGTGATGTCCCCCAACGAGAAGAGCCTGAGTGACTACCGCCCCCACGCCTGAGAGCCACCGCCATGGTCCCGCCATCCCCCGCTGGATGCTGCCCTCGGTGCGGGTACGCAGACGCGGTGATGTCATCACGGTCGAGCAGCGGGTCCCCGCCCGCGTGGAGAGCATGCACACGAGAAGCACCTTCGACTCAGCTCATCGCGGCTACGTGGAGCACCATGACATTCCGAGCTTCGAGTCTGGTCTAAGGTCTCCGACCGGCCTTGCGCTCGTCAAGGAACGTTTGTCCATTCCGGCTAGCGCGGCAAGTGAGCAGCAGGTGCGGCAAACCGTAGACCACACTATCGCCGCCTACGACCCGGGCACGGCGGCGCTGTCCGTTCAGCTCAGTGGGGGCATGCTGCTGCGACTGCTGCAGACCGCCGCCTCACTGGGACTGGCGGGAATCGGCCTGTACCTCGCCATCTCCTTCCACCGAAGCCCCTCCATCGCACCCCCGAGCGACCCTTTCGCCGGTATCCAGAAGGTCTTCACAGTTCTTCCCAGCATCTTCGCCCTCGTGGCACTCGCCGTCGCGGTCACCTGCGCTCGCGGCGCATGGGCCCTGCGCACTCCGAGGTTCGTGGCCGAGGAGCAGTGGGGGCTGTTGCGTCAGACTCTGACCCAGCTGGCAGGGCAGGAGCCCGGCTCCTCGCGTCCCCTGGACATTGAGGCGGGCCTGCGCCGAGATCTCATCACTCACCCGAACGGAGGGTCCCTCGCGCGTGGCGTCACTCGTGACGGGCGCATGGGTCCCCCGTGGCCGGATGCCTACGACGTCGACAAGCGCGTCAGGCAGGGGCGGCGCGCCCTGGTCGGCATGACCGTCTTCGCCTCAGTCTTCCTGCTCGTGGGGATCGTGATCTTCCTGCTGTTCATAGCCGCCGGACAGCTCACGCTCATTCCCCTGCTCCTCGGCGTCAGCGTTTTCGGCGCGCTCCTCTCCCACGCCTCCAAGCAGTGCGACCGGCTCCTCGTCTCGTATCCCCGCATGATGCCCGGAGGAGAAGAGCCGCGGGAACTCAGCTGGGAGGATGTCGACGCCCCCTCCTTGCCCGCGTGGTGCGATGCGCGCCGGCGCGAGCGCCACTGGAACCTTGCTGCGATCGTGTTCCTGGTTGAGTTCGTTGTGGCTGTTCTCGCCATCTTCGCCTCCGTGATGCTGAATCAGACTGCGTTCTCGGCCGGCTCCTCCTCGCAGGATGCTCACACTCACGCACTGATATGGAACTCGGTCCTTGCACTCGTCGCTATCGCTGCGGCACTCGCCACCGTCGCGATCGGCAGACTCTGGACTCGGAAGAAGGACAGCGAGCTGCGCCATCAGGCAGGACTGGTCTGAGCCCTCGCGTCAGCCCGGCCGCTGAGTCTGCGCAGGCCTGCGGCGCAGGACCGGCCAGCAGGAGACCATGATGAGGCCACCCAGTAGGCCGTAGGCCAGAACCACCCACAGTCCGTGATCGTCAGCGAGCCGGCCGACAACCGGTGGCGCCAGGAGACCCGCCAGACGGGCCAGCCAGGACACGATGGTCAGTCCCAGCCCGGGAAGAAGCCCTTCAACGTCGTCGGCGGCGGAATAGGTCACGGGGACGGCGACGGCGCACCCCGCCCCGGAGATCGCCATCCCCAGCAGTGTCCCGGGTACGGAGGAGACCAGGAGGGCGATACTCATTCCGAGGGTGACCAGTGCTCCACCCCAGGCGATCACGGCCCGCTGACCGACAGCGTCGATGATGCGGTCGCCCACCAGACGCCCCACGATCATCGTTCCTTGAAGGGCCACCAGCCCCAGCCCGACGTGACCGGCACCGGCGCCCTGTTCGGACAGGAACAGGGAGGACCAGTTCATGGCGACGTCCTCGGGGAACATCGAGGCCGCGCATAGCAGTCCGACGACGAAGAGCACGAGGATCGTGACCGGTCGGACTCGACGAGGCGATGTCGCCGGCCTCATCTCGGGGGCGTCGTCGAGCTTCTTGTTCTGATCGGGGGTGCGATCATCACGATCATGGCCGGGGAGGAACCAGCCTGCGAGCAGGGGGCCTACCGAGAGGACGAGCAACACCACCGCCGTCAGCACCATGTGGGTTCCCAGCCCCACTCCGGCTCCAGCCATGGCCTGACCCATGGCTGCCCCCAGGACCGCCCCCAGCGACCACGAGGCGTGGAAGCTCGTCACGATGGAGGCGCCCCAACGGCGCTGGACCCGCAGTCCGTGAGCGTTCTGCGCGACATCGACAATGGAGTCCGTCCCGCCCACAACCAGCAGGCAGACCGCCAGGACGAGCCATGAACGGGCCAGCCCCGCTCCGAGGAGCGCCAGGGCAACCACGAGCATGCCCATGCTGGCGACCTTGGCCGAGGTCAGGCGGGAGATGAGCCATGACGCGGCCAGCCCCGCCACCAGAGCACCGAAGCTGGCTGCTGCCACAGCCTGCCCGAAGTCGCTTTTGCTCAGCCCCAGTCCCGCCACGATCTCTGGGAAACGCGGAACCAGGTTGGCGAATCCCAGGCCATTGGCCAGGAACACCAGACAGACCCCGGCGCGTGCACGTATGAGCACGGGACTGTGCCGTGTCCTTGGAGGGGTGCTCAGTGAAGTGGCGGAGTGCATGGGGACTCAGTCTACCGAGGCGGGTGTTCCGTGGCCCGGTATAGGGAGTACTCCCCACCGCAGCGAGAGGGAATCGAGGTGACGAGCCCTCCCCTCTGCCCTTAGGCTGTGACTCGTACGCCGATCTGACACCAGAAAGCGCATCAGTCCGGGTGCTCTCAACCATGACGGCACCCGTTTACTCCCTGCCCCGTCTTACATGGAGGATTCATGTCCTACGGAACCGGCCCCGCACCCTATGGCGACCAGGCGCCATACGGCGGTCCCGCACCCTATCCCGGTGGTCCCGCTCCCTACGGCGCCCCCAGCCAGTTCGGACAGTTCGGCCCGCCACCTCTGACACCTGACATCGCCCCGCAGCCTGGCGCAAGCTTCGGTGAGGCCGTCAAGCGCTTCTTCCAGCGCTACGCCCAGTTCAACGGATATGCGTCCCGCTCCGAGTACTGGTGGGTTGCACTCTTCAACGCTCTCGTCGGACTTGGCATCTACGTCCTGCTGTTCATGGTCGTTGGTCTTGGTGGAGCGTTGGGCGGTTCCTCAGACGATGTCGGGACCAGTATCGGTATCGGGGCGATCATCGTCATGCTTCTCGCCTTCGCCTATGCGATAGCTACATTTATCCCGGGCCTGGCCCTCACGGTGCGGCGCCTGCACGATGTGGGAAAGCCTGGAACATGGTGGTTCATTCAGCTCATTCCGTTCGGCGTCGGCACCGTCTGGTTCCTGATCCTGATGGCATCAGAGTCCCGCCCCGACCTCTACCGTCCCGAGTGGAGCTAAGTAAAGCCTCCTGAAGGACAATAGATGGTCCCCGGAACCTCCTGGTTCCGGGGACCATTGCATTGGCGGTGCTCGGGGAGAAAGTGAACCCCCGCCTGACTCATGGCAGCTTGGTGGGATCGAGTATTTTAGGCTGATATTCTTCCGGTATTCCGTGTCCCTGTATCCCGGCATAGGAAGGGCCCCCCTCCACCCTTAGGATGTGACTCGTGCGCCGACCTGACACCAGAAAGCCCATCAGCACGGGTATTCTGAGCCATGACGGTACCCACCACTCCTCTCCCCGCCTTACATGGAGGATTCATGTCCTACGGAACCGATCCCGCACCCAACGGCGACCAGGCGCCATATGGTGATCCCAACCAGTTCGGGCCCATGTCATTGGCTCCCGACGTCGCCCCCCTTCCTCGTGCGCGCTTGGGAGAGGCCGTCAAGCGCTTCTTCCAGCGCTACGCCCAGTTCAGCGGATACGCCTCCCAGTCGGAGTTCTGGTGGTCATTTCTACTGCTCCAGATAGCCATCCCCTCTGGTCTCTACACGCTGATAACCATCATCAGTATTCCGTCAGCACTGACGCCCGTTCCTGATACACCTGCAGCAGTGTACGTGATCTTAGGTCTATTGTTTTTCTACGAGATCGTACTCATTACCCCGGCGCTCGCAGTGACGGCCCGCCGTCTCCATGACACCGGAAAGTCAGAGCTGTTCCTGCTTTTCTACTTCATTGGACTGGGGATCGTTCCGCTCATCATGTGCTGCATGCGTTCCCGACCTGACCTCTACCGTCCCGAGTGGGGCTGAGCGAAGCCCCCTGAAGGACAACGCATGATCCCCGGAACCTTCCGGTTCCGGGGATCATCTGTTGGTGGTGTCCGAGGGGGGACTTGAACCCCCACGCCCGTTTAATAAGGCACTAGCACCTCAAGCTAGCGCGTCTACCTATTCCGCCACTCGGACTTGTGTTGTCTCATCCGCCTTTCAGCGGCCTGGCCAGGTCCTCGTCCTGGCGACGCAGAGAAACTTAGCATGGCGGCCACCGAGGCCACCAAGCCACGTTCAAGTGCTTCCCATCACACTGCGGTGTTCTCGACGCTCACGGTCACCTGCATGGACCAGCTTGCCCCGGGCTCGATGGTGGGCGCATGCTCTCGTACCGCCCCGCTTTCAACGCACACCATCGCAGGGAACTCGTCGTCGGCCATGTCCGGCAGCGGGGCGCTGTGCGTGGACCAGGGGTTCCACACGATCGTCGAGGGCGCGTTGCGCTTGTCGATGCCGATGATGCGCTGATGCCCGGGATCAGTGACGGTAATCGGCTCGGCGGAGTCATAGATGCGGTCCACGGGGCCATGGATCGTCACATCGCCCTCCTGGACGTGGTGGGCCTCCTGCGGGCTGCGAGCCAGGTTGTCGCTGTAAGGGGCGCCTGCGAGCCCGCTGATGCGGCTGGCGGTGACGTCGTGGACTGAGAGATAGGTGTGCGCGGCCGCCTCCACCGTGCGGGGCTCACTCCCCTCGTTGCGCAGGCTGAGTCCCAGGCGCAGCGTCTTACCGACCTCGACCTCGTAGAGCGCTGTCAGGCGGTCGCGACTGACGCTGAGAAGAGCGCGGACACCGCCGCCGTCGGTGCTGGTGACTGTCAGCAGCCGCCAGGGGGCGATACGGGCCCACCCGTGCTTCGGTACGGCGTCACCGTTGATGCCCACCCCGAACTCCGGCAGGCACAGGGGGATTCCTCCACGGATGGCGGTAGCGCCGTCGAAGACCGCCTGCCGGGAGGTGAAGATGACCTCCGAGCCGCCGCGCGGCACCCAGGAGGTCACGGTGGCGCCGTGGAGGTAGATCTCTGCGGCCCCGGCCGGGGCGTCGATGAGGAGCCTCTGCTGTCCTCCCCGTCCTGGCCCTAACGCGGCGGTGCGGGGCAGACGCAGCTGGTTCGTCACGGCGGGGAGCGTCGGATTGCCGACATTCGGGGCGGTCATGGGGCCACGCTAGTAGGCTGGGCGTGTTTCGTCAGCCCGTTATCCAGCGAAGGACTGATCGTTCACCCCATGGCAACCAACAGCTCTCCGTCACAGGAGCCGACACAGGACGCGCCGCCCGAGATTCCCGAGTCCTCCCAGACCTCCGACTCCCATCAGGCGGTTCAGGGACCCGGCTCAGGGAAGAAGTCCGCTCGAGAGACGCTCAGCAGCAGTGGCTTGCTGAGCCGGCTCAAAAGCGCCCGTACGGCGCTGGACCGGGGGATCGACTGGGCGGAGAGGCGCAGGCAGGCGGACCGCGACTACCAGCTGCACTGGAAGTCGACTCCGGAGGAGGCGGAGAGCAGGCCGGCCGCTCCCCCGGTGTCCACCACTCATGTGCGCGTGGCCCCCTCGGTCTCCTTCCCTGAGACGGTCACAACCCGTTCCTCGGTCATGGACTCCCTGCCCGCCTGGCTGGTGCGGGGTGGCATGGGGGCCTGGCTGGGACTGGGCATCATCATTGTCATCGGCCTGATCTTCTACGCCACCTCGCAGGTGATCCCGGTCTTCATTGGCCTGTTCATGGCACTGGTGTTCACCTCGATCCTCCAGCCGATGGTCAACCTCTTCGCCAAGATCATGCCCCGCTACCCGGCGACCTTCCTGGCACTTCTCACCACCATCGGTGCGATCGCCGGACTGGTCACGTACGTGGTCACCTCGGTCACCAGCCAGTGGAGCTCCCTCGCGTCCCAGTTCGGCGATGGCCTCAACACCATCATGGACTTCCTGGAGAATGGGCCGCTGCACCTGACGCAGCAGCAGATCTATCACCAGCTCCAGCTCTGGCTGCGCCAGGGGCAGCACTATCTGCAGTCCAATGCCCCGTCCCTGGCCTCGGAGCTGCTGTCCAACGCCAGTGCGGTCGTTGATGTGCTCACGGTCCTGGCCCTGGCACTGTTCGTCACGATCTTCTTCCTGGCCTCCGGGGGCAGGATGTGGCGCTGGTTCCTCAACGAGCTGCCTGCCACGATGCGGGAGTCGACCCACCGGGCTGCGGGCGCCGGCTGGTACACCTTCGCCGGGTACGCCCGCGGCACTGTGCTGGTGGCGCTCACCGACGCCATCATGGCCGGGATCTTCCTCCAGCTGGTGGGGATCCCGTTGGCAGCACCCCTGGCGGTGCTCGTGTTCATTGGTGCCTTCATCCCGATCATCGGCGCACCTCTGGCGATGCTCGTGGCCATGGTGGTGGCCCTGGCCTCCGGCGGCTTCGTCACCATGATCGTTGTCGGCGTGGGAGTGGCCGGGATCGGCCAGATCGAGGGGCACATTCTCCAGCCCCTCATCATGGGTCGCCAGGTCTCTCTGCACCCTGTGGTGGTCATCATCGGTGTCGCCTTGGGGACCTACGCCGCCGGCCTGCTCGGCGCGATCGTCGCGGTCCCGCTCATCAGCGTGCTCTGGTCCGTCTACTCCGAGCTGCACACCAAGGACGCCCCGGTCACTGGCGAGCTGCCCGCCTACTCCTCCCGTAAGGAGTGAGGGGCGCCGCTGTCAGCACCAGTCCCGGCTGCCGGTGCCCGGGACACCGGGAAGGACCTGGAGACGATCGGCCATGAGCGCGACGACTCCGTCGCCCTTCTCCACGGTGCCGCGCACGATGAGAGCGACGGCGCGTCTGCCGATGCTCCGGTAGCGGCGCCACATACCGGCTCGGCAGGCGACGTTGAGCAGACCAGTCTCGTCCTCCAGGTTGAGGAAGATCATGCCGGAAGCAGTGTGGGGGCGCTGCCGGTGGGTGACGACGCCGGCGACGCGCACCCGGCTCCCATGCTCCTGATCCGCCAGGTCGGCTGCGCTGAGCACACCGTCGGCGGTCAGTGAGGCTCGCAGCAGCCTCAGGGGCGAGCCCTGCGTGGACACTCCGGTCAGGCTCAGGTCGGCGGCCTGGCGCTCGCGGTCGGTCATGGTCGGCAAGGTTGGGGCCTGGGAGCCGACGGCGGTTCCCGGAAGCGTGGGCTGGCACCACACTTCCGGCCCCTGACGGGAGGCGCCACGACGTCGGCCGTGCTCATCGGAGAGGACTCCGGCAGCCCACAGGGCCTGACGGCGCTCCACGCCTAGACTGTCCAGGGCTCCTGAGACGGCCAGTGACTCAAGGCGGGAGCGGCTCAGACTCACGCGTCGTGCAAGATCGGCCAGGTCCTGGTAGGGGCCGTGGGCACGGCGCTCGGTGACGATGGCCTGCGCGGCCCGCTCCCCCAGCCCCTTGATCGGGGCCAGGCCCAGGCGCACTGCGAGATCATCGTGGATGTCCAGGGAGGACGGGGCAGCGGGATGGGGCCTCAGCGGCTCCCACTGGTCTGATGGGCCGGCGCCCTGGTGGTCTTCCCGCTGCTCGACGGTGGCCTGCGCCAGTGAGCGGTTGATGTCTGCGGGTAGGACGCGCACACCGTGGCGGCGAGCGTCGGCAACCAGTGACTGCGGGGACCAGAAGCCCATGGGCTGGGCTGCCAGGACCCCGGCGTAGAAGTCCTCTGGCTTGCGCGCCTTGAGCCAGGCTGAGGCGTAGACCAGGTAGGCGAAGGAGAAGGCGTGGGACTCGGGGAAGCCGAACTCGGCGAACGACCTCAACTTGCTGTAGATCGTCTCCGCTGTGGGCGCGTCAATACCCCGGGACCTCATTCCGGCTATGAGCTTGTCACGGAGGGCGTCCATGCGCTCTATGGATCGTTTGGCTCCCATGGCCTGACGCAGGCTGTCGGCCTCGGCGGGGCTGAAGCCTGCGGCGTCGACGGCGATCTGCATGAGCTGCTCCTGGAAGAGCGGCACTCCCAAGGTCTTGGTCAGGGCGGGTTTGAGGGAGTCATGCAGGTAGGTGACCTCCTCGCGCCCCAGCCTGCGGCGGATGTAGGGGTTGACGGCGTCGCCCTGGATGGGGCCGGGGCGGATGAGGGCGACCTCGACGACGATGTCGTAGAAGGTCTGGGGCCGGAGTCGGGGCAGGGTGGCCATCTGGGCACGCGACTCGACCTGGAAGACTCCGACCGTGTCCGCGGCCGTGAGCAGTCGGTAGACGGCCGGGTCCTCTTCGGGCAGGGTGTGCAGCCCCCAGGGACGGCCGGACTGGGAGGTGCGCAGTTCTCCTTCCGTCACGGCGTCGGGAACGGTCTGCCCCCGTTGTGCCAGCGTGGTGAAGGCCAGGCGCAGGGCGGTGAGCGCTCCCAGGCCCAGGAGGTCGAACTTGACCAGCCCGGCCTCGGCGCAGTCGTCCTTGTCCCATTGGAGGACCGAGCGGTTGTCCATGGCGGCCCAGCGCACCGGGCAGACCTCGGTGACGGGGCGGCCGCACAGGACCATGCCTCCGGGGTGGACCCCCAGGTGGCGGGGCAGTCTCAGCAGCTTCTCCGCGATGTCGAGGACCGGCTCGGGGACCTCGTCGTTCTGCCCGGTCAGTCCTCCGGGGCGCACTGAGGTCCACCGCTCCATCTGCTTGGCCCAGGCGTCCTGTACTCCGGCGGGGTGGCCGAGGGCCCGGGCGGCGTCACGGACTGCGGATCGGGGGCGGTAGGAGATGACGTTGGCGACCTGGGCGGCACGTTCTCTGCCGTAGCGGGAGTAGACGTGTTGGATGACCTCTTCGCGGCGGCAGGCCTCGATGTCGAGGTCGATGTCGGGGTAGCCGGCTCGCCCCGGGGACAAGAAGCGCTCGAAGAGCATCTGGTGCCTGACGGCGTCGACGGCTGTGATGCCCAGAGCGTAGCAGACTGCGGAGTTGGCCGCCGAGCCTCTCCCCTGGCACAGGATTCCCGACTGTGCGCAGAACTCGACGATGGCGTGCACGATGAGGAAGTAGCCGGGGAATCCCAGGGACTCGATGACCTCGAGCTCGTGGTTGAGCACCTCCCAGGCCCGGGGGTGCTCCTGCGGGGTGCCGTAGCGGCGGGTGGCGCCTTGGCGGGTGAGCTCACGCAACCAGCTGGCAGGTGTGTGGCCCTCCGGGACATCGGCGTCGGGGAGGTCGGGGGCGATGAGGGACAGGTCGAAGGCGAGGTCTGCGGCGAGCTCGGCGGCCAGGTCGACGGCTCCGGGACTGCGCCGGTGGAGCAGCGCCATGTCCTGGGCTCCTCGTAGCCAGCGGCCAATGGGGGTCAGGTGACCGCGGGCGCCTTCCAGGTCGGTGACCAGGCGGGTGGAGGTGAGCACGTCGGCGAGACGGGCGTCGGCCGGGTGGGCGCAGCGCACTGCACCGGTGGCCACGAGAGGCAGCCGGTGGTCGTGGGCCAGCCGGGTCAGGGCGTCGGTGAGGGCGGCGTCGGTGGGGCCTCCGTCCAGAGTAAGCTCAACGGCCAGGCCGATTGCGGCGTCCCCTTCAACCTGCCGGTGAGCGATGGTCGTGGGGCCGGCACCGAAGGGACGTCCTCGGTCAGGCGCGGCGAAGAGCTCGGTAAGGCGGCCCAAGCAGGTGTCTGCCGCCTTCAGGTCCCAGGTGTCGGGTCGACGTGGATCCCCCAGGGCCCGACGCAAAGGGCCGTTGGCGGTACCGGTGAGGACGAGGCAGGTCCCCGCCGCTGCCTCGGTCTGGCCGGTGGACTCGGAGCGGAGAGCCGAGGCGAGTGTGGGCAGGTCGTGGGCCGGTTCTCGGCGTTGCCCTGCGTCCAGGTTGTGCCGGGAGATGGCGGTCACCAGCTGGCGGTAGCCGGTGGGGTTGCGAGCCAGGACGGGTAAGTGGGAGCCGTCGGCCAGGGTGAGCTCGGTGCCGTGAATGGTGGGTAGGCCATGGGCGCGGCCTGCTTGGGCGTGCTTGACGATGCCGGGGACGCCGTCGTGATCGGTCAGGGCGAGGGCCTCCAACCCGAGCTCGACGGCGGCCGAGGCCAGGTCATCGGGCTCGTTGGCCCCGTCGAGGAAGGAGTAGGCGGAGTGGGCGTGGAGCTCGGCATAGCGGTGTCGTCCGGTCATGACTATTGGTGGCGCCTGGAGCGTTAGAAGGGTGGGGCTTGGTCGATGAGGGGTGCGAGTTGGAGGGTGTGGGCGGCTTTGGGGTAGGGGGTGGGTTCGTAGGTTCCGGGTTGCTGGCCGGGTTGGGGGCCGCGGGTCTCGAGGCGGGGGCTGGTGCTGCCGTTGGTGTTGGTGCCGAAACGGGCGTGGTCGTGGGTGTGGTTGTCGAGTGCTGTGTCAAGGGCGCGGTTGAGGCGGTTGAGGATGTCGGGGTTGATCTGTTGGCTTAGGTCGGTTGGTATGACGGTGCTGGGGGCGTGGTGCTGGTGGGGTCCGGTCTTGTGGGGTAGGCGGGTGATGGTGCCGTCTGGGTGGCGCTGGTAGACGGTCTTGTCGGGGGTGTGCCAGGACAGGGTTCCGGTGGTCTGGTCTCTGGTGAGTGCCCAGCCGGGGGTGTGCTTGAGGCGGTGGTGGGCCTGGCACAGAGTGGTGAGGTTGTTCAGGCTGGTGGTTCCGCCTTGGCTCCAGGCGGTGAGGTGGTCGATATCGCAGCGTTCGGCGGGGGTCTGGCAGGTGGGGAAGACGCAGGCTCGGTCGCGGGCGCGTACCAGGTCGGCCAGGCCGGCTGGGGGCCGGTAGCGGGTGCGTCCCACGTCTACGACGGTGCCGCTTGCCGGGTCGGTGACCAGGCGCCTCCAGGTCCCGCCGGCGGCCAGGGCCCAGGCGGTCAGGGCCGGCACCGACGCGCTGCGCGCCCCGATGCGCACCTCCGCGACCTCAGCCGGCGAGGCGGCCGGCTGGGCGATGAGAGCAGTGGACAACGACGCGGCAGGCGAGGAGTCGTGAGCAGCCGAGCACGAGAAGGCGGGAGTAGCCGGGGCGGGTACAGGCAGACTCCTACCACTGGAGCCGGGCAGACTCCTCCCATCAGTGGTGGGCAGGCCTCTCCGGTCATGCGGGGATGCTGCGTCATTGAGAGGGTCGGGCGTGACAATGGTGGGGCTCTTGTCTGGGCTGGCTCTGCCGGACTTCGGATGGCAGGGACCTTCGGGGCGCTCAGCGCTCTCGGGAACACCACACTTAGGAGCACAGCCCTCGGGCACATAGCCCCCGTGATCGCTGTCCTGGAGCCGGTTGCCTCCGATGCTGGTGGCGGGTTCGCTGCCGCAGGGACCGTGAGCAGCTGGGGTGTGGTCGGTGGCGTCTTCTGGCTGAGCCAGGCCACCTGGGTCGGTCAGGCTGGTCAGGGGGACGGTGACCTGGACGTCGATGTGGATGCCCTCTAGGAGGGGGAGGTGTCCGGTGCCTGAGGGGGTCCACCACGGGCTGGCTGAGCCCACCAGGGAGCTCAAGGCCCCCAGGAGCCCTTCCAGAGGCACCCCGTCAGGCAGCAGCCGTGCCTGGGTAGCCGGCCCGGAGAGGTTGGCCTCGGCCTGGGCTTCGCCGTCATGCTCGGCTTCCTTCGGGGAAGGCTGGGTGAAGGCGGTCTGCTGGCTGGTGCGTAGTGTGGACAGGGCCATCGCGCCGAGTGCGTCGGCCCGCAGCTGGGCCAGGGTGCGCTGCTCACCGCAGGCCCACGCGCTGGCGGCGATCGCATCCAAGGTGGCGTCCAGCAACAAAGCGTCCATGGTCGGCAGCACCAGCCGGACCTGGGACATGCCTTCACCGACCGGCCTGGGGCGTGACACGCACCGCCGGGAGACATTGACCCGCACCCGCTCAGCATGCCCGGCGGGGTCGACCTCCATTAGGGCCCGCTCAATGTCGCGTCCTACCTGGGACACGCTACGCCTGGGCGCCTGAGGCAGGACCCGCTCCTGAACGGCCAGCGCCACCGGGGCCGGCACCCCCTCCAGGCGGCGAGTCACCAGGGACGCCTTGGCTGCATCCAGCACCCCGCACCGCTCCATGGCCTCAACCGGCCCGAAACCCATGTCCATCAGGGCGCTACCGTGATCCACGATCTGCCCGGCCCGGCTCCGGGATACCCCCAGGCGGGCCGACAGCAGGCAGGTGGCGTTGAACCTGCGCTCCTCGAACCCCACCACCGACGAGACCCGACCATCCGGACCCCACTGCCCCGGGTGGGTCGACAACTCGGCGCACCCGGTCAGGCACGCCGCCGCCAGGGCCTCACCCCAAGACGCCCACGCCACCAGCCGGCGACAGGCCGCCGCCAGCTCCCCCAGACCCCGCGCCCCCAGACCAAGCAACCCAGTAGCACCAGCCTCCTCCAGAGACACGACCCTGTGTCCCTCAGCCGCAGCCACCAACGTCGCGTCAGCACCCGACTCGCCGGTGAGCAGGGCCGGCGCCGCATCACCATCAGCAGCGCAACCCTCACCGTCACCACTTCCATCGCCGCCACCGTCGCTGTCGTCGTCGTGGTCCTGGGCGGTGACCAGCAGCCGGGCCAGCAGCCCCTCCACCACACCGGCCAGCGCTCCGCCAGCGGCCAAGGACCCCAGCAGGCCCGCCACGCTCTCAGGGCAGGTCACGGCCTCCGCCGACACGTCCCCGCCAGGCGCACCCAGCACCCCGGCCACACCACCGGCCGGGACACGAGGAAGCACACCACCTTCGAACATATGTACAGTATAGCCCGAGCCTCCACCACCCGCACGCCGAAACGGACCCCAGAATCACTGGAACAGCAACGAAAACCCGACGGCGCCGACCTTCCTGGCCCCAGGCACACGGAGACGGGGTGGGACCGGCCCTTGCCTCACGTCCCGAACTCGCCCACCTGAACCGGCTAACCGGTTTGGGTAAGCCGGCCCGGGAAGTCCGGTCCGGGCGGCCTAGTTCACGGACATAGGTTCGGGAGGGCTGGGTGCGGGGATATGGGGGCGGGAGAGCTGGTTCGGGCGGACCAGTTCAAGGATGCAGGTTCGAGGCGCTCGGCTCGGGTGACCCGGTTTAGGGGGTTCGGATCGAGTGGGGCCGGCTCAGGCCGACCCGGCCCCACCTACCCGAACCCGCTCACCCAACCCCACCCCCTCCCCGACGTGACGCGGCTCAGGCGAGGTGAATGGTCACGGCGCCCAAGACCGCCAGAATCCAGGAGGCGAAGGAGCCGATGAGGAACTCCTCAGCCTTCTGCCCCGCTTTATCCTGGCTGATCTCGGGAAATCGAATCACGCCCTTGGCGGCAACAATTGCGGCAATAGCAGCGGGCGCCTCAACGGAGGCGAGCAGGAGAATGAGGATTCGCTCAAGCGGACCTATCCAGCGACCGCCGCGCATCGATCCCTCCATCTCATCCCGCTTTCCGCTCTCCTGCGAGGGCTCGCAACCTGCAGCAACAACTTCCCCATTTCCCTGCGTGGAGTGGCGCGCAACAGCAAGAATGTCGGCGACGACTCGATTGGCGGAAACAGTCAGGAGGACAACGACTCCGACGACGGCGCTCATCTTGGCAGCCCGAGACCCAAGCGGCTGCGACGCGACGACGCAGAGCGCCACGGCGAGGAGCAACAGACTCGCGCAAGCAAGGCGAATGAGCGGTTCCGGCCGATCCGTACCGTTCTCGGAGGCGCCCCGACCCACTCGCACCCACTGACGGATCCTCAGCGACTTCTCCCACCGGGCCCGCGAAACCAAGCCGCAGCACAACCATGCAGTGGCTACCAGAACGCTGACGACGACGCCTCCTGCCCCGAGATGAAGAACGGGCCACCCGACAAGGATGCCAAGAGCAACGACTGCAGACGCTCCCACCAGAAGTCTCACCCTGGCGGACCTCCGAGACAATCCCTCACTCACCCGGCCGGAGGCACCAACCACGGAAGCGACGGCAAACAGAAGAACAAGAAGGGCCGTCACTCTCCTTCACCTCCCCCACTCAACCCGTCGAGAAGCTTTTGAACCTCCAGCAAGGAGGAACCGGCACTGCGAGCGAATTCAGAGACGGCTTGCTGACTCACCTTCTCCTGACGGGCGATCTCAATCTGGGTCACCCCCATGAGGAGTCCAGCCATAATGCGGCGCTGACGGGGCTGAAAGCGGAATATCGTCTGGTCGCGCAGAATGAGGACGGAGTTGACGACCCTCTCACGCTCACTCCACTCCCCTCCGGATCCGCCGACCGCATCCGGGTGGATGCGCAGCCAGGTGCGAATGAAGGACCTCCCCGCATCCTGGAGATGATGAGCCTTCTCGATGGCTTCGCGTGCGGCCCACCATGCCGAGCCGTCCTGGATCGGACGTCCTGGCGCACCGTCTGCACCGCTTCCCGCCGCCCCCTCCACCTCGGAGATCGCTCCGACTCCGATTCCGAAGCGCAGGCCCAACCCATCAGGCAGAAGAAGGTGTGTACGCATGGTGAGAGCGAGAGCGTCGGCGAGGGTCGCCGAGACCGCCTGCAGCTCGTCGCCGACCGTGGCGTACGGGCGCTGCGTCAGCGCCAGACCTTCAGCGGCCCGCTCCAGAGTCTCGTGAATGACGCGCTGAGCACGCCTGCGATCAGGGAGCTCGCGCGAGCGGATGATGTCTGCGATGAGTGCGTAGGAGACATTCACAGTTTCACGATAATGCTTGTAATACCCAGAATACAAGGATCATCTCGGAACGAAGGCCGTCTCCTCGCTCCCCATCGCCCTCGGTCAGCCTTGTACTCCCGCCAGCACAAGCTCAGTCCCGGAGCGAGGCTCACCGGTCGGGAAGCCTCCCACCGGCGGCGAGGTAGCACTGGCCGCACAGCGACTCGTACGTGACGTCCCCGGAGTCGATGGCCACCTGATCGCCGTCGAAGACGAAGGACTCCCCCACCTTGCGGGCATTGAAGATGGCCTTGCGCCCACAGCGGCAGATGGTCTTGAGCTCCTCCAAGGAGTGGGCGATCTCCAGCAGCCTGCGCGACCCGGGAAAGCTGACTGTGCGGAAGTCGGTGCGGATCCCGTAGGCCAGGACGGGCACGTCGTCGATCAGCGCGATCTCCATGAGCTGGTCCACCTGAAGGGCCGTGAGGAACTGAGCCTCGTCGATGAGCACGCAGTCAAGAACCTCACGCAAGGTCGCCGCCGCCTCTCGCGGGACGCCGTCCTCGTCGCGGACGGGCCGCGCACCGCTCAGGGCCCGCCGGTGCACCAGGGCGCGCAGGTCGTCGTCGGCGTCGACGAGGAGGTCAACGCGGCGCGACACCCCGAGCCGGGAGACCACTGAGTCCTCACCCTTGGTGTCGACCACCGCCTTGAGGAGCAGGACGCGCTGATCGCGCTCCTCGTAGTTGTAGGCGGTCTGGAGCAGCCCCGTGGACTTACCGGAGTTCATGGCGCCGTAGCGGAAGTAGAGCTTGGCCACGCGGGTCCTCCTGAGCCGGATCGAATCACTCGGGCCGGATGCTACCCGCCGAGCGCCCCGGGCGCGGGCAAGACGTGACGACGCCGCTCAGCCACTCCATGGCGCACGCATAGCCTCATCCAGACCAGCCCGGATAACCTCCCCCTCATGCTCTCACTCGACCACCTGCCTCACACCTGGCGCACCAGGCAGGCCGGCACGCTGGCCGCAACCGCCGTCATCACGCTGTCGCTGTTCTCCTGGCTGGCCCTGACCACGAGCTCCGGGACGGGGCTGGCGCCTCATGACCAGAGCGTCACCACCTGGGCCGTGGACGAGCGCCTCCCGGCCTTGACCGTCATCATGCAGGTGTTCACCGCCCTGGGCTCCACCGTGGGGCTGACGATCCTGACCGCGATCTGTGCCGTCCTCCTCTTCATGAGGGGCCACCGCGTGCGCGCACTGGTTCTGAGCCTCACGATGATCGGCTCCAGCCTGTTGACGGTGGCGCTCAAAGAGTTCTTCAGGCGTGCACGCCCCTCAACCGACACCCTTCTAGGCGAGCCCGCCTCGACCACCTCCTTCCCCTCGGGGCACTCCTTCAACACGGCCGTCTTCGCCGGCATGCTGGCGGGAATGGTTCTGACATCCACTGCGGTGACCCTGTACCGGACCTTGGCGATCATGGCGGCGGCGGGGTCGACCCTGCTGGTGGGGGCATCCCGTGTCTACCTGGGCTATCACTGGATGACCGACGTGCTGGCCGGCTGGTCCCTGGGGCTGGCCTGGCTGTGCCTGGTGACGCTGGCGCTCCTGTGGCTGAAGGGACGACGGCGCCAGCCCCCATCCCTTGCGGCCACGCCATCGGACAGCTCCTCAGGAGTAGAGGGCATCGAGCCACCATCGACCTGATCGCACCAGCAGGCGGGGCGGCCCGACGTCGGTGACCACCTGGAGGTAGGCGCGTCGCGAAGGCCCCTGGGAGGTCCACCACCCCTCGTCGACCGGCCAAGGCCCGGCCCACAGGAGCACGGACTCCATCTGGGGCACAGTCCCCACAGCACCCTCATCAACGCCATCCACGCCGTCGTCGACACTGAGGAAGCCGGGGACACCGTCGAGCTGACCGTGGATGTCGACGCCGAGCTCTCTCCCCTCAATGTCGGTGAGGCGCGCGGGAACCGGTCGGGGCAGGACGATGGAGGGTGAGGGCTCGGGCAGAGCGCCGCTCCAGGGCGCCATCTCATCATCCGTGGACTCCCCTACACCTTCGCTCTCACCCCAGGGGATGAGGCGAACCCGCGAGCGCGGGTCGCGCCCGGGAACAATCCTGGGAACCTGGATGCTTCCGGCCCCCAGGAGTGACTCCACGCGTTCGGCGGCACGGCGAGCGCGCGACTGGGCCTGGTGGCCCGGCGCTTGCCACAGTCCCGTCTGGGAGGTCGTGGCGGGGCTCAGCTCGAGGGCGGTCAGGCTCAGGTGGGTCAGACCGGAGGAGGGTGGGCGCCCGGAGCGTCCGGAGAGCCATCCCTCGAGCTGCCAGCGCACGCGGTCGGTGAGCTCGGCGGGGGTGGGGGTGTCCTCCAGCATCCAGCTTCGGGACAGGTCGGTGCCGTCCTCGCAGCGGGCAGCAACGCAGAGGCGTCCGACGGAAAGGCCTGCGGACAGCAGGCGGGCCGCCAGGTTCTCGGCGAGGTGGCGGGCGGCGAAGGCTGCGGTGTCGGCGCGTTCGACGGGAGGGTCGAGGTCGGAGGTGACGGTGATGTCCTGGGCCGGCCGGGGCATGGCGGGGACCTCGTGGTGGGTGCCGGCGGCCAGGTGGTGGAGCCTGCTCCCCAGGGGGCCGAAGCGGGCGGTGACGTCTTTTCGGGGCAGGGCTGCCAGGTCCGCCAAGGTGCGCAGGCCGAGTCGGGAGAAGCTCTCCAGCAGGGGGCGGGCGTCGCACCTCAGGCGGCTGAGGGGCAGGCAGGTCAGGAGTGCGTCCAGGGGCCAGGGGGCGAGGAACTCCGGGGTTCGTCCCGGTTCGACGATGATTCCTTGACGGGAGGCCAGGACGGCTCCGGGCAGGGAGTCAGCGATGCCGACCTGGCACTCGACGTCGGCCTCCTGGGTGACGGTCTCCACGAGGGCTGAGGCGAGGGGTTCTTCTCCGCCGATCCAGGCTGCGGGCCCTCTGACGTGGGACAAGGCCAGTCCGGGGCGGGCCACCATGGGGTCCGCCAAGAGGGAGGTGAGGGCCTCCATGACGATTTCGAAGGCACGTGCTTGGCGTTCCTCCTGGGGAGGCAGGACGGTGAGCTCGGGACACAGGGAGCGGGCGGTGCGCAGTCGCATGCCGGTGGTGATGCCGGCGCGGCGGGCCGGGGCTGAGGCGGCGAGGACTCCGCGAGCGCCGACGACGGCGACGGGTTCGGTGGCCGGGTCCGGCAGGTGGGGGGCTCCTTGGTGCGCTCGGGGGTGTCGATGCCGCTGGCGGGCCTCCATGGTGAGGGCGACGACGGGCCAGTCGGGGACCCAGATGGCCACGAATCTGGAGGCGGGTGGACCGGACGGCGAGGGCGGTTGTGGCGGGTTCATCCGGCCACCTCCTGCGGGTGGGAGGTCGGGTCGGCGGTGTCGACGGCGTTGCGGGAGCCTGTGCGCAGCCCTTCGGCGGACAGTGAGAGCGTGAGCTCTTCGGTGGGGGCGAGCCGTGGGCGCTGCGGGTCGGCCAGGGTCCAGGTGAGGCGTCGCAGATATCCGGCCGGCATCTCGATGGCTCGCACCGGAGCGGGCGAGGCCCCTCGCCCGATGGGGATGACGACGCCGTCGGCGGAGGGCTTGCTGGGGGCCTCCACCGGGGCCTGGGCGGGAGGCGTGTTCCGGATTCCGGTGTCGGGGGCCAGGGCATCGGCTCGGAGGATGCGGGCGCCTTCCCAGCGGGCGGAGGTCAGAATGAGGTGGCCGCGTTCTCGCGCTCGGGATAGCAGGCGCCTGCGGTGCTGGGGACGCAGGCCTTCGGCGACGGTGGCGCCGATGAGGAGGGTGTCGACGCCGTCGAGCAGCGTGGAGGTGACCGTCAGGATGGAGGCGTCGTCGAGGAGGGGTGCTGGAACGGTGAGGACCCGTTTGAGGTCGAGGCCGACCTCAGTGGCTGCGCACCAGCCCAGCTCATCTCCCCCGATGACGCCGCACCAGCCGGTGGCGCCCTGGCGCAGGGCGAGGGCGGCCAGGAGGAGGGTGGTGGATCCGTGGAGGGTGAGGACACCGGAGTCCTGCCAGGCCGAGAGCGCCGCAGGAGGTGCGGGGAATGCGGAGGAGCCGGCCTGAGGCGAGTCGGCTGATGCGCTCAGCAGGGCGCTGGTTGACGCCGAGGACAGGGCGCGCTGCACCGTCAGGGCTGCTGAGTCGCGCAGTCCGGTGCGTTCCTCGGCCAGCCTCAGGGCGAGTCGGGCCCGGTCGAGGCGGTTCTGAGCCTCCGCTGGCGCGCGCGTAGTCGAGACTCTCATGACACCCCCTTCCTCTGTACGTATGTTCGATGGGTGGGTTTCAGGATAGCGCTGCGCTGCGACATCAATCGGGGGCGTAGGCAACAAGGGGCCTCAGGGAGAGATGAGCACACGGAGGTCCCCCACAGGAGATCCACAGGGACGGGTCTGCGCAGGGGCGTCTACAGTTGGGGCTGTGCCCTCATGGAAGGCCACCTTCCCTACCCGTCACCTGCCTGGAGGTACACCTATGACAGCCGACCTCACTCGCCCCCGCCCGCCGGCCCCTACCGGCTTTCTGCCCTCAGTCCCCTCCTTCACCCTGACCTCTGCGGACCTGACCGAGCAGGGGCGGATCCCGGACATCTTCACCGGCATCCATGACAACGTCTCCCCGGCCCTGAGCTGGTCGGGCTTCCCCGAGCAGACGCAGTCCTTCGTCGTGTCCTGCTTCGACCCGGACGCTCCGACCATGTCGGGCTGGTGGCACTGGACCATCGTGGACCTGGACGCCTCGGTCACCTCGCTGGAGCGGGGTGCGGGGGCCAGCGACCTTCAGCTCGATGGCGCCGCCTTCCACCTGGCCGGGGACTCCGGCGACCACGCCTGGTTCGGTCCCTACCCGCCGGCGGGCGACGGCGACCACCGCTACGTCTTCACCGTCTCCGCCCTGGACGTGGACACGCTGGGCCTGGATGACGACGCCAGTCCCGCCATGGCGGCCTTCACCCTGGCGCCGCACTGCATCGCTCGGGCCACGCTCACCGCCACCTACTCCGTACCCGGGGAGCCCGGGGTCGCCGCCTTCCTCAGGGACGGCCAGTGAGCCCGCAGATCGCCCAGGTCGACGCCTCGTCCTCCAAGGCGGGCCGGCGTCGTCGTCAGGGGGAGTCCGTCCCCTTCACCCCTGCTCATGGTTTCACGCGCGCCGGTTCCGGCCGCCACCAGCGCCGCCCCATCGCCCTCATCACCGGGGCGACCTCCGGGATCGGACTGGCCGTGGCCAGGGACCTGGCCCGGGACCACAACCTCATCCTGCTGGCCCGCTCGGTCAATGACCTGGAGGAGCTGGCGCTCGCGCTGGAGGAGGAGTCTCAGACGGCGGTTCTCATCTGCCCGGTCGACCTGACCGATGACACGGCCCTGGCCAGGCTGGTCAGCCGGATCGACATCGAGAGCCTCGACGTGCTGGTGCACAGCGCCGGCATGGAGGCACCGGGCGCTGTTGACAAGATCACGCCCACGCGTTGGCGGGCGGTTCTCAACCTCAACCTGGTGGCGACGGCCTACCTGACGAGCCTGCTGCTGCCGGCACTGCGGGAGGCCCGCGGACTGACGGTGTTCATCAACTCCGGCGCCGGAGTGAGCCCGCGTTCGGGCAACGCCCTCTACTCCGCCTCCAAGGCGGGGCTGAAGTCCCTGGCTGACACGCTGCGCCAGGAGGAGGCCGGCAAGGTGCGGGTCACCTCGATCTACCCGGGCCGGGTGGACACCCCCATGCAGGAGCGGTTGCACGCCTTCAATGCGGCGCGCCTGCGCACCGAGGGGATCATGGCCACTCCCGCCTACCGGGCTGCGGACCATATGGCACCGCAGTCGGTGGCGGCGGCCGTTCGCCTGGCCGTCAACACCCCGATGGACGCGGTGGTGGAGGATCTGGCGATCCGCCCCGCCGGCATGCTCTGAGAAGGAGCGTGCAGCGGGGGCTCAGGCTCCTCCGGCGAAGCCCAGGGACCGCCAGGCTTCGTACAGGCCGATGGCGGCGGAGTTGGCCAGGTTGAGGGAGCGGTTGCCCTCTACCATGGGGATGCGCAGGTGGGCACTCACCCGCGGGTGGTCGAGGATCTCCTGGGGCAGGCCGGTGGGCTCGGGGCCGAACAGGAGGGCGTCGTCGTCGCGCCAGTCGACCTGGGTGTAGAGACGGTCGGTGTGGGAGGTGAAGGCGTAGATACGCCCGGGGATCTGCTCGAGGCACTCCTGCCAGGTGGCGTGGACGCGCGTGTTGGCCAGGTCGTGGTAGTCCAGGCCGGCGCGACGCAGCTTGGCGTCGTCCATGTCGAACAGGGGGTCCACGAGGTGGAGCATGGAGCCGGTGTTGGCGCTCAGGCGGATCGCCGCCCCGGTGTTGCCCGGGATGCGCGGCTCGAAGAAGATGACGTGCAGCACGGGGACAATGAGACCACATGCTGAGGCAGACCTCCTCCTCAGACTCAGATGATGTCGGTGCGTTGGCCCTGACGGAGTCGGGTGACGGCGCGACGGGTGACGGCCAGCCCGATCCCGGCCCATACGGCGGCGACCGCGAGGTCGCGGCCCAGCAGGGCCGGAACGGCGGCTGCCGGTGCGTCCAGGACCGTCAGGGTGCCGCTGAGCGGAACCAGGTGGGCCAGAGCCTGCAACCAGGTAGGGCACTGCTCGAGCGGTACGATGACGCCGGTCAGCAGCGGCAGGAACGTGGCGATGATCGTGGCACCCAGATAGGGATCGGGCAGGTTGACTCCGACACCGGCGGCCATGATCCCCATGAGCAGCCCGCACACGATGGTCGGTGCTGCCAGTGTGATGACACGCCCCAGCGCTCCAACGTCGTGCAGCGGTGAGAGCGCGAAGACGACGCCGATCGCGACGATGGCGGTCGAGGCGGCCAGGAGCGCCGGCACGACGGCGACGGACAGCCAGTAGGCGACGTCGAGGCGCCTGCGGGTATGGACCTCCTGGAAGACGCCCAGCATCCGGTCCGTGGCCACGGTACCCACCACTCCGGAGGCCACCGAGACGGCCAGTGCCACCAGGGCCGCTGCGTATCCGGTGCGCACCAGGTCAGGCGCGGAGAGGTCCGAGCCCATGAGGACATCGAAGAGCACGTCCAGCAGCGGCAGCACCAGCAGCGTGACCACGGCCGTACCCAAAGTCGCGAAGGCCGTCGACGAGGCCCACGAGACACGCACCCCTGAGGAGAACCGGTGGGCGAAGGCCAGAGCCCGGGCGCGCATCAGACCACCTCCAAGGTGCCGGTCCGTGTCGCCAGACGCAGCGCCCGCCGGCCGAGGAAGGCAGCAAGCCCCAGCCACGCGGCCGTGCACACCAGCCAAGCGCACAGCGCCACTGCCGACGTCGCCCGGCCCAGCAGCAGCTCGAAGGGTACCGACAACGGCAGGAACCGACTCACCACAGCCAGCCAGGCAGGCGGCGTCGTCGAGGTGAACACGATGCCTGAGACCACGAGCACCGGCACCAGCAGCAGCCCCTCGTACTGGATCGCGTTGGGGGTGAGCACGAACAGCGCCGCGATGACCAGACTCAGGGCAAGGCAGCCGACCAGCAGCATGAGGGCCCCTGCGGTCAGGCGCGCCCAGACCTCCCACCCCGGCCCCGTGAAGGAGACTGACGTCGACAGCAGCGCCCACGTGCACCACGCCACCGGGAAGGCGACCAGGCCGAAGGACGCCGCCGCGCACACCACGGCCGCCAACGACCTAAGCGCCCCCACCGGAGCCATGACCAGATGGACCAGCGTGCCCTTGTACCGCTCGAATCCGATGATCCCCGCCGCGCAGGTCGTCGTCGTCCACATCCCCACGACGCCCCCGCGCACCCAGCCCTGCGTCGGGGTGATCCCGCCCCAGGCCGAGGCCGCCAGGAACTGCACCAGCGTGGTGGATGTCGTGGTCATGACCATGAGCTGGATGAAGTAGGGAACCGACACGAACTGACGGACGTGAAAGACCGTCATCCTCACCTGACGCCTCATCGGGCGAGCCTGTCGGCCAGGGCCAGGTAGGCCTCCTCCAGGGAGACTGGCCGTGTCAGCAGGTCCGAAGGCGCTCCCACGCCGGCTTCGGCCAGGACCTGGCGAACCCGCTCGTCGGCGTCGGTAGTGCCGGCAGCCTCGGAAGCCCAGTAGATGGTCACGGCCCACCGGGCCGAGGAGGCGCGCTGCTTCACCGTCGCCAGCGAGCCCAGACCACTGCGAAGCGCCTCGACGGCGCCCCCGTGGCGGGCCGGTAACGTGAAAGTCGTGGTGGCACTCACCCCGGCCAAGGCGGACACGTCACCCACGCCGCCGCGCACGACGATCCGGCCCGCCCCGATCACCGAGATGATGTCGGCCAGCTCCTCGACCTCCGGCATCGAGTGCGAGGTCAATAGCACCCCCGTTCCCCGCTGCGCCAGCTCACGCACCAGATCGCGTACCTGCAGCGCCACGTCCGGGTCCAAGCCGGTGGTGGGCTCATCCAGCAGCAGGAGAGCCGGCGACCCGAGCAGCGCCCGGGCCAGGTGCAGACGCTGCCGCATCCCTCGAGACAGCTCGCCCGCCTTGCGGGACGCCGCCTCGGCCAGCCCCACACGCTCCAGGGCGTCCATGACCGCGCTGTGTCGCCGTCGGACGTCAAGGCCCTGAATATCGGCGAAGAACAGCAGGTTGTCGCGTGCCGTAGCCCGCGGGTAGAACCCCAGCTCACCACCCAAGACCAGGCCCAGCCGGGACCTGGCCCGCTCCGGATGGCGCACCGCGTCGATGCCATCGACCCAGACCTCACCCGACGTCGGAGCCAGCAGCGTGGCACACATCCGCACCGTCGTCGTCTTACCGGCACCGTTGGGCCCCAGCAGACCATGGACCTGCCCCGCCCCGACGTCCAGGGACACATCCTCCACGGCGACGAAGGTTTTGTCCTTTTTCCCGAAGGAGCGAACCAGGTGGGAGGCACGCAGCAGCAAATCTCCATCAAGTAATACCATAGAGCCCCTCCACCCCCAAAGGATCACGATAGATAACGTCAGCCACTCTCTCAGCCTACAGTCGCCAAAGAATAAAATGAATGCATCAATTGCATGCTTTAAATCAGCAAGAGCAGATCACCCAACACGACTGCACCGACTGCCGGCCGTGATTCCATCCCGTCATCATGCCGGCAAATACTCGCACCTTTATATAAGATACTTTACGTATCAAAAATACAGTTCGCAACACTTGACGTGTAGTCAAGATTCGAAGATGACGTGCAGCACGGGGACAATGAGACCACATGCTGAGGCGTCCCGGCGGCGACTGCGCCACGGCTGCCATGATCGACGCCATGAGCACCACTGAGTCACATGCCACCTCCCCCGTCCTGACCTGTGGCGTGCTGGAAGGCGGCATCGTGCGTCTGGAGCCGCTGACGCCTGAGCACGTGCCGGGGCTGCAGATGGCCGCCGAGGGGGCCGCGACCAGCCCCTTCGCCACGGTGCCGACGCCGGAGACGGTCGAGGACTACGTGTCCCGCAGCCTGGCCCGCCGGGACACGGGTACCTACGCGCCCTTCGCCCAGGTGGAGGTCGCCACCGGCCGCGTCGTCGGGCACACCGCCTACCTGACGCCCCGGTGGATGCCGGACGGGCGGCTCTTCGCCGTCGAGGTCGGTTCCTCCTGGCTCTCCCCCACTGTTCGTGGCACCGCCGTCAACCCGGCTGCCAAGCTCCTGCTGCTGGCGCAGGCCCTCGAGGACTGGGGCGTGGACCGCGTGGACATCAAGACCGATGCACGCAATGAGGTGGCTCGCGGCGCGATCGCAGCGCTGGGGGCGACCTTCGAAGGGGTCCTGCACGCCTGGCAGCCCTCCCTGGCGCTCGGCGAGGAGGGGCGCACGCGCGACACGGCCATGTTCGCCATCACCCCGGAGCAGTGGCCCGGGGTCAGGATCTGTCTGGTGGAGCGCATCGAGAGACGCTCGACGTCGTCGAAAGGATGAGAAGGAATGACTGAGCTTCGTGATCCGGCTGAGGTCTTCGCCGCAGAGATCGGCTGGCAGCCGGCGCTGGAGCGTACTGACCTGCTCGCCGAGCCCGTGGCCGCCGCGCTGCGGGCGCTGGAGGCGGCCTCACCCGAGGGCGCGGATCTGGCCCGTCAGGCGCAGGTGGTGCCCATTGATCCGTCCCACTCCGACACCGACGCCCTCAATGCGCACTACGCCCTGGATCCTGAGGCGACTGGGAACTGCGTGCTCGTGGCCGGTAAGCGGACCGGCCAGGAGCGCATCGCCGCCTGCGTCGTGCGCGCCACCGACTTCGCCGACGTCAACCACGTCGTCAAGAAGCGCATCGACGTGCGCAAGGCCTCGTTCCTGCCGGTGGAGCGGGCCGTGGAGATGAGTGGCATGGAGTACGGCGGAATCACCCCGGTCGGCCTGCCCGAGGACTGGCACCTCTTCGTCGACGGCGCCGTGGCGGACCGGGCCACCGTGCTCATCGGCTCGGGCGTGCGCCACTCCAAGCTCCTGGTGCCCGGGGCACTGCTGGTGGCGCTGCCGGGGGCCGAGCTGGTTGAGGACCTGGGAGTACGCCCCGCCTGAACGGGTCGGTCGAACCGTTCAGGCGGGGCCAGTCCTCAGGCTCTCAGCCCAGGGAGTCCAGGACGATGTTGAGTCCCTCGCTCATGGTGGGGTGGGTGATGACGGCGTCGCGCACCTGCTGCCACGTCAGGTCACCCAGCATCGCCATCTGGATGCTGGTGACGACCTCGCTGGCCTCGGCGCCGATGATGGCAGCACCCAGGATCAGGTCGGTGCGGGAGTCGATGATGACCTTGAAGAAGCCCTCGGTGCGGCCCAGGGTCTTGGCGCGCGGGACGGCCGCCGTCGGGGTCTTGGCGACGCGCACCTCGTAGCCGGCCTCGCGGGCCTCGGCCTCGCTCAGCCCCACGTGCCCGAGCTCGGGCGTGGTGAAGACGGCCCAGGGGATGAGGCGCCCAGTGGTGGAGGCCTCCTTGCCGGCGAAGAGGTCGCGCAGGACACGGAAGTCGTTCCAGGAGGCGTGGGTGAACTGGGGCGTTCCGGCCACGTCACCGGCGGCGTAGACGTTCTCGGCGGTGGTGCGCAGGTGGTCGTCGACGCGCACGAAGCCGCGCTCGGTCAGCTCCACGCCCGCGGTCTCCAGGCCGAGGCCGGCGGTGACGGGGGTGCGGCCCAGGGCGACGAGCAGGTGGGATCCGCTCACCTCATGCCCGTCGGCGGTGGTGACGACGACACCGTTCCCGTCGGCCGCGGCGGCGACCTTCGAGGCGAGTGCACCAGTCAGGACCGTGACCCCCAGGGCCTCCAGGCCGGCGGTTACCTCAGCGGCGACGTCCTCGTCCTCGCGGTCCAGGATGTGCGGCCCGGCGTGGACGATGGTGACCGGGACACCGAGGAGCCCCATGAGGGAGGCCATCTCGACGCCGATGACGCCGCCGCCCAGGACGATGAGGCTACTGGGCAGCTCGGGCAGGGTGAGCAGGTCCTCGCTGGTCCAGTAGCGCACGTCGGACAGGCCCTCGATCGGGGGGACCGACGGCGTGGTGCCGGTGTTGATGAGGACCTTGGCGCCGCGCACGCGCCGCAGGCCGCCGTCGTTCAGGGCGATCTCGACGGTGCGCTCCCCCACGAAGCGGGCGGTGCCCTTGACGAAGTCCATGCCGGAGGCGGGGAACATCTTCTCGTGGGCGGTCACCATGCCGCCCACGACGGCCTCCTTGCGGGCGCGGAAGGAGGCCAGCTCGATGCGGGCTTGGGCCAGAGCGTCGGCGCCGCCGTCCTGCTCGGGCAGGGTGACACCGTAGGCCTGCGAGCCCTGGACCTCACGGAGGACACGGGCGGCGGAGATGAGGGTCTTGGTGGGGATGCAGGCGACGTTGATGCAGGTGCCGCCCACCTTGTCCCGCTCCACCATGACGACCTTGTCACCGGCCTTGGCGCGCAGCATCGCCAGGGACTTGCCCGCCTTGCCGCCTCCGACGACGAGAAGGTCGACCTCCTCGACCGGAACGTCTGTCTGGTTGGTCGCGTCGCTGTTGACGGTGGACTGTGACATGAGTACGCATCTCCTTCGGCGGTCGCCGCTCGGCATGATCTGAACGCCAGGGCAACGGGAAGCGAAGGGCCGCTATTCCGGGGCGACTGCCCAAGGTCTCAGCGAATCGCAGACAGCAGCCGGGGAATCATCACGCAGCCCTCCCCTCCCAACCGGTCATTGAGGCGACTTATCCTTTCGTCCTCACTGATACCTGGCAGCCCTACTGCTCGCCGAGAGCAACCAGGGCTGCATCCAGAGAATCAACGAGTGTGACAAAACTCACGTCAATGGAGGCATTCATGGCGAAGCCACCGTGGACCTCAATATCCACGAAGCCATGGAGTGACGCCCGGGTCATTCGCACAGCGTCGATGATCCGATCATCGGGGATGCGGTAGCCGCCCAGCGCCGCGGTGACGATGGCAACCGTGCGTTGCGCAGCGGATGACCGTAGCGGACTCAGGCTCCTGTCCGAGGCCTCGGCGGGGACTTGGGTCATCGGATAGAGCCCGGGGTGCGCGTGGGCGAAGCCTCGATAGGCGTCGGCAAGGGCTCGCAGGGCATCAGGCCCGGCCAACCCCATGACGGAGGCTGCCAGACGGTCGGCGAGCTCGTCCACCGCCCGCACGGAGACTCCTCGGACCAGGTCGCTCATACCGGAGACATGCTTGTACAGGCTCGGCGGCGCGACTCCCAGATCGGCAGCCAGCCGGCTCAGGGACAGTTCCTCAAGGCCGTGCTCGTCAACGATCTGCGCGGCTCGTTCCACCACGCGTTCGGCGCTCAGCCCTGCTCGTGGCATCGTGCGCTCCTCGCCTCTCCCCCCGCCGGCCTTGCCTCAGCATTGCCGGCGATCATACGCCAGGCGAAGTCGACCACCTGTGGCCCAACGAGGCCGGGACGTTCCAGCATCGGGGCGTGCCCCGCACCGGGAACGATGACAACCTCTCCCCCACCTCCACCAACAGCGCTTGCTACCCAGGCGGCCTCAGCCGCAGGCTCCTTCCAATCTGGATCCTCCTTCCCCATAACCACGAGGGCGGGACAATCCACCTTGTCCAGCCACGGGGAGACAACGCGGTGATCAGTACGAGTCGTCGCCCAGAAGGCGCGCCAGCGCCCCGGACGGCACAGCAGGCCCGTCAGACGCGTGGCCCGCTGCTGGGCATCAGGTAGACCGGGCCACAATCTGGCGGAGTAGCTGTTCCACACAGCAGACCCCCAAGGGCGCATCAAAGCAGCCCCAAGCATGGTGCGCTGCACGAGCGTCCGGACTCGACTCTGCGGCCCACGCAAGAAGGGGCAGACGAGGACGAGCCCACACACCAGGTCAGGGCGACGCCCGGCGGCGATCACTGCAGCGGCTCCGGACATGGAGGCACCCACAAGGATGGCGGGACCGGCGTCGAGAACCTCAATCAGGGCAATGAGGTCGGCTGCGGTGGCCTCATCGCCGTAGGCGGTGAAGGTCGCCGAGCTGTCCCCGTGACCGCGCAGATCCGCAGTGACGACACGAAACCCCGCCTCGTTCAGGGACTGCGCCAGCGGCGCGTAGACGTCCCGCACGTCCCCCATGGCCGGCGAGCAGACGACAAGCGGCCGACTCGGTACATCCGATCCATCACTTGTACCGACAGGCTCGTGCACCTCGTAAGCGATGGTGCCGCCCGGCACCTCAAGTTGGCTAATACTCATAGCCATTAAGCTACCGACAATAACCTCTGTGGGCAAGCAGCCCTTCCAGACCTGATCTCAGGCCAAGGAGGCTCTCACCATCGCGCCCATCAACAACAACGCGGGGCGATCGCTGATCTGCGATCGCCCCGCGTTGTCAACGCACGAGGTCTCAGGAGCTGGCGAGCTGGCGCAGCACGTACTGCAGGATGCCGCCGTGGCGGAAGTAGTCGGCTTCGCCGGGGGTGTCGATGCGCACGACAGCGTCGAAGGAGACCGCCGAGCCGTCGGCCTTCTGTGCCGTGACCGCGACGGTGCGTGGGGTGGTGCCCTCGTTGAGCGCGGTCAGGCCCGTGATGGAGAAGGTCTCGGTGCCGTCCAGGCCGAGAGACTCGGCGCTCTGTCCGGCCGGGAACTGGAGGGGAACCACGCCCATGCCGATGAGGTTGGAGCGGTGGATGCGCTCGAAGGATTCGGCGATGACGGCCTTGACGCCCAGCAGGGCCGTGCCCTTGGCCGCCCAGTCGCGTGAGGAGCCCGAGCCGTACTCCTTGCCGCCCAGGACCACCAGCGGGATGCCAGCGTCCTGGTAGGCCTGGGAGGCGTCGAAGATCGACTCCTGCTCACCGGTGAGGAAGTTGCGGGTGTAGCCGCCCTCGACGTCGTCGAGCAGCCGGTTGCGCAGGCGGATGTTGGCGAAGGTGCCGCGGATCATGACCTCGTGGTTGCCGCGGCGCGAGCCGTAGGAGTTGAAGTCCGCGCGGGCCACGCCGTGCTCGGCCAAGTAGCGCCCGGCCGGGGAGTCGGCCTTGATGGCGCCGGCCGGGGAGATGTGGTCGGTGGTCACCGAGTCCCCCAGCAGGGCGAGCACCCGGGCGTCCTTGATGTCGGTGACCGGGGTGAGCTCCATGGACAGGCCCTCGAAGAAGGGGGCCTTGCGCACGTAGGTGGACTCCTCGTCCCAGGCGAAGGTATCCCCCTCGGGGGTGTCCAGGCCCTGCCAGCGCTCGTCACCGGCGAAGACGTCGGCGTAGTCGCGCGTGTACATCTCGCGGTCGATGGTGGCGTCGATGACGGCCTGGACCTCGGTGGGGTCGGGCCAGATGTCGGACAGGAAGACGTCGCGGCCCTCGGGGTCCTGGCCCAGCGGCTCGGTGGCGAAGTCGATGTCCATGGTCCCGGCCAGGGCATAGGCGATGACCAGGGGCGGGGAGGCCAGGTAGTTCATCTTGACGTCGGGGTTGATGCGCCCCTCGAAGTTGCGGTTGCCCGAGAGCACTGAGACCACGGCGAGGTCGGCGTCGTTGACCGCCTGGGATACCTCGGCCGGCAGAGGCCCGGAATTGCCGATGCAGGTGGCGCAGCCGTAGCCGACGACGTTGAAGCCCAGCTCGTTGAGGGCGGGCCACAACCCGGCCTTCTCGTAGTAGTCGGTGACGACCTGGCTGCCCGGGGCGGTGGAGGTCTTCACCCAGGGCTTGGAGCGCAGGCCCCGGGCGACGGCGTTGCGGGCCAGCAGGCCGGCGGCCATCATCACCGAGGGGTTGGAGGTGTTGGTGCACGAGGTGATCGAGGCGATGGCGACGTGCCCGTGGTCCAGCTCGGTGTCGGTGCCGTCGGCCAGGGTCACCGGCGTCGGCTTGGATGGTTGGGAGGCGTAGGTGGGCAGGACCTCCTGGAAGGACTCCTTGGCCCGTGACAGGACGATACGGTCCTGGGGGCGCTTGGGGCCGGCGATGGAGGGCACCACGGTGGACAGGTCCAGCTCGAGGTACTCGGAGTAGACGGGCTCGCGGGCCGGGTCGTGCCACATTCCCTGGGCCTTGGTGTAGGCCTCGACCAGGCGCACGCGTTCCTCGGAGCGGCCGGTCAGGCGCAGGTAGTCCAGGGTGACCTCGTCGATCGGGAAGATCGCGGCGGTGGAGCCGAACTCGGGGCTCATGTTGCCGATGGTGGCGCGGTTGGCCAGCGGTACCTCGGCGACGCCCTCGCCGTAGAACTCGACGAACTTGCCCACCACGCCGTGGGCGCGCAGCATCTCGGTGATGGTCAGGACCACGTCGGTGGCGGTAGCGCCGGCGGGGATGGCGCCGGAGAGCTTGAAGCCCACCACCTTGGGGATGAGCATGGAGACGGGCTGGCCCAGCATGGCGGCCTCGGCCTCGATGCCGCCCACGCCCCAGCCCAGGACGCCCAGGCCGTTGACCATGGTGGTGTGGGAGTCGGTGCCCACGCAGGTGTCGGGGTAGGCCTGGGTGACGCCGTCGGCTTCGTGGGTGAAGACGATGCGGGCCAGGTACTCGATGTTGACCTGGTGGACGATGCCCGTACCCGGGGGGACGACGCGGAAGTTGGACAGCGCTCCCTGTCCCCAGCGCAGGAACTGGTAGCGCTCGGCGTTGCGCTCGTACTCGCGCTCCTTGTTGCGCTCCAGGGATCCGGGCAGGCCGAAGGAGTCGATCTGCACGGAGTGGTCGATGACCATCTCAGCGGGGTTGAGGGGGTTGATGACCTCGGGGTCACCGCCGAGCTCGGAGACCGCCTCGCGCATGGTGGCCAGGTCCACGATGCAGGGCACGCCGGTGAAGTCCTGCATGACGACGCGGGCCGGGGTGAACTGGATCTCCGTGTCGGGCTCGGCGGCCGGGTCCCAGGTGGCCAGGGCGCGCACGTGGTCGGCGGTGATGTTGGCGCCGTCCTCGGTGCGCAGCAGGTTCTCGGCCAGCACCTTGAGGCTGTAGGGCAGGCGCTCCAGGCTGGGGACGGCGTCGAGGCGGTAAATCTCGTAGTCGCGGCCGTCGACGTCGAGGGTGCTGCGGGAGGCGAAGGTGTTGAGGCTGGTCACCGGGACTCACTTCCAGTTGTCGTACCGATCCGGCCCGCTGCACCACCTCGGGTCTGTCACGCGGACCTGCGGTGACAGTCAGGTGGAGAGCTGCGCGGATGCTCCGGAGTGGACCGTAGCCCACGGCGTGTCATCCGTTGTCAATACGTAGGGAAGGCTGACCAAACTCGGTGTGTGGGCGGGCGCCCCGGGGACGCATTTGGTGACGCCGGCCGCACGCAACCCCACTGACCACCCGTTCAGGAGCGCTCGAGCACCGCGATCGTCTCGAAGTGGTGAGTGTGCGGGAACATGTCCAGCGCGCTCATGGAGCCCAGCGTGTAGCCCGAGCGCAGGAGGGTTCCCAGGTCCCGGGCCAGGGCCGCCGGGTCGCAGGCCACTAGGACGATCCGCTCGGCCCCCAGGGCGCCGACAGCCTCGATGACCTCACGCCCAGCCCCTTGCCTCGGCGGGTCGAGAACGACGACGTCGGGGCGGCCACCGGTGAAGGAGCCGGCGAGCTCGCGCACCGAGCGGGCGCCCACGCGGCCCGAGGCCAGGCGTGCAGCGGGGTGGTCGTGCAGGGTGCGGCGGGCGTCGCGAACGGCCTGCTCATTGCCCTCCAGGGACACGACCTCGCCGCCGCTGCCCACCAGGGCGGCCAGCGGCAGGGTGAACAGGCCGGCCCCCGAATAGAGCTCCAGGACGCGGCTGCCCGCGGTGCCCTCGAGGTCCTCCCCCAGGGCACCGCGCACGACGCGCTCGACGAGCACCCGAGGGGCGTCGACGTGGACCTGCCAGAAGCCCTCGGCGTGGACGGAGTAGGTCAGCTCCCCCAGCCCCAGGGCGGAGGCGTCCACGACCTCCCGGACTCGGCGCCTCCCGGTGCTGCGGGCCTGGGCGGTCAGGAGCCGATCGTCGAGCAGGACGACGGGCTCACCGCCGCTGGGGGCGATGGCCTCGATACGCATGCCGGGCCGGTAGTGGGCGCGCCAGCGGGAGCGCTCCAGCAGCCCAATCTCGGTGATGGCCTCAACCGCCAGGGGCAGGCGGCGCAGGGGCAGGACCGTCCCGGAGCGGAAGGCGTGCATGCCGGGCCTGCCGTCCTCACCGACCGTCAGGCTCACGCGGGTGCGGGTGGCGGTTCCGGCCAGGGCACGCCGCCGGGCGCTGTTGGAGACCTGGGCCGCGGCGTCGGTGGGCATGGGCTCGATCGGCACGGCGGCTGCGGCGGAGGCCTCGGGCAGGGCAGCAACGGCGTCGGCCACCTCCTGCCCGCCGATCCGGCGCAGGCAGTCGGCCAGGACCCAGCGCTTCCAGGTGCGCTGGGCGTCCAGGGCCACATGGGCGAGCTCTCCCCCACCCACGCCGGCCGGGCCGGCCTCGGGCCAGACGGACTCGACGCGGTCCGGGGAGGCCTGGAGGATCTCAACGGCATCGGCACGCCAGGTCCGCGAGGTCATCTCGGTCAGGCGGGCCCGCACCGTCTCACCGGGCAGGGTGTGGCGCACGAAGATGACGCGACCACTCGGATCGTCCACGGGGCGGGCCACGCAGTGCCCGCCGTGCGCGGGAGCCCCCACCGCCAGGGTCAGCTCGCGCGGCTCACCACGGCTGGGGGCGGGCTGGTCTGCGCTCCGGCTGGGCTGGGGGGTCATCGATTCTCCTGGGGGTCGGCACCGACGCCGCCGGTGCCGGCGGGGCTGTGCTGGTCGAGGTGGCTGAGGTGACTGAGATGGCTGTCGACGTGACGGCGCATGGCGACGTCGGCGTCGATGATGCCCTCGGCGGTGCGGGCGCGCACGCCGTGGTGGATGTGCCGTTGTCCGGGAAGTCCCAGCTGCCAGGGCACGGAGGCCACGACGACGCCCGGGGTGAACAGCAGGACGGTCTTGAGGCGCAGGGCGGTCTGGTTGTGGAGGATCTGCTCCCACCAGTGGCGCACGATGTACTCGGGCAGGAAGACGACGATGAGGTCGCGGGGGGACTCGCGGCGCACCGAGCGCACATAGTTGATGACCGGGCGAGTGATGTCCCGGTAGGGGGAGTCCAGGACCGTCAGAGGCACGGCGATGTCGGCCTCCTCCCAGGCGTCCAGGAGACGCTCGGCGCCGCCGTCGCCGGTGTCCACCGTCAGGGCCTCCAGGACGGTGGGGTGGGTCGACTGGGCGTAGGTCAGGGCCCGCAGCGTGGGCTGGTGGAGGCGGGAGGCCAGGACGATGGCGTGGACGTGGGCCGGCAGGACGCGGGCGTCGTGGAGGTCGGAGATGGCCACCTCCTCGCTGACTCGGCGGTAGTGGCGGCGGATCCGGTTCATCACCAGGTAGAGCAGCGCCATGATCGTCAGGGTGATCCAGGCTCCCCGGGTGAGCTTGGTGAGCAGGACGATGACCAGGACCGTCCCGGTGCCCAGCACGCCGATGGAGTTGATGATGCGGGCGCGATACATGCGCGAGCGGTCCCTGGGCTCGGTGGCGATGGTCAGCTCGCGGGTCCAGTGACGCACCATGCCCACCTGGGACAGCGAGAAGGAGATGAACACGCCCACGATGTAGAGCTGGATGAGGCGGGTCGTATTGGCCTCAAAGCCGATGAGGAAGGCCACGGCCCCCAGCCACAGGACGATGATGCCGTTGGAGAAGGCCAGGCGGTCACCGCGCTGGGACAGCTGGCGGGGCAGGAACTCGTCACGGGCCAGGACGCTGGCCAACACCGGGAACCCGTTGAAGGCGGTGTTGGCGGCCAGCACCAGGATCAGCCCGGTGACGGTGGCGACCAGGTAGAACATCGGGCGGAAGCCGGAGAAGACGGTGGCGGCGATCTGTCCGATCGCGGGGTCCTGGTGGTAGCCGTCCCCGACCGGGACGCCGTTGCGCAGGAGCTGGTGGGCCGGGTCCTCCACCATGCGCACGCCGACGGCGCCGGCCAGGTGGATGACGCTCATGAGCATCAGCGCGGCGATCACCCCCAGGAGCAGCAGCGTCGTGGCGGCGTTGCGGGACTTGGGGCGCTGGAAGCTGGGCACGCCGTTGGAGATCGCCTCCACACCGGTCAGGGCCGCGCACCCCGAGGAGAACGCCCGCAGAACCAGGAAGCCCCCGGCCAGGCCGGTCAGGCCCTGCTCCCAGCCGGCGTGGGTGACGACGTCGAAGCCGGCCGACTCGGCCCGCCCGAGAGTCCCGGTCAGCTCCTGGACGAGCCCGACGACGGCCATGATGCCGATGACGCCCATGTACAGGTAGGTGGGAATGGCGAAGGCCCGGCCCGACTCGCGTGAGCCGCGCATGTTGAGCACGGCCAGGACGGTGACGACCGCGACGGCGATCTCCACCTTGTAGGGGACCAGGGCGGGCAGGGCGGCCGCGAGGTAAGAGGTTCCCGAGGACACCGAGACCGCAACGGTCAGGACATAGTCGCTCAGCAGGGCCGAGGCCACCAGAAGCCCGGCGTGGGAGCCGAGATTGGCCGAGACCACCTCGTAGTCGCCGCCGCCCGAGGGATAGGCGTGGACGGTCTGGCGGTAGGAGGCCACGACGACGGCCAGGACGCCGACGACGGCCAGGGCCACCCACGGCGACAGGGAGGTGGCCGCAACGCCCGCCACGGCCAGGGTGATGAGCACCTCATCGGGGGCGTAGCCCACGGAGGACAGGGCGTCGGAGGCGAATACCGGAAGGGCGATCCTCTTGGGCAGGAGCGTCTCCCCCAGAGCTCCGCTGGGAACAGGACGGCCGACGAGAAGCCGCTTGATGCGGTCTGCGAAGTCACGCACGTCTCCAGATGTTACGTCCGCGGCCCGACAACGGAGTACCGTCCTCCTCGTGCACTTCGTCATCATGGGCTGTGGCCGCGTCGGAGCGTCCATGGCTGTTCAGCTCGACCGTATGGGGCACTCGGTGTCCGTCATCGACCGCTCCGCGGATGCCTTCCGCCGCCTGCCCTCGGACTTCAACGGCCGCAAGGTCAAGGGGGTCGGTTACGACCGCGACGCCCTGGAGCAGGCGGGCATCGACGAGGCCTACGCCTTCGTCGCCGTGTCCAACGGGGACAACTCCAACATCGTGGCTGCACGGGTAGCCAGGGAGAGCTTCGGCGTGGACAACGTCGTCGCCCGGATCTATGACTCGCGGCGGGCCGACGTCTACGAGCGCCTGGGCATCCCCACCGTGGCCACCGTGCGTCAGACGGCCGACCAGATGATGCGCCGCATCCTGCCGGGCTCCAGCGCCCGCGAGCTGGAGGACCCCTCGGGCACGGTCGCTCTCATCCAGCCCAACGCCTCCCCGCAGTGGGTCGGTACGACGATCGGGGTACTGGAGGACCGCCTCAGGGTGCGGGTGGCCTGGATCTCACGCGATGCCACGGCGCTGCTGCCCGAGGCCGTCACCGTCATCCAGGAGCACGACCGACTGCACCTGGCGGTGAGCACCGACCGTATCGGCCAGGTCCGCCGCGCCCTGTCACACGCCCCGACCCAGGAGGCCTGAGCCATGCAGATCGTCATCGCCGGAGCCGGTTCCGTGGGCCGTTCCATCGCCCGCGAGCTCATCAGCCACGGCCACGAGGTCACCCTCGTCGACCGTTCCACCGAGGCCATGCGCATCGCCTCAGTCCCGCAGGCCGACTGGCAGCTGGCCGACGCCTGCGACATTGATGCCCTGGAGCGCGCCGGGGCCGAGACCTGCGACGTCATCGTGGCCGCCACCGGGGATGACAAGGCCAACCTGGTCATCTCCCTGCTGGCCAAGACCGAGTACGGGGTGCCCCGCACAGTCGCGCGCGTCAACAACCCCAAGAGCGAGTGGCTCTTCGATGAGACCTGGGGCGTGGACGTGGCCGTGTCCACCCCGCGCTTCATGACGGCCCTGGTGGAGGAGGCCGTCAGTGTCGGCAGCCTGGTGAGCATCTTCCACTTCCACCAGTCGGGCGCCTCCATGCACGAGCTGACCCTGCCGGAGGACTCACCGGTCATCGGCGAGCTCGTCACCGACATCGAGCTGCCGCCCCACACGGTGCTGGCGGCGATTCTGCGCGACTACCGCCCCATCACACCGGACCGCGACGAGCGCTTCGAGCGCGGCGACGAGCTCATCTTCCTCACGGCGCGGGAGGGAGAGTCCAGCCTGAAGGAGCTGCCCCTCATCTTCACGTGACGGTGGGAGGCAGCGCTACCGCTGCGCAGCCGCCTGGGCCTGGGCGATCCGGCTGGGGGCCACCAGCAGCCAAATGAACCACAGAGTCACGGCGTACAGCGGCACGCCCAGAACGAGGCGGGCCGCCCCGAGGTAGGACACCGCATGGGCGCCGGCCAGGTAGAGGGGCACCTCGACGACGAGCCGCAGGGCGAACATGAGCGTCAGGACCCAGGTGCCCGCGTGGTAGCGGCGCCGAACATGGCGCAGGGCCGGCTCGGTGCGCCAGGCCGAGGGGCGGGCGGCGGGGTCGTCGTCGGCCTGTGGAGTCTCGGCACGACCCGAGTCCCTGCTCGCCTGACTGCCCTCGCCGTGGGCCGACTCGTCGATGACGCGGTGCCAGAGAGTCATGAGGGCTCCCACGATCGGCCAGCCGATGAGCAGGGAGACCAGGCAGGCGACCAGCCAGGCCGCATTAATCATAAGGCCGGTGGCGTAGAAGTTGGAGGCGTCGCCGCTGCGCCAGGCCCACAGGGCCGAGACGAGGACCAGCACGGCCCCGCCGACGACCTGAGCCGGGGACTGGCGCTGCGCCAGGCGGGCCACGAGGCAGATGGCGCTGATGGCCAGGGAGGCGAGCAGGGCGGCCACCAGGGCGGCGGGGCGCACCGCCATGACCAGGACGAACATGAGGGTGGGTACGACGGACTCCAGGATGCCGCGCCACCCGCCCACGGCCGCGATGGCGTCGAAGTGCTTGGAGTCAATGGCCCCCAGGCCCGTACGGGTGGTTCCAGTGGAACGGCTGCTCATTCGATGGTCCTTCCCGCAGGTGGCTGCCGGTTGCTACTGCCCCGGCCCCAGCAGGCGATAGGCGGGGTTGTGGATCTGCTGACGGTGGGTGCCGTCGGCGACCCGCCCCTCAGCGAGAAGATGGGCCCCTGGCTTGATGCCGGGGATGCGTCGCCGGCCCCACCACACCAGGTCAATGCTGCCGGTGCCGTCGTAGAGCTGCCCGACGAGGATGGGCTTGTCCTGGCTCGAGCGGTAGGTGACCGCCTGAAGCACACCGGAGACGCAGGTCCGCTGGCGCGAGGTCAGCGAGCCGATCGGATCGGTGCCCCGTCGGCTGGCGGAGCGCTCCTCATCCTCGGCCTCCAAGTGCTCGCGGCTGGTGCGCAGTGATTCGTAGAGCCGCTTCACCCGCGCCGACAGCACCCCCATTTAACGCACTTCGGCGATGGTCGGGCCGGGTGCCAGCGGGTCGATGCCTGGCAGGTCCTCGGCCTCAGGGCCGGCTGCGGCTCCGGGCGCATGCAGGGGCAGGATCTCACGGGGCGGACGGGCCTGGCCGTCGCGCACGACGACGATTCCGCGCAGCACCTCCCGCAGCGCCTGGGCGGAGTGCTCGGAGGAGGCGGCGGGCCCCTGAAGGACGCCGCGCAGGAACCAGCGGGGGCCGTCGATCCCCAGGAACCGGATCGTGCCGGTCGCCATCGTGCCGTCGGGACCGCGCATGGGCAGGTGCGCGATCAGCTCAGTGCCGTGCTCCCCGTCGCTCTCCTCGTAGCGGGCGCCGTTCCCG
This sequence comes from Actinomyces oris, assembly GCF_006546825.1. Taxonomy (GTDB): domain Bacteria; phylum Actinomycetota; class Actinomycetes; order Actinomycetales; family Actinomycetaceae; genus Actinomyces; species Actinomyces oris. Next base: position 475,760 of record NZ_VICC01000006.1, read on the forward strand.
GCGAGCTCGTTGGCGATGTCGCCGCGCAGCTCGTCCCAGATGCCCGCGGTGCGCGGCGCGGCGAAGGCCCGCAGCTCGAGCGCCGAGCCGCCCAGCGCCAGGACGACGGCGGTGACGGTGCCGTCGGGCGCCTGCTCCAGACGCAGCTGCATCCCGTCAACGGCCGGGACCTGCAGCGCCCCCAGGTCGATGCGAGGCACCTCCTCCTGGTCCTCGGGCAGCTCACTGAGGTCCCAGGGGCCGGGGGTGGCCTCGTCGAGGTCGTCGTCGCCGAGGTCGCGCCCGAGGACGGACTCGTCAGAATCGGTGGTTGCGTCGTCACGACGGCGCGAGAACAGTCCCATGGGGATCTCCTGAGTTGGGTGGGAGCGTCAGCCGGCGCAGTCGGCGCACACCGGAAGACCGGTCGCCTCGTCGACGAAGGCCAGCTGGCTGCGGTGATGGACGAGGAAGCACTCCGAGCAGGTGAACTCGTCCTCGAGCTGCGGAACGACGTGAACGCTCAGCTCCTCACGGGACAGGTCCGCCCCGGGAAGCTCAAAGCCCTCGGCGGCCTCATTCTCGTCCTCCTCGATCGCGGCGGACGACTGGTCCTTCTGCCGCGAGGTCAGCTCTTCGATGGAATCGGCCTCGGGCTCGTCATCATTCTTGCGCGGGGCGTCGTAGTCGGTCGCCATGGCCTCGTCACTCTTTCTGTCGACGGCTCTCGGGTGACCTTCACAAGGCGGGAGCTGAGCCGTGCACGCGCGCCGGCGTCGCGCCGAGGATTCGGCGCCCTCGTCCCGGAAGGCACGCGCACAATAGCACCGCCAGGTGGGTCGTCAAGCCAAATCGCCCGACGAAGGAGCACGATTGGTTTGCGGTGCACCCGACCCAGGGGATTTCACGAGGGTATTCACACGTGGTTCACATGTGGCACACCGCTGCGCCTCCCACGGCTGGGCGCCTGCGGATGGCAGGCTGTGAGGCACAGTGGAGCATATCGTGCTGACACGGGATGAAGGAGGCCCCGCCCATGGTCGAACTCGAGCTGCTGGGTGCCAACGGTGACACGATTGTCATGACCGACGAGGACGGCGAGCGTTACAGCATCGTCGTCGATGACGCCCTCAGGGCCGCGGTACGCCGTGACCGCGGAGCGATCCTGCCCCCGTCGGGGACGGTCGCCGAGGCGCCGGCGCCCCTGCGCCCCCGGCAGCTCCAGGCCTACATGCGCGCCGGTGCGACCGCCGCCGAGGTCGCCATCAGCACGGGCATGGACGTGGAACACGTGCGCCGTTTCGAGGGACCGGTGCTCGCCGAGCGCCAGTGGGCCGTCTCGCAAGCCCAGTCCTGCCGGATCGGCTGGGAGAAGGACTCCCCCCTGCTCGGCGAGCTGGTGGTGGACCGCCTGGCCACACGCGGCGTCGACCCATCCAGCCTGGAGTGGGACGCGCTGCGCGAGGGCCGCGACCCCTGGCTCATCATGGTGACCTTCGTGCAGTCCGCCGAGGAGAAGCAGGCGCGCTGGTCACTGGACCTGACCGCCCGCGCGGTTCACGCCCTGGACGACGAGGCGCGCTGGCTCACCGAGGCCGGAGCCGGATCCAAGCGCCCGGCCGTCTTCGACCAGGACTCCAAGGCCCCTGGGGCCTCAGCCTCTGCGCCGTCGGCCCAGTCGGGGCACTCCCCCGCGGCCGCGGGCTCAGCGGCCGGCAGCGCGGTCTCGGCGGCCTCCGCCCCGGCTGCGGCCTCCGGCGAGCCCACTGGGCTGGCCGTCGAGATGCCCGCCGGGATGCTGCCGGTTCGGGAGTACGGTCGCCCCACCAGTGGCGCCATGTCGGCCGATGACACCGACGCGCTGCTGGCCGACCTGGCCTCCAGCCGGGGCCGGCGCGTCGAGGTGGAGATGCCCCAGGACGACGACCTGAGCGGCTTCGCCGGTGAGGGTAACGCGGATGAGGACGCCTTCACCGATCCCCACGGCATCGACTACACCAGCAGCCCCGAGAGCCCCGAGGTCCCCTCACCCCCGGCCCGGGGCATGGAGGAGCGCCGCGCCGAGGCCGGTTCCAGGGCCGACGATGAGTCCTTGGAGCAGAACGCGGGCCTGAGTGCGCAGGTCTACTCGATGTCGGAGCGCAGACGTCTGCACACCGGCAACCACCCGGCCGGAACCCGGCTGGTGACGGCCTCCAGCGCCCCCTCGGCGGCGCCGTCTGCCCCGAGCCCCGCGGTGGAGCGCATCCCCGTGGGACGTCGGGCACCGCTGGGGGCGGACAGCCCCACCGAACCGGTGCCGGAGATCCCCATGCCGTCGCGCTCCGAGGTCCTGGCCAAGGCCTCCCCCGGCCCGTCTGCCGCCTCGGCGGCGGGTACGCAGGAGCCCCTGCCCGACATGCCCAGGACGCCTCCGGCCAAGAAGAAGTCCCGCCGTCGCTCGCGGCGCTCCGTGCCCTCCTGGGACGAGATCGTCTTCGGTGCCAGGCCCGAGTAGCCCAATCCTCAGGCCTCGGTGATGAGCAGCGGCACCTCGGTCTCGGCCGGGGTGAAGGAGCCGTGGACGCCGGGCATGGCGATGGCAGACTCGGAGTGGACCCGGGGGTCCACGAGGACCCAGTTCTCGGCCATGGCCACGACAACGTCCCCGACGACGCCCCGTGCTCGCGCGCCAAGGACACCCAGGTGCTCGCCGGCCTGTTCCCTGGTCCCGATCCACATCGCCCGATCCCCCAGGACGTGGCGATAGCGCTGGGCCACCTCGGCGGCCAGGTCCACGTCGCCGTCGGCAACGTGCAGGTGCGTCAGCCTGGGCTCACCGGCCACGGCGACGACGTCGCGAACGAGATCGCGGTGGGCGCTCAGGTCGACACGGTGATCGGGATCGGTGTCGACCATGCCATGGTCGGCGCTGAGGAGAATCCTGGTTCCGGCGGGAACACGGCGGGCCAGCTCGGCCATGGCGGCGTCGAGGCGCTCGAGCTGGGCCAGCCACTGCTCACTGAGCCACCCGTGCTTGTGACCGGTCTTGTCCAACTCGCCGACGTAGAGGTAGATCAGCGGGGTGCCGCGGCGCAGGGCTCCGGCAGCCAGGCCGGGCCGGTCCTCCAGCCGGTCGGCCCCCAGGTGCGAGGCGCCTCGTAGGGCGGCCTCGGTCAGGCCGGAGCCGGCAAACCGGCTCGGTCCGATGCTCACCGCGCTCTCGGCCGGGAGCCGTTCGAAGATCGTGGGCACGTCCTGCCAGGACCTGGGGCTGGGGACGTTGTTCCCCTTCCAGGTGATGAGGCTGAGGACCTGGTCGGGACCGGGGAGGACGGAGGCGTCGAGAGAGGGCCCCAGGCGGGGGTTGAGCACCGAGTAGCCGACCATGCCGGTGGTGCCGGGCAGGGCGGAGGTGCCCAGCATGGTCAGGGCCGCAGCCGTCGTTGAGGGCCGGCAGGTGAGGATTCCTGCGTCGGCGGCGGCAGTGGCGGCCTCGCGCTGTGCCAGCCATTGGCGCAGGGTGGGGGTGTGCCCGCGACGCTGACGAAGCATCTCCAGGCCCAGACCGTCCACGAGGACGACGACGGTTCCCGGGCCGCCACCGGCCTCCCCGGGCTCACCGGCCGGCTCGATCCCCCAGCTGCGGGCGACCGCGCGTGCCCGGGCATCGGAGACGACTGGTTCAGCGGGGCCACCGGTGGGGCTGAGGTCGGCATCACGGCCGGTATCGCCGTCGTGCTCGGTGTCAGCCAGGCTCAGTCCGGCACTGACGGCGCCCACCGCCAGGACGTAGCGGAGCGCCGGATCCTGCGGACAGTCGGGGGCGGGTGCCGATGCGGGCTGCCTGCCGGCGGTCTGGCCTCCCATCCCCGGCCCCGTCACAGGGCGGCGGCGCGGGCCGCCATCTGTGAGAGCCGGCCGGCGAAGGTCTCGGCGCGGGCCAGGGCGGCGGCGCCCTCCACGCCCGCGGCCACGCGGATGACGACGTCGTCGGGCACGGACACACCGGTCATGCCGTGGTCGGCCTGGCAGTCGGGGTCGCCGCAGGTGGCCGGCTCCATGTCGATACGGCGCACCGAGCCCCAGGAGACCGCGATCGTCATCTCGGTGAGGGTTCCTCCGCCCCGGGCAGGGTCGGCCACGCCGCGGGTCAGGGCCATGGAGCGGATACGGCTGAGCGGGACGGCCTCGCTGGTGGCCAGGGCGCCGGGGCTGCCGTCGTCGCGAGGGGTGTCGTCAACGTGGACGATGATGAGACGGCTGGCGGTCAGGGCCAGGACGGTCAGGTGGCGGTGGACCGCCTCGGCGAAGGTGGTCTCGGCTTGGACCATGCCGGAGAGGATTTCCTCCTCGCCCGTAGCCAGGCGGAGGGTGTCGAGCACCAGCTCGGGGTAGTAGCCGGCGAGCTCCACCTGCTGCACCAGGTCTGCGAAGGCCTCCTGGGACGCCTCGCGCGAGGCGGGACCGGTGGCCGAGCTGCGGCCTGAGTGGGTCGTCATGGTCGCCATTGTGCCATCGTCCGCCCCTTCGCCGTCGAGCACCGGTGTGCCCTTGCTCGAGGTGGGCCGATCGCTGCCTGCGGGCGCGTCTGACCTGTCACGCCCGGGTGTCGTGGTTTGTTTTCGGCCCGATTCCTCGGACAATGCGCCCATGCCGAAGTCTGCCACCACCCGGACTCCTCCCCCGACCGACGGGGAGATCGTCGATCTCGACCTGTCCACGGAGATGCGCACCAGCTTCCTGGAGTACGCCTACTCCGTCATCTACGCGCGCGCCCTGCCTGACGCCCGCGACGGGCTCAAGCCGGTTCAGCGCCGCATCCTGTTCCAGATGGACCGGATGGGGCTGCGCCCGGATCGTCCGCACGTGAAGTCCTCCCGGGTCGTGGGCGATGTCATGGGTCGGCTCCACCCCCACGGGGACACCGCGATCTATGAGGCGCTGGTGCGCCTGGCCCAGCCCTTCACGATGCGCCTGCCGCTCATTGACGGCCACGGCAACTTCGGCTCTCTGGACGATGGGCCGGCGGCCCCCCGCTACACCGAGGCGCGCCTGGCCGCCTCGGCCCTGGCGCTGACGGCGGACCTGGATGAGGACACGGTCGACTTCGCCCCCAACTACGACTACACACTCACCGAGCCCGAGGTGCTGCCGGCGGCCTTCCCGAACCTGCTGGTCAATGGCGCGGCGGGCATCGCGGTGGGTATGGCCACGAACATGCCGCCGCACAACCTCGTGGAGGTGGTGGCCGCCGCCCGGCACCTGCTGACTCACCCGGAGGCGACTCTGGAGGACCTCATGGCCTTCGTGCCGGGGCCGGACCTGCCCGCCGGTGGCATGATCGTGGGCCTGGACGGAATCCGGGAGGCCTACCGCACGGGGCGCGGCAAGTTCCTCACACGGGCCACCGCTCACGTGGAGTCCGTCTCCCCGCGCCGCAAAGGCATCGTGGTCACCGAGCTGCCCTACATGGTGGGACCGGAGAAGGTCATCGCCCGCATCAAGGAGGCGGTGGGCTCCAAGAAGCTCCAGGGCATCACCGACGTCGCCGACCTCACCGACCGCAAGCACGGCACCCGTCTGGTCATCAGCGTCAAGAACGGCTACAACCCCGAGGCGGTCCTGGCCCAGCTCTACAAGCACACGCCGCTGGAGGACTCCTTCGGCATCAACAACGTCTCCCTCGTGGACGGGCAGCCCCACACCCTGGGGCTGCGCGAGCTGCTGGAGGTGTTCGTGCGCCACCGCCTCACGGTGGTCACCCGGCGCACCCGGTTCCGCCTGGGCAAGCGTCGTGAGCGCGCCCACCTGGTGGACGGCCTGCTCATCGCGATCCTCGACATCGATGAGGTCATCGCCGTCATCCGCTCCTCCGACGACGCCGCCACGGCGCGCACCCGGCTCATGCAGGTCTTCGACCTCACCGAGCCGCAGGCCGGATACATCCTTGAGCTCCAGCTGCGCCGGCTCACGAAGTTCTCGGTCATCGAGCTGGAGAAGGAGCGCGACGAGCTGGCCCGCGAGATCGAGGCCCTCGAGGCGATCCTGGCCGACGACGTGCTGCTGCGGCGCGTGGTCTCCCGTGAACTGGCGGCCGTGGCCGAGCAGTTCGGCACCCCGCGGCGCACGGTGCTGCTGGAGGCCTCCGGTGAGCGCGTGACGTCGTCGGCCGCTGCAGAGACTGCGGACGACGCCTCCGCCTCAGGTCGGGGTGCGAAGCGGGCCGGTGGCGCCGCTCAGCCGATGACGCTCATGCCCAGCGCCTCCCCGGTGCCGCTGACCGTCCCCGACGACCCGTGCCGGGTGCTGCTGTCGGCCACCGGACTGGTGGCGCGCACTGCCGGCACCGAGCCGGTGGCCCGCACCGGTGGGCGCCAGCCCCACGACGCCCTGACCTCCCAGGTGGCCACCACGGCGCGTGGGCGCATCGGCGCGGTCACCGACACCGGGCGGCTGGTGCTGCTCGACGTCGTCTCCACCGCGGAGGTACCCCGCACCGAGGGGGCCCCGGGGCTGGCCGGTGCGACTCAGGTTCGCCAGCTGGTGGACATCGAGCCGGAGGAGAAGGTGGTGGGGCTGGTCCCGGTGGGGTCGGCCGACAACCCGCCCATCGTCCTGGCCACGGCTGAGGGCGTCATCAAGCGGGTCAAGCCCGGCGATGAGCCCAGGAACGCCGAGAGCTGGGAGGTCATCTCCCTGTCCGAGGGCGACCGGGTGGTCTTCGCCGGCACCGCGGCGGACACGGACTTCCTGGCACTGGTGACCTCCGACGCCCAGCTGCTGCGGTTCCAGGCCGCCAAGGTGCGTCCGCAGGGCCGGGGCGCCGGCGGCATGGCGGGGATCTCGCTGCACGAGGGCGCCCGAGTCATCGCCGGCGCGGCGGTTCCTGAGGAGCTCCTGGCCGAGGCCGTGGTGGTGACGGTGGCGGGCTCCGAGGGCTCGCTCCCGGGCACCGGCGGGGGCAGTGTCAAGGTCACCCCCTTGGATCGCTACCCGGCGAAGGGCCGGGCCACGGGCGGGGTCCGTTCGCACCGGTTCCTGCGCGGCGAGGACGAGCTGATGGTGGCCTGGGTGGGGGTGGCCCCGCCGCGGGCGCTGCGCGAGGGCGGCAAGCCGGTCGCACTGCCGGAGCCCGATGAGCGGCGTGACGGCTCCGGCTCACCGCTACCGGCCCCCATCATCGGAATCGGCTGACGGGGCCGGTCGCAGCAGCGTCTCGGGGATCCGCCCACGAGCAGGGCGGCTGTGCCTACAGTGGCGCATGGCCGATCAACCCTCCGCAGACCTGCTCATCAGGGATGCGCGCATCGTCCCTTTCCGGTCCCGCACCGAACTGGGGGCGCTGCGCCGAGGTGACCCTCACCCCGGCGCCTTGGCCGCGCCGCCGCCCCCGGGTGAGCCCGTGGATGTGCGTATCAAGGCGGGCCGGGTCGTCGAGGTGGGACTGGGGCTGAGTGCTCCCGGGACACGGGTCCTTGATGCCAAGGGCTCCTTCCTCATTCCCGGCCTGTGGGACGCTCACGCCCACCTGGACATGGAGGCGGCGCGCTCGGCACGCATCGACACGCTGGCCACCCGCAGCGCCGAGGAGGCCCTAGAGCTGGTGGCCCAGGCGCTGCGGGATCATCCGGCCGGTTCGCGGCCAGCCACGATCCAGGGCTTCGGGCACCGCCTGTCCAACTGGCCCCGGGTGCCCACGGTGGCCGAGCTCGACGCCGTCACCGGGGAGGTTCCCACGCTGCTCATCTCCGGGGACGTGCACTCCGGGTGGCTGAACTCGGCGGCACTGCGTGTCTTCGGCCTGCCGGGGGCCAGCGCCCAGGACCCGGGAGCACCGATGAAGGAGGACCCGTGGTTCGCCCTACTCGACCGCCTCGATGAGGTCCCGGGGACACGCGAGCTGCGGGAGTCCGGCTACCGACAGGTCCTGGCCGACATGCTGTCCCGAGGCATCACCGGAGTGGTGGACATGAGCTGGTCGGAAGATCCCGATGACTGGCCGCGGCGCCTGCGGGCCATGGCGGACGAGGGCGTACTCCCCCAGGTGCTGCCCCGCATCCGCATCGGGGTCTACCGCGACAAGCTGGAACGGTGGATCGCCAAGGGCCTGCGCACCGGGACCGCGCTGGCAGGCTCACCCCGCCTGCCCGACGGTTCCCCGGTGCTGGTGCAGGGGCCGCTCAAGGTGATCGCAGACGGCTCGATGGGCTCGGGCAGCGCACACATGTGCGAGCCCTATCCCGCCGAGCTGGGCCTGGAGCACGCCTGCGGCGTGGTCAACATCGACCGGGCCGAGCTCACCGACCTCATGGCCCACGCCTCCCGGCAGGGTTATGAGATGGCCATCCACGCCATCGGGGACGCGGCGGTCAACGACGTCGCCGCGGCCTTCGCGCACTCGGGTGCCGCCGGGCGCCTGGAGCACGCCCAGCTGCTGCCGGCCGACGCCCTCGCTGAGCCTGACGGGGCGCTCAGGCGCCTCGTGGGCTGCGGCATCGAGCTGTCGGTTCAGCCCGCCCACCTCATTGACGACTGGGCGGCCGTGGGCCGGGTGTGGCCGGGACTGGAGGGGCGCACCTACGCCTTCGCAGACATGGTGGCCGCCGGGGCCCTGCTTCAGCTGGGATCGGACGCGCCGGTGGCGCCCCTGGACCCGTGGTTGGCCATGTCGGCGGCCGTGGGGCGCCGGACACCGGACGGCTCGGTGTGGTCGCCGGATCAGCGGCTGACGGCCGAGGAGGCGCTGGCGGCCAGCGTCAACGGGGCCGGCTCGGTGGCGGTGGGTTCTCAGGCCGACCTGGTGCTCCTGGCCGAGGACCCCCTGCGCTTGGGGGCCGAGGAGCTGACGGGCGTTCGCCCAGTGGCCACTGTGGTGGCCGGAGCCGTGGCCCACCTGCACGGGTGAACCGCCCGGGAGACGAACGCCCCACTCAGACGTCGAGGGCGTAGAGGATGGTGCCGCGGGTGGGCACGTAGCCCAGGGACTCATACAGGTCCACGGCGCCACTGGGGTTGTCGGTGTCGACGCCGGCGGCGGCGTACTCCATGCCGTCGGCGGCGTAGGCGCGCATGGCGGCCACCAACAGCGCGGGCCCGATCTGCCGGTGGCGGTAGTCGCTGAGGACCCCGAGCACGTCGGTGTAGCCCTCCCGCCAGCCCAGGGCCTGCCAGTCCTGCTCGTAGCGGCCCGAGCGCAGGTACCCAGCAACGCGGGCCCGGTCCCCGGAGCGATCCATGGCCACGAAGCTCCACTGCGGGGCGAAGTAGGCGCTGCCGGCAGTCCAGTCCTCGGGGGTGACGTTCTCCGTCTCCCAGGTCTCGGCCATGGCCTGGTTGTAGGCGCGCCGGACGTCGTCGTCGATCTCGGGGGTCCACGGGTCGATGGTGATGAAGCCGTCCAGGTCCACCTCGGGGATCTCGTCACCGAGGAATCGGCGCACCTCCCGGTACCAGCGCATCGGCTCAAAACCCATGTCCGCCAGGTGCCCCTGCATGCGCTCGTCGTCCGCCATGACAGTGGTGACCACGTGGGCGGGGACCTGGGCCGAGCCCTTGCCCGGCACGGAGCCGGCCCGCTCGGCCCCCACGAGGTGGCGGGCCCGCTCGGCCTGCCAGTGCAGCAGAGCGCGTCCGATGCCGCGGTTGCGCACTGCCGGGTCCACGGTGCCGGTCATGGAGGCGTAGATCTCCCCGGCCGGGCGCAGGCGTACCAGCCCGAAGGCGCGCATGACGCCATCGGTGTCGCGCCCGGCGACCCCGGAGTAGGTGGGGTCGAGGAAGTACTCGGCCGTCTCCTGCTCACTGGTGCGGTAGGGAGGGTTGTCGACATCCTCGGCCCGAGCGATGAGCGCGGCCAGCTCGTGGTTGTCCTCCGGACCCAGCGGCCGCCAGGTCAACTCCCGTGACAGGGACGAACGGGGCCCAGGGCGCAGGATGGGCCAGGGTGAGGATCCCGCCCGGCGGATGCCGTAACCGGGTGCCATCAGCACACCTCCCTCATGAGGACGAAGAATGACGATCAGTCAGTGAACGACGCGCCTCGACCTTCGGCGGGCCGTGACACGAAGGTTACCGACCTTACCTGAAGGAGCGGCCGAGACCTGACGCGGGAGTCAGGCGTCAATGCGCTCGCGATCCACATCACGGGCGCCTTCGACGATGAAGTCGCGTCGGGGCTCAACCGATGAGCCCATGAGGAGCTCGAACACGGACTCGGCCTCCATGATCTGGGCCTCATCCCCCAGGGTGATGCGCCGCAGGGTCCGGTGCTGAGGCTCCATGGTGGTCTCAGCGAGCTGGTGGGCATCCATCTCCCCCAGGCCCTTGTAGCGCTGCGGCTCCTTGAAGCTGCGGCCCGCGCGCTCCAGGCGGCGCAAGGTGGTGACGAGCTCCTCATCGGAGTAGGTGTAGATGATCTCCTTCTTGCGCCGCCCCGAGCCGGAGACCTCGATGCGGTGCAGGGGCGGGACGGCGGCGAAGACCCGGCCCGCCTCGATCATGGGGCGCATGTAGCGGAAGAAGAGGGTCAGCAGGAGGGTGCGGATGTGAGCGCCGTCGACGTCGGCGTCGGTCATAAGGATGACCTTGCCGTAGCGGGCGGCCTCCAGGTCAAAGGTGCGTCCGCTGCCGGCGCCGACCACCTGGATGATGGCCGAGCACTCGACGTTGCGCAGCATGTCGGCCTGGGAGGCCTTCTGCACGTTGAGGATCTTGCCGCGGATCGGCAGGAGCGCCTGGAACTCGGAGTCGCGGGCGTTCTTGGCGGTCCCCAGGGCGGAGTCACCCTCGACGATGAACAGCTCGGAGGCGGCGACATCGTCACTGCGGCAGTCGGCGAGCTTGGCCGGCAGGGAGGAGGTCTCCAGGGCGGTCTTGCGGCGGGTGATCTCCTTGTGCAGGCGCGCCGAGACGCGGGCACGCATCTCACCGACGATCTTCTCCTCCAGGGCGCGCGCCTGGGTCTTGAGGTCCCGCTTGGAGGAGGTCAGCAGGGAGGTGAGCTCGCGCTCGACCACCTTGGAGACGATCTGACGCACGGGCCCGGTACCCAGGACCTCCTTGGTCTGGCCCTCGAACTGGGGCTCGGGGACGCGCACGGTGATGACGGCGGTCAGGCCCGCCATGATGTCGTCCTTCTCGACGCGGCCATCCTTGGCGGTGAGCTTCAGGGCCCGGGAGTCGGCCTCGATGCGCTTGCGCAGCACCTTGGTGAGGGCCTGCTCGAATCCGGTCAGGTGGGTGCCGCCCATGGGGGTGGCGATGATGTTGACGAAGGAGCGTTCCGTGGTGTCGTAGCCGATCCCCCAGCGCAGGGCGACGTCGACCATGCAGGTGCGCTCGACCTCCACGGGGCGCAGGTGCCCGCTGGCGCGGTCGAGCTGCTGGACGGTCTCGGTGTAGGTGCCCTCACCGGTGAGGCGGAAGGTGTCGGTGACCGAGCCGTCGGAGGCCAGGAAGTCGACGAAGTCGGCAGTGCCGCCCAGGGCCTGGAAGACCTCGACGCCGTCGTCATCACCGGTGTCGAACAGGTCGCCACGGTTCTCGGTGGCGTTCTTGGCGGCCGCCCGCAGGGTGACCTCGTGGACGGCGTCGTCGGTCTCGCCGGCGTCGGCGGCCGGCGTGGTGGAGGCCGCGATGGCCTCGGCCTCGGGGCGCTTGTCCTCCAGGCGCAGGGTGAGGCCCGGAACGAGGAAGCTGGTCTGGCGCAGGCGGGCGCGCAGGGCTGCGGCGTCGTACTCAGTGGGCTTGGGGAAGATCTGGGGGTCGGCCCAGTAGCGGACCCGGGTTCCGGTCACGCCGCGGCGCACCTTGCCGATGACGCGCAGCTCGGAGGACTTCGTGAACCCGGTGAAGGGCGAGGAGGGGCCGCGCCCGGCGGAGTCGTCGAAGATGCCGGGCTCGCCGCGGTGGAAGCTCATGGCGTAGGTCTTGCCGCCGCGGTCGACCTCGACGTCCATGCGCTCGGCCAGGGCGTTGACGACGGACGCCCCCACGCCGTGCAGACCGCCGGCGGCGCCGTAGGAGCCACCGCCGAACTTCCCACCGGCGTGCAGCTTGGTGTAGACGAGCTCGACGCCGGTCAGGCCGGATGAAGGCTCGATGTCCACGGGCACGCCGCGCCCGTTGTCACGCACCTCGATGGAGCCGTCATCGTGGACGGTCACCGAGATGTCGTCGCCGTGCCCCTCGAGGGCCTCATCGACGGCGTTGTCGACGATCTCCCACACGCAGTGCATGAGACCGCGCTGGTCGGTGGAGCCGATGTACATTCCCGGGCGCTTGCGCACGGCCTCGAGCCCCTCCAGGACGGAGAGGTGGCGGGCGGAGTAGTCGCCCCGGCTGGTCTTGTTCTCAGATGAGGGCACGCTGGGAATCTAGCCGATCAGTGCCGCCGGTGCCTTGTGCCCCGCCGCGCTGCGCGTGTGGCGTCATACGTCATGCGCCCACGCCCGAGGCCGTTGGGCCCCTATGCCAGCGGGAGGGCGGGGCTCACCCGCGCGCTGCCGATCCCACGGTCGGCCTTGCCCAGCCGGAAGCGCACCCGCCTCTTGAGCACGGTGCCGGAGACGGCCCGCCCGTCCACCAGCCCCTCGCCGGGCAAGAGCGTGAAGGTCCATCGCTCGGCGTAGTCGGAGTCGGGGACGAGTCCGGGCGGGCACTGCAGGAGGCGGGCTCCCCAGATCTGACGGGTCATGAGGGCACGGGTGTCGACGCCGTCTACCTCGAAGAGCTCCGCCGGGGCGGCGACGACGTCCTCATGGCTTCCCGCCGAGATCCCGTACTGGCCGACGACGCCGGCCACCACCATCCAGCCGTCCTTGCCCAGCGTGCTCCCGGCAGTGCCGGTGGCCCCGGCGAGGTCGACCCCCTCCCCCAGGGCCGGGTCGACGAAGTCCTCGGCCAGATCGGGCTGCTGACCGCGGCGGATGTTCAGGTCCATGGCCCCGCGGGTGTCGAGTCGGTTACTGGCCGGGACCGCCAGGAGCCCGTAGTCGACGTCGTTGGAGAAGCGGAATGAGGCGAAGTGCTCCCTTAAGCGGGCCACTGCGTGCTCGGCCCGCGCCCAGCGGGCACCGGCACCGCCTCCGTCTCCTGCGCCCTCGCCCAGGCACTCGGCGACGACCTCGGCGGGCGGCCGCAGCCCTACGGCCTCCAGCCGCTGACGAAGGGCCGTGTTGGTCGCCCAGCCCGAGCGCTCCAGACGCGCAATCTCACGGTCGCGAAACTCCTGCACCACCGACATCCCGACTGCTCCCTCCCGAGTCCTGCGCGTTGACAGCCAGCCACGTCCGCCTTGGCCGTCTTCCAGCATTCACCCGATCGGTCGGCTCCGTGGTGATGTGCGCCATGACGCCGGTGCGCCGTGGGCGAAAGCGCGTGCGCCTCAGGCGGAAACGGCCGCCCCTGACGGGTGGGAGCGCCTACGCCATGATGCAATGCAGTCCATGAGCACAACCGGAACCTCAACCGCCGCGCAGGCGGTGACCACCCTGGACGAGCAGGCCACTCCTGCCGCCGACTCCACCGAGCGCCCGCTGACCACAGCCGACCGCTGCGACGTCTGCGACGCGCAGGCCTACGTCCGAGTCGTCATGCTGACCGGCGAGCTCTTCTTCTGCGGCCACCATGCTCGCAAGCACGCAGACAAGCTCAAAGAGGTCGCCCTGCTGTTCCAGGACGAGACCTCGACCCTGACCTCCGGCAGTTGAGGCCGCCGGCCAGCCCGGCCGACAGCCCGACCAACAGCCCGACCAACGTGGACTTTTTCACTGAGGTCGGCATTGAAGTTCACTGAGTTTCACAGTCTTTTTCTACCGGATGCTGCATATCCTCGTTCCTGAGGCCCTGCTCGTGTTCCCTCCCCGAATCCCCCGGGACAGAGCCTTGCGCTGATTGAAGCATCCCGCCCCATCCAGGCTCGACGAAGCCGCGTGACCCCTCAAGGAACTGCCTGTGAAACGTCCTCTCCGCGTCATAACCGCCTCTGCTCTGCTCGTCGTTTGCAGCGCGATCGCGCTTTCAGGATGCTCCGGTTCTGCTGGCTCCAGCGCCTCCTCCTCTGCCAACACCGCCTCGGCGGGCGCGAAGGCATCCGGTCCCGTCATCATCGACCTGCGTTCGGCTGAGGAGTTCAAGAAAGGGCACCTCGAGGGGGCCGTTAACTACGACTTCTCCTCAGGTGATTTCTCCAGCCAGATCTCGAGCCTGGACCACAGCTCCCAGTACCAGCTCTACGGCTCCGCCGACCAGCCCAAGATGGCCAGCGCCGTCATGCGCAACGCCGGCTTCTCCAGCGTCACCGAACTGGGGACCCTCGACGCCGCCAAGAAGACCACCGGGGCCAAGGTCGTCACCAGCTGACGCCAGTCGCCCTGGCGGGCGAAGCTCGCCCGGCCCGCCCCGATCACTCAGAGAAGCGGCAGCCCCTCCAGGAGATGGGTGAGGGCGACGACCTGCCGGGGCACGTACTCGGAGATCGTCAGGCCGACGACGTCGGCCGCCCGCCCTAGATCCCTGATCACGCGGTTGGTCTGAGTCACGCTCAGGCCGCCGCGATCGTAGCCCAGCCTCAGCCGGACCTCATCGGCGTCCACGGTGTCGACATCCAGATGGACTGCTACGCGGCTGCAGCCGGTGGCCTCCAGCCACCTCAGCAGGGGCTCCGTCGAGTCGCCCAGGTCGGCCGGGCCGAAGGCGTGCAGCCCCCACGTGGCGATGTTGGGGTAGCCGTCCTCGGTCCAGGAGTGCAGGCCCGCCAGGGTCAGTCGACTCGGGGAGACAAAGGCCGCCAGCTCCTCCATCACCTCGACGTCACCAGTACCGATAATGTGGGAGACCGCCATGGCGTGGTAGCCGGGGTACTGGGAGTGCGAGGTGCCGATGTCGGGGTGGGAGTCGATCCAGACGACGGCCAGGTCGTCTCCGTAACGGGCGGCGAGCTCGGTGAAGGGGACGACGGAAACAGCGCAGTCCCCGCCCAGGGTGAGGATCCTGGGAGCGTCGTGCCGGGCGATCGCCTCGCGGGCGTCACGAATCCCGGCCAGGATCTGGGCACGCGACTCCATGCCGTTAGTGACGAGAACCTCCTCGCCAGTGGGTTCATCGCTGACGGGGACGATCTCCGTGGGACCGGCGTGCTCGGGCAGGAGCGCCGTCAGCACCCGGGTTCCCAGTGCATAGACGCGCCGCGCCTCCCCGTAGGGCAGCTCGGGCAGCAGGCCGCGCACCGAGGTCTCTCCCGCCCCCTGCCACTGGGGCCAGATGAGGCGAAGGGTGTCGGACTGGGCGAGAGCTGTGCGTGCGTCAACCATCTCAGTGCTCCTGAGCGAGGGAGTCTCCCGGTGTCCAGTTTACGATCCCGGGCTGTACACCACCTGACTCAGTCCTAAGTCTCACATGCAGAGGTGCCTGGTGGGAGCGGTCACGATCGCGGAAGAATCTCTGAAGGCTTCATCTGGAAGATTCAGGCCTCACCCTGGCGCTCGGCAGGGACGGCTTCCATCATGGGCAGCGGCCTACTGACACGAGTCGAGGAGACGAGTGAGAGGAGAATCGCCGTGGACCAACAGCTAAAGGCCAAGGCCGGCCTCGGCCGCTCTCTGACTGTCAGCGCCCTGACTGCTGCGGCCGCAGGCGCGGTGCTACTGATCCCGCTTCCCTTCATCGGGGTACCGCTGTCCTTCATCGCCCTCGTCATGGGCGTCACGCAACTGCGCAGCTCGAGCCAGTATCGGCTGCCGGCGTGGGCGGCCGTGGTGATCGCCTCGGTGACGCTGGTCGCGGCACTCGTACTCGCCATGACTCTTCTGGCCGTCAAAACGGAGTCTACGACAACGACGCCGCAGCAATCGGTTCCACTGCGGACCACACCGTCGGCTCCAGACGACAGCCGAGGCTGAGGCCCCACCGCATCAGTCCCCGGCGGTGGCATCCAGCATGGTCTTGACCGCCTCGGTGAAGTAGGGGCCGCGGTTCACGCCGCCCAGAGGCCGCCACAGCGAGGTCAACGACCGCACGTAGCCGAGTCCGGTGGACTCGTTATAGCGGTAGAGCCACGGCCCTCCCGAGCCGCCGAAGCCGAAGTCGCAGCCCTCGGTCCGCACCTTGCCCTCCGACTCCTCCGTGGTTTTGACACAGGAGTGGATGGTGCCGCGACCGTCCGGGTTCGTCTTGTTGGAGGGGTAGCCGAAGATCGTGGCGCGGAAGACGTAGCTGCCTCCCCAGGCCAGCCCGTGGCCGCCGACGACGTCGACGACCGGCTTATTCGCGTCCCCGCCGTCATTGAGCGTCACGTAGGCGACGTCATTGCGATAGTCGGCCTGGTCGGCTCGCCAGCTGTCAAAGGTGCGCATCGACCGGGCCGTCCAGACTCCCACCGGGTCCGGATCGGCCTGGGTGCGGTCGTAGTCGGGGACGAAGACCGCGTTCTTGGCCCATCCTTTCTTCGAGCTGTAAACGCAGTGGGCAGCGGTGATGACGACGCTCTTGGAGGGCGTGTTGAGGACGGAGGCGCTGCAGTAGGCGTTGTCCGCCTCGTAGCCGTTGAAGAACAGCTTTCCCTTGGCCCTGGCCGGCAGGGTCGCGCCCCCGTCGGCGGCCGGAGCGACGGGTTCGGTCATTCCGGCCGGATCGGTCGAGCTGGAGCTGTCCCCATCGCCCTCAGCGGCCGCCGGTCGCTCCTGGGCGAGATCATCGGCCGCATCGGTATCCAGGGGCCTGGCGGCGGCCATGCGCTCGTGCGTCCAGTAGTTCACCACGTTCTGGTCGGCCTCGTGACTCACCTCGGCCGCAGGTCGTTCCTCGGGGATCGGCTCGGCGCTCTTACCGAAGCTGGTGGGCGCGGTCACCGCTGTCGAGGACGCGCTGGACGCTGCACCTCCGGCCTGTGCGGGCTCGGCAGCATGGGCCGAGGTGGCCAGTGGCGACAGCGGAAGAAGCCCTGTTACCGCTAGCATGAGGACCGCAGCGAGCATGACCCTAACGCGGAAAGAAATGGATGCATCTGTCATAGGTTTGAATCCTGTGGAGGCGGAGGCGCTGTTCGGTAGCGGATACACACTCCTCCTCGTTTCAGCAGGTGCACCGCAATGACCTCCGGTCGTCGACGACAACGACACAATCTACCATCCGGTTATCGTTCCGGCTCGGTAAAAATGGTGGACGGGCCCGTGCCCGTGTCCAACGCCCAGGGCGTCGGCGTGCTCGACGGCACCGGTGAGGTAGTTCTTGGCGTCCCGCACCGCCTCCAGCCAGGTCGCCCGGCGCGGTCGCAGCGAGGCGATCGCTGAGGACAGCGTGCAGCCCGTGCCATGGGTGTTGCTCGTGGCGACCCTGCGACCGTGCAGGATCTCGACGGCGTCAGCATCGACGTAGACGTCGATGGCGTCATCGACGTCGCCCGAGTTGTCTGCGCCTCCGGTGAGGTGGCCGCCTTTGATCAGCACCCTTCGGGCGCCCAGTTCCCTCAGGCGGCGCGCCTGGCTGCGCAGCTCACCGAGGGTCGCCGCGGGCTCCTCCCCCAGCAGGACGGCCGCCTCGTAGAGGTTAGGAGTGATGAGATCGGCTTTGGCGCACAGACGGCGCACGGCGCCGACGGCCTGCTCGTCGAGAAGGCGGTCCCCGGAGGTGGCCACCATGACCGGGTCGAGCACCGTGTGGGTGAGTCCAGGCAGGTACTCCCCCACCGCGTCGGCCAGCTCGACGGTGGCAAGCATCCCGATCTTCGTGGCATCGGGGACGATGTCCTCCAGCAGCGTGTCCATCTGGAGACGGACGAAGTCGACCGGCACGGCGTGCACACCGGCCACACCGCGCGTCGACTGGGCAGTCAACGCCGTGATGACACTCATCGCGTAGGCGCCGAGGGCGCTCATGGCCTTCATGTCGGCCTGAATGCCGGCGCCACCGCTGGGATCTGAGCCGGCGATGGTCAAGGCGGTCACGGTTGCCGAACGCTGCTGGCTCATCGCCGACCTCCTTCGTCCCAGGCACGGTGTAGGTCGGCGGCGACGCTCCTGGGGTCCTCGGCCGTGCAGATGGCTGATACGACGGCGGCACCGGCCAGACCACCCGCCCGGAGTGCCGGCAGATCGCTGGCCGTAATGCCGCCAATGGCCACAGCAGGCAGATCGGTCAGGGCGGCCATGCGCGCTACGCCGTTCACCCCCAGGCTCTTCGGGGCGTCGGCCTTGGTGGCGGTGGGGTGAACGACGCCGATGCCGACGTGGTCGCAGGCGCCCTGCTCCTGGGCGGTGCGCAGCTCGTCGGGAGTCGCGGCCGACAGCCCGAGGTAGGCGTCCTCCCCGACGAGACGGCGTGCGATGTGGGCGGGCAGATCTGACTGGCCGAGGTGTACCCCAGCCACGGACGCTCCCTGATCGCGCGCCGCCAGGAAGACGTCGACGCGGTCGTTGACGATGACGGGAACCTGATCACCGACCACCTCGGCCACCTCCAGTACCTGAGTCAGGAAGAGTCCGCCGTCGGCCCCCTTGGCGCGCAGCTGGACGCAGGTGACTCCGCCGTTGACAGCGGCCTCAACGGTGGCCAGGACGTCTCTGCCGCGCGAGCGGCACTGGCTCTCATCGGTAATGAGGTAAACCGACAGGTCCGGCGCGACCCTCATGCCGGCACTCCCTGCGCGGCGGTGGTCGCCCCGGTAGCACTGACACTGACGTTTTGCAGGTCCTGCACCTCAAGGGCATACAGAGCGTCGAGGAAGGCCGGCGAGAAGGATCCGGGGCCGGTTGATCGGGACTCCGCGCGCTCGGCAGCAGCGCTGTAGACGGCGTGCGCAGCGACAACGGCGCTCACGTCATCCAGACCCTCCTTCCGCCCCACCCCAAGAAAGGCCGCGACCACCGCACCCAGAGCGCAGCCCCCGCCGGTCATCCGAGTCAGTAGCGCGGAGCCACCCTGAATGTGGACGACGCTCTCGCCGTCGGTGACCAGGTCGACGGGCCCGGAGACGGCGACGACGCAGCCGTGGCTGCGGGCTAGGTCACAGGCCGGATCGAGCGCCGCGGCGACGTCGTCGGCGGTCTCGACGCCCCGCCCGCCGCTGCCGTCACCGGCCAGAGCCAGGATCTCCGAGGCATTGCCCCGTACGACGCTCGGTCCCCGGCTGAGGAGCTCATGGGCCAGCGCAGTGCGGTGCGTCAGCATGCCGATGGCCACCGGATCGAGGACCCACGGCGTGCCCGCGTCAGCCGCCGCAGCCACGGCCTCGCGGGCGGCGTCCCGCTGCTCGGGCTGAGGCGTGCCGAGGTTGATGAGCAGCGTGGAGGCGACGCGGGCAAAAGGGCCCGCCTCTCCCGTGATGTCCACCATGGCCGGCGCCGCGCCCAGAGCCAGGAGAACGTTAGCCGTGATGTTGGTGACCACCGCGTTGGTGATGCAGGAGACCAGCGGGGCGTGGCGGCGTACCGCCTCAAGCGCCGCTGGGGTAGACATGCCCCAGTGCATGTGACATCCCTTCGTCAGTACTAGCTGGACAGGTTCGACGGGTGTGTTCTCAGCCATGTGGCACCCCGTGTCACGATCGAGACACTAGCACCGACGGCGTCGGCCCCGGAACCCTGATGGTTCCGGGGCCGACGCCGTTGAGGTGAGCGAGCCGGTACTGCTGGTCCGCTCAGTCCAGGTAGTCGCGCAAGACCTGGCTGCGCGAGGGGTGGCGCAGCTTGGACATGGTCTTGGACTCGATCTGGCGGATGCGCTCGCGGGTGACTCCGTAGACCTTGCCGATCTCGTCGAGGGTCTTGGGCTGGCCGTCGGTTAGGCCGAAGCGCATGGAGACCACGCCGGCCTCGCGCTCGGAGAGGGTGTCGAGCACGGCGTGCAGCTGCTCCTGGAGGAGGGTGAAGCTCACCGCGTCGGCCGGGACCACGGCCTCGGAGTCCTCAATGAGGTCACCGAACTCGGAGTCGCCGTCCTCACCCAGGGGCGTGTGCAGGGAAATCGGCTCGCGCCCGTACTTCTGGACCTCGACGACCTTCTCCGGAGTCATGTCCAGCTCGACGGCCAGCTCCTCCGGGGTGGGCTCACGTCCCAGGTCCTGGAGCATCTGGCGCTGCACGCGGGCGAGCTTGTTGATGACCTCGACCATGTGCACCGGGATGCGGATGGTGCGGGCCTGGTCCGCCATCGCGCGGGTAATGGCCTGGCGGATCCACCAGGTGGCGTAGGTGGAGAACTTGAAGCCCTTGGTGTAGTCGAACTTCTCCACGGCGCGGATGAGGCCCAGGTTGCCCTCCTGGATGAGGTCCAGGAAGAGCATGCCGCGGCCCGTGTAGCGCTTGGCCAGGGAGACCACCAGTCGCAGGTTGGCCTCCAGCAGGTGGTTCTTGGCCCTCTGGCCGTCCTGAGCCACCCAGTGCAGCTCGCGACGCAGCTTGGCCGGCAGGTCGTTGCCCTCCTCGGCCAGGCGGTGCTCGGCGTAGAGACCGGCCTCGATGCGCTTGGCGAGCTCGACCTCCTGCTCGGCGTTCAGCAGCGCGACCTTACCGATCTGCTTGAGGTAGTCCTTGACCGGGTCCGCGGTGGCGCCGGCGGTGACGACCCGCTGGGCGGGCTCGTCGCCCTCATCGGAGTCGGAGACGGTGAAGGAGCCGTCCTTGTCCTGGGACTTGCCGCGCTTACCGGACTTCTTGGAGGCGGCTTTCTCCGCCTCCTCCCGGCGCATGCGCTCGAGCTCACCGGTCAGGGCTGCGATGGAGGGCTGCATCTTGATGCCCTTGATGACCCATCCGCGGAAGATGTAGCCGTTCTGAGCGAGGTAGTCGCGCGCCACCATGGGGGCGGAGTCGCCGATGACGAAGCGGGGCACCGGTCCGTGGCCGTAGGGGGCCAGTGTGATGGGCTCCTCCAGGGTGCCGTGGCCGGCGATCTCGAGGTTCTCCACGACCGTGCGCGAGCGCACGAAGAGAGTCGCCCCCGGGGCCAGGCGGACCCCCTTGAGAGAGGCGGGGTTGTTGAAGGGGCTGCGCTTGGAGCCGTCGCCGTTCTCCTCCAGGCTCACGTCCAGGTAGTAGTCGCGCAGCTCGGGGGCCGGGCCGTCATCCTCCTGGACGGCCTGCGCCTCGGAGTCGTCGTCCTGGTCCTCCTCCTCGTCAGAGGAGTCCTCGTCGCCATAGTCGGCGTCGTCGGCGTCGTCGTCTCCTTCGTCGTCGAGGTCGAAGTCCTCGTCGTCGAGCGGGGTCTCGTCGACGTCGTCAGTGAGCTCGGTGCTGGAGCGCGTCACTGTGGAAGAAGCCACGGAGTTCCTTTCGCGTGAGCGGGCGGACAGCCGGTGACGGGGTATGGGAACCCGCTCCGGCACAGCAGACAACCCCAGAATTGTAGCGTTTATTCCCCAGGATCACCGCACGGGCGACTTAGTATGCCCTCACCTTGTCCGCACTCGGCGTCGCGCCGCGGCAAACCTGCCGTCGGGAGCATCGCCGGCCCTCCTGACGTCTGAGCTGGGACTACTCTGGCGGTCATGAGTGCGTTGCCTGCGGCCCTGGGCCGTATCCGTCCCGCCGTCGAGCACCGTCTGACCCAGGTCCTGGAGGACTGCCACCGGCGCTGGGAGGACCTGGGCCAGGCCGCCCCTGAGCTGCTCGAGGCCGCCGGGAGCGTCCTGAGTGGGGGCAAGCGCATGCGCGCCGTCCTGGGGGCCGTCGGCTGCGCGATCCTGAGCACCCCGGAGCGGCGTTCCGAGTACCTGACCGCTTCCGACGCCGTCCACCTGGGTGCGGCGCTGGAGCTCTACCAGGCCAGTGCCCTGGTCCACGACGACCTCATGGACGGCGCCGACACGCGTCGGGGCCTGCCCGCGGCGCACCGGTTCTTCGCCCGGGACCACGAGGCCCAGGGCTGGCTGGGGCGCCCGCAGACCTTCGGGGCCAATGGCGCCATCCTGCTCGGCGACCTCCTGCTGTCCCTGGCAGGTGAGGAGATGAGCGCACTGGCGCCGTCGCGTACCTCCAGCCAGACCCGAGGCAGTGCTGTGCGGCACGCCCGGTCCGCCTTCGACGCCATGACCACCGAGGTGGCCCTGGGCCAGTTCCTCGACGTGCGCAGCGAGAACCTGCCCCTTCCCTGGGACCGGGAGCCGGGCGCCGCAGCCAGGCTCATGCAGGACGACGCTCTGTCGGTGGTTCGGCACAAGTCGGCCCGCTACTCGGTGCGCCACCCGCTACTGATCGGCGCCCTCCTGGCCGGCCTTGACCCGAGCGGGGCCACCGCCGAGCACCTGGCCGCCTTCGGCGAGGACGTCGGCATCGCCTTCCAGCTGCGCGACGACGAGCTGGGGGTCTTCGGCTCACCGCAGGCCACCGGCAAGCCGGCCGGCGACGATCTGCGCGAGGGCAAGCGCACAGTGCTGCTGGCCCTGACCTGGGGGCGGTGCGACGATGCCGGCCGCCGGCTGCTCGGCAGTGTCCTGGCCAATCCCGAGGCCACGGAGGATCAGATCGGCGAGGTCGCCGCTCTCATCGAGGACTGCGGCGCGCGCGCTGCCCACGAGGAGATCGTCGCCGCGCACCGCGAGGCCGGGAACCGGGCGCTGGAGCGCCTCGGGGACGAGGACGTGGTGAGCGCCGCATCCCTGGAGGACCTGGCGGTGCTGGCGGACCTGCTGACGCACCGAGTCTCCTGATCCGGCACGGGCAACGGAGCGACCCAACAGGTGGGCAGTACTACCCGCCTGATCCGACCGGCGGCTGTGACCATCCCACCGGCATCGTAGAATCGCGGCGTGGTCACAGATCCCCTCATTGGTCGGTTGGTCGACTCTCGCTACGAGATCGTCGACCGTCTAGCGCGTGGCGGGATGGCCACCGTCTACCGCGCTCATGACCGTCGCCTGGACCGGACCGTGGCGCTCAAACTCATGCACGCCCACCTGGCCGACTCCCCCGACTTCGTCTCGCGCTTCCGCCGTGAGGCGCGGGCCGCGGCACGCCTGTCCAACCCGGGCGTGGTGGCCGTCTTCGACCAGGGCAGCCTGGACGGGGTGGCCTACCTCGTCATGGAGTACGTCGAGGGGCCCACGCTGCGCGACCTCATTACGGCGGGACCGCTGTCGGTCAAGGAGGCCCTGGGGCTGGTGGCCCAGCTGCTGCGCCCGCTCGGTGCCGCTCACCGGGCCGGCCTAGTCCACCGCGACATCAAGCCGGAGAACGTCCTGCTGCCCTCGGATGGCTCGGTGGCCAAGGTGGCCGACTTCGGTCTGGCCCGAGCGGTCACGGAGGTGACGCAGACGACAACGGGCAACGTGCTGGGCACGGTCGCCTACCTGGCGCCAGAGCTCATCACCTCCGGGGACTCCACCTCTCGCGCCGATGTCTTCTCCGCCGGGGTGGTCCTCTACGAGCTCCTCACCGGTCAGCAGCCCTTCACCGCGGACTCCCCCATTCAGATCGCCTTCCGTAACGTCCACGAGGACGTGCCCCTGCCCTCCAAGCTGGTGCCCGACATGCCGGCCGACGTCGACGAGCTCGTGGCCACCATGACTCGCCGTGAGCCGCAGGAGCGCCCGGCCGACGCCGACGAGGCGTTGGCGCTGCTGCGCAACGTCGTCGACGAGCTCACCGACTCCGAGCTCTCCGTACGCCGCGGGGGCGGGACCGGCTCCATCCGGACCCAGCAGGTCATGACGGCCAACGCTCAGGCCGCCCGCTCCGCCATCGACAACGAGCCCCAGGACGACGCCGACGACTCCTCCGCCGAGGAGGCCTCGCCGCACGCCGGGATGCGCACCGTCTCCCTTCCCATTGGTTCGATCGGCCCGGACTCCAAGGGGAGAACACGTGCGCTCTCCCGCAAGGCCCTGGCGGCCGACGCTCAGAAGACCACTGCCGTCCCCACCCCGAAGAAGAGTAACGGCGGCTTCAGTCGCCGTCGTGCACTCGTCATCGGGCTGCTGGCTGTGGCTGGGACCGGTGCGAGCGCCACCTGGTACCTGACGGCCGGTCCCGGCAGACGAGTTTCCGTGCCCAACATCATTGGCATGTCTGAGGACCAGGCGCAGCTCGCCCTGGAGAAGCAGGGGCTCGACTGGGGCACGCCCGAGCGCGTCTACTCCGACACGGTCCCGGCCGGCAGCATCGTCTCCTGCCAGCCGAAGGCGGGCCAGAAGGTGGGGCTCGGCCAGGCCGTGACCGCCACCGTCTCCCGAGGCGTGGAGACCAAGACCGTTCCCGACGTCGTCAGGAAGACTAAGGACCAGGCCACGGCCGCGATCACGGCGGCCGGCCTGACCCTGGGGGACGTCACGGAGGAGTACTCCGCCAGCGTGGAGTCGGGCAAGGTCATCTCCTGCGACCCCAAGGCCGGCAAGGTCATCAAGCACACCGAGAAGGTCTCTCTCGTGGTCTCCAAGGGCAAGGAGCCGGCCACGATCCCCGACGTGACCGGTATGAGCGAGGACGAGGCCAAGAAGGTCCTGGAGGACGCCGGGCTGAAGAAGGGCAAGGTCAGCAAGGGCTACTCAGACTCCGTGGCCAAGGGGAACATCATCTCCTCCTCCCCCATCGCCGGGGCTTCGGGCTACTACAAGGGCGACTCGGTGGACCTGACGGTCTCCAAGGGGCCGGAGAAGGTGACGGTGCCGGATGTGACCGGTAAGAGCCAGGACGAGGCCAAGAAGGTCCTGGAGGACGCCGGGCTCAAGGTGGAGGTCAATAAGCGCCTGGGTGGTCCCTTCGGGACGGTGCGCTCCACTGATCCTGCGCCGGGCTCCAGCGTTAAGCCGGACTCCAAGGTCACCATCAACATCTTCTGACGAATGTGGCCCGGTGCCGCTTCAGCGGACCGGGCCACGTTTCGCCTGCTCTGCAGGCGGGCGCTCAGCGAGTGTTCTCAGCCCTTGAGCATCTCGGCGATCTCGAAGGCGACCTCGAGGGACTGCTGGTGGTTGAGTCGCGGGTCGACGAGGGTCTCGTAGTGCTCGGCCAGACCGGCCTCGTCAATGTGCTCGCCGCCGCCGAGGACCTCGGTGACGTCGTCGCCGGTGAGCTCGACGTGGATGCCGCCCGGGGCGGTGCCCAGGGTGCGGTGCACCTCGAAGAAGCCGCGGATCTCGTCGAGGATCGTCTCGAAGCGGCGGGTCTTGTAGCCGTTGTCCGAGGTGATGGTGTTGCCGTGCATGGGGTCGGCGATCCAGGTGACGGGGCGCCCGTCGGCGCGCACCGCCTCCACCAGCGGCGGCAGGGCCTCGCGGATGCGGTCGGCGCCCATGCGGGTGATGAGGGACAGGCGTCCGGGCAGGCCCTCGGGGTTGAGGCGGTCCATGAGCCGGGAGAGGTCGTCGGGGGACGTGGTGGGGCCGACCTTGACGCCCACGGGGTTGTGGACGCCGGCGAGGATGGCGACGTGGGCGCCGTCGGCCTCCCGGGTACGCTCCCCCACCCAGAGCATGTGGGCGGAGGTGTCGTAGAGGCGCCCGGAGCGGGAGTCCTCGCGGATCATGGCGTCCTCGTACTCCAGGAGGAGGGCCTCGTGGGCGGCGTAGAAGTCGACCTGGCGCAGGGCCTCGAAGTCCACGCCGGCGGCCTCCATGAAGCGCATGGCCCGGTCAAGCTCCTCGGCGAAGGACTCGAAGCGCTTGTAGGCGGGGTTGGCGGTGAAGCCGCGGTTCCAGGAGTGGACCTCGCGCAGGTCCGCGTAACCGCCCATCGTGAAGGCGCGGATGAGGTTGAGGGTGGTGCCCGAGCGCAGGTAGGCGTCCAGCATGCGGGTGGGGTCGGGGATGCGGGCCTCGGGGGTGAACTCGTGGCCGTTGACGGAGTCGCCGCGGAAGGCGGGCAGGGTGACCTCTCCGC
Source organism: Actinomyces oris (assembly GCF_006546825.1). GTDB lineage: Bacteria > Actinomycetota > Actinomycetes > Actinomycetales > Actinomycetaceae > Actinomyces > Actinomyces oris. Next base: position 501,529 of record NZ_VICC01000006.1, read on the forward strand.
GGGTCTCGGTGTCCGAGCTGCGGGGCTTGGCGTACTGGCCGGCCATGCGGCCGATCTTGACCACGGGCGTGGAGGCGCCATAGGTGAGGACCGCGGCCATCTGGAGGATGGTCTGGACCTTGAGGCGGATGTTGTCGGCCGTGTTGTGGGTGAAGGACTCGGCGCAGTCCCCGCCCATGAGGACGAAGGCCTCCCCGGCGCTGGCCTGGGCGATGAGATTGCGCAGAGAGTCGACCTCTCCGGCGAAGACGAGCGGGGGCCGGCGGCGCAGGTCCGCCACCACGTCGGCAAGCGCGGCCTCATCAGGGTAGGCGGGCTGCTGGAGGGCGGGCAGGTGGCGCCATGCCGGGGTCTGGGCGTCCGTGCGGGCGGCGGAGAGCTCGTTCATCACGCCCGTCAGCATAGGCCAGTCGGGAGATTGCCCGGGTTCGGCGCCGCATCGCGAAACACGGGGGTTGGGGGACGAATTGTGTCACTGTGGGCGACTTTTAGGGCTGCAACAGAGCGCGCACGGACCGGTTGCAACGCTGTGACCTGCACGGATGCGAAGGCCTCCGTTCCAGGAGCGCAGTAGGCGGGTTGAATAGTCGCCAAACGTGACACATGGGGTCGCCGGCACCACCCTCCGGGGCACAGGCGAGCACAGAGAAGCGGCCGGTGCCGTCACGAGGACGGCACCGGCCGCGGCAGGGTGCGGGCTCAGCCTCAGTGCTCGGGGGCAGCTTCGGCAGGCTCGACCTTCTGACCCAGCTCTGCCATGAGGTCGGTGAACCAGGCCTGAGTGATGTCGAAGGGCTTGGCGCCGGCGATGCGCGGGAAGGCGATCGCGGTGAGCTCGTCGTTGTTCTCCTCGTCCTGGCCGATGACGCCGGACTCGCCGCGCAGGGCGCAGTCGACGGCCAGGTTGCACATCTTCTTGATGAGGGCGAGGTCCTCGGCGTTGGCGTGGGCGGCGCGCGAGTAGTAGCCGGACTTCTGGACCATGACCTTCTCGGCACCGATGAGCTCAGCGAACTGCTTGGCGAACCACTGGCCGGGGTTGATGGTGTCGAGCTTGACGTGGCCGAAGGGGTCGCGCTGGACCTCCTGGCCGGCGGCCTCCATCTCCGCGATGATCTCGGGGACGCCGGCGCCCTCGGACAGGAAGATGTTGACGTTGCCCTGCTCGTCCATGATGGCCTTGAGGCGCTCGGCCTCGGCGGCGATGTCGAGCTTCACCTCGGGGAGGAAGACGGCGTGGACGTCCCAGCGCTCCTTGGTCAGGCCGAGGGAGGGGGCCCACTGCTTGGTCTGGAGCAGGTCGTGGTAGCGGCGGGCGGTCTCGGCGGTGAGGTAGCCGCAGTTACGGCCCATGCACTCGTGGACGATGAGCATGCGGGGGTTGGAGCGGTGCTCGCCGATGACGTTGAAGGCGAAGCCGGCGCCCTCGTCGGCCGCGGTCCAGGCGCCCAGGGACTGGCGGATCGGAACCACGTCGTTGTCGATGGTCTTGGGCAGGCCGACGACGGTGAGCTCGTAGTCGTTCTCGTGGAGGTAGGCGGCCAGGTCGGCGGCGGTGGTGTTGGTGTCGTCGCCACCGATGGTGTGCAAGACGTCGACGCCGTCCTTGCGCAGCTGCTCGGCGGCGAACTCCAGGGGGTTGACGCCCTCCTCAACCAGGCCGCGCTCGACGAGGTTCTTGGCGTTGGTGAGCTTGACGCGAGAGTTGCCGATCGGGGACCCGCCGAAGTCGCGCAGGATGCCGGCGTTCTTGCGGCCCTCTTCGTCGATGACGATGTAGTTGCCGGTGAGCAGGCCGTGGTAGCCGTACTGGTAGGCGATGATCTCGACCTCGGGAGCGACCTGCGTGTAGCGCTCGATGAGGTCGCCGACGGCGGCGGACAGACAGGGGGCGAAACCGCCAGCGGTGAGCAGGGCGACGCGACGAATCGACATCAGGAACCTTTCGGGTTGTGGGTACTCGGGGTCAGTGCCCCGGCCTGATCGGGCGGCGCGGGCCGCACCGGGCGTCAGTCTACGTGCCATCGGTAGCCGCTGACAGGGACCAACCGGACAGAATCACGGAGCAGAGATAGTCGCCCAGTCCCCACAACTCCTACTCGGCGCCGGGCTCGGCCTCGTCGTCGGCGGCCTTGTCCTTCTTCTTGTCCTTGCCGCTCTTGTCCTCGGGCGGCTCGGGCACGGAGACCTCGGGGGCGGGGCGGCCACCGGGCGCGGCCACGGGGGCGGCCGACGGGCGGGCCTGCGCCTGGGCGGCGAGCATCTCGGTGACGACCTCATCGGCGGTCTTCTTCTCCGAGTCCATGGCCTTCTTGACGTCGGCGGCATAGAGGTCCACGTACTCCTGGCCGGAGAGGGCCATGAGGGCGTACATGATCTCGTCGGTGATGGAGCGCAGCACGAAGCGGTCGTTCTCCAGGCCCTTGTAGCGGGAGAAGTCCAGCGGCTCGCCGATGACGATGCCCACGCGGTGGCGGGTGGAGGGGATGGACTTGCCGATCGGCTGGGCCAGGTTGGAGCCGATCATGGCCACGGGCACTACGGGGGCTCCGGTGGCCAGGGCGATGCGGGCCACGCCGGTCTTGCCGCGGTAGAGGCGTCCGTCGGGGCTGCGCGTGCCCTCGGGGTAGATGCCGAAGAGCTGCCCCGAGCGCAGGCGGTCGATGCCGGCCTGGAGCGCCGCCTGGGAGGCCTTGCCGCCGGAGCGGTCCACGGGGATGGTGCCCACGGTCTTCATGAAGTTCTTCACCGCCCAGCCCTTGACGCCCTTGCCGGTGAAGTAGTCGGCCTTGCCGATGAAGGCGACCTCGCGGTCCACCAGCAGCGGCAGAAAGAAGGAGTCGATGACCGCCAGGTGGTTGGAGGCCAGGATCGCCGCGCCCTCGGCGGGAATGTTCTCCTCGCCGCGGATCCAGGGCTGGTAGAGCATCTCCAGGGCCGGGCCGACTGTTGCCTTGATGGGTCCGTATCCCACGCGGGGCCTCCTGTGAACTGCTGGCTGGGCGGCCACCACACGGTCGGGCACCATCGGAGACGGACGGCACCGGAGCCGGCCGGTGCCGCTCGGGTATGGGGATGATTCTAGGGTGCTTCCCACCCTGCTCGCACCGACTTCCCGACTGCCGGCGAGGATGCATGTCACTGCGATCCTCTAGCCTGCGACCGTGAGCACCATCGGGACCCAGGTGTCCTTCGCCGACATGGGCACGCCCCTGGAACGGGCGACCTTCGTCGTGGTGGACCTGGAGACCACGGGCGGCGCGCCCGGCGCGCATGCGCTCACTGAGATCGGGGCCGTCAAGGTGCGCGGTGGGCAGGTGCTGGCCGACTTCTCCACCCTGGTCAACCCCGGTGTGGCCATCCCCGCCCAGATCACCATGCTCACCGGCATCACGAACGCCATGGTGGCCGGCGCCCCCGGCGTGCGCGCCTGCGTGGAGGCCTTCCTGGACTGGGCGGATCTGCTGGCCGACGACGTCGTCCTCGTGGCCCACAACGCCCGCTTCGACGTCGGTCACCTACGTGGCGCCGCAGCGGCCCTGGGCCTGGAGTGGCCCGAGCCCCGCGTGCTGGACACGCTGGCGCTGGCCCGCAAGGCCTGGACCCGCAGCGAGGTGCCCAACCACAAGCTGGGGACACTGGCCGCCTTCGTGGGCTCCCAGACCCGTCCCACGCACCGGGCCCTGGATGACGCGCGCGCCACCGTGGACGTGCTGCACGGCGCCCTGGAGGTCATGGCGCCGCTCGGCGTCACGCACCTGGAGGACCTGGCCACCGCCTCCGACCCGGTCCCGGCCGGGCGCCGCGCCAAGAGCCGCCTGGCCGACGCCCTGCCCAGCGGCCCCGGCGTCTACCAGTTCCGCTCGGCGGCCGACCAGGTGCTCTACGTGGGCAGCGCCGTGGACCTCAAGCGCCGGGTGCGCTCCTACTTCACCGCCGCGGAGAAGCGCCGCAAGGTGGCGCAGATGCTGGACACCACCGTGAGCGTGCGGCACATCGCCACACCCACGCTCATTGAGGCGCGGGTGCGCGAGCTGCGGATGATCGCCGAGCTCGACCCACCGGTCAACCGCCGCTCCCGGGCCCCGCGGCGCCGGCCCTGGCTCCACCTGACCCAGGGCCCGAGCCAGGGGGCCGAGCCACGGTTGGCGCTCACCACCGTGCTGCCCACGGAGGAGGTCGGCCGCGCGGTGGGTCCCTTCGCCTCGCGCGGCAGGGGCCAGGAGGCCCTGCGCGCCGCCGAGTCGGTGCTGCGTCTGGGCCGCTGGGACGGGCGCGAGCTGCGGCGGGTACGCCACGACGACGTCCCGGCTGAGCCGGCCGAGGTGCTGGCCTGCCTGTCGGGCGAGATCGACCTGGTGGCCGCTCCCCTGCTGGAACGCATCGCGGCACTGTCCCGGGCCGAACGCTATGAGGATGCCGGTACCTGGACGGGCCGCCTGCGCTGCCTGCTGCGGGCGGTGGACCGGGCCGAGCGAGTGCGGCCCCTGCTGGCCTGTCCGCACCTCATGGCGGCCCGCCGCCGCGAGGTCGGGGGCTGGGAGCTGGTGGTGGTGCGCTGGGGCGTGCTAGCTGGCTCCATGACGACCGCGCCCGGTGCCGACCCGCGCCCCGCCGTCGAGCTGCTGCGCGCCAGCGCCCGGGTCGTTGAGCGGCCCGGCCGCGTCGGTGAGGTGGCGAGCATCGAGGAGACGAGCCTGCTTGCCGACTGGGTCCTGGACGAGGGCGCCCGCATCGTGGAGGTCGACGGCGACCCCGCGGTGCTCACGTGGCCAATCGGTGCGGCTGCCCGCCACCGCAAGGTCCTGGCCTCGCAGGAATGAAAGCGCCGCGCGTGAGCAGTTCGCCTCAGCGCGGCCGACGTCTGGCTCAGCCGGCGGGGGTGACGGTGCCGCGGCGCGCGGTGAGGGCCTTGGCGACGCCCTCCTGGAGGCTCAGCGGGTCCAGGGGGCGGGGCACGACGACCTCCGCCTTGGCCCAGGCGGCCAGCCAGTCATCCTGGGGACGGGCGGTCAGCAGGACGACGGCGGGACGCTCGTCGAGCTCGGTGAACAGCTCGTGGGCCAGTCCCATGCCGCCGAGCTTCTTGGCCTCAGCGTCCAGGACCAGTGCGTCGAAGGGCGCCTGGCCCTCCTTCTCGCGGTCCTTGATGGCCATGCGCACGCCCTCGGCGGTGGCCGCCTCGGTCCAGCTCACCAGTGGCAGGCCCTTGGCCGGTCGGCGTCCGACACCGTCGATGACCTCCTGACGCACGGTGGCGTCGTCGGAGAAGACGAGAAGCTCGAGACGGGCGGAAGCAGCCTGGTCAGTCATAGCGGATCCTTCGTGGACGGGTACGGACGGCAGTGTTTCCGCGGTCAGTGTAATCACACGCGGGCTCACTATCCCTCTTCCGACGCCACGTCTAGCATGAACCATGTTCAGGACTTCAGTCCTAACGAGCCCTGCTGAGGCGGGACTGAAGCCACCTCACCCACCGAAAGGCAGTCCTTGATGGCCGTGTACACCCTTCCCGAGCTCCCCTACGACTACGCCGCCCTGGAGCCCCACATCTCCGGCAAGATCATGGAGCTCCACCACGACAAGCACCACGCCGCCTACGTCGCCGGCGCCAACGCCGCCCTGGAGGCCCTGGCCGCCGCCCGCGAGTCCGGCGACCTGGCCGCCATCAACCTGTGGGAGAAGAACCTGGCCTTCAACCTGGGCGGCCACACCAACCACTCCATCTTCTGGAAGAACCTCTCCCCCAACGGCGGGGGCCAGCCCGAGGGCGAGCTCGCCGAGGCCATCAAGGACTCCTTCGGCTCCTTCGAGAAGTTCCAGGCGCAGTTCACCGCCACCGCCATGGGCATCCAGGGCTCGGGCTGGGCCGTGCTCGCCTACGACTCCCTCTCCGGAAAGCTCGTCACCTTCCAGCTCTTCGACCAGCAGGGCAACGTGCCCGTGGGCACCATCCCGCTGTTCATGGTGGACATGTGGGAGCACGCCTTCTACCTCGACTACCTCAATGTCAAGGCCGACTACGTCAAGGCCGTCTGGAACATCGCCAACTGGCAGGACGTCTCCGAGCGCCTGACCGACGCCGTCGCCAAGGCCCAGGGCCTCATCGTCCGCTGACGCCGGCCGGCAGACACGCGCCGCGCAGGCTTGTGGCCCGCTCCCCTTCACGGGGTGCGGGCCACAAGCCTTATCGCGAATGGTTGCCTGAGCGGCTCCGCGCTCAGATCACCTTCTCGACGTCGATCACGAAGACGTACGCCGACTCACGCTTCCCTCCGTTGGAGTTACCCGGGGCCAGCAGCACGATCCTGGAACCCGCCGGCAGCCCGGCCGCACGGATCTGTCCGGCTGGCATTGCGCTGGGGGCGTGATCCTCCCAGGTCGAGCTCCTCGTCGTGCCGTCCCACGAGGTGCGCGACATCTGCACGGCCACGGTGTCGGTCTCCTTGATGGCCGCGCCCTTTCCGCGGGCGACGACGAAGACCTCCGGCTGCAGAGGCTCCTCGGCCTTGGGGCCCGCAAGTCCGGCTGCGGGGGCGCCCAGGTCGCCGGAGATCGTCACGCCGCGATCAGTGAGCTTCTTGACCTCCGCGGAGTCGATCGTGGCGTCCTTCGTGGACGGGGTCAGCTCATCGCCCGTGATGCGAGCAGTGATGTCGACGACGAAGACGAGCGGCCCGGTCGGCGAGTTCGGGCGAGCCGGATCGGCGGTCTCGCCGTAGGCGAGCTTGCCCGGGATCGACAGCTGGACGCGCTCACCGACCTTGTGCCCGGCCAGGCCGCAGGTCCATCCGGGGATGACCCCGGTCAGGCCGAAGGTGACCGGGGCACCCTTCTTGAAGGAGGAGTCGAAAGCCTCCGTTGACCCCCACTTCCAGCCCACGTAGTTGACGGTGACGACGTCGCCCGAGGACACCGCCGGGCCTTCCGCGGCGGTGAGTGTCTTGGAGACGAGGTTGGCAGGCGCCTGCTTCCCCTCACTCCAGGTGACGGTCGGCTCGGCTCCCGCATCGCCTCCGATCGCCGGAAGCGCCTCGGAGTCGGTCTCGATCGTTCCGGCCTCCTGAGCGCAGTCGATGATCGAGCGGGTCAGGGTCGGGGACGCCTGGGCCGACGGCGTGGCGGAGGCGTTCTTGGACGACCCCGAGCAGCCGGCCAGCGTGAGGCAGGCGGCCGCGGCCAGGGCGGTCAGGGTCAGGGATGTGCGGCGCACATGAGCTCCTTGAGTGAGGGAGGGGCCTGCGCGGGAGGGATCAGTGGAAGGACTCGCCGCAGGCGCAGCTTCCGGCGGCGTTGGGGTTGTCGATGGTGAAGCCCTGCTTCTCGATGGTGTCGGCGAAGTCGATGGTGGCGCCCGACAGGTAGGGCACGCTCATGCGGTCGACAACCACTTCAACGCTAGCCATCTCGCCGCTGCCCGTGGGGAAGGCGCGCACGGCGTCGCCGTCCAGGAGACGCTCGTCGAAGTAGAGCTGGTAGACCAGTCCGGAGCAGCCACCGGGCTGGACGGCCACGCGCAGGCGCAGGTCGTCGCGCCCCTCCTGAGCCAGGAGGCTGGCGACCTTCGCGGCGGCGGTCTCGGTGAGGATGACCTCGTGCTCGGGGGTCTGGGTGTCAGTGGTCTCGGTCAGGGCGGTCTCTGCCATGGTCATCTCCTGATCTGGTGTGCCTACGTTCGTCTGCGGCGCCTCGTGCGGAGCCGCTGAAGGTCCTGCGGTGGCTCTCGTGACGAGCGCCTGAAGGATCCACTGGAGCCAACGCTCCAGCTCGATGCCTTGTTCCTGGTGACAACCCTACGCGGTCCGCACCGCAGAGCCGTGGTGAGGGGACTCACTGTGTCCGACGACGTCGCACCCGGGTCGGGAGGGCGCGGTCTGCCCCTCAGGCCAGGGCCACCAGCTCGAGGTACTCCGGCCCCCACAGGTCCTCGTCGCCGTCGGGAAGCAGGAGGACCCGGTCGGGGTTGAGGGCCTCGACGGCGCCCTCGTCGTGGGTGACCAGGACGACGGCGCCGGCGAAGGTGCCCAGCGCCCCGAGGATCTCCTCGCGGCTGGCGGGGTCAAGGTTGTTCGTCGGCTCGTCGAGCAGGAGGACGTTGGCACTGGAGACCACGAGCATGGCCAGGGCCAGGCGGGTCTTCTCCCCGCCGGAGAGGACCCGGGCGGGCTTGTCGGCGTCCGCGCCCGAGAAGAGGAAGGAGCCCAGGACGCTGCGCACCTGGGTGTCGTCCATGCCGGGGGCGGCGCGGCGCAGGTTCTCCACGACGCTCGCCGCGGTGTCGATGGTCTCGTGCTCCTGGGCGTAGTAGCCGATCTTGAGGCCGTGGCCGGGGATGACCTCTCCGGAGTCGGGCTCCTCCACCCCGCCGAGCAGGCGCAGGAGCGTGGTCTTGCCGGCGCCGTTGAGACCCAGGACCACGACCCGGCTGCCTCGGTCGATGGCCAGGTCGACGCCTGCGAAGACCTCCAGGGAGCCATAGGCCTTGGACAGCCCGGCGGCGCGCAGCGGGGTCTTGCCGCAGGGGGCGGGGTCGGGGAAGCGCAGGTGGGCGACCTTCTCCACAGCCGCCTCGTCCTCCAGGTCGGCCATGAGACGCTCGGCCCGCTTGAGCATCTGCTGGGCGGCCACGGCCTTGGTGGCCTTGGCCCGCATCTTCTCCCCCTGGGCGCGCAGGGCGGCGGCCTTCTTCTCGGCGTTGGCGCGTTCCCGACGGCGCCGGTGCTCGTCGTCGGCGCGCTGCTTGAGGTAGGCGTCCCAGCCCAGGTGGTAGACGTCGAGGACCCCGCGGCCGGCGTCGAGGTACATGACCTGGTTGACGGTGTCGCGCAGGAGCTCGACGTCGTGGCTGATGACGATGAAGCCCCCGGCGTAGGTGCGCAGATGGTCGCGCAGCCACAGGATCGAGTCGTGGTCGAGGTGGTTGGTGGGCTCATCGAGCAGGAGCGTGTCGGGCTGCTGGAACAGGACCCGGGAGAGCTCGACCCGACGGCGCTGGCCACCTGAGAGCGTGCCGATGGGCTGGTCCAGGATGCGGTCGGGCAGGCCCAGCGCGGCACTGATGCGGGCGGCCTCGGAGGCGGCGGCATAGCCACCGGCCATGGTGAACTCGTGGTCCAGGCGCGTGTAGCGGTCCAGGGCCTTGGCCTGAGCCTCACCCTCGGTGACGGCGATGCGCTCCTCGGCCTTGCGGATGCGGGCCAGGAGCGCGTCGATGCCGCGGGCCGAGAGGATCCGGTCACGGGCGATCTCGCTCAAGTCCCCGACCTTGGTGTCCTGGGGCAGGTAGCCCACCGAGCTCGTGCAAGTGATGGTGCCCTCGTGCTCGACGGCCTCCAGCCCGTGGCGCTCGTCGGCGTCGTTGACGGCACGGCCGGCGCCCTGGGCCACGGAGGCGGCGGCGAGCAGCTTGGTCATCGTGGTCTTGCCGGCGCCGTTACGACCCACGAGGCCGATGCGCATCCCCTTGTCGACCCGGAAGCCGGCGTGAGCGACGAGCTGGCGAGCACCGATGCGCATGGTGAGGTCCTGGACATTAATCACGCGCGCCATCGTACGGGCCCACCGGTACTGCCCGCCGCAACGGGCCTATCAGTCCCACCACATCCACCAGCCGACCGCGCCGCCGGCCCACTCGGGCCGGGTACGCACGATGTCGTCGGGAATGCAGCCGGCGTCGAGCCCGTAGCGCGCCTTGACCCGCTCCCACAGCGCGGAGCACTGGCAGTCCCGGCTGTGCTCGGCGAGGACCTCGTAGCCCTGCAGGTCGGTGTCGGCGACCCACAGGGCCTCAGCGCTCAGCCGCTCGTCCTCCCGCTGGGGGCCGATGCCGTAGCCGCACAGGCGCACCTGCCCGTCCGCTCCGGCGCAGGCGGTCAGCATCGTCTTGAGGCTCGGGGCGAGGTTCTGGCGGTCGCTCAGTGCAGCAGCCGGCAGCCGGTTCAGCAGGTCGGCTGCGGTGGCGGCGTCCATGCCGCGGAAGGGCACGTAGTCGCTCTCCGGGGCGCCCCTGGCATCCAGTCGCAGCGGGCTCTCCCCCGGCAGGCAGCGCGGGGTGTCGAGCCAGGGCTCCAGCAGGCGCCACAGGCCGATGCGCACCGTCCATCCCGGTGGACCGTAGAGCCGCGGCACAGCGGGCGCGGCGGTCGGGGCCGGGACGGGAGGCGGAGTCGTGGTGGGCGGGCGAACCGGGATGTTCGGGAGGACCGGCGGTGCCGGCTGTGCGGCCAGGGAGGTCTGCGCGCTCATGTCGAGCTCCTTCGCGTGAGACGGGGTCGGTGTGCCTCAAGCGTGCAAAACCCGCTCCCGTGGTGCACCCACTGGCCCCAGCACCTGTGCGCACTACCCGCCTCAACCGCGCAAACACCGACCAGTGGATACCGGGATCGCGCAGATTCTTAGCCATTGTTCGTCTTGGGCCAGGTGCGGGCGCCATCCAGACGGACTGTTCCCTTTTTGTTCTGAGCCGTGAGACAGTACCCTCTTCCTCAACCACCTTTTTGCGCCCGCGCGGCGCACGAGGTGTCAGATCCCCACCACCGAGAGCGAGCCAGTCGGAGACTCGGAGAGCACTGGGGTGCATCCTCCGTCCTCGTTACCCTCGCTCAGTAGGAAAGGGCCCGAATGGCAACCACGACCTCAACTCCTGAGGCAATCCTCGACGCCGTGGGCGGCGCCGAGAACATCATCCATTTCACCCACTGCGCCACCCGACTGCGCTTCGAGCTCAAGGACGCCTCCGGCATCGACAAGGCGGCCGTCGAGGCCATCCCGGGCGTCATGGGCGCCGTTCCCCAGTCCGGGGACCGCTACCAGATCGTCATCGGTGGTGCGGTGCAGAGCGTGTACGACGAGATCAACAGCCTGCCGGCCATGAAGAACCAGGGCGGCTCCTCCGGCTCGGGCCAGTCCGATGCGGACGTCAAGGCCGCCGCCCGGGCCAAGGCCCGCGGCAAGAACGCCTACGTCGACGCCTTCTTCGAGTACCTGTCCGACTCCTTCCGTCCCCTGCTGCCTGCGCTGCTGGGCGCCTCCCTCATCATCGCGGGTGAGGCCATCTGTGAGGCCTTCGGCCTCATCGACACCCACGTGCCCAACGACCAGAAGCCCACCACGCTGCTGTTCGTCGACGCCATGTTCCGTGCCGTCTTCTACTTCCTGCCGGTCATGGTGGCCTACAACGCCTCCAAGAAGCTCAAGATCGACCCGTGGGTCGGCACAGCGATCATGGCGGCGCTGCTGACGCCGGAGTACATCTTCCTGAGTGATAAGGCGCTCCAGGAGAAGGGCGTTATTGACTGCGTCCACAACGCCTCCGTCAATTCCGATCTGTGCACGGCCCATATCGCTGGGCTGCCCATGCAGCTCAACAACTACGGCGGTCAGGTCTTCGTCCCCCTCATGATGGTGGCCATCCTGGCACTGGTCTACAAGGGACTGGTCAAGGTCGTTCCGTCCAACGTGCAGATGGTCTTCGTGCCCTTCCTGTCCTTCGTCATCATGATGCCGGTGACGGCCTTCCTCATCGGCCCCCTGGGCGTGTGGATCGGTACCGGCCTGGGCACGGCCCTGTTCTGGCTGAACTCTCACGCCCCGATCATCTTCGCGATCCTCATCCCCATGGTGTACCCCTTCCTGGTGCCGCTGGGCCTGCACTGGCCGCTCAACGCCCTCATGCTGGCCAACATCGCCTCGGCGGCCACGAACCACACCGACTTCATCCAGGGCCCCATGGGCGCCTGGAACTTCGCCTGCTTCGGTGCCACCGCGGCAGTCCTCGTGTGGTCCGTCCGCGACAAGGACAATGAGATGCGCCAGACCGCCACCGGTGCCCTCTTCGCCGGTCTGCTCGGTGGTATCTCCGAGCCGAGCCTCTACGGTATCCACCTGCGCTTCAAGCGCATCTACCCGTTCATGCTCGTCGGTTGTGCCGTCGGTGGCCTCGTTCAGGGCATCGGCAGCATGCTGGGAGGCATCGAGGGCGTCACGACCACGACCTTCGCCTTCACCTCGCTGCTGACCATCCCGGTCTTCAACCCCATGTGGCTCTACGGCATCTCCGTCGCCGCGGCCTTCGCCACCTCCTTCTTCCTCATCGTCACCTTCGGCTACCGCACCAAGGAGGAGCGGGCCGAGGCGCTCGCCGCAGCCGGCGTCACCAAGGGAGGCAACACCACTGCCTCCGCTCCGGCCAAGGCCGCTGAGACGCCCAAGGCCGGCGCCACTGCGGCTGCCGCTCCTGTGGAGGAGGGCGACCGGACTGCGAAGGCCCCCACGCCCAAGCCGGCCCTGGTTCCCGGTGCGGTCACTGAGATCGCCTCGCCGCTCAAGGCCACGACCATGGACCTGGACAAGGTTCCCGACCCGGTGTTCTCCTCGGGCGCCGTCGGTCAGGGCGTGGGTCTGGAGCCCCAGGGCGACATCGTCGTCACGGCTCCGGCGGACGGCACCGTCGTCGTGGCCCCGTCCTCGGGGCACGCCTTCGGCATCACCCTGGACAGCGGCGTGGAGATCCTCATCCACGTGGGTCTGGACACCGTCAACCTGGAGGGCCAGGGCTTCGACGTCAAGGTCTCCCAGGGCGACCGCGTCAGCGCGGGCCAGGAGCTCGTCCGCGTGGACCGTTCCGTCATCGAGCAGGCCGGTTACCCGCTGACCACGCCGGTGCTCGTCACCAACACCGCCTCCTTCGCCTCGGTCGAGGTCGTCGGCGGCGACTCGGTGGAGCCCGGCGAGGCCCTCATCAAGGTCACCGCGCCTGAGGCCTGAGCCTGGCATGACGCCGCCAACCTGATCGGCCGCTGACACAGCGGTGGGGGCCGGATCCGTCCATGGACGGATCCGGCCCCACCGTATTGCTCTCCTGCCATCGTCCAGCGCGAACCTGCGGCACCGGACTTGCAACTCCAGGTCAGGGCAGGCGCAGCGCCCAGAAGGCCACAGCCGCGGCGGCCGCCACGTTGAGGGAGTCCACTCCCCCGGCCATGGGGATGCGCACCACCTCGTCGGCCGCGGTGATGGTCCGGTGGGACAGCCCGTCGCCCTCCGTGCCCAGGACGACGGCGACCCGCGAGTCCGGGGCCATACAGGCCGCTGAGGCCGCAAACTCATCCAGTGCCACGGAAGTGTCCGACAGTGCCAGGGCGGCCACGGTGAAGCCCTGTGCGTGGAGCTCGTCCATGGCGGGCCAGCGCTCGATCCGGGTCCAGGGGACCTGGAAGACGGTGCCCATGGAGACGCGCACGCTGCGCCGGTAGAGGGGGTCCGCGCAGCGCGGAGTGACCAGGACGGCATCGATCCCCAGGGCGGCCGCGCTGCGGAAGGCGGCCCCCACGTTCGTGTGGTCCACCAGGTCCTCCAGGATCGCGACCCGCCTGGCCCCCGCTCCCCCACGGGCGGCCGCAAGCAGCTCGGGAACTCCGGCGAGCTCGGGCCGGTTCATGGCGGCCAGGGCCCCGCGGTGCAGGTGGAATCCCGTGATGGACTCAAGGACCTCCTCGGGGGCGACGAACACGGGGACCTCGCCGCCGTCGTCGCTGCCTGCGCAGCCGGCCGCGGAGGCGATGACCGGGCGCATCTCCTCCAGGTGGCGCGGGGCCATGAGGAAGGAGCGCGGGGCGTGCCCGGCGGCCACGGCGCGCGTGATGACCTTGGAGGACTCGGCCATGTACAGCCCCCGCTGAGTCTCCAGCCGACGACGCAGCGCCACGTCCGTCAGCCTGGTATAGTCCGCCAGGCGCTCATCGGCGCCGTCGGCCAGCTCAATAATCATCGCGTCGTCACCTTCTGGGGCTTTCCCGGTCCAGTACAGCAGTACGGCGGGAAGAATAGGCCGATCATCGTGGATCGCCCACTCCTCCCGCCGCAGCGAGTGTCCCCGGGCCCTCGTCAGGTTCGCCAGGGGTGTGAGGGTGGCCGGCTCAGGCTCCGTAGGGGCCCTGGGGCGCGCCGGGAGGCGTGCCGTAGCCGGGCTGGGCCTGGATGCCGTAACCGCCGCGAGGAGGCACGGAACCGGGCCGGGCCTCCTCGGGGTCGGACACGTGGCTGCCGTGCCCGGCGTGAGACCCCTCGAGGCCGTCGGAGGTCGGAACGCTCACCGTGGCCTCGCCGTCGGCCTCATCCGCGGGAGCCTTCGGGGAGACGCCTGCCTTGGGTGCGGGCTCCTCACTGGCCTCCTGGGAGGCCGACTCGACCTCACCACGGGCCTGGGCGAGGGCCTCCTCGGGGGCCTGGAGACTGGTGCTGGCCAGATCCGAGGCGATCCCCAGGTCGAGCTCGCTGCCCGAGAGGTCGACACCGAGACGGGCGGCGTCGTCGTCGGAGTCGTCCGAGCCGCCGGGGCCACCGTCCTTGCCACCGCCCAGGGCGCCGGCGATGCCGTCGAGCGCCGCCGTGAACTCCGTGGGCACGATCCACATCTTGGAGGAGGAGCCGTTGGCGATCTTGGGCAGGGTCTGGAGGTACTGGTAGGCCAGCAGCTTGGAGTCGGCGTTACCACGGTGGATGGCGTCGAAGACCTGAAGGATGGCGCGCGACTCACCCTGCGCCTTGAGGATCGCGGACTGCGCCTGACCCTCGGCGCGCAGGATCGCGGATTGTTTGTCACCCTCGGCCGTGAGGATCTGGGACTGCTTGACACCCTCGGCGGTCAGGATCGCGGCGCGGCGGTCACGCTCGGCGCGCATCTGCTGCTCCATGGAGCCCTGGATGGAGGCCGGCGGGTCGATGGACTTCAGCTCCACGCTGTTGACGCGGATTCCCCAGCGGCCGGTGGCCTGGTCCAGGACGCCGCGCAGCTGGCCGTTGATCTGGTCGCGGCTGGTCAGCGTCTGCTCCAGATCCATGGAGCCGACGACGTTACGCAGCGTGGTGACCGTCAGCTGCTCAATGGCCTGCAGGTAGTTGGAGATCTCGTAGGTGGCGCGCATGGGGTCGGTGATCTGGTAGTAGACCACCGAGTCGATGCTCACGACGAGGTTGTCGGAGGTGATGACGGGCTGAGGCGGGAAGGAGACGACCTGCTCACGCAGGTCCATGATGTTGCGCACCCGGTCGATGAAGGGCACCAGGAAGTGCATTCCAGCGCCGTAGGCCGCCTGGAAGCGCCCCAGGCGCTCAACGATGATCGCAGTGCTCTGCTTGACGATCCGCACTGCCCGGAAGATGGCGACGATGACCAGGACGGCCACGAGAAGCAAGATGATGGAGACGAAGGGCACGAGGTTCCTCCTGCAGGGTTGAACGGGTGGTCAGAACGGTTGGGGCCGGCGCGGGCAGCGTCAGGACGCGGGAGCGGCGGTGGAGGTCGTCACCGGGGCGACCACGGCCACGGCCCCGTCGATCTGGGCCACGGTCACACTCACCCCGGCCTCCAGACGGGTGACGCCTCCCTGGACGGCGGGAGCCAGGCGGGCGCTCCACTCCTCGCCGCCCAGGCGCACCCGCCCGCCTTCACGGTCGACAGGAGTAATGGTGACGGCAGACCGACCGATGAGGGCCTCGACGTTGGTCTTCATCTGCGGCGTGGCGGCGGCCAGGCGACGCTTGGCCCAGGGGCGCACGGCGAAGAGAAGCAGGGTGGAGACGCAGGCGAAGACCACGACCTGCGCCCACACGGGTCCGCCGAGGAAGGATGTCAGCCCTCCTCCCAGCGCACCTCCGGCGATCATGAGGAAGGTAAGATCCGCTGTCATCGTCTCGATGACGACGAGGAGCAGCGCCCCTGCGACCCAGAACAGCCATTCCATGCGAACCTCCTGATGAACGCGGTCGGTGAGTATGTGGTCGGGTGCCGGTCGGGGACGATCAGGGATCGATGCGGCCCGCAGCGGCCTTCCCTCCCGGAACCGGTGGTCAGCCCTTGGCCTCGGCGACGCGCCTGCCGTGGCCGGCAGGGAGCCCCCTGGCCGCGTAGCGACCGCGGTCGTAGGTGACCTCCAGCGGCATACCGAAGGTCGTGCTGATCGTGTCCGCGGTGAGGACCTCCTGAAGCGGGCCGGAGCCCACGACCTTTCCCTCACGCAGCGTGAGCGCGTGGGTGAAGCCCTCCGGGATCTCCTCCAGGTGGTGGGTCACCAGGACCATGGAGGGCGAGTCGGGCGAGGAGATGATCTCGGTGAGCGCAGCCAGGAGCTGCTCGCGGCCGGCCAGGTCCAGCCCCGAGGCGGGCTCGTCGAGGAAGAGTATCTCCGGGTCCGGCATCAGAGCGCGAGCCAGCTCGACGCGCTTGCGCTCCCCCGATGACAGCGTTCCCCACGACCGGTCGACCAGGTGAGCGGCCCCCAGGGCGCCCAGCAGGGCGTGAGCGCGCTCGAGGTCGAAGTCGTCGTACTCCTCGCGCCAGCGCCCAATGCGCCCGTAGGAGGCCGACAGGACCACGCCGAGCACCTTCTCGCCGTTCTGGACGTTGGCGGCCAGAGCCGAGGACAACAGGCCGATACGGGGGTGGAGCTCGGAGACGTCCACGCGCCCGAGCCGCTCGGAGAGGATGTCGACCGTGCCGGAGGAGGGGAAGAGCCTGGCCGAGGCGATCCTGGCGATCGTGGTCTTGCCCGCGCCGTTGGATCCCAGCAGCACCCAGTGCTGCCCCTCGTCCACGGTCCAGCTGACGTGACTGAGGATCTGGTGGCTGCCGCGGTGCAGTGAGACATCGTCGAGGTGGAGGACACTGGTCATGAGGTGATCCTATCGTGACGGAGAGTTCACACAGGGAAGATGCGCGACGAGAGCCGCGCCCCACATGGTGACCGCTCCCCTTCGGGGCTCGCCCCACCACCATTCACTATGGTTGGCCCCCATGGATCCCCTCAACCCGCCGGTCAGCATCGTGCTGGCCCTGTGGGCGCCATCGCCCTCCTCCCACGGCCTGTCGCTCGTTGAAGGCCCCGACGGCGCCCATGACGTCATCGGCAGCGTCGTCACCGGGGGCTCGGACACACCGACTGCTGCCGCCGACGACGATTCAGGACGCGTCAGCCTGGAACGGTGGCTCGCCTCCGCCCGCCCCCTGAGTCGGGTGAGCGCGGTCCTGCCCTCACCGGCCGGTGGCACCGGTACCTGGGGGCTCCTGCCCGACATCGAGGAGGGCGTCGTGCTGGAGGGGGCAGCCGGCCGGGTGCTGCTGGTTCCTGAGGACTCCGGCACCTCGGTGTCCTGGCACGCCGAGCCTCTCAGTTCCCCGCTGCCTCCGCTGGATGCGGCGCACGCTCGCAGGCAGGTGCACACCGCCACCGAGGAGGCCATCGAGGCGCTCATCGAGCTCGACCTGGCCCGCGAGCGCCCGGAGATGGCCGACGCCCTCAATGACCTGCTCACCGCGGTGGTGGATCCGCGCCTCGTCCCGCCGTGGCTGGCGCGCCGTGATCGGGAGCTGTTGGAGCGCTCCTTGCGCCTGGCGGGGATGTGCGAGCTGGCCCTGGACGACGACGGTGCGGCCACGACCGCCCTGCAGGCGCAGCGGCGGGCCGACGTCCTGCGCCCGCTGCTGGCGGTGGCGCGTCACGGTGCCGCTGCGGCCACCGAGTGGTGGGCCCGGTAGAGGGGGCGCACCACTCGGTGGCGTATCGGTGGGGTCACCGAGCGGGAGCCGTCCCGTTCACCCCTGAGCCAGGACCCAGTTGTAGACGTCCATGGTGCGCTGGGCGATGGCCTGCCAGGCGAAGTGCTCCTCGACGCGGTGTCGGGCGGCCTGCCCCATGGCCTTGGCCGCCTCGGTGTCGGTGACCAGGGTGGTGAGGCGCTCGGCCAGGTCGGCCTCGAAGCGGGCCGGGTCGATGGGGGTGCCGGTGCCGTCCTGGACCTGCTCGATGGGCACGAGCAGGCCGGTCTCGCCGTCGACGATGACGTCTGGGATGCCGCCGGTGGCTGAGCCGACGACCGGCAGGCCCACGGCCATGGCCTCGAGGTTGACGATGCCCAGGGGCTCGTAGACGGAGGGGCACACGAAGACGTCGGAGGCGGCCAGCACGGCGATGAGCTCGGGGCGCGGCAGCATCTCCTCGATCCAGACCACGCCGGTGCGCTTGTCGCGCAGGTGGGCCACGAGGCCCTCGACCTCGGCCTTGATCTCGGGGGTGTCGGGGGCGCCGGCGCACAGGATGACCTGGACGTCCGCGGGCAGCTGCTCGCAGGCGCGCAGCAGGTGCGGCAGGCCCTTCTGCCGGGTGATGCGTCCGACGAAGACGATGGTGGGGCGGTCGGGGTCGATGCCCAGGCGCTTGAGGGTGGCGGCGGCCTGGGCGTCGGCCTCCTGGCCCTGCGGGTGCTTCCAGGCCTCGAGGTCGATGCCGTTGTGGACAACCTTGACGCGCTCGGGGTCGACGGCCGGGTAGCAGCGCAGGATGTCCTCGCGCATGCCGTTGGAGACTGCGATGATCCCGGAGGCGGCCTCGTAGGCGGTCTTCTCCGCCCAGGAGGACAGGGCGTAGCCGCCGCCGAGCTGCTCGGCCTTCCAGGGGCGCAGGGGCTCCAGGGAGTGGGCGCTGATGACGTGGGGGACGCCGTGAAGCAGACCGGCCAGGTGCCCGGCGAGGTTGGCGTACCAGGTGTGGGAGTGGACGAGGTCGGTTCCCTCGGCGCCCTGGGCCATCTCCAGGTCGACTCCGAAGGTGCGCAGAGCGGCGTTGGCGCCGTCGAGCTCGGCGATCTCGGGGTAGCCGGTGACGCCGTCGTCGGCGCCCTCGGTGCCGGGCTCGCGGGGGCCGCCGAAGGCGTGGACGCGGACGTCGGCCAGGGGGCGCAGGACCTTGGCGAGCTCGTTGACGTGGACTCCGGCGCCGCCGTAGATGAAGGGTGGGTACTCCTTGGTCAGCAGGTCGACCCTCATGGGTGTGCCTCTCCTCTGTCTGATGGATGGACTGACCGCGCCTTCCTCGGCGCAGGACGGGCGCCTGCGGTGGGGCGGGCGCCACACCCGACGTTATACGCACACGGGGCCCGGTGGGATCGTTCAGCGCCGGTGGTTTCCACCGACTCTCCTGCGAAGGGCCGACGGCATCCGCTCCGCAGTGGAGGCGGGGCGACTCGCACGTGAGGCGTCGGGGACCGGATCAGGACGAGTCGCCCGGTGCTCGATCGTCCTGAACGACGCCTCAGGCAAGGATTCGGCGGAGAACCTACCCCGAATGTGACCCATTTGGCCCCGCAGGCCCCTCGAGCAACGTAAGGTGGGCCACATGGCTCAACCTCGTGTTCTCGCAATCGTCCTCGCCGGTGGCGAGGGCAAGCGCCTCATGCCCCTGACCGTCGATCGCGCCAAGCCCGCCGTGCCCTTCGGCGGCATCTACCGCCTCATCGACTTCTCCCTGTCCAACATGATTAACTCCGGCTTCCTCAAGGTCGTGGTGCTCACCCAGTACAAGTCCCACTCGCTGGACCGTCACATCTCCAAGACGTGGCGCATGTCCGACATGCTGGGCAACTACATCGCGCCGGTGCCGGCCCAGCAGCGCGTGGGCAAGCACTGGTTCCTGGGGAGCGCCGACGCGATCTACCAGTCCCTCAACCTGCTCGACGACGAGCGGCCGGACTATGTGGTCATCACCGGTGCGGACAACATCTACCGCATGGACTTCTCCCAGATGCTGGACCACCACATCGCCTCTGGTCTGCCCTGCACTGTCGCGGGTATCCGTCAGCCCCGATCCCTGGCGGACCAGTTCGGCGTCATCGAGACCGACCCGTCCGACCGCGGCAGGATCAAGGCCTTCGTGGAGAAGCCCACGGAGACCCCCGGTCTGCCGGACTCCCCCGATGAGGTCCTGGCCTCGATGGGCAACTACATCATGGACGCCAACGCGCTCCTGGAGGCCGTGACGGTTGACGCCGCCGACGAGACCTCCAAGCACGACATGGGCGGCAGCATCGTGCCCTGGTTCGTCAACCAGGGGGCGGCCGGCGTCTACGACTTCAAGGACAACGACGTGCCGGGCTCCTCCGAGCGCGACCGCGACTACTGGCGCGACGTGGGTACGGTGGACGCCTTCTTCGAGGCGCACCAGGACCTCATCTCAGTGACCCCCGTGTTCAACCTGTACAACGACCGCTGGCCGCTGTTCGCCGGCTACCAGGCCGCGATGCCTCCGGCCAAGTTCGTCTACGGCCACCACGAGCGTCTGGGGCACGCGGTCGACTCGATCGTCTCGCCGGGCGTCATCGTCTCCGGTGGTGAGGTGATCTCCTCGGTCCTGTCCCCCGGTGTGCGCGTCAACTCCTGGTCCTCGGTGCGCGAGTCCGTCATCATGGACGGGGCCGAGGTGGGCCGTAACACCGTGGTCAACCGCGCGATCCTGGACAAGTACGTCAAGGTCGAGGAAGGCGCCATGGTGGGGATCGACCCCGAGCACGACCGCGAGCGGGGCTTCACCGTGACCGAGTCCGGCATCACGGTGGTGGCCAAGGGACAGATCGTCACCCGCTGACCGCAGGCTCACCGCCTTTGCAGTGCGCGCCGTCGCCCGAGCCTCCGGGCGGCGGCGCGCAGTCTTCGCCTGCCGGCTCGCCCACTAGCATGGAGCCATGAGTGACACCTCTCGACACCGTGCCGGCGACTCCGCGGAGCTCAGCGGGGCGCTGAGCGAGGGCCCCTTAGTGACTGAGGGCCCCGGCCTGCTGGTCATGGACGTGGACTCCACCCTCATCGAGCAGGAGGTCATCGAGCTCATCGCCGAGCGCGCCGGGACCCGTGAGCTGGTCACTGAGGTCACGGCCCGGGCGATGCGCGGGGAGCTGGACTTCGCGGCCTCCCTGCGCGAGCGGGTGGCGACGCTGGCCGGTGTCCCCCAGGAGGTCTTCGTGGAGGTCCTGGCCGAGGTGCGTCCCACTCAGGGCGCGGCCGAGCTCGTTGAGGCGCTGCACGCACGCGGCTGCCGGGTGGGGGTCGTCTCGGGCGGGTTCGAGGAGGTCGTGGTGCCTCTGGCCGAGCGGCTGGGCATCGACCACGTGGCGGCCAACCGCCTGGAGTTGGAGGAGGGCCGTCTCACCGGCCGGGTTCTGGGGCGGATCGTGGACCGTCAGGAGAAGGTCCGCTGCCTGCTCACCTGGGCCCGGCAGGACGGTGTGCCCATGGAGCGCACCATCGCAGTGGGTGACGGGGCCAACGACCTGGGCATGCTGGAGGCCGCGGGGTTGGGGGTGGCGTTCTGCGCCAAGCCGGTGGTCGTTGAGCAGGCCGACGCGGCCATCCACGTGCGTGACCTGCGCGCCGTCCTGCAGCTGATCGGGGGTTGACCGGCTGCGGTTTCGGGGAGATCCGGCCTCAGTCGCGCTTGCGGGCGGTGAAGATCTCCCGGATGCGGGCGCCCTTGGGCTCCAGGTCCGCCCAGGTGCCGGGGACGTCGATGATGACGGCGGTGGCCGTGGGCACCCCGAAGGAGATCTGGGAGGCCAGGTCGTCGTCGGTGTCGTGGAGGATGTGGGCGAGCACGGAGATCGTGGGCTCGTGGCCGACGACGACGACCGTCCTGGCGTCAGCACCGTCCTCGGCCAGGACCTTGAGGATGCCGTTGGGGCCCAGGTTGTAGATCTCCTCGCGCACGAGGGTGTCGGTGGGCTCGAGGCGGTCGCGGATGGGGCGGGCGGTCTCGCGGGCCCGGGCCGCCGGGGAGACCAGGAGCAGGTCGGTGGTCTCCAGGCGCTTGCGCAGCTCTTTGGCCAGCAGGCCGGCCAGGGCGGTGCCCTTGGGGGTCAGAGGACGTTCCAGGTCGGTGACGGCGTCGTGAGAGGCCTTGGAGTGTCGGACGAGCACGAGCCGGCGCATGGGATCCGTTGTCACGTCTCTACCCTACGGCACCACGGCGCTGCCCGGATACGGTCCCGACGACGTCTCGCTCCCCGCCGTGCGCCTAGCGCCCCATGCCCAGGCCGCCGTCGACGCCGAGGATCGCGCCGGTGACGTAGGCGGCCGCGGGTGAGGCCAGGAAGAGGACGGGGCCGGCGATGTCGGTGACGTCGGCGAAGCGCCCCAGGGGGATCTGCTCGAGGTAGGCGGTGCGGATGTGGTCGGGCAGGGAGGCGGTCATCGCCGTGGTGACGAAGCCGGGGGCGACGGCGTTGACGGTGATGCCGCGCGGTGCGAGCTCACGGGCCAGGGAGCGGGTCAGCCCCTCCACACCGCCCTTGGCGGCGCCGTAGGCCGACAGGCCCACGCCTCCGCGTGCGGCGATGGCCGAGGAGACCAGGACGATGCGCCCCTTGCGGGCCCGCATCATGGCTGGTGTCACGGCGCGCACGGTGTTGAAGGTGCCGGTCAGGTCCGCGGAGATGACCTCGTCCCACATCTGGGAGGAGGTGCGGGCCGCCAGTGACTCCCGGTTGATGCCGGCCGAGGCCACGAGGACCTCGATGGGGCCGTGCGCCTCAGTGGCGGAGGCCAGGGCGTCGGCCAGGGCGTCGGGGTCGGTGACGTCGGCGGCCAGGGCCAGGGCGCCGTCGGGGGCCTCACCGGAGCGGGAGATGCCCGCCACCCGGTCGCCCTGTGCCAGGAACGCCTTCGTAACCGCCTCCCCGATTCCCCGGGAGGCTCCGGTCACGACGACGGAACGTGATATCGACGGCTCGGTCTCTTCGTTCATCAGCACAAGCACACAAGGTAACGCGCATCAGCACTCGCCATCAGCGATTCGTCATACGCTGATACTGATCCATCCCTGTTACTTCCTTCACAAGTGGTCTATACCTGTGTCTCTTCGGGGTCGCAGGGCGGGGCCGGTCACGGCCCTGACACCCACCGTGTGTCAGCATGTCGGGGTGACGATGAGTGAGACCTCCCCCCGCCTCCCCCACGCCTGCGCCTCGGGCCGAACGCCCGCGCCACTGCGCATCGGGCCACTGGTGGTCCCCACCCCGGTCGAGCTCGCCCCCATGGCCGGAGTCACCAACGCCTCCTTCCGCCGCCTGTGCCGGGAGATGGCCGAGGCGGCCCTGCCGGAGTCGCTGAGGCCCTCCTGTCCCGGTCCACTGCCCACGCCTGACGGCGGCCTGCTGGCCCCGGCGGGCCTGTACGTCACGGAGATGGTCACCACCCGCGCCCTGGTGGAGCGCAACGAGCGCACTCTGGCGATGGTGCGCACCGATCCGGCTGAGAGGGTGCGTTCCATCCAGCTCTACGGGGTCGATCCGGCCACGGTGGGGGCCGCGGTGCGGATCCTGGTGGAGGAGGATCTGGCCGACCACATCGACTTGAACTTCGGCTGCCCGGTCCCCAAGGTGACCCGCAAGGGCGGCGGGGCGGCGCTGCCGTGGAAGCGTGACCTGCTGGCGGCGATCCTCACCGAGGCGGTGCGCGCCAGTGAGGCCGCCGTCCGCGCCGTCGGGCGGGCGCGGCAGGTGCCGGTGACCATGAAGATGCGCCTGGGCATCGACGAGGAGCACGAGACCTTCCTCGACGCCGCCCGAGCCGCCGACAACGCCGGGATCGCCGCCGTGGCCCTGCACGCCCGCAGCGCGCGCCAGCACTACTCGGGCCAGGCCCGCTGGAAGGAGATCGCCCGACTCAAGGAGGCCACCGACCTGCCGGTGCTCGGCAACGGTGACATCTGGCTGGGCGACGACGCGGTGCGCATGATGGAGGCCACCGGCTGCGACGGCGTCGTCGTGGGCCGCGGCTGCCAGGGACGGCCCTGGCTGTTCGCCGACATCGTGGCGGCCATGCACGGCTCGCCGACGCGCACCCGCCCGGACCTGGACGCCGTCATCGAGGTCATCCGTCGCCACGGGCGAATGCTGGCCGAGGAGATGGGTGAGGACCGAGGGGTGCGCGACCTGCGCAAGCACGTGGGCTGGTACCTCAAGGGCTACCCGGTCGGCGGCGCGGCGCGCGCCGACCTCATGGGGATCCGGAGCCTGGACGAGCTCGACGCAGGCCTGGCGCGGATGCGCTCGCGCCTGCCCGAGGTCGTGGACTACCCCGGCGACATCGTCGAGGGCCCCCGAGGGCGGGCCGGCAGCCCCAAGACTCCCCGTCTTCCCGACGGCTGGCTGGACTCCCCCACCCTGGACGCGGCCCACCGCGAGATGCTCAGCCAGGCCGAGTCCGACGTCTCCGGCGGCTGAGACGGCGGCCCGCCGGGTCCTTGAGACCGGCCATCGGCTGCTCGTCTACTCCTCGAGGACCGGCGTGACGCGACACAGGGCCGCCGCGATCGCCGTGGTCGCCGGGATCGCCAGGACCAGACCGATGGAGGAGATGAGGGTGCGCACGATCTCCTCGGCGATCTCACCCGAGAGCATCGTGTCCAGCACGGCCCGGTCCATGAGGGCGGCGGCCAGGATGAGGGGCAGCGCCGTGCCCGCGTAGGCGAAGGCCAGGGTGTAGACCGTTGAGGCGATGTGGTCCCGGCCGATCCTCATCCCGCCGGTGAACAGGCGCGTGCGCGATAGCAGCGGGTTGGCGGCGTGCAGCTCCCACACCGAGGAGGCCTGGGTGATGGTGACGTCGTTGAGGACGCCGAGCCCGGCGATGACCATGCCGCAGGTCAGCAGCGTCTGCAGATCGATATGCGTGCGCGAGGCCAGCAGACGAGCGGTCTCGTCGACGTCGCCGGTCAGATGGGCGGCGTCGGTCCCCCACAGGGCCAGCAGCACGGTCAGCACGATGCCTGCCACCGTTCCCAGCAGGGCGGTCGTGGTGCGGATGGACACGCCGTGAGCCACGTAGACGGCCGCCAGCATCATCGCCATCGATCCGACCAGGGTCACTGCCAGTGGGTGGGAACCGGCCAGGAGCGCCGGGATCATGAAGAAGGCGAGTACGCCGGTGGCCACCAGCAGGCCCAGGACGCTCAGGACGCCCTTGCGCCCGGCCACGGCGACGACGAGCACGAGGTAGACGACCGCCAGGGCGCCGACCGGGAGCTGACGCTGGTAGTCGATGAAGGAGTAGGGGGAGCCGGACAGGATGGCCTGAGGCGAGTAGAGGACGACGAGCCGGTCACCGGCGTGGGCGAGCTTGCGCGGCTCACCCACCAGCTGGACCGGCATGACCAGGCCCTTGCCCTCCCCCTCGGTGATGCGGGCGCACACGTGGCCCTTGGCGAACTCCTCCGGTTTGACGCCGTTGACCTCCGTCAGGGCGCTCACCGAGCTCTGACAGCCCGACAGGTCCGTGGAGGTGATGGTGGCCTTGCCCACCGAGCCGCCCTCTGCAGTGAAGGAGCGCGAGCCGATCAGTGAGCTCTTGCCGGGCCAGAGCACGAACAGCCCGACGACGGTGGCCAGGACCAGGGCGCCGACGATGGCGCCGAGCACGATCCGCACCCGGCGGACCTCCCCCGCATCCAGGTCCAGGGGCCCGGAGTGGGAGTGACTGTGGCCGCTGCTGCTGTGACGGCCGTGGCCCCTGCTGTCCCGCCCCTCCTCGGCCGGCGGCTCGGGAAGGCTCTCGGCGGGGACGGACTCATTGCTCGGGGAGGTCGAGTTGGTGCTCACCGTCCCATCATGCCCGCCCCGTGTCCCTGAGGTGAGCCAGGGACACGGGGCGGGACCCGGATGGTGGCCGGGCCGGCGAGACTTCAGTGAGGCTGCCGGCCTGCTCGGTGCTGGTCAGCAGCCGATGAGGCGCTCAGCCAGGTAGCGCTCGACGCCCTCGAGCGGGATGCGCTCCTGGGCCATCGTGTCGCGCTCGCGCACGGTGACGGCCCCGTCCTCGGGCGAGTCGAAGTCGTAGGTCAGGCAGAAGGGCGTGCCGACCTCGTCCTGGCGGCGGTAGCGACGGCCGACGGCGCCGGCGTCGTCGTACTCCACGTTCCAGGAGCGGCGCAGGCGGGCGGCCAGTTCCTTGGCCGGTCCGGTCAGCTCCTCCTTGCGGCTCAGCGGCAGGACGGCCGCCTTGACCGGGGCGATGCGCGCGTCGAGCTTGAGCACGATGCGCTTGTCCACCCCGCCCTTGGTGTTGGGGGCCTCGTCCTCGGTGTAGGCCTCCACGAGGAAGGCCATGAGCGAGCGGGTCAGGCCGGCGGAGGGCTCGATGACGTAGGGGGTCCAGCGCTCGGAGCGGGTCTGGTCGAAGTAGGACATGTCCTTGCCGGAGTGCTCGGCGTGGGTGGACAGGTCGAAGTCGGTGCGGTTGGCGATGCCCTCGAGCTCGCCCCACTCCGAGCCGGCGAAGCCGAAGCGGTACTCCAGGTCCACGGTGCGCTTGGAGTAGTGGGAGAGCTTCTCGGCGGGGTGCTCGTAGAGGCGCAGGTTGTCCTCGCTGATGCCCAGATCGGTGTACCAGGCCTTGCGGTAGTCGATCCAGTACTGGTGCCACTCCTCGTCGGTGCCCGGCTCGCAGAAGAACTCCAGCTCCATCTGCTCGAACTCGCGGGTGCGGAAGATGAAGTTGCCCGGCGTGATCTCATTGCGGAAGGACTTGCCCACCTGGCCGATGCCGAAGGGCGGCTTCTTGCGGGCCGCGCTCATGACGTTGGCGAAGTTGATGAAGATGCCCTGGGCGGTCTCGGGGCGCAGGTAGTGCAGGCCGGACTCGTCGTCGACCGGCCCCAGGTAGGTCTTGAGCAGGCCGGAGAACTCGCGCGGCTCGGTCCAGGAACCCGGCTGGCCGGTGACCGGGTCGGGAACCATGTCGAGGGTGACGTTCTCGGGGTCGAGGCCCTTGCGGGCGGCGTAGTCCTCGATGAGCTGGTCGGCGCGGTAGCGCTTGTGGGTGTGCAGGGACTCCACGAGCGGGTCGGTGAAGGCGCCGACGTGACCGGAGGCGACCCAGGTCTCACGCGGCAGGATGACGGAGGAGTCCAGCCCGACGACGTCGTCGCGCGAGCGGACCATGTACTGCCACCACTGGCGCTTGATGTTCTCCTTGAGCTCGACGCCCAGCGGCCCGTAGTCCCAGGCCGAGCGGGTTCCGCCGTAGATCTCGCCGCAGGGGAAGACGAAGCCGCGCCGCTTGGCGAGGTTGATGACGGCGTCGAGGCGTGAAGGGGTGGATGCCAACGGATGCTCCTTCAGGAGTGGTCGTGGTCCCGCCTGGTTGGTGGGGACGAGTGGTGACAGTCTAGGCGGACAGGGGCCGAGCGTCGGTGAGGGGCCCGTCGCAACCACCGACGCGCGCACGCGCCCGGGGGGCCCTGCCGACTGCCGTCCAAACCGGCTCTCAGCAGCGCACACGCGGACTCACCCCGAGTTTGACGCAGGACCGACAGAGTATGAGAATGATTCGCATGAATGTTTCACAGGCTCGTTCCCGTCGTCTCCACCGCGTCGTGGCGCTCGGAGCCACCCTGATGCTGGCTGCCGGCATGAGCGCGTGCAGCGCCCTGAAGAGCGAGAGCTCGTCAGACGCATCGGCGCCGCACACGATCGCCCCGGGCAAGACCCTGACGGTCTCCACGTCCTTCTACCCGATCCAGTACCTGGCCGAGTCCATTGGCGGCAAGCTCGTCAAGGTCTCCACCGTGACCCCCTCCAACGTCGAGCCGCACGACTTCGAGCTCTCCGGCAAGGAGACCGCCGAGCTGGGCAAGGCCGACCTCATCGCCTACGTCCCCGGCTTCCAGCCCTCCCTGGACAAGGCCGTCAAGGAGGTCGGTTCCGGCCCCACCGTGGTGGACCTGAGCAAGCCGGCCAACCTCGTCCACCACGAGGGGGTTGAGGAGGAGCACGAGCACGGCGAGGAGGCCTCCGACGGCGCCTCGGCCAGTGCCGCCACCGCGCAGGCCAGCGAGGCCGAGCACGACGAGCACGGCCACGATGAGCACGCCGAGGGCGGTGAGGGGCACGACGGCGACCTCGACCCGCACTTCTGGCTCGACCCGGACCGCATGATCAAGGTGGCCGAGGCTCTTGAGACCTCCTTCGCCAAGATCGACCCGGCCAACGCCAACGACTACAAGGCGGGCCTGGACAAGCTCAAGACGGCGCTGACCGGAGTGGACAACCAGTACAAGCAGGGCTTTACCAGCTGCCAGCACAAGACCTTCATCACCTCCCACGCCGCCTTCGGCTACATGGCCGAGCGCTACGGCCTGACCCAGGCCTCCATCTCCGGCATCGACCCGGAGACCGAGCCCAGCCCCGCCGAGATGGCCAACATCAAGTCGGTGGTCGAGAAGACGGGGGTCAAGACGATCTTCACTGAGGAGCTGGTCTCCGACGCCCCCGCCAAGGCGATCGCCGCGGAGACCGGGGCGGAGACGAGCGTCCTCAGCCCCCTGGAGTCCAAGCCCGAGCGAGGCGACTACACCGACGCCATGACCACCAACCTGGAGCGGCTCAAGTCCGCCATGGTGTGCAAGTAGCCTCAGGGCCCGGCCGCCGAGCCCAGGTTCCCGAGCAGATGACGCCCCCTCAGATTGGCATGATCGCAACCGTATGACCTCATCATCTCCACCTTCACCAGCGTCTGTGACGACGCCGTCCGGTTCCCCCCGGGCGGCGTCGTCCGCGCTCGCCATCAAGGTCCGTGAGCTCAGCGTCGTCCTGGGCTCCTCCCTCATCCTGGACGACGTGAGCCTGGCCGTGGGCGGCGGCGAGTCCGTGGCGATCCTGGGCGCCAACGGCTCGGGCAAGTCCACCCTCGTCAAGGCCGTTCTGGGCCTGGTGCCCCTGTCCGGCGGCAGCATCGAGCTCCTGGGCACCCCCACCTCGCGCCGGCACAGGGTCCCCTGGGAGCGGGTCGGCTACGTCCCCCAGCGGATCGGTGCCGGCTCCGGCGTCCCGGCCACCGCCCTGGAGGTGGTGCGCTCCGGGCTCCTGGGGCCGCGCCGGCCCTGGGCCGACCGGGGCCGGGCCGCCAAACGCAAGGCCATGGCCGCCCTGGACGCCGTCGGGCTGGCCCACCGGGCCGCGGACCACGTCCAGGTCTTCTCCGGCGGGCAGGCCCAGCGGGTCCTCATCGCCCGGGCCCTGGTCCGCTCCCCCGAGCTGCTCATCCTCGATGAGCCTCTGGCCGGCATCGACCGCGCCAGCCGCGAGTCCCTGGCCGAGATTCTTCAGGGGCTGCGCGCGCAGGGGCTGACCCTGGTGACGGTGCTGCACGAGATGGGTGAGCTCGCCGACGTCGTCCAGCGGGCGATCCTCCTGCAGGACGGCCGGCTCGTCGCCGACGGCCCGGCCGGCGAGGTCGCTCATCTGCGCGACAGCGGGACCGGCGCGCCCCAGGGCAACCCGCACCGCGCGCACTCCGACTACGGCGCCGACGGCGACCACCACCCGGACGCCGGCGGCCCTCCGGCCCACCACGCCCCCGTCCTCGACCATCGGCTGCCTGACACGCGCCCTCATTCCGGTAGTAGGAGCACCCGCCCATGATCGAGTTCGTCTCCGACATGCTTGCCAGTCCCCTCATCCAGCGGGCCTTCATCGTGGCGGTCCTGGTGGGGCTGGCCGCCCCGGTGGTGGGCACCTACCTGGTTCAGCGGGGCCTGGCACTGCTGGGCGACGGGATCGGGCACATCGCCCTGACCGGCATCGCCCTGGGCTGGCTGGCCGGGGCCGCCGTCAACGTCACTCCTCACGACGCCTGGGCCGTCCCCGGGGCGATCCTCATCAGCGTGCTGGGAGCCGTGATGATCGAGGTCATCCGCGCCAACGGCCGGACCCGGGGAGACGTGGCCCTGGCAATCCTGTTCTACGGGGGCATCGCCGGGGGCGTCATCCTCATTCGCGTCGCCGGCGGGACGACGACGAATCTCAACTCCTACCTGTTCGGCTCGATCTCCACGGTCTCGGTCTCCGACGCCTGGTTCACCATCGCCCTGGCCACCCTGGTGCTCCTGGTGGGGCTGGGGCTGCGCGGCCCACTGTTCGCGTTGTGCCACGACGAGGAGTTCGCCCACGCCTGCGGCCTGCCCACCGGCGCCCTCAACGTGCTGGTCGCGGTAGTGGCGGCGCTGACGGTCTCGGTGTCCATGCGGGTGGTGGGCGCCCTGCTGGTCTCGGCGGTCATGATCGTGCCGGTGGCCATCGCCCAGCTCGTGTCGCACTCCTTCGCCCGCACCATGTACCTGGCGATGGGGCTGGGCGTGGTGGCCTGTGTGTCAGGTCTGACGATCACCTACCTGGTGGCGGCCTCTCCCGGCGCCATGATCGTGGTACTCCTAGTGGGGGGCTACGCCGTCGTCGCCCTCCTGTCCGGACTGCTGCAGCTCGTCAGCCGCTCGCGACGGCACCACATCACCTCAGGAGGCAGATCATGAGCGCAAGCAGCACGGCGCAGCGTCCCCGCGCCACGCGCCAGCGCGCCGCCGTCGCCGACATCCTCGCCCGCACTGACGAGTTCCGCTCGGCCCAGCAGATCCATGCCGCCCTGGAGGCCGAGGGCACTAAGGTGGGCCTGGCCACCGTCTACCGCAACCTGCAGACGCTGGCGGAGTCCGGAGCGGTGGACCAGGTGCGCAGCGCCGAGGGTGAGGTCCTCTACCGGGCCTGTGAGGAGCAGGAGCACCACCACCACATCGTGTGCCGCCGCTGCGGCTACACCGTGGAGGTTTCCGGCGGTGGGCTGGAGGAGTGGATTCAGCGGGTCTCGGCCCGGCAGGGCTTCACCCAGATGGAGCACACGGCGGAGTTCTTCGGCCTGTGCGCCACGTGCTCGGCCCAGGACTCCTCACAGGACTGAGCAGGTCTGATCGCCCCGGTGTCCGAGCCGGGTTTCGCAGTTGCTTGGGTGGTGCCTGGCGTGTACTGAACGAGGGTCGGGAGCCACTGAAAGAGGGCCGGGGGTACTCCACGTAGGTCGGGGGTTCGTGCAGTATGCACAACCCTTGGCCAGTAGATCCCCACCCTCGTGGAGTAAGCCAACTCGGGCTGGAGCCGGTGTCGCGCTGACCCCGCGGAGTCGAACCCACCAGCAACCAAGTGTCCATAGCGCTGACATCAACGGTTTCGCCATGGAAGCAGCCAGCGTAAATCGTTGGAATTCTGCGGATTACCCCCCAGCCTACGACGCCTGAGCAGGGCTAATGTCAGCGTCATGGACACTGGCGCCCCGTGAGACCTCTTCCATCGGCCCACCATCGACTCCAGGCCAACCGTCCCACCCCGGAGTCCCTCCGAGTGAGTGCCTCCGACAGCCATGACACTCGCACTTCTCAGAAGGAGAAAGACAAGACAGTTCTCTACTGCCCGTCGGGGCGCGGTGACTCGTCAGCCTCATCGGCCTCCCGGACCTCGGCGCCGGTGGGTTCCTCGTGCAGCACCTTGTCCACGGCCCCGCCGTAGCGGCGCTCGCGCCCGGCGTAGGCCTCGCAGGCCTTCCACAGCTCGGTGCGGTTGAAGTCGGGCCAGGCCAGGGGTGAGAAGTAGAGCTCGGCGTAGGAGGAGGACCACATGAGGAAGTTGGAGGTGCGCTGCTCGTCGCCAGTGCGGATGAACAGGTCCACGTCCCGCATGGTAGGTGAGTAGAGGTAACGCTGGATGGTCTTCTCGTTGATGGAGGAGGCCTTGAGGCGGCCGGCGGCGACGTCCTCGGCGATGGCTCGGGTGGCGTCGGCGATCTCGGCCCGCCCGCCGTAGTTGATGCACAGGTTGAGGACTAGGCCCGTGTTGTGCGCGGTGACGCGCTCGGCCTCCCGCAACTCGTGCAGGACGGACTTCCACAGGCGCGGGGTGCGTCCGATCCAGCGCAGCCTGACGTTCCAGGAGTTGAGGACATCGCGCTGGACGCGCAGGACCTTGCGGGCGAAGCCCATGATGAAGCGGACCTCGCCGGGTGAGCGCCGCCAGTTCTCGGTGGAGAAGGCGTAGACGCTCAGCTCTTTGACGCCGATCTCGATGGCGCCGGCGGCGACGTCGAGCATATTGGCCTCCCCCACCCGGTGGCCCTCGGTGCGGGGCAGGCCGCGGGCGTTGGCCCAGCGCCCGTTGCCGTCCATGACGACGGCGACGTGCTGGGGCAGGGAGGCGGCCGGCAACACGGGTGGGGTCAGGCCGGGCCGGTGCAGGGGCGGAGCGGCCTCGACCGTCATGTCTCTGGCGACATCTGTCATGGTTATGCCCTTTCCACCAGTGCGAGGGAGCGCAGGCGCCGCTCCAGGTACCAGGTCGTGTAGGCCGAGACGAGCCCGGAGGCCTGCGAGCGCTCGCGCTGACCGGAGGCGTCGGCCACGGCCCAGTCCCCGGAGAGGAGGGCCCCCAGGAGCGCCATCGTGGCCGGCTCGACCTCGACGGCGCCGGCTGAGCGGCAGGACTCGCACACCGCCCCACCGGCCTGGATGTGGAAGGCCCGGTGGGGTCCGGGGGCGCCGCACAGGGCGCAGTCGTAGCACGAGGGCGCCCAGCCCCCCAGGGCCAGGGCCCGCAGCAGGTAGGAGTCCAGGATGAGCCCGGGGGCGTGGCGGCGGTGGGACATGGCGGCCAGGGCCCCGGCCAGCAGCAGGTACTGCTGGGGGCTGGCCTCGGTGCCCAGGTCTCCGTCGTCGGCGCTGAGGCGCTCAGCGGTCTCCACCATGGTCGAGGCGCAGGTGAACATGGCGTAGTCGGCGCTGACGGCCCGGCCGAAGGGGTCGATGATCTCTGCCTGGGTGACGACGTCGAGGGTGCGTCCGGCGTGGAGCTGAACGTCGGTCATGGAGAAGGGTTCCAGGCGGGCACCGAAGCGGGAGGTGGTGCGGCGCACCCCCTTGGCCACGGCGCGCACCTGTCCGTGATGGCGGGTGAGCATCACGATGATGCGGTCGGCCTCGCCCAGCTTGTAGGTGCGCAGGATGATTGCCTCATCCCGGTACAGCCTGCTCGTCACGGGCGCAGTCTCTCACGCCCTCTCAGCGCAGGGCGCGATTGATGGCGGAGATAACGGCCTTGAAGGAGGAGGTGGTGATGGAGGGGTCGATGCCCACGCCCCACAGGACCTGGCCGTCGACCTCGCACTCGACGTAGCTGGCGGCCTTCGCGTCGCGTCCCTCGCTCAGGGCGTGCTCGACGTAGTCGAGGATCCGCACGCTGAGGCCCGTGCTCTCCAGGGCGGTGACGAAGGCGTCCAGGGGGCCGTTGCCGGAGGCAGTCAGGTGCTTCTCCCCCCCGCCGTCGACCAGGGTGACGGTGAGGGTGGAGTCCTCGTCATCACCGGTGGAGGTCAGGGTGGCCCCACGCAGCTCGAAGCGGCCCCAGCGGCTGAGCTCGGCCTCGGGGGCGGCCGCGGCGGGCAGGTACTCGTCGGCGAAGATCGACCACAGGCGGTCGCCGTCGACCTCGCCGCCGTAGGTGTCGGTGTGGCGCTGGACGATGCGGGAGAACTCGATCTGGAGGCGGCGGGGTAGCTCAAGCTTGCGGGTGGTGCCCAGCAGGTAGGCGACCCCGCCCTTGCCGGACTGGGAGTTGACGCGCACGACGGCCTC
Source organism: Actinomyces oris (assembly GCF_006546825.1). Classification (GTDB taxonomy): domain Bacteria; phylum Actinomycetota; class Actinomycetes; order Actinomycetales; family Actinomycetaceae; genus Actinomyces; species Actinomyces oris. The sequence goes on from NZ_VICC01000006.1 coordinate 534,795, forward strand.
GTAGGAGCGGCCCACGTCGTGGGGGTCGATGGGCAGGTAGGGCATGGCCCAGGGGACGGCGATCTGCGCCTCGGCGTCGGTCAGCCCCTCGGCCTTCTTGGCGCTGACCTGAGTGCTGCGCGCGGCGAAGCCCTTCTTGATGGCGTCCTGGTGGGAGCCGGAGAAGGAGGTGTAGACGAGCTCGCCGGCGTAGGGGGTGCGCGGGGGCACGTCCATACCGGTGGCCCGCTCGACGGTGCGGCGGACCTCGTCGATGTCGGACAGGTCGAGCATGGGGTCGACGCCCTGGCTGAAGAGGTTGAGGGCCAGGGTCACCAGGTCCACGTTGCCGGTGCGCTCGCCGTGGCCGAACAGGCAGCCCTCGACGCGGTCCGCGCCGGCCATGAGGCCGAGCTCGGCGGCGGCCACGCCCGAGCCGCGGTCGTTGTGGTTGTGCAGGGACAGGCACACGGACTCGCGCCGGGGCAGGTGGCGGCTCATCCACTCGATCTGGTCGGCGTAGACGTTGGGGGTGGCGCGCTCGACGGTGGCGGGCAGGTTGAGGATGATCTCGCGGTCCTCCTCGGGCTGCCACACGTCCATGACGGCCTGGCAGACCTCGAGGCTGTAGTCGAGCTCGGTGTCGACGAAGATCTCCGGGGAGTACTCGTAGCCGAAGATCGTGTCCTCGTCGAGGACCTTCTCGGCGCGGGCCATGATCTGGCGGGTGCCGTCGACGGCGAGCTCGCGGATCTGGTCGCGGTCCATGCGGAAGACGACGTTGCGGAACAGGGGCGACAGGGCGTTGTAGAGGTGGACGGTGGCCCGTGGGATGCCGATGCAGGCGTCCAGGGTGCGGTCGATGAGCTCGCCGCGTGACTGGGTGAGCACGGAGATGGTGACGTCCTCGGGGAACGCGCCGTCGTCCACCAGGGAGCGCACGAAGTCGAAGTCGGTCTGGGAGGCGGCTGGGAAGCCGATCTCGATCTCCTTGAAGCCCATGCTCACGAGCAGGTCGAAGATGGCGCGCTTGGCCTGGGGGCCCATGGGCTCGATGAGGGACTGGTTGCCGTCGCGCAGGTCGGTGCTCAGCCAGCGGGGGGCGGCGGTGATGCGCTTGTCCGGCCAGGTGCGGTCGGGCAGGTCGATGGAGACGACGTCGAGGAAGGGCCGGTACTTGGCGAACGGCATACCGGAGGGCTGCTGGGGGGCGGGGCGGGCGTTGCGCATCGGGTTTCTCCTGGGATCAGATGCTTCGTGGTTCCGACGGCGGTTCCCGGAAGACTCGTCTGACTCCTGAGGAACATGGCCGCGAACGTGGCCGAGCAGAACGAGTCAGCCGCGGTCGGGGTGCCGGCCTGTCAGGCCCCGCCGCGGCGACTAAGCAGGAGGCTCACCTGGTGGCCTGGAGTCGCTCGCACGCCGTAGACCCTACCCCGATGAGGACCCATCGTCAGGTAAGGGGGTCGCATGGGACCGCAGAGTGAGACGGAGGATGAAGGGGCTCCCCCGCGGGCCATGTCTCGTACTCTGACGCACACCAACACCATGATGTAGCATCTCTACTACATTCAGTTGCGCTTCTACTCAGGAGGGTTTGTGCGATGGCTCCAGTCATCACCACGGAGAACCTCGAGTTCTCCTACGGGGACACCCCGGTGCTGCGCGGCGTCGATCTATCGGTCGAGGCCGGAGAGGTCGTCTGCCTGCTCGGTCCCAACGGCGTGGGCAAGACGACCCTCGTGGAGAACCTGCTGGGCTCTCTGACCCCGACCGCCGGCAGGGTGCGCGTGCTCGGCACCGATCCGCGCCGGGCGGGCGCCGACTTCTGGGCGAGGGTCGGGCTGGTGCAGCAGAGCTGGACCGACCACGCCAAGTGGAGGGTGAGGGACCAGCTGGAGTGGATCCGCTCAGTCCAGCTGACGGCGGCAAGCCGGGTGAGCAGCGTCGACGAGGCGCTCGACGCCGTCGGCCTCAGCGAGAAGGCCGACTCCCGGCTGTCGAGGCTCTCCGGCGGGCAGCGACGCACCATTGACTTCGCGGCCGCCCTCATGGCCGCACCCGAGCTCCTCGTCCTGGACGAGCCGACGACCGGACTCGACCCGGTCTCCAAGGCGCGACTGCACGATCTCATTCTGGCCCGGGTCGACGACGACGCCACCATCGTCATGACCACCCACGACCTGACTGAGGCCGAGCACCTGGCCTCACGCGTGCTCATCATGAACGAGGGACGGATCCTCGCCGACGGCACGGTCACGGCGCTGCGTGAGCGCCTCGATCGCGGCGCCGAGATCACCTGGGTCCAGGACGGGACCCACCACGTCCACTCCACCCACTGCCCCGAGCGCTTCGTCAAGGAGCTCGACCTCGACGCCATCACCGGGCTCACCATCACCCGCCCCACCCTGGAGGAGACCTACCTCTCCCTCGTCAGCAGCAAGGAGCCCCAGTCATGAGCACTCGCACCTTCCTGGCAGTTCTACGCGCAGCCCGTCGCCAGGCCGCCCTGGACCTGCGAGCAGGCGTTGTCGGGGCAGGCATCGCACTGCTTGCCTCCGTGAGCGCCATCGTGATCGTCGGCAAGAACAGCCAGGTCGCAACCGCGGCCCACGCGGCCTTCGGCCCCATGTTCCTCGCCGGCAGCATTGGCACGATCAGCTGCTTCATCACCTTTCAGATCGCCGGCGAGGCCTACGTCGACCGTATCGGTGGCGCCCTGCTGCGGGTGCGCGTCCTGCCCCACGGTCCGCTGACGTGGGCGATCGGTAAGACAATGTCCTCAGTCGCTCAGACCCTCGTCTTCCAGGGCGCCATTCTTCTCGGGGGAGCCCTGTTCGTTGAGGCGCTGCCCCTGAGTACGTCCCAGGTGCTGGCCTGCCTGCCGCTCATGGTGCTGTCAGCCGTTGCGACAGCCCCACTGGGCTTCCTCGTGGGCGCCTTCGTCCGCGGCGTCTACAGCTTCATGGCCTCCTACCTGCCCATGTTCGCCCTCATCGGGACGAGCGGTTTCTTCATGCCCATGGACCGACTCCCCTCCTGGCTGCAGGCGGTTCAGCTGGCGCTGCCGACGTACTGGTCGGGGCACTTGACCCGCTGGGCACTGGTGGGGGACCCCTCGTGGGAGGTGGGCCGAGCCTTCTCACCGGTGCTCGCCATCGGGGTCCTGGCGGCATGGACGGTTCTCGGCTTCGCGGGAGCCTCGTTCATCGTGCGGCGCAGCTTCCGCAAGGAGACGATCGGTAGTCTGGCGCGCGTGCAGTCCACCATTCGTTCCCAGACCGGTCTGTGACCATGTCCGACGACGTCGTCCACAACCGGATCGCGGTCCTACGCGCCGACCGGCGAGTGAGCCGCCGTGAGCTGGCCGAGGCCCTCGGCGTCCACTACCAGACGGTGGGCTACCTCGAGCGCGGGGAGTACGCCCCCTCGCTGCACCTGGCCCTGCGCATCGCCCGCTACTTCGACGTGCCCGTGGAGTCGGTCTTCTCCCTGGAGGAGTTCCCCCGCCTGACGTAAGACACCATCACAAGGAGAGATGGAGGATCAGAGCCTCATTGACCATCTTCATCAGGCCACCGGGTAACCAGCCGACAACCTCACCAACTCTCTCCACAGCAATCGATCGAACTTGCTCCGCCTGAGCCTTGGAGTCCTTGGGCAAGCCAGTTGCCTCCGAGGGAAGGAAGACCTGAAAAGGAAGAACTCGCGAAGTTAAGCTCGTCAATGGGACCACTGTCACAACACCGCGACCAAGACGCGCGGCCGCCGCATTGGCATGGTCGTTACTCACTATGAGCGCAGGTCGACGCTTGTTTGCCTCACTGCCAACAGAAGGCTCGAAATCGACAAGGCGGATTTCACCTCGTAGCACCCCCACCTCCATCAATCCCGTCAGCGACCGCACTATCCCAGACGGTTGCATCCTCGGAGGCATCCCAGGAGGACCATGCCTCTGCGTAAGCATCCTGAAGATCGGCTTTACCGAGCAGGCGGATGGCGTTCTGAATGCCGGCTGACCTCGATGCCAAACCGTCACGCTCCACGCATCGGTCCAGCAGAATGAGGTCACTCTCCGACAAACTCACGCTTAACTTCATACCTGCATGCTACTCGGGTAGCATCGCCAGGGGCAAGGGAGCGACGAGGCTCATCAGGCAACTCGTAATCGGGTGGTGCCCTCCCCAGATGGGGAGGGCACCACCCGATTACTCGGTTCGGCTACGTGTCTTCGCCTTGGCGCAGACCGCCCTACAGGAGGCCCTCGGCCAGGTCCAGCGGGGTGCCGAAGCGGTGGTTGGTGATGGCCACCGCCTGCTCACGCAGGAAGGGCAGCAGCTCGGAGTGCGGGCAGGCCGTCACGGCACCCGTGTACAGGGCGATGTCGGGGCTCCCACCGGTCACCCGGCTGGCGTGGCTCCAGCGGGCGTCCGAGGTCTCCTCACGCGGGCCGAGGATGCGCACGCGCGTTCCCAGCCCGCCGGAAGCGGCGAGCTCAGCCAGGCGGGCGTCCCAAGCGCCCTGGTCCTCAACCGCCACCTGGACGCCAGCGGCCTGCAGCGCGTTCTGCAACGGCTGGGGCAGACGGTCGGCCACGGACAGGCTGACGAACCCACCGGCCCGCACACCGGCCGCCATGACGCGCGTCACGTCGGCCAGCTCGGTTCCCGCCCCGGCGCGCACGAGCACATCAGTGGGCCGGTAGCGCAGGACGTTGCGCTCGCAGGCCAGCGCCGTGACGTCGCGGTTGGCACCGTAGGCGCTCCTCCAGGCGGAGGCGTCGGCCACCAGTGCGCGGCGCAGCCCGGCCAGGTCGGCCTCGCCCAGCTGGCCGGTGACGGCGTCGCACAGGCTCGCCACGCGCGGATCCAGCGCCGCAGTGCCCTGGTCCGCCAGTTCCTTCACGCCCTGGCCGTCTGCGGGCTCCACGTCACCCAGTCCCAGCAGGTAGGAGGGGCCGCCGGCCTTCGTCGTCGAGCCGATGGCCGAGCGCTTCCAGCCACCGAAGGGCTGGCGGCGCACGATGGCCCCGGTGATACCACGGTTGACGTAGATGTTGCCGGCCTGGATCGAGTCGAGCCAGACGGCCAGCTCGGCCGCGTCGAGGGTCTGGAGACCGGAGGTGAGCCCGTAGTCGACGGCGTTGACCGCCTCGATGGCCTCCTCAAGCGTGTCCACCCGCATGACACCGATAACGGGCGCGAAGTACTCGGTGAGGTGGAACTCGCTGCCGGGCACGACCCCGGCGCGAATACCCGGGGTCCACAGACCGTCGCCGAGGTAGCGGGGCTTGAGGACCCAGTGCTCGCCGACCCCCAGGGTGGTCAGGCCGCGCACGGCCTTCTCGTCATCGGGCACGACGACGGGACCCATCTGGGAGTCCAGCGACAGCGGCAGGCGCACCCGCAGGGAGGCGGTGGCGTCCACGAGCTGGCGGGCGATGCGCTCGGAGTTTCCGGCCGAGGAGACCAGGACCAGCAGGGAGGAGGCCGAGCACTTCTGGCCGGCGTGGGCGAAGGCCGAGTAGACGGCGTCGCGCACGGCGATGTCGGGGTCGGCCGAGGGGGTAACGATGATGGCGTTCTTGCCGCTGGTCTCCCCCAGCAGGTGCATGTCCGGCTTCCAGGAGCGGAAGAGGCGGGCCGTGTCGTAGGAGCCGGTGAGGACCACGCGGTCGACGTCCTTGTGGGTCACCAGGTGGCGTGAGACCTCTCCGTCCTCCAGCGGGGCGAGCACCACGAGATCCTCGGGGATCCCGGCGTCGTGGAAGGCGCGCACGAGCTCGGCAGCGCAGCGTCGGGCCGGCGGGGCGGGCTTGAGGATGACGGCGCTGCCGGCCGCCAGGGCCGCGGCCACTCCCCCGGTGGGAATGGCCACCGGGAAGTTCCAGGGCGAGGCGACCACGGTGACGTCCACCGGGGCGAAGCGGGCCCCGACCATGTACTCCGGGTCGTGCAGGAGCAGCGAGGACTCGGCGTAGTGGTGGCAGAAGTCGATGGCCTCACTGACCTCGGGGTCGGACTGGTCGATGGTCTTGCCGGCCTCGGAGCCTGCTACCTCGATGAGCTCGGCGCGCCGGGCGGCCAGGACGTCGCCGACACGGTGCAGGGCGGCGGCCCGCTCCTCCGGGTCCAGGGACTGCCAGACGCCGGCGGCCTCGGCCGTCGAGGCCACCAGGGAGTCCACATCGGCGTTCGTGGCCAGGCGGGCGGCGCCCGCCTCCACCTCGGCCACTCCCCGCGTGGATCCCGGGATGGCGGCAGCGATGTCCCGGGCCCACTGGCGGTTGGCGGCCAAGGCCGGGTCGGAGTCGGACTCGGAGACGAAGGACCTCCTGGCGCGCTCGGCCACCGTCCCGGTCTCCTCGGGGATGCCCGCCTCCCGCTCGGCGAGCCGGTTCTGGGTGCGGTTGGGCACCGGCACCGGGGCGTCCGGGTCGAGGTCGGACAGGGCCGCCAGGAAGCGGTCCCGTTCGCGGGCGAAGACCTGCTCGTTGCTGGCCAGGTCGAAGACGCCGGACATGAAGTTCTCCGGTGCCGCGTTCTCCTCCAGGCGGCGCACCAGGTAGGAGATGGCGACGTCGAACTCGTGGGGATCGACGACGGGCACGTACAGCAGGAGGTGGCCGGTGTCGCGGCGCACGACCTCCTGGATGCCGGTGGCCATGCCGGAGAGCATCTCGAACTCGACGCTGTCCTCAACGCCGCGCGCGGCGCGCAGCTCGAAGGCGAAGGCGATGTCGAAGAGGTTCTGGCCGGCCACGCCCAGGCGGATGTTGCGGGTGCGCTCGGGCGTCATCGCCCAGGAGAGCATGCGCTTGTAGTTGGTGTCGGTGGCCTGCTTGGAGGGCCAGGTGGTCAGCTCCCAGCCGTGGATCTCGGCGTCGACCTTCTCCATGGACAGGTTGGCGCCCTTGACGATGCGGACCTTGACGCGTGAGCCGCCGGAGGCGACACGCTTGGCGGCCCACTCCTGGAGGCGCTGCATGGCGCCCAGGGAGTCGGGCAGGTAGGCCTGCAGAACGATGCCGGCCTCGTAGCCGCGCATGTCCTCCTGGTCGAGGATCGCGGTGAAGACCGCGATGGTCAGGTCGAGATCCTTGTAGTCCTCCATGTCCAGGTTGAGGAAGGTGCCGTGGTCGCGGGCCAGGCGGTAGAGGGGCAGGAGAGCCTGGACGCCGTGGGCGACGACCTCCTCGAAGCCCCAGGGGTTGTGGGGGCCGGTGACGGCGGAGACCTTGACCGAGACGTAGTCGACGTCCTCGCGGGTGACCAGGCGGGAGACCTCGGCCAGTCGGCGGGAGGCCTCCTTCTCCCCCAGGACGGCCTCGCCCAGGAGGTTGACGTTGAGTCGGTTGCCGCCCTTGCGCAGGCGGGCGAGGGCGGGCCCGAGTCCCTTGTCGGTGGCGTCGACGACGAGGTCGCCGACGATCTCCCGGAAGACTCGCCGGGCGACCGCGGTGACGGTGCGCGGGGCGAGGCGGGAGGCGGCCGATCCCAGCCCCATGGCTCCGGCCAGGGCGGGCGGCAGGAAGTCGGTGCGCCCTGCCGACAGGCGCTTGAGGGCGGTGCTGGCGACGTCGAGGTCGGTGGGACGCACGACGTCGTCGACGAAGCGGGTGGTGAAGGTCAGGCCCTCGGGGTCGGAGAGGATGCGGGAAAGGAGCTTGGCTGAGCGCGGTACTGGCTCGGATGCCGACTCGTCAGCCCACCGGCGTGCTCGGGCGACGGCTTTCTCGCCCAGCGCCCACAGGTCGTCGGGGCAGCGGCGTCCTGCGTTGTCTGCGTTGGTACGGGGCTGACTGGGAACGGCGGTGTTCGTCATGCGTGTGGCCTCCAGGTCGATATGACGTCGGACCCTCCAAGTGTGCGCTACGGCACCCCTTGTGCGCGACCGATTCAGACACCAAGTCGCCACGTGTCGCAAGTTCCCTTGGTCCTAGATGCCGTCCGCACCGCTGCGCTGGCAGTGTTGAGCGGATCAGAAGCCGAGGCGGGCCAGGGCTTTGGGGTCGGACTGCCAGTCCTTGGCGGTGCGCACGTGCAGGTCGAGGTAGACCTTGCGTCCCAGCAGCTTCTCGATGCCCTTGCGGGCGGTGACGCCCACCTCCTTGAGGCGCCGTCCGCCCTTGCCGATGATGATGGCCTTCTGGGAGTCGCGCTCGACGACGAGGCTCACGCGCACCTGGAGGCGGCCCCCGGCGCCCTTGATGTGTCCGACCTCTCGCTCGTCGTCGGGGTCGGCGATCTCGTCGACGACGACGGCCAGGGAGTGGGGCAGCTCGTCGCGCACGCCCTCCAGGGCGGCCTCGCGCACGAGCTCGGCGATCATGACCTGCTGGGGCTCGTCGGTGATCTCGCCGGTGGGGTACAGCGGCGGGGACAGGGGCATGTACTTGAAAAGGACCTCCTCGAGGACGTCGATCTGCTCGTTGCGCTGGGCCGAGACCGGGACGATGTCGGCCCACTCCCCCAGCTCGCTGACGGCCAGGAGCTGGGCGGCCAGGGCCTCACGGGTGACGGTGTCGGCCTTGGTGACGACTGCGACCACGGGGGTGCGCAGCTCGGCGAGGTCGCGGGTGATGAAGCGGTCGCCGGGGCCGATCTTCTCATTGGCGGGGATGCAGAAGACGACGACGTCGACGTCGGTGAGGGTCTCGCGCACCAGGTCGTTGAGGCGCTTGCCCAGCAGGGTGCGGGGGCGGTGGAGGCCGGGGGTGTCGACCAGGACGATCTGCGCGTTCTCCTTGTGGATGACGCCGCGCACGTTGTGGCGGGTGGTCTGGGGGCGCCCGGAGGTGATGGCGATCTTGGCGCCGACCATGGCGTTGGTGAGGGTGGACTTGCCGGCATTGGGACGGCCCACGATGCAGGCGAAGCCGGCGCGGAAGTCCTCGGGGAAGTCGGGGACGACGATCTCGACCCGGGCCGAATCCGCAGAGTCGGCGGTGTCAGCTGCGTCGGCGCTCTCGTCCGCGTCGTCGTCCTCGTCCAGGATCGGGAAGCCGTCCGCGTCCAGCCGGATGGCGCCGGAGCCGTCGGAGTCGTCAGCGCCGTCGGAGTCGTCGCCGGACTCGTCCTCGCCGCCTTCCTCGTCGTCGGGGTCGGTGAGCGGGTTGGGGCCGTCCATGAGCTCGGCGTCGGTGGGGAAGCGGAAGCCGACCGGGGCGGGGCCGGGCGCGGGCATCTCGAGGGGCTCGGCCAGCAGCTCCTCGGGAGTCTCCCCGGGGGCCTGGGGCTGGTCGTCGCGGGCTGCGGGGGCGGTCTGGTCGGCGGTGTCAGTCATCGGTGTCCTCTTCGGGGGCGGGGGTGCGCGAGGCGAGAATAGTGGAGACCTGGCGGCGGCGGCCGGTGGCCTCCTCGGCCTGGAGGTGGACGCCCTGGGTGTCTCCGGCGGCGCCGGGCAGGGGGACGCGGCCGATGGCTTTGGTGAGCAGGCCGCCGACGGTGTCGACGTCGTCGTCGTCGATCTCGAGGTCGAAGAGCTCGCCGAGCTCGTCCAGGGCGAGTCGGGCGGGGACGCGGTAGGTGCCGGGGGCGACTTCGATGACCTCGGGCAGCTCGGGGTCGTGCTCGTCGGTGAGCTCGCCGACGACCTCCTCCAGGAGGTCCTCCATGGTGACGAGCCCGGCGGTGCCGCCGTACTCGTCGACGGCCAGGGCCATGTGGAAGCGGCCGGTCTGCATCTCGCGCAGGAGGTCGTCGGCGGGCTTCATCTCGGGGACGTACTCGGCGTCCCGGGTGAAGCCGGCCACGGCGAGGGCTTCGTGCTCGGGGTGGGCGGCCAGGCGGCGCAGGACGTCCTTGAGGTAGAGGATGCCGCGCACGTCGTCGGCGTCCTCCCCGATGACGGGGACGCGCGAGTAGCCGGAGCGGATGAACAGGCGCATGGCGGCGGAGGCGGGCTTGTGGGCGTCGATGGTGACCATGTCGGTGCGCGGGACCATGACCTCGCGCACGAGGGTCTGGCCGAGCTCGACGACCGAGCGCATCATCTCGCGGTCCTCGTCCTCGATGGTGTCGGTCTCGCCGATCTCGTCGATCATCTCGCGCAGGTCCTCGTTGACGGCCTCGCGGGTCTCGGCGTCGGTGGGGGCGGACTCGGGGCGGCGGGTGCGGGAGACGAGGCGGCGCTGGGGGGCGGCCAGGACGTCGACCCAGGTGAGCAGGCCGCCCAGGGCGAGCAGGGTGCCGGCGGGGTTGCGCCGGCCGTAGGTGCGTGGGGAGAAGCCGACGACGACGCCCAGCAGGATGATGTTGGCCAGCAGGGCCAGGGCCAGGACCTGCCACCAGGCGCGCACGAGCCCGGAGGCGGCCAGGGTGATGAGGACGGCGGCGAGCATGTCGACGGCGACGCGGGCGACGCTGAGGGCGCCCAGGACCCGGGTGCGGTGCTCGGCCAGGCGGCGGACCCGGGTGGCTCCGCGGCGGCCCTCTTCGATGAGGTCGTCGGCGGCGGCGCGGGTGAAGCGCAGCAGGGCGGACTCGCCGGCTGACAGGAGGGCACCCAGGGCCAGGACGATCACCGCGCAGGCGATGAGCGCGGCGGTGGGGATGCCGGTCACGCGGGGCTCACTTGCCGCGCTCGGCCAGGAAGGTCAGCAGGAGGCGGCGCTGGAGGTCGAACATCTCCTTCTTCTCCTCGGGCTCAGCGTGGTCGTAGCCCAGGAGGTGGAGGATGCCGTGGACGGTGAGCAGGAGCATCTCCTCGACCGCGGAGTGGCCGGCGGCCAGGGCCTGCTTGGCGGCAACCTGCGGGCACAGGACGATGTCGCCCAGGGTGCCGGCGGGGGTGGGCGAGTCGGCTGAGCCGGGACGCAACTCGTCCATGGGGAAGCTCATGACGTCGGTGGGGCCGGGCAGGTCGAGCCAGCGCACGTGGAGCTCTTCCATGGGCTCGGGGTCGATGAACATGATGTTGAGCTCGGCGGCGGGGCTGACGTGCATGGCGGTCAGGACGTGGTCGGCGAGGGCCGCGAACTCGGCGGCGTCGATGACGGTGGTGGTCTCGTTGATGACCTCAGTGGTCATGCGGGTTCCTCTCCGAGTAAGGCCGGGCGGGGCGGTTGCTGCTCCCCCGACGGTACTGGCTGTTGCGGCCGCTGCGGCCAGGCGGTCCGGCGGGTCGGGCGGCGGCGTCCTGGGCGGCGACCTCGGCGTCGTGGCGGGCGTAGGCCTCAATGATGCGGCCCACGAGGCGGTGGCGTACGACGTCGGCCGATCCGAGCTCGCAGAAGCTGATGCCGTCGACGCCGGCGAGGATCTTGCGCACGACGATGAGGCCGGACTCGCGTCCGCCGGGCAGGTCGACCTGGGAGATGTCTCCGGTGACGACCATGCGTGAGCCGAAGCCGAGGCGGGTGAGGAACATCTTCATCTGCTCGGGGCTGGTGTTCTGGGCCTCGTCGAGGATGACGAAGGCGTCGTTGAGGGTGCGTCCGCGCATGTAGGCCAGGGGCGCGACCTCAATGGTGCCGGCGGCCATGAGGCGGGGCAGGGCCTCGGGCTCGAGCATGTCGTGGAGGGCGTCGTAGAGGGGACGCAGATAGGGATCGATCTTGTCGGTGAGGCTGCCGGGCAGGAAGCCGAGGTTCTCGCCGGCCTCGACGGCGGGGCGGGTGAGGATGATGCGCGAGACGCGCTTGCGGGCCAGGGCGTCGACGGCCTTGGCCATGGCCAGGTAGGTCTTGCCGGTGCCGGCGGGGCCGATGCCGAAGGTGATCGTGGATTCCTCGATGGCGTCGGTGTAGGCCTTCTGGCCGAGCGACTTGGGGCGGATGGTGCGGCCGTGGGAGGTGAGGATGTCGTCGGTGAGGACCTCGGTGGGGCGGGTGGAGGTCTCCAGCAGGCCGACGGCGCGCTCGACGGCGTCCGCGGTCAGGGGTGTGCCGGTGCGGGCGACGTCGATGAGCTCGGAGAGCAGGACGACGACGGTGTCGACGCGGGCGGCGGGACCGGAGACGGTGACGGCGGTGCCGCGCACGTGAATGTCGACGTCGGTGAAACCCTTCTCGATGGCGCGCAGGACCTCGTCCCGGGCGCCCAGGAGGGTCACCGGGGCGACGTCCTCGGGAAGGGTGAGGGTGCGCGTGACGTCCACCGGTTCGGCGGAGGTGGCCGCACCGGCGGGGCCCGCGGCGGAAGCGGAGTCGACAGTGGCCGGAGAGGTGGTCGCCGCGGTCGCGGCTGCTGGTGTGATGGGCGTATTCGTCATCTCGGGGCCCATGCTACCGGCCAGGGCGCGGCGGACCAGTCGGTGTTGTGGCAACCGGACTCATCCCCACCGCTGCGTTCAGGGGAAGTGACATACCGAGGCCGGTCGATGTGGTGCGTTCCAATGGCTCCGTCCGGATCGGCTAGGGTTGCCCCATTGTTCAGCGGCAGCGAAGCACGCGATCAGGAAGTGCGAAGCGGGTGGTGTTGTAGTGACCGGCGATCTTAGCGCCGTAGTGACGATCTCTGAGCCGTACCGGCTGTCCTTCGCGTTGGGCGGTCTCCTGGCGACGGAGGCCATGGTCGCTGCTCCCCTGTATCTGGAACTGTGTGACTGGGCAGCAGTCCGGAAGGCGTTGGATGCCGACAACCTGCTGCATGCACGTACCCGCTCGACGGCGGTCAGGCTCACCCGCGAGCTCATTCAGCGGTTGTCTGTGCTCAGCGATACCGAAATAGCCTATCTGGTCACCGCTCCAGGGCCGGAACGTCTGCATCTGATGTGGGCAGCGATGTGCCGGCATTATGCATTCGTGGCGGAGTTCGCTCAGGATGTGGTGCGCGACCACTTCCTGCTGGGGGTCTCGCAGCTGCTTCCGGCCGACTTCGAGCGATTCTGGGACTCCAAGGCCCTGTGGCACGCGGAGTTGGAGGAGACCAGGCCCTCAACTCGTAACAAACTGCGCACCAACCTGTTTCTGGCGTTGCGCCAGAGCGGCATGCTCGCCGATGACGCCACGATTATCTCCCCGCTGCTGTCGGCGGAAGTGTCGGCGCTCCTGGATGCGCGCACGCCCAGCGATCGACGTTTCTTCCCTGTAGGAGGCGGCCTGTGAGCGACGATGACATCGCTTCTGTTGAGCAGCATGTGCTCGCTGTGCTCTCGTCTGACCGGTTCCTACGCATGGAGGGGCTGGGCAACGAGGTGCCATTCTTCATCTGGCCCTACCCGCCCGAGCAGGAGCTTGAGGTGCAGTCGGCGAATAGCCGTATCGTTGACAGGCTGCGTACCACACGCGGTCTGAACGTCCTCGTGGTGGATCTCTTTGAGCTGGCCGTTGAGCTGCTTGAAGGGCGCGGCGGCAACATGCTGGAACGCCTGGAGCAGATCGAGCCCACCCGCAGCCGCTCTGCCTTCCGCCGGGACTTGCAGCGCATGCTTGATCCGGAGCAGCACATCGTCCCCGCTATCGAGCGTCGTATCGAGGCCGAGGCTGGCGTCGACCTGCTCGTGCTGACCGGAATCGGGCGAGTGTTCCCCTTTATCCGCTCACACAACGTTCTGAACAACCTGCAAGTCGCCGTCCCTGACTTCCCTGTGCTCATGCTTTTTCCAGGCGAGTACTCGCAGACGGCGTCATTGGGGTCATCTCTGGTGCTGTTCAACCTCTTGACGGATGACCAGTACTACCGTGCCAAGAACGTTCTGGAACAGGAGCCAGCATGAGCCAGATGATGATTGGTGATCTCTTTGCCAAGGACGTCTCCCGCGCCATCGAGGGAGTCATCAAGGCCGACGACGCCAAGCATCTCGCCACCGAGATTGACGAATACGTCCTCACCGGAGAGACAGCGGCAGCCCTGTCCGAGCTGTTGGAGACCTACACTGATCCCGTCTACAACGGCGGCAACGGTGTGTGGATCTCGGGTTTCTTTGGTTCCGGTAAGTCGCACCTGCTCAAGATGCTGGCCTTCCTGCTGGGTGATGTGCCCGGACGGCTCAGCGCCAGGAAGGACGCAACGGACGCCTTCAAGAAGAAGGCCGAGGCAGAGAAGGATGCCTTCCTGCAGGGCAAGCTCACTCAGGTTGAGCACATCCCGGCCACCTCCCTGCTGTTCAACATCGATCAGAAGGCGCCCCTGATCGATAAGAACCAGACCGACGCCCTCCTGCAGGTGTTCGTGAAGGTGTTCAACGAGGCACGGGGCTACTACGCGGGCGAGCCGTCGGTGGCCCGCTTCGAGCGAGACCTGGATCGGCGCGGTCTGCTTGAGGACTTCCAGCAGGTTTTCTCCCAGATCGCCGGCGTCCCGTGGGAACAGGGCCGGGAAGAAGGGATTCTCCAGGAGCACAACGTCACAAGGGCGTTCTCAGAGGTGACCGGCGAGCCGACTTCCGAGAGCATCCTGTCCCGCTATGAGGAGCAGTACTCCCTATCCATTGAGGACTTCGCCGATGAGGTCGCCCAGTGGCTGGAGGCTCAGCCTGAGGGGCATCGCCTGTTGTTCATGGTGGACGAGGTTGGCCAGTTCATCGGCTCCAACACCAAGCTCATGCTGAACCTGCAGACGATTGTGGAGACGCTGAGCACGCGCTGCAACGGGCGCGCTTGGGTGTGTGTCACCAGCCAGGAGGACATGGATAGCGTCATCGGGGATCGGACTAGGACCCAGGGCAACGACTTCTCCAAGATCCAGGCCCGCTTCGCCACACGCATGAAGCTGACGAGCCACGACGTGGAGGAGGTGGTCAAGAAGCGTCTGCTCAGTAAGAACGCCGACGCCGAGGCCGCTCTCGATCCGCTGTACGACGAGTTCCACACAAGTTTCCGCGCCCTGTTCGATTTCGTCGATGGCTCCAAGACGTACCGCAACTACGACACTCGGGACAGGTTCACGCAGGTCTACCCGTTTGTGCCCTACCAGTTCCCCTTCTTCCAGACGGCCTTGGTGGGGCTGTCTGAGCACAACGTGTTCGAGGGCCGGCACGCCTCGGTGGGCGAGCGCTCGATGCTGGGGGTGGTGCAAGATGTCGCCACACATTTGAAGGAGTCCACGGTCGGCGCAGTCGTGTCCTTTGACGCCATGTTCACCGGAATCCGGCAGGCGGTGAAGTCCGCCGCTACTCGCAACATTGCGACGGCAGAGTCGCAGCTTCCGGAGGGGCCGGTGCGGGACGTGGCGGTCCGACTGCTCAAGGCGCTGTTCCTGGTGAAGTATGTGGGTGACTTCTCCGCCACCCCACGCAACCTGACTGTGCTCCTGTACAACCGTTTCGGCCAGGACCTCACCGAGCTGAACAGGCAGGTTTCCCAGGCACTCGACCTCCTGGAGCAACAGACCTATGTCCAGCGCAATGGCTCGGTCTACGAGTACCTGACCAATGAGGAACAGGACATCGAGAACGAGATCAAGAGCACCGACGTCGACTCCACGGAGATCTCCAAGCTCTTGGCCTCCGTCATCAATCAGGACGTGGTCCGGGGTACCTCAGTGCGTCATTCGGTCACGGGTCGGGACTTCAAGTACCAGTTGCTGCTGGATGAGATCTCCTACAGCCGGGCGCAGCTGCTGGCGGTGCACTACATCTCCTCCGCCCTGGGCTTGTCTCGTGAGGTCGTTGTGGCCCAGTCCATGGGGCGTGACGAGCTCAGGGTGGTGCTGGCAGACGATGCTCGGATGTATCAGGATCTGCGGTTGCATGTTCAGACGGATAAGTACGTCCGGCTGCGTGCGGGCTCGTCTCTGACCGATTCTCAGAGCCATATTCTCGATTCCAAGAAGCGGCAGAACAGCAAACGACGCAAGGAGCTGACCGCACGCGTCAAGCAGGCCATCAGCGACGCTGAACTGATCATCGGTGGGGCGTCGATTGCCGTGTCCTCCTCGGATCCGGTGCAGCGTGTGCAGGAGGGTCTGGAACAGCTGATCACGCGCACCTACCCGTATCTGTCGTTGCTCGGTTCCATCCAGTACTCGGAGTCGGACATCGCCCGGGTGGCGAGCGATGATCCGGCTCTGCTGGACCGGAGTACGGATACGCTTCAGCCTCTGGCCGAGGAGATCCACACCTGGCTGTCCTCCCAGCGCGCGCTGGGTGTGAGGACCACCGTCAAGCAGGTCGTCTCCTACTTCGAGGGCAAGCCCTATGGGTGGACCTTGCCGAGTATCCTGTGTGCCCTCGCACGCTTGGCCGCTACCTCACGGGTGTCCATGACGCTCGATGGGAGCACTGTGAAGCGTACGGAGCTTCCCGCCGTGCTGCCCGTCGGTAAGAAGAAGCACGAGGCGATCGCGGTGGCCCCGCAGCGCAGCTTCGACGCTGCCCGGGTCAGTGGACTGCGAAACTTTGCCCGGGAGTTTTTCGCCACTGGTCAGCTTCCGAATGATCCTTTGGAGCTGGCCGACGACGTGAGGACACGGTTCGAGGATGAGTATCGGACGCTGAAACAACAACAGGACACCTTCGTCAACATTTACCCCTTCCTGGCTGCACTGAATGCACCGTTGACGCTGATCCGGGAGGTGATGGGGCGCGAATCCGAGTGGTATCTGGACCAGTTCTCCGCCCACACCGACGATCTGTTGGACGCGAAGCAGGATGTGATCGATCCCGTCACCCAGTTCCTGAACGGCAGTCAGAAGACCATCTACGACGAAGCCGTGCACCTGTTGTCCGAGCGCAAGGACACTCTCCGCTATCTGAAGACGGATGAGGCGAGCAGAGTCGAGTCGCTGCTGGCCGATCAGAACATCTTCCGAGGGCAGCGGATGAGGCATCTGAAGGACGCCGCCGGCGAGCTGCGCGCCGCCACGGACCGGATCCTGGCAGACGAGCGGGCTGAGGCATCCGATCTCATCGGCGAGCGCGCGAACGATCTGCGCCGCAGTGCCGCCTGGGAACATGCCACCGACGCCACTCACACGAAGGTTAACCGCAGAATTGACGTGGCCACGCAGCAGGTGGTTGAGGCTGTCTCGGTGCCAGTGATTCGCCAGCTCGCCCGTGAGTTTGACGAGGAGAGCTATGACGAGCTGCTAGCGGCTCTGGAGGCAGACCGCCGCACAGCGGAGAACAATGCCGAGACCAGCACACCAACTCCCCCTGCACCGATAGTGGTTCCGCTCAGGCAGTTGCCCCATCCGCGTAAGCGCATGCTGCGCACCCCCGCCGATGTTGATGCCTACATCGATGAGTTGCGGGGCATCCTCCTCCAAGCGGTCGACTCTGGAAAGCAGGTGTCCCTGTGATTGATACCCGGACCTTGGAGGCCTTCGCCGCCTCAGCCCGGTCCCAGCTCATGGCGGAGGTTGAGGCTCGCCTCACGGCAGTACTCTCCCCGGCATCGACGGCGCGCGAGGAGTTCCCGAGTGCGATCAAGGCACTGGAGAAGCGCATCCGCCATCACGGCGGTGACGCGGCCGGCCGACGGCGGGTCGTGGAGGAACAGGCCTATGTCTGGTTCAACCGGATTGTTGCGCTACGGTTCATGGATGCCAACGGCTACACGTCCCCAGCGTTGGTTTCCCCGGACGGCGGGGCAACAGTGGGCCAGCCGGCGGTGCTTGCCGCCGCCAAGAGGGGCGAGTTCGATCAGCAGGTCTTCAGCCCGACTGAGCGCATCACCGGCCTACTGAACGGCACGATCACGAGTCCAGCTCCGCAAGAGGAGGCCTATGGGCTGCTCCTGCGCGCATACTGCGCCGCCTGGAACCGGATGATGCCGTTCATGTTCGCCCCCGACGGTGACTACACCACCTTGCTCATGCCCGCGGACATGCTGGCCGACAGCTCTGTGCGCGCGCAGGCGGTCAGAGCGCTGACCGCAGAGATGTGCCGGGACGTGGAGGTCATTGGCTGGCTGTACCAGTTCTACATCGCTGAGCGTAAGGCCGAGGTCTTCGCCGGCTTCCGAAAGAACCAGAAAGCCGGCGCGGCTGAGATTCCAGCGGCGACACAGTTGTTCACCCCGGACTGGATCGTGCGCTATCTGGTGGAGAACTCGGTCGGCCGCCTGTGGATGCTGAACCATCCGACCTCTCGTCTGATCGAGAAGATGGACTACTACGTCGAGCCCTCCAGTAGCGAGACCGACTTCCTCCGGATCACGGAGCCGGAGCAACTGACGGTCATGGACCCGTGCTGCGGCTCAGGTCACATGCTTACCTACGCCTTCGATCTTCTCTACGCCATCTATGAGGAAGAGGGCTACGCACCCTCAGAGATTCCCACACAGATTCTCACGCACAACGTATTCGGCACGGAGATCGACCCACGCGCCGCAGCACTGGCCGCCTTCGCACTGATGATGAAGGCTCGGGCACGTCAGCGTCGCTTCCTACGCGACCCCGTGCTACCAAACATCCAGGTCATCGAGCCAGTGGAGTTCAATGCAACGGAACTCGACCAACTTGCTGGCACCGAAGCCGTTACTCAGGCAGACCGGTACTTCTGGCAGAGTTTCATTCACGCCGATGTGCTGGGCTCCCTCATCGCCCCGGACGCCGCAGCGCTGCTCGGCGCAAAAGAGCGATTAACCTCGATCATGACTGACACCCTGGACGTCTCGGGTCTGAACTCTCGCGCTGAGCAGGTAGTGGTGCAGGCGGAGTACCTGACCCGGTCCTACGCGGTGGTGGCGACGAACCCACCGTACATGGGCAGCAGAAACATGGGATCGATGCTGTCCACCTGGCTGAAGAAGCACCACCCACAGGCGAAATCCGACCTGTTCGCAGCCTTCATCGAGCGGTGCCTGCAGCTTGCCGACGCCGAGCACGGCCTGGTCGCCATGATCACCATGCAGGCATGGATGTTCCTCGGCTCCTTTGAGAAGCTGCGCCGTCACATCCTGCGTGACGCCCCACCAACGACCATGCTGCATCTGGGCGAACGGGCCTTCGACTCGATCGGCGGGGAAGTTGTCTCCACGACGGCCTTCGTTCTGGAGCACGCGCGCAGCACTGGCGAGGTCTGCGAGTATGTCCGGGCAGTACCCGGCAACTCCGAGGCCGAGAAGGAGCACCTGCTCAGGGACGCCCTGACAGGCGCTTCCGACCTTCGGTTCTCCGCTCGCCCTCACACACTGCTTGCGCTCCCTGGAGCACGACTCGCCTACTGGCTGTCGCCAGCCATGACGCGCGCCTTCACCGAGGGCAAGCCACTTGGCGAGGTCGCCGCTCCAAAGCAGGGCCTGGCGACAACTAACAATGCACGGTTTACTCGGTCATGGTGGGAGGCGCCTATTTCGTCAATCGGCATCGGGTACACCAGAGACAACGCAAACTCGTCGCAACTCACCTGGTTCCCTTACAACAAAGGAGGAGAATTCAGAAAATGGTACGGAAATCAGACCCTCATCGTCAATTGGTTTGCCGACGGACTGGAAATTCGAAATACAATCATCAACAAGTACCCATACTTAAATGGCAATTACGAGTGGGTAGCGAAGAACATGGAGGCCTATTTCAACACTTCGGTTTCATGGTCAAAAATTAGCAGCGGCACGCCCGCATTCCGACTATATCCACAAGGTTTTGTGTTCGACGTCGCCGGCACCTCAGTGTTTTCCAATATCGAAGATACGAGGCTCGCTCTCTTGTCGTTCTGTAACTCACAAATCGCAGAACGAATGTTGACGGTTCTTGCACCCACTCTAAACTACGAAGTGGGCCAGATTTCTCAACTACCAATCATCGACCAACAGTGTAATGACAGTTTGCTGTCGACTGCGAAACAGCTTGTCCAAGAGTTCCGAAACGACTGGAACACCTACGAGACCTCATGGGACTTCAAGTTCAACCCGCTCGTCAAGCATGCTCACCTGGGAGGCTCGTTAGCAGACGCACTGGAGCGCTGGTGGCAGGACTCTCTCAGCGCTGCGCATGAGGCCCAGGAGCTTGAGACCGAAAACAACCGCTATTGGGCTGAGGTCTACGGCCTTCGGGATGAGGTTCCCATTGAAGTTCCGCTGAGCCGGGTCTCGCTGACCTCCAACCCCTACTTCCGCTACGTACCCAACAAGGGCGCCACGCGCACGGACGAGGAGTATCGCCGCCTCTTCACGGCGGATGCCGTCCGCGATCTCATCTCCTACGGCGTCGGCTGTCTGTTCGGCCGTTACAGCCTTGACACTCCTGGCCTCGTGCTCGCCGATCAGGGCGACACCATTCAGGACTTTCTCGACATGGTTCCACGACCGAGTTTCACCCCCGATAAGGACGGAGTCATCCCCATCACATCCGGCGAATGGTTTGCAGACGACATTGTCACTCGATTCCGCTCCTTCCTCGCAGCCGCTTTCGGCAAGGAGCACCTTGAGGCAAACCTGCGTCTGATTGAAGACTCATTGGGTAAGTCGCTGCGACAGTACTTTGTGAAGGACTTCTATAGAGACCATTGCCGTCGTTACTCCAACCGGCCGATCTACTGGATGGTCTCCTCCCGACCCGACAATAAGGCCTCCTTCCAGGCTCTGATCTACCTGCACCGCTACACGCCGGACACGCTGAACACGGTGCTCGGTGACTACCTGAGGGAGTTCCAGGCAAAGCTGCGCACTGAGATCGGCCACCTGGAGCGATCCAAGACGGCCGCCGACCAGAAGCGCGCTGACGCCTACCGCAAGGCGCTGACCGAGTGCGAGGACTACGAAAGGGATACTCTGTTCCCCCACGCATCTCGTCGACTGTCTATCGATCTTGATGACGGCGTCTTGGTCAACTACCTCCGCTTCGGTCAAGCGCTCCAGAAGATCCCCGCCATCGAGAAGAAACGACGCGACGTCCAGACCTGGACCTGGCCGACCAACCAGCTCACCTCCGAGGATGGCTTCAAATGACTAAAACTTTGATCCGCAAAGTCGAGAGGATCAAGAACTACCGTATCTTCCAGAACTGGCAGCCAGACGGTGGCGTTGAGTTCGCCCGGGTCAATCTCATTTACGGCCAGAATGGAAGCGGCAAGAGCACCTTCGCGAGCCTCCTGGCAGGCTGTGCTGCGAACGCAACTGCCGAATCCGAGTCCCGCGGCGATGGCAATGACGAGGCCAGTGCCGGCTTGCAGCTGCTTGCGACCCACGATGCAGGGAACTCTTTTTTCCAAATCGGCTTGGACGATCGTGAATTTTGGAGTCGAGTGCGAGTATTCAATAAAGATTTCGTTCACAGAAGCCTTCGGTTTGAGGAACCAAACGGGCCATCTCCTGAGGCACTCCTGACTATAGGTAAAAAACTCGCAGACGCTGCAGAAAAGCTCGAAGAGCTACGCCCTCAACTTGATGAGGCACGACAGAAACTCGCTACCGCGAACACCACTTGGACAACAACAAATAATACCATAAATAACCGATCTAGTGATATAGCAAGGCAGGTCACAACTGACCTTTCTGGCGCACCCGGCTTCAACCCGCGCAGTTACGACCGGAGAAATGTCAAGAGACTTCTCGACAGTTTCGATAGCGACCCGACAGTCTTGGCGGCCGATACAACGAATCTGCTTGTTGATCGTAAAATTGCAACAGGTCATGCGATGCGGCCAGTTCCCCTCCAACCTCGGGGAACTTTGCTGGAACAGGAGGTTCTTGAAGACGCACGTGCACTACTATCGGCAAACATCTTGAGCAACATGCTCATCGGAGAACTGGTGGGACACTCAGACCGGTCCAAGTGGGTTCAGGAAGGCATCATTCTTCACAACCACTTGGAAAAGTGTCTGTTCTGCGGTCAGGAACTTACCTCCGATCGACTCAAAGCCCTTAACGCGCATTTCGACGAGTCGTTCAAAAAGCTCCAGAACGGCATCGACAACCTCATATTCCGCCTACAAAACTCGGAGGCAACGTCAAAGGGTTACCTGGACGCATTTCCCGCCCGATCTGAGATATATGAGGACTTGCATGAGAAACTGCTGAGCTCCCGAGAAACCTATGAGGCAGAACACAAGGTCTACGCCGACACAATCCACTGCATTGTGTCAGCCTTGAAAGAGAAGAGAGAGAATCCCTTTAGTATTCCAGCCCTCAGTTCGAACCTCGTTCTGACAGCTCCGAGCGTTTCTGCTCTCAATTCGATTGTCGGCATGCATCAGGCAAGGATCGACCACCATGATGCCGAGGCGATCGAGGCAGCCGAACGCGTTAAACACTACCACGCGAGGAGCTTCTTAGATGAATATAAACAACTCAAAGAAAACCTTAAGCTGCAGAGGGTGGAGATAAATCACCAAAAGGACACGGTGGAGGACCTCGAACGGCAGATTACCACTCTGGAAAACGTGGATGGCGACCCCGTCCCAGGAGCCGAGGAACTCACCAAGGGCCTGACTGGCCTCTTGGGTCGCAATGAACTGACTTTTAGTGCCCACGGAGCGAAGCACTACGCCATCAAACGAGCCGGAGCGCCCGCCACCCATCTCAGTGAGGGGGAACAGACCGCCATTGCCCTGTTGTACTTCCTCTCGAGTGTCAGAAAGGACAAGATCGCGGGGGATCCTCCGATCGTCGTCATCGACGACCCGGTCTCCAGCCTCGATCAAGGCATTCTTTTCGGTGCCTCCGCTCACATATGGTCGGAGCTAGTCGTCAACACCTATGCCAGCCAGGTTTTTGTTTTAACCCACAACTTTGAGTTCTTCCGTCAGTGGCTCATCCAGATGGAAGCCGTACCAAAGAGCCGACGTGAGGGAGGGTACAAGGCTTATCGGATTTGCGCTCACGTAGACGACCATGGTCGACGTAGGCCTGTATTCGAGGTTTGGGAACTCGACGATGATCGACGGAAGAAGCTGCGTTCTCAGTACCATTTCCTCTTCGACCAGGTCGCAACTACTCTTAAAGAATCTGACAGAGACCTCGACTCGATAGCCCAGATGGAAGCAGCCGCCCTGGTGCCCAACACGGCCCGTAAGCTGTTGGAAGGCTTTTTGAGTTTCCGCACACCCGCAAACATGGGAAAACTGCACAACTCCGTACGTGCCGCCCTTGATGCGCGTCCAGGACTGGATGACTCGGTGCGCACGATGGTTGTGCGGTACGCTCACGCAAACTCGCACCTAGAGGAGGCAGACCCGACGAAGCCGCTTGAACCGAGTGAGTCAGTGCCTTTTCTGCATGCACTGTTCACGTTTATGGACCATGTGGACAGTGAGCATTTCACTTCAATGTGCCAAGCACTCGGACATGATCCGGAGGTATTGCTGGGCACTTCGTCCTCGACAGCAGAAGAAGCTCCGGCATGAGAGAATATTTTTCGCTCGGAGCAGATGGGCGCCTTGCAGACCACGAGAGTAAGACCCTCGAGGTCAAACGCGATCTGTCGTCGCCCGACGGTCCGCTGCGGACGATCGTTGCCTTTGCGAACTCGGCGGGCGGGCGGCTCGTCATCGGGGTCACAGACGACGGTACGGTCGTCGGCGTCGATGACCCGCTCGCCGAGGAGGAACGCATCGCCAGCCTCATCGACGACCGAATCTCGCCCCAGCTGGTGCCTGCCATCGACCTAGTGACATTGAGAGACAAGACGGTCCTCATTGTCGACGTGCCGCTCAGCACTCGTCGCCCGCACCACATCACCTGTCTGGGACCGGAAGCCGGCGTCTACGTACGCCTCGGTTCCACCACACGGCAAGCAGACCCGGCACTCGTTGCCGAGTTAGAGCGCAATGCCCGCGGCATCGCTTTCGAAGGCCTGCCCGAGCCACGCGCCATATTTGAGGATCTGGATCTGGAGGTCCTTTCCAAGCTGCGCGGACGCAGCACGTCCGTCGCCGACCTTCTGGCACTCGGCCTCGCCGTCCAACAGGGAGACCAGATCGTCCCCACCAATGCGGGCATCCTCGCAGCCTGCCCCGATCCCACACGCTTTCACCCCTCCGCCTGGGTCCAGTGCGGCCGCCTGCGCGGCCCGCACGGCACAGACATCTTCGACCAGACCGAGATTCACGGCCCCATGCCACTCGCAGTCGACTGTGCCGTGGAGTTCTTGCTCAAACACGCCTACAAGACCGCGGTGTTCGGCGAGGTGCGGCGCCGCGACATCTACTCAATCCCCATCGAGCCGATCCGCGAAGTGATCGTCAACGCCCTTGTGCACGCCTCCTACGCGGAACGCGGCACGCCCATCAGGGTCGGCTTCTACGACGACCGCATTCAGGTGGACAGCCCGGGTTTGCTGTTGCCAGGCATGACCATCGACACGATGCGACGCGTATCCCGCCTGCGCAACCCCGCCCTCGCGCGCATCTTCCGTGAGGCCGGGATCATGGAGCAGTGGGGCACCGGCGTCCAGCGTGTCTTCGAGCAAGTGGCCGAAGCCGGCCTGCCCGAGCCCATCATCGAAGAGATCCAGGACCGAGTGAGGGTGACGATCTACATACCCAACCACGATCCACAGCAGGCTACCGCGCACGGCGCTCGAGAACCGGAAAGCGAGGCGCAGAAGCCAGAGGATCATAACCACCCAGAACATACCTACACACATAGCAATGTCGGTAGGTATGATGTGGTTATGATGCGGGCAGCCGCTCAGGGGCCGGTTCACCGAAACGCTCTCCTGGAAGCCGCTGACCTGAAGCCCCTGTCACAGAACTACACGCGTCACGTGGTTCCACTGGTGAACCGAGGGCTGCTCGCCATGACGGTACCGGACAAGCCCCGCAGCAAAGCACAGCGGTACATCCTGACGGACGAGGGCCGAGCCTACCTGCGCCACCTCACGGAAGACTCCGAATGAACACCATGACAGCCATCCTGCGCCAGCTCAGCGAGCGCTTCGAGCGTCCCGGCGAAGCCGGGCGGATCGTCATCTGGTCGGACCCCGAAGGCAGATACACCGACTCGCTGGATACCTTCTCCCTCCCGGACGTCACCGTGCTGCGGGTGGAAAACAACGAGTTCGCCCTGAAGCGCCGGGTCTTACTGACCGAATCGAAGCGCAAGTTCCTGCTCTACCGCTTCCGCGAGCCAGACACCCCGGAAACCGTCACCGACAACTGGCTCAAGGACATGGAGCTCGCTTACGGGACCTTCACCGCGGACCACACCTCGCTCCTGGTGCAGGAGCTCGGGGGCGGATCGGCGCTGCGTAGCGTCGTCGCTCAGTACCCGCTCTTTTTCGACAGCGGGCAGCGCCGCGACGAGCTCAAGGCCCGCCTGCGCCCGGATGACGACGCTGCCGCCATCGCCGCCTCCATGGTCGCCGTTGTGCTGGGCACTGAGGAGCGCTCGTTGGAGGCGCTCTGGCGGGCACTGCTGATGGAGAACGCGGACGGGGAGTCCACCGGCATCGATACGATCACTCGCCTGGGACTCGCCGAGTTTCACTGGAAAGGGACGCGCAACATCTACGGATACGCCCCCGAGGAAGAGCCCAACGTCGATGACTTCGTGGCGTGGCTATTCAACCGGGCGTGGGAAGAGTTCGCCCCCACCCGTGCGGACTTAGGGGCCGAACAGTACGCCAACATCCGCCGCGACTTCAGCACGTGGCACAACGACTTCCGGTTCGCCGAGTCCTACCGGCGTTTGGCTCGTCGTGCGGCAGAGTTGCTAGGCATTGCGGAGCGTGTCGCCGACTTCGACCTGCCAGAGCTGCTGAGCCGGCGGACATTCCCTCTGGTGGACCAGGAAATCGTCCGGCGTCTGGCGCAGCAGGTACAAGAGCGCAGCTTGACGGACAAGGAAGTACAGGAGGCCGTGCAGAGTCGTGCTGCGTTGCCGTGGCACAGCAAGTTCAAGGCCGGTTACGAGGCTGTCAGCGCGGCGTCAACCCTGCTGACTCGTATCGACGCCGGGTCTTGGAACATGTCCTCCCTGCAGGATGGCTTCGAGCGCTACACCCAGCACTGGTTCACCATTGACCAGGCCTATCGGCGGTTCAACCGAAGCCTCAACCTCTACGAGCCGGACTCTGCTCTCGGCATACTGAAGACGGCGGTAGAAGCAGCTTACATCAGAGACTTCCTCACGCCGCTCGGGCAGGAGTGGCGCAGGCACATCGAGGGTTTGGAACGGTGGGAGGTCGATTCGGTTCCTTCTGCCACGTCTTTCTTCACTGATCAGGTCAGCAGGCCTTGGCTGGACAAGGGCAAGAAGATCGTCGTCATCATCTCTGACGCGCTGCGCTACGAGGTGGGCGAGGAGCTGGCACGACGTGTCAGCCAGGAGGACCGCTTCACGGCCAGGCCGTCAGCCATGCTTTCGGTGCTGCCCTCCTACACCCAGCTCGGCATGGCAGCACTATTGCCGCATAAGTCCCTTGCCTTTGCCGACGACGGGTTAGTGGAGGTGGACGGTAATCCCAGTGCGGGAACCGAGAACCGCAGCAGGATACTCACGTCAGCAGGGGGTACCGCGATCCAGGCCAATGACCTCCTCGACATGAAGCCAGTTGACGCCCGCGATTTAGTCAAGAGCCACCAGCTGCTCTACGTCTACCACAACCAGATCGACAACACCGGAGACAAGCAGGCCACCGAGTCAGACACCTTCCGCGCCTGTGAGGTCGCCATCGAAGAGCTGGTCAGGCTGGTGAAGAAGCTGGCGAACGCCAACGTCAACAACGTCCTCATCACCGCCGATCACGGCTTTCTGTACCAGGAAAGCCGTTTAGAGGGGCAGGACTATCTATCTGTCAAACCGCACGGTGACACCCTGCTGCATGTGAATCATCGCTTCGCGCTGGGGCACGGCCTCAAGCGAGACCCCGCATTCATCACCTTCTCATCCCAGCAGCTTCAGATGGTTGGAGACATCGAGGCTCAAGTGCCCGCCTCCATCCACCGAATCCGCACCACCGGCTCCGGTACGCGTTTCGTGCACGGTGGCGCTTCTCTGCAGGAGGTCGTGGTACCTGTCATCGCCGTCAACAAGGGACGTTCCTCGGACATTCGCAAAACTCCCGTCAAGATCGTCACCGAAACTGACAAGATCACCACCGGGCAGATCACCATCATGCTGTTCCAACAAGAGCCGGTCAGAGAGAAGGTCAAGGCGCGCCGCCTGGTCGCAGGACTGTATGCAGGCAACACACTGATCTCCGACGAAGTCACAGTGGACTGCTCACAGGCCTCGCCAGAAGCCAGGGACCGGTTCTTCCCGCTCACGCTGACGCTGAGTAGGGATGCGGACGCTTTCAACGGCAAGACCATCGAGCTGCGGCTGCACGAACTGGTCGGTTCGCAACGCCGCCCCTATAGCGAAAAAGCTCATTTCACCCTCTCACGAACCTTCACCAGCGACTTTGGTGCGGACTTCGACTTCTAGGATGCAACCATGACAACCCCGGAACCCACCGAGCTCGAGCTGGCTGACCAGCTACAACACATCTCCCCCACGCCGCTGGACCGCAAGATCGCAGCGGCCTTCCCCGGCGTCGTCGTCCGCAAGGACCTTGTCAAGACCGTCAAGGGCAACGCCATCGTGCCCACTTACGTCCTGGAGTACCTGCTAGGCCAGTACGCGGCCACGGACGATGAGGCCACTATCCGTTCCGGCATCGAGCACGTCCGAACCATCCTCCGGGACCACTACGTGCACCGAGGGGAGAACCGACTCATCCAGTCGCGCATCCGGGAGAAGGGCCGGCACCGCATCATTGACAAGGTCTCCGTCTCCCTCAATGAGAGGCTGGACATCTATGAGGCCGAGTTCTCCAACCTGGGCATCAGCAGGGTGGAGGTCAGTGCAGAAACGGTACGCAACCACCCCAAGCTCCTGACCGGCGGTGTCTGGTGCATCTGCGACATCGTCTACGCCTACTCGGGCAACTCAAAAGACGTTCCCTGGCGGTTGCACTCACTCAAGCCCATCCAGCTCTCACGCCTGGACCTGGACTCCTATACTCACACCCGGGAACAGTTCAGCACCGAGGAGTGGATCGACCTACTCATTCAGTCCATCGGTTTCAACCCCGCCATGTTCGGCCCCCGCGCCAAGCTCCTTCACCTGGTGCGGCTGATTCCTTTCGTTGAGCGCAACTACAACCTGGTGGAGCTCGGCCCCAAGGGAACCGGCAAGTCGCACATCTACTCCGAGTTCTCACCTCACGGCATGTTGATCTCCGGGGGCGAGGTGACCGTCCCGAAACTCTTCGTGAACAACGCCTCCGGGAGAATCGGGCTGGTCGGCTACTGGGACTGCGTTGCCTTTGACGAGTTCGCCGGAAAGAAAAAACGTGCCGACCGCGCACTCGTTGACATCATGAAGAACTACATGGCCAACAAGTCCTTCTCCCGCGGTGTCGAGACACTCGGCGCGGAAGCATCCATGGTGTTCGTTGGCAACACCTCCCATACTGTGCCCTATATGCTCAAGAACTCCGACCTGTTCGAGGAGCTTCCCGAGCAGTACCATGATCCTGCTTTCCTGGACCGCATCCACTGCTACGTGCCCGGTTGGGAGTTCGAGCAGATTCGTGGCGAGATGTTCTCCGGCGGCTACGGCTTCGTCGTCGACTACCTGGCCGAGGTCCTCCGCTCTTTGCGCGACATCGACTACTCGCACCACTATGAACGCTATTTCGCGCTATCGGACGACCTGTCCACTCGTGATCGAGATGGCATCCACAAGACCTTCTCCGGCCTCATGAAGCTCATCCATCCCTCCGGGCAGGCCAGCCCAGATGAGATCGGTGCCCAGCTTCGGATCGCACTCGAAGGGCGTAAACGCGTCAAGGACCAGCTCATCCGCATCGATGACACCATGACGGCGGTCAACTTCGAATACACCCACGCGGGACAGACCCATAAGGTGACTACTCTGGAGGAAGACGAGTATCCAGAGCTATACCACCCGGGTACCGAAGCAGGCGCGGCCCGCTCCGAATCCGCTGATAAGACCACTCCAACCAACGGCGCCAACAGCACCGTTGACGTGGCTCCCAAGAAGCAGAACTCGAGACCAGAACTGAAAGAACAGCGTCTCGAGCTCGCCGAAGGTAGGCGCGGCTTCACTTTCGACCGGTATATTGGCCCATATGTGCGCGGAGCTACCCGTATCGATGTCGTTGACCCGTATATCCGCCAGCCCTACCAGGCGCGCAACCTGATGGAGCTCATTGAGACCATCGCCAAATACACCGACACCACAAAGGAAATCACCGTCCACCTGACCACCAAATGCGATAAAGATCCGGACTATGCAACCAAGCAGCAGGAGAAACTAGAGACGATCCGCACCAACTCGGCCGTCGCCGGCATCAAGTTCGAGTATTCATTCAACGACACTATCCATGACCGCTCGATCACTACCGACACGGACTGGATCATCATGTTGGGACGCGGACTGGACGTATTCCAGCCCTTCGATACCGACTGGCTCGATCTGCGCCTGCGTCAGCAGTACTTCCGCCAGGTCAAGGAGTTCACCATCGCATACATGCGCAAGCAGTAGAGCCCGGTACTCCACCCATGCCAGCTGCCTGAAACCCACTGCGGGCACAGTGACGACGGTGCCAGTCATCGTCCAACAGCTGGTGCCCTCAACGGATCAGCATGGCCAGCGTCCCACCAACGAGCAGCGCCATCCCGGCAAGGTACCGCCTGCTGACGGCCTCTCGCAGGACGAGGGCGGAGAAGAGGACGGTGACCAGGACGCTCAGCTTGTCGATGGGGACGACCACGCTTGCAGGACCGTCCTGGAGGGCCCGGTAGTAGCAGAGCCAGGAGGCACAGGTCGCGGCCCCGGAGGCCAGGACGAAGCCGAGTTCACCACGCGGCACGGCACGGACTTCCCGGAGCTTGCCGGTGACGGCCACCATCACCCAGGCCATCACCAGGACCACCCCGGTGCGGATCGCGGTACCGAGGTTGGACTCCACCCCGGTGATGCCGGCCTTACCGAGGATCGCGGTGAGTGCGGCGAAGAAGGCTGAGCCGAGCGCATAGAGCAGCCAGCCTCCGCCGTCGCGCACGGCCCGGGGCAGGCCGCGCAGGTCATCGGCGTCGAGCATCAACAACGTCCCGACCGCGATCAGAGCCACTCCGAACGCACCGATGAGGCTCACTCGCTCCCCCAGGAACATGAGGGCCAGCAGCACCGTCAGCACTGTGCTCAGCTTGTCGATCGGCACGACCTTGCTGACGTTGCCGAGCTGGAGCGCCTTGAAGTAGCACAGCCAGGAGGCCCCGGTCGCCAGCCCCGAGAGCACCAGCAGGCCGGTGCTGCGGGCATCGAGGCGGGCCAGCTCGGCCTGCGAGCCAACGATAAACACCATGCCCCAGGCGCCCGCCAGCACCACAACAGTGCGCAGCGCCGTCGCCACGGTCGAGTCGGTGGTGCGGATCCCCTCCTTGGCCAGGACGGCGGTGATGCCGGCAAAAAGCGCTGAGCCGCAGGCGAAGACGATCCACATAAGGCAACCCTAACCCCACCTGCACTACCGCACGGCGGGCACGAAGGTCCTCGTCCTCGCGCCCGCCATTGCGAACTGTTCCCGGCTCAGCGGGTCTTGCGCGGCACGGTGGAGGCCGCCACCCCCAGGACCACCAGACCGAAGCAGATCAGGTAGGCCAGGTATCGGAAAAAATCGTCGGAGGGCTCGCTGGCCAACGTGAGCTCGGTGACGGCGTCGACCGCCCAGCTCATGGGCAGGGCGTCACCGACCACCTCCAGGGCACGCGGCAGCTGGTCGCGGCTGACCAGGAGCCCGCACAGGAACAGCTGGGGCGCGATGACCACCGGCATGAACTGGACGGCCTGGAACTCGGTGCGCGCAAAGGCCGAGACCAGCAGTCCCAGGGACACCCCGACGAAGGCGTCGATCAGCGCGGTGAGCACCACCCATCCCCAGGAGGCGGAGATGTCCACGTCCAGGCCCCAGGCGGCCACAGCGCACAGGATGAGGGACTGGATGACAGCGGTCAGCGCAAAGGCTGTGGCGTAGCCGAACAGGAGGTCGGCCCGGTGGATCGGAGTGGTCCACAACCGCTCCAGGGTCCCACTCACGCGCTCGCGCAGCATGGCGACGCTGGTGACCAGGAACATGACCGTCGTCGGCAGGATCGCCATCATGGAGACGGCGATGTGGTTGAAGATCAGGTCCGCGCCGGGATAGTCGCGGTAGACGAAGTACAGCAGGGTCAGCAGCGCCGCGGGCACGATCGCGATGAGTCCGACCGTGCGCCGGTCGGCGCGCAGCTGGGTGAGGATGCGGCGAGTGGTGGCCAGGTAGGTGCGCAGGTGCATCAGCGCTGCCCTCCTTTCTGCTCGGGCCGGCTCTCAGAGTCGGCGATGACGGCCAGGAAGGCGGCGTCGACCGTATCCGCCCCGGTGCTGGCCAGGAGATCCTTGGCCGTGGTGGCGGCCAGGATGCAGCCCTGGCGCATGAGGAGGACCTGGTCGCAGCGGAAGGCCTCGTCCATGACGTGACTGGAGACCAGGAGGGTGGCGCCGCGCTCGGCCAGGGCGTGGAAGGTGGTCCATAGCTCCTCGCGGGTGACCGGGTCCAGACCGACGGTCGGCTCATCCATGACGAGCAGGTCGGGGTCAGCCACGAGCGCGCAGGCCAGGCTCACGCGCCCGGCCTCGCCGCCGGAGTAGGTGGACACGGGTCGGTCGGCCAGGGAGGTGAGCCCGACGACGTCGAGGACCTCGTCCAGGTCGCGGGCCCGGCTGCCGGCCAGGGAGGCGAAGTAGCGCAGGTTCTGGCGGGCGGTCAGGTCTCTGTAGACGGCCTGGTCCTGGGTGACGTAGCCGACCCGACCGCGCACGGCGGCGACTCCGGGGGCGTGCCCGAGAACCTCGAGCTGCCCGTGGTAGCGCTGGACGCCGACGACGGTGCGCATGAGGGTGGTCTTGCCGCAGCCCGAGGGGCCGAGCAGGCCGGTGATGGTGCCGGGCGCCAGGTTCAGGTTCAGGCCGTGGAGGATCTCCTTGCGCCCGCGGGTCACGCGCAGGTCCGTCGCGGTGACGGCCGGCTGCGCCGAGGAGGCAGAGGCCGTGATGTCTCGACTGGAGTCGTGCGATTGGTTGCTGGCCCCCGACTCCCGGGGCGCTTCTCCTTCATCGCTTTTCATCATGTGATGAATATAGGTTGACGGCGACCCCCTGTCCAGAGCCTGGGGCTGGAAACTGTCCACATGGGACGACTTTGAATACCCCTTCAGCCAGAGCGGTTCCCATCCGTGCAGGTCAGGGTGGCTTAGCTGAGCCCCAGGCCAGAATCACAGCTTCAAAGCCGTCCCAAACGGACAAAACTCGGCTCGGAGACCGAGCCGATCTCAGTGATCAGGCGGGATCAGTGACGTCGGGCAGGTCGTCGAAGGCGTAGCGCTGGATAGTGGGGCCGACGAGCGCAGCTAGCGCCTCGACGTCGAGGCCGGCGATGTGGTCCATGCGGGCGACCCAGCGGGCCAGGCCGAGTCCGATGATCTGGCTGGCGATGAGCTGGGCGCGCAGCTGGGGGCGGTCGGGGCAGAAGTGGGTGACAATCGGCGCGAGGATTCCGGTGGCGATGAAGTCGCGGAAGGGCTCGACGTCGCCGCCCTGGCCGAGCGCGGCATGGATGACCGCCGTGAAGCGGTCCGCCCCAGCCTCGTCCCACAGGCTGATGACGGCGCGCACGATCCCCTCCCCCAGCTGCTCGGGCTCGAGCTCGGTGATGGAGGCCGCCCGGTGCATGAGGTTGGCGTCGACCCCGGCGGTCGACTCGATGACGGCCTTCGCGAAGAGTGTGGCTCGGTCCGGGAAGTAGTGGTGGACCAGGGCCGGGTCGACGCCAGCGTCGCGCGCGATGCCGCGCAGGGAGGTCTGGTAGCCGTCGCGGGCGAATGTGGTGCGGGCCGCCGCCAGGATGGCCTCGCGCGTGTCCGGACTGCCCGCCGGCCGCCGCCCCCTCGGGCTCATCGCTCACTCGTCTCGCTCATAGTCAGAGCATGCCCGCAAGCCGCCCCATTGGGAAGCAGCCGCGCTACGGCTCCCAACCGCCGCGCGACCCTCCGCACGCAGGCAGGTGCCGCCAGCATCATTGTTTCTGCGACCTCTCAGCGCGTGCTATCTGATGTAGTCGAGCAGCCATTCGCGCACGTCCCGAAGGACAGATCCCTCCACGACTCCGATCTTTTTGGCGAGACGCTGACGTGAGATCGTGCGCACCTGTTCGGTCATGGCAAACGACCGCTGCTCCATCCCTGCTCCCGCATTGAGCTCCACGTGATTCGGCCAGCCCCGATCCTTCGTTGTCACAGGAACTACGACGACAAGCGTCGTCACCGTTCGATGGAATCGTTCATTGGACACGATGAGGACCGGACGGCGCCCGGACTGCTCTCGCCCGACAGCAGGGTCGGGAAGTGCCCACCACACCTCGCCCGGCTCAACCGGGACTGCTAGCTCCATGCTTCCGACTCCCAGTCACGGAGCTCGTTGAGGTAGGTCTCGTCCGGCGGATGCACCTCCATTGCACGCCGCACCTCGGCGAAGCGGCGCTCACGGGCCGCCTCCTCCAGCAGCTCCTTGAGCGCGGTATCCATGGTCACCCCGCGCTCTGACGCCAGGGCCCGCAAGCCGTCCCTCGTGCTGCGCTCCACCTTGATCGTCGTCATGCCAGTCATACTCATAGTATGTATGACGGTCATACCCTTGTGAAGGCGGCTCATTCCATTCCCTGGTCAGGACTCGAGCAACGCACTCGCGCGTTTCACTCCCACAGGCCGCTGGCGTGGGCGAGGACGGCCAGGGCGACGGGGCCGGCTGAGGCGGTGCGCATGACGTGGGGGCCCAGCCGCACCGTCGTCGCCCCGGCGGCCTCCAGGGCCGCCGTCTCCTCGGGGCTGATGCCGCCCTCCGGACCCACGACGACGGCTAGCGCCCGCGGTGCCTCTCCGGGCGCGGGCAGGCGCACCGACTCCATGGCGGTGCTGATCGGGGTTCTGGCCTCCTCGTGCAGGACCAGCACCACTCCCCCGCCGCGAACAGTCTGCCCCACCCAGTCGGCCAGCCTGCGGGTGTCCCGCACCTCCCCGACCTCGGGGACGCGGGCCCGCCGGGCCTGCTTGGCGGCCTGGAGGGCGGTGGCCTGCCAGCGCTGGCGTCCCTTGGCCTGCTTGGCCCCCTGCCACACGGACACGCAGCGCTCGGACTGCCAGGGCAGCACCAGTTCCACCCCGACCTCGGTGGCGGTCTCCACGGCCTGCTCGTCGCGCCCGCCCTTGGCCAGGGCCTGAACGAGGGTGAGCCGCAGCGGCGGCTCGGGCTCCTCAACGCGCTCCAGGACCCGCACGGCCAGACGGTCCTTGGCTCCGCCGACGCCAGCCCCGGTCACCTCGCACAACAGACGCAGGCCCGCGCCGTCAACGAGGTCCACGCGCTCCTGGGCACGCAGGCGCTTGACGGTCACGGCATGGCGGGCCTCGGGTCCCGTGAGCATGAGGACGGTGCCGAAGGTGGCCGAGGCGACGGCGTCGGCGGGCTCGATGGTCTCGGGCGTGAAGAGGAAGACGGGTGCGGTCACGGCTCCAGCCTACGGGCCGTATCGAACCGGTGTCCGCCGGCGGTGCTAGCGTCAGTGACCATGACCGAGCCTTCAGCCGCCCATACCCCTCAGTCGTCCCCATCCCCCGCCTACACCACCGCCGTCACGGTGGAGGACTTCCGCCGCAACCTGGCCGCCATCCGCGCCCGGATTGACGCCGCCGCGAAGCGCGCCGGCCGCGACGCCGCCGAGATCCGTCTGCTGCCGGTGTCCAAGACCGTCCCGGAGGAGCGCCTGCGCACCGCCTTCGCCGCGGGCATCACCCAGATGGGTGAGAACAAGGTCCAGGAGGCCCAGCGCAAGAGTGAGAACCTGGCGGACCTGGGCATTTCCTGGTCGGTCATCGGCCACCTGCAGACGAACAAGGCCAAGAACGTGGCCGCCTTCGCTGACGAGTTCCAGGCCCTGGACTCCCTGCGCCTGGCCGAGGCCCTTGACCGGCGCCTCCAGGCGGCCGGGCGGGGCCTGGACGTCTACGTGCAGGTCAACTCCTCGGGCGAGCCCAGTAAGTTCGGGCTGGAGCCCGACGACGTCGCAGACTTCCTCGCAGCGCTACCGGCCTACTCCTCGCTGCGGGTGCGTGGGCTCATGACCCTGGCCGCCAACACCAGTGACGAGGCACGGGTGCGCGAGTGCTTCAGCGTCATGCGCCGGCTGCGCGACGCCGCGCTCGAAGCGGGCACCGTCGGCGACGGACTGCTGTCGATGGGAATGAGCGGGGACTTCGAGGCCGCCATCGAGGGCGGCTCCACCTGCGTGCGGGTCGGCCAGGCGATCTTCGGGGCCCGGGCCACCCCCGACTCCCACTACTGGCCCGAGACGCCTCAGAACGCTTAGCTACGGGTCGCCTGCTTAGCGCCCGGAGAAGCGCTCCTTGAGCTTGCCCATGACACTCGAGTCGCGCACGGGCTCGACGTCGTCCTCCCCGCGCAGGCGGGCCAGCTCGGCCAGCAGCTCGCGCTGACGGTCGTCCAGGCGCGTGGGGGTCTCCACGACGATGGACACGTGCAGGTCCCCGCGGCCCTTGCGGCGCAGGCGCCCCACGCCCAGGCCGTCGAGGACGACCTCGTCGCCGGGCTGGCTGCCGGCCTTGACGGTGACGTTCTGCTCGCCGTCGAGGGTCTGCAGCGGGAAGACGGCACCCAGGGCGGCCGCGGTCATGGGCACGCGCAGCTCGGTGTAGAGGTCGTCGCCGTCACGCTCGAGGAACTCGTGCGGCTTCTCGTGGATCTCCAGGTAGAGGTCGCCGTTGGGGCCACCGGCCGGGCCGGCCTCGCCGCGCCCGGACATGCGGATCCGGGTCCCGGTGGACACCCCGGCGGGGATGGAGACCTCCAGGTCCTGGCGCACCCGGGTGCGGCCCTCGCCGGAGCAGTCCTTGCAGGGGGTGACGATGACGGTGCCGTAGCCCTGGCAGCCCGGGCAGGGCGAGGAGGTCATCACCTGTCCCAGCAGGGTGCGGGTCATGCGCTGGACGTTGCCGACCCCGTTGCACTGGGAGCAGGTGACCGGCTCGGTGCCCGGTGCGCAGCAGGAGCCGTCGCAGGCGGTGCAGGTGACGTAGGTGTCGATGGGGACCGACCGGGTCGCTCCGAAGGCGACGTCGGCGAGCTCCACGTCCACGGCAACGAGGGCATCCTGGCCGCGGCGGGCCCGGGAGGCCGGTCCGCGGCTGGCCGCTCCCCCGCCGAAGAAGGACTGGAAGATGCCGCCCAGGTCGCCGAAGTCGGCTCCGGCGAACCCTCCGCCGAATCCGCCGCCGCCTCGCACGGCGTCCTCCCCGCCCAGGTCGTACATTTGGCGCTTGTCGGGGTCGGAGAGGACCTCGTAGGCGGAGGAGACCTCCTTGAACTCGTCCTCGTGGCCGGGGCCGGCGACGTCGGGGTGCAGCTGGCGGGCCTTCTTGCGGTAGGCCTTCTTGATCTCCTCGGGGCTGGCGTCGCGGCTGACGCCGAGGACCTCGTAGTAGTTGCTCACTGCGTTCTTCCTTTACGGCTACGACTTCTGCGGTGGTGGTCTGGGGGCGTGCCCGGCCGGGCCGCTTGGGGCGGGTCGGGCAGGCCGGTTCTCAGGTCTCCGGTGGGGACAGGAACCGGGACAGGTAGCGGGCCACGGCCCGGACGGCGGTCATGGTGGCCGGGTAGTCCATACGGGTAGGGCCGATGACCCCGAGGTGGGCGACGGCCTCACCGGTGCCCGGCCCGTAGGTGGTGGTGACGACGGAGGCCTCGGCCAGGGCGTCGTCGTTGTTCTCCGAGCCGATGCTCACGCGCATCCGGTTCTCGCCGGCCGGGGCGCCGTTGTCGGCGGTGAACAGGCGAAGCAGCACCACCTGCTCCTCGACGGCGTCCAGGAGGGGCCCCAGGGAGGAGAAGTCGGGGGTGGCGCGAGCCAGGTTCGCGGTCCCAGCGACGACGAGCCGCTCCTCCGCGTCGGGGCGCAGGGCGGTGATGAGCTCGTCGGAGACGGCCTCGAGCAGGAAGCGCTCGTCGGCGGACGCCTGCTCGGCCAGGGCCGCCAGGATCGGGGCGACGTCGGCGGCGCGGCGGCCCGCGAGGGCGCCGTTGAGCCGGGTGCGCAGGCGCTCCAGGACGAGGGGGTCGACGACGTCGGCGATGTCGAAGCCCCCGTCATGGCGCGCGCTCAGGGAACCCCGGGACCTGAGGGTCACGGTGCGCTGGTCGACGCGGCCGGTGTCGGTGATGATGACCAGCAGGACGCGCTCGGGCCCCAGGGCCACGAGCTCGAGGTGCTGGAGCGCCGCGTACCGCAGGCTCGGGTACTCGACGACGGCGAGCTGGCCGGTCAGCTGGGCCAGGGCCCGCACGGTGCGGGCCACGACCTGCTCCAGGTCGACCGCTCCGGACAGGAGCGCGGTGATGGCGGCTCGCTCGGGTGCCGAGAGGGGCTTGATGCGGGCGACCTCGTCGACGAAGAGCCGGTAGCCCTTCTGGGTGGGTACGCGCCCGGCGGAGGTGTGCGGCTGGTGGATGTAGCCCTCATCCTCCAGGGCCGCCATGTCGTTGCGGATGGTCGCCGGGGACACGCCCAGGCGGTAGCGCTCCACGAGGGCCTTGGACCCGACGGGCTCGCGCGTGCGCACGTAGTCGGTGACGATGGCGGACAGGACCTTGAGACGTCGATCGTTGGCCACGGGTCCTCCTCCCCTCATCAGTGCCGAAACGCGATCAGTGCTGGCGTTAGGCGACAGGCCGCCCGCACACCGGTGGGGTGCGGCCAGCGATTAGCACTCACCCCACGTGAGTGCCATCCTACGCTGTGGTCCGGCGGGTCCACCGCCGGTGGACCGTGAGTTTCCCCTACCGTGCCGAGGGTGAACACGCCCGCCCCGTACCGCTCCCCCGTTCCCGGATCGACCGCCGCCCGCCGCGCCGCCCTGAGGGCTCGCGCCGAGGCGGAGCAGAAGCAGCAGGCGCAGGGCGCCCCGGCCGCTTCACGCTCGCGAGGCGGGGCGGCTGCGAGCACACCCACTGCCCGCAGGCCCTCGTCGAGTGACCGCTATGGCGGGGACGTGCTGTCGGTCAACCCGCACCGCACGGGGCCCGGCGCCATACGCCCGGAGTCGGTGCACGTGCCGGTGACGCCGGGACTGGTGGTTGAGGACCGCCAGACCGGCTTCGTCGGGGCCGCGGTGGCGGTGGAGAAGTCGGGCGGCCAGCACGTCGTGGTCCTGGAGGACCGCCACGGTGTGCGCCGCGGCTTCGCTCTGGGGCCGGGTTTCTGGATCGAGGGCCGCCCGGTGATCCTGGACCCGCCCGTGGCACGCAAGCGCAAGCCCACCGGCGCGGTGAGCGCCGCCGGCAGGCGGCTGACGGCCTCGGGCTCCTACGCGGTTGAGGGTGAGCGGGCCAAGGTGGCGCGCGCCTCGCGCATCTGGGTGGAGGGCAAGCACGACGCCGAGCTGGTGGAGAAGGTCTGGGGTGACGACCTGCGCCACGAGGGCGTCGTCGTCCTCATGCTCGACGGCGTCGACAACCTTGAGGAGGTTATGGCCGACTTCGGTCCGGCCCCCGAGCGGCGGGCCGGCGTCCTGGTGGACCACCTGGTGGCCGGTTCCAAGGAGTCGCGGATCGCCCAGCGGGTGTCCGAGATGCCCGGCGGGGAGAACGTGCTGGTCCTGGGGCACCCGTATGTGGACGTGTGGCAGGCGGTCAAGCCGGCCCGGGTGGGGCTGGAGCGCTGGCCGGACATCCCGCGGGGCACCGACATCAAGCACGGCACCCTGGAGGCACTGGGCTGGCCGCACGCCGACCAGGCTGACGTCGCCCGGGGCTGGCAGCGCATCCTGGCGACGGTGCGCTCCTACAAGGACCTCGAGCCGAGCCTGCTGGGCCGCATGGAGGAGCTCATCGACTTCGTCACCGCCCCGGGAACGCACTGACGAGCCTGGGTCCTCAGCTCACCCCTCTCGGGGGACCTCATAGGGCCATGGAAGTAGAAGTGGACACCGACGTCGCGGTCGTACCTTACGGCGCGCGTTCGAGGGGTAGAGGGTACGAACGCGCAACATAAGGTACGAACAGGCGGAGACTTCATCCGGCTCTCACAGCAGGCGCCGGTCCCCCTCCAGTCCGACAGGCGCTTCAGCCCTCAGCGGCCTCGGCCTGGTCGGCCAGTGCCAGGCGGCGGGACTGGGACAGCAGACGGGCGTCGAGCGCCAGCAGCCCCACGGTGAGCACTCCGCCCAGGGCCTTCCACAGGAGGCCCGGGGCGATGAAGAGCAGGACCATGGCGGCGATGATCGGCACCAGGTGCTTCATGGAGCGCCCCACGTAACCGCCGAAGCTGGGCATCTCAACGCCGTCGGACTCTGCGACAGACTTGACCATGAAGTTCGGGCCGTTGCCGATGTAGGTGATGGCTCCGCACAGGACGGCGCCCAGCGAGATGGACACGAGGTAAAGCTCGGGAATCCCGGCAACGTCGGCGCCGCCGGGGTGGGAGACCTTGCCGGCCATCTCGAAGAAGGTCGCGTAGGTGGGGGCGTTGTCCAGGACGGAGGAGAGGCCACCGGTGAAGACGAAGAAGGTGACCTCGTTGAGCGGCAGCGAGCCGGCCACCTCGTCGAGGTAGTGCAGGGCCGGGATCATGGTGAGGAAGATGCCGATGAACAGGATGGCGACCTCGGCGATGGGCCCCCAGGTGAACTGGTTGTCCTTGAAGCGGACCTCGCGGCTGCCCAGGAAGTAGGAGCCGGCCGCGGAGGCGAGCATGATGAACTCGCGAACGGGGATCCAGTCGCCCAGGGCGGCGTGACCCTCCTCGATGGCGTGGACGTCAACGGAGGGGGCGAAGGCGACGGCGGCGATGATGGCGGCGAAGAAGACGAAGTTGAGCGAGCCCTTGAGGCCCAGGGGCTCGATCTCGGTGTCGTCGTCGTGCACGGCCTTGGCGGGCTCCTGGGAGTAGTAGTAGGAGTCCAGGGCGTAGTAGCTCGCCAGCAGCATGGCGTTGACGAAGAGGTACTCACGCAGGAGGTTGAAGGTCCAGGTGAAGGGCACCCCGCGCAGGAAGCCCAGGAACAGGGGCGGGTCGCCCAGGGGCGTGAGGAGCCCACCGCAGTTGGCCACCATGAAGATCGTGTACAGCACCGTGTGCACCCGGTAGTGGCGTTCCTTGTTGGTGGCCAGCAGGGGCCGGATGAGGAGCATGGCGGCACCGGTGGTACCCACGAAGGAGGCGATGACTCCGCCGATGGCCAGGAAGATCGTGTTGTTGCGGGGCGTGGCCCGGATGTCGCCCTTGAGGAAGATACCTCCGGAGACGACGAACAGGGCCAGCAGCAGGCAGATGAACTGGACGTACTCCACCACGGCGGCGAAGACGGACGTCCAGCCCAGGGCAACCCACATCCATGCGGCCACCGGCACCCCCAGGCCCACGGCGACGATCAGCTGGCTGGAGTGCTTCTCCCACCAGTGGGCCGTGGCCGGGATCAGCGGTAGGACGGCGATACAGGCGAGCATGCCCGCAAAGGGCAGGACGGACCACCACTCAAGATGCACGGCATTTTCCTCACAGAATCGGGACTGTTCGCGTCACCATACCGTCCCGGGCATCAGTTTCCCCGGTGAGGGCCTGTGGTCTCTCGTGCTGAGACTGACTTTCCGGCCTGCTGCGGCCGCGGGACCGCGCCGGCCTCAGATCCAGCCGGCCAGTACCTTTCTGGCCTGCTGAGCCAGGGTGGCGACGACGCCGTCGGAGTCGTTGCCCCAGGGGACGTAGTGGAATCTGCCGCCCCCGGCAGTGGTGAAGGTCTCGCGGTTGAGCTGGTTGATCTCCTCGAGAGTCTCCAGGCAGTCCGAGACGAAGCCGGGGCAGATGACGTCGAGGCGGGGGCAGCCGGCGCGGCCCAGCTCTTCGACGGTGTCGATGGTGGCCGGCCCGATCCAGGCGGCGGGCCCGAAGACGGACTGGAAGGTGAGCTGGGCGAGGCCCTCGGGCAGGTCGAGTCGCCCTGAGAGGAGCTGGGCGGTGCGCTCGCACTCGGAGCGGTAAGGGTCTCCGGCGTCATGCATGG
Source organism: Actinomyces oris (assembly GCF_006546825.1). Taxonomy (GTDB): domain Bacteria; phylum Actinomycetota; class Actinomycetes; order Actinomycetales; family Actinomycetaceae; genus Actinomyces; species Actinomyces oris. The sequence continues at coordinate 575,715 of NZ_VICC01000006.1, forward strand.
CCTGGGGGATGGAGTGGAAGGACAGCAGGAGGCGCTCGCCGGCGGCCGGGTCGGGACGGCCGTGGACCTGCCAGTGCTGCTCCAGGGCGGTGGCGAGGGCCTCGATGTAGGCGGGCGCCGTCTCGAAGGAGCGGATGGTGCGCAGCTCGGGCTGGTTGCGGGAGGCCAGGATGAAGCGGGCGGCCTCATCGACGACGGTGCCGGCCGAGGAGGCGGCGTACTGCGGGTAGAGCGGGATGAGGGCGATCCTGCGGCAGCCGGCCTCCATGAGCTCACCCATGACGCGGCGCAGGGCCGGCTGCCCGTAGCGCATGGCGATACGGACCTGGACCGATTCGCCGAGCTCGTCTTGGAGCAGCTCGCCCTGGCGCTCGCTGTAGTGCATGAGCGGGGAGCCCGAGCGGCTGGTCTCCTCGCCGGGGCGCCAGATGGTGGCGTACTTCGCCGCCGACGCGCGAGGTCGCACCCGCAGGATGATGCCTTCCAGGACGGGGCGCCACAGGAGGGGGTGCGTCTCAACGATCCGGCGATCGGAGAGGAACTCCCGCAGGAAGGGCCGGACGGCTCTGGCCGTGGGGGCCGCTGGCGTGCCGAGGTTGGCCAGGATGAGGGCGGGGCGCTCGTCCGCGTCACGCGGGTCAGGGATGGTGGGGCTCAGGGGCACGGATAACCTTGGGAGGGGAAGGATCGTTCTCGACGACGGCGTTGAGCGACGTCGGCCTCACTCTAGCCGAGCGGGTGCGCCCTCCAGCTCGCAACGAGTTCGCGCCCCGCCGGCTGGAGCTGGCGGGGCGCGAAGGAGACTGGGGGGGATGAGGTCAGCGAACGACGTCGTAGCCCTGGATGCGCACGTAGGAGTAGGCGGAGAGCAACATCACCAGCGGGACCGTCACCAGCCAGCCGATCAGTGTGATCGCGCCGAGAATGTAGAGGCCAACACCGGTCAGAGCGAAGGGGAAGAGCTCTCCGACATGACTGGACAGAGTGGCCCAGGACGCCTTCATTCCGGCGATGCCGTCCATCCCCTTGTCCACAGTGAAGTACACCGAGTAGTGGAAGAGGAAGGCCGCGATAATGCCTGGAACAACACACAGGAGGGAGCCCACGGACGTGGCGAGCCACGTGAGAAAAGCCGCGAGAAGGCTCGCACCGAAGTTCGGGAAAGTGAACAGGTCGCCCCAGGCCAAGGGTCTCCCGGTGGCCACCTTGATCGCCATGTGAGTGGTCACGATACTAGCGAAGAGACCAATGGCTAAGGCGATATAGGTTCCGAAGGGAACTCCCAGGCCGAAGCCGTGCTCCTCTCCGTTGACAGTGTAGTGGGCCTCTACAGTGAAGCTGGAAAGAACAGTCCACAGGCCCATACCCACAACGAGAATGAGCGCATTCTCCTTGAACTTGGACCACGCCCAGGACATGCCGTCACCGACGCTCAGCGGCGCCCCTCCCATCGCACCTGGAGGATAAGGAGGCATCCCTCCACCGGTGCCCATACCGGGCTGGGGACCGTAGCCCGGGACGGCCCCCGGCTGGGAGGCGTAGTCCGGACCGGCAGCGGGTTGAGGACCGTATCCCTGCGTCGCCCCGGGCTGAGGGCCATAGCCGGGTTGCTGTTGAGGGTCGGGGCCAGCCCCGTAGCCGGGCTGTGCCCCGTAGCCCGGAACGCTCCCGGCCTGGGGGTCGTAGCCTGGTTGCGGCCCATAGCCGGGGATACCTGCTCCCTGAGGGACACCACCAGCCTGGGAACCGTCGTCTGGGTAACCTGGATACTGTGGAGTAGTCATCCCGTCAGATTGCCACAACTCCCTGGCACTACACTGAAAATATCAAGACATCAGCAGGGGTAGATCGTGAGCGGCCCGCACCTGCCTACTCACAGCAAGGACCTTCATCCTACTGAAGCGGAGCGCGAGGACGACCTCCGTGGTGGCGCCCAGGAGATGCCCTCGACGCGCCACGCGACACCACTTACTGCCGCATCTTCTGGCTCTCCCGCAGTTTCCACCGGGCTGCGAAAAACGATTAAGAACTGCTCCGATCAGCCCTAGAATAATGAGAGCCGCAAGTACGCGCTTGAGCCAGATGGAAAGCGCAGTCAGAATACCTTCGATAGCAGATCGAAACCCCAACCTACCAGAAGTTCGGATCGGCTTCGGGCTCACTGGGTCAGGGCGCGGGTGACGGTGTCGGCCATGAGACGGCCGCGCAGGGTGAGGACCGCCCGGCCTCTCAGTGCCGCGCCGGCGTCGAGGAGTCCATCGCCGACGAGGCCGGCCACGACGGGCACCAGGTGCGGTGGGGTGGCTCGGCCCCTATCAGGCCGGTCTGCTGAGGGGCAGTCCGGCCGGTTCCCGAGGCTCGCCAGCTCGATGCCCTCACGCAGGCGGATGCCCAGCATGATCCGCTCCAGCTCGCGGGAGTCGGCGTCAATGACCTCGTGTCCGGCCACGGGCAGGTGACCAGTGGCGATCTGCCCGGCCCAGGCGACCGGGTGCTTGGTGTTCCACAGGCGCACGTCCCCCAGGTGGGAGTGGGCTCCGGGCCCGGCGCCCCACCAGTCCCAGTCGAGCCAGTAGGCCTGGTTGTGGCGGCACTCGGAGCCGGGCTGAGCCCAGTTGGAGATTTCGTACCACTCGTAGCCGGCCTGCCCCAGGGCGGCGTCGGCCATCTCGTACTTGGTGGCCTCGTCGTCGTCCTCGGGCATGGGCAGCTCTCCGCGACGGACCTGCCCCCACATGCGAGTGCCCTCCTCGATGACCAGGGCGTAGGCGCTCACGTGGTCCGGGCCGATGCGGGTCACCGCGTCCAGGGAGCGCTGCCAGTCCTCAGCGGACTCCCCCGGCGCCCCGTAGATGAGGTCCAGGGAGGTACTGAGGCCCGCCCGTCGTGCCCACTCCACCACGCGGGGCACCCGGGCGGGCTCGTGGGTGCGCTCCAGGACCTTCAGCACGTGGGGCACGGCCGACTGCATCCCGAAGGAGACCCGGGTGAAGCCGCCTTCGGCCAGGGCTGCCAGGCCGGCCTCGTCCACGGAGTCCGGGTTGGCCTCCGTGGTCACCTCCGCGTCGGCAGCAAGCCCGAAGCACTCGCGCACCAGCTCCAGCATGCTCACCAGGTCGGCGGCGGGCAGCATGGTGGGGGTTCCTCCGCCCACGAAGACGGTCTGCGCAGCGCGCACCGGCAGGCCCGCCTTGTCCATGGCGCGGCGGGCGGCGCGCAGCTCGCCGGCGAGGGTTCCCACGAAGTCCTCGGCCGAGGCGCCCTGCCCCATGGTCAGGTTCGTGTAGGTGTTGAAGTCGCAGTAGCCGCAACGCACTCGGCAGTAGGGCACGTGCAGGTACACCGAGAACGGGCGCTCATTGCCGTCCGGTGCGGAGGCTGCCGCCTGCGCCGGCAGCTCCCCCATCCCCGGCAGGGGCTCCCCCACTGGCTGGGTCGGGCTCACTGGTCGCCGCCTTGCTCGGCCTGCTCGTCGTCGCCGGACAGGACGCCGGCGGGAATGGCCGGCTCAGGCCTGCCGGAGTCGCCGGCGCGGGCCGCGATCTGGGCGCACACGGTCATAAGCACCAGTACCCCCACGACCATGGCGAAAGGAGCCACCCAGCCGCCGCTGTGCTCATGGACCCAGCCCATGACCACCGGCCCCGTGGCGGCCAGGCAGTAGCCGGTCGTCTGGATGACCGCGGTGGTTTGGCGGTTCTCGTCGACCGACGACGAGCGGCGGATGACCAGGGTGAACAGGGCGGCGAAGAAGGCGCCCTGCGCAATACCGGAGAGCATGCAAGGCACCAGCCAGTAGGTGGGGGCCACTGTCAGGCAGATCGGCAGCATGAGCCAGCAGGCGCAGATGACGCCCAGGACCCTGCTGGCCGGCCACCCCAGCGCCTCGAACATGACCGGGACCAGGAGGGGGCCCACGATTCCCAGCAGGGAGAACACGGAGGCAGCGACGCCCGCACCGGACTCGCTCATGGAGAGCTCGTCGACCAGGGCCGTGGGCAGCCACCCCGAGATCGCATAGTAGGAGAAGGTCTGGGCCGCGAAGGCCACCGCCATCACCCAGGTCAGGGGGCGTTTCCAGACGGCGGCACCGGTCGACGACGTCGGACGGGCCAGGGAGCGCTCCGTCACCCAGGAGGTCATGCCTGACCGCTCCCGCAGGCTCTGCCGGGGCGCCTGGCTGCCGGGCGGGAAGACCCACAGCCACATGGCACCGGCCAGCAGCACCGGGATGGCAGTCCAGGCGGCGGCCGAGCCCTGCCAGCCGATGAGGAGGGCCAGCGGTACGGCCAGGGCTGTGGCCGCGGTGACGATGACATTGCAGGTCGAGGAGTACAGGCCCGTCATGAGTGAGGTGCGGTGCCAGAAGTCGCGGCCGATGACCATGGGCGCCACCAGGTTGCCCACCGTCAGCCCCGCCCCGATGATGACGGTTCCGGCGAAGGCCGCCCAGGTGGTGCCGGCCGAGCGCAGCAGTGCCCCGGCCAGAGCCATGACCAGGGTGAGCAGGCCCGCGGTGTTGATGCCGACGCGGCGTACCACCATCGAGGCCAGTGGGGTGAGCAGCCCGAAGCACAGGATCGGCACGGAGGTCAGTGCGCCGCGTGCCACCTCCCCCATCCCCAGGTCCTGCCCCAGGCGCGTCAGCAGGGGCGGGATGACGCCGACCGGTGCCCGCAGGACCGCGCAGAACCCGAGGAAGCCGACGACGATGGCCATGAGCCAGGCGCGGCGGGGCAGCCTGGCAGCTGCGCTCACGACCGGTCCGCCGGGTGCAGCAGGCCGTCGCCGCGTCCCTCACGCAGGCGCCAGGGCTGGGACTCCAGGTGGTTCCAGACCTGCCCCTCGGCCTCGAGGTGATCCAGCATGGAGGCGCCGCGCTCGGGGATCCAGGCCGCCTCGGTGCGCACGGCGGTCAGGTCGCGGATCGTGCGCCCGGCATCCAGGCCCCGCTGCTCGAAGCGGGTCATGACCCGACCCTCGTAACGGGGTGACCACCCGCCGCGCACGCCCGCCGGGGATCCGGGGTCCAGGCCGTTGCCCAGGCTGTCCTCCTCGGCGGTCTCGGCCCCCAGGTCGGGGCGAGCACCGGCGTCGTCGTGCCGGAAGTAGGGCAGGGTGATGTCCGGGCGCAGGCCGGTGGGCAGCGCCGCCACGGCCTCGATGACGTCGCGCATCTGCCAGGCGTAGTCCGCCCAGTCGGTGGCCAGGCGCCACACCCCTCCGGGACGCAGCACCCGGGCCACCGAGTCGGCGAAGGCCGTGGTCACCAGACGGCGCTTGCGGTGGCGGGGCTTGCGCCAGGGGTCGGGGAAGAACACCCACACCTCACTGGCGCAGGACACCGGCAGGGCCGTGGCCAGCAGCTGGGAGGCGTCGGCGGGGACGACGCGCACGTTGTGCAGGCCCTGACGGTGGATCGAGGTCACCAGGCGGGCGATGGCGGTCTCCCAGACCTCCACCGCCAGGTAGTCCACCCCCGGGTGGGCGGCTGCATGCGCCAGGAGGGCCTCACCGCTGCCCGAGCCGACCTCGACGATCAGCGGCCGCACCTGGCCCATGTGTCCGAAGACCTTCTCCGGATCGAGGCGGAAGCTCGGGGACACGGTGCGCACGGCGTCGGCCCGCGGCACATCGACCACGTAGCGGGGGCCAAGCTGGGCCAGGGCCTCGGCCTGGACGGGACGCAGCCTGCCGCCGGCGCGCGAGAAGGAGCGCACCCTGGAGTGGATGGCGTGGGAGCGGGGCGGGTGGTGCTGAGCCATGCGGAGCCTTGCGTCCTTTACTTCTGTGAGGTCTCGAAACCGTCTGCCCGGGGTCGTCGGGCACCCAGCGGCGCCGTCAGCCGACCTGCTCGTGGGCGGCGGCCCGCACGTACTTCTTGGTGAAGTCGGCGATGACGCAGTTGCCGAAGATCTCGGAGTTGAGCAGTCCCTGGGCGTCGCGCGGGTCGTGGTGGGCGAACCAGCGCCTGCAGGTGACCCGGTGCCCCGGGGAGGAGACCACGCGCACCTCGTCGCCGGCCTGCACCGTCCCCTCGGTGAGCACCGCCAGGTAGACGCCCACCCGGTTGCGCGCCGAGAAGACCTCCACCCAGTCCGCACGGCCCACACCGCGGGCGAAGGTGGCACACGGGTTGCGCACGCCGGTCACCCTGACCCGCAGTCCTGCGTTGCTCGGGTCGCCGATGGACAGGATCGCGCCGATCTCCACGTCGTCGATGTCGCCCTCGATGAGGAGATTCTCCCCCAGCCGCCCCGGCTCGATACCGCCCAGGACCTCGGACCAGTGACGCTGCTCAGCGGCGCTCATGACGTAGAGGGCCTTATCACTGCCCCCGTGGTGGGCACGGTCCCCGTGCCTGTCGGTGACGATCCCGGTCCGGCTCACCTCAACCGGCCCGTCGACGGCGCCCTTGTGGATCGCCGAGACGCCCGCCGCTCCGGCGTCGGGCCGCAGCCCCTTGACGGTGCACACCGCGCCGACGGTTCCCACCAGGTCGCCGTCGTGGAACGGTGAGGGCTCGTCCTGGTGGCGCCCGTCCGCACCGGCGTGGGGCTCACCCAGCACCCGGGCCAGCTCCCGGGTCAGAACCAGGCCGGAGCCGTCGTCGCTCAGGGCAGCGTCAACCGTGGTCTGCCTGCTCGTGTCACTCATGTCCGCAGCCGTCCTTCCGTCGTCCGCCGGCGCCGTCCTAGTCCTGCTCGGTCCTACTCAGCCCTGCTCGATCCTGCTCGTGCCTGCCGGCGGCGCTACTTGCCCGGCTTGGCACCGGTGGGAGTGTCCGCGCCAAGGGCCGCGATGAAGGCCTCCTGAGGCACCTCGACCCGGCCGATGGCCTTCATGCGCTTCTTGCCCTCCTTCTGCTTCTCCAGCAGTTTGCGCTTACGGGTGATGTCACCGCCGTAGCACTTGGCGAGCATGTCCTTGCGCAGGGCCCGGATGGTCTCGCGGGCGATGACGCGGGTGCCGATGGCCGCCTGCACGGGGACCTCGAACTGCTGACGCGGGATGAGGTCCTTGAGACGCTTGGTCATCATGACGCCGTAGGAGTAGGCCGAGTCGCGGTGGACGATGGCGCTGAAGGCGTCCACCTTGTCCCCGTTGAGCAGGATGTCGACCTTGACCAGGTTGGCGTCCTGGGAGCCGTCCGCCTCGTAGTCCAGGGAGGCGTAGCCACGGGTACGCGACTTCAGAGCGTCGAAGAAGTCGAAGACGATCTCCGCCAGTGGCAGCACGTAGTGCATCTCCACGCGGGACTCGGAGAGGTAGTCCATGCCCTGCATGGTGCCGCGACGCGACTGGCACAGCTCCATGACCGTGCCCACGAACTCGCTGGGGGTCAGGATCGTGGCCCGCACCACCGGCTCGGAGACGGAGGAGACCTTGCCCTCGGGGAACTCGCTGGGGTTGGTCACCGTGTGCGTGCTGCGGTCCTCCATCGTCACCTCGTAGACCACGGAGGGTGCGGTGGAGATGATGTCCAGGTTGAACTCGCGCTCCAGGCGCTCGCGGATGATCTCCAGGTGCAGCAGGCCCAGGTAGCCGCAGCGGAAGCCGAAGCCCAGGGCCACGGAGGTCTCCGGCTCGTAGGTCAGGGCGGCGTCGTTGAGCTTGAGCTTGTCCAGGGCGTCGCGCAGGGCCGGGAAGTCCGAGCCGTCCACCGGGAACAGGCCGGAGAAGACCATGGGCTTGGGGTCCTGGTAGCCCGACAGGGGCTCGTCGGCTGGCGCCGCCGCGGAGGTGACCGTGTCACCGACCTTGGACTGGCGCACGTCCTTGACCCCGGTGATGAGGTAGCCGACCTCGCCGGCCCCCAGCCCGGCCGACGGCGTGGGCTCGGGGCTGATGACGCCGATCTCCAGCAGGTCGTGGACGGCCTTGGTGGAGAGCATCTCGATGCGCTCGCGGGGCTTGAGGGCGCCGTCGACGACGCGCACGTAGGTGACCACGCCGCGGTAGGTGTCGTAGACGGAGTCGAAGATCATGGCGCGGGCCGGGGCCTCGGGGTCGCCGTGCGGGGGTGGGACGGTCTCGACGATCCGGTCGAGCAGCTCGGGCACGCCCTGGCCGGTCTTGCCCGAGACCTTGAGGACGTCGTCGACGTCGCAGCCGATGAGGGAGGCGATCTCCTCGGCGTGCTTCTCCGGCTCGGCGGCGGGCAGGTCGATCTTGTTGAGGACCGGGATGATGGTCAGGTCCCCCTCGATGGCCATGTAGAGGTTGGCCAGGGTCTGGGCCTGGATGCCCTGGGCGGCGTCGACCAGGAGGACCGCGCCCTCGCAGGCCGCCAGGGAGCGGTTGACCTCGTAGGAGAAGTCGACGTGCCCGGGGGTGTCGATCATGTTGAGGGCGTAGGCGCGCGTGACGCCGTCGTCACCTTCGATGGCCCAGGGCATGCGCACGGCCTGGGACTTGATGGTGATGCCGCGCTCGCGCTCGATGTCCATGCGGTCCAGGTACTGGGCGCGCATGTCGCGGGGCTGGACGACGCCGGTGGCCTGGAGCATGCGGTCGGCCAGGGTGGACTTGCCGTGGTCGATGTGCGCGATGATGCAGAAGTTACGCAGCCGGGCCTGCTCGGTGGCGGCGGGCTGGACGCTGGTCATCTGCTCTGGTGTGGGGATCGGTGACACGGAGATCGGTTCCTGGCTCTTCCTCATATCCGGCATGGGTCTAGTCCAAGTCTCCCACGACGGCGGCCCGCCGCCCCAGCCCGCCGGGCCAACCCACAGTGTGAGGTGCGGCCACGCGCCGGTTCCCCATGCCTCCCGCGGGCGCAGGCGTAAGCACGGGCATAGGCGAGCCCGCCACCGGGCACCGATCGACTTAGGTTAGCCTTCCTCGCATGCTGGAACGGATCCACTCCCTGCCCTATCCCTGGGTCTTCCTGTTCTTCTGGTGTCTGGCCATGATGCGTTCGCACACCATGTACTGGATCGGCCGGGGCATCACGGCGGGGACCGCGCGCACCCGGTGGGTCTCGCTGCTCGAGTCCCCCGTGTACGCCCGCGCCCAGGCGTGGTCGGCGCGCTGGGGCGTGCTGGCCGTGCCGGTGTCCTTCCTGACCGTCGGCATCCAGAGCGTCATCCAGCTCTCCGCGGGAGTGGCCCGCATGCCGCTGCGCCGCTACGTGGCGGCCACGGCCGCCGGGGCGATCGCCTGGGCCGCCGTCTACACGACTATCGGCATGGCAATCCTGACGGCCTGGCTCACCGGGCCGACAGGGCGTCTCATCTGCCTCCTGATGCTCACGGCCCTGGCGCTCGCCGTGGTCATTCGCCGCAGTCGGGTCATGCGCGCAGGCCGGGGCGGCGGGCGCCGCGAGCGCGTCTGACCCGGGCAGCTCCGTCCCCAGAACCCGCTGGGGAGGCCTCCCCACACTCACCGGTGGGAGTTTTCCGCCGTCTCATGCCAGAATCGTCGCATTCGGGGTTCCTGTGCACTTCCTGTCCCGAGACGTCCCTACCGAAAGCCTCCCCACCATGACCCTCAGCAGAAAACGCGTCCTGCTCATCGTCGTCGCCTCCGTCGCGACAGTCTGTCTCATCGCCGTCGGCCTGGTTCGCGCCGGAGTCCTCGGCGGACACAAAGCCACCGCTGCGGCATCGGCCTCGGCCCACGGCAACGCGGCGAAGGTCACCGAGCCCAGTGACCGCTTCATCATCTCTTACGCCGAGAACTCGGCGGCGGGCAAGGTCATCGCCTCCGCGAAGGCCTACGGAGAGAACGTCCTCAACTCCCTGCCCGCCAAGGACAAGGAGGCGCTGACCGCCGCCGCGGGCAAGTTCTCGGTCAAGCTGGAGAGCGTGACCGCTCACGCCATGAGCACGGCTGCCGTGAAGCTGAGTGACAAGCTCACCGTGGATCAGGTCAAGGAGTTCATCTCCACGCTCGAGGCCGCCGACGGTATCGAGGCCGTCGAGCCCGATCTGCACGTCACCGCCCTGGGCAATACCTCCACCCAGGACAGCAATGTCCCCAACGACCCCTACTTCTCCGAGCAGTGGGACATGACCTCGGGCTCCTACGGGATCAACGCCACCAACGCCTGGTCGCAGTCCACCGGCAAGGGCGTCACGGTCGCCGTCATCGATAACGGCGTCCTGACCGACCACCCGGACCTCGAGGGTCAGCTCCTGCCCGGCTACGACTTCATCTCCGACGCCGAGAGAGCCCGTGACAACGACGGCTACGACGCCGATCCCTACGACGAGGGTGACTGGAACGAACCGGGTGAGTGCCCCGCCCCGAACGGAGCCGATAGGGGCCGGCCGTCGTCCTGGCACGGCTCCCATGTTGCCGGGACCATTGCGGCGCGCACGAACAACGGCGATGGTGTGGCAGGTGTCGCCCCGGACGCCAAGATCGTGCCCGTCCGCGCCCTGGGTCGTTGCGGTGGCGAGAGCGCCAATATCGTCGACGCCATCACCTGGGCCTCGGGCGGCAAGGTCAACGGCGCACCGACCAACAAGAACCCCGCCCAGATCCTCAACTTGAGCCTGGGCGGCGCCCGCGTCTGCCCTCGCTTCTACCAGAAGGCCATCAATGCTGCCGTCGAACGCGGCTCCATCGTCGTGGCGGCCGCCGGCAACAATAATGAGGACGCCAGAAACGCCGCCCCTGCCAGCTGCGAGAACGTCATCACCGTCGGTGCCACGACGAGCACCGGGACCCGCTCGTCCTTCTCGAACTACGGTGACACCGTCGAGATCTCCGCCCCCGGTGGAGACAGCGACAGGAACAGCCCGAAGATCCTGTCCACGACCGATGAGTCGCCGACAGTGCCTCGGAGCATCGGCTACTCCGACATGGTGGGCACCAGTCAGGCGGCTCCCCACGTCTCCGGCACCATCGCGCTGATGCTGTCCGCCAACCCCAATCTGAAGACCACGGAGATCGTCACCATCCTGCAGAACACGGCCACCCCCTTGTCCACGTGCGACCAGAAGTCCTGCGGCGCCGGCATCGTCAACGCGGCCTCCGCCGTCGCCGAGGCGAGCAGCAAGAGCGCCAAACCCAGCAGCAAGCCCAGCGCCACCTCCGGTAGAAGAACCCTCCGCCTGGGCAACTGACACGGACGAGCACCTGAGCCGCACCGATTCCTGTGCACACCACACGACAGGTGCGGGCAGGCGTCTCATCTCCGGCCGACGATTTGGTCACGTCACGACCTCGTTCTACCCTCGGTGCCATGACAGCGTTCCGTGACCGCCAGTGGTGGTGGCTCCCCTCAAGGCGAGCCGCCATCATCCTGACGCGTTAGGACCTTCCGGCTCGCTCACCGCGGGCCCGCCCGACGCATGAGTGAGAGGCCCGCCTGAACCCCGATCTCAGGAAAGAGGCCCCATGTCACCCACCGTGCCAGACTCCGTGCCAGAAACTGCCCCCGAGGCCGCACCGTCAGCCGTCTCGCCCACCGTCTCACCCACTGTGCTGACACGCTCAGTGCGCTACCACGCCGACGGAGGTGCCCTGCTGGAGCAGCTGACTCGCTCCGGTCTGCTGCGCACCACTGCGGGCCCGGCCGCGCAGGGCGGCTCCGTGCGCCCGGTGGACTGCGTCTTGCTGGAGAGCGCCGACATCACGACCAAGGCCTCCCGTACCACGGTCGCCGTCCTGGAGGCCTCGGCCAGGCTGACGTGCTGGGGCGGAACCGTGATGTCTGAGGCGCTGGACGCCGTCGACGGAGGGGGCCCCGGGGCCGATGGTCTGGCGGCTCTGGCGCGTCTTGAGGCGGGGCTGGCCGAGCACGTCACCGACCGCCGCCCCGGCCGGCTGACTCTGACCCTGCCCACGATCTGCGACGACGACCCGACCGTCGAGGAGCGCGAGCGGCTCACCGCCCTGTCCACGATCGAGCCGCTGCGCCTCCTGGCCCGGGCCGAGGTCGACCACCCCCACCTGCCGCTGGAGGCGGGGGCCTTCGCCTTCGACTACCTGTCCACCTTCGAGTCCATGCCCGAGGTGGCCCAGGGCGCCAACACCTGCCCGGACTACCTCTTCTACGACGCGCGCATCATCCTGGTCGTCGACCACCCCACCCAGGAGGCGACCCTGGTGGGGGCCTCGGTCGATGCCGCCGACCTGGAGCGGCGCATGGAGGCGTTGGCCGCTGCCATCGACGGGATCGAGGACCCGGCCGACAGCGCCGACACAGCCGCCAACGCAGCTGCCGACACAGCCATTGAGGCACCGGCCGGTGGCCCCGACTCCCCCGTCCTGCACGCGGTGCCCACCGTCTCCGACGCCGACTTCGAGGCGGTCGTGGAGGAGATGCGCGGATACATCGCCGACGGCGACGTCTACCAGGTGGTGCCCTCGCGCGGCTTCACCATTGACTGCCCCGATGCGCTGGCCGCCTACCACGTGCTGCGCCACGCCAACCCCAGCCCCTACATGTTCTACCTGGCCGCCCCGGACTTCGAGCTCTTCGGCGCCTCCCCGGAGTCGGCGCTGCTGTACTCGGTGCGCAGCGGCCGGGTCGCCATCCGCCCCATCGCCGGGACCCGGCCGCGCGGGCTGCACCCCGACGGCTCGGTGGACCATGAGCGAGACACCCGCTTGGAGCTGGAGCTGCGCACCGACGCCAAGGAGGTCGCCGAGCACGTCATGCTCGTGGACCTGGCCCGTAACGACGTCGCCCGGGTCAGCCGTCCGGGCACCCGCAGTGTGCAGGACCTGCTGCGCGTGGACCGCTACAGCCGGGTGATGCACCTGGTCTCCGAGGTCTCCGGCGAGCTGGCTGAGGACCTCGACGCCCTGGACGCCTTCCGCGCCTCCATGACGATGGGCACCCTCACCGGGGCCCCCAAGCTGCGGGCCGCCGAGCTCATCCGCCAGGCCGAGGGCGTGCGTCGCGGCTCCTACGGCGGCTCGGTGGGGTACATCCGCGGTGACGGGGAGCTGGACACCTGCATCGTCATCCGCTCCGGCTTCGTGTCCGCCGGCACCGCCCTGGTCCAGGCCGGGGCCGGTGTCGTGGCGGCCTCCTCCCCGGCCGCCGAGGCCGCCGAGACCGTCCACAAGGCCCGCGCCGTCCTGGAGGCGGTCGCCGCCGCGCAGGGCGCCGCCCTCGTCATCGACCAGACCAGCAGCCAAACCGACAGCCGGACCGGCAGCCGGACCAGCAAGGAGGCCTGAGCCATGCCCCTCACCAGCAGCCAGAGCACCGCGCAGGCCACCGGGAGTCGTGCCGAGGCATCGGCACCGGCTCGAGTGGTTCTGCTCGACAACCGCGACTCCTTCGTCTACAACCTCGTCGACCAGTTCGCGACCCTCGGCTCCCAGATCGAGGTCTACCGCAACAACGTACCGGCTTCCCGGGTGCTCACCGCCCTGGAGCCCACCGAGGCCGAGCGCCAGGCAGGGCGGCGCCCGGTCCTGTGCCTGTCCCCCGGGCCGGGCTACCCGGCGACGTCGGGCTGCCTCATGGACCTCATCGCCACCGCCCTGGATGAGGCGATCCCCACGCTGGGCATCTGCCTGGGGTTCCAGGCCCTGGTCGAGGCCTGTGGCGGGCGGGTCGCCCCGGTCGGCCCGGTCCACGGCCGCTCCGACCGCCTCGAGGTCACTGAGGCGGGACGCGCGGACGAGGCCTTCGCGGTCCTCGACGGCGGTCCGCTGGACGTGGCCCGCTACCACTCCCTGGGCACGCGCACACTTCCTGAGACACTTGTCAGCCTTGCCCGGACTACCCCGACAGATGAGGACCCAAGCGGAGGCATCGTCATGGCGGCCCGGCACCGGTCGCTGCCCGCGGTCGGGCTGCAGTTCCACCCCGAGTCGATCCTCACCCCGCAGGGCCCGGCCCTGCTCAAGGCCGTCACCACCGGCCTGGCCCGGACCCCCTGAGCCACACCTGCGCCCCGTCGGCCCGCACATACCGACGTCGGAGCCGCCGTTCGGGCAGAATCACCCCCGGGCGCTCGACCAGCCTCAACCACCTGCGAAGGAGCTACAGACCGATGAGTCAGACCAACAGCGCGGCCCCGGCCGCTGCGCAGGCCGCGCCTGCCGCCACGGCGCAGGAGGCGCACGAGCTGCTGCGAGAGGTGGTGCAGGGACGGCGCCTGAGCCGCGAGCAGGCCTCCGCGGTCTTCGCGGCCCTGGGCGCCGGCGAGCTGTCCGAGGTGGAGACGGCGGCGCTGCTGGCGGCGCTGCACACCCGTGGTGAGGAGCCCCAGGAGGTCGCCGGGGCCGCGAGCGCCTTCCGCCAGGTGGCTCGGGACTTCCCGTCGGTGTCCTTCCCGCTGGTGGACGTCGTGGGCACCGGGGGCGACGGCGTGGGCACGATCAACATCTCCACGGGGGCGGGCCTGGTGGCCGCCTCGATGGGGGTCGCGGTGGCCAAGCACGGCAACCGGGCCGTGTCCTCCAAGACGGGGGCGGCCGACGTCATCGCCAAGCTGGGGCTGCCGCTGGATGTGGAGCCGGCCACCGCGGTCGAGCTGTTGGCCCGTGACCACTTCACCTTCCTGTTCGCCCAGGCCTACCACCCGGCGATGCGGCATGTTGCCCCGGTGCGCAAGGCGCTGGCCACACCCACGATTTTCAATGTCCTGGGGCCGCTGGTGAACCCGGCCCACCTGACCTTCCAGCTCATGGGCGTGTGGGACCCGGGCATGCTGGACATGATCGCTGAGGCGATGGTCCAGCTGGGGCGCGAGCGCGCGCTCGTGGTCCACGGCTCGGGCCTGGACGAGATCGCCGTCCACGGGCCCACCCTCATGCGTGAGGCGACGCCCGACGGGGTGCGGGCCTACGAGGTCACGCCCACGGATCTGGGAGTGCCCGCCTACGAGCTGGCCGACCTGCTGGGCGGGGAGCCGGCCGACAACGCCCGCCTGCTGCGCGAGGCCGTCTCGGGCGAGGGACGGCCCGCCCACCGCGACGCCATCGCCGTCAATGCCGGTGCCCTGCTGTACCTCACCGGCCAGGCCGACAGCCTCGCCGACGGCACTGCGGCGGCCTTGGAGCAGATCCTTTCCGGTGGCGTGGCCCGCCACCTGGAGTCCATGACCAAAGCCAGTGACCTCGCCACTGAGACGGCCTGAGGAGAAGCCGTGACCACCCCCGACACCGCCCCCGTCCCCGCCGCGTCACCCGATGGCGCAGGCCCTGGCGAGCGCACCCACCGTGAGCCGGTCGAGGCGCGTCTCATCGCCACAGGCACCGTCCTGGACTCGATCGTCCAGGCACGCCGCGAGCGCATTGATGAGCTGCGCGCCCGTTTCGGGCACCTGAGAGCCGAGGACCTGGAGCACTCCCAGCGCTCCTTCGCGGCCGCCCTGCGCACCCGTAGCGGCCAGGGCCGCAGCCCACAGCCGGCCCTCATCATGGAGTGCAAGGCGGCCTCGCCCTCACGCGGCACCATCCGCTCCAACTACGACCCGGCCTCGCTGGCCGCCCAGTACGCGCCCTACGCGGCCGCGGTCTCAGTGCTCACCGAGCCCGATCGTTTCAACGGCTCCTTCGACGACCTGGCCGCTGTGCGCGAGGTGGTGGACGTGCCCGTCCTGTGCAAGGACTTCATCGTCGATGAGGTCCAGGTGCTGGCGGCTCGCAGCCTGGGGGCGGACGCGGTCCTGCTCATGCTCTCGGTGGTGCCCGACGACGTCTATCGCGAGCTGGCCGAGCTGGCTCACAGCCTGGGCATGGAGGTGCTCACGGAGGTCTCCACGCCTCAGGAGATGCATCGTGCCTCGGCCCTGGGGGCGGAGGTCATCGGCATCAACAACCGCGACCTGCGCACCTTGGACACGGATCTGGCGCGCACCGAGGAGATGGCTCCCCTGGCCCCGGCCGGGGTGGTGCTTGTGGGTGAGTCGGGGGTCGGCGCTCCCGAGGACGTGCGGCGCCTATCGGGCCTGGTGGACGCCCTCCTGGTGGGCTCGTCCCTGTCCGGAGCCCCGGATCCGGCCGAGGCCGCGCGGGAGCTGGCCACCGCGGTACCGCTGCCTCAGGGTGAGGACACGTCGTCGTCGACCCTGGACCGGGACGGCCAGGAGACGGGGCACCACCCGCGCCTGCCGGCCTTCTTCGGCCCCTACGGGGGCCAGTTCGTGCCCGAGCTGCTCATCCCGGCCCTGGACCAGCTCGAGGACGCCTTCATCGACGCCCAGGCCGATCCGGCCTTCGCCGCCGAGCTGGAGACGTTCATGACCCGCTACCTGGGGCGTCCCACGGCGGTCACCGAGCTGCGCAACCTGCCGTTGGAGGGCAACGCCCGCATCCTGCTCAAGCGCGAGGACCTGGTCCATGGTGGCGCTCACAAGGGCAACCAGGTTCTGGGGCAGGCCCTCCTGGCCAAGCGGATGGGTAAGCGGCGCATCATCGCCGAGACCGGCGCCGGCCAGCACGGGACGGCCACCGCCATGGTCTGCGCCCTGCTGGGTCTGGACTGCACCATCTACATGGGTGCCACCGACGTCGTGCGTCAGGCGCCCAATGTCGAGCGCATGGAGCTCATGGGCGCCACGGTGGTCCCGGTGGACAGTGGTGCGGGCACGCTCAAGGACGCCGTCAACGAGGCGCTGCGCGACTGGACGGCCTCCTTCGCCGACACCCACTACCTGCTGGGCACGGCTGCCGGCCCGCACCCCTTCCCCACGATCGTGCGCGAGTACCACCGGGTCATCTCCCGGGAGGCCCGCGCCCAGGTCCTGGGCCTGACGGGGCGGCTGCCGGACTCGGTCATCGCCTGCGTGGGCGGTGGCTCCAACGCGATTGGCATGTTCGCAGAGTTCATCGATGACCCCGGGGTCGAGCTCATCGGGGTTGAGCCGGCCGGTGAGGGTCTGGACACGTCCCGCCACGGCGCCCCCATCAACAAGGGGCTGGTGGGGATCCTCCACGGGGCGCGCAGCTATCTCATGCGGACCTCGGAGGGGCAGGTCGAGGAGTCGTTCTCGGTGTCGGCGGGCCTGGACTACCCGGGTGTGGGTCCCGAGCACGCCTGGCTGTCGGACACCGGCCGGGCCCGCTACGTGGGCATCAGTGACGACGAGGCGATCGAGGCATTCCGCCTGCTGTCGCGCCACGAGGGGATCATCCCCGCGGTGGAGTCGGCCCACGCCCTGGCTCAGGCCCTGGCCATGGCCCGCCAGGTGCCCGACGGCGAGGAGCCCCCGATCCTGCTGGTGTGCCTGTCGGGCCGTGGGGACAAGGATCTCGACCAGGTGCAGGCGAGGCTGGGCGGCTCCTTCTCCACTGACGGCGCCGTGGCCAGGGCCTCGCGCATGGTGGAGCAGATGGGCAAGCGCACCGAATACGCAGGTCTGAACGCCGCCAGGGGCACCAGCCCGGACGCCGGCCCGGATGAGGAGTTCTGAGATGAGTCGTTATCCCGCGATGTTCGCCGCCCTCAGGGAGCGCGGTGAGGGCGCTTTCGTCCCCTTCGTCATGGTCGGTGACCCCGACCCGGACACCAGCGAGGCCGTCATCGAGGCGCTCATCGCCGGTGGAGCCGACGCCCTCGAGCTCGGTGTGCCCTTCACCGACCCGGTCGCCGACGGCCCCACGATCCAGAAGGCGCATGTGCGGGCCCTGGCCGCGGATGTGGGTTTCCAGGACTGCCTGGAGGTGGTTCGGCGGGTGCGCCGGCGCCACCCGTGGCTGCCCATCGGCATGCTCATCTACGGCAACGTGCCCTTCGCCATGGGCCTGGAGCGCTTCTACTCCGAGTGCGCGCAGGCCGGCATCGACTCGGTGCTGCTGCCCGACGTCCCGATCCGCGAGTCGGCCCCCTTCAGCCGGGCCGCCGAGGAGGCCGGTGTCGACGCCGTCTACATCGCCCCGCCGTCGGCCGCGGCCGAGACTCTGGACGCAGTGGCGGCGGCCTCACGCGGTTACGTCTACGCCGTCTCCCGGGTGGGGGTGACCGGCACCGAGCGGGCCTCCTCCACCGTGGGGCTCGCCGAGTCGGTGGAACGCCTGCGCGCCGACGCCGCCGCACCAGTGATGCTGGGCTTCGGCATCTCCACGCCCGAGCAGGTCGCCGAGGCCATCGCAGCCGGTGCCGACGGCGCCATCAGTGGATCGGCCACGGTCAAGATCGTGGAGCGCTACGCCCCCGAGATCGTGGCGGCGACCTCCGCCAGCAACGGCGCAGGCGGTCATGAGGAGCGCCGCCACTACGCGCTCGGAGCGCTGCGCAGTGACCTGGTCACCTTCACCGCCACGATGAAGGAGGCCACGCGCCCGCACTGAACCGGTCACCTGCAGGGTGATGGCTGAGAGTCAGGGGCAGTAACCCCTCTTTACGAGTGACGCGCACCACGTTATATTAACTGGGCAGTCATTTCCGTCCCGGCTACCCCGGAAAAGAGGTTGCTCATGCATCTGCGACAACGACGACCAGCTTCATCCTGGCGACGCTTCACCGGCGTCGCCGCAGCCCTTCCCCTACTCGTCGCCGGCCTACTCACCTCGCCGGCACAGGCCGCCCCCGGCACGGAGAGCGTCATCGCCTCCGGAATCTACAACTCGAGCGGCACCGGCTGCCAGGGTTCGGACACCAGCGCCGACTGCCTCACCTGGGGCCTGCGCGTCCCCTCGACCATCGCACCGAAGAAGGACCTCACCGTCACCATTGAGGCCGACTCCGCCCCCGGTCAGTGGGTGTGGAACTGCCTCGCGAGCGACCGGGTCGCCGGTACGGCATCGTTCTACGACTCCCCGACCGGAAATGGGACCAGGAAGCTGAGCGAGTCAGACCTCAGATACTTCGCGCATCTCTATTACGGAATATACGGGGACAGCGCCGGACAGGTCGACGCCATCACGTGCACCCCGGAGCATCTGAGCATCACCTACAAGATCGATTACCTGGTGCGCTCGGAGGGCTCGTACCTCGATCTGAGCTTTGGAACGACCACGGTGACCCCGGGATCGGGCGAGCACACCTACTCCTTCTCACCGACCGTCACGACCTCCGCAGACAACACCCCTCAGAAGATCACAGCAACCGTGAAGAAGCCTGCTGAGAACGCAGTGCCCCGTTAGAGGCACGGAAGACAGAAGGACGAAGGTCGGGTAGGCGAAAGTCGTCGCCTACCCGACCTTCGTCTTCGCCATCCCTAACGGGAAATAGATCGCACGTGGGGAGTATTCCAACCTTTTGATAATGTCCTTCTTGACGATATATTAATGAGGCAATTGGTTCCCTTCCCGATCCCCTCGGAGAAAGGCGTGCTCGTGCACACCCCACCTTCTCTTCCCGCTGGGCTGCGGCGACGCCTCCTGGGCGTCGCCATGGCTCTTCCCCTGCTCACCGTCGGTGCCGTCGCCGCTCCGGTGAGCGCAGCCGCCCCAACCGCCGCCCCGAGCCCAGGAATCACCGTGGAGGGGCGCTATCATCCCGCCGGCGCCGGCTGTCACGGCTCCGACAGTGCTGAGGGCTGCCTGAGCTGGGGTGTGCGAGTCCCCTCGACCATCGCCCCGAACTCATCGACCACCGTCACCATTGAGGCCGACTCCGTGCCGGGTCAGTGGACCTGGTCCTGTCCCTCTCCGGACGGTGACAGGGTGGCCGGGACCAGTGCCTTCTACATCGACGGTGGCAAGGGCGAGCCCGTTTCGAAGCTGGCCGACTCCGGCCTGGGTTTCTTCGACCACCTGTACTACAACCAGCACGGGGACAGCGCCGGCTCGGTCACAGCCGCTTCCTGTACCCCTGAGCACCTGAGCCTGACCTATGAGGTCAACTTCGGCGCCGCCCGGGACCAGAGCTCCTATCTCGACCTGGACCTGGGGACCACGGTGGTGGCGCCCGGCGCGGACGCACGCAGCTACACCTTCAGCCCGAAGATCACGACCTCCACGGGCAGCCTGGTTCTCACGCCCAACGCGACAGCCAAGAAGCCGGCTGCCAGCGCGGCTCACGCCACCGTGTCCACCAAGGAGGTAGCGGTTGACGGCGCCGCCAAGGACACCTCCCGCTTCACCATGACGGCGAGGAACGACTCCACCACACCCCTGTCCGACTTCACCATCTCCGCCTCCCGGACCAGAGGACAGGCCCAGGTGACCGCCCTGACCTGCGACCTGACGTCTTTCGGAGGCAAGGTCGTCTCCGCCACGGGACCGGCCGAGAACCTCTCCGTCTCCAGCGGTACAGCGAAGGTCCCCCAGGGCAAGGAGATCACCTGCCAGGTCGACCTGAGCGGCGTCACGGGACGCAACACGGTCAAGGCCGCCCTCACCACCGGCGGACAGACCTTCTCCAGTGACTACACCAAGGACCGGCCGGTGGTTGAGGTGGAGACTCATCCCACGGATCTCCTGGTCGAGGCCGCCCCCACCGGCACCTACGAGGTCGAGGTCGGCTACAGCGTCACCTTCACCAACAACACCGACGCCGTGGGACAGACCTCCAATATCGTCCTGCATCCCCCGGTCCCGGCCGGCTTCACCCTCAAGTACGTGTGGGGCAGTGGTGTCCCGTGGTGGATCAGCCCGGACGACTACGCGCTCCAGCCCGATGGCTCCATGCCCCTGTCCACAGGCGACACCCTGTACGCCCACTCGTCGACCATGATGACCTTCACCTCCTTCTACGAGGTCAATGCCGCGGCGGTCACCGAGGAGACCTGGAAGGCCCTGAGCACCTGCGATCCCAAGGACCCCTCCAAGGGACTGACCACTCAGATCGACGTCGTCGGCAGCGACGGGGTTGAGCCCGGCACCTACTCGGCCTGCACCGTCGTGACGCGCACGAAGAACTGAGCACGAGCTCAGGTCGATCAGCCCGCCTGGATGAAGGTCGGATAGGTGAGCACCTCGCCTATCCGACCTTCATATGGCTTTCTCCCACAACGGGAATCAACACAGTAAGAAGCACTCCGCCACCCCGAATTCACCCTCCCCAGCAGCCCGTTGAAGACGCGATTCGTTCCTTACTCCATTCACCTCACTGAAAGGCATGCTCATGCACTTCCCATCCTCCCCACCCTCTCGTCCCTGGCGGCGCCTCCTGCGCATCGCCCTGGCTCTTCCCCTGCTCGCCGCCGCAGCCGTCGCAGCCCCAGCCTCCGCTGATACCGACATCACTGTGGAGGGGCTTTACCACACGGCCGGCGTCGGCTGCCACGGCTCCGGCAATGCCAATGGCTGCCTGAGCTGGAGGGTTCGCATTCCATCGACCATCGCCCCGAAGAGCTCCACGAATGTCACCATTGAGGCCGACTCCGTGCCGGGCCAGTGGACCTGGTCCTGCCCCTCCCAGAGCGGTGACGAGGTGACCGGGACGAGCTCCTTCTACATCGACAACGGCGGCGGCGAGCCCCCGGCCTTGGAGGCGGAATCCGAGCTGAGCTCCATCTCCGAGCTGTACAACCCACTGCTGAACGAGTCCATCGGCTCGGTCAGAGCCGTTTCCTGCACTCCTGAGCACCTGAGCCTGACCTATGAGGTTAACTTCTACACCTACTGGGACAAGAGCAGCTACTTCGACCTGGACCTGGGGACCACGGTGGCGGCTCCCGGTGCGGACGCGCGCAGCTACCATTTCGCGCCCACGATCGAGGTCTCGACGCGCAACGCGGTTCTTCGGCCCACTGTCACGGCGAACAAGCCGGCCGCCAGCGAGGCTCACGCCACCGTGTCCACCAAGGAGGTAGCGGTTGACGGCGCCGCCAAGGACACCTCCCGCTTCACCATGACGGCGAGGAACGACTCCACCACGCCCCTGTCCGACTTCACCATCTCCGCCTCCCGGTCCAGAGGACAGGCCCAGGTGACCGCCCTGACCTGCGACCTGACCGCCTTCGGAGGCAAGGTCGTCTCCGCCACGGGACCGGCCGAGAACCTCTCCGTCTCCAGCGGTACAGCGAAGGTCCCCCAGGGCAAGGAGATCACCTGCCAGGTCGACCTGACCGGCGTCGTGGGGCGCAACCGGGTCAAAGCCGCGCTGACCACCGGCAACCAGACCTTCTCCAGTGACTACACCAAGGACCGGCCGGTGGTTGAGGTGGAGACTCATCCCACGGATCTCCTGGTCGAGGCCGCCCCCACCGGCACCTACGAGGTCGAGGTCGGCTACACCATCACCTTCACCAACACCACCGACGCCGGGGGAAGCAGCTCCGATATCGTCCTGCGCCCCCGGATCCCCTCCGGTTTCACCCTCAAGAGCGTCACGGGTACCGGCACCCCGCGGTGGGTCGGCCCGAACAACTACGTCCTCCAGGATGACGGCTCCATGCCCCTGCCCACCAGTAACAGCCTGGATGCCAACTCATCAGCCACGATGACCTTCACCAGCACCTACCAGGTCAACGCCGAGGCGGTCACCGCTGACACCTGGAATGCCCTGGCCACCTGCAACCCCCAGGACCCCTCCCAGGGACTGACCATGCAGATCGACGTCGCCGGCAGCTACGGCGGCACCGAGGCCGGGACCCACACGCTCTGCACCCCCGTGACGCGTACTGGGAACTAGTACCTCCACGACGTGAGACTTGCGGGCGCACCGCACCATCACCCCATTCGCCAGCGCCACCAGTGATCCTCCCCTCCCGCATGAGGGAGCAGGACCACCGGTGGCGCTGGTCGCCGTCGTGAGCCTGCGGCAGCCGGCGCGTCCCGCCCGGCGGTAGGGTGACGCCCATGGCCAGCCTTCTCAACCGGATCCTCACCCTGCTCGGACGCGCTGCCTCCGACGCCGTCAGCGACGCCCTTTCCCAGAAGTCCTCGACGCCGTCCGGCACGTCGGAGAGCAGGCCATCCGGTTCGGCCGAGACCGTGCAGTCCCGCGCCCCCAAGTCATCGGCGGCGAAGCCGGCACCGACCCGGCCCCGCTCCCATGACAGCGATGCCGGGGCGGGTGCGACAGCCCCCTCGTCGCGAGGCGTCAGCGTCTACGACGTCTCCGCCCTGGGGCTGCCCGACTTCAGCTACTCCCCCGACCCGGACGGCGACGCCGACCCCGGTGAGGTGGTGTGGGCCTGGGTTCCCTTCGAGGAGGATCCCGCTCAGGGCAAAGACCGGCCCGTCCTGGTTTTGGCTCGCCACGAGAGCCGCCTGGTCGTGGCCCAGATGACGAGCAAGGACCACGACCGCGACGCCGCCCAGGAGGCGCGCTGGGGCCGCTTCTGGTACGACGTCGGCACTGGCGACTGGGACCGGCAGGACCGTCCCAGTGAGGTGCGCCTGGACCGCCTGCTCCTGGTGGAGCCGACCTCCGTGCGCCGCGAGGGGGCCACGATGAACCGCGAGGTCTTCGACGGCGTCGTGGCCGCCCTGCGCCACCACCACTCCTGATCGCCTCCGCAGCACCGCCTGGTCGCGGAGGCTCGTGGGGCGATGCACCTCACGCCTGGAGGCCGCTTCGTGCCTGGGGGCATGGGGATCCTGAATGATACAGTCGCCTACTGGACCTCTGGCCTGGCCGGCTGCGGGGTCCGGCGACCGGGTCAGCCAGGTGCCCCACCACCTCATGTCAACCCGTGGCGCGAACCCTCTCTCCGGCCATTGACCAATCAGACGCGAGAAAGTTTCACCGTGGCGAACATCAAGTCCCAGATCAAGCGCATCAAGACCAACGAGAAGGCCCGCCTGCGCAACAAGTCCGTCAAGTCCGAGCTCAAGACCTACGTGCGCCGCGTGCGCGAGGCCGTCGAGGCCGGCGACAAGGACGCCGCGCTCGAGCACCTCAAGGCCGCCTCCCGCAAGCTGGACAAGGCCGTCTCCAAGGGCGTCATCCACAAGAACCAGGCCGCCAACCGCAAGTCCAAGCTCGCCAAGCGCGTCGCCTCCCTCTGAGGCCACCGCAGCAGTGAGCATCTGAAGGGCGCCTCCCACCGGGGAGGCGCCCTCCCCTTTTTCCCATCACCTTCACCCGTTCATCAGACCGCTTCAAGGAGAGCCCATTGCGCATCGGATTCGACCGCGACAAGTACCTGCGGATGCAGTCCAGCCACATCGCGGAGCGCCGCGCCCAGTTCGGCGGCAAGCTCTATCTAGAGTTCGGCGGCAAGCTCATCGACGACATGCACGCCTCGCGCGTGCTGCCGGGCTTCACCCCGGACAACAAGATCGTCATGCTCGCCGAGCTGGCCGACGAGGTCGAGATCGTCATGGCGGTCAACGCCAAGCACCTCGCCCGCAACAAGGTCCGCGCGGACCTGGGCATCCCCTACGAGGACGACCTGCTGCGCCACATCGACGCCTTCCGCAGCTACGGGCTCTACGTGGGCAGCGTCGTCGTGACCCAGTGGACTGATGACAACCGCCAGGCCCAGGACTTCAAGCGCAAGCTCGAGGCGCTGGGCATCACCGTCTACCGCCACTTCCCCATCCCCGGCTACCCCGGTGACGTCGCCCGCATCGTCTCGGCGGAGGGCTACGGGCGCAACGAGTACATCGAGACCAGGCGGGACCTCGTGGTCGTCACCGCCCCCGGCCCGGGCAGCGGCAAGATGGCCACCTGCCTGTCCCAGATCTACCACGACCACCAGCGGGGCATCTCCTCGGGCTACGCGAAGTTCGAGACCTTCCCGATCTGGAACCTGCCCCTGGACCACCCGGTCAACATCGCCTACGAGGCCGCCACCGCCGACCTCGACGACGTCAACATGATCGACCCCTTCCACCTGGCGGCCCACGGCGTCCAGACCGTCAACTACAACCGCGACGTCGAGGTCTTCCCGGTCCTGAGCCGCCTGTTCGAGGAGATCCTGGGCTCCTCGCCCTACGCCTCTCCTACGGACATGGGTGTCAACATGGCCGGCAACTGCATCAGCGATGATGATGCCTGCCGGCAGGCCGCCTGCCAGGAGATCATCCGCCGCTACTACCGGGCCCTGGTGACCGAGAAGCGCGAGGTCATCGCCCCCGTCCAGTCCCAGCGGATCGCGCTGCTCATGGCCAAGGTGGGGGTGAGCAAGGAGGACCGCCCTGTCGTGCGGCCCACACTGGAGGTGGCTGAGGCCACCGGCGAGCCGGCCTCGGCGATCGAGCTGCCCGACGGGCGCATCGTGACGGGCAAGACCTCCGCCCTGCTGGGGTGCTCCTCGGCGATGCTGCTCAACGCTCTCAAGCTCCTGGCCGGGATCGATGATGACGTCAACCTGCTGGCCCCGGCCTCCATCGAACCCATCCAGAAGCTCAAGACCCAGAGGCTGGGAAGCCGCAACCCGCGCCTGCACACCGACGAGGTGCTCATCGCCCTGGCCGTGTCCGCCAACGGGGATGACAACGCCCGCAAGGCTCTCGACCAGCTCGAGACGCTGCGGGGCTGCGACGTTCACACCTCCACGATCCTGGGCTCGGTGGACGAGGGCATCTTCCGCGCCCTGGGAGTCCAGGTCACCAACGAGCCCGTCTACGCCACTAAGTCCCTGTACCGCAAGAAGTGAGGCCCGGTGCGGGCCACCCTCCTGCGGTGCGCCCGCACCCGGACACCCTGCCGAGGTGTGGATGGTCACATAGGTGCGCAGAGGTGACTGAACGCACTCGCGCGCGGTACATTCTCCCCAACGAGATGAGCTCGTGTGCTCTGGGGTCGGTGAAAGTCCGAACCGGCGGTGACAGTCCGCGACCCGGTCGCATCCAGCGACCGGCTGACCAGGTGGAACTCCTGGACCGACGGTGAGAGTCCGGATGGGAAGCGCACACGGGACACACCATGCCTCGCCCGCTGCCGTGCACCCGGCGGTCGACCATGGCGGTGTCTCTCCCCAGCGCACCCGAGGGAGAGGACCGGATGACCTCGTTCACCACCGTGCAGACGGCCGCGATGCAGCGCGCCCTACGGGCCGCGGCCTCCCCCGACGCCCCGCCCGGCCCCAACCCCCGGGTCGGCTGCGTCATCCTCTCCCCCGACGGCGACGTCCTCGCCGAGGGCCATCACCGTGGCGCCGGCAGCGCCCACGCCGAGGTCGACGCACTGGCGAACCTCGCCGCGACGGGCGCCTCCGCCCGAGGAGCGAGCGTCCTGGTCACCCTCGAACCGTGCAACCACCAGGGCCGCACCGGCCCGTGCGTCCAGGCGCTCCTCGACGCCGGCGTGGCCGAGGTCATCTACGCCCAGGACGACCCGACCGAGCAGGCCGGGGGCGGCGCGGCGGCGCTGGAGGCCGCCGGCGTGCGGGTACGGCGCGGGCTGTGCGCCCAGGAGGCCGCGCGTCTCAACCGCCCGTGGCTCCTGGCCGTGACCCGCGGGCGCCCCATGGTGACGTGGAAGCTCGCCGCCACCCTCGACGGCCGTATCGCCGCTGCTGACGGCACCAGCCAGTGGATCACCCCGGTGGCGGCCCGCCACGACGCCCACCGCCTGCGCCGCCAGTGCGACGCCATCATGGTGGGCACCGGCACCGCCCTCGCCGACGACCCCGCCCTCACCGTCCGCGATGAGGCGGGTCAGCACGCGCCGGCCCACCTCCAGCCGCTGCGCGTCGTCGTCGGCTCCAGGAGCCTGCCTCCCACCTCCAGGGTGCTCGCCGACGATCACTACCTCCTCCTGCCCGACCACGATCCGCGCGCCGTCCTGGCCGTCCTCGCCGGGCGCGAGATCCGCCATGTCCTGCTCGAAGGAGGCCCGACCCTCGCGACCGCATTCCTGCGCGCCGGTCTCGTCGACCAGGTCATCGCCTACACGGCCCCCACGCTTCTGGGCGCGGGAGCGGCCGCCCTCGCCGACTTCGGGGCGGCGACGATCAGCGATGCCCTGAGGCTGAGTCACCCCCGCGTCGAGGTCCTCGGCGCAGGTGACGAGCTCGCCGTCCGCTTCTGCGGTGATCTGGAGGCCGACGACGTTCCCACTGCCCACATCCACACCGAGGAGAGTCACTGATGTTCACCGGAATCGTCGAGGAGCTCGGACGCGTCGTCCGGCTCGAGACCGTCGAGGACAGCGCCCGGCTGACGGTCGAGGCGCCCACCGTCACCCAGGACGTGAGCCTGGGCGACTCCGTCAGCGTCAACGGGTGCTGCCTGACGGTCACCGCCGTGCACGGGAGCACCTTCACCGCCGACCTCATGGCCGAGACTCTCACGCGCACCACCCTGGGCTCTCAGGCGCCGGGAGACCCGGTCAACCTCGAGCGCGCCCTGCGCGCCAGTGACCGGCTCGGCGGGCACATCGTCCAGGGGCACGTCGATGCCACCGCCGAGGTCCTCGACCACCACCGCGGTGAGCACTGGGACCTCCTACGCATCGGCCTGCCGCAGGAGATCGCCCGTTACGTGGCCGTCAAGGGATCGGTCGCCCTCGACGGGGTGTCGCTGACAGTCGTCGACGTCGTCGACGCCCCCAGCACCCTCGACGTCGCCCCTGTGCCGGGTGCGGGGGCATCGCTCAGCGTCGGGCTCATTCCCGAGACGCTGCGACGCACGACCCTGGGCTCGAGGCGACCCGGAGAACGGGTCAACCTCGAAGTCGACGTCATGGCCAAGTACGCCGAGCGTCTTCTGGGCGCCCGCCCGAGCCAGGAGGGGCAGCAGGCATGCTGAGCACCAGGAGCGCATCCCCGGGCACGCGCATGGACCGCGTCGAGGACGCTCTCGCCGCCCTGCGCGAGGGCCGGACGGTCATCGTCGTCGACGATGAGAGCCGGGAGAACGAGGGGGACCTCATCCTGCCCGCGCAGAGCGCCACGACCGAGCAACTGGCCTTCGCGATCCGGCACTCGACCGGCATCATCTGCGCACCCATGGCGGGCCAGGAACTCGACCGCCTGGGCATCCCCATGATGACCGAGCACAACACCGATCCCAAGAGGACGGCCTTCACCCTGAGCGCCGACGCCCGCACCGGCATCACCACGGGTGTGAGCGCCGCCGACCGGGCTCGCACCGTCCGCGTCCTGGCGGACCCGGGCTCAGCTCCCGACGACCTCGTCCGCCCCGGCCACGTCTTCCCCCTGCGGGCGCGCGAGGGCGGGATCCTCACGCGCCGCGGTCACACGGAGGCCGCCGTTGACCTCATGCGCCTGTCGGGCAACCGGCCCGTGGGGGTCCTCGTGGAGGTCATCAACGACGACGGCACCATGGCGCGGCGGCACCAGCTGCGTGAGCTCGCCGACGCCCACGCCATGCCCATGATCTCGATCAGTGACCTGGAGCGCTACCGGTGGCTGCACGAGGAGCTCGTCGAGGAGGTCGTCTCGGCGCACCTGCCCACCGCGCACGGGGAGTTCACCGCCCACGCCCTGCGCAGCAGGGTTGACGGCACCGAGTACCTCGCACTGGTGTGCGGCCGCATCGCTGACGGCGAGGAGGTCCTCACCCGAGTCCACTCCGCCTGCCTGACCGGCGACGTCCTGTCCTCCCTGCGCTGTGACTGCGGGCCGCAGCTGCGCGCCGCCATGGAGGCGATCAGTGCCCGTGGCCGCGGGGTCCTCGTCTACGCCTCCGACCATGAGGGGCGCGGCATCGGGCTCATCGACAAGCTCCGCGCCTACGCGCTGCAGGAGGAGGGTATGGACACCCTCGACGCCAACGTCGCGCTGGGGCTGCCGGCCGACGCCCGCAGCTACGCCACCGCCGCCCAGGTGCTGCGGCATCTGGGAGTGCGCTCGGTCGAGCTCATGACGAACAACCCGGACAAGGTGGCCGGCCTGGAGCGCTACGGCGTCGGTGTCCGCTCCATGACGCCGACACCGACCTTCGCCAACGGGGAGAACCTCGACTACCTGCGCACCAAGCGCGACCGCATGGGCCATCTGCTCAGCGGGCTCGACCGCACCGGGGCCGACACGGACTCACCTCCCGGTGAGACGAGGGCCGACGACGACACCTGGCACACGAGCGACCACAACGAAGGAGAGGAACGATGAGCGGATCCGGGGCACCTGAGCAGAGCGCACCTCACGCACGGGGCATGAGGGTGACAGTCGTGGCCGCCCAGTGGCACGAGCGCATCATGGGGGGCCTGGTCGCCGGGGCGCTGCGCGCCGTCGAGGAGGCCGGAGCCCAGGCGAGCGTCGTCCGGGCGGTGGGCTCCTTCGAGCTACCGGTCCTCGCCGCGGCCGCCGCCCGGGGCGGTGCCGAGGCGGTCGTCGCGCTGGGCGTCGTCATCCGCGGCGGCACCCCGCACTTCGACTACGTGTGCCGGGCCGCGACCGACGGGCTGAGCCGGGTGGCGCTGGACACCGGGGTGCCGGTGGGCTTCGGCGTGCTCACCTGCGACGACGAGGCCCAGGCACTGGCCCGCTGCGGAGGACCGGGATCGCAGGAGGACAAGGGCTACGAGGCGGCGTGCGCGGCGATGTCCACGGCGCTCACGCTGGCCGCCATGCGGGGCTGAGAACGACTCAGCGCCGGCGACTGCCGGCGCGGCGGGCGTTGCAGATCGTCAGGACCGCCCGCTCGACGGCGTAGACGGGGTCGCGGCTGGCCCCCTTGGCCTCGGCGTCGGCCCGGGCCACGGCCAGGATCGAGGTGGCCAGGGCGTCGTCGGACCAGCCCTGGAGCTCGCGGCGGGCCCGGTCCACCTGCCAGGGGGCCATGCCCAGCTCGGCGGGGCTCATGCGTCTGCCCCCGGCGGCCGCGACCCGGGCGAGCTGGCGCACCTTCATGGCCAGGGCCGCGACGATGGCCACCGGGTCGGTGCCGGTGGCCACGGCGTGGCGCAGGGCCGTGATGGCGGCCGGGGTGTTGCCGGCCGCGGCGGCGTCGGCCACGGTGAAGCCGGTGGCCTCGATGCGCCCGGCGTAGTAGGTGCGCACGTGGTCGACGCTGATGGTGCCCTGGGTGTCGGCGAGGAGCTGGTCGACGGCGGAGCACAGCTCGCGCAGGTCGCTGCCCAGGGCGTCGACGAGGGCACCGACGGCCTCGGGGGCGATGCTTCGTCCGGCGCGGCGCACGTCGGCCACGACCAGGGAGGACTTGTCCTTGGCGCTCTTGACGGCCTCGC
Organism: Actinomyces oris; assembly: GCF_006546825.1. Taxonomy (GTDB): domain Bacteria; phylum Actinomycetota; class Actinomycetes; order Actinomycetales; family Actinomycetaceae; genus Actinomyces; species Actinomyces oris. Next base: position 605,572 of record NZ_VICC01000006.1, read on the forward strand.
ACTGAATGGTCGGGTAGGGCGAGGCCTTGATGGCGTCCAGCAGGCGCTTGCCCCGCTGGCCCCCGTTGTGGCGCAGGATGACGCTGACCTCGGGGTCGGCGGCGCCCACGTAGGCGATGAGGTCGCTCAGCAGGGCGTCAGTCATCTGCTCCAGCGCGGGGACGTAGACGAGCCGGGGCTCACCGAACAGGGAGGGCGACACGAGGGTGTCGAGCTGGTGGGGCTCGTAGGTGGCGGCCTCCAGGCGCGTGATCTCGGTGGTGGGGTCCTTGGCCTTGGCCAGCGCCAGGAGGCTCCTCACCGCTCGGTCGGCGAGGACCTCCTCGCCGGCGCGGATGAGGACGATCGGCGCCAGCTGGGCCTGGTCCCAGCGCAGTCCAGCCGGTGCCTTGCGCGGGCCCCGGGAGCGGGGGGTGCGGGTCGCTGCCATGGGGCAAGCCTGCCACGAGCAGGCCGCGTCAACCGCCCGGCTTTCTCCAGCAGGGCGCGGCGGGCGCGGGGAGCCACCAGGATCAGGACCCCGATCTCACAGGCCCCCAGTGCCAGGGCGCCCGCGAGGCCGCCAGGCCAGGGCAGGGCGGCGCCGGGCAGGTGGGCGAAGAAGCCGGCGACGAGCACCATCCAGGAGCAGGCCGCGAGCGCCGGCCAGGCGGTGACGGTGGCGGCCGCGGGCCAGGCCGGTGCGATCAGCGCCGCCAGGAGCCCGCTGATGGTGGCGATGACGGCGGCCGGTTCACTGAGCAGGTTGGCGGGCACCGACCAGGCCCCCACCGAGGGCTGAAGGAGGATGAGGATCGGCCCGCAGGCAGCCTGGGCCACCAGCGGCAGGGCCACGGCGGTGGCCAGCCACCTGGGCAGGCGGCGTGAGAGGTGGGCCGCGACTGGCTTGGAGCCGATGACGATCCCGGCGGTGGCCGCCACGGACAGTGCGAAGCCGTAGTCGCGGGACTGCCAGGGGTCGATGAGCAGCAGGACGATGGCTCCGGCGCACAGGGCGGGCACGGAGGCGGCGCGTCTGCCGGCAACGACGCCCAGCAGCATGACGGCCCCCATGGTGGCGGCGCGCAGCACGGAGCCTGAGGGGCGCACCAGGATGACGAGGAGGGTGAGCATGACTGCGCCGAGCAGTGCCCGCCACCGCCGGGGCAGCGCCCCGAGGGCTTCCAGGCCCAGTCCCAGGATGATGGCGACGTGCTGCCCGGAGACGGCGGTCAGGTGCGTCATGGAGACGGTGCGCATGTCCTCGCGCAACGGGGCCGGCAGGGCGTGGTCGTCGCCCAGGGCGACACCGGGTACGAGGCTGCGGGCTCCCGGCGGCCAGAGACCTGTCTCCTCCCCCGCTCCTGCGGCGACCGGGGCCCCGATGCCCGGGGCGCCGACGGCCTGGGCGAGACCGGCGCGGACGGAGGTGACGGCCCCGAGTATCCCGCTCGGTGGGCCAAGGACGGTCAGACCGGTGCGCTTGGGGATGATGGCCGCCTCGGCGCGGCCGGGCTCGGTGGGCCTCAGGCGCGTGCGCACGCGGACGCGGGTCCCCATGGGCAGGCTCAGCCACTGCGTGTCGCCCAGGACGGTGGCGCTCAGGGTGGAGGCCCGCGTGTCCACTTGCTCGACGTCGAGGGTGGTGATGACCAGGGTGGAGCGGCTGGTGGCTGAGACTCGCGGCTGCTGGGAGACGGTGCCGATGAGGGTGACCGGCTGCCCAGTGGCCACTGCCGCGGTCAGCGGGTCGCGCTGGCGGGCCCACAGGTGGACGGCGCTGATGGTCAGGACCGTCGCGGCGCACAGGGCGCACACGAGCAGGCTGGCGCTGAGGGTCCCCATCGCTCCGGGGTCGTGCTCGGGGGCGCCGGGACGCGGGTCGGCCCGGTGGCGCGGTGGCCGGAAGCGCAGGACAAGAACCACGAGCAGCGCAGCCAGGGCGGTGCACCCGGAGGCCAGGAGCAGGACCTGCCTCCAGGCGTCTGCCGCCTCACGTCCAACGGCCCACCCGGCGCCGGCCCAGCAGGCCAGCACTGGGGCGAGCAGGCGCAGGTCGAGGGCCTCGGGGGCCTTGGAGGAGGTGGCGTGCTGACCTCCGTCTGGGTACCGGTTGCGCTCCTGCTCCTGGCGCAGGTGCGCATACAGCGCGGGGTCGTCCCAGGGGGCCCTGGGACTGCCCCCACCATTGCCCCCGTGGTCCTCGTTCATACGGTGGCCTGTTCTCGCAGGCCCTCGAGCTTGGCCTTGCCGATGCCGGGGACGTCGGTGAGGGCGTCAACGCTGGCGAAGGGCCCGTGGGAGTCGCGGTACTCAACGATGCGTTGGGCCAGGGCCGGGCCGATTCCGGGCAGCTTCTCCAAGTCGGTTGCGGAGGCCGTGTTGATGTTGATCGTCCCGGATGCGCCGCCGTCGCCGGACTTTCCCGGGGCGGTTCGCGCACCGGAGGCGGCGTCCCCACCGGTTTGGGGTGCAGGATCGGGCAGGACCTCGCCGATGCGCGGGACCCGGATCTGCTCGCCGTCGATCAGGACCCGGGCGAGGTTGAGCTGCTGGGTGTCTGCCTCCGCGCTGGCTCCTCCGACGGCGTTGATGGCGTCGGTGACGCGGCTTCCCGGAGGTAGGGTCACCACCCCCGGCCTGCTCACCGCCCCGGTGACGTGGACGACGACGCTGCCCGATGTCGTGCTCAAGCCACCTGGTCCTGCTGCCGGTCCCGTGGTCGGCACCATGGCCGGTTTCATGGCTGGACTCGCGGCCGCCCCTGTGGGTGGGGGCCGCATTGGAGCCGATGCCCCTGCCGCTGCGGCCGGAGCCTCGTGGCCGCCGGTGCCGGCGGAGACCAGCACGGCTCTCAGGGCCAGGGCGAGAGCCAGGATGAGGAGGGCGGAGCCGGCGATGATCGCCGCCCGGGGCGCGATCGCGAGGCGACGTGGCCGGCGCACCGGCTCCTCGGGGTCGGTTGAGCAGGCCAGACGCACAAGGTCGTCCAGGGACCTGTGCGCGTCGCTCCGTCTGGCTCCCATGTCCTCGACGGTAGGGACCGGACCCATGGGGCGCATGGTGAGGCCGTCTGCCCTGTGGAGAGCACTGGCGCCTGGCGGCCTGTGGCAACCGGGCCGCGTCGTCAGGCCTGGCTCAATGGGTCTTCAGGTCCGGGGCGACGGCGATGCCGAGGGCGCCGGGGCCCACGTGGGTGCTCGTCGCCTCGTCGACCGGGAGGGGGAGGACCTCGGAGACCTTGGCTCCTGCCTCCTCCATGGCCTGGCGCAGATCGGTCTCGAGCAGTGCCAGCTTGGAGGCGTCGTCGCCTTGAATGACCAGGCGCACCGGGTCTGCGGGGTGCCTGGGGCCGGACAGGACGGTCCCGCCGGCGACGCGGACGGCCTGCGCGATGAGGTGGCGCCTGGCGCGGGCCGCTCCGCGCACGGTCTCCAGCGTCCGGATTCCGTCGCGGGTCAGGGCCAGGACCGGGCGGATTCCCAGGACACCGTCCAGGCGGGCCGTGGTGCGGTCGATCCTTCCCGAGCGGGCCAGGCGTCCCAGGTCGTCGACGACGAAGAGCTGGCAGGAGCGGGCGGTGCTGGCCTGAGCCAGGGCGGCGCCGCGACGGGCGTCGTGGGCGCCGGAGGCTGCCAGTACCGCGAGCCCCAGGGCGCCGGAGCTGGTGCCGGAGTCGACCACGCGCAGCCACTGCGGGCGTCGGCGCCCCGCGCTCGGGCCCGGGCCGTTGGGCTGGTCCCGGTACTCGGCCTCGAGCTGGGCGGCGGCGATGCGGGCGTTGTCCACGGTGCCGGACAGGGCCGAGGAGATGTGGATGGCCAGGACCTCCTCGGCCCTGCTGGCCGCACGCCGGTAGGCGTCCACCAGCTCCTGGACACTGGGCCGTGAGGTGGTGGCGGACTCACCGTTGTCAGCGGGGATGGCGTGCAGCGGCACCACCTCGATCGCGCGCTCACGCAGCAGGGGCTCCGTCAGGCAGGCGGCGGAGTCGGTGACGACGGCGAGCGACATGCCGCATACCTTATCGGCAAGCCGCCCACTGACCGGCAAGGCGCCACGGCTGCTCTCCAGGGCCGGCCGTCAGCGATACGAGACCAGGAGATCCTCGTAGAGGTTGATGAGCCGCCTGGTCATCGTCTCGGAGTCGAACTGCTGAGCCACCTCCAGGGCCCCCTCGGACAGCGCGGCGAGCCGGGCGTCGTCGGACAGCAGGGAGGCGAAGACCCGGGCGAAGTCCTCCCCCTCGATGCCGTCGGTGAGAATCGCGTTGCGCTCGGTGAGGCACTCGGTCATCCGCTCGTCGCAGTAGACGATCGGCAGCCCGCAGGCAGCGGCCTCCAGGAACACCATGGGCTGGTTGTCGAAGTGGTAGGAGGCCAGGGAGAAAACGTCGGCCTGCTTGAGCAGGACGGCGACCTCCTCCGGCGAGCACTTGCCGGTCAGGATCACCCGGTCAGCCACCCCGAGCTCCTCGGCTCGCCGCCCCAGCTCCTCCTGGGAGGGGCCCGGGCCCACGAGCACCAGCTTGACCGGCAGGCCGGACAGGTGGGGCATGGCCTCAACGAGCGTCATCTGCCGCTTCTCCGGGCTGAGGCGGGCCACGCAGATGATGATCTTCTCGCCGGGGGCCTTGGGGATCGGTGAGTCGGCCGCGCGGGCACTGCGGTAGCGGGTGGAGTCCAGCCCGTTGGGCAGCACCATGCAGGGGGTGGTCAGTCCGCCGTCGTCGATGAGGATCCGGGCCAGGTGCTGGGAGGGCGACAGGCAAGCGTCGCACTTGTTGGCGAAGGCCGCCGTCAGGCGCCACCCCTGACGGGACAGGGCCGTCTTCATGTCGCGCTTGTTGAGGTGCTTGATGGTCTCCCGGTGAACGCGCGGCAGGACAGGCTGCGACTTGAGCGCCACGGGGAAGGCGACGGACAGGGCCAGCAGGCCCGAGAGCACGGCCAGCGGGTAGTCGTCGATGAGCTCGGTGTAGAGGGTGTGGATGGTGGTGACGTGGGGGATGTTCTGGCGCTTGGCCACCCAGTGCGCCAGGACCCCCAGGCTGAACTGGGTCTGGCTGTGGACGATGTCGAAGTCGTAAGCGTCGAAGCGCCGGGCCAGGCCCGGATAGATGGTGGCGACCTCGCGGCTGTCGAAGACGTAGTAGCGCGAGGAGGACAGGCGGATGACGTGGTCGTCGGTCTCCTCATAGCCCTCGGCCTTGGGGGCCACCACGTAGACCTCGTGTCCCATGCGCTCCAGGGCGGCACGGAAGGTGGCTGTGGAGGTTGCCACGCCGTGGACGGAGGGCAGGTAGTCGTCAATGAAGAAGGCGATCCGCACAGCGTTCACCTGTTCCTGTGGTTCGGGTGCACCAGCAGCCGGCCCGTCAGGGGCGGTTCTTTCGGAAACGACGACGCAGGGGGCAGCATGGGGCGTGTAAACCTCGCGGCACTGGGGCGGGCAGGTGCGGGATCAGACGTACTATCTCAACGCCATTGAGGCCCGAGGGTACCTTGTTAGCCGGGCTCCTGCTTCTCTCGCGGTCAGAAACGGCGCCGGCTCCACTGGCACGCCCAGGTCAGCGCACTGGCAGGTTCGGCGTTTACGATGGCTCCATGACCGATTCCGCTGAGATCGCACGCCTCAAGGCCGAGGCCGCCCAGGCCGCCGCCGAAGCCGCCGCAGCCAAGGCAGCCGCCGCCCAGGCGGCCCTTGACGCCGCCATCGCCTCCACCCCGGCCTCGGCCGTGGAGCAGGCCGGTGAGCCCCGCACTACTGACGCATCGGGCGAGACCCCCGCTCAGGCAGCCGACGCCGCTCCCTCCGACGAACCGGCTGCGGCCGCCGAACAGCCCCAGCAACCGGTGCAGGAGCCAGTTCAGGAGCCGGCCCCCGCGCAGGCTGAGACCGCCGCTGCAGCCGAGCAGGCATCGGGCAGTCAGGAGGCCGAGGAGACCGGCTACACCGCCCAGGTGCGTTCCGGCTACAGCTTCTCCTCCCCCACCCTGCCGGTGGGCACCTACCTCGACACGCTCTCGGGCGGCGAGCCCGCGGCGGTCAAGGACCTGTCGGTGGGCATCCCGCTGGGACTGCTCAACCGGCACGCACTGGTGGCCGGGGCGACCGGAACCGGTAAGACCCGCACGCTCCAGCTCCTGGCCGAGGGGCTGTCCGCCGCCGGCGTCCCGGTGTTCCTGGCCGACGTCAAGGGGGACCTGACCGGACTGGCCGAGGCCGGAGCCTCCAACGACAAGATCGCCTCCCGCATCGCCTCCACCGGTCAGGACTGGACGGGCCAGTCCTTCCCCATCGAGCTGTTCAACCTCGGCGGGTCGGACTCCGGCGCCGGCATCAGCGGCACCCCGATCCGCACGACGGTCACCGAGTTCGGGCCGATCCTGCTCTCGCGGGTCCTGGGCCTGAACGACACGCAGGCCTCCGCCCTCCAGCTGGTCTTCCACTGGGCCGACAGCCAGGGGCTGGCCCTGCTGGACCTGAAGGACCTGCGCGCCGTCGTCGACTACCTGACGAACACGGAGGCCGGTAAGGAGGAGCTCAAGACCATCGGCGGGGTCTCCGCGGCCACGGCCGGGGTCATCCTGCGGGAGATCGCCGCCCTGGAGGCGGCCGGCGGCGAGGCCTTCTTCGGTGAGCCGGCGCTCGACGTGCGTGACCTCATGCGGGTCTCCCCCGATGGGCGCGGCATCATCTCCGCCCTGGAGCTGGCCGACATCCAGTCCCAGGGCACGCTGTTCTCCACCTTCCTCATGTGGCTGCTCGCCGAACTCTTCGAGACCCTGCCGGAGGTCGGCGACCCGGACAAGCCCACCATGGTGTTCTTCTTCGACGAGGCGCACCTGCTGTTCTCCGGCGCCTCGAAGGCCTTCCTGGAGGCCGTGGTGCGCACGGTGCGGCTCATCCGCTCCAAGGGCGTGGGCATCGTCTTCATCACCCAGTCCCCCACGGACGTCCCCGACGAGGTCCTGGCCCAGCTCGGCAGCCGGGTGCAGCACGCGCTGCGCGCCCACACCCCGGCCGACGCCGCCAACCTCAAGAAGGCGGTCTCCACCTTCCCGGTCAGCCCGGTGGACCTCAGCCGGGTGCTCACGTCGCTGGGCACCGGCCAGGCCGTCGTCAGCGTGCTGGACGAGAAGGGGCGCCCGGCGCCGGTGGCCCCGGTGGTCATCAACGTCCCCGCCGCCGTCATGGGGCCGGCCCAGGACGGCACCGTCAGCCAGGTACTGACCTCCTCACCGCTGAAACCCAAGTACGCCACGAGTGTGGACAACGAGTCCGCCTACGAGCTGCTGGCCCAGCGGGTCCAGGCCGACGCCGAGGCCGCCGAGGCCGCTCGCGCCGCCGAGCAGGCCGCCAAGGAGCAGGCCAAGGCCGACGCCGCCGCGCAGAAGGCCCTGGAGAAGGAGGCCGCCCGCCAGGCGGCTCAGCGTCAGAAGGAGGCCGAGCGCCTGGAGCGCGAGGCCGTCAAGGAGGCCCAGCGTCGCCAGCGCGAGGCGGAGAGGGCCGCCGAGCGCCGCAAGCGGGAGGTCGAGAAGACCATCGGCTCGGTGGGTCGCCAGATCACCCGCGAGATCACGCGCTCCATCTTCGGCACCCTCAGGCGCCGCTGAGAACCGGCTCATGCTGAGCGAAGGGGCTGCACCAACCATCTCGGATTGGTGCAGCCCCTCGTGCTACTGCTGGGCTACCGCGGCGCGGCCGTGAGCGGCGCCGTCGGGGAGCCCGCCGCGGTTACTCGGGGACGATGCTCACCAGCTTGGGGGCGCGCACGATCACCTTGCGCACGCCGCGCCCGTCCAGGGTGCGGATGACGCCGGGGGCCTCCAGGGCCAGTTTCTCGAGCTCGGCCTCGGAGATGTCGGGGTCGACTTCGAGGCGGTCGCGGACCTTGCCCTTGACCTGGATGACGCAGGTGACCTTCTCGGCGGCCAGCAGCGCCTCGTCGGTCACGACCGGGAAGTCCTCGTGGGCCAGGGAGTGCTCGTGGCCCAGGCGCTTCCAGATCTCCTCGGCGATGTGCGGAGCCACAGGCGCCGTCATGAGGACGAGGGCCTCGACGGCCTCGCGCGGGACCTCCCCGAGCCCGGTGAGGTGGTTGTTGAGGACGATGAGCTTGGCGATGGCCGTGTTCAGGCGCATCCCCTCGTAGTCCTCGCGCACGCCCACGATCGTCTTGGCCACGAGCCGGCGGGTCTCCTCGTCGGCGCTCTGCTCGGTCACCGTCAGCTCGCCGGTGGTCTCGTCGACGACGTTGCGCCACAGGCGCTGCAGGAAGCGCTGGCTGCCGGCGACGGCGCGGGTGTCCCACGGGCGGTCGGCGTCCAGCGGCCCCATGCTCATCTCGTAGACGCGGAAGGTGTCGGCGCCGTAGGCCTCGTACATGTCGTCGGGTGTGACGATGTTCTTCAGGGACTTGCCCATCTTGCCGTACTCGCGGCGCACCGGCTGCCCCTGCCAGAGGTAGCTGGTGGAGCCGTCCTCGGCGGTGACCTCCTCGACCTCGTCGGCGGGCACGTACTGGCCGCGAGCATCGGTGTAGGCGTAGGCCTGGACGTAGCCCTGGTTGAAGAGGCGGTGGTAGGGCTCGGAGGAGGAGACGTGGCCCAGGTCGAACAGGACCTTGTGCCAGAAGCGCGCGTAAAGCAAGTGCAGGACGGCATGCTCGACACCGCCGACGTACAGGTCGGTGCCGCCGGAGACGTTGCCGGCCTGCGGGCGCGGCCCCATCCAGTAGGCCTCGTTAGCCGGGTCGACGAGCGCCTTGTCATCGGTGGGGTCGATGTAGCGCATCTCGTACCAGCACGAGCCGGCCCACTGCGGCATCGTGTTGGTCTCGCGGTAGTACCTCCGGGGGCCGTCGCCCAGGTCGAGCTCGACCTCGACCCACTCGGTGGCCTTGCCCAGCGGCGGCTCCGGGGAGGAGTCGGCGTCGTCGGGGTCGTAGGAGCGCGGCGAGTAGTCGGTGACCTCGGGCAGCTCGACCGGCAGCATCGACTCGGGCAGGGCGTGGACGCCGCCGTCCTCGTCCCACACGATCGGGAAGGGCTCACCCCAGTAGCGCTGGCGGGAGAAGAGCCAGTCGCGCAGGCGGTAGGTGACCGCGCCGCGGCCGGCGCCCTTGGCCTCCAGCCAGCCGATCATGGTGGCCTTGGCCTCGTCCTTGCCCATGCCATTGATGTCCAGGTCGCCCTGGGCGGAGTTCACGACCACACCGTCACCGGTGTAGGCCTGGGCACTCAGGTCGACGCCGTGGGGGTCGTCGGCCGGGCCGATGGTCTGGATGATGTCAATGTCGTACTTGGTGGCGAAGGCGTAGTCGCGCTCGTCGTGGGCGGGCACGGCCATGATGGCGCCGGTCCCGTAGCCCATGAGGACGTAGTCGGCCACGAAGACCGGCACCTTCGCCCCGTTGACGGGGTTGATGCCGAAGAAGCCGGTGAAGACGCCGGTCTTGACCCGGCCCTCGTCGGTGCGGTCGGTGTCCGACGTCGCCGCGGCCTGGGCGCGGTAGGCGGCCACGGCCTCGGCGGGGGTCGCGTAGCCGCCGGTCCAAGCCTCCTTGGTGCCCTCGGGCCAGGCGGCCGGGACGGTCAGGGCCGCGGCGTCGTCAGCGATCTGGGCCTCGGTGCGCACCGAGCCGGAGGCCTGCAGGCCACCCAGCATGGGGTGCTCGGGAGCCACCACCATGAAGGTGGCGCCGAAGAGGGTGTCGGGGCGGGTGGTGTAGACGCTCAGCGACGCGTCCTGCTGGGCGCCTTGTCCGGCCCCGGGCACGGTGAAGGTCACCTCGGCGCCCTCGGAGCGTCCGATCCAGTTGCGCTGCATGAGCTTGACCTTCTCGGGCCAGTCCACGGTGTCCAGGTCTTCGGCGAGGCGGTCGCCGTAGGCGGTGATGCGCATCATCCACTGGCGCAGGTTGCGCTTGAAGACCGGGTAGTTGCCCCGCTCGGAGCGGCCCTCGGAGGTGACCTCCTCGTTGGCCAGCACCGTGCCCAGGCCGGGGCACCAGTTGACAGGGGCGCTGGAGACGTAGGCCAGGCGGAAGGAGTCGATGACCTCGGCCTGCTCGGCGGCGCTCAGAGCGTCCCAGTCGCGGCCGTCGGGAACGGGGACCTGGCCGGAGGCGAGTTTGTCGCGCAGCTCGGTCACCGGCCGGGCCGCACCCTTGCCGCGGCCGTCGCGGCGCGGGGCCTCGGGGTCGAACCAGGAGTTGAAGACCTGCAGGAAGATCCACTGGGTCCAGCGCACGTAGTCGACGTCGATCGTGGCCAGGGAGCGGCGCGGGTCGTGGGACAGGCCCAGGCGACGCAGCTGGCGGCGCATGTTGGCGATGTTGGCCTCGGTGGAGATGCGCGGGTGCTGGCCGGTGGTGACGGCGTACTGCTCGGCGGGCAGGCCGAAGGCGTCGTAGCCCATCGTGTACAGGACGTTCTTGCCGGTCATCCGGGTGAAGCGGGCGACGACGTCGGTGGCGATGTAGCCCAGCGGGTGGCCCACGTGCAGGCCCTTGCCGGAGGGGTAGGGGAACATGTCCAGCAGGAAGAACTTCTCCTTGTCCGCCCCGGGTCCGGCCAGAGCGCCGACTGGGTTGTCGGCGTTGAAGGTGCCCTCGGCCTCCCAGCGGTCCTGCCAGGCGGTCTCGATGGAGTCCGCCAGCTCCGCCGTGTAGCGGAAGGGGGTGTCGGACTCGACCGGTGCGGTTCTCTCTGACATCGCGGCAGCGCTCTTTTCCTACTCGTGCTTCCTGGTGCTGGGGCACAGCCTATCGCCCGCCAGCAGTGGGGCCCGGCGGCGTCCGCCCCACGGGCGGGCGAGACCGGTCACGTCGGTAGAGCCCAGCAAGGTTCGAGCGGTCTCGGCGGGCCCTCACGCCGGCTCCGAGAGGACAAGGCGCCGTCGATGAAGGCCCCAGATATGCGGCTAATCGTTGCTGTTCCAGTGATTCTGGAGTCTGCTTCAGCGTGCGGGGCACGGGCACCACTTGCTATACTGTACATATGTTCGAAGGTGGTGTGCTTCCTCGCGTCCCGGCCGGTGATGCGGTCGGGATGCTGGGTGCGCCTGGCGGGGCTCCCACGTCGATACCGCAGGTCTCGGCAGAGGAGACGGCAGGCCTGTTGGCCTCCCTGGGTGCGGGCCAGGCGCTGGCCGGTGTGGTGGAGGGGCTGCTGGCCCGCCTGCTGGTGGCTGCCCAGGACGCCGACGACGAGTGCTCCACCGCTGACGGGGATGCAGTGCCGCCTCTCTTCACCAATGAGTCGGGTACTGACGTGGCGCTGGTGGCCGCCTCCGAGCAGCGCCGGACGATGGGCGTGGAGGAGGTCGGCACGTCGGGACTGATCGGCCTGGGGGCCTCGGGTTTGGGGGAACTGGCCGCGGCCTGCCGCCGTCTGGCGGCCTGGGCCACCTGGGGCGAGGCTCTGGCGGCGGCCTGCCTGACAGGGTGCCCTGAGTTGTCGAGTCACCCGGGCCAGTGGGGCCCGCATGGTGAGGTCTCTCCGGTGGTGGGTTATGAGGAGCGGCGGTTCAATGCCACCTGTCTGCTCTCCACCCGCCTGGGCATCTCTCGGACTCGGGCCGGTCAGATGGTGGATCACGGCCAGGCCCTCATGAGCATGGGCTTCGCCCCGGTCGAGGCCATGGAACGCTGCGGGGTCCTGGACTCGGCGAAGGCGTTCCTGGTGACCCGCCGCCTGGAAGACGTACCCACTCCGGTGGCGCTCGCAGTCCAGGACAAGGTTCTGCCTCAGGCGCCTAGGCGGAGCGTGTCGCAGGTGGGGCGGGATCTGGATCGTGCCCTGATGGAGATCGACCCTGACGGCCACGCTGAGCGGAGCCAGAACAATACCGAGCGGCGGTGTGTGTCGCGCCCCCGGCCTGCGGGAGAGGGCCTCTGCCAAGTCCGGCTTCTGCTGCCGACTATGGACGCCCTGCTGCTGGACGCCACTCTGGACGCGATCGCCGCTTCGGCGCGGGCCTGCGGCGAGAAGCGCACCCTGGGTCAGCTTAGAGCCGATGCCATCACCGCGATGACCCTCTCAACACTGCGCACCAGCCAGCAGGCCGCCTACCATATGCCCGCGCAAGCCCCCACCACCCCCCGCAAGCACAAATCACGACGGCAGCAGCGGTGGCGACGACGGTACCGACAACGACAATCACGGAGGGTACAGCCTCGGCGGCGGCATCTGCGGCAGCGGCATCGGTGCCAGCGGTGATGACGGTATCTGTGGTGGTGGTGGTTTGAGTGAGCCGGGTTCAGTGCTCTCGTCCTCGGTTCCTCTTGAGCCCCCTTCCCCGGGGCGGCTGCTGCCTGACGGGGTACCTCTGGAAGGGCTCCTGGGCGCTTTGAGCGGCCTGGTGGGATCGAACAGCCCGTGGTGGACCCCTTCAGCCACCGGTCACCTTCCTCTGCCAGAAGGCATCCGTATCAACGTCAACGTCACCGTTCCTCTGAGCAGCCTGGTTGGTCTGGCTCTGCCGGAAGAGGGCCCCACCGGCGGCGTCGATCCCGGAGGCGGCAGCCCCGGCACCTCATCCGAAGACAACCGGCTCCGGGACGGCATTTCTGGGGGCTGTGGTCCTGGGGACAGCGAGAGCCCCGACGACCCCCGCTGTCTTGATCCAGGTGGAGCCGGCCCTGGCGAATGCTCCACCGCCGCGTCCGAGCCTCTCAACAGCGCAGACTCCCCGAGCGGCGGGAGAAATCTGCCCACCCCCGGTGGGAGAAGTCTGCCCGGGCCTAGAGGGAGGAGTCTGCCTGAACTCGCCCCGGTTGCTCCCACCATCCAGCCCACCGCCCAGGTCGTCTCCCCGTTTTCCGCCACACCAGTACAGGTCGCTGAGGTGAGGATCGAGACGCGCAGCGCAGCGGTACCGGCCATGACCGCCTGGGCCCTGGCCGCCGGCGGGACCTGGAGGCGCCTGGTGACCGACCCCGCCAGCGGCACCGTCCTGGACGTCGGCCGCACCAGGTACCGGCCTCCGGTGGGACTTGCGGACCTCGTAAGAGCCCGCGACAAAACATGTGTTTTCCCCACCTGCCAGACTCCGGCCTCCCGCTGCGACATCGACCACCTCACCGCCTGGAGCCAGGGCGGGACCACCAGCCTGGACAACCTCGTGGTGCTCTGTCAGGCCCATCACCGACTCAAGCACACTCCCGGATGGGCACTCACCAGAGACCGTGACAGCGGGGTCTTGTCTTGGCACACCCCGGACAAGACCGGCTATCGGCGCCACCCAGACGGCACCATCGACCGCCTGCCCCACAAGGTCGGCCCCCACCAGCACCTTGTTCCCAGCACCGTCGTCCCGGCCGACCTGAGCCAGCAGATCGGCCCTGAGCTCATCGACCGACTCAACACCGCCCTCGACCGTACCCAGCCCAGCAGCGGCAGTGCCCGCCTCGTGACCCGAGGCCCCCTACCCGGCGAAAAGGCGGGAGACTACGAGACCACCCCTCTTCCGAGGGCCGCCCACTCCCTGGGACTAGCGCCCCTCATCGACCAAGCCCCACCCTTCTGACGAGGACGAAGCGGGTAGCGTCGGGGCTACGCGAGCGCCGCGCTGTCCATCTGCGCGGGCACGAACTCGCCCCAGCCGTCCTCGACAAGGCCGGCCCGCAGGCGCTCCATGGCGGCATCGAGTTCGGGGGCCTCGGGGTGGCGGGCCGAGGAGAAGGACAGGTCCTCCTCGCAGCGGATCGGCAGCACGTGCAGGTGCAGGTGGTCGACGCCGTAACCGGCCACGACGAGCCCGGCGCGGGGCGCCTCGAAGACGCGCACCTGTGCAGCTCCAATGCGCTTGGCGACCACGGCCAGGTGCGCCACCACGTCATCGGGCGCGTCCACGTAGGAGTCGACCTCGAGCCGCGGGACCACGAGGACGTGCCCGTCGGTGTGCGGCTCAATGGTGGCGAAGGCGACACAGACCTCGTCCGCCCACACGAAACGGCCGGGGATCTCGCCGGCGATGATCTTGGTGAAAATCGTGCTCATGGCAGCATTGTCCCCCAGCCGCGCCCGGATCCATCCAGGTTTGTCAGCAGACGAGCAGTCGCTCACGGGCACGAGTCGGCACGACGTCGAGCCACAGGCGAGTGCACAGATACCGCGCCAACTAATCCGGAACGAACTGGACCTGAGCGGGATCGAGCCGTTCAACGTGCTCGATGGCCGTGAAGAAGATGGCCTCCTGGTCGCGAACCAGGGCCGAGCCCCCCCGTCACCTCAAGGTGCAGGCCGGGAGTCGCCGGGCCACCATCCATACTGTCCACTCCTCATCATGGATGAGAACGTGCTCTCTGATGGCGTAGGCGGAAGTGTCTGCCTCGCTTTGGAAGAAACGGTGTCGCCAGGAACTGCCTATTGCTGCCCCATGAGTCACTCTCTCGCTCGAGCCACGATGAACGCACAGGAGCCTATCAAGTCGACAAGTACGCAACACCCTGACTTTGAGTAGTTTCGATAGCAATAGTCCGACAATTCAAGTTCACACCACCAACTACACCTCACAACACACTAGATGTCCTACAATTTCCATAGTCCACCCTGAACCCAACCATCAGGAGCGCCCGTGCTCCAAAAAGGAACAACCTCGTTTTCGGGAAACGTCCTGAACACCGAAGGTAGTATTTTAAGATTACCCGCCTTAAGAACTCTCAGTAGATATTGAATCAAAGTAGCCTGACCAAAAATTCGATTCATTGCATCGACACAGAATAGCACCTCGGGATGCGTTTCCCTTCTCGGCAACCTAGGCGTTTTACCATAAACTCGATTATACATACGTCCATGATGTGCCGCGATGTTTCTCACGATATTCAGGGCTTTTAGCCAAGATTCCAACTGAGGAGAAGTGAGATTGACAGCATCAGCAACCTTCACCTGAGCAACGCGAGGTGACATTGAATAAAGATGCGTCAACATCCCCCAGTCCAACAACTCAACCGCCACCCATATCGGAAGGGTTCCACCATATCTCTCCTTGTGGTGCTGCACAAAGTCCTCACGAGAAGTATCCAACTTTTCGTTATACCTCTTCAGCCACTCTTTGTATTCTGACGAGCGCTCCCCTCTTGCGACAGGACCTAACAAATCTGCATTAAGATGGATGCACGGGTCTATCTCACCCAACGCATGCCCAACCAAGGCTCGCATCGACAGTTCAACTGGCGCCAGCGCAGCGAGGACCGCCACCCTAAGTCGTGCATCAAAATCATAGAGAGCAACCACATCATCAAAAGCAGAGCCAGGAAGAAAACGATCAGATCGACCACCCCCATCCGGCCTACGCATACGGAACGGATACCAGTACCCCGATAGGCGATAGTAGTTGACCCGACGCAATTTCTCGATGGCTCGCTCACGATCTGCAACACACATTCCCCGCCCTATAAGGAGATCTACCTGCTCCTCATAAGTTTTAAAGCTCTTGGGCTGTTCAACCACCATTGCCACCTTGACTCATCATCGAGATAAAACGAAGACCGGCCCTGGACTTCCTTGACGGAAGCGGAACCGGTCGTGATGGCTAGAAATATAATCGACGAAATGCCCGAGATCCAACTTAATGCAACATGACTTAAGTCACAACTTTGCACAAAATAGGGTAGTGACAGCTTCAGGTCAGGCCAGCAGCCACAGGGAGCCGTCAGGGATGACGGCCTCCGGAGCACCCTTGGACGCTGCACCGCGTGAGGCGTCGTCGTCCAGCAGGGTGATGACGGTCGCCCGCCTGCGGCCGCCGCCCTCCACGGCCGGTGCCACGGTGCCCCGATCGCGGATCCGCACCCGGCTGTCCAGCCCGATGCCGGCCCGCTCCAGGCGGCGCAGCGTCTCGGTGTCGTCCTGAATCCGTCCGACGACGCCGTCGGAGCCCACCGGCAACGTCTCCAGGCCCACCAGGTGGGGCACGATGAGGCGGCCGTCGGCCGTGGGGATCGGGTCCCCATGCGGATCACGGGTGGGGTGCCCCAGGACCGCATCGAGCCTCTCCAGCAGCCGCTCAGAGACGGCGTGCTCGAGCTCCTCGGCCTCAGCATGCACCTCATCCCAGCCGAAGCCGAGCCGAGTGACCAGGTAGGTCTCCAGGATGCGGTGACGGCGGATCATGCCCATGGCCCGACGTCGCCCCTCCTCGGAGAGGGTGACGGCCTTGTAGGGCTCGTGGACGAGCAGCCCCTCCTCCACGAGGCGAGCCACGTTCTCCGAGGCGGTCGAGGGGGCCACCTCCATGCGTTTGGCCAGGCCGGTGACAGAGGCGCCCGCGCCGCCCCACTCGCACGCGGCCCACACAACCTTGAGATAGTCCTGCGTGACGGTCGAGTCCCCCGCCACCGAGGACTTCCCACCAGACCCGCTTGGAGCCCTCCGCTCCTTGGGCGCAGTCACCCGAACAGCCTCGCCAGCTGGCCGCCGAAAGCGATGACGATGGTGAGAACCACCACCAGGTACATCGCCGCCGTGATCCACCAGCGGGCCTTGAGCACGTCCAGCGCCAGGTTGTCACGCAGCCCCAGGTGCCCGCCGGCCGCGGCCCAGGCCCAGGAGTGAGCGGCCACCGGGATGGTGACGGACCAGATGACCATGCAGAAGGGGCAGAGCTTGCCGAAGGTCATGATGGATACGGACAGGAACCAGATGACGAAGGCGATCCCGCCGAGGCTGCCGGCGCTGAGCCCCCACCACATCCAGCGCGGCAGGCGCGCACCGCTGAGCAGTACCAGGCCGATCGCGGCCAGGGCCCCGAAGGCGATGGCCCCGACGAAGGAGTTGGGCACCCCCAGCAGGTTTCCCTGCCACACGTTGAGGGAGTCGCCGCAGGACACCAGGGGGCTGACGTCGCAGACGAGCTCCGCGTACGGGTTGCGCAGCAGGTTGAGCTGGGCGGTGATGAGCTCCCAGCAGGCAAGGATCCCGATCAGTGCGCACACGGTGAGCAGCCAGCCGAATCCCCGCTCGGCCCCGGAGCGCCGCAGCCAAGCTGGGCGCGCGGACGAGCCCTCGCCGGTATCACGACGAGCGCGCCGGTCGAGCTCTTGAGCGGGGCCGGAGCCCAGGTAGGCCTCGAGCTCTTCCTCGCTCATCTCATCGATCTCGGCATCTGTGGGCATGCGCGACATCGTCAGTCTCCTCACCGGTGGTGCGTCAGCAGTTCTTCTGGGCCTCGTAGGGTTATCAGGACGAGAGCGTAGCCACAGACGGTCACCTCTGTCCTACCCGTCCGAGGATTCGCTCTCCCCCTGGGGCTCTGCCCCCTCCTGTGGCGCAGAGCCATCCTCGGGCCTCGTGCTCTGCGGGGCTCCGGTCGGTGTCGGCACCGGGGTGGCCGACGCCGTCGGGCTCGGGGTTGAAGCCATCGTGGCTGTCGTCTGTCCCGCGGCGAGACCCGGCACGGACCGCCAGGCCCCCACCGTCACCGAGGCGTCGGAGTGGAGGATGACGGCGCGCCAGGCCACCAGCGCGCCGGCGGAGTCGAAGGACATGACGTGGAGGAAGGCGTCCTCGGTGACCGATCCCAGGGACGTGCCGCCCTTACCCGCGCCCGAGATGATCCCGGTGACGGGCAGACCGGTTCGGGGGCTGATCGTCGTGGTCATCCCCCGTTCGGCGTGGACGTGCCCGGCCAGGAGCAGCGGCGCGCAGCCCTCCTTGGTGAGCGTGTCGAAAGTGGCGGGCTGATGAATGAGGACGACGTCGACCTGCGTGCTCCCGCAGCTGGTCGTGGCCAGGCGGGAGGCGATCTTCTCGGTGGTCTCCCCGTTGCGGGGCTTGGTGCCCGCAGCTGTTGTGCGCTCGGCGTCGTCGTGCCCCAGGAAGGTGATCCCGGCGACCGTCTGGACCGAGCCGTTGGTGACGGTCCACCCCTGGGAACGCAGGCGGGCGGCCGTGGCGTCGGAGTCGTGGTTGCCGATCGTGGCGACCTTCTTCGTCGAGCTCGGGACCGCCTGGGTCAGCGCGTCGACGCACACCCGCTCCGGGTCCGAGCCGGTCATGGTCAGGTCGCCGTCGTCCATGTGGATGTCGGCACCCGAGAGCTGGTCGAGGACCCCGGAGAAGGCGATGACGTCGAGGTTGCAGTGCAGGTCCGTGGTGAGCACGGCGGTCTTGCGTCCCCGCTCTGGCACTGATCGGGCCCCGGTCACCGAGATCGAGGGCGTCGCGGTGGCCCGTGGGCTCTCAGAGGGCTGCGGGGCGGTGCCGGGCTCCGGGTCGGGGCCGGCATCCACCAGGGTCTTCGCGGAGGAGGCCCTGACCCGGCTCTGAAGGCTCTCGGTATCCACCTTGCCGTCGACGGCGGTGACGTCCACCAGGCCCTCAGTCTGCTCGGCGGCCTTCCATGCGGCCCGCAGGTTGGTGTCCGCCTTGGCGTAGAAGCCCTTGTTCGTCTCCACGAAGGTACGCGCCTTGGACCCGTAGGCGGTGACGACGTCAGCGATGCGTCCCGAGAAACGGGCCTGGGCCAGCGGCGTCCCCTCCAGGACGGACAGGGTGGAGCCGGGCGAGGTGGCCGTGCGCATGGCCGGCACCAGGAGGGAGGCCGCGGTGGCCACGGTCGCACAGGCCGCCACGGTGGTGGCCCAGCGGTGTGAGGCGCCGGCTCGGACGGTCTCGCGCCAGGGCTTGGTCGGCGCCAGGCGCCAGGCGGCCACACAGCACAGGAAGATCGCCTCAACGACCCCGGCCCGGCGCAGGGCGTCGCCGGCCAGTGCGTAGAGGCCCTGCCGGATCGTCAGGTCGGGGTGGGAGACCAGTGAGAGGTAGGAGGTCGCGTCGGAGGACAGGGACTGGCCCACGCTGGCGGCATTGGCCGTATCGGGTGTCGGATCGCCCGGGATCTCCCCCAGAACCACCTTGACGCCGAGCATTCCTGCCGGGGACTCCAGCGAGGCCGTTCCCAGCGGCCCGAGGTCCAGCGTGACAGTGGAGTCCAGGGTCGTCGACCAGGTCGCCTCATGCGGGCCGACCGGTGACGAGGCCGTCGCCGTGGACAGACCCAGCAGGAGGGAGACGAAGCTGGAGGCCAGGATCATGGCCGCTGTTCCGATCACCGTGCGGGTGCCGGGGCGACGACGACGCCACCACAGGCGCGGCGACAGCAGCACCGTGACGACCAGGGCGCAGCAGCGTCGCACGGCCGTCAGCAGACCGTCCCACAGGTCTCCTGCTCGCTCGGCGGTGCCGGTATCGGCGTCGGCTCCGGTGTCAGGGCCTAAAGATGTCTGTACCACCGCTCGCCTCAGAGCCGAGCACCCAGCGAGACCTGGGCGGCCGGGTCCTCACCGCCGTGCACGTCAGAGGCGATCAGACTCGCCAGGGAGGTGACGTAGGCAACGGTGTCCTGCCAGCCGCTCACGGCCTGGCAGGGAACGCCCAAGGCCTTGACGGGGTAGTCGTTGCCCTCCGGGTCCAGGCGGTCGCCGACGAAGATCATCTCCTCCAACGCGATACCGGTCATCTCCGCCAAGCGCTTCATGCCGTAGGCCTTGTCCACCCCTTTGAGGGTGATGTCGACACTTGTGGAACCGCCTGAGCGAACCTCCAGGTCCGGAAGGAGCGGGGCGACGGCGTCACGCAGAGCGGCCTTCTTCTCACCCGTGGGATCCCACGCGCGTTTGGCGTCCAGGGGGGCCTCCTGCCCCAGCGCGGAGAAGGTGATCTGGCTGCCGCGGTCCTCCAGGATCGCCCCCCAGGTCTGCTCCTCCCACAGACCGAGGCGTCGCGCCTGGGCCTCGACGATCTCAAAACCGGTGCGGATCTGCTCAGGGGTGAGGTCGTTGGCGTAGACCAGCGTCCAAGCGTCCTCATCGCTCTGGGCACGGGAGGGGTCGTAGGTGTAGTAGCGCGTTCCGCAGGTGGGCATGAGGTGAAGCCGGGAGAACTCATCGGCGTCGGCGTCGAGGTGGGCCAGGACCTGGTCGCGGAACTGCCCCACCTGCCCACCGGAGATGATGCAGACGGGGACGACGTCGAGCAGCCGCCTGAGCGCTGTGGCCATGGCCGGTGGCATGGCCGACTTGGAGGGCGCCAGCGTGTCGTCGAGGTCGAAGGCCACCAGGCGGGGCAGCGCCCGGGGGCTCACATCAGTCTGAGTCATAGGCGTATTGTGTCCCACCCGCCTGGAAACCGGCCGAACCGGGCCCCAGACGGGTGGTGGAGTCAGTCTCTCTTCTCAAGCGGTCACGTCCGCGTTTCTCAGCGGACCGCACCGGTCAGTCGGTCTCCTCGGGGTGAAGCATGTGCTCGCGGGCCCGCGCCGAGGCCTCGGCCCGGGCGTCGCGGTCCTCGCGGCGTCCGCGCGAGATGAGCGCGGTGATGGAGACCGCCAGACCGCCCCAGATGATGACGATGGCGAGCAGCATGATGAGCACGGCGATTCCGGTCATCTCAGTCCTCCTCCTGGGAAGCGGCCTCCAGCGTGAGGGCCTCGAACTCGTCCACCGGGGTCCTCCAGGGGATGAGGCTCATGACGGCGGTGCCCAAGGCAACCACCAGCAGCATCCCCCATCCGAAGACCATGACGAAGCCGCTGGAGTAGGCCTCCGACTCATATCCTTCGGACAGGTACGTCCACAGGGTCTGGATGAACATGTACCCCAGCAGGACGGGGACGACGGCGCCGACGAGGACCCTCCACCACAGGCCGATCATCCGGGACTCGGAGACGGCGTTGAGGTGGTCCTGAAGCAGCTTCGTGCGCCGCAGCAGCCAGGCGACCACCACGCACATGATGATGGCCGAGACGACCACGCCGATGTTGTTGATGAAGGCGTCCACCACGTCGAGGTCCGGCAGGCCCGAGCTGGTGGCGAATAGGACGAAGGACAGGACGGCGGCCGGGACGCCGACGACGAGAGAGGCCTTCTTCGGCGTCAGGTCGAGCTTCTCCCCCACGCCGGCGGCGACCACCTGGATGATAGAGATGAAGGAGGTCAGCCCCGCCATGGAGAAGGAGGCGAAGAAGAGCACCCCGAAGAGCGCGCCTCCGGGCATCTGGGCGATGACGGTGGGGAAGGTGATGAAGGACAGGGAGGGCCCGGTGATCTTCATCTCGCTGATCCCGACGTGCTGCGTGTGCGCCATGAAGCCGAGGGTCGCGAAGACGCCGATCCCTGCGAACAGCTCGAAGGAGGAGTTGGCGAAGCCCGCCACGAGGCCGGTTCCCACCAGGTTGGAGCGGCGCCGCTGGAGGTAGGAGGCGTAGGTGAGCATGATGCCGAAGCCCACGGACAGGGAGAAGAAGATCTGCCCGAAGGCCGCCATCCACACCTGGTAGTCCAGCAGGGCGGACCACTTGGGCGTGAACAGGGCATTGAGCCCCTCCCCCGCGCCCGGGAGCAGGAGGGCGCGCACCACGAGGCCGGCAAACATGATGACCAGCAGCGGCAGGAAGATCTTGTTGGCCTTCTCCACACCCCCACTCACGCCCAGGGCGGTCACCACCAGGCCGAAGCCCCACACGAACAGCAGCGGCAGGGCCACGCCCATGACGACTGACGGCGAGTAGGCAACCTCGGAGCCGAGCCGGTCCATCCCAATGTAGTGCTGGAAGAAGCCCGCCGCGTCGTCACCCCAGGCGATGTTGACGGAGAAGAACATGTAGCGCAGGGACCAGGCCACGACCACCGCGTAATAGGTCATGATGACGAAGCAGATGAAGACCTGGAACCATCCCAGCCACTCGAGCCTGGTGGACAGGCGCCGGAAGACCGCCGGTGGCGAGCCCCGGAAGCGATGCCCCAGGGCGTAGTCGAGGAAGAGGATCGGCAGCCCGGCCGCCAGCAGCGCGATGACGTAGGGGACGACGAAGGCGCCGCCGCCGTTGGTGTAGGCCACCCCTGGGAAGCGCCAGATGTTTCCCAGGCCGATCGCCGAGCCGATGGCGGCGATGAGGAAGCCGAGCTGCCCGCTCCACTGCTCGCGCGGGGGAGCCTGAAGAGACTCGCTCTCCCCTGTCTTGGAGGACATGAGTACCTTCCGTGATATGACGAATGGAGGCGACCCAGGGGCCACCTCTTCCTGCGGACTGGTCGCAGGCCCTTTTGTCGTTGGACGCTAGTCGAGCGACCACGATGTGTCGTCTGACGTCCACGATACGGACAGTTGTCAGGGTGGTCGCCTGTCTTTTCTCACGCGATCCATGCCACACTGAACACTACTGTTCACACCTGATTCACCACCCCGAGAGGACCCCCATGGCCACCCCTCACATCGCTGCAGAGCCCGGAGACTTCGCCCCCGCCGTCCTCATGCCCGGCGACCCCAAACGGGCCCAGCGCATTGCTGCGCTCCTCATGGATGATGCCCGCCTGGTCACCGACGTGCGCGGGATGCTGGGCTTCACCGGGACCGTGAACGGCAGGCCGCTGAGCGTCATGGGCTCAGGGATGGGGCAGCCCTCCTTCACGATCTATGCCACCGAGCTGTTCAGCCAGTTCGGGGTGGAGCGGATCATTCGGGTGGGCACTGCCGGCGCCCTGTCCCCGAAGGTCAAGGTCGGCGACGTCATCGTGGCCACTGGCGCCCACACGGACTCCTCCATGAACCAGCTGCGCATCCCGGGCGTCAACTTCAGCGCCGTGGCGGACTTCCGGCTGGCCGCGGCCGCGTACCAGGCCGCGCAGCCCGAGGGGGCTCAGGCTGGAGGAGCAATCCACCTGGGCACCGTTATGTCGCGGGACCACTTCTACTTCACCCCCCAGGGACAGACCGAGGCGCTGGCGAGGTACGGGGTCCTGGGAGTGGAGATGGAGGCCGCCGCCCTCTACGGCGTCGCGGCCGAGTACGACAAACAGGCGCTGGCGATCCTGACCGTCTCCGACCACCTGCTGGACCACTCCAGCGACATGAGCGCCGCCGAGCGCGAGACACGTTTCACGGACTCTCTGCGCCTGGCCGTGGCCGCCGCGCACAGCTGATCGGCGCACGGCCTTCGATCTCGCCGATCTCTCCGGACGATCCGGGCAACAGCGACTCCCCTGAGGCGGGGCGGGCACAGCTCACCCCGCCCTTGACGTCAGTGCCCTCCGTGCAGCGGAAAGTCCTCGACCGCACTCGCGCAGGACTGCCTTACCTGCGAGGAATAACGAAAATCGACGGCACACAACCCCGACTTTCCCCGAGGGCCGCAAACAGACCCGAGCACCTCCTCCTTGGCCGCTAAAACGGCGTCATTTCAACGTTCCTCGACATGCTGCGAGGCAGGGCAGGCTGTCCTTCGTTGCCGGGGAGCGGATGCGGATTTACGTTATTCATGTCCGCAGCGCACATCCGCTCGAAAGGAAAAGCATCATGTCCGTCACCAAGATCTCCTCCTGCACCACCACCTCCTGCGCCTTCAACAACGGCGGCTGCACCGCCTTCGCCATCACCGTTGGTGGCGACAACGGCGCACCGGCCTGCGACACCTTCATCAGCCTCGACGCCCGCGGCGGCCTGCCGGTGGCAGAGGGCCACGTGGGTGCCTGCCAGCGTCTCGAGTGCGTCCACAACAAGGACCTCATGTGCACGGCCGAGGCCGTGACCGTCGGGGGCGACACCGCCGCCTGCACGACCTACGAGGTCCGCTGACCGGAAGGCTCTCCAGCTCGAGCGGCTGGGGGCCAACGGGGGATGCCACCACATGGTGGTATCCCCCGTTTCGGTATTCGCGGCCAGCTGGTCGCAGCCGCAGCTGAGCTGACAGCCTCAGGGCCGAGTCAGGCGCTGCGGCAGAGCGTGAGAGGCCAGCTGCTCCAGGGCCGGCCCCACCTCGCCGGCGTCGGCCAGTGCCTGCCCGAAGGAGACCACGAGTGTGGTGACCTCCTCACCGGTGATGGACATGAGGGTCACCCCGTGAGCATCGACGTCGACGCACAGGGTCCTGTCCCACAGCGTCGGGCACACCCCGACGGCGGGGCGGGAGGAGCAGATCCATCCGGGCATCTGTCCCTCGCGCACGGCCTCGCACACAGCCCGCAGACCGAGCTGACCGACGGCGCTGACCGCCTCGTGGGCGTCCATGATCTCCGGGGAACTCCAGGAGGCCGAGGGCGCCGCAGCGGCATCGGCCGAGTCGATGTCGAGGATCTCCTCGATGTCGTGGCTGGAGACCCCGGAGACGCAGTGAAGCATGACCCGTTCACAGGTGATGACGCCCAGCCGGCCGCCGGGACCCGCGGCGATCTCCCGGACCCGCTCGAGCGGATCCTCCCCGACGATGGCGCAGTGGCAGGCGGAAGCCCGAGAGGAGGCCAGCAGCAGGGCGCGGTCCTCGCCCTCGACCCAGGTCAGGCTCCCCAGCAGGTGAGCGGTGGCAGCCGTGATGCGCACACCTGGCTCGGCGGCGTCGAGAGTGACATCGAGTCGGATGTCGACGGCAACGTCGTCGGGCGCGATGGCCAACGGGGTGCCCTGGGGAGGACATGCGGCAACGAGGATTCGGCCATCGGCACGCAAGGCATGAGCGACGAAGGCGGCCGGCGCGGAGGGGTCGATGCGGTAGGCCGTTACCGCCGCGCTCCCACTGCCGGCCAGAAGACGCCGGGCCGTGCGCCGGGCACGCTGCATGATGTCGGGAACCTGAACGGACGTCACACGCTTACCTTCCTACCGTGTTGCCGCACGTGGGGGCGGGTGCTCCGGGCAACATCTGAAGGTGAGGCTACCCTCAGAGTGCCCGATGGGCCAGTTCCTTGCTGAAACCCGCACGTGGAGCGCGTCTCAGCGAGCCAGCCCGGGGAAGAGGTGCTGGATCCCAACGACGATCATCTGCACCGCGATCGAGGCCAGGATCATGCCCATGAGGCGGGTCATGATGGTGCGCATCGTCATGGACAGGCGAGCACCAATGCTGGCTGAGAAGTAGAGAACGATCCCGAGCGCCGCAAGGACGGCTGCCAGGGCAGCTGCAACCGCCGCATGCCCGCCCAGTCCCTGGGCCTGGGACTGGATGACGATGATGGTTGCGATCGTTCCCGGCCCCACGAGGATGGGGAAGGTCATGGGGTAGAAGGAGACGTCGTTCCCACCACCGGCAACGATGTTGTGCTGCGTCTTCTCCTGCGCACTGCCCTCGTGAGCGCTGGAGCCGCTGCCGTTGAGCATGGACAAGGAGATGATGAGCAGGACGATTCCGCCTGCAATCCGGAAATCGTCGACGCCAATGCCGAAGAATCTCAGGATCGTCGCACCCAGGAGCAGGACGACAGTGCACATGACGGTGGAAGAGATCGTGGTACGAACTGCTGTACGCCGCTGGGTCGCAGCATCCTGTTCCTGGGTGAGGCTCAGGAACAGGGGCAGGTTGACAAAGGGGTTCATGATCGCGAAGAAGGCGCCTAGCGCCTTGATGAGCACAGCAGTAGCCATCCCCACATTGTGCCGCACGCGGCAACGGCGGGCGGAAAAATAAAATGGCCCTCGCCTCATGGCGGGGCCTCTATATCGCTGGTGTGGTGGAGCTAGGGGGATTCGAACCCCCGACCTCTTCCATGCCATGGAAGCGCGCTACCAACTGCGCCATAGCCCCGTGACGGGTGTCCCACCCGGCGTTCACTCCGAGGGGATCGTGGAGCTAGGGGGATTCGAACCCCCGACCTCTTCCATGCCATGGAAGCGCGCTACCAACTGCGCCATAGCCCCGTTCGGGCGTCGCTCGCGTGCGGCGACGCGGATAACTGTATGAAGTTCGGACCCGTCAGGGCAAATCCGCACCACGTGCGCTACCTCACCTGCTCAGCCCAGGATTCTGCCCAGCGGACTGGAGTCCACCGGTGGTCCGGCATTCCACGTCACCACCGCCCAGCCCGGAGGCCGTTTGTTGGTCCGCAGGAGTGCGTAGCAGCAGTTGCTCATGCCACGCAGGCCGAACCACTGCTGAGCATCCATCCCCAGCAGGTAGGTGGCCCCCAGGTTGGTAGCCGCTCCGTGGGAGACGGCCACGATGATGTCGTCCTTCTGGGAACCTGCGACGATGGCCTTGAGCGCCTCCCCCACTCTCTCGGCGGTTTGGCGGCGCCCCTCGATCCGGAACTGAGGGAGGTCTCCCCCGGCCCGCCAGGTGGCGTAGTGCTCCGGCCACTGCTCCTTGATGTCAGCGGCCTTGAGGCCCTCCCAGTCCCCGAAGGACTTCTCCGCCAGACCCTCATCGATCTCGACGCTCAGTCCGGTCAGCGACGCCAGCGCCTCGGCCGTGCCCCGAGCCCGAACCAGCGGGGAGGAGACGATGCGAGTGGGCCCCAGGGCCGCGATGTCCTCGGCGGCACGCCGAGCCTGGTCACGACCGGTCTCATTAAGAGGGACGTCAACCTGGCCCTGAATACGCCCTTGACTGTTGTAGTCGGTCTGACCGTGGCGCCACAGAATGAGATCCGTCATGACGCGGTGGTCTCCCGACCGCCGAGGGAATCACCGTCCTGGCTGCCCTCATGCGCCAGGTCCGCCGGCAGCTCGATGGCGGGGCAGTCCTTCCACAGGCGTTCGAGCGAGTAGAACTCCCGGTCCTCGTTCTGCAGGACGTGAACGACGACGTCGCCGTAGTCCACCAGGACCCAGTGGGCGTCGGCGAAGCCCTCCCGGGTACGGCGCTTGGCCCCGGCTCGGTGCATGGCCTCATCGACCGCATCGACGATGGCGTGGACGTGGCGGTCGTTCGCCCCGGAGGCCAGCAGGAAGACGTCGGTGAGTCCCAGTCGCTCGGAGACGTCGATGGCGGCGAGGTGCTCAGCCTTCTTATCGGCCGCCGCGCGAGCGGCAGCGATCGCCAGGCCGGTGGCGTGTTCAGTGGCGGACACGGATCTCCTTCGGGAGGGTCAGTCGGACATCATGCGGCAGCGGCGACTGTACCGTGCCCACCTCCATCAAACGAGCTGACGGATCCACTCCCCCGCACCGATGCTGGCTGCCATGGCGCTCGTACCACCGCCGAGCTTGCCGTTGGAGATCAGCAGCGCCAGGACAACAGCGATGATAATCAGCAGCAGGACGATGATGAGCGCGGCCATGAGGATCTTGCCGGTGCGCGAGGAGGCGCCGGGCTGCTCCATCGGCAGGACGTGATCCGGGGTGGGAACCCTTCCGGTCACCTCGTTGACGGGAGCCAGGTAAGGCTCCTCAGGGACCTCGGCAGCCGGGGCCGCCACGGAGTCCCACTCGGAGGCCCCCATCGGACCGTTGCCGTTCTCGGCCTCGTCGCTGTAGAAGGCGTAGGGGCTGACGGCCTCGCCGGAGACGGCTGCGGTCTCGGCCGTTCCGTCAACGATCGCCTCCTGGAAGCTACCCGCCTGCGGGGGCTGATGCAGCGACCTCCACTGCGGGGCCCCGGGCGCACCGAACTCGGAGTCCTGTGCCCCCTGAGTCGAGGGCGCCGACGTCGACACCACCATGGTCTGTGCCTCAATGTCGACCTCGACCTCGGCGTCGTCCTGCACCATCGGTTCCTCGATGGAGGGAGCGCCGTAGACATCCTGCACGTCGGCGGCCTCCTGGGCGGACGGCGAGCTGTCCACGGGCTGGACCGAGCTGAGCTCTCCCGTGGAGGCGTTCACGGTGCGCACACCCTGCGCAGCGGCCGGAATCCGCACGATGGGTCGGCGCACCGAGCCGGCGGAGGACGCCGAGCCGGCGCTGACCCCGCTGCGGGAGGTCTCGGCGCTCCGCATGGCCCCGGCCTGCCCGTAGGCGGCGACGTCGGCAGCACCGGGGGCGGTTGCGGAGATGGCGGGAACAGCGGAGGCGGCGCTCACGGCCTCGACCGCCGAGGAGGACTGCGAGGAGGCGTCCGCGTCGTCCTGAGCCACCGGCTCGAGACCCTCCCGGTAGTCGTAGGGGCTGGTGGCGGGCTCCTCGGTCTCAGCGCCGCCACTCACCTCGACGGCGCCCTGAGGCTCATTGTCCTGTGGGCTCTCCGGCTCCTCCGCCTCGGCGACGGAGCCTCCTTCAAGACGGTCCTTGAGTGAGAAGCGGGTGGGGACCGGCGCCGGCTCGGAGCTGGCGTTCGCGGCCCAGTGAGCGTCGTAGTCAAGGGTGGCCACCGGCAGGTCGACGGCCTCCATCAGGCCCGTCTCGATCTCGGAGATCGCCACGGCCTCGGCCGCCGACAGCGAGCGCCAGCTCGGAGCAGAGGCGGCCGACCCCTCGGGGACGGACATGCTCAGGGGCGGGTTCTGCCCGCCCTGCTCGAGATAGTCACCCCCGTCCAGGGCGGTGGGCTCGGCCGGCTCCACCGGCGCGGACTCGGCCTCGTCACCGGAGGTGGCGGAGGAACGGGAGGTGACCGACGAGGGATCGGCAAGAGGATCCTGGAGCGCCTGCGCCTGCTCAGGGGTGATCTCGCCCGCCTCGACGGCAGCCCTGAGCGCCTTGGCCTCCTCGCGCAGACGCCGCATCTCACGCCGGGTCAGGAGCGGCTGCTGACCGGTCAGGATCGCCTCGCGCTCCGCGGCGCGCTCCGCCTGCCGGATCGCACGACGACTACCGCGTGGAGCGTGCTCATCTGGCGTCGGCTCCTCGGACGTGGGGGCATTGACGCCGGTCTGCTCAGTGCTCACCGTCGTTCTCCTTCCTCAGGGACTGCTCGCGGGCCACTCTCGCCGTCATCGACGTCGCCGACGCCGGCCGCAAGGCCATACGATAGAGCCCGTACTTGCGTATGTACTGCACGACACCGTCAGGGACCAGGTACCACACCGGAGACCCCTCCCCGACCCGCTGGCGGCAGTCAGTCGACGAGATCGCCATGGCCGGCACCTCGACCAGCGAGATCCGGTCACGGGGAACCCCGGAGTCACTGAGTACGTGCCCGGGACGCGTCACCCCCACCAGATGAGCCAGGTCGAAGATCCCCTCACTGTCCTTCCAGGTGAGGATCTGCGCCAGCGCGTCGGCTCCAGTGATGAAGTACAGCTCCGCGCCCGGGTACTCGGCCGCGATGTCATGCAGGGTGTCGATCGTGTAAGTCGTCCCACCTCGGTCGATATCGACCCGGGAGACCGTGAACCTCGGGTTGGAGGCCGTGGCGATCACCGTCATGAGGTACCGGTGCTCAGCCGGGGAGACCTTGCGCTCCTTCTTGAAGGGCTGGGCCCAGGTGGGCACGAAGATGACCTCGTCGAGAGCGAAGACGTTCTGCACCTCACTGGCTGCGACCAGGTGCCCATGGTGGATCGGATCAAAGGTTCCACCCATGATGCCGATGCGAAGCGGACGAGCAGACAGGGTCACGCGCTGCGCCTCGCTTCTCTCCTGGGGGACACGTTTGGTTCTCCTCAACCGGCTTGGACAACTACAGTTGGCGAACATACTGCCACGGCCTGCCCCCATTGTGGGTCTCCGCAACGCCATAAGCGAGTTATCAGCCAAGGGCGCAGAGACGCGAGGCGACATTCGGGCTGCTGTCAGGCTACTTCCAGTCGGCCAGTGCGCGCCCCGCCGCCCCCAGCGCCGGCGCGGTCGCCCCGAGCCGGGCCGCCACCAGTCGCGGTGCCGGCAGGTCGCCCACGAGATCCGCCACTCGGCCTCGCAGAGGCTCCAGGAACGCAGCCTCGTCCGCCCGCATCAGCTCGGAGTTGACGACGACGTCGAGGGGTCCGAGCAGGCCCACACCCTGAGCAATGAGCTCAGCCAGGCAGTCCAGGCCGGTGTCCCAGACGCGGCGCGCCTCCCGGTCCCCCGAGGCGATCGCGCCCAGGAGGGACTCCAGCCCCGTGGCGCACTGGGCGAATGACTCATCGGAAGCGTCCTCGCAGCCGCCCGGCTCCGGCGCGGCGGAGCCGAGGGAGCCGGCAGAGTCATCGAGCATGCCGGCGGTGTGCCGCCTGACCATTGCGCACACGGAGGCGACATCCTCCAGGCGGGCCCTCTCCCCGCTCCAGTCCGGATCGGGAACCAGGATCCGACCGACCTGACCGGCCCAGCCCTCACCGAGCACCGGGGCGCCGCCCAGCAGGACGGCGGAGGAGATCCGCTCACCGACCGCCAGATAGAGGCAGTTCCTCCCGGCCGCACCCCACTGGCTCTCGGCCCAGGCGCCGCAACCGGCATCCTGATAGAGCCTCACCTCAAGGCCTCCGGAGAGTCCGGGTGACCCGGAGGCCTGAGACGACAGCGACCGTCTCACCAGACTCACCAACGGGGCGTCCTGCAACCCAAGAGTCTCGCTGCGGCGCACACGCCCCTCGTCCTCGTCGACAACACCGGGCACACTGACTCCGACGACGAGGGCCGCCGCCCCGGACACCTCACCACTGAGGTCATCGGCGAGGCCCGCGCACAAGGACTGGATCGCGCTCCCGATCTCCTGGGCCAGCCGATCGGCGTCTGCACGGCACTGTCTGGGGACCGGCCGCTCCACGGAGGAGATGACACTCCCCCGGCCGTCAGCGACAACCGCGGTGACGGCGTCGGCACTGACATCGACCCCTATGGCGACGACGCCCTCCCCACGGCGGAGGGGCTCGGCAAGGTCAGCGGGACAACCCATATCTTCTCTGTTCTCGGAGGCGGGATGGCGAGCCCACGGGGTCACCACTCCACACAATGACGTGATTGATGTCGACGACAGTAGCAAGGTTTACATCGCGATGTGTCGCCCTCAGGAGGCAACTGGGGACATCCCTGAACTATGCTGACATCGGTACACCGACTACCTGCCGCACGGTCACTAGAATACGGCAAGTGGTTGATGCACAAATCAACCGTGCACCCCCTCCCAGCCCATCCCCTCTCCGTCCCGCACCACCCCCTTGACCCCCAGGAGGATCGAGATGTCTCGGCATGATCGCCATTCGGCCATCCTCGACATCGTCATGGACGAGGGCAGCGTCCATATCGACGACATCATCACGCGGCTGGGGGTCTCAGCGGCCACCGCGCGACGCGACCTCGACCACCTGGCTGACCAGCAGCTGGTCAGCCGTACCCGCGGCGGCGCCATTGCCAACCCCACCTCCACCGAGCCTCCTCTGCGCTACCGCACCTCCAAGATGGCCGATGAGAAGACCCGTATCGCCAAGGCGGCGGCTGCTCTGGTGCACCCGGGCGACTCCATCGGTCTCAACGGCGGCACCACGACCACTGAGGTCGCGCGCGAGATCGCGCTCCTGCCGGCGCTGACCGATCCGGAGGTGCCGGTCACCCTGGTCACCAACGCCGTCAACATCGCCAACGAGATGGCCGTGCGCCAGTGCGTGCGCGTCGTCGTCACCGGGGGGATCGCGCGAGCCCGGTCCTTCGAGCTCACCGGCCCTCTGGCCTCTCTCATCCTTCCCTCGATCAGTGTGGGCACGCTCTTCCTGGGAGTCGAGGGACTTGATGAGAGGGGCGCCTACGCGCAGCACGACGGGGAGGCGGCCATCAACGCCGCACTGGTTGAGGCCGCCGAGCACGTCGTCATCGTGTGTGACAGCTCCAAGCTCGGCAGCACGGCCTTCGCCCTCATCTGCCCCACCTCCAGGATCGACACGGTCATCACCGACGACGGCGCCTGCGCCGACCAGGTCGAGGCCCTGCGGCGAGCCGGAGTCCAGGTGCAGCTGGTCTAGCATCCGACAAACCTGAGAGCTTTCTCATCCACCCCTAATCGTCATCTTCTTCTGGCCGGTCAGGATCGTTTCAGAACGATCCAGAACCGACACCGGGAGAAGAGAGACGATCATGACGAGCGCTCCCCTACGCGTGGCCCTCTACAGCCACGATGCCAAGGGGCTGGGACACCTTCGCCGCAACCTCGCTCTGGCCCACCACCTGGCCCGGGCACTGCCGGGGCTCACCGGCCGTGACGTCACCGGCCTGGTCATCACCGGTCTGGCCCCGGGCCAGGAGTACCGCCTCCCCGACGGCTTCGACTGGCTGGTGCTGCCGGGGATCAAGAAGTCTAAGGGCATCTACCAGCCCCAGCGCCTGCGCATCACCCACGAGGACCTGGGCGAGGTCCGTAGCGCCCTGCTGAACGGCGTCCTGAGCACCTTCGCCCCGGATCTGCTCATCATCGACCGACACGCCTACGGGGTGCACCAGGAGCTGCGCGAGCCCCTGACTCACCTGCGCCGCACTCACCCCTCCGCGCGCGTGGTGCTCGGTCTGCGCGAGGTCCTGGACACCCCCGCAACCGTGCAGCGCGAATGGGATGAGCTCGGCGAGGCCGACACGCTGCGCCGGCTCATCGACGAGGTCTGGGTCTACGGGGACGCCGCGGTCCACGACCTGAGCGCCACCGGCGAGGCCCCGCCTGCGCTGGAGGAGCGGATGCACTACACCGGTTACCTCGCCCACGGTCGCGACATCGCCGAGCCCAGGGACGGCTCCGAGGCCTCACCCGCGTTGGCCGGTAACGCCCTGGACCCCGAGCCCTTCATCCTGACGACCGCCGGTGGCGGCTCCGACGGCATCAACCTGCTGCGTGCCGCCGCGCAGGTACGCGTCCCTGACGGCTACCGGCATGTCGTGGTCACCGGCCCCCAGCTCGACGCCGCCCTGTTCCACCAGGTCGCTCAGGCGGCCGGTCCCCGCACCGTGGTGCGCCGGTCCTGGCCCGGCATGAGTCGTCACATCCAGCAGGCCGCAGCGGTCATCGCGATGGCCGGCTACAACACGGTCACCGAGATCCTCGCCTCCGAGACCCCGGCCCTCCTCGTCCCGCGCGAGACGCCTCGTCTGGAGCAGTTCATCCGGGCCTCCGGCCTGAAGAAGGCGGGCGCCGTCGACCTCCTGAGAGTCACGGATCTGAGTGCCGCAGCGCTGGAGGACCGGCTCTCCGAACTGCTGGGCGACCAGGAGGCCGCCCGTCGCCAGCTGACGGGGCGACGTCGTCTGCGTCTGGACGGCCTGGCCACGGTCCCCCTGCTGGCCGCCGAGCTCATGGACCACCGACATGACGCTCCTACCACGAGCCCGACCTACCTCACCAGCCACGCCACCAGCCTCACCAGGATGGAGATCCCCGCATGAATCCCCCACTCGACACCCACCAGCCCCACCAGGGCGCCCCCCGTATCGGATACGTCCTCAAGGTCTACCCCCGCTTCTCGGAGACCTTCATCGTCACCGAGATCCTGGCCCGCGAGGCCCAGGGCGAGGACCTGAGCATCTATGCGCTGCGTCCCACAACGGACGCGCGCTTCCACCCCGAGATCGCCCGGGTCGCCGCCCGCGTCAACTGGGTGGGCCGGCCGCAGCGGGCCATCGACCTGTGGAGCCAGCTCACCGAGGGCCTGACCCGCCAGGAGGACCGCGAGCGCTTCGCCGCCATCATGCCGGTCCTGGCCGAGCTGCCCGGCGACGTGGTGGCCCAGGGAGTGGAGCTGGCGCGCCAGGCGCGCCGGGACTCCATCACCCACCTGCACGCGCACTTCGCGTCCCTGGCGGGACGGGTGGCGTGGATCGCCTCGGCCGTCACCGGTATTCCCTACACCGTGACCACCCACGCCAAGGACATCTTCCACGAGTCGGTGGACCCGGTGTGGCTGCGCCGGATCTGCGCCGATGCCCAGCGGGTCATCGCCATCAGCCGTTACAACGAGGACTACCTGGGCACCGTCCTGGCGGGCACGGGGGCCACGGTGTCGCTGCGTTACAACGCCCTGGAGCTGGATCGCTTCTCCTACCGTGCCCCGCAGCCGGTGTCCGCCACGAGGGCAGAGCCGCTGCGGGTGTGCGCCGTGGGTCGCCTGGTGCCCAAGAAGGGCTTCGCCGATCTGGTCGAGGCGGTGAGGATCCTGGTGAGCTCGGGGATCGATGTCGAGGTGGAGCTGGCCGGTGACGGCGATGAGCGTGAGCGCCTGACCGAGCAGATCGAGCGCCTGGGGCTGGCCGACAGGATCCGTCTGCTGGGGCCGCTCACGCAGGCGGAGGTGCGAGAGCTGCTGGCGCGCTCGGACGTGTTCGCGGCGCCGTGCATCGAGGCGGCCGACGGCAATATCGACGGTCTGCCCACGGTGGTCCTGGAGGCGATGGCCTGCGGGACGCCGGTGGTGGCCACGGCGGTGTCGGGACTTCCGGAGGTGGTTCACGACGGCGTCACCGGGATTCTCCTTCCCCCGGGTGACCCGGCCTCGCTGGCCGTGGCCCTGCGCGGGATCGCACAGGGCGAGGTGGACATCGTTGCGCTGTCCCGCGGTGCGCGAGCACTGATTGAGGAGCAGTTCGACTCTCGGGCCCAGGCCGCGGTGCTGGCCGCCTGGCAGTCGGGTCCCGTCCCGGCTTCCGGCATGCGCCTGGCCGATCAGGAAGGAGCCGCCTGATGCGCATCGCCTACATCTGCTGCGACCCGGGCATCCCGGTGTTCGGGACCAAGGGCGCCTCGGTACACATTCAGGAGGTCGTTCGCGAGCTGCGGGCCGCCGGCCACGAGGTGGTGCTCTACGCCCTGCGCTCAGGCGAGCACGTGCCCGCCGACCTGACCAATCTCGAACTGCACCTGGAGGCGGTCACCGACGTCTCCCCCGCTGAGCGGGAGCAGGCGCAGGTGCGTGCCGCCCAGAGGATTGCTTCGCGGGTCATCACCGACGGCGCTGACCTGGTTTACGAGCGCTACTCCCTGTTCTCCACGGCTCTGGCCGACATCACGGCGGCCACCGAGGTGCCGGGGGTCCTGGAGGTCAACGCTCCACTGATTGACGAGCAGCATCGTCACCGCTCGCTGGTGGACGCCTCCGGCGCTGAGCAGGCGCTGCGCCGTCAGGTCGGGGCGGCTCGGGTCACGGTGTGCGTCTCGGACCCGGTGGCCGACTGGGTTCGCCGTCGCACCGCCGATGTGCCGGACGCGGAGGCTGTTGCCGCCAGGGTCCACACGGTTCCCAACGGTGTGAGCGTGCGCCGCATCCAGCCTCAGCCGGCGGACCCCGAGCGGGTGGTCGTCACCTTCGTGGGGACGCTCAAGCCCTGGCACGGGGTGGCCGACCTCATCACGGCGGCGGCCCTGGCGCGTCAGCGGTGGAGCCTGCGGATCATCGGCGACGGACCCGAGATGGAGACGCTCCGTGCGCAGGCCGAGCGCCTGGGGGTGGAGGCGGACTTCCGTGGGGCGGTCGCCCCTGAGGAGATTCCCACTCACATGGCGGGTTCAGCGATCGGGGTGGCTCCCTATCCGGATCTGGGGGGTCTGGAGCAGCAGTACTTCTCCCCCATGAAGGTCCTGGAGTACCTGGCCGCGGGGCTGGCGGTCGTGGCCTCCGACGTCGGTCAGATCCCCCAGCTGCTTGAGGAGGGATCGCAGCGCCACGGCGTGCTCGTGGCGCCCTCGGACCCCACGGCGCTGGCCGCGGCCCTGGATGATCTGGCGGCCTCCCCCCAGCGGCGGGCCCGGATGGGGCGTAACGGTCGTCTTCTGGCTGAGGAGCGCCACTCCTGGAATCGGGTCGTCACCCGGATCCTGGGGCTGGCCGGCATCGCTGAGGGTGGTGGGCGGTAATGGCTCCGCTTCCTCGTCGTCACGGGCGCAGTCGAATGCGCCACTCCCCCATGCGACAGACCCTGCGGCTGGTGGGCCCTGATGCCGCACCGCAGTGGCGCCTCATGGCCGGCGGCACCGCGGTGCTTCTGGCGGAGGTGGTCTTCCGGGTGCTGGAGCCCTGGCCGCTGAAGGTCACCATCGACTCACTGGTGGCGGCGCTGGGCCGCCACACGGGCAGCGCCCCCGCCACGGTCTCCTCCCTGGTGGGTCTCGGTATCGCCCTGCTGGCGATCGTGGCCGGGCGGGCGGTGTGCAACTACCTGGCCACCGTGGCCTTCGCCCTGGTGGGCTCGCGCACCGCGGCCTCCCTGCGCAGCCGGGCCTTCCACCACGTCCAGGGCCTGTCCCAGCAGTTCCACGCCCGCAACCGCAGCGCGGACACGGTTCAGCGACTCATCGCCGACGTCAACCGCATGCAGGAGGTGGCTGTCACCGCCGGCCTGCCGATGGCCGCCAACACCTTGACCCTGCTGGTCATGGTCGTAGTCATGGTGTTCCTGGACCCGCTGCTGGCCATGATCGTGCTCCTGGCGGTGGTGGCCTTCATGCTCGCCTCCTCGGGCAACTCGCGGCGGATCTCCGCGGCCTCCCTGCGCAGCCGCAAGTCCGAGGGGAACCTGGCCAACACCGCCCAGGAGGCGCTCGGCGCCATCAAGGTGGTCCAGGCCTACGGTCTGGAGCCACTGCTGCATGAGCGTTTCACAGGCGCCAACACGGTGTCCCTCAGTGAGGGGGTGCGCTCGCGCCGTATCGCCGCGCGCCTGGAGCGCTCCACGGACGTCATCGTCGGCGTGGCCACCGCCGTGGTCATGGTCGGCGGGGGCATCCGGGTCCTGAACGGCGCCATGTCCCCAGGGGATCTGGTGCTCTTCACGACCTACCTGCGCACCACCATGAAGCCGCTTCGGGACATGGCCAAGTACACCGGCCGCATCGCACGGGCGACGGCCTCGGGTGAGCGGGTAGCCGACCTCATGGCGGTCAAGCCCGACATCGTCTCCCCTGCTGACGCCATCGTGCTGGACCGGGTCCACGGCATGATCCACTTCGACCACGTGCACGCCGCCTACGAGGGCCGCCCGGTGCTGCACGGGGTGAACCTGACAGTGGTCCCCGGAGAGCACGTGGCCCTCGTGGGGCCGTCGGGCTCGGGCAAGTCCACCCTGGTGTCCCTGGTAGTGCGGGCCCTGGATCCGACGTCGGGCACGGTGAGCCTGGACGGGCACAGCCTGAACGAGCTCGATCTGCGCTTCCTGCGCTCGCAGGCCTCGGTCCTGCACCAGGAGGCGGTGCTGCTGACCGGCACGATCCGGGAGAACATCCGTCTGGGCCGGCCCAATGCCTCCGACGAGGAGGTGGAGGCGGCCGCACGTGCGGCCCACGCCCACGAGTTCATCACCCAGATGCCCGGCGGCTACGACACGACCGTGGGCGAGCGAGGAGGCACCCTCTCCGGCGGCCAGCGCCAGCGCATCGCCATCGCTCGGGCGCTACTGCGTGACTCGCCGATCGTCATCCTGGATGAGGCGACCACCGGACTGGATCCGGCCTCGACGTCGGCAGTGCTGGAGGCGATCGATGAGCTGGTGGCCGGACGCACGACCCTGACCGTCACCCACGACCCGCAGGCCGCCATGCGCGCCGACCAGGTGGTGTGGATCCAGGACGGGCGCATCCACCTGGAGGGCAGCCCTCAGGACCTCATGGACTCCTCGGCCGACTTCCGTCGGTGGGCGAACAGCCACCTGGCGGACTCCTTCACCCTGGTGGGGAGCGGATCATGACTCCTTCGCTCATCAACGCGACGACCACGGCCGACGCCGTCGCCGCGGTCCTCGACGCCGATCGGCTCAGTAAGCTCCTCGGGCGCCCGGTGCGGGCCGCCAGGCTGCGCATCAAGCCTGAGGTCTCGGTCCTGGTCTCCCTGACGGACCGGAGCACCGGGCTCACCGCGGGCTGGGCCCGCCTGCTCTGGCCGGTCTCGCACTCCAAGGCCGCTCAGGCCGAGCGCCTGGCCGCCTCCCTGGGGCTGCAGCCCCCCGTCACCCGGTCCCTGGACGAGGGCCTGCTGCTGCAGTGCGGTGCGGTCCTCACCGACCCCAAGCTGGCTGAGCCTCTCGCCCAGGCCACGGAGCTGGGGGTGCTGGGCAGCTGGGAGGCCCGGGACGTGCTGCGCTACAACCCCTCACGGCGCCTGGTCCTCCGGGACGGCTCCACGGTTCTGCGGCTGCGAACCGGCGGCGGGGGACCTGCCGACGACGTCCACCGCACCCTGTCCGGGCTCCTCCCGGTCCCCGGTCTGCTCGACTCACAGGCCGTGGCCCAGTGCGAGGGCCGCGTCAGCGTGCAGCAGTGGTGCGGAGACACGAACCTGGCTGACGTCTATGCGGACAACGTTGATGGTCCGGCCACTGCTCAGGGCCTGAAGGAGGCCACCAGGCGTGTGGGGGCTCTGCTGGCCGAACTGCACTCCTGCGCCGGGCAGCTGCCGGCGGACCTCATCGACCGGCTGCCGCATCAGCCTGCCGGCTCCCGGGAGCTGGCCGAGGTCCACGCTCGTCAGCTCGATGTCCTGGCCCCTGAGCTGGCACGCCGGGTACGGGCGGTGAGCGACATGCTGCCCTCCCACCTCCCCGGGACACCGGTTCTCACCCACGGTGATGCCTCCCCCGACCAGGTGCTCTACGAGTACTCGACCGGGCGGATCTGGCTGACCGACTTCGACCGGGTGTGCCTGGCGCCGGCGGCGACGGACCTGGGCTCCTACCTGGCGGAGGCACCGTCCTGTCAGCGGCATGCGCTGCTGGAGGGTTACGCCGTGCACCGGCTGGTACCGAGCGACGAGGAACTGGGGTGGGCGATCGCACTGTCCCGGCTGGCGCGACTGGCCGACCCCCTGCGACGGGCCCACCCGTCCTGGCGTGAGCGCATCGGCGCGGACCTGGCCGCCATCGAGCGCATCGCCCGGTCGCCGGAGAAGGAGGCCAGCTGGGCATGACGGACACGACGAGCACAACACCAAGGACTGAGATGACACAGACGACGGAGGCGGCCGACATGCTCAGCACGCTGCGGGCCATCCCCGGGCTGCGACGGGCCTGGCCCGCCGGCCGGGAATCGGAGCCGGCGAGCGTGAGCATCGAGTGCGTCGACGGCCAGGGCCGTCTGCGCGCCGGGCACGTCACCGTGGGGGGCGCCCCCGACCTGCTGCCCTACGCCAGTGACCCGGCCCTGCCGGCCCTGTCCAGGCAGCTGACCGGGAGACTCGTCGTCCACCGCGCCGGCCGCCGCGCCGTCGTCATGGAGACCTCCCGGGTCCGCAAGATGGTGCGGCCCCACAAGGCCGCCTCCCTGGTGCGGGCCCACACGACCGCCGCCTCGGTGCTGCGGGTCACCGGTCTGAGCACCCCCAGGATCCTCGGCAACGGGGACGACGTCGTTGACCTCGAGCTGCTGCCGGGCCGCAGTCTCGACGAGCTCGGTGACGCCGGCCTGCCCGGGTGGCAACGGCTCACGGAGGCCTGGTCGCTCCTGGGCGATCGTGAGGCGGACCTGCCCGCCCACGGGCCGCGTCAGGAGGCCCAGGTGCTGCAGCGCTGGCTGGCCTCCGCCCGCCGCTGCGGCCTCATCGACCAGCAGGATCTTCTGCACGAGCAGGTGGTGGACACCTGCCTGAGCCTGACAGAGGCGAGCGGGGTGCACGTCATCACCCACCGCGACCTCCACGACGGCCAGCTCCTGTGGGACGGAACCGACCTGTCCCTGCTCGACCTGGATACCGCGGCCATGGCCGAGGCGGCCCTTGACCTGGGCAACCTCTGGGCCCACGCGGATCT
Source organism: Actinomyces oris (assembly GCF_006546825.1). Classification (GTDB taxonomy): domain Bacteria; phylum Actinomycetota; class Actinomycetes; order Actinomycetales; family Actinomycetaceae; genus Actinomyces; species Actinomyces oris. The sequence goes on from NZ_VICC01000006.1 coordinate 644,826, forward strand.
CATGGCGGTTCGCGGCCGGATCGGCCCCGAGGCCCACGCCCGGGTCCGCGGGCTGCTCGACGACCTGGCCCGCGCACTGCCCGTGACGGAGCAGCGCCTGGAGACCTACTACCGCTCCTCAGCGCTGCGGCTCGTCTTCGTCCACGCCTTCCGGCCCGCCGCCCACCGGTGGCTGCCGATCTGGGTGCGCCACTGCCTGGGAGACGCCTCCCCCTTCATGTCCCTGGACCTCACCAACGATTGGAACGACTCATGACCACCCCTCTTAAGCTCACCGTCATCGGCTGCGGATACCTCGGTGCCGTCCATGCCGCTGCCATGGCCCACCTGGGACATCACGTCCTGGGGATCGATACGCGACCCGAGCAGGTCGAGGCCCTCTCCCAGGGCCACGCCCCCTTCTATGAGCCCGGGCTGCCCGAGCTGCTGGTCACCGGGGCCCAGCAGGGAGACCTGCGCTTCACCTCAACGCCGACGCCGGCCGAGCTGGCCGAGGCCGACGTCCATTTCATCGCCGTGGGGACCCCGCAGTCCACCACTGGTGGGGAGGCCGACCTGAGCCAGCTGTGGAGCGTGGTCGACATGCTTCACGACGCCCTGCCCGAGGGTGGGCGCAGCCTGGTGGTGGGCAAGTCCACCGTCCCGGTGGGTACCGTCCAGCGGGTGGCCGAGCGCCTGGCCGGACGCGCCCTGGTGCTGTGGAACCCCGAGTTCCTGCGTGAGGGCTTCGCCGTGGCCGACACCCTCCACCCCGACCGCATCGTCTACGGGGTCCCTGCCGATCCCGCCGACGCCCAGGAGGCCCAGGCCGTGCTCGACGCCGTCTACCAGGACCTGCTGGAGGAGGGCATCCCCCGGATCGTCACCGACTACCCCACCGCCGAGCTGGTCAAGACCGCGGCGAACTCCTTCCTGGCCACCAAGATCAGCTTCATCAACGCCATGGCCCACCTGTGCGACACCGCCGGGGCCGACGTCACCGTCCTGGCCGACGCCATCGGCCACGACCCGCGCATCGGTCGGCGATTCCTCCAGGCCGGCGTCGGCTTCGGCGGAGGCTGCCTGCCCAAGGACATCCGGGCGCTGCGGGCCAGCGCCGACCTCCACGGCGCCGTGCACTTGGCGGACCTGCTGGGCCGGGTCGACTCCATCAACCGCGAGCAGCGCGACCGGATCGTCGAGCTGGCCCGCACCCACGTGGGCGGCGACCTGTCCGGTCGGGCGATCACCATCCTGGGGGCGGCCTTCAAGCCCCTGAGCGACGACGTACGCGACTCCCCCGCCCTGGACGTCGCCTCCCGTCTGGCCGACCTCGGGGCCGAGGTCACCGTCTGCGACCCACAGGCCCTGCCCGTGGTGGCCCGCTCCCACCCCCACCTCACCCTGGAGGACGACCCCCGCGCCGCGCTCAAGGGAGCCGAGCTCGTCCTGCTGCTGACCGAGTGGGACCAGTTCGTGGCCCTCGACCCCGTTGAGGCCGCCACCGGCGTCGCCGAACGCGTCATCATCGACGGACGCAACGCCCTGGACCCGGTGACCTGGCGTGAGGCCGGGTGGACCTACGCGGGAGTGGGACGCTGAATCGGGCCGCTCCCGGCTCCGCCCATGCCCGGATCCATGGGGCGGAGCCCAGTGGATCCGGGCACAATGGCGAGGTGACCTCACTGCTGCCCACTCGTACCGTCACCATCGGAACCCGCGTCATGTGGGCGATCGTGCTGGTGGCCGGCATCGCGCTGGTCATGTGCGGGGCGATCGTGTGGGCGCTGGGGCTCTCCAGCGTGTCGGCCGACGCCACCAACCGGCTCGAGCACAGCCGCGACCGGATCCGCCAGCTGGCCGCCGACAGGCAGGACCCCTCCAGCGGTCAGCCCCTGGAGGACGTCTCCGCGGTTCTGCGCACCCACATCCAGCGCACTGCCGAGGGGCGCGGTGAGGCCGAGCTCGGCTTCGTGGGCACCGATGCCAGTACGAAGCTGACCTGGGTCTCCGCAGACAACGTCTCCTTCCGCCCCGAGCAGGACAAGGAGCTGCTCACTCGGGTCTCCTCCCAGGCCGCCGCCTCGGAGTCCGTCATCGAGACGGTGCGCACCCCCACCTCGAGCTACCGGGTCCTCGTTGTCCCGTTGCAGGGCGGCGCCCAGCGCGGCGCACTCGTGCACGTCATCGATCTCAAGGTCGCCGAGTCCCAGCTCCGGCGCACCATGGCCTTCTACGCGGCCGCGGCCGTGTTCACCGTCGCCCTGGTGACGGGTCTGGCCTGGTTCGCCGTCGAGCGGCTCCTGCGCCCCATCGAGCAGCTGCGCCGAGCCACCGAGTCCATCGGCGAGGAGGACCTGACCACCCGGGTACCGGTCAAGGGCCGGGATGACCTGACGGCCCTGGCCGCGGCCGTCAACCGGATGCTCGACCGGGTCCAGACCTCGGTGGAGGCCCAGCGCAACCTGCTGGACGACGTCGGCCACGAGCTGCGCACCCCGATCGCCGTGGTCCGCGGTCACCTCGAGCTCACCGACCCCGCGGACCCCGAGGACGTGCGCCAGACCCAGCTGCTGGCCCTTGACGAGCTCGACCGGATGGGGATGCTCGTGGGCGACCTGATCCTGCTGGCCAAGAGCGTCCAGAGCGACTTCGTCACCCCGGCGGACACGGATGTCGCCGAGCTGACCGAGCTGGTCTTCGACAAGTCCCTCGCCCTGGGTGAGCGCCGCTGGAAGATGGAGTCGGCGGCCTTCACCCGGGCCATGGTCGACCCCACCCGGATCACCCAGGCCTGGCTCCAGCTGGTGGCCAACGCGGTGAGGTACTCCGAGCACTGCTCCACCGTGTCCCTGGGCTCGGCCGTTCGCGACGGCCACCTGCAGATGTGGGTCAGGGACGAAGGCATCGGGATCGCCCCTGAGGACATCGACCTGGTGCGCCAGCGGTTCAAGCGCACCGCCGGTGCTCAGAAGCTCGCCTCTGGAACGGGACTGGGGCTCAGTATCGTCGAGACAATCGTCGCAGCTCACGGCGGGAGGCTGGACATACTCTCTGAGGTGGGCCGAGGATCGGTGTTCACCATGGTGATCCCTCTCAGGCCCCCCACCGCCGTGGCCTCCTCCCGAGGCGACGCCCTCGCACCTGCCGGGGACTCGCTCCCCGCTCAGCCCCCGACAGCCTCCCGAAGGAGTCACTCACCATGAGCCGCATCCTCATCGTTGAGGACGAGCCCCGCATCGTCGCCTTCCTCACCAAGGGTCTCAAGGCGGCCGGGTTCACCCCCCACACCACCGCCGAGGGCGGGCAGGCCGTGGCCCTGGCGGTCCAGGAGGACTTCGACCTCATCATCCTGGATGTGGGCCTGCCCGACATCGACGGCTTCGAGGTGCTCCAGCAGCTACGCGGCCAAGGAGTGGGAACGCCGGTCATCATGCTCACGGCGCGCTCCTCGGTGGCCGACCGCGTCGCCGGCCTGGAGGGCGGCGCGGACGACTACATGCCCAAGCCCTTCTCCTTCGAAGAGCTCCTGGCCCGCATTCGGGTACGGCTGCGCCCGGATGCCACCGGCCCTGACCAGATGCGCCTGACCCACCGCGACATGGTTCTGGACCTGCGCACCCGCACCCTGACACTGGAGGGCAGGACCGTGGAGCTCTCCGCCAGGGAGTTCGCCCTGGCCGAGACCTTCATGCGCCACCCCGGTCAGGTCCTCAGCCGCGAGCAGCTGCTGAGCGCCGTGTGGGGGCTGGACTTCGACCCCGGCTCCAACGTGGTGGAGGTCTATGTCTCCTACCTGCGCAACAAGCTGGGAAGGCAGCGGGTGGAGACCGTGCGCGGCATGGGCTACCGGCTCATCTGATCCGCGGCGCCGGCCGTCTCGTCAGCCGTCCGCTCAGTCATCGTCGCGGTCGTCGTCATCGGCTTCCTTCACACCGTTCCTGGCCGGCTTCTTGTCGTCGTCATCATCGTCCACATCGGTGCGTCCGGGGGCGGCCGGTGCGGTGGTCCCGGCCGGGGCAGCCGGTGCGGCGGGGGCCGGCTGGCGATGGCCGTGGTCGACGGCGACAGGCGGGTCGGGCTCCACCGCCTGAGGCGCGTGCCCCTGCGTCGAGGAGTCCGATGAGGTCCAGGAGTCCGCCGCGGAGTCGCCGGACTCGTGCCGGGTGGAGCCGGCACCGCCGCCGGCAGTCGAGCTCTGCGTGGCCGTCACAGAGGACTGGGACGAGGTGACCCGTGGGGTTGCCGTCAGGACGATTCCCGGTTCCTTCGCGGACTCGGCGGGGTGGGAGAAGACCATGCGGGTGACTGCGAGCAGGAGACCCGCGGTCACGATGACAACGGTGGTGGCCACGACGCGGCCACGTCCGAAACGATGCAGCAGACTCGCCATTCCAGCGTCCCCCTTCTGCCCGGCTCTGGCTTGACGGGACCTGCCCGACTTTTGTCGACCGTAACATGAATAAGAGGACAAAGCACCGGAGCACGACGCCGGGGAGTGACAGAACTGATCCGCGGGCTTGTCGCAATCAGCACAACTCCGCGGCGCCCGGTATCACTCGCGGGCGCGAGGGGTCAGGGACGGATGTGGCCGTCTCCCTCGACGATCCAGGTCGTCGTCGTCAGCTCGCTCAGTCCCATGGGGCCGCGGGCGTGGAGCTTCTGGGTGGAGATGCCCAGCTCGGCCCCCAGGCCCAGCTGTCCGCCGTCGGTGAAGCGGGTCGAGGCGTTGACCATGACGGCCGCCGAGTCCATGCCGGCGATGAAGTCGTTGATGACGCTCACGTCCTGGGCGAGGACCGCCTCGGTGTGTCCGGTGGTGTGGGCACGGATGTGGTCGATGGCCTCCTCCAGGCTCTTCACGACGCGCACGGCCAGGTCCAGCGAGCCGTACTCGGTGTCCCAGTCGGCCTCAGTGGCCTGTGTCAGGAGGACATCACGTCCAGCGGTCGTCGCAGCCTCGGTCAGGATCCGGTGGGCGGTGGGGTCAGCGTGCAGGACGGTGTCCTTGTCCCACAGGGCGCGGGCGGCAGCCGGCAGGTAGGTGGCGGCGACGTCGGCGTGGACCAGGAGCGTCTCGGCGGCGTTGCACACGCCGACGCGCTGGGTCTTGGCGTTGACGATGATGTCCACCGCGGCCTCCAGGTCGGCGCTGGCGTCGACGTAGACGTGGCAGTTGCCCGATCCGGTCTCGATGACGGGGACGGTGGACTGCTCGACGACGGTGCGGATGAGCCCGGCCCCTCCCCGCGGCACCAGGGCGTCGACCAGGCCGTGGGCGCGCATGAGGGCGCGGGCTCCGTCCCGACCGGCGGCATCGACGCTGGTGACGAGATCTGCGGGCAGTTCCTGCGCCTCCAGGGCGCTGCGCAGGGCCGCGACGATGGCGGCGTTGGAGTCCTGGGCGGCACTGCCCCCGCGCAGGATGATGGCGTTGCCGGACTTGACGGCCAGGGCGGCGGTGTCGACGGTGACGTTGGGGCGGGCCTCGTAGATCATGCCGACGACGCCCAGTGGCACCCGGACCCGGCGCACTCGCAGCCCGTTGGGCATGACCGAGCCGTCAACGACCTGGCCCACGGGGTCGGGCAGGGCGGCCACCTCGCGCAGGGAGTCGGCGATGGCCGACAGCCGCCCACTGTCCAGGGCCAGGCGGTCGAGGAGGCCGGGCTTCATCCCGCCTTGGCGTCCGCGCTCCAGGTCGGCGGCGTTGGCCGCGAGGATCGCTTCGCCGTGCTCGATCAGGCTGTGGGCCATGGCCTCCAGGGCGGCGTCCTTGACGGCGCGTGGGGCCCTGGCCAGGCTCCGTTGCGCCACGCGGGCGGAGCGGGCGGTTGCGGTGACGAGCTCGTGGGCCTCAACGTCGTTCATGGGGACACCTTAGAAGACGAGGCCGATGGTGTCCTCAGACCCCGGCGATGCGGGGCAGCTCGGCCAGATCGTCGCGGTGGATCACGGGAGCCACGTGGTCGGGGGCGGGGGCGCCCTCGGCCCGGGCCGCCAGGACCTCGCGCAACTCGGCTGCGGCGTAGCGGCATATCCCCCGGGCCAGGACGCCCTCGGGGCCGACGACGTCGACGACGGAACCCGGCTCGAAGTCGCCGTCGAGGCCGTTCAGGCCCGGCAGCAGGAGCGACTTCTTCCCCACGGTCAGGGCCCGGGCCGCCCCGGCGTCGATGAGAACGCGCCCGTCGGGCTGGGAGGCGTGGGCCATCCACAGCCGGCGGCTGGGGCGGTGGGGACCGGTGGGCTCGAACCAGGTGCCCAGGTCTGCGGGAACCTGTTCCTGGCCCAGGAGCGCTGCGGCGTCGTCGGCCCGGGCGATGAGGGTGGTGGTGCCCGAGGCGCAGGCGATGGTGGCGGCCTGGAGCTTGGTGGTCATGCCGCCGGTTCCCACGAAGGAACCGCGCCCGGAGACACTGACCCCCGCCAGGTCCGCCGAGGAGCGCACGTGGCGGATGGGAGTGGCGCCGGGGGTTCCGGGGCGCGCGGTCCACAGGCCGTCGACGTCGGTGAGTAGCACCAGGACGTCGGCGGTCACCAGGTGGGCCACGAGAGCGGCCAGCCGGTCGTTGTCACCGAGGCTGAACTCGCTGGTGGCCACCGCGTCGTTCTCGTTGATGATGGGGACGGCTCCCAGTGAGAGCAGGGAGTCGAAGGTAGCGCGCACCGTGCGGTAGTGGCTGCGGATGGCGACGTCGTGGGCGGTCAGGAGGACCTGGGCGGTCACCAGTCCGTAGGCGCTCATCGCGGTCTCCCAGCGGGCGGCGAGCCGCCCCTGTCCCACGGAGGCGGCCGCCTGCAGGAGGCTGAGCTCGTCGGGGCGCCGGCTCAGCCCCAGGGGCACCAGCCCTGAGGCGACGGCCCCGGAGGAGACCAGGACGACATCGTGGCCGCGACTGCGCATACCGGCGATGAGGCCGGCGAGGATATCGATGCGGTTGAGATCGAGCCCGCCGTCGGCGCGTGTCAGGGAGGAGGAGCCGACCTTGACCACCACGCGGGCACCCTCAGGCAGGCGTTCCGGGCGCTTCTGCCCGCCCTCGGAGCCGGCATCGGTTGCTGCTGGAGTCATGGGTTCGCGCCTCGGTCCTCGTCGTCCCCGTGCCAGGAGGCGGCATCGGTCCACAGGCCCTCGGCGGCCTCGTCGCGCAGCTGCTGGCGCGCGGCCTCCTTGGCATCCATCATCTCGTGGTACTGGCTGCGCCGCTCCACGTTGGTCCGACGCCGACTGGTCTCCAGGCGCAGGTCGGTCCCTCTGGCGCCCAGCAGCTCGGGCCCGGTGGTCATCGTGGGCTCCCAGGTGAAGAGCACTCCCCCATCGACCTCGCCGATGAGGACGGTGTCGCCGGCGTGGGCGCCGGCCTTGACAAGCTCGTCCTCGACCCCGGCCGCGGCCAGGCGGTCGGCGAGGTAGCCGACGGCCTCGTCATTGGTGAAGTCGGTCTGACGCACCCAGCGCTCGGGACGCTGCCCGCGGACCTGGTAGACCTGCCCCTCGCTGGGATGGGCCAGCAGACGCACCTGGGCGACGCTCTCCTTCTCCCGGCGCCCGACCGCCGCGGGCCGGATGATGGGGCGCGGCTCACCCGAACCGTCAGTCCCACCGGGCTCGCCGTCGCGCTGGGACATGGCAGGAGCGGCCTTCCGGGCCCGCTCGACCTCACTGGCCAGGGCGAAGGACAGGGGGCGCAGCCCCGTGTGCGCGACCGCGGAGATGATGTGAACGGGCAGTCCCCGGGCCTCGATGTCGGCGCGCACGAACTCGGCGAGCTCCGCGGCGTCGGGGACATCGACCTTGTTGAGCACCACGATGCGGGGGCGCTCCATGAGGGGGACCCGGCCGGTGAGGGAGGGGTTGTCCTCCTGCTCGCCGAGGCGCTCGGAGTAGGCAGCGAGCTCGGCCTCAATGGTGTCCAGGTCGGAGAGGGGGTCGCGCCCCGGCTCGAGGGTGGCGCAGTCCAGGACGTGGACGATGACGGCGCAGCGCTCGATGTGCCGCAGGAAGTCAAGTCCCAGACCTTTGCCCTGGGAGGCTCCGGGGATGAGTCCGGGGACGTCGGCGATGGTGTAGCGCACGTCGCCGGCCTCGACGACCCCGAGGTTGGGGACGAGGGTCGTGAAGGGGTAGTCGGCGATCTTGGGGCGGGCGGCGCTCATGGCGGCGATGAGGGAGGACTTGCCGGCGCTGGGGTAGCCCACCAGGGCGACGTCGGCGATGGTCTTGAGCTCCAAGGTGATGTCCTGGGTCTGACCGGGCTCTCCCAGGAGGTGGAAGCCGGGGGCCTTGCGCTTGGAGGAGGCCAGGGAGAAGTTGCCGCGTCCGCCGGTGCCGCCCTGGGCGACGACGACGCTGGTGCCCTCCCCCACGAGGTCGGCGATGACCTGACCGCGCGAGTCCTTGACGACGGTGCCCTCAGGAACGGGCAGGACGAGGTTCTTGCCGTCGGTACCGCGGCGCCAGTCCCCCATGCCGGGGGTGCCGTTGCCGGCCCGCTGGTGCGGGGAGCGGTGGTAGCTCAGCAGGGTCGTCACCCGGGGGTCGACCGTCAGGACGACGTCACCGCCATGACCGCCGTCGCCGCCGTCGGGCCCGGCCAGGGGCTTGAACTTCTCACGGTGCACGGAGGTGCAACCGTTGCCGCCGTCGCCGCCGGCCACGTGGAGGACCACTCGGTCAATGAAGCTGGGCATGGGGTCTCCTGTGAGTCCGGGATAGCGCGAGAGGGCGGACGGCAGGTGCCGTCCGCCCTCTCGCGACGTGGTGATGTGCTCGGGGCTCAGGCCTCGGGGAGCACGACGTTGACGACCCGGCGACCGCGGAAGGTGCCGAACTCGACGTTACCGGCGGCGGTGGCGAACAGGGTGTCGTCGTTGCCGCGGCCGACGTTACGGCCCGGGTGGAAGTGGGTGCCGCGCTGGCGGACGATGATCTCGCCGGCCTTGACGAACTGGCCGCCGAAGCGCTTGACGCCGAGGCGCTGCGCGTTGGAGTCGCGGCCGTTACGGGAGGAACCAAGACCCTTCTTGTGTGCCATGGTTGAAGGCTTCTTTCTTCTCGAGCGTGTGCGTTCAGGATGCCCGCGTACTGGCTGACGCCGGGGCGGTCACTTGATGGCGGTGACCTTGACGGCCGTCAGCTGAGCGCGGTGGCCCTGGCGCTTGCGGAAGCCGGTCTTGTTCTTGAACTTGAGGATGTTGATCTTGGGGCCCTTCTCGTCGCCGATGATCTCGGCGGTGACGGAGGACTTGGCCAGATCGGCGGCAGAGGTGGTCACCTTGTCGCCGTCCACCAGCATGACGGGGGCGAGGGTGACCTCGTCGCCGATCTCACCAGCAAGCTTGTCGACAACCACGACGTCGCCGACGGAGACCTTCTCCTGACGGCCGCCGGCCTTGACGATCGCGTAGACCACTTGAATGCTCATCTCTGTAGATTCTTCGAAAGGCTCTCACTCGCTGCAAGACCGGGATCGGCCTCGCCGGGAGGGCCCTGTCTGGGCAATGGCGCAAGAAGCACCGGCAGATAACTCTAGGCGATCATGTCGCCAGCACCAACCTCCGATCCGCCCCGTCCCCTGTGTTCTTGGGCACGGAGACGTCGTCAGGCCGACTCCTCCGGGGTGTCTGAAGAATTCTCCGGTGAGGGCGCGGCGCTCTTGGCCGCGGCCCGCCGTCGCGTCCTCCTCGCCGGCTTGTCCTCGGCCGGCTCAGACGGCGCCTCGCCGGGCTGCGGCTCAGCGGGGTCCTCGGAGGTCGCGACAGCCTTCTTCTCGGCCTTCTTGCCGGTCTTCCTCCCCGACTTCTTGTCCGCCTTGTCGCTCTTCTTCTCACTGGACTTCTTCGCCGGCTTCTTGTCAGCCGCCTTCCTCGACCGGCTCTTGACCGGCTTGTCCTCGACCGGGACATCCGAAGCATCCTGGCCATCGGCGGGCTGCCCGTTCTCCGCGGTCTGCGCCGCAGCGTCGGCGGTGTCACTCACGCCGGCCTCCGGGGCCTCAACGGCCCCCTGATCCTCATGAGACTCCTGTCCCTCCTGCTGGCTGTCCTTGTGAGCCTGCTCGGCGGCGGCCGCGATCTGAGCCAGGGCGCCGCGCACTGCCGCCCGAGCCTCGTCGTCGGCTCCGGGTTCTGGCGATGCGGCGACGTCGCGCCCTGCCGACGCCTTGCCGCGACCGGAGCCCTTGGGGCTCTTGGAGCCCTTGGTCTCCTGAGAGTCCTGCTTAGTCTCCTTCTTGCCCCCGCCGGCAGCCTGCTCCTCACGGTTCTTGCGTCCGCGCGAGCGCCCGCCCCCGCGCGAGGCGGAGGCCGACATGTCGACCTGCTGGTTCTCCACGGGCTCGTCGTGAACGATGAAGCCCCGGCCCTTGCAGTGCTCGCAGGTGGTGGAGAAGGCCTCGACCAGGCCCTGCCCCACCCGTTTGCGGGTCATCTGGACCAGTCCCAGCGAGGTGACCTCGGTGACCTGGTGGCGTGTCCGGTCGCGCCCCAGGCACTCCACGAGCCGGCGCAGCACGAGGTCCCGGTTGGACTCCAGGACCATGTCGACGAAGTCGATGACGACCATGCCGCCGATGTCGCGCAGGCGCAGCTGGCGGACGATCTCTTCGGCGGCCTCCAGGTTGTTGCGGGTGACGGTCTCCTCCAGCGTGCCCCCCGCGCCGGTGAAGCGCCCGGTGTTGACGTCGATGACGGTCATCGCCTCGGTGCGGTCGATGACCAGGGTGCCGCCGCTGGGGAGCCAGACCTTGCGGTCGAAGCCCTTGGCGAGCTGCTCGTCGACGCGGTGGGCGGCGAAGACGTCCTCGGGTCCGACCCAGTGCTCGAGGCGCTCGGACAGATCCGGGCTGACCTCGTCGATGTACTGCGAGACCGTGGACCAGGTGTTGTCCCCGGAGACGACGAGCTTGCGGAAGTCTTCGTTGAAGACGTCGCGGATGACTCTCACGGCGAGCTCGGGCTCACCCTTGAGCAGGACGGGGGCCTTGCCGCTGCCCTTCATGACGGAGGACGCCTTCTTGTCGATGGCCTCCCACTGGGCCACGAGGCGCTCGACGTCGGCGGTCAGCTGCTCCTGGGTGGCCCCCTCCGCGGCGGTGCGCACGATGACTCCGGCCGAGTCGGGCACGATCCGCTTGAGGATCTTCTTCAGGCGGCTGCGCTCGGTATCCGGCAGCTTGCGCGAGATACCTGTCATGGTGCCGCCGGGGACCAGGACCAGGTATCGGCCCGCCAGGGTGATCTGGCTGGTGAGCCGGGCGCCCTTGTGGCCGATGGGGTCCTTGGTGACCTGGACCAGGACGGTGTCGCCGCTGGAGAGGGCGTCCTCGATACGGCGGGGCCTGCCCTCCAAGCCGGCGGCGTCCCAGTTGACCTCGCCGGCGTAGAGGACGGCGTTGCGCCCCTTGCCCAGATCCACGAAGGCGGCCTCCATGGAGGGCAGGACGTTCTGAACCCGGCCGACGTAGACATTGCCGACCATGGAGGTCTGGGTGTGCCGGGAGACGTAGTGCTCCACGAGGAGCCCGTCCTCCAGGACGGCGATCTGGTTGAGGCCGTCGGACTCGCGCACGATCATCTGCCGGTCCACGGACTCGCGACGGGCCAGGAACTCGGCCTCGGTGACGATGGGACGACGGCGCCCGGCCGCCCTGCCCTCGCGGCGGCGCTGACGTTTGGCCTCCAGGCGGGTGGACCCCTTGAGGGCGGTCACCTCGTCACGCAGGTCACCACTGTCCGAGCGGGTACGGGAGCGACGTCGCCGGCGGCGCGATCCGGACACGGTACTCGTGGCGCTCTCCGCAGCGGCATCGGAGGAGGTCTCACGCGAGGGAGCCTCATCGGCGCTGTCATCCTCCGCGGCCTGCGACTCATCATCGGCGTCGGCGCGCGTCGGGTCTTCGCCACGCGAGCGCGAGCGCCGACCGCGCCCACCACGGCGCCGCTTGCGGCGGGCCCCGCCCTCGCGGGCATCCTCCGAAGAATCGGCCCGGGCCTCATCGGTCCCGTCAGCACTGTCAGTGCCATCGGCCTCTGAGACCTCGGCGGGCTCGGCGTCGGCCTCGTCGTGGGAGGAGCCCTCGCGGCGCTCCTGCGGGGCCCCGGTACCGGCGGCAGCCCGCCGACGCCGACGGCCGCGACCGCCACTGCGGTCGGCACGGGAGGACTCGGACTCAGCATCCTCGTCATGTCCCTGGGCACCGGTCCGCGCGTCGGAGCCCCCCTCATCCGCCTCGTCCTTGGCTCCCTGGTGACGCGAGGCAGTCGGCGCCTCCTGGGGAGCGGCGCTCGCCGCGGTGACCCGACGACGCCGACGGGCCCGGCTGGGGTCGGGGGCCTGGAACAGGAGCGAGGCGGCAGGAAGCCGGGGGACCTGGAGGTCCTCCTCCTCATCGAGGTTCGTGCCGGCGGGCTCGTCGCCTTCGTGGGGCTGGTCGGCTTCCTCGTCGTCGGTCTCGTCGATCTCAGCCGCCCCCTCGACCTGGTCCTCGAGATCCTCCTGCGCGGCTTCGCCGCTCGATGCATCCTCGGTCACGCCCAGCTCGTCAGGCTCGTCGGCCTCGACGGCGACACGGGCCTCGGCGGCGGGAGCCTCCTCAGGAGCGGCGGAGGCCGCGACAACCTTCCGGCGCCGACGCGGCGGGACCGGCTCAGCCACAGGAACTGCCGGGGCCTGCTGCACACCGGGTTCCTCAAGGCCGGAGATGGTGACGGTCTCCGAACTCCCCGCCGAACCGGGCTGCTCGGCAACGGGGGCCTGTGCGGGGGCGGCCGCGGCCGCGGTGACCCTGCGGCGGCGGCGCGGAGCCGGGGAGCTCACGGCCTCACCGTCGCCGTGCTCGAAGGATTCTGTTGATTCTGATGTGGTGCGACGTGCCATGGGGCTTGCACTCTCCGGGGCCGACGCCGTCGCCGTACCCTCGACGCGTCAGCGCGGTTGTGCCCCCTAGCGGGAGCAGCGAAAAAGTCTTGAGCGCACCCGCGAGGGCGCACACCTCACCTGACGTCCACTCAGACCGGGCTCGCAGCGGCGCATCTCAGGCGGCGCAAGGTCCTCGGACAGGGACGGTCGTAAGGCGCGGCTTCAGGTACTGGTACGAGGCACCCGACGCCGACTCGAAGTATCCCACACAAACGCCGAGATGCGCTTGTGCGACTCATGGCGCCCTCGATCTGCGTTCACGTTGCCCTCATCACGCCCCCAGCAGGCACCCACCCCTCGACCAGACACGCAGCAAGCCCCACCAACGTGTCACGGACTTTCATCCCCGTTCTGCGACAACCACACCTGCACCGCTTGCCCGATAAAGCGCCGCGACATCGCCTCGTCAGCGAGGCGCCCACAAGAAAAGAACCGGTCGGACCGCATACTGCGACACCTTCACACGCCACACGTTTCACGACATGACGTCATGGTTGCCTTATAATACTCCTATTGACCTGTAGGACGATCTACAGAGCAACCTATCGATCTCATCACCATCTCCGAAAGGTGGCGCGGATGGCCATCTCTCCTATGGCGCTGGACTCTCTGGATCTAGCGCGCTGGCAGTTCGGTATCACCACTGTCTACCACTTCATCCTGGTTCCGCTGACCATCGGGCTGTCCCCTCTGGTGGCTCTCATGGAGACGCTGTGGCGCAGGACCGGTAACAAGCAGTGGCTCGTGGCTACCAAGTTCTTCGGCAAGATCCTGCTGATTAACTTCGCGCTCGGCGTGGCCACCGGCATCGTTCAAGAGTTCCAGTTCGGCATGAACTGGTCGGAGTACTCCAGGTTCGTCGGCAACATCTTCGGTGCCCCCCTCGCCTTCGAGGCCCTGCTGGCCTTCTTCATGGAGTCCGTCTTCCTGGGCCTGTGGATCTTCGGATGGGACCGTCTGTCTCCCAGGCTGCACAACCTGTGCATGTGGGCTGTGGCCGCCGGCACGAACTTCTCCGCCTTCTTCATCCTCACCGCCAACTCCTGGATGCAGCACCCGGTGGGCGCCGTCGTCAACCCCAAGACGGGGCGCGCCGAGCTCGATGGCGTGAGCGGCTTCCTCAAGCTCCTGTCCAACGAGCTGGTGTGGGCCACTGTGCTGCACGTCATCTCCTCGGCTCTGCTGGTGGCCGCGGCCGTCGTCATGGGCGTGTCCGTGTGGTGGATGGTCAAGGCCGCCCAGGCCAAGCAGGACTTCGAGGCGCGTGAGCTGTGGCGGCGGGTCGCCCGTTTCGGGGCCATCACCATGGTGGCCGCGGGTCTGGTCACCGCCGGCACGGGCCACATGCAGGGTCAGCTGGTCGCCGAGTACCAGCCGGCCAAGATGGCCGCTGCCGAGGGTCTGTGCCACACCGAGGCCGGAGCCCCCTTCACCGTGGCCGCCTTCGGGGACTGCAAGAACGAGGACGGCATGGTCCGGTTCATCTCGGTTCCCGGTGTCTACTCCTTCATGGCCACCAACGACTTCAACGCCAAGCTCACTGGGCTCAAGGAGGCCGGCGACACCTACGCCAAGCAGTACGGCACCACCGACGCGCGCGGCAACGCCGTCGACTACAGCCCCAACATCATGGTCAACTTCTGGTCCTTCCGCCTCATGATCGGGCTGGGCATGGCCTCCATGGGCCTGGGGGCCCTGGCCCTGTGGCTGACCCGCTCCAACAGGCTCATCTCCCGCCCGGTTCTGGGCAAGGCGGCACTGGCCACCATGTGGCTGCCCTTCATCGCCTGCTCCTTCGGGTGGATCTTCCGTGAGATGGGCCGCCAGCCCTGGGTCATCGTCCCCAACCTGTCCGATCCGGTCTCCCAGGTCTACATGCTCACCGCCGACGGCGTCTCCTCCGTGGTCTCCTCGGGCACGGTGCTGGCCTCCATGGTCATCTTCACCCTGCTGTACGCCGCGCTCGGAGTGGTCTGGTTCGTCCTGCTGCGCCGCTACATCCGCGAAGGGGTGCGCACCCCGGTGCCGGACAAGACCGGCACGTCTGAGCAGACCGACCAGGACGGCAAGGAGACGGACTCCAGCGACGACTCCAATGACTCCTCCGAGGCCGCCCCGGCCCTGTCCTTCGCCTACTGAGCCGAGGAAGGTAGAAAACCCATGACACTGAGCATCCTCTGGTTCATCCTCATCGCCGTCCTGTGGATCGGCTACCTCACCCTGGAGGGCTTCGACTTCGGCGTCGGCATGATTCTGAAGATCCTGGGCCGCGACGAGCGCGAGCGGCGCGCGACACTGGCCACGATCGGCCCCCACTGGGACGGCAACGAGGTATGGCTGCTGACTGCCGGCGGCGCGACCTTCGCCGCCTTCCCCGAGTGGTACTCCACCCTGTTCTCCGGGGCCTACATCGTCCTGTTCATCATTCTGCTGTGCCTCATCGTGCGCGTGTGCGCCATCGAGTGGCGCCCCAAGGTCAACTCCCAGACCTGGCGCGACCGCTGGGACTGGGTCCACACGATCAGCGCCTGGCTGCCCTCCATCCTGTGGGGCGTGGCCTTCGCGAACCTGGTTCAGGGCATGCACATCGAGGTCGTCCAGATCTCCAACGGCGCCGTCGTCCCGGCCGCCCAGGTGCCGGCAGACTCCCTGGTGCCCGGTGCCGCCCACCAGATCACCGGGGGCCTGCTCACCATGGTGACTCCCTTCACTCTGCTGGGCGGAGCCGTCACCTGCCTGCTCTTCCTCAACCACGGTGCGCTCTTCGTAGCCCTCAAGACCACGGGTGACCTGTCGCAGCGCGCGCTGGGGATGTCGCGCCGGCTCGCCCCGGCGGCCACCGCGGTCACCGCCGCCTGGGCCCTGTGGGCGCAGCTGGCCTACTCGGGCAGCGCTCTGTCCTGGATTCCGCTGGTCATCGCCGCCGCCGGACTGATCGGCTCCCTGCTCATGGGACGTTCCGGGAGCGAGGGACGGGCCTTCGCCCTGCACTTCGTTGGGATCGCCTTCGCCGTCGTCTTCATCTTCGCCGCGATGGCCCCCAACGTCATGCGCTCCTCGGTGGACCCGGCCTACTCGCTGACGATCCAGCAGGCCGCGAGCGCCGACACGACACTGCTCATCATGAGCGTCGCCGCGGCGGTATTCGTCCCCGGGGTCCTGGCCTACACGATCTGGAGCTACAAGGTCTTCGCCTCGCGCATCAACGTTGAGAGCATCAATCCCGACGAGGGCGGGCTGCACCCCACGCTGGTGCGCGACTCGACCCAGCCCGAGGCGCACTTCGGGTACTGACGGACAGCGCCACGCATCGGCCGGGGGTCTCCGGGCCCTTGGACCTACTCCCCTATCCTTGAGCAGGTGAAGCCCCTCGATCCCCGGCTGATGCGTTACGCACGCTCCGCCCGCCGATACATCGCCGCCACCGCCGTCACCGGAATGGTGACCGCCGTGCTGGTGGTGGTTCAGGCCTTCCTCATCTCCGGTGCGGTCTCCTCAGTCATCTCCGAGGGGGCCGCACCGTCTGCCGTCAGGCCACTGGCGGTGGCTCTGGGCGGGGTCCTGGCGGCCAGGGCCCTGGTGGTCCTGCTCCAGGAGGTTCATGCCCACCGGTCCGCCACGGAGACCATCGTTGAGCTGCGTCGTCTGGTTCTGGAGCACGCGGCCCGACTAGGCCCCCGGTGGCAGGCGATTCACGGGACGCAGACGGCCACTCTTCTGACTCGCGCGCTGGACGACCTCGAGCCCTACTTCACCCGCTACCTTCCCCAGCTGGTGCTGGCCTCGACGGTGACACCGGCCACGGTGCTGGTGCTCCTCACCCAGGACTGGTCGGCCGCGGTGGCCGTGGTGTGCACCTTGCCCCTCATTCCGATCTTCATGATCCTCATCGGCAGGATGACTCAGTCCGTCTCCCAGGAACGTCTCAAGACCATGCAGGTCCTGGGCGATCAGGTGCTCGATCTCATCTCGGGCCTGCCCACGCTCAAGGCCCTCGGGCGCGAGCGGGGACCGGTCGAGCAGGTGCGCTCCTTGAGCCGCTCCTACCGGCGCACCACCATGTCGACCTTGCGGGTCGCCTTCCTGTCGGGGGCGGTCCTGGAGTTCATCACGACGCTGTCGGTGGCGATCATCGCCGTCCAGATCGGGTTCCGGCTCGTGGCCGGACGCATGGACCTGTTCACCGGTCTGCTCGTCCTCATGGTGGCCCCTGAGGTCTATCAGCCGCTGCGGCAGGTGGGTTTCCAGTTCCACGCCTCGGCCAACGGGGTGGCGGCGGCGAACGCCGTCTTCGAAGTTCTTCAGACCCCGGTGCCCGAGCACGGCGACCTGTCGGCCCCCGACCTGCGCTCGTCGACAATCGAGCTCGATGAGGTGTCCGTCGCCTCCCGGGGCGCGTGGGCCCCCGCCGGGCTCAGTGCCTCGATCCGGCCGGGCAGCCTGGTGGCGCTGACCGGCCCGTCAGGTGCGGGCAAGACGACGACGACGCAGGTCCTGCTCGGCCTGCTGCCCCCTGACCGGGGGCGGGTGAGGATCGTGCCGGACGGCGGCGCCCCCAGCGGCGTCATCGACCTCGCCCAGATCGATCCGGCCACCTGGTGGGAGCAGATCGCCTGGGTGCCCCAGCGCCCCACCATCACCCCGGGCACGGTGCTGGACAACGTCCTGGGTCATGCCGAGCCGGGAGCCGCGGCGGCAGAGGACGTACCCGACGTACTGGTCGAGGCGGCCCGGGCCACGGGCTTCGATGAGGTCGTGGACGGCCTGCCGCAGGGGTGGCGGACCCCGGTGGGCAGTGCAGGTGTGGGACTGTCCGTGGGGCAGCGCCAGCGTCTGGCCCTGACCCGTGCCCTGTGCTCGACGGCACCCCTGGTGGTCATGGATGAGCCGACCGCACACCTGGACGCGGCCAGTGAGGCCCACGTCCTGGACGCCGTCCGTGCGCTGCACGCCTCGGGGCGCACGGTGGTGGTCATTGCGCACCGTCCTGCGCTCATGGCCCTGGCCGAGCAGACCATCGCCGTGACGAGCCAACCGGTACCGCCGGCGGACCTCGCACCTGACCGGACACCTGACCGGGTACCTGACCAGGTATCTGCCCATGAGGCGGCGACGGCGCAGGAGGAGGCCCGGTGAGCACGGCAAGCACATTGATCCCTGAGCCCCCTGAGACCCCCGTGAACCCCGCACATCCGACAACCTCCGCCCTCTCCCCCGCGCTGTCCGCTGATGAGCGACGCTCCCTGCGCCGGGCGGTGGGCCTGCTGAACCTGGACCGCTCACGCTTCATCCTGGCCGTAGTCGCCGGGGCGGCGGGTATGGCCTCGGCAGTGTCCCTGTCCGGGGTAGCGGCCTGGCTCATTGCGCGGGCCTCACAGATGCCCGACGTCGTCGCACTGGGGGTTGCGCCGGTGGCGGTGCGGCTCTTCGGCATCTCACGCTCCGTGCTGCGCTACTGCGAGAGGCTCGTCTCCCATGACACCGCCCTGAGAGGCATGGGCGCGCTGCGCACCCGCCTCTATGAGTCCCTGGCCTCAGCCCGCACCGACACGGTTGCGGGCCTGCGCCGCGGCGACGTCCTGGCGCGAGTGGGCAGCGACATCGACGCGGTCGGGGATCTCGTGGTGCGCGCCTATCTGCCGGCGGCGGTCGCCGCCGTCCTGGGCGCAGCCACATGTCTCGGCGTCGGCGTGGTCTACTGGCCGGCGGGCCTCATCCTGCTGGCCTGTCTGCTGCTGTCGGGACTGGTGGGCCCGTTGGCCACCATCCGTTCGGCGAGAATCGCCGAGCAGGCCCGTCAGAGGCAGGCCACTGAGCTGTCCGCGGAGGTGCTGGCGGTCCTGGAGGGGGCCCCCGAGCTGTCCGTCTCCGGGCGTCTGGCCGACTCGATGCGCCAGGTCGTCTCCCGGGAGGAGAGCCTGACCCGTCTGCGGGACCGGGCCGCGGTACCGGCCGCGATCGCGGCGGCCGTGGACGTGGCCGCCATGGGCCTGGCGGTCCTGGGAAACCTGGTGGTGGGGGTGAGCGCCGTGTCCTCCGGGCAGCTGGCCCCGGTCTGGCTGGCAGTGATCGTCCTGGTTCCACTGGCCGCCTTCGAGGCCACCTCCGCGCTCGGCCCGGCCAGCGTGCAGCTGGTCAGGTCGGCCGGCGCCGCCTGCCGCATCGTGGAGCTCATCGAGGCCGCTGAAGCCAGTGCCGCCAGCGGCTCCGCGACGTCCTCCGCGCCTCTGGAGCTGCCCGAGCCCTCCGCCCAGGGCCCGTACCTCAAGGCAAGGGGGCTGGCGGTGGGCTGGCCGGGCGGCCCGGTGGTGGCCGAGGGCATCGACCTGGATCTGCGGGTCGGTCGCCGAGTGGCGATCGTGGGGCCGTCGGGGATCGGCAAGTCGACACTGCTGGCCACGCTGGCGGGGCTGCTGGAGCCTCGGGGCGGCACGCTGACGCTCGACGGCGTCCCCCCGTGGCAGGCGGCCCACTCAGAGGTGGCGGCCCGGGTGTGCCTGACCGCGGAGGACGCGCACATCTTCCACACCAGCGTCCTGGAGAACCTGCGCGTGGCGCGCGGGGACGTCACCCCCGCCGAGGCCGGCGAGCTGCTGAGCCGGGCCGGCCTGGGGAGGTGGCTCGAGGCTCTTCCCAAGGGAGTTGAGACCATCATCGGCACCGATGCCACCACACTGTCAGGTGGGGAGCGGCGTCGGCTCCTGCTCGCCCGGGCCCTGGCGGCTCCGGCTCCCCTGATGCTGCTGGACGAGCCCGGTGAGCATCTCGATGCCCTCACCGCGGACCGGCTCGTGACCGACCTGCTGACAGCGGGCGACCAGGGCCGCGGCACTCTCCTGGTCACCCATCGCCTCAGCGCCCTGGAGCACGCCGACGAGGTCCTCGTCATGGGACACCGGCCGCAGGCCACCGGCGAGCAGGCCCCGGCGACTATCCTGCACCGAGGCAGCCACCGCGAGCTCCAGGACGTCTCCGAGACCTACCGGTGGTCGCTCTCCCAGGAGGATCAGGACAGGCAGCAGGACCACGTATCCGGTACGAGCTGAACGAGCTGAGCACGATGACGACACCCCACCCGCAGCACGCAGCAGACACTCTCGGCGAGAGTCTTGGCTTCCCCGGTGTGCCCGAGGACGCCCTGGAGGAGCTCGACGGCCCCCCGGCGCGACGTGAGGAGGCGCTGGCGCCCGCTTCGGAGGAGAACGCCGCGGCGGGGCGTCTGGCCTACGCCGTCCACGCCGACCAGCTGGTCTCCACCCGTGGCCGCCGGGTGTCGGCCCTTCAGCCGAGCCTGGACGAGGCGACTGTCGCCCTCATCCAGGCGGCCCTGAGCCTCACCAGCTCCCTGCGGGTCCCCGACGCGCTGCGCCGTCTGGTGGAGTCGGCCTGCTCCATCACGGGTGCCTCGTGGGGAACCATCGCCGTGCTCAACCACGCGGACATGGATGTTGACCCGGCCGGCCCCCTCTCGCCCGATCCCTCCGGCGCGAGCTCGGGCACCGGTCTGTGCAGCGGGGTGCCCACGGCGACCCTCGATGAGCTCGCCCAGATGGCCGGCGCCCCCGATACCGCCGGTACTTCACACGCCTCCTCTGAGTCCCTGCTCAGTGGGCTCGAGGGCACCGGGATGGTCATCGACAACGACCTGGGCAGGGCATCGGCCTTCACCGGTGCCATCGAGGGTGAGGAGACCGGCAGTCTGCTCTCGGCCCCGCTGCGCCTTCACGGCCAGGTCTACGGACATCTCTACCTGTGTGACAAGCCGGGGGGCTTCACCCGCTCGGACGCCGACGCCGTCCTGACCCTGGCCCAGGCCGCAGCCGTCGCCGTGGAGAACGCCCGCCTGTACCGCGAGGCCCGTGACCGCGAGCAGTGGATGGTGGTCTCCCAGGAGCTGACGACGCTGCTGCTCTCGGGCGCCGAGGAGGATGACGCACTGACGCTCATCGCCCACCGTGTCCGCCAGGTCGCTCACGCCGACACCGCCGCCCTCATCCTGCCCAGCATCGGGGAGCGCTGGATCTGCGAGATCGCCGACGGCGAGCACGCCAGGGAGCTGATCGGCACCTTCTTCCCGCCCGAGGGTCGGGCCCTGACCACCCTGGCCCATCAGACCGGCCTGGTCGTGGACTCCCTGGAGGACGCCTGGGGCGACGGCGACCTGATGGTCCCCCAGCTGGCCCAGTTCGGGCCGGCCCTCTACGCCCCCATGATCCACCGGGGGCGGGGCGTGGGGGTGATGCTGCTGCTGCGCTCCCCCGGCGCGGCGCCCTTCACCGCCCAGGACCTGGAGATCGCCGAGCTCGTGGCGGGGCAGGCCACCATGGCCTTCGAGCTGGCCGACGCCCAGCACGCCGAGGAGATGGCCACGCTGCTCGATGAGCGGGCCCGGATCGGCCGGGATCTGCACGACCTGGCCATCCAGCAGCTCTTCGCCACCGGGATGCAGATCTCTGCGGCCCGGGAACGGCTGGCCTCCAGCGCGCAGGCGGACCTGGATGCGGTGTGCTCCGTGCTGAGCACCGCCCTGGAGGCGGTGGACGACTCCGTGGGCCAGATCCGCTCCATCGTGCGTTCCCTACGCGATCGCGATGAGGAGGTCGGGGTGATCGAGCGGCTGCGGCGCGAGGCCTCCCTGGCCCGCAACGCCCTGGGCTACGCCCCCTCGCTGCTGCTGAGCGTCGACGGCCGGGGTCTGGCCCAGGTGGACCGCGACGAGGAGGACCGGCTCATCGGCTCGGTCGACGCCGCCGTGGCACCGGACATCGCCGACGACATGGTCGCCGTCGTGCGTGAGGGACTGAGCAACGTGGCCCGTCACGCCCACGCCTCCTCGGTGACGGTGGACGTCAAGATCGAGGGGGTGCAGCCGGGCTCGGAGCAGTGCTGCGGCCCCGGCGACGACGAGGGTCACGCCTCGGGCGACGCCGAGCCCTTCCGGGGCAGCCCGGTGGTGGAGATCGTCTGCCGTGACGACGGCGTCGGGGTGAATCCCTCAGTGACGCGCCGTTCGGGGACGGCCAACATGGCCGAGCGGGCCCGCCGCCACGGCGGCAGCTTCGTCATTGGTCCACGGGCCCGCTCCGACGGCGAGCGACGCGGCACCTGCTTCACCTGGCGAGTGCCCTTGGACGGGGGCGGCCGGGTGCGCTGAGTCCGCGTGCGCCCCTCAGTGGCGGGCTCAGCGCGCAGAAGGACCCGTCAGCTGTTGCGCCAGCCTGAGGCTCGCTGACCGGCGACCCAGGCGGCGACCTGGGTGCGTCGCTGCAGACCCATCTTGGCCAGCAGGGAGGTGATGTGGTTCTTGACCGTCTTCTCGGCGACTCCGAGCCGCTCACCGATCTCCCGGTTGGACAGGCCGTCGCCGATGAGGTCGAGGACCTTGCGCTCGGCATTGGTCAGGTCGGCGGTGGGGTCGTCGTGGTCCGCCCGGCGGCGCGTCACGGTGCGCTCGTCGAGCAGGACGCGCCCGGAGGCGACGGCCCGCACGACGTCGCTGATCTCGGCACCGTGGACCGTCTTGAGCAGGTAGGCCCGGGCACCTGCCGCCAGGGCCTCGGCCAGGGCCTCGTCGTCGTCGAAGGAGGTCAGCACGATCGGCAGGGCCTGGGGCACGGAGTCCCTCAGCTCCTGCATGAGCTCGATGCCGGTGCCGTCGGGCAACTGGAGGTCCACGAGGATGACATCGGGGCGGACCAGCTCGGCCCGACGCACCGCCTCAGCCCGAGATCCCGCCTCGGCGACGACGTCGAGCCCATCAGCGCGGTCAATGATCTCGGCGATGCCGCGACGGACGATCTCGTGGTCGTCCACGATCATGACGCGAACGATCTCCGACGATGGGGTGTGTGCCATACTCATGACATTACCAGGGTATGGAAACCTACGTCACAACCCTGGCAGCGCTGTGGCGATGCTGCGGTGATGCTGTTGTGGAGGCTGCCTGCGAGCACTGGCGGCGCCTACCGGTGCCGGCGCGGACGGGTCTGGCAACGGGGACAGTAGGTGTGAGAACGCCCTCCCAGAGTCTCACGCACCATGGTGGCCTTGCAGCGGCGACACTCCAGTCCCTGGCGCCCGTAGGCGCCCAGCTCGCGGGCGAAGAACCCGGCGGCACCCTCGACATCGACGTAGAGGGCATCGAAGCTCGTGCCACCGACCTCAAGGGCCCGGCGCATGACCTCAGCGGTGGACTCGAGGATCCGGGCCACCACCCGCGGGCCGAGACCGGTTCCCGGACGCAGGCCGTGCACCCCGGCCTCCCACAAGCCCTCGTCGGCGTAGATGTTGCCGATGCCCGAGACGAGTCCCTGGTCGAGCAGCTGGGTCTTGATGGCGCGCCTCGAGGCGCGCAGCCGGGCGACGACGCCGGTGGGGCCGGTCAGCTCCAGGGCCGGGTCGAGCAGGTCACGGGCGATATGGGTGGCGTCGGCGGGCAGCAGCGGCCGCGGGTCGCCCGTTCCGCCGGGAGCGCCGTCAGCGGTGGGGGTCAGGTCGACGACGTGCAGGCCACCGAGCATGCGCTGGTCGACCAGGTCGAGGACCGCCGCGCCGTCACCGTCGTCACCATCGGCGCCGTTGTCGCCGCCGAGGCCGGTGCTGAGGTGGAGGCGCACTCGCAGGTGGCGGGCGGAGGTGGAGATGTCCCGCACGTAGCGGGGCTGCTCGGTAGCACTCAGGTCCGCTGGGCGCCCGCCGGGCAGAGTATCCGGATCGGCCAGGAAGGCCGCGGCACGGTGGGACTCCGGGGCAGCGTCAGGAGCGGTCGCGACGGTGGTGCCGCGCACGAGCAGCTGGCCGCTCATGCCCAGGTGGGCCGACAGGGCGCGTCCGTCATCCAGGGGCAACCACAGGAACTTCCCGCGGCGGACGGCCGCGGTCAGGGTGCGCCCGGTGAGCTGGTCGACGAAGGCCTGTGCTCCCCCGTCCTGGCGGCGCAGCGGACGCGGATCGAGAACCTCGACGCGGGTGACGGTGCGTCCGGCCACGTGCCGGGCGAGACCGGCGCGCACCACCTCGACCTCGGGCAGCTCTGGCATCAGATCGTCTGGGAGCCCTGCCCGGTGAGCAGGTCGGCGCGCAGGGCCTCGTTGACTCCGGGCAGGTTGAGGCCGCCGTCGCCCCGGGCAGCCAGGATGGCGGCGTAGGCGGCCTCGGCGGCGTCATGCTCGGCGACCTTCTTCGAGCTGCCGGTGCCCTGCCCCAGGACCTCGCCGTCAACGATGGCACTGGCGGTGAAGACCCGCTGGTGATCGGGGCCGGTTCCGGTGACCTCGTAGGCGGGGTTGCCGAGCTGGTGGACGGCGGTGAGCTCCTGGAGGCTCGTCTTCCAGTCCAAGCCCGCGCCGCGGGTGCGGGCAGAGTCCAGGAAGCGGGAGACGAGCCGGGTGACGACAGTGCGGGTCTCCTCCAGGCCGTGGGTGAGGTAGGTGGCGCCGATGAGGGCCTCGACCGTGTCGGACAGGATGGAGTCCTTGTCCCGCCCGCCCGAGAGCGCCTCGCCCTTGCCGAGCTTGATGAACTCCCCCAGTCCCAGGTCGCGGGCGACGGCGGCCAGGGCCGGCTCGGAGACGGTGGCCGCACGCATTTTGGCGAGCTGGCCCTCGGGGACCTCCGGGTGGGTGCGGTAAAGGTACTCGGTGACGATGATGCCCAGGACGGAGTCGCCCAGGAACTCCAGGCGCTCGTTGGTGGGCAGGCCGCCGTTCTCGTGGGCGTAGGAGCGGTGGGTCAGGGCCAGGTCGAGCAGGTCGGCATCGATGCTCGGCCCCCAGCGGTAGACGAGGGCCTCGGTGTCGGTGCGCGCGGGCGGGGCGCTGCGGCGCTTGGCCATCAGGCCTGTTCCTCCCCGCTCGTGGGCGCGTCCTGCTCGCCCTCCTGACCGGTCTCGGTCTCCAGCAGGCCGGCCAGGGCGGACCAGCGCGGGTCAAGGACCTCGTGATGGTGGTCGGCGGGCAGGTCCTCGAGCCGCTTGCCGCAGTCGGGGCACAGTCCGGGGCAGTCGGGGCGGCACAGGGGCTGGAAGGGCAGCGTGGGCACCAGGGCGTCGCGCAGTGCCGGCTCGAGGTCCAGCGTGGTCTCCCCCACCGCCAGGAGGTCCTCTGCCTCCTCATCGCCTTCGGCCCGCTGGGCCTCGATGACCTCGGGGAAGAGGTAGAGCTCGTCGATCCTCACGCTGCGGTCCTCATCGAGGTCGCGCAGGCAGCGCACGCACTCGCCGTGGACGTGCAGGTCGGCGTCGGCCTGCGCCAGGACGCCGTCGTCCATGGAGGTCAGGGTGACGTCGAGGGCGAGGTCACTGCCCTCGGGCACGCCGATGACCTCGGTGCCCAGGTCGGCGGGGGCGGGGGTACGGATCTGCAGGTTCTTGACCGAGCCGGTGGCACGGGGCAGGTCGACGATGTCGACGACGAGTCCTGACATGGTTTCCTCCACAGCGGGTTGACCGCGCCGCATCCAGCGATGACCGAGGGGCCCAAGCGGCATGATGTCCGCGTGATGCCCAGGTGATGTACCAGGTGATGCACCAGGTGATGCACATGGTGCTGGGCGGCTGGTGGGCGGGGTGATGGACGAGGTGTCTGACGCGAGCGTACCCGGTGGGGCTGCGGCGCCTCTGGTTCAGTGGGCGGAGGGGTCCACGGACCAGCCCGAGCGACGGCGCACGGGCTCCTGGATCTCCATCGGCTGGCCCGCGCCGTCCCCCAGGCGGCCGGCCAGGACCTCACGGCCGGCACGGATCTGCTCGGCGACCTTGGCGACCTCGGCCTCCAGGGAGGCCAGGGTGCGGTCGGAGTACTCATCGGCCCCGTGACGCAGGGAGGCGGCCTTGTCCTCCGCCGCGGCCACGATGCTGTCAGCCCGGTCATTGGCCATGCGCACGATGTTCTCCCCGGCCACGAGCCGCTCGGACTCCTCCTGGGCGTACTGGACGAGCCGTTCGGACTCGGCCCGCCCCTCAGCCAGGACGGCGTCGGCATCGGCGACGATCTTCTCGGCACGGCGAACGGCGCTCGGGACCGCGTCACGAGCCCGGTCGATGAGGTGCAGGGCGTTCTCCCGGTTGACGATCGCCGAGGCGCTCATCGGCATGGATCGGGCGTTGCTGATGAGCTCGTCGAGCTCATCGAGGATGCGCAGCAGGTCGTCTCCGGCATCGCGGCTGGTCGTCACGGTAGGTCCTCTCGAGTGTGGTCGGCGCCGACGAAGCGGCTTGGCGGGGTCCCGGGCGGGACGAGTCCTGAGTCGACGCCGTCGTGAGCCGCAGACCCGGGGGCCTGAGCCAGCCGGACCGCCAGGGCGTGGGCCACAGCGGGCGGGACGAGGGCGGAGACGTCCCGGCCATAGCCGGCGACGTCCTTGACGAGGGAGGAGGAGATGTGCGCGTAGGCGGCGGACGCGGGCAGGAAGACCGTCTCGGGCGCCCCCATGTCGCGGTTGAGCAGGGCCATGGGCAGCTCGGCGTCCAGGTCGCTGCCGTTGCGCAGGCCCTTGATGATGGCGCTCGCACCGCGCCGGCTGCAGTAGTCGGCCAGGAGCCCGGGGACGATGTCCACCTCGACTCCGGGCAGGTGGGAGGTGGCCTCCCTGGCCAGGCGGAGGCGTTCGTGGGCGTCGAGCAGGTGGCGCCCGGCCTTGGCGGCGTTGTGGGCGATCCCGATGACGACGACGTCGAAGAGCGTGGTCGCACGGTCGGCGATGTCGACGTGCCCCAGGGTGAGGGGATCGAAGCTTCCGGGGTAGACGGCCAGGCTCATACGGTCACGCTACTGGTTGGGCCCACCGCCGTGCGGGACGCGCGCCGCACCACCCTCGCCAGCACGCCAACGCGGCACCCCGGAGTCCTGGGGCGGCGCTGCTATATTTCCCTTGTGTCCACACGCGTGACCCTCAGTGACGTGGCCGAGGCAGTCGGAGTCTCAGCGCAGACCGTCTCCCGCGTACTCAACAACCACCCGTCGGTCCGTCCCGAGACACGTCAGAAGGTTCTGGCGGCCGTTCAGGCACTGGGTTACGAGCCGAACCTCGCCGCCCGCTCACTGGCCTCGGGCTCCTCCGGGGCGGTGGGAATCCTGCTGACTGCCGGGCTGTCGCACGGGATGGCCTCCACCTTCTCCGCGATCGCCAGGGCGGTGCGCGAGCGGGGGGACACCTTCGTCCTGGCCACTGCCGAGGGAAGCGACCCGGAGTCCGTGCGACAGGCACTGGCTCACCTGCACGGTCACCGCGTGGCGACCATCGTGGTCCTGGCCCAGCGCGCCGACGTCCTGACCATCCTCTCCTCCCAGCGCCACCGCGGTCCGGTCGTGGTCATCATCGCGGGTCAGCACGAGTTCGCCGAGCTGGCCACCGTCTCCATCGACCAGGCCCTGGGAGCCAGGCTGGCAACCGAGCATCTTCTGGCTCAGGGGCGCAGCCGCCTGCTGCATGTCACCGGGGACCTGTCCTGGCAGGACGCCTCGGAGCGGCTGGCCGCCTACCAGTCGGTGTGCGCGCAGGCCGGGATCCTCGGTCGCTGGGTGGGCACGGACGCCTGGACGGGAGAGGCCGGGGCCAAGGTCGCCAGGCGCCTGCTCGACAGCGGTCTGCCCGACGCCGTCTTCGCCGCCAACGATGACATCGCCCTGGGGCTGTGCCATGAGCTGCTCGCCGCCGGCGTGAGGATCCCCGACGACGTCGCCGTCGTCGGCTTCGATGACATCCCCCTGGCACGTTGGGCGACCCCGTCCCTGTCCAGCGTCACGCAGGACTTCGACGCCCTGGGACGGGCCGCACTGAGCCTGTCCGACGAGATCGTCGAGGGCGCCCCCGCCCGCAGTGTCCGCCTGGAGCCAACGCTCGTCGTCAGGGCGACATCAACCAAGGCCTAGCGCCGGCGATCACCTTTCCAGGCGGGCCCACTGGACCCACTGGGCCTGCGAAGCTCTGCACGCCCGGCTCGTACTGAGTGGGCGCACAGAGCTCCGAGGTAAGAGGCGACCGTCAGGAGGCGCTGACGGGCCTGGGCGTGCGCAGCGTGTAGACCCCGTAGGCGGCCACCACCACAAAGCACCCGGCTACCGTGATGTAAGACACCGCAGGAGACGTCTTGTCCATGATGTAGCTCTGCACCAGAGGCATGGTGGCTCCGCCGATGATGGCCATAACCAGGCCAGCGGCCCCGAACTTAGTGTCCTCCCCCAGCCCAAGGAGGGCCTCGCCGTAGATAGTGGGGAACAGCAGGGAGATGCACGCCGACAGGGAGACAATGGCCAGCACCCCCAGAATGTTGACGCTCACCATGGCGAACAGGGACAGGCCGACCCCGAGGGAGCACATGAACAGAAGCAGCTTTCGTGCGTCATACCGCCCCATGAGACCCACCATGAGGAACCGGAAGACCAGGAAGACGATGAGACTCGCCTGCAACCAGTATCCGGCGATCTTGTCCGACACCCCCAGGGCATCTGTGACGTAGTGCAGGGTGTAGGTCCAGATACAGGTCTGGGCGGAGACGTTGAAGTACTGCGCCACCACCCCGAAGCTGTAGCGCTTATTGCGCAGCAGGCGCGCGAGCCTGCCCGGCCCGCCGCTGTCACCCGCAGCCGATTCCACCGGCCTTTCCACGACCTTGACCCGGCCGATCATGACGGCCAGCAGGATGTAGAGGAGCCCGAGGGCGACATAGGGACCCATGACCGCCTTGAGCTCTGCGCTCTGGGTGGCCAGCAGCACCTCGTGGCTCATGGCCTTGCGCTGCTCGGCGGTGGCCGGGTTCACCTTGGGCAGGATGAGTAGGGCGGCCAGCAGCACCCCCAGATTGGAGCCGATGGGGTTGAATGCCTGCGCGAAGTTGAGGCGCCGAGTGGCATTGCGCTCCGGCCCCATCGACATGACGAAGGGGTTGGCACTGGTCTCCAGAATGGACAGGCCGGCAGCCAGGGTGAACAGGGCGGTCAGGAACACCGAGTAGGTCATGACGTAGGCCGCGGGGATGAACAGGAGCCCGCCGGTTCCCGCCAGCACCAGCCCGATGAGGACGCCGCCCTTGTAGCCCAGGCGGCTGTTGATGAAGGCCGCCGGGATCGCCAGGCAGAAGTAGGCCCCGTAGTAGGCGGACTGCACCAAGGAGGACTGGAAGTTGTTCATGGAGAACACGGAGCGGAAGACCTTGACCAGAGGATCGGTCATGTTTCCGGCCAGGCCCCAGGCGGCGAAGCAGGAGACCAGCAGACAGAAGGGCAGCACCATGCCGGGATACAGGAACCCCCGCTTGGCCGGCCCCTCCCGAACGGGAGCCTCCTCAGCCACGGACTCACGGATCGCAGTCATCACAGCACGCCCTTCTTGAGAATGAGATTGCCGTACAGGGCGGTCTCCCCGGTGAGGACAACGGCGTAGACGCTGGGGGTGTAGTCGTAGAAGGCCATGCGCTCAATCGTCTTGACGCTCACCGGTCCGGCATCCTTCTCGGCCTCGTTCCAGATCTCCTCGTAGACGTCCCACACCGGAGGCCGAGGGTCATCGCCCACCGTCTCCATGAGGGCCACCTGGTAGCTGCTGTAGCGGTCCAGGGGCATGAGCGTGAGGATGGACCGCAGCAGGTCGGGGATCCCCAAGCCGTCGGCTCGCACTGTAGTGGGGTGGAGGTGGTGCCCGGGGAAGTTCGCATCGGCCAGGAGAATCTCATCCCCATGGCCCATCTCGAGCAGGATCTTGACGAGTTCGGGTGACAGGTTGGCGGGAATGTTGCGGAGCATCGTTGCTCCTTTCGTGTGGTGGGTGTTCAGTTCAATGTGTGGTTACGCTCGACGTGCCTGGCGGTCAGTCGGCGGTGGCGTTGCCCAGCCGTTCCCGCATGGCGTCGAAGGCGCCGGGATCGGCGATGGTCCCGGAGGCCTCGACCTCCACGGAGCCGATGCTGCGGCGCAGCACCTCACCGCGAGCACTCGGGCCGAGGACCTCGGCGGCCTCGAGCTGGGCGAGGATGTTGCCCAGGGCACTGGCCTCCGGCGTGCCCACGATGACCTGGCGGTGGCAGGCCGCCGCCGTCATGGCCGGCAGGAGGCTGTTGCGAGCCCCGCCTCCCACCAGGTGGATCGGTGCCGCCGGGTCCAGCTGGTCGCCGACGACGTCCTGCAGCCCCTGGGCGTAGGCGGCGTGGGCGCAGGCGAGCGACTCGAGGATGAGCCGGACCGTCTGCGCCGGCCCCTCGGGAGCCACCTTGTAGTGACTGCGGCACCACTGGGCGATCTTGGCCGGCATGTCGCCGGGACTGGCGAAGAGCTCATCATCGGGGTCGATGACGACCCCGAGGGAGGCGCAGTCTCCCGCCGCCTCGACCAGCGCACCGGTGTCGGGCTCGTTCCAGGCTCGCTGGCACTCCTGGAGCAGCCAGAAGCCGGTGAGGTTGCGCAGCAGCCGGATGCCTCCGTCAGTGCGCACCTCGTTGGTCAGTCCGGCCCACAGCGCCGCTGCGTCCAGGACGGGGCTGGGAACCGCCGCCCCGATGAGGCTCCAGGATCCTGAGGAGATGAACAGGCGCACCTCGTCACCAGCCAGACCGAGCGCATGGACGGCGCAGGCGGTGTCGTGCCCGCCGGGACGCACGATGGTGATCCCCTCCGGGGTCGTCCCGGCCACCGTGGCGTCGTCGACGAGCGGGGGCATCCACCCCTCAGGAATCCCGGTGGCCTGGAGCACGCGAGCCGACCACTCTCGCGCCCCCGGTGAGGCGAGCCCC
This sequence comes from Actinomyces oris, assembly GCF_006546825.1. Taxonomy (GTDB): domain Bacteria; phylum Actinomycetota; class Actinomycetes; order Actinomycetales; family Actinomycetaceae; genus Actinomyces; species Actinomyces oris. The sequence continues at coordinate 675,449 of NZ_VICC01000006.1, forward strand.
GTGGTCGAGGCGATCGCCCGCCCCGCCTGCACGGGAGCCCCGAGCAGGTGGGCCACGAGGTCGGGCAGGGGCAGGAAGCGATCCACCCGATCGATGAGGTCGGGCTCCTGCCTCAGGTCCGCGTAGAGCTGGTAGACCGTGTTGATCTGCTGGGGCAGGATGCCGGTCTCCCGCCAGGCGGCCTCCACAGGGAGGGCCCGGTCCAGGTCCGCGGCCCAGCGGGCCATGCGCCGGTCCCGGTAGGCACGCGGGGCGCGCAGCAGCTCTCCGTGGGCGTCGAGCAGGCCGTAGTCGACCCCCCAGGTGTCGATGCCGATGGAGTCGGGGGCCCGCCCCAGGCGCTGCGTCGCCATGACGATGCTCCGACGAACACCGTCCATGATGCGCTCGAGGTCCCAGGTGAGGGTGCCGTGGTCGTCCACCGCCTGGTGGTGGAGGCGGAAGACCTCCTCGGTGCTGATGGTGCCCTGCCGGTAGCTTCCCAGGACCGCTCTCACGGAGCTGGAGCCGAGGTCGAGGGCCAGGGCGTGGTGCTCGTCGGTGCTCGTCATGGCGGCGCCCCGTCAGCGGTAGAGAGGACCGAAGGTGGCGCAGGCCCGGAAGTCGGCGCTCTCGGGCTCGGCGGTGCCGAAGGGCACCCAGGCCTTGGGGCGCAGGATCCTCTCACGCTCGACGTTGTGCATGTAGACGGGGATGCGCAGCATCGAGGCCAGGGTGATGAGGTCGGCGCCGAAGTGCCCATAGCCGGTGGCCGTGTGGTTGGCGCCCCAGTTGGCCATCCAGTCGTAGACGGAGGTGAAGGCGCCCTGGCCGGTCAGGCGCGGGACGAAGAAGGTCGTCGGCCAGGTCGGGTCGGTGCGGTTGACGATCTGGTCGCGCACATCGTCGGGCAGCTCCACGGTCCAGCCCTCGGAGATCTGGAGGACCGGTCCCTGGCCGGCCACGAAGTTCAGGCGGGTCGCGGTGACGGGCATGCCGCCGGCGGTGGTGAAGTGCGTGGAGAAGCCGCCTCCGGGGAAGTACTCGCGGGTGGCGGCGTGGAAGGTGGAGGCCTTCAGATCCGCCTCGATGTCCGCCTCGGTGATCTCCCACCAGTGCTTGATGATGGGGTTGCCCTCGGCGTCCTTCTCCTCGCCGGTGGCGTTGAGGGTGGTGGCCCCGGAGTTGCGCAGGTCGATGAAGCCGTTCTCGGCGCGTCCCTCGAGCTTGTAGCCGGTGACCCGCTCAACGGCCTCGGGACTCCAGTAGGTGCGCACGTCGCTGAAGAGCTGGGGACGGTGAGTCAGGACGGAGTTGAAGAGCATGGCCACGGCGTTGCCGGCGTCACCCTCCGTGGCGAAGACCTTCTCGGGCCGCTTGCCGTTCCAGTCGAAGGTGGTGTTGAGGAAGGTCTCGAGGATGTCGCCGTTGGGCTTGTAGTCGGTCCACTGACGCTGCCCCTGGAAGCCCGCCGCGATGGCGTCGTGCCCCTCGGCCTCCTCGACGAAGCCCAGCTCGGCCAGGGCGGGGTTGCCCTCCATGAGGTCGCGGCCGATGAGGAGCATCTTGATGCAGTAGTCGAACTGCTCGTCATACTCCTCCTGGGTGAAGCGGTTGGCCTCGGGGTTGCGGTTCTCCCCGATGGTGAGGTGCTCCCGGGCCCAGGCCAGGGCGGTCTCGTACTCCTGGTGGTCGTAGATGCCGTGGGCGATACGGCGGTCGATCTCGATCATGTCGATGTACTCGGCCCTCATGCCCAGGTAGTCGACGAAGAACTGCTCGGGAACGCGGCAGCCGGCGATCCCCATGGAGACGGTTCCGATCGAGAGGTAGCTGCGCCCCTTCATGAGGCCGACCCCCAGGGCGGCGCGAGCGTAGCGCAGGATGTTCTCGACGACGTCGTCGGTCAGGCCCGAGTCGTCGGCGTCCTGCACGTCGTGGCCGTAGATGCCGAAGCAGGGGATGCCCAGCATGTTGTAGGCGGCGGCCGCGGCGGCCAGGGTCACGGCCCCGGGGCGCTCGGTGCCGTTGAAGCCCCAGATGGCGTGCGGGATGGAGGGGTCGAGGTCGAGGACCTCGGTGATGTAGTTCCAGGAGGCGGTGACGGTCAGGTCGGCGCACACGTTCTCGGTGCGGAACTGCTCCTTGCAGCGGTTGGCCTCGGCCACGCCTCCGATCGCGGTCTCGGAGATGACGCAGCGCACCGGGCTGCCGTCGGGGTAAGTCAGGCGCGAGGAGATGAGCTCGGCGACATCCTTGGCCAGCTGAGCGGTCTTGTCCTCGAGGGACTCCCTCACGCCACGACGACGTCCGTCAATGAGGGGACGGATTCCGATGGCGGGGTAGGACGCAGCGGACATGGCAAGTTTCCTTTCACTGGGCGACGATGACCAGGACCCACGTCGATGTGAGCGCAAACATAGGATGCCCCTGACCGAACGGTCATGTCAAGCATGAAAACAGAAACGCGAAATCGTAGACATGAGAGCGCCAACATGAGACGATGCCTCGGTACCACTTCTGACGCAACGGGGCGCGCAGCGGTACGCCCCGGGGAAAGAGCCCATCATGCTTCTCAACGACGCTCGACAGCAGATCGCCGATGCCTGCTCCCACTTGTCCGACGACGGCCTGGTCATCGGCACCGCCGGCAACTTGTCCGTTCGGGAGGGGGACCTGGTCGCCATCACCCCCTCGGGGCTGCCCTACCAGGAGATGCGCCCCGACCTGGTCGCCGTGGTCGAGTACGCCACCGGCAAGCAGGTCGAGGGGCCGCTCAAGCCCGCCAGCGAGCTGGACCTGCACCTGACCGCGCTGCGGGCGACCGGACAGATGTCGGTCGTGCACACCCACTCCTATGCGGCCACTACCGTGGCCAGCCTCGAGGGCGTAAGCGCGCTCCCGGCCGTGCACTACTACATCTGCATGTTCGGCGGCAGCGACGTGCGAGTGGCCGACTACGCCATCTACGGCTCCCCCGAGCTGGCCGCCACTGTCGCCAAGGCCCTCAAGGGACGCACCGCGGCCCTCATGAGCAACCACGGATCCGTGGTGACCGGCCCGGACCTGGCCTCCACCTACGTCCTGGCCCAGGAACTGGAGTGGGTCTGCGAGCTCTATCTGCGCACGCTCGCCGTCGGCACCCCCAAGATCCTCACCGACGAGCAGATCGAGGCGGTCGCGTGCAAGATCCGGGACACCGGCTACGGTCAGCACGCCCCAGCCGAGGAGGGCTGAGCGCCGCGGCCACAGGGGACGCGGCCTGCCGGCCGGGTAGGGTCTTCCCCATGACGAGGATCGTGGCCGGAACCGTGGGCGGACGCAGGATCGAGGTGCCCCGGTCCGGGACGCGCCCCACCTCCGAGCGCGTCCGCGAGGCTCTTTTCGCCCGCCTGGATCACTACGGGGTGCTCGACGGCGCCCGGGTGCTGGATCTGTGCGCAGGTTCCGGCGCCTTGGGCCTGGAGGCCGCGAGCCGGGGAGCCGGCGAGGTCACGCTCGTGGACTCCTCGCGCGGTGCGTCGCAGACCTGCCGACGCAACATCCGCTCACTGGGCCTGAGTGGGGTATCGGCGGTGACCGCGAAGGCGGCCGCCTTCCTGGCAGGCCCGGCGGGCGCTCCGGCGGACCTGGTGCTGATCGATCCTCCCTACGAGCTGAGCGAGGAGGAGCTCACCGCGATCCTCACTGCCCTGGTCCGCAGCGAGGATCCGTGGCTGGCGCCGCGCGCCGTCGTCGTCGTCGAGCGTTCGACGCGCTCACCGGAACCCACCTGGCCGGCGGGGCTGGAGCGCTTCGCGGACAAGCGGTACGGCGAGACCACGATCTGGTTCGCCGAACCGGCCTGAGCCGGGGACGCTCCTCGGCCCTCACCCTGGTGCCTCAGGCTCTTTCGAGGAAGGCCTGGGACTCCTCATCGAGACGCTCGACAATCGCTGCGGCCAGGGCCCGGTGGTCGCTCAGCTGAGGATCGGCGGCCACGATCCGCTCGGCCTGACGCCTCGCGGTGGCGATGAGGCGGGCATCGCGGGTCACGCGCAGCAGGTCCAGCCCGGAGGTGCGCCCCGACTGCGAGGCCCCCAGGACGTCACCTTCGCTGCGCAGCTCGAGGTCGGCCTCGGCCAGCGCGAATCCGTCCGTGGTGGAGGCGAAGGCCTTGAGCCGGTGGAAGGCGATGGAGCCGACCTCCGCACCGGTGACCGCCACGCACAGGGACGGCCTGCTGCCACGCCCGACCCGCCCGCGCAGCTGGTGGAGCTGGGACAGTCCGAAGCGCTCGGCGTCCAGGATGACCATCATCGAGGCCTCGGGTACGTCCACCCCCACCTCGATGACGGTGGTGGACACCAGGACCGGGGTGTTGCCCGAGGCGAAGTCGGCCATGGCGGCCGCCTTGTCCTCACCACTCATGCGTCCAGTGAGGACCCCGACGCCGATGCCCCCCAGAGCGGGCTCGCCGGCCAGTCGCTGCCTCCAGTCCTCGACGGCGGCCAGCGGGCGGTCGGGATGCGAACTGTTCCCCTGCTCCGCGAGCGCCTCCTGCTTCGGCCCGTCATCGGTCTCGACAGCCGCCGCGCCGTCCATCGGCGCCTGCCGGGGCTCGTCGTCGACCTCGATCCGTGGGCACACGACGTAGACCCGCCCCCCGGAGGCGACCTCCTTGGCGGCACGCCGCCAGATGCCCTCCACCCAGGAGGTGCGCGACCACGGGACGAGGTGAGTGGGTACAGCGCTGCGCCCGGCGGGCAGCTCGTCCAGGACGGAGGTGGCCAGGTCTCCGAAGACCGTCATGGCGATGGTGCGCGGGATCGGGGTGGCGGTCATGACCAGGAGGTGGGGCGTGTGGGTCTGTCCAGTGGCCGGGTCGATCAGACCGCCGCGCTCGCGCAGGGCGTCGCGCTGGGCGACGCCGAAACGGTGCTGCTCATCGACGACGACCAGGCCGAGGAAGGGGATCTGCACCGTGTCGGACAGCAGGGCGTGGGTACCCACGACGATCGCCGGCTCACCGGCGGCCAGATCGGTGAGGATCCGACGGCGCTGAGCGGCGAGGGTGGAGCCGGTCAGCAGGTGGACGCAGGTGGCGCGTTCGGCGCCGCCAAGCATCCCGAGGCGGGCCATGGGCCCCAGGACCGCCTCCAGTGAGGAGTGGTGCTGGGCGGCGAGGACCTCGGTGGGGGCCAGGAGGGCGGCCTGCCCGCCACCTCCGACCACCTGGAGCATGGCGCGCAAGGCCACGAGGGTCTTACCGCTTCCCACGTCGCCCTGAAGAAGGCGCTGCATGGGAACGGTGCGGGCCAGGTCGGCGGAGATCTCCTCACCGACCCGCTTCTGCCCGGCGGTCAGGTCGTAGGGCAGGCGGGCGTCGAGGTCCACTCTCAGGGAGCCCTCCGCCTCCGGGACGGGCCAGGCGACCGCGGTGCATGTCGCCTCATGATGGGCTCGACGCTGGGCCAGGGCGACCTGCAGGATGAGGGCCTCCTCGTGGCGCAGCCGTTTCCGGGCAGCTTTCCACTGCCCGGAGTCCTCGGGCCGGTGCACCCAGCGGTAGGCGGTGTAGGCGTCGACCAGCTCCGCCTCGCGCCGCAGCTCCTCGGGGAGGGGGTCGGCGACGTCGCCCGGCTCCAGCTGGTCCAGGACGCTGCGCACCGCCTTGGCCACCAGCCAGGACGGGAGGGCCTCCGTGCCGGGGTAGATGGGCATGGGTCGGGCCAGCAGGGCCGCGCGCTCGTCCTCATCGAGCTCGTCGAGGACGTACAGGCGCGGGTTGGACAGCTGCTTGCGTCCACGGTGGAGTCCCACCTTGCCGCTGAGCAGGACGGTGGTTCCGGGGGCCAGCTGAGCGGCTCGGGCGCGCATCTGGCCGGCCGCACCGAACTGGACGAGGTCCATGGTGGAGGCGCCGTCGGTGACGGTGGCCTCCATGAGGGCCGGGACCCGTCCGGAGCGGGTGCGCCGGGAGGAGGCGCGCACGACCTGGGCCTGGATGGTGGCCTGCTCGCCCTCGACGAGGGTGCGCATATCGGTCAGCTCCCCCCAGGTGTCGTAGCGCCGGGGCAGCAGGCGCAGCAGATCCGCCCCGGTCTCCACCCCCTGCTTGGCGAGCTGTGCGGCCGTGCGCTTGCCCACGAGCCGGGTCACGGGACGCTCGAGCAGGCCGACGCTGCCAGGACGGGGCGTGCAGGGTGAGCGATCAGACGAGCCGGACACGGCCCCACCCTATGACGAAGAAGCCTGGGAGCCCTTCATGACCCGAGGCGCTTGCATATGCGGGCGCCTCGAGGCATGGCAGCACGCAGAGAGGGCTACTCGATGGCGATGAGGACGTCGGGGTGCTCCTGGCCGCCGGCATGGACAGCGACCTCCACGTCCTCGCCGACCACGTGCCCCCGGGCCCCCACCGCCGCGCTGGCGGCCAGGGCACCGACGTCGCGGCCGGCATTGCGGCCGGTGATGACGGTGAGCAGCTCATCGGAGGGCCGCAGCGCCGAGGCCACGGCGCGAGCCACGGCCTCACCGTCGGCCTGGGCCCCGTTGAGGGCGATGGTGCGCAACCCCGCGGCGGCGCTCCAGGCGCGGCGGGCCAGCTCGGCCAGCTCTGCCTCCTCGCCCCTGCCGGCAAGGGCCACCGCGGCGGCCAGGACCCGGGCCTCGTCGTCGGTGTCGCATACGAGGAGCTGAATGCCCTCGGCCTCATAACGCTCCGAGGACACCCCGGCGCGGGCGGTCTCTCGAGCGGCGCCCGTCTTGCGGGTGGTACCCACCGGAGGGCGGACGGTGGAGACGGCGGAGCGGGCCGCCAGGAAGCGGGCGGCATCGTGGGCCGCCTCGGTGCAGGCGGCGTCACAGGGCAGCACGATGACCTGGGAGGACCCCAGGTCCGCTGCGGCACGGGCGATCCCCTCCCGGTCCGGGTTGAGGACGACGGCGGCGTCGGAGCGGGCGAGCTGCTCGATGAGCCCGGGAGCCCGGGTACAGGCGATGACACCGACACCGGACTGCCGTGAGCGCACGGCCAGATGCGGGGCCTGCGCCGGTGCGGGACGGGGAGCGGCCGCCTGGGAGGGATGCATGCGCACCGACTGCGCCTTGCGCTCGGCCCGGCGCGCGGCCAGGCGCTCGAAGGAGACCACGTGCCCCGTGGGGTCCGAGTCGAACGCCTCCCACGGAGAGGGCGGCTCGTCCGTGGGGCTCACCAGGGCTGTGGGGTGGAGGTGGTGGATGCAGATCTGCCGGGCACGGCCCGCGTGCGGCAGAGCGGCACGCGGAGTGTCAGTGTGGACGTGGACCTGGTAGAGGCCCACCCCCAGGGCGTCCGGGGTGCCGACGACGCCCACCGAGTCGCCGATGCGCTCCAGATCCCGACGCAGCTGACCGGCCTGGACTGCAGTCGCCTCCAGCAGATACATCACCTCGAACTCGCCGGTGGACATGCCCAAGGGCTCGGGACCGACGCTGTGCGGAACCCCGCCGGCGGCCAGGTCGGTGAGCATCTGGCGGGCGACGGCGGTGTAGGGGGCGTGCTCGTCGGCGTCCTCGTGGCCCTGGCGCAGCTCTGGGGCCTCAGTCGCCCCGCGGCCGGCGTCCTGCATCGCGTCGATGGTGTCCGACAGACAGGTCAGCAGCAGCATGAAGGCCGCTCCCCCGGCATCCACCGGGCCGTGTCCGAGGCCGGAGGTCTCCACAACGGACTCCTGGGCGCCGAAGGCGGCGGCGGCGGCGATGAGGCTCAGGGTGGCGGGCGAGCTCGCCGTCGCCTCCTCCAGGGCGGAGCGGGCCGCCGTGGCCGCGTCCCGGGCGACCGACAGCAGGGTCCCCGAGACCGGACGGGAGACCGCGGCCCAGGTGGTGTCCGCCATGGCCTCGTAGACGTGGACAAGCTCGACGGGACGCAGGCCGGTGGGGTCGGGGGCCTCGGCGCAGACATCTGCGAAGGCGGCCAGGGCCTGGGAGACCAGAAGACCCGAGTTCCCGCGGGCTCCCCGGACGGCGCCGTCAGCTGCGGCCCGGGCCACCTGGGCGGCATCAGCGGCCCGGCCCAGGCGATGGAGGGCGTCGGAGGCCGAGCGCAGGGTGAGCAGGACGTTGGTTCCGGTATCCGCGTCCGGCACGGGGAAGACATTGAGGACATCGACCAGATCCCGGGTCTGATCGGCAACGATCTCCGCCAGCGCGATCCAACGCCGCACTGCGGCCCCCTGCAGCACATGGGCCCCTGAGACAGGGGTAACGGGGCGATGTCCTTGAGACTGCGCCATCTTCGCCTCCCCTGGGTCCCGGCTACGACCAGCACACCATGTGTGTCACGCTGTGAACACCTTCTGTTCCATTGCATGATCTGCATATGTGCAGGCGTTCAGCGAGCCTGGTTCATGGCTGGGCCGAGCCTTCGGTTTGATATGTGGTTTTAGAGTACCGTCCCAGGCACATTCCTCCCACCGGAGCGAGGCGCACGGACAAGGACCGTGCTCTCAGCGACGCAGAGCCGAAAGGGCACTCAGGCCACCGGCACGCTGGTCAGGCCGCTACCACCACACCCACCTGAGACACACGTTCTTTGATCAGTGAGATACAACACACTATCGACTCACTCTACCCTTACTCCTCGGGTTCCATACAGAGCAGCATGTGCCCGAACGCACGCCAAGGCGGCTTGGGGCGCCGCACACGGGTCCGCTATTGTGTTCGGGTTGCCCGGCGCCCCGCGCCTGGGCGGTAAGACCTGGCGCCAGGCATCAGCCTGAGCGTTGAAGCATTGAAGATCAGGAGTGAGACCGTGGCTGCTGTGTGCGACGTTTGCGGCAAGGGCCCCATCTTCGGCAAGAGCGTCTCGCACTCCCACGTGCGGACCAACCGCCGGTGGAACCCCAACATCCAGCGTGTGCGTGCTCTCGTCAACGGCGCCCCCAAGCGCCTCAACGTGTGCACGTCCTGCCTCAAGGCCGGGAAGGTGACGCGCAACATCTGAGCGCATCATCTCGAGTCCTTCGAGCACGAGGCCGCCGCTGCGCAAGCAGTCGGCGGCCTTTGTCGCACCCCATGTCCCTCAACGGGTGACGGCCCGTCAGGCGTGAGAGAAGTGGTCCCAGCCGGTGTGCTCCCGCGCGGGTTCTCCTGCCAGCAGGACACCCGGTCGGTGCCCCAGTACCCGGGCCGGTGAGGACTGCGGACTCAGGACCCGGCCGATCACCCGAGCGCCGGCGGGCAGCCGATCAAGAGCGTGCGCCGGGACGGTGGCAAGCAGTCCGTGGTCCTCTCCCCCGGTGAGCAGCCAGCTGCGAGCCAGGGCGTGAGCGGCCGATCCGTCACAGCCGCTCACGAGCGCAGCCACCGGCTCGAGGAAGGACGCGTCCGGCAGGTCGCCAGGATCGTCGAGGTCGATGACGACGCCGCTGGCACGGGCGATCCGACCGGCATCCCGCAGCAGCCCGTCGGAGACGTCCAGCATGGAGGTGGCGCCGGCCCGTGCCAGGTCGCGGCCCGCAGCCAGGGGCGGGGCGGGGGCACGGAAGGCCTCGATGCAGGCCCAAGCCTGCGGGTACTCCTGACCTGAAGGAACAACGGCTCCCGAACCTGATGCGCAGTCAGAGCCCGCACTGAGCAGGGCGAGCCCCGCCGCGCTACGCCCCAGGGTTCCGACGTGCACCACGGCGTCGCCGTGCCGGGCTCCGCTTCGCAGAACCGGGGCTCTGCCCTCGAGGTCGCCCAGGACCGTGACGGACACGATCAGCGAGTCACCGGAACTGAGGTCACCGCCCACGACGCCCGCCCCGCAGGGCTCACAGCCCTGGGCCAGTCCCCGGGCGAAGTCCCGTACCCAGCCGACCGGGGTGGACGCAGGCAAGACCAGGCCGACGACCAGCGCGACGGGCCTGGCCCCCATGGCGGCGGCGTCGGCCAGGTTCTGGGCCGCGGCCCTGGCCCCGACGTCGCGGCCCGTGGACCAGTCGGTGCGGAAGTGACGCCCCTCGACCAGGACGTCGGTGCTCACGGCCGTGCGCGAGTCTGGGAAGGACAGGACCGCGCAGTCGTCCCCCGTGCCGACGGGGGTCTGCGGCCCCCGGGGCAGGAGGGGGGTGATGACGGCGAGGAGCTCCTCCTCGCTGAGGTCACCGACCCGTGCGCCCTGCCCCGCTGCCTCTGCGCCGGCCGGGGCCGGCTCAGCGGTTGACATCGGTGGAGCGGGCCACGGCCAGCTCAATGAGCTCGGAGACCAGCTCGGTATAGCCCAGGCCGGAGACCTGCCACATGTAGGGGTACATGGAGAAGGGGGTGAATCCGGGCATCGTGTTGATCTCGTTGACCACTGCCTCACCAGCATCAGTGAGGAAGAAGTCGACCCGGGCCAGTCCCTCGCAGCCGAGCGCCTCGAAGGCCCGGGCGGCGGTGTCCATGAGGAGATCGCGCGCCTCGGGGCCGATGCGCGCCGGGCACACCATGGCCACGGCGTCGTGGGCCAGGTACTTGGTCTCGTAGTCGTAGAACTCGCCTGCGCCCTGGGAGGCGTCCATGGCGATCTCGCCGGGCTCGGCCACCCGGGGGGCGTCGTCGCCGCGGCCCTGAAGGACGGCGACCTCGACCTCGCGTCCCACGATGCCGCTCTCCACGAGGACCTTGGGGTCGACCGCGCGGGCCGCCTCGATGGCCCCGGCCAGGTCCTCGGGGCGGTCGACCTTGCTGATGCCCAGGGAGGAGCCGGCGCGGGCGGGCTTGACGAACAGGGGGTAGGTCAGGGACCGGCAGGCCTCCAGGATCGCCTCGGGGTCGCGCTTCCAGGCATGGGGGCCGACGACGACGTGCGGCGCCGTGGCGATGCCCGCGGCCCCCAGGAGCACCTTGGTGACCTGCTTGTCCATGCCCGCGGCACTGGCCAGCACCCCGCAGCCGACGTAGGGAATGCCCATCATCTCCAGCATGCCCTGGATGGTCCCGTCCTCGCCGTAGGGCCCGTGCAGCAGCGGCAAGACGACATCGACCCGCCCCAGGATCTCAGGCCCCGTGGGGCCGAGCACCGTGAGCTCGCCGCCTCCCAGGGGTGCGGTGAGTCTCCCGCGTCCCAGGCCCTCGGCGGTGATGGTCACCGGGGGGCGGTTGTCGCTGAGCTCGAGGGCGGCCGGATCATCCTCGACGAGCAGCCACTGGCCCTCGGGGGTGATGCCCACCGGAAGGACCTCGTAGCGGTCGCGGTCGATGGCTGACAGGACACCGGCGGCGGTGGCGCAGGAGATCGTGTGCTCACCGCTGCGTCCGCCGAAGACGACGGCAACACGCACGGTGGACTTGTCAGAACTGGGCACGGAGGGGCCGGTTTCCTGGAGGGCTGTCATAGGTCCCACGCTACCGCGCTGCGCCCGACATACTGATAATGCACAACGAACCCGGGATAAAGCAGGCCTCCACACCCCTGGGAGGCTAGGCCTGCGACGGTGCCGCGTGCACGCCCTCGGACTTGCGGGGACGAGCCAACAGCGCGTCAGTGACCTGCGCAACGCTGGCGGCGCCCTCGACGACGGTGACGACCCCGGCGGTGATGGGCATGTCCACGCCGTGGGCCCGGGCCAGGTCCAGGACGGCGCGGGCCGACTTGGCGCCCTCGGCCACGCCCCGGGAGGCCGCAGCGGCCTCGGCCACGCTCATCCCCTCGCCGAGGTGGCGGCCGAAGGTCTGGTTGCGGCTCAAGGGCGAGGAGCAGGTGGCCACCAGGTCCCCCATGCCGGCCAGCCCGGAGAAGGTCTCCGGGCGAGCCCCGAGCTTGAGGCCCAGCCGGGTGATCTCCACCAGGCCCCGGGTGATGATCGTGGCCTTGGAGTTGTCCCCCAGGCCCCGGCCCGCGGCCGCGCCGACGGCCAGGGCGATGACGTTCTTGACCGCCCCGCACAGCTCGACGCCCAGGACGTCGGTGTTGGTGTAGGGACGGAAGGTGCCGGTGGCGCACAGTGAGGCGATCCGGGCGGCGACCTGCTCGTCGTCGGCGGCCACGACGGTGGCGGTGGGCTGGCCCGCAGCGATCTCGTCGGCGAGGTTGGGGCCGGAGACGACCACAACGCGGGAGGAGTCGATGCCCAGGGCCTCAGCCAGGACCTCGCTCATGCGCAGCCCGGTACCCAGCTCGATGCCCTTCATGAGGGAGACGGCCACGGCGTCGTCGGCCAGGGCGCCCCTGAGGGGCTCCAGGACCCTCCGGGCCTCCTGGGAGGGCACGGCCACGACGACAATGCTCGCCCCCGTGACGGCCTGGGCCAGGTCGGTGGTCGCATTCAGGCCCTGCGGCAGACGGTGACCGGGGACGTAGCGCTCGTTGGTGCCGGCATTGATCTCCTCGGCCACCTCCCGGCGCCGGGCCCAGATCGTCGTGGGCGTACCGGCCTGGGCCAGGAGGCTGGCGAAGGTGGTGCCCCAGGCTCCTGAACCGATGACGGCCGCGGCCGGGCGCAGCGGCGCACTCGATGCGGGTTCGACGCCGTTCACTGCCCCTCCTCCCGAGTGTCGGCCTCAGGCAACGGGTCGGGGCGGCGCACGCCGATCTTCCCCTTACCGGGGTCGCCGTCGTAGTGCATGTCGAAGGGACGGGGGGCCTTCTCCCCGCGGAGCTCCTCCACCAGGGAGGTGATGGCACGCATGATCTCGGCGGTGCAGGCGCGCACGGCCTCGCGGTCCTGGGTGTCCTGCCCGAAGTGGGACAGGTCCATGAGCTCACCGATGGTGACGCGCACGTCCTTGCGGGGGAAGGGGTGGAAGGAACGCCCGTAAGTGTCCAGGATCTCGTGAGCGCCCCACTGCCCCATGGGCAGGACGGGAGCGCCGCTGGTCATGGCGAGCCGGGCCGCCCCGGTCTTGGCCACCATCGGCCACTTGAGGGGGTCGCGGGAGAGCGTGCCCTCGGGGAAGATCATGATGGCGCCGCCGTCGGCCAGGACCTCACTGGCGGCCTTGAGGGCCGTGGCCGCGTTCTGGGTGCCCCGCTGGACCGGGATCTGGCCGCCGGCCCGCAGGATGGAGCCGAGCACCGGCACCTTGAACAGGGTGGACTTGGCCAGCGAGTAGACGGGGACATCGGCATCGACCAGGGCTCGCATGGCCGTGAGCGAGTCGAGGTCGGTCAGGTGGTTCGCCACGGCGATGAAGCCGCCCTCGCGGGGGATGTTCTCCAGGCCGCTCACCGACTGCCGGGAGACCATCTTGAGGAACGGGATGATCGCCCCGCGCGCGGCGAAGCGGTAGAACGGGGTCATGGGACGTGTTGCAGGCACGGGTGAACTCTATCCGCTTCAGCGCTCTGAACGCGGCCGTCCGAGCCGGGCCCTCGGCCCGCACTGCCCTGGCCTCGCGAATCCTCGGGCAGGGACCGGCCTGCCTCAGGCCAGGCGGGTGACGGCGGCGTTGAGGGACTCCAGCTTGGACATGAAGTGCTCGTAGCCGCGGTCGATGAGGTTGACGCCCTCGACCCGGCTGGTGCCCTCGGCGGTCAGGGCCGCGATGAGGTGGGAGAAGCCGCCGCGCAGGTCGGGCACGACGATGTCGGCACCGGTCAGCGGCGTGGGCCCGGAGATGACCGCGGAGTGGTAGAAGTTGCGCTGGCCGAAGCGGCACTCGGTACCGCCCAGGCACTCGCGGTAGACCTGGATGGTGGCCCCCATCTTGCACAGGGCACCGGTGAAGCCGAAGCGGTTCTCGTAGACGGTCTCGTGGACGATGGACAGGCCCTGGGCCTGGGTGAGCGCCACGACGAGGGGCTGCTGCCAGTCGGTCATGAAGCCGGGGTGGACGTTGGTCTCCACCACGATCGACTTCAGGTCACCGCCGGGGTGGTAGAAGCGGATGCCCTCATCGGTGACGTCGAAGGCGCCCCCCACCTTGCGGAAGGTGTTGAGGAAGGTGGTCATGTGGCTCTGGTGGGCTCCACGCACGAACACGTCCCCGCGAGTGGCCAGGGCGGCCGAGGCCCAGGAGGCGGCCTCGATACGGTCCGGCAGGGCCGAGTGGGTGTAGCCGCACAGCTCGTCGACGCCCTCGACGTGGATGGTGCGGTCGGTGTCCACCGAGATGATGGCGCCCATCTTCTGCAGGACGTCGACCAGGTCCATGATCTCGGGCTCGACGGCGGCATTGCGCAGCTCGGTCAGTCCGTGCGCGCGCACAGCGGTGAGCAGGGTCTGCTCGGTGGCTCCGACCGAGGGGTAGGGAAGCTCGATGACGGTTCCCTTGAGACCGTGTGGCGCGGTGAGCCGGATGCCCTGGGCCTGCTTGTCGACCGCGGCGCCGAACTGGCGCAGGATCTCCAGGTGGAAGTCGATGGGGCGGTCACCGATGCGGCACCCGCCCAGGTCGGGGATGAAGGCCTCCCCCAGGCGGTGCAGGAGCGGACCGCAGAAGAGGATCGGGATGCGCGAGGAGCCGGCGTGCGCGTCAATGTCGGCCATGTGGGCCGACTCGACCTTGGACGGGTCCAGCTGGAGGACGCCTTCGCGCTGGTCGTAGTCGATGCTCACGCCGTGCAGGCTCAGCAGCCCCGAGACCACGTCGACGTCACGAATGAGCGGGACGTTGCGCAGCACTGAGGGAGTCGACCCCAGCAGCGCCGCCACCATCGCCTTGGGAACCAGGTTCTTGGCTCCGCGGACGGTGATCTCACCAGTCAGCGGGCGACCACCCTCGACCTGGAGCAGACCGTCGACCATGCACACCTCCATGACGTCATCTGGGCGTGCCGCGCGCGTGAGCCGCTCACCCATCCCCGCGCAGGCGCGCGAGGCCGTCCCAGCATAAGCGCACCGAAGGGGCTCCCAGGACCTTTTTCAGGACCGTATCAGGTGGCCTTCGACTCACAGAAAGCGCCGATTAATCCCACCCAACTCCGTGCCAATATCGATGAAACTCGCAGGACGAGCTTGTCCGTGCTCCCGTTGCCGGCTCTCCCGGCCCCACTCAGGGCCGGGGCATATCCGCGGCCCGCGCCGAGACGACCTCCTGGGCCGGCAGGTGCTTGGCCGGCAGGGTGCGCGGCTTGAAGGCCGGGCGGGCCTCCTCGTAGGCTCGAATGGCGTCTTCCTGGGTGAGGGTCAGGGAGATATCGTCGAGTCCCTCCATGAGAATCCAGCGCACGTAGTCGTCGATGGAGAAGGCACACCGGAAGGAACCGGCCTCGACCGTGCGGTTCTCCAGGTCCACCGTCACCTCGGTGCCCGGCTCGGTCTCGAGGATCTTCCACAGCTGCTCGCAGTCCTCCTGGGAGACCACGCCGGCCACCAGCCCCTGCTTGCCTGCATTGCCGCGGAAGATGTCGGCGAAGCGGGGCGCCAGGACGACCTTGAAGCCGTAGTCCTTGAGCGCCCACACGGCATGCTCCCGCGAGGAGCCCGTACCGAAGTCAGGACCGGCGACGAGCACCGAGGCCCGCTTGTAGGCCTCCTGGTTGAGGATGAAGTCGGGCTCACCGGCCCTCCAGGAGGCGAACAGGGCGTCGTCGAAGCCCGTGCGGGTGATGCGCTTGAGATACACCGCCGGGATGATCTGGTCGGTGTCGACGGCGCTGCGCCGCAACGGGGCGCCGATGCCGGTGTGTCGGATGAACTTGTCCACGGTCGTTGAGCTCCTTGCCTCTACTCGGCCCTACCGGGCCTGTCCTCGCCTGTATGCCTTCATCTCCTGCACGCCGGCCCCTACTGGACGGTTGCCTCAGGCGCGGCGGAGACCGGCGCAATCGCCGGGACCGTCGGGATATCGCCCGAGTCCTGCGTGGCCTCAGGACGCGGCGGCAGGTCTCCCGGGGCCGACAGCGCCCCGCGCACGGCGGTGGCCGCGGCGACGACAGGCGAGACGAGGTGGGTTCGTCCACCCTTTCCTTGACGCCCCTCGAAGTTGCGGTTGGAGGTGGAGGCCGCACGCTCCCCGGAGGAGAGCTTGTCGGGGTTCATGGCCAGGCACATGGAGCAACCGGCGTTGCGCCACTCGGCACCGAAGCTCGTGAAGACCCGGTCCAGGCCCTCGGCCTCGGCCTGCAGACGCACTCGGGCCGAGGCCGGTACCACGAGCATGCGCAGCCCCTCGGCCTTCTTGCGCCCGCGCACCACCTCGGCGGCGGCCCGCAGGTCCTCGATACGGCCGTTGGTGCACGAGCCGATGAAGACGGTGTCGACCTTGATGTCGCGCAGAGGCGTTCCCGGAACGAGGTCCATGTACTCCAGGGCCCGTTCGGCGGCCAGCCGCTCGGTGGCGTCGGCGATGTCCTCGGGGTCGGGGACCCGCGCGGACAGCGGCAGACCCTGTCCGGGATTGGTTCCCCAGGTGACGAAGGGCTCGATGTCCTCGGCCTGCAGCACCACCTCGGTGTCGAAGACGGCGTCGGGATCGGTGCGCAGGCTGGACCAGTACTGCACGGCGGCGTCCCAGTCCTCGCCGACGGGGGCGTGAGGACGGCCCTTGAGGTAGTCGAAGGTGGTCTGATCCGGGGCGATCATGCCGGCCCGGGCCCCACCCTCGATGCTCATGTTGCAGATCGTCATCCGGGCCTCCATCGAGAGCTGCTCGATGGCCCGCCCGCGGTACTCGATGACGTGCCCCTGGGCCCCGTTGGTGCCGATCTTGGCGATGATGGCCAGGATGATGTCCTTGGCCCCGCTGCCCGAGGGCAGGTCCCCGTCAATGGTGACGCTCATCGTCTTGAAGGGGGCGATGGGCAGGGTCTGGGTGGCCAGGACGTGCTCGACCTGGGAGGTACCGATACCGAAGGCGAGGGCCCCGAAGGCGCCGTGAGTGGAGGTGTGGGAGTCACCGCAGACCACGGTCATGCCGGGCTGGGTCAGGCCCAGCTGCGGACCGACGGCGTGGACGATCCCCTGGTCGGCATCCCCCAGGGAGTGCAGCCGTACCCCGAACTCGGCGCAGTTAGCGCGCAGGGTCTCGATCTGAGCACGGCTGGTGACGTCGGCGATCGGCAGGTCGATGTCCACAGTGGGGGTGTTGTGGTCCTCGGTGGCGATCGTCAGGTCGGGACGACGCACCGGGCGCCCGGCCAGTCGCAGCCCCTCGAAGGCCTGGGGGCTGGTGACCTCGTGGACCAGGTGAAGGTCGATGTACAGCAGGTCGGGGGCGCCATCGCTACCCTTGGACACCACATGATCGCGCCAGACCTTCTCGGCGAGAGTCATTCCCATCGACTTCATCCTCTCAGCAACAGTGTTCCCGATCCGCCCGCACTCAGCAGCGCCCGACGACGCCACTGACTCGCGCAGACCGCACGAGGCGGGGCCGCGCCGCATCCGAGGCCATAGCCTTGGCCTGAAGGATGCTGACACTGCGCCGCTTCCCTGGCGGACCCTAACTTGAAATCTCATACCTTGAAATGCCAGTATCAGATTATGGACAGCCCCTCAGAGAACTCCCCGGAGAACGACAGCAGCGGCGTCGGCGTCATCGACAAGGCGGCCCTCGTGATGAGCGCACTGGAGTCGGGGCCGGCGACCCTGGCCCAGCTCGTGTCCACCACACACCTGGCCCGCCCCACGGCTCACCGCATCGCGGTCGCCCTGGAGTTCCACCGCCTGGTCACCCGCGACTCCCAGGGACGCTTCATTCTGGGCCCCAGGCTCACCGAGCTGGCCAGCGCCGCAGGAGAGGACCATCTCCTGTCCGCCGCCGGGCCGGTGCTGGCGGCTCTGCGCGACAAGACCCACGAGTCGGCGCAGCTCTACCGCCGCCAGGGGGACGTGCGCATCTGCGTGGCCAATGCCGAGCGCCCGATCGGGCTGCGTGACTCCATTCCCGTGGGCGCCACCATGTCCATGCAGGGCGGCTCGGCGGCCCAGGTGCTTCTCGCCTGGGAGGAGCCCGACCGCCTGCACCGGGGCCTGGTAGGAGCCCGCTTCACCGCCACCATGCTCTCAGCGGTCCGACGTCGGGGGTGGGCTCAGTCAGTTGGGGAGCGCGAGCCCGGGGTCGCCTCCGTCTCGGCGCCGGTACGCGGTCCCGGAGGCAAGGTCGTGGCCGCGATCTCGATCTCAGGACCCATCGAGCGGATGGGGCGTCAGCCCGGCCGGGTTCACGGACACGTGGTCATGGCCGCGGCGCGTCGGCTCTCCGAGGTGCTCACCGACACCAGTACCGTCTGACGGAGGTCGCACCTCATTCCCACCCTCGCGGTGACTGCGGCACCCCACCGCCCCTCAGGCCCTCAGGCACCGACCAGGGCGATGGCACGCCGGTAGGCATCGACGTGCATCTGCACCACAGTGCCCCACTCGGGCAAGGGGACGTTCTCATAGTTGTGGGTCTTGATGCGCTCGAGCAGCTCGTCGTCCCCCAGGAGGCTGGCGAGCTCGCGGCCCAGATCGGCGTCATCGTCGGCAAGAAGGCCATCGACGCCGTCGGCGATGAAGTCGCGCACCCCGCTGGAGCGCATAGCGACGACGGCCAGCCCCGCACTGCGGGCCTCCAGGGTGGAGATGCCGAAGGACTCGGCGGGCGAGGTCTGCAGGTAGATGTCTGCGCGTGTGAAGGCCTGGGCGAGCTCAGTGCGCTCGACGCGCCCCACGAGCTCGATGCGGTCGGCCAGGCCGGACTCGGCAACCTCCCGGGTGAGTCGCTCACGCAGCGGGCCGTCCCCGTAGATCTTGAGGATCGCATCGGTGCCGGGGGTGCTCCTGACCGCCTGAGCGAAGGCGCGCACGACCTGCAGGGGGCGCTTGCGCTCAACCCATCGCAGAGAGGCCACGACCGTGACCGGCCGGTGAGGCCGTCGTTCCTGGGGGCCGGGGCGCTCCAGGTGCCAGTCCTCGACGGTGATGCCATTGGGTAGAACGGTGACGGGGTCGCCAGCGCCGGCGCGGCGGACCTGGGCGGCGAGCATGGAGGACACGGCCGTCAGGTCGGCGCCGCCGCGCTGCCACAGCCGCACGGGACTGACGGGCCCCAGCGCTCCCGCCACGCGCGCCCAGGGTCCCAGGACGCAGTGGAAGGTGACGGCCAGCGGGAGCCGCGCTCGTCGGGCGGCGGCGATGCCGGACCAGGCGAAGGGTGAGACGACGCCGACGTGGGCGTGAACGACGTCGGGGCGCAGGCGGGACAGGAGGTCGTCGAGCTCGCGGCCGGCTCGAGGATGAACGGGCAGCTCACTGGGCAGATGCGCGGTGGTGCGGTAGACAGGGAAGCCGTCAGCCCTTTCGACGCTGCGGCCACGACCGTCACCGACGGGCGTGGCGGTGACGACGGCGGGCTCGTGGCCGGCCAGCTTCAGGTTGCGGGCGAGATCCCGCACCTGAGTCTCGATGCCGCCCAGCCTGGGCGCATAGCAGTCGGAGACGATGAGGACGCGCATGGCTTCAAGTCTGCCACGTCCTGCTTGGGCGTACGTCCCTGACGGAACCCTCACACCGCGCAGGCCCTCGTCGGCCGGTGACGTCAGCAGGTCGCCTCGGCGCTGCGCAGTTCGGCGATGGCCTTCTCGAAGTCCTCCAGGGAGTCGAAGGAGGAGTAGACCGAGGCGAAGCGCAGGTAGGCGATCTGATCCAGCTCACGCAGGGGGCCCAGGATCGCCAGTCCGACGTCGTGGGAGTCGACGAGCGCCTGGCCTCCGGCGCGGATGGCCTCCTCAACCTGGTGCGCCAGGAGCGCGAGCTGATCGTCGGACACGGGGCGCCCCTGGCAGGCGCGCCTGACTCCGACCACGACCTTGTCCCGGCGGAAGGGCTCGACGACGCCGGAGCGCTTGCGGACCGACAGGCTGGCGGTCTCCAATGTGGTGAATCGGCGCCCGCACTGCTGACACTCACGGCGACGACGGATGGAGGTGCCGTCCTCAGCGGTCCGGGAGTCGACAACGCGCGAGCCGTCATGACGACAGAAGGGGCAGTGCACGCCTACAACCTCCGAACTCACTGGACTACGTGTCAGTCCATCGGAGAGTAAACGCCCGGCGGGCCGCCCCGCAAGCCCGCCTCACGGTGCGATCCGTGCACGAGTTCTCACGCCGCAGGGATCTCCAGCGTCTGCCCGGCACGGATGGTCGTTCCCTTCAGGTCATTGAGTTCGGCGATCTGGGCCACCATCCCCGGGACGTCCGCGGTCCCGCTCGCCTCGGCGATGTCCCACAGGGACTGACCGGGACGAACCACCGTGGTGGTGGTATCCGCCTGCACCTGCGCAACCGCCGTAGCGGGGCCCGCCCAGGCCATGCCCGCCAGGGCCCCGATGGCCAGTCCGCTGCATGCGAGCACGAGGGCCGCGGCGATGACCGCAAGACCGCCACGAAGAAGCCGCAGTCCACCTGGGGAGCGCACCTCCGTCTCCACCGCCTCCTGCGGGCGGGACGGGACGGGCTCCCCCTTGCCGGGACGCTGAGCGGCGCCGCCTCTCCGGCCCTCCTCCTGCAGGGCGCTACGTCGCAGCCCAGCGGCACGCACCGCCGGGTGCTGCGGGGCCAGCCTCTCCAGCTCCGAGCGACGACCCCGCAGTGCAGCAGGCGCCGCGGGGCGACGCATTGGCGGCGCTGCCGGCAGCGCCGCGACACGAGCGGATGCGACCCCGGGGCGCTGCGCGCCCTCGACACTACGCCCCACAGGAGCCTCGGGGACGAAGTCGTCAGTGACCAGCCTCAACCGAGGCCGACGGGAGGACTGCCCGCCGGCCCGGCCACTGGCCGGCCCGGCGACGGGCTCATCACTCCGAGCCCGAGAAGCCTGACGGGACGGGAGCGGGATGGCGATGGCACTCACGGCAACCTCCTGAACACATGTTCGACGAACGCTTGTTCGATACATTAGCGCCTGAGAGGCAACACGTCCAGCATGTCTTCGAACATGTGTTTGAATCGTGGTCGCGTCGCCGGTAGGCTGGTCATGTCCAAGACGATCACGGACCACCGACATCTATTCCGAGCCCTTGACGCCCCCGGGCCTGAGGGCCGTCCGGCAGGGAGGGCCAGGACCATGAGCACCACAGCACGCCAGGGCGACTCATCGACCCCGATGCCGCACGCCGGAGCCGGCGATGCTGAGCAGATCAGCGCAGCGGCGGTCACGGAGGTCATCAACGACCTCGACAAGCGCGCCCGCGCGGTCTATGAGGCCGTCCGCGCGGCCATCGCCACCCACGGCTACCCGCCCTCACTGCGTGAGATCGGTGAGCAGGTGGGCTTGACCAGCCCCTCCTCCGTCAAGCACCAGCTGGACAAGCTCGAGCGCCTGGGCCTGGTGCGCCGAGACCCGAATCGGCCTCGGGCGATGGAGGTCGTCTGCGCCGACAGCGCACCGAGCGGCCGCGCGGCCACCCCCGGCAGCGCTCACGTCACCTCACTTGACTCCCCCAGTGTCCCCGGCGTCGAGGACGGGGAGGCGGTCGCCGTTCCGCTGGTGGGAAGGATTGCCGCCGGTGCCCCGATCCTGGCGGAGCAGGAGGTCACCGATGTCATGGCCCTGCCTCGCCGCCTGACCGGCGAGGGCGAGCTCTTCATGCTGGAGGTGCACGGGGACTCGATGATCGAGGCCGCCATCTGTGACGGTGACTGGGTGGTGGTGCGCTCCCAGCCCGACGCGGCCAACGGTGAGATCGTGGCGGCCATGATCGAGGACGTCGACGGTGCCTCGGCCACGGTCAAGGTGCTCTCGCGACGCGACGGCCACCAGTGGCTGCTTCCCCGCAACTCCAGCTACGCCCCGATCGACGGAGACCGGGCCACGATCATGGGCAAGGTGGTGACGGTGCTGCGCGCCCTGTAGGCACGCCAGGCCCGCATGACGGAAGGACCGCCCCGTTGACCGGGGCGGTCCTTCCGCGTTTCAGACCAGTGGCTCAGTAGCCCAGGCCGCGCGCGACCTCGCGCAGGCGGTCGGCGGAGGCGGTCAGGCGCTCCTTCTCCTCGGGGGTCAGGGGCAGCTCGAGGCGACGCCCGGCGCCCTCACGTCCCACGATCGTGGGGACGGCCATGCACACGTCGGAGATGCCGTGCCAGTTGTCCAGCAGCGGGGAGATGGTGAGCACCCGCTGCTCGTCATTGAGGACGGCGCCGATGATGCGCTGCACGGCCAGGCCGACGGCGTAGTTGGTGGCGCCCTTACCCTCGATGATGCGGTAGGCGGAGCGGACCACGTCGTGGGCGATGCGCTCACGCTTGGACTCGTCGAACACGCCGCCGTCGAGGGTGGTGCCCCACTGGGTGATCGGCACACCGCCGATCTCGGTGGAGGACCACAGGGGCACCTCGGAGTCGCCGTGCTCACCGGCGATGTAGCCGTGGATGTTCTGGACGGCCGTGCCGGTCTCCAGGGAGATGAGGTACCGCATCCGGGCGGTGTCCAGCACCGTGCCGGAGCCGAAGACCTGGTTCTCGGGCAGACCGGTGATCTTCTTGGCGCAGTAGGTCACCACGTCCACCGGGTTGGCCACGAGGACGAAGATGGCGTTGGGAGCGACCTCGACCAGCTTGGGGAGGATCTTCTCCATGATGCCGACGGTGGCGCCAGCCAGCTCGAGGCGGGACTGGCCGGGCTTCTGCTTGGCGCCGGCGGTGATGGCGATGACGTCCGCGTCGCGGCAGATCTCGGGGTCGTCGGAGCCGGAGACGGAGCCGGCGGAGGTAAACTGGATTCCCTGGGCGATGTCGAGGGCCTCGGCCTCGACCTTCTCCTTGACGATGTCCTGCAGCACGACCTCGCGGGCAACGCCCTTGGTCACGCAGGCGTAGGCGAGGGTGGAGCCGACGGCCCCGGCACCGATGACAGCGACTTTGGAGGGGCGGCCGGAACGGTTGGTGGGGTAGGAGCCTTCAGCGGTAGTGGTGATGTGGTCTGACACGTTCTTCTCCTCAATGGGATCTGCTGGGCAGGACCGCAGGGGCGCGAGCACCCGCTCGCGCCAAGCCTACGTGCATATCCTCCCGAGGGGCACATACCCAAAGGCCCAGCCGACGGGTTCACTCCTCCCCCGGGGCATCGGAACGGAGAGCAAGACGCCTCAGAGCGGCACGGACTACATCGGGCTTCGTCGTCGGCCACAGGGCGGGCATGGAGCGGGTGAGGAAGCCCCCATAGCGCGCCGTGCGCAGACGCGAGTCCAGGACGGCGACGACGCCGCGGTCCTGGCTGCGGCGGATGAGACGCCCCGCCCCCTGGGCCAGGAGCAGGGCCGCGTGGGTGGCCGATACGCTCATGAAGCCATTGCCGCCGGAGGCCACGACGGCGTCGGTGCGGGCCTGGGCGACCGGGTCGTCGGGCCGGGGGAAGGGGATGCGGTCGATGACGACGAGGCGGCAGGTGCGCCCGGGCACGTCCACGCCCTGCCACAGCGAGAGGGTGCCCACCAGGCAGGCCGCCTCGTCCTCGGCGAAGGCCCGCACCAGGGTGGGCAGCTGGTCGTCGCCCTGGGCGTAGACGGGCAGGTCGGTGGCTCCGCGCAGCACCTCGGCGGCCTCTTGGGCGGCGCGCCGGGAGGAGAACAGGCCCAGCATGCCGCCTTCGGAGGCCTCGACCAGGGCGAGCATCTCATCCAGGGCCGCCTCGGAAATGCCGGAGCCGGGGCGGGGCAGGTGGGCGGCCACATAGAGGATGCCCTGACGGGGGTAGTCGAAGGGGGAGCCGACGTCGAGGCCTCTCCAGGGCTGCTCGGCCAGGGTCAGTCCCAGGGAGCGGGCCATGGGATCGAAGCTGTCCCCCAGGGCGAGGGTCGCCGACGTCATGACGCTGGCGCGGCCGTTGAGCAGGTGGCCGGCCACCGATCCGGCGACCTCGATGGGGGCCAGGAGGAGGCGTGGGGGCTCGGCGCCCATGCGGGGACGCTCGATCCAGGCCACGTCGCGTCCCTGGGCCACCGAGTCCGAGGTCATGCGGTCCAGGGCGTCGACCAGGTCCGCGACAGCGGTGCGGGCGACCGCCAGGCCCCCGGCGGCCTCGCTGGAGCGGTCGCGCCCCAGGGCGCGGGCCTGGTCGCGCACGTCGGAGGCGACCTGGCGGGCGGCGCCGTCCAGGAGCACGAGCGCGTCGTGCAGGGCGGTGGGCAGGGGCGCCTCCAGGCGGCCGTCGGGCAGCTCAGCCAGCGCGAGCTGGAGGGTCTGGCCCGCGGACTCCAGCTCGCTGACCAGCACGGAGGCGTGCTTGCGGGCGGTGGCGGCGGTGCGCGCCACGGCGGCCGCCGACAGGGCGATGGTGCCCTGGGAGCGGATGCGGTCGGCCAGCTCGTGGGCCTCGTCGACGATGAGGACCTGGTGGTCGGGCAGGACCCCGGGGTTGCCGGCCACGACCACGCCGAGCATGGCGTGGTTGGTCACCACGAGATCGGCCCGGGAGGCGGCGGCGCGCGCCAGCTCGGGGAAGCACTCGGACTTCAGGGGGCAGGACTGCCCCAGGCACTCGGCCCGCGAGACGGAGACCTGGGCCCAGGCACGCTGAAAGACGCCGGGGACGAGGTCGTCGCGGTCGCCGGTGTCCGTCCTGGCCGCCCACTCGCGCAGGCGGACCACCTGCTCGCCCAGGCTCGCGTCGCTCCCGTGCCCGGCGGCCGGCTGGGCGATGGCCTCCCCGACGCCGAAGAGGGCGGACTCGTCCTCCTCCTGCGGGTAGCCGCCGTCCAGCCGGTGCCGGCACAGGTAGTTCTGCCAGCCCTTGAGCAGGGCCACCTCGGGGCGGGTGCCGGTGACCTGCTCGACGGCGTCGGCTGCCAGGGGTGCGTCCTTGGTGAGGATCTGCCGTTGCAGGGCCAGGGTGGCGGTGGAGACCACGACCCGGGCCCCGGCCTGCACAGCGTGGACCATGGCGGGCACCAGGTAGCCCAGCGACTTTCCCGTCCCGGTGCCGGCCTGCACCAGCAGGTGGGTGCCGTCGGCCAGGGTCTGGGCGACCTCCCGGGCCATGGTGGTCTGCCCCTGGCGGGGGCTTCCTCCCATGGAACTCACCGCGGCGTCCAGGACGTCCAGGACCCGGCGGTCGCCGGCGCCATCAGTGTCAGGCCGCTCCGTCCGGCTCGGCTCGCTCGGGGTCACGGCGCCTCTCAGTCGACGGTGACGCCTGCGGCGGCGCCCTCGATCTCGGCCGCCAGGGCGGCGCCGACGCGCGCGACGACGTGAGTGCCCGACTCGACGTAGTCGACCGTGTCGATCTCGCCCTCGGCGTGGACCCGGGAGACGAGGTCCCCGCGGGAGTAGGGCACGACGACGTCGATGCTCACCTGCGGGTGGGGCAGCATCTGCTCGATGCGGGCGCGCAGCTCCTCGATCCCCTCCCCGGTGCGGGCCGAGACCGCGACCGCCCCGGGCAGGCCGGTGCGCAGCGCGGCCAGGGTGACGGCGTCGGCAAGGTCGGTCTTGTTCAGGACAATGAGCTCGGGCACGTCCAGGGCTCCGGGGATTTCGGACAGGACGGTGCGCACGGCCGCCACCTGGCTGAGGGGGTCGGGGTGGGCGGCATCGACGACGTGCAGCACGAGGTCGGCCCCGGCGACCTCCTCCAGGGTGGAGCGGAAGGCTTCGATAAGCTCGTGGGGCAGGTTGCGCACGAAACCGACGGTGTCGGTGAGGGTGTAGGTGCGTCCTTCGGAGGTCTCGGCCCGCCGGACGGTGGGGTCGAGGGTGGCGAACAGGGCGTCCTCAACCATGATGCCGGCCTCGGTGAGGCGGTTCATGAGGGAGGACTTGCCGGCGTTGGTGTAGCCGGCGATCGCCACCGAGGGGATGGCCCCGCGTCGGCGCGAGCCCCGTTTGGTCTCGCGTGAGGGCGCCATGGCCTGGATCTCGCGGCGCAGGCGGGCCATGCGCTGGCGGATGCGGCGCCGGTCGAGCTCGATCTTGGTCTCTCCGGGGCCGCGCGAGCCGATGCCCTGACCGGCGGCCACGCGGCCTCCGGCCTGTCGGGACATGGACTCGCCCCATCCGCGCAGGCGCGGCAGGAGGTACTCGAGCTGGGCGAGCTCGACCTGGGCCTTACCCTCACGGGACTTGGCGTGCTGGGCGAAGATGTCCAGGATGAGGGCGGTGCGGTCGACGACCTTGACGCCGACGACGTCCTCCAGGGCGCGGCGCTGGGAGGGGGCGAGCTCGCCGTCGACGATCACCGTGTCGGCTCCGGCCGCGGCCACGACGTCGGCCAGCTCGCGCGCCTTGCCGCTGCCCAGGTAGGTGGCGGGATCGGGGTGGTCTCGCTTCTGGATGAGGGCGTCGAGGACCTCGCTGCCGGCGGTCTGGGCCAGGGCGGCCAGCTCGCGCAGGGAGGTGTCGGCGTCCTGGGTGTCGCGCACCTGGCCGCTTCCGCCCGGTGCGCCGGTGGCCGGGCCGTGGGGCCGGGGCAGCTCCAGGCCGACCAGGACGACCTTCTCCAGGCGGACCTGTCGGTACTCGACCTCGCTGACGTCCTCCAGCTCGGTGGACAGGCCAGCCACACGGCGGCGGGCGGCGCGGGCCTCCCGCTCCAGGGCGCCGTCGTCGAGGCCGTCCTCGTAGCCATCAGCGTGCTCGTGCTGGGCGGCGGTGGAGGCCAGGGCGGTTCCGGTCCGGGACAGGACCCGGGCCACAACGTCATGGACGTCGTGAACGTCACGGACGTCACGGCCCTCATGGGCGTCGCGGGTGTCGCGCAAGTCTGCTGCGTCCTCGGGGGTGGAGGGGGTGGTGGAGTGGTGCTGGGTCACAAAATGTCCTTTGTCGTATGCCTGCGCCCCTCCGATGGGGCGCGATGGTTCTGGCGGGGAGCGGCGCCGGCCGCCGTTTCAGCGCATACGAAGGATCCACATGGGGGCGATGCTACTGCCCGCGGGCGCGCGAGGCCACCTGCGCGCTCAAGCGGCGCGTCGGGCCAGAAGCGGGGTGAGGAGGAGCCCCACGGCGAGCATGACGAGCGTCGGCCACAGCCGGTCCGTCTCGACACCGGCTGCCGTGGGGGCGACGAAGGCCGTGGCGGCCGTCCCCAGGACGGCACCGCCGGCCGCACCGGCGATCGTCACGGCGGTGGCGGCCTGGGCGTGGGTGATGCCGTCGGGCCGGGCGGGATCGGTGACGATTCGGTTCATGGTGTCCAGGTGGGTCAGGCCCATGCCGATGCTGGCCACGCCGTATCCCACGGGCAGCCCCCACCAGTGCGGTCGGCCCAGGACCGTGATCACCATCAGCGTGGCTCCGACCACGAAGAAGACCGCGGCCAGCGTAGTGCGGCGTCGGTAGGCCTCCGGTTCTCGCGCCGGGCGGGCCCCGCAGGCGATCGCGACGACCGACCAGCCGACGCCGCCGGCGGTCAGCGCCCAGCCGGTCTGGGTCGGGGTCATGCCCAAGACGTCGTGGGCGCTGGGGGCCACCAGGAAGTCCAGGGTCAGGAAGAAGGCGCACACCCACAGCAAGGTGGCGATGCCCGCGCGCCGGCCGGGTACCAGGCGCAGGGTCCCGGCCGGCAGGACGCGTGAGCAGGACCAGAGCACCAGGGCGGTGCCGATGGCGACGCCGGGCCAGAACCAGGGGTTGGAGGCGCGCAGCGCACCGATGAGCGCCACGCCCGCGGCCATAGCCAGGGCGGGCAGCCATGGCACCGCCTCGTCGCGCCCCGTCTCCTCATCCAGGCTGAGGTCGCGGATCTGGGTGGCCATGACGGCCCGGGCCGCGATGAGCACGGGCAGGTAGGCCACGAGGGCCCAGCGCCAGCCCCAGGAGGCGCTGACGCCGGAGGCGTAGACGGGGCCGGCCAGGGCCGCCACGACCCACATGCCCGAGCCCGCCGCCAGGCACAGTCGTCTCCAGGCATCGGGCAGGCCGGCAACCATGACCCCCATGGTCGCGGTCGCCAGAGCCCCGGCTGCCAGCCCCCGCAGGATCTCCCCGAGGACGTACACCCCCACGTTCGGGGCGAGGGCTCCGACGACGGCGCCGACCACCAGCAGGACGGTGAGCGCGGTCATGAGGCGGGCCGGCCGCCACCGGGTGAGCATGGCCCCGCCCAGCGGCATCGTGAGGAAGGCGGGGACCTGGGCCGCGGCGGTCACCAGACCGTAGGTGTTGCGGGCGCCCATCTCGGTGGCCAGCAGCGGCAGAACCGTCTGGTTGAGGTAGACCTGCATGCCCGCCAGCAGCTCGACGACGAGCACCGCCATCGCCAGGTGCCCCGCCCGCGAGCCCAGGAGCGCCCCGATCGACGGACTGCTCGAGGAGCTGGGCGGGGCGGTCATGCCCGTCAGAGTACGCGGGTAGCCTGACGGGTGTGAGCGAGCACTACTTCACCGCCTCCCCCGCCGTCGAGGCTGAGGAACGCACTCACCGGTTCTCGATCCGCGGCGTCGAGCACACGGTGGTCACGGCCTCGGGCGTCTTCAGCGCCGACCGCCTCGACAAGGGCACACAGGTCCTCCTCGACCACGTCGCCGATCCGCCCGAGACCGGGACCTTCCTCGACCTGGGATGCGGCTGGGGCCCGATCACGCTGGCCCTGGCCGGGGCCGCTCCGCAGGCGCGGGTCCTGGCCACTGATGTCAACGAGCGCTCCCTGGCCCTGACCGCTCGCAACGCCGCTGCCGCAGGCCTGGACAACGTGCGGACCGCCCCGGCCGACGCGCTGCTGGCCGAGCTGCGAGAGAGCTCCAGAACGGTGGACCTCATCTGGTCCAACCCACCGGTGCGCATCGGCAAGGAGGCCCTGCACGCCCTGCTGCTGGACTGGCTGGCGCTGCTGTCCAACGACGGCGAGGCCTGGCTGGTGGTGCTCAAGAACCTGGGAGCCGACTCCCTGGCGGCCTGGCTGAGGGACCAGGGCTGGGACGTGAGCCGAACGGCCTCCTCAAAGGGCTTCAGGGTCCTGCGGGTGCGCCGCTGACACGACGGCGGGGCGCCAGGCGCAGGTCGATGGCGGCAACCCCCGCGGCCACGGCGATGGTGGCCACGACGGCCAGCAGGCCGGCTTGAGCGGCAACCTCCCAGCCCGAGGAGTGCGAGACGCGGAAGGTCAGGCCCGTGATGACGGCGATGCCGATGGAGGCCCCGATGCGCTCACCGGTCTGGAGGATGCCGCCCGCGGCCCCGGCGTACTCCAGGGGGACGTCGGCCAGGGAGAGGGTCTGGTTCGGGGAGACCACGAGGCCCTGCCCCACTCCGAGCACCAGCAGCGTGAGAGTCAGCCACCAGGGGCTCCACCCCGCGCGCGCGTGCATGTACATGATGCCGATGCTCGCCAGCAGCCCCACCATGCCCAGCACCATGCCGCCGAGCACCATGACCCGTCCCACCCGGATCACCCGGCGGCCGGCGACGGCGGCAGTGATCGATCCCGCCAGGGCGGAGGGGACTCCGATGAGACCGCTGGCCAGGGCGGTGGATCCCAGGCCGGCCTGGACGTACTGGGCCACGATGATCCACACGCTGGTGTAGCCCAGGAAGTACACGGCGATGGCCAGGCTCCCGTAGGCGAAGGAGGGAATAGCCAGCAGACTGAGGTCCACCATGGGGGCACCGCCCCTGGCCCGGTAGCGCTTCTCCCAGGCCACCCAGGCGCCGATGACGCCGATGCCGGCGACCTCCAGGCCCCAGATCCAGGTGCCGGCCGAGGCCTCCATGAAGGGGATCATGATGAGCAGCGTGCCGACGGCGAGCAGCCCCATCCCCACCGGGTCGAGATCGACCCGGCCGCGGTGGGCGGCCCCGGCACCGGCACTCCCGGCGGCGTCAGGGCTGTCCGCCTGTTCCGTCTGACCTGTGTCGCTCCCCCGCTGCCAGGCGGAGGCCGGCAGGTAGCGGCGCGCGGCCCAGACGCCAGCCAGGGTGAGGGGGACGTTGATGAGGAAGGAGGCGCGCCAGCCCCAGTCGTCCCCGAGCCAGCCGATGAACCCGCCGCTGAGCACCGGCCCCAGCGCCACCGAGACCCCGATGACGGCGCCGAAGAGCCCGAAGGCGCGTCCTCGGGCCTCACCGGAGTAGTACTGCTGGATCATGCCGGTCACCTGCGGGTTGAGCAGCCCTGAGCCGATTCCCATGACGACCCGGGCCAGGTTGAGGGTGGCGACGTCGGGAGCCAGGCCAGAGGCGAGCGAACCGGCACCGAACAGGAGCATGCCGATGACGAAGAGCCGCCCCCGCCCCATGACGTCGCCGGCACGGCCGGCCGGGACCAGGACGACCCCGAAGACGAGGGCGTAACCGGAGACGACGAGCTGGAGCCCGGCGGTGCCGGCGCTCAGGCTGTGGGAGACCGCCGGCAGGATGACATTGACCGAGGAGACGGCCAGCAGCGTGACAAAGGCGGGGATGAGCAGTGTCGGCAGAAGCCGCTCATGGTTCGGAGGCGGCGTCTGGGCTGGGTCGCGGGGGCGAGTCGTGGGCACGTCGTGAGGCTATCGCGTGCCGGACCGCTCACAGCTGTGAGGCCGCGGCGTGCTCGACGTCCTGCTGGACCCGGCTGGGAGGCTCCCCGGGGGCGGGCGTGGACCAGGCTCCGGAGCGGATGTCCAGGAGGATGCCGATCCCCAGGGCGAGGAGTGCCGGAGGGATCCATCCGGTGGAGTCGCTCCACAGGCCGGTGCTGGCCAGCAGCCTGCTGGGGCCATCCCAACCGGCGGCGGTGATGGCCGGCACGGATCCGAGAATCCCGGCCGTGCTCACGCACCACAGGTAGGCGGCCTTGAGCCGTCCCGGTGCCACAGCGTCGACCAGGGTCACGGCGACCAGGGCGATGGCCAGGGGGTAGAGCAGGAACAGCAAGGGTCCCGCGATCTTGAGGATGGCGCTCAGGCCCAGGTTGGCCAGGGTGAAGGAAACGATCGCGCAGGCGGCGAGCTGCCGGTTGAAGGAGACGGCCGGCCAGGCGGTGTAGGCGTAGCCGGCCCAGGAGGCCATCAGGCCCACGGCGGTGGTCAGGCAGGCCAGGATGACGATGGCGGCGAAGATGACCACTCCCGAGGTCCCCAGCGTCGAGGAGGCCGCGTTGCGCAGCAGCGCGGTGCCGTCCTTGGTGTCGACGGTGATCTGCCCGCGGGTACGCGTCCCCAGGACGGCCAGGCCGACGTACACCAGCCCCAGGAGCACAGCGGCGATACCACCGGACAGGACCGTGCCGCGCACCAGGGCGCGGGGAGAGGTCAGGCCGCGTTCGCGCAGAGAGGTGATGACGACGATGCCGAAGACGGTGGCCGCCAGGACGTCCATGGTGAGGTAGCCCTGAGTCAGCCCATTGGTCAGAGGATCACTCGCGTAGGGCTCGATGGCCTCGCGCTCCACCCTGGGGGACATCGCGATGGTGACCCCGCACAGCAGGGCCAGTAGGGCCAGCAGGGCGGGAGTGAGCCAGCGCCCGACGCGGTCGGCCAGGCGGCTCGGGCTGCGGGCGATGCTGAAGGACACCCCCATGAACACCGTCACGTGCACCAGCAGGGCCAGGCGGGAGTCCTGAATTCCCAGCAGCTCGAGTACCGGGCGGGTCGCCAGCTCGTAGGCGACCGTGGTGACACGGGCGATGGCGTACAGCGGGCCGATCGCCAGGTAGACCGCCAGCGGCATGACGGTGCCGAATCGGGGTCCCACTCTGCGAGCCAGGCCCAGGATCCCCTCACCGGAGGTGGAGACGGCGACAACGGTGATGAGTGGCATGAGCACCCCGGTGGCGAGGAAGCCCACCATGACCGGAATGAAGGACCTGCCGGAGGCGGCCCCCAGCAGGGGCGGGAAGATGAGGTTGCCTGCCCCGAAGAACAGGGCGAAGAGCATCAGGCCGGTCGGCAGGATGGCGCCGACGGCGGTGCGTGTGGATGGCTGGCTCATAGTGGTGGTCGGTTTCTCTTCTCGGATGCGGCGTCGGTGCGACGTCCGGGAGCAGTGCGGATGGCGGCGGGGCTGAGGGGCCTCAGGCGACGGTGATCCGCCCGGTGATCGTGGCCGGGCCGGTCAGCAGCACGCTGCTGTCCTCACCCAGGGGGTCGGCGCCCACGTGGACCCCGATCTCTCCGCCGGGAACGAGCAGTCGGTAGTCCTCGGGAGCGCCCGGACCGGTCCAGGCGTGCAGGGCAACGGCGACGGCGCAGCACCCCGCTCCGTAGGAGAGGGACTCCCCCACACCGCGCTCCAGGACACGCATACGGGCGACACCCACCGAAGAGTGGGTGTCGGGGTCGGTCTCCTCCCCCAGCGGCACGACGAGCTCAAGATTGGTGCCGACCTCGGGGGCGGGCTCGTAGGCGACCGGGTCCGCGGAGTCGGTGAGCCCGGCGAAGGCGGCCGCCTCGAGCTCGCCCTCCTCCCCCAGGGCGACGACGGTGTGGGGGCCGGCGATCTCCACGCTCAGGGCGGCCCGCGGCCCGTCCAGGCCAGGGACGACGACGGCCGTGTCCCAGCCCTCGTCGTCGGCCTCCTCGGGGCTGGTCAGGCGGGCCGGCCCCATGTCCACGGTCCACAGCTCGCCCAGGCGGGTGATGGTGCGGGCCCCGCCGCGTGTGCCGATGGTGACCGACTCGCCGTCGGCGATGGGGCACAGCCCCTCACGGTCCAGGACGTGGGCGAACAGGCGTGCGGCGTTGCCGCACATCTCGGCCACGGTTCCGTCGGCGCGGTAGTAGTCCATGAACCACTCGGCCTCGGGCACGGAGGCGGCGAAGGCTCCGGCTCCGGGCAGGGCGGTGGTCCGTACGACGCGCACGAAGCCGTCGGCACCGATACCGCGGTGGCGGTCGCAGACCGCCGCGATGTCGGCGCCGCTGATGGCGACCTCGCAGCCGGGGTCGACCAGCATGAGGAAGTCGTTGAGGGTCGCGTGGCCCTTGATGAGCTCACGACCGCGAAGACCTGTCGAGTGCGGCATGGTCCCTAGCCTAAGCGACGCCACGACGCGTGCAGACGAGCTCCCATGCCTGCCGGGTCAACCGGGAGCGCTCGGAGTCGGTGCACTGCCCGGTCTCGGTGAGGGCGACGTCGATCCAGTGCAGCCGTGGGTCACGCCGGAACCACTTGATCTGGCGGGAGGCGAGCTGGCGGGTGGCCAGGGCGGTGGAGTCGACCGCCTCGGGCACACTCATGGTCCCGTCGATGACCGCGAGCGCCTGGGCGTAGCCGATGGCGCGCGGGGCGGTCTCCCCCTCCCGGATGCCCTGGTCGACGAGGGCCTCCACCTCCTCGACGAGGCCGCCGTCGAACATGGCGCGGGCCCGCTCGTTGATGCGCTGATCCAGGAGCCGGCGCTCGCAGCGCAGGGCGATGTGGACGGTGGGGGCGATGTCCTCGTAGCGGGGCAGGGAGGCGGAGAAGGGACGGCCGGTGATCTCGATGACCTCCAGGGCCCGCACGATCCTGCGGATGTTGGAGGCCTCCACGCGCTCGGCGGCGACCGGGTCGAGCCGGGCCAGCTCGGCGCGGAGGGCGGCGGTCCCCTCCCGCTCGGCGCGCTCACTCAGGCGGCTGCGGACGGCCGGGTCGGTGCCGGGGAAGTCGAGGTCGTCGGTCAGGGCCCGCACGTACAGGCCGGAGCCTCCGGCGATGATCGGCAGGTAGCCCCGTGACTCGACGGCGTCGATGTCGCCGCGGGCGCTGCGCTGGAAGGCCGCCACGGATGCCCGGTCTCTGACGGTGAGGACGTCGATCTGGTGGTGGGGGACGCGGGCCCTCTCGGCGGGGCTGGGTTTGGCGGTGCCGATGTCCATGCCGCGGTAGAGCAGGGAGGCGTCGGCGTTGATGATCTCGGCGCGGGTCGCCGGCTCGTCGGCTCGTATCTTCTCGGCGAGGTCGAGGGCCAGGGCCGACTTGCCGGTGGCGGTGGGGCCCACGACGACGAGTCTGGGCAGGCAGGGGGCGCTGGCAGCCTTGGGGCTCATGGGGCTCAGATCTCCGGCAGGAGAGGACCCACGAGGCTGAGCGCCTGGGTGCAGGCGGACAACGCCGTGTCCAGGTGGAGACGCAGCTGGGCATCGGTAGCCCCGGCGGACAGGTCGGTGAGGTAGGTGGCGCGCACCAGCGGACCGATGGGGGTGTCGATGACGCCGACGGTGGGGAAGAACTTGTCCCGGTTCCAGTCGTTGACGCTGGCAGCGATCTCGTCCCTCTGGGAGGCGGGGGCTGCCTCCTCCCAGTCCCCGGAGACCAGGAGCCAGCCGTCATGCCCCTCAGGGATCTCGATGACGAAGGGGAAGGAGTCCCAGGTTCCCAGGAGACAAGGGTGCTCGCGGTCCTCGGTCAGCTGGACGTTGTACTCCATCGGGCCGGTGAGCATGGACTCGATCCGGGCCAGGGTCAGCCCCTGGGGCTCCTCGTCGGCCGGCTCCAGGTCCGAAGAGCGGCCGGCGCCTTGTCCTCCCGCTGCCGGCTCCTCCTCCGACCGGCCCGATGTGCTCGACCAGCTGCGTGAGGCGTCCAGGGTCTGCGCCGACGCAGTTGTCCTGGCCGGCTCCGATGTGCCGCCGGAGTCGGCCGGGGTGGTTGAGTCGGCTGACTCGCCTGAGGCTGAGGGTTCCACGTGACCTGTGACGTACGGCGAGATGGGCGGGACCTCGTCGGGCCCGGCGTGGGAGTCGCCCGGCCGGCTGCTGCGCTGACGGTCCAGCGCCCGCACGTCCCACTCCTTGCCCAGGAGGCGCGCGATGAAGTCGGTGAGGCGTTGCAGTCTGGGCATCACGGCTCCAGGCTTCCGCGCAGCTCGTCGGGGAACTGCTCCTCGGCCTCGTGCATGAGGGCGACGATAAGCCGGCAGCCGCCGAAGACGAAGTCCTCGAGCTGTCGGTCCGTCATTCCCGCCTCGAGGGGGTAGGTGTACTCACCGTGAAGACGCACGACTCCGCCGTCGGCGACGGTGAGGTAGGCCTTGGGGCCGATGCGGGTGGTGTTCCAGTCCTCGACCAGGGCACGCAACTGAGTCAGGTGCTCAGTGTCGGCGATGCGGTGCCAGATTCCGCGCATCTGGACGGCCCTGGTGTCCTGGAAGATGGCGTGGACGGTGACGTAGCGCCAGGGGATGCCAATGTCGCCCTCGTCGTCGATGAAGTAGCGCAGTCCCAGTCGTTTGACGCACTCGTGGATACGGTCGACGTCCACGGGCCTGGGGACCGTGGCGGCGGCAGCAGAGCTGGCGTCGAAGCTGGGCATGCTTCCCAGCCTAGCGGGGCCTGCGGGGTGCTCCCCAGCGCAGCCCGGCCCGCTCCACCGTCAGCGCAATCAGCCGTGGTCCGCCTCAGGCCGGTGCGCCCACGCGGAGGGTGGGCAGGCCCAGGCTCACCGGGGCGGTGTCGGGCTCGGGCGTGGCGCAGGCCTCGGCCTGGCGGCGCTCCCAGGCGTCTCCGGCGCGGGTGCGTCGCACCTGGAACAGGGCGGGGCCGTCGTCGAGCCAGAGGCGGTCGCCGGGCTTGAGGGCCTCGTTGGCGGCCGCGGCGCGCGGGTCCAGCTCGCGTCCGCAGCGGGCGGAGTCGGCGATGAGGTTGTGAGGGGCGCCGTGGGTGACGCGCACGGTGACCATGTCGCCGGGGCGCGGGGCCCCGCCGGCGTAGTCGTCCTCGGCCAGGTCCTCGGGCAGGGCGACGTGGACGAGGCGGTTGTCGGCGGCACGACCGGAGATGCGGGCGGTGACCGCATCCCGGCGCCCCTCGCCCTCGGCGACGAGCACCTCCACGACGCGCCCCTCCTGGCGCTCGTTCTCCTCGTGGGCGATGCGGCGCACGAGCGCGTCGAGCCGCCGGTAACGGTCCTTGACGACCTCGGTGGGGACCTGGTCGTCGCGGTCGGCGGCGGGAGTGCCCGGGCGCGGGGAGTACTCGAAGGTGTAGGCCGAGGCGAAGCGGGCCTGCTCGACGACGTCGAGGGTGGCCTGGAAGTCCTCCTCGGTCTCGCCGGGGAAGCCGACGATGATGTCGGTGGTGATGGCGGCCTCGGGCATGACGGCGCGGACCTTGTCCAGGATGCCCAGGAAGCGCTGGGTGCGGTAGGAGCGGCGCATGGCGCGCAGCACCCGGTCCGAGCCGGACTGCAGGGGCATGTGCAGGCTGGGCATGACGGCCTCGGTGGTGGCCATGGCGTCGATGACGTCGTCGGTGAAGGCGGCGGGGTGGGGGCTGGTGAAGCGCACGCGCTCGATGCCCTCGACTGAGCCGGCCGCCCGCAGCAGCTTGGCGAAGGCGCCGCGGTCCCCGAAGCCGACCCCGTAGGAGTTGACGTTCTGCCCCAGGAGGGTCACCTCGATGGCGCCCTGCGCGGCGACGGCCTCGACCTCGGCCAGGACGTCGCCGGGGCGGCGGTCGCGCTGCTTGCCGCGCAGGGAGGGCACGATGCAGAAGGTGCAGGTGTTGTTGCAGCCCACGGCGATGGAGACCCAGGCGGCGTAGGAGGACTCGCGGCGGGTGGGCAGGGTGGAGGGGAAGACCTTGAGGGACTCCTCGAGCTCGACGGCGGCCGCGGAGTTGTGCCGGGCGCGCTCGAGCAGGGCGGGCAGGACGTCGAGGTTGTGGGTGCCGAAGACGACGTCGACCCAGGGGGCCCGCTCGACGATCCCCTCCCCCATCTGCTGGGCCAGGCACCCGGCCACGGCGATCTGCATGCCGGGGCGCTCGCGCTTGACGGCGGCGAGCTGGCCCAGGTTGCCGAAGAGCCGGGTGGCGGCGTTCTCACGCACCGAACAGGTGTTGATGATGACGACGTCGGCCCCGCCGTCACCGGCGTCGGTGGCGCGGGCGGCGGCCTCGGGCACGTCCTCGACGCGCAGGTAGCCGGCCCTCTCCAGCAGTCCCGCCATGTGCTCGGAGTCGTGGACGTTCATCTGGCAGCCGAGCGTGCGCACGTGGTAGGTACGCGGCAGGCCGCCTCGGGCGTCGAGAACGGGGGCGGAGGTGGTCAGCGTGGTCATCGCCGAGCAGTGTAGGTGGCGGCGGGGCCCCGCCCCAGCCCTGGCGCAGTGTCGTGACCAGATGCACGGCTGACGGTCCTCGACCTGTGCCTCACGGAGCGCCGCTTCCATTCTGCTGCGCGGATGCGGACTCCTTCACTAGGATGTGACGCGCCACACGATGAGAGGGAGGGCTATGACGGCGCCCCACACACCCCCGCGCTTCCTGGACCGGCACCTGGGCACGACGGGAGCGGACCTGGACACGGTCCTGACCAGCATCGGTGCTCGGAGCCTGGAGGACCTGGCCGTCCGGGTGGTTCCCACCACCCTGCCCGTCCTCGACCCCCCGCAGCAGCCCGAGCGACCCGATGCCGTCGTCGGCGGGCTGAGCGAGGATGAGGCCGTCGGCGCGCTCAGGTCCCTGGCCGCCCTCAACGACCCGCACACCGAGATGATCGGGCGCGGCTACCACCCCACCATCACCCCCGCCGTCATCGTGCGCGACGTCCTGTCCAATCCCGCTTGGACCACCGCCTACACCCCCTACCAGGCGGAGATCAGCCAGGGGCGCCTGGAGGCCCAGCTGCTGTTCCAGACCGTCGTGGCCGATCTCACCGGCCTGCCGGTGGCCTGCACCTCCCTGCTGGACGAGGCCACGGCCGTGGCCGAGGCCGTCCTGCTCATGGCGCGCGCGCACCGCGGCCCCGACGCCCCCGTGCTCCTCGACTCCGGCCTGCACCCCCAGCTCATCGAGGTGGCCTCGGCCCGGGCCGAGGCCCTGGGCATCGACGTCAAGGTCGCCTGCCTCTCCACGATCACCGACGACGGCGCGCCCCTGACCGGGGCGGTCCTCGCCCACACCACCAGCCGCGGACTCGTCCAGGACCTCGCCGGTGCCATCGCGGCCGTCCACGCCCGCGGCGGCCTGGTGGCAGTCGATGCCGACCCGCTGGCCCTGACGCTGCTGACCGAGCCGGGCGCCGTCGGCGCGGACATCGCCGTCGGTACCGCGCAGCGCCTGGGGGTGCCCCTGTTCTTCGGAGGCCCCCACCCGGGCTTCATGTCCGTCACCGAGGCGCTGCGGCGCCAGCTGCCGGGACGCGTCGTCGGCGTCTCCCGGGACACCGAGGGCCGTGAGGCCTACCGCCTGGCCCTGCAGACCCGCGAGCAGCACATTCGCCGGGAGAAGGCCACCTCGAATATCTGCACCGCGCAGGCCCTGCTGGCGGTCGTCGCGGCCTTCTACGCGGTCTACCACGGTCCCGAGGGCCTGGTGTCCATCGCCGAGCACGTGCACCGCCGGGCCGAGCACCTGGCCGTCGGCGCCTGCGCGCTCGGGCTCGGCCTCGAGCACGAGGAGTTCTTCGACACGGTGAGCGTGCGCCTGCCCGGCGCCGCCCGCCGGGCCATCGAGCGTGCTGAGGCGCTGGGCTACAACCTGCGCCTGCTCGATGCCGACCACGTGGGCGTGAGTGTCAACGAGACCACCACCGATGACGACGTCACCACGGTCCTGCGGGCGCTCGCCGACGCCCTGCCCCGCGCCGCGCAGGATCCCGCCCCGGGCACCGACGGCGCCCCCCGGTTCCCTCTGCCCGCGTCACTGGCGCGCACGAGCACCTTCCTGACCCACCCGAGCTTCCACCGCCACCGCAGCGAGACCGCCCTCGTGCGCTACATCCGGCGGCTGGCGGACCGCGACCTCGCCCTCGACCGGACGATGATCCCGCTGGGCTCGTGCACCCTCAAGCTCAACGCGGCCGCGCAGTCGGCCGTGTGGCTCAGCCCAGGGCTCGCCGGCATCCACCCCTACGCCCCCACGTCCCAGACGCGCGGCTGGCGCCTGCTGCTGGACGGTCTCGCCGACCGGCTGGCGCGGCTGACCGGCTACGACCGGTGCAGCCTGCAGCCGGCCTCCGGCGCCCAGGGCGAGCTCGCCGGCCTGCTGGCGGTGCGCGGCTACCTCCGGGCCACCGGGCAGCAGCAACGCGACCTCGTCCTGGTACCCGCCAGCGCCCACGGCACGAACGCCGCCTCGGCCGCCGGCGCCGGCTTCAGCGTCACGGTGGTCGCCACCGCCGAGGACGGATCCATCGACGTCGACCATCTGCGCGAGCTCCTGGCCGAGTACGGTCAGCGCGTCGCGGCCATCATGCTCACGTACCCGTCCACCCACGGCGTCTTCGAGCCGCAGGTCACTGAGGTCACCGCCCTCGTCCACGACGCCGGTGGCCAGGTCTACATCGACGGCGCCAACCTCAACGCCCTCACGGGGCTGCTGCGCCCGGGTGACCTCGGTGGCGATGTGTCCCACCTCAACCTGCACAAGACCTTCGCCATCCCTCACGGCGGCGGCGGTCCGGGCGTGGGCCCCGTCGTCGTCAAGGAGCACCTGGCCCCCTACCTTCCGGCCGGCCCCGCCGGATCGGCCCTCCCGACGGACGAGGACCATGACCGGGGCTTCGGCGGAGCAGCGGCCATGGGGGCCCGCTTCGGCTCGGCGGGGGTCATGCCGCTGGCCTGGACGTACCTGGCCACGCTCACCGACGCCGATCTGCGCCGGGCCACCCTCACGGCGCTGGCCCACGCGAGCTACCTCTCGCAGGCGCTCGCCGACGTCTTCCCCACCCTGTACACCCACCGCGGGCACGTGGCGCACGAGTGCGTCCTCGACCTGCGTGCGCTCACCGCCGCCACCGGCGTGACCGCCGAGGACGTGGCCAAGAGGCTCATCGACTACGGGTTCCACGCGCCGACCCTCTCCTTCCCCGTGGCCGGCACGCTCATGGTCGAGCCCACCGAGTCCGAGCCCCTGGCAGAGCTGGACCGCTTCATCGCGGCCATGCGCTCGATCCGTGCCGAGATCGACGAGGTCGCCTCAGGGGCCGTGGCGCTGGAGGACTCAGTGCTGCGCCGCTCGCCGCACACGCTGGCGGCCGTCACGGCCGAGCCCTGGCAGCGGCCCTACTCGCGCGCCACCGCGGCCTTCCCACTGGCGGGCATGGAGACGGACAAGTACTTCCCCCCGGTCTCGCGGGTGGACAACGCGTGGGGCGACCGCCACCTGATGTGCACCTGCCCGCCACCCGATGCCTTCGAGGCGCACGAGGCCTGAGCCGAGACCACGTCTGACGAGGAGACAGCGATGAGCAAGCACACCGAGACCAGCGCAGCCGTCCTGCGCACCACGCCCCTGCACCGCGTGCACACGGCCCTGGGCGCGTCCTTCACCGACTTCGGCGGCTGGCAGATGCCGTTGCGCTACACCTCTGACCTGGCCGAGCACCACGCGGTGCGCCGCAGCGCGGGGATCTTCGACCTGTCCCACATGGGTGAGGTCAAGGTCGCCGGCCCCGAGGCGGGGGCCGCCCTGGACCACGCGCTCGTGGGGGC
Source organism: Actinomyces oris (assembly GCF_006546825.1). Classification (GTDB taxonomy): domain Bacteria; phylum Actinomycetota; class Actinomycetes; order Actinomycetales; family Actinomycetaceae; genus Actinomyces; species Actinomyces oris. The sequence continues at coordinate 715,552 of NZ_VICC01000006.1, forward strand.
CCTGTCGGCCGTGGCGGTGGGGCGCGCCCGCTACACGATGATCGTCTCGCCCTCCGGCGGGGTCATCGACGACCTCATCGTCTACCACGTGGGCGACGAGGAGTACCTCGTGGTGCCCAACGCCGGCAACCGCGAGCGCGTCGCCGCCGAGCTGGTCGCCCGTTGCGCGGGCTTCGACTGCGCGGTCGAGGACATCTCTCTGCGCACCTGCCTCATCGCCGTCCAGGGGCCGCGGGCGCAGGAGGTGCTCGTCGGCGTCGTCGAGTCCGGTGCCGCCATGCCCGGCGCCCTCAGGCCCCTTGAGGGCTCGGAGGAGGAAGACTGCGGACCGGATGTGCTGTGCGGTCCCACGCTCTTGGAGCGCCTGCGCTTCTACGCTGCCGTCAGGGCGACGGCGGCGGGGCACTCGGTGCTGCTGGCCCGTACCGGCTACACGGGTGAGGACGGCTTCGAGCTGTTCTGCGGCGCGGAGGACGCCGTGGACCTGTGGACGGTCATCACCAGCGCCGCGGCGGCCCTGGAGCCCACCGTCATCGACGGCGAGCCGGTGCCGGCGCTGACCCCCTGCGGGCTGGCGGCGCGCGACTCCCTGCGACTGGAGGCCGGGATGCCCTTGTACGGGCACGAGCTCCACGAGGGGATGACGCCCTACGACGCCGGCCTGGGCATGGTGGTGCGGCTCAACAAGGGCGACTTCATCGGACGTGACGCCCTGGCCGCCCGGGCCGAGCAGGAGGGCACCGAGGGAACCTCGGTGCTGGTTCCCCTGATCGCTGAGGGGCGGCGTGCGGCCCGGGCCGGTGCGCCGGTGCTGGGCGACGACGGCGAGGTGCTCGGTACCGTGACCTCCGGCCTGCTGTCACCCACCCTGGGTCACCCCGTGGCCCTGGCGCTCCTGCGTCCCTGGCGTGAGGACGCCCCCGCCTGGCCCGTGGGCACGGCGCTCGTCGCTGACGTGCGCGGCAGGCCGCTGGAGGTCACGGTCGTCGACTCCCCCTTCTACAAGCGGACCCGATAAGGCGTCCCGCACCACCCACCACCTCCTGACAGGAAGGACCCCATCATGGCCCAGAGCGTGCGCGCTCACCTGCGCTACAGCATCGACCACGAGTGGCTGGAGGACGGTGAGCCCGCACGCGTGGGCATCACCACCGTCGCCGCCGACGCCCTCGGTGAGGTCGTCTTCGTCGACCTGCCCGAGGTCGGCGCCCAGGTCGAGGCGGGCGAGCCCTGCGGCGAGCTCGAATCGACCAAGTCCGTCTCGGACCTCGTCTCGCCCGTGAGCGGCACCGTCGTCGCCGTCAACGAGGCGGTCGTCGACGAGCCGGGCACCATCAACGAGGACCCCTACGGTGCCGGCTGGCTGTTCACGGTGACGGTCAGCGCTGAGGGAGATCTGCTCAGCGCCCAGGACTACGCAGACAAGTTCGACGCCGTCGTCGACGGCTGAGCACTCAGGACCCGCTGTCGGCGGCCTTGCGGCGGGCAGCGAGGTCGGCGTCGTGACGGGCCGCCGTGGCAAAGGCCGCGCCGGGCTCGGCGATGGAGCCGAAGGAGGCCAGGTCGCGACGGAAGACGACGGCGGCCAGCCAGTCCATCATGATGCGCACCTTCCGGTTGAGGGTCGGCATCGCGTAGACGTGATAGCCGCGGTGAGCGGTCCAGGCGGTGAAGCCGCGCAGGTCCCGGCCCATGATGCGGGCGACGCCCTTGCCGATGCCCAGGGAGGCCACGGTGCCCAAGTTCGCGTGCGCGTAGGACTTCAGAGGCACACCGTTCTCGTCCCCGGCGGCGAGGACGGCCACGAGGTTGTCGGCCAGCAGCTTGGCCTGACGCACCGCGTGCTGGGCGGTGGGGGCGCAAGTGGCCTCGGGGTCCTCGGAGGTCAGGTCAGGAACGGCGGCGCAGTCGCCGGCGGCCCAGGCTCCCTCGACCGGCGCGCCGTCGCGCGCCACCTGGAGGGTGGGCAGCGCGGTGACACGGCCGCGGGCATCGATGGGCAGGTCGGAGGCGGTCTGCAGCACCGGGGCGGCCTTGACGCCGGCGGTCCACACGATGGTGTCGGCGTCGAACTCGGTGCCGTCGGACAGGACGACGTGGCCGTCGACGCAGGAGCTGAGGAAGGTGTTGAGCCGCACGTCGATGCCACGCTCGCGCAGCTGCTGGAGCCCGTAGCCGGAGAGCTCCTCGGTGAGCTCGGGCAGGATGCGGCGCGAGCCCTCGACGAGGACGAAGCGGACGTCGCGCTGCTCGATGGAAGGGATAGTGCGCACGGTCGCGCGTGCCATGTCCTCCAGCTCGGCAATGGCCTCGACGCCCGCGAAGCCTCCTCCGACGAAGACGAAGGTGAGCAGGCGCCTGCGGCGCTCGGTGTCCCAGGTGGAGGCGGCGTCCTCGATGCGGGTGAGGACCCGGTTGCGCAGGGCGGTAGCCTCCTCGACCTGCTTGAAGCCCATGGCCTGCTCCGCCAGGCCGGGAATCGGCAGGGTGCGGGCCTCAGCGCCCAGGGCGATGACGAGGTGGTCATAGGTCAGGGTGTAGGGCTCGACCCGCTCGTGCGTGGACTGAGGGGTCGGGGGACGCACGGTGACGGTGCGGCCCGCGTGGTCGATGGCGGTGACGGCGCCGGTGATGATGGTGACGCCGTCGAGGTTACGGCGGTGGGGGGCGACGACGTGGCGCGGCTGGATGGAGCCGGCCGCGACCTCCGGCAGGAAGGGCTGGTAGGTCATGTAGGCGCGCGAGTCGATGATGGCGATCTCGACCTGGTCGAGGTTGAGCTGGGCGCGAAGGGCCCGGGCGACACAGAAGCCGACGTAGCCGCCACCGGCGATGACGACGCGGGGCGGACGGCGACTGCCCGTGCCGGCGGCGACGTCGGGGACGTCGTGGCGGGCCGGACGTACGGCCAGTGCGAGGGCGGCTCCGGCGGCCAGGAGGCCGGCGGTCGACAGGGCAATGGTGGTGCGACGACTCATGGGCACAATCTAAGGGTGCCCTTAGTCCGGCACCACGTTGGGACCTAGTTCCTAGGCATGGTTCCCGTCACAGTGGGTTCTCGGGGGCCCGTGCGTCGTCAGCGCAGCCCCACGATCTGGCCGGTGTCGAGGTCGACGTCGATGCGCTCGGCGGCGGGCCGGCTCGGCAGCCCCGGCATGGTCGACAGGCTGCCGCAGATCGCGTAGACGTAGCCGGCCCCCGCGGCCAGGCGCACCTCGCGCACCGGCAGGCGCCACCCGGTGGGCACGCCCTTGCGGCCGGGTTCAGCGGACAGGGACAGCGGGGTCTTGGCGACGATGACGGGCAGGTGGCCGAAGCCTGCCTGCTCGTAGGCTTCCAGCAGTCTGCTCGCGGCGGGGGTGTAGTCCACGCCGTCGGCGCCGTAGAGGTCGGCGAGCTTGGAGATCTTGGTGCGCAGGTCGTCCTGCGGCTCGTAGGCGGGTCGGCTGCTGGCCGGCTCTCCCGCCTCCTGGCAGGCCTCGACGACGGCTCCGGCCAGGTCGAGGCAGCCCTCGCCTCCCCTGGTGACGGGGTGGCAGACCGCGACCCGGGCTCCGGCGTCACCGGCGATACGCGTCACCTCCTCGATCTCGGCATCGTGGTCGGTGGGGAAGACGTTGACGGCCACGACCGGGGTGATGCCGAAGCCCCGCACGATCTGCAGGTGCTTGAGCAGGTTGGCGGCGCCGTCGCGCACGTCATCGACGTTCTCCTGGAGCATCTCCTCGGGCAGGTCCTTGCCGCTGACGAGGCGGTGGCGTCCGCTGTGGGCCTTGAGCGCCCTGATGGTGACCACGACGACGGCGACGCTCGGGTGCATCCCGGAGACGGCGCACTTGAGGTCGATGAAGCGCTCCAGGCCCATGTCGGATCCGAAGCCGGCCTCGGTGAGGATGTAGCCGCCGTCGCGAGCTCCTGCCGCGGCGACGCGGTCGGCGATGACCGAGGAGCATCCGGTGGCGATGTTGCCGAAGGGGCCGGTGTGGACCAGGACTGGGGTGCCCTCGCCGGTGCGCAGGAGATTGGGCTCGAGCGCGTCGCGCAGGACGGCACACATGGCCCCGGCCGCCTTGAGGTCCTCGGCGCTGATCCACTCGCCGCTGCGGCTTCGGCCGATAACGATGCGCCCCAGGCGCCTGCGCAGGTCGGCCAGGTCCGTGGCCAGCGACATGATGACCATGAGCTCGCTGGCCGGGGTGATGTCGAAGGAGGCCTGCCGGGTGACTCCATCGATCTTGGCCCCCAGGCCGGAGACGATATGGCGTAGGGCGCGGTCGTTGACGTCCAGCACCCGGGGCCAGGTGATGGTGCGCTCGTCAATGTCGAGCTCATTGCCGTGGTGCAGGTGGTTGTCGATCATCGCCGACAGGAGGTTGTGGGCGGCGGTGATGGCGTGGAAGTCGCCGGTCAGGTGCAGGTTCATCCGCTCTGCCGGCAGGATGCGGGCGCCACCGGATCCTCCGGCTCCGCCCTTGATGCCGAAGGTGGGGCCCATGGCCGACTGGCGCAGGGTGAGAACCGCCTGCTCTCCCAGGCGAGCGAGCCCCTGGGCCAGTCCGATGGCCGTGGTGGTCTTGCCCTCCCCGAAAGGCGTCGGCGTGATCGCAGTGACGACGACGTAGCGAGAGGTACTCGCCCCACCGCCGCTCACGTGCTGGCTGGATTCCAGCGCCCGCAGGTCGATCTTGGCCACATCGCGGCCATAGGGAATGACGTGCTCAGCAGCTATTCCCGCTGATGCCGCCAGCGCGTGGAGGTCGATCGGAGCGTCTGAGCCGTCAGTGGCCGCAATCACCTGGGTCATGGACGAAGCCTAGTCGGCCGGCACACAGGCCTCAGGCTCTTGACGCCCCACAAGCAGTCCCGTCCTCATTCCAATTCCTCAGCGTGAGCAGCAGCGATGGCCCGCATGGTCACGTCCCGGCTGTAGCCCTTGCGCCCCAGCACGGCCGCGGTGCGACGCCGGCGCACCTCCCAGGGCAGGTGGCCGGTGGCGGAGAGCTTCTTGCGAGCCAGCGCCAGCGCCGCTGAGTCCTCGTCCTCGGAGTTGATCTGCTCGAGGGCCTCGGCGACGTCCGACTCCCCCAGCCCCTTGCGCCGCAGCTCCTCGGCGATCGCTCGCCTGGCCGCCCCCTTCTCCGCGAAGCGGGTGCGCGCGAGGCGGGCCGCGTAGGCGGTGTCGTCAATGACTCCGGCGGCCTCCAGACGGTCAAGAACCTCGGAGGCTACACGGGGGTCCACCTCCTTGCGCTCGAGGAGCTCGGCCAGGGCGGCGCGAGGAGCCGCGCTGCGGTCCAGGCGGCGCAGGACGATCTCCCGCGCCGCCTCGACCGCCTGCGCATGGGCGTCAGGGATGAGCCAGGGCATCAGAACCCGCCGGCCTCCTCACCGAAGATGGTGTCCGACTCATCCGCCGACGCCTCCTTGGGAGTCTTCACGCTCTTGGAGGTCTTAGCAGTGGAGGTGGCCTTCTTCCCGCGCCCTCGGGCGGTCTTGACCGCGCTCGTGGCGGCGGTGTCAGCGCTCTCCACCGGGACGGCTGCCGCGGCCACGGCGGCCTCGGCAGCAGCGAGCTCCTCAGCCTCCCGGGCCTTGCGGCCGGGCTCACCGATGCCCAGGGCGGCGAGGATCTTCTCCTCGATCTCGGCAGCCAGCTGCGGGTTGTCCTTGAGGAAGTTGCGGGCATTCTCCTTGCCTTGACCAAGCTGGTCCTCCCCATAGGTGAACCAGGCCCCTGACTTGCGCACCACGCCGTTGTCCACTCCCAGGTCCAGCAGGCTGCCCTCGCGGGAGATGCCCTGGCCGTAGAGGATGTCGAACTCGGCCTGCTTGAAGGGCGGCGCCATCTTGTTCTTGACGACCTTGACCCGGGTGCGGTTGCCCACAGGCTGGTCCCCGTCCTTGAGGCCGCCGATACGGCGTACATCCAGGCGCACGGAGGCGTAGAACTTCAGGGCCTTCCCTCCGGTGGTGGTCTCCGGGTTGCCGAAGAACACACCGATCTTCTCGCGCAGCTGGTTGATGAAGATGGCCGTGGTGCCGGTGGAGGACAGCGCACCGGTGATCTTGCGCAGCGCCTGGCTCATGAGGCGGGCCTGGAGACCGACGTGGGAGTCCCCCATCTCCCCCTCGATCTCAGCCTTGGGGACCAGGGCCGCCACGGAGTCGATGACGATGATGTCCAGGCCGCCTGAGCGCACCAGCATGTCGGTGATCTCCAGGGCCTGCTCCCCGGTGTCCGGCTGTGAGACCAGGAGGTTGTCGATGTCGACGCCCAGGGCCTTGGCGTAGACCGGGTCGAGGGCGTGCTCGGCGTCGATGAAGGCCGCGTTCCCGCCGGCCCTCTGCGCGCTGGCCACGGCGTGCAGGGCGACGGTGGTCTTTCCGGAGGACTCCGGCCCGTAGACCTCGACGATGCGTCCCCTCGGGAGCCCTCCGACTCCCAGAGCCACGTCGAGGGCGACCGACCCCGTCGGGATGACGGAGACCGGAGGACGGGACTCGTCCCCCAGGCGCATGACGGATCCCTTACCGAAGCTCTTGTCGATCTGGGCGAGGGCTGTGGCCAGGGCCTTGGAGCGGTCCTGGGTCTGGCTGGCAGCAGGCATTGTTCTACCTCGGTTCTCAGGGCGGCGCGCAGCCGCGGCGGGCATGGCTGGTCAACTTCGGCGAGGTCCCCTCTCCGGGGCTCACCAACGACGGTATGCCTGACCACTGACATCTATCTCCGCCCCGCATCAGCCCTGTGGACTCAGGGGGCGTCGTCGTCGTTCGTGGAGAACAGTACCCGAACACCTGTTCGATCGTGACATCATCGTCACGCGCGTGTCGGCGGCTCCACACCTGTCCCCCGCATCCGCCCTCGTCACCTGGGCTCAGCGACGCGGATCCGAGCGGAAGATCCATCGCTCGGCATCCGAGCGCTCGGTCTCCTCGCACAGCAGGCCCCAGACCTGCTCCGGGGCCACACCGTCGTCGAGCGCCTGCACGCAGGTCACCCCCAGCCCTGGAAGAACCAGATCCTGGGCCAGTGACCGGCCGTAGGCCGGACCGAAGACCGTCTCGACGGCGTTCCAGAACTCCGAGTGCTTCACCACTCCCCCTTTGTCAACAGGCAACCCGGCGGCGAGTCCACTCATTGTGGCCCCACCGCCGGGAAGGTCGGCTCACTGGCAACGATCTGCGCGCCACAAGAGCGGCGCACGCGGAGCGTCAGCGGATGGTCACCGCAGGGCGACCCCCTGCTGACGCACGAGCTCATCGGGAACCGTGTCCGGAATCATGACGCCCTCGGTCAGGGCGATGCGGTCGGAGACCTCACGCAGCACCATGGACAGGGGGGCGTCAAGCGCCTGGCAGATGGAGGCGAGCAGCTCGGAGGAGGCCTCCTTCTGGCCGCGCTCGACCTCGGAGAGGTACCCCAGGGAGACACGGGCCTGCGAGGAGACCTCGCGCAGTGTGCGTCCCTGGTGCTGTCGGACGCCGCGCAGGACTTCTCCGATCTCGCGGCGTAGGACGACATTCTCGTGCTTCGGGGTGTCCACGGACACACCGTACCCTGCCCCGGGTCCCTGGCGCATCGGCATCCGGTTGTTGATCGGGCGAGTGGTGCGGGGGTGAGTCGTGTTGTTCATCGTCTAGCACAACCATTCACGTCGTGGATTCATTCCCGCCACGTGGGGCCAGCTCTCCGGCTCCGGTGACGTTGAGAACCACTCTACCGGCATTCCTGAGAGAAATCTGAAATACGTCTTAGTCTGCGGTCTGTAGTTGGTCAGTCGTCATTGAGAAGCAATCAGGGCTGCGGCCCACACTCGTCCTTCTGTAGGAAGCCGATGGCCAGCTCACACACCTCCATCACGGTGGCGCACCGGATCTGCGAGCGATCACCGCTCAGGTGCAGCTCGCGGTGCCTCTGCCCCCAAGGAGCGACGACGGCGATATGGACCGTTCCGGCCGGATGTCCGTCGGCCGGCCCCGGCCCGGCCACCCCGGTGGTCGCCAGTCCCAGATCGGTCCCGAGGAGCCGACGCACTCCATGCGCCATCTGCAGGGCGACATCGCGGTCCACCGGCCCGGTTAGCTCCAGGTGCGCAGCATCGACCCTGAGGACCTGCGCCTTGATCCGGGTGGCGTAGGCCACGACCGCCCCCACGAGCACACGGGAGGCGCCGGGAACCTCCACCAGACTGGAGGCAACCTGCCCACCCGTCAACGACTCGGCGATCGCCAGAGTCATTCCGCGCTCCTCTGCGGACTGCAGGAGAGCCCTCGCCACGCGGACACGGTCCTCGGCGCCGGACGCCCCCTCGATCACCACGGCCCCCGGGCGGTCACCGGCCGCCCCGCCCGTTCTGACGGCTCAGCAGCATCGCCTCGCGGACGTAGTCCAGGCCGGTCACCACTGTGACGATGAGCGCCGCAGCCACGATGACGTAGGCCGCCTTGGTCAGGAACGCGGCCGGCCCCGCGGGCAGCATGAGCATGGACCACGGCGTGAGCAGCCCGACCAGCCCCACCATCTGCAGCGCCGTCTTGATCTTGCCGCCGCGCGAGGCCGCCATGACGGCACGGCGCAGCATGAAGAAGCGCATAACCGTGATGCCGAGCTCACGCACGATGATGAGGATGGTGACCCACCACCACAGTCGTTGGTTGACGCTCAGCAGAACGAAGGCGGACAGAGTCAGCGCCTTGTCCGCGATCGGGTCGGCGATCTTGCCGAAGGAGGTCACCAGCCCCCACGAGCGCGCCAGCTGGCCGTCCAGGCGGTCCGTGAAGGCCGCGACGACGAAGACCACGACTGCGGCGAGCCTGGCCCGGTCCCCGGGCAGCAGGGCGAGCCAGATGAAGACGGGCACGAGCAGCAGGCGCAGCACCGTCAGGACGTTGGCGATGTTGAGCAGCGGCGCCTGCTCTGACGGTGCGGCGCCATCCGGGGCGGTCGGGGCGTTCATCAGGTCCAGCCTAGTCGCGGACGACCTCCCACCGACGCAGAAACCTCGATCCATCTTTTCAACGGCCTCGCATCCGAATGCCTGCACCCTACGCGCTATGCCCCATTGCAGACGACACGCGGCATAAGATCCGTTCTCACCCACGGTTCACGCCGACATCCGGGAGCCTCCCCTGCACCACTGGAACGAGCACGAACCGCGCACACACTCTTAAGGTTCACTTCATACGTTCATCATCATGCACCCCTCCACTCTTCTCCCCTCAACTTCACCGGACTCCGCCGGCCTCACCCGCAGGTCACGGGGTCCTGGCCTGCTGACCGCCGTCGTTCTCACCGCATCCGTCGCCATGAACGGTTGCTCGACGAGTTCCGATCAGGCTGTGCCGGCTCAATCGCCGACTCCGTCCGCCTCCGCCAGCGTCGGCGGCTCGCAGGACGTCCACTTCACCGTGGGTTACGCCGGCGACGTCCTCATGCATATGCCGGTGATGGAGTCCACTCCGGCAGGCTCAGGGGATATCACCGCCAACATCGCCGCTGAGACCCCCTGGGTCGAGGGCCTGGATCTGGCCCTGTGCGGGATGGAGGTGCCTGTCGCTCCGGACGGGGTCTACTCGGGCTACCCCGCCTTCGGCACCTCTACCGAGGTTGTGGCCGCCTTGGCGAGATCCGGCTGGGACGGCTGCGCGACCGCCTCCAACCACGCCGCGGACCGGGGGGAGGCCGGCGTCGTGGCCACCTTGGACGCGCTGGACGCTCACGGGTTGGGCCACGCGGGCACCTACCGGAGCCAGCAGGACGCCTCGGTGCCCTTCGCGCTCTACGAGCTGGAGCGGGGCGGGCGTACCGTGACCGTCGCCCAGATCTCCACGACCATGGACCTCAACGGCCTGGAGGATCCCACCGGATACTCCGTGTCGCTCAACGACGTCGGCGCCATCACGAAGGCGGCGAAGTCGGCCCGTGCGGCGGGTGCCGATCTCGTCGTCGTCCATTCCCAGCTCGGTGAGGAGTACGAGACCACGCCCAACGACAAGCAGGTCTCCTACGCCCAGTCCCTGGCCGACACCGGGCAGGTCGACATCTTCTTCGGCGCTCATCCCCATGTGCCTCAGCCCGCCGAGAAGCTCTCCGGAGGAGTCGGGGGCAAGGGGATGTGGGTGTCGTACTCGGCCGGCAACTACATCTCGAACCAGGATGAGGACTGCTGCGCCCCGCTGTCCGATGTCGGTCAGCTGGTCTGGGCCGACGTCACCTCCCACGCCGACGGCTCAGTGAGCGTGGACAAGTTGAACTGGCACCCGTTCACCATGGATCTCGCCGGCGGCCACAAGATCAGGGACCTGGCGGCGCTTCACAACGGCGAGCAGCCTGCCGGCCTGGGGCTGAGCAAAGAGCAGATCGACCGGCGCTGGAGCCTGCTGACCTCTCAGGTCAAGGACACCTCGACCATGGCCACCACACCGCCCAAGCCCACCGGACCGGCTCCGACGATTCCCAGTCGGGAAAAGGTCATCACACGGGCAGGGGCACACCCGGCCCCGCAGGGCGCGGCGTCGGCCTCCGCCTCACCACGATGAGCCGCGGCCAGTGAGCGACCAGGCGTCCTCGGAGTCCTCATCGGCGGAGGTGTCGTCCCAAGACTCCGACTCCGGCAGGCTGGAGGCGACCTCCAAGGGGTCCGTGCTGTAGCGGTTCGACGGCATGACCGCAGTACGGGGCTCGTTCGCGGCAGGAGCCGAGGGGGCCTCGGAGTCGGGCTCGCCTTGAGACGCGTCAGGGGCCTCGGGGCTCTCCGCGCTTCCCGGCGCACCCCCCTCGCCCTTGATCCAGGCCAGGGTCTCCTCGAGCTGCTCGGGCTGGACGAGGACATCGCGGGCCTTGGACCCCTCCGAGGGGCCGACGACCTCACGGGACTCGAGCAGGTCCATGAGGCGTCCGGCCTTGGCGAAGCCGACCCGCAGCTTGCGCTGGAGCATGGAGGTGGAGCCGAACTGGCTGGAGATGATGAGCTCGGCGGCCTGCAGGAGCAGGTCCATGTCATCACCGATCTCCTCGTCGATCTGCTTCTTGACCTCCGGGACGACGACGTCCTCGCGGTACTCGGGCGTCAGCTGGGACTTGACGTGCTCGACGACGGAGCGGATCTCGGACTCGGTGACCCACGAGCCCTGGATACGCACTGGCGTGGAGGCGCCCGGGCCCAGGTAGAGGGCGTCACCCTGGCCGGTGAGCGTCTCGGCCCCGTTCTGGTCGAGGATGACCCGGGAGTCCAGTTGGGAGGCCGTGGCGAAGGCCAGGCGCGAGGGGACGTTGGACTTGATGAGGCCGGTGACCACCTGGGCGACGGGACGCTGGGTGGCCAGCACGAGGTGGATCCCGGCAGCGCGGGCCAGCTGGGTGATGCGCTGGATGGAGGCCTCCACGTCCTTGGGGGCGGTCATCATGAGGTCGGCGAGCTCGTCGACGACGACCAGGAGGTAGGGGTAGGGGCTCAGCTCTCGCTGGGATCCCGGCAGGGGCTGGACCTCGCCTGCGCGCACCGCCTTGTTGAAGTCGTCAATGTGCTTGAAGCCGAAGGAGGCCAGGTCGTCGTAGCGGGCGTCCATCTCGCGCACCACCCACTCCAGGGCCTCTGCCGCCTTCTTCGGGGAGGTGATGATCGGGGTGATGAGGTGGGGGATGCCCTCGTAGATGGTCAGCTCCACCCGCTTGGGGTCCACCAGCACCATGCGCACCTCCTCGGGGGTGGCACGCATCATGATCGAGGTAATCATCGAGTTGACGAAGGAGGACTTACCCGAACCGGTCTGCCCGGCCACCAGCAGGTGCGGGGTCTTGGCCAGGTTGGTGACGACGTAGTCGCCCTCGACGTTCTTGCCCAGCCCGACCACCAGCGGGTGCGCCTGCTTTCGCGCGGCCTGGGAGCGCAGGACGTCGCCGAGCTTGACCATCTCCCGGTCGCTGTTGGGGATCTCGATTCCGATGGCGCTCTTACCCGGAATAGGGGTGAGCAGACGGATCTCGTCGGAGGCCACCGCGTAGGCGATGTTCTTCTCCAGCCCCGTGATCCGGGAGACGTTGACCCCCCGGCCCCGGTGAACCTCGTAGCGGGTGACCTGGGGGCCGCGCGTGTAGCCGGTGACCGTGGCGTCCACGTTGAACTCGGCGAAGACGTTCTGCAGGGACTCCACAATGGCGTCGTTGGCGGGGGTGCGGGTGGAGTGGCCCGGGCCGGGACCGAGCAGCGCGTCATCGGGCAGGGTGTAGGTCGATCCGTCGGGCAGAGCCATGTCGCTCATGGCGATCTGGTCGGCGAGGTCGGGCTCCTCCAGCGCGACCTCGGGGGTCTCCTCAGTGACGGCGTCGAAACCGGAGGGCGACTGCGGTGCGCTGCGCTTGGCGGATGAGGGTTTGCGCTGCCCTCCTGCGGCCGGGCCGGAGGCCACGGAGCCACCTGCCGGGCCGGCGGGCCTGCTCCGGGCGGGAGAGGAGGCTGAGGGCGCCGGGGAGGCGATGACATCAGTCTCCTCGCCCACGTCCGGGATGACGAAGTCCTCGCCCTTGGAGTAGGACCCGTGATCGGCGCCCGGCTCGAAGAGCTCGGTGATCGTCGTCTGCTGGGCCTGCCGGTCGGCCGAGCGCTTACGGCGGCCACTGCCCCGTTTACGTGAGGCCGACTCCTCCACCTCCAGGGCGGAGCGGAAGGGCTCGTCGCCGTCATAGGAGTCCAGGAGCGCCGTCTGATCCGAGTCCGCGCCCGAGGCGCCGGCCCGCTCAGAGCCTCCGCGGACCCGCCCCAGCAGGCGCCGGGCCAGGGAGTCACCCGATCCATCGGCGCCCTGGGAGGCTCCGTCACCGTCCGCGGCCCGGTACTGATCCAGTAGGTCACGGATCTCGGCAACGGTCTTGCCGGACAGGACCAGTGCGGAGAACGCGGTCAGGAGGAGGAACAGGATGAAGGCCCCCACGGAGGAGAACAGTGCCGCCAGCGGGTAGCCCACCAGCCACCCCAGCAGCCCTCCGGCCCTCTCCAGGCCGTCGATGTTGCCCTTGAGGACCGGGTTGCCGCTGCCGACCTGGATCATTCCGGTCAGAGCGGTCAGCAGCCCCAGGCAGCCCACGGAGACCCGTGCGTGCACCGCCCCCAGGCTGTGGACCCGCAGCATGGCGATGCCCAGCGCCGCCAGGAGCGGGGGTACGAAGACACCCAGGACGCCAACGGGACCCGCGGCGATGTGGTGCAGGAGATCGCCTGCGGCACCGGAGATCCCGAACCACTCGCGCAGTGCCAGCACCGCTGCGAGGGCCAGGATGAGGAAGGCCCAGCCGGTACGGCGGTAGCGTCCGCCCGAGGGCCCGGTTCCGGGCGCGGAGAAGGGTGCGGTTCCTGGAGCGGAACCGCCTCGATTACGTCCTCTGCCGGTTCCCGGTGAAGGCGCAGCTGTTCTCGTGGTGCGACGATTGGCCATGATGCCCTAGAAACTATCGGATTCTCGGTGTCATTGACCTTGCCACGCCGCCCGCCCCGGCCGGAGACACGTCACCTTCTCGGTGCCGCGGCCCGGTACGGGGACTCATCCCCTGAGGGCAGAGGCGGGCGCGCCCCGGGCCCCCGTCAGGACCTCTCATCGTCGGCGCGGAGGAACTCATCGATCTCCTCGCACAGCGGGGCCTGGGCCGGGCCACTGCGGGCCACGGCGTGGGCGGCGGCCGCGTTGGCTCGCCTGGCCGCCTCGACGACGTCGAGCCCGCCCAGGAGGCCGGCGACCAGGACACCGGTATGCGTGTCTCCCGCTCCCGTCGTGTCCACGACCTCACGCACGAAACCGGGTACCTCGATCGGCTCGCCGCCCACCGGGTGGAGAACACAGCCGTTCATGCCGGTTCGGTGGACGATCAGTGCTTCAGGGCAGGCCTGCCGGATGGCACCGGTGCCGCCCAGTCGCTTCTCGAGGCGCCCCATCTCCAGGTCGTTCCCGGTCAGTATCGTCGCCCTCCTCAGCAGCGGAAGGAGCACCTGGTCGGGGATGTCGGGCTGGACCGGGCCGAGGTCGATCACCAGCCCGACGCCGTCGGGGATCGACAGGAGCCAGTCGGCCAGGATGCCGCGGCTCGTGTAGTGGGCCAGGTCGTAGCCCGTGGCGTAGACCCAGTCCCCGGCCCTCAGGTCGATGCTCTCGAGATCCTCACGCTGAGGCTCGCCCTCAACACCCGCGGTGGTGATGAAGGTGCGTCGGCCGGAGGGCTCGATGAGCGTGGTGCAGGTGCCGATGTCCCCGACGAGCTCCTCGACGAGCAGCTCCACCCGGTCCAGCCGCATCGACTCGCGCACCCGCGCGGAGTTGGGTCCGGTTCCCAGGGTGGCGGCCAGGGCCGTGGGTACACCCTGCCGGGCTGCGGCCGAGACCACGGTGTACCCGCCACCGACGACCGGACCCGACGACGCCCCGGTGATCGCCCCTCCCGGCGTCGGCACACGGCTGACGTGGAGGGGGATGTCAATGAGGATGGATCCGGTGGATATGAAGCACGCGGGCCGGAAGAGAGTCATGCAGTAAGCGCCCTCCCGCTATGCCTCGATGACGACCGGGACGATCATGGGACGGCGCCTGAGGCGGCGCCCGATCCAGCGCCCCAGGGTGCGGCGCATGACCTGCTGGAGGGAGTAGGCGTCCGCCTTCCCGGTCTCCAGCGCAGCCGACAGGGCCTCGGTCACATCGGGAAGGATCTCCTCGAAGACCGAGTCGTCCTCCGCCACGCCCCGCGCCTGGATGTGGGGGCCGGCCAGGATCGTGCCAGTCGTGGTCTCCACCACGGCGTAGACCGAGACGAAGCCCTCCTCCGCCAGGATGCGGCGGTCCTTGAGCTCAGCCTCGTCGATCTCCCCCACCGAGGAGCCGTCGACGTAGATGTAGCCGCAGGGCACCTGGCCGGCGATACGGGCCACTCCACCCTCCAGGTCGACGGCCACGCCGTCCTCACACAGCATGACCCGTTCCGGGGCGATTCCCGTCTTGACGGCGAGCCCACCATTGGCCACCAGATGACGAATCTCACCGTGAATGGGCATGACGTTGCGGGGCTGGACGATGTTGTAGACGTGGAGCAGCTCCTCGGAGGAGGCGTGCCCGGAGACGTGGACCTTGGCGTTGCCCTGGTGGACCACGCGTGCCCCCAGCCTCATGAGCTGGTTGATGACCCGGAAGACGGAGTTCTCGTTGCCGGGGATGAGGGAGGAGGCGAAGATGACGGTGTCCCCGGGCTCGATGGTGACGCTGCGGTGCTCGGAGTGGGCCATCCGGGACAGGGCCGCCATGGGCTCTCCCTGAGAGCCGGTGACCATGAGGACTCTCTCGTGCGGGGGCAGCGAGGTGATGTCCCGGGCATCGATGAGGACGCCGGCGGGGACCTTGAGGTAGCCGCGCTCGGCGGCGATCCCCATGTTGCGCACCATGGAGCGCCCCACGAGGGCGACCCGCCTGTCGTGCAGGGCGGCGGCATCGAGGACCTGCTGGACGCGGTGGACGTGGCTGGCGAAGGAGGCCACGACGATCTGCCCGTCGGAGTCGGCGAAGACGTTGTCCAGGACCTGGCCGATCTCGCCCTCGTGGCCCACCATGCCCGGGACCTCGGCGTTGGTGGAGTCCACGCAGAACAGGTCCACGCCCTCCTCACCGAAACGGGCGAAGGAGCGCAGGTCCGTGATGCGCCCGTCGATGGGCAGGGAGTCCATCTTGAAGTCACCGGTGGCCAGCACGTTGCCGGCATCGGTGCGGATCATGACGGCCATGGCGTCGGGGATGGAGTGGTTGACGGCCACGAACTCCAGGTCAAAGGGGCCGTAGGAGACCTCCTCGTGCTCGATGACCTGGCGCAGCACCGGGCGGATACGGTGCTCCTTGAGCTTGGCCTCCACGAAGGCCAGCGTGAGCTCGCTTCCCACCAGGGGGATGTCGTCACGCAGGCGCAGCAGGTAGGGCACACCCCCGATGTGGTCCTCGTGCCCGTGAGTCAGGACCAGGGCGACGACGTCGTCGATGCGGTGCTCGATGGAGGAGAAGTCGGGAAGGATGAGGTCGACGCCCGGCTGGTCCTCCTCGGGGAAGAGCACACCGCAGTCAACGATGAGCAGCTTGCCGTCCAGCTCGAAGACGGTCATGTTGCGGCCGACCTCGCCCAGGCCCCCCAGGGGAGTGATGCGCATGGCGCCATCAGCGAGGGGGCCGGGGGTCTTCAGCGCGGGAAAGTTCGTCACGCGGGCATCCTACCGAGGATGTCTCGGATATCGATTGATACGGCGCGAGGCAGTTCGACGCCGTCGTGGTTCTGCAACGTTCCGACGGCGACTTCAGGGGCTTGCCGGGTTCGCTCTACGATATGCCGGTGACGACCACGAGCCTGCCGGATGACGGAGCCAGGGACACCGCTCCCTCTTCGTCAACCGAGTCACAGCCGAGTCCCGCTCCTCGTGAGAGCCGGCGAGGCTTCCTGGGAAGAGCCGCCCTGGCAACGACGGCGGGCGTGCTCGGCGCGGGCGCCGGCGCAGGAGCAACTCACTGGCGGGAGACCCACCTCTCCCCCACCGCCAGAACCGCCCCTCGCCCGGCGGGCCCCGGCAGCGCGCTCGGTACGCGAGTGGTCTTCCAGACCGACGGGAAGTCCGGAAAGCTGGCGCTGACCTTCGACGACGGGCCGGACCCCCGTTGGACTCCACGGGTGCTCGACATGCTGGCGAGGCTGCACGTGCGGGCCACCTTCTTCGTTCTGGGCTCCGCGGTGCAGGCCCACCCCGAGCTGATCGCGCGACAGGTCGCCGAAGGACACGAGGTCGGGGTCCATAACTGGGTGCACACGGATGTCTACGGTGTGAGCTTCTCCGAGCTGAGCGACTCGGTGGACCGCACGTGTGAGGCGATCGTGGCGGCAGGCGCCCCATCTCCGCGCCTGTGGCGGCCTCCCTACGGCCGGGTTGACGCGCCGGCCATGATGGTTGCCTCGCTCAAGAGGATGGACCTGCTGCTGTGGAGCGTTCACACGCCATCGGCGGCGGCCGCCGACGCTGTCAAGGACGTTGCCGGCGCCGGATCGGTGGTGCTGTGCCACGACGGGCGCACGCAGCCCTCCGAGGGCCTGTTCTCCGCCCTGGAAGGAGGCTTGCGCTCACTGCTGGAGCGAGGGCTCACCGTCACGACGGGCAGCGACCTGCTGGCCTCCGCCTGATGGACGGCTGAGGAACCCTCACCGGCATGAGCGCGGTTCACCGCGGCGGCATGGGGCGAACAGATGGGCGAGTACACAAGGCGCCCGCTCCACCGTGCGGTGGAGCGGGCGCCTGTTCCTCGTACCCCCAGCCGGATTCNNTAGGCCACTAAACGATGGGGGCATGCTATGGAGTTGTGAACCAGCAGACCTGATCGGACTGCTTGATCCGTACCCCCAGCCGGATTCGAACCGGCGCCGCCGCCGTGAGAGGGCGGTGTCCTAGGCCACTAAACGATGGGGGCATATGACAGTCCGAATACCGCAATCGGCAACCGGACCCTCGTACCCCCAGCCGGATTCNNTAGGCCACTAAACGATGGGGGCCACAGATCATGAGATCCGCTGGGGTACCAGGACTCGAACCTAGAATAACTGAACCAGAATCAGTCGTGTTGCCAATTACACCATACCCCAAGGGGCTTCACCCCGGAACGGATCACGTCCGAGGCAGCGGGCAGTAATCTACACGCCCGCCCTCAGCCCATCAAATCGCTAGGAGGTGAAGACCGACACACAACGGACGTCTCGGGATCGTCCCCCTCCATCCTCCCACTCGCCGCCTCACAGGACCCTGGCAACCAGCACCGCAGCCCCTCCTGAGCGCTCACAACCAAGCGGAGCTCCAGAGGCATCCCCTACACTCCCATCTAGTTCCTGCCCACCCCACCCTTCTGGGAGGCAATATGCCCACCCACCTGCGGCACCGTCACCGCCTAGGTCACGGCCCCTGCAACACTCGCCTCCGCGCCCTTGGACCGACCCGGATCGCCGCCCTCCCCCTGGGCGCCTGCGGCCCCGCACACGAAGGACAGCTGAGCGTCGAACCCACCGGCGCCTCTACCAAGACCGTCCCCTCCGGCTCACCAGCGCCGTCCACAACACCGCCCTCGACGCCGTCGGCAACACCTTCCGCAACCGCCCGGACGGCCCCGAACGTCACGATCTCCCACGACCGGGCCGGCACGTGGCTCCGGCAGGACGACATACTCAAGCAACCGGTCACGACGTCGACAGAAATCGGCCAGGCCTACGACTTCGACGCAGGAGGATGTCCAGCCATTATTTTCTACGACGCAGATCCGTCGATCGACAGCGAAAGAAAAAGGGGTGGAGACAACGCAATCTCTTCCATCAAGGTACGGCAGACGATGTCCAACCACACCTCTTTCGTGGTGACCTCAGGGCCGACTCCCGTCGAAACCATACCGACGAGCTCGCCTCCACCGATGCATGGCATCAGTTCCTGTCCTCGACACGAGTGGCGGGACTCGATGCTGGGGTCATGGGATAGATGAGTTCCAGTACCGAGCCACACCACCACCCTTCCTCCTTCCTCACCACCAGGAGAGCCGCATTGCCTCATCCAGCACCGCACCACCACCAGATGCTCCTCGCCCGTACCCCCTCCAGAGCTCGTCGCCTGGCCCTGGGGATGTGCCTCGCAGCCAGTCTGGCGCTGAGCGCCTGCGGCCCGGCCCACAAGGGACAGCTGAAGGTCGAGCCAGCAGACGCCTCCGCCGAGGCCAGTGCCGAGGCCAGCGAATCCAGCTCACCCACACCGTCCAAGTCACCGAGCCCAACCGCCTCGGCGTCGACGCCCTCCCCCTCGGCAACGACATGGACGGCACCGAGTGTGACGGTTTCCAGTGAGGACTCGTCGGTCTGGACGCACGACGACGAGCGCATCAAGAAGGACTCGGCCGGCCCTAACGGGACTATTGACGGATACACGGTTAACGCCAACCCCGCCTGCTTCGGCTATGTTTCCACGAGCGCCGAGGAGAGGTACTACAGCCTCCGAGGAGTCGGGGACGACATTCAGTCCAAGGCGGCTCTCAAGAGTCAGCAGACGATCTTTTCCGGTTATCAGACGACACAGGGCCCGAACCCGGTGGAGGCCGTCCGGGACGACAGCGGGACCCTCCCGGGCTATGAGGAGACCTTCTCCGTGACGGTCAACTTCTCGGACGCCCCCAACACTCCCATGGATGGGTATCGCTTCGACAGGCGAGTGGGAGAGAAGGGGTTCGCTGTCGAGGTCATGCTGCTGTGCCCCCAGGGCTCCCTCATCGGGCTGGATCAGTGGCACACGATTCTGGGAGGCATCCGGCTCCAGGGAATCGACGCTGGAGCCATGTAATCGGCCGGCGCGGCCCACAGAAGAGCGGGACGGCTGGTGCGGTCCTGTACTCAGCTCCGCATTCACTGGCCGGTGGGGCCGGGACGCACACGCTCAACGCCGCGCCCCGGCCCCACCGGCTCAGTTCGTCGTGCAGTCTCACCCGAGCCGGGCCCGAAGAGCCTTCAGCCTGGCCAGGGTGGAGCTGCGTCCGAGGATCTCCATGGACTCGAACAGGGGCGGAGAGACCTGTCGCCCGGTCACCGCGACACGCAACGGGCCGTAAGCCAGACGCGGTTTGATCCCCTCGCCGTCGGGCATGCCCCGCCCCTCGACGATGGCGGTCTTGAGGGCCTCCTCCAGATGATCCTTGTCCCACTGCTCAGGGTTGAGCCCCTCCAGGGCGCTGATGCCCGCATCCAGCACGTCTCCGGCCGATGCCTTGAGCTTGGACAGAGCCTTGTCGTCGACGACGAGATCGTCGTCGGACACGAAGAGGAAGCCGAGCATGTCGCGGCTCTCTCGCAGCAGCTGGATCCGCGTCTGAATAAGGGGGGCCGCCGCGTTGAGGATCTCCTGCTCGCGCGCCGTGAGCTTGTCGAAGGCCTCCGCTGAGACCAGTGGCACCTGAGCGGTCTCACCGGTCGGGTCGGGGTAGGCGTCGACGAGGTAGGGCACCAGCCGGTCCCGGAAGTCGGTCTCCCCCAGCGCACGCACCTGCTCGGCGTTGATGGCCTCGCACTTCTTGGGGTCGAAGCGGGCCGGGTTGGGGTTGACGTCATGGACGTCGAAGGCCTCGATCATCTCTGCGGCTGAGAAGACGTCGCGGTCCGCGCTCAGTGACCACCCCAGGAGGGCCAGGTAGTTGAGGAGACCCTCGGGGATCATGCCGCGGTAGCGGTGGATGAGGAGGTTGGACTGGGGGTCCCGCTTGGACAGCTTCCGGTTGCCCTCCCCCATGACGTAAGGCAGGTGCCCGAACTCGGGAATGACCTGAGCCCGACCGATGTCCATGAGGGCCCGGTAGAGGACCACCTGCCGCGGGGTGGAGGACAGCAGGTCCTCACCGCGCAGAACGTGGGTGATGCCCATCGCGGCGTCGTCAACGGGGTTGACCAGGGTGTAGAGGGGCTCACCGCCCGCGCGCACGACGACGTAGTCCGGCACGCTGCCGGCCTTGAAGGTGATGGGGCCGCGGACCAGGTCGGTGAAGGTGATGTCGTCGTCCGGCATCCGCATCCGCAGGACGGGCAGGCGACCCTCGGCGCGGAAGGCGTCCTTCTGCTCCTGGGTCAGATTACGGTCGAAGCCGTCGTAGCCGAGCTTGGGGTCCTTGCCACGCTCACGGTGGCGCGCCTCGATCTCCTCGGGGGTGGAGAAGGACTCGTACAGGTAGCCCGCCGACAGCAGCTCGGCGGCCACCTCCTTGTACAGGTCCATGCGCTGGGACTGGCGGTAGGGCTCATGAGGGCCCCCTTTACCCACGCCCTCGTCCCAGTCCAGGCCCAACCAGGTCAGGGAGTCCAGGATGGCGTCGAAGGACTCCTCGGAGTCACGGGCGGCGTCGGTGTCCTCGATCCTGAAGACGAAGGTTCCGCCGGTGTGGCGGGCGTAAGCCCAGTTGAACAGGCAGGTGCGCACCATGCCCACGTGAGGGGTTCCCGTGGGTGAGGGGCAGAAACGTACGCGCACGGACGATGAGCCCTGCTCCGGGATACCGGAGGCGCTGGTGGGCTCAGGACGGAAAGCGGATGAGTGATCACTGAGTTCAGGCATGATGAGGCCAGGATAGTCCCCTCTGACGCCACCCAGGGAACAGGTCGGGCCCCTCGGGCGGGGTCCCCCGGCCACGCTGGCCGCCGCCGGCACCGTGAACGTTCCAGCGGCCATGACCAGCACTGAGGCCCCTGCGGCACTATGCCGAGCAGGCAGTGTCCTCATGGTCACGACTTCCTTTTCTTGCGTCAACATGTGCTGACGATCATGTGCTGCCCGAATTCATCATCGGACACGGGGACACTATGAGGGGGTCCCTCACCTGGAGTATTCGACCTCGACTACGAGGGATGGGGAACTTGCCCCATCGCTCTGCGCACACAGGCGAATTAACGTGGCACCCGTGAGATCATGATGTCGCCGCCAGGAAGTTCTCGCGGCTCCCACCAGAGGTGATGACATCTCCAATCCGTTCGGGAAGACTCCCGACTCATCGTTCCTTGGAGGCCTCATGTCCCCGTCCCCACATCCCGCGGCACGTTCCACCAGCCGCCGCCGATCGGCTCTCAGGCTTCCCCTTGTCGCCGGTCTCAGTCTCGCCCTGGCGATCCCGGTTCTCGCTGCATGTCAGGACGAGTCCGGCCCCGCGCGCTCCAGCACCTCATCAGGCAAGAGCTCGTCGCAGTCCTCGGACAAGCCCTCCGACTCCGGCAGTACGAAGGGTACGGAGGTCAATGGAGGAGCAGCCGGTTGGCACATCATCGTGTCAGCACCGGGCTGGACCAACACGAAGCGCGATACCGGAGGAGTCAATGAGCTGGTCAGCGACGACGGCTGCCAGTTCGTGACGACGCAGAACCTCCTCAACGGACAGCTCTCCACTGACCGCGAGGACACAGATACCCACGCGGCGAACGAGCAGCAGAAGTTCTCTCAGGGTGTCACCCACGTGAGCTTCAAACCCGCACAGGATGATTCGACCTCCGTCAAAGACGCCTCTGGAAACGCCATTGAGACCAAGAGGCTGGACTGGACCTACACCGGCAAGGACGGCAAGGAATACCAAGCCACTGAGTTCATCAGGGCATTCTCGACCATCAAGAGGCCGACCATGCTCACCGCGACTCTCATCTGTCCCAAGGACAAGTACTCCACCGCTGTTCTTGACGATCTCATGAAGGACACGACCGTCACCGACCCGGGCCCGGCCGACATGGATGAGGGCGCATCCGGCGATGGTGCGGGCAAGGACTCCAAGAGCGACGACAAGAAGAGCGACGAGAAGGGCTCAGGCGGCTCACCCAAGGACACCTGAGCCTGCCTCGGCTCCCCACGACCGAGCAGCAACAGCCGAGGAGCAGCACCAGCACTCGCCGATGGGCGGGATTCTCAGGACACGCCCCGGGAGTCCCGCCCGTCGTCGTCGGGACAAGGACTTAAGCTCCGTGGGGCTAGCCGCGTCGACTCAGCGGCGAACCACCGGGTTGGAGAAGGAGCCGATGCCCTCGACCTCGACCTCGACGCGCTGACCGGCTCGGATCTCGCCGACTCCCGCCGGCGTGCCGGTGAGAATGACGTCACCGGGAAGAAGAGTGAAGATCGTCGATACGTAAGCAACCAGCTCGGGAATCGAGCGGATCATGTCAGCGGTGCACCCCTCCTGGACGAGGCGGCCGTCGACCCGGGCTCGCACCACCGCGTCTCCGGGTGAGAAGAGCGGCTCGCGGCCGGGCTCGGGGACCTCGATCCACGGCCCCAGGGGGCAGGAGGTGTCGAAGGCTTTGGCCCGCACCCACTGCGGCTCGGCGCGCTGGCGGTCGCGGGCCGAGACGTCGTTGGCGACCGTGTACCCCAGGATGACGTCGTCGGCGTGCTCCACGGGGACGTCCTTGGCGAGGGTCTTGATGACGACGGCGAGTTCGGCCTCGTAGTGAACCTCCTCGCTCCAGGCGGGCAGGACGATGGGAGCGTCCGGTCCGATGACGGAGGTGTTGGGCTTGAGGAAGACCACCGGTTCGCGCGGCGGCTCGTCCTCACCCATCTCGGCGATGTGGCCCCCGTAGTTCTTCCCGATCCCCACAACCTTGGAGCGCGGGATGACCGGCGACAGGAGCCGGACCTCGCCCAGCTCGACGACCTCCCCGGTGGCCTCGGGCAGGGAGTAGAGGGGGTCTCCCTTGAGGACCAGGAGGTGCCCCTCGGACTCGCCCGAGGCGACCTCATGCTCGGGCAGGCCCTGGACGATGCCGTAGCGGGGCTCGTCACCGGTGGAGAAGCGCGCGATCTTCATGGGCCTCAGCCTAGCGCTGTTGGGCTCAGCTGCCCGAGGCCTCCTCGAGCGCGGCGCGACGCTCCGTGATGGCGGCATGGGCGGCACCGTCAACGGCCCAGATGTCCCCGGGAAGCGTGCCGGGCAGGTAGGGGTTGTCGGTGGCGATGAAGCGGATCTCGTCCTTCTCACCGGCCTCGACGGCGCGGCGCTGGGCCTCCCAGTCGCGCAGGGCCCCGAAGGCCCAGCCTCCCAGGGCGAGGATGGAGACCATGTTGATGACGGTCATGGCCCCCATGACGAGGTCGGACAGGCTCCACACGAAGGTGAGGGTGGACAGGGAACCGACGGCGGTGGCCACGATAATCATGGCCCGCAGGGCGTAGTGCTTGTGCTGCTTGCCCTGGAGGTAGTCCATGTTGACCTGTGCGTAGGTGTAGTTACCCAGGAGCGAGGAGTAGGCGAAGACGAAGATGATGACGGCCATGAGGTACTGCGCCCAGCCACCGAGGACGTTGGTGAC
Source organism: Actinomyces oris (assembly GCF_006546825.1). Lineage (GTDB taxonomy): Bacteria > Actinomycetota > Actinomycetes > Actinomycetales > Actinomycetaceae > Actinomyces > Actinomyces oris. The sequence continues at coordinate 739,403 of NZ_VICC01000006.1, forward strand.
CGATGCCGAGGTCAGGGTGTTGGCGGCGCCATTGGCAACCTCTGGGGCGGATTGAGCGGCCACCGGGTCGTAGACCCCGGAGAGCAGGACGATGAGGGCGGTGACAGTGCAGACCACGATCGTGTCGACGAAGACGCCCAGGGACTGCACAAATCCCTGCTGGACAGGGTGGGGGACGGTGGCGGTGGCTGCGATGTTGGGGACCGATCCCTCACCGGCCTCGTTGGAGAACAGGCCTCGGCGGGTGCCGTTGAGAAGTGCGGCGGTGAATCCCCCGGCGGTCCCGGCGAAGGCCTGGTCGACTCCGAAGGCGCCCTCGAAGATGGAGAAGATCGCTCCCGGGATCGCGGTGACGTGCAGCACCAGGATGGCCACGGCGATGAGGGCGTAGACCACCGTCATGATCGGCACGAGCCACTCCGAGACGGCAGCGACCGACTTGATGCCCTTGAAGATGATCGGCGTGGTGATGACGACCAGAGCAACGGCAGTCATCCACGGCTCGACGTGGAAGGTGCTCTCCATCGTGGCGGCGATGGTGTTGGCCTGGGTGGCCTCGTAGGCGAAGCCGAAGACGAAGGTGATGACGACGGCGAAGAGCTTGGCGGCGGGCTTGGAGCCCAGGCCGCGCTGGATGTAGTAGGCCGGGCCGCCGCGGAAGGTGCCGTCGGGGTGGGTGACCTTGTAGAGCTGGGCGAGGGTGGCCTCGATGAATCCGGTGGCCATACCCACCAGCGCCACGATCCACATCCAGAACACGGCACCGGGGCCACCCATGGTGATGGCGATGGCCACACCCACGATGTTGCCGGTGCCCACGCGGGAGGCCAGCCCGACGGCGAAGGCCTGGAAGGAGGAGATCCCGCCCTCCTTGCTGTCACGGGAGGAGGTGATGGCCCGCACCATGTAGGGGAAGAGCCGCAGCTGCACGAATCCGGTCCGCACAGTGAAGTACAGGCCCCCCAGCACGAGCAGCCAGGCGAGCAGGTAGAGGAACAGGTACCCGGCGGCATCATCGAGGATCTTGGCGCCATCGTTGAAGAAGCGCTCCAAGGATGCGGTCCAGCTGTTGCCTGCGCTGGATGCCGCACTGGTCAGGGAAGCCAGAACCGGTTGCACGTGAGATCCTCCGTAGGGGTGGGACGACGGCGCGGGCGAGGTGGGCGTCGGGCGCGCGAACCAGCACGGGAGCGGTCCGGGATACACGTCCTGCCCACGTCCCCCTCCTTCGGGAGGGAGGGCACCGTATTCGCGAAGGCTACGGATACAGTGTTTCGATTCGGTGACGGCCCTGTGGCATCGCTGCCGCACGTGCGCGAGGCGCGTGGTGCGTTGTGCGCGACACCGCCCATCTACCGGTTACCTGCCCCCCTCCCAGGCGCCTTCCGGCAGAGGCGCCGGAAGGTACTCGGAGTCCCTGCGGAAGACCGACTTGTCGCCCTCCGCCGTTGACGTGCCCCGCCTGGCCTCCCAGTCCCTGAGCGCTCCGACGACCCATCGGCTCAGGAGCACCAGCGCCACGAGGTTGATGATGGCGCCCAGCCCCAGGAGCACGTCCGCGAGGGTCCACACGGTGGTCAGCTGCTGCACGCTGCCGATGCCGGCGCAGATGACGGCGCCGATCTGCAGCGCACGCGCGACCCAGGGACGATCGGTGAGGTAGTCGAGGCAGACCTGGGCGTAGGAGAAGGCCCCGATGATGGTGGTGTAGGCCAGGACGACGACGAGCAGCGCCATGGGCCAGCGGCTCCACTCCCCCACGAGGTGGGCGATGGCGTCCTGGGTCAGGGTTCCCGCACTCTCCTTGGCGCTCGCCCCGGGCTGGAGGACGTCCGCACCGGCGACCAGGATCGCCAGCGCCGTCGCGGTGCAGACGAACAGGGTGTCCACCACGACCCCGAAGGCCTGGATGAATCCCTGCTGGACGGGGTGGCTCACGGTGGCCGAGCCCGCGGCGCAGGCGGCCCCTCCGAGTCCCGCCTCATTGGAGAACAGGCCGCGGCGCACGCCGTTGAGCAGCGCGGCGGTCACCCCGCCGGCCAGGCCGCCCAGCCCCTGGCGCAGGCCGAAGGCGCCCTCGATGATGGAGCGCACCGCCTCGAGGGCCTGGACGGGGTGGGTCAGGAGGATGGCCAGAACCAGCACCAGGTAGGCCAGCGCCATGAACGGGGCCAGGTACTCCGCCACGCGGGCCATGGCGCGCAGGCCTCCCAGGAGGACCGGCGCGGTCAGGGCCACGACGAGGACGGCTCCCAGACTCGGTGAGAGCCCTCCGGCCCCCTGCAGGGAGGCGGTGATGGCGTTGGCCTGCACCATGGGCATGACCAGGCCGTTGGCGATGAGGAAGACGACGGCGAACACCCCGCCCAGGATCCGCAGCCCCAGTCCTCGCGAGATGTAGTAGGCGGGACCACCGCGGAAGGTGCCGTCGGGGCGACGCACCTTGAACAGCTGGGCGAGCGTGGCCTCGCTGAAGGCGGTGGCGGTTCCAAGAATCGCCACGAGCCACATCCACAGCACGGCTCCGGGCCCGCCCAGGATGAGCGCCAAGGCGACCCCGACGATATTGCCGGTCCCCACCCGGCAGGCCAGTCCGACGGCGAAGGCCTGGAAGGAGGTGATGCCGCCGTGGCTGCCGTCGCGGGAGCCGATCACTGAGGCGGCGATCGCGTCGGTGTGCCGCACCTGGACGCCCCGAGTCCTGACGGTGAAGAAGACGCCCGCCCCGATGAGGAGCCACATGAGGCCCCAGGAGTAGAGCATGTCGGAGACGGAGGCCAGGACGGCATCGACCTGGCCCATCCATGAGATGCGCCCCAGAGGTGCCATGAGAATCAGCCCCGCTTCGCCACGTCGTCGGGCTCCCAGATGCCGGGGACCACGTCTCCGGGCAGGAGGGAGTTGCCGTGGCCCACGAAGGCGGGCTCGGTGATGCCCCGGGCACGCTGGGACTCGAAGTCCCGCAGGGCTCCGATGACCCAGGGGGCCAGCCGGATGATGACGACGAGGTTGAGCACGCCCAGGAGCCCCAGGGCGATGTCGGACAGGGCCCAGACGACGGGCAGGGTCAGGACGGTGCCACCGAAGGCCGCAGCGGTCAGGACGATCCCGAAGATCTGCTCGGACCGGCGCTCTCCGCCCAGGAAGTTGACGTTGACCTGGGCGTAGGAGTAGCAGCCGAGCACCGTGGAGAAGACCAGGACGAAGATGAGCACCACCATGGGCCAGGTGGTCCAGGCACCCAGGTGCTCGGCAACGGCCTGCTGGGTGAGGATCGCTCCGACCAGGGAGCCGTCGCCGGGGTGATAGGTCTCGGTGGTCAGGAGGATGAGCAGGCCGGTGGCCGTGCACACGAGGATCGTGTCGACGAAGACGCCGAAGGACTGGATGAGGCCCTGTCGCACAGGGTGGGCGACGGTCGCGGTGCCGGCGGCATTGGGGACGGTGCCGAGCCCGGCCTCGTTGGAGAACAGCCCGCGGCGCACGCCGTTGAGCAGCGCCGCGAGGACTCCTCCGGCGGTGCCGAACAGGGCCTGGTTGAGACCGAAGGCCCCTTCGAAGACGCTCCCCAGGACCTCCGGGAGCCTGCCAATGTTGAGGATGATGACCACCAAGGCCATGAGCACATAGGCCAGCGCCATGATGGGGGCCAGCCACTCCGCGACGCGGGCCACGAGCCGGACCCCGCCCAGGACCACGGGGGCAGTCAGCAGGACGAGGAAGACCCCGACCATCCAGGCCGAGACGCTGGGGACGGTGGCGGTGATGACCTGGGCCAGTGAGTTCGTCTGCACCATGACCACCGTCACGCCGACTGAGACGATGCAGATGGCGGCGAAGATCTTGCCCCACAGGGGCGAGCCCAGACCGTTCTTGATGTAGTAGGCCGGGCCCCCGCGGAAGGTGAAGTCCCGGCCGCGCTCCTTGAAGATCTGGGCGAGTGTGGACTCCACGAAACTGGTGGCCATGCCGATGAGGGCGACGACCCACATCCAGAGCAGGGCACCGGGCCCGCCGGCCACAATGGCCAGGGCGACTCCGGCGATGTTGCCGATGCCGACGCGCGCGGCCAGTCCTACGGCGAAGGCCTGGAAGGAGGAGATACCGCCCTGCGCACCGGATCGGGACCCGGACAGCGAGTTGATCATGGTGCCGAAGTGGCGCAGCTGAACCAGACGGCTACGTGCGGTCAGGTAGATGCCGGCCAGGATGAGCAGGGCGGTCAGAAGATAGGTGTAGAAGAAGTCGTCGACGGAGTTAAGCAGGTTCTCGATACTGGTGAGGTTCATGCGTCGGCTCCTGTCGAGGCGGCGGGCTGGCTGCTGGCCGGGGTGGCTGCGGGAACGCCGTCGTCAGCGGTGCTGTCCGCCTCGGCCAGGTGGGTCCTCTCGCCGGTCCAGACGTCACCGGGGAGGTCGCCGGGCAGGTAGGGGTTGCCCACGCCGCTGAACAGGGGCGCGACTCGTCCCGCCGCGCGCTGTGCGTCCCAGTCCCTGAGTGCCCCCACTCCCCAGCGGGCGAGCCAGATGAGGGCGACCAGGTTGGTCAGGGTCATGACGGCCATGGTGATGTCGACGGTGTTCCATACGACGGTCAGAGAGGCGAGCGCCCCCAGCCCGGTGGAGACCACCGAGACGAGCCGGGGCAGCCAGCGCCACTCGGGCCGCTCGGAGATGAAGGTCATGGAGACCTCGGAGTAGGTGGCCGCGGCGATGATGGAGGAGAAGGCCAGGACGAAGATGACGATGGCCATGGGGACGGCCGTCCAGTTGCCGAGGGTGGCGGCGACGGCGTCGGAGGTCAAGGTGCCCGCGGCCTTGGGGGTCAGCGTGCCGGCCTGGACGAGGGCGGGGCTGTAGATGCCGGAGACCAGGATGATGAAGGCGGTCGCGGTGCACACGATGATGGTGTCGACGAACACGCCGAGGGACTGAATGAGCCCCTGCTGAACCGGGTGGGCCACGGTGGCGGTGGCGGCGGCGAAGGGGGCGGTGCCCTGTCCTGCCTCATTGGAGAACAGGCCGCGGCGGGTCCCGTTGGTCAGGGCGGCGATGATGCCGCCGGTCATCCCTCCGGCGAAGGGCGCCGGTCCAAAGGCCGAGGAGATGATCGTGACCATAATCCCCGGGAGCTGGGTGATGTGGAGGGCGACGATGACAACGGCCATGACCACATAGACCAGGGCCATGATGGGCGCCATCCACTCGGTGACGCGGGCGACCCGGCGCACTCCCCCCAGGATGACCAGGGCGGACAGCCCCACCAGCACCGCGGCGGCGGCGCTCGGGGGCAGGTGCAGCGGGGAGTCAGGGCCGATAACCCCGGCGACGGCGTTGGACTGGACCATGATGATGGAGAAGCCGCAGGTGAAGATCGTCAGTCCCGCGAAGGCGACACCCAGGGAGCGGCTGCGCATCCCGCGCGCCATGTAGTAGGCGGGCCCGCCGCGGAAGGAGCCGTCGGTGTGGCGGACCTTGAACATCTGGGCCAGGGTCGCCTCGAAGAAGGCGGTGGCCATCCCGACCAGGGCGACCACCCACATCCAGAAGATCGCACCGGGGCCGCCCAGGATGAGGGCGGCGGCCACTCCGAAGACATTGCCGATGCCCACGCGGGCGGCCAGGGAGATCGTGAAGGCCTGGAAGGAGGAGATGCCTCCTTGAGCCCCGGAACGCGACCCGGCCACCTGGCGGAACATGTCCGGCAGGCGGCGGAGCTGCACGAAACCGGTGCGGACGGTCAGCAGGATCCCGGTACCGACGAGCACCCACATGGTGATGTGGAGCGTGATCCAGTCCGAGACGGCCTCGAGCTGAGCGGCGAGGGCATCCATGGGAGATTCAGCCTTTCACGGTGTCGCGACAGGTGGGGACGGCCCGCATGCTCTCATGAATCGCCGCCCGGGACATAGTGCGGTCGTTCCTCAGGATGCGGGCGCGGGCCGACGTCGCACGGCTCAGGCCCCGGCCGGGGCCTCGGGCGGGTCGGCGGGCGCCCAGAGCTCCTGGTGGTCGAGCACCAGCTGGACGGGCCGGCCGTCCTCATCCAGGCCCCAGTAGGCCTGAGCGGCGCCGGGATGCCGGCCGGCCGAGGTCGAGGCTCCGATGGGCCCCGACCCCGGATCCATGAGGAAGGTCTGTTCCACCTGCCGCTCCACCCTGGAGTACTGCCGGTGGGTCATGCCGAAGTAGGCGTCGGCGTCGGCGATGGTGCCGTTGCCCGACCTGGTGGACAGCTCATGCCACGAGCAGAAGTCCATGGAGCGCACCGGCCTCTCCACGACGATCGCATGTTTCCACTGCACCGGCTCGCGGTCCGCGAGGATGACGCGCAGCGCGGCCACGCACCGCTCGCCACCCAGCGTGGTGAGCAGGGCCTGAGCCCGCGCCACGCCGGGATCGATCCTGAGGGCGCACAGGCACATCTCTCCGAAGGGGTCTCCCACCGCCAGGTAGCTGCCGTGCGGGAACTGACCGATCTCCTGAATCTCGACCGGTCCAACCTCAGCATTGCGGTACACCTCGGCGACGGCCCTGGCGTGTACGGCGGCGTAGGTCTCCGGGTCGTTCTCATCCCCGTCCTCCTCGCGCCACTCCATGGTGTCGCTGAGGAAGTCCTCGACGTAGTCCTCGCTGAGCGCCTCGCAGGCCCAGGATGCGGAGAACACGGCCGCGGGGTCGGGCATGTCCTCCTTGTGCTGGGCCTCCATGGGACTCGTCTTGTCGGCGGCGGCCTTCCAGGCTTCGAGCACGTCCTTATCCACCAGTGGGGAGCTCGGCTCCTCGTCGTAGTCGTCAATGGTATCGATCCGCCAGTCGTCGCCGACGCGAACCAGCATCATCTCGATCATGGGGTCCCCATAGGCACGGGAGTCTCGTGCGAGCCTCGCCCTCGCCATGTTGCCGTAGACCTCGATCTTCTCGATCTCAACGGCATCCGGGCTGAACTCGGGAGAACTACCGAAGCTGAGGGCGTACTGGCGGTAGAACTCGCCATTCCTGTGCGCGACGTCGATCTCACGCAGCTTCTCCCTCCAGGCATCGAAAGCAGCAAGTGACGTCCCCTTCTCCTTGTTGTCGAAGAGCGGCTTGACCTCGGCATGGGCAGCGGCGTAGCCGGCGAGGAAGGCCTCGATGCGGGCACGAGGGTCCATCGTTTTCCTACGGCAGACTGGACGGACGGTAGGTGCCCAGCATGCCACAGGCCGACCGCGCCCCCTTCACAGCGAGCCCTTGACCGCCGTCCTGCCGAGCCGTCCCCGCCCGGCCCGATCAGGGAAGGATGTCTTCGTAGTACGTGCCTCGCAGGAACCGGTTCAGGACCTTCTCGCCGGGGAGCTTGCCGTCATTCATCGTTTTCGCAGCCGCCAGCAGTGCACGGACGTCATACTGAGCGGGCCAGATCGGAGGAACGTCTCGGTCGAGGTCGAGCAGCCCGTAGACGGCCATCATCGCCGTGCGTGCCGATCCCTCGGTTGTGAAGACGCAGTCATCGGGCGTCTCAACGAACTGCCCGAGAAGACCGAGATTGACACAGCCATCCGGAATCACCTCGGGCCTGTCCCCAGCACGTCGAGGCATGAAGAAGGAGGTGATGTAGGGCATCGTCGCCAGGCGAACCTTGGTGCGCCTCTTGATCTCCTCGAACTGACCGATCAGGCCGAAGTGGTAGCAGTACTCCTTCAGGACCTCCTCACCGGTGCACTCGATCATCGGCTTACGCACGCAGTTTCCCAGGGCGTGCGGATAGAGACCGTAGGCCCAGGCCACGCCCCAGTCCTTCGGTTGAGCCCGGAACTGGGGCTGACGATTCATGGTCAGTGACAGGCACCAGCCTGAGTCCTCCGCGGTGATGATGCCTCCGGTGACCGTGCGGCCCGACAGGGGATCGTTGCCGGTGAGCTCATGGATCCTCTTCAGGAAGGGGTGGTCGGCGCCGATGAAGCTGAAGGAGGCGGATTCCCACACGGTCTTGTGGGGGTCGGAGCAGAACACGTCAGGGCGGCCGAAGACCGCTGACTTCTTCGCGAGGTTACGCCACAGTGTCCAGGCGCCTCCGGGCTGGTCGGTGAGGAAGGGAGGAACGGTGTCCATATCGCCGTAGCCGGTGGACTCGGTGCACGAGCCGATGGTGGCCAGGACAAGATCCTTCTCGGCGACGTCGATGGTTCCCTCCTGCCCGTCGGTTCGATGGAAACGAATACCGGTGACCACCTTGCGCCCGGAGGTGATGATCATCTCCAGGTCGTCGACACAGGTGTCGTACTGGAAGACCACGCCCTTGTCCTTCAGCCACCGGGTCAGCGGCAGGACGAAGGACTCGAACTGGTTATAACGGGAGAAGCGCAGGCAGGACAGATCGGAGAACCCGGGGAAGTACTGAAGGAAGCGGTGCATGTACCGCTTCATCTCGGTGAGGGACTCATACTGCTGGAAGGCGAACATGGTCTTGAACAGCGTGTAGAAGTTCGAGGCGAGGAAATCGGCGTCGAACCAGTCCTCAATGGTCTTGCCGTAGGTCGCCTCCTCCTTGGCCATCAGCAGCTTGATGACTGCACGCTGGCCCTTCTTGTTCAGCCCCATCTTGTAGGTGTCCCGACGACGCCCGCGGTGGTGGATCACCCGGCAGGGGTCGATGTTGGGGTCGTTCTCGTTAACCGTGCGGAACTCGTCGAGGACGGTGTAGGGCTCGGGCATCTCCAGCGCCGGGATCTCACGCATGATGTCCCAGAAGCACTCAAAGTGCTGGCCCATCTCCCTGCCCCCGCGGGCAATGAAGCCCTTGTCAGTGTCCCCGGCGCCGTCGAATGAGCCTCCGGGGACGGCGAGCTGCTCCAGGACGGTGATGTTGCACCCCGGCATGCGCCCGTCACGGATGAGGAAGGCCGCGGCCAGCAGGGCACCGATGCCCGAGCCCACGAGGTAGGCCCTGCGATCGGCAATATCGGCCGGCGGCACGGGGTGGTTCTGGGTGTAGAGGCCGAGGTCGTTGTGGACGAACGGGTTCCCGTCCGGTGAGACGGGGTAGGTCCGCTGGTAGGTGGGCACGGTTCGCGTCATAGTCTCCTCCTGGGAGCAGCCGGATGTCACTTGTTGGTATGTTCGTGAACGCCGGCGCGGCGACGGTCGGCCGGTGTGGGGCACTCACACTGTATGCCTGCCTCCTGGGGTCTTGCCCCGCCATCGCGGCACCTCCATGAGAGCATGTCGCCATGACGGCCCCTGCACTGAACGCGATGCTCGATGCCCTCATTCCGGCTGACGATCCCGAGCGCGTCCCCGAGCCCGAGGAGGTCTACCTGGCCTTCTCAAGCTGGGCGGAGACGACCGGCCGTCCCCTCTACCCGCACCAGGACGAGGCGCTGTCGGAGATCCTGGAGGACCGCCACGTCATCGCCGCCACCCCGACCGGCTCGGGCAAGTCGATGATCGCGCTGGCCGCCCACACCGCCTCCCTGGCCCGCGGGGGCCGCTCCTACTACACGGCCCCCCTCAAGGCCCTGGTCAGTGAGAAGTTCTTCGAGCTGGTGCGCCTGTTCGGGGCCGATAACGTCGGCATGGTCACCGGGGACACCTCCATCAACGCCGCCGCCCCGATCATCTGCTGCACCGCGGAGATCCTGGCCAACCAGTCCCTGCGCGAGGGCGAGGACATGGACGTGGACTGCGTCATCATGGACGAGTTCCACTACTACGCCGACCCGCAGCGCGGCTGGGCCTGGCAGGTGCCCCTCCTGGAGCTGCCCCAGGCGCAGATGGTGCTGCTGTCGGCCACACTGGGCGACGTCTCCTTCTTCGTGCGGGACCTGCGCGAGCGCACGGGCCGCGAGGTCGCCGTCGTCGACGACGCCGTGCGGCCGGTTCCGTTGGAGATGGAGTACGTCGTCGAGCCGATCGGTGAGCTGCTTCAGCGCCTGGTGGGGCAGGACAAGGCGCCGGTCTATGTCGTCCACTTCTCCCAGAAGGAGGCGGTGGAGCGGGCGACCTCCCTGCTGAGCGTGGATCTGGCGTCCAAGTCCCGTAAGGCCGAGATCGTGAAGGCGCTCGGCGACTTCCGCTTCGGGGGAGGTTTCGGGGCCACGCTCTCGCGGCTGCTGCGCGCCGGGATCGGCGTGCACCATGCGGGCATGCTGCCGCGCTACCGGCGGCTGGTGGAGCGCCTGGCCCGCGAGGGCCTGCTGTCCGTCATCTGCGGCACGGACACGCTCGGGGTGGGGATCAATGTGCCGATCCGCTCGGTGGTCATGACCTCCCTGGTGAAGTTCGACGGCTCCAAGGAGCGCCACCTCACCGCCCGCGAGTTCCACCAGATCGCCGGGAGAGCCGGGCGCGCCGGCTTCGACACCCGCGGCTACGTCTCCGTCCAGGCCCCCGAGCACGTCATCGAGAACGCCAAGGCGCTGGCCAAGGCCGGCGACGACGAGCGCAAGCGCCGCAAGATCGTGCGCAAGAAGGCCCCCGAGGGGCGAGTCAACTGGACGGACAAGACCTTCGAGCGGCTACGCGACGCGGCCCCGGAGACACTGACCAGCCAGTTCCAGGTCACCACCACCATGGTGCTCAACCTCATGGAGCGCGCCGGCGACCCGGTGGCGGCGATGGCGGAACTGCTGGAGCGCGCCCACGAGCCCGAGGCCCAGCGGCGTCGCCACGTGCGACGCGCCCTGGAGATCTACTTGTCCCTGCGCACGGCGGGGGTCCTCACGCATGTCTCCAGCGCCCAGGCCGCCGCCGATGGGCGCCCCCGGTTGCGCCTGGCGGTGGACCTGCCGGCCGACTTCGCCCTCAACCAGCCTCTGGCGCCCTTCGCCCTGGCGGCCATGGACCTGCTGAACGTGGAGGCCCCGGAGCACACGGTCGACGTCGTCAGCGTCGTCGAGGCCACCCTGGACGATCCGCGACCGCTGCTCTACGCCCAGCAGCGCGCCGCCCGCGGTGAGGCGATCGCCGCGATGAAGGCCGAGGGGATGGACTACGAGGAGCGCATGGCCGCCCTGGAGGAGGTCACCTGGCCCCAGCCGCTGGCCGAGCTACTCACTCCTGCTCTGGAGATGTACAAGCAGGCCAACCCGTGGATCGCCGAGCACGAGCTGGCGCCCAAGTCGGTGGTGCGCGAGATGGTGGAGAACGCGATGACCTTCTCCGACCTCATCTCCCGCTACGAGCTGGGCCGCAGCGAGGGCGTGGTGCTGCGCTACCTGACCGACGCCTACCGGGCGCTGCGCCAGGTCGTGCCCGAGGAGCACCGCACTCCTGAGGTGGTCGAGCTCATCGACTGGTTGGGGGCGCTCGTGCGCGCCGTCGACTCCTCCCTGCTCGATGAGTGGGAGGCGCTCGGTCAGGCGCAGGCGGGCAAGGCCGGCGAGGCCGCCGGCCTGCTGGAGGGAGACCGTCCCGGCGCGGACGACTCATCCGGGGTGGAGCGGGCCTTCGGCGCGGACGAGGACGGGACGGTGGCCTTCACTCGCAACCGTCACGCCTTCCGGGTGGCGGTGCGCCGGGAGATGTTCCGGCGCGTGGAGCTCATGGCGCGCGACGACGTCGAGGCCCTGGGCCGTCTGGACGCCTCCTCCGGCTGGGGCGAGGACCGCTGGGACGAGGTGCTGGGCCGTTACTGGGACGAGTACGACTGGATCGGCACCGACACCTCGGCTCGGGCGATCTCACTGGCGCCGCTCGACGAGGCCCCCGATGAGACGGCCCTGGCGGCCGCCGGGGTCAGTGAGCGCCTGCGCGAGGCCCTGGAGGCCTCCGGCAAGCAGGTGTGGCTGGCCACGCAGGTCCTGGAGGACCCCGACGGCGATCACGACTGGCGGCTGACGGCCCTGGTGGATCTGGCTGAGTGCGACCGGGAGGGACGCGCGGTCGTCCACCTTCTGTCCGTGGGCCCGCAGCAGGGTTAGCCCGCCTCGCTGGCCTCCGCGACGGGCCTCACCGGCTGGCGCAGGACGGTTTTCATCCTCTCCGGTGCCACGCGCCTGGGGTCGCTGAGGTAGATCTCGTGGTGGGGCCCGTTCCAGGTGAGGCCGAGGCCCGGCATGATCTCGTCGTGCAGGCGCGCCAGGGTGGGGGCCTCGTCGTCGTAGGTGCCCACGTGGAGGATCTGCAGCGACCTGCCCTCGCTCAGGGAGAGCTCCTTGAGAGCGGAGACGGGCAGCTCCGGCTTCTTGCGCGCCGCCTGCGCCAGCCCCTCGGCGATGTCCTGCGAGGAGACCGCCTCGGGCAGGGGGATCATCATGGTCCAGTCCCACTCCCCCTTGTCACCGGCGACGAAGGCCGCATTGTCGGCGCTCGTCCACAGTCCCTCCAGGGGGCCGACGACGAAGTCATCGCCGGTTCGTTTCTTCAGCACGGCGCGGATCGCGTAGGCGCCCGCGTAGAGCGCCTGGATCGCGGTGGCGTAGGCCGGTGAGGCGTTGGGGTCGCCATGGCCGTCAATGGCCAGGTAGGTCATGGCCGGTACGTCCACCTCCGTGAAGTCGGCCTTGCCCGGCAGGTACAGGTCCTTGCGGTCCTTCTTGATGTCAGTCCTCATCACTGTCTGCTTTCTTGAGGAGGGATCGGGTCCAGGCGAGATCCGCTTCCTGGCGCAAGATCTCATAGTCGAAGATGGCCAGGGCGTGCTCCTCGTCGACCTGGGTGCGCAGGGCGCGCAGCTCGTCGAGCCTGCCGAGGAGCGCCTCGGCGCGACGCGCGAGGAGGGCCGCGAGCGCAGGATCGTCGAGCCGGCTATAGGCGTTGAGCGCCGGGAGCACGCCGGCACTGGGCGGGGCCGGGGCGAGGACACGTTCACCGGCGGCCTGTCTCAGCTCACGGCGCCCAGCCTCGGTCACGCGGAAGACGGTGCGCCGCCCCTGAGATCCCTCGTCGGGCTCGAGGAGCCCCCGCTCCGACAGACGCTTGAGGAGGTAGTAGACGGAGGAGAAGGCCAAGGAGGTCCACTGGCGGTAGCCGCGCTGCTCGATGACCCGGTCAAGGTCGTAACCATGGCGCGGCTGCTCAGCAAGGAGCGAAAGGAGAACGATGTCGGCGTCGGAGGACATACCATTACTCTAGCACTAGAGTAATGGTGGGCAAGTCGGTTACCGGGCTGATTGACCGGAGCGGCGAGGTCGAAGGACTCTCGGTTACGGGCAGACCGCGCGGGCGAGCTGGCGGATCTGGGCCGGCCGGGTGCGGCAACAGCCGCCGACGAGACAGGCCCCGGCGTCGATCCACGACGGCGCCAGCTCCGGGAGTCCAGCCCCGTCACCTGTGGACTGCCAGGTCTTGGTCGCCGGGTCGTAGAGATCGCCCGCATTGGGGTAGGCCACCAGCGACTTGCCGGTCGCCGCACGCAGTACCGGCAGCGCGCGGGCGACGACGCTCGGGGCCACGCAGTTGATGCCGACCGCGACGACTATCTCCTCCTGCGCCACCCAGGCCGCCGCCTCAGCCAGCGGCGTACCGTCAGCAAGAGTGGCGCCGTCGGGGCGCACCTGGAAGGAGACCCAGCACTCGGCCTGAGGGGCGAGGCCCTTGACCATGGCGACGAGCGCCTGTGCCTCATCCAGACGCGGAAGCGTCTCCAGGGCGAACAGGTCGATCCCCTCCCCCACCAGCACCTCGATGCGCGGCAGGTGAACCTCCTGGAAATCGGGGTCCTCAAGGATGTCGATGCCGTAGGCGCCGGTGTACTCGCTGCCATCGGCCAGATAGGCCCCATACGGTCCGAGTCCTCCGGCGACGAGCACCGGCTCCTCGGGGTGCTCTTTGCCGAACTGGCGGGCCGCCTCCTTGGCCAGGCGGGCGCCGGCTGCGATGACCCGCCTTGCTCCGGCGGCATCCTCCCCGGAACGGACCAGCGCCGGGAGCGTGGCCTGGTAGGTATTGGTGGTGATGACGCGAGCCCCCGCATCCAGGTAGTCGGAGTGGACCTCGCGCACGACGTCGGGCGCCGTGGTGAGCGCGCGCGCCGACCACAGCGCGTTGCGGGTGTCGACTCCGCGGGCGTCGAGCTCGGTCCCCATCGCTCCATCGAGGACGACCGGACCTCGGTCCAGTAGATCAGACAACCGGACCGGCTCTCGCCCGAAGGACGTGGCGGGTACCGAGGACGTTCGCATTGCGGCACGGTATCGAATGGCTCGAGACGGCACCGGTAGCGTCTCAGGCATGGACCCGGTTGCACATCACCGAGCCCCCGCCACCGCATCGGATACGTCACCCGCCCCTCCCCCTCGGCCCCACCACGACGGCCCCGAAGGTCGGGGAGACCATGACAGCCGGGGGCGTGTCACCGCGCTGGAACGCCGCATGAACCGACGTCACCTCATGATGATTAGCTTTGGCGGAGTCATCGGCACGGGACTGTTTCTCTCGACCGGCAACACGATCCACCAGGCCGGCCCCTTGGGGACCGTGCTGGCCTACTCCATCGGCGCAGTCATCGTCTACCTGGTCATGCTGTGCCTGGGAGAGCTGAGCGTTGCGATGCCCTTCACCGGCGCCTTCCATGTCTACGCCCGCCAGTACCTGGGGCCGGCCACGGGTTTCGTCACTGCCGTCCTGTACTGGCTCACGTGGACGGTCGCCCTGGGAAGTGAGTTCACCGGCGCAGCGATCATCATGTACGGGTGGTTCCCGGGCGTTCCGGTATGGGTGTGGGCGGCCGCCTTCATCGTCCTGGTCCTTGTGCTCAACATGGTCTCGGTGAGGGTCTTCGCCGAGGCGGAGACCGTGCTGTCCGGGATCAAGGTGGCGGCCATCATCGTGTTCATCGCTCTGGGCACGGCCGCGATCGTCGGGCTGCTGCCCTACGAGGGGCACCGCTCGTTCCTGGGGCTGACCAACCTGTACCGGGACGGTCTCTTCCCCAACGGCTTCGGCGCGGTGTTCACCACGATCCTGGCCGTCAACTTCGCTTTCTCCGGCACCGAGCTCATCGGCATCACCGCCGGGGAGGTCGAGGACCCGGGCACCACTGTTCCGCGCGCGATCCGGGCGACCCTGGCCCGCCTGGCCATTTTCTTCATCGGTTCAATCATCGTCATCGCAGCGCTGATCCCGTGGGAGAGGGCCGGAGTCGAGGAGAGTCCCTTCGTGACGGTCCTGTCCAGAATCGGCGTGCCCTACGCCGGGGTCCTCATGAATATCGTCATTCTGGCCGCGATCCTGTCGGCGGCGAACTCGGGGCTCTACGCCTCGACCCGCATGCTGTGGTCGCTGGCCAACGAGGGCACTCTGCCCAAGGTCCTGGCACGCACCAATCGCTTCGGGGTGCCAGCCCTGGCGATGGGCCTGTCCATGGTCGGCGGGCTGGCCTCGCTGCTGACCTCGACCTATGCGGCCTCGACGGTCTATCTGGTCCTGGTGTCAGTCTCCGGTCTCGCCGTCGTCCTGGTCTGGGTGGTGATTGCAGCGTGCCACCTGTCCTTCCGACGGCGCTGGCTCGCTGAGGGCCGCAGCCTTGAGGACCTGGCCTACCGGGCTCCCGGGTATCCGTGGGTCTCGATCGCGGCGCTGATGCTGTCCATGGCCTCGTGTCTGCTCATCGTCTTCGACCCCGAGCAGCGGGCCGGCCTGGCGATCACCGCCGTCTTCCTCATGGTCTGCTACGTGGGCTACTGGGGAGTCAACCGCCGCGTCAGTCTGTGAGCCGCTGGCGGTCCGGCGCCCGAGGGGTCTTAACGGGTCTCGATGATCTGCTTGCCGAAGGGGAAGCAGGTGACGGGGATGAGCTTGATGTTGGCCACGGCAAGCGGGATCCCGATGATGGTGATGGCCTGCGCTACGGCGGTGGTGAGGTGGCCGATGGCCAGCCAGAGCCCGGCGACCAGGAACCAGATGATGTTGCTGATCCCGCTCATGGCGCCGGCCCCGAGGGCTGGAACCACTTCACGCCCGAAGGGCCACAGGACGTAGGCGGCGATACGGAAGGAGGCGACGCCCGCGGGGATCGTGACGATGAACAGGCAGGCGATCACTCCGAAGAAGAGGTAGCTGAGGAAGAGCCAGAACCCGCCGAAGACGACCCAGATGATGTTGAGCAGCGTGCGCATGGCACCTATCTACCACATCCGGGCACCTCGGGACGCCCGCGCCCGCGCGGTCACCAGAAGATGCGCTGAGCGATGGCGTCGGCGAAGTTGTCCAGCGCCTCCGGTGCCGCCCCGAGGTAGAGGCCCGCATCGATCAGCGAGACCTCCATGAGGTAGAAACCGCCCTGACCGTCCCCGACGACGTCGACACGGTTGAACAGGAGCTGGATGTCGCGACCGGAGACCTCCTTAATCAGCGTGTGGATGGCCTTGCGCACCCGCTCACCCCAGAGCCACTCCTGCTCACTGGGCTCGCGCGCCGTGACGATCTCCTCGTGGATCTCGTCGGTGGACTTGAAGGAGGGGTGGAGCATCGGGGCCTTCTCCACCGCGTGGGACAGCACGCCGTTGAAGTAGACCAGGGAGACCTCGCCCTTGCGGTCGACCTCCTCGAGGTAGCGCTGGACCATGACGGTGCGCCCGCGGCGCAGGTGGTGCATGGCGTCATTGATCGCCGCAGACCGGGAGGCGGCGTCGGTGGCGGTGTATCGCCCGGTGCCGCGCCCGCCCGAGGAGACGGCCGGCTTGACGACGAAGTCACCATGGGCCGGGAAGCGGGTGTGAACCTGGTGCTTGGAGTATCCGGCCTCGGGCTCCAGCCACATCGTCGGGATCATGGGGACCCCCCACTCGCTGAGCCGGGTGAGGTAGTGCTTGTCCGAGTTCCAGGTGACGACGTCGGGATGGTTGGCGAGCCTGGGCACTGACCGGGCCCACTGGAGGAACCGGGAGTAGTTGCCCTTGGTGGCGTAGTCGCGCACGCTGCGCAGCACGACCGTGCCGGACTGGCTCCAGTCGACGTCGGGGTCGTCCCATACGGCAACCCGCGGCTCGATGCCACGCGCACGCAGGGCATCCGGCAGGCCACGGTCATCGTCATCAAGGTGAGGGAAGTCGGCGCAGGTCGCCAGCGTCACGATCGGGTCGCTCATGCGGCCCACGCTACCGCGCGCAGCACCGCGGCGAGAGCCACCGACATGTGACACTGAACCGCGCCCGCACCAGCGAACATGACTACCTACCGGTTGGGGCGACCAGCAGGTCTCCGTTCCGCAACCTTTCGACACCCGCTCGCTGCTCAGCCCGCGCGCGCGAGGGTGTCACAATGCCGAGGTGACTTCTCAATCCCGCAAGCCGCGCATCACCGCCGCGCAGCGCTACTGGGCATCCATGGCCGCCATCGTCGTCGTGACCATTCTTGCCGCGGGCCTGCTCGGAGGAACCGTCTCGATACTCACCGGCGCCCGCGCTGGCCGCAGCAGCATGTGGGGCGGCATGGTGGTCGCACTGGTCATGTTGGCGGGCTGGACCCTCGGCACCCGGGTGCGCGACCGAAAGAAGCTCGACCTGCCCCTGTGGCACCGTCTCACCGAGGAGCAGGCGGCCACGCTGAAGCAGTACCACCAGTGGTCTCGCACCGGCCGCATCGAGCAGGACGACGACGCCAAGCGCACTTCCGCCGGGCGGAGCGGCCATCGCCGCAGCGGGCGGAATGGCGCTGGCGCATCGAAGGCAGCGCCGTCGAGGGGGTCCTCCTCGACCGGTGCGATGTCGAAACGCGACCGCGCCCGTGCCGCCGACGTGCGCCGTCGCAGGCAAGGCCGCGAGGGCCATTCATCGCACTGAACGGGGACACCGGGCAGCACGCAGCGGCAACGCGGCCCCCAACCCCACCGCATCCTTGAGACTTGCCGCACAATCGCCTGGTTTCACGGATCCTGACTGGACGAAGCCCTCCTCCATCCGTAAAGTATTCCTCCGTCGCCCAGCGAGCCACGTCGAATGACATCGCTGTGGTGAAAGCACCGCTAGCTCAATTGGCAGAGCAGCTGACTCTTAATCAGCGGGTTCAGGGTTCAAGTCCCTGGCGGTGTACGAGCCTTCCAGCCCTCGGGGCCGGAAGAGCTGGTCACAAACTGACCGAGCACCGCTAGCTCAATTGGCAGAGCAGCTGACTCTTAATCAGCGGGTTCAGGGTTCAAGTCCCTGGCGGTGTACCACGAAGGGCACGCGCTTCGCCCGGGATGATCCCGAAGGCACAGCAGAGGCGCATGACGACGGTCAAAGACAACCGCCTCCGCACTGAGAAACTCTCAGGATGCCACCGTTTCATCGGTTCCTACGCCCTCGTGACCACTGTCTGCAGCGGCGCAACCGGCCGCCGTGCCAGGAGTCTTGACCCGCGCACGCCGGCTCGGCAGGTACGTCCCCGCTTCGGCACGTGCTGCGACCCCAGGCCCCATTGGGCCGACGACGTTGAAGGAAGATGAGGAGATACGTATGACACGCAACATCCACACCATGACCAGCATGACGACTCCGGCCACCGGGCCGGAAGCCACTGACGCCCTGGCCGACGAGGCCGCCATCAGGGAGCTCTTCGCCGCCCGCGCGGAGCTCGCCTCTCTGGGGGCAACCGCCTCCCCCTCGCGCCTCGAGCGGGCGCTGGAGCGCCTGGAGGCGGCGCAGCAGGCCTCACGGCGAGTGCTCGCCCAGGCCGCCTGACCCGGAGGTCCCACCCGGAGCCGGGTCAGAGGTCCCGGGCGACTGACGTGCTGAACGTCTGCCAGATCACGAAAGTAAGTCCTCGAATCCACTGCCACAGGTACCGGAGGCGATGCGAGGATAAACGCATCCGCCCAGGAGCCCGAGGAGGACCCATGACCCAGCTCGCCGCCGGTGACCGAGCCCCGGAGTTCGCCCTGCCCGATCAGAACGGCCGCACCGTGACCCTTGGCGACCTTTGCGCCAGCACGGACAAGGGCGTCATCGTCTACTTCTACCCCAAGGCCTGCACTCCGGGATGCACCAAGGAGGCGTGCGACTTCAGGGACTCCTTGGAAGCACTCGAGGCGGCCGGCTATGCCGTCGTCGGCATCTCCCCCGACCCTGAGAGCGCGCAGGCCAAGTTCTCCGACCGCCACGACCTGCCCTTCCCACTACTGTCGGACGCCGACCACGCCGTCATGGAGGCCTGGGGCGTGTGGGGCGAGAAGAAGAACTACGGCAAGGTCTACACCGGTGTCATCCGCTCGACCGTGGTCGTGGCCCCTGACGGGACCGTGACGCTGGCCCAGTACAACGTGCGAGCCACCGGTCACGTCAAGCGGCTGCGCGCCGCACTGGGCGTGGACTGAGTGGACTGATATGAGCACAGCAGCGGTCGCCGCATTCTGCTATCCGGGACCCGGGTCGGTAGAGTAGGCGCCGCACAGCGCGAGTGGCGGAATTGGTAGACGCCCCAGGTTTAGGTCCTGGTGCCTTCGGGCGTGAGGGTTCGAGTCCCTTCTCGCGCACAGATTTCAGATTCCTAGGACGCCAGAGCCTGCGTGCTCTGACGAACGGGATCGTTTTCTTCGCATGCTCCGACACCTGCCGCTTCCACTGACTTGTTCCGAGGCATCGATGAAAGAGAACTCCTTCGATTCGGGCACCCCCGCACTCGACGTCATGCTGGCGCAGACGATCGCCAGACACTTCCGCGGCGCCACGACCGAGACCATCGACGATGCCCAGACGGTCCGGTTGGGCGAGGGCCTGCCCACCATCGAGTGCTTCATTGACGAGATTCAGGACCACGAGCCATACGGCGCGTTCCTCTTCCTTCAGATCAGTGGAGGCGCCTTCGGGGGCAGACCGGTCCTGGTCACGGCCAGCGGCTACGGCTCCAGCCAGCTGGCGTCGGTGGTCACTGCCGGCTGCAACTGGGCCTGTGCCTTCGGCCCTGTCCTGCTGACCGGAGTCGGCCGCCCGGACCTCATTGATTCTGACAATCCCGACGTCGAGCTATTCGAAGCCACGGTGGGAGGCAGACGCTACCGGGTGACCACCGGGCATCTCGACCGCAGCATGAACATGCCGATCGAGGAGGTGGAGGCCTACCGCCGGCGGCTGGGTGGCCCCCGCGCCCTGACCGACCGGGTACTCGCCAGTCCCTTGATTCCCGCCACTCGCTCCAATGAGCCGGTGGCACTGGGCTGCTATGCGGGCATTGGCCCCCACTCGATCACCGAGCTCAAGCTCGCCGGCGCCGACTGGCCCGCGGGACGCAGCGTCCTGGACGCGATCCCGCCTGAGCCCGGTGGCCATCGCATGCTCCGGGAGTGGTCGATACTCATGCCCTTGGAACCCGCACCACCCCTGACCAGGGACGGGCTCCAGCACACCCTGAACCTCATCGCCGCGACCTCCTACGATCCCGGCAGCGAAGCCGGCTGGCTCGGCAGCCGCCACCACGGCATGAGGCTGGGGCCACCGAGCCTTCCTGCGGGACTCTCCCTGCCGGAGGACCTGCGCTGGTTCCTCAGCACCATCGCGGGCTCGGGCGCCGGCCCCGGCTACGGGCTGGACGTCTACCCGGCCGATGACGGAGGCATCCACCTGGCCGACGCCGGTTGCGGCGCCGAGTGGCGCATGAGTCCCTACGACGGCAGCGTCTGGCTGGACTCACGGGCCTGCGACGACGGCTTCACCCGCGTGGCCCCGAATTTCATCTCCTGGTACGAGGCCTGGCTCGACCACGCCATCCGCGGCGGCGGCTCCTTCGGGCGGTGGTCCTACCAGGTCGATGCCGCCTACAAGATGCTCGAGCAGAGCGCCGCCGAGTTCGGCGTCGATCGCCTCCCCGAGACCGTCACCCGGGTGAAGATCCAGACCCCGACCAAGGCCTTCGGCCCCTGCCACTCCTGCCAGCTCGTCTACTCCCGGTGCGGGGTACCGGCGTCGGTCTTCGTCACGGCCCCCTCCCCGGCTCCCTGAGCCGCCCTTCACCCGTCGGGCCGCAGGCGCAATGCGTGGTGGACAAAGCCGGGAGCGGTCTCCCAGCAGCCGAGGGGACTAGACACCACCCGGTGCGCCGTAGAACTGGTGCGCCTGTTGAAGCAGGACCAGCAGGTCCTCCTTACTGCCCTCCAAGGTGCCAGGAAGGTAGACGCGCTCCTCCCTGCCCATCCCACGGTCGGCAACCTCATTGATCTGCTGGCCCAGCTGGGCGGTGGTCGCGTCCTGACGGCGCATCTGCTGTCCCAACGGCGTCAGGGTGTAGCCGATCACCAGCTGTGCTTGTGTGCCACTGTCGGGAGTGACTTCCTGCCCGAAGAACTCGGCGATATCCGACCAGCGTGCGGACTCATTGACGATGTTGCGCCGTTCCAGGCGCAGCCCTTCAGGCGTCACCACCAGTCGACTGCGGAGGATGATCTTCCTCATCATGCCGGGGATACCGATGATGCCGAAGAAACCGATACAGGCGATACCAGCCAGCATATAGAGGAGCGGGGAGCTCGACTGATTCGCGATCAGAATGATCCCAACCCCCAGCGCGGTGAAGCCGATGCAGCCCAGAAGGCTTCCCCAGAGACGCATCGGAGACTCCGGAATAACGAGCATCCCGGTGCTGCGCAGCTGCTCGCTCATCTGGCGAACTCGTCCGGTATCGACTCCCACGTGACTCGTCTCCTTACTCCTCATCGGTACGACGGATACGCACCCCCACCCTAGTGACCTCACGATGGTGAGGGGCCATATCCGACCAGAAATTCACCCGAAGAGTTGATTACCGCCTCCAGTCCCGGGAGGCGGAGGCGCCGGGCTATGACGCAGTGATCGCTTCCCTCCCCATCACCGCACTTACGCCCGGCGACGTCCTGAGTCACTCCTCGTGCTGGACGACCTCGAAGCCGAGGACCTCCACGCTCATGCCCCGGCGCTTGTCGTCCTCGTGCCCGCCGGCGGGCCGCGCCGCGCTCCAGCGCTCGTAGTCCTCGCGCCTGTCCCAGCGGGTCACCACGAAGTAGCGGTCCTCTCCGACCAGCGGGCGCAGCAGCTCGAAGCCCTGAAAGCCCTGTGAGGTGTCAACGCCTCGCTTCCGGGCGGCGAAGCGCTTCTCGATCTCGGCCTGGGCTCCCTCGGGGAAGGTCAGTGCGGTGATGTTGACATAGGTCATAGGTGCTCTCCTCTGTGTCTCCGTCGGCTCACGGCCGCAAGCAGATATCTCAACGAACGCTACCGCCTGACCACCGGTGCGGACTACAGACATGAAGCATCCCGCGGTGCTGAGCCGCCCCGATACCGGATGGCCGCCGGGTAGCCTGAGCCCATGACAACTGCCCCCTTCACCCGCAAGGACGGCCGCGCCGTCGACGAGCTGCGCCCCGTGACCATGACCCGCCACTGGCTCGACCACGCCGAGGGATCGGTCCTGGTGACCTTCGGGCGCACCCGGGTCCTGTGCGCCGCCTCCTTCACTGAGGGCGTCCCGCGCTGGCGCAAGGGCAGTGGCGAGGGCTGGGTGACCGCCGAGTACGCCATGCTCCCCCGGGCCGGCTCGGAGCGCTCCGGCCGGGAGTCCGTGCGGGGCAAGGTCGGTGGCCGCACCCACGAGATCTCTCGCCTCATCGGCCGCAGCCTGCGCGGCATCATCGACGTCGCCGCACTGGGTGAGAACACGATCGCCCTGGACTGCGACGTGCTGCAGGCCGACGGCGGCACCCGCACCGCGGCGATCACCGGCGCCTACGTGGCCCTGACCGACGCCGTCGCCTGGGGCACGCAGCGAGGCCTCATCAAGGCCCGCCCCGGCAAGCCGGTGCTCTCCGACTCCCTGTCGGCCATCTCGGTGGGGATCATCGACGGCGTTCCCTGCCTCGACCTGCCCTACGAGGAGGACGTGCGCGCCCAGACCGACATGAACGTCGTCCAGACCGGGGACGGGCGCTTCATCGAGGTTCAGGGCACCGCCGAGCACGCCCCCTTCGATCGCTCCGAGCTCGGAGAGCTGCTCGACCTGGCCGCTACCGGCAACAGCCGCCTGGCGGCGCTCCAGCGCCAGGCCCTGGCCGGCCCCAGCGGTGAGCCCTTCACCGTGTCCTCGGCGGACTCCTCGCACCAGTCCACGCAGGCCTGAGCCATGAGTGCCTCATCAGACGCCGACGGCGCCCCGCTCACGAACCGGGTCCAGGTGCCCGCTGGAGCCCGCCTCGTCCTGGCCACCCACAACGCCGGCAAGCTGGCCGAGCTGCGACAGATCCTGACGCCGCTCGTGCCCGGGCTGGTGCCCGAATCCGTCATCTCGGCCGCATCGCTCCAGGCGCCTGAGCCGGTGGAGGATGGCCTGTCCTTCGCCGACAACGCCCTGCTCAAGGCCCGCGCCCTGGCCCGGGCCACGGGCCTGCCCGCGGTCGCCGATGACTCGGGCCTGTGCGTCGATGTCCTGGGTGGGGCGCCGGGGATCTTCTCGGCGCGCTGGAGCGGCCGGCACGGGGACGACACCGCGAACCTTCAACTGCTCCTGGACCAGTTGGCCGACGTCGCCGACCCACACCGCGGCGCCCGCTTCACCTGCGCCGCGGTCCTGGTCCAGCCGGCCTCCGGCGGGCAGGCGGAGCAGGTCACGACCATCGAGCGCTCCATGGAGGGGCGCCTGATCCAGGCTCCTCAGGGTGAGGGGGGCTTCGGCTACGACCCGATCTTCGTGCCCGTCCAGGAGGATGATCCGGGCGGTCGGGGCCGCACCACCGCCCAGATGACGCCTGAGGAGAAGCACGCCATCTCCCACCGGGGACAGGCCTTCCGCGCCCTGGCGCCAGTCCTGGCCGAGGTCCTGGCCGGCTGAGCCCGCGAGGGCGCCGCCACTGAAACGCCGTCAGTAGTGCGTCACCACGGTAGTACCGATTTCGGACCACTGCCAGATCGCCTGAGCATCCGGCACCGGGATATTGATGCAGCCGTGCGAGGACTCATCCGTCCCGATACCGAACTCCTTGACCCAGGGGGCGCCGTGGAGAGCGTAGCTGTCGTGCCAGTAGCTCACCCACGGGACCCCTCGTTCGCAGTAGGGCCACTCGGGGGTGCAGCCCATGTCCTGCGCCTGGTAGCGCAGATAGATCTTGTAGGTGCCGGTGACGGTCTCGTGCCCGACACCGCCGTGGTTGATGAGAATCGGCCCGTAGACGACCTTCTGGCCCTCGTAGGCGGTCAGCGTTGAGTCGGTGAGGTTGACATCGACCCACTTCTCCCCCGCCTTGGCCTGGTAGGCGAAGCGCTCCGGCCCGTTGGGCACCACCCGGTTCTCGGTGGAGTGGGGCAGCTCGTTCCAGCTGATCTGCTGGCTGACACTCCGGCCCTGACCGAGCCCCTGAACGAGCGCTGTCGTCACCGGCTCGATGTTGCCGGCCTTCCTTCCGGCCTTGCCCGGGCGGGCGAGCTGGAGCACCGTGCCGGCTGAGTCGACGTCGTTGATGGCGTTGACCGGTGTGCGCTCCTCCGGCGTGCTCAGTGAGGTCACCCAGGACCTGACTCTCTCCTGGGAGACCGTCGGCACGATGCGGCCCTCCTTGACGGGGAAGTCGATCCATGAGGCCTTCTGAGCCTTGGAGGCGGCGTGCGCTGCGCCGTCGACCGTCAGCTGGAGTTCGGCGTCCAGCAGCGCGATTGCCGATTGTGCGACCGTACTCGCCTCCTGGGCGCTCACCGTGGGCTCGGCCCGGCGGATCGACACCGGCGCGGTGTGGTTCTTCGCCAGCTCGCGTGCGGCGACGTCGAGCGCCGAGTCGAGATCAGCGGGGTCGATGGCGTTGCCGGATCGTCCCGATGAGGCGGTGAAGCCGCCGCTGCCCTCATTCCAGGTCACGGCCGGCTCGACGACGTGGTCGCGCAGCGTGCTGCTCAGCTGCGACACCAGTGCGGCGCGGGCCTCCTTGTTGACCACGTACCGCACCGCCACCTGCCGTGTCCCCACGACGCCGTGCAGGTGGGTCACCAGTGACCCCGCCCCGGACACGGCGGCCTCCACGGTGGCTCGGGCATCGACCTGGGCGATCTGGGCCAGCGGAATGGTGGTGGGGGTTCCGTCGACTGTCAGCGTCAGTGACGCCGACGCGGCCCGCTGAAGCACGAGCGCGGTCAGGGTCGACCGGTCCATTCCGGTCACGTCCTGGCCCATGAGGATGGTTCCGCGCGGAGCCCGCCCCTCGTGCCTGTGGAGGTAGACGACCGAACCGCCCACCGTTCCTCCCAGGATGAGGCAGACGGCGATCAGGACGCCGACCCACCGATGCGGTCGACGTCGGTTGGCGCAGTGCTGCATGGCGCCAAGGTACGAATGACCGGGTTGTCATTCCATAAAGACAAGCGACCTGATACCGGAACCAGTCCGGGCCGACCACCGCGGGGCTAGGTGCCCTCCCTCTCCTGCTCGGCGAGGCGCCGCGCCACGGGCTTGGGGGTCAGGGAGTCGTGGGCCCGCACGTAGCCGTAGAGCCATCTCCATCCGCCCAGGAACACCAGGAGGAAGGCCCCGGTCATCACCGCCCAGGAGGCCATGGCGGACACGTTGTCGAATGCGGATGCCGCCTGGCGCAACGCGGTCCAGACCACCCAGCTGATCCCCACGACGATGAGCCCCTCGGGCAGCGCCATCTCCAGGTGATCGGGGCGGGAGCGTTGCACGAGCCAGGTCACGCCCCAAGCGACGAGGAGGGCCACGCCCGCCTGCCACAGGGAGGCGGGAACCTCCCCCAGGCTGCGGGTGGAGGCGGCACCGAACAGGGCCACGAGGGCCGCCGCCACCAGGTCGGCGGGAACCACCAGCCACCAGCGAGTCCGTCTCCCCCGGGTCCAGGGGCAGTCCACCCCGTCGGGAAGAGCCGGAGTGAAGGAGACCGTTCTGCGCGGGGCGGGGCGATCGTGCCCGTCAGCGCTCACAGCTCCCAGACGGCATCCGCCGTCGCCGCCTCCAACGGGCCGGAGTAGACGGCTGCGGCCTCCTTGAGGGGCACAGCCGGATCCGTCCAGGGCTGGATGTGGGTGAGGACCAGGTGCCCCGCACCGGCCTGGGCGGCAAGCTCGCCGGCGCGACGCCCCGTCATGTGCATGCCGCCCACGGTGTCGCGGCCCTCGACGAAGGCCGCCTCGGCCAGGAGGAGGTCCACTCCCTGAGCCATGTCGCTCATCGTCTGGCAGATGTCCGTGTCCCCGGTGAAGGCCAGGCTGACCCGACGGGAGGGGTCCTCCTCGCTGGGGCCCTCGATCCGGTAGCCGTAGGCCTCCACGGGGTGGAGCGCCTCGAAGGGGGAGATCACCAGGGGGCCCACGCTGTAGGACCTGCCGGGCACGGCGGTGACGAAGCCGAACTCCGTGGCGTAGCGCTCACTGGGCGGGACGCCGTCGACCCCCTGGAGACGCTCCAGCAGCTCCGAGGGCCCCAGGCAGGCCACCGGCCCGAGAGCCCCGGTGGGCAGCCAGCGCCGGTAGACGTGCATGCCCACCAGGTCCACCATGTGGTCGGCGTGGCAGTGGGAGATCGCAATGGCGTCGAGCTCGGCGGGATCGAGGTGGCGCAGCAGCTGCCCCATCGACCCGGGCCCGAGGTCCAGCACGATCGAGTAGGTGCGCACCGCGCCGTCGGCGTCGACTCCTTCGGCCTGCACCAGGTAGGAGGAGGCCGAGGACTGGGGGCCCGACATGGAGCCGGAGCAGCCGATAATCGTGAGTCTCATGCAGATCCTTGGTGGGAGGTGGGAGGTGAGGGAGGGTGGGGCAGCCCGGCAGGGGCGCCGGCTGCCCCAGGGGCGAAGGCGACATGCTCAACGGCGGTGACCTCGGGGCCCAGGAAGCGCCGGGCCAGGACGGAGAAGGCCTCCGGGTCGCCGGTGGAGGCGAAGTCATGGCGCGGTTCGGGGGCCTCCGGCCCGCGCAGAAGGTTCTTGCCGGCCAGTGCCCGGTAGACGTCCTTGGCGGTCTCGTCCGAAGAGGTCACCAGGGTCACGTCTCGCCCCATGACATAGGAGATCGGCCCCACCAGCAGCGGGTAGTGGGTGCAGCCGAGGATGAGGGTGTCCACACCGGCGGCCTTGATGGGGGCCAGGTACTCCTCGGCGACGTCGAGCACCTCGGGGCCGGTGGTCACCCCCCGCTCGGCCAGCTCGACGAAGCGCGGGCAGGCCTGTGAGACGAGCTCGACGCCGGGAACGGCCTGGAGGGCATCGTCATAGGCGCGCGAGTCGACCGTCCCACGGGTGGCGATCAGCCCCACCTTGCCGTTGCGGGTCACTCGGGCCGCGGTACGTGCCGCCGGGTGGATGACCTCGATGACCGGGACGCCCCGCCCCAGGGTGTAGCGCTCCCGCGCATCGTGCAGGACGGCCGCCGAGGCGGTGTTGCAGGCGATGACGAGCAGCTTGACCCCTCGGTCCACGAGCTCGTCCATGATGCCCAGAGCCAGCGACCGGACCTCGGCGATGTCCCTGGGACCGTAGGGACTGTTGGCGGTGTCCCCGATGTAGAGCACCTGCTCATGGGGCAGCTGGTCGAGGACAGAACGGGCGACGGTGAGGCCACCGACCCCAGAGTCGAACATCCCGATCGGAGCATCATTCACACCGCGAGACTATGCGGGCCCTGTGCCCCCGAACAGCGCGGATACCAGTGATTCCTGCCACCAGGTGACCATGTCGTAGACGAGCGCCGTCCCCCGGTACCACTGCTCGCGAGAGGTCTCCTCCTCGGGGGCCTCCTGGAAGGCGGTTGCGTGGACGTGCTCGGCGTCCTGAGCCGACTCGATGCCCAGACGCTGGGCCAGCACGAGCCGGATGTCATTGCTCGCCCCCAGCCAGTCGGACTCCTGGCCCGGGGCCACGAGCACCGTCCCCTCAGGGCCCGACGGCGCCCGCAGCTCGGCGGCCAGGCTCGCCAGGCGGTCGACCTTGTCACCCCGCAGGCGCGCACGAGTCAGGCTGCTGACCTCCATCGCGGTGATGGGATCCTCCGAGGCCTGCGGGAGCAGGACGGCGATAACGGGGTCCGTGTTCGGGCGGCCGGAGTGAACGCGGTTGGTCGGCGGATCGAGGTCGAAGTCCAGGGCCTCCAGGACCTCGCGGTCCCGCTCGCTCTCCCCCGGGCGCACCGGGTCGGGGCGCGACGAAGAGGAGGTCTCGGACTGGCCGGGCCCCGGAGTGGGGGGAGCATCCGCTTGGAGAAGGGCCCTCACCTCCAGGGCCAGCCTGGCCAGGAGCTCGCGCTCCCAGTCGTCAAGACCGCAGACCAGCCCCTCGGGGACTCGGCGGAAGGCTCGCATCAGCGCCCTCCTGAAGAGTCGTCAGCCCCGGCGTCGGCGTCGTCGCCCATGGGCTCGATGGTGGCGCGCAGGCCGTATCCGTGCATCGCCGTGACATCGACCTCCATGCGCTCGCGGGCTCCCTGGGAGACCACGGCGCGGCCGGTGGTGTGCACCTGCATCATCCGCGCCTCGGCCACAGGCAGCGAGAAACCGAAGTAGGAGTGGAACACCCAGGTCACATAGCTCATCGTGTTGACCGGGTCGTCGTGGACCACGGTGCACCACAGGCGCTGGGCACGGACGCGCGACTCCTCCAGGATCTCCGGTTCCGCAACGGGCAACGAGGTGCTCATACCACCAGGGTAGCGGTGAGCCGCGATAGGCTGTTCCCGTGAACAGCTACGTGCCCTCTGCCGATTCCACCGCCGCCCACATGGACGTGTCCACGGCCTCAACCTCCCTGCTGACCGACATGTACGAGCTCACGATGCTGCAGGGAGCACTGGCATCGGGGGCCGCCTCACGGCGCAGCGTCTTCGAGCTCTTCGGCCGCAGGCTCCCCGGGTCACGCCGCTTCGGCGTCGTGGCGGGCACCGGCCGGCTGCTGGACGCCATCGAGGCCTTCACGTTCACCCCCGCCCAGATCGACTTCCTGCACCGCACCGGGGTCGTCAACGACGAGACCCTGGACTTCCTGCGCGACTACCGCTTCACCGGGACGATCCGCGGCTACGCCGAGGGCGAGTGCTACTTCGCCGGCTCCCCGCTGCTGACCGTGGAGGGCACCTTCGCCGAGGCCTGCATCCTGGAGACCCTGGCCCTGTCGATCTACAACTACGACTGCGCCGTCGCCGCAGCCGCCTCCCGCATGACCATCGCCGCCCACGGGCGCCCCTGCGTGGACTTCGGGGCACGCCGAGCCCACGAGCAGGCAGCCGTCGCCGCCGCCAGGGCCTCCGTCATCGGCGGTTTCGTGGGGACGAGCAACCTGGAGGCGGGGCTCCTCTACGGCATTCCCACCGTGGGGACCTCGGCCCACTCCTTCACCCTCCTGCACGACACCGAGGAGGAGGCCTTCGCGGCGCAGGTGGCCAGCCTCGGACCGAGCACCACGATCCTGGTGGACACCTACGACATCGCCACCGGCGTGGAGCGGGCGGTCAAGGCGGCCCGCGCCGCGGGCGGTGAGCTCGGGGCGGTACGCCTGGACTCCGGTGACCTGGTGGCCGAGGCCTTCAAGGTGCGCGCCCAGCTCGACGCCCTGGGGGCGACCTCGACGAGAATCACCGTCACCAACGACCTCGATGAGCACGCCATCGCGGCACTGGGGGCAGCCCCCGTGGACTCCTACGGTGTAGGCACCAAGCTCGTCACGGGCTCGGGGCGCCCGACCGCGGCGCTCGTCTACAAGCTGGTGGAGCGCGAGGGCGCCGACGGCACCATGGAGGAGGTCGCCAAGTTCTCCTCGGGCGGCAAGTCCACCGTGGGCGGCCGCAAGTGGGCCGGCCGCATCCTCAGTCCCGAGGGCACGGCCGCCGAGGAGCTGGTGGTCGCCTCCAGCTCGCAGGACGAGGGGATGTCGGCGTTGAGCCAGGCCGGTGCCCGGCCGCTTCAGGTGCTCCTGGTCGATGAGGGCCGGATCATCGAGGAGCACCGCGGCAAGGAGGCCTTGAGCGCCGCGGCGGAGCGGCACCGGGCGTCGCGCGCCGAGCTCCCCTACGACGCCTGGCGTCTGAGCGACGGCGAGTCGGCGCTGCCGACCCGTCACGTCGACCTCGACGGGCGAGGCGCCACCCGACGCTGACCGGCGGCCAGGGGCGCATCCCGCCCCTGGCCGGCGCTCCTTGTCAGCGTTGTCAGAGTTATCGGCGTTATCAGCGTTGTCGGCGTTGTGTCCTCAGCCTTATCAGCGTTGTCAGCGCTTGCCGACGAACCAGCGCCGCAGGGTCTGGATGCGCTTCTCGATCTCCTCGGTGGAGGCCGCCGCGACCTCCGGTCCCCCGCACACGCGCCTGAGCTCGTTGTGGACGACGCCGTGGGGCTGGCTCGAGCGGCGGGCCCAGGCGGCCACCAGCTGGGAGAGCTCCTTACGGGCCGCTGCCCGCCGCCGGGCGTCGTCGACGCCTGAGTTCTTCCGCCTCTGCGCCTCAGCGGCGGCCTGCTTCTTCTGGGAGGCGATCTGCTTGTCCTGGCGCTGGCGCAGCAGGGCGGTCACCTGCTCGGGCTCCAGCAGACCGGGCAGCCCCAGGTACTCCTGCTCCTCGATACTGCCCACCATGGCACCGGTGCCGAACTCGCCGCCGTCGAACAGCACGCGGTCGAACTCGGCCTGGCTATCCATGGCCTCGAAGCCCGGCAGCAGCTCGGCCGAGGCGTTCTCAGTCTTGTTGGCCTCGGCGAGGAGCCGGTCCTCGGGGCTGAACAGGGCGTCCTCCTGCGCCGCAGAGTCGGGGCGGCTCAGGACGTGGTCGCGGGCGACCTCCATCTCCCCGGCCAGGGCCAGCAGCGGCGTGACCGAGGGAAGGAACACCGAGGCGGTCTCCCCCCTCGCCCGCGAGCGCACGAAGCGCCCCACGGCCTGGGCGAAGAACAGCGGGGTGGAGGTGGAGGTGGCGTAGACGCCCACGGCCAGGCGGGGCACGTCCACTCCCTCGGAGACCATGCGCACGGCCACCAGCCAGCGGTCGGTGGAGGCGGAGAAGGCCTCGATGCGGCTGGAGGCGCCGTTGTCGTCGGAGAGGACCACGGTGGGGGCCTCGCCGGTGATGGCGCGCAGCTGCTTGGCGTAGGCGCGGGCCTTGGCCTGGTCGGAGGCGATGACGAGGGCTCCGGCGTCGGGGACCTGGCGGCGCACCTCGGTCAGGCGCTGGTCGGCGGCGGCCAGGACCGCGGGGATCCACTCCCCCGCCGGGTCGAGCGCGGTGCGCCAGGCCTGGGACTCCAGGTCCTTGGTGAGGGGCTCGCCCAGGCGCGCCGCGACCTCGTCGCCGGCCTTGGTGCGCCACCGCATCTGCCCCGAGTAGGACATGAACATCACCGGGCGCACGACTCCGTCGCGCAGGGCGTCGGAGTAGCCGTAGGAGTAGTCCGCCTGGGAGCGTTTCGCCCCGGAGGCGTCCTCCTTGTACCGCACGAAGGGGATCGGGGAGGTGTCGGAGCGGAAGGGCGTTCCAGTCAGGGCCAGTCGCCTCCGTGCCGGAGTGAAGGCCTCCCGGATCGCGTCTCCCCAGCTCAGGGCGTCTCCCCCGTGGTGGATCTCGTCGAGGATGACCAGGGTGCGGGCCTGGTCGGTGCGGGCGCGGTGCAGGTTGGCGTTGGCTGCCACCTGGGCGTAGGTCAGGGCGACGCCGTCGAAGCGCGAGCCGAGTGCCCCTTGGGAGTTGGAGTAGGAGGGGTCGATATGGATGCCGACGCGGGCGGCGGCCTCGGCCCACTGGTACTTGAGGTGCTCAGTGGGGCAGACGATCGTCACTTTGTGGACGTCTCCGGAGCTGAGCAGCTCGGTGGCCACCCGCAGCGCGAAGGTCGTCTTGCCGGCCCCAGGGGTGGCCACCGCCAGGAAGTCCTGGGGCATCGTCTCCAGGTACTGCCCGAGCGCAGCGGCCTGCCAGGCGCGCAGTGAACCTGCTGTTCCCCAGGCGGCGCGGCGCGGGTAGGCCGGGGAGAGGTTCTGGGCCGCCGACGTCGAGGCTCGCGTCGGGGTGGGATGGGTCGCCTGGCCGCCGCGGGCGGCGTTCACCGACCGCCTCGCCCGAACGGGAAGCGGGGGAAGCGAGGCCCCTTGCCGTCGCCGGAGCCCTCCCCGTTGCGCATCTCCTCGTAGATGGACTTGCAAGTGGGGCACACCGGGTACTTCGACGGGTCGCGCCCGGGCGTCCACACCTTGCCGCACAGGGCGACGACGGGACGCCCGGTGACAGCGGCCGCGGCGATCTTGTCCTTGCGGACGTAGTGGGCGAAGCGGTCGGCGTCGCCGTCATCGGTCGACTGGAGCTCCTCGCGCTCCAGGACAGCCGTACCGACGCCCTGGGTGGGCTCGGCGGCCGGGTCTGTCGGGGCTCCGGACGATCCGGGATCGGCACTGGCGAGGACGTCTGTCATGCCGCCCAGTGTAGGTCGGACAGCGCGCACCGGCAGTCGCCCGCCCCACCCCTGTGGGCAGGCTCTCCCTTGAGGAGAGCCTGCGCCGTCGTCAGTGCGTCGAGGTGAGCCGGCTGGCGGCGGCGGGATCGACCAGCACGAGGGCGTCGTCGTGACGCTGCATGACGGTCGCCGGCCACTGGGCGCTGACCTCTCCCTCGACGAGCTGGGCGATGGCCTCGGCCTTGCCCTCGCCGGTGGCGATGAGGACCAGTTTGCGGGCCTCCATGATGGTGGCCAGCCCCTGGGTGATGCACTGGGTGGGCACGGCCTCGACGTCGCCGCCGAAGAAGCGGGCGTTGTCCCGGCGGGTCTGCTCGTGGAGCTCGCCCAGGTGCGTGCGCGAGTCGAGGGCGCCGCCGGGCTCGTTGAACCCGATGTGCCCGTCGGAGCCGATGCCGAGGATCTGCAGGTCGCAGTATCCGGCCGCAGCCATCTGCGCCTCGTAGTCCCGGCAGGCGGCCTCGAGGTCCTCGCTCAGCGCGTCCGGGCCGTGGAGGGCGCCGGGGCGCATGTCGACGCGGGAGCGCAGGTTGGTCTCCATGAAGGTGGCGTAGCGCTCCGGGTGGCCTGCGGGCAGGCCGACGTACTCGTCGAGCATGAATCCGGTGACCTCGGCGAAGCTGAGGCGGCCGGCGGCGCAGCGAGCAGTGAGCTCGTCGTACAGGGGCAGAGGCGAGGAGCCCGTCGCAGTTCCCAGCACGGCTGCTGGTTTGTCCTTGAGCAGCGCCTCGATCTCGTCGGCCGCCCGCTGCGCGATCGCCTGCGCGGAATCCAGAATGACAAGCTGCACGGTGATGTCCTCTCTGACACAAAAACTGGTGGTATGGGGTTCACAGATCTCTGAGAGCCGCTCACTGAGTGAGCGACTTTAAAGCAATCCTACCCCGAATCATCAGAATCAATCATCCCGTTGTGGTGTGACCAGGGCGATCACACCGGCTGGGAGTGTCCCGGCCAGGTGCGGATCGTCGCAAGAACCTGAGGTCCTCGCCGATCCAGCACCCGCCCGCCGAAGACGACTCCGCCCCACAGCAGCAGACCGCACCACACGACCCCCGCGACGAGCGCCGCCCAGCCCCACACCGGCGCCCCCTGGACGACGCCGTAGACCGCCACACCCAGGACCGGGGAGCACACGGCCAGCAGAAGCAGGATCGCCGCCATCTGAATGAGCGCGGCCAGGAAGGCCGTCCCCGAGGTCCGTGAACGCATGGGGCTGTCCCCGGGGGCGAGCGTCTCGTAGGGCAGCAGGACGCTGGCGAGGCAGGACCAGGCCAGCGCACAGCCGTAGAGCGCCAGGCAGGCGCCGGTGACGGCGGGCAGCGCCTCCCATCGCCCTGTCCACGCGACCATGAGCAGGTCGATGACGACCAGCGCGGGAACCTGCCACACGGCCGCCCCGACCACCCGCCCCAGACGGTCGTGGGCCCCACGGATCCCGGCGCTGATATGACTCCACAGGGCGGTGGAGTCCAGGCCGAGGTCATCGTGGATCGCCCATCCCATGAAGACGGCCAGGGCGGGAGCCATGAACAGCAGCGGGGCCGGTGCATGCCCGAGGGCGAAGCTGATGTCGACCGGCTGGCCGTTGACGCTGCCGGAGAACCGACTGGAGTTGAGAGCAGGCCCCAGAACGATCACAACGGGAAGGAGCAGGGCGGACAGGAACTGAACCAGGTACCTGGGATCGGTGCGCCAGTAGCGCAGGCTGCGGGCCGCCACGGCGGCGGCGGGCGCGGGCAGGGCGGCGCCGAGCCTGCGGGCCCATGGCAGCACGTCGGGCAGGCCCTGATTCCGCGCCTCGGAGTCCGCACTACCGGCTGCGTAGGCCCGCGTCCGGGTGTGCGACGTTCCCGGAGAGGTCATCACCTTGCCCACCACACGCTGCCACAGGGGCAGCAGGACCACGGGGAGCATCCATGCTCCGACCGCCAGCGCCAGTGCCGGCAGCACGGAACCGGTGGCCATGAGTCCCGGGGCGGCGAAGGCCCACCCGAAGGGGCTCAGGCCCATGACCTTGGCCAGGGTCCGGAGCTGTTGAAGAAAGCCGGTGGGATCGTCCCCGAGGATCCGGGGGATGAGATTCGGTGCCTGCGTCACCACCAAGAAGGCGACAAAGGCGATGATCGCCGTCGTCTCACGCCCACGGCGCGAGGAGGAGATGCCTGCGGCCGTCACGATGATCCGGGACAGCAGGACGCAGGCGGCCAGGGCGGCCGGAGCGCACAGCAGCGCCAGGAGCGCCGCCGCGAGCTGGCCCGCCAGCAGCCAGGTGAGAACCGGGATGAGGCAGACGGCAGCCGTGATGCAACCGGGGATCCCCAGGGCGCCGGCGGCCACCAGGCCGAGCGCCAGCCCTCTGGACGGAGCGGCCCAAGCCGCCATGGCGCGGGGGTCCAGGGTGGAGTCGACCCCGGTGACGAGCAGTGGCACCACGGCCCAACCGGCCACCAGCAGCGCCCCGAGAGCCCCGAGAACCAGCCCGATGACGTCAGGGGCGGCCTTGAGCCCCAGCCCGACGGCGCCTACCAGCACCATGACGAGCGCCCCGATACCGTAGAGGGCCCCGAACACGGTCCCGATGATGGCCCAGATGTTCTTGGTCAGCGCGTTGAGGGTCAGACGCCACTTCAGCTTGACGAGGGTCGCAACCATGACAGCCCCTCCGTTCGCACGTGGCCCCCCACCAGCTCGGTGAAGCGCTGCTCAAGGTCCGCGCCGGCGGCGACCTGCTCCGTCGTGCCTGCGGCGACGACCCTGCCGGCATTGATGATGGCCACGTGGTCGCACAGGCGCTGCACCGTGGCCATGACGTGGCTGGAGATGACCACCGTGCCGCCGGCGGCGGCGTAGTCCCGCAGGATCGCCTGGATCGTCTGGGCGGAGATCGGGTCGACGGCCTCGAAGGGCTCGTCCAGGACCAGGATGGAGGGCGAGTGCACCATGGCGCAGGCCAGGTGGATCTTCTTGCGCATACCCGCCGAGTAGTCGGCGACCAGGGTGGTTCCGGCATCCCACAGCCCCAGTACCTTGACCAGCTCGGTCGCCCGGGGCACGACGACGTCGCGCTCGAGCCCACGCAGGAGTCCGGAGTAGGTGACGAGCTCAAGACCGTTGAGACGGTCGAAGGTGCGCAGCCCGTCGGGCAGGACCCCCAGAAGGGTCTTGGCCCGCTGAGGCTGCGTCCACACGTCGACGCCATGAACGAGTACCTGACCGGCGTCGGGTCGCAGCAGGCCGGTGGCCATCGACAGGCTGGTCGTCTTGCCCGCTCCATTGGGGCCGACGATGCCGTAGAAGCTGGACACGGGAATGTCGAGGCTCAACCGATCCACCGCGACTTTGCGATCGAAGGCCTTGACCAGCCCCCTCATCTGAAGTGCCGGAACGGAGGCAGGAGCGGGCGAGGCCCCGGCCAGTGCGCCAACCGCGTCTGTGCCGTCGGGCGAGCTCACCGCGAATGTGGAAGCAGACATGTTTCCACTGTAAAAGCCTTATCCTATTCAGCCCTCCGCCGCAGGGAGGAGATCACTGATCCCGACATCCTCCCGGAGAACCGCCCTGAACTTCATCAGCCCGATGAGGAGGGAACCGCAAGAGAACACGATTCGGCCCGTTGCCACGCCTCGACCGGGCGGCAACGGGCCGGAATCAGGACATTAGGGGCGCGGCCCCACGTATCACTCGGCGACAGCCTTCTTCAGCGAGGAGCCGACGGTGACCTTGACACCGTAGCCGGCGGGGATCTGAATCTCCTCACCGGTGCGGGGGTTGCGGCCAGTGCGTGCGGCACGCTCGACGCGCTCGATACCCATGAGGCCGGTGATCTTCACGGCCTCACCCTTGGCGACGTTCTCAACGAGGACATCCTGGAAGGCTCCCAGGAAGGCGTCGGCGTCGGTCTTGGTCAGGCCGGCCTTCTCGGCGATGGCGGCGATGAGCTCGGTGCGGTTGACGGACATGTCTTCCCTCTCGATCGTGGACGGACACCCTTGTGTGGTGCCACTTCTGGCAACGCTACGCATAAAACCTTGGGTTTGTCAGGTCGGACCGGAGTGTCGCGCTGGGTAGCGAGTAACAATTCGCACATTTGCACCACAACAGTCACATCCGTCACACACGGAGCGAGTCGCGGAACGACGCCGTTTCCTTGCGCCCTTCCGCTCATTCCTTCCACAGGGCACCGGGCAGCGCGCTGGCGAACCACGAGGTGATGGTCGTCGGGTGGGTGATGGCGGTTCCGACGACGACGGCGAAGGCGCCGTGCTCCATGGCGGCGGCCGCCTGCGCGGGCGTGTGGACCCTGCCCTCCACCACCAGCGGGACCTCCGCGATGCCGGCGACCTGGTCGACGAGCTCGAGGTCGGGCCCGTCGGTCTTGGGACGCTCCCCGGTGTAGCCGGCCAGGGTGGTCCCCAGGATGTCCACCCCCGCGTCCTGTGCGGCCTTGGCGTCATCCAGGGAGCCGCAGTCGGCCATGATGAGGACCTCGGGGCGGGCCGCTCGCAGCCCCTCGACGGTCTGGGCCAGGCTCAGCCCGTCGGGGCGGGGGCGCCGGGTGCCGTCCAGTGCCACGATCTGGCTTCCGGTGGCGGCCACGGCGATGGCGTGGGTGAGGGTCGGGGTGATGAAGACGCCGTCGTGGCCGTCCTTCCACAGGCCAATGACGGGGACGTCGACGTGCTGGCAGATGAGGGCCAGGTCCGCCAGCCCCTGTGCGCGGATGCCGACGGCGCCGCCGGCGACGCAGGCCTGGGCCACCTGGTCCATGGTGCGGGGGTCGCGCATGGGCTCTCCCGGGTAGGCCTGGGCGGAGGCGATGAGTCCTCCCTTGAGGCGTTCCAGAACGGGGTGCATCCCCGCGGAGGCGGCCTGCGTCTGCGTTGACGGCTGTGAGGGTGACTGCTCGGTCATAGGTGTGTCCTGTCTGATGGAGCCCGAGGCGTGAGGCTAGGGGCGGTGGTTGTCGTTGCTGGCGGCCAGGGCGAGGGCGCCGCGTGCCGCACCGACGATCGGCGCGGTGGTCCCCAGGGTGGCGGGAAGAATCTTGATGGGGGCCAGGGGGTCGATGATCTCTGCGGCGAAGGTCTGCCGCAGGGGCTCCCACCACAGGTCACCGGCGCGGGCCAGGCCGCCGGAGACGACGACGACGTCGGGGTCGATCACGGTGACCAGTCCTGCCAGTGCCCTGCCCAAGCAGGTGGCCGAGTCGCGGTAGACCTCCGCGGCAATGTCATCCCCGGCAGCGGCGCGCTCCTCGACCCCGCGGGCGTCGGGGACGTCGGGGTCTCCCCCCTTGGCCAGGTAGCGGCGGTGGATCTGGGGTCCGGCGGTGATGCCCTCCAGGTGCCCCGTCCTGCCGCAGGTGCAGAGCTCGCCCTGGGCCCCGGGGACGGGGACGTGGC
This sequence comes from Actinomyces oris, assembly GCF_006546825.1. Classification (GTDB taxonomy): domain Bacteria; phylum Actinomycetota; class Actinomycetes; order Actinomycetales; family Actinomycetaceae; genus Actinomyces; species Actinomyces oris. The sequence goes on from NZ_VICC01000006.1 coordinate 777,084, forward strand.
CGATCTCGCCGGCCACGTGGTGGGCGCCTCTGCGGGTTCGCCCATCGAGGACGAGGGCTCCGCCGACCCCGGTGCCCACCGCCACCATGAGGACGACCTCGGCCCCGGTGCCGGCACCGAGCCAGGCCTCTCCGGCGGCATAGGCGTCGACGTCGTTCTCGACGTGGATCGGCAGCTCACCCAGCCCCTGGGCGGCGAGCCGCTCGCGAACGCCAGCGGCGACCTGCGTGCCGGCCCATCCGGTGATGGCGTCAGTGGCTGACAGGATGGTCCCTCGCTCGACGTCGACGACGCCGGCCGTGCCGATCCCGACCGCCGTGATCGCCGCGGCTTTGCCGGGCTCCTGGTGCGTTCCGGTCTCGACGACCGTCGAGATCAGGCCGCTGATGGCATCGAGCATGGCGGCAGGCCCCTCGTGAGCCGGGGTCGGGCAGGAGCTCACCGGTCCTTGCAGGGTTCCGCCGGAGTCGACCAGCGCGGCAGCCATCTTGGTGCCCCCCAGGTCGAGTCCGACGACGAGCGGGGCCTGACCGGACGACGATGATGATGGGGCAAGGGGGGTGGATGGGAGGACATCCTGACTCATGAGGCTCTCCGACGGGATGCTGGGCGCTGGCGCACCGGGGTGAAGAATGAATGAGGGGGCAGCCGCAGGAGGCCGCCTGGAGCGAGTCTCAGCGCCTCGCCCCTGCCATGGTGGCTGCATGCCCGGACCGTTCGATGACTCGAGCACCGGGCATGCAGCCGCCGGGACGTCAGATGAGGCCCTGAGCCTTGACGATCTCCAGGACCCGCTCCTTGGTCTCCCCCTCGAGAGCCTTGACAGGGAAGGCCATCTCGTTGGTGGCGATGATCCCGATCGCCTCCATGGCGGTCTTGAAGGCGCCGATGCCGGTCGCGTCAGCCGAGCGCCCCTGGGGCACGAAGACGATCTCGAAGCCGGCGCAGACCTCGTCCTGAAGGCGGCGCACCTCGTCCCACGACCCCTCGCGGGAGGCCTTCCACATCTCGGCGTAACGGACCGGGTCCACGTTGCCGTATCCGGGGACGAGGCCGTCGGCGCCCAGCAGCAGCATGCCGTCGACGACGCACTCGTGGCCGGTCAGAAGGGCCAGGGGGTGGCCCGCGGCCTCGTTGGCGGCCACCAGCCTGCGGAAGGCGACGTCGTTGCCGGAGGAGTCCTTGACACCGGCCAGGACGCCCTCCTTGCCCAGCTCGACGAGCAGCTCGCAACCGAGCTTGGCGCCACCGAGGCGCACAGGGACGTCGTAGGCGAAGACGGGCACGTCAATGGCCGCGGCGATGGCGCGGAAGTGAGCCTTGATCTCCTCGGCGTCGTTGAGCGCGTAGAACGGGCAGGTGGCCACGATCGCCTCGGCACCGAGGGCGGCCGCCCGACGAGCCTGGTCGATGACCCGGTGGGCGGTGGTGTCGATGGCACCGGCAAGCACCGGGACGCGTCCTGCCGCGGTCTTGACGACTCGCTCGATGACGGCGTCGCGCTGGGCGTCGGTGAGGTAGGCGACCTCTCCGGATGATCCCAGGGCGAACAGGCCGTTGACACCACCGGCGATGAGGTGCTCGACGACCTTGTCCAGGCTGTCGAAGTCAACCTCGCCCGCGGCGGTGAAAGGGGTGACGACCGGCGGGATGACGCCGGTGAAACGGTTGTCCATTGTGGTGACTCTCTTCATTGAAAGGTTATCGGACGTCTGACATCTGACGTCACGAGGTATTGTTGCAGATGCTCCCGGTTGACGCCACCCCGGTGCCCGGGTCTCCTAGCGACCGTATGTACCGGTGAGGGGCGGACCCGAGTGGGTCCGCCCCTCACCTGGAGGTGCTGGCGCCGGCAGCGGCCGGAGCCGGCTACTCAGACATCGAGCAGCGAGGGCACTGCCGACAGCAGAGTGCGCGTGTACTCCTCCTGAGGATTGTTGAAGATCTCCTCAGTGGTGTTGAGCTCGAGGATCTTGCCGAAGTACATGACGGCGATCCGGTCCGAGACGTAGCGCACCGTGTTGATGTCGTGACTGATGAACACCAGCCCCAGTCCCAAGGATGCCTTGAGGTCCTGGAGGAGGTTGAGCACCTGGGCGCGCACCGAGACGTCCAGGGCGGAGGTGGGCTCGTCGGCCACGATGATGTCGGGGTCCAGGGCGAGCGCTCGGGCGATGGCGACGCGCTGGCGCTGACCACCGGAGATCTGCCGAGGCAGCACGTTGAGTGCGCTGGGGGGCAGCCCGACCAGGTGGAGCAGGTCGCGCACCTTGGCCTCACGCTCCTTGGGCGACCCGATTCCGTGGACGTTGAGCGGGTCGATGAGCGCGTCGTGCACGATCATGCGCGGGTTGAGGGCCGTGGCCGGGTCCTGGAAGACCACCGAGATGCTGCGTCCCAGATCGCGACGGTCCGAGGCCGAGCGCCCCAAGGGACGCCCCTTGAAGATGACCTCACCGGAGGTGACCGGCTGCAGACCCACCATGACTCGGGCCGTGGTGGACTTGCCGCAACCCGACTCCCCCACGAGTCCCAGCGTCTCTCCGCGCTTGACGCTCAGCGAGACGTCGTTGACCGCGTGAACCGTGTCCGGGTGGAACAGGCCACCGGTGCGGGACTTGTGGATGACATTGACATTCCTGAGCTCGACGACCGGCTGGTCCTTGCTCCATGAGGACGATGCAGACGTGTTGGGGGACATCAGTGCTTCTCCTTCGCGAGCAGAGCCTCGAGCTCGGGGGTGATGGCGTAGCTGTGCTCCGTCGTGCCCGGCACGGGCTTGAGCACCGGACGGGTCTCAAGTCCAACCGTCGGGTGGGACGATCGCGGAGCGAACCGGTCGCCCTTGACGAACTCGCTGGGTGAGGGGACGACCCCTCGCACCTGGTGGAGTCGCTTGGAGCCGGACTCGATGGAGAGCACCGCGCCGAGGAGGCCCCGGGTGTACTCGTGAACCGGGTTGGCCAGCAGCTCGCTGGTGGGCGCCTGCTCAACCACCTGGCCCGCGTACATCACGGTGATCCGGTGTGCCAGCTTGGCCACGAGGGCCAGGTCGTGCGAGACGAAGACCATCGCGAAGCCGAGCTTCTCACGCAGCTCGTTGAGCAGGTCGATGACCTGCTTCTGAACGGTCACGTCCAGCGCGGTCGTCGGCTCGTCGGCCAGGACCAGGGAGGGGTCTCGGGTCAGCGCCATGGCGATGAGGACGCGCTGACGCTGGCCGCCGGAGAGCTCGTGCGGGTAGCTGCGCAGCGTGCGCTTGGGGTCGAGTCCCACCAGCTCGAGCAGCTCCTCGGCACTGCGAGTGCCTCCGCGCGCACTGAGCTGGGCCATCTGGGTGCGGATGAGCATGGAGGGGTTCAGTGAGGACAGAGCATCCTGGTAGACCATGCTCATCTCGTGACCACGCAGCGCGTTGTGCTCGGCCGGCGTCATCTCAAGGATGTTGCGTCCCTTGAAGAGGATCTCACCGGAGATACGGGCCGAGGGAGGCAGCAGCCCCATGACGGCCATCGAGCTGATGGACTTACCGCAGCCGGACTCCCCCACCAGGCCCATGGTCTCGCCCGGACGCACGGAGAAGGAGACGCCATCGACGATGTTGACCTCACCATGCTGCTCGGGGAAGGCGATCGTGAGGTTCTTGACCTCCAGAACCGGGTCCTCGCCGGTGTCCTCGTAAACCAGGCGGTCTCGCCGGGCGAGCTCGGCCACCCGCAGGGAGCTGAGCCGCTCAGACAGAGGAACATCCTCGGTTGCCGGGGCGGCGACGCCGGTCAGTGAGCTGAACCCATTCGTGGCGTCGTCCCCGTCGGCGACGGAGGCGTTGGCGACCACCGCCTCAGCGGCGTCGTCCCAGGCGTTCAGGGTCTCCTGAGCCTCCATGGCCTCCTCATCGGCCTGAACATCGGGCTTGGCCTTGATGCGCGGCGAGGCCATCGCATCGGTCAGTCCCTCGGACAGGACGTTGAGGCACAGGGTGGTGATGAGGATGAGCAGGCCGGGGAAGAAGGTCGGCCACCAGTGGCCCGACAGGAGCAGCTCCTTGCCCTCGGAGAGCATGTTGCCCCAGGTCGGGGTGTTGACGGACTTGATGCCCGCACCGATGAAGGACAGCGAGGCCTCGAAGACGATCGCGTCGGCCACCAGGACGGTTGCGAAGACCATGATCGGGGCGATGCAGTTGCGGGCCACGTGCTTGAGCAGGATCCACGGCACCGGCGCCCCCATCACCTTGGAGGCGGCCACATAGTCCTCCCCGAACTGGGAGATGATGTTGGCACGCACCACGCGGGTGAGCTGGGGGATGTAGAGGATGCCGATGGAGACGATGATGACCGGCAGCATCGGCAGGCGGGTCGACATCGCCGAGACGAGGACGGCCGCCAGAGCGATGCCGGGGAAGGACATGACGACGTCGAGCACGCGCATGAGGGTCTCAGCGATCCACTTGCGCGACGTGGCGGCGACGGCCCCGAGGACCGAGGCTACCACCAGGGCCAGGCCCGTGGCCGTCAGGCCCACGACCAGCGAGACCCTGGCGCCGTAGACGGCGCGGGAGAAGATGTCACGACCGGTGCCGTCCGTCCCGAACAGGTGGGACGCGGAGGGGGCGACGACCGGATCGGAGGAGGTCACCTCACCGACGCCCTCGATGTAGGAGGTCGTCTTGGTCTCCGCCAGCCCGGTAGCACCGGGAGAGTAGGGGGCGATGACGGGAGCCAGGATGGCGATCAGGGCGATGAGGCCCAGCACGATGATGGCGATCTTGGAGCCGACAGGCAGCGCCTTCCAGCCCTGGAAGCGCAGCCCGGGCCGCGAGGCCTTATCCAGTGTGGAGCGGTGCAGCATCAGATGCTCCTAATTCGTGGGTTGACGAGGACGTAGAGCATGTCAACGACGATGTTGATGATGATGAAGGCCAGTGCCACCGTGATGGAGACGCCCTGGACGATGTTCACGTCGTTACGGGTGATGCCCTGGAAGATGAGCTGTCCCATCCCCTTGATGTTGAAGATCATCTCGATGACGACGGCGCCTCCCATGGCGTAGCCGATGCGCAGGCCCAGCACAGTCAGCGGCGTGATGAGCGCGTTGCGCAGCACGTTGCGGGCCACGACGACGTTCTTGGGAACACCGCCGCCGATAGCGGTGCGCACGTAGTCGCGGTCGAGCTCCTCAACCATGGCAGTACGCACCACGCGGGTGAGCGAACCGGTGTTGGGAACCGCGATGGCCAGTGCCGGCAGGAAGATCTGGTTGAGGTACGTTCCGGGATCCTCGCTGAAGGGAACCCACTCGGATACCAGCGCGGGGAAGGCCCCCGTTCCGCCCGGAATGTCGGAGAACCACTGGATGAGCAGCAGGGCGAGCCAGAAGGACGGGGTGGCCAGGCACGCGATGGAGATGACGCGGATGACCTGGTCCTGCCACTTGTCGCGGTAGAGGGCTGCGATGATTCCCAGGATCGTAGCCAGGATGACGGCCACGAAGATTCCAATGAAGGTCAGCTGGAGCGTGATCGGGAAGGCCGCGGCCACCATGTCGGAGATCTTGGCTCCAGTGAAGGAGGTGCCGAGATCACCATGGATGAGGCCCAGGAGGTACTCCCAGAACCGCTTGAGAAGAGGGTCGTTGAGATGATGGGCGGCTCGGTACTGCTCGAGGGCGTCTGGCGTGGCCGACTCACCCAGCGCAAGACGCGCCGGGTCTGCCGAGGAGAACGACATGACGATGAAGACGAGCAGCGTCACGCCCAGCACCATGACCGGCAGCGCGACCAAGCGCCGTCCGATCAGGCGGATGAGGTTGGACACTGAAATGCTCCTTTGCGTTAGCGTCCTGCCGCCTTTGGAGGGCGGCTGGGTCACGTGGCAGCCGCAGAGCCAGCCGCCATTCCGATTGTCTGACGTCTGACGTCAGATTGCAAGTCCGTTGCTTTCGCCTCGGACACACTGACACCCCGAGCACGACACGGGCGGTGCAGCAACCTCCAGCGACTGCCACACCGCCCGCACGCGAGTCTCAGGACTTGGTCGAACCCGTCCCCACGAAGGACAGGCCGGTCAGCGCGATCGGCTTGAAGTTCTCCAACGTCGTCGAGTCGTAGGCCGTCGGAGCCTTGCGGTGGAAGATCGGGTAGAGCGGAACGTCCTCAGAGAGCTTGTCGAAGATCTCCTGCCACTTGGAGACCTGCTTGTCACCCTCCAGCTTGACCGCCTCATCGAGCAGCTTCTGGACCGCGACCTGGCTCTCCGAGCCCTTCCAGTGCATCCGACTCTCGGTCCACACGTCACCGCTGTACCACCAGCGCATGAGCAGGTCCGCGTCATTGCCGAAGACCGAGGGGTCCCCAGGAGCGATGAGCACGTCCCACGCCCCCTGCCCGGAGTCGATGAAGGAGTAGGTGTCCGCAGACTTCTTCTCGTCGTACTTGACCGTCACGCCCAGGGCCTCGAGGTTCTCACGGATGATGGGCCTGACGGCGGAGAACCAGCCGTGGTCCGTGCACAGCAGGTTGATGGTCGTGATGCCGGCCTCCGACAGGAGCGACTTGGCCTTGGCCGCGTCCTTGGAGTAGACCGTTTTGGCCTTCTTGTACGCGGGGTGCCCGTCCTGAACGAAGCAGGTAGCCGGCGTCGCCAGACCGGCCATGCCGGTGTCGCAGATCTTGGCGTAGTCCAGCGCGTAGAGCACCGCCTGGCGCGCCTTGACATTGGAGAAGGTGGTGTTGTTGAACATGGCGAAGAGCAGTCCGAAGCCCTGCTGCGCCGCCACCTTGACCGGGTCCTTGAGCGTCTTGAGGTTGGCCGCCGGGACGGCGTCGATGGCCTGCACGGAGCCAGAGGTCATCGCGTTGGTGCGAGTGGTGTCGTCAGGCAGGACCTGCCAGGTCATGGACTTGGCCAGCGCCGGGCGAGGACCGTTGTACTTGTCGTTGCGTTCGAAGACGAGCTTCTGGCTGGCGGCACCGTTGTCGGTCATCTTGTACGGACCGCTTCCGACGGGGTTCATGTCGAACTTCTTGGCGTCCGCCTCGACAACCGCCTTGGGGACGATCTTGACGACGCTCAGACGCTCGGCCACCAGGGAGAAGGCGTACTTGAGCTTGATGGTCACCGTGCCTGCGTCCTTGGCCTCCACCTTGTCGATGAAGGGAAGGAACTGCGAGTACAGCGACTTGTTGGCCGGGTCGAGGACGCGCGTGAAGGAGAAGACGACGTCGTCGGCAGTCACGGCCGAGCCGTCGGAGAACTTCGCGTCCTTACGCAGCGCGACCTCATAGGTGGTGTCGTCCACCTTCTTGGGCATCTCCGCCGCCAGAGCCGCGTACACCTCGCGGGTGGCCGGGTGAAGCTCGGTGAGCCCCTCCAGGGTGTGCCAGTTGGCAGCGACCGTCAGAGCCGACGACGTCGTCATCGGGTCGTAGCCGTTGGTGCCCAGCTCGTAGGAAATACCTGCGGTGATGACACCGTCCTTGTGAGTGACTTCCTGATCGGTAGCCATACCACTGGCCTTTGCGCCACCTGCGGTCTTGCCCTTACCGCCGCAGGCCGCAAGGCTGGCAGCCAGACCAGCAGCCATTCCGAGGGTGCCGGTCAGCCTGATGAAGTCCCGGCGGCTGGAGCCGGCCGGAGTCGTGATCGCCATTGATTCTCTCCTGATGTCTGACGTCTTATGTCTGACGTTGGTAGGATGACTGTAGCAGAGGTCAGGGCGTCCAGACCACTCACGACCTCGCAGACAAGGCGTTCGCGGACTGCCGCCCCACCGCTGGGGCGAGTCGTTCGACGAGCGGAATCACATCGTAGTGACCAACAATGATTGACAGGGCAAGAACCGTGGCCGACACCAAGAAGAGCAGCATCATGAACAGAGCCTCCGCACCGCAAGCACCCACCACTGCAGGAAAAGAGATGAACCTCACGCCCACAGTCGATGAGCCGATCATCCCTCATGGCCCCTACTCCACGCTGATGGCGTCGCCCACTACCCAGGCGGAAGCCACGATGGCGGAGATCAAGAACTACATCCTGCGCTCCGGTCTGCAGATGGGTGACGCGTTGCCCACGGAGTCCCAGCTGTGCACCGACCTAGGAGTATCCCGCTCCTCCGTCCGAGAGGCCGTCCGCACCCTCGTCGCCC
>NZ_VICC01000007.1:0-232013 GCF_006546825.1 Actinomyces oris
GCCCCGGCGGATCCGGGGTGGACAACGTCGGCGCGATGGCGACGACGACCTTCGCCGGAGTGCAGAGCGCCTACGACATCATCGGCTTCGACCCCCGCGGCATCGGCTCCTCCACCGCCATCACCTGCAGCACCGACGCGGAGGCGAAGGCGATGGAGGGGGTCTCTCCAGTCGATGGCGCAGGCGCCCCCGTAGCATTCGAGAAGCGGGCCGCCGTCATGTCCGAACGCTTCAAGCAGCTGGAGGCCGACTGTGCCTCCCGCACCAAGCCGACCGAGCTGCTCGACCATGTGGACACTGTCTCGGTGGCCCGGGATCTCGATATTCTGCGGGCGCTGTCCGGCGACCAGAAGCTCAACTACACGGGTTTCTCCTACGGCACCTACCTGGGGGCCACCTACGCCGAGCTCTTCCCCGCCAATACTGGGCGGCTGGTCCTCGACGGCGCCCTGGATCCCAGCCTGAGTTACAGTGAACGCAGGCAGGGGCAGGCCCGCGGCTTCGAGCGGGCGCTGCGCAACTATGTCGTCTGGTGCCAGTCGGGACAGAGTTGCCCCCTGACCGGTGACACTGACGCGGGCGTCAAGCAGATCGGGGACGTCTTCACCTCAGCCAACCAGTCGCCCGTGCCGTCCTCGGACCCGAACCGCCCAGTGACGGGCGAGGAGATGAAGCGGATCGTGGGGTTCATACTCTATTTCCCGGAGAGCTCGTGGAGCGCCGTCAGTGAGGCCCTGGGGCAGGTCATCAACGAGCACGACGCCTCGGCCTTCAGGGCCATGGCGGACCAGATCGCCGCGCAGCCCCAGGTCAACACCGGAGCGAACATCGGCATCAACTGCCTGGATTACCGGGTCGAGGGCAACATGGCCACCTGGACGGCGCAGAGCAAGGAGCTGGAGAGGATCGCCCCCCGCTTCGCAACCGTCACGGAGGCCGGCGACCTCGGCTGCCAGGCCTGGGGGCACACCGGCACTCAGCCGTCCAAGGCGCTCCACGCCAAGGGGGCCGCGCCGATCCTCGTGATCGGGACGACCGGCGACCCGGCCACTCCGTACGAGTGGGCGGAGGCGCTGGCAGACCAGCTGGACTCCGGTCAGCTCCTCACCTGGGAGGGCAACGGGCACGCGGCCTACACCAACTCCGGGCACGGCCCCTGCGTCACCCAGGCGGTCGACACCTACCTGCTCACCGGCACCATGCCTAAGAAGGGACTGACGTGCCACGGCAAGCAGTGAGCTCTCGAGGAACCGCCGCCTTCCCGCCGGAGTCCCGCTGAGGGGCGTCAGGGGCTGCGGGTACGCATCACCGTGGTTGGGGAGCCGGAGGCAGGCGCCCCAACCACGGTTCTTTTCTTCTCTCAGATGCCTGCTCATGACGCGGACACGTCCGTTTACTGTTTGTAATATAACGGTTATGAAAAATAGCGTGAATGAATTGTCTGGTCCGCGACGAGTCGGCCCGGGGCGCCGTCGGGTGTCTGCTGGGGTGCTGGCGGCGGTGGCGGGTGTGTGTCTGGGGGTGGGGGCCGGTGCGGTCCCCGCTGCTGCGCTGCCCGCCGCAGGGCCGGCTCCGGCAGCCTCTTCCAAGGCGGCGGTTCCCCAGGGGCTGGAGTCCTTCTATGGTCAGAAGGTCGAGTGGTACGACTGTGTGGGCACCGGCGGGATGGAGAAGTCGGCTGAGAAGACCGGTTTTCAGTGCGCCAAGGTCACCGTGCCACTGGACTACTCCCAGCCGGACGGGCAGACCATTGAGATCGCGATGAAGAAGCACCTGGCCACCGGCTCGGTGCGCCAGGGCACCCTCTTCGTCAACCCCGGCGGCCCCGGCGGATCCGGGGTGGACAACGTCGGCGCGATGGCGACGACGACCTTCGCCGGAGTGCAGAGCGCCTACGACATCATCGGCTTCGACCCCCGCGGCATCGGCTCCTCCACCGCCATCACCTGCAGCACCGACGCGGGCCAGCAGCCCGCCAAGGCCGCCCAGGGGGGCATGGGCGTCAACGACCTCCAGCCCGGCTCCCTCGTCGCCGACGTCGCCGGGGACGACCCCACCCCCTTCCGGGACGCTGAGAATCCTGCCGCCGACGGCGGAGTAGAGGCCAATGTCGCCTTCCCGACCCTGATCGAGGAGATCTCCAAGGACTTCAAGCAGGAGGAGGCCAACTGCGCCGCCCACACCAAGCCGGCCGGGCTGCTCGACCATGTGGATACCGTCTCGGTGGCCCGGGATCTCGATATTCTGCGGGCGCTGTCCGGGGACCAGAAGCTCAACTACCTGGGCTTCTCCTACGGCACCTACCTGGGTGCTCACTACGCCGAGCTCTTCCCCGCCAACACCGGCCGCATGGTCCTCGACGGCGCCGTCGACCCCTCCCTGTCGCTGGGGGGCCGGGCCTCCGGGCAGGCCCAGGGCTTCGAGACCGCACTGCGCACCTACGTCCAGCAGTGCCAGTCCGGCCAGGCCGTTCAGGAGGGCCAGAGCTGCCCCCTGACCGGTGATGCCGACGCCGGAGTCCAGCAGGTTCGCACCCTCATCTCCTCGGCCGACCAGGCGCCGCTGAAGACCTCAGACCCGAACGTCACCGTGGACGGCAGCACGATCCGCAGCGTCGTTCGCCGATTCCTGTACACCTCCGAGTACTGGCCCCTCCTCACCTACGCCCTCGACCAGGCCATCACCCAGAAGGACGGCTCCTACATCCAGGTGCTCTACGGCAAGGTGGCGGCCGGAGGCAGCGCTCCGACCTTCTATGCCGTCAACTGCCTGGACATCCCCGTCCAGGGCGATATGACCAGCTGGGAGAAGGAGTACCAGCAGATCCTCCAGAGCTCGCCCACCTTCGGCGCCTCCTTGGGCAACCAGGATGCGCGCTGCCAGGCCTGGGGGCACAACGGGACCCGCAAGCCCGCACCCATCCACGCCAAGGGGGCGGCCCCCATCCTGGTGGTGGGCACCGCCGGCGACCCGGCCACGCCCTACGCCTGGTCCCAGGCCCTGGCCGATCAGCTCGAGTCCGGCCGACTCCTGACCTGGGAGGGCAACGGCCATACCGCCTACGGGCGCTCGGGGGCCTGCGTCCAGAAGGCCGTCGACACCTACCTCATCAGCGGGACCATGCCCGAGGAGGGGCTGACCTGCAAGAACGGACAGTGAAGCCGGACCGTCCCCGCCCCGGGGGCCTCGATGGGAACTTCTTCCCACTCCGTCTCCAGGAGGAGGCCCCCGGCGGCACGGCAGCATATGGTTCACATCGTGACTACTGCGACCTCGCCTCGGCCTCGTATCAAGCCTCTGCTCGTGGCGCTCTCCGCGCTTCTGGTGTGCGGGGGCCTGACCGCCTGCCAGGACGACACCGATATCAAGGCAACGCCGGCAACGGCGTCGGCCACGGCAACGATTCCGGCCGGGCTGGAGAGCTTCTACAAGCAGAAGGTCTCCTGGTACGCCTGTGACAAGAAGGGGATGGGCGAGGCGACGTCGGGGAAGGACACCGGCTTCACCTGCGCCAAGGTCAAGGTGCCGCTGGACTACGACAACCCCGGTGGCGAGACGATCGAGATCGCGGTGAAGAAGCGGGCCGCTAGCGAGGACTCCGTCGGCTCGCTGTTCGTCAACCCGGGTGGGCCGGGAGGGTCGGGCATCGAGCTGGTCGAGAGCGCCGGTTCCTACTTCTCCAAGAACCTCACCAGCTCCTACGACGTCGTCGGCTTCGACCCGCGTGGCGTGGGCGCCTCCACGGCGGTCGACTGCCTGACCGACGCCGAGCTCGACGCCGAACGAGCCGGGGCGAACGACCCGGCGACCCCCTCGGCCGCCGCCACCCAGGAGCGGGCTCAGAAGATGGGGGAGGCCTGCGCGTCGAAGACCAGTCCCGCGGGGCTCCTGGACCACATTGACACCATCAGTGCCGCCAAGGACCTCGACATCCTGCGGGCGGTTGACGGCCAGCAGGCGCTGACCTACCTGGGCTTCTCCTACGGCACCTACCTGGGGGCCACCTACGCCGAGCTGTTCCCCGCCAACACCGGGCGGCTGGTCCTCGACGGCGCCGTCGACCCCTCCCTGAGCGCCGCGGACCTGGCCCTGGGGCAGGCCAAGGGCTTCGAGGCGTCGCTGCGGGCCTACGTGCAGAACTGCCAGAGCTCCAAGCTGGGCTGCCCCCTGAGCGGGGACGTCGACTCCGGAGTCTCCCAGGTCCGCGAGTTCCTCGAGTCCACGAAGGCGGCGCCCCTGCCGACCTCCGACGACAAGCGGCCGCTGACCTACGACCTGGCCGTCTACGGGGTGCTGGGCTCGATGTACCAGACCCAGCTGTGGCCCTCCCTCACCCTGGCGCTGTCCCAGGCGATGGGCAAGGTGGGCAGTCCGGACGGAAGCGCGCTGCTGGCCATCGCCGACGCCGTCTCCTCCCGTCAGAGCGACGGCAGCTACTCCGGTAACGGCGCTGAGGCCCTCATGGCGGTCAACTGCCTGGACTACCCGGTCGAGGGGGACAACACCTCCTGGGAGGAGGAGGCCAAGGCCGTCAACGAGGCCTCGCCCACCTTCGGCTCCCAGCTGCTCTACCCCGACGCCTACTGCCAGGGCTGGGGCCACACGTCGAGCCGCAAGCGCGAGAAGATCACGGCCTCCGGTGCCGCGCCGATCCTCGTGGTGGGCACCACCGGCGACCCGGCCACGCCCTACGCCTGGTCCGAGGCGCTGGCCGATCAGCTCGAGTCCGGTCAGCTCATGACCTGGAAGGGCAACGGGCACACCGCCTACGGGCGCTCCAATGACTGCGTCAAGAAGGCTGTGGACACCTACCTGCTCAACGGGACGATGCCGGCCAAGGGACTCACCTGCTGACCCTCGCCAGGCCAGCCGGCCCTCCAGGTTCCCGCAGGCCATGAGATCGGCCCCGGACGACAGTCGCGTCGTCCGGGGCCGATTCGTCAGTGGGCAGTGGAGGGAGTGGAGGGTCCGGCACCGCGAGGCTTACGGGCCGCTCGCCTTACTGGCTGAGCTCACCGGCGATGGAGCGTCCCATCCAGCCGGCCAGGTCGTCTCCCGTCAGTCCCTGCGAGAGCAGGAACTGGACCTTGGCGTAGGCGGCCTCCAGGGTCATGTCGCGGCTGCCGACGGCGCCACTGCGGGCCAGTGCGTCCCCGGCCTCGTAGTGCCCCAGGAGGACCTCGGACTCGTGGCACTGGGAGGTGACGATGACGGCCGTCCCGGCATCGATCACTCGCTCGACGACGTCGGTCAGCCCCGGCTCCTGGGACGGCACGTTGCCGACTCCGAAGGCCCGCAGGATCACGGCCTCGGGCAGCGGTGTCAGTAGCGCCTCCAAGCGGGCCGCGGTGATGCCCGGCACCAGGTCGACCACGACGACGTCGTGACGGGCGTAGGGGGCGACGTTCTTCCAACCGGCTCCGCCCCGGGTGCTTGGGGCCCACTGCCACGGGGCGCCAGTGGTGGCTAGAGGAGCCGCATTGGGGGACTCGAAACCGGTGAAGGCCCACGAGGAGGACTTCGTGACCCGGTTCCCGGCCAGGAGCCGATGTCCGAAGAACAGCGCCACCCCGCTCAGGCGCCCGGAGGTGGCGGCCTTGAGCGCCCCGGTGACATTCGCTGCGGCGTCGGTTCCCAGTTCTCCGAGGGGGAGCTGGGAACCGGTGACGACGACCGGAACGCTCAGATCCGTCAGTGCATAGGACAGGGCGGCACTGGTGTAGGCCATGGTGTCGGTCCCGTGCAGGATGACGAAGGCGGTCTGCGGGTCGGCCGCGGCGTGGGCGCGCAGGTCGTCCACGATCGCCTGCCAGGACAGCGGGGTGGCGTTCGAGGAGTCGATGAGCGGGGTCAGCGAGGTCACGGACACCGAGCGTGCCAGGGGCGTGCCCGCCAGCAGCGAGTCGAGCCACCCCTCCAGATCCGCACCGGGAACGAGGCCGTGAGGGGAGCCCACCATCCCGATGGTGCCCCCGGTGTAGATGATGTGAACGTGCATGGGCTCAGCCTCCTGTCGCTCAGGCCTCGTGCGACGGGGCGGATGCGGCTTCGTCCACCTCGTCGGCGAGGACCTCGTCGAGCAGGTCGCCCCGAATGCGTCCCCGCACCGCGTACCAGCCTGCCACCATCATGACGGCGACGATGGCGAATAGGGCCAGAGTCCAACGTCCGGCCGGGTCGGCCACGTTCGAGACGACGACGATGGTGAAGAAGGCCAGGGCCGCGTAGTTGGACCAGGGGGCCCAGGGCATCCGGTAGGCCGGGCGCACCTCCTTGCCCTCCTGCACCCGCCGCAGGAAGGCGAGGTGGGTGACGAGGATGGCTCCCCAGGTCCCGGCGATGCCGATGCCGGCCAGGTTCATGACGATGTCGAAGGCGTCACCGGGCAGGTAGGCGTTGAGGACGACGCCGAGCAGCCCCAGGGCGGAGGTGATGATGATGCCCCCGGCAGGAACATGGTGCTTGTTGAGTCCGGCCGCCACCCGAGGGGCCTCGCCGGCCACCGCCATGGAGCGCAGGGTGCGTCCGGTGGCGTACAGGCCGGCGTTGAGGGAGGACAGCGCGGCGGTGAGGACCACGACCTGGATGATGTCGCCGGCATAGGGCACACCGATCCCGGAGAAGAAGGTGACGAAGGGCGACTCGGTCTTGGAGTAGGACGTGTAGGGCAGGACCAGCGCCAGCAGCATGACCGAGCCGACGTAGAAGACGAAGATGCGCAGAATCATCGAGTTGATCGCCTTGGGCAGGATTTTCTCCGCGTCCTTCGCCTCTCCGGCCGCCACGCCCACCATCTCCGTGCCACCGAAGGCGAAGACGACGCCGAGGGTCAGGGCGAAGACGATTGGGAATCCCTCGGGGAAGAACCCACCGTTTCCGAGGATGTTGTGAGCCCCCGCGGTGATTGCGCCTCCGTCGGGATCCGTTCCGGTGTGAAGCCCGAGAACAATGGCGACGATGGCCACCACCATGAAGGACACGATGGCGGCGACCTTGATGAGCGCGAACCAGAACTCGGCCTCACCGAACATCTTGACGTTGAGCATGTTGAGGATGAAGACCAGGACGAGCGCGATGAGCGCGAAGACCCACTGCGGGACAACCTTCAGAGCCGTCCAGTAGTGGAGGTAGAGGGCCACGGCCGTGATGTCGGCCATGACGGTGACCGACCAGTCCAGGAAGAAGAACCAGCCGGTGATGTAGGCGCCCTTCTCGCCGAGGAACTCACGGGCGTAGGAGACGAATGCTCCGGAGGAGGGTCTGCGGATGGCGAGCTCGCCCAGAGCGCGCACCATGAGGAAGGCGAAGATTCCGCAGACGGCATAGGCGAACATCAGTCCCGCCCCGCCGTCCTTGAGTCGCCCGCCGGCACCCATGAAAAGACCCGTGCCGATGGAGCCGCCAATGGCGATCATCTGCAGGTGACGGTTCTTCAACGACTTGTTGTAGCCGGCGTCGCCGCGGTCCCGGATCTGGTCGTGCTGGGAAGCTCGGGAGGGTGACGGTGAAGCACCCGTCTGTGGTGATGGAGAGGTGGGGGAGTGGGTGGACGGAGACTCGCTCATGGGGATCCTTACGGAGAGGGAGACCTGTTGAATGACGTGCGGAGAATACCGGGCTCGGGTGCTGCGGGTGATGCGGGGCGGCTGTCGAGCTCAGGCGCACTCCTGTCCGGGATGTGCCACGACGTCGTCATGATCCAGTGCTGAGTCGGGGGAATCCGGGGAGGTCTGGGGGTTTGGAGGGCTCTTTGTCCTCGGCGATGGTGCCGATGCGGCGAGGCGGACGGTTAACTGTGTCGAGGAACACGGTTCTCCCCACGGTGCTGGATTGCGGTGGCGGCCGCGGGGCCGGTATGTTCGGCTCTGCTGCTTGTGCCAGCGCCGCCTTAGCTCAGTCGGCAGAGCGATTCACTCGTAATGAATAGGTCGTGGGTTCGATTCCCACAGGCGGCTCGATCAGCCCCGGGAGGTCATGCCTTCCGGGGCTTTTGGGTTTCCAGCACCTCGCCTGCGGGCTCTTGGTGTGCTGTCCGGCACATTTGATGGCTGTGGTGGTCGTTCCTGGCCCGGGTTTTGGGGATGACCGCATGGCTGAAATCCTTCGCTGCCGAGCGACAAGGGGGCGTCGCGGCTTGAATGGAAGGATTCTCCTGGGTTGACGTGATGTTCCTCAGGATGAGAGTGGTGGCGCTCCAGGCATTGTCTTCCGGCTGAGAGAATCCCCCACCGCTATCTGAGAGTCATCTGGGAGATTGGCTGCCTCGGATTGACTGGTCGTTGGATACCTCTATGCGGCTGGAGGAGGTGTGGTGCCATGCCTGGATTGTTCCGTCGGGTCTCGTGGGGATCTCCAAACAGGACCTCAGTGCTTTCACAGTTTTCGTCTCAGTCATCAAGACCTTCGGGGTGGTATGTCGTCGCGCATCACTGTGTGATTGGAGGGCGGGGCGGCTGGTAATGAGGGCGACGAATAGCCGTGTTGCATTGGGAGCAACTATTGTTTAATCTAACGTTGTCCGCAGCGGGATACATCCTTCGGGCCCGCTCCCTCCACTCAGAATGAGGAATCATGGCACAGAAGACTCAGGTCATCCTCGTCGACGATGTCGACGGGTCCGAGGCCAATCAGACCGTCACCTTCGCCCTTGATGGCGTCTCCTACGAGATCGACCTGAACGACGAGCACGCAGCCGCTCTTCGTGAGTCCCTTGAGGAATGGATTGGAAAGGCTCGTCGCACCGGCGGCCGCCGTAGTTCCGGTCGTCGTCGTTCCAGCGGCCCCTCTGACACCCAGAAGATTCGCGAGTGGGCCCGTGAGCAGGGCCTTGAGGTTTCTGACCGCGGCCGCGTCTCTGCTGACGTGCGCAAGGCCTACTACGAGGTCAACCCCGGCAACTGAGGGAACGTGGGGCGCCTGGCTCAGATGCTGCCGGCACCCCGCATCGGGTCATTCTCGAGCTGACTGCCACCTCGCACCACGACTCTGGTTGTGCGCTCAGGCGCATTACCGGGGTCGTTGTGTTTTCAATACGTGAATTCGCCCCGTGAGCGGGCGGTATCGCTGCCAGTCGTGCCTTTGGGGGCGATGCGCCGGTACCCCACCATGGAGGCGCTCTCCTGGGCCTCTTGGGCCTCGCGCCATGCCCGCGATCCTGGCAGGATAGGGCCATGGCTTACACCCTCGTACTGCTCCGCCACGGCGAGAGCGAATGGAACGCGAAGAACCTCTTCACCGGCTGGGTCGATGTCCCACTGTCAGACAAGGGCCGCGCCGAGGCCGTCCACGGTGGCGAGCTGCTCAAGGAGGCCGGCGTCCTCCCCGAGAAGCTCTTCACCTCGATGCTGCGCCGCGCCATCATGACCGCCAACCTGTCCCTGGACGCCGCGGACCGCCACTGGATCCCGGTGGAGCGCAACTGGCGCCTCAACGAGCGCCACTACGGCGCCCTGCAGGGCAAGAACAAGAAGGAGATCCGGGACGAGTACGGGGAGGAGCAGTTCATGCAGTGGCGCCGCTCCTACGACGTGCCGCCGCCGCCCATCGAGGCCGGCTCGGAGTTCTCCCAGGACGCCGACCCCCGCTACGCCGGTGAGCCCATCCCGGCCACCGAGTGCCTCAAGGACGTCCTCGAGCGCCTCCTGCCCTACTGGGAGGGCACCATCGTCCCCGAGATCAAGACCGGCAAGACCGTCATGATCGCCGCCCACGGCAACTCGCTGCGCGCCATCGTCAAGCACCTCGACGACATCTCCGACGACGACATCGCCGGCGTCAACATCCCCACCGGGATCCCGTTGGTCTACGAGCTCGACGAGGAGACCCTCAAGCCCCTCAAGAAGGGCGGCCGTTACCTCGACCCCGAGGCCGAGGCCAAGATCGCGGCGGTGGCCAACCAGGGCAAGTGAGCCCCGGCGGCCTGCCGCACCCTCCATGATGCGGGCGGCGTCGGACCTCAAGGAAGGTCCGACGCCGCCCGCGTCATTGGTTCCAGGCGCTCAGTGGAGCGCGTCGGCGTCCTCGGCGTCGTGCGTCTCGGGCATGGAGGCGCCCGAGACGAGGTAGGCCACGCGGCTGGCCACCGACGTGGAGTGGTCGCCGAAGCGCTCCAGGAAGCGGCCCATGAGGACAGCGTCGATGACCTGCTGGCGGCTCAGGTCGTGAGCCGGGTCCAGGATCATCTGGAAGGAGCGGCGGTGCAGGGCGTCGAGCTCGGCGTCGTTGGTCTGAATGACGGAGGCCAGCTCCAGGTCCCGCGTCGAGATGAGGCGGGCGACGTCCTTGCCGGCGCGCACCGCCAGGTCCGCCATCTCCAGGATGAGCCCCAGGACCGGCTCGGGCAGCGGCGGCTCGGGGTAGCGACCGCGGGCGATGGCCGCCACGTGGCGGGCCAGGTCGCCCTGGCGCTCCAGGGTCTGGGCCATGCGCAGCGCGGACAGGACGTTGCGCAGGTCCCCGGCCACCGGCTGCTGGCGGGCCAGCAGCATGACGCACAGGTCGTCGATGTCGCGCTGGAGGTCGTTGATGCGCTCGTCGGCGTCGATCACCTGCTCGGCGATGACGATGTCCCCCTGGCGCAGGGACTCCGCGGCCCGCTCGATCGCGGTGGCGACCTGGTTGGCCATGGACTCGAGGTCGGAGCCAAGCTGCTTGAGCTCCTGGTTGAAGATGGCGCGCATGAGGCTGCTCCTGTTCGGGGCGAGGACCGATGGTTCGGGCCGGTCGGTGAGGTGGCTCGGTGGTGCGGCTCGACGATCCCGCCGAGGCCGCCGCCAAGGATGTTGTCCCCAAGCACAGCAGCCCCGCGACTCCGCCGCAAGCGGCACGCCCACAGGCGGGGCCGGCCGGTGGACGCTCTGAGGACTCAACTACCCTGGAGGCGTGGGCCTGACCGTCACCGTTCTCCTCCTTGCCGCCGCCGCTCTCACGTGCCTGGGGGTGGCGATCGGTGTCGCGCTGTCCCGGCGCGAGCGCCGGGCGGCCACGAGCGCCGCCGACCTGGCCGGACTGGCCGGGACCGATACGGCCGTCCCGGTGCTGGCGGCGCTGCGCTCGACCGTCGTCGTCCTCGATGACGACGACGAGGTCCTGCGCGCCTCGGCATCGGCCTACACCTTCAACATCGTGCGCGACGACGCCGTCATCGAGCCGACCGTGGTGGCGATGGTGGGGCGCGTGCGGGCCTCGGGCCAGGCGCAGGACGCGGCCGTCACCGTGGCCCGAGGGCGGGTGGCGGGAGCGGGCCAGTTCCACCTGCAGGTGCGCGTGGCCGGTATCGGTCAGGGGCGCGTCCTCATCCTCATTGAGGACCACACCGCCGCCCGCCGGGTGGAGGCCATGCGCCGTGACTTCGTCGCCAACGTCTCCCACGAGCTCAAGACCCCGGTCGGTGCGATCCAGCTGCTGGCCGAGACCGTCGAGGCCGGCGCCGACGACCCCGACTTCGTGCGCGACTACTCCGGGCGTATGCGCAAGGAGGCCCGCCGCCTGGGCGTCCTGGTCCAGGAGATCATCGAGCTCACCCGCCTCCAGGAGGGCGACGCCCTGGCCGAGCCCGAGGTCGTTGACGTCGACGACGTCGTCGCCGAGGCCGTGGACCGGGTGCGCGTCGAGGCCGACGGCCGCCAGATCACCCTCGTGGCCGGCGGCACCAAGGGACTGCGGGTGCGCGGCGACGCCGCCCTCATCACCACCGCCGTGCGCAACCTGCTGGACAACGCCATCCGCTACTCCGAGCCGCGCACCCGGGTCTCGGTGGGCGTCTCGCTGGACGCGGAGGACCCCGACATCGTGCGCATCGCCGTGGTCGACCAGGGCATCGGCATCCCCAAGGAGGAGCAGGAGCGCGTCTTCGAGCGCTTCTACCGCGTGGACAAGGCCCGCTCGCGCGCCACCGGGGGCACCGGCCTGGGTCTGAGCATCGTCAAGCACGTGGCCGCCGACCACGGCGGCACCGTCGAGCTGTGGTCCGCCCCCGGGCGCGGCTCCACCTTCACCCTCGTACTGCCGCGCCTGGGCGAGGGCGAACCGGTGGAGGGTGAGTCGGTCGGGGCTGGGTCGGCCCAGAACGAGCCCGCCCAAGCCGCCGCGGAGCACACCTCTGGGAGCGGGTCATGAGCCCGGCAGAGCGTTCCGCAGGGACGGGTGCAGGACCCGTTGCGTCGTCGGGTTCGGGGGCGTCTGCGGCCTCCGGTGCACTGGCCGCGGCGTCGATGACGTCGGTGAGTGGCCCGACCCGGATCCTGCTGGTCGAGGACGAGGAGAACTTCCGCGACCCGCTCGCCTACGGGCTGCGGCGCGACGGCTTCGAGGTGGTCGAGGTCGAGGACGGCCAGCGTGCCGTCGAGATCTTCGAGGCCTCCCGGCGCCCCGGCGGGGTTGGCCCCATTGATCTGGTCCTGCTGGACCTCATGCTGCCCCGGCTGGACGGGACGGAGGTGTGCACCCGGATCCGGCGCTCCTCCTCCGTGCCGGTCATCATGCTCACCGCCAAGGACACCGAGCTGGACAAGATCGTCGGCCTGGAGATCGGGGCCGACGACTACGTCACCAAGCCCTACTCCTACCGGGAGCTCCTGGCGCGCCTCAAGGCGGTTTTGCGTCGTAGCCGCGCGGCCGCCCCGGAGCCCGAGCCGGTGCTGGTCGCCGGCGGGGTGCGGATGGACGTCGAGCGCCACGAGGTCAGGGTCGACGGCGAGGTGGTCGCCATGCCGTTGCGGGAGTTCGAGCTCCTCGAGCTGTTTCTGCGTCACCCCGGCCGCGTGCTCACCCGCAGACAGATCCTTGAGCGCCTATGGGGGCCCGATTACGAGGGCGACACGAAAACTCTGGACGTCCATATCAAACGGCTCCGGGGCCGGATTGAGGCCGACGTCTCCAAACCGGTTCTCATCACCACGGTCAGGGGGCTCGGCTATCGCCTGGATGGAGAATCGGAGCACTGATTCTCCAGTGCGGGTGGCGCGCAGTTCTTGCCTGCCGTCCCGGGCCGTGCCCGCCGTGACCTCTGTGAGATACGTCCCCGATCTTTGCGCGGAATGACCTGATAAACTAGAGGTCCGCAAACCAGTCTGGAGAGTCATCCTTATGACCTATGAAGTCGGTGAGACTGTCGTCTACCCGCACCACGGGGCCGCCCGGATCATTGACATCCGGCAGCGCAAGGTACGCGGTGAGGAGAAGACGTATCTGCAGCTCGAGGTGGCCCAGGGTGACCTGACCATCTTGGTTCCAGCCGAAAGCGTTGAGCTCATCGGCGTCCGTGATGTGGTTGATGAGACCGGTTTGGAAAAGGTCTTCGAGGTACTGCGAGCTCCGCTGACTGAGGAGCCCACGAACTGGTCTCGCCGTTTCAAGGCCAACCAGGAGAAGATCGCCTCCGGGGACGTCATCAAGGTCGCCGAGGTCGTGCGGGACCTCTCCCGTCGTGACACGGACCGTGGTCTGTCCGCCGGCGAGAAGCGCATGCTCGCCAAGGCCCGCCAGATTCTCGTCTCCGAGCTGGCCCTGGCCCAGAAGACCCCCGAGGAGGAGGCCGAGTCCCGCCTGGACGAGGTCCTCGCCTCCTAACGCAGCGCTCGTGCTCAGGGCGTCGGGGACGCGGTAGCGTCCTGCCCGTGAGCACCAACCCTTCATCCCAAGCATCCGCCCCGCCCGAGTCCGCTCCGGGTGGGGCGGTCGCCGTTCTCACCGCGGCGGGCTCCGGCTCCCGCCTGGGCGCCGGGGTCCCCAAGGCCCTCGTCCCGGTGGGCGGCGTCAGCCTCCTGCGACGGGCGGCGGCCGGACTCATCGCCTCGGGGGTTGTCAGCCACGTCGTCGTCACCGCCCCCGCTGAGGAGGTCGACCGGTTCCGCGCCGAGCTCGAGGGACTGCCGGACGGATCGGTCGGGGCCTCGGCGGGCCGGCGCCCTGGGATCGAGGTCGTTGCCGGATCGCCCCGCTCCCGACAGGCCTCTGTGGCCCTCGGGCTCGCAGCGGCCCTGGCCGCCGTACCGCAGGCCGACGTCGTCATCGTCCACGACGCCGCGCGGGCGCTGACGCCGCCGGAGGTGACGCAGCGGGTGGTCGCGGCCGTACGGGCCGGACACGAGGCCGTGGTCCCGGCGCTGCCCGTGACCGATACCGTCAAGGAGGTCGAGGCCCGCCCGGCGGGGGAGCCCGAGCCCGTCGTCGGCACCCCCCGACGCGACCGGCTCCGGGCGGTCCAGACCCCCCAGGGATTCTCGACCCCCGTGCTCGTCGCCGCCCACCGCGCCGGCGCCGAGCGGGCCGGGGACGAGGCGCTTGCCGCCTCCGACGACGCCGGCCTCGTTGAGGCCTGCGGCGGCAGAGTCGTCGTCGTCGCCGGAGACGAGCGCGCCATGAAGGTGACCACGCCGATGGATCTGGCCCTGGCCGAGCTGCTCCTGGAGCGGCAGTCCGCGCAGGGGGAGCGCCCTGCCGAGACCGGTGGGGAGAACTGACGATCAGGTCTGTTTCCCTTTCGGTACCGCCGCCGGCCCCGATGGCTCTATCGTCTCTTCCATGAGCACGACAGTGACTGCTCCGACGCAGGCCAGCTCCCGCACCCGGCTCCTGTCCTGGCCCGTCATCGCCTGGGGCCTGTGGGACTGGGGGTCGGCGGCCTTCAACGCGGTCATCACCACCTTCGTCTTCACCGTCTACCTGGTCAGCGACTCCTTCGGGGCCAAGGCGGACAACGAGTCGGCGCTGTCCCTCGGGCTGGCCATCGCCGGGCTGTTCATCGCCCTGCTGGCGCCGGTGACCGGGCAGCGCTCGGACCGGGGCGGGCGAACCGTCTTCTGGCTCGGCGGCTACACAGCGGTGGTGGTGGCGGTCTCGGCGGCCCTGTTCCTGGTGCGGCCCGAGCCCGGCTACCTGTGGCTCGGCATCGTCCTGCTGGGGGTCGGCAACATCTTCTTCGAGCTGGCCTCGGTCAACTACAACGCCATCCTCAACCACCTGGCCTCCAAGGACCGCATCGGTGCCGTCAGCGGCCTGGGGTGGGGGATGGGCTACCTCGGCGGCATCGTCCTGCTGCTCATCCTCTATGTCGCTCTCGTGGGGCCGAGTCCCTTGGTCTCCTTCGCGGCTGGAAGCGGCATGGGGGTGCGCGTCGCCATGCTGGTGTCCGCGGCCTGGTTCGGCCTGTCCGCCCTCCCCGTCCTCATCAACCGCTCCCGCAGGCTCGGGCGCTCCCGCGCCGAGCACGTCGCGGAGGTCGGTGAGGGGATGGCGACTGCCGAACCGGGACGGGACCGGGCCGCCATGGAGACCGAGCCGGTGGAGGCCGTCTCCCACCAGGGCAAGCGCAAGGAGTCGATCCTGACCTCCTACAAGCTGCTGTGGCGCACCCTGCTCCAGCTGCACCACTTCCAGCCGCGCCTGCTGTGGTTCCTGCTGGCCGCCGCCGTCTTCAGGGACGGGCTGGCCGGGGTCTTCACCTATGGCGGCATCATCGCCCAGAACACCTTCGGCTTCTCATCGGGCGACGTCATCATCTTCGCCATCGTGGCCAACATCGTGGCCGGCATCGCCACCATCTGGGCCGGGCGGCTCGATGACCGCTTCGGGCCGCGCAACGTCATCATGGCCAGCCTCATCATCCTGGTGGTGGCCGGGCTGCTGGTGTTTTTCCTGCACTCCGCCGGGACCGTGGCCTTCTGGGTGCTGGGCCTGCTGCTGTCGGCCTGCGTGGGACCGGCCCAGTCGGCCGCCCGATCCTTCCTGGCCCGGCTCATCCCCGAGGGACAGGAGGGCGAGATCTTCGGGCTCTACGCGACCACCGGGCGCGCGGTGTCCTTCATGGCGCCCGCGATGTACGGCATCTTCATCTACCTGGGGACGCGCATCGTCGGGCCGGGGGCGAACTACTGGGGGATCCTCGGGATCGTCGCCGTGCTGGCCACGGGTCTGCTCCTCATGCTGCGCGTGGGCAACCCCGTCGCCGAGCAGGAGTCGGCCGCGTAGACCACGTCGGCCGCGTAGACCGCCGTCGCGGTCGTGCCCTATGCCTCGAAGTCGAGGGGTAAGGGTACGACCTCGCGACCTAAGGTACGACCGAGCGGTGCTTCATCACGACGAGGCCTGGCGGGCCTCGCGTTCGGCGCGCATGCGCTCGAGATCCTCCGGAGTCAGCGGCCCCTGGGTGGTCCCGGGGGCCCCGTCCTGACGGATCCAGCTCACGACGAGGCCCTCCTTGGCGCCGAAGCGGGCCAGGTGGATTCCAGTGACCTGCTCGAGGCGTTCGAGGTGCGCGTCGCCGGCGGCCAGGTCGAGCTGGAGGATGTCATCGTGACAGGAGAGCTCGACGGCGCCGGTGGCGGCCCCCTCACGGTCGAAAATCAGGGAGCCGGTCTGTGAGGCCTCATCCCACGTGGTGGTGATCTTGCGGCCCATGTGAGAAGCCAGCTGCTTGCCGTAGCGGGAGGGGCGGTCCGTGCTCACCCGAGCAGTGGAGCGACGGGAGAAGACGGGCTGTGCTGAGTCGGCGGAGTCAGTCATGCCCTTATCCTGACGCGCTTGGTCGGCCGCGGTCCCCACGAGTTCTCTGAGAGCGCGAGAGCGGGACGGGAAGCAGACGGGGCATACCCGACGGGGCCGAGAAAGGACTCGGCCCGCGGTTCGGAAGTCCGAACCGCGGGCCCAAGCCTCGCGAGGTCCCACCTGCGACCCGGGGTCCCATGCACCCGAGGAGGCGGTTCCTCCTTCGCCGGAACGATGATGCCAGGCTCCCTATGACCCGACTCCATCTCAGAGGAGCGATCTGTCATCGGGCTCCCCAACCCTCGAGACCGTCCCTGTCCGGCGGTGACTACTATGTAACGCCCTCACCCTGTGAGGACGAGGGACAGATCCCTGGGAAAAATCTGGGAAATTCGCGGGCGGGTTGTTTCGGTGACTCAAGCCTTCCCCTGAATGGGGCTGGGGCTCAGTTTCGCTCAGGAGACAGGGGAGAACCGCACTGCGGTGCCTGAGGCGGTCACCATGAGCATGCCGTTGTCCGTCCCCAGGGTCTCGTAGTCGAGGTCGACGCCGACGACGCCTTCAGCGCCGAGCTCCTGGGCGCGCTGCACCATTTCCGCCAGGGCCGTCTCCCGGGCCTGGATCAGCTCTTCCTCGTAGGACTGGGAACGGCCTCCCACGAAGTTTCGGAACCCCGCGGCCATGTCCTTGAGGAAGTTGACTCCTGCGACGGTCTCGCCGCACACGACTCGCAGGTACTGGGTGACGGGGTATCCCTCGACGGTGGGGGTGGTGGTGACGATCATGAGCTGCTCCTTCACGGGGTGGCGGGCGATGGTGGTGGTCAGGACGATAGTGTCCTGGAGGAGCCTGCGGGATCGTCCGGTGGTTGGATATGAGCCAGCCTCAGGCGGCGGCTGTAGCGCTCGCTGATCCGATCGTGGGGGACGGACTCGCCGTCGAGGCTCCACGCCAGGAGGTGCTCCAGGCTGAATCGAGGGGCGCAGCGCGAGCACGAGACGGGTGAGGCCGGACGGCGCATGCGGTCCACCTCATGGCCCGCCGGGCACCTGCCCACCCAGCGTCCCCGGAGCCGCGGGGCCTGAGGGTCAATGAGTCGACGCCCTGTCGCCCCCAACCGGGTCGCCTCGGCGGCCCAGACGGCGTCGTGCCCGTGGCGGGGGCCGACGCGGGCGTGGGCGATCTCGTGCAGGATCGTCTCGCGGACCTGGGCCTCGTCGTACAGGCTCATGAGGTGGCGGCTGAGCGTGATCCGACGTCGAGCATGATCCGTCTGGCCGGCCCGCCGGCGCGCCCGGTCGAAGGCCAGGTCCCAGTCGCCGACGTCGGCCTCCTTCATGAGGGAGCGCGCCAGGCTCAGGACATCGGGCAGATTCACGGCCCCACGGTATGCGACGGCGGACTCACCCGGCCGACGGCGGCGCTGTGGGGCGCATCGCCTCCCGCCAGATCCTGATCGGATACTCGCCGCGGGAGGCCCGGGCCGCTTCGGGCCGTGCGTCGGCCCGTGATGTGACACGATGGCGCCGATGTCCCACCATCCCTCCGGCCGACGTTCGCGGCCCCAACGAAGCACCGCAGGAACCGGCTCGCCCCAGCCCGCACGAGCTCCGCGCAGCGCCCGCCCAGCCGCGCAGCGCGGCACTGACCGCGCCCGGCGGGAGGATGCGAGTCAGCGCCCCAGGAAGGTGAAGGGGAGTCGAGGCGGCCGTGGGCGCCTCGGGCTCCTGCGCGCCGGTGCCGGACGGGGGCGGGGGCGCAGGGGCGGCTCCGTTCAGTCCTTCCTGAAAAGCCCGATCGGCGTCGTCCTGGCCGCCTTCCTGGTCACGCTCCTAGTGGGACTCCTCGTGCTGCGTGCCGCCGGTTCCTCGCTCGGCGGCCTCGCGCTGGGGTGGAGCAAGGCCACTGATACCGGAACACCTTCTGCGCCCGCGCCCCTGGTGCCCGACGCCAGCGGCTTCAACGCTGCCCGCATCATCGATGACGAGGTCTTCTACGACTCCCAGGCCATGACACGCGAGGAGATCGCCGCCTTTCTCACCCGCGTCAACGCCGGCTGCCAACCGGGCAGTGACGGCACCGAGTGCCTGGCCGGCGCCACCTTCTCCGTGCCGGCCCGCCAGGCCAGCACCTTCTGCCCCGGAGGCATCGAGGCCGCCTCCGGCGCCAGCGCGGCCGATGTCATCTGGGAGGTCTCCCAGGCCTGCGACATCAACCCCCAGGTGCTCCTGGTCCTCATTCACAAGGAGCAGGGGCTGCTCACCGCCTCCGGTGCGAGCCTGAGCGCACGCGACTACGAGGCCGCTGCCGGCTACGCCTGTCCCGACCACGGGGCCTGCGACCCCCAGTGGGCCGGCTTCCCCTCCCAGCTTTACGGGGCGGCCTCCCAGTTCCATCGCTATCGTCTCGACCCGAGCAGCTACGACGTCGTGGCCCAGCGGCCCACACGGATCGCCTACTCGCCCGACGGGCAGTGCGGCAGCGGTGAGGTGACGGTGGCCAACCAGGCGACAGCGGGCCTGTACAACTACACGCCCTTCCAGCCCAATGAGGCTGCCGCCCACGGTGGGGACCAGTGCACCTCATGGGGCAACTGGAACTTCTACGGCTACTTCAAGACCCTCTTCGGCGCTCCGACGTCGGCCTAAGGACGCCCACGCGCAGGGGTGGATTCCGCAGTATTTCAAGGGATTCAAGGGAGGCTGCCAGCCCGCCCGGAAGGCCGTGACCATATCGTCATCAAGCGTCATCATTTAGATGCGCGATTTCCAGGCTTCTCTCAGACAGCATCGGCAGAGTCATAGTCACCGCTGAACGGTGGCGACCGTGAGGTACTGGGGAGTACCACTGACCGGCCACCACTGAGTCTGGGCCACAGCCAAGGGAATGTGCTCGGGCGTTTCGGTGAAGGAGGACCCGCTGCCGAATGGGAACCGGTAAGCGACCTCGTTGCGAAGGGCCCGACCCGGTGGTGAACCGGGGCGGGCCTTCGCAGTGCCTGGGCGTAGGACCATCCGGTCCGCGCCCAGGCGTTTTTGCGGGGACCAGTCGGCGGGCATGACATGATGCGAGCATGACGCTGCCGCCGGTACTGGCGACCACCTGGGTCGTCATCGAGTACCTCATTAAGATCGCTGCGCTGGGCACGGTTCCGGAGAACCGCCGCCCGTCGTCGTCGACCGCCTGGCTGCTGCTCATCTTCCTGCTGCCCCTCGTGGGGCTCCCGCTCTACCTGCTCATCGGCAGCCCGTGGGTCCACGGCACGCGTCGCCGCCAGCAGCACACCGTCAACGAGATCACCCTCGACTACACCCGCTCCATGCCCGACCTGCCCAAGGGCGCCCGGCCCTCGACCTACCTGGCCGGGGCACTGCGCATGAACCGCCGGCTCACCGGCCTGCCCTGCGTCAGCGGCGAAGTGGTGGCCGTCCACGCCGATCCCCGCAGCACCTACGAGGCCATGGCCCGAGCCATTGACTCCGCCACCGATCACATCCACGTCGAGTTCTACATCATGAGCTGGGACGAGGTCACCGACGTCTTCTTCGCCGCCCTGGAGCGCGCGGTGGCCCGCGGCGTCACGGTGCGCCTCCTCCTGGACCACCTGGGCAGCCGCAAGTACCCCGGCTGGAAGCAGTTCTGCCAGCGCATGACCGACGCCGGCATCCGCTGGCGCCTCATGATGCCGCTGCTGCCGCTCAAGCGCCGCTGGCGCCGCCCGGACCTGCGCAACCACCGCAAGATCCTGGTCATCGACGGCGAGAAGGGCTTCATCGGCAGCCACAACGTCATCGACCCCTCCTACCGGACCCGGCGCAATGTGCGGGCCGGGCGCCGCTGGGAGGACCTGTCGGTGGAGGTCACCGGCGAGATCGTCCTGGAGGCCCAGGCCGTCTTCGCCATGGACTGGTTCTTCGAGGCCGGCGAGCAGCTCGAGGCCTTCGACCTGGCGCTGGGGACGCCGGCCGAGACCCTGCCGGAGATGGCGGGGCTGCCGGGAATCCCGGTGGGCACGCCGGCCCCCAGGCCCGGGCGTCCGGGCGCCGTCGTCAACGCCATGCAGCTCATTCCCTCCGGGCCGGGCTACCCCACTGAGCCGAACCTGCGGATGTTCCTGGCCCTCATCCATGGGGCCAAGCGGCGCGTGTCCATCACCAGCCCTTACTTCATTCCCGACGAGGCGCTGCTGGCGGCGATGACGTCGGCTGCTTACCGGGGGGTGGAGGTCGAGCTGTTCGTGGGCAAGGAGTCCGACCAGTTCATCGTCAGTCACGCCCAGCGCTCCTACTACTCGGCGCTGCTGGCAGCGGGGGTGCGGATCTACCTCTACCCCTCTCCGATCGTCCTGCATTCGAAGTACATGACGGTTGACGACGAGGTGGGGGTCATCGGCTCGTCCAACATGGACTTCCGCTCCTTCGCCCTCAACTACGAGGTCATGCTGCTGGCCTTCGGAGGGGACCTCGACGACCTGCTCCGCAACAACGACGCCGCCTACCGGGCCGCCTGCACCGAGCTGACTCCCGAGCTGTGGGCCACCGAGCCCTGGTACAACCGCTACGTGGACAACGTCTGCCGCCTCATGTCCGCCGTGCTGTAGCGGGGGCGAGGCTGGGCGCCTCGACGAGCAAAGCGCCGGGACAAAATGTGCAGGCGGTCATATCATGGTGCCTGAGAAGCCTTGGCATGGCGACCGGCTGTCGGGAAGGGAGGTGCGCCGTGGATATCCCGCAGTGGATGTGGGGCATGTTGCTCATGTGGGTCAGCATCACGCTTGGAACGGGGATCCGTCTGTACCGGACCAGACGCTCCTGGATGCGCAAGTACCGGGAGGACCAGCCCCAGCGCTGAACGATCCGGGCTGTCAGTGCGTTGTCTCATGGCTTCTGGGAGTTTCGGATGTCATGACGTCTCAAGACGTCGGTTGGGTGGGTTTTCCAGAGGGAGAGGCGCTGTCTGTACTGCCGGTAGGGGCTGTTTCGGGCCTAAGCGAATTTGCGTTTGAGGTCGATGTACCCCGGGGGTGTTTCGGTTACTGCAATAAGCGGTCCTTTCATCAGAGGAGGTGATTTTGTGGGCATTCCTCCGTGGGTGTGGGCGCTAGCAGTTGGCTGGAGTGGAGTTCTGGTGGGAACGGGGGTCCGTCTGTACCGGACCAGACGCTCCTGGATGCGCAAGTACCGGGATGACCAGCCCCAGCGCTGACCCGAGCAGATCAACACGTATCGACGTCGTCGGCCCCCGCACCGGGAGAGGGTGCGGGGGCCGACTGTGTGGAACCGGAGAAAGGGTCTGATGGGACGCGTGAGACGGTGGCTCAGGCGTCGCGGCGGGTGAAGACGACTGCGGCGATCACCATCGGGATGATGGCCCAGGCGGCGAAGACGGCGATGGCCTGCCAGTGCTGGAGGAAGGTGGCGGTACCGGCCTGTCCCCACTGGGTGGCCAGACTGAAGGGGTCGGAGACGGCGGTGGACAGGGTGTCCGGCAGGAGTCCCAGGACCTTGTTCGCCCACTTCCAGTGGCCGGCCATCATCTGGAACGGAAGGGGGACGACGAACAGCACCGAGACCACCACGGTAATGGCGCCCGCCGTCGAGCGAGTGAGGTGACCGACCCCCTGGGCCATGAGTGAGATGACTGCGAAGGACAAGCCGGTGCCCCAGAACAGCCCCAGGTAGTGGGCGTCGGTGAGAGAACCGGCGTGGCCCTTCATGAACGGGGAGGAGGCGGCGTAGGCCAGCGCTACGCTGAGGACCCCGAGGACGAAGGAGAAGGCCGATCCGACGAGCGCCTTCGCCGCGAACAGACGCCCGCGGCGGGGAACGGCCATCATTGAGGAGCGGATCTGCCCCGAGGCGTACTCGCCGGTCATCACCAGGGCACCCAGGACGGCGACGACGATCATGCCCAGCACCGAGCCCGCGGCGATCATGGTCTTGGCCTGGTCGGCCCGATCGGGGGAGCCGGCGTAGCCGATGGCCAGGCCCGCGCCGAACAGGACCGTGATGGCGATCGTGATGACCGATGTGACCCAGGTGGAGGTCAGGGTGCGCAGCTTGATCCACTCGGCGCGCACCGCGCCGGCGAAGGACTGCCGTCCGGCTACGTGGGGCCGACTGGGGCGGTCGGCGGTCTCCAGGGTCCGATGCCGTCCGGTGCGGGATGCCCGGGAGACGGGGGTGGTTTTCTGGAGGGCCTCGAAACGGTTGACGCCTGTGGTCGGGCCGGCTGCGGCGTCGATAGTGGTGGTCATGGTGCGTCAGTCCTCGAGATGCTCGTGGCCTTTGTTCTTCCTGAACGATTCCAGGTTAGGAGGGCTGGGCTCCGGTGTGATCGTCCCGGTGGCTGAACGCAGTAGGGGCGGTCTCCTCCCTCTGAGGGAGGAGGGGTCCTCTGCGGGGACGATGAGTCGTTGCTTGGCCCGCGGGGTGCCCGATGCCTGTGGGAAGAAGACCGGGCGCTTGGGCGCGCTGGATGCCGAGCCGACGACGGAGCCTGAGCCGGCTAGAAATATGAGGTCATGACACTGATGCCGTGCGATGAGAGGCGACAGCCGAGGGGCAGGGCGCCGGAAGCGGGGTCAGATGCCGCTGAGGAGCTTGGTGATGCGCTGGAGGCTCACCTTGCGGCTCGTCCCCAGCGTCTGGGCGAATAGGCTCACCCGCAGCTCCTCCACCATCCAGCGGGCCTCCTCCAGGAGTGCCTCGCGCTGCGGGTCGGCCGGCAGCGAGGCCGCCTTGGCGCGGGCCTTGTCCACCACCTCCCGGGCCTGGGAGACCTGGAAGGACAGGGCAGTGTCCTGCGAGGCGGCCGACGGCGATGAGGCCGCCTTCTCCACCCGCATCGCCAGGGCCCGCAGATAGCGCTCCAGATGCGCCAGGTGCTCCGGCGGGGTGGCGGTGATGAAACCCTCCGGAACCAGGGTGGCCGCGTGCTCGCGCACCTCCTGGAGTGTGTTCAGCAGAGTCAGCGAGGTGTGCTCACCCACCACGCGCTCCACCTCCCGGGCCGCCGTGAGTGCCGCGGCCGCATACCGGGCCACCCGGTAGACCTCGTCCTCGAGCTCATCGCGCATGACACCGACCAGTGCCTCGAAGACCTCCCGCCCGCGCACCTCCGCCAGCGCGCAGCCGGAGGCCGACGTCGCCCAGCGCCCGGCCACGACCCGCGCGGCAGCCGCCTGCACGTCCTCCACGAGAGCCTCCGTGGTCCGGTAGGGACTGGCCGCCAGGACGAGCGACTCCTGGGCACTCCACCGGCTCGTCACCCGGGCCGTCGGCAAGGCTGTGCGCGCCAGGGCCAGCGCCGTCACCCCGGCGCCGTGAGCACCCAGCTGGGCGGCGGCGTCGGGCAGGATCCTCAAGTCCGCGCTCCTGGCCCCAATCGCCACCAGTGCCGGGTAGCCGCGCACCACCAGGCCGGCCCGGCCCGCCGACTCCACCGAGGCCGGGATCGTCGAGGCATACGGGTCACCCAGGCCCGGCACGCCCCGAGGCCAGTCGGTCAGGCCCCGGCGCTCCTCCAGGCCGGCTCCAGCACCGGCCCCTGAGCCTCCCACGCCTCTTGCGGTCCCAGCGGTGCCGCCCGGACGCTGTGCGGCAGCTGGCCGCCCGCCCTTCTTCTTACGGCCCTTGCGGC
This sequence comes from Actinomyces oris, assembly GCF_006546825.1. Classification (GTDB taxonomy): domain Bacteria; phylum Actinomycetota; class Actinomycetes; order Actinomycetales; family Actinomycetaceae; genus Actinomyces; species Actinomyces oris. The sequence goes on from NZ_VICC01000007.1 coordinate 24,127, forward strand.
CGGGCTTCCCGCCCTGCGTGCCCTGGCGCTCCTGGGCCTCGGCCATCGCCTGGGCCAGCGCGCCGCGCACCACCGAGCGCACGGCGGCCTCCGTCTTGCCCGACAGCTGCTGCTGGAGCGCAATCAGGTCCCGGCCACGACCAATGACCCGGCCCCGCGCATCCAGGGCAGCGAAGCCCATCGCCAGGTGATCCGGCAGGCGCTCGGCTGCCTCGGCCCAGTCCGCCTCCGTGATCTCCACGCCCTTGAGGCGGAGCACCACCCGGCTGAAGGCCTCCTCGAAGGGCACCTCGGGGCAGCTCGCGCCCGGCGGCGTCGGGAACTCCTGGGCGATCTGCGCCCACACCTGGGCGCCCACGTCCGGGGCCGGCACCAGCTGGCGGCGCACCCGCTTGGGCAGCGCCCGGATCGTAGCCACGCACAGCTCGGCCCGCATCCCCGGCACCAGCCAGTCGAAGCCCTCCGGGGACAGGCGCCCCAGCACCTCCACCGGCACCTGGACACTGACCCCGTCCTCGGGGTGGCCCGGCTCGAACACGTAGTCCAGGCCCAGGGTCAGGTCCCCCTGCACCCACGTGTCCGGGAAGCCGCTCGCGTCGCCCCCACCGGGCAGCAGCAGCTCCCGGGTGAAGTCCAGCAGGTCCGGGGTGGTGCGCCGCTGCTCCTTCCACCAGGCGTCGAAGGCCGCCGCGGAGGTCACCTCCTCGGGGATCCGGTCGTCGTAGAAGTCGAACAGGGCGGCGTCGTCGGCCAGCAGCCCGTGCTCGCGCCGACGCCGCTCCACGTCCTGAAGCTCCTCGATGAGCTCCCGGTTGCGCTCCACGAAGCCGTGGCGGGCGTGCCAGCCGCCCTCCACCAGGCCCGAGCGGATGAACATCTCCCGGGCGACCTGGCGGGCCGAGTCCGTCCCCACGCTCGCCAGCGTCGCCGGCCGGTCCGCCACCAGCGTCATCCCGTAGAGCAGCACCTTCTCGTGAACCATGGCCGCCCCCTGGCGGGTCGACCAGTAGGGCTCACCGAAGACGTGGCGGGTCAGGCCCGCCCGGTCCGCCACCTGCTCGATCCACCGCGAGTCCACCTTGGCCACCGTGCGGGCGAAGAGCCGGGAGGTCTCCACCAGCTCGGCGGTCATCACCCAGTCATAGGTCTTGCGGCGCAGGCCCGAGCCCGGCCAGATCGTGAAACGTGTCCCGCGCGCGCCGGCGTACTCCCGACGACGCTCATCCCAGTTCCCCACATTGGACAGCAGCCCCACCAGCAGCGAGCGGTGGATCGCGTCGGCGTCGGGCGTGTCCGCGCTGCGCCCCAGGGCCACGACGGCGGCCGCCACACCCCCGTTGGCGATCTGGGCGGCATGGCTGCCCGGCTCCAGGGCCTCGGTGGCCGCCCGGATCGAACGGGCCGTCGGCAGCTCCACCGGGGCCGCGTCCAGGCCCAGCGGTCGGGCCAGTTGACGCAGCTGGGCGTGGACGTCCTGCCACTCGCGCACCCGCAGGTAGTGCAGGAACTCGGCCCGGCACATGCGCCGGAAGGCCGAGCCGGACAGCTCGCGGCTCTGCGTGCGCAGGTAGCGCCACAGGTTCAGGTAGGTCAGAAAGTCACTCGTCGGGTCCGCGAAGCGCCGGTGCAGGGCGTCGGAGGCCTCCTGCTTGTCCGCCGGGCGCTCGCGCACGTCCTGGATGGACAGGGCCGCCACGATGACCATGACCTCCCCGACACAGCCCAGCTCACCGGCCTCCAGGAGCATGCGCCCCAGGCGCGGGTCGATGGGCAGGCGCGCCAGGCGCCGCCCGATCTCCGTCAGGCGCGGCCCGCGCCGGCCCCGGTCGAGGGCGTCGTCGGAGCGGGCGGAGGCGGCCCCGGCCGGCTCGATGGCGCCGATCTCCGTGAGCAGCTGCAGGCCGGAGCGGACCTGGCGGGAGTCCGGGGCGTCCAGGAAGGGGAAGTCCTCCACCGCCCCCAGCCCCAGGGCCGCCATCTGCAGGATGACGCTGGCCAGCGAGGTGCGCAGGATCTCCGGCTCGGTGTACTCCGGGCGCGCCTCGAAGTCTGCCTGTGAGTACAGGCGGATGGCGATGCCGTCGGCCACGCGCCCGCAGCGGCCCGCCCGCTGGTTGGCGCTGGCCCGGCTGACCGGCTCGATCGGCAGGCGCTGAACCTTGGTGCGGTTGGAGTAGCGGGAGATGCGCGCCAGGCCCGGGTCGACGACGTAGCGGATCCCGGGAACCGTCAGGGAGGTCTCGGCCACGTTCGTGGCCAGGACGATGCGGCGCACCTGGTGGGCCTCGAAGACCCGGTGCTGCTCGGCGGCGCTCAGGCGCGAGTACAGGGGGATGACCTCGATGGCCCCCGGTGTGCGCGAGCGGCCGTCGGGCGTGTAGCGCGCCCCCAGGTGGTCGATGAGGGCCGCCTCGGTGTCGCGGATATCGCGCTCGCCGGCCAGGAAGATGAGGATGTCGCCGCTGGGCTCCCCCAGGAGCTCGTCGACGGCGTCGAGGATCCCGGTCACCTGATCCTTGGGCTCCCCGGACTCGGCGGTCGTTGAGCCGGCCCGGCCCCGGCCCTTGCCGCGAGCCCCCTGGTTGCGGGGTGTGAGCGCGGTGGGGCTGGCGCCGGAGCGGATGGCCTCGCGGCGGGCCCGGGCCGCGGCGCGCACCGCCGGGTCGGGGGAGGTCAGGGCCTCCAGCTCGGCCTCGCTCAGCTCGCCGGGTCCCGCCGGGCCGGGCTGGGCGGCGGTGGGCTTGGCCGGCTCACCGCCGGCGTCGTCGGAGGCGGGCGGGGCGTCGTCGGGAGCCAGTGGGCGGTAGCGCACCTCAACGGGGTAGGTGCGCCCGGAGACCTCGATGACCGGGGCGGGAACGGTGAAGGGCTGCCCGCGGCCGCCGATCTGCTCGCGGCCGAAGTGCTCGGCGAAGCGCTCTGAGTCGATGGTGGCCGAGGTGATGATGACCTTGAGGTCGGGGCGCTGGGGCAGCAGACGCGCCAGGTAGCCCAGGATGAAGTCGATGTTGAGGCTGCGTTCGTGGGCCTCGTCCACGATGATCGTGTCGTAGCGGCGCAGCTGGGGGTCGGACTGGATCTCCGCCAGCAGGATGCCGTCGGTCATGAGCTTGACCAGGGTGTTCTCGCCAACCTCCTCGGTGAAACGCACCTGGTAGCCGACGACGCCGTCACGCCCGATCGGGGTGCCCAGCTCGGAGGCGATGCGCTCGGCCACGCTGCGCGCGGCAATGCGCCGCGGCTGGGTGTGGCCGATCATCCCGGTCACGCCCCGACCCAGCTCCAGGCAGATCTTGGGCAGCTGGGTGGTCTTGCCGCTGCCGGTCTCACCGGCGACGATGACGACCTGGTGCTCGGCGATGGCGGCGGCGATCTCCTCGCGGCGGGCGGAGACCGGCAGCTCCTCGGGGTAGACGATCGTCGGGACGCCGGCGGCGCGGGCGGCGAGCTGCTCGGGGGAGTAGCCCTTCCAGGCGTTGCGGCGCCTGCCCTCGGTGCGACCCGGGCGCCGGCCCCGACGCCTGCCGCCACCGCGCGGGGCATGCTGCCTCTGCTGGTCCGGTGCGCCGCCTCGTGCGGGGTCGGCGGCGTGCCCGGCCGGCCCGTCAGCGGGCGCCTGAGTGCTCTCGGTGCTGCGCGCGCCGAGGTCGCTGTCCTGCTGGCCGCGATGGCCCCCGGCGTGATCGTCGCCCTGGTTCTGCGTGAGGTGCTCGCCCTGTTCCATAGGTGGCCCATTGTCCCCCATGCGCGCCCCTCGCCCGATCACCCCGCGACAGGACCGCCGGCCAAAGGCCGAGCCGGTGGGGGCCCCGCGTGAAATACTCACCGACATGACGGATACTCCCCAGTGGCCGGGCCACTCCTCGGGGCCCTTCCCGCACGGTGCTGGCGGGTCTCAGCCTCCCTACGGGCCTCAGCCTCCCTACGGTCCGCAGGCCTCTCAGGCCGTCCCGGCTCCCTACGGTCCTCAGGATGCGGTGGGTTGGCAGAATCCGCCTGCGGCGGGCGGCCTTCCCGGTCAGCCGGTCATGCAGCAGCCGGCCCAGGCTCCCTACCTCCCGACAGGGGCGCCGGCGTCGTACCAGGCAGGTCCGGCCTATCCGGGTGCCCCCGACGGCGGGGCGCACAAGCGCAGACGGCGCACCGCCGTCATCGTGGCGGTCGTGGTCGTGCTGGTCCTCGCGGTTGCCGGAGGGGGAGCAGCCTACTGGTGGCTGCATGTCCGAGGCGGGGCTCGGGCTGACCTGACGAAGCCGACATCGGGCTGGACCAAGGCCTGGGCCAAGGGCTACGAGGAGGTCTGGGCTCTCGATGCCCCCAAGAACGAGCCCGGCCGTGAGGGGCATGTCTCGGTCGAGCACGTCGGCGACTATGTCATCCGGGCGGTCTCCGAAGACAGTCAGGTGCATGTCGAGGTGTTCTCACTGACGAGCAAGACCCCCAAGCTCCTGTGGGAGGAGGACTTCGAGTCAGAGGCCGAGTCGTACTCCCTCGACGTATGGAACGGAAAGCTGGTCGAGGCAGGCAAGCTCGTCGACCTCGGTTCCCAGAAGCACGAGGATGCTCCCTGGGAGGCGGGGGCCTCGGTCGCCATCAACGGAGACAAGGCGATCTCCTGCGAAGGCGCAACCTGCACCATGTGGTCCGCCTCCAAGCAGCGCCTCTGGCAGAAGAAGCTCCCCTTCGACGACCCCGGCTCTGCGAACGCCACCATCTCGCCCCGCTTCGACCACTATGCGGTAGCGAGCATCTTCTGGGGGAGGCAGACGCAGTACCTGCATGTCGACCTCAACACCGGCCAGGCCTCCCCGATTGAGGGCGCCTCGATGTCCACCTCGCCCACTGCCTTGCAGAACGGCTGGATGCTCTTCGACCTCCAGCCCCCGTCCTCGGGGCGGCCCGATACCGTGACCCTCATCAACCCCGATGGCTCGGTCAAGGAGACCTTTGATGTAGGCGTTCCTGAGGACTTCACCGACTACCCGTGGTCGCCCCAGGACTTCACCCTCGACCAGGCGCGCGCCTGGCTCAAGAACGGCGACACCTCCTGGGCGCCGTCGACCTACTCGATCAACAAGGATGACAAGGAGTGCACGTCCATCACGGTGGCAGGCCAGAGAATCAACCTCGGTGAGGACAACTCGCTGTCCGTGAAGTTCCCCGGCGTCGGCGGCTGCCAGGGCGTGCCCATCCAGGGCGTCCACCACTCCGGAGACGGGGAAATCGGCGTCTTCTTCGAGCACAAGAGCGAAGCTGAGACAGATCTGCACCTCGTCGACATGTCCACCGGTGAGAGCCCCATACCGCTCCCGCTAGGGAACTGGGCCGGCTACAGACCCGAAGGCGACTTCCTCATCACCTTCGAGGAGAACGGTGCCGTCAAGGCCTACCGCCCGTCCTGATCCGCCCCAGCCCTCCTCGCGCACGCCGACGGCGATGCCGCCGCCTGGCACAAGGAGCCGGGCGGCCGCTCAGCGCAGGCGGCGCTGCGCCCACTCCACGCTCAGGCGGGCGACCTCCTCCTGGGCCTGCTCCAGGGACTCGGCGTGGACATGGACCATCTGGCTGGAGTCGGGCAGCAGCGGGAAGCCCTCGGCGGTGGCCTCAGCGGTGTCGGGCAGCTCGTTGGACAGCACCCCGTGCACCATGAGCACCGGCCAGGGCAGGTCCGCCAGGGTGCGCTGCGGATCCTGCATGGAGAAGTCCGCCAGCGTCTCCTTGGACAGGACGTTCCACTCGCGGGAGTTGGGATTGTCATCCACCAGGCGCGTCAGCCCGTGCTGGGCGAGCTCATCGAGCTGCTCGGGGGAGAAGATCTCCTCCCACAGGATCGACTGCGGCCCCACGATGGCCCCCACGAGAACCGCCGTGCGCACATGCTCGGGCCTCGCCAGAAGCGCCGCCGTCGCCCCGAAACCGTTGGCGTGGATCATCTGCCGGGTGAAGCCCAGGCCGGCCAGCCAGCTGGAGGCCGCGCGCAGGTCCTCGGCCTCGCCCGCCAGCGTGATGACGTCGTCGTCGGACTCACCCAGACCCGAGAAGTCCAGGTTGAGCGTGGCCAGACCCGCCTCGCGGTAACGGGCACCGATCCAGTCCAGGCGCCCGCTCTGGCCGTGACGGTCGGTGAGGAAGTCGTGCGCCAGCAGGACCACGCCCTCAGGTCGCGCCTGTGGGGGCTGGGTGTCCTCCGACGTCGTAGAAACCTCCAGATCGATGGGGGCGGCTCCGGTAGGCAGCTGGAGGGTGCCGGCCAGGGTGATCCCGCGTGGGGTATCGATGCGGACGTCGTTCATGGGGTCAACCTAAGACAGAAAATAGGGGTGAGCATGGGGGATGCATCGGTAGTTCTTCCGATTGCGCTTCGAGCGTGACTGAGGCGTCGAGACCTCCGGACGCTCGCCGGGCTGTAGATATCTACGAACCGTGAGGATTCTCCGCGAACGGAGGATGCCGAACCGGGGACCAAGGGCCGAGGAGAGTGACAAGGGTGCCAGGCCGGGTGCGCACCCCGAGTCGCCAGGGGTGCGCACCCGGCCTCGGCTCCGCCGTCGGGAGGGAGGAGGGCAGGGACGGGCGGGGCTGCCGAGCTACGCGGGAAGCGGCACCGCGCGGACCGTCTCGACGGCGCGGCGCACCAGGGCCTCATCGGTGCGCTGGGGCTCGTCGGGGGTCAGTCCCTCGCGGGGGCAGCGCATGTGGACCTCGCGCACGCCGGTGGACTCCACCAGGTCGACCAGGCCGTCGGGGCGCACGGCCCCGGCCGCGACCACGGTCGGCCCGCCACTGGCCACCAGCCCGGCGATCACCGAGGCGCCGTCGGCCGCGGTCTGGGCCGCCCCACTGGTCAGGACGTAGCGCACGCCCAGTCCCTCCAGGTCCCCGTAGGCCTCGACGGTGTCGCGGCACTGATCGAAGGCCCGGTGGAAAGTGACGGGGGCGCCATTGGCCATGTCGACCAGCAGGCGCACGAGGCCGCGGTCAATGGTGCCGTCCTCGGTCAGGGCGCCGACGACGAAGCCCAGGTCCACCGCCGGCGGCAGCGTCGTGCGCCCCCCGCCCGTGGCCTGGGGGCGGGTGAACTCGGCCATCTCCAGGGCCAGGGTGGCGATGCGCCGCACGTCGGCGATCATCGCCCGGCCCTCATCGGCGTTGTAGACGAAGGACCCGCCCCGGGGACGGATGAGGATCCGCAGGCCGAAGGGGGCGGCGGCCTCGGGCTTCTCCGCCCAGTGGGCGCCGGCCTGGGCACGGCGCTGCTCGACCTGCTCGGCGGCGGCGAAGATGGCGGCCTCGATGGTGCCGATCGAGGGGGTGGTGCCGGCGGCGGTGAGGTTCGCGCCCAGCTCGGCCCGGTCAGCTCCGGCCCGGGCGGAGATCCTCACGCCCTCGACGTCCTCGACGCAGGTCTCCAGGACGACGTGGCTGGGGTGACGCCAGGCGGGGACGGGAGCGGTGATCGTGTGCTGGCGCAGCGACGGTGCTGAGCCGGTGAGCCTCATTGCATTCATGGGGCTGAGTCTGACATGTCCGCACGATGATGGAAACCGACTTGACCTGGGAGTTCTTAAATGTCCTCCAGATCCTCGTAGGACTTGGGGTCCTCGATGGGCTCCAGGTGCGCCGAGATGCGCAGGCTGGTGTCGGCCTCGATGAGCTCGTCGATGACCTGCTCAGTGAAGTCGTGCCCCTTCTTGACGCTCCAGGCTGCCGGAACCAGCACGTGCAGCTCCATGAAGCGCCGATTGCCGGCCTCGCGCACCCGCACCGCGTGGAAGTCGATCATGCCCACCTGGCGGTGGCGCGCCAGAACCTCCTCCACGCGCTGGAGCACCTCAGCGGACGGGGCGATGTCCATGAGACCGCCCACCGAGTCGCGAATGAGCGTGAAGCCGGTCCACATGATGTTGAGCCCGGCCCCCAGGGCGACGACGGCGTCGAGCACGGCCGAGCCGAAGACGGCCACTAGTGCCACCCCGACCAGGACCGCGGCGGAGGTGACGACGTCGGTGGCCAGGTGTTTGGCGTCGGCCACCAGGGTCATGGAGCGCTCGCGGCGCCCGGCCCGGTAGAGCACCCACGCCACCGCAGCGTTGAGGAGCGAGGCGATGACCGAGACCGCCAGACCCACCCCCAGCTGCTCGGGCATCTGCGGGTGGATGAGGCGCTCGATGGCGGAGATGATGATGACGGCGGCGGCCACGAAGATCATGACGCCCTCGACGACGGCCGAGAAGTACTCGGCCTTGGAGTGCCCGAACTGGTGGTCGGCGTCGGCCGGCTTGGCCGCGATCTTCAGCACGATGAGGGCGACGACGGCGGCGATGAGGTTGACCACGGACTCGGCGGCGTCGGAGAGCAGACCCACGGAGCCGGTCAGCCAGGCCGCGGCCCCCTTGAGCGCGATCGTGGCCAGTGCGGCACCGATGGACAGCCACGCGTAGCGGCTCAGGTCCTTGGGGGGTGAGTAGCGGGAGGACACGCCCCGATCATGGCGCGGGCCTCGGCGCCCTGACCACCCGAGGTTTCGTGTCGCCGCAACGCGCGGTCCGCGGCGGTCGGGTGTCCGCCCCGCGCTGTGCCGTGCACTAAGGTGCCCGGTAGCGGCGGGCTGCCGGTCCGACACCGGGATCGACGGCGGGACAGCCGCCATGACAGGAGCGAAAGGCGGGCAACCGGGGTGCTGGACCTCTCTTCCCTCACGCTTCACATGCCGGCGTCCCTGACCGACACCTTCCGGCTGCTGGACCTGTGCGGGGTCCTGCTCAACGGGATCCTGGGCGGGCTCATCGCCCGGCGCAAGAACTTCGACCTGGTGGGCTTCGTCGTCCTGGCCATGCTCACGGCCACCGCCGGCGGCATCCTGCGCGACGTCATGATCCAGGCCGGCCCGCCCTTCGCCCTGACCGACCCCTACTACCTCTACACGGCCTGCCTGGGTGCGACGGTGGCCTGGTTCGTGCCGCTGACCTCGCGGCCCACCCGGCGCCTGCTCGTGGTGGCCGACGCCGTCATCCTGGGCTGCTGGGCCGCCACCGGGGCCTCGAAGGCCCTCACCTACGGGCTCGGCGTCATGCCGGCGCTCCTGCTGGGCTGCCTCACCGCCATCGGCGGCTCCATGATCCGCGATGTCGCGGTGGGGGAGACCCCGGCCGTCTTCGGGGGCAACAAGCTCTACGCGATCCCGGCGCTCATCGCCGCCGGCACCCAGGTCGTGGCCGTCAAGGCGGGGGTGGCCGACGCGCACGCCATGCTCGTGTCCACCGTGGTCGGCGCGGGCCTGTGCGTGCTCGCCTACTGGCGCTCCTGGCAGCTGCCGGTCATCTCCGACCGGGAACGGCGCCGGGCCGGGCGGCGCGCGGCGAACGGCGCGCTCGTGGGCTGGCGCCGGGGGCTCATGATGGGGCCGCTCAAGGCCCCCTCCTGGCGCGGCCGCGGCGGGCAGACGGCGCAGGAGGGCACCTCCTCCCAGCAGCCCGAGCAGGGCTAGGGGCGGACTACGGGGTTAGCCGGGCTCAGCCGGCCTTGAGGCGGCCTCAGGAACTCTCGCCGACCGGGCGCACGCTGGCCTGCCCGGCGTCGACGGGCTGGGACTGGGCGCTGCCCTTGTTCGAGGGCGCCCCGAAGAGCCGCTCCTTGACGGCGTCGGCGACCTTCTCGGTGACGGCCTCGCCCTGGGTACGCACGGCCTGCTTGACGTGGCTGGAGGCAGCGTCGACCCGGGTGCGCACGAAGGGCTGCTCGGCGACCTTGGAGGCTGCGGTCTTGATGCGCTCGTACTGGGCGCGTCCCGCGCGGGTCCCGAGCACGTATCCCGCGCCGAGTCCGAGGATGAAGGGGATCTTGCCGGCCATATCGTCTCCTGAGCTTGAAGGAAGCACTGCTGGGTGCGCCATCACCATACCGGCCGGGGGCCGGGGCGACTGACGTGAAGGGGGCGCGGGGACCGCGTGATCGCCCACAGCGTCACGCGCGGGGCCGCCGCGGGGCTGAGGTGGTCCTCGCCCCTGGAATCACACGGTTTCCTCCGAGGAGTCGCCGGTGGAGGGAGTCGAGCTCGCCGCGGGGTCCTGGACGGTGGTGCCGTGGGCGCTCGGCTGGGAGGCGATCAGGCCGTCCGGCGTGACGGTGGTGATGTAGGAGCGGCCGCCCAGGATGACGCCGAGGGTCACCAGGAGTCCGGTGCCCATGAGGGTGGCGACCTGCAGCACGTTGAGGTCGGCCAGGATCGCGTGGCGGCGAAGTGAGGCGGTCGTTGAGGTGGCCGAGCTGGTGGGGCTGGTGGGGCCGGTCGGGCCGGTCGGGCCGGTGGGCTCTGCCGGGCCGGTGGAGTCTGTGGAGAAGGGGGACATGTGATTCCTCCTGTTCGCTGGGGATGGGAACGGGGGCGTTCGCCCCGATGAACCCAGGTAACCGCCGGGGCCTGTCGTCCTTGTAGGGCGGGCCTGTGCTGTCCCTGTGAACCGGGCGGGCTGCGGGTCGATCCGCATGCTGGCGGGGATCCACGCCGGTGGAGGGGCCTGCGTGAGACATGCCGCATGGAGGGGCCGGCCGGGAATCGGCCCGCTCTCAGCGGTGGCCGCCGTGAGGTCGTCAGCGGCGCGGCGCCGCCTCCAGCAGCTCGCGGGGCAGGCGCCGGGCCAGCTCATAGCCGTCGGCGCCCACGACGACGGGCACGTCGGCCTCGGCCAGGGTCCGGGCCTCGGGCCCGATTCCCATGGGGTGGGCGGTCAGTCCTCCGGCGAGCATCTGCTGGGTGGCGGTCAGGCGGCGGATGGCGACGGCGGCGATCCGGTCGGCGTGGTGGCGGGCGGCCTCGCCGTAGATGTGCGGGTCGTGCTGGCCGTCGTCGCCGAAGAGGATCCAGGTGATCTGGGGCAGGTCGATCATGAGCCGGCGCAGCTCGGTGCGCTTGTGCTCGATGCCCGAGCGGAACCAGCCGGTGTTGGTCGGCCCCCAGTCGGTCATGAGCGCGGGCCCCGAGGGGAAGCCGTGGCGGGAGAAGAAAGAGCGCAGGGTGGGGACCACGTTCCAGGCCCCGGTCGATAGGTACATCATCGGGGTGCCCGGGTGGGCTGCCTGGATGCGCGAGTAGAGCTCGGCCATCCCGGGGACGGGCTCGCGCGCCGAGGAGTACTTGACGAGCTGGTTCCAGGCGGCCACGAGGACGCGGGGGACGTGCGTGACCATGGCGGTGTCGTCGATGTCGGAGATGATGCCCAGGCGCGGGCCCTCGGGGATGATGAGGACCTTGGCGGCGACTGCGTGCGCCCCCATCGCCTCGATCCTGGCCTCGTGCCAGCCGGGCTCCAGACCGTGATCGCGCACGACGACGTCGATGTAGCCGCTGCGGTCGGCCCGGGTGCGCACACTGGCCCGGCCCACGTGGACCGTCACCGGCAGGAAGGCCACCGGCACCTCGATGAACAGACGCCAGCCGCGTTGGGCGTCGCTCAGCCCGGTCATGGCGAAGCTGCGGGCCTGGGCGGCGCTGAGAGGAAGAGAGACGGGCAGGGAGCGGAACAGCGGCCCCTCGGCCGGGGCGTCCTGGGGGCGCATCACCATGCGGGCCAGGACCCGGGCCATAGGGGCGGGCCGGGAGGGCTGAGTGGGCTGGGAGGAGCTGGAGGAGGCCCCGCGGGAGGCTGAGGCGGGGCGCCGGCGGGCTCCGGCCGCGCTGCGCTGGGCCGCCGTGTCCTGGTGCCGCGGCGCCGTCGGGCCGGGCTGAGCCGGGGCGCTGGTGCCGTAGCCGTCGTAGGGAATGACGCGAGGGCGCCAGCCCTGACGCTTGAGGACCGGGACGGTGTCGCGATGGAACCGGTCCTCGACGGCGCGGGCGATGTCGGAGAGGGGCACCTCTGGATCCTAGACGACTCAGGGGTTCCAATCGTTGCGTTCGTCGGGTGGATCGCGCGGTCGTAGGGTAGGTCGCGGGGTCGTGCCTTGAACCCTCGACGGCGCGGCATAAGGCACGATCGCGAGCGACTGTCAGCGGCTCTCAGTGGTGCAGGGCCTTGAGCCGCCGGCCGCTCGCCCACCATAGGACGGCCCCGCAGCCCAGGGCCCACCAGGTGTAGCTTGAGCCGACGGCCTTGGCCCAGGCGGGCCAGTTCTGCTCCACGTGGTTCTGCTCGGGGAACCACCACTGCATCGCCAGGACGAAGACGAGGAACCCGGCGGCGGCGGCCACGCCGAGCGCGGTCGAGCGCCAGCGCCAGGCCGCCGCCGCGACCGACATGAGCACGGGCAGGCACCACACCCAGTGGTGCGACCAGGAGATGGGGGAGATGAGCAGGCCGAGCACCATGACCACGCTGATCTGGAGGGACAGGATCAGGCCGTCGTCCTGGCCGGGACCCCCGGCCGCGCCGCGGGCTCCCCGCAGCCGGTCCAGCCGGCGGCACAGGAACCAGGCCGCCACCACGGCGAGCAGGGAGCACACCGCCCAGGTGAGGTTCCAGGCGGCCTCCGGCAACCCCCGGGCGATCGCGCCCTTGAGGTTCTGATTGCCCGAGTAGTCGGCGAAACCGGCGCGCCCCGGATCCCACATGGCCGAGGTGAAGAACTCCCAGGACTCGGTGGGGGCCGCCAGGGCGGCCAGGAGCGTCAGTCCGACGGCGCTGCCCGCCATGGTGGCTGCCGCCCGCCACTCCCGGCGTGCCAGGAGCACCAGGATCGCGACCGCCGGCGTCAGCTTGATCGCGGCGGCCAGGCCGCTGAGGGCCCCGCGCCAGCGCGAGCACTCAGGAACCAGGAACAGGTCCACGGCCACCAGCTCCATGAGAATGGCGTTGACCTGCGCGTACTCCATGGTCTTGGGGAAGGGCTCCAGGGCGATGACCCCGATGAGCGCCAGCCACGGTGCCAGGCTGCGTGCCATCCGGGGCGCGACGGCCAGCCGCCTGAGAACCGCGTAGGCGGTCACGGCGGCGCACAGCGGCGTGGCCACGATCAGCAGCACGGTGGTCGACTGGTACGACATCCAGGTCAGGGGCGCGATCACCCAGGCCGCCAGAGGCGTGTAGGTGAAGGGCCACAGGTGCTGACCCGGGTTGGCGTACCAGCTGTAGAGGTCTCCGCCGTCGAGCCACTGACGGACGGCCTCGTAGTAGACGAAGGAATCCAGCTTGAACAGCCACTGGCCGTGCTCATCCACCAGGGACCAGTAGGCGGGCACCAGCAGGGCCAGCCATCCCAAAGCGGCGACGACGAGCGATGAGGCGACGGCGTGCGCGGCCGCCGCCAGCCGCGGAGGTCGGGCGGCAGGCATCCCGCTCCCACGGCCGGGGTGCCCCGTGGGGCCGGTGCCCGACTGGGAGGGAAGGTGGGCGTGTTGTGGATTTCCTGCGATCGGCATCGTGCTGAGTGTAGAAGAGTCACCAAGAACGCTGGGAACTGAGTCGCCCGCCGAGGTTGTTCAGTGACCACCCAGCGAGCCGCTGGTCCGCGCTCGCCTGAGCGCCGGCAGCCCCAGGACACCAACCACGACGGCGCCCCAGGCGAAGGCGGCCACCGCCAGGTACCCGGCGCGCGAGCCACCGGCGTCGGTGGCCTGCCCCGCCAGCAGGGACCCGATCGAGACCCCGATGTTGAGGGCCGTGCTCACCCAGGCCAGACCCTCGGTCAGCTGCGAGGGGGCCACCGTCACCTGCACGATGTTGTTGCCGCTGGTCAGGGTGGGGGCGATGGCCAGCCCCGTCAGGAGCGCCAGGACAGACAGCACCACCAGGTTCGGCGCGAAACCGAAGGTCGAGGCCCCCACGGCGAGCCCCACCAGCCCGGCCATAAGCTGCTTCCACAGCGGCCACCCCCACGTGCGCGAGCCGTAGAGGAGGGCCGCGCCGAAGGAGCCCACGCCCCACACCGCCAGGACCAGACCCGAGGCCGACTTGTGCCCGGCCTCGGTGGCGAAGGCCACTGCGGCGACGTCGTTGGCCCCGAACATGGCCCCCAGGATGAGGAAGACGATGGCGATGGACACCATCGCGCCGTAGCGCATCACCGGTGGGTGCGCCGTGGTCTGATCCGACTGCTCGGCAGCCTCAGCGGTGCGCCGCGGCCGAGTCGGGTGCGGCGCGGGCTCAGTGGCGCGCTGGCCGAGGAACCACAGCCCCCCGACCAGCTGCATCACCACACAGCACACCCAGCCCGAGATCACCGGCAGGAACGGCGTCGTGCACAGGGCCGTGGCCAGCACCGGCCCGAGAATGAAGGCCACCTCGTCCAGGGCCGCCTCCAGGGAGAAGGCCGCGTGAACCTCCTCAGGGCGGGTGAGCATCGCCGTCCAGCGCGCCCGCACCAGTGAGCCCATGGAACCGGCCAGGCTGCCGGCCAGGGCTGACAGGGCGGCCAGGATCCCCAGGTGCGCGTGCACGGCGGCGGCGCCGGCCAGCCCCACCAGGCTCAAGGACGACACGAGCACCGCGGGCAGCATGACCCGCGACTGGCCGTAGCGGTCGACGCAGCGGGCCAGGATCGGCGCCCCGATGGCCATGGCCACGAAGTTCGCGGCGCTGACCAGGCCCGCGGCCGTGTAGGAGCCGTAGAGCTCCTCGACCGCCAGGATCGTGGAGATCCCCACCATGGACATGGGGAAACGGGCGATGAGCCCGGCGCTCGTGAAGGAGCGGGCACCGGGGTGAACGAGGATCGTTCGGTAGGAGGTGGCCATATCGGACGTCGTGCGCTGCTGGAAGGTGCGGTTCAGAGGAAGTTCAGAGTAATAGGACGGGTCGGAGCCCCGGCGGGCGGGGCTCCGACCCGGGGTGAAACGGATCAGTTACCGCCGTGGGTGGTGGGGGTCACGCTCTCGCGGCTGAGGATGAAGCCCTGACCGGTGACCTGGCTCCAGCACTGCATGCCGGAGCTGGTCGACTTGCAGGCGAAGGTGGAGTTCTTGGCAGAGGAGTCGTAGCTGAGGCTGACGCCCTTGGTGGAGAAGGTGGACCCGCAGCTCTGGCTGGACTTCCCGTCCGTGCCGATCGTGACCGTCAGCGGCTTCGAGGACGGGCAGGAAGCGGTCGAGGCGTGCTCGTTGATGACGCAGGTGAGGTTGTTGTCATTCAGGGTGCAGCTGATGTTGCCGCTGGGGGCGTCGAAGGCGGACAGCTCCTGAGCGTTGGCGGGTGCCGGCGCCTTGAGCGTGGGGGTTGCCGAGGCACTCGGGGTGGCCGAGGCCGAGGGGGAGGCGGACTGGGCGGCCGGGGAGGAGCCGTCTTGAGCCGCGGCCTGGCCGGAGTCCGCCGGGGCCTCGGTGCCCGAGTCGGCGGCCGAGCCCTTGTCACTGCCCCCGGAGAGGTACCAGGTCGCCAGGAAGACCAGGACGGTGGCCACCAGGAGCGCCAGGATGAGCAGGATGCGGTTGGAGGTCAGGAAGGAGGACGGGGCCTCGGAGTCGTCGTCCTCAGTGCCGACGCCGAAGACGCCGTCGTTGCCGGCCACTGCGGGGGCCTGCTGCACGGGGGCCGGAATGACCGGGCTCTGCGCCTGAGAGACGTTCGCGGACTGCTGGAAGGTCTGCTGCAGGGCGGGCTGAACCGGCCGGGCCGGTGACTGGGAGGCCATTGCCTGGGCGGGGTGGGACGTGGGCACCGAGACGGTTGGGTCACCCGCGGCCTGGAAGCCGTCAACCTGCGTGTTCGCGCCGGCCGCGTTGAAGGCGCTCGGTGCGCTTGCGGCGCTCCTCGAGCTGGTGGCGGAGATCGCAGAGGCGCCGGAGACCGCGCTGCCGGGCTGGAGCGAACGGGGCAGGGTCACCTGCGTGGGGGCCTCGGAGGACCTGGCCGACGGCGCGCTGTGCTGGGCGCCGGGGGGCGAGACCACCGCCAGCTGCGGCGATGACTGCGCCGACTGCGCCGACGGCGCTGACTGGGGCTGGCTGTTGCGAGAGGCCAGGGCTGCGTCGACCGCGGGGTCACCCAGGGTTCCCAACCACTCCAGGAGGGCGGGATAGGTGCGTGGGTTGGCGGCGATGTAGGGGCGCAGGCCGGGGTAGTTCTGCGCCAGCTGGTGGAGGGTCTCCAACTCTGCATTGGGATCCTGCGCTCGCGCGACAAGCTCGTCCTTGGCCTGAGACATGCTGGGTCCTTCGAGGGTCGGGAAAACGACGTCGGTCCAGGTTGTGACCGGCACCTGGGGCCGTCGCGGGTCGGGTGTCGGGCCGCCCGTGATACCGAGTCAGGGAACGCAGTACCACCTCGGCGGCATAAGGGTCGGTCAGCCGGCCACGTGGGAAGACTACCTGAGGACACCGTGAATCCGACTGCCTGACGGGTCACGGCCGCAGCTCGTCAGTGTCCGACGACGGCGGATCGTCGCCGATGGCGGCGGTGAGGCAGGCCCGTTCGGCGGGTGCAGCGGGGCCGGCGCCGCCGGCCTCCGATCGGGTGTGGGCTCCCACATGGTGGAATCAGGGCGGTGGCGCGGTGGTTCCGGACGGGGTGCTGGGGTTTACTAGGGGAGTGCACGCGACGCAAGTGAAAGGGAGCCGATGACCGAGCACGTTCGTGCTGATGCCGATGCCATCGTGATCCGCGGTGAGGACGGCATCAGGGCCTCGGAGGTCGTTGTCGGTGCGGCCACTGACGTGGGGCGCCTGCGGACGATCAACGAGGACGGCTACCTCGCCATCGCTCCGGCCTTCGTCGTCGTCGACGGCATGGGCGGGCACGCCGCCGGCCGCATGGCCACGCAGGTGGCCCTCGACTCCCTGTACTCCCTGGCCGGGGCGACCATCACCGACATCGACACGGTGGTTCGCGCGGTGGTGGCCGCGCAGGAGGCGATCATCGCCATCCCGTCCCACGCCGCCTACCTGCCCGGTGCGACGATCGCCGGCGTCATCTTGACCTGGATCGCGGACGAGCAGGGGGTGACGCGTCCCACCTGGGTCATCTTCAACATCGGGGACGCCCGGGTCTACCTGCTGCGCGGTGACATGCTCTCCCAGGTCACCCGCGACCACTCCCGGGTCCAGATTCTCATCGAGACCGGCGAGCTCACCCCCGAGCAGGCGCGCCGCGACTCCCGCCGCAACATCGTCACCCGGGCGCTGGGCGGTGGCATCGCCGACTCCGGCGTCCCGGACCTCTACAGCGTTCCGGTGGCCGCCGGGGACCGACTCCTCATCTGCTCCGACGGACTCAGTGACGAGCTCGACGACGAGGCCATCGCCACCGTGCTGGCGGCCGGGTGCACGGCGCAGCGCACGGCCGAGCTCCTCGTGGCCGCCTCCCTGGAGGGCGGGGGGCATGACAACACCACCGCCGTCGTCGTCGACGCCCTCCAGGTGCCGGATCTTCCGCCGACGGCGCACACGTCCCGCCCCTGTGGCGCGAGCAGTCAGGGGGCGCAGTGACGATCTCCCCGGTTCCCTCCCCATCCCTGCCACGCGAGCGGATTCCGCTGCCCGAGGGGCTGACGCGCCTGTCGGACGGTGCTCTGCGGGTCGACGGCGTTGACGGGACCGCCGTCATCAACCCGGCTGCCGGCTCGCAGGCCGGTGGCGTCTCCGTGGAGACGGGCCTGCGGGTCCTGCAGGCCCTGGGCGGCACCTACCTGCCGACGGTGGGGCCGGCGGCCCCCGCGGCCCTGAGCGCGCCCTCCCCCCAGGACGCCGCGCCCTCGCGGGCCGCAGCGCTGCGGCGCTCGGACCTGCGGTCCATGGCGCTGCAGCCCAGCGGGATCGTCCCGGCCGAGCCCAGTGACGAGACCACGCTGCTCAGACCGATCACCCCGATCTCCCCGATCTCCGGCTCGCCCCAGGAGGCTGCCCCGGAGCCGGAGCCGGAGCAGGAGCAGGAGCCGCAGCCGGCGCCGGTGCCCCTGGAGGTGCCTTCTCCCGCCGCGGCCGATTCTCCTACCGAGGTCGCTTCCCCCGCCCAGGCCCCTCCCTCTGACGAGGCCCCTTCCTCCGCCGAGGCTGCGACTCCTGCCGAATCCGACAGCTCCACGGACTCGGCTCCCGAGCTGCTGGAGACGGGCGTCTGGGAGGACCCCGACGACACCATCGAGCCGCAGCAGCAGCTCTCGCAGACCACTGAGGGCGCTGCAGAGGGCCTGGAGACCGGTGATGTGAGCCCGTTCCCGGACTACCCCGAGCCGGAGCCCGGCTCGGGGCGTCGGCGCCGCGGCGCCCACCGGGCCCCCACCGCCCCCTCGGCGAGCTCGGGCGGCAGCCCGACGGCCAACACCCCCACGGCGCCGGACAACTCCAAGAGCAAGCAGCCCCAGCCCGTCCGGGAGCCCCAGCCCTTGGAGGCCCTGCCCAACACGGAAGTCGTCTCCGCCTCCGAGGCGGCGCTGATCGCGGCGCCCCCCGTGCGGGCCTCGATCTGCCCCCAGGGGCACCCCAATCCTCCCGAGCTCCGGGAGTGCCTGATCTGCGCCCAGCCCCTGACGGGAGTGTTCTCCTACGTGCGCCGGCCGGCTCTGGCCACGCTGACCCTGTCGACCGGCGCCGCCGTCGAGGTCGCCGGCGACGTCGTCATCGGGCGCGCCCCCCAGGTGCAGGCCGGGGGTGATCCGCACATCGTGGCCCTGGTCCCGGTGGCCAGCCCGCAGCACATGGTCTCGCGCTCCCACCTCATGCTCACGACCTCGGGGTGGAGCGTCCTGGCTCAGGACCTGGGCTCGTCCAACGGCACCGTCCTGGCTCGCCCCGGTGCGACGCCGGTCCTGCTGGGATCGGGAATGCCGACGCCGGTCTTCATGGGGGATCTCATGGATGTCGGTGACGGAGTGACGCTCCGTATCGATCCGCCGTCGTGGCTGAGGCTCCGTAGTGGCTGAGGTCACTGTCCGAGTGGTTGTGCTTGGCCGGTGCGGTTCCGGCATCTCAGCGAGACTGGACCCGGCCGATCATGAGCCGGGACCGTGGAAGGAGAATTCATGAGCGACCTGACGTGGACGGAGATGCCGGAGGTCGATCCTGAGCAGCCCGACGAGCTCGTCCTGGACTTCTCCGGAGAGATTCACCGGGTCGCTCCGGCCGACACCTTCGTCATCGGCCGAGGCGGAGACCTCGATATCGACGACAACCCCTACCTCCACCGCCGTTTCCTGGTCTTCGCCCACTCCGAGAACCTCTGGTGGATCGCCAACGAGGGTTCGCGGTTGTCGGCGACCCTGACCGACGGCGAGGGGCTGGTCCAGTCCCGGCTGGCCCCGGGGGCCCGTATGCCGCTGGTCTTCCCGCGGGTCATCCTCACCTTCTCCGCAGGCCCCACCACCTACGAGATCAACCTCATCACCTCCGGGGAGGACCGTTTCTCCGGGATCGACGGCGTGCGCCAGTCCTCCGGCCAGACCACCATCGGTGTGACTCCGATGACCCGCTCCCAGCTGCTGCTCGTCCTGGCGCTGTCCGAGCCGGTGCTCAAACGGGCCGGGACCGGGGCCGCCGAGATCCCCTCCTCCGCGGCGGCTGCGGCGCGCCTGGGCTGGCCGCTGACCAAGTTCAACCGCAAGCTCGACAACGTCTGCGAGAAGCTCGACCGGGTGGGGGTGCGCGGGCTGCGCGGCGGCCGGGTGGCCGGAGCCGCCTCCAACCGGCGTACCGCCCTGGTGGAGCACGCCGTGTCCACCCTCATGGTCACCGCCGAGGACCTCTACATGCTTGACGAGGAGTGGGCCGCCAACCAGGCCCCCGCCGACCAGACGGCCGAGCGCTCAGTGAGCACTGCCCCGGTGGCCCAGAGCTCGCCGTCGGCGCCGAGGCGATGACGTGACGCGAGGAGCGATGAGTCACCACAGTGACACGGACTCGCCTCGGGCGCAGGATGAGGTGACCGAGGAGGAGTTCTCTGATCGGGCCCTCCTCGATGAGGTCCTGGCGGACGATCCCGAGGAGGATGACCTCTCGCAGGAGGAGTTCTTCGAGGATGACCTCTCCCGCCATGCCGGCCGACGTCGCGCTCGACGGTGGGTGGCGGTCCTGGTGGTGCTCGTCGTCATCCTGAGTGCCGGGGCTGTCGGGGCGGAGTACCTCGTGCGCGGGCAGGTAGACTCCGCCGTGCGCTCGGCCCTGCCGGGGCTCAGTCCGGACGCCCGGATCGCCACCAGGGGAATCGTTCTGAGTCAGGTTGTCGGCGGCTCACTGGACAGTCTGAGCGTGGACTCCCCGAGCCTGACGATCACCTCCAAGGAGCAGAGCAACGCCTCGGTCACGCTCAGCGACGTCGACGTCGATCTGAGCCACATCAGCCTGCACAAGCCCTATCAGACCGACACGGTGGCGGCGTCGGGCACCGTCAGCTGGCAGCAGGTGGCCACGCTCGCCGCCGCATCGCACCCCAAGCTCAAGGGCATCACCCTTCAGGCCAAGCGCACCGGGACGAGCGCCCAGGATCCGGGAGTCATCCAGGCCTCGATGTCCGTGCTCGGTCTGAGTGGTGAGGCCGAGATCGCCCCGTCGCTGGGTGCCGACGGCAGCCTGATCCTGACCATCACCTCCACCCGGATGAGCGGGAACACCCTCGGCGTCGACGTCGGCACGGGGCAGGACAGCATGCTCAGCTATGTCGGGCTGGACTCCCCGCAGATCACGATCCCCGCGAAGTCCCTGCCGTCGGGGCTGCGTCCGACCAGCGCCATCGTCACCAGTGACGGGCTCCGGCTGAGCC
This sequence comes from Actinomyces oris, assembly GCF_006546825.1. Lineage (GTDB taxonomy): Bacteria > Actinomycetota > Actinomycetes > Actinomycetales > Actinomycetaceae > Actinomyces > Actinomyces oris. Next base: position 44,745 of record NZ_VICC01000007.1, read on the forward strand.
TGGCCGGAAGCCGGGTGAACCTCGGCCAGCTCTGATCGCGGGGCGGGCACCCCATGACGACTCGTCTCACATTTCCTTCAAAGTGGCGCGAATCCGGTGAAAAGTGGAGGCCTGCCGGTGCTGTGGGGAGGACTTCCCCGTCGCTCGCGCCACAGGTGGCCCCGGCTCGTATAGCCTGCCAATGCGTCGCCTATCCAGGCGCGAGCACGTGGCGCGAGGAATCAAGCCAGAACTGAGCGAGGAGAACCATGAGCATGCAGCCCGAGCACCGCGCCCAACCCGGCAGTCAGCCGGGTGGCTGGGGCAGTGGCCAGCAGTACGGTCAGCCCAGCGGCCAGCCGGCGGGGCAGCCGGCGGCCCGACAGGCCGGTCAGCCCGTCGGCTCCTCCGCCGGGCAGGGGACTGCGGCCTCGGCGCAGCAGCCGCCCTCGGTCCCTCCTCAGATCGACCCGCAGACCGCCGGGGCCGGCTCCGTGCCGACCGCGTCATCCAGAATGACGGTTCCCGGCTACCCCTCCGGACCGGCGGCGCCGGCTGAGGAGAAGGTCGACACCGGCCCCCTGCCCTCCCGTGAGACGCTGCGCCGCGAGGCCCGGGCCGCCTCCAGCCGTCGAGGCGCCGGGGATGCCGACGTGGAGCGCGCCGGCGAGCTGCTCAAGTCCGTGGCCAACATCTTCTCCCAGCGCGTCGTCGGTCAGGAGCAGCTGCGCAGGGCCCTGGTGACCGCCCTCATGTCCAGTGGGCACATCCTGCTGGAGTCGGTGCCGGGCCTGGCCAAGACCACCGCCGCCCAGACGCTGGCCTCGGCGGTCTCCGGCTCCTTCCGGCGCATCCAGTGCACGCCCGACCTCATGCCCAACGACATCGTGGGCACCCAGATCCTCAACTCCTCCACCGGCGAGATGACCACCCAGCTGGGGCCGGTCCACGCCAACATCGTCCTGCTCGACGAGATCAACCGCTCCAGCGCCAAGACCCAGTCGGCCATGCTCGAGGCCATGCAGGAGCGCCAGACCTCCATCGGCGGCGTCGTCTACCCCCTGCCCCACCCCTTCATGGTCCTGGCCACCCAGAACCCCATCGAGGAGGAGGGCACCTACGTCCTGCCCGAGGCGCAGATGGACCGCTTCCTCATGAAGGAGGTACTCACCTACCCGCGGCCCTCCGAGGAGGCCGACGTCCTGGACCGCATCTCCAACGGAACCTTCGACCAGCCCGTGACTGGTCGGCCCATCTCCACCGACGACGTCGAGTGGCTGCAGCGGGCCGCCGAGCGGGTCTACGTCGATCCCGTCATCAAGCAGTACATCGTCGCCCTCATCAACACCTCCCGCGGCGGAGGACCGCGGCCCGTGCCCGGCCTGGACCGGCAGGTGCGCGTGGGGGCCTCCCCCCGTGGAGGCATCGCGCTCATGAAGGTGGCCCAGGCCGTCGCCCTCCAGGAGGGGCGCACCTACGTCATCCCCGACGACGTCCGCCTGCTGCGCCACGGGGTGCTGCGCCACCGGCTGGTGCTCACCTATGACGCCCTGGCCGACGGAGTCGCGCCCGAGGCGATCATTGACGCCATCTTCGCGGCCGTCCCCACGCCCTGAGCCCGGTGGGGACCAGCACAGCGATGAGCACGGAGGTACACGGCGCTCCCGGGGCGCCCGAGTCCGATTCCGGCGAGGGCCGGCGCGGTTCGCGGATCGAGCGTCTGCGCGCGGCTCTGAGCCTGCCGACCCTGCGCCGCGCCACGGGGCTGCTCGACGGGCGCCACAAGTCGGTGTTCGTCGGACGCGGGCAGGACTTCGACGACATGTCCTTCTACCGGCCCGGCGACGACATCTCCGACATCGACTGGAAGTCCTCGGCCCGCCTGGGGCAGCCGGTCATCAAGCGCTACCAGCGCGAGTCCATGATGCCCATGGTGCTGGCCGTGGACACGGGCCGGACCATGGCGGCGATGACCCCCTCGGGTGAGGACAAGCGCGACCTGGCCCTGGGAGTGGCGGAGGTCTTCGCCTACCTGGCCCGGATGCGGGGGGACTCGGTGGCGCTCGTGGCCGGTGACGCCGGCCGGATGATCTCGCGCCCGGCCCGTTCCGGGGCCAAGCACGTGGAGACCCTGCTGGCGCTGCTGGCCCGCACCTACGAGGACCTCGACGCTCCCGTTGAGGGGGCGCCCGGCGTCTTCGAGCTGGCCCCCGGGGCCCCTCCCTCCAGCCTGCCGCGCCTCATGGAGCGGGTGAGCACCTGGCACCGCCGCCGCAGCCTGGTCATCCTCATCACCGACACCGCCCACCCCGGCCCCGACGCCGCGACCTGGCTGCGGCGCCTGTCGATCCAGCACGAGATGATCGTCGTCCAGATCGAGGACGACGACCCACTGCGCCCGGACGGCGGCCGCGGGCGGGACATCGACCTGCCCTTCGAGATCCCCGCCTTCCTGCGCGCAGACTCCTACCTGGCCGCTCAGGCGGCCGTGGTGCGCGAGCAGTGGCGCACCAGCGTCGAGCAGGTGCTCGACGCCCGGCACCTGGAGTACGGCGTCATCTCCTCCGAGGAGACGCTCATCGACTCCATCGCCGAGCTCCTCCAGCGTGAGCGCGCCGCCGTGGCCAGAGGGAGGCGGTGACCCATGCAGATCATGCCCCCGGTCCTCATGCCGATTTGGATGGTCATCGTCATGGTCGTCGGCCTCCTGCTGGTGACCGCCTGGCTGCTGCGGACCTTCCTGGTGACCCGCCGCGACATCTCCCAGGAGGTCGGAGACATCCCCATGGCGCCCCGTGAGCGCCGCCAGTGGGGTGAGCGTCTCGATGAGATCTCCCAGCGCTGGGACGCCGGTGATCTGGACCTGCGCGAGCTGCACCTGGAGCTGGCCGCGCTGCTGCGCGGCTTCGCCGAGGCCCGCAGCGGGGAGGAGATCACCACCGCCACGGTCTCGGAGATCCTCGACATGGCCGCGACCGCCGGGCCGAGCTCGGTGGAGGAGCGCCGGCGCAGTGTGCGCGCGGCGGGCCGTCCCCTGGACATCAACCCGCTGGGGCACGTCGGAGAGCTGCTGGCCGTGTGGGAGCAGCCCTCCTTCGACCGTGAGCCGCAGGCCGCCGCGCAGGAGGCCCTTACCCACGCCAGGGAGGTGGTCACCCGATGGTGATGCTCTGGTTGTTCATTGTTCTTGTCGTCATCGCCGCCGCGGCGATCATCGCGGTGTTCATCATCGACCGCCGCTCCGGCCTGGGCCCCTCCACCGGGGCGCCCAAGCGCTCCGGGCTGTCCTGGAGCCGGCGGGGGAGCGAGCAGGTCGTCGAGCTGCCCCGCCGTCTGGCCAACTCGGCGAGCCTGTTCCAGCTGCCGGCGGTGCGCAAGCGCATCCGGGCTCAGCGCTGGCTGCACGCGCTCCTGGCGGTCCTGCTGGTCTCGGGCCTGGTGAGCGCCGCCGCCATCGCCGGTCGGCCCGTGCGCGTCACCGAGCGCTCCGACGCCCTGGCCAACCGAGACATCGTCCTATGCCTGGACGTGTCGACGTCAATGGTCAGGATCGACTCCTCGGTCCTGACGACCTTCTCCGAGATCCTGGAGGATTTCGACGGCGAGCGGGTGGGGATCGTGGCCTGGAACTCGGCCGCGCAGACCATCGTGCCGCTCACGGACGACTACGAGTTGCTGCGTGACCAGCTCAGCGAGCTGGGCGACGTGCTGGACATCGACCCGGAGAACGTCACCTACAAGCAGCAGCTCGCCTACCAGGAGGCCTTTGGCGGCACGGTGAACTCCAGCATCAACGGCTCCTCCCTGGCCGGCGACGGGCTCGCCTCGTGCGCCCAGGCCTTCGACAACCAGGGCCTGGAGCGCTCCCGCTCCATCATCCTGGCCACCGACAACCAGGTCATCGACCCCGACAACGAGCAGATCTATCCCCTGCCCGACGCCGCCAAGCTCCTGGCCGAGCGCAAGATCCGCCTGTTCTCCATCTACGGCGCCGACGAGGACCAGCCCTACCAGGACCTGCTCGACAAGACTCCCGAGGAGTCCCGCGAGGAGCTCAAGACCGTCACCGAGGAGCAGGGCAAGGGGCGCTTCTACGACGTCGAGGACTCCGGCACCGGGGGCCAGATCGTCAAGGAGCTGGAGAAGACCGAGGTCTCCGCGCTCGGGGGGCGCAAGCAGACCCGTCGCACCGACGTCCCCCAGCGGCTCGTCATCACGCTCTCACTGGTGCTTCTGGGCTACCTGGGACTGACTACCTGGAGGCGAGCATGAAGCCGGTTCCGATCATCGGGGACTTCGCGTTCATCCCAGTCACCTGGTGGATCCTCGTCCTCCTCGTTGCGGCCGCCCTGACGGGGCTGCTCATCGTGGCCCGACGCCGCCTGGTCCGTGACGATGCCGAGCCGGCCGCCCGCCGGGCCTGGTGGAGGCGCCTGGCCATCGTCGTCGTCATCGTGCTGGCGCTGGCGGGGCCGGCGATCCGCGGCAGCGAGGCCATCAGCGTCTCCAACGTGGAGATCTACATGGTGGTGGACCGCACCGGATCCATGGCCGCGGAGGACTACCAGGGCAAGGGGCCCGACGGCGTCGACCAGTCGGCCTCCACCAGGCTCGACGGCGTGCGCGCCGACATGCGGGCCATCCGCGAGGCCTTCCCGGACTCGCGCTTCTCCATCATCGCCCTGGACAACACGGCGGCCAGGGAGCTGCCGCTGACTCACGACACCAACGCCGTCGACGCCTGGATCGGCTCCTTCAAGCAGGAGGTCTCAAGCCACGCCACCGGCTCCTCGCTGGAGGTGGCGCTTCCGGTACTGGGGCAGACGCTGGCGCAGGCCCGCCAGTCCGAGCCCAAGGACATCCGCCTCGTCTACATCTTCTCCGACGGCGAGGCCACCGACAACGGCCGCGGCGCTCAGACGGCCGACAACGCCGGCATCTCCTGGCAGTCCCTGGCCGGTCTCGTCGACGGGGGAGCAGTGCTGGGCTACGGCTCGACCGAGGGTGGCAAGATGCGCAGCTACGACGGCTCGCCGTCCACCGGCGAGCACACCCAGTCCGACTACATCACCGACGGCCAGGGCGGGCAGCCCGGGGTGTCGAAGATCGACGCCGACGAGCTCCAGAAGGTGGCCAAGGACCTGGGGCTGCCCTACTTCCACCGCACCGGCGGCTCGGGGGATGACCCGACGAGCAAGTTCACCAACCTCGACATCGAGGCCGTCACCTCCGACGGGCGGGCCAAGACCAACGCCCGGGTGTACCTGACCTGGCCGCTGGGACTCATCGCCTTCGGTCTGCTGCTGTGGGAGATCCTCGACCTCATGCGAGCCGACCGTCGCCTGCGTCTTCTCATGGGAAGGGGACGATGATGACGACAGGACACATTCCCGGCGAGGTCCCCGGGCAGGGTGGCGGCGAGACACAGCCCGGTGCTGCCGACGGTGCACAGAATGCCCCGGGTGCGCCAGAGGCAGCCGGTGCCCCCTCGGAGCAGGAGGTCGACTACCTGCAGAATGCGGACCCGAAGGACGATGCCTCCTCCCCGGCCCCCGAGGACCCCAGGCGGCGCGAGGCCCGCCTCAAGCGTCGTCGTCGGCTCCTGACGATCGGTGGGGTGCCCGCGGCTCTGGTCACCATCATCTCCCTGTGGCTCGGCTCGATCTTCCTCATCTCTCTGGCCGGAAACCGTGCCGCGGCAGCCGGCCACTACGACACGGCCCTGTCGCGCTACCGCACGGTCGCCAGGATCAATCCGTGGCTGGAGCAGTGGCGCGTCCACTTCAACCTGGGTACCGGTCAGCTCGCCGCGAAGGACCCGACCTCCGCGGTGACGACCCTCAAACAGGCTCTCAGGGAGGCGCCCAAGGCCAAGGTCGACCCGGAGACCAAGGTGAAGGAGGCCGGCTCCCCGGAGTGCATGGTGCGCACCAACCTGTACGTCGCCCACCTCACCCTGGCGACCCAGGCCCAGGAGAGCGGAAGCCTCGCGGCGGTGATTGAGCACACTGAGGCGGCTATGAAGGCGGCCGATACCTGCGAGGTGCCGCCCCCGCCCGAGCAGAATCCCCCCCCGAGCCCGAATCCCTCGACCACGCCCAGCAGTGCCCCGAGCTCGACCCCCTCCTCGCAGCCCAGCAGCGACCCGAGCTCGACCCCCTCGGCCACGCCCAGCAGTGACCCGAGCTCGAGCGCCTCCTCCCAGCCGAGCAGCGATCCGAGCTCGAGCCCGTCGTCGTCGAGCTCGCCGGGCGAGACCTCCTCCAGCACCCCGAGCGCCAAGCCGACCCCGACCCCGGTCGATGACCGGGCCAAGCGACTGCGGGACCGCAACAACGGCAGCCCGGGAACCTCCGAGGAGTCCGGTGGCAGCGAAGGAGGGGGAAAGCCCTGGTGAGTGACTCGGATACGGGGCGGGCCTCCCGCCTCGTCGTGGCGGCCGCGGTCCTGGACGACCTGGAGCATCCGACCACCCTGCTGTGCGCGGCCCGCTCCTACCCGCCTGAGCACGCCGGTCAGTTCGAGCTGCCCGGGGGCAAGGTCGAACCCGCCGAGAGGCCCGAGCAGGCCCTGGCCCGCGAGCTGGACGAGGAGATCGGTCTGGGTGTCCGCCTGGGGCCCGAGCTCGTCGTCCCCCGACAGCTGGCGGTTGCGGCGCCACCGAACAGCAGTCCCGGCGACGACGCCCCGGCCTGGCCGGCCATGCACGGCTTCAGGATGCGGGTGTGGCTGGCCGAGCCCGCCCGCCCCGAGGAGCGGGGCAGGGCCGGAGACGACCACCAACGCCTGGAGTGGGTGCGCCTGGATCCGCCCGACCAGCTGCGCCGGCTGCCGTGGCTGGAGGCGGACCTGCCGATCATCGACGCGCTCGTGGACGCCCTGGGGCGCTGATGGACACCGGGGCGCAGGCGGGCGGCCCTCCCCGGGGCCGCGGGCCCGAGGACACCGGCCGCCCCACGGCGCCGGCCCGTCCCAGTTTCTGACACTTCTATCGTCCGCGTCATCTCGTAAGTTAGGGTTACCTCATGCCGAAGATTCTGGGTTCCTCACTGGCCGAGCATCGAGAGCGCACGCGCACCGCCCTGTTCCAGGCGCTGTCCGAGCTCATGAGCCAGCGCAGCTTCGACAAGATCACCCTGTCCGACGTCGCCAACCACGCGGGCGTGGGGCGCACGGCCGTCTACAACCACTTCGCGGACAAGGAGGACCTCCTCCTGGCCTTCATGGAGCACGAGGCCGGCCGCTACGCCGAGGAGCTCTCCCGGGCGCTGGCCGGCACCCAGGACCCGATCGACCGCCTGCGCATCTACGTGCGCCAGCAGGCCCTCATCGCCCGACACTTCCACTTCCCGACCTCGGGGCCCCTGTCCGGGGCGGTCTCGCGCGGGACCGCCGGCCGCCTCAAGGCCCACGGGGCGCTCGTGGCCCAGATGCTCTCCTCGATCCTCACCGACGCCATGGACCAGGGGCTCATCCCTGCCCAGGAGCCAGAGCAGGTCATCCCCCTCATCCACGCCACCGTCATGGGTGGGCGCCCGACCCCCACGGATCCGGAGCAACGGCGGGCCTACCTGGAGAGCCTGGACGCCTTCGTGCTGCGGGCGGTGGGGGCCCGCCAGCCCGCCCACGCGGTGCCGACCATTGCCCAGCCCCGCGCCACCGAGCCCCTGGAGGGTGCCCAGGCCCCCGGTTCGCTTCGTCACAGCGCGGTCGGCTGACAGCGTGAGCCACGGCCTGCCGTGCACGCGGGCGGGCCTGGCAGACTTCCGCTCGTGAACTTGAGCTGGACTGACACCTGGAACGACCTGCTGACCCGAGCCTCGAGCGTCGTCGGCCTGGATCCCGGCGTGCTGTGGCCGGCGCTGGCGATCCTCCTCATCGTCCTGGTCTGGGCCCCGGCCCGCCGCTGGGGACGCACCCTGGTGACGATCGTCCACGAGGCCGGGCACGCCGCCGTCGGCCTCATGGTGGGACGGCGCTTCCTCGGATTCGTGGTGAGCCGGGACCTGTCCGGGCACGCCGTCACCGCCGGTAAGCCCACCGGCCCCGGCCGGGTGGCCACCTCCTGGGCCGGCTACCCCGCCCCCGCCGTTCTGGGTGCCGTCGTCGTGCTCCTAGCCCTCAAGGGCTGGGCGAGCGCGGTCCTGCTACTGGGACTGGTCCTCCTGGCGGTCCTGCTGGTCATGTCCCGCTCCGTGCGCACCGTCCTGCTGGTCCTGCTCGTGGCCGCTTTGACCGGGGCCCTGTGGTGGTGGGGCGGGCAGTGGCGCGACGGCGTCGTCGCCGGGACCGGGCTGGCCCTGCTGGTGGGGGCCTGGGACTCCCTGCGCGACGTCGCCGCCTCGCGCGATCCGAGTCAGGACCACCGCACCCTGGCCCACCTGACCCGGGTGCCCGCCGGGGTGTGGCTGACCAGCTGGTTCCTCGTGGACGCGGTGGCCACCGGCGTCGTCGTGCTGGCCCTGCGCGATCTCCTGTGAGGTGAGGGCGGAGGCTCGAGTCCGAGCTCGCCGCGCACATGGCCTACGCTTCCTCCTGGCGACGCGGGGCCCGCAGTGCCCTCCCGCCGTCCCCGCCCGACGTCGCACATCGCGAGCCCACAGGCGCCGTCGCGGCCCCAGGCTCATCCCGCTCCCGGGTACTCCGGGATTCCCTCAAGGAGATCACATGATGCTCACCCGCAGGACGTTCGCCCTGACCTCTCTGGGGCTGGCCGCCGCGGCCACCCTCGCCGCCTGCTCGTCGAAGTCGAAGGACGAGGCCACCGAGGAGGGCAAGATGGCGCTCATCGTCCCCGACGCGGGCGAGGCCGCCGCGGAGGCGCTGTCCAAGGCGGTGGAGGCATTCACCAAGGAGACCAAGGTGGAGGTGGACATCAAGCCCGTGTCCGACGTCTCCCAGGAGCTGGCCCGCGGGATCACGGCCGAGCCGAGCATCGACGTCGTCGTCCTCGACCCGGCCCAGCTGTCCAGCTACGCCGGTGCCCTGCACTCCTGGGACAAGGGGGCGGCCGCCGTCAAGGACGCGCACCCCGCGCTGCTGACCAGTGCCACCCGGCAGGAGAAGATCGCCGCGGCGCCCCGGGACGTCTCCACGCTCGCCCTGTACGTCAACACCTCGCTGTGGTCGGCCGCGGGCTTGAGCGAGTCGGACTACCCGACCACCTGGGAGCAGCTCGACCAGGTGGCCGCCAAACTCACCTCCGGCGGGGTCGTCGGCCTGACCCTCGATGCCTCCTACGCGCGCGTGGGCGCCTTCCTCGTCCAGGGCGGTGGGGGACTAACCAGCGCCGACGGTACGAAGGCCATAGCCTCCTCGGAGGGCTCGGTGGCGGGCCTGACCCAGGTCAAGACGCTCCTGTCCTCCGGGTCGGCCGGCTGGGGCGCCGACCTGCCCGCCGGATCCGCCGCCGACGCCTTCGGCCAGGGGCAGGCCGCCATGGTGATCGAGACCGAGGCCCTGACCAAGACCCTGGCGGACACCTACTCGGGCATCTCCTACAAGGTGGTCGAGCTGCCGGCCGGCAGCGGCGGCAAGGGGACCCTGCAGTTCCCCACCTTCTACGGAGTCGTGGAGGCCTCCAAGCACAAGGCCGACGCCATCAAGCTCGTGGAGTACCTCACCGCCGCAGAGCGGCAGGTGGCCCTGGCCGGTGCGGCGGGCACGGTCCCCGCCGGCAAGTCCGCCGGCGAGACCTGGAAGGGCAAGCACGCCGACCAGGCGGCCTTCCTGGCCGGCGTCGAGTACTCCCAGCCCATGCCCTCCGCCTCCGGCACCTCGGACGTCATCGCCACCTTCGACAACGAGCTGCCCGGGCTGGCCGGAGGCGACCCGGCGAGCATCCTGGGCAGCGCCCAGGTGAACCTGCAGGCCGTCCTGTCCTGACCCTGGCCGGCAGGGCTGGCTGGCGCCGCAGGGGCCACTCCACGCGGCCGGGGACTTTCTCTTCCGGTCGGGGACGTTCCACGCGTGCGGGGACAGGAATCCTGTCCCCGACGGCGTCGACTGTCCCCGTTCGGAAGGACACGCACCCTGCCGTACAGAAATGTCCCCGGCCGTGCAGCCCTGTCCCGACGGCGCCGCCCGCCGGCCTCGGCCGACGCTGCCCCGAAAGGTTCAGTTGAAGAACAGGGAGGCGAAAGGCCTCGTCTCCTAGTGCTCGGTCGTGATGATGACTTCGTGGTGAACCGGGAAGCTCACCGATCGAGCAATGAAGCAGTACTCGGCGGCGCGGTCGTGGAGCGTGGCGGCACTCTCAGGATCATTGCCGGGAGCGATGGTCACTGCGGGACGAAGGGTGACTGACGTGAACTCCCCGGTACCGCCCGGGTGCTCGGCCATGATGCCGGTAGGGGTATCCGAGTAGCCGGTGACGGTGACGCCCGCGTCTGCCGCGAAGTGGAGGTACCACAGCATGTGGCACTGTGAGAGCGAGGCGAGCAGGAGCTGTTCCGGGTTCCACTTGCGAGCGTCCCCTCGGAATGCTGGATCCGCCGATCCACGGATCACCGGCAGGTCGGCGGTGGTTCCCCGGACATCGTGATCGCGCGAGTAGTCGCGGTATCCGGATGTGCCCGTACCCAGGTTGCCCGTCCACTCCACGCGCACCGAATACTCATGATCTGGCATGCAGAAATTCTAAGGATGAGCCGGTTTGACGTCTACGGAGTGGCGAGCTCGGTGGGGGAGGACGGTGTCAAGGGGTGGTGTCCTCCGGTGGGGCCACTCCACGCGGCCGGGGACTTTCTCTACCGGGCGGGGACATGTTGCGCGTGCGGGGACGGGAATCCTGTCCCCGACGGCGTCGACTGTCCCCGGCCGGAAGGACACGCACCCGGCCGCACAGAAATGTCCCCGGCCGTGTAGCCCTGTCCCGACGGCGTCGAATGCCCCCGGCCCCACAGGCTGCCACCCCGAGGCCGCCTCCGCGCGCGCCAACCAGGGCCGCGCAACAACGAGGGCCCGAACCGTGATGGTCCGGGCCCTCGGGCTGGAGCGGGTGACGGGAATCGAACCCGCGCTGTCAGCTTGGGAAGCTGAAGTTCTACCATTGAACTACACCCGCGTGGCACCAGTGGACGTGCGTCCCAGGTGCGTGCGGAAGTCTAACCCAGACTCCGGCCGTCTACGCAAATCGGCCTGCGCAGGGGCCTCGCGAACCGCGTCGGCGACGCCTTCACCCACTACACTCGCCAGCGGATTCCCTGACGTCTTCATAGGTGTGATGAGCGCATGACCGATCCCTCCAACCCTCACGAGCCCACTGATCCGACTGGGCTCACTGCGAGTCCTTGGCCGGACGTGCCGGCGCTGCCCGCGGGGCCCGCCCCCACGGACTACCCGTCAGGTGGGTACCCGCCCTACGGCGGTCCCTACGCTCCCGGAGCCCAGCCGGGGTATGACCCGCAAGGCGCTTACGGGCCCCAGCCCGGATACAACGCGCCCCCTGGCTACAGTGCTCCTCCCGGCTACGGCCCCGTTCCCGCTTACGGTCCTCCCGGCTATCCGAGCAAGTCCAAGGTGGCCGCAGGCATCCTGGCGCTGTTCCTCGGCACTCTCGGGATCCACAACTTCTACCTGGGCTACACGGGCAAGGCGCTCTTCCAGCTCCTGGGCACGCTCTTGAGCTGCGGGTTCTTGGTTCCTCTGATCGCTATCTGGGCCTTCATCGAGGGCATCCTCATCCTGGTGGCCCGCCCCGGCGAGGCGCCGTGGGGCGTTGACGCCTCCGGTATGCCGCTGAGCGGCTGAGGGGCAGGGCAGTCCGGGCCTCCGGATTCCCCAGGGCCGGAATCCGTGTGACGCCTCCGGGAGGACCTGGCACAATCGGGCCCGTGCTGCTCTCAGACCGCGATATCCGCACCGAGCTCGACGCCGGGCGGGTCGTCCTCGACCCCTACGACCCCGAGATGATTCAGCCGGCCTCCATCGACGTGCGCCTGGACCGCTGGTTCCGTCTCTTCGACAACCACCGCTACCCGGTCATCGACCCGGCCGCCGACCAGGAGGGGCTGACCCACCTGGTCGATGTCGGGGCCGACGAGCCCTTCGTCCTGCACCCCGGGGAGTTCGTCCTGGGCGCCACCTACGAGCGCATCACCCTGCCCGACGACGTCGCCGCCCGTCTGGAGGGCAAGTCGAGCCTGGGGCGCCTGGGGCTGTTGACCCACTCCACTGCCGGATTCATCGACCCCGGCTTCACCGGTCACGTCACCCTGGAGCTGTCCAACACGGCCACGATGCCCATCAAGCTCTGGCCGGGGATGAAGGTGGGGCAGCTGTGCTTCTTCCGCCTGTCCAGCCCGGCCCAGGCCCCCTACGGCTCGGGCGCCACCGGTTCGCGCTACCAGGGGCAGCGCGGACCGACGGCCTCCCGTTCCCACCAGTCCTTCCACCGCACCCGCATCCCCGACACCCCGGCGGCCCCCGCCGACGGCGCCGCTCCCATCTCCCAGGAGAAGCACCTATGAGCGACTCGACCGACTTCGCCGTCTCCCTGCCCACCGACACCGGCACCTTCACCGCCGCCTCCATGCTGCCGGTCGGGCTGCTGGACACCAACCACGTCCTGCTCCTGGCCGACGACGTCGCCCCCGACGAGGTGGAGGCCCTGGCCCTGTCACAGGACATCCAGTCCGGCTGGGTGGGGGTCTCCAGCCTCCAGCTCTTTCCCGGGGTCTCCCTGCTGGGGCCCTGGAAGGTCGACGCCGAGATGCGCAGCCTCCTGGGTGCGCCGGAGTGGACCACCCAGCTGATGATTCTGGACTGCCCCCGCATCCGTGCCGGCGCCCTGCCGGCCGAGCTCGCCGGCCTGGACCCGCTCTCCGACGCCTTCCCCAATGCCCAGCCCACGGGGGCCGAGCTGGTGGCCCTCACCCGCCTGCGCGCCATCGCACGACGCCTGGCCGGGGCCCTGAGGCTCATTCCGGGAGGGGACAACGAGAACCCGGTGCTGGTCGAGCCCAGCCCGGAGGTCTCGGCCTCCCTGACCGTCTACGCCCCGGTGTGGCTCGGCCCGGAGGACCTGGTGGCCGTCCTGCAGCCGGTGGCCCCCGAGGTGAGCGCCGCGCTGGAGGCTGTTCAGCCGCGGGGCGCCGTCGGGCTGGACGCCATCGATCCCGAGCAGCTGGAGAGCCTCGTCGAGCGCATCGGCCCGGATGTTTTCGAGAAGGCCTGGCGCGGCTCGGAGAAGGTCCGCCAGGACACGATGCGCCAGGAGATCGTCGCCGCCGCCACCGGCAATGTCATTGAGGAGGTGCGTGACGGCTACGCGGTCGTCACCCCGGTCGACCCCGAGCACGAGGGCTGGGGGCGCATCGAGGTGCGTGCCGGCGCCACCGACGGGCTGCCCCTGGCCGTGCGCGGCGAGCCGTGGGCGCGCGGGGCGGTTCTGTCCTACGACCTGCGCTGGATCCCGCAGGACCAGGCCGACGCCTACGCCGAAGTGGTCTCCCGCTCCCGGCGCCGCGAGCGCCAGACCGCCCGGGACCTGGTCGAGGAGCTCGCCACCGTCCTGGTGGCCGCCGTCTCCGGGGTGGCCGTGGACGACGACGGATTCCTCGTCTCCCTGGGTGAGGACGCCGAGGAGGCCTGAGGGGCCTCGCCGGGAGGCGTGGCGCCGTGCGGTCCCTTGAAGGCACCGTCGTCGTGACCCACTGAGCGAGGGCCGGGTGCTGGTCGATGAGGCGCGGGGCGCCCCGAGCCGTGGGGCTGCGCCCGTGCGGACAGCCCCGGGGCGGGACGTCCTGTGGGATGTGGAGTAGCCGGCCGGGGCGCGGTCGGCTGAACCGAGGACTGCGTTTCCCGCCCGGAACGTACTTCTCCTCCAGATGACTGAGGCCGTACCCCAGTCGTCTGGAGGAGAACACAGTCCTCGTGGGAGAAGTAAGTCCCCGATCAGGAACGGAGCGGCGACACCCGGCCCGGTGGCCCTGATCCCGAGCGGGCCGGCCCCGAGGACTCGGGCTCGGGACGGGCTCGCTCAGCACCGGGCGTGGTGCGCACCGTGAGACGTTCGATGCCGTTCCTCGCCTTTGCCTCGTCCCAGTGCCAGCCGGTGAAGCGGCGAGCCTCAACGAGCGAGCGGGCCCAGGCCACCGGCTCCTCGCCCCGCTGAGCCCCCACCGCCAGGTAGTGGCGCAGTAGGCCAGCAGCGGCCAGGGCGTCGTCGAGCGCATTGTGGTGGCGGCCGATCTCCACCCCGGCCACCTCGCAGCAGGTGGTCAGTCGGCGTGATGGCGTCGTCATGAAATGGCGCGCCCACTCCATCGTGCACACCCGCGGCACCCGCGCGCCCCGGTCGAGCAGCCCCCGTGTCCCCAGCGCCTGGGTGAGGAATCCGACGTCGAAGCGGGCATTGTGGGCCACCACCGCCCGCCCGGCCAGGTCGGCCACCAGCAGGTCGGCGACCTCATCGAAGCCGGGCGCCCCGATGAGCTCCTCGGCGACAAGACCGTGGATATGGGTGGGGCCCACGTCCACACCCGCGCCGGGGGCGATGAGCGTGGACCAGCTGCGCTCGACGCGCCCGGCGGCGTCGGTCAGTACGAGCGCGACCTCCAGGATCGAGTCCGTTGTGGGGGACAGGCCGGTGGTCTCCAGGTCGACGACGGCGTAGCCGACCCCGGTTGCCTCGGCCAGCTCTGCGGGTGTGGGAGTGGCGTCCGCCTGGCCGGGGGCCATGGGGGAACGGGGGCGCAGTGGGCGGCGGTCGGCGGGTGGGCGGTGGTAGAAGGGCATCGCCCCGATCCTCTCGCGAGCCGGCAGATTTCGCCCAGTCACGGCGCGTCGGGTCGTGGCCGGGGTGCTCCGGGCCGGCTGTGGGCTGGCCTGGGTGGTCCGGGCCGGCTGTGGGCTGGCCCGGGTGGCTCCGGGCGGCCGGCTCTCGCGGCCGTGCCCTACGGTTCGCAGACGGAGGTGGGGGCAGCCCCCGGGCGTAAGGTACGGTCGCGAGGGCGCTCGGCCGGCCGCGTCGAGTGCCGATCCCAGGTGAGGAGGAGCGATGACCACCCCGGATACCCCTCAGGTGCCGGCCCCTGCCCTGCCGGCGCTGGCCGCCTTCCCCTTCCCCACCGCCCTCGTCGTGACCGGTAGGTCCGCCGCCGGTGAGGGCGTGCTCCTCGAGGCCGGGGACGTCGATGAGGTCTTCCCCTTCGCCTCGGTGACCAAGCCGATCGTTGCCTGGGCTGCCCTGGTCGCCGTCGACCGGGGACTGCTGGACCTGGAGGCCCCCGCCGGTTCGCCCGCGCCCGACGGCGCGACCATCGAGAACCTGCTGTCCCACTCCTCGGGGATCGCGGCCGACTCCGACGAGCGCCTGGCGGCCCCAGGCACGCGCCGCATCTACTCCAACCGCGGCATCGAGATCCTGGGGGAGCGGCTCGAGGAGGCCACCGGCACTCCCCTGGAGACCTGGGTGGAGACCACCGTGCTCGAGCCCCTGGGGATGGCCAGCGTCCTCATCCCCGGATCCCCCGCCCACTCCGGGGAGGGCAGCGCCCGCGACCTGTCCCTGTTCGCCCGCGAGCTGGCCGCGCCGAGGCTCGTCTCGCCCGCGCTCGCGCAGCGCGCCCGCACGCCGGTCCTGCCCGGCCTCGACGGCGTTCTACCCGGCTACGGGCGACAGACCCCCAACCCCTTCGGGCTGGGGGTGGAGGTGCGCGGAGCCAAGTCCCCGCACTGGACCGGGGCCGGCAACAGCGAGCAGACCTTCGGGCACTTCGGCCAGTCGGGCTCCTTCATCTGGGTGGATCCGGTCGCCGAGCGCCAGGCCGTCTTCCTGGGGGCCAAGCCCTTCGGGGCGGTTCACCGGCGGACCTGGTCCGAGCTCGGCGACCAGATCCTGGCCTTGTAGGGGACTGTGGGCGAAGGGTGTCTGATGTCCGCCCACTCGCGGGGCCGTCGCCCTCGGCCTCAGTTGACCTCGACAATGACGGGGACGTGGTCGGAGGCGCCCTTGCCCTTGCGCTCGTCGCGGTCGATGGCGGCGCCGGTGACGCGGCCCGCCAGGGCCGGCGAGGCATAGACGAAGTCAATGCGCATGCCCTCGTTCCTCGGGAAGCGCAGCTTCTGATAGTCCCAGTACGTGTAGTTGGTGACCCGCTCGCGCGTGACCTCACGCATGCCCGCCTCGGCGAAGGCGGCGAAGGCCTCCCGCTCCGGCTCCGAGACGTGGGTGGCGCCCTCGAAGACGCTCATGTCCCACACGTCCTCGTCGCGCGGCGCCACGTTCCAGTCGCCCACCAGCGCCAGCGGCAGGTCGGGCTCGGCCTCGAGCCAGGCGGTGACGTCGTCGCGCAGCACCCGCAGCCAGTCGAGCTTGTACGTGTAGTGCGGGTGGGTGAGCTCGCGGCCGTTGGGCACGTACAGGCTCCACAGACGCACCGGCGCCGCATCCGAGGCCGCACCCACCGTCGCCCCCAGCGCCCGGGCCTCCACGACCGGCTCAGCCTCGGGCTTGGCCGCCCAGGCGGGCTGGCCCGGGAAGGAGGTGGTGACGTCGTCGAGGCCCACGCGTGAGGCGATCGCCACCCCGTTCCACTGGTTGAGCCCGTGGATGGCCAGCTCGTAGCCGGCGGCCTCGAAGGGCTCGACTGGGAACTGGTCGGGGCGGCACTTGATCTCCTGCATCGCCAGGGCGTCGATGTCCTCACGCTCCAGGAAGGCCAGGACGCGGTCGACGCGGGTGCGGATGGAGTTGACGTTCCAGGTGGCCAGGCGCATGGCAGCAGAGTAGCCGGTGTCTGATTCCCATTGAGCACTCACCAATCGCTCCTAGTCTGCGGCCATGGGAACAGCACTTGTCACCGGGGCCACGAGCGGTCTCGGCCTGGAGATCGCCTGGCAGCTCGCCCAGGCCCGTCATGACCTCGTCCTCGTGGCGCGCACCCCCGAGCGGCTGCGGGTGGTGGCCGAGGAGATGCGCCAGTTCGCAGGCGTCCAGGTGGAGACTCTGCAGGCCGACCTGTCCAAGCGCGATGAGCTTGAGCGCGTCGCCGAGCGCCTGCAGGAGACGAGCAAGCCCGTGGGACTCCTGGTCAATAACGCCGGCTTCGGGCTGGGGCAGCGCTTCGTCGGGGGAGACCTGGCCCGCGAGGAGGATGCCCTCAACGTCATGGTCCGAGCGGTCATGGTGGCCTCCCACGCGGCGGCCGGCGCCATGGTGGAGCGCGGCCGCGGCGCCATTCTCAACGTCTCCTCCATGACCGCGCACACCGCCATGGGCACCTACGCCGCCCACAAGGCCTGGGTGCTGCGGTTCACCGAGGGGCTGGCCGCCGAGCTCGCCGGCACCGGGGTGAGCGCCACGGCGCTGTGCCCGGGGCTGGTGCACACCGGGTTCCACGCCGCGGCCGGCATCGACGAGACCCAGTGGAAGGCGCCGCTGTGGCTGGACGCCGAGCGAGTGGCCATCGACGGCCTGGCGGCGGTGCGGCGCGGCCAGGTCATCTGCACCCCGAGCTTGCGCTACCGCAGTGCCAACGCCGTGCTGCGGCTGGTGCCCCGCTGGTTCGTGCGCCGGGTGGTCGGGCCGGAACGCTCCGGCCAGGGGCGCGACTGAGGCCGTCGGGGCTCGCCGGTGGCGCAAAGTGTCACAGATGGCGACTATTCGGGGGCGATCACCATTGCTGCCGACCTTCCCAAGGCGCTGACCAGCGCAGATGCGGCGAGGTTGGCGGATGCTGGCGGATACTGCCTCCTAAAAGTCGCCAATCGCGACAGATCCGGGCGCGTGCACCGGCTCGCGGTCCGATCCCGTCGCGGAATCGCCCAGGGCTGAGCGCCCCCGCTGGTCAGGAGCGCCGTGACCTGCAACGATCGCACCATGGCTTCCATTACCTTCCACGGAGACCCCGTCAGCACCGTCGGCGAGCTTCCCGCTGTGGGCTCGGCCGCGCCCGCCTTCGACCTCGTGGGCGCCGACCTCGCCCCGGTCACCAGCCAGTCCCTGGCCGGCCGCCGCGTGGTCCTCAACATCTTCCCCTCGGTGGACACAGGGGTGTGCGCCGCCTCCGTGCGCCAGTTCAACAAGCTGGCCTCCGAGCTGGACAACACGACCGTGGTCTGCGTCTCCGCCGACCTGCCCTTCGCCGGAGCCCGCTTCTGCGGCGCCGAGGGCCTCACCAACGTGGTCACCGGCTCGACCTTCCGCTCCACCTTCGGCGCCGACTACGGCGTCACCCTGGCCGACGGCCCGCTGGCCGGCCTGCTGTCGCGCGCTGTCGTGGTCCTCGACGAGTCCGGCAAGGTCGTCTACACCGAGCAGGTCCCCGAGGTCGGCCAGGAGCCCGACTACGACGCCGCCGTGGCCGCCCTGTCCTGACTCCTTCTTCCGCTGAGCCGCCAGGAGCCCGCCCCGTCCGCACCGCGCGGGCGAGGGCGGGCTCCTGTCCGTAGTGGGTGTCTACCCGGCGCGCAGCCCCCGAGTCCCACTACCATCGGAGCCGTGAGCACCAACGACTCCCACATCACCCGCCTGGCCGAGCTCGTCAACGAGCTGTCCGTCGTCCGTGGCAAGGTCACCCTCGCCTCCGGCCTCGAGTCCGACTTCTACGTGGACATGCGCCGCGCCACCCTCCATCACGAGGCCGCCCCCCTCATCGGCCACGTCATGCTCGACATGCTCGAGGAGGCGGGCCTGGGCACCGACGAGATCGACGCCGTCGGCGGCCTGACCATGGGGGCCGACCCCGTGGCCGCCGCCATGCTGCACGCCGCGGCCTCGCGTGGCCTGGACCTGGACGCCTTCGTCGTGCGCAAGGCCGCCAAGGACCACGGCATGCGCCGGCGCATCGAGGGCCCCGACGTCGCCGGGCGCCGCGTGGTGGTCCTGGAGGACACCTCCACCACCGGCGGCTCGCCCCTGGAGGCCGTCGAGGCCCTGCGCGAGGCAGGTGCCGACGTGCGGGCCGTGGCCGTCATCGTGGACCGGGCCACCGGCGCGCGCGAGCGCATTGAGGCCGCCGGCTTGCCCTACTACGCAGCGCTCGGTCTGGCCGACCTCGGCCTGGAGTGAGCACCCGACGACGCCCGCAGACGGTTGGGGCGGCCCCCGAGGCTCCCGCCGACCTGCCTGAGGGGGAGTACCTGTCCGCGGCGCCCTCAGCAGATTCTGTGGCGGGTCCGGAGGAGGACCGGCCTGCCGACGTCCGTCAGGTGGGGGTCGGCCCCTGGCCCGGCGGCCCCGAGGCCTGGCCCACCGACCCCTGCTATGACCGCGAGCTGCTCGCCGACGGTGACCGGCGCAATGTCGTCGACCGCTACCGCTACTGGACCATCGCGGCCATCCGCGCCGACCTGGCCGCCCGGGCCCACCGGCTGCACATCGCCATCGAGAACGTCAGCCAGGACCTCAACATCGGCTCCATCGTGCGCAGTGCCAACGCCTTCAACGTGGCCGGCGTCCACATCATCGGCCGACGCCGCTGGAACAAGCGCGGCGCCATGGTCACCAACCGCTACCTGGACGTGCGCCACCACCCCGAGCCCGGTGAGCTGCTCGCCTGGGCGCGGGCCGAGGGCTATGAGGTCATCGGCATCGACAACGGCCCCGGGGCCCAGCCCCTGGAGGCCGCCGACCTGCCCGAGCGCTGCCTCATGGTCTTCGGCTCCGAGGGGGAGGGCATCAGCCCCGAGCTGAGCGCCGGCTGCTCCCGGCTGCTGCGCATCGGTCAGTACGGCTCCACCCGCTCCATCAACGTGGCGGCCGCTGCGGCCGTGGCGATGCACTCCTGGATCCTCCAGCACGCGGGGCCGGCGCCCGACTGACCCGGGGCCGTCGCGGCCCGCTGGGACGGCCCGCCCCGTGGGAGGCGGGGCCAAACCGCCCCTGAACAGAGGTCATGCTGCCGGACTGCTGCCTGACCGGCGCCCGACCTGGGACCATGATCCGGTTCACGTGGCCTCGAATTCGTGGAACAATCGGCCCCGCACCACTGACTCATACAGACATCAGGAGGCACCCAGTGGCCATTGCAACCCCGGAGTCCTACGCCGACATGCTTGACCGCGCGAAGGCCGGCAAGTATGCCATCCCCGCGATCAACGTCACCTCATCGCAGACGCTCTCCGCCGCCCTCCAGGGCTTCACCGAGGCCGAGTCCGACGGCATCGTCCAGGTCTCCAACGGGGGCGCCGCCTACTGGTCCGGCTCCTCCCGCGCCGACAGGGTCAAGGGCTCCCTGGCCATGTCCGCCTACGCCTACTCGATCGCCGACCTGTACCCGATCACCTTCGCGCTGCACACGGACCACTGCCCGCGCAAGCTGGTCGACACCTGGCTCAGGCCGCTGCTCGAGATCGAGATCGAGCAGGCCAAGCGCGGCGAGCCCACCGCCTTCCAGTCCCACATGTGGGACGGCTCCGCCGAGACCCTCGACGACAACATCAAGCTCGCCGTCGAGCTGCTGGCCATGAGCAAGAAGGCCAACACCATCCTGGAGATCGAGATCGGCGCCGTCGGCGGCGAGGAGGACGGCATCAAGGGCGAGGAGAACGCCAGCCTCTACACCACGGCCGACGACGCCTGGGCCGCCGTCGAGGCCCTGGGCCTGGGCGAGAACGGCCGCTACACCACGGCGCTGACCTTCGGCAACGTGCACGGCGCCTACAAGCCCGGCCACGTCAAGCTCCGCCCCGAGCTCCTGGGCGAGATCCAGGCCGACGTCGCCAAGCGCCTCGGCGACCGCCTGTCCTCCAAGGTCGGCGACAAGAGCTCGCCCTTCGACCTGGTCATGCACGGCGGCTCCGGCTCCACCGCCGAGGAGATCGCCACGGCCGTGCGCAACGGCGTCATCAAGATGAACGTGGACACCGACACCCAGTACGCCTTCACGCGCCCGGTGGCGGACCACATGTTCAAGAACTACGACGGCGTGCTCAAGATCGACGGCGAGGTCGGCTCCAAGAAGGCCTACGACCCGCGCGCCTGGGGCAAGGCCGCCGAGAAGGGCATGGCCGCCCGCGTCGTCGAGGCCTGCGAGCGCCTCGGCTCCGTCGGCTCCGCCCGCAAGTGAGTCCTCACCCCGTACGGGGTTGAGCGGCGACTGATCGCTGCGCGTGGCCCCGGCACCCCTGTGGTGCCGGGGCCACGTCCTGTTCGCGCAGGGGGTGGTGGGGTCGGTGGAGAGGCTCCCGACGGCGAACTGATCGATCGGTTGCATTCTTGCAAAGGGGGATAAGCGATGATGGTGTCTCCTGGAGGGGAGGCAGGATCTGCGACCTGCCGGGGTGAACGGCCTGTCGAACGAAAGATGTCTGGCTGAGACCCAGGCCACTGATTGCAAACCTTGCAGCAATACGGGCGGAAATGTGCCATGATAGGTCGTCGCCGTTGAGCCGACGGGTCCGCCGCCGGCGACACGGCAGTCGCACCTTGCGGACGCCTCTGTCCGCGCCTGTCCCATGCGTCCAAAGGAGGACCCCAATGCGACTCATCTCCCGCCGCTCCATGCTCGGTGGAACTGCTGCGATCGCCGTCGCCGCGACCCTGGCGGCCTGCTCGAAGGGCTCGTCCGGTTCCGACGGCGCCGGAGGCGTCTACTTCCTCAACTTCAAGCCCGAGTCGGAGCAGGCCTTCAAGGACATCGCGGCCGCCTACACCAAGAAGACCGGTGTGAACGTCAAGGTCGTCACCGCTGCTTCCGGCACCTACGAGCAGACCCTGAAGTCCGAGGTCGCCAAGTCCAACCCGCCCACGCTGTTCAACCTCAACGGCCCTGTGGGCTACGGCAACTGGAAGGACTACGCCTCCGACCTGTCCGACGCCGACTTCACCAAGCAGCTGACGGATGAGTCCATGGCCCTCAAGGGCGACGAGGGCAAGATCGTGGGCGTCCCGCTGGCCATCGAGGGCTACGGCATCATCTACAACGCCGCCATCCTCAAGAAGTACTTCGGCATGGAGGGTGCCAAGGCCACCTCCGTCGACCAGATCAAGGGCTTCGACAAGCTCAAGGAGGTCGTCGAGGACATGCAGGCCAAGAAGGCCGACCTCGGTATTGAGGGCGTCTTCGCCGCGACCTCGCTGTCCCCCGGTGAGGACTGGCGCTGGCAGACCCACCTGGCCAACTACCCCGTCTACTACGAGTACCGCGACGCCAAGGTCGACGACCTCGACGAGGTCAAGCTGACCTACTCGGACAACTACAAGAAGATCTTCGACCTCTACCTCAACAACTCCACCATCAAGCCCACCGAGGCCAGTGCCAAGACGGTCACCGACTCCATGGCCGACTTCGCCCTGGGCAAGGCCGCCATGGTCCAGAACGGCAACTGGGGCTGGTCGCAGATCTCCGAGGTCTCCGGCAACACGGTCAAGGCCGAGGACGTCCACTTCATGCCGATCTACGTCGGCGTCTCCGGAGAGGACAAGTCCAACATCGCCATCGGCACCGAGAACTACCTGACGATCAACTCCCAGGCCGCCGAGGGCGACCAGAAGGCCACCAAGGACTTCCTCACCTGGCTGTTCACCGATGCCGAGGGTTCCAAGATGGCCGCCGAGAAGCTCAGCATCATCGCGCCCTACAAGGCATACGCCGAGCTGGCCCCCTCCGACCCGCTGGGCAAGGAGGTCTCCGCGGCCATCAACAACAAGGACCTCACGCCCGTCAAGTGGGTCTTCCCGACCTTCCCGAGCCAGGACTTCAAGGACCAGCTCGGCCAGCACCTGGCGCAGTACGCCTCCGGCAGCGAAGACTGGGCGAAGGTCAAGGACTTCTTCGTGACCACCTGGGCCTCGGAGAAGAAGGCGTCCAAGGAGGGCTGACATCTCAGAGTCGCTCGAGCCCACCGCCGAGGGTGCTGCTCCAGCGGGCATTGCGACGGCGACTCATCTCCCCATCCCCTCTCCTGTCGGGGCGGCACGTTCGAGCCGTTCGTCTCGCGCGCTGCCGCCCCGGTGGGAGCTCTCTGGTACCCGCCCACGCAGGCGGTTGCCGGTCGCACCTCGAGGTAGTTATGACCAAGGCACTGAAAAAGTTCTTCCCAGTATTTGCAGGGCCAACCCTGTTGGCCTTCATGATCGCGTTCATCGTCCCCTTCTTCATGGGGCTCTATCTCTCCTTCACCAAGTTCAGCACCCTCACCAATGCGCGGTTCGTGGGCACTGACAACTACGCCAGGGCCCTGGGGGAGCGCAGCGACTTCCCGCAGGCTCTCCTCTTCACCGCCGTCGTCTCGATCATCTCGATCATCACGGTGAACCTGGGGGCCTTCGCCCTGGCCTACTTCCTGACCCGCAAGCTGCGCGGCACCAACTTCTTCCGTGCCGTCTTCTTCATGCCCAACCTCATCGGCGGCATCGTCCTGGGCTACACCTGGCAGGTGATGCTCAATGCGCTCCTGCAGCGCTGGGGCCAGACGATCGTCAACGACTGGCGACTGGGGCTGGCCGGACTGGTCATGCTCGTCAACTGGCAGCTCATGGGCTACATGATGGTCATCTACATCGCCGGTCTGCAGAATGTGCCGCCCGAGCTCATCGAGGCCTCGCAGATCGACGGCGCCAGCAGGTGGCAGACGCTGCGCAACGTGACGCTGCCGATGATTATGCCCTCGATCACCATCTGCCTGTTCCTCACTCTGGCCAACACCTTCAAGATGTACGACCAGAACCTCGCCCTGACCAATGGTGCGCCCGCTAAGCAGACTCAGATGGCCGCGCTCAGTATCGTCAACACGATGTACAAGAAGATCGGCCAGGAGGGCGTCGCCCAGGCCGAGGCCGTCATCTTCTTCCTCATCGTCGCCGCCATCGCGCTCATCCAGCTGAGCGCCACTCGTTCCAAGGAGGTCGACGCGTGAGCACCGCCGTCAAGACTCAGTCCCCCGCTTCAGCCGCCCCTGCCGGTCAGAAGGTCGCTCCGCAGACGACGGGGCAGAAGACACTCGTGGGGCTGCTGGCCGTCCTGGCCTTCGTGTGGGTCATCCCGCTGGCCTTCATCGTCATCAACTCCTTCAAGGGCAAGTTCTACATCTCCGACAGCCCCTTCGCCCTGCCGACGGCGAAGACCTTCGCCGGCCTGGACAACTACGCCACCGGCCTGGCCCTGTCGGGCTTCGCCAGCGCCATGGGCTGGTCGCTGTTCATCACCGTGGGCTCCGTCGTCGTCATCGTGTCCCTCACGGCGATGACCGCCTACTACATCACCCGCATCAAGACGTGGTGGACCTCCATGATCTACTACGCCTTCGCCTTCTCCATGATCGCTCCCTTCCAGATGGTCATGTTCCCCACCGTCAAGGTGGCCGACCAGCTCGGCCTGGCCACTCCCTGGGGCATGATCGTCCTCTACCTCGGTTTCGGTGGGGGGCTGTCGGTGTTCCTGTTCGCCGGCTTCATCAAGTCGATCCCCATGGAGATCGAGGAGGCCGCCTACATGGACGGCTGCTCGCCCCTGCAGACCTACTTCAAGGTGGTCATGCCGCTGCTCAAGCCGACGGCGGTCACGGTGGCGATCCTCAACGCCATGTGGGTGTGGAACGACTTCCTCCTGCCCAACCTCGTCATCGGCCAGGACGAGCGCTACAAGACGGTTCCGATCGTCATCCAGTCCCTCGTCGGCTCCAACGGCAACCGGGACATGGGTGCCCAGATGGCCATGCTCGTCTTCGCCATCGTCCCGATCGTCGCCTTCTACCTCTTCGGTCAGAAGCACATCATCGAGGGTGTGGCCGCGGGGGCGGTCAAGGGCTGATCCCCTCATACCTGCTCTGATACGGGCGGTTCTCAAGGCCCCACTTCCGGCCTGGAGAACCGCCCGTATCATGTCCACCTGTTACTGCCCGAGTCCCCACGAAGGAGCCCCTGTGGCGCTGTTCCCCGGCCCTGACAGCCCGGCCTACCGGGCCTGGTCCGCAGCGGCGGATGTTGTCATCCTCAACGTCCTCACCCTGGCGGGCTGCCTGCCGGTGGTGACGGCGGGCGCCTCCCTGACGGCCTGCGCCCGGGTGGCCGGTGAGATGGTGGCCGACGACGATCCGGCGGTCATGAGCACCTGGTGGCGCTCCTTCCGTCTCAACCTGCGCCAGTCCCTGGCCTGGTGGCTGCCGGTACTCGTCCTGGTGGCCCTGAGTGCCTGGGAGTACCTGCTCCTGTCCGACTCCTCCCTGGGGGAGAACAACGGCGGAGTAAGCGGTTCACTGTCCGGGCTGGTGCTGGCCGGGGGAGTGCTCCTGGCCGCGATCCTCGTCTGGCTGCTGCCGCTGGCCGCCTTCTTCGACGCGCCGGTCTCCCGGCACTTGTCCAATGCGCTTCGTCTCGCGGTGGGGCGTCTTGGAGTCACCGTGCTCGCTCTGGTGATCGTGGCGGCGCCCGCGATCGTCTTCTGGGGGCTGGCGGCCTCGCGGGCCGCGGTCGCATGGTTCATGGTTTTGATCGGGCCGGCTTTCCAGGCCTACCTCGTCGCCATGCTGCAGCGCTCCACCATGGTGGCGCTCCGCGGTGCTTCGACGTCGGAGTCCTGAATGATGCGAGCGCGCTTTCGGTGAGTGCGGCGTCATCACGCAGCGTCATGGCCCCGGAATCATTCGATTCCGGGGCCATGCGTCTGGGGGAGCTCGTCAGAACCGGTCGGTGTAAGGCGGCTGGTAGGGCTGGGCAGCGGGGTCGGTGTAGCCGGGCTGGTAGGGCTGCTGGCCTGGCTGACCCAGATGGTAGGGCTGCGGCGTTGGTTGGCTCGGCTGGTAGGGCTCGGCATAGCTGGGCTGGTAGGGCTGCGGCGTCGGCTGGCCTGGCTGGTAGGGCTCGGTGTAGCCGGGCTGGTAGGGCTGTGGCGTCGGCTGGCCCGGCTGGTAGGGCTCGGTGTAGCCGGGCTGGTAGGGCTGGGCAGCGGGCTCGGTGTAGCCGGGCTGGTAGGGCTGGGTGGCGGGCTCGGTGTAGCCGGGCTGGTAGGGCTGTGGCATCGGCTGGCCGAAGGGTGCCTGGTTGGGATCGTAGACCTGAGCGGCAGCCGTGTAGGCAACGAGCTGGGACTGCTTCTTCTTCCTCTGGTTCATGACAAGCACGCCCACAACGCCGCCCACGATGGCCACGGCAAGCGAACCGATCAGGATCCAGATCCACACGGGAGTGGAGCTGCTGTCCTCCTCTGCCGCTGCGCCCTGCGAGCTGCCTGTCGCTGCGCTCTTGGCGGGCTCGTCCTTCCCCTTGACCTCATGCTTGTCGTTGTCCTTGAAGGAGACCTTGGTGCCCTCGACCGTGCCGCCGTCGGCCTCGGTGACCTTACCCGGGAAGGTCACCGACTGAGAGATCTCGGTGACGTCCTCGTCGCTGATGCTGTCGAAATTCAGCGTCTGAACGATGTACTCGTCGCCCTCGTGCTTGATGTTCTTCGAGGACGTGGAGATGGAGTCGGTCCCCTCCATCGTGCATGTGCGGGTGCCGTCCTTCTCCACGAACTTCACCTTGAAGTCATCGTAGGGCGAGTCCTTGACAGTGGATGAGTCCTTGTTGCACATGCTCTTGCTGAGCGCCGGGATAGAGCCGCTCTCCGACATCGTGAGCTTCACGGAGAACGTGTTGTCCTCCTTAATGACGATGTCGCTGGAAATGTGGAAGTTCGTGTCGTCATCAGCCGTGGGGAGGGAGGACGCCGGGGTACCGATCAGAGCCAGGGTGGCGAATACGGTCAGGGCGACGAGGCCCGCCAGCGCAGGGCGCCGTGTGGAGCTGCGGTGGGCGGTGACATGAGGCATGTCCCCACCGTATCGCCTCCTGTATCTGTTGGTGGGGGACACCGGTGGGGACCTCTCCACCCGGCTCCGGTAGGCTAGAGGACGGTGTGTCCACCGGCACGCCGTCACTGAAGTCAGGGAGCAGCCATGCCAGCCGTTGTCGTCGTCGGGACCCAGTGGGGAGACGAGGGAAAGGGCAAGGCGACTGACCAGTTCGGTCAGGACGTCGACTACGTCGTGAAGTTCAACGGCGGCAACAACGCCGGACACACCGTCGTCATCGACGGTGAGAAGTTCGCCTTCCACCTCCTGCCGGCCGGTGTGCTCACTCCCGGGGTCACCCCCATCATCGGTAACGGCGTCGTCGTCGACCTGGAGGTCCTCTTCAACGAGATCGCTGAGATCACCTCCCGTGGCAAGGACGCCTCCAGCCTCCTCATCAGCGCCAACGCCCACATCATCCCCTCCTACAACCGGGTTCTGGACCGCACCACCGAGCGCTTCCTGGGCGCGCGTCAGCTGGGCACCACCGGCCGTGGGATCGGACCCACCTACGCGGACAAGATGAACCGCGTGGGCATCCGCGTCCAGGACCTCTTCGACGAGTCGATCCTGCGTCAGAAGGTGCACTCCGCTCTGGACCAGAAGAACAGCCTCTTCCTCAAGGTCTTCAACCGGGCCGCCATCGATGCCGACGCCGTCGCCGACGAGCTGCTGTCCTACGCCGACCGGGTCCGGCCCATGGTCGTCGACTGCTCCCTGGTGCTCAACCACGCCCTCGATCAGGGCAAGACCGTCCTGTTCGAGGCCGGCCAGGCCACGATGCTCGACATCGACCACGGCACCTACCCCTTCGTCACCTCCTCCAACCCCACTGCCGGCGGCGCCTGCACCGGCACCGGCGTGGGGCCCACCC
This sequence comes from Actinomyces oris, assembly GCF_006546825.1. Lineage (GTDB taxonomy): Bacteria > Actinomycetota > Actinomycetes > Actinomycetales > Actinomycetaceae > Actinomyces > Actinomyces oris. The sequence goes on from NZ_VICC01000007.1 coordinate 72,316, forward strand.
GGATCGACTCGGTCGTCGGTGTCGTCAAGGCCTACACCACCCGCGTGGGGGAGGGGCCCTTCCCCACCGAGCTGCTCGACGACATGGGGGAGCGTCTTCGCACCGAGGGCGGCGAGTACGGGGTCACCACCGGCAGGCCACGCCGCTGCGGCTGGCACGACGCCGTCGTCACCCGCTACGCAGCACGCGTCAACGGGCTGACCGACCTGGTGATGACCAAGCTCGACGTCCTCACGGGGCACGAGACCATTCCGGTGTGCGTCGCCTATGACATCGACGGCGCCGTCACCCAGGAGATGCCGCTGACCCAGTCCGGCTTCCACCACGCCGTCCCCGTCTACGAGGAGCTGCCCGGCTGGAGCGAGGACATCAGCGAGGTCCGCCGCTTCGCCGACCTGCCTCAGGCGGCCCAGGACTATGTGCTGCGCATTGAGGAGCTGGCCCGCTGCCGCATCTCCGCCATCGGCGTCGGGCCGGGTCGCGAGGCCACGATCTCTCGTCACTCGCTCATCGGGTGACGTGAGGGCGCGGCGTCAGCGATAGCGGCTGCTCGACGTCGCCGTGCTCAGGAAGCGGAATAGAGAGCTTCCGGGAGCGTGTCCACCGTGGGCCGGCCGTGGTGCTACCAGCATGATGACCATTGTGATGCGTGCTGGGGCAGCCCGGGAGCGATGGCCCTTTCCAGGGCCGATCCTTCTCCGATGTCCTCGTCGTGGGCTGCGTCGATCCGGACATGCTGTCGGGGAGTCATCATGCGAGCCGGATTGACGCCCACCCGAGTCTGAGCCTCAGTAGCCGCCGTAACCGTTGTGGTTCGGTGGAAGGTGCGGCGCGGAGGTTGGTCCCTGAGAGTATGGCGGCTGATACTGCTGGGGGGCAGATGAATAGCCGGGCTGGGCGGGAGGTGGGCCTGCCTGCGCTGGAGAGGGGAAGGCGGCCGGATGGGAAGCGGGCATAAGAGTGCTTGCCTGAAGCGACTGCTGCCCCAGCGCATCCAGGTACTTCTTCTCCCGGCTCTTCTTGAGCGTGTTGCTGACGATAGCGACAACTCCTCCGACCACAGCAATCACAATGAGCGTCACGACGATAGCTCCCCTCCCGCCCGATGACTGCGACGAGGACGTAGAACCGGGGGTGGCCGTCGAACTGGATGAGGATGCCGAGCTGGATGCGGGCGTCGAACTGGGCGAGGGTGTCGAGCTGGGCTGAGACGCCGCCTGGGCGGTGTCCTTGCCGCGGGCCTTCTGATTGTAGAAGCTGCTGAAGGAGACCTTGTTCTGTTGATCTCCCTCGACCTTGCCCCCTCCGGATTCCGTCACCTTACCGGGGAAGACGACTGTGAGGGAGAATGTGTCGGCGCTGCCGTCCTTGGGCGCGGAGTCATCATGGGTGTCGACGACGTACTCGTCTCCGTCATGAGTCACGTAGTTGTTCCTGGATACGGGGGTGGTGTACGTGGCCTTGCAGGTCGGAGTCCCGTTGTCGGTGGTGAACGTAATGTCGGGTGGGGTAGCGGCCTGTGAGAACGTCTCTTGGACGCAGTCCTCCTTCAGGCTCTTTTCTCTGGAGGCCGGTGACGTGATCGTGATAGTGGTCGTCAACTCTTCATCGGACTTGATGGCGAGCTCAAAGTTGATTTTCTCCTGGCTCGTCAGCTGTGCAGGTAGCGCGGCGCTGGTGGGGCTTGCCGCCACCGCCAGCAAGAGCGAGGCGGCCAGACAGAGCATCCCGACGAGACTCGTCGCGGGGTTGTGTCTCAGGGCGAGATAACGCATGTACAGCCTTCGAATGGTGCGGGTCGGGTTGACTGCATGGCGGTGCGGAGGGCGTCGCCACTCGGTGCGACGAACTCCGCACCGCCGTCGGAGCTCAGCCCCAGCTGGAGGGCGGGGGTGCTGACGGGTAGCCAGGGGGAGGCGGTACGGCCCCCTGAGGCATCACACCGTTCGGTCCGGGCTGGTTGTACCCCTGGGCGACGAAGTCGGAGGGAGACGGAGGCATGGCGCCGGGAGCCTGCATCTGGCCGGGAGCCTGCATCTGGCCAGGAGCGTAGGGCTGCTGCTGCGGTACGTATCCCGCGGTGCCGACTGCGTAGGCCTGCTGCTGCGCCTTCTTCTTGCGCCTGAGGAACCAGAAGAGGCCGCCGCCGATCGCTCCGACCACCACAACCCCCACGATCACCCATACCCAGGGAAAGGCGGGAGTGTCCTTGCCGCTGACGCGGTACCTTCCCGGCTCGTTGAAGGTCACCGTGCTCCCGCTGACCTTGCCGCCGTCGGCATCCGTGACCTGGCCCGGGAACGTGACGGAGAGCGTGTACTCACTGTCGAGTCCGGAAGAAGAGGAGGGAAGGTTGCCCTTCTTGGTGTCGAGGACGTACTCGTCGTCCTTGTGCTCGATGAAGCCATCGACCTCGGAGATGTCGATCGACTTGCCTGAGAGTGTGCAGGTGGGGAAGCCGTCGCGCTCGGAGTAGGAGGCCTTCAGGTCTTTGAACGGCCCTCCGGAGTCAGAAGAGTTGCAACTCTCCTTGAAGTCCCGCTTGGCGGATGAGGACTTGCTCTTGACTTGCCCGACAACGGTCATGTTGTAGGTGTCGTCCTGGTTGATGACGATCCGCACGGAAATTGAGGGGTTCGAATCGTCGCTCGCCGCGGAGGTGACGGCGTGACTTGGAGGGATCAGGAGTGTCAGAGTCGAGAGAAACGCCAGAAAGACGAGCGTTCCCAAGGAGCGGTGTCTGGTGGTGGTCACGGCCATAGTTCTCACCCTAGATGGTTCGGTGTTGATGGGCTCTCCGCATGGGGAGTGATGACGCGAAGAAAGGTGTTGTGGCCCCGGGATCGTCAGATCTGAGGGCCACAACACCGGGAGGGGTAATGGGTCAGTAGGTGCCTTGGCCGGGAGCGCCGTAGCCGGTCTGCTGGCCGGGTTGAGCTTGGGGGGTGCCGTAGCCGGGCTGTGCCTGGGGGGCGCCGTAGCCCGCCTGCTGGCCGGGCTGAGCCGGGAAGGCCTGGTTTGGGTCATAACCCTGGACGGGAGTCCCGTAGGGCGCCTGGGTCTTGTTCTTCTTACTGCGGATGACGAAGAATGCGGCCGCTCCGCCGATCAGTGCCAGGACGCCGACGCCGACGATGATCCAGACCCACATCGGGATGGAGCCGTCTCCGCCCTTCACGGTGTGGGACTTGATATCAGTAAAGGTGACCTTGTTGCCGTCGACCTCGCCGCCGTCGCCCTCTGTGACCTTTCCAGGGAAGGTGATGGACTGGGTGACGTCGAGCTGGTCCATGTCACCGATTGCCTCGTCGGTGCCGATCTTGACGACGTACTCGCTGCCCTGATGCTTAATTGTGCCGTCGCTGTCCTTGATGGGGGCGGAGCCTTCAATCGTGCAGATGGTCGAGTCGCCATCCTCCTTGAAGGTGGCCTTGGCGTTCTTGCTGTTCTTGCCGAACTTCGCCTGGGAGAAGTCCTCGACTTTGCAGTTGTCTTCGTTGAAGATGCCGAAACCGCTGTTGTCGGTCATCACCGCTTTCACGGAGTAGGTGTCGTCGGACTTGATGACGATGTCTGAGGTGATCTTCAGGCTGGAGGCTGGGGAGTCGTCGTCCATGGGGGCGGCGTGCCCCGGGGCGCCGAGCAGTGCGAGGGGCGCGGACAGAGCGAGCGCCGCAAGAGCCGTCAAGACGGACAGGGGCCTAGGGATGCGGTGGGCGATGGCAGGTGTCATGCCCACACAGTAGCGGGTCCGATGCCAGGTTGTAACCGGATCGTCATGGGTATCGTTCCCCGGGGGCTGTTACTGGAACTGCTGCGGCGGCGGCCAGGTGCCGTGCTGTTGGGGCGGCCAGGTACTGTGCTGCTGGGGCGCCTGCGTGGGGGAGGGCGGGTAGGAGCCGTTGGCGGTGCTGGAGGGGGAGTAGAGCGGTGACGGCTGCCCCGGGTGCTGCTGGTTCGGTTGAGGTGCAACTGGTTGCCCGGGGTACTGCTGAGGAACCGGCTGACCGAGGTGGGATGACTGCGGTTCAGGACCCGGGACGGGGACGGCCTGCATGGCGGCACCCGGAGCGCCCTGCCCGCTTCGCTGACGACGTCGCACAACGACCGCCATCGCGATGAGCCCGATGACCACGAGCGAGCCGACGCCTTCGATGATCCACGGCAACACCTTGCTGGTCGTCGTTTCCGAGGCGGGACGGTCCTTGCCCTTGACGATCCGGCCCTTGAAGTCCGTGAAGGAGACGGTGTTCTTCTCCTCCCCCTCGACCTTTCCGCCTTGGCTCTGGGTCACCTCTCCGGGGAACGTGGCGGCATAGAACAGCTGCAGCTCCGGGGACGGCGTCTTGCGTCTGTCCATGCTGCTGGTGTCGATGGCGTACTCGTCGTTCTCGTGCCTGATCATCCCGTTGGTCTCAGAAATCTTCCCCTTCGTCGCGATGGTGCAGACTCGTTTGTCCTTCCCGTCAACGAATGTCGTCTCAGCGTGGGAAAAGATGTTCGGTTCCACGAGGAAGTAGTCCAGCGTGCAGCTGTTTTTAGTGATGGGAGGAATCAGGCTGTAGTTCGTCTGATCGGTGATGACGAAGGACGCCTCAAAGGTGTCATCGCTCTTGACGGTGACTTTCATGTCGATGGTGATGATGAGCTTATTGTCCTCTCCAAGGAGCGGCACCGCGTGAGCAGGAGGGGAGGCCACGGCCATAGCGGCGATGAAAGCGAGAACGGCCAACGCAGCCAGTACGGCGTGGACTCTCCTGATAACAACGGCACAGCTCATTGCGCCACCCTAGTCGTTGCCTCGGTTCCCCGGCGACTGTTCGAACGGCAGTACTACTCACCCTGATACGGCGGATAGTACTGCCCGTTCTGACCTCCGCCGCCGGTGAGCTCCTGCGGCGGCCGGAAGTCGGCCTGACTGTGCCCTTCCTGGTAGGGCATCTGCGTGTATCCCGGTCCGGGCGACTGGGGTCCCCCCTGCTGGGCGCCATAGGTGCTGAAGACGCCGGCGCCTCCAGGGGACTGAGGCGGAGGGAGAACGCTGGTGTCCTGGCCCGAGTCGACGTAGGGGGCGTAGCCGTCGCGAAGGTTGGTGACGGGATAGGGGTGGGTCGATCCCGGCATCGGCTGCAGGGGGCTCGGGGGCGACTGGTACGGGCCGCCGGTATAGACCTCCGGAGGCATGGTGCTGGTCGCCTCGGCCCCCTGAAAGGCTTGACCATAGACCTGGCCGTAGGGCTGACCGTAGGGCGGTGCTGGAGCCAGCTGCTTGGCCCGACGAGTCTTGAGGAGGTACACCACGACGCCGACAACGATGAGGAGGACGACGGCGACGGCCGTCGCGATCATCCACCACTGCAGATGGAACGTGCCGTCCCCGCCCTCGGCGTGGAGAGCCTCAGAGCTCTCCATCACGTTGTCCCAGGTGACCTTGTTGTCGTCATTCCTCCCGTTGGACTTCGTCACCTCTTCGGGAAAGGTCACGGATACTGAGATCTTCATTCCTCCCGAGGTGCCCGGGGAGGTGGGGAGGGAGTCGTCCTTGCCGAGCTTGCTCAGTGCCTCGGGGGACAGGTCGAAGACGTACTTCCCGCCCTGGTGCTTGATCGTCCAGATGTCGGTCTGCAGGTTGTTGAGGGGAACCGACTTGGCTGTGACCTGGCATGCCGGCTGGCCGTTGTGGGACGTGAAGGTGTAGTTCGCCTTGACTCCCTTGGGCAGGGGGGTGGACTTCTCGAGCTTCGCCTGGGTGCAGCTCTCCCTGCTGATGAGCGACAGCCCCGACGAGTCCCACATGACGTAGGACAGGTCGGCGGTCTCGTTGTCATGAATGACGAAGTCGTAGTGAGCCCCGCATCCGGCCAGCAGCAGTGCGAGGCCCGTCAGTACCGCCACGGCCACTCGTCGCCTGACAGTGCGGGAGTCATGATTCATGTGTCGAGTCTAATTCGGTGCTGTGACAACGTGGAATAGTCGGAATGCTCAGTGTCGCCCCGGCGCCGCCTTGCGGGGTGCGCGTCCGCTGCTGCGCCGTCGTAGGACGGCCACTGTCAGGACGCCGCCGAGCAGGGCCAGCCCCGCGGTCAGCCAGATGCGGGAACGAGTCCACCATGACACCCCCCGGGAGTCTTGGGCGTAGCCCGAGGCGCTCACGCCCTTGGCCACCGTGTCCGGGTCGTCCCAGGTGACCGTGGTGCCCGAGACCTTTCCCCCGCCTGACTGCGTCACCGCGCCGGGAAAGGTGACGGAGACCTTGGTGTCGACCAGGCCCTTGAAGGACGTGCTGCTCGGCTGGGCTCCGCCCGAGTCGCCCGACGGCGCGGCGGGGGCCTGAGATGCGCTGCCCTGCGCACCTGAGGCCCCGTTGGCGTCCTGGGAGGGGTCGGAGGGGAAGGGCTGGATCGTCACCTTGTAGACCTCGCCGTCGCGCACGACGATCGTGTTCGGCTCGGCCTGTGAGGCCTGGGGTACCTTGACCCCGCTGATGCTGACCTGGCAGCCGATTCCGTCGTCGCCGGTGATCGGGGTGGCCTTGACCGTGGTGCCCTCGGGCACGCCCAGGGCGGTGGGGTCGGAGTAGGTCGAGCAGTCGGGGGCCTTTCCCTTCGGGAAGACGGTTCCGCTGGTATCGCGCATCTCCAGGGCGACGTCGTAGCTGCCCTGGGAGCGGATGGTCATGTCCATGTGGGCGGTGCAGGCCGACAGTGCCAGGCAGGCGGTGGTCGCCACGACGGCCGGTCGAAGCGCCCGGAGTGCCGGCGGGCGGGACAGGGGACGCGAGACGGGGCTCGTGGGACTGGACGCGGAGGACGGCGCGACGGACATGCGGGCACGCTACACGCTCGCACTGGACCTTCACTGAGGGCGGAACGACGCCGTTTCAAAGGCGGCAAAAGCCGCCATCCTCCCGAATGTGGCCGATCGCATGCCGGTCCGGCCGGAGAGAGAGGCCCAGTTGGGACCTTCGGCGATGTGACCTGGGGCGCCCGGTGGGGGAGGATTGCTCTTGACCGAGCGAGTCGGCAACGGCGCGCTCACCGGATCAACATACCCAAGGAAGGGACTCGCATGACTGTGTCTGAGAAGGACGTCCGCGCCGCCGCGCCGGCTAACGCCCCTGAGGATGTCATCGAATTCGTCACGCGCATCGCCGAGCTGGCCAAGCCCGAGAACGTCTACTTCGCGGACGGTTCACAGGAGGAGTGGGACCGCCTCACCACCGAGATGGTGGAGTCCGGCGTGTTCACGCGCCTCAACCCCGACAAGCGCCCCAACTCCTTCCTCGCGCGCTCCCTGCCCAGCGACGTCGCCCGTGTGGAGTCCAGGACCTTCATCTGCTCCGAGAAGGAGGAGGACGCCGGCCCGACCAACAACTGGTACGACCCGGCCGAGATGAAGAAGATCCTCCACGAGAAGTTCGATGGCGCCATGCGCGGCCGGACTCTCTACGTGATCCCCTTCTCCATGGGGCCCCTGGGCGGCCCCATCTCCCAGCTCGGCATCGAACTGACCGACTCCCCCTACGTGGTGGTCAACATGCGGATCATGACCCGCATGGGTGCGGCCGCCATGGACCTCATCGCTGAGGGCCGCCCCTGGGTCCCGGCCGTCCACTCCGTCGGCGCCCCGCTGGCCGAGCACGAGAAGGACACCACCTGGCCCTGCAACGACGAGAAGTACATCACCCACTTCCCGGAGACCAACGAGATCTGGTCCTTCGGCTCCGGCTACGGCGGCAACGCCCTGCTGGGCAAGAAGTGCTACGCACTGCGCATCGCCTCGACCATGGCCCGCCGCGACGGCTGGATGGCCGAGCACATGCTCATCCTGCGCCTGACCGACGAGAAGAGCGGCAAGCAGTACCACGTCACCGCCGCCTTCCCGAGCGCCTGCGGCAAGACCAACCTCGCCATGCTCCAGCCCACCATCCCGGGCTACAAGGTCGAGACCGTCGGTGACGACATCGCCTGGATGCGTCCCGGCCCCGACGGCCGCCTGCGCGCCATCAACCCCGAGGCCGGCTTCTTCGGCGTCGCCCCCGGCACCTCCTACGACACCAACCCCATGGCCATGGACACCATGAAGGCCAACACCATCTTCACCAACGTCGCCCTGACCGACGACGGTGACGTGTGGTGGGAGGGCATCGACGCCCCGATGCCGGAGCACCTCATCGACTGGCAGGGCAACGACTTCACCCCGGCCGATGCCGCCGAGGGCAAGAAGGCCGCTCACCCCAACAGCCGCTTCACCACCCCGGCCTCGCAGTGCCCGATCATCTGCCCCGACTGGGAGGCCCCCGAGGGCGTGGCCATCGACGCCATCCTCTTTGGCGGTCGCCGCGCCACCAACGTGCCGCTGGTCGCCGAGCAGTACGAGAACGCCCACGGCGTGTTCATCGGCTCCGCCGTGGCCTCTGAAGTCACCGCCGCCGCCCTGGACGCCAAGGTCGGCTCCCTGCGCCACGACCCCATGGCCATGCTGCCCTTCTGCGGCTACCACATGGCCGACTACTGGTCGCACTGGCTGGAGATGCAGGAAAAGCTGGGCGACAAGTTCCCCAAGGTCTACCAGGTCAACTGGTTCCGCAAGGACGAGAACGGCAAGTTCATCTGGCCCGGTTACGGCGACAACTCCCGCGTGCTCGACTGGATCGTGCGCCGCGCCTCCGGCGAGGTCGAGGCCGTCGACGGCGTCACCGGCCGCTACCCCAAGTTCGAGGACTTCAACCTCGAGGGCCTCGACCTGGGCGAGGAGGAGTGGGCCAAGATGTACGACATCGACCCCGAGGCCTGGACCGCCGAGATGGACGACACCGAGGAGTACTACAAGCAGTTCGGTGACAAGCTGCCCGAGGCCATCAAGGAGCAGCTCGCCAAGTTCCGTGCGCGCATCGATGAGGCCAAGAAGGCCTGATCTCAGCTGAGGTCCTTCCCCACGAGGGACTGAGACGGGGGCTCCGACCGGTTCGCCGGTCGGAGCCCCCGTCTCTCTATCGCACCGAGGTGGTGAGTGGTGCCCATCGTGACGGGCAGATTCCTATGACGTAAAGGAATATAGTGGAAATAATACGGCGGGTGGGCGGGGTATCTATGGTGCTGCATCGAACCGCGGTGCGCAATGCGGAGGTGGTGAGAATGGAACGTCGAGAAAACTTCTACGTAAGTAATGTCCGCGGCATTCTAGGCGAAGATGGTATTGGTCGCTATACCCCAGACGGTTCCTTTGTGCGCCTCAAGAACCCCTTTAGAGGTTGGGCTACTCTCAAGTGTATTCATGAGGGCGACTGCAGACTGATCCTGCGCAGGTCGCTGTTAGTAAGATTGGCTGCGGTGGCAGTGATAATCATCTCTATTGTGTGGCTGTTTTTTCTTAATATGCGCCTGAGCGATTCTCTTTCGCCGGAAGATACTCACTTCCTTCTCTGCCTTACTGTAGGAGCGCTCGCTTGGGCGATGAACACATTGCGGCGCCGAACTGTTCTTAGCGAATCGGGCATTGAGATGCGGGGACTGCTCTTCGTGGAGTTGCGCCCCTGGCCCGCAACTCGATCGCAAATGACCTTCTCCACTATCGAAATTGGCGGGCACTCTCCGTATGGAATGTTTATCTACCGAAATCGATTGATGTTGATCAATGGGGCGCTGGACGACCTTATCAGACTACCGGGAAGCGTGTCCTGTGTGGAAGGCGAATACATGATTGAGCGGATTTGGTCATTCGCCGAGGAGGAGGGCTGGGTGGTCTCCGATCTCGATAATCTTCAGGCGGATCCTGAGATGGTACGGGCTCGCGGAGAGATAGATAGGACGACGATCGCGAATCGAAAGGAGTTGACCTATCGTGCTCCCGCTGTGCGGAAGCTGAAGGAAATGATGTGCAGCTGGGGCGTGATCATGTTCTTCATGGCTGCACTCCCCCTCGCGGGAGCGCAGGACGTGCTCAGGGATGACGCTCGCGATGTTTGGTTTGTAATGCTCGGAGTGACTCTACTCATTCTTGGTGCTATTCCCACGGTGATTCTATTGGTGGGAATAGTGTCCTGCTTTCGGAGGACGTTGGTCCGTCGGGCGGGGATTCAAGTCAAGGGGCGGGTTATTCCGTGGCCGGAGTCCCGCTCTGACTTGTATGTCGCAGGTGATCGAGTCTTCTTAGCGGGGCGCGATGGTTCGCCCGTTCCCCTGCCTGCGACGGGGCTGGGGGCCGGTGGTTTTAAAAAACGGCAGGAGAGGGCGATAGCTCAGTGTGAATCCATATGGCTCTGGGGAGTGACTCATGGTGTCGCAGAAGAGCATGACCGATATATCCGTCTTCGGGACGAAAACATGCAACGAGACAGAGAAGTGTTTGAGATACGTGCAGGATTGAAATCATCGGCTGCATTCAATGGTTGATTGCATTTCCTGGGAGAGGGTGACGTGTGATGATATCTTTTACGAGCCGTTCTGGTGGCGCCGGGAACACCTCTGGAGGTTCCGGAAGCAGGCGCCCAGTCAGGAACAAGTCGCTGCGGGGGTGGACGACTGAGACCTCAGATGGACGCCTGATACTGAGGCGCTCAGTGCTCGTTCGGTACGTCGCGATGGCGGCGGCCGTCGTGGGAGTCGCCTGGATGGCGTCAACGGGGGCGCAATTGCTGGGCTCGCTGATGAGCGGCTTCTATCGCTCCGATGACATGTATGTTCTTATGATGCTCAGCATTCCGACGATCTGGGGGATAAATGTTACGCGACGTAGATCTGTTCTGAGCGAGTCCGGTGTTGAGATGCGGCGTCTTCTGTTCACTGAGCGACGTCCTTGGAGGTCAGTGCTCTCAAGGTTCACGCTTTCGACGCTTGATGTGACTGCGCCTGGATACGAAGGAGGAATCGATCGAACTCGGATCGTACTCGTGAATGGTGATCGTGACGATCTCATCAGGCTTCCAGGTTGTGTTCTCGGCATGACGCTGGATGATTCCAGAAACAGGGGATCTGCTGCTCTCCGGGCCATGTTGAATTATGTTCGCAGACACGGTTGGATCGTCTCTGACGCTGAGTCGGTTCACGAGGATCCTCGGCTGGTGGAGGCTCGTCAGAATCATGGGGCCGACAAGATGACGAGAAAGAGTCGTGTTGTGTTCTGCACCCCGGTCTGGCGCAGAATCAAAGAACATCTCTGCAACGGTGGGCTCTTCCTTATCGGATTGGGGGTACTGTTCATCTTCATTAGCGTTCAGCGGCTATTCTATGAAACAGCCTCGGTGAGTGACTCGGATCGACTCTACGCAATACTGTTCCTTATCCTTGCTCCCGTATCAATGGCCTACCCCTTATACAAGATTTATGGATGCTTCCAGCGAGTCGTCGTGGATGACCGAGGAATCCGTGCCGGGAGGAGGACCTGCGCTTGGCCGGAGTCCCGCTCCGGACTGTTCGTTGCTGGGGACCGGATCTTCGTCGTCTATGGCAACGGGAAGCACCTGGCCCTGGATGGTGCCGGTGTCACGTGGGGGAGCTTTCAGCGCAGGCAGGAGCAGCTGGTCGCCAGGTGTGAGGCGATCTGGCTCTGGGGTGTCGCCCATGGCGCGACCCGGGAGACCGGTCGTTATGTCCCCCTTGGGAATGCCGGCATGCAGGAGGAGCGCGAGATCCTCGAACGCGGGATCGGCTTAGCGGTTCCTCATCGGGGTCAGCCCGCTTGACTCTGTGCGGCCAGGGCTCGGTGGCGCCAGATCAGCAGGATGATGGCAAGGATCCAGCAGATCGCTCCGACGGCCAGACCGACGATGAAGGGCACCACGAACTTGCTGAACGTGAGGGTGGGGCCCACGAGGATCGCGTCAGTGTCATCCAGACCCTCGCATGAGACCCGGTAGTCTCCCGACTTGTCGGCTTTGAACGTGAGAACCGAGCTGAACTCGCCGTCGTTGTTGGAGATGTTCATCCCGCCGTTGGGGGAGGTGGGGACCTCATTGCCGTCTGGGGCGACGACGGTGCAGGTGTTGACGGCGGCGGCGTTGGGAACGTAGAGGGCGCGTTCGTCATTGCTGCTCAGGGTGACCTGCTGCCCGTTGGTGATGACGTCACCACTGGTAGCAATGCTGGCGGCGACGACGGCCGAACCGATGCCCCCGATGAACAGTCCCGTCACTGGGCCGAGGATGAACAGAATGATCGCCACGACCAGCTTTCCGACGTGAGTCTGGCGGGGGCGCTGCTGCCCGTAAGGGGGTACGGCCTGATACTGGGGCTGGTACGGGGGCTGGTTCTGGGGAGTCGACATCGGTTCGTTTTCTGGCTGTGCTTCAACTGCTGCTGTAGCGTAGCAAGTCAGGTACTTGGTGACGTGGCCTGTTTCAGGGCCTCAGCCGGCGGTTCCTTCGGTGAAGGAGACTCCGCGCTCTTCGGCAGCGCGGAGCAATCGCTTGTCGCGTGTCCACAGGCGGGCGCCAGGGACCAGCGTGACGGAGCCGAGCAGGTGCGCATCGACTGGGCTGAGTCCTCGACCCCACAGCGCAGGGGCTGCGACCAGAGTCAGTAGCTCGTCATGTGAGAGGACCGGGAACTGGCGGAGGTGCGCTAAGTGCTTGAGAACGTCATCTCTGGCCCTGAGTGACCCCATCGCCAGCTCCTCCGCCACGAGTGGATGGGATCCGATCTCGTCCTCGTGCAGCAGGCTGACGAGTACTGGGTCCGAGTGGTGGAAGTGATCGATCCATACCGAGGTGTCGACAAGGATCACTGGCTGGCGCTCCGACGTCGTGGAGCGGCGCTCGCCGTCCGATCAGAGCCGCCGAGAGCCGCAAGGCGACGTGCGCTCTCCACTCTGACCAGGGTCTCCAGGCCGGCCCGCAGCAGCTCGGTGCGCTCAGTGATGCCTGTGAGCTCTTGCGCGTTGGCAATGAGGTCATCACTGAGTGTCACGGTGGTTCGCACGGTACCTCCTGCACCAGAATCATCATCAGGTGATGCAGATTCTAGTGTGGTTCAAATGTGATGGCCAGCCTTCGGTGTCGCGACCGGGACGACCAGACCCGCACGGTGCGCGCTTCCTGCTCACGACTTTCTGATCCTCACGCGATAGTCGGGCGGGGCCACTGGTGGTCCCGCCCGACTGCGTCCGGGAAGCGAGGGCGCTGGAGATGCTGTGAAAGAGCAGAAGGAAGCACCCTCATGGCCGGACACGGTTCAGGTTACCCCGCCTGCTGGCTCTCGGCGCCCCCGTTCACGTCGGAGAGCTCCTCCACCGCGGCCTCTGCGGGGCCCAGCAGCGCCAGGATCTGCTCGGTCTGCCACGGCAGGATCCCGCCCTCACCGAAGACCAGCTCGGCCTCATCGGGGTCCTCGACGACATCGTCGGCCAGGAGCCCCAGCAGGTGCGCCAGCGGCATGCGCCGCCCCTCCAGCAGGTCGAGCAGGTGCGCCAGGACCCGGTTGCTGCTGCGATCCAGGTTCGCCACCTGGTGCTCTCCCACCCCCACGGGCAGGTCCCACCAGATGAGCTGGCGCTCGGCGAGGTCGATGACGAAGGGCGTCGCGTTGAACGTGGGAGAGACCAGGTCGAGGCGCTGCATGACGGTGGAGGCCTCGAAGATCTCCCCGCTCTGCGGGTCCGCACCGCGGGCCATCGCCCCCGCCCAGCACTTGGGCACCTCGCTGAGCCGGTGGTGGGAGAAGGAGTGGACCGTCATGACTACGTAGCGCCATTCCTGCCGCAGCGCCTCGGCCAGGGTGACGTCGATGAACTCGGCTGCCCCGTCGGGCGCTGAGGTGAGGTCGCCGGAGTGCACGGCCGCCGTCGAGCGCAGGTTGTAGTAGGCGATCTGCTCGGTGCGCGTGAAGTCCTCGGAGACGAAGAAGGCCGACAGGTCCAGGTCCACGCGGGTGTCCCTGTCCTCGGCTGCAGCAGGTCCGGCAGGCCTCGGGGCCTTGGGAGGGGCCTCCGGCAGGTCGCGCCAGTGTAGGAAGAAGCGGATCGTCTCGCCCTCGGGCAGGGGCAGACGGGTGCCGCGCCCGGCCGTGCGCACACCCGGTGAGGCCGAGTGCAGTCCCACCGGAGCCGTGTAGCCCTCGTACATCCCCTGGTCGACGGCGATCCGCCCCAGGCGCTTCCGCTGCCGTAGGGCTTCCTCGACGGCGCGAACCACCGCCGCGTCGGCCGGGCCGGGTCGGCGGGTGGAGGGGATGAGCGCCGTCTTGGTGCCAGTGGCCGCCTTGATGGCGACGACCCGCCACGGCAGGGCGTCTGGCCCGGGGGAGGAGAAGTACTCCCACAGGCGCACCAGCACCGGCAGGGAGACCACGGGCGCGGCCCGGGCGAACTCGGCGACCACGCGCTCGCGGGCGGCCTCATCGACGCACAGCCGCAGCAGGTGGTTGAGTCGGCGGGCGAAGACCCCGGGGCGGGTGGACAACAGGCGAAGAGCCCCTTCGACGTCGCGGCGCGCCAGCGCCTCCTCCAGGCGGGAGGTGAAACCCGCTTCGGCGTCCCCGGAGGCGACCTGGTGCAGGAGCGCGGCGGCGCGCGGGAAGCGACGCGCGTAGTCGCCGGGGCGCAGGTGGCGGGCCAGCCGCTTCCACCGCTCACAGCGCCGAGCCATCTCCTCGGCGGAGTCCCGGCTGTCCTGGACCTGCCCGACGGCGTCAAGCAGACCCAGCAGACGGCGCCGCTGTGCACGGGAGAAGGAGGGGAACCGGCACGGTTCGGCCAGGGAGACATCGCCGCCCGCCATGGCGACCGCCAGGCGCAGTACATCGGTGACGGTGCGGTAGGAGGCGGAGAAGTCCAGGTCGGGGAAGGTGACGGTGAGGACGGCGAGGTTCTCCTTGACCGCCACGCGTGGCGCCGCCTCAGGGCCGAAGTCGCGCAGGGCCGTCAGGTCTGCGCGGTCCTGCGCGCTGAAGGGGGTCGCCTGGGCGATGAGGTCGGCCACGATCCGCTCCAGGTCCTGCGCCGTGGCCAGGCCCAGCTCGGTGAGGGCGCCGTCGTCTCCCGGCAGGGGCTCGCGGGGGCTGGGCCGGTAGTCCGGCAGGATTCGAACCCCGACGACGTCGCCCAGGTAGTGCAGGGCGGCGTTGACCAGAAGCGTGGCCTCGGAGGCGGTGCGCACCTGGACGGGGAAATCGGGGTAGAAGGGCCGGTACTCGGCGGACGCGGAACCGGAACTGAGGCGGGCGGCGGCATTGACCAGCGCCCAGGCCTGCTCGGGGTGGGTGAGCTCCTCCCGGGCCGGGGCAGAGAGCCGGTAGCCCAGCGAGCGCAGCGTGGTCAGGGCCGCGTCGACACCCGCGTCGCTGCTCCGCTGCGGCGTGGGCTGCGCCTCCTGCGGTGAGGCGGAGCTCGACGGCGCCGGCCTGCCGCCAGCGGGCGGGATATAGACGGCCTCGAGTCGGCGGATCGTCACCGCGTTGAGCTCCGCGGTGGCATAGGTACCAGGGACGCCGCCGACCGCTGCCCCGGCTTCTGTGTCGACCGCCGTCGTCGCAGAGGACTGATTGACTCCCACGGGGCCTCCTGACACCTCGCTGTCCAGGGACTCCGCGCCCCGGAACGACCTGAGGGTACCCGGCTGCGATCCGGGTTTCCCAAGAATCAGCTCACGCCCGCCCGTAGGCACGCGGGGCCCGCGATTCCGGGCCTCATGCGGCCTCCATCATCTAGGCTGTCGCCGTGAAGATCCTGCTCCTCGGCTCCGGCGCGCGCGAGCACGCCCTGGCCCGTGCCCTCGCCCGTGATCCGCAGACCGCTGAGCTCGTCGTCGCCCCCGGCAACCCCGGCACGGCGGCCATTGCCACGAACCTCAACATCGACCCCAGCGTCCCCGAGGAGGTCGTGGCCCTGGCCACGCAGATGAAGGCGGACCTCGTCGTCGTCGGCCCCGAGGCGCCCCTGGTCGCTGGTGTCGCCGACGCTGTGCGCGAGGCCGGGATCCCCTGCTTCGGCCCCGGCGCGGAGGCCGCCCGCCTGGAGGGCTCGAAGGCCTTCGCCAAGGAGATCATGACCGCCGCGGGCGTCCCCACCGCCGAGGCCGCCGTGTGCACCACCGAGGCCGAGCTGACCGCCGCCCTGGACCGCTTCGGGGCCCCCTATGTCGTCAAGGAGGACGGCCTGGCCGCCGGTAAGGGCGTCGTCGTCACCGACGAGCGCCCCGTCGCCCTGGCCCACGGCCACGCCTGCCTGACCCGTGGCAGTGGTCGTGTCGTCGTCGAGGACTACCTCGACGGCCCCGAGGCCTCCGTGTTCTGCGTGTGCGACGGCGCCACCGTCCGCCCCCTGGCCCCCGCCCAGGACTTCAAGCGCCTCCTCAACGACGACGCCGGCCCCAACACCGGCGGCATGGGCGCCTACTCGCCCCTGTCCTGGGCCCCGGCCGATCTCACCGAGCAGGTGGTGCGCGAGGTCGCCCAACCCGTCGTCGACGAGATGGCTCGCCGCGGCACCAGCTTCATCGGCCTGCTCTACTGTGGCCTGGCCCTGACCAGTCGCGGCCTGCGCGTCGTCGAGTTCAACGTGCGTTTCGGCGACCCCGAGACCCAGGCCGTCCTGGCCCGCCTGACCTCCTCCCTGCCCGAGCTGCTCCACGCCGCCGCCACCGGTCGCCTCGCGGAGTCCCCCGAGCCCACCTGGTCCGAGCAGAGCGCCGTCGACGTCGTCATCGCCGCACCCGGCTACCCCGGGACCGTCACTACCGGCGGCACCATCACCGGGATCGAGGCCGCCGAGGAGCTCGACGACGTCCACGTGCTGCACGCCGGCACCGGCACCACCGAGCGCGGGGAGCTGGTCGCCGTCGGTG
The DNA here is from genome assembly GCF_006546825.1 of Actinomyces oris. Lineage (GTDB taxonomy): Bacteria > Actinomycetota > Actinomycetes > Actinomycetales > Actinomycetaceae > Actinomyces > Actinomyces oris. The sequence continues at coordinate 89,093 of NZ_VICC01000007.1, forward strand.
GGCGGGTCCTGTCCGTCGTCGCCCTGGGGGCAACCCTCGAGGCGGCGCGGGAACGCGCCTACGAGGCCGTCGAGCGCATCGACCTTGAGGGCGCCCAGTACCGCACCGACATCGCCCAGGCGGCCAGTGAAGGCAGAGTCAGCAGCGTCAGCAGCGCTGCCAGCGCCGACGGGGCCGAGTAGCTGAGGAGAGCCTCCTCGCCGTCGCGACCACGGCGCGCGGCTCGCCGTGCGCTGAACCCCAGAAGGCCGCCCTCTGTCCCGGACGCGAGGGACGGGCGGGTGACCCACGCACTTCTTCCGAGACCAAACGCACACCGCTCCTCTCTTTCCTGAGGGACTACTGCGACCTCTCGCCGGATGGGAGGGTGGATTTCGGCACCGGTGTTGACCCACGTCAGCCCGTTGCCCAGCCGGTCGGACGAGGTGTGACATGAGAGCCGTTCCCATCCCGTCGGTGGGATTTACTCCGGTCGCTCCCCGACTCCCCCTGACGACCCGACCCGGACAAATGCGTGCAATGGCGGATCTATCGTGCGATCCTCCAAGGGTGACCCCTGCGGTCACCGCCGCGGCCCGGAACCGGACACAGGGTGCCCGCCGATGGCAGGATGGGGCTATGACTCAGTCCGCGAGCTCCGCCTCAGTCGGCCCCAGTGCCTCAGCAGCCGACTCCCTGCCCCCCACCGTCCCCGGGTGGGAGCACCGCTCCAGCGGCAAGGTCCGGGACGTCTACGCCCCCACCTCCGACGGCCCATGGGGTGGACAGGATGTGCTCCTCGTGGTCGCCTCGGACCGCATCAGCGCCTACGACCACATTCTGGCCACCCCGATTCCGGACAAGGGCAAGGTCCTCACCGCCCTGAGCGCCTGGTGGTTCGAGCAGCTCGCCGACGTCGTCCCGAACCACCTCGTCTCTCTCGACGTTCCCGCCCAGGTCGCCGGACGCGCCATGATCTGCCGGCGGCTGGAGATGTACCCGGTCGAGTGCGTGGCCCGCGGCTACCTCACCGGCTCCGGCCTGGTCGAGTACCGACAGGGCGGCTCCGTCTGCGGCGTCGCCCTGCCCGAGGGCCTGACGGAGGCCTCCCGCCTTCCCGAGCCGATCTTCACCCCCGCCGCCAAGGCCGAGCTCGGCGAGCACGATGAGAACGTCACCTTCGAGCGCGTCGTCCAGATGGTGGGGGACAGCGCCGCCACCGCCCTGCGCGAGACCACGCTGGCCCTCTACTCCCGGGCCGCCGAGATCGCTCGGGACCGCGGCATCATCCTGGCCGACACCAAGTTCGAGCTCGGCACCGACGCCGACGGCGAGCTGATCCTGGGCGACGAGGTCCTCACCCCCGACTCCTCCCGCTTCTGGCCCGCCGACGCCTGGGAGCCCGGTCGGGTCACCCCCTCCTTCGACAAGCAGTACGTGCGCGACTGGCTCACCTCTCCGGCCTCCGGCTGGGACCGGGACGGCGACCAGGAGCCCCCCGCCCTGCCCGGCGACGTCGTCGAACGGACCCGCGCCCGCTACCTCGAGGCCTACGAGCGGCTCACCGGTCACCCTCTGGAGCTGTCATGACCACGACCTCATCCACCTCGGACCTTCCCGATACCGGGAGCGCCACCCGCGCCTTCAAACCGGGGCCGGGCTTCTATGTGCTGGTCGGCCTCATCGTCCTGACGATCGTGCTGGCGCTGTCGGCCGCCATCACCTCCGCCCTCGGGGCCACCGAGACCTCCCGCGTCCTGGGTGGTATCGCCCTGGTCCTCGTGGGGCTGGGCATGCTCGCCTCCTTGAGACTCTCCGCCCGTTCCCTGGTGGTCAACGCCCCCCGCCTGCGTCTGGAGCGCAACCGGGTCCGCGCGGCCCGGGCCCGGCAGGGCGGCGAGTCCTCCAAGAAGGGCGGCAGTGCCAAGGGCGCCCGCGGCAAGGGGGCCAAGGGCTCCCAATCCTCCCAACGGGGCTCGGGAACCGACGGTGCAACCCTGCCCGGCACCGATCTGGCAACGCTCACCGTGCCGGGAACCAAGGTGCTCGTGCCCGAGTCCACAGGCCGGCGCGAGCTGACCACCCTCGACGTGGTCTCCGGCCCCCTCACCACCGCACTGGCCGCGACGTCGTTCGGGCGCGCGGCCGACGAGCGCCTGGCCGGGACCTCCACCGGCGAGACCCTCATCCGTGTCGGCCAGCTCCTGCTCGGCGCCACCGGCTTCGTGCTTGTGGCCCTGGGGCTCGCCTCCATCCTGGGACAGGTGATCTCATGACCCCCCGCGACCGACGTCCCGACAACGAGCAGGGGCCCGTCAACTGGGGCATCATGCCCAAGCGGACCCCACGACCGAAGAGCGCCTCCGCCCGGTCCGGCGGCAACGGGCTGCTGGAGGTCGTCCGCTCCGGCAACAATCCGGCCCCCACCGGCTCGTCCGCCTCGGCCTCTTCGTCCGCCTCGGGAGTCTCCGCGGCCTCCGCCGCCGGCTCGGCCGCCAGTTCCGCCGGCGCCCATGATGCGAGCGGTGCGGCAGTCATGACGGAGGAGGACCTGCGCTCAGCCGCGGCCCAGGCCATCGCCTCAGGAACCGCTGACGCCGTCGACGCCGCCATCGCCATCGACCTGGCCGACGTGCCCGACGAGCCCGCCGGCTGGGCCGGCTCCGCCCTGTCCGCCGGCTCGCCCGCCTCGCCGGTCGCCCTGCGCGCCGTCGGCGGGCCCTCCAACACCCCCGGGGACCATGGCGAGACCGCCCCGACGGGCGCCCCGGACCCGCTCCCTGCCAGCGCCGGCAGTGCCGCCAGCGCTCCCGGCTCCCCCGCCCCTCAGCAGCGGGCCGCGGCCGGCGCCGACGGCCGCTCACCGCGACCCGTCGTGCGACCCACCGCCGTCGACGGGCCCGGCAGCGCACCCCAGACGGGAGCCACCACCACCCGCGTCTTCACCATCTCCCAAGGCAAGCCCGAGGCCGTGCCCAGCAGTGCGTCCACGGCATCCGCTGCATCCGCGGCCTCCGTGGCGGCTGCGCCGTCGGCGACCGCGGCACCGGCCGCACCTGCACCTGCACCAGCGGCACCGGCAGCCTCGGCCCCCAGTGCCGCAGCCCCCTCCGCCCGCGGCTACCAGACGCGCCCCAGTCCCGCCGCCCCCGCCACTACCGCCCCCGCCGCGCCCACGAGCCCGGCGGCCCAGCCCGAGGCCGAGGAGGACGCCGGCATCCTGGCCGAGTCCAGCGCCTGGGAGGCGGCCACCAACGCCCTGGACGCCGAGGAGATCAAAGCCCAGGGAGGCACTGACTGGGGGGTGGGGCGCGGCCCCGCCAAGGGACGCGGACCCCGCCGCCCCTCCTCGGGCACCGACTGGGGCGTGGGGCGCGGAAGCGCCAAGAGCGCCGCTGCCCGAACCCGCTCCCCGTGGCCGGCGGCTGTGCGCCGCCAGCGCCTGGCCGGCGTGGCCTTCGCCCTGCTCGGCCTGGTCCTGGCCACCGCCTCGGCCATGAACCTGGCCCGCAACGCCGAGGCCGGCCACCCGTGGATCCCGCCGTGGCTCGTCGCGGTCCTCGGCGGTGCCGGGCTGGTGGCCGCTGCCGGGTACCTGGCATGGGCCGGAGGCACGCCTGTGCGCCGTGAGGCCGAGCGCTGGAAGCCCGGTGTGCTCGATGCCGCCGCCGGCCTGACCACCGGGTCCGTCAAGGTCCACGACCCCGCCCGGCTGGTGGCCCGCGCTCGCGGACCGCTCCTTCCGGGCACCTCCGAGCGCGGCGACGAGACGGCCCCCACTGTGGACTCCGGCCCCACGCCGGTCATGGGCACCTCCACCGTCGACCAGTCCCTCCACGCCCCCGCCGGTGTTGCCGGTGCCGTGGGCGGGTTCATGCTCGCCAGCGCCGTGGTCTGCGCCGTCGTCGCCCTCATCCTGGGCTCCAGCTGGCTCATCGCCACGGCCGCCCTCACCCTGGGCGGAGTCGTGGCGATTCGGCTGGCCGGCGAGTGGCTCGGCCAAGTCTGAGCCACGTCGAGACGGCAGGCAGTGTCCCGGGCTGCATACAGGTAGTCTTGGGCTGCGCACTCATCCCGCCTGATCCGAGGAGCACCCATGGGACGCATCGTCGTCGAGGTCATGCCCAAGCCCGAGATTCTTGACCCCCAGGGCAAGGCGGTCGTCGGAAGCCTTCCCCGCCTCGGCTTCGAGCAGTTCACCGGGGTGCGGCAGGGCCGTCGCTTCGAGCTGACCGTGGACGGCCCCGTCACCGAGGAGCACCTGGCCGCCGCCCGCCAGGCCGCCGACACCCTCCTGTCCAACCCGATCATTGAGGACGTCGTCTCCGTCGCCGCCGACGAGGAGGCCTGAGCCGTGAGTGAGTCGCTCAGCAGCTCCCCCGCCGCCCGTATCGGCGTCATCACCTTCCCCGGAACGCTCGACGACGTCGATGCCGCCCGCGCCGTGCGCCTGGCCGGGGCCGAACCAGTGAGCCTGTGGCACAAGGACGCCGACCTGCACGGGGTCGACGCCGTCGTCGTGCCGGGAGGCTTCTCCTACGGCGACTACCTGCGCTGCGGCGCCATCGCCCGCTTCGCCCCTGTCATGGAGGAGGTCGTGGCCGCCGCCGAGCACGGCATGCCGGTCCTCGGCATCTGCAACGGCTTCCAGATCCTCGCCGAGGCCCACCTCCTGCCCGGCGCCCTCCTGCGCAACGCGAACCAGCGCTTCATCTGCGTCGAGCAGCGCCTGCGCGTGGAGAACACCCAGACCGCCTGGACCAACCGGTATGCGGAGGGGGAGGAGATCGTCGTTCCCATGAAGAACGGCGAGGGCAACTTCATCGCCTCCCCCGAGGAGCTCGACCGCCTCGAGGGGGAGGGACTCGTCGTCTTCCGCTACGTGGGCAACCCCAACGGCTCGGCCCGCGACATTGCCGGCGTGCGCAACGAACGTGGCAACGTCGTCGGACTCATGCCCCACCCTGAGCACGCCGTGGAGCTCGGTTTCGGTCCCGGCTCGCAGGCCGGCCCGCGCACCGGGACCGACGGTCTGGGAGTCTTCCGCTCCGCCATCGACTCGCTGCTGGCCGTCTGACGACCCCGTATCCGGCACCCACCCCTGACAGCCGTCAGAGGTGGGTGCCGAGTCATTCCCCGTCACGTTATCCACAGATCCGCTTCGAGCCTGTGCAGAACTGTGGAGAGAACCGGGCCGCCCCTCGCTCGGCGGACCTGGTCGTGACCGCGCTCAAGTTGCATGGCGATGAGGAATGTGCTGTGGCAGCTGTCGGGGGCTCTGCCTCGGGATGACCGAGAGGGCGAGCGCGACTGATTGGATGATTATCCCGGATTTTCAGCCAAAACTCGGTGTCCAGGGATGTCATGTCAAGGTGCGTGGCGGCATATGCGGGGCGCTGCCGGCAGGGGTGCTTGCCCGGGGACGGTGGTGCTGAGGGGGCGTTGTGCACAGGTGGAATGGCGACATCCCACAAACCCCCACAGCCATGCACAAGCCTGTGGACACGACCTGTGGATAACTCGGCCTGCGATGTGATGAAGTCCCCTGGGCTGGCTCCCCCAGTGCGCGGCTGTCGGCCGCTCACCGGTCGGGGTGTGCTGCGAGACGTGCTCGTTGCGGCGGGTCTTGAGAAAAACCGCCGTCAGCTCTGGCAAGGCCCTTGTGAGCTCCTGCCTGTTGATTACCTGCCGGTGACGGTGCGGTTGTGGCGCATCGCGACGTCAACCCAGAAGGTGAGGTGGTCGTCGTCGGCGATGGCCTCGGGCGCGACGGTGACCCAGCCGGGCCCCATGACTCGCCCGGCCCCCATCTGAGCTCGCCTCGCACCCGGTTCGCCCAGGAGCGTTTCGTGGCGGTCGGCGGCGACGCGTACCAGGAGGTCCCCGGTCTTCCCGGCGCTGACGATCATCTTGTCGTTGACCATGATCGCGCGGCCTCCGAACATGGGGACCTCGCGCACGTCCGGTTCGTCGTCAACCAGCGTGCGGATGCGCTGAACGAGGTGGTGCTGCTCAGGTGTCATGGCTGCCATCGCTTCGTCTCCTGTGGGCGGTCAGTCGGTCAAGGGCTGCCAGTGCCGGGGTGAGGACGTCTGACTTCCGCGCCTGTGTCCCGGGAGCCGACCAGACCGGCGGCCGGGTGTCCACAGCGCTGACATGAGCGAGATCGCTGCCGAAGTGACCAGTGGAGATCGTTGAAATTCTGCGGTTGTTCCGCGGCACGTGGCGTCTGTGCGGAGTTAATGTCAGCGCCATGGACACTGACGCCCCTGTGGGGCGTCTTTCTCGTCGACTCCTCAGCCCACCAGGTCGGCCACGATCTGCAGGAGGTCCTGCAGGTGCCGGTTGGACAGGAACTCCCGGCGCACGGACTCGTGGGCGGCCAGCCCCATCTCCTGGGCCCGCTCGGGGAAGAGCAGTAGGTCGCGCACGGCCTCGGCCCAAGCGAGGCCGTTGGCCGGGTCGACCAGGACGCCGTCGACGCCGTCGTCGATCTGGTCGCGGATGCCGCCGACTGCGGAGGCGACTACCGGGGCCTTCTTCCACATCGCCTCGGCCACGGTCAGTCCGAAGGCCTCGATGAGGGAGCGCTGGGTGACGACCGAGCTGACTCGCTGGATGGCATTGACGACGGTGGCGTTGACCTCCCGGTCCTCCATGCTCACGGCGGCCACGTGGATCCGCGAGGCGACCGATTCCGGCAGCACCGAGCAGCGCTCCACGATCTGGGTGAGGGTGGCCTGCGACTCGGGCCCATCCGGGGTCGGGCCGACCAGCAGTAGGTGGGCATCCTCGGGCAGCACGGCGATGTTCTCGGCGAAGGCCTCCACCAGCTCTAGGCCGCCCTTGAGGCGGTCCCAGCGGTTGACCTGGGTGACGACCCGGGCCCCCAGCGGCACCTGACCACCGGCCAGGACCGGGTCATCGGCCAGGCCGCGGAAGGCGTCGGCGCGCCCGTCGTGACGCATGAAGGGCACCGCCTCGAAGGGCGGCTCGCCGGCGAAGATCCCGGACAGGCGCGCCACCGACCAGGCCTCGTCCAGGTCCAGGACCCGGTTCTTGGGGGAGTCGGCGTCGATGGAGGGGGCCAGGACCGCGCAGCGCTCGGCCTCGATGTAGGGCGGGCGGTACTCGGGGCGGGAGACGATGACGAGGTCCACGTCCTCCAGGTAGCGGTCCAGGAAGGCCCAGGCGTAGTCGGCGGCCTCGCCTGCGCCCTCGGCCCCGGCGTGGCAGCGCCAGATGACCGTGGCGCCCGCCGCCTTGAGGGCCTTGGCCAGGCCCGCCGTGGGCGGGTCGTGCAGGATGACGACGTCGTCGGGGCGGACCTCCTCGACGATGTTCTCCGCGTTGGAGGCCAGGACGTGCTCGTAGATGTCGCGCTGCTTGTCCCCGAGCTTGCCGCCGTCGCCGTGGTCCCCGTGGATGCCGGCGTGCAGGCGGGCCGCGATCCGGGTGAACTCCTCGGGGGCGTCCAGGGTCAGCCAGCGCACGTTAAGGCCAGCGCCCAGGGAGTAGCCCACGAGGGGGGCGACCGTCTCCGCCGGCCCCGAGCCGGCGGCTGCCGACGGCGTGACCGTCCACACGGTGCGCCCCTCCAGCAGGGCCTCGGCCCCGGTCAGGCTGGTGTGCAGTCGTTTGATGGCCACCTCGTCCAGGTGGCTCTCCAAGTGCGACAGGGGCAGCGGGGCGACGTCGATGTCTCTCATGCCATGATCTTCCCCCGAAATCTTGTGAGGCGCAGCACTTTGGGCTTGGGCGTGGCGTCTTGTTGCTGTTTCGGCATTCTTCTGGCTGGATTCCGCAGAGCGCCGATCGGGCTCGCGTGGGGTGCTCGGGGTGTGCGGGGCGCGGTCCCGCGTGGGTGGTGGTGTGAGGTTCCGTGGGCGTGGGTAGGCTTGGCTCGGCCGCACTCCCTCGTCAACCAGGAGCCCCCATGGCGTCCGAGCCCATGATCCCCGCCGCCCACCCCGACACCGTTGCCGACGCCGCCGCGACGCCCGACAGGGAGATGCCCTGGAAGGAGCTGGGCCTCAAGGCCGACGAGTACGAGTCCATCCGCGAGCTGCTGGGGCGCCGCCCCACCAACGCCGAGCTGGCCATGTACTCGGTCATGTGGTCCGAGCACTGCTCCTACAAGTCCTCCAAGATTCACCTGCGCCAGTTCGGCGCCAAGACCACCCCCGAGATGCGCGAGCACCTCCTGGTCGGCATGGGGGAGAACGCCGGCGTCGTCGACATCGGCGACGGCTGGGCCGTGACCTACAAGGTCGAGTCCCACAACCACCCCAGCTATGTCGAGCCCTACCAGGGTGCCGCCACCGGCGTGGGCGGCATCGTGCGCGACATCATCTCCATGGGCGCGCGGCCCGTGGCCGTCATGGACCAGCTGCGCTTCGGCGCCGTCGACCACCCCGACACCGCGCGCGTCGTCCACGGCGTCGTGGCCGGCGTGGGCACCTACGGCAACTCCCTGGGCCTGCCCAACATCGGCGGCGAGACCGAGTTCGACTCCTCCTACCAGGAGAACCCACTGGTCAACGCCCTGTGCGTGGGCGTGCTGCGCCACGAGGACATCCACCTGGCCAACGCCACCGGCGCCGGCAACAAGGTGGTGCTCTTCGGGGCCCGCACCGGCGGGGACGGCATCGGCGGGGCCTCCATCCTGGCCTCGGAGTCCTTCGAGGACGGCATGCCCGCCAAGCGCCCCAGCGTCCAGGTGGGCGACCCCTTCATGGAGAAGGTCCTTATCGAGTGCTGCCTCGACCTGTTCGGCGCCGGGCTCGTGCTCGGCATCCAGGACCTGGGCGCCGCCGGCATCTCCTGCGCCACCTCCGAGCTGGCCTCCAACGGCGACGGCGGCATGCACGTGGACCTGGAGAAGGTGCTCCTGCGCGACCCCACCCTGACCGCCGGGGAGATCCTCATGAGCGAGTCCCAGGAGCGCATGATGGCCGTCGTCGCGCCCGACAAGCTCGAGGAGTTCATGGCCGTCATCGACAAGTGGGACGTCGAGGCCGCCGTCATCGGGGAGGTCAACGGCTCGGGCCGCCTGACCATCGACCACTTCGGGGAGCGGATCGTCGACGTCGACCCGCGCACCGTGGCCCACGAGGGTCCCACCTACGAGCGTCCCTACGCCCGCCCCGCCTGGCAGGACGCGCTCAACGCCGACACCACCGAGCGCCTGGCCCGCCCCGAGTCCGCCACCGAGCTGGCCGAGCAGGTGCGCGCCGTCGTCACCAGTCCCAACCAGGCCTCCACCGCCTGGGTGACCGACCAGTACGACCGCTTCGTGCGCGGCGACACCGCCCTGTGCCAGCCCGACGACGCCGGCGTCATCCGTGTCGACGAGGCCACCGGCCGGGGTGTGGCCATTTCCACCGACGCCAACGGCCGCTTCACCAAGCTCGACCCCGCCACCGGCGCCGCCCAGGCCCTGGCCGAGTCCTACCGCAATGTGTGCACCGTGGGCGCCCGGCCCCTGGCCGTCACCGACTGCCTCAACTTCGGCTCGCCGGAGGACCCCGACGCCATGTGGCAGCTCGTCGAGGCCATCACCGGCCTGGCCGACGCCTGCGCCGTCATGGGCGTGCCGGTCACCGGCGGCAACGTCTCGCTCTACAACTCCCACGGCAAGGTCAAGGGGCAGATCGACTCCTCGATCAACCCCACGCCCGTCGTCGGCGTCCTGGGCGTCATGGGCGACGTGCGCCGTGCCAACCCCTCGGGCTGGCACGAGGAGGGCCTGGCCATCATGGCCCTGGGCGCCACCGCCGACGAGCTCGACGGCTCGGCCTGGTCCCGTGTGGTCCACGACCACCTCGGCGGGCTGCCCCCGCGCGTCGACCTCGAGGCGGAGATGGCGCTCGGGCGGGTGCTGCTGGCCCTCAGCGAGGCGGAGGGCCCCGGCGGCGAGCCGCTGGTGCGTGCCGCCCACGACTGCTCGACCGGCGGCCTCATCCAGACCCTCGTGGACTCCTGCCTGCGCTGCGGCGTCGGCGCCAGCGTGGACCTGACCGCTATCCAGGAGGAGGGCGTGGACGACTTCACCGCCCTGTTCTCCGAGTCCGGGGCCCGCGTGATCGTTGCCGTGCGCGAGGAGCTCGTGCCCGCCGTCACCGCGGCCGCTGAGGCTGAGGACGTCGCCGTGGCGCGTTTGGGGACCACCGGCGGTGACCTGCTCGTCGTGGCCGGCAGTGACCTGCTCTCCGACGGCGGTGCCGGGCGTCCCCTCGTCCTGGACCTGGCCGAGCTCGGGGCCGACGTCGAGGGCGTCCTGCCGGCGCTGTTCTGAGACCCGTTCGCCGTCGGGGACTTCTCCTCGCGGCCGGGGGCATTCTGGTGCAGTCGGGGACGTTCGACGCCGTCGGGGACGGGAATCCTGTCCCCGGACGCGCAGGATGGCCCCGGCCGGAAGGACGCGCACCCGGCTGCGTGGAATGTCCCCGTCGGTCCGCCCTGCTGCGCCGGCGACGTGCCTCCTTACTGCGCCACCTCAGGTATCGACGTGTGACGGTGGATTATCGCTGCGGAAACAAGCAGCACCACGGCCGGCAGGACGTTCACGAGGTAGATCCAGACGCTTGGGCTGGACGCCTCTGCCGTGACGAGGCAACCGATGGTCAGTGAGACGGACAGGGAGATGCCGGCCAGTGCCACGCTAAGGACTGCCCCGCCCATCTTGTTGTCGGCCGCGACGACGTAGAACGCGGTGATGAAGCCGATGACGGCCAGAATCAGGATGACGCCGTTCATCGTCCGCACGAGACTGACGAGATTGAGGCTAACGTCGGGTGACGAGCTGTCCGTGAAACTCGGCGGCACGAGCGTGGAGGCGTCGAGGACGTGGTTGGACACGATGACGCTCACCACCTGGGCGCCCCAAGCGATGATGGTGATGATGGACTCGATGTCGGCTGATCGTGTGGGGCGTGAGGAGGGGGCTGCGGAAGATGTCATGGCTGGAGCCTGTCAATGCGCCCGCCGTGTATCAACCAGTAGGTAGCCTGGAGGCATGATCGATCATGCCTCTGTGAGTGTCAGTGATCCGGCGGCCTCGAAGGCCTTCTATGAGGCGGCCCTCGCGCCGCTGGGCTACCGCGTCGTCATGGAGTTCGGGCCCGTCACCGGACTGGGCGGGCCGACGCCCGGCGCGCCGGAGGACGCCCCGATCCACGCCGACCTGTGGCTGGCCCCGGCGGAGAACCCGACGCCCTGCCACATCGCCGTCACGGCGTCGTCGACGGCGCGGGTGGACGCCTTCCACGAGGCGGCCCTCGCGGCGGGCGGCACCGACAACGGCGGCCCCGGCGAGCGCCCGCACTACCACCCCGGCTACTACGGGGCCTTCGTCCTCGACCCCGACGGCAACAACCTCGAGGCCGTCTTCCACGGCGCCGGCGACTGACCGCTGTCTGCGTGCCTCACCTCCGCTGCGTGAGCCCGCCGTCGGGGACTTTTCCTCGCGGCCGGGGACACTTCTGTACGGCGGGGGACGTTCGACGCCGTCGGGGACGGGAATCCTGTCCCCGGACGCGCAGGATGGCCCCGCCCGGAAGGACCCGCACCCGACCGCGTGGAATGTCCCCGTCAGTGTTGCTGGCAGGTCCGGAGATGGTGGAGAGGGGGCGACGGTCTGAGATGTGGCGGAGGGAAGGCGGCTGTTCGCCAGGGAGGTGACAGGGCTCGGCGGAGAGGTGGAGAGGGCCCGGAGGCCTGGGCGTGATGGGCAGATGACGACGCTGCGGTGAGGCGGCGGTGTTGGGCTCACGCGGCGCTTGAATTGACATTGAGGCCGCCCCGGCGACAATTCCCGCCAATTCCCCGGGAGTCTCAGGAAGATATCGACGTGGTGGGCGATCCGGTCTCGGCCGATGGTCCAATGCCCTCCCGCGCCCGCCCGAACGGGGCGCCGTGGTGCGGAAGGCAGCCTCTCAGCGTGTCGCGCACCCGGCGTGGCGCCCTCTCCGCCCCGGATTTGCCAGATATCACTCAGGTAACTGCTCGCAATCGGCTCAAGATGCCGCAGATACCTCGCAGAGATCTCTAGACTTCAACCATGACTGTGCCTTCAGAGACCTCGACGACGATCGACCCTCGTGAGGTGTCACTGTATGCCGGCCACTTCGACGCGCTGTGGGGTGTGGCCTGGAGCCCGGACGGCACGCGGCTCCTGTCCGGATCGCACGACGGCACGGCCCGCGTCTGGGACGCGAACCGCGGCACCGAGCTGTTCGCGCTGGCCGGCCCCAGCCTGTCCATCAGCGCGGTGGCCTGGAGCCCCGATGGCACGCGGCTGCTCACTGCGGCGGAGGACCACAGCGTGCGCGTCTGGGACGCGACCACCGGCGCCGACCTGCTGACCCTGGGGGTCGGTGGCTCCGGCGTGGGCGGGGCGGTGGCCTGGAGCCCCGACTCCACCCGCATCCTCACCAGCTTCGACGACGCCTCGGCCCGCATCTGGGACGCCTCCAGCGGTCAGGTGGTGCGTACTCTGTCAGGGCACACCGAGCACCTCACTGCGGTGTCGTGGAGCCCGGACGGGACCCGCGTGGCCACCGCCTCCGACGACGGCACCGCCCGGGTTTGGGACGTCACCACCGGCACCGAGCTGCTGCGCGTGGGCCCCATGGCCTTCGTGGGGCGCGGTGCCACCATGGGCCCCGACGGCAGGCCGACCCACGTCGGCCCGATCGAGCCGATGACCGGCCTGTCATGGAGCCCGGACTCGCGTCGCATCATCACCGCCTTCGACTCGGCCGAGCCCCGGGTCTGGGACGCCGCCACCGGCGAGGAGGTCCTCAGCCTCCACGGCCGCGAGCGCCGCTGGGTCAGCGTCGTCTCCTGGAGCCCCGACGGCAGCCGCATCATCACTGACGACATCTCCGGTACCACCGCCCACATCTGGGACGCCGCCACCGGCGAGGAGCTGCTCAGCCTGCGCGGCCACCACCAGTGGGCCTGCGCCCTGGCCTGGAGCCCGGACTCGAGCCGCGTGGCCACCGGCTCCCACGATGACACCGTGCGCGTCTGGGACGCCGCCACCGGCCAGACCCAGCTCGTCCTGGGGGCCGGTAACTCCGTGGAGACCGTCTCCTGGAGCCCCGACGGCACCAGGCTCAGCATCGGCGCCAAGATCGGTGGCAACCGCGTCTGGGACGCCGCCACCGGTCAGCCGCGCCTGACCGTCGACAACGGTGCCCGGGAGTTGAGCGAGGTCGTCTGGAGCCCGGACGGCACCCGCCTGGCCACCTCCTCCTACCTCTCGCCCCGCGTCCTCATCCTGGATGCCTCCACCGGCGACGTCGTCCAGGCCCTGACCGCCGGGGAGGACGACGTCAACGACATCGCCTGGAGCCCGGACAGCGAGCGCATCCTCACCGGACTGGGGGACGACCGCGCCGCGATCTGGGACGCCGCCCGCGGTGAGCGCCTCCTGACCCTCGAGGGCCACAGCGACATGATTACCTCGGTCGCCTGGAGCCCCAACGGCCAGCGCGCCCTGACCGGCTCCCAGGACGGGACAGCCCGCATCTGGGACGCCGCCACCGGCGAGGTCATCCACACCTACACCGGCAACTGGGTGCGCGACGTCGTGTGGACTCAAGGGGGCCCGCGCGTCGTCACCGGCAGCGCCGACGGCGCCGCCCACGTCTGGGACGTCATCACCTCCGGCGAGCTCGTGACGCTGCGCGACGACGCCGCCATGGTCCGCTCCTACGCCTGGAGCCCCGACGGCACCAAGGTGCTGGCCGGCTTCGACGACGGCGTCGTGCGCGTGTGGGACGAGGTCTCCGGCAAGGTCGTCCTGTCCCTGGCCGGCCACCGTTTCGGCGTCACCGACGCGCAGTGGAGCCCCGACGGCACCCGGATTCTCACCGGCTCCGAGGACGGCACCGTGCGCCTGTGGGACGCCACCACCGGCGAGATGACCGGGCTGTTCCTGTGCTTCCTGCCCGACGGCGGGGTCGCCATCCTCGACGCCCCCTCCCTGAGCCTGCGCTCGGGCCCCGGGGAGGTTTGGGACTACCTTGGCCGCCCCGAGATCCTCGCCGGCCAGCTCACTCGCGTGGGCGTGGAACGGCGCCAGTTCCTCAACCACGACCCGTTGCCCGAGGCCGTCGCGGAGCCGTCCCCGGCCGAGGCCGCTGACGAGGACCCGACGGCGCCCGAGCCGGTTGAGGAGCCCCAGGTTCTCGAGGAGTCTCCGGCTCCCGAGAACACCGAGCCCTCCGAGGCGCCGGAGGTCGACCCGCTCGCCGAGCCCGCCGTTGCCCCCTCCGTCTTCGCTGCACCCGCGCAGCAGGAGACCGAGCCGGCCCCGGCCCAGTCCGGTGCCGACGTCGAGCAGCCCGTCGCTTCCCAGTCCCCTGAGGACGCCCCCGCCCAGGCGGACGCCGCTGTCCAGGCCCCGGGGCCGTCGGCCCCCGCTGGTGATCCCCTCATCGAGGAGGCTCCCGCCCAGGCGCAGGACCCGCAGGTCGAGGAGTCCGGCTCCACCGAGGTCGAGGACTCCGAGATCCCCGCACCGGCCCCCGCCCCCGAGGTGGTGGATCCGGCCGCGGCTCACCAGGCCCGGCACGCGGCGGAGACCGCTCACACACCGGCCGAGGCCGCTGAGACCCCTGAGGCCCCCGATGCCTTCGGGCAGCCGGTCGCGCCGGCCGAGACCGAACCGGTCGCCGCTCCGACGGGGGAGACCCTCCTTGTCCAGCCCTTCCCCGTGGACCAGGGCCTCGTGGACGGTGAGGTGAGCGCCCCGGCCGTGACGCCGCCTGCGATGGTTGAGATGCCGCAGAGCCTGACCGCTCCCGAGAAGGAGCAGCAGCCCGTGCTGAGCACCTCAGAGGCCAGCCAGGAGGTCGACGCTGAGGCCAGTGCCGACGCGCTCGCCGTCCCGGCTCCCGTCACGGAGCCCACCGACAACGCGCGCCGGGCCCGGCACGCCGCCGCCACGGCTCAGACCCCGGCCGACGCCGCCTCGGAGCACGTCGTCGAGGACGGCGCTGAAGCGGCCGTGCCCGCCGAGCCTGAGCTGGCTCTGCCGACCGAGGTGGCCCAGTCCTCCGGCACGGCCGAGTCCGCCTATGAGCCGGTGGCGATCCCCGCCGTCGAGCATGCCGGTGGTGAGCCTGTGGCCGCGCCCACCGGTGAGACTGTCGCCCCCGACCAGCTCGAGTTCTCCCTGACCCCGGCCGACGCCGCCGGCCACGAGGGCGATGAGGTCACCCTCGACCTCTCCGAGGAGGCCGGTGGGCCGGCGCCGAAGCAGGCCCCCGAGGTCGTTGCCCCCGTCGAGGCGACGGTGCCGCCCGTCGCGGACACCGCTGAGACGGTGCGCGCCGCCGGCCCTGTGGACGTCACCGACGTCGCCGAGGCTACCGATGTGGCCGACGCGGCGGCCCCCGAGGTGCCGGTGCCCTCCGGCGCTGAGGCCGCCTCCGCGCCGACCGCCTCAACGCCTGAGGGTGAGCCCGAGGACCACGCGGTGCCGGAGGTCCAGGCTGAGCGGGCCCCGGCCGAGCAGGTCCCCGCCGAACGCCCGCAGGGCCAGGAGCACTCGGACAGGCCGCTCGAGCCCGCGGAGACTGAGGCCGCTCAGATCGCGCAGGCCGAGGCTGCCGCTGAGGACCGGCCGAGCGCCGAGGAAGAGCCGGCCGAGCCGGTTGACTCTGCTGAGCCTGCCGAGCCCGCTGAGGCGGCTGAGCCGACTGAGCCGACCCCGGCGCCCTGGGGGAGTGCGGACCTGCGCCAGCGGATCTACACCGAGGTCCAGGAGTTCGTCGCCGCCATCGCGCGCCGTGACGTCAACGAGCTGGCGAGTCGCTACGGCATGGCCGGCAACGACCTGGCCGGCCTTGATGAGCAGCTGGCGGGCCTGTCGAGCCCTGCGTCGGACCTGACCCTCTACCCCGTGGAGCAGGCCGACGACTACGTTGACGGCCACCATCGCCTCGACCTCAGCGAGCTGGAGGGCGGCGGTGTCGTCATTAGCAGCGAGCTGTGGGCCCACGATCGGCCCTGCGGTGCGCGCCTCATCGCCCACTGGAACCCCATGGGGATCTACCCCTTCGACTTCCGCAACGTGAGCATGTGAGTCATCTCCCGCGCGCCTCCCCGGCGCCCGGCAAGTTTGAGTGCGCCCCCGACCGGCAGGTACGGGGGCGCACTCGCTTCTCGAGCGGTCCGAGGGAGACGGGGATCGCTCGGTAGCTCCCGCCGGGGGATAGGTGCCGGGGCTGTGAACCGCATAGACTTCCCGCCGTCAGTGTTATCCACCGAGAGGGGACGTCTGTGTCGACGGCGCAGTACCCGGCACGGGCCCGTGTCGCCGCCTGGGCAGTGCACATCTTGACCATGTCGGGACTGGTGTGGGCCAGCCTGGCCATGCTCGCCACCATCCACCCCCGCCGGGAGTTCACGTGGATGTGGGTCTGGCTGCTCGTCGCCCTCGTCGTCGACGGCGTTGACGGCACCCTGGCCCGGCGCGCCCGGGTCTCCGAGATCATCCCCTGGTTTGACGGCGGCATCGTCGACATCGTCGTCGACTACCTCACCTGGACCTTCATCCCGGCGGTCTTCATGTACGTGGCCCTGCCAATGGGCCCCAGACCGCTGGCGGGACTGCTCATGGCCCTCGTCCTGAGCTCGTCGATGTTCTGCTACGCCAACAAGCAGTGGAAGTCCACCGACTACTACTTCGTGGGCTTCCCGGCCGCCTGGAACATCGTGGCCCTCATGTTCTACGTGCTTCAGACCCCGGCGGTCTTCAACATCATCGTCACCCTCATCTTCGTGGTGCTGACCCTGGTGCCCACGCACTACGCGCACCCGGCCCGGGTCAAGCGCTTCCGCGCCCTCAACATCGGTGCGGTGGCCGTGTGGTTCCTGGCCACCTGCTGGCTGGTGGCGATCTACCCCCACCGGCCGCTCAGCGCGGTCGCCGTCCTCATTGTCTCGGGCGGGTGGTTCCTGCTCGCCGGGGTGCTGCGCTCGATCCGCGGGGAGGAATCGACTGCGGCAGCGGCGTAGGCCGGACTACCCGTCCCCGGGGGCGCGCAGCCCCCCGGGCGACCGCCACGTCACGCAGCCAGCGGCCGCCCTCCAGCAGGAAGGTGGCCAGCACCAGGCCGATGACCACCATGATGACCCAGCCGGGGTACTGGTTGCCGTGCCCGTCGTCGCCCGCCAGGAAGAAGTACACGTAGGGCGCCACGAAGGTGATGAGGGTGACGAGGAAGCCGGCGAAGCGGATGCGGCGCCGCTTACCCGCCACCATGGCGATGATCCCCCAGGTGTAGGGCACTGCGGTGATGATGTCGATGGCCCACAGCACCCAGGGGTTGCCGCGGAAGCCGGGGGCGTAGACGGCCGGGAGCGCCCGCAGCGAGGAGTAGATGAACACCGTCGCGTAGGCCAGGAAACGGGGGTTGTGCAGCAGACGGACGATGCCGGCGCGCGGCACCAGGTCCACCTTCGCCTCCTGCAGGGCAGCCAGGGTGTGCCGGGAGACGCGCAGCGGGTCCGTCCCCTCCAGCACAGTGCGCAGGTAGCGGATCTGCTCAGGCGTCCCGGTGGCCCACTCGTCCAGGAGACGGCGCGGGCTCACGGCGACGACGACGCTGCCCTCGCCCTGACCGGCCCCGTCGGTCCGCGGTGTCTCGGCGCCGTCGGGCGCCTGCGGGGAGGCGATGTGGACGAGGTGCTCGCCCAGGACGCTCCGCAGCAGCCCCAGCCGTTGCGTGGGAACCTCGCTCAGCCACAGGCGCTGCCCGTGCTCCACGGCCAGGGACAGGGCGTGCCCCAGGGCCCAGCCGCGCTCGTCGGGCGCCAGCAGCTCCTCAGGGGCGGAGAACTGGGCCAGCTCGGGCACCTCAGCGACGTTGAAGCGCGTCAGGTCGCCGACCCTGTCGACGGCCGCCACCGTCCGCAGGACCTCGGGGTCCAGGACATGGCGCCGGGTGACGGGAAGCTCCGTGACGGAGCGCAGAGCCATCAGATCCATCACGGAGGAGCGGGAAGCGGGGGTGTGTTCGGGCATTGGGAAGAGCCTAAAGGAGTGGGTGCCCGTTGTGTGCATCCTGTGAACCGATACGGCTCACTCCTGGCCAGAAGAGAGCGGAAACCCGCCTCCCCTCGCGTCGTCGGTAGGGGCGCGGCCGGGACCGGGGCCCGTGGGGCGGCCGAGCGCCTAGGGTGAGTTCATGAGTACTCACGCCACCCCCTCAGGGCGGTCCAGCCGGCGCGGCGACCCGGGGTTGCTCGTCGTGGCCGGAGCGGGCCTCATCGGATCCCGCCTGGCGGACCTGGCCCGGGACAGCGGCTGGAGGATCCGGATCCTCCACCGCAGCGCAGCGGGCCAGGCGCCGCGGGAGGGCATCGAGGTCGATGACTCCGGCAGGGAGCACGCCTGGTGGGCACCCGCCGAGCGCCTCCTACCGCCCAGCGCCCTGGAGGGCGCCAGGGCCGTGGTCTGCCTGTCGGGCGCCCCGATCGCGCCGCGCCCCTGGACGCCGGCGCGCCGTCGCGAGCTGGCGGCCTCGCGCCTGTCCACCACCGCCCTCATCGCCCGGGTCGCCGCGGGCCTGCCCCCGGCCGGGCGACCCGAGGTCCTGCTGAGCGGATCGGCCACCGGCTTCTACGGGGACCGGGGCGAGGAGATCCTCACCGAGGCCAGCGGCCCGGGTGAGGGATTCCTGTCCGAGCTGTGCCGGCGTTGGGAGTCCGTTGCGGGCCCGGCGGCGAGAGCCGGTCTGCGCACGGTCCAGTCCCGCACGGGCCTGGTGGTCAGCTCCTCGGGCGGGCTGGGGAGGATCCTCGGCGCCGCCTACCGGGTCGGGGCGGGGGCTCGGCTGGGCCGCGGTGACCAGTGGCAGCCGTGGATCGCCCTGGAGGATGCCGCGGCCGGGCTCCTGTGGGCCATCGAGCACGACGACGTCCACGGGCCGGTCAACCTGACCGCGCCCGAGCCGGCGCGCAACCGCGACCTCCACCGGCTGCTGTCGCGCGCCGGCGGCCTGCCCTCGGTGGCGGTGGTGCCCCAGCTCCTGCTGGACCGGGCGGGCAGGGCCGGGGCGGCCGGGGGTGCTGGAAGCATCGGCGGCATGCTCGCCGAGCTGCTCGGTGCCTCCCAGCGAGCGGTGCCTCAGGCGCTGCTCGCCTCCGGCTTTCGCTTCACCGCGCCGGACGCGGCATCGATCTGGGCACTGGGCACCTGACGCCTGCCCGGTGCCGGTCGATCCCGTGCACCCGCACTCAGACGCGGGCCAGGACCTCCCCGTGCACGACGACGAACCAGGCGTCCTTGCTGGCGCCCCACTGCCGCCACGCCTGGGCCATCGCCTCCAGGTCGGCCCCGTCTGCCAGTCCCAGCTCGACGGCCCGCGGACCGAAGGAGGTCAGGCACCGCTGCGCCCAGGTCTGCGACTGCCAGGCCCGGTCGGCGGGCGTGGCGTAGCACCAGGTGGAGGCCGAGGCGCTCACGTCGGCGAAACCCGCCGCCCGGGCCCAGGACAGCAGCCGGCTCCCGGCGTCGGGCTCGCCGCCGTTGGCCCGGGCGGTGGACATGTAGACCGAGCGCCACCGCTCCATGCCCGAGGGCTCGGGGAACCAGGTCATGGCGGAGTAGACGGCGTCGCGCACGGCCACGATCCCGCCGGGGCGGGTGACGCGGCGCATCTCTGCCAGGGCGCCCACCGGGTCCGCGAGGTGCTGAAGGACCTGGTGCGCGTGGACGACGTCGAAGGAGGCGTCCTCGCAGGGCAGGGCCATGACGTCCCCGCGGGTCACCTCCACCTGCTCGGACAGGCCCCGGTCGCGAAGCGTCGCCCGAGCCGCCTCCAGGGCGCCGGCCGTGGCATCGAGGGCGACGACCCGCCCCGGGGCGACGCGTTCAGCGAGATCCGCGGTGATGGACGCCGGCCCGCAGCCGACGTCGAGCAGGTCCATTCCCGCACGCAGGTGGGCAAGCAGGTAGGCGGCCGAGTCCGCCGCGCCGCGCCGCGCGTGCGCGCTGAGCACCGCCGCACTGTGACCGTGGGTGTAGCGGGCCGTCTCGACGGAACCGTCTGAAAGCTGTTCACTACTCATGCCTCCAGATCCTCCAGGAATGTGATCTGTGTTGCGCAAACGTCCGGAATGCGGCCTTTGCGACGGCTATGTTTCCTCCGGATCGCGAGATGTTTCGTCTCAGTGAACGTCTCGGTGGAAGTCTTTTCGCGGCGCCGCGGCGACCAGCCAGGTGCTGAGCTTATTCCGCTAGGCGAAGGAGTCCCCCATGCAGGACGTTGTCGAAAAGGTCTATGAGCAGGTTGTGGCTCGCAACCGTGGAGAGGTCGAGTTCCATCAGGCCGTCCACGAGGTGCTCGAGTCCCTCGATCCGGTCATCGCCAAGCACCCCCACTACGCCGACGGCGCCCTCCTGGAACGCATCGTCGAGCCCGAGCGCCAGATCATGTTCCGGGTCCCGTGGGTCGACGACGCCGGCCAGGTCCACGTCAACCGCGGCTTCCGCATCGAGTTCAACTCCGCGCTGGGCCCCTACAAGGGCGGCCTGCGCTTCCACCCCTCGGTCAACGCCGGCATCATCAAGTTCCTCGGCTTCGAGCAGATCTTCAAGAACGCCCTGACCGCCCAGGGCATCGGCGGCGGCAAGGGCGGCTCCGACTTCGACCCGCACGGCCGCTCCGACGCCGAGGTCATGCGCTTCTGCCAGTCCTTCATGACTGAGCTGGCCCGCCACATCGGCCCCTCCACCGACGTGCCCGCCGGCGACATCGGCGTGGGCGGCCGCGAGATCGGCTACATGTTCGGCCAGTACAAGCGCCTGCGGAACTCCTACGACGCCGGTGTCCTCACCGGTAAGGGCCTGGCCTGGGGCGGCTCCCTCGTGCGCACCGAGGCCACCGGCTACGGCACCGTGCTCTTCGCCCAGTCCATGCTTGCCACCAAGGGCGAGTCCCTCGAGGGCAAAAAGGTCCTCGTCTCCGGTGCCGGGAACGTGGCGATCTACGCCATTGAGAAGGCCCAGCAGCTCGGCGCCACCCCCATCACCTTCTCCGACTCCTCCGGCTACGTCGTCGACGAGGCCGGGGTGGACCTCGAGCTGCTCAAGCAGGTCAAGGAGGTCGAGCGCGGCCGCGTGGCCGACTACGTCGAGCGCCGCCCCGGCGCCCGCCTCGTGACCGGCGGCTCCGTGTGGGACGTCCCCGGTGACGTCGCCCTGCCCTGCGCCACCCAGAACGAGCTCGACGGCGACGCCGCGAACACCCTGCTGCGGGGCGGCTGCGGTGTGGTCTCCGAGGGCGCCAACATGCCCTCCACCCCGGAGGCCGTGGAGGCCTTCCAGAAGGCTGGCATCCTCTTCGGCCCCGGTAAGGCCGCCAACGCCGGTGGCGTGGCGACCTCCGCCCTCGAGATGGAGCAGAACGCCGGCCGCACCCGCTGGGACTTCGCCACCGCCGAGGCCAAGCTGACCGGCATCATGGCCGACATCCACGACTCCTGCGTCGCCGCGGCCGAGGAGTACGGCCGTCCCGGCGACTACGTGCTCGGCGCCAACGCGGCCGGTTTCACCCGCGTTGCCGACGTCATGATCGCCCACGGCATCGTCTGATACCTGGCTGATCCGGGCTCGCACCCACAGCGACGGCGTCCGTCGCCTCTGAGAACGAGGCGGCGGACGCCGTCGTTGTCGCGTGGGACGGGGCGTGGGCATGAAAGGGGAGTGGGATCGACGCTCATGGCAACCATCCGCGCGGCTCGTTCCTCGCTTCGCTCCCGCTGTGGAGGCATGGCCCGACGGCGCGGACGGGCACCCGGGGGAGGCGGGTACGAGCGCCGTCTGATGAATGTCAGTGAGTGCCACGAAAAATAATGCCCCGTATCGCAGGGGCGCATACGGTGACCCATGTTCCTCTCCTCACCTTCTCCCGGGTCACCATCCCTCCGCCTGACAAGGAACGACATGCGACTGCGCCCCACGCGGGCCGTCAGGGTCAGCGCCGTCATGTGCGCGCTGACTCTGACAGCCCTCAGTCCCTTCCCGCTCAACCCTCCCGCCGGTGCTGACGAGCCGGCCGCCCCAGCAGCCCCGGCCGACGCTCCGGCCGCCGGCGCCACCACCATCGACCTGCTGGGCATCACCGACCTGCACGGCCACATCTCCCGGACCACTCAGACGGACAGCGCCACCGGACAGACATCCGTCGAGGACCCCGGTGCTGTCACGCTGGCCTGCGAGGTCTCCTCCGCCCGCGCCGCCAACCCCAACACGCTGTTCGTCTCCGCCGGAGACTCCGTGGGCGGATCGGCCTACGTCTCCTCCATCCTCCAGGACCGCCCCACCATGGAGGCGCTCAACGCGATGTCCCTGGATGTCTCCGCCCTGGGCAACCACGAGCTCGACCAGGGTCTGAGTGACCTGGAGACGCGTATCTTGCCCGCCTCGAACTTCCCGATCCTGGCCGCCAACGTCTCCGGCTCGGCTCCCTTGAGCGCCGAGGGCGGCGGCAAGGGGACCTTCATCAAGGAAGTCGGCGGTGTGCGCGTCGGCTTCGTCGGCGTCGTCACCGATGAGCTTCCCACCCTCGTGTCACCCTCAGCCCTGTCCACCCTCACTCTGAGCCCAGCGGTCGCCGCCGCCAACGCCCGTGCCGCCGAGCTCAAGGACGGCGACCCCGCCAACGGTGAGGCCGACGTCGTCGTCGTGCTCAGCCATGAGGACGCGGCCTCCACGGCCACGAGCTTCTCCAAGAACGTCGACGCCGTCTTCTCCGGGCACACCCACGTGCCCTTCGCCAAGACCGTCACCGGTGCAGAGGGCAACCAGATCGCCGTCGTCCAGGCCGACCACTACGGCTGGGCGCTGGGACGCATCCGCCTGAGCTACGACCCCGCCAGCCGGAAGACCTCAGTGGTCAGCGCCGACAACAAGGACCTGCGCAGCTCGAGCTGCACCACCGATGCCTACGGCGTCGCCGGAATCGTGTCCCAGGCGGAGAAGGACTCCGCCGCCGAGGGCGGCAAGCCGCTGGCCAAGATCGGCTCGGACTTCCTGCGCGGCTCGGACGGCTCCGGCCCCGGCGCCAACCGCGGCACTGAATCCACTGCCTCCAACCTCATCGCCGAGTCCTTCCGCAGCTGGCTCGCCACCGACATCCAGCCGACCGGCTCCACCCGCTACGTGGGCATCATGAACCCCGGTGGCGTGCGCGCCGACCTGCTCTACGCCGCCTCCGGCTCGGAGGGCGATGGGGTCCTGACCTCGGGGGAGGCCTACACCGTCCAGCCCTTCGGCAACGAGATGGCCTACACGACCCTCACCGGCGCCGAGCTCAAGGCTCTGCTGTCCCAACAGTGGCAGCCCGGCTCCAGCCGCCCCGTGCTCACCCTGGGGCTGTCCAGGAACGTCGACGTCCTCACCGAGGCCACCACCGATCCCGCATACGGGGACGAGGCCGGAGCCGCCCCCGCGATCCGCGAGATCCTCGTCGACGGCAAGCCGCTGGCCGACGGCGACAGCGTCGTCGTCGCCTCCAACTCCTTCCTGCTGGCAGGAGGCGACGGCTACACCGTCCTGAAGGACAAGCCCGTGACCAACACCGGCGTCCTCGACCGCGACGTCACCTCCGCCTACCTGGCCTCCTTCGGCGACAAGCCCGTCACAGCCGACTACTCCAAGCGGCAGACCGCGATGACCGTGGGGCCCGTGTACATCAGCTCAGGTGGCGCGCGCAGCACCGACACGGTCTCCGTGACCCTGGACTCCCTGGCCTACACCAACTCCACCGAGCAGGCCGCCGGCGCTCGGCGCGTGCGCGTGAGCGCGGGGGATAAGGAGATCCTGACCAAGGACCTCGACCTCACCGTCAACCCCACCGGCCCGACCACCGGGCGGGTCGACTTCAACCTCACCTTCCCGACCGACGCCCCCACGCGCGCCTGCCGCACGGTCCAGGCCACCACCTGCCGCTGGGCCTCCGTCGAAACCCTCGACGCCGCCGGTACGGTTCTCAATCGCTTCTCGGTCGAGATCGAGGATGAGGATGCGGCCGACCCCGGAGTGGACTCGGGAGACAGCACGGCGACGGGCGCTGACGCTGCGGCGGACGGGGCCGGCGGCAAGGCGGCATCCACCCCACAGGGCGGCCCCGGTGCTGGTGAGACCTCTGTGGGCGGCGGCACCGAGCCGTCTGCGGGGAGCGGCGCGCAGCCCGCAGCCACCGCCGCTCCGGCCGCGTCCGGAGCACCCGCCCAAGCAGCCGGGCCCGAGCGCCCGAACCAGGCGGCCAGTGATAGTCCTCTGGCCCGCACCGGCGCCTCACTTGGCGCGGGGGTACTCGCCCTCGCCCTGCTCGTCGTCGGCGGCTACCTCATCCTGCGCCGCAGACAGCAGGTCGCCTGACGCTGCCTGACGCCGGCTGGGTCGGCCTGACGCAGTCCGCCCCAGGCTGACCCGCAGCGATATGCGGATCGAGACTCGTGCCCGTCATCCCGACTCGGGGAGGCGGGCACGAGTGCTGTCTGCGGGGCGTCGACGACGGGGTGTCACCGGGGACTGTTCGGGCGGCCTGGGCGGCGAGGACTGCGGTTCGCGCCGAGGACGTACTTTCCGATCGGGGACTGCGTTGTCCTCCGGGCTACTGGGGTGCGCCCGCAGTCGTTTGTCGGAGAACGCAGTCCTGGGCGCCGAAGGACGTCCTCGATGGGGCGGTGGTGCCCGTCGGGCGGACCCTGTTCTCAAAACAACCTATGAAATGTATTGTGAGTCACTCTGGGGTAGACATGAATGTCTGAACGGGCATACTCTCATATCTGTTCAGACATTCAGAGTCGAGTGGATGCCCGAACGGGCGTACTGGTTGACGGCACGGACCTTCTAGGAGGTGAACATGCGTATTGAGGACAGGCACCGCCAGATCGTGGAGCAGGTGCGCGGTGCGGGGCGGGTCCTCGTCACCGAGCTCGCCGAGCACTTCGACGTCACCCCTGAGACGATCCGCCGCGACCTGACCGCCCTGGACCGCAGCGGCGCCCTGCGCAAGGTCCACGGCGGCGCCATCCCCGCCCCGGCCCTGCCGGAGACCGGCGTGACCCAGCGCGAGCAGGTCAACCCCACCGCCAAGCAGGCCATCGCCCGAGCCGCCCTGGCGCGGCTCGCACCGAAGTCCGGCACCACCCTCCTCATCGACGCCGGAACCACCACCGGCTCGCTCGCCCGTCTCCTGCCGGGCGACACCGACCTGACCGTCATCACCAACTCCGTCCTGACCGCCGCCTGGCTGGCCGGCGCCGGACGCACCCGGGTGCGGATCCTGGGCGGTCAGCTGCGCGGACTGACCCAGGCCGCCGTCGGCCCCGAAGCCGTCGAGGCCCTGTCCACCCTGAGGGTCGACGTCGCCGTCCTGGGAGCCAACGGCCTGAGCGCAGCCCACGGACTGTCCACGCCCGACCCCGACGAAGCCACCGTCAAACGCGCCATGGTGCGCAGCGCCCGCCAGGTGGTGGCCCTGGTCGACTCCACCAAGATCGGCCAGGAGCACCTGGTCTCCTTCGCCTCCCTCGACGACATCGACCTCCTGGTCACTGACGTCGAGCTCCCGCCCGCACTCATCGACCAGCTCACCGCCACCGAAACCGAGGTCCTTGTCGCATGATCCTGACCCTCACGCCCAACCCGTCCCTCGACCGCACCGTCTCCCTGCCCGGACCCCTCCAGCGCGGCGCCGTCCAGCGCCTGACCGGCGTCGTCATGGAACCGGGAGGCAAGGGCGTCAACGTCGCCCGCGTCCTGTCCAACGCCGGGCGCGCCGCCACCGCCGTCCTGCCCGCCGCCGAGAACGACCCCATCCTCACCGCCCTGGGCGCCCTCGAGCTGCCCGGCCTCACCGTGCGATCCGTGCCCGTGGCCGGACCCGCCCGCATCAACACCGCCGTCACCGAGCCCGACGGCACCACCACCAAACTCAACGAGCTGGGGGCGGGCTTGAGCGAGGAGGAGATCGACGCCGTCGAGCACGCCCTCCTGGAGACTCTGACGCTCACGGGGGTGTCGGCCGGAGCCGACACCCACCACTGGGCGGTCCTGTCCGGCTCCCTGCCGCCGGGTGCGCCGGCCAGGTGGTACGCCCGCCTCGTGGGTCTCCTTCGGGAGGCCGCTCCGGGGCTGCGCATCGCCGTCGACACCTCCGACGAGCCCCTGGCCGCCCTGGCCGCCGAGCTGCCCGCATCGGCCCCCGACCTCATCAAACCCAACGGTGAGGAGCTCGGCCAGCTCGCCGGCCTGCCCGCCGAGCGCGCCATGGCCCTCGAGGAGGGCGCCGTCCAAGGGGACTACGGTCCCGTCGTCGACGCCGCCCGCCTCCTGATGGGCCTGGGGCTCGGTGCCGTCATGGTGACCCTCGGCCCCGCCGGCGCCGTCCTGGTGACCGCCGACGGCGCCTGGCACGCCACCGCCCCCGAGGTCCCGGTGGTCTCCACCGTCGGAGCCGGGGACTCCTCGGTGGCCGGCTACATCCTGGCCGACGTCAACGGCGGTGACGAGGCCGAGCGCCTGCGCACCGCCATGGCCTATGGCTCGGCCGCCGCCTCCCTTCCCGGAACCACCCTGCCCACGCCCGCCGACCTGCCCGAGCAGGCGGCCGTCGTCACCCGGCTCTCCTGAGCTGGGGCGCCCGCAGGCGCCGGGCCGCGGACCCGCGAGTCTGCGGCACCCGCACGCGCCGGCGGCTGCCGGCCGGCCACCGCCCAGCCGGCTCCGCCGTCGACCGGCCACCGACTGTTCACCACCCGCCCACCGATCCGCCACCTGACCACCGCTGACCGCATGCCCACCACCCTTGACCACCTGTGACCCGCCGCAGCCCACCGGGCGACGGCACCTCGGACACCAAGGAAGACCATGACCGAGAACAAGCCCCTCATCATCCCCGAGCTGGTCGCGCTCGACGCCGACGCCGGCCCGGGCAAGGAAGACGTCATCGAGTTCCTGGCCGCCACCGTGGCCGGCGCCGGCCGGGCCTCCAGCCCCGACGGCCTGGCCGCCGACGCCAAGAAGCGCGAGTCCACTGCCCCCACCGGGATCCCCGGCGGCATCGCCATCCCGCACTGCCGCAGCCCCCACGTCCTGGCCCCCAGCCTCGGCTTCGCCCGCCTGGCGCAGCCGGTCGACTTCGGGGCCGCCGACGGGCAGGCCGCCGACCTCATCTTCATGATCGCCGCCCCCGACGGCGCCGACGACTTCCACCTCCAGCTCCTGGCCAAACTCGCCCGTGGGCTCATGCAGACCGAGTTCACCGACGCCCTGCGCCAGGCCGCCGACGCCGAGGAGATCACCCGCATCGTCACGCAGCAGGTCCAGCCCGAGCTGCTCGACGGCGGGGAGGAGAGCGAGGCCAGCGCGGCCGGTGAGGCCGGAAGCACCGCGGACTCGGCCGCAGGGTCCGGTGCCGCGCAGACCAAGGCCGCTGCGGCGTCGGCGGCCCCGGCGGAGGGCGAGACCGTCATTGTGGGGGTCTCCTCCTGCCCCACCGGCATCGCCCACACCTTCATGGCCGCCGAGGCCCTGGAGCAGGCCGGCAAGGACCGCGGCATCACCGTGGCCATCGAGGGCCAAGGCTCGGGCAAGATCGACGCCCTCGACCCCGAGCTCATCAAACGGGCCAGCGCCGTCATCTTCGCCCACGACCTGCCCGTCAAGGGTCGCGAGCGCTTCGCCGGCAAGCCCGTCATCGACGTCGGCGTCAAGGCGGCCGTCAACGACGCCGGCTCCCTGGTGGACAAGGCCCTGGCCGCGGCCGACGACCCCGGTGCTGCCCGCGTGCCGGCCGGCGGCGAGTCCGCCGAGGAGAGCGAGGAGGGCTCCGAGCACTGGGCCCGGCGCCTGCAGAGGTCCGTCATGACCGGGGTGTCCTACATGATCCCCTTCGTGGCCGCCGGCGGTCTGCTCATTGCGCTGGGCTTCCTCCTGGCCGGGTATGACGTGGCCAACCTCTACGAGAAGATCTCCATCAGCGACTACTCCCTGTGGAACCTGCCCGGCAACGAGTTCGTCCACGAGATCAAGAACTCGGCCGACAACGTCGTGGGAACCGAGACGATCACCGTCTCCCAGTCCGGGCTGCTGCTGTACATCGGGTGGACGCTGTTCCTGCTGGGGCAGGCGGCCATGAGCTTCCTCGTCCCGGCGCTGGCCGGCTACATCTCCTTCGGGCTGGCTGGCAGGCCCGGGATCGCGCCCGGGTTCGTCATGGGGGTCGTCGCGGTCGAGGTCGGGGCCGGGTTCATCGGCGGCCTGGTCGGCGGCATCCTCGCGGGCTACTTCGCGGCCTGGCTCGCCGGGCTCAATGCGCCGGCCTGGCTGCGAGGGCTCATGCCCGTGGTCGTCATCCCGCTGGGCACCACGCTGGTGGTCGGCGCCGTCATGTACCTGGTCCTCGGGCGGCCTCTGGCCGCCCTCATGACCGGGCTGAAGGACGGGCTGACCTCCATGTCCCAGGGTGGCTCCGCCGTGTTCCTGGGTATCATCCTCGGGCTCATGATGTGCTTCGACCTGGGCGGGCCGATCAACAAGGCCGCCTACCTGTTCGGCACCGCGGGCCTGTCCGAGGCCAGCGCCAGCAACACCGCCCCCTACGAGATCATGGCCACCGTCATGGCCGCCGGCATGGTGCCGCCGCTGGCGATGTCGGCCGCGACTTTCCTGCGCTCGCGGCTGTTCACCAAGGCCGAGGTCGAGAACGGGCGCAGCGCCTGGCTGCTGGGGCTGTCCTTCATCTCCGAGGGCGCCATCCCCTTCGCCGCCGCCGACCCGCTGCGCGTCATCCCGGCCACCATGGCCGGCGGCGCGATCACCGGAGCGATGACCATGGCGATGCACGTCGGCTCGCGCGCGCCCCACGGTGGCGTGTTCGTCGCCTTCGCCATCACCCACTTCGGTGGCTTCCTCCTGGCGATCCTGGCCGGGACGGTGGTGAGCACCGCGCTGGTCATCGTCCTCAAGGGGCTGGGGCGCAACGCCGACGGCAAGAAGGGTGTTGAGGCGCAGGCCGCGGCTGCCGCCTGATCCGGCAAGCCTCATCACCGCGTCGTGCGGGGTTCCACCAGGTGCGGGGCCCCGCACGATGTGTGTGAGGACCTGAGGGGCCGGGTCCGGGAGGCTCGGTGTCCTTCGGTGGGGACGCTCCACGTGGCCGGGGACTTCTTCTCGCCCACGGGTGCAGTGCGCGCGTGCGGGGACAGGAACCCTGTCCCCGACGGCGTCGAATACCCCCGGCCGGGGCGACATGCACCCGCTCGCGCAGGATGTCCCCGCCCGGGGCGACACGCACCCGGCCGTGAGGAAGTGTCCCCGTTGGCGCGGAACGTCCCTGTGGACTGTGTCGCCTCAGATCGAGGACGTACCTTTCGATCGAGAACTGCGTTCTCCTACAGAAGGTGACGGCCCGGGCGCAGTCGTTTGGGGGAGAAGTACGTCCTGGGCGCAGAACGCAGTCCCCGATGGGCCGGGGCTGCCGCGCGGCGCCGTCGGGCTGGGATCGCCTGCCAGTTCCGGGCTGCTCCGGCATAGGCTTCGCGCCATGGCTGCAAGACGACGCATCGACCCCGACGCCGGCGCCCAGGCCCTGCGCCAGTGGGCCCAGGAGCAGGGCACGTCCGACGACGAACCGGCCGGAGCTGGGAGCGGTGCCGGCCCCGGCTCCGCCAGTCCCACCGACCGGGCCGCCCGACGTCGGGTGACCGCCACCGCCGTGCGCTACACCCTCGAGGAGCTTGCCGCCTGCGCGCCCGGGCGCTCGGTCGAGGTGCGGGTCCCGCCCTTCGGCGTCACCCAGGCCGTCGCCGGTACCGTCCACCGCCGGGGCACCCCGCCCAGCGTCGTCGAGACCGACGCCGTCACCTGGCTGGCCCTGGCCACCGGCCGACTCAC
This sequence comes from Actinomyces oris, assembly GCF_006546825.1. Taxonomy (GTDB): domain Bacteria; phylum Actinomycetota; class Actinomycetes; order Actinomycetales; family Actinomycetaceae; genus Actinomyces; species Actinomyces oris. The sequence goes on from NZ_VICC01000007.1 coordinate 119,001, forward strand.
CTGGCAGGACGCCCTGGCCGACGGCACCCTGCACGCCTCCGGTGAGCGCTGCGACCTGTCCGCCTACCTGCCTCTGGTCCGGCTCCCCGGGTAGACATCAACATTTTCTTCAAAATCGACCCGGAGCCGCGTCGATTCTGAAGTTTTGGTCGATGTGTGGGGGTGGGCTGGGGGCTGCGCGCGCCTGTTGGTCACTGCCCCGAGGGCCGGCGCAGGTATGGCCGTCGCCGTGCTGCCGTAGCGCCGCCGCTCCGATTCTGACTGTCGCTTTGGAGCCGGGCCTGCTCCGCGGACTCGTTGGGGTCGGTCACCCCATGTCCTGAGGCGTCGCGGACTGTTGTGCCAACCGCGCAGAGGACGAAAGTGTCACAAATGGCGACTTTTCAACGCGCGCTGTCGGGGCGGGCGTCAGGGCGCAAGGTCCTGACCAGCGTCAACGCGTTCTGACTGGTCGTCTGCGGAGCGCACTCGGTCCTAAAAGTCGCCGCTCGTGACAGATCGGGCCGATTCCGCCCCATCCGCCCGTTGGTTGCTGCACCAAGGGTCCGCGCCGGTAGGTTCATCCCATGAGTCGCACGCGCCTGAGCACCTACACCGCCCCGCCCGCCGAGGTCGCCCGGACCTTGGACGCGTTGCGCGCGCACTACGAGGTCCCCACCGCCTTTCCGCCCGAGGCTCTCGTCGAGGCGGAGGCCGCCGCCGGCGCCTGGGCCCAGGACGGCCCCGCCCGTCTCCTGGCCGACGGCGCCCGCGACGCCCGCGACCTGGAGTTGGTCACCATCGACCCGCCCGGCTCCATGGACCTCGATCAGGCGGTGCTCCTGGAGCGCCTGCCCGCACAAGCGGACCATGCTGACCAGGCCGGCACGGCTGCTGGGGAGGTTGGGGATGCCCCCGAGCCCGCGGCCACCTACCGAGTCCACTACGCCATTGCCTCCCTGGCCACCTTCGTCACCCCCGGCGGCGCCCTGGACACCGAGCTGCGCAGCCGCGGCGAGACCATCTACGCCCCCGATGCCGCCACGCCCCTGCACCCCGAGGTCCTCTCCCACGGCGCCGCCTCCCTGCTTCAGGACGCCGAGCGCCCGGCCTGCCTGTGGACCATCGACCTCGACGAGCGCGGTGAGGTCGTCTTCGCCCGCGTCGAGAGGGCCCTCGTGCGCTCGCGGGCGCGCCTCAGCTACGCCCAGGTCCAGGCCGCCATCGACGGACAGGGCGCCCTGCCCCAGGAGGCGCCGGACGACCTGCCCGAGCTCCTGGCCGAGATCGGCCGCCTGCGCCTGGAGCGCGAGGCCGCCCGCGGCGGCATCAGCATGACCACGCCCGAGCAGGTCGTCGAGGTGACTGAGGCGACTGCGGTCACCGAGACGGAGGAGACGGCGGAGCCGGCCGTCCCCGACGGACCGTCGAGCCCGGCCGGCTACCGGCTCGCCTACCGCGTGCCCGTGCCCGCCGAGCAGTACAACGCCCAGATCTCCCTGCTCACCGGCATGTGCGCCGCCCGGATCATGGTCGAGTGCGGCATCGGCATCCTGCGGACCCTGCCGCCGGCGCGCCCCGAGGACTACGCCCGCCTGCGGCGCGTCGCCGCGGCCCTGGGCATCGACTGGCCGGCCGCCCAGCCCTACCCCGAGCTCGTGCGCGGCCTGGACCACGCCATCCCCGCCCACGCGGCCTTCATGGAGCAGGCCATGTCCCTCTTCCGCGGATCGGGCTATCTCGCCTTCGGGGTGGGCGGGGTCGGGGTCCCCGCCGACGACGAGGCCGCCGACTCCGAGGAGGCCGTCCACTCCGCGATCGCCGCCCGCTACGCCCATGTCACCGCGCCGCTGCGCCGACTCGTGGACCGCTACGGCGAGGAGGTCTGCATCGCTGCCTGCGCCCAGGCGCCCGTGCCCGAGTGGGTCCTTGACGCCCTCCCCGACCTGCCCGGCGTCATGGAGCAGACCGGCAAGCGCGCCCGCGCCATCGGCCGCGGAGCCCTGACCGCCCTGGAGGCCCTGGTCCTGCGTGGACACGAGGGCGAGGTCTTCGACGGCGTCATCACCTCCGAGCGCGATGGTCGCGGCGAGCTCGTCCTGGCCGAACCCGCCGTCGTCACCGAGATCCGCGCCGGTAAGAAGGCCTCCGACGGCGGCCTCCCGGTGGGGGAGCGCGTCCAGGTCCGCCTTTTTTCCGCCGACCCCGCCTCCGGCATCCGCTTCCAGCTCTTGCGAAACCGGCCCTGAGACCGACCGGCTCCGGCGGCCGCAATGGTCAGACGGCGCCCGGGCGTGACAGACTGTGCGTGTGCGCACCGGTGAGAACCCCACGCAGATCACCTCCGACCATCCCGACGGCGCCCGCCCCACACCGCGGGCTGACTCCTTCGAGCCCCTGGGGCGGACCAGCCGTCCGAGCCCGCCCGACCCGGCGGCCCCCGAGGCCCCCGGGGCTCCTGCGGCTCTCGCAGCGCCCGAGGCGCCCGCCGGCGTCCCGGGCCTGAGCGCCCTGCCCGACGACCACTCCGACGAGCTCGAGCCCTCTCCACGCGAGGAGTGCGGTGTCTTCGGCGTCTGGGCCCCCGGCGAGGAGGTCTCCCGCCTGACCTACTTCGGCCTGTACGCCCTCCAGCACCGTGGCCAGGAGTCCGCCGGCATCGCCACCTCCAACGGCTCCCAGATCCTCGTCTACAAGGACCTCGGCCTGGTCTCCCAGGTCTTCGACGACCAGGCCCTGTCCAACCTCACCGGCCACATCGCCGTCGGCCACGTCCGCTACGCCACCCAGGGCGCCACCACCTGGGAGAACGCCCAGCCGATGCTCGGCCCGGCGGCCGGCTCCACCCTCGCCCTGGCCCACAACGGCAACCTCACCAACACCCGTGAGCTCATGGACGCCGTACGCGCCACCTCCGGGGAGGACCTCAGCGGCGAGCTCGGCCGCGGCTCCTCCACCGACACCGCCGTCCTGGCCGCCCTGCTCAACCTCGTCTCCGAGCGTGGCGCCCTGGAGGGCTGGGACTCGGCCGCCGACATCCTCACCTCCGGCATCACCGACGACGCCGAACTCGACGCCGCCTACAGCGCACCGACCCCCCTGAGCGTCCACCAGGCCGCCCGGCGGGTCCTGCCCATGCTGCGCGGCGCCTTCTCCCTGGTCTTCATGGACGAGCGCACCCTCTACGCCGCCCGCGACCCCCACGGGGTGCGCCCCCTGGTGCTCGGGCGCCTGGGCAACGGGTGGGCCGTGGCCTCCGAGACCGCCGCCCTGGACATCGTCGGCGCCACCTTCGTGCGCGAGATCGAGCCCGGCGAGCTCATCGAGATCGACGAGGACGGCGTGCGCTCCACCCGCTTCGCCACCGCCCGCCGGGCCGGCTGCGTCTTCGAGTACGTCTACCTGGCCCGCCCCGACACCCGCATCGCCGGGCGCAGCGTCATCACCTCGCGCAACGAGATGGGGGCGGCCCTGGCCCGTGAGCACCCGGTGGAGGCCGACCTCGTCATCGCCACGCCCGAGTCGGGCACCCCGGCCGCCATCGGCTACGCCCAGGCCTCCGGCATCCCCTACGGGCAGGGCCTGGTGAAGAACGCCTACGTGGGGCGCACCTTCATCCAGCCCACCCAGACCCTGCGCCAGCTCGGCATCCGTCTCAAGCTCAACCCCCTGCGCGAGGTCATCGAGGGCAAGCGACTCGTCGTCGTCGATGACTCCATCGTGCGCGGCAACACCCAGCGGGCCCTGGTGCGGATGCTGCGCGAGGCCGGCGCCGCCGAGGTTCACGTGCGCATCTCCTCCCCGCCGGTCATGTGGCCCTGCTTCTACGGCATCGACTTCGCAACCCGCGCCGAGCTCATCGCCACCGGCATGAGCGTGGAGGAGATCGGTCAGTCCATCGGCGCCGACTCCCTGGGCTTCCTGTCCGTGGAGGGCATGGTGGCCGCCAGCGGCCAGAAGGCCGAGGACCTGTGCCTGGCCTGCTTCACCGGCGACTACCCGATCCCGCCGCCCGTGCGCAGCCTGACGGGCGCCGCCATCCCGGTGCGCCGCGTCCCCACTGCCTACCGCGGTCGGCGCCGCGATCAGGCCGACGACGCCGGCCGCACCGTGCCGCCGGGCAGCATCACCCGCCCGGACCTGACCTCCGGCAGCCCCCTGGGTTCGACGACCTAGTCCGGGGCTCTCGGCGCCCGCATCGCGCCGGCCGATTGGCCCGGTCCGCCGGAGTCCTCCCGGTCCACCGTCGGCGATGCGTACCGGCCACCCGCTGCGCCCTCGCCCTTTCCGCCCGCCACCGCACCTTCGACCCGAGTCCACAAGGAGCCCCACATGACCCAGCAGCCCGAGCAGCCTGAGCAGCCCGCCCCCGCCATCACCTACGCCGACGCCGGTGTGGACACCGCCGCCGGGGACCGGGCCGTCGCGCTCATGAAGGACGCCGTGGCCTCCACCATGACCCCGGCCGTCGTCGGCGGCGTCGGGGGCTTCGCCGGGCTCGTGGACGTCTCCACCCTGCGCGACTACCGCCGCCCCCTACTGGCGACATCCACCGACGGCGTGGGCACCAAGGTCGCCATCGCCCAGGCCCTCGACATCCACGACACCATCGGCCAGGACCTGGTGGGCATGGTCGTCGACGACATCGTCGTGGTCGGGGCCCGGCCCCTGCTCATGACCGACTACATCGCCTGCGGGCACGTCGTCCCCGAGCGGATCGCCGACATCGTGCGCGGCATCGCCCAGGCCTGCGCCGCCATCGGCACCCCGCTGCTGGGCGGGGAGACCGCCGAGCACCCCGGCCTCATGGCCCCCGACGAGTACGACGTCGCCGGGGCCGCCACCGGCGTCGTCGAGGCCGACCGGATGCTCGGGGCTGAGAAGGTGCGCGCCGGCGACGTCCTGGTCGCCCTGGGTGCCTCCGGGCTGCACTCCAACGGCTACTCCCTGGTGCGCCGCGTCATCGAGCACGCCGGCTGGGGCCTGGAGCGCGAGGTCCCCGAGTTCGGCCGCACCCTGGGCCAGGAGCTGCTCGAGCCCACGCGCCTGTACACCCGCGTGTGCCTGGCCATGCTGGAGACCCTCTCCTCGCCGGCCGCCCCGGGGCCGATCCACGCCCTGTCCCACATCACCGGTGGGGGGCTGGCCGCCAATGTCGCTCGGGTCCTGCCGGACAGGCTCATCGCCGACGTCGACCGCTCCTCCTGGACGGTGCCGCCGGTCTTCTCCACCGTGCGCGAGCTCGGCTCGGTGCCGTGGGAGGACCTCGAGGGCACCCTCAACCTGGGCGTGGGAATGGTCGCCGTTGTCGAGCCGGGCGTGGTCGACGCCGTCCTGCGGGTCGCCGAGGGCTCTGAGATTCCCGCCTGGGTGCTGGGCGAGGTGCACGAGGCCGGGAAGTATGAGGCTCAGGGCCGGGTCGTCTCCGGCACGAAGGGCGTCGACGGGGGAGCGGTCGACATCCACGGCACCTACCGGACTGCCTGAACCGTGAACGCCCCGCTGGGCCAGCGGGGCGTTCGAGTCGTGAGGTGTCACGGATGGCGACTATTCACACCCCGCCGGGCCGGTTCTGGAGCAACGGGGCAGGGCAGCACCGCCCTGACCTGGGTCGATGCGACACAGGTGTTTCGGTTCGGGAGTGAAAAGTCGCCGAGAGTGACACGGATGGCCGCCCGGCGGCCTCGACGTGCGCGTTCGTAGGCGCGAGGAAGGGCCGGCAGGTGCATTCCTCCGGCCCTCACTGGGGTGGGCTACTTGCCGCCCTCGTCCCAGTCATCGTCGTCAACGGCATACTTGGCGGCCAGTTCCTCGTAGTCGATCTCGTCGTCAGGCTCGGATCCCGAGGACGCTGAGACGAGCTCCCGCTCCAGAGCCTTGTAATCAGTCTCCGGGCTGAAGTACTTGAGCTTACGGGCAACCTTGGTTGCCTTGGCCTTCTGACGGCCGCGCCCCATAGGCTCGACCCCCTCCAACGTGTCACGGCGCGCACGTGGGCGCGCTCTTCCTGGTCAAATATGTCGTGGGGCAACCGTACAACGTCAACGGTCACGAGCACCATTCAGACACCGGGGGAGAGTCGTGGTGACGCACACCCCACATGTTGAACACGAGGTCCAAGAACCCCATAGGGATTGCCCAGAGGGTCTTCGGTAGGCCCTCAGTGGGCCTGCGGATGCTGCCCAATATCGGCCCGACGTTCCTTCAGAGAGGCGGGGATTCTCGAGGTTGCGGGGCTGCTGGCTCGGGGACTCCTGGGAACGGGAAGGGAGGCTGCCTGGTGAGTCGGGGCAGGCACTTCGCCGGGGGCGTACGCGGAGAGCCTGACATGTGCGGGGGTGGCGCCCGCGAGAGGACCGTGTGCCGATGCGACGGAGGGGTTCCCGAGAGGTTGTGCCTACGGCGCGAGGGCGGTGATGAGAGGGCTGGCCTCGCCGCTCCAGGAGATGGCGAGCTGGTCCCGGGCGCGGGTCGCGGCCACGTACAGCAAGGAACGCTCCCGCAGGAGGGCATCGTCGCGGTCCGCATCGGAGTACTGCTGGTCCCGCAGCGGCCGAGGGATCGCGTTCTTCGAGACGTCGAAGAGCAGTACCTTGCGGAACTCCAGCCCCTTGGCACGGTGCATCGTCATGACCACGGGCCTTCCCCGCCCCGCTGCCTCACGGTCCACGGCGCGCACCTCTACCCCGTGCTGCGCCAGACCATTGACGACGGCGTCGCGCTGGTAGCGGTCGCGCACGAGGATGGCGATTGTCTCCGGGGCACTGTCCTCACTGTCTCGATCCTGCTCCAACCACACTGTCAGCAGCTCGGCGGCTTTACTCAGCTCGTCGGCGCGGTCGGTGGCGCGCAGCAGCAGTGGCTCGGGCCCGGAGCGCGGTGAGACGTAGTGGTGCTCCTCTGCCTGCCCCTCCATGTCTTCATAGGTGCCGGCATCGAGGATCCCGAAGGCGACATCGAGGTTCTGACGGGTGGTGCGGTAGTTGCGCGTCAGTCGCCGCGACCTCCCGCGCACCTGGATCCCGTAGTGGCTCAGCGTGATCTTCTTGCCATAGATCCGCTGGTGGGAGTCCTCAGCCAGGAACAGGTCGTCTGGGCCAGGTTCCACCAGCGCCCGCAGCAGCTGGAGGTGAGCGGGCGTGAGGTCTTGCGCCTCATCGACGAGCACGTGCCGGAAAGGTCTGGGTGTGCCGAGCGCCGCCTCCTGGTCGAGCCAGGCGGCGGCCAGCGCGAGCTGTTCGTCAAAGGAGGTCACGCCCAGGTCGGCGCTGCGGTCCCGGTAGCGCTCCATCGCCTTCCACACGGCGGCCCGCTTGGACCGGTCCAGAGCTACGCCCCGCCCGGGGCGGCGCACGCGCAGGTACTGCTTGAGAGTCGTCACGCGCTGGGGCAGCACGATCAGCTCGTACTCGGACTCCAGGAAGTCGGCGGAGCACAGCTTCTCGGGCAGCTCATCGCCCATGAGGGTGAGGACCTCCTGCCACACATTCTCCCTGGGGTAGGTGAGTACTCGCCCGCGCGGCTGGCCGATGACCTCCTGGGCGATGGGGGAGATCCTGGCCCCGGCGTGCTGGAGGATCATGCGCGCCACCCGGTCCAGGCCGCTGACCATGACTCCGGGCTCGCTCAGCTTCTCGGTGAAGGGCAGCCGTGGCTCAAGCTGGGCGACCTGGCGGCGCAGGTCGTCGGCGAGGTTGCGCGTGTAGGTCGTCAGCAGGATCCGCGGCTCCAGTCCGCCAGCCTTATCCCGCTTGGCCAGCTCGACGGCGCGGTGCACGGCAATGACGGTCTTCCCAGTTCCGGCGCCGCCCGAGACACGCATGGGGCCGTTCGCGCGCCGCTCCACGAGGGCCCGCTGCTGGGGGTGCAAGAAGAGCTGCCACTCGGCGAAGCTGAGCCCCTCGATGGCGCGGCGCAGGTCCTCGTCACTTTCCAACCAGGTGAAGGTCGAGCGCGCCGCGCGAGTGCGCAGACCGGCGATGAGGTCGGCGTCGGTGGGCTCTGCGGCGACGTCTCGCGAGGGCCGTAGTCCGAAGTCCTCACGAATCTCCTCGATCGTCGCCCCCGTGGCCAGGTTGAGCAGCGCCTCGCCCTGCCAGGACACCCGGGCGGTGGAAGCCAGGTCGAGGAGCTGGGACTCGCGCTGCGCCGCCAGTGCCGCTGCGCCGAGCCGGACGTCAATACCGAGCTCGTCGTGCAGCATCTCCACGGTGAGCCCGTCGGGCCACACCGGTGCCTGGTCCCGGCTGGGAACGACGACGGCGCCCGGCACGGCAGCGGCCCCGACGGCCGTTCCGGCCGCCGTTCCTCCTTCGCCCCGCTGGCTCCCCGCTGCGACCGACTCGGTGTCGGCTGCCTGGGTGGGCGCAGAACTGGCGTCGGCTCCTCTGGCGGCTTCCTCGTTGCGACGGCGCGCCTCGGCGTTGGCGGCCTGGATGCGGGCCGTCTCGCGGGCGAGCTCGTCGGCCTCGCGCTGGGCGGCGGCGAGCTCGGCCTGGGCTGTGCGCCGCGCCTCCTCGACGGTGCGGGGATCCAGGCCGATGAGGTCCCCGACGTTGACGACCTCGGTGATGCCGTTGCGGGGGTTGACGTGGACGGTGACGGATTCGGCGATCTTGATGGCCTCGTCATGTGGCCAGATGCCGTGAATGACGTAGACGACCTCGCCGTCGGCGGTGAGCTCGAACAGGACGGCCCGGTAGAAGTCGGTGACGCGCGCGGTGCGCACACGCCGGTCCCGCGATCCACGAATGGGCTCCAGGTGCAGGCCTGAGCTCGTGGTCATGGTGGACAGCTTGCTGATGAACGGCCCTAACTTCGCCCTGAGGGAGGGGTCCTTGGCGGTGGCGTCCTTCGTCTTGCTGCTGGGCAACAGGATCGTGGCCATGTCAGTGTCCTTCCAGGAGCTCGGGGATGAGCGCGCAGATATCGGTGACGGTGCGGGCCGGATCGTCGCCGGTGACGATGACGCGCCAGCCGGCCGCCGTCAGGGCCTCCTCGTCGCCGTCCAGCGGATCGGCGAGGACAGCAACCTTGGGTGCGGCCCAGGACAGGTCCGTCATGATGCCGCCGACCTCGACGCCGTCGCCCTCGTGGGGGATGCCGGCCGCGGCCAGGTGGGGCAGAAGGGCCAGGACAGGCTCGGGGGTCAGGTCCTGGTCGACGTCGTCCCAGCCGAGATCGCTCATGGCGGCCGGGCTGCCGGCGACGTCGGCTACAGCGACCTCGGCCTGGGCGCGGGAACGCAGCTCGGCCAGGGCCCGGCTGGTCGTGGTGATGTCCACGGGCACCTGAGTCAGGGCGAGCACGTTGCTGAGCCGCAGCCATGCCAGCCAGGCCTCCGGGTGCTCGGGAGTCCCCAAAGCCTCATCGGAGTCGTCAAGCACGAGGGCCATCCCTGTGGTGGAGGTACCGGTGAGCTGGACCGCTAGGGCAAGGTGGGGGATGGCGAAGACCGAACCGGAGTGCGTCGATGCCGCAGGAGCGCCTGCGGCATCAGCAGCGCCGGCGGGTTCGGGTAAGTCGGTCTTGGGCCGCAGCACACGCAACGCTTCCCACAGCGGGTCCGCCCCGGTGCCCTGGGTGGAGGAGTACCGCAGGGACGCGTTCTGTCCCAGGGGCAGGTGACTGGCGGCGCCGACGATGAGCGGCCCCCAGGCGGAGTCGGCCAGAGCCGCCAGGGCGGCGGCGGTCGCACTGGTATCGGGGTCCTCGACGTCGTCTTTCAGCATCGTTTCCAGCAGCGCCATCGGCCCGCCGCGCCAGGCGTCGATGGCCTGGTCGGTGACGCCGCCGGCACGCGCGGCCCCCAGGGAGCCGTTCTTGAGCTGGGCGACGGTGGCCTCATTCAGCCAGGCCGGGTTCCACGGCCCGTCCAGGTCCTCGACGCTTACGGAGATGACCCGGTAGCCGGCGGCGCGCAGGCGTGCACGTTTGTCGGCGTCGTCGGAGAGGCGGTTGTACTTGCGACTGGCGTGGAAATTGTGGCCGTCGGTGAAGATGGCGATGGGACTGTGGCCGCCGGGGCGCAGGCAGGTGAAGTCGGGGCGGGTGCCGCGGGCGTCGAGCTGGGGACGGATCCGCCAGCGGCCCCCGTCAATCTCCAACGCGGGCGCCCCCGAGGGGTCGCTGGTGGTGCGCACGGCCATCTGCTTGCTCAGGAGCTCGGCGAGTGCGGCGCGGAAGCGCACCTCCAGGGGGCTCTCCCCGGTGCCGGCGCGCACTGCCTCGTCGGTGATCTCCCACAGGGGGACCTCCGGGTCGAGCTCGGCGAACACGCCCTCGGTGTCCTGGGCGCCGGTGTCCTCCAGTCCCAGGAGCTGGCCGATGGCGTGCAAAGCCGCGGCGCGGGTGACCTCGGCGGAGACGGCGTGGGGCCGCAGGCAGTCCGGGCACATGTCCTTGCCCTCGGCGCGGCACGGGCAGTTCTCCAGGTGCTGGCCGGTGCGGATGAGGAGGTTCCAGAGCCGGCTGGAGTCGTCATGGTCGGTGAGGTAACCGGTGCCTCCGGGCACGGTGTCGTGCAGCAGGAGGGCGGGACGAGTCTCGCCGGGGGCGCCGCCGGCCACGGGGTGGGGGACGGAGGCGATGCCCAGGTGGTCGGGGGAGCCGCCGGTGGTGATCTCCAGTCCCAGGAGGATCGCGGAGGCCAGCGAGTCCACCCCCACCCGGTCGGTGGCGAAACCCAGCGGCAGGACGAAGGCGAGTGCCTCGGTGCTCAGCTCGCGCATGAGGTCGACGGCGATCACGTGTTCGGCGGAGTCGCTGCGGTAGCGGCACCAGGGTCGGTGCTCACGGGCGGAGGAGGCCCGGGTGTCCGTGTCGAGCTTGCCGCAGGCCTCGCACAGGCGGAAGTCCCGCGAGGAGAGGGCGTTGCCGGAGATTCGGTCGACGCTCTGACCGGCCAGGGGCCGCCCGGTGTTGAGCCAGCGCAGGTTCATGCCGCGGTAGCGGGTCACCCCGAACCCGGAGGCCTCCACGTTCCACTGGCGCACCGCGCGGGTCGGGTCGAAGTCGGCCAGCGGGAGGACCTCGAAGTGGGTGCGGAGCCGCTCGTCGCTGGAGTCCCCGATGCGTGCGTCGTCCTGGGAGACGTCGGCGAAGACCCGGCTCAGGCGCAGGACCCGCCGGGCGCGCCCGACCTCGGCAATGTCGGTGTCACGGCACCTGGGGCACTCCGTGGGCGCGGCGGGCTGGGTCTCCTGCGGTTCGCGCACGTCGATGTAGCCGCAGGCCTTGCAGCAGAACCACCATTGGGCCTGGTTGCTCAGGTCGGAGGCGTCAATACCCTCGATCTCCATCTCCAAGCCGCGGGTGTAGAAGGTGGCGCCGGGGGCGAACTCGTGCAGGGCGTGGACAGAGGCCCTGTCGACGTCGCAGGGCTCGGAGTGGAACTCGTCGTCGTCCGGGTCGCGCCAGGAGACTCGGGCGGACAGGCGCACGGAGTCGTCGATGAGGGTGTAGTTGGGCAGGATGCCGTGGCGCTCCAGGGCCGAGACCCAGTGCTCACGATCCAGGTCGAAGATCCGGGACTCGGCGGCCTTCCGGGCTCCTTCGGCGGAGCGATGGGCTCGCGTGTCCTCCTCGGTGGCGTTGGGGCGATCGGCGGCGACTTTGAGCTCGGGCAGGGCCTCACGGATCTGGCGCTCCTGGCGGTGGAGCTGCTCGGACTCGGCGCGGTGCTCGGCCGCGGCGCGCTGGAGCATCTCGCGAGGCCCGGCACCGGCGTCCTGGGTCACCCAACTGCTCAGGCGGTCGAGCGCCGGCGTGCGCTCCTGGAAGGCGTCGGTGAAGGCCTGCACCAGCAGGGCGCCGTCGCGCTCGATCCGCTCGCACAGCGTGGTGATGAGCGAGCCCTCGCCGGTGGCACCCAGGGCGGTCTTCGCGGTGCCGCCGCCGTGGCCGCCGGAGGGGATGGCCGGGTGGTTCTCGCGGGCGAGGGTGTCAATGACGGAGGCCAGGAACTGGCGGCGCAGAATCTCCTCGGCCCCCAGATAGGTCGACGGCGGCGCGACAGAGCCGTTGAGCAGCCGATCCGGGGCGTCGAGGATCGGGAGCTGGCTGCGCCTGCCGGGCACGTAGGCCAGGGCGAGCGCCGAGCCGCTGCGGCGGCCTGCGCGGCCCACCCGCTGCACGTAGGAGGCGACGGTGGCCGGCAGGGAACCGAGCATGACGGTGGACAGGTCCCCGATATCGATACCCATCTCCAGGGTGGGGGTGGCCACGAGGACGTTGGGGTCCCCGGGCACCTGCGTGGGGCGCTTGAACCCGGTCTCGACCTCGGCACGCTCCTTGGCGTCGAGCAGGGAGGTGTGCTCGTGGGAGTCGACCCGGCGCACATGGGCCCCGGCGTACATGCTGCGGTAAAAGCTCTCCGCCGGGTGTGGCTGGGCCCTCAGGTGGCCGGGGCAGGTGGCGGCCAGGCAAGGGGCGCCGTCGAGCTGGTCGACGGTGGCGGTGGCGGCGGGCAGCTGGGTGCGGCAGGTGTCGCACACCAGGAGGAGGGCCTCGCGCGTGGTCTCGCGCAGCGGGGAGACGACGACGCGGCCGGCCGGCAGCCCGTAGACGGTGCCGCCGGAGTCGGTGGTGGTGACGCTGAGGATCCCGGCCTCGGCCAGGTGGGCCAGGAGCACGCAGGCCAGACGGGAGGCGTGGGTCGGCACGACCCCCAGGCACTTACGGGCCCAGGTGGCGTACCAGGACTTCGAGGAGCTCACCGGCGTGAAGGCCGACTTGCGGGTGTCGAGGCCGCCGCCGACCTGGGGGAAGGCTGGGGCGGCGCGCCCGGTGGGGAAGGCCGGCTGGCCCTGATCGCGGTCGCGCTTGTACCAGATCCACAGGCGCTTGCCGTCGTGGCGCTTGTAGCGCGAGAGCCACTCGTGGTCGATGGCGCCTTCGCGGCGCATGTGCTCCAGGGTGCCGCGCACCCAGGTGAGCAGGGCCGTGTCGCTGGTGTCCTTGAAGCCGTCGAGGACGCCCTGCTGGTCGGTGCCGAGGGCCTGACGGGCCAGGGCCACCAGGGTGTTGACGCGCCCGGCGCTGACGTGGACGGTGACCGAGCCGGTGGCCTCCAGGGTGCGCCCGTAGGTGGACTGCAGGCCCACCTCCAGGGCGATGTCGAACAGGAGCCGACGGCGCACGTGCGGCTTGGCCCGGCTGCGCTTGGAGGCCGGGGCCTTCGGGTCCCAGTAGGGCTTGAAGCGCTGATGCTCGGACAGGGCCGCGGGGACCAGCCGGTAGCGGTCGAAGGCACTGGCCTGGGCGTCGTCGAGGGTGGCCTCGGCCCACTCCTCGATGGGCATCTCCGCTCGCAGCGCCCCGCGCAGGGCTGAGCGCAGGCTCATCGTGTGGGAGCGCTGGTTGACGTAGCCGGCGCGGTGGGCGGCGTCCTGCACGGAGTCGGTGAAGATGAGGGCGCGTTTCTCGGTGTTGTCGAGGGCGTCGTCGCCGAACAGGGTGGTCAGGGACACCGACAGGAGAGTGGCGACCGCCGAGCCGAGGAAGCGGATGGAGTCCTTGGCGCCGCAGGAGGGGCAGACGTCGTTGGTGGAGTCCTCGGTGATGCTGCGCTCGTCCCCGGTGAGCATGAGGACCGGCAGGACGAGGCCCTCCTTGGCCTCGGTGCTCTCCTGGTCCGGGTGACGGGTGAGGATCTCGCGGCTGTTGATGGAGTACCAGCGCAGCCCGGGGTGGCGGGCCTCCAGGTTGATCTCGCCGGCCTCGGTGCGGGTGCGGTAGTCGGCGTCCTCCCCGGGAGCGTGCAGGAGGGCCCGGAAGCGGGGGTCGCCGGTCTTGCGGTCGCGGCGCACGTGGGTCTGGTCGTCCTTCTCCTTCTGGCCGGTGGGGGCCAGGACGATGCCCCAGCCGGAGCGCCCGCAGGAGCGGCAGTACAGGGCGGGGCGCGCGGGCTCCTCAACCTGTGTCTGCTCGGAGGCGGCGTCGGCCCAGCGGAAGGAGGGCAGGGAGCTCAGGGCCCGGTCGACGCGGGTGACCTCCCGGATCCACAGGGTGACCTCCACGTTGACGGCGCTGCGGTCGGGTTTGCCGTCGAGTCCGGCGCGCACGACGGACAGGGCCGCCAGGATCGCGGAGAGGACCCGCCGGGCTAGACCCGACTCCGGAATGGGGCCCAGGAGGTCCCGGGCGAGGTCGGCCAGCGGCGTGGAGTTCTCGGCGGCGCGCACGAGGTGCAGGACGTCGGGGTGGGCCTGGAGGGCGGAGGCGAGGCCGGCGGCGTCCAGGGTGTCCTCCACTTCTTCGGGCAGGTCGTAGAGGTGGGCGACGACGTCGCGGAGCAGCTCCTCGGGGCCCGGGGAGCCGGCCTCGGCGAGGCGGGCCAGGGCCTGCAGGTTCTCACCGGGCAGGGAACGCAGGCGCAGGGCGCGGCCGGCCAGGCCCTTGGACTGGGCCACCTGGCGGTGCGTGGCGGCCCACTGGTCGAGGTCGGCGCGGGTCTCGGTGACGACGGCGCTCGTGGGCAGGTCGGTTCCAAAGACGTCACGGGCGAAGGCGAGCATCTGGGAGGGGTCTCCGCCGTCGCCGAGGGTGGCGGAGGTGGCCACGGGGCACACGGGGCCGAGCGGGGCGGAGGCGAAGGCCTCCTGGCGGGGGTGGTCGGCGGGCAGGTGGGCGCGCAGGGTCAGGCCCAGGCGCCGCAGCAGCATGGCGACGTCTGTGCCCTGAGCGCCGTCGTAGGTGTGGAACTCGTCGAGGACCAGGTAGGTGAGTGACCCGGCCGAGGCCCGCCACAGCTCGCGGTCCTCGGGGCGCAGGAGGAGCTGGTCGAGCATCTTGTAGTTGGTGAGCAGGATGTCCGGCGGGTTGTCGCGGATGACGTAGCGGTCGGTGATGAGGGAGTCGGCGGTGACGTGCTTGCGGGGGCTGGCGGAGGAGTCCCCGGTGTATATGGCGGCGCGCACACCGGCCAGGGCGGGGTCCTTGGTGATGAGGCTGGCGAGGCGGCTGGCCTGGTCGGCGGCCAGGGCGTTCATGGGGTAGAGAATGAGGGCCTTGATGCCGGTGATGCCCTGGGCGCGGGCGCGCAGGACGTGGTCGAGGACGGGGTGGAGGAAGGACTCGGTCTTACCTGAGCCGGTGCCGGTGGTGACGATGGTCGGCTCGGGGTGGTGGCCGCCCTTGGTGGTCAGGCGCCGGTAGGAGTCCTCCTGATGCTGGTAGGGGGTCAGGCCCGGGTCCCAATCGAGGGGGCGGTCGGTGGGGTGTGCCGGGTCGGTTGTGCCGGGGCGGGCGCTCGCGGCCAGGTAGGGCAGGCGCAGGCGGACGAAGGGGCCGACGAAGACTCCCTGCTTCTCGTCCTCCAGGAAGTCGGTGAGCACGCGCCGCGGCTCGGCATCGGTGAGGGCGAAGGTCGTCGAGAGGTAGTCGACGATGGACCGACGGATGCGTTCGGCCTGGAGGCTAGGGAGGAAGAGCGTCATGGCTGGAGCGTGGTGGTGATGGGCGGTGGGGTGGATGCGGCGAATGGTGTACGGGAGTGGTGTCTGCTGGAGCCGGCGCCACCTCGTGCGGATCGTCGTTGTTCCGGGAGTGATCCCGCAGATCAGAGGCTACCGCAGCGAGGAGAGGGGAGAAGCGGAGCCTGAGTCGCTTCTTGGTGACGAGGCGTGAAAACTGCGACCTTCACTCATACTGGGGTCATGCTCGACTTGCCTGTCTCTGTTGCGTGTAGCCAGCTCGATGAAATCGTCGACGACGTCCGCGCCCGACTTGAGCCTGTCTTCTTGACCCGCCGGGGTCGCCGCGTGGCCGCGGTGATCGACGCGGATGACCTGGAGCGGCTTACCCAGGCTGCGGAGGATCTGGCGGACATCGAGGCGGCCGACACCGCCCGAGCTGAGATCGCAAAGCACGGCACCATCCCCTGGGACGAGCTCAATGCTGACCTCGGGCTCGCATGACTCACCGGATCCAGTTCAGCTCCGCACCGGAGTGCAGGCTTGCCATTCTGCTTGCGTGACCTGCCATCACATCCGACCGCCTGAGATGGCACGGATCAAGCCCAGCGCAACACGACCTGCCGCAGGAGCCACAGACGACCGAAGTGTCCCCGCAGGTGGATCCATGTCAACTGACTTCCTTCGCGGGTACTTGTGATGAGTATCGTCGGGCTGTGGACAGGGGTGAGCGGGGCCAGCCATAATGGTGGGGAGCCACCCGGGTCGCATCCGGGCGACTCCCCTACCAAGGGGATGGTCTAGCCGATCCACTTGCTGGGGGCATCCACAAGGACACCGACGGCCCGGACAAGGCGAGCGATCGAGTTCAGTATGTCGCTCACCTTCCGGGCCGTTACCTTGCCCTTGCGGACGTGTGCGCGTCGGCCTTTCGGCTTGGACACGGCCCTCGTGTGTTGGTAACAAAGGTTGACGCCTGGCTGTGTGGCAAATATAGTTGCCATCATGGGGTTCTTGAAGAGCGCGTGGAAGCACGGCCTCACACGAGAGGACATTGACCATGCTCTGAGCAATCCCGTGGCAGTCCATTATTTCGACGGTTATGTCATCGTCGTCGGCCCTTCTCGGTCCGGTCATCTGATCGAAGTTGGTGTCAATGATGACGACTTCGTCTTTCATGCAATGTCTGCGCGCGAGAAGTTCTTGAGGAGGAAGTGAACATGAAGACCACTGAAGAGATGCTTGACGAGATCGAGAATGCCAACAACGGAGATGGTCCGGCTCCCTTGGCTACGGTCGACGATCCCGATCTCGCAAGAATTACGGTCGCGCAGATACGTCTTCGTGCTGCCGAGCGCGAGCTCGATGAGGCTGTAATGGTTGCACGCGATGTTGGCCTGTCATGGCAAGCGATCGGGGATGTATTGGGCATGACTCGCCAAGGTGCGAACAAACGTTTCCACGCCGCCTGAAGTGGTCCGCGGACGTCGTGGGCAGTTCGACCTGAGGTACCGAGCTTCCTGGTGGGTTTCTTTGACGAGTCTCGTCGTGTCCCTGCGGACATGAGCGCGTCGGTCTTTCGGCTTGGGCAGGCCCTCACCTCCTTCCCAAGCCCTCCCTCCCCGGCAAGGACACATGGACGTTCCGGGAGGAGGTGCCGAAGGGAGGCGGGCTCCATCATGCCAGCCGGCACCGACATCCAGAGTTTGGTACTAGATCGGCTCGGTAGCATAATAACTGGTCGTGCTCTTGGAAATAGCAACCTTGACTCACCCATCCACCAAGTTTACCGAGACTGCGAACAACGACCATCTTGATGCTCTAGCTACCGCCGATCGACTGTTCCCCATTGAAGAGCACGTCGGTGAGTAACACATTCCCGACAAGGTCACCGACGCCACCTGTACCAAGATCGCCGATCATGGTGCTAGCCTCGGCGAGGCAATCAAAACCGACCTTGAACTCTCGTGTCGAGCAACTGGCAATGGCGCCTGCTCGCACCGAGTCAACTCAGGGCCTGTTGTCGCCCGTCACCTAGGCTAACGCTTTGTCGTGTAAACTTGACGGCACCGGCGAAAAATCTGGACTAGTATTGAGGGCGTGAACAGCGGAGCATCCATCGATCCTGAAAAGCAGCTGATCTCACCGTCGTTGCGGTCAAATAATCCTGAACTAGTCACAGCTGTTGAGATCCAACAATGGGCAGATAGAGATCATGCCAAAACTGCATTTCCTGAACTCATGCGTCGTCTTCTCGCGCAGGCCCCGGGAATCACAAATCTCGACATTCGAGCTCACGAAGGTGTAGCTGCGCCTGGATGGGATGGAGCTGCCTCTTCAGCTGGCAGTGCATATCTACCTGCCGGAGAGTTGCGTTTTGAGTTTGGAACGAACAAAGATGTCAAACGTAAAGCTCAAAGCGACTACAATAAACGACTTGCGGAGTTAGGGGATAGGTGTAGCAAGCTAGTATTTGTGTTCGCGACCCCACGAAGTTGGCCGAGTGGACAAAAATGGGCGGAAGATCGACGGTCGGAACAAAGGTTTGCCGACGTTAGAGTAATAGACTCTCAGAGGCTTGAGGGGTGGCTACAGGAAACTCCCTCTGTGCACTACTGGCTGTCAGAACAACTGGGTCGGAATCCTCGTGCAGTGCAGACTCTGCAGGCTTGGTGGATCAACCTACGCCAAAACTCTATTATCCAGATTCCTCCACAATTCTATACTGCGCGACGTGACTCTCAATCTGATGAACTCATCGACGCAGTTCAGAATGGTCAACTGGTCGCACCGGTGTCGATCTTGTCTGTTGATTCACGAGATGTTCTGGCTTTTTTGTATGCGACACTTCAGGAGTATCCAAGTTTGCTCGAGCGTGCGCTGATTGTTAGTGATCGGGCGGCTTGGGATCACTTGGTGGAGTTCAAGACGTCGCTGCTGCTAATACCGAAATTCAACGACCCCGATACGGCAACTGCTCTTGCGCAAGGACACCGGGTGTTGGTGGTCATTGACGGTGAATCGCGCAGTAAAGACGCTAATACGATTGTGTTACCTAAGGTGGGGCGTCATGAATCTGCTGAAATTCTCCGTCAGGGAGGCGTTGATTTTCGGCAAGCTGAGCGTATAGCAGTGCTTGCCCGTAGAAGTATGAGTGCCTTTCTGCGCACGAACTCAAAATATCCAGACGTACAGAATCCTGCCTGGATTCGCGATGTGACGACGGTGTCTATCCTTGCTCCGCTGGTGTTGATCGGCGCCTGGGAGGACGGAGATGATCGGGACAAAGATCATATCGAGTCATTCTGTGGAGTTTGTATGAGTGACATCCGCCTTCGAGTTGATTCGCTTAGTGGTCAGCCTGATTCGCCATTTATTCTATCGGGATCAGTGTGGCGGCTAGCGGATCCAGCAGATGTGGCACGCCTGCTGCTGCCTAAGATTGAAACAGAAGTAATTAAAAAATGGAGAGCCTTGGTGTTCGACGTTCTATTTGCATCAGATCCACGTCGAGGGTTGGGGTTGGCGCAAAGTGTAGTTGCTGAGATTCGTGGAATACGGCCTGGATGTTCGGACACATTGCGTAAGCATGTCGCAGAAGGACTTACTTTGACAGCTGCAACATCGGAAAGGCTTGAGCCTCACGTCAGAGGTATTGTAAAGCAACTGCTTGAGATATCATTTTCCGACCAAACTGGCGATGCTCTGATGTCTCTGGCTTCAGCGCTTCCCCTGCTAGCAGAAGCTGCGCCAAGTGAATTTTTGACTGCAGTATCAGAAGACCTTGACAAGGAAACACCAGTAATCCAGCTACTCTTTCACGAACCGCAATTTGCTAGCTTCTCGATCGGCTCCAATTCACAAGGTCATCACTTGCTGTGGGCGCTGGAATGCCTTTGCTGGTCGGAGGACTATTTTGGCGCGGCTGCTATGCAAATGGCTGCTCTGGCTGCCCGCGATCTGGGTGATCGTAACCAACCTCTCGATAGTCTCCATAAGGTCACTGCAGTTTGGGCTGCGCAGAGCGCATCGAATACGAACGACAAAATTGCCGTCATTGAGCAGGTGATAGAAAAGTATCCTGAGGTCGGTTGGCGTCTGGTAATGATATTACTGAAACCTAACCAGTCAGTTATTGTCAGCTCGATGGGGCCCAGGTTTCGCGATTGGGAACTGCCCGGCACTTGTATTAAGTACAACGAAGTTTGCCAGTTTGAGGAGTTGGTGCTTGATCTGGCAGTTAGTACAGCAGGAGTTAAATCAGAACGCTGGGTTGATCTGATTAGCGTATTGCGCAGTGTGCCAAAAGCAATGCAATCGACACTTGCACACGCAATTTCCGAAGCCATCCGTTCCAATTGTTCGTTTTGGTCTGATGAGGATAGCTATACTGTATGGCGTAAACTGGTGGATGAAATTGCCCGCCATGAAGCGCATCCTGATGCGGGATGGGCTGCGGCTGGCTCGGATTTGAACTTGCTCCGCAATGCTTCTACGTGTCTTCTGAATCCAAGTGATCCGCGACAGTATGCGAACTTGTTCGGTTGGACTATGGACCTCCGTGTTCGTGGACTCCGGTGGAATGACGATGGATATGAGGCCGCACTTAATAGTATGCAGCTTGAAACTCTTAAGAATGTGGCAAAGGGAGGTGGAGTAAGCTCGATTAGGCTGCTCTGTGTCGACGTTGAGCGTCCTGAAACTATCGGCACAATTCTCGCCAGTCTTGATGTCGTGAGCGACACCGACATTATTCGTTGGTTCGAAGAAGACAACGCAGTCAATCTTCAACGTGCAGCTCGGGCCTATTTTCATACCAAGGCAAAGTATCGAGGGGTTGCATGGCTTGAGGAAGTTGTGGCTAGCGCCGGACTTGGCGGTGAAGGACGTTTAGCCCTGGCCGCTTCGATTCCAACTGAAGAAAGATTCTGGAACTGCATCGAAAAATATGATGACGCATTTGTGGCGGCATACTGGAGTAACGTAAACTGTCACGAAATTCCTGAGGATCAGTGTGTCGAGGCAATTAGTTTGTTTTTACTGCATGAACGCCCCTGGCGCGCTTTGGATATACTATTTCGTTTGAAGTGCGGCGGCAAGCTTTCGGTGGACTCTATGACAGTGATCAACGTACTTAATGCATGCTTGGCCGTGCAGGAGGATTTTGACCGATCGCATTATGGTTACGTTGTTTCAGAGCTTCTTAAGTGGCTCGAAGTCGTGGCTCCAGAAGATCTGCTTCTACCTTGGCTTGAGTTTTGTTATTTTGATTTCATCGGGGGAGATCACGACCCTTCCTTTGCATTGTATAATTTGCTTGGAAATGTGCCTGAAGAATTTGTGTCTTTCGTTAGATTTATCTATCACGGTCAGCATCAACTAGGAAAGCCGCGAACCGAAGGAGATGTGGCGCGTGCACAACTGGCTCACAGTGTTCTCTTCCATTGGGGGATTCTGCCTGGCCTTCGTGAGTGTGGGGGGATTGATGGAGACCATCTGAGGTGTTGGGTATCGAAATGCCGTACACTGTTTAGTGAATGTGGTGACGTAGAAATGGGGGATAGGGAGATTGGCAGGGTGCTGGCGTCGAGTCCGGACGGGCAGGACGGAATATGGCCTGCCGAGGAGGTGAGGGTTATCATTGAGTCCTTGAAGAATGAAAGTGTCGATGCTGGCTTCATGACTGGTCGCCATAACCAGCGGGGTGTTTCTGTTCGTCCCGTTTATGATGGTGGAGGATTTGAACGGCTTCAGGCGCAGGAGTTCCGTAGTGCCGCTAGAAAACTTGCTGTTAGGTGGCCTCGAACCTCAATAATTTTGCGGCAGATGGCTGACAATTATGCGCAGGAGGCTAATCATCTTGACAAATGGGATGAGCAGCTTGCGGATGAATAGCAGTCGACTCGGAGGTATGTTTCGAAATTATCTAGAGCTCGTTCAGTGGGCAGTTAGTCCTTTGGAGGTTGAGGACTTGTGTTGGGGGTGGAGCTGGTTAGGCCGAATTGTTGGAGCGAGCGATGGATGCGGCGGAAGTCGGATTCGCGGTCGCGGATGCGGAAGGGGAGGTCGTAGACGTAGGAGACGCCAGAGCCAGGATGGGTGTGAGTACGCTCAGAGAGTGGCATGTCCTCATTGGAGGTCGGGCGCTGGCGCTTCTCCCAGGCCTGGCGGACCGGAGTCGGCAGCTGACGACCATTCGCGTCATAGACATAGGCGCCCTGGCCGCGGCCATGGTCGTAGTCATAGAGAACTGCGAACTGGGTGCGGTAAATCGTGCACAGATCCTCGATCGGCACGCTCAGCATCATCGCCACCATGACATCGATCTCCACCTGAGCATTGCGACGATCCTCCGCTCGACGCAAAGGTGTGTCCGCAGTCCACTCCGGACTAATTGGACGCTCGTCATAACGCTCCAGAATCGGTGAATCAGTCACAAACGAATCATTCCAACACTCTGCCCACAGGTCCGCGTAGGCGTTGGTGACGCAGTTGAGTCGAAGGGCGCGCAGGACGACACGTGTGGTGAGAGGGTGGTTGTGGGGTAGAGCGGGCAGTCTAGAGAAGTCGGGGAAGTAAATACCGGACTTGGGAAGTGCTCGAAGAGTGAAGTCAGCTAAAAGTGACGATAGACTGGCTTGTGCGGCGACAAGGGGTCGACCTGTGATCGTTGCGGAGCCTGAGGAAAAAACACCATTAGGGTGTGCCGTTCCAGGTGGAATGATTGCCGGGATGAGCGTTCTTTCGCCAGTGTTAGCTGCCATGGCGCGCCAGGCGATGCGGTAGTGGTCGCGGGCGGGAGAGCTGTCCCAGTGGGTGTAGAGGCGGTCGTAGGTGGCGCGGTCGCCTGCAGGCTTGTACTGGGTGACGGGTTGTGCGCTCGGGGCAAGCACCTCCAGGTCGGTGGACGTCCAATCCTGGTTGTGCTTCATGGACTCGTTGGGCTGCTTGTACAGCGGGGTTGAGACGTGGAGGTGAGGTCCTTGAAGGATGGCGTCCTCCCAAGATGACTGCCCCCAGCGTTGAATGAAACGTCCTTTCTGCCGATCAATGGACTCGTCCCAACCTCGTGAGAATTGGAGATCGAGGAGGCTGATGCGTGGTTGGACCGCCAGTGTTGATAGCGTTCGTGACGCTGCTGAGTTGACGGTGGAGACCATTGGGGTTGAGCGCCAGTCTTCAGATCCCGTCACCGATTGCCAGGTCTTTAGTGCGGCCTCGTCAATGGATTCGATGCGGGATGCGTGCGGACGGAGGTCCCATGTGCCGGTGTGTGGATCCTTGAAGCCTGGCTCTTCGCCGCTGCCATCGTGCATGAGTGAGCGCAGGACTGTATCTGGATGATATAAAGCTGCGGAGTGTAGGAAATGTGGGGATTGATCTTCCCCGTAGATGTGAATGCCAAAGAAATGCTTGTCATCCATATCGAATAGCAGTAGTTCATTGATGAACTGCCAGTGTCGGCGCAAGTGCCGATATGTGGCGGCGCGGAGTCCTGGGGTTTTGGCGTCGGTGAAGTGCGTCTCCATATGGATGAGGGAGGAAATACCCTGCTGTTTCTGGTGCTCCCACACCTGGCACATGAAGGCTCGGTAGAGATCCGGTTGGCCACTGAGTAGCGGATAGACGGTTGGGTCGCTCAGAAGCTCAGAGAGCACGATGACTTCAACGGTTCCGTCGAGGACTGTGCGCAGGACTCCAGTACGAGCCAAGGTGCGTGGCATGCGCTCGTTTTTTGCGGCGACGGACGGCTTGTTACTGAGTGACCACCAGGGGTCTCCTTCAGAGAGAAGACCAGCAACATCGGTGCGGGGCCTCACCCACGGCGGGTTTCCCACCTGGAGGTCGAAGCCTCCGCGAGCGAAGATGGTGGCGAAGTCCAGCTCCCAGTGGAAGAAGCCCTGGGCTTTCGCTACCTCCCGGACCACGGTGAGCCACTCGTGCTCGTCAACAACTGACTCCACGCGGTGGGCTCCAGCGAGACCGAGTTCAACCTCCTCCATGGTCTCCAGTTCAGCCCAGGAGGAAGCATCCACAAGGGTCCCATCGGTGCCCTTGGCATCCTTGACCTGTTTGCCCAGCAGCCCCTCCAGGGCGCCCAGCCACTCATCCAGGTTCGGCGGCGTCACCTGAGTGGTCAGCGGCCAGAACCACAGGGCGCACCACGCATCCATGACCAGGCGCAACCGCCGGTATGCCGAGTCCGGTGCCGCCAGGTATGCCTCGATGTCCTCACGGGACACCGTTGAACCGGCGTCGTTCTGAGCTTCACGGCCCCACAGGTCGATGCGGCGTGAGGCCTCTGCTTCCGCCACTCGTAGGCGCCGCAGGGTCATCTCCCACAGGACCTCCACGCGCCGAGCCAGGGCCGTCAGCCGCAAGGCCTGGGTGGTGCTCAGCGCCTTTGTGATGTCCTTGCGCCAGGTCTTGAGGGCCTTGAGCCTGCCGGCATCAACCAGGTCCCGCACCTGCTTGGGGACCTCCACCGCGCTGCCCCAGCCCTTGGCCGGCAGGAGGAAATGGTGGATGCTCCCCGAGACGTCCAGCGCCCCGCCGATCCGGTGCCGGGAGGCGGCATCAGCGTCGTCGAGCACGGCCGCCACCTGGCTCAGCGGTTCGGCCACCGGAGCGGCCGACAACCAGGCCCGTTTCTTCAGCTGGGAGGTCGAGTACAGGGCCCGGCGCGCGCCCACCAGGGAGTTACCGCGCCGTAGCCGCAGCCCGAACCACGGGGCCGCCAGCCCCTCCACCATCGTGTCCAGCCACAGGGACACCTCCGCCAGCTCCACCGCCGTCGCATTGAGGTCCACCCCGTAAACCTGGTGCAGAGCGATGAAGGCCTTCACCTTCGCGAGCTCCCGGGGCCGCTCCTCAGGATCTACGCGCCGGCCCAGCTCGCGCTCGCGCCGCGAGAGGTACTGCTCCGCCAGCTGGCGCACCGCCTCAATCGCGAAGGCCCCCGACCCCAGCGCCGGCTCGCACACTGTCAGGTGCAGGATCTCCTCCGCGGTCGTCGTCCGCCCGTCCTGATCCAGCAGCTCCTCCAGCGCCTGCTGCACCGTGAAACGCGTCAGCACCTCCGGGGTGTAGAAGGAAGCCGAGCGCTGCCGGTCCCGGCCGGAAAGCCGGTAGACGAACTGGCCCTTCTCATAGGTGACGTTGCGGCGCTCGCCCGTCACCTCATCCTCAACCGTCACGAAGTCCTTCTCCTCCAGGCCCTTCATGACGTCCTCGGGCACCACCCAGGAGCCCTTCGATGCGTCCCCGCCCGGCGCCACCTCCCACAGGCGCTCGGTGGCGAAGGAACCCGAGTAGCTCATGAGCCCCTCGTAGACGGCACCCAGCTGGTTGATGCCCAGCTCCACATAGGAGATGAAGCCACGGCCGCCCTTGCTGTTCTCCTTAGTCAGCAGCAAGTGGCGCAGTACCCGCAGCAGCGCCCCGTTGCCCAGGCCCACCTCGTCAATGAGGGCGGTCGCCGCCGGGCGGAAAAGGTCGGCGCGCATCGGCCGGAAGACCAGGCCGTCGAAGCTGCCTTCCTGCGCGGCCGGCACCTGCTCGTTGTGGCCCTCATCGACCAGGTGGAACAGGCGGTCCAAGGACTCGTAGATGTGCGTGCCCGCCAGGGCCGACTCCTCATGCAGCTCCCTCAAGGCCAGCTCACGCAGGCGATCCAGGCCGTAGCCGGCGTCGTACTCGGTGGCGCCCACCGGCAGGACCCCCAGCTCAGGGCTCGCCTCCGCATACAGCAGGAAGATGATCCGGTAGATGTAGCGTAGCGACTGCAGGGCCAGGTCCTGCGCCCGCTCCTGGGGCAGCGGCTCCAACCCCCGCGCGGCGCGACGGCGCACCACCTCATTCGCAAGGATCTCAATGGAGGAGCGCACGCCCTCACGCAGATCCTTCGAGACCCCCACCGTGTGGGCCGCCGAGTCCTCCAAGGTCGCCGCCCACCACGTCTCGCCCTCCGCCGTCGGCAGCAGAGAACGGGCATCCAGGCAGGTCAGGGCCCGCTCCACCTCGCCGCCGCGCGTGGCCTCATGACGCTCGACGACGAGCTGCACGTTGACCGCCAGCCAGCGGCCCTCCGGCCACCGCTCCCGCTCCGCCACCAGCGCCCACTGGCCCGCCAGGACCAGGGCGAAGGCCGGGCCATGACCATCCGTCATGAGCGTCGACAGCGCCCGAGACACCGACTCGATCGGCTCAGCCCCCTCCAGCACCGGGGCGTCGGGGTCCCCCAAGTCCACGGGCTGCCACTCCTCAGCGAGCGTGGGGGCGTCCTTGACCAGGAGGTCCTCCACCGTCGTCACCGGGCGGGCCCGCAGCAGCACCAGCGGAGCCGGGCCCTCATCACCCACCGGCCTCACCAGGGTCACCGGGCCCCGCTCGGTCCGGCGGTACTCCGACGACGTGAAGCCCAGAATCTCGCGCAGGAGCGCATCGAGCTCGCCGGCCGCCTCCAGGGCCGCGCCGGTCAGGGAGCCTGCGTCGTCGGCGGGCAGGACCGCCAGCAGCTCCTCCAAGCGGGAGCGCTCGGAACGGAACCGGGAGCGAGGCGTCGGCGTCGGGGCGGTACCAGGATCGGCCGGCTTCTCCAGGGCCTCCCACTCCTTGCGGCGCTCCAGCACGCGCGCCAGGAAGGACTCCTTGGTGGCGTCCGTCGTGAAGTAGTGCTCGCTGATCCAGTCCTCGCCGACGACCAGCGCATCCGACACCGCCATCAGAGATCCCCTTCCATCCCGAAGTCCTGCGGCACCACCACCAGCAGTGGGCGCACCAGCGTGTGCGCGGGCCGGTGCTGTTTCCTGAGCTCGCGCTCCTGAGCCACCGTGATCCGCTGCTCGCGCAGATGGCGGTTCTGGATGAGGCGACCGGCCTCGTCATCCCAGGCATTCGCGCGCTCCGCCCAGGCCTCAACCCGAGCCGTCGCCTGTTCCTCCGCTGCGTCGAGGGTCAGTCTCATGTGGTCCTTAGCCGTATCCACCGCCGGAGGGATGAGCGCCTCCAGCAGGCTGGTCTGCGTCACCGGCCCGGAGTTCCGCAGTTCCCGGGAGATGCCCACCGCCTCGAACATGGCGGCGGGGGAGTCGTGCACCTGCCCGATCGGCACCGCCTCGACCGGCCGGCCCGCATCCAGCTCCGACTGCGCGGCCGCCAGGTCCAGGTAGGGGAAGGCGATACTGACACACACCATCGATACCGTCCGGCCCGCCTGGTTCGTCAGCGTCCCCAGCAGCAGGACGGTCGGTGAGTCGACGTCGCCGCGCACCGCGAACACTGAGGAGCGGCCGAGCTTGGCCAGAACCCGGTCGCCGGCCCAGTCCAGCACCGGGTGCAGCGGTCCCAGATAGTGGGCCTCCGGCCAGGAGGAATCCGAGGAGTCACTCAGGGCCTCCATGAGAAGACGTGCGCCCTTCGCCTGCGTCGTCGCCAGCTTGAGGTGCTCCTGGACGCGGCGCTCACGCAGGTAGGACTGCGGCAGCACCGACAGGCGATGGCGCAGCCCCGCCGGGGGCACCATCTCCACGATGTGCTGCGTGCCGTGCTCGCGCCACGAGACGCCCCCTCCGCCGGTCTGGCGCTGCTCGGCCTCCTCGGGGCGCTCATAGAGCTCGGTGAGGGCCTGGCGCAGATAGTCCAGCTGGGTCTCGTACAGCGTCGACGTCGCCAGCGGGGCAGCGGGTGGGGTGGGGGTGGCCGGACCGGCCGGGTCGCCGGGATTACTCGGATCAACAGGGGAGTCCTCGGTGCCGGTGGGTGCAGCAGCGCCGTCACCCTTGGCCTCGGCCGTGCCCGTCAGCTTCGCGAACAGGGCCGCCATCGGATCCAGGTTGAGTGTGTCGTCGGCGTCGGGGACGACGGCGTCAATGTCCTGCCCGGCCGCCAGCGCCTCGCGGATCGCCTCCTCCTCCTTCTCACCCGAGTACAGGCCCATGAGAGAGGCAGCGTCGCCCAGGGCCCGGTGCGCCTGATCCTCCTTCTCCATCAGGCGCGTGAGCACGCGGACGTCGCCGGAGAAGCGCGGGTCCGACGGGCTCAGCAGCAAGGTCGTGATCTGCGGTGAGACGCTCTGGCCGTAGCGGTCGATGCGGCCGTTGCGCTGCTCGATGCGAATAAGCGACCAGGGGATGTCGTAGTGGATGAGCTCATGGCACTGGGCGTGCAGATTGACGCCCTCCGAGGCGACGTCGCCAGTCACCAGGACGCGCACCGGCGTATGGGCCTGGCGGAACTGCTCGACGATCTCCTGCTGCTCCACGTCCGACAGGCTTCCGTGCATGACCCGCACCGCGTCGGCGGGCAGGCGCAGGTCCTCACGTAGGTGCTCGGCCAGCCAGGTGAGCGTGGCGATGCGCTCGGCGAAGACGACGACGCGCTCGGGCGACCTGGGGCCGATCCCGATGCGGCGCAGCTCGGTCAGCAGCGCCTGGTACTTGCCCGAGGCCGTCGTGTTGGCCTCCACGGCCAGCTCGCGCAAGCGGGCCAGCGCCTCGGACTGCTCCGAGGGCTCCGGGGTGGAGCCAGCTGCTGCTGCCCGGCTGCGGCGTCGGGCCAAGCGCTCGTCGATCGTCTGGATGAGGGCCGCCGGCGAGGACAGGAAGGACTTGGCCAGGGTCCAGGCGAACAGGGAGTCGCCGCCGCGGGCGGCGGGCCTGTGGCCACCCGGTGCCGAGGCACCGTCGGGCCGGTGCAGCCAGGTGCGCGAGAGCTCGCCGGCCACCGCGTCCTCAGCCGGGGAGGGCTCCACCAGCTTGTTGACCGGAGTCAGGCGCTCCTTCCAGCGGCCGCCCACGACGTCGCGCACCTCGTCGGAGTGACGGTGACGACGGATGACGAGACGACGCACCGCCTCCTCATCGAGGGAGCCGTCCGCGCGCACCGCCGTCGGCTCCAGCAGACGGATGAGCTCGGCGAAGGACTTCGGGTTGCCGTTGTGGGGCGTGGCCGAGGCCAGGATGAGGGCGTCGGTCTGGCGGGCCAGAATGTCCGCGAGCCGGTTGTTGAGCGTGCCCTTGTTGGTGACGTTGTGTGACTCGTCGATGACGACCGCGTCCCAGCGCTGCTTGCGCAGATGATTGAGGTAGCGGTCCGACTTCAGCGTGTCGATGGAGATGATCGCGCGGTGGAACACCGAGAACGGGTTGCGTGAGGCCGGCACCGAACGGCGCACCCGCTGGATGCCCACCGAGTCCAGGCGCACGAAGGGCAGCGCGAAGCGCGACCACATCTCGTGCTGCATCTGCTCGAGCACGTGACGGGGCGTGACGATGAGGATGCGGTCGCCCCGGCCGCGGCGCACGAGCTCGGCCAGGATCATGCCGATCTCCAGGGTTTTGCCCAGGCCCACGGTGTCAGCCAGGAGGATGCGCGGGCGCAGGTTTGCCGGGTCCAGGGCCTGGCGGACTGCCGTCAGCTGGTAGGCCAGTGGGTCGGCGAGGACGTCACTGACCACGGCCAGGTCGGTGGATGTCGCCGGGAGGGCCGTCTTGCGCAGCGTCGCCTCCAGCCACAGGCGCGAGAGCCGGTGACGGGTGGAGGTGTCCGCGATGACCCGGGTGTGGCGCGGGTCCACCGGGACGATGTGGTCAAGACCAGCGGAGAACTGCGCCGTCGTGTCCCGAACCAGCTCGGACAGGCCCTGCACCGTCACCAGCATGCCGTCAGACGTGGTGGAGACCTGGGTGACCAGCCAGTCCTCGTCGCGCACCCGGACCACGGAGCCCGGAGCGACATCAAGAGAAGGGAGGGAGGTGGCAGGATCCGTCACCGTATCCGGGGGAGTCGTGGGCGCCGTTGTCACGGAAGTGATTTTAGGACGCCGGTGCAGGTGGTCGAGACCAATTCGGGCCAGTGACCGATCTGTGACCTGCGGGTCGGTGTGGGGCTACAGCGAGCAGAGCTGGCGGGCGAGCTTGGTGATGGGGGAGGGGAGAGAGACTGTGTCAGGCGTAGTCGAGTGGGTCCAGGCTGGAGAGAAAGTGCTGCTCAGTCATGGAAGTGGTCCACAGCCGGCGTTCTGTCTTGATGCGCCCGAACGTGCGGGAATTGCCAGGGTGGTACCACTTGGCCGCTTCAACTTTGGCGCTGCCAGTTCGGGCAGCATTGTCGAAGGCTGGGGCGATGTCCGTGTCCCGGGAGGCGAGAACCACGACGTCGTACAAGCCGCAGCGAGCCAGGTCAACGAGCATCAAGGCGCACAGGACATCGACACCTTTTTCCTGTCTCGATGAGCGGATAGGTCGCTGACCCCAGCGATGTGCTCCCATGAGTACTTCAGTGGCCGCAGCGTCACGTTGACTACTCCGTGGTGCCCTCGGGCCCACTGCGCCTTCTGGGCCTGGTTGCGCCGGTATGCATCGCTGTCATCTTCCGGGATTGGTAGGCCCCGAAAGACCTCAACCCTGGAGACACCTCTACCTGGTGCATATCGTCGTTCGTCGCGTTGCGGGCCTGAGCGAGCTGGCTGGCGAACCGGTAAGGATCGATGAGTGCGTCCTCAGGAGGGCACCCCGGCATGTACAGGCCTGCTGCAGTGAGATGGACGTTCTGGTAGTCAACGACGACTGCCATTTTGAGGGCCACGAGTAGCCTCCTGTAAAGAAAAGTAGACCCCGCCAGTCCCGGAGGACGACGGGGAGTTATGTGATTAGGTTAGGGGCGTGCGGGGTGCGAGACCAGATGACGTAAATGTGTTGTGGAACACATTTCACTCGGTGGCGTATCTCCCCTGATGCCTTGCTCAGGTATGACGGGAAACTGTTCTCCCAGCTATCAGTGCGCGAGGACGCACCCTTGGGGACGAGGACGTACTTTGTGATCGGGGACTGCGTTTTCCTCCAGGTCACTGGGGTTTGAACGCAGTGACCTGGGGGAGAAGTACGTCCCCGGCGGACATCGCAGTTCCCGATGCGGGCCGACTGGCTTCTGGTGCTGGAGTACGGCGGGGTGCCGGTGTGACACGAGGACGCACCATAGGTGCTGAGGACTGATCCTGGGGATGCAGTCCGCGAGCCCGATGGTGCGCCCTCGACGGGTGGTTCTGTGTCAGCGGCGGGCGAGGCGGGTCAGGACGATGCCGGCGGTCACCACGCCCCCGGCGACGGCGGCCGCCTTGGCGAGTTTGGAGGATGCCTCGGAGTCGCCCTGCTTGGCGCGCTCCCAGGTCTCCTCCGCCTGCTCGGCCCAGCGTCGGGCCCCCTCGCGCAGTCGGCCGGCGCCGGCCTCCGCCTGCTCACGCAGATGCTCGGCCTTGGCGCTCGCCTGCTCGCGCAGATGCTCCCCGGCCTCCTTGGCCTGTGTGCGCGGGTCGATCCGGGAGGCGAACTCATCGACGCTCGCCGCCAGGGCCTCGCGCTGGGCGCGCAACCGCTCCTCGATCTGCTCGGGGCTCAGCGACCCGGACCCGGTGGCCCCGGCACCCTCAGTGCCGGAGGTGCCGGCCTGCTGTCCGCTGGTCATGCCCGAGCCGCCCGGGCACGGAAGGCCTTGACCGCGGCGACGGTCGCCGTCACGCTCAGGCCCGCCAGGGCGAGTCCCGCAACCGTGACGATCCCCAGGGAGGCGGGGTCGCCGTCGCGGGCGTCGTCGAACAGACGGGAGACGCGCTGGCCGAGGGTCAGCGTGCTGGGGTCGTAGGTGTCGACCCCGCCCTCGGGATCGGTGCCGCCGCCGGCCAGGGAGGCCAGGCGGTTCTTGACCTGGCCGGCCGTCTCCTGGGCCTTGCTGACGGCCTGGCTGCGCAGCTCCTGGACCTTCTCGCGGGCCTTGAGCTTGGCGACCTTGGCCAGGTTGTTCGGGGCCAGGCGTGCGGCGAGCTCGTCGACGTCGGCGGCCAGCGCCAGACGCCGGGCCGCCAGGTCGGACATGACGTCGTCAGCCGACGGCGCCGCCTGCGCGGCCGGCGTGGCCGGCGCGGCGGGGACGGGCGTGGGTGCGGCGTTGGTGCTCACCGGGCGTTCCCCCTCTGCAGGCCGGAGGTCACGGCCCCCCTGACGGCGTTGACGGACTCCTTCAGCCCCTCCTGCGGCGTCGGCGTGTCGGCCTTGGCGGCCTTGAGGCGCTTGATGCCGATCAGGGCCATCGGCACGGCGATGAGGGTGAGAATCAGCGCCACCACGAGGAAGGCGGCCCACAGCGGCATGACGTGGGACAGACCGGTCGTCATGGCCCCCAGCACCAGCCCGAAGATGAACAGGGCCAGCACCCCGGCGGCGCCGAGCAGCCCGGCCCCCAGCCCCATCTCCTTGGCCATGCGCTGGCCCTTGGCCTTGGCCAGGTCGATCTCGCCGCGCACCAGCGCGGAGATGTTCTCCGAGATGCGTGCGATGAGCTCCCCGAGCGTGGGCTGCGCGCTGCCGGCAGCCCTGCGAGGAGGCGTGGTGGAGGCCGACGGCGTCGCCTGCGACGGCGGGGGAGGTGGCTGGTTGTTGGGCATGAACGAACCTTCTTGTGTGAGGCACGGCGGTGGACGCAGTCAGCTGACTGCGAGGCGGCGGGATCGCGACAGTGGGACGACTCGCCACCCTAAGAATCTCACAGCCTGCGCCCTCGTGGAACAACGCAGGCCCGAGCGGGTTTGTAGGTTTGGGCGATAAGGGCCGGCTTTCGCCACCGGCGATCTGCGAAGGGCTGCTGTCCGCCGCCCTGACCGGCAGCGTGGCTCGAACCGTGCCGACGGCGCGGACCGGCCCGGTGCCCGACGTCGGCACGGCCGCCCACCGGCCGCCCCACCGCACCTCCGCCCGGCTACTCCTGGTTCCAGGCCTGCCAGAGGCTCGCGTACTCCCCGCCGAGGGCCACGAGCTCGTCGTGGCTGCCCAGCTCGACGATCCGCCCGTCCATGACGACGGCGACCCGGTCGGCGTCGGCGGCCGTGTAGAGGCGGTGGGCCACCTCGATGACGGTGCGCCCGGCCAGCGCCGTGGACAGGGTCCGCTCCAGGGTGCGGGCGGCGCGCGGGTCCAGCAGCGAGGTGGCCTCATCCAGGATGAGCGTGTGCGGGTCCAGCAGCACCAGCCGGGCCAGCGCCACCTCCTGGGCCTG
Organism: Actinomyces oris; assembly: GCF_006546825.1. Lineage (GTDB taxonomy): Bacteria > Actinomycetota > Actinomycetes > Actinomycetales > Actinomycetaceae > Actinomyces > Actinomyces oris. Next base: position 151,439 of record NZ_VICC01000007.1, read on the forward strand.
GGCGGGGCTGAGCTCGAGGTGCCCCGAGCCAACCATCGTGTCCATCCCCTCGGGCAGCCCGTCCACCCAGGCATCGGCCCCGATGGCCTCGATCGCCTCGCGGATCGTGTCATCGGAGGCGCCCGGCCGCCCCAGGCGCACGTTGTCCGCCACGGTGCCGACGAACACGTGGTGCTCCTGGGTTACCAGGGCCACGTGGCGGCGCAGCTCGTCCTCGGGCAGGTCCGTCAGCGACACCCCTCCCACGGTGACGCTCCCGGAGGTGGGCGGGTTGACGCCCGCCAGCATCCGCCCCAGCGTGGACTTGCCCGACCCCGAGGGCCCGACGACGGCCAGCCGCTCCCCGGGCACGAGCTCCAGGTCGATCCCGTGGAGCACCTCGACGCCCTCCCGGTAGGAGAAGCGCACGTCGTCGAGCACGATCCGCGTGCCCTCGGGCTCCTCGCCGGTGGGGGTGCGGTCGTCGGGGACCTCCTCCACCCCCAGGATGCGGGACAGGGAGGCCTGGGCGATCTGGACCTGGTCGACCCAGAACATGAGCTGGCCCACCGGCTTGCGCAGCTCCATGGAGTAGAGGGCCACGGTGGTGATCGCCCCCAGGGTCGCGTAGCCGCGGCCGGCCAGGAACCCGCCCCACAGGAGGATGACGACGACGGGCGCCCTCCAGGCGACGTCGAGCACCATGAACAGGCGCACCCGCAGCGCAGCCGTGTAGCGCTCCAGAGACCAGGCCTCCTTGATGGAGGCCATGATGGCGCGCTCGCGGCGTGCCCCGATGCCCAGGGCGTCCACGGTCTCGGCATGCTCAACCGTCTCGGAGACCGTCCCGTTGAGGCGGGCCTGGGCGGCCGACTCGGCCCGGTAGGCGGGGATGGAGATCGGCAGGTACCAGCGCATCATCGACCACACGGGCGGGGCGATGACGAGCAGTCCGAGCGCCAGGAGGGGGTCGGCGACGGCGGCGGCCAGAAGCGTGAAGACGATCGTGACCACGCACACGAGGATCTGGGGGATCCCCACCCGCACCAGGAACTCGATGCGGGAGACGTCGGTGGTGGTGCGCCCCACGAGGTCGCCGGTGCCGGCGGACTCCACGGCGCTCAGCGGCAGGTGCACCACCCGGTTCATCATGCGCTCGCGCAGCTCGGCGAAGACCGACTCACCCAGGGTGCGGGCGTGCTTCTGGGCGAAGCGGTTGATGACCGCTCCCACGAGCGTGACCGCGATGATAGTCAGCACGATCCGGTCCACGTAGCCGGCGTCGGCCCGCCCGGCCGAGACCCGACCGACCAGCCGCCCCAGCAGCTGGGGGGCCACGAGCGTGGACAGGACCGCCGTGATCTGGAGGACCAGGACGACGGCGAAGCGCCCCCGGTAGGAGGCCATGATGCGGAAGGTCTTGCGCAGGGCGACGGGCCCGGGTGCGACGGGAAGCGCCATCAGCAGCTCACCTCCGCATCCTCGCCCATGGCCCGTGAGACGACGGCGCGGTAGTCGGCCGCCTGGGCGTGGCCGCTGCGGGCCATCGCCATGAGCTCGCGGTGCGTGGAGCGCAGGAGCTCGGCCCCGCCGGAGTCCAGGAAGACGACCTCGTCGCAGGCCTCCAGGACCAGCGGTGAGGCGGTGACGACGACGGTCGTGCGCCCGGCGCGGGCCCGGTGCACCTGGGCGGCCACCCGGGCCTCGGTGTGGGAGTCCAGGGCGGAGGTCGGCTCGATGAGCACGAGCGTGGGCGCTTCGGTCAGCAGCGCCCGGGCCAGGGCCACGCGCTGGCGCTGCCCGCCGGACAGGGACCGGCCCTTCTCGGTAATCATCCCGGCCAGGCCCTCGCTCAGGGAGGTGAGGACATCACCGGCGTCGGCGATCCCGACGGCCTCGATGAGCCGGTCGTCACCGGGAGCCACGCGCTCCTGGGGGCGGACCTGCTGGTCGACGTCGGCCCCGGTGGTGCGCTCGGTCTCGGCGCGCACGAGGTCCTCCAGTCCCGCCGGTTGCGGGTCGGGGCCGCCGCGCACGTCGAGGGCCTCGCGCAGGGTCCCGGTGAACAGCTGGGCAGTGGCGCCGGCCACGACGATGCTGGCGCGCACCTGCTCCAGGGGCATGGTGGTCAGTGGCCGGCCCGCCAGGGTCACGGTGGGGCCGGCGTCGGTGAAGCGCCCCAGGCGCGTGGCCAGGTCGGCCGAGACCTGTGGGTCGGGGCACACCAGGGCCGTCATACGGCCCTCCTTGAGGCGCAGGCCGCTGCCGGTGTCCACCAGGTCGCCGCTGACGGGGTGGGCGGCGGCCGGGTCCAGGTTGAGGCGCTCCACGAGGCTGCCGGCGGCCGGCGCCACCTCCAGCAGGCGGCTCAGGCGCCGGGCGCCGACGACGGCCCGGGTGTAGTCCTGCACGGAGTTGGTGAACACCCACAGCGGCCAGGACAGGTAGGCGGTGTAGCCGTAGAAGGTGATGAGCCCGCCGGGGGTGAGGCTGCCGGCCACGGCCATGCGCGCCGCCACCCACACGACGATCGCGGCGAAGAGCCCGGGCAGCAGCACCTGGAGGGTCATGAGGGTCGCCTGGGAGGAGGCCACCTCGACGCCGCGGCGCCGCAGCTCCTGGGAGGCGTCCCGGTAGCGGCGGGCGAAGACGTCCTCCCCGCCGATGCCCCGCAGGATCCGCAGGCCCGCCACCGTGTCCGTGGTGATCGTGGTGACCGCGGACTGGGCCTCGCGCTGGACGGCCTGACGCTTTTGCAGGGGGCGGATGACCAGGGTGACGATGGCCGCCACCAGCGGCATGCCCAGGATGACGATGAGCCCCAGGCTCACCGAGGTGCGCAGCATGAGGACGGCGACGACGAGGAAGCTGGCCGCCGCCCCCAGCAGGGCCGGCAGGTGCTCGATGAGCTTGCCCAGGTAGTCGGCGTCGGAGGCGATGATGGTGGCGACCTCGCCGGTGGAGACCTGCCGGGACAGGTCCTTGCCGGTGGCGGAGATCTGCCGGCCCACGAGCCGGTCGACGTCGAAGGCGGTGCGCATCCAGGCCGTCACCCCGAAGTAGGACAGCATCGTGTCCCCGACGGCGTAGACGACGAACAGCACCAGCAGCAGCGCGCCGATGCCCCAGACGCGGCCGTTGAGACCGTTCTCGATGCCGGCGTCCAGGGCCTGCCCCAGGAAGGCCGGCACGATCGCCTGGATGATGTTGGAGGTGCAGGCCGCCAGGGTCGCCAGGGTGACCGGGAAGGCGGCACGGCGCAGCAGCCAGCGCAGAAGCGCCCCGGCCCCCAAGGATGGGGGATGGGGCAGCGGGGCGTCGGGGGTCATGGACTGTGCGGTCAGGGCGGACATCGCGGTCGGGACGGTCGGGAACGACCGGGAGGACGATTCGGGCATGATCGCATGAGGCTATCGGAGGGGAAGCCGGCGCGGCAGAGGCAGAGGCGGTGACAAGGAAGATACCGGGTGCGGGAATACGTGCCGGGCGCGACTCGGGCAGCTGCCGGACGGGCCGCGCAGACGTGCCGGCGCCCCGGCCCGCCCCCGTTGCGGGGGTCGGCCGGGGCGCCGGGCTTGCTGGGCGTGCTCGGCGAACGCCGCTTACTCGGTGGCGATGGCGTCCAGGACCGGAATCCGGGAGGCGCGCAGCGCGGGCCACAGGGCCGCGATGACGCCGACCACCACGGAGAGCACGAGCATGCCCACCATCTGGCCCCAGGGGATGCTGAGGCTCGTCAGCCCCTGATCCTCCAGGACCTCCTTGAGGGCGGCGGCCAGGACCACCCCGGTCGCCCCGCCCAGCACGGTGCCGTACAGGGAGGTGAGGACCGACTCGGTGATGATCTCCCCGGACAGCTGGGCCTTGCCCAGGCCGACGGCGCGCATGAGCCCGATCTCCCGGGTGCGCTCCGAGACCGAGAGCACCAGGGTGTTGACGATGCCCAGGATGGCGATGGCGATGCTCAGCCCCAGCAGGCCGTAGAGGACGGCGAGCATCCGGTTGATCTGCTGACCGACCTGGTCGGAGATCTCGCTGGCGTCGCGCACCGCGTACTGGTAGGTGTCGGCCACGATGTCGCGGGCCTTGCCCCGCACCGTGTCGAGGTCGGTGCCCTCTTTGAGGGTCAGGAGCATGCCCTGCGGCGAGTCCAGGACGTGGGCCGGGTCCGTGGTGGTGCCCGGGGAGTTCCAGGAGCCCACTGCCGCCGCCAGCTCGGGGGCGATGTAGTAGTTCCCGCCGGTTCCCTTCGGGTCGACGACGGCGCTGACCGTGGCCTCAACCGACCCGGTGGGGCCGGTGACGGAGACCTTGTCTCCGAGCTTGAGGCCCTCGTCCTTCTTCGCAGCCACGTGGGTGGCGTCCAGATCCTTCATGGACCCGGCGCTCGCGGAGACGTCGTAGGCCTTGGAGTAGGTGCCGGGATCGACGACGATGACGGTGGCGGTGGGGGTCTGGCTGCCGTCGGGCTTGGTGACGGAGTCGGCGTAGATGGAGTAGGAGGAGGTCTCCTTGACCCCGTCGATGGCGGCGATCTCCTTGGCCTTGTCGGCCGAGAGCCGGGTGCCCAGGCTGCCGATGGTGGCCGGCTGGACCACGAGGTCGGCCTTGAGGGACTTGTCGATCTCGTCGGACGTCGAGGACTGGAAGGAGGCGGCCAGCGTGGCGCCGGCGCACACCAGGGCCATACCCACCATGAGGGCGCCGGAGGTGTTGGCCGTGCGGCGCGGGTTGTGGACGATGTTGCGCACCGCCAGGCGCCCGGCGGGCCGCAGCAGCCGGAAGGGCAGGCCCAGCACCGCCACCACCGGGCGGGCCAGGGTCGGGGAGACGATGAGCAGTCCCAGGATCGTGCCGCCCGCGCCCAGCCCCATGATGAGACCGCGCTGCGTCAGGTCCGCGTTCACCCACGCGGCGGCGATCGCGGCCGCCCCGGCCGCCAGCAGCAGCCCGCCCAGGATCGTGCGCAGCACCAGGGACTTCTCCCGGGATCCTGACACGCCGCGCATGGCCTCGACCGGGTGGGTCAGGGCGGCCTCCCGTGCCGGCAGCAGAGTGCCGACGACGGTGACGGCCAGGCCCACCGCCAGCGAGATCGCGATGATCGTCCCGCTCAGGCCCGTGCCCTCCAGCAGCGGCATGCCGGCTGCGTCGAGCAGCGCGGACAACCCGGCCAGCAGCCCCGCGCCCGCGGCCACGCCCAGGGCGGAGCCGACGACGCCGATGACGACCGCCTGCAGGAACACCACGCCGAACACGGAGGCCGGTGAGGCCCCGACCGCCCGCAGCAGGGCGAACTCCTTGACCCGCTGACGCACGCTCATTGCGAAGGAGTTCATGATGATGAAGGAGCCCACGAACATCGCGACGACGACGAAGACCAGCAGGAAGACCTGAACGAAGCCCAGCTGCTCCTCAATGGCCTTGTTCTGCTCCTTGATGACCTCGGCGCGGGTCTGGACCTGGGCGCCGTCGGGAAGGATCTTGGTGAGCTCGGACTTGACCGTCTCCACCGAGGAGCCCTGGGCGACGTCGACGGAGATGTTCGTCACCTTCCCGTCCGGGGCGGCGATGGGCATGAGCCAGCTCGGATCCACGCCCACGACCGTCGCGCTGGCCATGGAGGACTCGTAGTGGAACTCACCGACCACCGTGACCTCGCTGGGTGAGCCCTGCACCACGATGTGCGTCTTGTCCCCGACCTTGAGGCCGGAGTTCTTCAGGGCCCCGGACTCCAGAGCGATCTCACCGCCTCCTTGAGGCTTGTGACCCTGGACCCAGGTCAGGCCATCCTTGCTGTCGTACAGCGGTATGAAGAGCGTGGGGGCGCCGGTGGTGGTGACCGGGGCGTCGTTGGAGCCCACGAGGACCCCAGCCATCTGGACGCCGGGGTTGGCGGCCTCGACACCGTTGATCTGCTTGATCTGCTCGGTCAGGGAGCTGTCGATGGGCTGGGTCTGCTGCGAACTCGACGAGCTGTCGTCGCCGCTGCCGGCGATCTTGGGGCCTCGGGCGTACAGATCCGAGGTGACGGTGGAGGAGGTCAGATTGGAGAAGGTCTCCGACATGGAGGCGCGCAGGGCGAGCGTGCCCGACAGGAACGCCACCCCGAGCATGACGGCGAAAGTGGTCAGGAAGAACTGTTTGGCGTGGGCGCGCACGGAGCGCCAGGCGACTCGTTTCATGGCTCAGGCCCCCTCGACGGCCGAGCCGGAGTGCGGGGCGGCTGCGGGGGCGGGCTCGGTCTCGCTCAGCTCGCGCAGGGCGTCCAGGACCCGGTCGCGGTCGGGGTCGTCCAGCTGGGCGACGACGTGCCCGTCGCGCAGGAAGATGACGGTGTCGGCCCAGGCGGCCGCCTCCGGCTCGTGGGTCACCATGACCACCGACTGCCCCAGGTCGTCGACGCTGCGGCGCAGGATCTCCAGGACCTGGTCGGTGGAGTGGGAGTCCAGGTTGCCGGTGGGCTCGTCGGCGAAGACGACCGCCGGCTCGCCCACGAGCGCCCGGGCGCAGGCCACGCGCTGGACCTGGCCGCCGGAGAGTTCGGCGGGCCGGTGCGATAGGCGCTCCCTGAGGCCGACGGCGTCGATCACCTGGTCGAAACGCTGCGGGTTGACCTTCTTGCGAGCGATATCCAGGGGCAGGGTGATGTTCTCCGCCGCTGTGAGGGTGGGGACCAGGTTGAAGGACTGGAAGATGAAGCCGATGCGCTCGCGGCGCAGGCGGGTGAGGCGACGCTGGTTCATGGAGGAGATCATGTCGCCGTCGAGCATGATCTCCCCGGAGGTGATCGAGTCCAGGCCGGCCAGGCAGTGCATGAGCGTGGACTTGCCGGAGCCAGACGGCCCCATGATGGCGGTGAAGCGGGCGCGGGCGATGTCGACGTTGACGGAGTCGAGCGCTGTGACGGCGCCCGAGCCGCGCCCGTAGACCTTGGAGAGGTTGCGTGCGGAGACCACGGGGTCATCCACCGGATGGTGAGGTGTGAGGACGGATGAAGCGACGGATGAAGCGGGGGCTGCGGCGGAACTAATCATAGGTTCAGTTTGACAGTGGCATGGGGTACGCGAATCCTCCTGGCGGAGGAAAGGTCCCCTGAGCGTGTGGAGGCTCGACCCTGACCCGGGGTCGGGGAGGTCCCTGAGACGAGGGGCGGACGGGGCGCATAGAAGAAGCGGGCGTTGGCGAGGTGGAGTCCGTTTTCTAACTTTTCCGACGATTCGTGATTACCATCGGGGATGGTCGGAGCCTGGTGAAGGACCCGGGATGGGTTGGCTGCGCGCCCGATCAGTCGAGGTCACCCATACGTTCTCCCGGAAAGGCTCTGCATGGATCCGGTTCAGCTCATGATGGCGGCGCATCAGGCCGATGCGACGGTTGCCGCTCAGACTCCGGACCAGGCCCTGCAGGCCGCCATCGCACAGAGCCGGCCCGACCTGTGGGCGCCGCTGTCGACCAACCCGGCCGCCTATCCCGACCTGCTCGGCTGGCTGGCCAGTACCGGGAACGTCGAGGTCCTCGCCAATCTCCGTGCGCGCGGTTACCTGACCGACGACGCGGCCGCCAGTGCTGCTGGTGGCGTGGGTGACGCGGGGGCTGCGGCTGATAGTGCGGCCGGCGAGCCCACTGTGGACCCTGCTTTCAGTCAGGGGGACCCGGCGCAGACGGAGCCGACCGAGTCGGCGGAGTCGGCGGAGTCGGCCGGAGACGGCGGCACGCCGGTGGACGAGGACGAGGCCGCCGATGAGCCCGGGCCGGTTGACGATGATGAGGCCGAGGATGTGCAGGCCACGGAATCTGTGGCTGAGGCTGCCACTGAGCCCGATGCGGAGACCGCAACCGGCGAAGCTCAGGCGCCGCGCCCCGACGATTCGGGTGACGAGGCAGAGGACGATGCTGAGGATGCCGACTCTGGCGAAGCTGGTGTCGAGCCGGAGACAGAGGAGTCTGACGAGGACTCCGAGGGCACTGAGGGCACTGAGGATGCCGACTCTGGCGAAGCTGGTGTCGAGCCGGAGACAGAGGAGTCTGACGAGGACTCCGAGGGCACTGAGGGCACTGAGGATGCCGAGGCTGAGAGCCCGGCTCCGGAGGACCCGCACGTCGAGGACACCGCCGCCGACGAGTCTGCCGACGAGCGTGGCGTGGAGCCTGCTGATGAGGCCGAGGAACCGGGGACTGACGAGTCTGACGAGGACTCCGAAGACGTTGAGGATGCCGAGGCTGAGAGCCCGGATTCGGAGGACCAGCCTGCCGAGGACTCCGGCGCGGCTGAGGATACTGCCGATGGCGACTCTGGCGAGGCCGGTGTCGAGCCGGAGACAGAGGAGTCTGCCGAGCACTCCGAGGACACCGAGGGGGCCGAGACTGCCGCCGAGCCCGATGCAGAGCCGGAGGACGCCGCTGGCGAGGCTCAGGCGCCGCGCCCCGATGACTCGGGTGACGAGGCAGAGGACGGCGCTGAGGATGCCGGCTCTGGCGAAGCCGGTGTTGAGCCGGAGACAGAGGAACCTGCCGAGGGCTCCAACGCGGCTGAGACTGCCGCCGAGCCCGATGCGGAGGCGGAGACCGCAACCGACGAGGCTGCGGACTCCGACAACAACGACACGACCGTCCTCGCCCCCGCCTTGCAGCGGCACGAGGTGGACTCGGCTGACACGACTGACGTCACGGCGTCAGCCCAGTCCGCGGCCGTGTCCTCCGGCTGGACAGCGGGCTCGGCCGCTCCCGCCGCGGGCTCGGCCGAGTCGGTGGCCTTCCCCGTGCCCCCGCCGCCGTCGGCCGAGGACATCGCCGCCTGGGCCGAGACCCCCACTGGGGCGCCGTCGGGCTTCTCCGCCGCTCAGCCGGCGGTGGAGCTGGACATGTTCGGCCCCCAGATGATGGCCCAGATGCCGCCTCCCCAGCAGAAGCAGCCGTCGAAATCCAGCAGCGGTCGCCTGGTCGCGATCATCGTGGTCCTCCTGCTCGTCATCGTCGGCGGAGGCGGCCTGTGGGCCGGCAGCCACTTCGCCAACAAGGGTAAGAGTGAGGACACCTCCCAGAACAAGGCCGACAGCGACGGGGGCGAGGACGGCAAGCAGAACGGGCAGGCAGACGCCGCGGCCACCTCGACCGCCGCGGCCCTGCCCTCGGGCGCGGTCAAGGCCTGCTCCAGCATGCCGACCTTCACGATCACCTCGGTGGAGGACGGCCAGGGCGAGCTCAAGGTCCACGGCAACATGGCGACCTCCTGCGCCGAGGGCGACTTCCTGGCCGGGTCGTCCAGCCAGGTCCTCGTCTACAGCTCCACCAGCCCCACCGGCGGCGCCGACGTCGACCACCTCGTGGCCTCGGGAACCTTCGACCTCTCCAGCGACCCGCTCATCATCCCCAACGGCGGACGGGCGGTGACGCTGCGCTTCGGCGAGCAGCACTACTTCCGCACCGCCAAGGACCTCGACCTCAAGGGCCTGACGGTCCGGCCCTCCTTCGACCGCGGCAGCTCATCGACCGCCACCGCGAAGAGCTCGACGAACTCCGCGATGACCATCGCCTCCTCCGCGAGCTCCAACGCCAACCAGGAGGCGCAGGACGAGCAGGCCGCCGGAGACGCCATCCAGTGGCAGATCAAGCACGACTACCCCATCGTCATGAACAGCTTGCGGGGCAAGTGGACCCCGCAGCTGTCCTCCAAGCAGGTGGGTCTCGTGGCCGACGGGCAGACCTGGACCAAACGCGCGATCCTCGCCGAGTACCTCAAGACGCAGCAGGCCAACCCGAAGGCCGTCATCATCGACACCAGTCAGTGGCCGGTCTACGACACCGGCGGCTGGTGGGTGACCCTGCAGGGTGATACCTACTCCGACGGCGACCAGGCCAATGCCTGGTGCGACGCCCAGGGCTACGACTCCGACCACTGCCTGGCCAAGCGCATCGAGTCCAACGGAACATCGCAGGGCACCACCAAGCTTCGCTGAGACCTGAGCCGGCTGGCCTGACAACGTGATCGGCCCGTCTCGAGCCACTGGCACAAGGCGGGCCGATGCGCATCTCGGCGTGCGTCAGGACCCCAGGCTCTTCTTCAGGTTCAGCACCCGCGTGGCCGACTCGTCCACCCGCGCCGCGAAGGCCGGATCGGACCGGGCAGTGGCGATGAGGGCCTTGACCATGTCCGCGGCCACCGTCGGGTCCGCCGAGGCCAGCACGATGTCGCAGCCGGCCCGGATCGCCCGCACGGCCCGATCGCCCGCGCTCACGTCCTGGACCTGGACGGCGGCGGAGACGTCGTCGGTGATGACCACCCCGGAGAAGCCCATCTCCCTGCGCAGCATGTCGGTGACGATTGTCGAGGAGAAGACCGCCGGCGCTGAGGGGTCGATGAGGGAGTACGTCGCCGAGGAGACCATGATGACCGGCGCCCCGGCGGCGATGGCGGCGCCGAAGACGACACTGACGGCGGTATCGGCGCCGCGGGTCGTGGTGGAGTCGACGACGCCCGCAGACGTGTCAGTGTTGGCCGTCACCCGCCCCAGGCCCGGGAAGTGCTTGTAAGTGGGGATGACCTTCGAGGCCTGCATCCCCTCAGCGAAGGCACCGGCCTGGGAGGAGACCGTGGCGGCGTCGTGCCCGTACTCCCGCCCCCAGCGGCCGATGGGCTCGTTGGAGGCCGGCCGGGCAATGTCGACCAGGTCGGCGACCGGGGCCAGGTTCATGTTGACGCCGACGTCGGCCAGCTCCTTGCCCCAGGTGCGCGCCGAGGCCACCAGCTGGTCGCGCGGCTGAGCTGACTGGTCCAGCGCCGAGGGGATGTCGGAGAAGCCCGATCCGGCCAGGACCTGGACCTCGCCACCCTCCTGGTCGGTGGCCACGAGCATCGGGGTGGCGTGGGTCGTGCCCGGGCCGACCTTGGAGGTGAAGGAGCTGATGACCTTCTGGGTCGCCTGGCTGCCCGCTGTGGTGCGTCCGGCGATGAAGATGTTGCCGACATGGTGGGTGTCGACGGCCTCGTTGGAGGACTGCTTGGGGGCCTGGGCGTCCACCCCGACCATCATGAGCTGGCCGACCTTCTCCTCCAGGCTCCAGCCCGCCAGCGCTCCGTCGGTGGCCGTCGCGGTCGCCGTGGCCGACGGAGCCGGGCTCGCGGCCGCGGTGGGCGAGGGGGCGGCGCTCGACGCCGCCGGCTCCGGGGTCTGGGGCTTCGCACTGGGGGAGGAGCCGGCCGACGAGGAGCCGGGGATGAGGGAGCATCCCGCCAGGGACCCGGCGCCCACCAGGGCCGCCAGGAGCACTGGTCGTCGACTCATGTGGTGCTGCGGGGACGTGCTCGGGTCGGCGGGGGCGGGAGTCTCCCCGGCATCCGGAGCTGCAGGCCGATGACGGTCGTTCATGTCGGCCACACTAAGACAGGTCCCTGGGTGCTCGCGAGGTCATGACCCTGACGGTCTGTTCACGCACTGTTCGCGGCGCTACTCCCAGCCCAGCTCGTGGAGGCGCTCGTCGGGGATGCCGAAGTGGTGGGCCACCTCGTGGATGACGGTCACGGTGATCTCCTCCTCCAGCTCCTCGCGGCTGGCGCACCAGCGCTCCAAGGGTCCGCGGAAGATGAGGATGCGGTCGGGCAGCACCATGGACCAGCCCTCGTCGCGCTCGGTCAGGGGGACGCCGTCGTACAGCCCCAGGAGCGTGGGCATGCCGGAGTCGTCGTAGTCCTCCTCGGTGAGCATCTCCGGATCGGGCTCGTCCTGAACGAGGACGACGACGTTATCCATCACCTCGGCCAGGTCCTCCGGGATCCGGTCGAGGGCGTCGCCGACGACGTCCTCGAAGTCCTGCTGCGACATCCTGACCGGCTGCGGCTCCCAGGGTCGGTCAGGCTCCTGCTGCTGCTCGTGGCTCACGGGCACAGCCTGCCAGACCGCCCGGCTCCGGTCCGACAGTCCTCGCGGGCCGGAATTCCGCCGAAAACCGAGCGGTGAGGAGGGTCACGCTCCTGGGATTTGCGCTGCGGAAGACTGTCCCCTTAGTGTTCATCCCGGTTCGAGGCGCGACGACGTCGAAGGCCCCTGGCCCCCATCGTCTAGCGGCCTAGGACCCCGCCCTTTCACGGCGGTAGCACGGGTTCGAATCCCGTTGGGGGTACGGATTCGCACAAGTGAATAACACAGTGAATTCACACTGGCCTCGTGGCGCAGTTGGTTAGCGCGCCGCCCTGTCACGGCGGAGGTCGCGGGTTCAAGTCCCGTCGAGGTCGCGGAACGGTCGGTCCGATCAGAAATGGTCGGGCCGATTCCATCCCACGGCTCTGTAGCTCAGTTGGTAGAGCGTTCGACTGAAAATCGAAAGGTCACCGGATCGACGCCGGTCGGAGCCACTGCGAAAGGCCCGGAACCCACAAGGTTCCGGGCCTTCGCTCATGACCGGGTGAGCCTCGCGCCGGGGCGGAGGGACTCACTGGCGGTCGCGCCGGTAGCGGCGCACGGTGGCGAAGATGGCGAAGGCGACGGCGGCCACTGGCCAGAGGATCCAGGAGATGTCCCAGGCGTCGAAGATGAAGCTCCACAGCAGGTAGATGACCACGGCGGCCGGCCAGTAGATCCCGGCCACGAGGTTGGTGAAGGGGTCGTCGTCCTGATTGCCGTCCCAGGAGGCCTGCTGGCTGACGGGTGCGGGGCCAGCGGGACGGCTGGGCTCGGAGGCCACCGGAGCGCCGGCGGGGGCCACCTGCGGGGCGCCGCCGGGCTGGATGTCCTGAGCGATGCCCAGGACTGGGGCCAGCTCGTGAAGGTTGCCGAAGTCAGTGATGACCTGCCCGACCGCCTCATTGTGGGTCTTGCCCTGGGCGATGGCGTCGTTGTAGGCGTCCTCCATCATGGCGCGCAGCTCGGAGCGGGCCTCGATCAGGCGAGGTGTGGCGGGGTAGGGGGCGAACATGTTGTCGAGGAAGGTCTCGATGGTGTCCATCAGTGGGATCCTTTCGCGAAGCGGTCGACGAGGGTCTTGGTGTCCTCCCACTCGGCGACCTTGGCGGTCAGGTGGGTGGTGCCTTCGGAGGTGAGGCGGTAGTAGGTGCGGGACTTGCCGGAGTCGGACACTCCCGAGTAGGAGGCCGCCAGGCCGGTGGACTCCAGGCGCTTGAGGGCCGTGTAGAGCGTGGTCTGCTTGATGGTGTACTCGCCGTCGGAGACCTCGGTGATGGTCTTGGCCAGATCGTAGGCGTAGGACGGCTGTCGCTTGAGCAGGGACAGGACGATGAGGTCGATGTAGCCGCGAATGGCGTCTGCGCTAATCATGTGAACCCTCCTTCCTTGGTTCGTGATGACGGGGCCCTGAGGTCCTTGTGTGCATCTAACGTACTACGGCACACGTAGTACGTCAAGCGGAAGTTGGGAGGGGTGGTTCCCACTGCCAGCCATACGTCACAGCCCAGGCACAGCGGGGCTGCTTAAGGTGGCGTCATGCTCGTCGCAGCCACCACCCCTCCCGCGACCCCCAGCGCAGATCCCAGCGCGAGTCCCTCCGCCACCCCCGCTCCCACGCCCACCAGCACTTTCACCGGCATACCCGAGGTCAACGTGCACCAGACCGTCAAAGTGGTGACCAAGACGACGAACGACCTGGTCACCATCGCCTGGCACGCCGGGCTGGGTGCCGTCATCGGCCTCGTCATCGCTTTCGTGGTGGTGGCGATCCTGACGTTCATGGGCAGGCGCCGCCTCCTGTACCACGAGGTCGTGGAGCTTGGGCGCCGGCCCGTCTTCGCCGTCGGCGCCATGACCGGGGCATTCCTGGGTTCCCAGCTGGCCCTGGCCGGGCTGCGGCTCGACAAGAGCGACTCCACGACGATGGTCATCGTCGAACGCGGGCTCACCATCGCCCTCATCGGCTCGGTGACCTGGCTCGTCGTCGCCTTCGCCAAGTCCACCGAGTCCACCGTCGTCAAGGGGGCACAGGCCGGCGGGGACCAGGGGCGCGCCAACCGGGTGACCACCCAGAGCCAGGTCCTCCGACGCGTCGCCCAGGCCATCATCGTCATCGCCGGGCTCGTCAGCGCCATCATGACCTTCCCCAGCGTCCAGTTCGCCATGGGATCGCTGCTCGCCTCGGCCGGCCTGGCCTCCGTCATCGCCGGTATGGCCGCCCGCTCCATGCTCGGCAACGTCTTCGCCGGCCTCCAGCTGGCCACCACCGACGCCATCCGCGTGGGTGACATCGTCGTCGTCGACGATCAGCAGGGCACCATCGAGGAGATCACCCTGACCTACGTGGTCATGCGCACCTGGGACGACCGGCGCCTCATCCTGCCCTCGACCCACTTCACCGAGAACCCCTTCGCCAACTGGACGCGCGGAGGCTCCCAGGCCACCGGCTTCTTCACCCTCGACCTGGACTGGCGCGTGCCCATCGCCTCGCTGCGCGCCGAGCTGGCCCGCCTCGTGGCCGCCTCCCCGGCCTGGGACGGGCGCCAGGCCTCCCTGGAGGTCTTCGACGCCGTCGGCGGTCACGTCACCGTGCGCATCGTCCTGACCGGGGACAATCCCGGTGATGTCGGCGCCCTCAAGTCCTACGTGCGCGAGGAGCTGGTCACCTGGCTCCAGCGGGAGGCCCCCTACGCCCTGCCGCGCACGCGAGTGGAGGTCGAGCAGGTCGAGGTCACCCATGACCTCGACCCCGAGAAGGTGGCCCGCGCGGCGGCGGAGATCGTCGCCAAGCAGAAGGACGCTCCCGCCGACACCACCCCGGCAGCTACGGGAAGCGGGGACGATGCCGCCGTGACCACGGAGGCCGAGGGGGAGAGCGCGGCCCACGGTCTGGGAGCCCGGCGGGCCGTCACCCTGGGGCGGGCCATGGGGCGCTCCCTGCTGCACCGGGCTCGGCGCGGGGGACTGGGACCCAGGTGAGCCGAGTCGCTACGTGGCCGACGCCCCGGCGGATGGGTGAGTTTTCGCTGCGTGAACGCAGGTCGCCCGGCGTCGTCGGGCGGGTGACGATGAGCCCATGACTACGAACGCCAGCAGCGACCCCTCCGTGACGCCCACCTCTGCGCCCTCCGACCCGGCCCTCGACGGCCCGATCCTCGACCTGGAGGCCGCCGCGCGCACCGACGCCCAGTGGCGCGCCGCCCTGAGCCCCATGGAGTACCACGTGCTGCGCGAGGCCGGCACTGAGCGCCCCTTCACCGGGGCCCTGCTCGACGAGCACCGCGAGGGCGTCTACCGCTGCCGCGGCTGCGGCGCCGAGCTGTTCCGCTCCACCACCAAGTTCGACTCCCACTGCGGCTGGCCCTCCTTCTACGACCCCTCCGACTCCGAAGCGGTCACCCTGAGCACCGACACCTCCCACGGCATGGTGCGCACTGAGGTCCGCTGCGCCACCTGCCACAGCCACCTGGGACACGTCTTCGACGACGCCCCCCAGACCCCCACCGGCCAGCGCTACTGTATGAACTCCGTGAGCCTGACCTTCGAGGAGGAGCAAGCATGATCCGGGTCCTGAGCCTCAACCTCCAGCACGGCCTGCCCGGCGCGGGGGCCGGTGACGGCAGCGCCTCCACCGGCTCGCTGGCCGGCGCCGACATCTCCGACCCCGCCACCGCCCGTGCCGTTATGCGGGCCACGGCCGAGCAGATCGCCGAGCTGGCCCCCGACATCATCGCCCTCCAGGAGGTGGACCTGGGGCAGGCCCGCTCCGGGCGCCTCCACCAGGCGGCCTTCCTGGCAGAGGAGCTGGGCATGCCGACCTGCCGTTTCTCCGCCAGCTACGCCGGGCCGGTGGTGGGGCTGCGCCGTCGGCCCCTGCGCACCGCGCTGAGCTCGCCGACCGACGACGTCCTGGGGCTGCTGCGCGCCGCCGTCGGGGCCGGGCCGATCGGCTACGGTAACGCCCTCCTGTCGCGCTTCCCGGTCTCCGGCTGGCACGTCAAGCGCCTGGGGCGCGGGGCCTCCAGCGTGGAGAAGCGCGGCAAGCGGGCCTGGGACCCGCGCTCCTACCACGTGTCCACCGCCTCCCAGCGCGTCATGGTGGCCGCCACCCTCGAGGTGCCCGAAGGCGCTGGCGGGCCGATCCACCAGCTCTCGGTCGCCTCCACCCACCTGGCGACCCGCGAGTCCATGGCGGCGCGCCAGCTCGCCGCCGCCTGGGGGGCGCTCGCCGGGCTGCCCGGGCCGCACCTGCTCGTGGGCGACTACAACCTCTCCGCCGAGCAGGTCGACGCCCTGGGGCTCGGGCGGACCGTGGGGGAGGGGCTCACCTTCCCAGCAGCCGACCCCAAGCGGCGCATCGACCACGTGCTGACCGACCTGTGGCCCACCGGCCCCGACGGCCTGCCGCTGACCGATGAGGCCGCCGCGTCGGGCGGGAGCCCGCTCCTGCGCGCCGTGGAGTGGGGCACGACCTCCTTCATCATCTCCGACCACGTCGGCACCTGGGTGGACCTCGAGCCGGTCGGCTAAGGCGTACTGCCGTGGCCTCGCCCGCGCGGTCGTACCTTATGCCGCGCGATCGAGGGTTAAGGGTACGACCTCGCGGGTTAACCAACGACCTCGTCGCGGTGGGGCCTATGAGAGGGGGAGACCATGGCTGATGTGGTGGCGGGACTGGCCGTCTTCGGCGCGGTCATCGCCGTCGGCTGGCTGCTGGTGCGCACCCGCGCCGTGCCCGCTGACGCCGACGGGGTCCTCACCCGTGTCTGCTTCTTCGCCGCCACCCCGGCCCTCCTCGTGACCACGCTGAGCCGCGCCGACCTGACGGCGGTCCTCTCCCGCTCCACCGCAGTGGCCGTGGCCGCCGAACTCACGGCCATCGTCTCGGCCTGGTGCCTCCACCGCCTCGTGCTGCGCCGCCCCACCGCCGAGGCCACCATCGGCGCGCTCGCCTCCGGCTACGTCAATGCCGCGAACCTGGGGATCCCGGTGGCCGTCCTCGTCTTGGGGGATGCGGCCACGATCGCCCCGATCCTCCTGCTCCAGCTCCTCGTGCTCACCCCGGCCACCTTCACCGTGCTCGACGCCGTCACCCGCCGCGGCAACCCGTCCCGCCTGGCGACCCTGACTGTCCCGCTGCGCAACCCGCTGCTGTGGGGAGTCGTGGCCGGGACCGCGGCGAACCTGGGTGGGGTGGACCTCAAGGAGTGGGGCGGTGGCTATCCGGCCCAGGGCCTGGAGATGCTCGGGCGCGTCGCCGTGCCGCTCATGATGCTGGCCCTGGGGATGAGCCTGGCCGGGGCGCCCCGGCCCCTGCGGAATCCCGCGCTGGATGAGGCGTCCCCGTCCCCGCAGGGCTCGCAGGCCCAGCCGGTGCAGTCGGCCCAGTCGGCCCGCCAAGGTCAGGAGCCGCCGGTGGCGGAGGCCGGATTGGAGGCGCACGCGGTCGACACCTTGGGAGGCCGACCACCCCGGGTGGAGGAGGAGCCGGCGCACGGGGTGAGGTCGACGTCCCAGCGTGGCGCAGGCTGGCGCAGCGGCCTGTGGCTGGCGGTGGGCTGGAAGCTCGCCGTCATGCCGGGGCTGGCCGTCGTCGTCGGACTGGCGGCGGGACTCAGCGGAGGCCAGCTGCTCGCCCCGGTCGTCACCGCCGCCCTGCCCACGGCGCAGAACGTCTTCATGTACGCCTCGCGCTACGGGGCGGCCAAGGACCTGGCCCGGGATGCCGTCCTGCTGACGACGGCCGGATTCGTGCCCGTGGTCCTGCTGGCCGCCGCGCTCCTGCACTGAGCCCGTGCGGTCGCACTGCCCAGCGCCGGTGCCTCCCTCACCTGCGCAGTCGTGCCTGAGGTCGCGCGTTCGGGCGTTTCAGGAGACGAGCGTGTGGACTGCCCAACGAACTCCTCGCGCCGGACTCCTCAGGGAAGTTCGTCGCGAGTGGGCGGGTTGGCTCCGGCCCGCGAGACCGTGATGTCGGCGATGGCCGCGGCGTGGCGCATGATCCGTTCCAGGGTCTCGGTGTCCACGGCGCGCAGCGCCTCGCGCCGGTCCGCACCCACGAGGTCCTCACTCCACAGGGCATCCTCCAGACCGCCCATGAAGGAGTCGCCGGCGCCCACCGTGTCCGCCACTACGACGCTTGGGTCGGCGGGCACCTCCAGGCGCACCCCCGAGGCGGACAGGGCCAGGGCCCCTTCCTTGCCGCGCGTGACCACCACGACGGCCACGCCCTTGTCCAACCAGGAGCGCAGCACCGTCTCCAGGTCCGCGTCCCGGCCGTAGAGCCAGGCGATGTCCTCATCGGAGCACTTGACCAGGTCGGACAGGCCCACCAGTCGCTCGACGATCTGGCGGGCGTCCTTCGGGTCCCCCATGAGCTGGGGGCGGGCATTGGGGTCGTAGGCAATGGTGGAGGTGGCGCGGGTCTCGCGCAGCACCTGCTCCACGGTGGTGGCGCCGGGGGACAGGATCGCGGCGATCGAGCCGGTGTGCACCAGCAGCGGCGCCTGCCCGTCGGGCAGTGTCGGGCGCGGCGGGTTCCAGTCCAGGTCGAAGACGTAGCTGGCGGCGCGGTCCTCCCCGATCGTGGCCTGTGCCGTGGAGGTGCGCGCCGCACCGTCGGCGCCCGGAGCCAGACGGACCCCGGAGGCCTCCAGGTGGGAGCGCACGGCCCTGCCGCGCTCGTCGGTGCCGATCCAGCAGTGCAGCTCGACGTCGCGACCCAGGCGCGCCAGCCCCAGGGCGACGTTGGCGGGTGCGCCGCCGGGGATGTCCACAGGCTCCTGCCCGGGGTGGATGACGACATCAACCAGGGCCTCGCCGATGACGAGAGCGGATCCTGGGCGGCCGGGTGCGGTCATGGGTGACTCCTTCGTGCAGGACCGGGGTCCGGTGGTGGTGAGCTGAGACGAGACGTAGGAGGGGCGGAGGGCTGGCCGGAGTGGTGGACCGGGAGATGACAAGAGGCGGTGAGGGGACTCGGGCGGATGAGGAACGCGGCGGCGCCACACTGCCTGGAAGTGGCCGGCGCGCTGGTCGATGCGCGTGGCCGGAGGGCGAATGCTCACAGACTACCGATCCGGCGCCGCCCACAGGGCTCATCTCGCCCAAGAATGTCCAAATCGGATACAAAGGGCGTTCAGTGCACAGGTCGCATGAATGAAAACCTTGGAATCATGCGGTTGTGTTCCGTCCGGATGAGAACGACCCAAGCCTTTGTGTCCGATTTGGACATCCACGGCTCCCTCCGGGTTCCTGCTCCGGCTGCCGGAGGTGTTCGATGGGGGCACCACGGCCAGAGGGCCCCGGGCAACTCGGTCAGTCCGCCGCGCAGGCGGGCACCTACCAGGCTTCCGAGCCCATGGCAACGCCCCAAGACGGTCTATCGATTCGTTGCGCGTGCGGGTATGCGCCCGGTCTGGAGCCGCAGCCCCGGGGCGGGTCATACCCAGCCAGCCCCAGGTCGCGTCAGTCCTCAGGGTCCTCCTGCGCGACCGCGGCCAGGCGGGTGCGGGCCTCATCGAGCCAGGTCTGGCAGCGCTGGGCCAGGGCCTCGCCGCGCTCCCACAGCGCCAAGGAGTCCTCCAGAGGGACCGAGCCCGCCTCAAGACGCTGCACGACGGCCACCAGCTCCTCGCGGGCCCGCTCATAGCTGAGCGAGGCGACATCCTCGTTGGCGCCAGAGGCCCCGCCGGCGCCAGGAGCTGATGACGCTGAAGACCCTGACGATGCTGAGGACGCCGAGTAGGGGCTGCTGTGGGGTGAGTACTCCTCTGGGTACTGGTCGGAGTACGGGCCGGGGTTCATCTCGGAGCTCACCCCCCGATTCTCGCACGGGCTGGCCCCGGGCAGGGCGGGCCGGACGGTCTGAGACAGTGTCCGCAGGGTAAAAGTGTCCAAGAGGGACGACTTTGACAGTGCCCCGTCTCAGTGGCGTTCGTATCTGCACTGGTCAGAGCGTTTTAGCGCGGCATCGACTGGTTGTAACGGCTCCAAAGTCGTCCCATCTGGACAAAATCCGGGCCTGAGAGCCTTTCTGACTTTTGCTGGTCCCGGTCGACGTGCACCGATACGTCAGCCCGCACTTCTATCCTGCTGCGTCGTTGGAGGTCGTTTCACCGAGGTGTGTCAGCACTTCCGTCAAACCTGCCTGCGCCAGTGCCTCGCGGCCGGCCTCCGTGAGCTTCACCGCCCGGGTCCGTTCGATGCGTGCGATCCAGGTGCGATCGAACAGCGCCTGCGTCAGTGCGATCCCCAGCGGCCCGCCGAGATGAAACCGTCGCTCAGTGGAGTCCATGCACGCCTCCCCACGGATATGAAGCGGCTTCTCCATCCCCCAGGTAGCCAGGAGGTCCTCGCCGGAACCGGTCAGTCCCCACGAGGGATCCAGGTGACCGCGCTCCTGGAGCTGTTCGGCCAGACTCACGCCGAGCCGTCCCGCTAGGTGGCGGTAGCAGGTACGGGCTGCCAACAGCTGCCGGTTCACCGTCCACGCATTGAGACTGCGCGACGTGGGCAGCGCTGATGCCGCCATCACCCCCAGGGCCTCGATGACCCGAGCCGCCTCGGGCCCTGAGAGCGTGATGTAGCAGTGCCGCCCCTGCCGGACCCTCGTGACAAGACCGCGCGCCGCCAGCACGTCGACATGCTCGCTGGCCGTCGACCGCGTGACCCCGGCGTATGAGCCGAGCTCGCCCACCGTCCACGCCCTGCCGTCCATAAGCGCCGCACACATGGCGGCCCGCGACAGGTCGGCCAGCGCCGCAGCCGTTCCGGCGACGTCAGGAACCGCCTCGGGGAAGAAACGGTCGGAAGTCCGTGACATGCGGCCAGTATGCGCCCGCGCCGGTTCGGTCTGCGCCGAACAATTGTGGCTCTAGCCTGCCGGTGGCCGGCACCAACCGGCAGACGGGGGCAGAGGAGTAAGGAGATCACTCATGAGCGGATACCGACGGCGTGGCGCCCTCATCGCGGCGCTGCTGGGGTTCTTCATCGTCATGCTCGACACGACGGTCGTCAACGTGGCGCTGGCGCGGATCGGCGGGGACCTGGGGGCCCCGGTCGCCTCCCTGCAGTGGGTTGTCGACGCTTACGCCCTCACCTTCGCAGCCCTGCAGCTGTCGGCAGGGGCGGCCTGTGACCGGCTGGGCGCAAAATGCGTCCACCTGCTCGGCCTGCTGGTCTTCGGCCTGTTTTCGACGGCCTGTGCCCTGGCCCCTGCCGGCGGCGCGCTCATCGCTTTCCGCGCATTGCAGGGCGTCGGCGCCGCCGCGATCGTCCCAGCCTCCCTGGCAATACTCTCCCTCATCCATGATCGCTCCGCCGACCGGGCCCGAGCCATCGGCCTGTGGGGAGGAGCCGGTGGTATCGCCGCGGCCGTCGGTCCGGTGGCCGGGGGACTGCTCGTGACCTTCACCGGCTGGAGGCTCGTGTTCTGGGTGAACCTTCCCCTCGTCGCAGCCGCCCTGTGGCTCACCGCCCGCAGCCTGCCCGCGCCGGAGACGCGGTCGCTGCGACGACGCGAAGGCGGCGACCTGCTCGGGCAGGTTCTCTCCGTCGCAGGGCTCGCGGTCGCCACCTACGGGATCATCGCCGCGGGCGAGCACGGGTGGAGCCCACCCGTTGTCGCTTCAACCCTCGCCGGACTGTGCCTGTTGGTGGCCTTCATCCTGGTTGAGCGCAACGCGAGCCGACCGATGCTGCCGACGGCGGTGTTCTCCCGACCGCGTTTCGCCGTGGCCGCCGCGGTCGGGTTCGCGCTCAATACCGGCTTCTTCGGCCAGCTCTTCATCCTGGCTCTGTTCCTGCAGCGCTACCTGGGCTATGAGCCATGGCTCGCCGGTCTGGCCCTGGCGCCGCAGGCGTGCAGCGCCGTCGTCGCCTCCCCGATGGGAGGCAGGATGACCGCCAGAACAGGGGCGTTCCCCACGATGCTGACGGGCCTGCTCACCGGTGCGGTCGGGTTCTTGGGGCTCGCTGCCGTCACGGCCTCGACGCCGTACCCGCTGGTGGCGGCCCTGACCTTCCTGGGCGGTTTCGGCACGGCACTGACCATGCCCGCCGCAACCTCGGCCGCCGTCGCCTCCGCGCCGGTGGGCTACACCGGCATCGCCGGCAGCGTCATCAACGCGGCCCGGCAGACCGGCAGCGTCGTCGGTGTGGCCGTTCTTGGCAGCCTGATCGCTTCAGGCGACTTCCTGACCGGCTTCCACCGGGCAGTCGTCGGGGCGTCGGCCGTCTTCGCGGTGGCCGCGATCCCCGTCGCCATCGTCGTCCTCAGGGCTACCGGCCGCCCGGAGCGCGAGGACGCACCGTAAGCCTCGACCACTGCGTCCCAGGGGGCCGCCCGCACGCCCTACAGTGCGTCCTCGGGCCTCCAGCAGGCCGCGAGCGGGCACGGTCCCCGAGGCCTTGGCGGCGCCCAGTTGCTCTTCAGTCGATGTCGGCGGGCCGGGGCTTGGTGGCGCCGACGACCTGGGCGACGAGCCTCCCCTGGGCCAGGACGCCCTCGATGAGGTCGCCCTTCTTGACGTCCTCGGCGCTGGTGATGACCTTGCCGCCGGGGGTGCGCAGAATCGTGTAGCCGCGGTCCAGGACCCCCTGCGGCGACAGTGCCGTCAGCCGGGCGTGGTCGGCGCGCAGGTCCGCGGCCGCCAGCGACAGACGATGCTCCACGGCCCGGCGCATCCTGTCGCGGGCCTGACCCAGCTCGATGACCCGGTCGCGCACGATCGAGGTGGGGTCGGCCATGACCGGCCGGGCCCGCAGCTGGTCCAGGGCCGCCTGCTCGGCGTCCAGCCGCGAGGCGAGCACGCTGCGCAGGCGCTCGCGGGCCGAGTCCAGGCCCACGGTCTCCTGAGCGAGGTCGGGGACGATCCGGCGGGCGGCGTCGGTGGGGGTGGAGGCCCGGTAGTCGGCCACCAGGTCCAGCAGGGGGCAGTCGGTCTCGTGGCCGATCGCGGAGACCAGCGGCGTGCGGCAGGCGGCCGCGGCGCGCACGAGGCCCTCGTCGGAGAAGGGCAGCAGGTCCTCGACGGCGCCGCCCCCGCGGGCCACGACGATGACGTCGATCTGCGCATCGGCGTCGAGCTCCTGGATGGCCCGGGTGACCTCGCCGACGGCGCGCGCCCCCTGGACGGCGACCTCCCGCACCTCGAAGGGCAGGCCGGGCCAGCGCAGGCGGGCGTTGACCAGCACGTCGTCCTTGGCCTTGGCCTGGCGCCCGCACACAAGACCCACCTTGCGCGGCAGGAAGGGCAGGGGCCGCTTGCGCTCGGCGTCGAACAGGCCCTCAGCGGCCAGGATGCGGCGCAGCTGCTCGATGCGGGCCAGCAGGTCGCCGACGCCGACGGGCCGGATGTCGTCGGCCTGCAGCTGGAGCGAGCCCCGCTTGGCCCAGAAGGTGGGCTTGGCGCGCACCACCACGCGGGCGCCCTCGCCGAGCTCGGCGCCGGTGCGGGCCAGAACGGCGTCGAGGACCCGGGCGTAGATGGACACCGACATGGAGATGTCGGCCTCCGTGTCCCTCAGGGTGAGGAAGGCCATGCCGGCGCCGGGGCGGCGGTTGAGCTGAATGACCTGCCCCTCCACCCACACCTGGCTCATGCGGGCCACGTACTGGTCGATCTTGGAGGACAGCAGCCGCAGCGGCCACGGGTTCTCCGCGGTGGTGAGGTTCGCTCGCGGCGCCAGCTCCCGGGGGCCGTCGGGGCTGCCGGAGTTGCCGGGGCCGCCGCCCGCGTCGAGACCGGACGCACGGCCGGCACCGGGGGAGGGCTGCGGGCTGGGCTGGGAGGGGCTCTGGCCTGTCACATGCACCACTGTGCCACGTCCACCACTGGGGACCTGGGTCCCACTGTGGCACAGTGGTGACCGTGACGACCATCGAGCTCGCCAGTGAGCACACCGACGCCGCGGCCCCCTCTCCCAAGGGCGGCAAGCGGATCCTCATGGCCTCCCCGCGCGGCTACTGCGCCGGCGTGGACCGCGCCGTCGACGCCGTAGAGCAGGCCCTGGCCCACTACGGGGCGCCGATCTACGTGCGCAAGGAGATCGTCCACAATAAGTACGTCGTGGAGACCCTCTCCAAGCGCGGCGCCATCTTCGTCTCCGAGACCGACGAGGTGCCGGTGGGCGCCCGCGTCGTCTTCTCCGCCCACGGCGTCTCCCCGGCGGTCCACGCCGAGGCCGCCGAGCGCCGGCTGGACACGATTGACGCGACCTGCCCGCTGGTGACCAAGGTGCACAAGCAGGCGGTGCGCTTCGCGGACAAGGACTACGACATCATCCTCGTGGGCCACACCGGCCACGAGGAGGTCGAGGGCACCCAGGGCGAGGCCCCCGACCACATTCAGGTCGTCAACGGCCCCCACGAGGTGGACCAGGTCGAGGTGCGCGACCCCTCCAAGGTCGTGTGGATCAGCCAGACCACCTTGAGCGTCGACGAGACCCTGGAGACGGTGCGCCTGCTGCGCGAGCGCTTCCCGGAGATGATCGACCCGCCCGGCGAGGACATCTGCTACGCCACCCAGAACCGTCAGGCCGCGGTCAAGAAGATCGCCCCGAGGGTGGACCTCATGATCGTGGTCGGCTCCGGCAACTCCTCGAACTCGGTGCGCCTCAAGGAGGTGGCCCTCGAGGCCGGTGCGGGCGCCGCCCACCGGGTGGACTTCGCCAGCGAGATCGACCCGTCCTGGTTCGACGGCGTCGAGACGGTCGGCCTGACCTCGGGCGCCTCGGTGCCGGAGATCCTGGTGCGCGAGGTGGTGGAGCGCCTGGCCGAGTTCGGCTTCGACGACGTCGAGGAGGTGCGCACCACCACGGAGAAGATCTCCTTCTCCCTGCCCAAGAACCTGCGTGCCGACCTCATGGCGGCCCAGGGGGCCGCCTCGGCGCACAAGCGCCGCGAGCCGGCCGCCGACCACACCTGCTGAGGCTGCGCCGCCCGCCCCTTCCGCCCCGGCCGCAGGGCCTTCCATAGGGCTGGCCGCAGGGCCGGCCGTGAGCGTCAGCACACGCCCGGCTGCGTGAGACAGGCCGAAGGTGAACGCCGGGTTGCATGCGTGACGGTTACCCTCAGTCGGGTGACACACTCTCATGACGAGTCGGCCCCCAGTGGCCATGCCCCCGCTGCGTCGGGCGGGCGGCCCGGCACCAACGGCGCCGATGCTGCTGACCCTGTGACCTCCGCAGACCCCGTGGGCGCGGTGGTCTCCGGCGCCTCCGGCCAGGTCTCCAACGAGGCCCTGGAGGAGGACGGCGGCCTGCACCGGAGCCTGACCAGCAGGCACATGCAGATGATCGCCATCGGCGGCGCCATCGGCACGGGGCTGTTCGTGGCCTCGGGCGCCACGGTCTCCACGGCCGGCCCGGGCGGAGCCCTGGTCGCCTACGCCGCCATCGGCCTCATGGTGCTGCTGCTCATGCAGTCCCTTGGCGAGATGACGGCGCACATGCCCGTGGCCGGTTCCTTCCAGACCTACGCCACCCGGTTCGTCAGCCCCTCCTTCGGCTTCGCCATGGGCTGGAACTACTGGTTCAACTGGGCGATCACGGTGGCGGCCGAGCTGGTGGCCGCCGGAATCGTCATGGGCTACTGGCTGCCAGGGGTGCCCTCGTGGATCTGGGCGGCACTGTTCCTAGCACTGCTGACGACGCTCAACGCCCTGTCCGCCCGCGCCTTCGGGGAGGGGGAGTTCTGGCTGTCGGCCATCAAGGTGGTCACGGTCGTCGTCTTCCTCGTGGCGGGCCTGGCCATGATCGCCGGCATCATCGGTGGGACGTCCCCGGGCTTCAGCAACTGGGTCGTCAAGGACGCGCCCTTCCACGGCGGGATGCTGGCCATTGTGTCGGTGTTCATGGTGGCCGGGTTCTCCTTCCAGGGCACCGAGCTGGTGGGCGTGGCGGCCGGTGAGGCCCGCAACCCGCGCCGGGACGTGCCCAAGGCGATCCACACGGTGTTCTGGCGGATCATGATCTTCTACATCGGGGCGATCACGGTGGTCGGCTTCCTGGTTCCGTACACCGACCCCAACCTGCTGCGCTCGGATACCTCCGACATCTCCTACTCGCCCTTCACCCTGGTCTTCGAGCGGGCGGGGATCGGGATCGCGGCCGCCATCATGAACGCGGTCATCCTCACCGCCGTGCTCAGCGCCGGCAACTCGGGCCTGTACGCCTCGACCCGCATGCTGCACTCGATGGCCCTGCAGGGCCAGGCACCGGCCTGGTTCGCCTATGTCAACCGCCACGGGGTGCCGGTGCGGGCCCTGGGGGCGACGGCGCTGGTGGGGGCCGCCGGCTTCCTGACCGCCGTGGTGGGACAGGACACCGCCTACACGTGGCTGCTCAACGTCTCCGCCCTGTGCGGCTTCATCGTGTGGTTGGGTATCGCCGTGTGCCACTTCCGCTTCCGGCGCGCCTACGTGCTCCAGGGCAACGACCCGGCCGACCTTCCCTACCAGGCGCCCTGTTTCCCGCTCGGGCCGGTCCTGGCCTTCACCCTGTGCGCCCTGGTGATCCTGGGCCAGAACTACGAGGCGATCTTCAAGGGCCAGCTCGTGGAGGTGCTCTCCTCCTACATCGGCCTGCCGGTCTTCGGGGCCATCTGGCTGGGGCACCGCCTGGTGACCGGGTCGCGCGTCGTGCGCCTGGAGGAGGCCGACGTCTCGGGCGCCGTTGTTCGTGAGAGCCACTGAGCCCGGCTCGTACCAGCTGAGCCCGGCGTCTGCCGGGCTCATGCCCTTCACCCCATGACCGATGTCGGGGCACCGATCATCTGACCGGTGCCCCGACGTCGACTCGTGCTGGAACCTGCACGAGGCTGGAGCTGCTGTGGGGCTGGTGCCTACAGCAGGGACTGGACCCGCACCGTGACCTGAGGCGCGCTCTGCTCCCCGACGTCGGAGGAGTCGGAGCCCTCCCGGGCCTCGGAGGGGGCGCCCGACTCGCCCGCCTGGGACAGGGAGCGGATGATGGTCTCCTGGACGTCGCGCACGATGTCCTTGATGGGCCGCGAGCCATCGATACCGATCTCGATGACGGCCCGGCTCGAGCCCTCCTCGACGATCACGCCGAAACGGGCCTGTTGAGGATCCTGCTGGCGCATGTGGCTACCGAGCGCCCTCAACGTGCTGCCGATCCCCGGCTCGATTGCTCGGACGCCGGGGACAGCAGTGACCAGGTGGGCCAGCTCGGCCGCTGAGAGGCTAGTCGTCATCGTGGAGATCCTCGATGTGGACGTTGACGGTCGGGGACACCCCAAGGTTCTCATGGCAGGCGGCTCGAACGGCGTCGCGGACCTCCTGGCCGAGCTGCGGCAGGTTGGCCACGCTGAGGTGGGCGGAGATCCGGCAGGAGATGGTCTGCGGAACCCCGAGGCCGCGGTGACCCTCGCCTGAGGGCGCGTGCTCGAAGGTCGAGCGCAGGGCGCGTGCCCCGGGCACGCCGTCCACGGTGCGGCGGATGAGTGCCCGCAGCGAGAACTCGGACATGCTGTACGGCCCCAGGTCGGTCGCGGGCATCTCCACCTGGGCGCCGTGACGGGTCTCGGCGAGGATGGCGTCCATCAGGTGGCGCTTGGGCATGACCGAGGCGCTGGCCTGAGACTCCAGCCGATCCCACTCCTCGTGCAGGGAGGCGATCAGACGCTGGTACTCGCGCGTGTCGGCGTCGTCCTGCTCATGAGACCGGGCGAAGGACTTGGAGGCCGACGCCGTCGCGCGTCGGACGCTGTGTGAGAGCTGGTTGACGGTGCTCATGCCCACTCCTTCATCTGGCGCATGACGAGAGAACGGGCGCGTGCCAGCCTCCCTCGGACGGTGGACTCGGTCAGGTTCAGGGTCTGGGCGATCTCTTCGTAGGACATGTCGTCGACCTCTCGGAGCACCCAGACGATGCGCAGCTCGGGCTGCACGGAGGCCAGGAGGTCGGCCAGCGCCTCGATCTGGGCGTTGACCTCGCTGGACTCGGCCGGGTCGGCGGTGCTGCTCGACGTCGTCTCCGCGATGGCGCTCGCAGTCTCCAGGCCTTCGGCGTCGTAGGGGTCGGTGGCCCGGCGCTGACGCTTGCGCGTCATGCTGGTGGCCTTGTTGGTGCAGATCCGCATGAGCCAGCCTCGGAAGGCGGCGGGTTCCCTGACGAGGTGAAGACTGCGCCAGGCCTGGATGAGAGTGTCCTGGACGATGTCCTCACTGTCGTGACGGTTGCGCACGATCATGTAGGCGGTGCGGAACAGGCGCCCCTGGTAACGCTCGACGAGCTGCTCGAAGGCGTTGATGTCCCCGTCCTGGGCGCGCAGGACCAGGCAGCGGTCCTTGTCGGGCGACGCGCCGGACGAGGCGCTCGGTTGTGCGGCGTGGTCTGGACGCGGGCGAGGCGCCGCCGTGGCCTCGTCCCGCGTCTCACGCGCCATCGCCGTTCCCGATGGTCTTGGGCGAGTGCTGCCCCGTGATGGTCTGCGAGACGCTGCGCTTGCTCGTGGAGCGCTCCAGCCCCACCAGGA
Source organism: Actinomyces oris (assembly GCF_006546825.1). GTDB lineage: Bacteria > Actinomycetota > Actinomycetes > Actinomycetales > Actinomycetaceae > Actinomyces > Actinomyces oris. Next base: position 179,819 of record NZ_VICC01000007.1, read on the forward strand.
CGTCGATCTGCCGGGGGCGCGTGCCCAGGGACGTGGTCACGTCATCCTCGAGCCGGCCCCTGAGCTCCGCCACGGCCCATGCGACCTCGCAGTCCTGGGACACGGTGGCGTCCGCCTGCACCCACAGACTGCTCGGGGAACCGGTGACCCACACGGCGCACTGCTCCACCACCCCGGGAACGTCCTCCGCCCGCTCGGACAGGGCCTGTGACAGGACCTCGGGGGCAACGGTGGCCATGAGGACTCCCTCGGAGTCGCTGAACCTCAGGGGAGAGGCGGCCGCCTTGCGGGGGATCTGCATGGCGAGTAGGACCAACCCGGCGATGACGGCGAGCACGGAGACCAGCGCGGCCACCGGCAGGAGCCAGTGCGCCTGGGCTGCGATGAGGCTGCCGACTCGGTCCTGCGCCGTGGCCAGGTAGGGGGCGGCATCGGGCCAGGACCGACCGGCACTAAGGCCGGAGGCCAGGACCCAGGATGACGCCGCCGCGATGAGAAGCCCGCAGCCGGCCAGGGCCGTCCGGTTGAGGACACCAGAAACTGAACGCATGATCGTATCTCCTTCAGCTCGTGCGCTTGATCCGCACGCGGCTGCGCGTGATGCCCGCGGGCTGGAGCGTCTCCAGGGCCTCGTCGGTCGTCTTACGGGCGGCTTCCTGCACCGGCTCGAGGTCGTCCAGGACACTGAGGACGACGACGTCGACCCGGGAGCGACGGGTGGTGACGGTGGCGGAGTGGACGCCGCCGATCTGCTCGACCTGGTTCCTCACCAGGGTGGCCAGGTCACGGCGCCTCACCGCGGTCTGGCCCGGGACGGTGTCGGGCAGGAGCGTGACGCGCTCGGGCAGCCCAGGCCACAGGGCCGCGAGGATCATGGCTAAGGCGCAGGCTGCGGCGATCCCGGCGGCGGCGAGCACCGCGACGGAGCCGAGGGCGGTGGAGCCAATGGTGTCGAGCGTGGTGACGGTGCGGTCCGGCCAGGTGCCGGTGACGATCCGGTGCCCCGTCAGCCAGGCCCCCAGGCCTCCGGCCGTGAGCAGCAGCAGTGCCAGGAGGACACTGGGCGTGCTGCGAGAGGGGCGACGAATGAGTTTCGGGACGGGTGTTCTCATTTCAGGCTCTTCCTGACGTGGCTGCTCGGATTGAGCCAGGAGATCTCGATGGTGATCTTGCCGACGCTCAGCCCGGTGAGGTGCTCGACGCGGCCGCGCACGTGCGCGCGCAGATCGTCAATGGTGGAGGACAGTGGCGTGGGAAAGACCAGGCCGAGGTCCAGGTGGAGGACGGCGACCCGCCCGTAGAGCTCGCACTGGGCCTCGGGCCGGGAGGCGAAGTTGCGGCGGGCGCCGATTCCCAGGAGCCCCCCGGCATTGGAGCCGACGTTGCCGGTCTCATAGGCGGCCTGGGCGGCGATCTGGGCGACGACCTTGGCCGGAATGGTGGTGGTGCCGCGTTGCTCCCAGGAGGAGGCCTCGTCCTGGGCGGGACCCGGCTGCGTGATGGCGGGCTGGGTGGCGGTCGCCATCGTCACTTCTTTCGCCGATCCAGGATGCTGTGGACATCGACCCGGCCCTCCAGGTAGAGACCCACCCCCAGTCCGGCCGCGCCGCACAGGGCCACCAGGACGAAGTCGGCGAAGGAGCCGAAGGCGAGAATGGTGCCAAGGAACAGGCCCACCAGGAGGGCCAGGTACGTTGTCTTCATTGAGAGCTCCTCAGATCAGGGCGTCAGGATGGGTCACTTGAGGTCGGCGGCCTCGGAGTTGTTGGAGTCGTCGTCGGGCAGGTGGACGTCGGTGACGTTGATGTTGACCTCGACGACTTCCAGGCCGGTGGTGCCCTCGATCTGCTCGATGATGTTGCGGCGGATGGCGTCGGAGACCTCGACGATGGAGACGCCGTACTCAACGACCACGGTGACCTCGACGGCGGCCTGGGTCTCGCCCTTCTGGACGCTGATGCCGCCGGCGACGTTGGTCTGGGCGTTGGGGATGCGGTCGGTCACGGCGCTGAAGGCGCGGCGAACGGCGTTGCCCATGTCGTAGACGCCGGGCACCTCACGAGCAGCCATACCGGCGATCTTGGCGACGACGTTCTCCTCGATGGTGGTCACGCCGTGCGAGGTCTGGAGGGGGCCGCGGGGGGTCTTGTCCTCCTCGGCCTGCTCGTTGCGCTCGCGCTGCTGACCGGTCTGGGGGATGGCGTTGTTGCTCATTGGAGCCTCTTTCGTTAATCCGTGAATGGATGGTGACGGGATGTGTGGTGCGCGGCCCAGCAACTGGTCCGTCACGGCGCCGTAGTGGCTGCCGTGGCCCGCTCGCGTGAGTGGCCGACGTGACTGACTGGTATTGCTACCCGTCTTGATTGCCGCGCTGTAGGTAGGACGCCGCAGGCCGGGGAATCCTCACGGCCCCAACCCATGGCTTGCGTCACAAAAATTGAAGCGGGTTCCGCGGAGGCGGTGAGTGCCTCTGCGGAACCCGCTTCAGGGCGTTAGAGGGCTACTTGCGGCCGGTGACGCCCAGGTAGACGGAGATCGCGACGATGGCGGCGATGAGGGACAGGGCCCAGCGGATCCAGTCGATCCCGTCGGTGTGGGCGACGCCGAAGAGGCTGGCGACCGCGCCTCCAACGAGTGCGCCCACGGCGCCCAGCACGATGGTCCACAGGACCGAGATGTTCTGCTCGCCCCGCATGACGAGGCGGGCAAGGGCGCCGAGCACGGCGCCGGCGATAATCATTCCGATGAATGACAGCATGATGTCTTCCTCCGAGAAGGTCCGATGAGGGGAGGCATCCGCCCATCGGGTATGGAAACGTTCTGGCAGCGTGTCAGCTAGTCATGAGACAGCAGGCAACGCTGCCTGATAGACGCCATGGAAGCGTCAATCGTCACGGACTGAGAGTGTGGCATGCGTTACGCCGTGGTGGAGGCCGGGTGCCTGTCGGTGGTGAGTTCGGGCGCTGTGAAGGTGCGTACCTGGGCGGCGTCGGCACTGATGAGCGTGGGGGAGTCCACCTGCTCCCCGAGAGTCTCCAGGGAGCGGGCGGTCACCAGGAGACGGTTCTCCATGGAGCCGACCGCCTTGTTGTAGGCGGTGACGCTGCGCCGCAGGGCCCCGCCCAGGGCGTCGAGGTGACCGGCGACGGTCCCCAGGCGCTCGTAGAGGGTGCGACCGAGCTCCAGCAGCTCGCGGGCGTCGTCGTTGACGGCGGTGCGGGCCCAGGCCGTGGCGCAGGTGCGCAGCAGGGTCAGCAGCGACACGGGTGAGGCCAGGGCGACGCCGCGCCCCAGCGCGTGCTCCAGGAGCGCGGGGTCCGCCTCCAGGGCGGCCGAGAGCACCGCCTCCGCCGGGACGAAGAGGACCACGAGCTCGGGGGAGTCCCCCAGGGCCCGGTCGTAACGGCGCGCGGCGAGCTGATCGACGTGCCCGCGCAGCGCCCGGGCGTGAGCCTCCAGAAGCCGCCCGCGCCGCTCCTCGTCCTCGGGGCCGGAGCCCTGGACGGCGGTGGCCGCCAGGTAGGAGTCCATGGGCGCCTTCGCGTCCACGGCGAGGTAGCCCTCCCCGGGCAGGTGGACGACGACGTCCGGACGGGAGCGGCCTGCCGCCCCCTCACCGGCGGCCGAGCCCACTGAGCCCGCTGGGACCGCTGAGCCCGGTGGGCCGGCCGAGCCGCCGCGCCGCTGGACCAGCGCTCCGATGGTGCGCTGCTCGGAGAAGTCCACGTGCCGCATCATCCCGGAGGCCTCCAGGACCCGGGCCAGCTCGACCTCACCCCACATGCCGCGTGCCGAGCGTGAGCGCAGCGCCCCCTCCAGAGAGGCTGTGGAGCGGGCCAGGTCCTGCTCGCGCAGGGCGGTGGCCCTCAGCTGCTCGGCCAGGGCCGCGTGCTGCTCCGCCCGCTGCTTCTCCAAGGACTCCACCCGGGCCCCCACCTGCTCCAGCTGGCTGCGCACGGGTGCGAGCGCCCGCAGCACGGAGCCGTCCCGCTCGGCGCGCTCCTCGGCCACCTGGGTACGCGAGGACAGCTCCTCGGCCCGGGCCTGCCACTGGGCGGCCTGCGCCCGCAGCTCGGCCACCTGCTCGCCGTCCGACTGGTGCGCGGTGGTGCGCCGGGCGAGCGCACCGAGGTAGCCGATGACCGCTCCGATCGCCAGGCCGACGAGGAGCAGCAGGATGGGAAGCAGGACCGCTGAGGAGTTCATGAACCAATGGTGCCCGTTAGGTGCGACATCTATTCGGTGCCCTTAAGCCCCACGGAGTCCCGCTGGCGCAGATCGCCCCGGCTGGCTGGTTCGGCCGGCCCGTCCGCCCGCCGAACGGACCGGCACGACCCCGCCTCGCCGATCCGGCCCACCGGTCCTGTTCTGCTGAGCCTGCCCACCGGCCCGCTCCGGCGTCGTCGTCGGGCATATTTCTCCCGGGCGTGCGGAAATCGACCGTTCGGACCTGGGGCGACAGTCCTGCTTCCTGCCCGATCCTGCCTACGGCGGAGGGGAGGAGACCAAGAGCACGGTCCTTCTGCGACTTCTGGATGATGGGTATGTGGGCAGGTGGTGCCATGCTTATCGGACGTGAGCCTCTTGCGCAGCATCCCGCTGACCAGCCTCCGAACGATCGCAGTCGTGCTGGTCCTTGCCGTTCTGACCACCCTTGTCGCCGCGGTTCTTCTGCCGCGAACTGTTCCGGCCACCACGCGCGCCAGCAGCGCGGACCGGCCCACCCGACTCGCCCGCCCCACGCTGCGCACGGTGCTGCGGGCGGTGGGCCGCTATACGGCGCGTACCGTCATGGTGGGCGTGCCGGTGGTGCTCGTCATTGTGCTTGGGGGCCTGCTCATCAACCGGCCCATGCACTACGTGCGCAACGTCGGCGATGTCGTCAAAGCCCTGGCCCCTCGCACTCAGGTCACCTCGCGCATTGCGCCCCTGCCGCAGGCATCCGCCTACGATGCCGTGCCGGCCGCGGCCTGGAAGGCTTCTTTCCACGACGTCGGCGACGGCTCGCAGGAGGCCACCTGGACCGGCCCGGTCAGCGGCATCAAGCTGCCGGTGCGTGTCGTCGTGCCGGCGGGCTACCGGCCCGATGACGGCCGCACCTACAACGTCCTTGAGGGGCTCCACGGCTGGGTCGGCGACCCGCAGTCCCTGGTGACGGGCATCGCCTCACCCCAGCGGCTCCAGGAGGCGATCGACGCCGGCCGTATCCCGCCGTCGATCCTGGTGTTCCCCTCGCTCAACGTGGACGGCGGCCAGCCCGACTGCGTCAACATCGCCGGCCGCCCGGCCGTGGGGACCTGGACCGCAGAGGAGATTCCCCGCATGATCCAGGCGACCTTCCCCAACGTCACCACGCAGCGGGCCGGCTGGATGATTATGGGGATCTCGGCGGGCGCCTACTGCGCGGCCCGGACCGCCTACGACGTCCCGCAGCGCTTCGGTGCGGTGGGGGTCATGTCCTCCTACGACCTGCCCGGTGAGGGTTCGCTGGCGCACAGCGGCAAGACGCTCCAGGCGCAGAACGGGCTGTCCACCATGCTGGGGAAGCGCGAGCCCGACGGCATGCGCTTCTACGTCCTGGGGGCGCAGGACGACTCCTCCGGTGCGGCCCGGGCGGCCTGGCTCATGGATGACGCGGTGCGCAAGCCGGACTCGTTGACGGTCGATACCCCGGCCTCGGGTGGGCACTCCTGGACCCTGTGGAACAACTATTTCCCGTCGCTGCTGACGTGGTGGGGCTCGGACCCGGCGGTGTTCAAGGCGGCCGGTGTCACGGCGCCCCAGGGCGATACGTGGGCCAAGGCCACCGCCGCCGGCGTGAAGCCCCTGTCGGAGACGCCCAAGGACCAGCGCGTGGTGGGGTCAGTCTCGCCGGTGCGCGCCAGGCCCTTCGAGATCAACGGCCTGGGCACGATCATCGTGGCCGTGGTCGCCTCGCTGGGGGCGCTGGGGGCGGTCATGTTCTGGTCGCCCCGCTGGGGCCGACGGCGCGACGGTGGTAAGCGGTCGGTGGCGCGGCTGGGCGGCGCGATCCTGGGGCGGGTCGTGGTGATCCTGGTGGCTGCGGGCCTGGTTGCGGTGACGGCCGGGATCGGGGCCAACGCCAGCGGGGGCTTCTACACCTCGTGGCGTGATCTGCGGGCCTCGGTCCGGGTGAACGAGAGGGCCGGTAAGTAAGCGGGGTTGCCGACGGCGTGACCCGGCCTTGGGGGCGCCGTCGGGGCGCACGGTGTCACAGGGGCCGTCTAAACTCTGCTGCGTGGCACTTACCATCGGAATCGTCGGACTGCCCAACGTCGGCAAGTCCACCCTGTTCAATGCTCTGACCCGCGCGACCGTCCTGGCCGCCAACTACCCGTTCGCGACCATTGAGCCGAACGTGGGGGTTGTGCCCCTGCCGGATGCGCGCCTGGACAAGCTCGCCGAGCTGTTCCACTCCGCGAGGGTGGTGCCGGCGACGGTCTCCTTCGTGGACATCGCCGGGATCGTGCGCGGCGCCAGCGAGGGTGAGGGGCTGGGCAACCAGTTCCTGGCTAACATCCGCGAGGCGGATGCCATCTGCATGGTGACGCGCGCCTTCGAGGACCCGGATGTGGTCCACGTGGATGGGAAGGTGGAGCCGGCCGGGGACATTGAGACGATCAGCACCGAGCTGGTGCTGGCGGATATGCAGACCCTGGAGAAGGCGATCCCGCGCCTGGAGAAGGAGGTGCGGGGTAAGAAGACGGAGCTGGTGGTGCTGGAGACGGCGCAGGCGGCCCTCAAGGTCCTGGAGGAGGGGACGCTGCTGTCCGCCGGGGCGGAGGCTGCTGGGATCGACGCGGAGGTGCTCAAGACCTTCCAGCTCATGACCACCAAGCCGTTCATCTACGTGTTCAACATGGACGACGCCGGGATGAGCGACGAGGCCCGCCAGGCCGAGCTGCGTGAGCTGGTGGCGCCGGCGGAGGCGATCTTCCTGGACGCCCAGTTCGAGGCCGAGCTCGTGGAGCTGGAGCCGGAGGAGGCGGCGGAGATGCTGCACGACAATGGGCAGGAGGAGTCCGGCCTGGACAAGCTGGCCCGGGTTGGGTTCGACACCCTGGGGCTGCAGACGTACCTGACGGCGGGGGAGAAGGAGTCCCGCGCGTGGACAATCCGTAAGGGGGCAACGGCGCCCCAGGCGGCGGGCGTCATCCACACTGACTTTGAGCGCGGCTTTATCAAGGCCGAGATCGTGAGCTACGACGACCTGGTCCAGTACGGCAGCGTTGCCGAAGCCCGCGCTCACGGCCGAGTGCGCATGGAAGGAAAGGACTACGTCATGGCAGACGGGGATGTGGTGGAGTTTAGGTTTAATGTGTGACTGTATGATTGGGGAGAAAGGTTCAATGACAGAAAGGTAAACTGTTTATCGGCGAAGCGTGCGTCTCGCTCTGTACCGTAATTTTGTTGGGTTAAATTAAAGTTCAGTTACGTCGGACGATGAATGAAGTGAGTTAGCGGCATTAAATCTGACGCAAAAGTTTGTGGCACAAGCGAGACGCTCAGCATGTCGAAAAGTTGTGGCGATTAACTGCATCAGCCGCTGATGAAAACAGCGATATGGGAGTGCTCAGGAAGAAAATGTTATTAATGATGGAATTGGGTTAATATGTATTCGGCAAGTAGTTTACAAATTAAAGGAACTAGACTTCTATGTTCAGGCAAGCCATTGCTCCATAAAGGTCGTGACGTGTTTGTGAAATACAGATTTCAACAAGAACTAGGTCGTGGAGCTAGTGGAATTGCATATAAGGTAGAGCATGTAAGCCTAAAATCGGAGATGGTTGTAAAAGTATACCCCTTTGTGGGCAAAAAATGGCGATCCTATAAGCTCTCGAAACAAAAAGCCACTTTAGAGTCAATTAAAAATGCAAACGTAGGTTTGCCGGAGGTTGTCCCGCAGGTTTTTGATTTCGGCCAGTATTCGTCGCCAATAAAGGGCGTATACTCGGTAATGAACCTCCTTGATTGCGACACGTCGATCCGTGATCTGGTTTCGGAAATTGTGTTTCGGGAGGAAGGGATTAGATTCGATGACGAAAATGAGTTTGTTCAGTGGACTCAGGAGCGCCGTGAGTCTAAATTTAGAAGGCTGCGCTTAGATGCAACTGCCGGGTTCTTGCTGTCATGCTGTCGCTTGTTCAGTGTAGTCGATACTCATGGTGACCTGAATTCAGGTAATGTGTTTTTTCATGTTGCACCTAAAGTTTATGACAGCTCACAAGGGTGTGGGAGGGGTGGGGTGGGAGTATTTTCTCCTTTAAAGTGTCAGTTGATTGATTTGGGTACCAGTCAATTTTCTCAAGCTAGACCAGAGGTGGGGGTATTTCGTGATATTCATATGACTCTTTTGAACTTTCAAAACCTACTATTCCCTCGTAGGATGATTGCTCCTAGTTTTACAGGTAAAGATGAGGCTGGTTTCTCGACTCGTTTAAGCGAAAGGTTCTCCAGGTGGCTACTAATTCAGTTGGATAACCGTAATCGCACCATAATGCATAAACTTAGTAATGAGTGTCTAGAGCTTGGTGGCGGTAGTTGTGGCAAGAATAAAATCCTTATTGCGCAACTCACTAGGTTGTTGTTGTGTGTTAACTATCTTGCAGAGTTAGGGAGAAGTTATTCCGATGAAGAGTATGTGTTAAGCAGTGAAGATGTGGAGGTGCTCGAGTCGTATGCTTATGACCCACACATTTTCCCCAACTCGGGAGATGAGGGTTTATCGGAGTTGATTGACGCAGTGAACGAGTTTGAGGAGTATCCAATTGGTATGATTGATTGGCCCGAGGTTTTTTGTGCTTTGATTGATATGAATCCTCAGCTGAAATTAAATGGGAATTAACGCAGTCCTTGATTCTGGTTTTGAGAAAGGTAAACAATACGCCTGGTGGCGGCGGGGATTATTTTCGCATAGTTTTTCCGAACGTTTGTGTCTTATGGTTGTGATGATGATGAGTTAGCCGCCACCACGTAGTCTCCGTTGTCTGTAAGGGTTGCCTCCTGGAGGCTACATAATATTCTCAGGTTTAGGGTGATCTGGCAATGTTGATTGACTCTTGGGGGTCATCGCCGGGCTGAGCCACTATGAATTGTGGTCTGTGGAAGTTCGGTTAGAAGAATTCGTCGGTGCTGTACCCAATGGCTAGCTCATCTTGCGGTGGCTCATGATGTGTGGGTGTGTGCTGACTGGCCTGTAGATTGTTGCCGGTGGTTCGATGAAGGGGGCCATTCTGAGTTTTAGATGTATTGACGGTGCATTACTGAGGGCAGGCGCTGCTCCCAATCGTCTGTGTTAGCTGCTCGGAGACCGATAGGTCTATCGGTGGTTGCGGGATCTTTGGTGAATGTCACCTATGACATCATGTCGACATTGTGGAATACAGCACTATATTTGGATGCATTGTAGATGATGTAAGAAAGTTATTCGTATTGGGTCGAGGCGCCTGGTAAGTCTCTCTGAGACTTACCAGGCCGATGGAGGCTTGAGCATTGGTTTCCACTGTCTGCTTGAGAAGAATGTGCGGGTGCCGATGTGAGGCTAGGGATGGGTCGTGCTCCTCGCGGGTTCGCGTTTCATAGATTGCGATGACATGCACGTTGGTGTTGGAGGTCGGGGGGCAGCCCAGTATCCTCAAGTCAGATGCGACTGCGGAGAGCAGTCGACCGAGCCGTTGAGTGCCCGCACTGGAGCCATACCTGTTGGTGTTAAGACCTGACTCGTGACACCTTAGTGCCCTGGGGACTGTAGGGATTTGAGGATGCTGGCTGCGGTTGGGGTGATTTGGGGTTGGGCGGTGATCTTATGGCCGTTGAGGTTGATGGTGACGTCCTGGAGGGGCTTGAGGGCGCGGATGATGCGTTTGATGCTGATCCCGGTGGTGTCCTGGAGGTGTCGGGCGATGGCCAGGGCGGCCATGACCACGGTCAGGTGCGCCTCGATGGCGTCATGGGTGTGGTGGAAGACGGGGCGGGCTCTCAGGTCGTGCTTGCTCATCGGCGAAGGACTGCTCGACGTGCCACAGCTCGTGATACGAGGAGACCACCTCACCGGCGCCCATCAGGCGGGACGGAATGTTGGTGACATACCCCTTGAGTCCCACCAGCGACCTGGCCCGGGCCAGGGACGCCTCATCGAGGACCTGATCGCCTTTATGGGTGGTGACGAACCGCGTGCCCTTGGGGCGCTTCTCGCCGGCGACGGATGGCCCGGGCGCGGTTGGCCTGGGCGGTCAGGGTCTGGTTGTCCCTGGCGGCGCGCTTCTTGGAGTAGGCCCACACCGCCCGCCACGACCCCGGGTGAGTGTCCGGGTCCCAGACGGGCTCAGCCCTGAGGCTCTTATCCCGCTCGGTGTTCGAGCCCCTCTTGGGGGTGATGGTGTCAATGAGCTGCCCATCAGTGAAGGCGTCACCGGCCCAGTGGAAGTGGGCCTCCAGGTCGCCTGGGGCCCGGGTGGTGCGGGCCCCGACGATGAACCGCAGCCGGGCGTCGTCCAGGGTCGTCAGGTTGGCTGCTGAGAGCATGCCGGCGTCGGCGACGATGATGAGCTCCTCGATGCCGTGGGCGGCCTGGAAGGCCTCCACGATGGGGATGATCGTGGTGGTCTCAGCCTTGTTGCCCTCCCAGCAGCCGACCTGGAGGGGGAAGCCGGCCCGGTCGACCAGCAGGCCGACGATGACCTGGGGATCGACCCGCCTCTCCTTGGAGTAACCGACCTTGCGCAGGTCGTCCTCACGCTCGGCCTCGAAGTAGAGCGTGGTCACGTCGTACAGGCACAGGGCCAGACCCCCACCAGTGTTGGTGACGTGCTCGAACAAGGCGTTTGAGAGGCTCTCGCGGTAACCACGCTCCTGGGCCCGGGCCAGGGAGGCGTACAAGGTGTTGCGGTGGGCCGGGGCCGGCCAGCCGATCTCGACAGGACCCGGGGAGTGTCGGCCTTGGAGGTCGGCTCGATCAGGCGAGCGGCGACCATCTGCTCAAAGGCCCGATCACCTCCAACCGCCTCCCCCAGCCCCAGACGCCTGTAGGCCGAACGGAGGGCCTCGATCAGCCAGGCCGACCTGCGCGAGATGATCTGCGGCCTTCGCACCGCACCACCGTCACCGGGTGCCTGACCACCCACCTCGTCAGCGTCGTCGTTGAGTGCTGGCCCCAGGTCCAGGACCTGCTGGCCGGCCAGGAGCCGCTGGCGCCCCAGACGCATCAGCGCAGCCAGCTCGGCCTCGTCATGGGCCGACCCCAGGTGCTCCACGATCCGGCGCACACCATGGTCCTTGGCCACGACCTGCACGGCCGTGGCCCCCGAGGCTGTCTTGACCTGACGCAGGTACGGACTCACCCACCAGATCCTACCGCCGCCTTAGTGCCCCGAAACGACCACCCCACCCCCAGAATCCCGACGAAAAACCCCACTCTGAAACACAAACCACCCCAACCTGTGCAACTCAGGACGGGACCCGGTGAAACCGTCCATCGCTACCACCTCGACCCGCCCACGCCATTCCTGGTCGCGCTGGGAGAGCCAGGTCTTGTATGGCCTTCTTGGAACGGCCCGGGACCACGTCCAGCAGGCGGGCCGGACCACTGCGGTGGCGTACGGGGGGCAGGTCGATGATGACGGTGACATAGCGGTCGCCCCACCTGGTGTGGCGCCACACACAGGGGGTACCTCCCACACGAGAGCGAAGCGCGCGGGGGAATCGTCGACGCCGATGGACCTTCACACCATCAAAGCGGTCAGGGTTGCCGGTGAAGGTCTGCTCAGCCCGAGTCAGGATTGCGTTGTTGGCGGTGTGCCAGGAGACTCCCAGGGCGGCTGCTACCCGGGAGACGGACATGGACTCCAGGGCAAGGGCCCGCAGCCCCCACTCCTCCGCCGAGCAGGTCAGCCGCGCCCTGGGCTCAGCCAAGGTGGAGGTGTCCTGTCTCCGCACCCGGCGGCAGTGGGTGCAGGCGAAGCGCCGCAGGCGCACCAACAGCTGCGTGGGCTGCCACCCCACCGGCGCGTGGGCCAGGCTCTGATACACCTTTCCACGAGCCTGCCCCTCGGCACCGCAGGCCTTGCAGAACGGCTCCCAGACCCCGGCTGCATGCCATGGCACTCCCAATGGCTCTTGTCGGTATGAGGTGCCGGTTTACCACGGTCGGTCCCAGGGCGTCCAGGCCCAGGAAGGTCGTCAGATCAGGGCAGGCGAAGGTAGTCTCAGGCACGTCGAGGTCCCTCTGATGGTGCGTGTAGCAGCTCCTATCATCGGGGGATCGTGGCCGCTACCCATTGCGACGACGCTCCCTGTCCATGCATTTCAATAGGCCCCACCTAATAAGCCCTCACACGTGAAAAGTCCCTAATAGGCAGTATTATTAGATGTTTGCGGCCAGTTTTCTGAGATGCTACACTATTCTTGCGATTATGTTCCTTCGCCTGAAAGGTTAAGAGAATGGGTGTGTTCGAGTTTCTCCTAAAGGGGGGCTGCTCCGATGAAGAGGGGCGGTTGTCTGATGTAAAAGAAAAGTGTGAGGTGTGTGAAGAAGAGTTTATTCCTGAAGAACTCTATGAAGATGGCGTGTGTTCCAGGTGTGCAGAACTGTCTGGGGGGCCAAAATACTGTTGTGGTGTGATATATGAGAACGATGAAGATGTGTGTGCAAGTTGCGGCGAGCTACTTTAGTGGGATAGTGGAATTCGACATCAATTAGCGGTGGCGGTGTTTTAAGTGTTAATTCTGATTGGTTGCAGACTGTTAAGAGTGGTGGTGAGAGCGGGGTGATCTTCTCGCATTTTCTGCGTCGATTTTAATCTGCTGTTTTTGGGTCTGGCGATGTTTTCCGTTCGTAGCGTGAGGACTTTAGGGATGGTGCATATAAAATTGAGGTATCTGCAATCCTTTGTGAGGTGATCGGGTCGACTAACTCTTGACCAAGTTCTTCTGGCGTTCCCTTGGTGTCTCTATGTTGTGTGTCAAGCGGCTGCGGGTAGCTGTGTTGATGGTTGTGGGTTGTAGAGGGTGTTGTTGTGGATCGTGGCGTGCGGGGTCAGGATGCGGCGGTGGGCCAGGGCGAGGACGGCCTGGTTATGGCGTTTGCCTTGGTCGCGTTTGCGCTGGTAGTAGGCCTGGCTGACGGGGTCGGAGGGCAGTAAGGCGAAGGTGGATAGGAACGGAGCGCTTGAGCCTCTTGTTGCCGTCGTGGGAGATGTGATCGCCGCGGATAGATGAGCCCGATCTCCTGGTTACCGGTGCCAGGCCGGAGTAGGAGGCCAGTTGGGCTCCGGTGTCTGGAGGTCTTGCCTAGGGTCTCGTCCTGGAAGACGGTGGCGGCCGGGACCCCTGATCCTGGACATGGAGGTCAGCGCCTATTAAAGAAAATGGGCCTGTACTAGTGTCTCGACCTTAATCGTGCTCTCACTCGGCATCTGGATGTGATGAAGATTTCAGTCGATTCGCTGTCCTACAAAGCGGAATGCCTTCGACGGCAGGAATTCAAGCAGGTAGTTGCGGGCGTTGTTTATTCCGAGAATCGGCAGAATGAAACGCTGGAGGTCCACAACTGTTTTATTTACCTCGACCGTTACTTCCTCATCTGACAGTAGAGTGAGGTTGGGTTCGGAATTGGTGGGATGGTTTTAGGGGTGTTGTCTCAATGGGGGTGTGGCTCAGAGCGTGGGCCTGGGTGTGGGGGTGTGTGGCGTTGTTCGTCGTGAACTGCAACTTTCTGACATAGGTTAGTCGGTACGGGTGGGTGTTGGGGGCTCATGAAGTGTGGCCGCTTACTCGGTCTTATTCTATCAATTGCTGCATATCGATTAAAGTAATCAAAGTATGCATATTTGTGTCTTGGGGTGCTGCGACGTCGCTTGGTAATGTTCGTGTTCGAAGCGGGCTGGGTTTCCAGCGATCATTATTTTCAGTGAGGTGACATCATGGGCATGGAGATGGCTTCGGTGGCTACGTGGACCTTCTTGGCGGAGGTTCCGATCCCTCAGGACGTCCTTGGTGTTCTCGTCCAAGGGGAGCAGCCCTACGCTGCCTTCAAGACGATGCGCGACTCGGCTGTGTTCACCTCGAAGCGGTTGATCGTCCGCGATGCTCAAGGTCTGACCGGTCGGAAGGTAGAGATCTACTCGCTGCCCTACAGTGCTATCAACATGTGGTCGACCGAGAACGCGGGAACATTCGACATGAACTCTGAAGTCGAACTGTGGACGCGGGCGGGCCACATCAAGATTAAGCTTGGGGCTCAGGTCGATGTCCGCAAGATCGATAGGCTTATCTCGGCCTGCGTTCTCACGTCTCACTGAGTATCGACACTTGTAAGATGGTGGGTATCAACAGTGCGGGAGGCCTCCACATCGTCTTATGGCTGAAGACCATCAGTGCCTGCGGGACGAGCGCGCTGAACTGCCTGGAGAACGTCGGGCGGAGAGTTGGGCTGCGTCAGCCGACCTTGTGGACGGTCCCGGTGGATAGGTGCGTCGATCGCCGGTAGTTCTGCAACCACCGCGTAGTCGCAGCTGATCGCACGGCTACCAGAGCCACCTGCTCCGGCGTCGTCACCCTGCTCAGGACAAGGACACCACCAGCCGATTCTCGCGGGGCTGGATCGCCACGGAGTCAGGGCCTTGGAAGGCCGGTTGGAAGGACTCGCTCGAGCCGCGGCCAATGAGCGATCCCATCTTGAAGCAGTCCTTGACTGCAGCTGCAGGTTCGCCGACCAGCAGATCGCCGCCTGCGGGGCAGTGGAGGTCGACCGCTGGTAGCAGTTCAGAAGCATCCGCGGGCTGTCAGAGGGCGGGGTCGTTGTTTGGATCGGTGGTGGCGACTGGCTGTTGAGTGTTGCGGCAGAGGGGAAGACCCTGCGACCAAGTTTCGTATACGATATTGCTATGGGTGAGCATCTTCTCCACGGACGTCGCGTGAGCGACGAGCAGATCCAGGCCTGGGCTGACGAGGCTGAGGCTGGTTACGACCTCCAGCAGCTGCCCCGCCCGACCCCTGGGCGGCCCCCAGTCGGGCGGGGGCCCGGCACGGTTGTGACTGTCCGACTCGATGAGGAACTTCTTGACGCGTTGCTGAAGCGTGCCGCTGATGAGGGGATTACGAACCGGTCGGAGGCCGTACGAGCGGCTGTCAAGCAATGGGCTCATGACGCAGCCTGATATCCATCGGTCTGCCCGCAAGCACTATGCGAAGGACCATCTCGGCGATGAGGATCTGTGGCACGCTTACGGTCATGTCCTGAACTCGCGCCCTCTGGACGATGAGGATGATCCGCGTCGATGGCTTGTTCTTGGCGTCGATGAGTCCGGAAGAGTGCTGGAACTCGTGGTCCTTGTTTTCGACGACGGCTATGAACTGCTGATACATGCCATGAAGGCTCGGAAACAGTTCATGCATGAGATTCACTCAGGTAGTGCCGATCTCTCTGTGATCTGACCGAATCAGGTCGGCTTCTACGATGCCGATTGCACGGCTACCGGAGCCGCCTTCTCTGTCGTCGTCGCCTCGCTCAGGACGTCACCACCACCGGCTGTCCCTTGCTGGGTTGGGCCGCCACGCCCTGCCCCTGAACCGCGAGGTTGGACAGCCTGCCGGCGAACGGCCCAGGCGTCTGGGGAGTGATCTTCAGTTGCCGGAACCGTTGTCCTCTCCAAGCTTGCTGAACCATACGACTAGCAGCATCGCCATAACCCTCAGTTCAGGCTACAATGGTCGTCATAGCGAACGGAGGGGCATGTCGGGCTACAGGATCAACCGTCAGGTGACGGAGTTCGGAGAGCACGTGCGCGGGTGGCGCATGGTGCTCGGCCTGACCGCGCAGCAGGTCTCCGAGCGAGCTGGCATCACCCGTGACACCCTGCGCAAGATCGAGTCGGGCAACCCCAACGTCAGCTTCAACAGCGTCACCCAGGTGCTGCGCGCCCTGGGCATTCTCGACCAGCTTGTCGACGCGGCAGATCCCCTGGCCAGCGACATCGGCCGCCTCCGCGCCGGCCGCCTCACCAGAAAGCGCGCCCGATGACCGCCATCGAGATCGTCTCCGATGCCAATGGCTCCCACCGCCTGGTCGGCCAAGCGCACGTCACCCGCTCGCGCGGCCAGGTCTCCACCACCTTTCTCTACGACCCCATCTACCTCGCCGACGGTGGGATGAACATCGACCCAGCTCTGAGCCTGGTGCCCGGCGCTCAATATCAGTCTGGGCTCATTAGAGCCTTTGCTGACAGCGCGCCTGACCGCTGGGGCCGCAACCTCATCCGCAAGGCCGAACGATCACGAGCCCGCGATGAGGGACGCGTTCCCCGTCAGCTGGACGACCTCGACTTTCTCTTGGGCGTCAGCGACGACACCCGACAGGGCGCCCTGCGCTTCCGGCCTCCTGGGAGCGACGAGTTCCTGGGAGAGCCCTCGCGCGTTCCGCGGCTCGTCGCTCTGCCTGAGCTTCTGCACGCCAGCGACGAACTGGCCTCCGACGATGACCCCTCCGACGCCGTTAAACGACTTCTCGACACAGGGACGACGGGCCTCGGCGGTGCGCGGCCCAAGGCCTCAGTTCGGCTCGACGACGGCAGCCTCGCCATTGCGAAATTCCCTCACTCCAGCGACTCCTGGGACGTCATGGCCTGGGAAGCCACCGCTCTCGACCTCCTTGCCACCGCGGGCGTTCGCACACCCCAGCACCAGCTCACCCAGGTGGGCAATCGAAGCATCCTCATCTTGCGGCGATTCGACAGAACCCGCGATGGAGCGCGTATCGGCTATATCAGTGCGATGACGGCCACTGGATCGTCCGACGGCGACCAGAAGGACTACGCCGACCTCGCCGAGGCGATTCGTGATCTCTCTCGCTCGCCCGTGCAGGATCTCCATGAGTTCTACGACCGAATCATCGCGAGCATCGCCCTCGGAAACACCGACGACCACCTGCGCAACCACGGGTTCCTCACCGACCGCGGGCTCTGGAGACTCAGCCCCGTCTTCGACGTCAACCCGAATCCCGACCCCAGTCGGCCCCGTGCGACGTCGATCATGGGAGCAGACGCGATGCCCGACGAGATCGACGGGCTCCTGGCTATCGCAAACGACTACCGGCTCACTCAATCGGAGGCGCGGGAGCGAATCAGACGCATCACTGCGTCCCTGTCAGGATGGCGGGGCCAGGCGCGGGCGAACCGAGTCCCCGAGCGGGAGATCACCATGATGTCCGAGTCCATCGAGCCTCGCCTGGAAGCCCTCACCCGAGCCGCGCACGCCAAGGATTGAAACGGCGTCTCGTGAGGCGAATCGACTATCCCCAGGAGCACTGAAGGAAGCGTCTGTAGGCTGCGCCCGGCTTAGCCTGGCCTGGACCTGACACAGGCCTGGCCCCAAGCCGGGCTTGACTGCACCCCTCTCCCGGGCCGGCCGCAGTCAACCCGCCACACTCGTCCCAGGAAGGGAACCCGGCAGCCCCATGACCATCGAGATGATCGTCGCCCTCATCGGCGCCTCGGTTGTCGCCTACGCGATCGCCAACAGGTTCCGCCTCATCGCCCCGGTACTTCTCATCGTCGCCGGCGTGGGAGTCGCGCTGCTCCCAGTGGGGGAGGAGATGAACCTGCCCAGCACCGTGGTGCTCACGATCTTCCTGCCGATCCTCCTGTACTGGGAGTCACTGTCCGTCTCCCTCAACCGCATGCGGCGAAGCCTGCGCGGCATCATCCTCAGCGCCACAGTGCTCGTCGCCATCACGGCCGCCCTCATCACCCTCATCGGCGTCCTCACGGGGCTGAGCGTGGGAGCCGCTCTCCTCATCGGTGCCTGCCTCGGCCCCACCGACGCCACCGCCGTCTCCAGCCTGGGACGAGGCATCAACCCCTACAGCCGCACCATTCTTCAGGCCGAGTCGCTACTCAACGACGGCACCGCCCTGGTCATCTTCGCCATCGCCCTCCAAGCCGCTCAGAACTCCTCCGGCGTCACCTTCGGTCTCGTCACACATCAGCTCCTCCTGTCCTTCGGGGGAGGAATCGGGGCAGGAGTCCTCGTCGGTGCGGCAGTCACGAAGATCGGTATCCGGGTCCGCACCATCACCGACGACCCCATGCTGGCGACGATCACCGCCCTGGCCACCCCGTTCCTCACCTTCTTCATCGCCGAGGAGATCGGCGGCTCGGGCGTGCTCGCCGTCGTCACCTGCGGCATCGTCATCTCCCGCTTCGCCGCCCCGCACATGTCCCTGGGCTCCCGAGTCCTCGGCATCCCCTTCTGGACGATCCTCACCCACATCCTCAACACCATCCTCTTCGTCATGGTGGGTGTGGCACTCCCCGGCATCGTCGCCGAGCTCCCTCGCGCCGACCTCGTGCGCGGCCTCATCCTCATCCCCATCATCTACATCGCCATGGTCGCGGGAAGATTCGCAGGCCAGCACCTCATCATCTACTCCATCCGCGCCCTCGACCGCCGCCCCGAGCAGCGCCTGCGCCGCACCAACATCCGTGGCCGCATCGTCTCCACGGTCGCCGGCTTCCGCGGCGCGATCTCACTGGCGATGGCACTGTCCATCCCGACCTCCTTCGACGGCGCCGCCTACACCGAGCGCAACCTCATCATCCTCGTCGTCGCCGGCGTGACCCTCCTGTCCCTCCTCATCCAGGGCCTCGTCCTGCCCTACGTGGTCCGCTGGGCCAACGCCAGGCCCTCGGCCGGTACGCAGACCGCCGAGTCAGTCGAGTCGCAGGAGACCGAGGTCCTCGCCGAGGTCCTCGCCGACACGATCAGTCAGCTCGATGCCATCGCAGAACGCGCGGGTGTCGCCGACGACGCAGCCATCGAGGCGGTGCGCGCCGATTACACACGTCGTCACAGCTCCGTGAGCAACGTCAGCGCAGAGGAGGAGGCGAGCGTCTACGGTGACCAGGAAAGCGCCCTGCGGCTCGCCGTCATCGAGCACCTGCGCGAGCGCGTACACGGCCTGCGCTTCGCCGGCCGCATCGACGACTCCACCGCCTCGCGAGTCAACCGGCGCTTCGACGTCGAGACCCTCCACATCAACGGCCCCCTCGACGTTGAGTAGACCGACTGCCTTGCATTCGGCAAGGCTGCCTCCGGAGGGGATCACGTTCCGATGACGGCGGTATTCCAAGGATCTGGGCAGGCGTAGTCTTGCGTCGCCCCAACTCTCGAACATCCCAGAACGGAGCCCATGCGATGACGCATGATGAGTCCTCCTCCAACCCGCTCGCGCCTGCCGACGACGCCGTCGAGTCCTCGACCAGCGACGACGAGACCCTCTCCGACATTGTGTCCGAGCAGGACGAGCAGGCCCAGAAGTTCGCTGCCGAGTTCCTCAAGATGGCCATCCGACTCCGCGGCGTCCAGATCGACCGGGACGACTACCTGCGTCAGGAACTTCGCAAGCTCGGCACCGACGACGACACTATGGCCCTGGCGCTGGAGACCACCCCGGTCCAGGCCGGCCTCACCCCGGCCCAACTCGATCAGCTCGCCGTCGCCACCATCGCCTTCGAAACCCGTAAGTCCGCCGCGATCTCGTTCGCGGCCGGGCTGCCGGGAGGTTTCGCGATGCTCGCAACCATCCCCGCCGATGTCGCCCAGTACTACGTCCACGCCTTCCGGGTTATGCAGAAGCTCGCCTACCTCTACGGCTGGAAGGACTTCCTGGGCGACCTCAACGAGATCGACGACGAGACACTCGGCAAGATGAGTCTCTTCCTGGGCGTCATGTTGGGGGTCAGTGGGGCGGCATCATCCCTGACGACCTTCGCCAAGCAGATTGCCCGCCCGGCACTCCAGAAGCAGATCGCCAAGCGGACCCTGACCAAGACCGCCTGGTACGGGCCCATGAAGCAGGTGCTCAAGCACGTCGGCATCAGGATCTCCAAGGACTCCTTCGCCAAAGGTGTCACCAGGACGGTGCCCGTGGTTGGCGGCGTCATCTCCGGTGGCATGACGCTTGTGACGCTTAAATCCCAGTCAACCTGCCTACACAAGCACCTTCGTGAGATACCCCCGCCGGGTGTTGACGCCGCTGAGTACCTCGCTGCACTTGACGACCTGGGCGTCCAGGTCGATGATCCCCGTGTGCTTGCCGCTGCACAGGAGAAGGTTAAGGGTGCCACCGGCGAGGTGTCCGCCTGGGTCAAGGGGGCAGGCGGATCGCTGTTG
This sequence comes from Actinomyces oris, assembly GCF_006546825.1. Taxonomy (GTDB): domain Bacteria; phylum Actinomycetota; class Actinomycetes; order Actinomycetales; family Actinomycetaceae; genus Actinomyces; species Actinomyces oris. The sequence goes on from NZ_VICC01000007.1 coordinate 200,006, forward strand.
CGCAAGGTCCAAAGACAGTCTTCCGACCAGTGACATCGATCGCCTCCCCGCCGTTCGCTGTGCCGAAGCGGGCCCGATGAGGCCGGGACGGCTAGCCACTCCAGCGGAGGCTGGTCAACCTAGGCTTAAACCGTGCGAGGTCAGCTCGCCGGATGCGCGCATCGGTCATGCACGCCGGCGTTGCCTACGCCACCGACTGCAGCGGCACAATGCTCTCGAGCTGCTCGCGCATTGCCCGGCGCTCAAGCCTGAGCTCGTAGTGACTCTGCAGGTTCATCCAGAGCTCGGCAGACGTACCGAAGTACTTCGCCAGTCGCACAGCGGTGTCCGCGGTGATGCCGCGCTTGCCGTGCACGATCTCGTTGATGCGGCGCGGGGGCACACCGATGGCCGTGGCGAGCTTGTTCTGGGTGATCCCGAACCCTTCGATGAAGTCCTCCATGAGGACCTTTCCCGGGTGAATCGGGTCGATCCGGTCAGGGTCAGTGGTAGCCGACGAGCTCGACATCATCCGCACCTCCTCAGTGTTAGCCCCTCTCAGGAAGTACCCTGGTGAATGCTCCTGAGGTCGTTGAGGTCCAGTAGGTGGCTGCTCGGACCGTGTGAGGGAGTGAGAGAGACTACAGCCTATCGTGTCGGATGGTACCGTACTCTGGTACCACCAGAGAGAAGAGGTGCTCTCATGTCGATCAGTGCAAGCGAGGCGCGCAAGACCTTGTACCCGCTCATCGAGCGGGTCAACGCCGATCATGACGCCGTTGAGATCGTGTCGCGTAAGGGCAGTGCTGTTCTTATGCCCGCTGACGAATACGCCGCTTGGCAGGAGACTGCCTACCTGTTCCGATCACCTGAGAACGCGCGACGCCTTCTTGATGCGTATGACCGGGCTCGTGCGGGCCACACGGAGATGCATGACCTCGACCGGGAGGACTGATGCGTCTCGTATGGGACCCGTCGGCTTGGGAGGACTACACGTACTGGCAGAAGGCGGATCGCCGGATTCTCAAACGGGTCAACACGCTCATCGATGCGGCCCTTCGCGATCCCTTCGGAGGTATCGGCAAACCCGAGCAGCTCAAGTACGGCGCCTCAGGTGCGTGGTCGCGGAGGATCACTGACGAGCATCGCCTCGTGTATCTCATCGCTGGCGATGACCTGGTGATTCTCCAAGTTCGCTACCACTACTGATAGTGAAGGCGGTCGTGTCGTCTCGAGTAACGGCTGTGCTGTCCTCATGCCGGCCGACGAGTACGCGAGCTGGCAGGAGATCGCCCACCTCTTCCGGTCACCCAAGAACGCCCGGCGTCTGCTCGACGCATACGACCAGGCTCTCACGGACTCTCGCGCTCGAACCTGACCGCATTGCAGGGGCGCTGGAGAGCGTCGGTGTCCAAATCGGATACAAAGGAGCCCCGATGTCGCCGGCCCAGGAAACGAAACGTTGGAATCATGCGGTTTCTTCTCGCAGGTTCTGTCCCGTTCTAGGCCTTTGTGTCCGATTTGGACATCGCCGGGCGTTCTGCGCCTGAGGAAGGTCGGGCTGCGCTGCTGAGGCGGTCAGCGTCGCCGCGCGGAACAGCACTGAGGGGTGGGACGCGCCGGCGTCCCACCCCTCAGTCAGTGCTCAGAGCCGGAGCCGGCTCATTGCGTGTTCAGTTCTTCGAACGGCGAGCCCGCAGCAGCAGGTACCCGCCGACAACCGCGACACCCGCAAGGCCCAGGACCAGCAGCGCGTTGGTCCCTGTGCGAGACAGCCTGCTGCCGGCCTTCGCCGCCTGCGTCGGCGCGGCGCTCGGCGCGCTGGCACCACTGGTCGGCTGCGCCATGGCGCCGTCAGACGGCCGATCAATCTCATCGGGCTCCATACCCGCCTTCGACGGCACCGCCGCGCTCCGGCTCGGTGCCGGGCTCGCGCTCGACGACGCCTTCCCCGACGGCGCCGCGGTCGCCTTGGGGTTCATCACCGACGGCGCCCGACCCGTCGCACCCGGCTTGGGGGCCGAGCTCGGCTGCGCTCCCGGCTTCTCCGACGGCGCAGCGCTGGGCTGCGTGCTCGGCACCTGCGTGGGCTCAGCAGAAGGCGCCACCGTCGGGGCCTGCGTCGGTTCGGCGGCCGGAGCAGAGGACGTCTCCGGTGCGGGCACAGCGGTCGGCCCGTCGGTCTGCTCAGGCGCGGAGCTCGGCGCCGGGGCCGGCGTGGGCTCCGTGCTCGGAGCGGTCGTGGGCTCCGGCGCCGGGGCGCTGCTCGGCTCAGGTGCAGCACTCGGCTCAGGCGCGGAGGACGGTGCGGGGGCCTGCGTGGGCTCAGCGCTCGGCGCCGCCGACGGGGCCGACTTCTCCGTCGGTGCCGCCGAGGGTGCCGCCGTCGGCGACGGTGCCGGGCTCGGCTCCACCGGCTTCTGGCCGCACTGCTCGCCGAGCCAGTTCATCGTGAAGTTGCGGTACCAGATGCCGCCGTAGTCGGCGCCGTTATGGGCGTCCTCGCTGAGCAGCCCGATGCTGCCGTCGGACTGCACGGCGATCGTCGTGTAGCCGACGAAGGGCTCGTGGAACACCTTGCTGGTCGTCCAGGAGGCGCCGTCGTCGCAGGACATCGAGATGGTGCCGCGGTCGCGCGACCACGGCTTCGGGTTCGGCGAGTGGCTCAGCAGCAGCACCTTGGCGCGCGGGTCGTCCGGGGCGGCGTTCGGGAAGGCGCGGATGATCTGGGCGTTGTCCACCGAGTCGGGCAGGTTCTGGTCGGACACCGGCTCGCTCCAGGTCTGTCCGCCGTCGGTGGAGTGGGCCACCTTGCGGAAGCCGGAGCCGTCCGAGGCGCGCGAGTTGAGCATGAGGGACCCGTCGGAGAGCTCAACGACCTTGTTCTCATCCATGCCGGTCCCGATCGGCGTGCCGGCCTGCCACGTCTTCCCGTGGTCGTCGGAGTAGACCGAGACGGCCTGCACCGCGCCGCCGGCGGTCCTGATCGTGTACTGCTGCACCAGGCGCCCGGCGTGAGGGCCATGCTGAATCTGGATGCCCTGGCCCGAGGCCGCGAAGCGCGCGGTCCACGGCTTGTCCTTCGTGATGTCCGCGGTGATGGTGCGGTGCGTCCAGGTCCAGCCGTTGTCCGTGGAGGTCGACACCTCCGCCTGGATGACGCCCCGGTTCTCCGGGTCGGTGCCGGCCTGCGAGCCGCCCCAGCCCTGGTCGTAGGACTTGACGTGGAAGTTGAAGATCGTGCCCGTCTGGTGGTCGACGACGTAGCTCGGGTCGGAGTAGCCGACCTTCTTGCCGGTCTCCGTGCCCTGGTGGATGTAGGTGGGCGCCGACCAGGTCTTGCCGCCGTCGGTGGAGCGGCGCTGGACGATGTGGTTCGGGTTGGGGGCGTCGCTGCCGCCGTTGCCGTTGTCCTTCGGGCGCTCGTCGTAGGAGATGAGCAGGTCCCCGTTGGGGGCGGTGGTGATCGCCGGGATGCGGTAGTTGTCGGTGGCCGTGTTGGGGGCCACGTGCTGGGCCTGGCTCATCGAGGCCGGCAGCTCCGTGCTCGCGTCGGGCGCCGGCGCGGGCGTGGCCTGCGGGTGGTCGCCGACGACGTTGATCGGGTTGCCGGTGGCGGTGAGCGTCTGGAGGGCGGCGCCGTCAATGCCGGTGGCCGTCAGGGTGATCGACGGCGTCCAGCGGCCGGCGTCGACGTCGGCCTGCGTGATCGTGTGGGTGAGCGGCTTGCAGTTGTAGACGGCGCCCTTGCCCGGCTTGAGGCCGCCCCAGTGGCACTGGCGGCCCAGGTCGTCGAAGGAGGACTCGGTGGCGGCGACGTTGATCGTCTTGTCCGACACCGAGCGCACGCGCACCGTGTAGGTGACGGTGTCGCCCAGCTTGTAGTACTCCTTACTCGACGACGGCGTGATCGACTCGACCCGCAGCGAGTTGGCCTTGACCGGGCTCGTCGCGCCGCTGATGGTCTCCGGGGTGCTCAGGGCCTTCCCGGCGTACTCCACGGCCTTGACCTCGTAGGCGATCTGCGGGGTGAAGCCGCCGGCCTTGAGGTCCTCGGCGGTCACCGTGTGCGTGGCCAGGCCGGTGCAGTCGGTCTTGGTCGTCCCGGCCGGGACGTTGCGCCACCGGCACTTGGAGACGTTCCCGGACAGGTTCGTCGAGGCCGGGGCGTAGGAGTGGGCCTCGCCGCTGGTGTTGGTGAGGGTGATGTTGAAGGTCATGACATCGCCGACGGAGTAGAGGCCGTCCGCGGGCGCGTTCACCTGCGTGATGGTGACGTCGGCCAGGCCGTCAGACGTGGGGACGGCGTGCGCCGGGGGTGCGGCGGCGATCAGGCCGGTGGCGGCCAGCGGCAGGGAGCCCAGGAGGGCCGGCAGGTGCCTCCGGGAAAAAGGACTGTGCGATGTCATAGGTGTTCCGTTCTAGGGTGCCGAGGCGGCCTTGCCTTCAACAGGAGATGTAGACGGCGGATGTCAGACGTCTCACGATAAGGTAACGGAACATCTCGATTCTGCAAAGTCGGGCGAGTCGCCTTGGCCGACCGCTCGGTCCCTGATGGCCCGACCGCTCGGTCCCCAACGTCGCGACCGCTCGGTCCCTGACGGCGCGGTGCGCGACGCACACTTCGACAGAATCTTCAGAATCGACCCGGAGCCGCGTCGTTTCTGAAGTTTTTGTCGATGTCTATGCGCCGGCCAGGAAGTCGCGCAGGATCGCGTCCATCTGCTCGGCCTCGATGAGGAAGCCGTCGTGCCCGTGCAGGGAGCTGATCGTCTCGCGCCTCGCGTCGGGGATGCCGCCGGCCAGCTCCTCGGCCTGGGCGGGCAGGAAGAGCCGGTCGGAGTCCACGTCCACCACGAGCGTGCGCGCCTGCACCCGCGCCAGCGCCGCCTCGATGCCGCCGCGCCCCGTGCCGACGTCGTGCACCATCATCGAGTGGGTGACGATGAGGTAGGTGTTGGCGTCGAAGCGCGCCAGCAGCTTGCCGGCGTGGTAGTCCAGGTAGGACTCGACCTGGTAGCGCCCGCCGACCGCCGGGTCCTCCTCGCCCTGGTGACGCCGTCCGAAGCGCTCGTCCAGCTCGGCGGCACTGCGGTAGGTCGTGTGCGCCAGCGCCCGCGCCAGCCCCAGCCCCCGCACCGGACCCACCGAGTGGGAGTAGTAGTCGCCGTCGAAGAAGAAGGGGTCGGCCACGATCGCCAGCTCCTGCAGGTGGCACCAGGCCAGCTGGTCGGCGGTCGTCGAGGCGCCGGTGGCCACCAGCGCCAGGTTGCGCACCCGCTGCGGGTGGGTCACCCCCCACTCGATCGCCCGGTGCCCGCCCAGCGAGGCCCCGATGACCAGGTGGAAGACCTCGATCCCCAGGGCGTCGGCCAGGCGCGCCTCGGCCTCGACGGCGTCGCGCGTGGTCAGCCACGGGAAGCGCGACCCCCAGGGGCGCCCGTCCGGGGCGGTCGACGACGGACCCGTCGAGCCCTGGCAGCCGCCCAGGATGTTGGCGGCCACCACGAAGTAGCGCTCGGTGTCGATGGCCCGCCCGGGCCCCACCAGGTCCGCCCACCAGCCCGGCGTCGGGTGCCCGGGCCCCGCCTCACCGGTGACGTGGGAGTCGCCGGTCAGCGCATGCAGCACGAGCACCGCGTTGTCGCGCTGGGGGCTCAGCTCCCCCCAGGTCTCGAAGGCCAGGACCGTGTTGGGCAGAACCTCCCCGGACTCCAGGGGCAGGTCCCCGATCTCCAGGAACCGGCGGTGCCCCGGCTCGTCGCCGGGCCGCCAGGCGCCCGTGGGGGAGCCGGCCTTGCGGTCCACCAGCTTGGAGGAGGCCGTCCCCACGCCGTAGGCGGCCGGTTCGGTCTCGGCGCTGCCGCTGGAGACGGGGTAGGAGGAGGACGTGGTCGCACTCATAGCACGCCGCCTCAGGCCCCGGCCGCCGCGCTCGGCTCGCCCGCCCCGACGGCCCGGGCCGCCGCCAGGCCGCGCTCGAGGTCGGCCAGGATGTCGTCGATGTGCTCGATCCCCACACTCAGGCGCACGGTCCCGGCGCTGATCCCGGCCGCGGCCAGGCCGGCGTCGTCGAGCTGGGAGTGCGTGGTGGTGGCCGGGTGGATCGCCAGCGAGCGCACGTCCCCGATGTTGGCCAGGTTGGAGAACAGGCTCAGGGCGTCGATGAAGGCCGCCCCCGCCTCGCGCCCACCGGCCAGGTCGAAGGTGAGGATCGAGCCCGCCCCGCGCGGACAGTACTTGCGGTGACGCTCGTAGTAGGGGCTGGAGGCCAGCCCCGAGTAGCGCACCGAGGCGACGTCGTCGCGCCCCTCCAGCCAGGTGGCCACTGCCAGGGCGTTGTCCACGTGCCGCTCCATGCGCAGCGAGAGCGTCTCGATGCCCTGGGCGATGAGGAAGGCCGAGTGCGGCGCCAGCGCGAAACCGAGGTCGCGCTGGCCCTCGGCGCGCGCCTTGAGGATGAAGGCCAGGTTCGCGCCCAGCGGGCTGCCCACCCCCAGGTCCCGGGCGTAGACCAGGCCGTGGTAGGACTCGTCGGGCGTGTTGAAGCCCGGGAAGCGCTCGGGCTGGGCCGCGAAATCGAAGCTGCCGGAGTCCACGATCACGCCCGCCACGGAGGAGCCGTGCCCGCCCAGGAACTTCGTCGCCGAGGCCACCACGATGTCCGCGCCCCACTCGAAGGGGCGGGTCAGGAAGGGCGAGGCCACCGTGTTGTCCACGACCAGCGGGATGCCCAGCTCGTGCGCGGCCGCCGAGATCGCCTCGATGTCCAGGATGTCGCCGCGCGGGTTGGGGATCGACTCCCCGAAGAAGGCGATGGTCCGCTCGTCGGCCAGCGCCGCCCAGGCGGCCGGGTCGCCCGGATTCGCTACGAAACGCGTCTCAATGCCCAGGCGCGGCAGGGTGTGGGTGAGCAGGTTCGTGGTGCCGCCGTACAGGGAGGGCGAGGCCACGATGTTGTCCCCGGCCCCGCCCAGCGTCACGAGGGCCAGGGTCGTGGCTGCCTGGCCCGACGACGTCAGCAGTGCCCCGACGCCGCCCTCCAGGGCCGCGATCCGCTGCTCGACGATGTCATTGGTGGGGTTGGTCAGGCGCGTGTAGATCGGGCCCAGGTCGGTCAGGGCGAAGCGGGCGGCCGCCTGCTCGGCCGACTCGAAGACGTAGGAGGAGGTCTGGTAGATCGGGATGGCCCGGGCGTGGGCGGGCTCGGCCAGGGGGTCGTGCCCGGCCTGGACCTGCTTGGTCTCGAAGCGCCAGCCCGCCGGGCTGGTGGGGGAGGGGGTCGGCTCCGCGCTCTGGGGGGCGACCTGGGCGGGGGTGGGGTGCTGGTCGGTCATGAGGACTCCTTGGTGATTCCCGGTGACCGGCGGCGATGTCAGCGTCACGAACGGTGCCTGCCTCGCGCCGGCGAGTGCGGCGCGCTGGTGGGCGGCTGCCTGGGGCCCGCTGGGCTCGGCGTCGGAGCCGGCCAGTAGGAGGGGCGAGGAGTCGTGGCACTGAGTCGTCCGCCGTCACCGTTGCTGCAACTTCTGTGAGGGTGCGGGTGAGGGCGGGGACGCGCACGTGGGCCGACGGCGGCGTGCGCGTCAGCTGCGCATTCGCCCCGTGGTGGGGGTGTCCGGCCGAAGGGCCTCAGGACGACGGAACATGCTCCGACTTTAGCGGTTTCCTCCGCATGTGGTCCAAACGGGCGTCCGCCATGCGGCCGCGGTGAGAGCTCGGTGCGGGTGCGGCGTCGGTGCGGTGCCCCCCGCGGCGCCCCCTTGCTGTGGGGCTGGGGTGGCGCGGTTGAGCGTCTTCCCTTAGTGACGGGTCCGGCCGTTTAAACCCGCAGTGACCTGCACAAACGGTCATTTGTGCCGGATGCCATATCGGTCACAGACATATGACGACGGCTGGGAGCCCCGCCAATGCAGGCACAACCCGCTAACTACAGGGGCGTAAGTTACGATTGTGAATAGTGTGAAATCTGTTTTCAGATGGGACCAAAGCGACTAGTGTGGCTTTGTCGCATCCGGGCTGACGCTGCCTGCCGTCTTCGTCCCCTGATCCGCTCCGCGCCCCCTGATTCCGCGGAACGGATCCCGACGGCGGGCCGACGTCGGTCCCCGGGTGAGGCGTCATCCTCACGTTCAGCCCCATCACGACGGAGAACCCCTGTGAGCCCGATCCCCTCAAGACGGCACGGACACGGTGTCGTCGCCACCGCAGTCGTGGCCTTGGCATGCACCCTGGCGCCGTCGGTGCTCGCCGACCCCGTGGACCAGAGCGACATCGATCGCTCCAAGGCCTCCGAGCGCTCGACCTCCACCTCCATCGCCTCCCTGGAGGCGCGGCTCGCCCAGGAGAGCAGCAACCTGGAGGAAGCCCAGATCAAGGCTCAGTCCGCCAACGAGGACTACCTGGCCGCCGTCGACGAGCTCAACAAGGCCACCAAGGACGCCCAGACCGCCCAGGCCAACGCGGACTCCGCCGCCTCCAGCACTACGTCGGCCCGCTCCGACCTCGGCTCGATCGTCGTGCAGACCTACCAGGAGAGCGGCAACCCGCTCGACCCGCTCACCCCGTACCTGACCAGCGAGTCGCTGGCGGACCTGGCCGACGCCGACGTCGCCCTGACCCGGGCCGGGGAGAAGAACAACGCCAAGGTCCAGAACGTCGAGGCACTCGAGGCGGTGGCCACGAGTATGCAGACCATCGCCGACCAGAAGGTCAAGGCCAAGGAGGCCGCCAAGACCTCCGCCGAGACCGCCAAGACCGACGCCGAGGCCGCCGCCAACGAGGCCCAGAGCGCCGTCACCACCACCCGCACCAACCGCCAGAGCCTCATCACTCAGCTGGCCGCGCAGCGCAACACCACCGTCGAGCTCGAGACGAAGTACCAGAACCAGGTCGAGTCCGAGCGCAAGGCCCGTGAGGAGGCCGCCGCCCAGGCCGCAGCCAAGGCGGCCTCAGAGAAGGCCGCCGCCGACCTCGCCCAGAAGCAGGCCGAGCAGGCCGCCGCCCAGCCTCAGGAGTCGGCCCCCGCTCCCCAGGAGCAGGCGAGCCGGCCCAGCCCGGGCCAGCAGTCCTCGGCCCAGGAACCCGCCACCACCTCCCAGCCGGAGCCCGAGGCAGCCGAAGAGGAGACCGCACCTGCACCTGCACCCGCACCGGCCCCGGAGCCTGCGCCCGCGCCGGCGCACTCCGGGAGCGCCGCCTCCACTGCCATCAACGCGGCCATGGGCTACCTCGGCACCCCCTACGTGTGGGCCGGGGAGTCGGCCGCGGGCCTGGACTGCTCCGGGCTGACGATGGTCTCCTACGCGGCCGCCGGCGTGGAGCTCACGCACTCCTCACGCGTGCAGTACGGGGAGGGCTCCCTGGTTCCGCTCGACGCCGCTCAGCCCGGGGACCTGGTCTTCTGGTCCTCCGACGGCAGCCAGTCCGGCATCTACCACGTCGCCATCTACCTGGGCGACGACATGATGATCGAGGCGCCGACCTTCGGCATGACCGTGCGCGTCACCCCCATGCGCTACTCCGGCATCATGCCCTACGCGGTGCGCCTCTAAGGCTGGGCGGGCGGTACGCCGGCGTCATGCCCTACCCGGTGCGCCTCTGAGGTGGGGCGGGCGGTACACGCGCTCTCGGCTACCATCCGCGCCGCTCGTTCCTCGCGGCGCTCCCGCCAGACCCGCCACGCCTTCGAGCACGTATTCCGCCCGCCCCGAATGTCGGGGCGGGCGGTTCGTCAGTCGCGATCTGTGGGGTCGGTGCGGAGCATATGTGCCGCCCCGCCCCGTGCGGTTGGTGCGTGTCAGTGGCCCTCGCGGGCGACGCGGTCAGCCTCGCGCCGGAAGGACTGGCGGATCTCCTCCTCGGCCTCCTCGCGGCCCACCCAGTGGGCGCCCTCGACGGACTTGCCGGGCTCGAGGTCCTTGTAGACCTCGAAGAAGTGCTGGATCTCCAGGCGGTGGAACTCCGAGACGTCCTCGATGTCGGTACGCCAGGAGGCGCGCTGGTCGGCGCTGGGCACGCACAGGACCTTGTCATCGCCGCCCTTCTCATCGCGCATACGGAACATGCCCAGAGCGCGGCAGCGGATGACGCAGCCGGGGAAGGTCGGCTCCTCCAGCAGGACCAGCGCGTCCAGAGGGTCGCCGTCCTCACCGAGGGTCCCGTCGATGTAGCCGTAGTCGTCGGGGTAGCGCGTCGAGGTGAAGAGCATGCGGTCCAGGCGGATTCGACCGGTCTCGTGATCGATCTCGTACTTGTTGCGGTTGCCCTTGGGGATCTCAATCGTGACGTCGAACTCCACGGGGAGCCTCCTTCGCTCGTGTCTGCAGCTCGTTGGGCGCTGGAGCGGCGCCTGGTGGTCGGCGTCGATCCGGCGGGGCGGGTATTGATGGCACTAGTGTGGCGCACGACAGCGCCTGAGGTCGGTAAACGCGTACTCTGCACGTCGGTGCACGGGTGGCAGTAACCTCCTGGGCGCCCCACCTACTTGATATACAGGCCATCCCAGCCTGTCCACAACCCAGTCCGGAGGACGTATGCGCAAGGTCCAGACCGCTGCCCTGACGGCGGCGAGCCTGCTGGTGTTCAGCGGCTACTACAGCCTGGGCGATGCTCTCGACCTGCTGCCCGGCCCGGTGACGGTCGCCTACGCCGACGTCGCCCCCCGGCCCTTCCCGACGCCGGCCGCCCCCAGCGCCAAGACCGCCGCCCCCTCCGGCCTGGACCAGGGGGCTCCCACGCCCTCCAAGAATGCCCTGAGCGGCTACATCCAGGGTGTGGTCTCCGACGCCGCCCTGACCGGGGGGAATGTGACGGCCTCCGTCGTCGACGTCGCCACCGGCGAGGAGCTGCTGGACCGCTCGGCCGCCTCCGGGGTGACGCCGGCCTCCACCAACAAGGTGCTCACCGCCTGGGCCGCCCTGTCCTCCATGGGCCCGGGCCACACCCTCCAGACCAAGGCCGTCCTGGAGGGGCAGACCCTCACCCTCGTGGGCGGCGGTGACGTGCTGCTGGCCGAGAACGAGGGCAACCCGAGCGCCACGGCCGGTCACGCGGGTCTGGGCGACCTTGCCCGCGCCACCGCCGAGAAGCTCAAGTCCCAGGGGACGACGTCGGTCTCCCTGAGACTGGACGACACCCTGTTCACCGGCCCCCAGTGGAACGAGAAGTGGGAGGCCGGCAACGAGCAGTACGTGGCCAAGATCCAGCCGATCATGGTGGATGTCTCGGCCACCCAGAACCAGGGCTACCCGGAGGACCCGGCCATGGAGGCCGCCCAGGCCTTCGCCAAGCACCTGAGCGAGGCCGGCATCACGGTCGACGGCGAGCCGACGCGCGCCGCAGCCTCCGGCAGCGCCCGGGAGGTGGCCTCGGTCTCCTCCGCCCCGCTGTCCGACATCCTCGCCGTGTCGCTCAAGAACTCTGACAACACGATGACCGAGGTCGAGGGGCGGCTCGTGGCCGCGCACGCCAAGGAGACCACCGACTTCGCCGGGGCCTCCAAGGCCGTGCTCGCCCAGCTGAGCAAGGACGGCTTCGACACCTCCGGGGTGACGCTCCTGGACTCCTCCGGGCTGGCCAAGGGCAACAAGGTCCCCGCCCGGCTCCTGACCCAGATCATCACCAAGGCCGCCGGCGGCGAGGGCGGCTCGGCCGGACGCACCCTCATCGCCGACCTGCCCGTCGCCGCCCTGGACGGCACCCTGGGCAAGCGTCTGCACGACACTGCCGCGGCCGGGACGGTGCGCGCCAAGACCGGCTCGCTGGAGCAGACCGCCTCCCTGGCCGGGGTCGTCACCACCGCCGACGGGCGCCAGCTGGCCTTCGCGGTCATGACCAACGGCTTCCCCACCAACGGCGGTGGGGCACCCGCAGCCGCAGCCGCGATCGACAACCACTTCGTGGCGCCCCTGGCCTCGTGCGGATGCTCCTGAGGGGTGCGGCGGCGTGTTCAGCGCAGCGGCGACAGGCAGGGGCTCAGACAGCCCGGTGAACTCGGCGAGAAAGGTGTCACGGTGACGACCCAGGGCACAGCGGCGGGACTCGTCGACTGGCGCACGGTGGAGCGCCTGACCGCGCTCATTCCGGCGGGCCCCAGCGCCTCGCGCTCGGCGCGCGCCAGCTCGGTGGCGGTGCTGCGTCGCTCCGCCCAGGAGGCACCGGCCTGGGTTGCCAGGATCACCGGCCTGAACCGGGCGGCCCAGCAGGTCGCCGAGACCACGCGGGTCAGCGTCGTCGACCGGGCCGGGCTCGTGCGCGCCTCCATCCGGGCGCTGCGCGGCCTCATGGAGCAGGTGCCCGCCCCGCCGGCCTCGGAGGCGGTCCAGCTCGTCGGGGCCGCCGAGGTCGCCGGGGCGATGAGCCTGCTGGCCACCCGGCTCCTGGGACAGGTGGTGCCCGCGGCCCCGAGCGGGACCCGCGGTCACGGGGGCGGTAGCGCCGGCCCGGCTCACCCCTCCGGTGAGGGGGATGGCGAGGGCGACGACGTCGTGACGCCCGGTACCGGGCTGGCCCGTGACGTGACAACAGGTGGAGGCTGGGATGGGGCGGCGTCGCCGCACCTGCTGCTCGTGGCCCCCAACGTGCTGGCGGTGCGCCGCCAGATGGACCTGGACATGCTCGACCTGCCCGCCTGGGTCTGCCTGCATGAGATGACCCACGCCGTCCAGCTGGCCGCCGCTCCCTGGCTCGGCCCCTACCTGTCGGACTCCATGCGCATGGTGATCGGCGCCGTCGTCGAGGCCGCCTACGGCGGTGCCGACGGTGCCGGAAGCGCAGGCGACGGGAGTTCGCGAGGGCGGGGGAGTAGGCCGCGACGAGGCCGGATGGTGCGCCTTGCGGCGCGCGCCGGCCGCGGGCGGGTGCTCGAAGGTCTGATGAACGTCACGGATCGCGCCGAGGTCGCCTCCCTGGCGGCCGCGCTGACATTCCTGGAGGGACACGCCGAGGTCGTCCTCGATGACGTGCACCCCAACCGGATGCCCTCGGTCCACCGGCTCCGGGCCGTGCTCTCGCGCAGCCGCGCGGCCGACGGCGGCATAGGCCCCGGCCCCGGGCTGGGCTCCCTCCTGCTGCACCGGCTCATGGGCCTGGAGGCCAAGGAGGCCCAGTACGCCGACGGCGCCGCCTTCGTGCGCAGTGTCGTGACCCGCATCGGGCACGAGGGGCTCAACACCGTGTGGACCGATCCCGAGCTGCTGCCCACGCCGGCTGAGCTCGCCCGCCCCGACGTGTGGGTACGTCGCGTCAGCTGAAGTGCCAGGCCGGGGCCCGTTGTGGCAGGCTTATGGCGTCGGCGCGGACCGGTGGCCTCCCCGGCCCCGGTGAGCCCGCGCAGCCATGACGAGACATGAGGAAGGCAGGGCGTATGGACGCCACGGACATGGGATCGGACCTTCAGCAGGTTCTCATCACCGAGGAGCAGATCGGGCAGCGCCTCGATGAGATGGCCGCGCAGATCGACGCGGACTACGCCGGTCGCGACCCACTGCTCGTCGGCGTGCTCAAGGGGGCCGTCTACGTCATGGCGGACCTGTCGCGCCGGCTGCACATGAGCGCGCCGATGGACTGGATGGCGGTGTCCTCCTACGGCTCGGGCACCAAGTCCTCCGGCGTGGTGCGTATCCTCAAGGACCTGGACACCGATGTCACCGACCGGCACATCCTCATCGTTGAGGACGTCATCGACTCCGGGCTGACCCTGTCCTGGCTGGTGGGCAACCTGTCCTCCCGCGGCGCAGCCTCGGTGGAGATCGCCACGCTGCTGCGCAAGCCCGACGCCGCCAAGGTCGAGGTGGACGTCAAGTACGTCGGCTTCGATATTCCTACGGAGTTCGTCGTCGGCTACGGGCTGGACTACGCCGAGCGGTACCGCAACCTGCCGTTCATCGGTACGCTGCGCCCTGAGGTCTACGGAGGCTGACTGACCCAGGTCAACCTTGACAGAACCTGAGGGTAATACGGAAAAATAACGGGATGTGGCACCTAGACGCCGTCGTCGGACGGTGCTCAAGGAGCCCTGGAACTGCGACGTGCCCCCTTTTCAAGGTGGTCGGAGTCGCGTACGTTACGTTAAGATAACAAGCGCAGGTCGCCGGTGGATGTCCCCTCCCGGCGGGTGATGTGGAAGGACTATTGGTAACAGTGAAGAAGGCTGTGCGTCGACGCGCCCCGAGGCTGGTCGGCCTCGCCGGCGCGGTGGTGCTGTCGTCCTCGCTGAGCATCCCCATGATGGCTCCGGTGGCGGCCGAGCCGACCCCCGGCGACACGTTTAACACGGTCGCTGAGATGGCGCAGGTCAGCGGGGCTTCCGGCACCCTGACCACCCTCGGCGACGAGGCGCCCGGTGACGGCGGTGGCCTGACCTACAACGTGGAGAGCACGAGTCCCGAGGGCGCGTTGGGTGCCGTCTCGGTCATACTGGCCGATGGCCAGTGGGCTGTGCCGCAGGGTCTCCCAGCCGGCCCGGCCGTTGGCGCGGACGGTACCGCCGCCAACGACGTCGTGGCCCGGACCCAGTCCTTCGTCAACGCCGGCGGGTCCCTGATGTCGGACGCGTCGCGGCCCACGCCGCTGTCGGGAGCGAACGTGCGTGCCGGCGGCTCCGCCCCGTACGCGATCACCTCCTCAGCGCTGGTGGGCATGGTCCTCTCCGGCTGGGATTACTCGCACACCACGTATGCGGCGGACCAGAACACTCAGGTCGGCTACCGGGCCGACGTCGGGCAGGACCTCTCCGGAAGCTGGAAGCCGGACGACCTGGCCGGCTGGTTCCACTCCCAGGGGCGCCTGTGGCTGAACACGGACGGCTCGATCAGCCCCGGGGACATTGTCTTCTTCTCCAACCCCTTGCCCGGGGGGCAGGGCGAGTCCGGCTCGGCTCCCGCCCAGTCCACGGTGTTCGGGAACGTCTACGACGTCGGCATTTACGTGGGTAACAACCAGGTGGTGCGGGCCTCGACGGGGACCGCCCAGGCGCAGACCCTGGACGCGCAGACGATGGCCGAGGTGGCTATGGTGGCGCGCCCGCAGTGGTCCGCCCCCGCTGGTGGCGCGCCCGCCCCGGCGGATCAGCAGCGCGCCGGCGCTGGTGGCGGCAGTGCGGGTGCCGGGGGTGGCGCTGCGACGCCGGCCCCGGAGGCCTCGGCGTCGGCCTCGTCTCAAGCGAAGCCTCAGCAGGGTCCGGCTGCGGGGGCCCCGTCCTCCAACGGCGGCTCAGTGCCGGACGGCGCGAGCGCCGGCTCGCAGTCCTCGAGCGGGGCTGGGAGCAGCGACCACAACGAGGTTGTGGTGGGTGCTGGTAGCAGCCAGGACGCGAAGGGGCGCACGAGCGCCGCTGAGCGGCCTTCGGCCCAGAGTGTCCGGGAGCGGTGGCTGCCGGTGACGGGTGTGGCGATCGGCGTGCTGTCCGTGGCCGCGATCCTGCTGTCTGCCGGCCTCGTCATCTTGCGTCTGCGCCGCGCCTGAAGCGGGGGCGGGGCGGCTTGGTCGGCCCGCTCGGCCGGATCTTCCCGGCCACGCCCGGCGCGAACGTGAGCAAGCGCAATGGGACCTTTGCCGTGCTATCCGCTAACGTCTGAGGAATCAGTATGTTGAAGGGACCTACCGCACGATGAAAGATTCTGGGCGCGAGCCCGGCCGCAAGGACTCGGGGAAGCCGGGCAAGGCCGGTAAGAACGACCGCAACAAGCGCGACCGCAAGCTCCGCGACACCCTGGGCAACCCGTTCCTGTGGTTGGTGCCCTTCCTTCTGGTCGTCATCCTCGGCTGGGCCGTCTTCTCCTCGATGTTCGGCTACCGCACCATCGACACCTCCGACGGCCTGACGCTCCTGCGGGACAAGCCGGACACGATCAAGTCGATCACCGTCGTCGACGGCAACCAGCGTGTCGAGCTGGACCTCACCACCACCTATGTCCAGCCCAAGAAGAAGGGCATCGAGTCGCGCCCGGTGGGCAAGAAGGTCGAGTTCTCCTACACCGACGCCCAGGCCGAGCAGGTCGACCGTCTCGTGCAGGCCGCCGCCCCCAAGGAGGGCTTCAACTCCGTGGTGCCCACCACCAGCTGGTGGTCCTCCCTCATCCAGCTGCTCGTGCCGGCCCTGCTGCTGGGCGGCTTCATGTGGTGGATGCTGAGCCGCATGGGCGGCGGGCGCGGCGGCGCCATGGGCTTCGGCCGCTCCAAGGCGAAGGTCGGCTCCAAGGAGATGCCCGACGTCACCTTCGACGACGTCGCCGGCGAGGACGAGGCCGTCGAGGAGCTCGAGGAGATCCGCGAGTTCCTCTCCGAGCCTGAGAAGTTCCGCGCCGTCGGCGCCAAGATCCCCAAGGGCGTCCTCCTGTACGGCCCGCCCGGAACCGGTAAGACCCTGCTGGCCAAGGCCGTCGCCGGCGAGGCCGGCGTGCCCTTCTTCTCCATGGCCGCCTCCGAGTTCGTCGAGATGTTCGTCGGCGTGGGCGCCTCGCGCGTGCGCGACCTGTTCGACCAGGCCAAGGAGAACGCCCCCGCCATCATCTTCGTCGACGAGATCGACGCCGTCGGCCGCCACCGCGGCTCGGGAACCGGCGGCGGGCACGACGAGCGCGAGCAGACCCTCAACCAGCTCCTGGTCGAGATGGACGGTTTCGACGCCAACACCAACGTCATCCTCATCGCCGCCACCAACCGCCCCGACGTCCTGGACCCGGCCCTCCTGCGCCCGGGCCGCTTCGACCGGCAGGTCAGCGTCGAGGCCCCCGACATGGCCGGGCGCGCCGCCATCCTCAAGGTCCACGCCCAGGGCAAACCCCTCAACGACGACGTCGACCTCGACCTCGTGGCCAAGCGGACCCCCGGCTTCACCGGCGCAGACCTGGCCAACGTCCTCAACGAGGCCGCCCTGCTCACCGCCCGCTCCAACGCCCACCTCATCGACAACCGGGCCCTGGACGAGGCCATCGACCGCGTCATCGCCGGCCCGCAGAAGCACTCGCGCGTCATGCGCGAGCACGAGAAGCGCGTCACCGCCTACCACGAGGCCGGTCACGCCCTGTGCGCGGCCGCCGGCGCCTACTCCGACCCGGTCACCAAGGTGACGATCCTGCCGCGCGGGCGCGCCCTGGGCTACACGCAGGTCATGCCTCAGGACGACAAGTACTCCACCACCCGCAACGAGCTGCTCGACCAGCTCGTCTACGCCATGGGCGGGCGGGCCGCCGAGGAGATCATCTTCCGCGACCCCACCACCGGCGCCTCCAACGACATCGAGAAGGCCACCGCCACGGCCCGCAAGATGGTCACCGACTACGGCATGACCAGCGCGGTCGGCGCCGTCAAGCTCGGCACCACCGAGAGCGAGACGGTCCTGGGGCTCAACGCCACCAGCCGCGACTTCTCCGAGCAGGTCGCCGCCACGGTCGACACCGAGGTCCGCTCTCTGCTGGATGCCGCCCACCGGGAGGCCTGGGAGATCCTCACCCGCAACCGCGCCGTGCTCGACCAGCTGGCCGAGGAGCTCCTCAGCCGTGAGACGCTCCTGGAGAAGGACCTGGAGAGGATCTTCGAGGGCGTCGTCAAGCAGCCCGAGCGGCCCCTGTGGCGCAGCGACGAGTCGCTGCCCGTCGTCGAGGCCGCCCCCGCCAGTGACCAAGCCGGCGGTGAGTCCGATGACTCCCACGGTGCTGGCGACTTCTGGGGCTACAACCATTGAGCCGGCCCGGGCCCGGTGGGCCCGGCAGGTGCGGAGAGACAGAGGCTGACCATGAGCTACGACGCCGAGGGCGTGCGGCGGGCGGTGCACGACCTGCTCGTCGCCATCGGGGAGGACCCCGAGCGCGACGGGTTGCGTGATACCCCCGAGCGCATGGCGCGCGCCTACGCGGAGATGTTCGCCGGCCTCGACCAGGACCCGGCCGAGCACGTCGAGCGGGTCTTCGACGTCGGGCACGAGGAGATGGTCCTCGTACGCGACATCCCCATGTACTCGGTGTGCGAGCACCACCTGCTGCCCTTCCACGGGTCGGCGCACGTGGGCTACATCCCCAGCGAGGACGGGCGCGTCACCGGCCTGTCCAAGGTGGCGCGCCTCGTGGACGGCTACGCCCGGCGCCCCCAGGTCCAGGAGCGGCTCACCCGGCAGATCGCCGACGCCCTCGTCGAGCGCCTCCAGTGCCGTGGTGTGCTCGTGGTCGTCGAGGCCGAGCACCTGTGCATGTCGATGCGCGGCGTGCGCAAGCCCGGCTCCAACACGGTCACCTCCGCCGTGCGCGGCATCATGCGCAACGCCGCCACCCGCTCCGAGGCCATGAGCCTGGTCCTGGGCCGGCGGTCCTGAGCGCGGGCCGCAGCTATCGCCCCTCACTCTGGACGGTCTTGGGCCGCCGCCGGGAGTGCTGGGGGATGTACTGCTGAGATCTGAGAGTGTTCCTGGCCGGCACATGGCGCACTTCACTCGGGCTGGCGATTGCGCTGCGCGCTCGATCCCTGGTTGGCAGGGCCGGAGAACCGTGAAGTGAGGGGCTGAGGCTCTCGCCCAGCAGGCAGCACATCCTGAGTCTCTGTCTGCGGTCGAGGGCTACACTCCTAGAATATGATGAGGAGTGCTGATCGTGGTGAAGTCGATGTGGACGCCCGCGTGTACCGTTCTAAGGTGCGGATCGCTGAGGCGCTCTTTGAAAAGCTTGCGGTTTATGAGCTTGATGAGATCTCTGTATCAGAGGTAGTGGCCAAGGCGGGTGTATCTAGAAATACATACTATCGCCACTTCTCCACGAAGAGGTCCGTCTTGACATTCTATATTGAGGAGTTGTTGAGAGAGTATCTCCAAGGTGTTGAAGAGCGCGGCATATCGGATGTTGAGGGAATTCTCAACTATTATTTCTCCTTCTGGGGGGATCGCAAAGAGTATGTTATCCTATTGAGGAGGCGTCAGCTTTTGGATCTGGCGCTTGATGTGCAGCGAAAAAAGTTCCTAGAGGCGCTGCCGCACTCCGACCTTCCCTGGCATGGAGTCTCCGGAGTTGACGAAACTCTCGTGGATCTGCTGTTCGTTGGTGGAATGTGGAATATTCTCCTGCATTGGCTCGATCGTGGTATGGACCCGAAAGCTTCGGAGGTTGTCCGGACGTTTCTCGAGGAATTGTCGGTTTACGCTGAATGCTTGCCATAGTCGACTCCATCCTGAGGTCTTGATGCCTGTGAGCGGCCCGCATTGAGAGGTGAGGTTGACCTCCCTGTTATGTGGTACAGATTCTGCGAATCTGTGCCACAAGTGCTGTGTGAGTGGAATGGGACGTGATTCCGGCATACAGTCCTCATCGACTGATGGGTCATCACTGGGAGGAAGAATGTCGTTTCTGCTCGGCTACTGGGCGCTGCCGATCCTGTTTATTCTGCACGATTTTGAGGAGATGGTGCTTCTGCCTCTGTGGAAGCGGCGGTCGAAGTTTCGGGCGCTCCCCAATCAGGCAGATTATTTTGGGGAAACCAGAGATGGTTCGGCGTTTACGGTGGGGGTGCTGGAGGAGTTTGTTATTCTGTTGACTGTTTCTTATGTGTGTTCGTTGACGCGAGGTGACGAGTTGTACTTGTGCTTCTGTGTGGCGTACAGCCTCCACTTTCTTATCCACTATAGAATGTGTTTCCGGTTCAGGGGGTATGTCCCGGGGGTTGTGACTGTCACTCTTCAGGTTCCGCTGATGTGGTTTATTATCTCCCACTACTGGAGGGTCAATATGTTGACAGTAGCATGTTTCATGCTGGTGATGGTGGTGGTCTACGGGAACCTGTACGTCATGCACCGTTTGATGCCGAGAATCGAGCGGCGCTTCGTCGGATACGCCCAGGGTTAGTCGACGAAAATGTCGCCACAATGTAGGGATGTATGTATGGGCTCCACGTATAAGAAATTGCTGGTGGCCGTCGATGCCGGGCTGCTGCTCTACTGGGCGGCCGTCTTCCTCAATCTCATTCCCGAGCACCTGCGTTTCAAGGACTACTCCAACCAGGTCATCCAGGCCTGGAACTGGTCCTTCTTTCCGCTCGACGTGGCCGCCGCGCTGACCGTCTTCCTCGGCGCCCACCTGACGCGGGTGGGCAGCAGGATCGGGGACCTGGTGCTGACGGTCGGACTCATGCTCACCTTCTGCGCCGGGTTCATGGCGATCTCCTTCTGGTCCTTCTACCGTGACTTCGACCCGCTGTGGTGGGGGCCCAACGCCCTGCTCATGATCGTCCCGGCGCTCGCCTTCGGCTCCATGGTCTGCCGGCGGCTCGAGACCGCGGAGAACCGGGCGTGACGGTCAAGGACGTGCTCTGCCTGTCGACGTGGGGGAGCGTATGCCGCCCGGGCGCGCCCACAGGCCGGATGGTGCTCGGTGCGCTGAAGGAGCGCCCGGGGACATCGGGCCGTGGCGTGTGCGCCTGGCCGGCTCTCGGAGGCGCCATCATCTCCGAGGTGTCGGCGACCCTCGCCTTGCGCCAGGCCCTGAACCAACCGGGCTTCTACGTCATGGTTGGGATCGGGTACGCGCTGGCCTTTATCCTCCTGTCGCTGACGCTCAAGGCCGGCATGCCGCTCGGCGTCGCCTACGGGATCTGGGGTGCCCTGGGTGTGGCGCTGACCGCCGTGCTGTCCATGCTTGTCTTCGGTGAACCGATCACGGTGCTCGTCGCCCTCGGTATCGCGCTCATCATGGCCGGCGTGCTCCTCGTCGAGGTCGGGGCGCAGCGCGCAGGCACGCAGGACAAGGACGGTGAGGCGTCATGAGCGGGGTCTACCTGGTAGCGGCCATCGCCTCCGAGACCACCGGCACACTCTCGCTCAAGCTCGCCTCCGACGGCAGAGGGCTGCGGTGGTACGGCGCCGTCATGGCCGGCTACCTGGGGGCCTTCGCCATGTTGACCCTGGCCCTCAAGGAGGGGCTGGGGCTCGGTGTCGCCTACGGGATCTGGTCGGCCGGGGGAGTGGCCGTCACGGCAATCGCCTCAAGGTATCTCTTCGGTGAGCCACTGACCCGCATCATGGTGGCCGGCATCGCGCTCATCATGGCCGGGGTGCTCCTCGTCGAGCTCGGCAGCGCGCACTGACAACGCACCGAAGGCGATCACGGGCCAGAATGTCCAAATCGGTGACAAAGGGCCGTCGGCACTCCTTGGCCGACCATGTGAACCGCGGAATCATGCGGTTTTCTTTCGTCAGTGTGTGTCCGTTCCGAGCCTTTGTCACCGATTTGGACACGATCGGCTTGTTCCTGTCCCGCGCGGACTGGCCGAGCGGCTCCTGAGGTACGTGGCGTGGGCAGAAGGCTCTCTCGGCCGGGGACATTCGACATCGGCGGGTGCAGTCCACGCGTTCGGGGACAGGACGGTTGTCCCCGAACGCGTGACATGTCCTCGGCCGGAGTGGTTTGCACCCGGCCGCGCGGAACGTCCCCGTCGGGAAACCGTGGTTGCACGACGTATCAAGCCATGGCGCCGGGTGGGTCTTTCAAGAGACCGCCTGGAAGGGGACGCTGAAGACCGTGGTCCAGCGGCCCTCGCCCTGACTCACGCTCAGGCTGGCGCCCATGGCCTTCATACGGCGCTGCATCCTCTCCATGCCCGGCTGCGGAGGCCACGGCAGCGACGAGGTCGGAGAAGTTCAGTGCCCTTGCGGGGCTAAGACGAATCCGAGCTGGGCGGTATCTTGCCAGATGCGAGTCGATGTTGAGATGGATGCTCTTGCGGATACGGCATAAAAAAGGCAGTTCCCTTGATGTTGCCCAGGTTCATGTGGGCGGCATCAAGGGAGCTGCATCGTGAGGTGTTGGCGGCTATCGCATGTGGTTCGAAAACGAACGATGATCGACTATCTGCGAATAGTACCTATTTTCCGAAGAACAGATGTGGCTTCGGTGGCATATGTGGTTAGAGTTTGCAAGTGGTGAATATGCCTGCTAGGTCTACGCAATTTACTTTCGCTGGTGCGTGAAAGGCGATAGGTTCATTGTGGGTATGTGCAGAGGTGAGGGTGGCGTGTGAAGACGGACACAGAAGTAGTGCTCCTCCGAGGATGGCGGCGGAGAGTGTGGAGGAAAAGGCCTTGCGCATGTTTGACTCCTTGTGGTGGTGGGGTGATGGCTTAAGTTTGGCCTGCTTTCCGGGACGATAACAGTCTTCTTATGGATGAAATCACATACGACTTTCTGCGGATGTCAGTCGCTTCGGCGTGCTCAAAGGTGGAGGTGGTTGGCGTGTCAGTCCGTGGTTGTCGGCGGTGTGCGGTGGAGGGGGATGGTGAAGATGGTGGTCCAGCGGTTGGTGGTGTGGGTGGTGTGGAGGGAGCCGCCGAGGGATTCGACGCGCTGCTGGGCTTGGATGAGGCCGAGCTGGGACGAGGTGGCGGTACTGGTGGGTCGGTTGGGGTTGATGGGGTTGGTGCACATGCACTCGAGGGTGTTGTTGTCGGTCTCGATGGTGAGGGTGGCGGTGCTGGAGGGGGGTGTGTGCTTGGCGGCGTTGTTGATGAGCTCGGCGATGATGCGTACGAGCTGTTGGCGGATGCCCGGGCCGATGCTGGGGTTGTCGAGTAGGTCGGTGCCGTGGGTGGTCAGGTGGGCGTCTCGGTGCGCGAGGGCTTCCTGGGCGGTGCGGATGGTGTCGGTCAGGGGTGGTGGGGGTGAGGCGGCCAGCAGGAGGAGGGAGTCGTCTCCTTCGGCGGAGCTCATGGCTTTGAGGCTGCGTCGTAGCTGTTCGACGGCGGTGCGTACGGGGGTGATGATGGCTGTGAGCTCTTGGTTGAGGCGGGCGTTGTGGGGGTCGGCCAGGCGGGCTTGCTCGGCGATCATGACGGCGTGGCTGAGGTCGCGTACGACGGTGTCGTGGAGCTCGGAGACGACCAGGCGCCGTTGCTGGTCGAGCTTGCGCCGGCGTTCCTGCTCGGCGACGTTGGCCTGGAGGCGGTGATGGCGGACGACCTCACCGATCACCACACAAGGAACACCGAAAGTCGCTGTTTGGACCAGCCCTAAATGCCACGTTGGTGCTGCTGAGAGGTGTGCCAACGTCGTTGCGAAGGCGAGGACGTAGATCATGTCGCGTCGGAGGCCTCGGCCCAGGAGCATGATGCAAAGCCCCCACGGCAGTACCACGGCAATGCCGCCAAGATCGTATGGGGAGTTGGCGGCGAACCAGGTGACAGCCAGGCTTGCGGCTGCTCCTGCGGCGGGAAGCCGGGATGCCAGAGGCAGACAGGCCAGGCTCATGGCGGTGGCCAGGAGTGCAGAAGGAGTATGAGGGACTCCCAATGCCACCGGTGCGATGGTGAGGAGGAAGATGGCAACTCCTGCATGGAGCAGGTGGGTGCGTCGCGTGGGGTGCCATGTGAAGGATGTCTGAGTGTCGGAGGCAAGAAGAGACATACGAACCGCTCTCGGGTCGGGCAAACTCAGTATCATTCTTCCATGCGGACAGATGCTCTCTCGAATAGTTTAAGCGACAACAATGACTCGGAGAAGATCCGGGTCGTCGTCGTTGATGATGACCCCTTTGTCCTGCAGGCTCTGAGGGCCTACCTGAACGAAGCGCAGGAGATCGAGGTGCTCAGCACCTTCGGGGCTGCAAAGGACGCCTTCGGCTTCCTGCGGAACTACCGGGTCGACGTGCTCATCACCGATGTGCGGATGCCGGGAATGGACGGTCTTCAGCTCCTCACCAAGGTCAAGCAGGGGATGCCCGAGGTCGCCGTCATCGTCCTCACCTCCTTCGATGACGATGAGGCCATGCGGACCGCGTTGGACCGGAAGGCCAACGGCTTCCTGCTCAAGGACTCCTCGGCGGAGGAGGTGGTCCGGGCCGTCATCGCCGCCCACCACGGCGGAACGACGATCTCCCCGGCCACCACCTCCCGCCTCGTCTCCCAGTACCTGCGCCCCATTCCAAGCTCGCACCCCGGTGTCACCGAGGCTGAGCAGGCTGTGCTGGATCTCCTCTGCGAGGGGTACTCCAACGCTGAGATTGCCGACCAGCTCTTCATCTCGGAGGCCACGGTCAAGAGCCACGTCTCCCATCTCATGAAGAAGTACGGCGTGTCCTCACGCCTCAAGCTGGTCGTCGCTACTCATCAGGAGAGGTGAAGGTTCTCCTGATGAGTAGCGACGGTCGATTGCGTCACCTGGGTAGCCGGAGCGCTCCAGCCCCGTACCAGGTGTTGCCGCCGCCTGTGAGGGGCTCGCATGCCAGAGCCTGCTTCTCTCTTGGGCATGAGATCGGGGTTGCCGACGTCGTCAGCTGCTTCTTGACGTCACCCGCCGGTACTCCGCGAGACCTGAGTTCCGCGGCCGCGGCCGCGACCTGGGGTGCCGCGAACGAGGTTCCGATCTGGTACCAGTAGTACCTGCAGGAACCCCCTCCTGAGGGGCAGTCGCTCAGGACATCGTCGGTTCGAGGCGATCCGTCGTCGTTGAGCGCGCCTAGTCGACGGAGCCTGTCCGGCGATGCTGTGGTGAGGATACCTAGCTCCGGTCCTTGAACCACGGCACCGCCCGGCCCTGCCAGAGGCGGCTCGCCCCCGAATGCGACGATGTCAATCGCGGCGCCAACATTGGAGTAGTCGGTCCGGTTCCCCGTCTTAGTGATGGCCCCAACGGTGATGACGTCGTCGGACTGGGCGGGCATGGTGACGCACTGATCGGTGACGGGGCGCTCTGCCTGACCGGACCAGCCCGAGCTGTACGGGTCCGATGTGCCGTGGTCGAGATCGTAGGCCTCGTTGCCGGCGGCGGCCACGAGGACCACCCCGTGATCGGCGGCGTACTTCAGCGCCGAGGTCACCTTCTCCAGGTCGGCCTTCTGCTGTGCCCGCTGCTCGGCCGTGTCGGCGGGCGCGTTGTCGCAGTAGCGGAACCAGGGGTCGACGGTGAAGCTCATGACGAGGACGCTGAGATGCGCGTCCGCCCCGTACCGGATCGCTTGGCTGACGGCGTCGGCGGAGAAGGTGCCCGTCCGGTCCCCGGCCTTGAGACTGACGATCCTGGCCCCGGGAGCGGCCCCGACAGTGCCGTGCCCGTCCGCTGCGGCCGCGATGATCCCGGCGACGGAGGTTCCGTGACCGAAGCCGTCATGGGCGGGATCGTCACAGGCAGTGTCTCCGTTGCAGGAGTCCCCCGACAGGAAGGACTTGCTGCTGGCGGAGTCGTATGCGGCGGCCAGATCGGGGTGAGAGGCGTCGATACCGGTATCGATGACGCCCACGGAGGCGCCTTTGCCGGTGGAGGGTGAGCCCGGGCGGTCCTGCCAACTGAGGTACCACTGCTTGGACTGGAGGGGATCGCCCGGAAGCAGTGAGCCGTGAGAAGATGAATCGACCGAGGCGGCGCCGGCCGTCGTGCTCCCCGCGCCCAGGAGCAGCAACAACGTAGCGCAGACGGCCAGTGCCCTCCTGCGGCGACGAGGTGAGCTTGCGGGCGCCTCGATGCTCACCACCGGGCCACCTCCTCGTAGAGCTCGCGAACGGGAGCAAGGGTCAGGACCACTGAGCCGTTGTGCTCGATCCAGGATAGGAAGCCCGCCTCACCGTTGTACGGAGCGCGCTCCCTACCCACGACGAGGTCGACCGTGTGTCCACGACGGCGTGCGGCGGTCACCAGGGCTGCGTCCTTCTCGATGTCTCCGGACAGGGCGTCGCCGTGCTTCTCCAAGAGGCTGCGCAGTGCGAGGAGGTCGGCCTCGACCGAGTCCCGGTTCTCTGTGGAGGGCTGATCGGTGCGGGGAATCCACCCCGTCATTCCGGGCTCGTTCCGGGAGGCCAGGACAGTCTGGACGGAGTCTTTGATGTCGGAGCGTTTGATGCGGTTCATGATGGTGTTCCTTAGGTCGTGGCTGATTATTGGTGATGGGACTGCTGAGGGGATTAGATGCGCTCACTCATCCAGTTCTCCTCCAGGCGACGGCGATCCACGATCGACTGCCGGGAGCTGAAGACGTGACCCTCGCCGGGGAAGACGGACAGGGTGACGTCGGCGTCGGCGACCAGGAGGTTCTCGTACAGGTAGAGCGACTGCTCGGGAGTCGTCGCCGAGTTCTCATCGGAGTCCCCGCAGGTCAGCAGGAAGGGGATATCCCGGTGTGCGCGAGTGCTGGGAAGGATGGTCATCATGCTGTACAGGTTGGGATCGGAGGCGGCGGTGCGCCGGTCGTGCTCGAATCCCGACGGCGTCGTGTACCGGTCATATGCGCCGCTGCGCAGGAGCACCCCCCGGGGGGAGGACGTGCCGCGCAGCACCGAGACTGCCGCGAGCGCCGCGCCGAAGCTGTGGCCACCCAGGAAAGGTGGGATCGGGGACTTCGGCAGCTCGGCGGCGATCACTCCTAGGGCGGCCTCCCAGGCCAAGTGCAGCTCGGCCAGGATGTCGTCTGCGCGGACCTCGGCCAGTGCCTGGTAGTCGATGCCCACCCGCACTACGGGGCGCGAGCCCGCGTGGCACCACCGGACGCTGTCCGGCTGCAGCGAGCCCAGGTCGATGGGAGCGGGCTCGGAGGCCTCGATCGGCAGTGCCCAGGAGCTGTCGAACCAGACCAGCGGAACCGACCCGCGTGTCGACTCGGTCAGGGTGATGTCGACCGTACGCTCGGGAAGGACTCGGGTGATCACGGTTCCGGAGACGTTGCCGGTTGGATCGTCCGATGAGGGGCACCACAGAATCGGGGATGAGGAGGCCTGAGGGGCGTCGGTTGCCTCGGCTGCTCCGCCGATTCCCACCAGCCGGTGGGAGCCGTCGGCGGTGATGACTTGGACGTTGTCGTCGGCCCCGCCGGGAAGGATGCGGTCGATCGAGCTGTCACTGGTCCAGGAGCCTCCTGCCCACCGCAGGACGTGGGGTGTACCGAGCTCGACCCATACCCCAGTCAGTCCGGGGACCCCCGTGTAGTGGCTGACGCCGTCGGCGACGGTGGCGATCACCGAACCGTCCTCGGCGGAGTAGGAGATCGTCTCATCGACCAGGCGCTCGGTGAAGACCACCGTGCTGCGCCCGCCCAGGGAGCGGTGGGCCACCGATCCGCGGGGCAGGTCACCGATGAGGGATACCGACGACGGCGATTTGCCTTCCCGGTCTTCCCTGCTCTTTCCGTCGTGGAGGTCGACGAGGTAGTGGGGGACATGGTCCTCCCGCATGAAGGCGGCCAGTTCCTCGGGCGTGCTGGCCACTCCGATGAGGAAGGGGGAGCCGGCCTCGAGGAGGACCACCGAGCCCTGAGGCACCCCGGGAAGCGGTGCGTCGTCGAGCATGACGGTGCACAGGGAGGAGGTGAAGAACTCCTCCACCAGGGCGTCCGGCCACGGCTCGGCGTCGCCGCTGTGACGAGTGACGACCTCGGAGGGCTGGTACTTCTGACGCAGCCACACGACGTGGTCTCCGAAGCGCCACAGGCGGGTCGAGCCGGCCGGGTTGGGTCGAAGCCCCAGAAGGGAGCGCGTGCTGGTTCCCCACCGGGATGCGGTGGTCCCGACCTCGTCGCAGGCGCTGACCTCGACGCGCCCGTCGTCCTGCCAGGTGGACAGGACCCAGCCCCGTGGACCGAAGGGCAGGGGCAGTCCGTCACCGCGCTCGGAGAAGAGGAACGGGTGGCCGGCGTTGACGGTTCCCAGGTAGCCGTGTGGCACCGGGGAGGAGACGACATCGCCGGACTGTCGGTCGTAGGTGACCCCCCGGTAACGGAGCAGGTTCATGCGAGTCCTGGGAGAGGTGCGGAAGACCGGGGCCTCCAGCACCGCTCGGGTGCCGGTGCGATGGTCCACCAGCGTGTGGATGCTGAGCCGGTTGATTCCTTCTCTCTGGTGCTCGATGGGAAGGGGCGTGACCGTCGTGCTCATGCGGGCACTCCTTTCTCTACTCGGGCGAGGGTCGGTGTGGGCACCTCGCGGAGCCTGCCGAACTCCATGCGGTAGGCCCGGTCGGTCATGGCGAAGAGGCGGGCGTCGTGGGTGGTGACGACGATGCAGTGATCGCGTTTGAGGTTGAGCAGCGTGGCGATGAGGTGATCGGTGGACTCGTCGTCCAGGGCCGCTGTGGGCTCATCGAGCAGGAGCACTCGCGGGTTGAGGGCGAGGGTTCGTGCGATCGCCAGACGCGCGCGCTCTCCGCCGCTGATGCGTGCCCCGCGCTCCCCGAGCATCGTGCTCGTTCCGGAACGGTCCC
Source organism: Actinomyces oris (assembly GCF_006546825.1). Lineage (GTDB taxonomy): Bacteria > Actinomycetota > Actinomycetes > Actinomycetales > Actinomycetaceae > Actinomyces > Actinomyces oris. Next base: position 228,136 of record NZ_VICC01000007.1, read on the forward strand.
CCAGGCGGGACAGATCGAGGCCAACTCTGCTGCACAGTTCGTGGATTCTGGCCTCGCTGATGCCGGGGCAGACCGCCTCGAAGTTCTCCTTCAGGGTGCCGCTGCGGAAGAACGGCTCCTGGGGGCAGTACTGAACGATGCTGTTCCAGGCCTCTGTACCGGTGACGACGGGCGAGAACCCGGCGACGGTGATACTGCCCTGTGAGGGGTGGTTGGCCCCGGCGATCAGGCTGAGGAGGGTCGACTTCCCACTTCCGGACGGGCCGACGATGGCGACGATCTCTCCGCACCGAGCGGTGAGGCTAACCGAGTCGAGAAGCACGGTGCTGCTCGTCCCGGCGGCAACCGAGTAGTCGGTCTCCCGGACCAGGAGCGCTCCGCCGTTGGGGACGTCGACCGGCACCGGGGGAGCCTCGTACCACTCCTCCTGCGACTCAAGGAAGCCGCTCACGCGAGACAGCGCGGACCATGACGTCGCCAGGCCCGTGCGAACCCCGGATGCCGCCTGGAGCGGGGCGTAGAGCTGGGGGGTGAGGGCGGCCAGGGCGGCCAGGGCGCCGGGAGTCATGTCTCCCTGCACTACGGAGTGTCCGCCGATGATGAGCACGGCCACAGTTCCCAGGGCGCCGACGAGGTCCAGTGACGAGGAGAAGGCGCTGTTGAGGGTGATCATGCGGGTGAAGGACGTGCGTACTCCGGCGGCCGCTTCCTCGGCCTGACGTCGGTCCGTGGGGATGTCGGCCGCTGTACGGGAGAAGAGGTGGCCGGTGACACCGACCCGCTCCACCACGGTGCCGCTGAAGACGGACATGGCGTCGAGCATGCGGTCGGTGGTGGCACTGAGCGTCCGGGAGACCCGCTCAGTGGGCACGGCCAGGATCAGTGCCAGTGCGAGGACTACCAGGGTGATGGTGAAGGATCGGGTCCACATGATGCTCAGCAGGAGCCCCAGTCGGGCGATGAGGCCGAGGGCTTGCGGCAGGATGGTGGACACGAAGGTCTGAGCCTGGGCAGTGTCGTTCGTGATCTGTGAGAGCAGGGAACCTCCTGGCGCCGCGCTGACGGTGGATGAGGACAGCCGGGTCAGCTTGCTGAGCATGAGGACCCGCAGGCGCTCCTGGAAGCGCTGTCCGGTGAACGCCGTCATACGCTGCGAGGCCACGCCGACTGCTGTGCTGGCGACGGCTGCGCCGGCGGCCAGAAGGCCCGGGAGGAGAACACTGGCCGTCGAGGGGTTCTGGGTCAAGCTGTCGATGATGCGCTGGAGCATCAGCGGGGAGACCGTGCTCAGGCCCGCCTGCGCGGCGACGAGGATCGCTGCGATGATGATGGAGGGGGTAGAGGCTCGCAGCACCCGGCCGCATGACGAGCCCAGCACGCGCCGCGCGGAGGTTAGGCCTGAAGGGCGAGCTGCCGAGTGCGCCATGACTGAAGCACCTCCCTGCACTCGCGTAGGCCTGACTGCACGTGGGCGTTGGACGGGTCGGCGGAGTTCATCGAGACGACGGCGGGGTAGGCGGAGACATCGACTCCAGCCTCACGAAGCGAGGCGATCTGCTCGGAGTCGCGGTCCACCCACAGAATGGTTCCGTCGAGCTCGGAGTCGTCGACGTCGTGGTTCTCCATCACCTTGAGCGCGGAGCACGCGGTGCACGTCGGAGACAGAACGATGAAGAGCTGATCGTGATGCGTGTCGTCGACCTCGATACGGGTCAGCCGGTTCCACAGCTGCATCGCAACGGTCATGACGACGGCCGAGGCCAGTGCCACCACGAGGCGAAGAGGGCGGGGGCTCGCGATCTCCTCGCTGCCGACCGCACTGGCCAGCAGGGCTGCGGCAGTCAGGGCGCAACCCCAGATGTGGGCGGGACCGACCTTCATACCCTCGATGCCGAAGCAGCCGCACTCCTGGCCCTTGAGCGTTGTGGCCCCGACTACGAACCCGGCGTAGATGACGGCGAGAAGGAGGGAGACGATCCGATGGCCCGGAATGGCCAGCGCGATGGCGGACACGACGATCTCGGCGGCGATGACGAAGCTGCTCGAGAGGTGGAAGCGAAGGAAGTTCGCGCCTTGCGGCCAGGCGAGGCGGGTGCGAGCTGCGGCCCAGATCTTCGCTCCCGCGGTCCCCAGGAGGACCCCGGTCGTTCCTCCGATGAGTAGTGTGACGAATAGGCTGTTCATAATGACCTCTCTTGAGCATTGGAAGTGGAATCTGAATCGATGATGATGCCGGACTCAATAGCGGACTCGATGATGGGTGAAATCGGGATCGGTTCGGTGGAATGGAGGGCATCGTCAAGGAGGGCCCCGTTCTCCTCGTCCAGCTCGTGGACGGAGAGACGGTGGAGGTCTGCGAGTGTCCATCCCCCGTTCTCCAGGTGCGTCAAAGTCATTCCGTCAGCGAGCCTCCAGCGCTCAGCCATGAGGTCACCCACCTTTCTGTCTCTACGGTCTTCTTGACATCCAGTGCGTACTTCTGGCGAAGGAAGGGGTCTTTTCCGATCAAGGTCATTCCGTCGACGTCGATGCAGCCTTGGGCGGCGAGGGAGCCGTCGGCCAGCTCCTCCTGCCAGGAGGGCCACATCTCGGTGGCCTCCTTGACGGCGCGCAGCCGGGCTGCGGCGTGGTCGTTGACGGGCTCTTTCCCGAATCTGCGGAACAGTGCGGCGTCGTGGGTGCGAATGCCGTTCCGGACCTCCAAGGAGCGCTGTTCGAAAGGGACCTGTGCGAAGGCGCCAATAACGACGGGGTCGTGGGCGGGGCGGTACGGCGAGTCCGATGATGACGATGAGTCGCTGGAGGCCGTCCATAGGAGCTGGGCCACCCGCGGCGGGAGTCCCTTGAGAGCCTCCTCCCACGAGGACAGGGACACGATTCGCGCGACATCGATCGTCTGTATGGCATCAATGCTGAGCCATTGTGGGTCTGGCTCCACGATGATCGGTTCGGAGTCCTCCGAGGCGTGCTCGTGCTCATGTGAGTCCGACTTGTCCTTCTTGGACAGCAGCCGCTGGAAGAGGCCCCCGCCTTGGGTATCTTTCTTCGCCTCACTCGGAATGGAGCCGATGAGGTCCCGAATGCCCCGTGCGTCGATGTCGCTCGTCTCGGTCTCGGATGGTGCGGAGGCACCGTCCGGAGAGGGTGCCGTGAGAGCATTGAGATAGTGCAGGATGATCTCGTCAACGGGCGCTGATGCCGAGGAGAAGCGGGCGGCAGAGGTGTTCCGACTCAGAGCCTGGGCCAGCACCTCTTCGGCGGCCTCGAGACTGATGACGCCGGTGCTGTACTGCTCGGGCTGCAGGGGTTGAATCGAGTCGTTGTCGAGTCGCGTTCCGGGAGCCTTGTGAAGGACCTCGGTGAAGAGCGACTGTCCGAAGGGCGGCCTGACGTCCGCGATGCGGGCGAGGACGAACCGGAGGGAGGCAGACGTGTGCCTGCTGGCGAGCGTGGCCTCATCAACCTGCTCCCAGGTTCCTGCGCGGCTGAGGAGCAGTTGGTTGCTGTCGGTCCAAGGGGTATCATGGTGACTCATTGGTGTGAACCTTGATCTGGGTGACTGGGTTGAGGGCGGGGCCTGCCTGCGTCGCTGCTACGGTGCAGGCAGGCCCCGTGTTGTACCTGGCTCAGTAGCAGGTGCAGCGGCGCCAGGCGGTCCAGAAGTCGCAGTAGCCGCCCCGGTAGCCGACACTCTGGCAGTGGGCGTTGCAGGTGTACTCGTCGTTAGGGCAGCCGAAGCCTTCGGCGCCCTCGATGGGGGCCTGGGTCTCGGAGCTGACGGCCTGCTTGAAGTCGGCGTCGCTCAGGGGGGCGGTGCGGCGGGTGAACTTGTCCATTGGTGTGTTCCTTTCTGGAGGTCTCCCCGGGTGGTTACCGTG
>NZ_VICC01000007.1:232058-232313 GCF_006546825.1 Actinomyces oris
GTGCGTCTCTGAATGAAGAGCCTGCGCAAATGTCACATCCGCTAGGGCGGTGGAGCGGCGAACGAATCGTGGCATGTGGTGGTCCTTTTGTCGTCTCTCGTGCGAGTAGTGCAAAGCGTTAGTGTGGCTGCAGAAGTCTTCGCCTTGCCTTGGCTGACATGAAAAGACTACGAGGGTGCCTATCTAGGGGAAATACCTCGAAGGGTGGGACGTATGGAGGGGTATCCTCCCTAAGGAGGACTCGTCGGATGTCTG
>NZ_VICC01000008.1 GCF_006546825.1 Actinomyces oris
GGTGAGCCGGGAACGACCACCCCACCCCCACAATCCCAACGAAAAACCCCACCCTGAAACACAAACCACCCCAACCCGTGCAACTCAGGTCTGAAGCCCGTGCGCGGCCACGCCGACGGCGCCGCCGCAGCGCAAGGCTGCGGCGACGCCGTCGATCGAATGGGATGTGATGGGCGGGAGGCCTCACTGGTACAGGACCAGTGCGGCCCGGCCAGTCTCCGCCCTACTCGCCCCCGGAGGGATTCGGCTTGATCCACCACCACAGTCCCATGCCCGCGGCGATGGCCAGCAGGCCCAGGCCCGACCACAGGTTGGCGTTGATGCCGCCGGTCTTGTCCATCTCCTCGGCGCTGTTGAACAGGACCGAGCACACCACCAGGTAGAGGCCGATGAGCCCCAGAGCCCCGGTGATGACCGCCCGGATGTCCGTGAGTGAACGATTGCTCATGAGTGTTCTCCTTCGTGTGTCCGGGCCGGACTAGTGGAAGATGCTGTTGAGTACGATGACCATGACCCCGGCGATGATCCCCAGCGGGATCGGACGGCGGTACCAGGGCAGCTCGTGCAGGTGCGGGTCGGTGCGCTCGCTCTTGGGGGTCAGGGCGTAGACGAAGCCCTTGAGCTCGGAGTCGGGCTTCGGCCTCGTGGCCATGGAGACCAGCACCGTGGCGACGACGTCGACGGTGAAGGCCACGCCCGCCGCCAGGAAGGCGCCGCCCTGCCCTGGCATGACCAGGCGCTCGGTCCAGATGAGGATGTTGACCACCAGGGCGCCCAGGGTTCCGCTGATGAGGCCGATCCAACCGGCGTGCGGGGTGGCCCGCTTCCAGAACATTCCGATGATGAAGGTAGCGAACAGAGGCGCGTTGAACATCGAGAACAGCGTCTGGAGGTAGTCCATGAGGTTGGAGTAGCTCGACGCGATGATCGCGGTGAGGATCGCGACCACGGAGGCCGTCAGGGTCGAGAGCTTGCCGACCATGAGGTAGTGGGCGTCGTCGGCGTTCTTCTTGATGTAGTGCTGGTAGATGTCCACGCCCCACACGGTGTTGAAGGCTGAGATGTTCGCCGCCATGCCCGCCATGAAGGAGGCCAGTAGACCCGTGATCGCCAGCCCCAGCAGACCGTTGGGCAGCAGGTCGCGCATGAGGTAGAGGACCGCGTCGTTGAACTGGTATCCAGCCCCGGAATCTGCCTTGAGCTGTTGTATCTCGGAGACCATGACGCCGGCGACCATGCCCGGGACGATGACGAGGAAGGGTACGAACATCTTGACGAAGGTGCCGATGATCGGGGTCGACTGGGCCGAGGAGATCGAGTCCGAGGCCATGGCCCGCTGCACCTCGACGAAGTTCGTCGTCCAGTATCCGAAGGACAGCACGAAGCCCAGGCCGAAGACCAGGCCGACGACGGACAGCAGGTTGGAGTCGAACCCGGAGATCGAGTTGCCGGGCCAGGAGTGCAGCTGCTGAGCCGCGACCTTGGCTGCCTCGCCGGCGTCGTCGGGGTGGGCGGCCGTGGCAGCGGCAGTGATCTTGCTGGTCAGGCCGTGCCAGCCGCCCACGCGGTGCAGGCCGATGAGGGTCAGGGGCAGCAGGGCCGCCACAATGACGAAGAACTGGAGGACCTCGTTGTAGATCGCCGCGGAGAGCCCGCCCATGGTGATGTAGGAGAAGACGATGACGGCGGCCACGATGAGCCCCACCCACAGGGGCCATCCCAGCAGCCAGTTCATGATCTTGCCCAGCAGGTACAGGTTGATGCCGGCGATGAGCAGCTGGGCCAGGGCGAAGCTGAGCGCGTTGACCAGGTGCGCGGCGGTGCCGTAGCGCTTGAGCATGAACTCGGGCACCGAGCGCACCTTGGAGCCGTAGTAGAAGGGCATCATGATCAGACCCAGGAAGATCATGGCTGGGACCGCGCCGATCCAGAAGTAGTGGAAGGTCGGCATGCCGTACTGGGCACCGTTGGCGGACATACCCATGATCTCGACGGCGCCGAGGTTTGCCGAGACGAAGGCGATACCGGTCACCCAGGCCGGCAGGGAGCGGCCCGAGGTGAGGAAGCCATCGGCTGTGGCCGCCTTGGCGCGGGCGATGAGCCCGACGCCGATGACGAAGGCGAAGTAGATCGCGATGGGGATGTAGTCGTACCAGCGTGCGGCGATGAGTGTGCCGGGTGACGCTGACGAGGCTGATAAAGCGTTCAGCGTGGAGGACATCGGTGTACCTCTCAAGGGATAAGTGTTCACATGGGCAGGGTCGTTCATGCCCGCCCGGCAGGCTAACACAGTCCGTCCTGAGCAGGGCTTTCACGGCTGGCTGCACGCCAGGGAAGATCGTGCGAGTTCGCTGAGTGGGGTGCGTGTCCAGCCAGGCGCACCGGTACGTGAGCACGGCGGACGAGGACGGGTGACCGGCTGGTGGGCCCGCGGTGGGTAGAGTGCCCTCCATGACGCTGACTGCTGCTGCCGACGGCTCCTCCCTGGGCAACCCGGGACCGGCCGGCTGGGCCTGGTACGTGGACGACGACTGCTGGGCCGCTGGAGGCTGGGAGAGCTCGACCAACAACCGCGGCGAGCTCACCGCCGTCCTGGAGCTCCTGCGGGCCACCGAGGCCGCCGGGCTCGCCGGCGAGGAGCTCCTTATCCAGTGCGACTCCCAGTACGTCATCAACTCCCTGACCAAGTGGCGCCACGGCTGGAAGAAGTGCGGCTGGCGCAAGGCCGACGGCAAGCCCGTCCTCAACGCCGATCTCGTCAAGGACCTCGACGCCGCGCTTGCAGGTCGTACCGTGCGCTTCGAGTGGGTGCGCGGGCATGTCGGCCATCCCATGAACGAGGCCGCCGACTCCCGGGCCCGGGGCGCTGCCACCGCCTTCCAGCAGGGCCGCCCGGTGCCTGAGGGGCCGGGCTGGACCCGGGGCGGTCGGGCACCGGGGAATCGGGAGGCGCAGCAGGCGCCGAGTGCGACGTCGTCGAGCACCCCCGCTGCGCCGCAGACCGACGCCCTGTTCTGAGGGCGGAGGAACGGGGCACAGCGTCCGCAGGACCCCGGCGACCGCCTCTCACAGAAACGGCACAGGTCTGTCAAACACGTGGCATAAGGCCTCCCGCGAGGCTTACTGCCATGACGACGACGAGCCCCGCCCTCCCCGCTTCCCGCCCGACGATCCTGAACCGCCTGGCCGGCCTGCGCCGCCGCATCCCTACGGTCGTCCTCTTCGCCGCCGTGTCCTTCACCGGCTGGAGCGTCGACTACGCGCTGGTCCTCATCCTCAACTCGCTGACCGACTCGGTCCTCTACGCCGTCGTCGGAGCCCGGATCGTCTCCTGCGCCCTGGGCTTCCTGCTCAACCGGCGCCTGTTCGGGGCCGGCCCGGAGAACTTCTGGCGCTCGGCCGGTGGCTACGCGGCGGTCCAGGGCGGGGTGGCGGCGACGTCCTACGCCGGCATCGCGGTCCTCACCGGTGCCGGCGCGCCCCTGTGGCTGGCCAAGGTGCTGGTGGACTCCACGCTCTTCATCGTCAACTACCTGGCCCAGTCCCGCCTCGTCTATCGCGTCCCGGCGCAGCAGCCGGTCCCGGCCCCGGCCCTGGCCACCGCGGCCTGAGGGGACGGGGCGGAGGCTCAGGACTGGGCGTCGCGCATGAGGATGACAAGCTGGACCCGGTCGCGCAGGTCCAGCTTGGTCAGGATCCGGGTGACGTTCTTCTTGACCGAGTCCGGGGCCAGGACGAGGCGCTGAGCGATCTCCGCGTTCGTCAGCCCCTGGGCCACCAGGTCCGCCACCTCGCGCTCGCGGGGGCTGAGATCGTCGAGGCGCTGGCGTGCCGCGCGCTGACGGGGTGAGGCCACGGGGCTGAGCATGTGCCGGTTGAGCAGCTCGCGGGTGATGCGCGGAGTGAGGATCGCGTCCCCGGAGCTGACCGCCCGCAGCGCCTGGTGGAGGTCGGCCGTGCGGGTGTCTTTGAGCAGGAACCCTGAGGCGCCGGCCGACAGCGCCCCGAAGGCGAACTCGTCCTGGTCGTAGGTGGTCAGCACCAGGACCCGGATTGAGGGGTAGAGCTGGCAGATGCGGGCCGTGGCATCGATCCCGTTGAGCACCGGCATGCGCACGTCCATGAGGACGACGTCGGGAAGCGGCCGGCGCTCCTCAAGCAGGGCGGCGAGCTGGTCGAGGGCGTCCTGACCGTGGACGGCCTCGGCCGTGACCTGCAGGTCGTCGGCCCGGTTGATGATGAGGGACAGGCCCATGCGGGTGGCTCGCTGGTCGTCGACGATCATCACCGTGATCGGCCTGAGGTCGCTCGACGAGCTCGCGGTGCCTGACCTGGAGGGGGCGGATGGACTCACCGTGATGCACCTTCCGGGAAGGGGACGAGGGCGCGCACTACCCAGCCGGATGCACCCTCATAGGTCGTGGGGCCGGCGGACAGCGTGCCGCCGTGCCCACCGACCGCGGCGGCCAGGTTCGCCAGCCCGTGGCCGGCCGCCGCCGGTGCCTGAGACGAGTCCGGGAAGCCGTTTACGTGGCCTGGCTGAGCGGCGCGACCGTCGTCGGACACGGTGATCCGGGTGGCGGCCTGATCGTGGTCCAGGGAGACGACGACGCGCGTGGCGCCCTCTGCGTGGCGCATGACATTGGTCAGGGCCTCCCGGACGACGACGTAGACGACCTCCCCGAGGGCCTGACTGTCCACGGCGTCGAGGGGGCGCCTGCCGGTCTCGGTGAGAGCTGCACTGATACCGGTGGCTCTCACCGTGGTCAGCAGGTCGTCGAGCCGGTCCCAGCCGGCTGCGCCCGAGGGGGACTGCGGGCCCTCCGAGACTCGGCCGGTGAGGGGATCGGTGGTCTCGGCGTCGTCGGGGGAGGGGCCCGGTGCCGTCTGGAGTGAGGCGACGGCGCGTCGGGTGTCGGCCAGACCCTCGCGGGCCAGGGCGTTCATCATGTCAATGGCCTCATCTGTCTGTGGGCTGCCGCCGGCCCCCTGCATCCCCTCGGACAGGGCGATGATCGCGGTCAGGGCGTGGCCCACGGAGTCGTGGAGCTCGGCCGCCACCCGGGCCTGGTGGCGGGCGGCGTCGCGCTGGGCGACCAGCCGATGTTCGGCGGACTGTGCTGCCAGCTGGGCGTCCCCGTGTTCCAGGGCCTCCCGGCGTGAGCGGGAGATCGAGGCCACCGCGAGCACGAGGACCAGGATGAGGATTCCCGGGCTCAATGTGCTCACCTGCGGCCACTTGGCCAGTGCCGTGGGGACGAGGGTGCACAGCGCGCTGATGCTGAAGCCGATGATTCGGTCGCGGGTGGAGGCGGTGACGAGCAGGGCGTAGAGGGCCAGCATGGACAGCAGGTTGAGTCCGCCGCGCGGCCCCCACAGGTCGACGGCGCCCGAGGCCAGGCTCGTGACAATGACGACGGCGAGGGGCCAGTGGCGTCGGGCCACCAGTGAAGCGGCGAGCAGCAGGGCGACGATCACCCAGCCTCGCAGGGGCAGGTGCGGGTAGGTGTACGAGGCCACGTTCAGCACCATCAGCTGGAAGAGGCCCGCGGCCCCGGCCACCGCCCACAGGGTCAGAGCGCTGGTGCGCCACCACTGAGCCACCCGGTCCAGGAGGGTCCGTGGGACCCGGGAGACGTGTGCCGGCTCGGGCACTGCGGGAACGTGGCTCATGACTGTCGCCTCACTGCGCGGCGCAGAGCCAGGGCCAGCAGGGCCACCCACACCAGGCAGATGACGCCCTCGAATGCTGCGGCGCCCGGTGAGGCCACGTTGCCCGGGCTCATAGCGGACGTGGTTCGGGTCAGTGAGGCTGCGGGGTTGAGGACACTCAGCGGTCGGGCCGCGAGAAGCATCGCCATCCCCGCAATGGTGCTCAGCAGCACGGTGGACATCGTGGTGGCGAAGGACGTCATGACCGCGCCCAGCCAGGTGACGAAGGTGAGGATGACCCACATTCCCAGCGCGACGACGGCGAAGCGCGGCAGGTAGGCGACCAGACCCACCAGGTTGAAGCCCAGGGCGAGGCCCGTTACCGCGGTGGTCAGGGCCAGGACCGCGGTGGTGAGGACCGCGACCTGGAGCCCGTGCAGCAGCTTGCCCGCAACCATGGCGGTCTCCAGTCCGGTGGCGCTCATTCTCTGCCAGTTTCTTCCCTGGTGCTCACTGCTGGCGATCTGCGCGGCGAAGGCACCCAGCGCCAGCGGCAGGAACAGCATCGAGAGCAGGAGCGTGGACTGGGACCACGTGATCTCCCAGGTGGCGCCCTGAGCCTCGAACTGGCTGCGGTAGCTGCGGTACTGCAGGTAGCCGGACAGGGAGCCCAGGGAGCACAGGATGGTGACGGCGACCCAGTACCACCGGTTGGGGGCCTTGCGGTTCTCCCAGTACCAGGCGGCTCGCACCGACGGGCGGGACTGGGGAGCGGGTGGAGCAGACCGGCTCAGGATAGTCGGTTGCGGCGTCGTGGATGGGCCGGAGGGACCGGGGAGCGTTGACGGGTGCTGAGCGGGCCGGAGGGGCCGGCCTGCCGTGGAACGTGTGACTGGTGCGGTGGTGCTCATCGGTGATTCTCCTGGTGGACGATAACGAGGTGGGCGGCGACGGTCCACCCGACCGCGACCAGCGCGGCGAGCGCCGCCAGGGTCCACGGCTGGGACGCGAGTGTCATGTCGCCGATTTCCCGCATGGACTTGTAGGAGGCGACCGTGTCAATGGGGGTGGCGGCCGGAACGATGCCCCAGGGCAGCAGCCATGAGAACTTCCCGAGGTAGGCGTAGGGCAGGCTCTCGGCGATGAGACCGCCGATGGCCGCCACCCCCAGGCCGATGCCCTGCTTGTCGAAGCAGGTGGACAGCGTCAGCTGGACCGCGGAGATGGCCAGCGTTGAGCATGCCACCACCACTAGGGCAGGAGGCAGCGTGCGCCAGTAAGAGTCGGTGACGGTCAGCCCGATCGGGCCGGCCAGCACGGTGACAAGTGTGAAGAGGGCCGTCTCCATGCACAGGACCGTGAGGATCACGATGACCAGCTTGCCCCGGTAGCGGGTCAGGGCGCTCTGCCCCAGCGCGGTCATCAGCTGCCCCATGCGCTCCTCGGTGTCCACGGTGACGATGCGCGAGGCCAGGACCGCGGTGATGAGGGGCATGAGGAAGGCGATGATCTGGATGAACTCATCCAGGGCGAGCGTGGCGTGGCGTGCGGCAACCGGGCCGCTCGCCCGATGGGTGATGAGCATGCTGCACCATGCCAGGCACACGGCGGTGGCGCTGGCGGCGATGAGCCAGTAGCGCTTGCGGCGCAGCTTGCCCAGCTCGAGGGCCAGGGTGGTCCACGCCCTGCTCAGCGGAGAGATGGGGAGTGCGCGCGGCGCCGCCGGTCGCGTCGGGGGCTGTGTCAGGTGCTGTGTCGGTGGTGTTGGCTGCGCAGCCGTGGTGGCCGCCGGGCCCGCGGTACTCACTGGGGTGCTCATCGGTTCATCTCCTGAGAGGCGAGGGGCGGCTGGGTGGCCAGGACCGGCTCGGTCAGCTCCAGGAAGGCCTGCTCGAGGGTCTTGCGTACGGTCTGGACCCGGTAGACGGTCGTCCCGGAGGAGACGATGCGGGTGATGAGTTCGCCGACGACGTCGTCGGGCATCATGGGGGTGCACACGGCGCCGTCCCGCACCTCGTGGGTCACCCCGAGGGAGGTCAGGAGCGCGGCGACGGCCGTGGGCGAGGAGACGAGCAGCTCGATGACCCCCTCGTCGCGCAGTCCGGCCAGGGTGCCCTGATAGCGCAGGCGTCCGGCGCAGATGATGCCGACGGTGTCGGCCATCTGCTCGATCTCGGACAGGATGTGGGAGGAGACGATGATCGTCACGCCCTCCTGACGGGCCAGGGTGACGATGAGCTGGCGGATCTCGGCCACCCCGGCGGGGTCAAGCCCGTTGGTCGGCTCGTCCAGGAGCATGAGGGCCGGGTTCGACAGCAGCGCCATGGCCAGTCCCAAGCGCTGCTTCATGCCCATGGAGTAGTGCTTGACCTGCTTGTTCTCCTGCCCGACGAGGTTGACGGTGGCCAGGGCGTGCTGGACGCGGTTGGAGGCCAGCCCCAGGTAGGAGGCCACCATGGCCAGGTTCTCCTCGCCGGTCAGGCTCGGGTAGTAGGAGGGGCCCTCGATGAGGGAGCCGATGGTTCCCGGCGGCAGGGGATGGCGCTGGCTGACTGGGCGTCCCAGGACGCTCATGCTGCCCGACGTCGGGCGGGTCAGTCCCAGCAGGAGCTTCATCGTGGTGGACTTGCCGGCGCCGTTGGGGCCCAGGAAGCCGTAGATGCCGCCGGCGGGCACGGACAGGTTCAAGCCGTCGACGGCGTTGACACCGTTGTAGGTGCGGGTGAGTCCCTCCGTGACCACCACGAGTCCCTCCGAGGGGGAGGAGGAGGCTGGGGCGGGCACGGCGCCGGGCACTGCTGGGGCGGGCACGGCGCCGAGTGCTGCTGGGGAGGCCGTGGCCGGAACGAAGGGCGCGGCCGGTTGCCGAGCCGGTGCGGGAACCGGTGCGCTCTCGTTCATGGCTGCGGTCTGGGGCAGGGGTGTTGTGGGAGGGGCGGGGGGCCTTGGTGTGCTGGTGACAGGTGCGTTTCTCATGACTCCATGCAAGCCCCCGGGGCCTCGCGCGCGCACCGCCGTCGGCCGGTTTGTCCCCCCTGGGGGACGACGACGGTGCCGCAGCCTCCCCTGGTGGGGCGGCTGCGGCACCGCGTGATTGTCCGGGCCCGGCAGTGCTGGGCGTCAGATTCCTGTGCGCACTTCCGGGAGCGGCTCAGATGAGGGTGAGCGCCTGGCGTGCGATGGCGAGCTCCTCGTTGGTGGGCACCACGAGCACGGTGACCTTCGAGTCCGGGGTGGAGATGACGCGCGGCTCGTCGGAGCGGGTCTCGTTGACCCCCTGGTCGATCTTGACACCCATGAAGCCCAGGCGCTCGCCGAGCTCACGGCGCAGGTTCGCGTCGTTCTCGCCGATACCGGCGGTGAAGGTCAGGGCGTCCAGGCCGCCCATGACGGCGGTGTAGGCGCCCACGTACTTCACGAGCCGGTGCAGGTAGATGTCCATGGCCTCGCGGGCCTCCTGCTCACCGGCGCCGATGCGCTTCCACACCTCGCGCATGTCGTTGTCCCCGGCCAGGCCCTTCATGCCCGAGCCGCGGTTGAACAGGTGGTCGATCTCGTCGATGGACATGCCGGCCACGCGTGCCAGGTGGAAGACGGCGGCCGGGTCGATGTCTCCGGTGCGCCCGCCCATGACCAGGCCCTCCAGCGGGGTCAGACCCATGGAGGTGTCCACGGCGTGCCCGGCCACGACCGCCGAGGCCGAGGCCCCGTTGCCCAGGTGCAGGACGACCTGCTTGAGGTCGTCGCGCCCCAGGAACTCGGAGACCGCCCCGGAGACGAACTGGTGGCTGGTGCCGTGAGCCCCGTAGCGGCGGATGGAGTAGGTGTCGGCGACCTCGCGGTCCAGGGCGTAGCGGGCGGCCTCCTCGGGCAGGTCCTGGAAGAAGGCGGTGTCGAAGACGGCCACGTGCGGCACGTCGGACAGGAGGCGGCGCCCCACCTCGATGCCCTTGAGGTGGGCGGGGTTGTGCAGCGGGCCCAGCGGCACGAGCTGCTCGATCCGGGCCACGACGTCGTCGTCGATGAGAGCCGGGCCGGAGAAGTAGCGCCCGCCCTGGACGACCCGGTGGCCCACGGCCACGATGTGGGCGTCGGCCAGCGAGGGGCCCTGCTCCTCGAACAGGCGCAGCACCTCGGACAGGCCGAAGCCGTGGTCGGGGACCGGCTCGGTGATCTCGGTGCGCTCCTCGCCGTGCTTGTGGGTGATGGCGCCGGTCTCCTCACCGATGCGCTCCACCAGGCCCGAGGCGAGCGAGGCGCCCGAGTCGGGGTCGACCAGCTGGTACTTGATGGAGGAGGAGCCGGAGTTGATAACGAGGACGGTGCGCTGAGTCACGGGGTGCCTTTCAAGAACGGTCGGGGATGAACGCGGGGATGACTGGATGACTGATGCGGGTCCCGGGTGGGCCTCAGCGGCGTGGAACCGGGACCCGGCCCCACGCCGCTGAAGGGCTCAGCCCTGGGCCTGGACGGCGGTGATGGCGACGGTGTTGATGATGTCCTCCACCAGGGCGCCGCGCGAGAGGTCGTTGACCGGCTTGTTGAGGCCCTGTAGGACTGGGCCGATGGCGATGGCGCCCGAGGAGCGCTGGACCGCCTTGTAGCCGATGTTGCCGCTGGACAGGTCCGGGAAGATGAAGACGTTGGCCCGCCCGGCCACGAGCGAGTCCGGGGCCTTCTTGGCGGCCACGGTCGGGTCGATGGCGGCGTCGTACTGGATGGGGCCCTCGACGGCGAGGTCGGGCTCCTTGGCCCGCACCAGCTCGGTGGCCTCACGAACCTTGTCCACGTCCGCGCCCTTGCCGGAGGTCCCGGTGGAGAAGGACAGCATCGCCACGCGCGGCTCGACGCCGAACTGGCGGGCGGTGGCGGCCGAGGAGATGGCGATGTCGGCCAGCTCGGCGGCGTTGGGCTCGGGGTTGACGGCGCAGTCGCCGTAGACGAGCACCCGGTCCTGCAGGAGCATGAGGAAGACCGAGGAGACGATGGAGGTCCCCGGCTTGGTCTTGATGATCTGGAAGGAGGGGACGATCGTGTGGGCGGTGGTGTGGGCGGCGCCCGAGACCATGCCGTCGGCGTCTCCCATGTGGACCATCATCGTGCCGAAGTAGGACACGTCCTGGACCTTCTCGCGGGCCTGCTCGAGGGTGACGCCCTTCTTGGCGCGCAGGCGGGCGAACTCCTCGGCGTACTTCTCCAGCAGCTCGGGGTCGTTGGTGGCGACGACTCGGGCGGCGGCGATGTCCAGGCCCAGCTCGGTGGCGCGGGCCCGCACCGTGGTCTCGTCACCCAGCAGCACCAGGTCGGCGATGCCGCGGCGCAGGATGGCGTCGGCGGCGCGCAGGACCCGGTCGTCGTCGGGCTCGGGCAGGACGATGGTCTTGCGGTTGGTGCGCGAGCGCTCCACCAGCTCGGCCTGGAACATGATGGGGGTGACGACTTCGGAGGGCTCGACCTCCAGGGCCGACAGGAGGGCCTCGACGTCGGCCTCCTGCTCGAAGGTGGTCACGGCGACGTCGATCTTGCGCTCGGAGCCGTGGGCGAGCAGGCCCTGCAGGGAGCCGGCTGCGGAGGCGGCGGCGAAGGTGTCCAGCGGGGAGGTGATGACCGGGATGTTGACGTCAAGCCCCTCCAGGAGGCGCAGCGCGTGGGGCGCCACCTCGAAGCCGCCGTTGAGGATGAGACCCGACAGGATCGGGAAGCTCGATGATGCCTGGGCCGCCATGAGGGAGATGAGCATGGCGGAGCGGTCGGCCGGGACGATGGCGAGCTGTCCCGCGGTCAGGCGCTCCAGGACGTGGGAGACGTCCATGGCGCACACGAGGACGGACTCGGCCTCGCGGTCGAGGAGTGTCTCGTCACCGGCGATGAGGGTGCCCTCGACGGCGTCGAGCACCTCGCGCACCACCGGAGCCGCCAGCAGTGGCACCTCGGGCAGCGTGGTGGAGGTGATGCCCTCGATGGCGGTCAGTGCCTCGCCGACGGCCTGGCGGGTCTCGGGCAGGCACTTGTTGGCCACGACCGCGACGGTGCGGGCGTGGTTGTCGGCGATCTCGGCCATGGAGACCTCCACGGAGGCGACGACGTCCTCCACGTCATTCTGCCCGGAGACCACCAGCAGCACCGGGACGCCGATGTTGGCGGCCACCCGGGCGTTGAGGGCCAGCTCGGGGTTGCCGGCGACGTCGGTGAAGTCCGAGCCGTCGATGATGACGACGTCGTGCTCGCGCGCCATGGCCCGGTAGGCGTCGACGATGCGTGCCAGGGCCTCCTCGGGGTCGGCGTGGAACTCGTCCCAGGTCGCGCCGACGCACTGCTCGGGGGGAGTGGTGGAGCCGGCACGGTTCAGCAGGAGGCTGAGGAAGGCATCGCCCTCACGGCTCTCCACAAAGGGGCGGAAGACGCCGACCTTGGCGACCACCTTGGTCAGACAGGAGACCAGCCCGAGGGCCACCGTTGACTTCCCGGTTCCGGCGTTGGGTGAGGCGATGTAGATACTGCGCGCCACGTTAGGTCCTTCTCGCGTTGTCTTGGAGTCAGGGGCGCCGGCTCATTCCGGTGCCGTACGGGTCCGATTGTGCCCCCACCTGCGGGTCGTCTGCGACCAAAGGCCCGATCTCCGCCCGTCTTGTGATGTGGGAACGGGCACATACTCAGGTGCCGGCATAGGTGTCATAGGTGCTAGTCCGCCCGAGTGGTCGGCCGGTGGCCGGGTGTGGAGGGGATCGCAGTTCGCCCGGTCCCGGGGTCGACGTTCACTGCGATGCTCACCGCGACGTCGTCGGGGGACTGCCCCGGGGCGAGTCCTTCTCCGTGAGCGACCCAGACCGTGTAGGTCGACGACGGGTCGCCCGGCTGAGGAAGGAACAGAGCGACCGCCTGTCCGCCGCCGGCCTCCTGCGCGGCGGCGACGGCGCGATGCGGCCCGATGTCCTGAGCCTGGCCCGTGCTGGTCGGTCCCGCCGGGGACTGGTATCCGGTCATGGAGACCGGTGCGGCCGGCTGGGTGGGGCGGATGCTGAACGCACTGGCGTAGTAGCCCCACAGGAACAGCAGGGGAAGGAGGACCAGCCCGGCCGCCTTGAGCAGATCGGTGTCCCGGGACAGGCGCTGGGTGCGCCAGCGGGCTGACAGGGCGGTGCGTCGATAGCGCTGCAGCGGCCACCACGTGCGCAGCCCACTGACGGTCAGGACCGCGAGCACCACGCCCAGGGTGGCCACGACCAGCCCCCCGACGGTCAGGCCCCGGTGGCCGTCGCGCCAACCGGTGTGGGGGATCTCCTGGGACATCCAGCTCACGTGGCCGGGCCCTTGGCAGGTCAGCAGGCAGCGGTGCAGGTTGTCCAGGACGGAGACCCAGGTCGGGGTCGTCGAGGCACTGCTGGTCTCGTGCCCGGTGGAGGGATCAACGGCGTAGGTGGCCTGCTCGGTCCGCACCTCGACGACGTCGGTGTTCCACGTCGCCGACAGGACGGGCTCGTCGGGGTGGGCGTTCTTGATCGTCTCGACCGCCTGAGGCAAGGAGACCTGACTGGGGCTGGCGTCGCGGGTGGAGGCGGTCGGGTTCAATGAGCGCAGGATCTCCCCCTGGTGGGGCAGGAGCATGCCGCTGAGAGTGATGATGAGCATCCCGAGGCCGGCCGCCGCCGACAGCCAGCGGCGCACGAGGGCCATCGCCCGGCAGGTGCGGGAGGGAGGGGAGGGGAGGGGAGTGGCCGGGGGCTCCATGGCAGTCTTCATCGGGGAGGGCTAGGACCCCGCGGGGGTCAGTAGAGCGGCCACTGCGCACAGACAGACGAGGACCGCAATGAGGGCGTAGACGCAGTAGCCGCGCTCGCGGCGCCGCCACAGCGAGCGTGCGCCACTGACGCTGACGGCGGCGCCGGCGACCTGGATGACCAGAGCGGCGCCGATGGCCAGGGGGCCGGCGGCGCCGATGACGGGGGCCAGGGCGTAGACGATGACGCATCTGAGGCCCGAGGCCCACAGTCCCAGCATGACGGCGTGGACATCGGCGCTGACCATGAGGGGGGCCATCGCCCCGTCCTGGGTGTCGGGGGAGGCGGCCGGGGGCGCGACAGCGTCGACGTCGTCGCCGGCCACCTCGCCGGGCGAAACGTCAACATAATCAATACTGGCCGTACTCTTCATACTGATGAATACGGTAACGGTCAGGATAAATCGCGTCAACGCTCCGCCATGGGGTGGCGATGTGATGTCAGACAGGCATGTTTGAGGGAAATAACCGCTGGTGGGGGCCTGTTTTGTGGGCCGGAGAAATAGGGGCTGCTCGGCTGTGTGCTGGACGTGGCCCGGCAGCCGGACCGGGCTAGCGCAGCAGGGGTAGTGCGGAGATGACGGTCAGGATGACGATGATCGGCTCGAAGACCCGCTGATCCATGTGCTCGGCGAGGCGTCGACCGGCCAGGGCTGAGGCGATGACGACCGGTGCGGCGATCGCCGCCAGCGACAGGGTCGTGGGGTTGACCAGGCCGGCTGAGACGGAGAAGGGCAGCTTGACCAGGTTGACCAGGAAGAAGAACCAGGCCGTTGTCCCCAGGAAGGCCTTGACCGGATAGCGGCAGGCCAGGAAGTACATGGAAGTCACCGGTCCGCCGGCGTTGGCGACCATCGTGGTGAAGCCGGCCAGGCTGCCGTAGACCAGTCGGGCCAAGCGGCTGCCGGCCGGGGTTGGGAGGACGGCCTCAGGTGCGTCGTCGGACCTGTTCCTGGTGGCCGAGCGGCGCTGGTACAGCGTGACGGCGACCAGGATCAGCAGGATGGCGCCGATGAGGCGGCGAGTGGAGTCGTTGGAGGCCAGGTGCAGGAACAGGGCGCCGGCGCCGACGCCGGCCAAGACCGCCGGGACGAGCCTGCGCAGCATACGGAAGTCCGCGTCGCCGCGATAGCTCCATACTGCCAGCAGGTCGCCGGTCATGAGCATGAGCAGGATCGCGCCGGTGGACTCCTTGGCGGGCAGCGCCGCGGTGCACAGGGCCACGGCGATGGTGGCAGCCCCGGGCAGGGCGGTCTTGGCGATACCGCACAGGGCCGCCACGACCACGAGCAGGATCCAGGCGGTGGTGGTCAAGGTGGGGAGCACGGGACCTCTCAGCGGTGAGAAGAGTCGGAGTCTGGTCTGAACTTTGTCCGGACTAATCATAGCCATCGACGGCGAGGGCCGGTGGGGTCCTCGCCGTCGACGGTGGCCTGCGCGAGCGGTGCCGGGGCTGCGTTAATGGGGTGCCGCAGCGGTGCGCCGCAGCGTGGCGATCCCGGAGACACCCAGGAAGATGAGTGCCGTTGCGGGCAGGGTTGCACTGAGCAGGTGGTCCCAAAGAGTAGTGCGCTGGGTCGTCAGTCCGATCCCATGAAGCAGACCGAGAGCGGCTGCTCCTGCGCCGATCGAGAGGATCGAGACCGCGGCTCGCAGCGCTCGTCTGGCAGCCGGCCAGGGGGTGATGAGCTGCAGCGGGGGCAGGGCCGCCCAGGCCGTGATCCCGGTGATGCCGCAGACAAGTGCGCTCGAGGCGGGTGAGACGTCATGGAGGAGGTGGTCAATCATCCCCTGGACCGCGACGAACCAGAAGAGGGCGCAGTAGGCGACCAGCAGGGCGTCGCTCCAGGTGAGGCGGTGATCCGTGCGCTCCCAGCGGCGGACATCGGAGAAGAACCCACTCACTGTGCCTGATACCTGCATCGAGGACATGACCTTCCCCCTGTGCGTCATCGCGGTCAAGAGTGCCCTTTCCAGAATAAACCCGCCGGTGCGCATGAGCGAAGGGTGATGGTCGTCGGGCCCCAGCGGGGCGGGCGGCTCGCCCCGGCGTGCTCCTCAATGGCCCGGGAACGACGACGCTCCCGACCATCACTGGTCGGGAGCGTCGAGGTGAGGCGTCAGCCGGTGGGGTCCGCACGGAGGGGGAGTCCGCACGAACCTCGCGACGTCTCAGGCCTTGAAGAGGGTTCCCTCAAGGTAGGCGCGCGCCTTGCGGGCGTACTCCAGGGGGTTGGCGATGGCCGGGTCCTGCTCGGCCTCTACCAGGATCCACTCGGAGTAGCCGTGGTCCACGAGGAACTTGTAGGGGACGGTGAAGTCGATCGTGCCGTCACCGGGGACGGTGAACATGCCGGCCAGGAAGGAGTCGAGGAAGGAGCGCTCGGCGGCCTTGGACTCCGCCATCTTCTCGGGGCGCACGTCCTTGAAGTGGACGTGCTTGACGCGGTCGATGGTGGCCTCCAGCAGGCCCATGACGTCGCCGTCGCCCACGTAGGCGTGGCCGGTGTCGAACAGGAGGGAGACCTTGGCCGGGTCGGTCAGCTCCATGAGGCGGATGGTCTCCTCCTTGGTCTGGATGACCGTGCCCAGGTGGTGGTGGTAGACGAGCTCCAGGCCGTGGGCGTGGGCGACGTCGCCCAGACGGTTGAGGCCCTCGGCCAGCACCGGCCACTGCTCCTCGGTGAGCACCGGCTTGTTGGTGAAGATGCAGACGTCGCGGATGCCCTGGACCGAGCCGGTCTGCTCGGAGGCGACGACGCGGGTGGCGCCCAGGTACTCCAGGTAGGCGCAGGTGGCCTCGAAGTCGGGGATGACGGCCTCGACGCCGTCGCGCAGGATGAAGGAGGAGAACCACTGGGCGACGATCTTGATGCCGCGGGCCTCGGCGGAGGCCTTGACCTCCTCCTTGGGCGGGAAGAAGCCGGCGCACTCGGTGCCCGCGTAGCCGGTGTCGGCCAGGTCCAGGAGCATGTCCTCCAGGGTGTTGAAGGCGCCGACCTCGGGGATGTCGTCATTGCGCCAGGTGATCGGGTGCATGCCCCAGGAGATGCCGTGGGGGTCGGAGATGGCGGTTGCAGGGTCGAGGGTGAAGGACATCGTTGCTCCGTGTTCTCGCTCGGGTGGTGATGGGCGGTGGTTAATAGGTGGGTGGCGGTGACGCGCGGGCGGCTGCTGCGCCGTCGGCTCGGGGCCGCCAGTAGTGCGCTCCCGGGAGGAGGGTGCCGGTGTCGGTGCCGGGCGGTGGGCCCGTGCCTCGAACCTAGCAACAGGACTTTGTCCTGACAAGCCCTTTTCGGGTCCTCCCGGGAGCGCGTGTGCTGGGGGCGGGGTCAGGAGTAGAGCTTCTCCATCTCGACCTCGATCTCCTCCAGGGACTTGTCCTTGGTCTCCGGCATGATCTTGAACAGGACGACGGCGACGACCAGGTTGAGCACGCCGTAGATGGTGTAGGTGATGCCACCGCCCAGGGTCTCCATCATGGGCGGGAAGGTCCAGGTGATGATGGCGTTGGCGGTCCACATGCAGAAGATCGCCGTGCCGTTCATGATGCCGCGGACGTTGGCCGGGAAGATCTCACCCATCATCGTCCACACGATCGTGCCGTTGGAGGACTGCACGATGAGCATAAAGACCGACATGAGCCCCAGGATGAGGTAGGCGGCCCAGGTGGGCGGAGTGGTGTGGTTGGCCATGTGCGGGGCGATGAAGAACTGGAAGGTCGCCGCGATGCCCAGCAGGGTGATGCCCACGCCGATGACGTCGCCGATGAGGACCTGGCGGCGCCGGAACTTCAGGATGAGCCAGATGCCGATGGCGGAGCCGATGACCGACATGACGCCGTTGGCCACCTGTGCGGTGATGGAGGCCGAGGTGGACATGCCGGCGTACTCCAGCACCTTGGGGGCGTAGTACATGACGGTGTTGACGCCGGTGGTCTGGTTGACCACGGCCAGGAAGATGCCGACCAGCAGCAGCTTGCGCAGCCAGGGCGTGGCCATGACGTGGCTGAAGCCCTTGCGCTGGGTCTCCTCGTCCTTCTCGTGCCGGCGGGCCTCGACCATCTCCATGATCTCGTCCTCGATGGAGCCGTCCTTCTCCGGGACGCGCACGCGCTTGAGGGCGCCGATGGCGTCGTAGAGGCGCTCCTTGGCCAGGTACCAGCGCGAGGACTCGGGCATGAGGCGGATGCCGATCCACAGGGCCACGGCCGGGATGGAGCACAGGACCAGCATGTAGCGCCAGGCCTCGCCGTTACCGGCGCTGATGCTGAGCTGGTCGAGGAAGGCGTGGTACTGCTCGGCGTTCATCGGGCCGCCCTTGGAGGACTGGAGCTTGGCGATCTCGTCGAAGACGTACTGGCCCGGGGTGAAGTGCCCGCTGGGGTCCTCGGCGATGGTGATCCTCGGGCCGCCCTGGAGGGAGTTGATGATGGCGTTCATCGAGAAGGCGAGCAGCTGGCCGGTGACGATCATGAGCTGGTCGATGGCCACGATGGAGCCGCGGATGCGTTTGGGGGCCGTCTCCGCCAGGTAGACGGGGACCGTCGCGGAGGCGGCTCCGACGGCGAAGCCCAGGACGACGCGGAAGGGGTACATGACCCAGACGTTGGGGGCGATGGTGGTGCCGATCGCGCCGGCGAAGAACAGGAAGGCCAGGAAGGTGATGTTGTGGCGCCGGCCCCAGCGGTCCGACATGAGGCCGCCCAGCAGCGCGCCCAGCGCCGCGCCGACCAGCAGGGTGCCGCCGATGGCGCCCTCCTCGAAGGAGGTCAGCTGGAGGCCCTTGGCGTCGAAGGGCATGTACATGTACGGCAGGGCGCCGGATATGACACCGGTGTCGTAGCCGAAGAGCAGTGAGCCGAGCGTGGCCACGGCGGCGATGGCGATGACGCCGCGGTGCTTGCCCGAAGGCGGCGTCTCGGCCACCGCCTTGTTGAGCTCTTCCCTGGTGAGTCCACGCAGGGACGTCGTGACTCCCTGAGACATAGGGGGTCTCCTCTCAGTCCTGCGGCGACGATGCCGCAGGGGTTGTTGTGATGGGTGGTGGTGGAGTGAAGAGAAAGGTGCAGTGTGGGGCGGCTCAGGCGTCGAAGGTGGTGCGTCCCTCGACACGGGGGACCTCATGCCACTGGCCGTCGGCCGCCGAGGCGACGACGGCCTCGTCGACCTCCGCGGCGCACCAGGCGTCGGCGGCCGAGGGGGCCACCTGCTTGCCGGTGAGAATGGATTCGATGAACTGCGCGGCCTCAATGGCCTTCATGTCGTCAAAGCCCATGGAGGTGCCGATGGCGGGCTGGAAGCGCTGCCACTGGCCCCACTGGGGGCCGGCCATGGCGCGGGTGTAGCCGTGGGAGGCCCCGCCGTCGAGCACGGGGCAGATCTCCAGCTCGTTGAGGCGCTCGAAGTTCCAGCGGGCCGAGCCCTTCGTGCCGTAGACCTCGACGACGTACTCGGCGCGCGGTCCCACGCTGACGCGGGAGGACTCCATGGTGCCCACGGTGCCGTTCTCGAAGCGCACGAGCATGGAGACGTAGTCCTCGTTCTCCACCGGGCCCACCTCGTCGCCGATCTCGAAGCCCGAGTGGCCGATGCCCATCTTGGTGGGGATGGGGCGCTCGGTGATGAAGGTGTCGGTGACCGCGGTGACTGAGGCGATGCGACCCACGATGTACTGGGCCAGGTCCGCCCCGTGGCTCATGAGGTCGGGCACGACGCCGGCCCCGGCCTTCTCCTTCGAGGCCCGCCAGGTCAGGGGGCCCATGGGGGAGGAGTTGTAGTCGGCGATGAACCACACGCGCACGTTCGTGATCCGGCCCAGCTCGCCGCCGCGCACCAGGGAGCGCAGGTACTCGATGGCCGGGGTGTGGCGGTAGTTGAAGCCGACGGCGGTCATCAGCCCCGCCTTCTCTGCGGCCTGGGCGATCTGCCGGGACTGCTCGGCACTGACCCCCATGGGCTTCTCGATCCAGAAGGGCTTGCCGGCCTCGACGGCGGCCAGGGCCATCTCGTGGTGGAGGAAGTTGGGGGCGCAGATGGAGACGGCCTCCACCTCGGGGTCGGCCAGCAGATCGCGGTAGTCGGCGTAGGCGCGCTCGAAGCCCAGGTTGTCCACTGCCTCCTGGCGCACCTCGTCCACGGGGTCCGCGGCGGCGACCAGCCGTGGGGTCACCCCCAGCTCGGGGAAGCGCTCGGCGATGGCGCGGTAGCTGCGGGAGTGAAGCCGTCCCATCCAGCCCAGGGAGATGACTCCGATGCCCAGTATTGACTTATTGGCCATAACGGTCCTTCCCGACAACATTGTCGGCTGCTGCGTGTGTGGAGGTGTCTCCGGAAGCCCCAGGAAACACCCGTCGTTAATGACGTCACAGGAAGATATCAGAGCACCTTTGTCCTGACAAGAGAGAAGTATGAGGTCTGATGACCTCTCTGAGCAGGGCCTCGTGCTCACCGGTGTTGTCGGATAGGATGTGATCAACCGGTGTCCAAGGATGGACTCCGGATCCCGCGGATCGTGCCGATCCGTGAGGCACAACGGCGTGGAAGGGGAGACGTCTGCCGTGGAAGGACCTCGAGGACGAGGCGGGCGGGTCACGATCAGGACCGTCGCCGAACGTGCCGGTCGCTCCATCTCCACCGTCTCGGCGGCTCTCAACGGCTCCGACGGCGTCGCCGAGAAGACCCGTGGCGAGATCCTGCGCATCGCCTCCGAGCTCGGCTACCAGGCCGACCCGCGCGCCCAGTTCCTGCGCCGTAGCCACACCGGGCTCATCGGTGCCAGCTTCGCCATTGGGCAGGCCTACCAGGGCCTCATTGTGGACGGGCTCTTCCAGGCGGCCTCCGCCCTGGAGCACGCGCTGGTGCTGGCCACCTCCACCCCGCACCGCGATGTGGCCGACGGGCTGCGCTCACTGCTGCTCCAGCGCTGCGAGGGCCTCATCCTGGTCGACCCCGACTTCTCCGTGGACGCCCTGGCCAGCATCGGGGACCGTCCACCGGCGGTCCTCATCGGGACCAGTATCGAGATGGAGGACGTCGATGAGGTCCACTCACGTGACGACGTCGGTATCCAGATGCTCGTCGATCACCTGGTCGACACCGGGAGGCGCCGCATCACCCACGTGGACGGCGGGAGTCAGACCGCCGCGGGGCGACGCATCCAGAGGTTCGGCCAGGCCATGGAGAGCCGGGGGCTGGGACGAGGCGCGCGGGTGGTGCCCGGGGGAGGCGATGAGGACAGCGGCGCCAGGGCGGTCCGTCACCTCATCGAGGCCGACGAGCTGCCCGAGGCGCTCCTGTGCTTCAACGACCACTGCGCCGTCGGGGCCCTCATGGAGCTGCGCCGTCAAGGGGTGAGGGTGCCGCAGGACCTGGCCGTCACCGGCTACGACGGCATCCCGGTCACAGCGGCCTCGGCCTTCTCCCTGACCACGGTGCGTCAGGACGCCCGCCTCATCGCCGAGGTGGCGGTCCGGGCGCTGCTGGCCCGGATGCACCCGGGTCAGGATGGCAAGATTCCGGCGGAGGTGGCCGGTGAGGACCGGCCTCTGGGGGGCCGCCTCTACCGGGTGGTCCCCGAGCTCGTTGTCCGCGACACGACGGCCCCGCCGCGCGAGCGTCGGGCTGAGGCCTGTGCCTGATGCGGCACGCGGCTACGGTAAACCTCATCAAGGAAGCCACAACCGAGGGGCGCACGCCCCGAACACTGGGACAGGAACCATGATTAACGGAGAACTCATCGACCTGGTCGCCGGCGACTACGAGGCGCGTATCGCCTCATCGGGTGCCATGCTCGTCCACCTGCGCCGCCAGGGGCGCGACCTCATCATGCCCTTCGACGCCGAGGCTACGCTGCCCGCAGGCTGGCAGGGAAAGACCCTGTTGCCGTGGGCCAACCGCATCGCCGGGTCCTGCTACGACTACGCGGGCACCGAGTTCCTCGTGGGCTGCAACGAGCCGGCCAGCGGCTCGGCCCTCCACGGCCTGGCCGGCTGGATGGACTGGCAGGTCGCCGACGACGACCCCTCCGGCCCCGACGACGGCGCCCCCCGCAGCCGGGTCGTCCTGGAGCTGAGCCTGCTGGCCTCCTACGGCTACCCCTGGAGCCTGGAGGCCAGCGCCTGCTTCGAGCTCGACGCCGAGCGCGGACTGAGCGTGACCGTGACCGCCACCAACGTCGGCGCGGCCCGCCCCGCCCCGTCGGTCCCCGGCGCGCCGGAGGTCGAGGGTGAGCCCGCCCCCGCTCCCTACGGCGTGTCCTGCCACCCCTACCTGACGCGCTCGGTACCCCTGGACGACTGCGTCCTGACGATCCCGGCGGCCGAGGTCCTCGACGTCGATGAGCACATGGCCCCCACGCACCGGCGCAGCGTGGAGGGCACCGACTGGGACTGGCGGGGCGGCCGGCTCGTCGGGGCCACCCAGACGGACAACGCCTACACCGCCCTGCCCGAGGGTACCTGGGAGGTGAGCCTGCGCGGCGGGCAGGGGAACCGCGCCGTCATCATGAGCTCGGACGTCCCTTGGGTGCAGGCCTACACCGCCGACGAGTTCTCCCGCCCTGGCGTGGCCATTGAACCCATGACCTGCCCTCCCAACGCCTTCAACAGCGGGGAGGACCTCATCGCCCTCAAGGTGGGGCAGACCCACTCCTTCACCTACCGCCTCTACGAGCAGGACTGAGCGCGCACGCGGCCTTGCTGAGGCCGTAACGGCCCTGCAGGCGCTGAGAACGCGGGTGGGCGTCGTCGAGACGGAATGCTCGACGACGCCCACCCGCGTCAGAGGGGGCGGTGCTCAGCTCAGTCGCACCGGCTGCCCGGAGTGGGCCGACTCCGTGGCGGCCTCGGCCAGGCGCAGGGCGGCGATGGCGTCCTCGATGCCGGTGGGGGGCGTGGTGCCGGCCTCGACGGCCTCGATGAAGGCGCTCAGCTCGATGCGGTAGGCGTCGGCGTAGCGCTCCAGGAAGAAGTCGAGGTAGGGCTCCTGGGCGTCGGTGACCTCGCCGTTGGACAGGCGCACCGTGGTGGCGCGGATGTTCTCGGCGAACAGGGCGCCCTCGCGGCCCGAGGCCTCGAGTCGCTGGTCGTAGCCGGAGGAGCAGTGGCGGTTGTTGATGATCGTGGCCACGGCGCCCGAGGCGGCCTTGAGGGTGACGACGGCGGCGTCGAAGTCGCCGGTGTCCTTCAGGGCCGGGTCGAGGTTCTGTCCGGCGGCGTAGACCTCCTCGATCTCACCCAGGAAGAAGCGGGCGGTGTCGAAGTCGTGGATGGTCATGTCGCGGAAGATGCCGCCGGAGACCTTGATGTACTCCGCCGGCGGGGCGGCCGGGTCGCGGCTGATGATGGTCAGCTGCTCGATATCGCCGATCTTGCCGGCCTCGACCGCGGCGCGGGCGGCGGCGAAGCTGGGATCGAAGCGGCGGTTGAAGCCGAACATGACGGGGACCGTGACGGCATCGAGCTCGGCCTGGGCGGCCTCGACGTCCTTCATGTCCAGAGCGATCGGCTTCTCGCACAGCACCGCCTTGCCCGCCTTGGCGGCGGCCAGCAGGTGGCGGATGTGCAGTGGCGTGGGGGAGCCGACGATGACGGCGTCGATCTCGGGGTCGGCGAAGACCTCCTCGGCGTCCTTGCAGGACCGGGCCCCGTAGGTGGCGGCGAGCTTCTCGGCCGCGTCCTCGAAGGGGTCGCAGACCAGGGCGAGCTCGGCCTGGGGGTGGGCGGCGATGGTCTTGGCGTGGACGTGGCCGATGCGGCCGGCACCGATGACGGCGATGGAGAGCATCCTTGCTCCTTCTGCGTGTGAGTGGGTGTGTGGGGTGGTGTCTGAACTGTGGAAAGTGGTGGGGTGGGCGGTTCGAGGGTGCGGAACGTGTGGACATGACCGAACACGCCGTGGACCCGCCCGGTGCGGCGGGTGCCGCTGCGGTCGTCCGGGCCCCCACCGGGACCCGGACGATCCCGACTGGAGTCGATCAGGGCTGGGGCATGATGACGTCGCGCACCAGGGCGTCCAGGTCGGCGTCGGCCTGGAGGAAGCCGCGCAGGGTGCGGCGGGTCGCGCCGAAGGTGTCGAACTCCTCGGGCGTCATGCCGTCGGGCTCGTAGGCGCGCACGAACTCGGGGATCGACAGGAGCGTCTCCATGATCTCGGGGGCCACGGGCTCGTTGATGCGCTCGACGACCTTGTAGCCGGAGTCGTTGATGAGCTTCTGCCAGGCGAAGGGCGGGGAGACAACCAGGTCGCCGCCGACCAGCTCGGACCACTGCAGCACGTTGCGGAAGGCGGCCGACAGCACGCGGGCGCGCAGGCCCCGGGCCTGGAACTCCTGGTAGGCGCGCTTGAGGGCGGCCACGCCGCCCCACTCCAGGTGACCGGGGTCGATGAAGAGCTTGTCCCGCTTGGCCACGATCTTGAGCCAGTCGTCCAGGCGACCGCCCATGAGGGTGACGACCGGACCCATGGTGGAGACGTCCTTGCCCTCGGCCTCGCGGCGCTTGAGGCCGCGCTCGATGGCCTCACCGGTGGCCACGGCCTGGGGCACGGAGAAGGAGACGGTGACGTTGACCGACACACCCCGGTAGGTGGCGTCCTCGATGGCCTTGACGCCCACGGAGGTGGCGGGGATCTTGACGATGATGTTCTTGGCCAGGTTGGAGAACTCCTCGGCCTGGTCGGCAAGGGCCTTGGCGCTGCGGGCCAGGCGCGGGTCGGTCTGCATCGACAGGCGACCGTTGCGGCCCTTGTGCTCCTCGAAGATGGGCTCGAGCAGCGTGGCGGCCTCGATGCTCATCTCGCGCACGACCTGCCAGCCGATCTCGGACTCGGTGGCCTCGGGCATCTCCTCGGCCAGCTCGGCGATGCGGGGGAGCCACACGTCCTTGCGCTGGTTGATGCAGGTGTAGGCGATGGTGGGGTTGCAGGTGGCGCCGACGCCGCCGAAGGAGATGGACTGGCGCAGCTCGTCGGGGTCGGCTGAGTCGTTCCACAGGGCGGTGGGCGTGTTGCGGGCGGCGTCGAGAAGGGGTCCGGGGGTGTAGTCGATGCTCATCGGTTCTGTGCTCTCTTTCGGGTTCATCCGCGCAGGCGTCCTTGCAGCCGCGGTCCGGTAGCCCCTATTGAAGTGTGCTCGACGGCATCTGTCAATAAAATGTCAGGACAAAGATTCCTGGGAGTGTGGGTGACTCCTGTGTTGGGGTGAGAGCTAGCTGGAGAACAGCGAGGTCTCGAAGGTGTAGCGCGAGGCCCGATAGATGTGCTGCCCGTACTCGATGACGCGGCCCGACTGATCGTAGGTGATGCGGGTGGCGGTCATGAGGGCGGCGCGGCGCCGCTCGTGGAGGAGGTCGGCCTCGCGGGCGGTGGCATTGCGGGCCCCGATGATCTGCTTGGCTGTGGTGGGGATGACGTCCTGGGCGCGCAGCAGGTCGTAGAGGCCTCCGGCCTCCAGCTCCTCACGGGTGGGGGCGATGGCTGCCGGCATGAGGTTGGACAGCACTGCGATCGGCTCGCCGTCGGCGCAGCGGATGCGGGTGCAGGTCACGACGGCGGTGCCCTCCTCGACCTCGAGGTGCTCGGCGGCCTCGGCGTCGGCCTCGTGCTCGACGTAGTCCAACACGCTCGTGGAGGTCGTGTGGCCGGCCGCGGACAGGTCTGACAGCAGGCTCGTCAGCTGCATCGGGCGGTGGACGTGCATGGGGGAGACGATCGTGCCCACGCCCCGACGGCGCTTGACCAGGCCGCGGTCCACCAGGTGCTGAAGGGCCTGGCGCGCCGTGGGGCGGGAGACCTTTAGTCGCTTGGCCATCGAGAGCTCGTCCTCCAGACGGCTACCGGCGGGCAGTGTGCCGTCAAGGATGAGTGCGGCCAGCGGCTCGGAAATTTGCGTGTGCAGCGGCGTCTTGGACTCGCGGTCGATCGTGATGTCGAGGGCGAAAGGGGATGTTGAATCGGGCATGAGGTGAGCCTGTGTCAGACGTGATAATGCCTCGAGCATACGGATGCTGTGTGCTGATGTCACGCACTGTCGCCATCCTGTGGCTGCTGTGCGGGAAGACGGGTCCTAAATGTTCTGACAAATGCTTGACCTGGAGCGGTCCAGTGGGGCAGGCTTCGCAGTGACGCCCGACGCAGACCTCCGTTCCGCAGGCCTGCAGCCCCCAAGGATGTGGAGACGCGATCACCGTGACGACAGCAACGACGGCAACGACCCAGGTGACCGAGGCGGTCGCGCCCGAGAGCTCGCCCGCAGCCGCCGGAGACGCCGACCGGCTCGACGTGCTCACCATCGGGCGCTGCGGCATCGACATCTACCCCCTTCAGGTCGGCGTCGGGCTGGAGGACGTGGAGAGCTTCGGCAAGTTCCTGGGCGGGAGCCCCACCAACGTGGCGGTGGCCGCCGCCCGCTACGGGCACCGCTCCGCCGTTGTCACTGGCGTGGGAAACGACCCCTTCGGGCGCTTCGTGCGCACCGAGATGCGCCGCCTGGGGGTCGACGACCGCCACGTCGTCACCAAGGCCGCCTACAACACCCCGGTCACCTTCTGCGAGATCTTCCCGCCGGATGACTTCCCCCTCTACTTCTACCGTGAGCCCTCGGCCCCCGACCTGGAGCTGACCTGGGAGGACCTGCCGCTGGAGGCCATTCGCGACGCCTCGATCTTCTGGATCTCGGTGACCGGCCTGAGCAAGGAGCCCTCGCGCTCGGCCCACCACGCGGCCCTGGGCACCCGAGACCGGCGGCGCTTCACGATCGCTGACCTCGACTACCGCCCCATGTTCTGGAAGGACAAGGAGACGGCCCACCGGGAGGTCTCCCGGATCCTTCCCAAAGTCACCGTCGCCATCGGCAACCGGGAGGAGTGCGAGGTCGCCGTCGGCGAGCGCGACCCCGAGCGGGCGGCCGACGCCCTCCTGGAGGCCGGCGTCGAGCTGGCGATCGTCAAGCAGGGCCTGGAGGGGACGTTGGCCAAGACCCGCACCGAGCGGGTGGAGATGCCCGTGACCTCGGTGGAGACGAAGAACGGCCTGGGAGCCGGGGACGCCTTCGGCGGGGCCATCTGCCACGGCCTGCTCTCGGGCTGGTCCCTGGAGAAGACCATCTTCGCCGCCTCCACCGCAGGAGCGATCGTCTCCTCGCGACTGGAGTGCTCCACCGCCATGCCCACCGAGCCCGAGCTGCTCGAGCTCATGCGCGCCCGCCGCGACGAGGTCGCCCCGGGGCTGACGGACCTGTGAGGAGCCCCCGATGAACGCATCATCCACCCCTGCCGCCTCCGCCTCGGGGCCGCGGCCGCTGACCGACGCCGTCACCGAGATCCGGGCCACCGACCCCGGCCGCATCGGCCGGGCCCTGGCCCAGCGCCCCCGCGCCGACCTCGCCGGGGCCGAGCGCCTCATGGTCATCGCCTGCGACCACCCGGCCCGTGGGGCCCTGGGAGCCGGTGAGCGGCCCCTGGCGATGGCCGACCGCGAGGACCTCCTGCGGCGCTGCATGACGGCCCTGTCCCGCCCCGGCGTCAACGGGTTCCTGGGAACCGCCGAGATCATCGAGGACCTGACTCTCCTGGGCGCCCTGGATGGCAAGCTCGTGTGGGGCTCGATGAACCGGATCGGCCTCCAGGGGGCCTCCTTCGAGATAGACGACCGCTTCGGCGCCTACGACGCTGACGGCATCGAGGCCTCCCACCTCGACGGCGGCAAGATGCTCACCCGCATCAACTACGCCGACCCCGCCAGCGCCACCACCCTCGAGGCCAGCGCCAAGGCCATCGACTCCCTGTCCGAGCGCGGCCTGAACGCCATGATCGAGCCCTTCATCTCCCAGTGGGAGGGCGGCCGGATCGTCAACGACCTCAGCGAGGAGGCCGTCATCCGCTCGATCTGCATCGCCCAGGCGCTGGGGCGCAGCTCGGCGCACACCTGGCTCAAGCTGCCCTGCGTCAACGATCCCGCCTCGATGCGGCGCGTCATGGCCTCCACCTCCCTGCCCAGCCTCATCCTGGGCGGCGAGGTCTCCACCGACCCCGAGGCCACCCGCGCCTCCTGGGCGGCGGCCCTGGAGCTTCCCAACGTCAGAGGACTGGTCGTGGGCCGCTCCCTGCTCTACCCGGGCAATGACGACGTCGAGGCCGCCGTCGACGCCGCCGTCGCCCTGCTATGAGCACCTGACACGTCCCGCCACCGGACCCACCGCCCCGGCACGTACGTACCGCAACCGCCGCAACCACCGTCAAACGGCCCCGGCCGGGCCACCCCATACGAGACAATCCCCACGAGTACCCCCAGGAGCTGAAGGAGCACCACCATGGGCCACACCGACCGCACCGCCCAGTCCGAGACGTCGGACCAGTCCCGCTACGTCATCCGCGCCGGCGAGCTCGCCCACGACAGCTACGAGCTGGACCTCACCCCGGAGCGGGCCGGCTGGGAGTGGTCCTCCCTGCGCGTGGTGGCGCTCGCCCCCGGGAAGTCCCTGACCGTGCCCGGCGGCGAGCACGAGTACCTCGTCCTGCCCCTGTCGGGAGGCTGCACCGTCCAGGCCGGCGGAGAGCGCCTCGAGGTGGCCGGGCGCGAGTCGGTCTTCACCGACATCACCGACTACGTCTACGTCCCCCGCCGCACCGAGGTGACCCTCACCAGCGCTGGCGGCGCCCGCATCGCCCTTCCCGGCTCCAAGGCCACCACCGACAAGCCGCTGCGCTACTGCCCGCGCTCCGAGGTCGGCACCGGCCTGCGGGGGGCCGGCCCCTCCTCGCGCCAGGTCAACAACTACGCCCTGGGCAACGACGTCGAGACCTCCCACCTGCTGGCCTGCGAGGTCCTGACCCCCGGAGGCAACTGGTCCTCCTACCCGCCCCACAAGCACGACGAGCACACCGAGGTCGAGCGGGTCCTGGAGGAGATCTACTACTACCAGGTCCGCGCCGGTGAGGGCGACGCCGAGGGCTTCGCGCTCCAGCGCATCTACCCCTCGCCCGGCCACGACATCGACGTGTGCACCGAGGTGCGCGGCGGCGACGTCGTCGTCATGCCCTACGGCTACCACGGCCCCTCCGTGGCCGCCCCCGGCTACGACCTCTACTACCTCAACGTCATGGCCGGCCCCGCCGAGGACTCCGTGTGGCTCATGACCGACGACCCCCACCACACCTGGGTGCGCCAGACCTGGGAGGACCAGGAGGTCGACCCGCGCCTGCCCATGACCCCTATGAACGACTAGCCGATCCGCCTTTCGACCGCCCCCACCACCTGAGAAGAGCAGAGAAGAACCACGATGAGCAACGAAGCCTACGCCGGCACGATCCGCCTGACGGTCGCCCAGGCCACCATCCGTTTCCTGTCCAACCAGTACTCCGAGCGCGACGGCGTCGAGCAGCGCCTCATCGCCGGGGCCTTCGGCATCTTCGGCCACGGCAACGTGGCCGGCATCGGCCAGGCCCTCCTGCAGAACGAGATCGCCCGCGCTGACGGCGAGCAGGAGATGCCCTACATCATGCCCCGCAACGAGCAGGGGCAGGTGCACGCGGCCGCCGCCTTCGCCAAGACCACCAACCGCCTCCAGACCTACATGTGCACGGCCTCCATCGGCCCGGGCTCCCTCAACATGGTCACCGGGGCCGCCCTGGCCACCACCAACCGCCTGCCGGTGCTGCTCTTTCCCTCCGACCAGTTCGCCACCCGCGTCCCCGACCCCGTGCTCCAGCAGCTGGAGGACCCCACCAGCCTGGACGTCAGCGTCAATGACGCCTTCCGCCCCGTCTCGCGCTTCTTCGACCGCATCAACCGGCCCGAGCAGCTCATCCCCTCACTGCTGAGCGCCATGCGCGTGCTCACCGACCCCGCCGAGACCGGCGCGGTCACCATCGCCATGCCCCAGGACGTCCAGGCCGAGGTCTTCGACTGGCCCGTGGAGCTGTTCCGCAAGCGCGTGTGGCACGTGCGCCGCCCGGTGCCCGAGCCCGCCGCCCTGGAGCGCGCCGTCGCCCTCATCAAGGCCGCCAAGCGACCCCTCATCATCGCCGGTGGCGGCACCATCTACGCCGGAGCCAGCGAGGAGCTGCGCGCCCTGGCCACCGCCACCGGCATCCCGGTGGGCGACACCCAGGCCGGCAAGGGCGCCATCAACTTCGACCACCCCAGCGCCGTGGGCGGCGTGGGCTCCACCGGCTGCGACTCCGGCAACCACATCGCCGATAAGGCCGATCTCATCATCGGCGTGGGCACCCGCTACTCCGACTTCACCACGGCCTCCAAGACCCAGTTCAAGAACCCCGACGTGAAGTTCGTGAACATCAACGTCACCCCCTTCGACGCCGCCAAGGAGAGCGCTGAGATGGTGGTGGCCGACGCCCGCGAGGCCCTGGCGGCTCTGACAGAGGCGCTCGCGGACTACCGCGTCGAGGCGGCCTACTCCGAGGAGATCACCGCGGAGAAGGAGGCCTGGCTCAAGGCCACCGAGCGCTGTTACCACCTGGATCACGGGCCCCTGCCCGCCCAGACCGAGGTCTTCGGCGCCCTCAACGAGCTCATGGGGGAGGAGGACGTGGTCATCAATGCCGCCGGCTCCATGCCCGGTGACCTCCAGGCCCTGTGGCAGGCCCGCAGCCCGCTGCAGTACCACGTGGAGTACGCCTTCTCCTGCATGGGCTACGAGGTGCCCGCCGCCATGGGCGTCAAGCTCGCCCGCCCCGAGGCCGAGGTGGTCTCCATTGTGGGCGACGGCACCTACCAGATGCTCCCCATGGAGCTGGCCACGGTGGTCCAGGAGAACATCAAGGTCATCTACGTCCTGCTGCAGAACTACGGCTTCTGCTCCATCGGTGCCCTCTCGGAGTCCCGCGGCTCCCAGCGCTTCGGCACCAAGTACCGCCGGCGCGGCGAGGGCAGCCACCTGGCCGACGAGCAGGTCATCGACGGCGTCGACATCGCCGCCAACGCCCGTTCCTGGGGCCTGGACGTCCTCGAGGTCCACACCATCGCGGAGTTCAAGGAGGCCTACCGCAAGGCCGAGGCCTCCGACCGTCCCACGATGATCCACATCGAGACCGACCTCTACGGCCCCAACCCGCCCGGCTCGAGCTGGTGGGACGTGCCGGTCTCGGGGGTCTCCGAGCTGGAGTCCACGCAGCGCGCCTATGAGGAGTACTTGCGTGACCGCAAGCCTCAGCGTCACTACCTGTAAGGCCTCTACCTGAAGGGATCGCAGGTAGGACGCGGATGACGGCGCGCTTCTGCGCCGGCCGCGACGGCGGGGGTCCACGGCTGATGGTGCCGTGGACCCCCGCCGTGCGCGTGCTCCCGTCCGGGGAGGGCGTCGCCGGTCGCTGTGCCGGTGGCGCTGCGGAAGGGATGCCAAGATCACGATGTGGTCAACGCCCCGATTATGTTCTGACAAAACGGCGCCATTCGCCGTCTGGGACGTTAGGCTGGGGGCACATGCAAGGCGCTGGGCGTCCGGCCGGTCCGCCACTGAGACCTTGGTCTGAGTCTGGCCCTACCCACCCCATAGGCGGGGCGGGTCCGCGAAACCGACAATCAGGAGTCGATAACGATGAGAACCATTGCGCACTGGGTTGACGGAAAGTACTACGAGGGAAACCCGATCGGGCGCTTCGCCGTCGAGAACCCGGGAACCGGTGAGGTCGAGGCCGAGCTGCTCCAGGCCTCCGACGCCGACCTCGACCACGCCGTCGAGGTGGCCCGCCGTGCCCAGAAGGAGTGGGCGAAGGTCTCGCTGGCCAAGCGCACCGCCATCATGTTCCGCATGCGCCAGCTGGTCCTGGACCACCAGGACGAGATGGCCAAGATGATCGTGGCCGAGCACGGCAAGAACTACTCCGACGCCATCGGCGAGATCCAGCGCGGGCGCGAGACCCTCGACTTCGCCACCGCCATCAACCTGGCCCTCAAGGGCGAGCACTCCTTCGACATCTCCACTGGCGTGGACATCCACACTCTGCGCCAGCCGGTCGGCGTCGTCGCCGGCATCTGCCCCTTCAACTTCCCGGCCATGGTGCCCATGTGGATGCACCCCATCGCCATCGCCACCGGTAATGCCTTCATCCTCAAGCCGGCCTCGGCCACGCCGTCGGCGGCCCTGCTGACGGCCGAGCTCTACAAGGAGGCCGGCCTGCCCGACGGCGTCTTCAACGTCGTCTCCGGCAACCGCACCATGGTCTCCAAGGTCCTCGAGCACCCCGGCATTGACGCGATCTCCTTCGTGGGCTCCACCCCGGTGGCCCACATCGTCCAGAACACCGGCGTCACCCACGGCAAGCGCGTCCAGGCCCTGGGCGGGGCGAACAACCACGCCATCGTCATGCCCGACTCCGACCTGGACTTCGCCGCCCAGCACATCTCCGCTGCCGCCTTCGGCGCCGCCGGCGAGCGCTGCATGGCCCTGCCCGTCGTTGTGGCCGTGGGCGGCTGCGGTCCGGACCTGGCCCGCCGCGTCAAGGCCCACGCCGAGAAGATCAAGGTCGGCTACGGCATGGACGAGGGCGTTGAGATGGGGCCGGTCATCGACGCCAAGTCCAAGGAGTTCATCACCGGTCTTATCGACGACGCCGAGGCCAAGGGCGCCGAGGTCGTCCTCGACGGCCGTCCGCTGGTCATCCCCGGACACGAGAAGGGCCACTTCCTCGGCCCGACCATCGTGGACAACGTCCCCCTGGAGTCCTCGCTCTACACCGAGGAGGTCTTCGGGCCGGTGCTCGCGATCGTCCACGCCGACACCTACGAGGAGGCCATCAAGCAGGTCAACTCCTCGCCCTTCGGCAACGGTGCGGCCATCTTCACCAATGACGGCGGCGTGGCCCGTCGCTTCGAGCTCGACGTCGAGGCCGGCATGGTGGGCATCAACGTGCCGATCCCGACGCCGGTGGCCTACTACTCCTTCGGCGGATGGAAGGAGTCGCTCCTGGGCGACACCCACATCCACGGCCCCGAGGGCGTGCGGTTCTACACCCGCGCCAAGGCAGTGACCACCCGCTGGCCCTCGGAGAAGACCTACGCCGCGACCATGTCCTTCCAGCGCGAGGAGTGAGCCCGGCGGCTCCGCCACCTAGCAACGCGGACGCACCATAGACCTTGAGGACCGATCCTTCAGGATGAGTCCGCGAGCCCTATGGTGCGTCCGCGTCTTGTTGGGGTAAGGGGCGCCCTACTTCCAGAGCCCTGTCACCGGGCGCCGGTGGAGCGTGGACGCCTGCCGGGGGTCTTGAGGCTGCTGCGTGCTCGCAGGCGTTCAGGTGGTGTCATCGGGGGAGCGGCGACTGAAGCCGCCCGCCATATTCGTCCTGGTGGGCCTGCGCCTCACCCTCGTGGATGATGACTTTTCGTTGGCAGAACAGCATATTCCCGGGGTGTCGTCCAGGGGTCTGAAAATGCCTGACGTCGCCACTTCCCCAGAGGCTATTGTCATGACATTATGGGTATGTCGACGTGGATGTCGGCGCCGCCCCCTGCGCTGCGGGGCGGTGACCGGCGGACCGGGCCATCCGGTCCACCCAGCAGCGCTCTCTTTCGCCTCCGCCGACGATGGCGGACGACCCAAGGAGTTCCTTCATGTCCACAACACCCAGTTCTGCGGTGCACTACACGCCGGAGAAGATCCGGGAGCTGGTCGACCAGACCCCCGCCTCAGGGCCGAAGCGCTCGCTCGGACTCATCGCCCTGGTCGCCACCCTCGGCTCGCTGCTCTTCGGATACGACACCGGTGTCATCTCCGGCGCCCTGCCCTACATGTACCTGCCGCGCGGCGCCGACGGCCTGCAGATCACCTCCTGGGAGGAGGGCTGGATCGGCGGCCTGCTCTGCATCGGCGCCGCGCTCGGCGCCTCGGTGGGAGGCAAGCTCTCCGACAAGTACGGGCGCCGGCACAACATCATGCTCCTGGCCATCGTCTTCTTCATCGGGGCGCTGGGCTGCACGATCTCGCCCAACATCTGGGTCCTCTACTTCTTCCGGATCGTGCTGGGCTTCGCCGTCGGTGGCGCCTCGGCGATCGTTCCCGTCTTCCTCGGTGAGACGGCCCCCAAGCGCATCCGCGGCACCCTGGTGGCCGTGGACCAGATGATGATCGTCTTCGGCCAGTTCCTCGCCTTCTCCATGAACGCCGTCCTGGCCCGCATGCACGGCGGCCCGGAGGTCACCCTCGCCAACGACGTCGTCAATAAGTCCGGTGAGGTCGTCGCCAAGGCCGGCGACAAGGTCGCCTGGGAGACCGTGCAGCACTTCAGCAACGTCGTGATCGAGTCCGGCAACGGCATGACCTGGCGCTACATGCTCGTCCTGGCCACCCTGCCCACCGTCGCCCTGTGGTTCGGCATCCGCCTCATGCCGGAGTCCTCGCGCTGGTACGTCGCCAACCTGCGCATCGCCGAGGCCATCGGCTCCCTCAAGCGGGTGCGCGACGAGTCCAAGGACGGCTCCATCGCCGAAGAGGTCGACGAGATGCTGGAGATCCAGCGCAAGGAGGCCAGCCAGGAGAAGTGGGGGCTGGCGCAGATCATGGGCGTCAAATGGACCCGCCACCTGCTCTTCATCGGCATCATCCTGGGCCTGGCCGACCAGGTCACCGGCATCAACACAGCCATGTACTACACGCCCAAGGTGCTCTCCGCGGCCGGCCTGCCCATGAGTGACGCGATCTCCCTCAACGTCGTCTCCGGATTCGTCTCCTTCGTGGGCTCCGCCATCGGTCTGTGGCTGGTCACCAAGTTCGCCCGCCGCCACGTGGGCATCTACCAGGAGGCCAGCATCGTGGTCTCCCTCGGGCTGTTGGCAGCGGTCTTCTACTTCCTCATCCAGCCCTACCAGGATGCCGACGGCAACATTACGGGAGCCCCCGCCTTCGCCCCCTACCTGGTGCTGCTCATCGTCTCGCTGTTCGTGTTCGCCAAGCAGTCCGGGACAGTCACCTGGGTCCTCATCGCTGAGATCTACCCCGCCAAGGTGCGCGGTACAGCGATGGGCCTGGCTGTGGGCACTCTGTGGATCGGCAACGCGATCGTCGCCGCGGTCTTCCCCGTCATGATGGAGAAGCTCGGAGGGGCGGGGACCTACCTCATCTTCTGCCTGTTGAACGTCCTGTCACTCATCTTCTACATGAAGTTCGTGCCTGAGACGAAGTACCACTCCTTGGAGGAGCTCGAGGTGCGATTCGAGAAGGAGTACAGCTGAGGTCAAGGGGTGAGGG
This sequence comes from Actinomyces oris, assembly GCF_006546825.1. Classification (GTDB taxonomy): domain Bacteria; phylum Actinomycetota; class Actinomycetes; order Actinomycetales; family Actinomycetaceae; genus Actinomyces; species Actinomyces oris. The sequence goes on from NZ_VICC01000008.1 coordinate 34,631, forward strand.
ACTGCGGCAGTGACCAGTAGAGCTGAGTCGAGTCGAGTCGATTGAATCGACCGTCAGGCTCTGAGAAACTGTCGCAGTTCCCCTCCCGACCTCTCCTCGTTCAGACAACTTCCCTTCCCAGCTGAGCCCAACACATATCTGCCGCCCATGACGTACACGGTGACTGGTCCATGAACCCGCATCCGCCGCGCAGCGCGCCGCCCGCCCCGGATCGCCTCCGCCTGTACGCATGGGCGGCAGGTCTGTTCCTCGGCGCCCTGGAAGGGGCGCTGGCTATCGAGGTCGCCGGCGCGCGTGGCGCCGCTCTGCCCCTGCTCGGCGTCGTCGCTGCGGCGATGGTGCTGGGAACCTTCACCGGCCGCCCCCTCGCCCGGTACCTGGGGCGACGGAGAATGGGCCTGCTCATGGGTGCTCTGGCGGTGCTGGGCGCCGGGGTGGCAGCCGGGCTCGGCGGCGTCGTCGGCCTGATCGGGGCGGGCCTGGTGGGCCTTGCCACGGGCGGGGTGCTCGTCGTGGCGCCACTGGTGTGCCACGAGCTCTCCCTGCGCGGACACAAGCGGCTCATGCCGCAGGCCATGGCTCTTGGCCCGGCCGCGGCCGGCGTCGTGGTCCTGGCGGCCTGGTGGAGTCCCCCGCGGCTCCTCATCGCCTGGGCGATGGTCGCCGTTGCCGCGCTGGCGTACCTGGTCTGCGCCCTTTTCCTGCCTGAGAGTCCGGTCTGGCTGGTGCGGCAGGGGCGCGACATCGAGGCCTTCGAGGCGCTGCGCCGCCTGCACGGGACCCTGGAGGCCTCCGTGGCCATCGACTGGACCCGGCTGGATGCGGAGATGATGGCCGAGCAGCAGGCCATGTCTCCCGCTGAGCTGCGGGTGCCCGAGGTGCGTGCCGCCGTACTGACCGGCGCCGTCCTCCTCATCGCCCAGGAGGCGCCCCTGGGGGCGGCGGCCCTGGTCCTCGCCCCGCTGATCGCCACCGAGCTCGGCCTCGCATCCGCCGCGATCGCCGTGAGCGCCGCGACCTGGATGGGGTTTGCGCTCCTGGCCCTGGCGCTGGTGACCCGGGTCGAGCAGCTGCGCTTCCTGCGGGTGGTGCTGGGAACGGTCGTCGCCGTCTTGGGGGCCACCTTCCTGGTGACCGGCATGACCCTGGGGGGTGTGGGCGGCGCCTGGACGATCATCGTCTCCCTGACGATCCTGGTCGCCAGTCAGTCGGTCCTGGTCCTGCCCGCCTGCCAAGGGGCGATCGACCCGCGGATCCCGCCCTGGCTGGTTGAGGCGCAGCGGCGCGCCTCGGCGACCGGAGGAGTCCTCGCGCGCGCCGGTGTCCTCCTGGCCTCACTGCTCATCGTGAGCTACCTCGGGACGCACACCCTGTTCTGGGTGGCCTTCACGCTGTCGGTGCTCAGTGTCGCCGTCGTTCTCCTGCGACTGCCGCGCGAGCTCAAGGTCTAGGGGAGTGGCGCACAGGGCGATTCTGAGTACCGCACCCCGCGCATCCGACTTCAGACCTATGATTTGTCAGGACAAATATCGTATGGTGGGGGTGTGGCCGCAAGAGGCCACTCGGCGACCCGATGTCGTCGACACCTGACAGAGAGGCACCTGAGCATGACGAGCAACGAGGCAGTCCAGGCCTCAGAAACAACCGTGTCCATCCCTGAGACCATGAAGGCCGCGGTCCTGCGGGACCATGAGGCCGGCCTGCAGATCGAGACCCTGCGCACGCCCCGACCCAAGACCGGCGAGGTCCTCATCAAGGTGGCCGCCTGCGGGCTGTGCCACTCCGACCTCCACGTCATCGGCGGCGCCATCGCCTTCCCGCTGCCGGCGGTGCTCGGCCACGAGGTCTCCGGCACCATCGTGGAGCTCGGCCCCGGCAACGAGCACACCGGCCTGACGATCGGGCAGAAGGTGGCCGGCGGCTTCCTCATGCCCTGCGGCCAGTGCGACGCCTGCGCCTCGGGGCGCGACGAGCTATGCGGCCCCTTCTTCGACCTGAACCGCCTCAAGGGTGTCCTCTACGACGGCACCACCCGCCTGGCGACCCCCGACGGTGAGCCGGTGGCCATGTACTCCATGGGCGGCCTGGCGGAGTACGCGGTTGTCCCCTCCACCGCGGTGGCCCCCGTGCCGGACACCATCGATATGGTGCCAGCGGCCATCCTGGGCTGCGCCGCCATGACCGGCTACGGGGCCGTGCGCCGCGGCGCCGACCTGCGCTACGGGGAGACCGTCGCCGTGGTCGCCACCGGCGGCGTGGGCACCAACATCGTCCAGATCGCCCGGGCCTTCGGCGCCAGCCAGGTCATCGCCATCGACGTTGATGACGAGAAGCTGGCCCCCATGCTCGACTACGGGGCCACGGCCGTGGTCAACTCCGTTACCCAGGACGCCCGAGAGGAGGTCTTCCGGCTCACTGGCGGCAAGGGAGTCGACGTCTCCTTCGAGGCCCTGGGCATCCCCGCCACCTGGACCACCGCCCTGGACGTGCTGGCCGATGGCGGCCGCATGGTGCCGATCGGCCTGGGGGCCGGCGTGCAGACCGCCGGGGTGGAGATCAACCGCACCGTGCGCCGTTCGCAGTCGATCCTCGGCTCCTACGGGGCGCGCACCCGCCAGGACCTGCCGGCTGTCGTTGACCTGGCCGACAAGGGTGTCATTAACTACCGCGATGTCGTCTCGCGTCGCCTGCCGCTGGAGGAGGCCGGTGCCGGCTACACCGCGCTGCGCAACCGCGAGATCCAGGGGCGCGCCGTCGTCGACATGGCGCTGTGATCCTCGGCGGTCAGCCCCGGTTTTCCGGGGCTGACCGCGTGCTCTCATCCTTGCGCCTCCTGCTCGGGCCCTGCTGGTCTGAGTGGGAGGCGCGATGCGTGATCTGACATCGAGGCGGAGTGTGTTTGGTGTCCATATCTGCAGCAAAGGAGCCTGCGGTTCCATCAGGCCACTGACGAAACCGCGGAATCATGCGGTTTCCTATCGGTGGTGTGAACCTGGATCCCGCCTTTGTATCCGTTTTGGACATCGGGGCCGCTCCTGCGTTGCTCGGGGAGGGGGGTCCGCTTTGCGGGGAGGGATGCACCAGTAGTGAGCGGAGTCGGCACGGGAGCTGGTTCCGTCTGCGTTGCGGGGAGGGGGTGGGCATGTGAAGAGGGGCGCCGCGTGTGCGGTGCCCCTCGGGATGCCATGGCTGCGCGGGCTTCCTTGGCCGCGCAGCCTCGTTGTTCTGCGCCCTTGTCGGGCTGAATCCCGGGCCTGCGTTGCTTGTGGTGCGTGGTCCGGATCCGGTGGAGCTTCAGTGAGCTCGTTGGAGTCGTCTACGCTCAGCGTGCCTCGAGGAGGTTGATGCCGGTGTAGATGCCCACGCCCATGGTGATCGCGGCCAGGACGGAGGAGGCGAACATGAGGGTCGGGATGCCGGTGACGGCGCCGACGACCGACATGACCATGACGGCGAACATGACAGCGATCATGGCGACGGCGAAGGTCAGACGGTTGGCGTCGGTCTGCGTGCCGGCGGCGCTGGCCTGGGTGGTGGTGGCAGCAGCGGTGGTCTCGACGGTCTGGGTGGGGCGCTCGGTGATGGTGGCGGTCATGTGAGTGTTCCTCTCGGTGTGTGTCGAGCAGGTCCGCCTGACCATGAGTCGTGCGTCCCTGCACGACTGTGTGCAGCCCGTGGGCCGGACGGAGGTTTCTCCGTCACGTAGAACTCTAGGAACGCTCCATCCGATTGTCTAGACAAAGGATCGTGACGTGTGTTGCGTCGGTGGTTCGTGGATCACAGGACGTCGTAGGGAGATGGGGTGATCGCTCCTGGAGCGGGTGCCCGAACGTGGCGTCATTGAGGGGAATCCTGGTCTCAGAGGAACATTGAGGGGACTGGCGTCTCGGTGGTTTTGATACGGAGACGTGACGTGTGTGGCAGGAGTACGACGTCAACCACTGGTCTAGTCATCCTGCGGTGGTGGGCAACGCCGAGGGGTGGCGTCGTCGCCGGCCGGCAGGGCGGAAGGCGGTCAGTTGCCGCCCCGGTTATTCTGTTCCGGTGACGACCAGCCAGACTTCTTCCAGCGCCGTCGGCCCCGTCCTCGTGGTGGACTTCGGCGCCCAGTACGCCCAGCTCATCGCCCGCCGCGTGCGCGAGGCCGGTGTCTACTCCGAGATCGTGCCCCACTCCATGGGCGCCGCCGCCATGCTGGACAAGCAGCCGTCGGCCATCATCCTCTCCGGTGGCCCCTCCTCGGTGTACGCCGACGGCGCCCCATCCGTTGACCCGGCCCTCTTCGACGCTGGAGTGCCGGTCCTGGGCATCTGCTACGGCTTCCAGGCCATGGCCCAGGCCCTCGGCGGAACCGTGGGGCGCACCGGCACCCGCGAGTACGGGCACACCCCCGCCCGGGTGGAGGCGGGCTCCTGCCTGTTCGACGGCACCCCGGACGACCAGGTGGTGTGGATGAGCCACGGTGACGCGGTCCAGGCCGCCCCCGAGGGCTTCGCCGTCACTGCCTCCACCTCCCAGACGCCGGTGGCCGCCTTCGAGAACCCGGGGCGGCGCCTCTACGGGCTGCAGTGGCACCCCGAGGTCCTCCACTCCGAGCACGGCCAGGCCGCCCTGGTCAACTTCCTGCACAAGGAGGCGGGACTGCCTGCCACCTGGACGCCGGACAACATCATCGACGAGCAGGTGGCCCGCATCCGCGAGCAGGTGGGCGACGCCCACGTCATCTGCGGCCTGAGCGGTGGAGTGGACTCCTCCGTGGCCGCCGCCCTCGTCCACCGCGCCATCGGCGACCAGCTCACCTGCATCTTCGTCGACCACGGCCTGCTGCGCGACGGCGAGCGCGAGCAGGTCGAGCACGACTACGCCGAGGGTATGGGTATCCGCGTCATCACGGTCGACGAGACCGAGCGCTTCCTGAGCGCCCTGGCCGGCGTCACCGAGCCGGAGGCCAAGCGCAAGATCATCGGCCGGGAGTTCATCCGCTCCTTCGAGGCCGCCCAGCGCCGGGTCATCGAGGCCGTGGGCGCCGAGGGCGGCGAGATCCGCTTCCTGGTCCAGGGGACCCTGTATCCCGACGTCGTCGAGTCCGGCGGGGGAGAGGGCGCCGCCAACATCAAGAGCCACCACAACGTGGGCGGCCTGCCCGAGGACCTCGACTTCGAGCTCATCGAGCCGCTGCGCGAGCTGTTCAAGGACGAGGTGCGCGCCATCGGCCGCGAGCTGGGCGTGCCGGAGAAGATCGTCGCCCGCCAGCCCTTCCCGGGGCCGGGGCTGGGCATTCGCGTCATCGGTGAGGTGACGGCCGAGAACCTGCGTGTGCTGCGGGCCGCCGATGCCATCGCCCGCGAGGAGCTCACCGCCTCCGGGCTCGACGACGAGATCTGGCAGTGCCCGGTGGTGCTGCTGGCGGACGTGCGCTCCGTGGGAGTGCAGGGTGATGGGCGCACCTACGGTCACCCCATTGTTCTGCGACCGGTCAGCAGTGAGGATGCCATGACGGCGGACTGGACCCGCCTGCCCTACGACGTCCTGGCGCGCATCTCCAACCGGATCACCAACTCCGTGCCGGAGGTCAACCGGGTGGTGCTCGACTGCACGAGCAAGCCCCCGGGCACCATCGAGTGGGAGTGACGGGCGAGTCGGCACGATAGCCCGCTGCCTGCAAGGCCCCGCCGGTGCAATGCGCCGGCGGGGCCTTGTTGTGCTCGTCGCGATGAGCGTGATCTGACGTGTCTGCTGGTCCTGGTTGGGTCGGGGGTGGCTGCCGGGCGGGGCGGTGGGTCGGGCCTGCCCATCGAGGACTGCGATTCTCATCGAGGACTTACGTATCCCCCAGATGACTGGGGTTCGCTCGCAGTGGTCTGGAGGAGAAGTCAGTCCTCGTGCAGGAAGTACGTTCCCGATCCAGTGGGGCCTGGATTCGGGGTGGCGGTTGCGTGACCTGTGGGGGTGGCGGAGTGCTCCTCTCGGGTGCCAGAAGAGACTTTGTGAAATCACTGTTAGGTCAATAAGGTATGCGACTTTCGCGCTTGGGAAGAGACAAAAGTAGAGGTTAATTGAAGGGGTGGAGGATTATTCAATCCCGCCTCTCCCGAGGGGTGTTGACAGTGCTACGATCAGGCCCATAAAGCACGTCAATGGAGGTGTGGCGGTGTCTGCCCCAGCAGGTTGGTATGACGACGGATCGGGCCAGCAACGATGGTGGGATGGTCGCGCGTGGGGTGTCTATGCGCAGGATGTCTCCTCCGTTCCGGGGGACCCTGGTGCGGCGGGTTATGGGCAGGTGGCTGGTTCGGTCGGGCAGCCTGCAAAGAGTTCAGGGGTGTTCAATGCGCTGGGTCAAGCGGTCAAGAATGCTGCTGTGGAGCGGATAACTGCGGGTCAGAGGGAGCGTCAGCAGCGTGCGGAACGTGAGTGGGAGCAACGTCGGCGGTATGAGGAGCGGATACAGGAAGAACGTCGTCGGCGAGAGGAGGTTGAAAGAAAGGTCGGGCGCAGAGTCACTGGGGGAGTGTTCGGGACCTCGACGATCGAGATATACGAGAATGGGTATGTTCGTGTGGCTGGTCCTGGTGATGGTGTGACCGTCAAGTCCGTTAGGGGCTCAACTCCATATGAGAGAATGATATCGATTTCGATGGAGCGTTCCGCGGGTGGCGTGTCGTCGAGTGCTGCGTCTGGGGCGGAAGCTGCTGCGATGGCGGGTACTGCGGTGAAGTGGGTTTCGACTGTTGCGAAAGGGGGGTCGGGGCTTATGAAGATGTCTGGTGGTCTAGGTCTTGCTGTCACTGGCGCAGGTCAACTAGCCAAAATGATGACAGGAAAGTCTGTTCTGACGATTGTAACCGACAAGAAAATACACACTTTGACAAATCAAGTGAAAACAGTCGGTGCCCCTATCGTTAAAAGAGAGTGTGAAAGTGTGGGCGAAGCCCTGGAGCGTGCGGGCAACTCGGTTCTGACCGCCTTGGGGCGTGGGCCCGCGATGTCGAACGCTCCTTCTCTCCCTTCCGGTCAGATCGAGCCGGCTCAGAGGGTGAGTGCCTCACCCGTGTCTACTGTGGATGTGACCGCGAGTCTGCGCGACCTGGCTCAGCTGCACAGTGAGGGTTTCCTCGACGATGAAGAGTTTCTCGAGGCCAAGCGCCAGCTGCTGGGGAAGCTCTAGGGCTGTCGCACACGCCGTCGTCGGCCAACGTTTAGAACCACCTCCTTGCAGTAGGCCGGGTCTGCCTGTCGAGGACTGCGATTGTCGTCGAGGACGTACGTACCCTCCAGATCACTGGGGTTCGCCCGCAGTGGTCTGGAGGAGAAGTCAGTCTTCGTGCAGGAAGTACGTCCCCGATCCGGATGGGCGCAGGGTCGTGAGTGGTGACTGAGTGAGCCTCGGGGATGATGGGGGCGTCCGGACTTGCTGGCTGATGTGAAACTGTCGGTGGTTGCGATGAGGTTGAGTTTCATTCGGAAGGTTAGTGTTCATTTTGGAATGTAAGAATTCTGAATTCTGCGCCTCTGGGTGTGCTGTCCGGGTGTAGTCCTAGCTACGATGAGTGGTGCAGCGGGTGTCGCTGCGTTCGTTTATCTCATTTCGGCATACTGTCGAATATCAGGAGCCACAATGTCGTACCCTCCTCAGTCCATCCCTCCTCAGCAGTACCCGACTCAAGGTCAGGTTCCTGCGCCGATGCAGCAGGCGCCTGCGCCGGTGAAGAAGGGGCGCAACACCGTGGGCATCGTCGCTCTGGTGATGGCGGTCATCGGGTTCATCTTCGCCTGCCTCCCTGGTGCACTCATCGTTGGTTGGATCCTGCTGCCCATCTCCTTCATTGTCGGATTGGTGGGCCTCTTTCGGAAAGGGGAGGCCGTTTGGCCTGCGGTCACCGCGGTGATCGTCTCGGTTGTCGGAACCATCGTCGGTGTCTTCGTCTTCCTGGTGGTTGTAGGCAACGCTGTCGATGAGGCCATCTCCTCCACGAGCACCGTCTCTGCGGCACCGGCTCCCGGTGGGGCATCGTCGAACTCGGGGGGATCGGGTGCTGCGGACTCCGCGCAGGGAAAGACTCGGGAGAACCCCTACCCGCTCCGTACCGAGATCTCCAGCAAGGACTGGAAGGTGGTGATTAACTCGGTTACTTTCAAGGCTGACGATAAGGTCGCCGCGGCCAATCAGTTCAACGAGCCTCCCGCTGAAGGGAAGGAATACGTTCTCATCAACTACACCGCCACCTACATCGGCAACGACCCGGCCGGAGAAACACCTGCCTTTGTGCTGGTCGACTTCGTGACAGCGGACGGTGTCACCATTGACGCTGCCGACTCCATCGTTGCTGCCCCGGATGCCATTGACTCTCTGACAGTGCTGTACAAGGGAGCGAGTATCTCGGGCAATGTTGTGCGAGCGGTGCCGTCGGCCAACGCCCAGGACGGTGTTCTCGCGGTGACCCCTGGTCTGCTGGCTGACAAGGTCTTCGTCGCCGTGAAGTGACGACAGTGGCGCGAACCCGCACAGCATGACCTTGGGGCCGGTCACCAGGTGGTGACCGGCCCCAACGTCGTGTGGGACGGGTGCTCCGCGCCCCTGTGTCCTACAGCGCCGACCGGGCCCGGGCGCGCCCCACGGCCACGGCGACGGAGAAGACCGCGACGGCGAGCAAGGCGCAGATGCCGCAGTCCACCAGCAGGGGCCCAATGACGGCGGCGGACATGGAGGTCGCCTCGTACGCCCCGGAGATCGCTCGGTCCGCCCAGTAGCCGGGCGTGAGCCTCGCCGCCCGGGCGAGCGAGTCGGGCAGCCACTCGATGGGCACCCACGCCCCACCCAGGAAGGACAGGGCCATGCCGCCGATGTTGGCGACCGCGTTGGCCGCGTGCTGGCCCAGACCGATCTGCCCCATGAGGAATCCGATCGAGACCGCCACGAGCGTGTAGCTGCCCACAGCCGCAGCGACCACCCCCAGCAACGGAGCTGACGTCGCCACGCTGCCCAGGCCGAAGACCGCCACTCCCAGCCCGAAGACCCACAGCCACCCGGCGAGCCCCACCACGAGGCACGCGCCCAGCAGCCCAAGGCTGCGGGAAGTGCCGCTGACCGGGGTGGCCTCGAGGCGTGCGCGCACCGCCCGGCGCCCCAGCGCCGCCATCAGTGTGGAGATCGTGACGACCGCGAAAGCCATGAGCGGGTAGAAGGAGAACCTGGCGTAGGTGACGAAGCTGTGGGACAGAGGCGTGGCGTCCGGGGTGATCCGTTTCGCGGGGGCGGAGTGGTTCATCGTCTCCTTGGCAAGTGCCACGGCCCGGGCCGGGTCGTCCGTGGTGGTCGACAGGTAGTCGCTGACCTGCCCCACGTAGGAGTCGGTGCGCACATTCATGAGCGCGCCGGACGCCGACTCGTACCCGATGACCGTGTCCATGCGGGGCGGCTCGGTGCCCTCGCGAGCCGCCTGCTTCAGCCTCTGCCCGTAACCGGCGGGAATGATGAGGATGTAGCTGATGCGGTTTTGCGCGGTGGCGTCCTGGAGGGCCCGCCTGGAGTCCTCAAGCGGCTGAGCCTCACCGACGGACTCGACGTAGTCCTTGACCCCTCGGGAGATCGTGGAGCCGTCGCGGTCGATGACGGCCACACTCGCCGTGGCGGCCGTGACCTCATCGGAGCTGTCCTCGGACTTGGCCATCCCGGTGAACAGACCGAACAGGCTCAGCACCACCAGGTAGATGAGGATGTACAGCCGGTGAGCGGCCACAACTCTCACACATGTCTTAAAGGTGCTCATGGGTCATCCTCCTGGCGCGGATCAGGGCGATGGTCAGGAACAGGCACGTCATGCCCAGCAGGACTGCGCAGCTGCGGGCGAAGGGCGCCAGGGAGTCGTAGTACAGGAGCCCGTAGAAGCAGCGGGCCGTCTGCCACAGGGGATTGGCCTGCGCCAGCAGCGGGGCGTGCTGCTCGATGGAGCTGGCCAGGGACTGTGATGCGGGCCCGTACAGGCCGGTGAACAGTGACAGCAGGGACGTGAAGCCGGAGATTATCCCGATCTCCAGGCGGGCCAGCGTCCCCAGGGCGGCACCCGCTGCGCTCGCCATGAGACTGCAGACCCCGATCGCCACGAGGCACAGGAGCATGTGGCGCCCGAACTCCACACGAACGACCGCGGCCATGAAGGCGAAGGCGACGAGCAGGCAGGCCAGCACGCACACCCAGGAGGCCACAAGCGTGGCCGTCAGGACCTTCCACCGGGGCAGGCCCGCCAGCGTCTGCCGGGCGCCCACCGGTGAGACGGCCATAGTCCCCTTCACAGCCACCATGGCCACGGTCGTCCCCATGCCGCAGGCGAAGGCCAGCAGCGCGAAGTAGTAGGGGGTCTGCGGCTTGACCGGGGAGGGCGTCACCGAGATCGATCGGGTGAAGGCCTGATCGGTCTCCAGCGCGGCCAGCTTCTCAGGAGCCGCCCCCGCCTTGGCCAGGGCCGCGTACTCGGCCTGCCTCTGGGTGTAGGAGTCCATGACCACTCGCAGCACCCGAGTCGTGTCGGCCTCGTTGCCCTGCTGAGTCACGTGCAGCACGGGCTGGTCACCCTCGATGGCGAGGTACCCGTTGGTCTCTCCCCGCTTCGCGGCGGTCTCGGCCTGCGCGACCGTGGAGTGGGTGACCTTCGTGAGGAGGTGAGGATCGGCGTCGTCGGCGGAGATGCGCTCCACGACGGCGTCCAGCCCCGGAGCGGCCCGGTAGGCCTCGTCCTGGACGACGCCGAAGCTCATGGGGGTGGCCTCGAAGGCTTTCTCCAAGTTGGAGAACATCGCCATGAAGATGAGGGACAGGACGATGGGAAAGCCGAGCGTCCACACGAGCAGGGCGCGGTCTCGCAGGAGCCTGAGCACTTGGTACAGGAAGACGGTCAACATCTCAGGCCGCCTCGTCTCGCAGGGCCCGCCCGGTGATCTCCAGGAAGACGTCGTTGAGGGTCGGGGGCTCGGAGGTCACCCGGCCGCAGGTTGCCCCCGCCGCGTCCAGTGCCCTCATGACATCGGTGAGGTTGTGAGCCCCGGGGGAGCACTCGATGAGTGCTTCACCGTCCTGGTAGGTGGCCGTGCGCACATGCTCCAGGCGGCGCAGGCCCTCCAGGGCCTCCTCGCCCAGCGGGGCGGGGTCGACGACCTCCACCCGGATGCGCTCACCGGTGCCGATCATGGCCTTGAGCTCGTCGGAGGTGCCGGAGGCCACCTGCCGGCCGCGGTCCATAATGACGATCCGGTCGCACAGCTGCTCCACCTCCTCCATGTAGTGGCTCGTGTAGATGACGGTGGCGCCGCGTTCGTTGAGACGCTTGATGCCCTCGAGGATGGCACCCCGGCTCTGTGGGTCGACGGCGACCGTGGGCTCGTCGAGGACAATGAGGTCGGGGCCGTGGGCGATGCCGCAGGCAATGTTGAGGCGGCGCAGCAGGCCGCCGGAGAGCTTCTTGGGCTTGAACCTCACGAACTTCTCCAGGCCGACGAAGGCGATCGCCTCGGCCACCAGGCTGCGCCTCTCGGCGCGGTCGCGCACGTAGAGGGCGCAGAAGGCGTTGACGTTCTCCGCCACCGTGAGCTCATCGAAGACGGCGACATCCTGAGGCACCACGCCGATGCGACGCTTGAGACCGTAGGAGGTGGGCGTCATCGGCTCACCGAAGACGCGGATCGAGCCCTTGTCGTAGGTGAGCAGCTGAAGGATGCAGCTGATTGTCGTCGTCTTGCCCGAGCCGTTGGGGCCGAGCAGCCCCAGCACCTGACCGCGCGGGATCGTCAGAGACAGTCCGTCCACCGCGACCAGCTCCCCATAGCGCTTGACCAGGGAGTCGACCTCCACCGCCAGGCCCGCCTCGTGGCTCTCATCCTCGCCGTCCATCTCGGCTCCTTCCTTTGTTCCGCCGGTGGTCCCCGGCTCATGGCATCCATGGTCGCGGGGCGCGGTGGCGCTCAGAAGTGCCTGTTGTCATGACTGCGGCCGGCCCCCATGACTTCTGTCATGAGATGCCGGAACGAGTTCCCTAACGGCATGCCGGGCCCACGAGCGCCGGCCACCGACCGATAATCGAGGGGTGAAGGTTCTGGCCGACAAAGGCGCACTGCTGTGCGGTTGCCTCCTGCTGGTCCTGCTCGTGGGGCAGGTGAAGACGGCCGCCGTGATCTGGCTGATCGCGGCCGTGACCATCGCCGGCCTGAGCATGAGCACCGACCAGCGACAGTGGGGGATCGCCGCGCCGGCCGCCTACCTCCTGGTGGGAGCCCTCTCAACGGACTCCGTGACCGGGGCGCCGCTGGTCGTCTACGTCCTGGCCCGCCTCGGTGCGCTCACGACCCGGCGTGCGCGAATGACGGCGGTAGCCGCCTGCATTCCCTTCGTGGCCGCCGTTGCCGCCCGGGTTCGGGACACTCCCGTGCTGGCCCTGGCCCTGGTGTTCTGTGCGCTCGCGGCCCTCCTGGCGCTGCGCACCGTCCAGGAGGAGGCGGCGCGAAGGAGCCTGCACGTGGTGCGCGACGACCTGCGTGAGAAGGTCCTCACCCTTCAGGACACGAACGCCCAGCTGCTCCAGGCCCAGGACTACGAGCTGCGCGCCGCCGCCCTGTCCGAGCGCACCCGCATCGCCCGCGAGATCCACGACGGCGTCGGCCACCTCCTCACCCGCCTCCTGCTGCAGGTCAAGGCCCTCCAGGTCGTCCACCGTGAGGAGCCCGGCGTCGTCGCCGACCTCGCGACCCTTGACGCCGGTCTCGACGAGGCCCTGGACTCCATGCGCCGCTCCGTCCACGCCCTGTCCGACGACGGCGAGGAGCTGGCCACCTCCCTCAACCTGCTGGGCTCGCGCTGCGGCATCGACTCGGTGAGCGTCGACTGCTCCACCGACGTCGAGCCCCCGCCGGCGGTGGCGCGCTGCGTCGTCGCCGTGGTGCGCGAGGCCCTGACCAACGCCGCCCGCCACGGCGGGGCCCGCTCGGCCCGCGTGGCCGTCACCGACTACCCTGCGTTCTGGCAGGTGACCGTTGACAATGACGGCATCGTCCCCGTCGAGGGGGAGCCGGCCGTGGACGGTCGCGGCGGCTCTGGCCTGGGCCTGCGCTCCATGACGGATCGGGTCGAGGCCCTGGGCGGCCGGGTGCGGATCACCCCGCGACCTCGGTTCACGGTCTTCGCCACGATCCCCAAGGACGGACAAGGGAAAGAAGGAGCATCATGAGGGTCCTCATCGTCGACGACGACGCGCTCGTCGCCCAGTCCCTGTCCACGATCCTGTCGGTCGAGGACGACGTCGAGGTCGTCGGCCTGGGCTGCTCGGGACCCGAGGCCACTGAGCGCTACCGGGAGCTGACCCCCGACATCCTCCTCATGGATATCCAGATGCCCGGCGGGGACGGGCTCAGCGCGGCCGAGCAGATTCTGGCCGAGGACGCCGGGGCGCGCATCGTCTTCCTCACCACCTTCTCCGACGACGAGTACATCGTGCGTGCCCTCAAGATGGGAGCGCGCGGCTACCTCATCAAGCAGGACGTCGCCCAGGTCGCCCCGGCGCTGCGCTCCGTCATGGCCGGGGTCTGCGTTCTGGAGGGGGAGGTGCTCGAGCGCAGCACCACCATGGGACTCGGCGGGCCCACCGGAGGGCGGGGGCAGGCCGGCGAGGGTCCGGGGCCGTCCACCAAGGATCTGCGGAGCACCGCCTTCGCAGCCCTGACCGACCGCGAGTACGAGGTGGTCGAGGCCGTGGCCGAGGGTCTGGACAATGCCGAGGCCGCGGCGCGGCTGTTCATGAGTGAGGGCACGGTGCGCAACCACATCAGCGCGATCCTGGCCAAGCTCGGCCTGCGCAACCGCACCCAGGTCGCGGTCATGTACTACCGCTCCGCCCAGACTGGGTGAGCCGGGCCAAGACGCGCGGTCTTGACCTGGATGAGTTCTTCACCGTCGATGACGTGTCTCCGGTGAGTGAGCCAGTTCGTGTTCACCTGGTCAGTAAACGCCACATGCCGGATCGAAACGACGCCACATGCCGGACTGGATGGGCGCCACATAGGGGATTAGAATGGCGCCAACATCCGGATCGAGGCCGGATCCTGCAAGAGAGGCTGAAGAACTGGTGGGTCAGAACGGCTATCTGCCGCGGGTTGTCGACCACGTCGTCCAGGACTCGCTCGGCTACTCGGGAGGCGTCCTCCTCGAGGGAGTGCGGGCCTGTGGCAAGACCATGACCGGCCGCCGGCACGCCTCCTCCGAGGTGGCCCTCGACTCAGGGCTGCCGCAGCTGCGCGCGGCCCTGGAGGTCGACCCGTCCCTGATTCTGGCCGGGGAGGCCCCGCGTCTTATTGACGAGTGGCAGATCGAGCCCTCCCTGTGGAATCTGGTGCGTCGAGAGATCGACTCACGTCAGCGTCCGGGTCAGTTCCTCCTGACCGGATCCTCCGTCCCGGTTGAGGATGCTGCCCGCCACTCAGGCGCACATCGGGTATCGCGAATCCGTATGCGTCTGATGACTCTGTTCGAGCGTGGTCTCGGCGATGGAAGCGTCTCACTTGCGGGACTGTTCGATGGTCAGGCTCCCGAACCTGTGCTGGTCTCGGGAACGAGCGTGGCCGAGGTCCTTGACGAGCTGGTCCACGGAGGGTGGCCCGGGGATCGTGATCTGACGACTTCTCAGGCACAACGTCATCTGCGGGAATATATCGATGACATCATCAGTATCGATATCGGCCGTCTCGATGGTGAGCCGCGCCGGGACCCCTTGAGGATGCGTGCCCTCATACGGTCTCTCGCCCGGCATATTTCGACGGAAGCCTCTTTCGCCACCATCGCGAAGGATGTCTCCGGACAATCGTTGTCCGGAGAGACGGCGATCGCTTACGTGAACGCCCTCAAGCGCCTGTTCGTCGTCGAGGAGCAGCCGGCCTGGGCTCCTCATTTGAGGTCTCGCTATGCGGTGCGGACGTCGTCGAAACTGCACTTCGTTGATCCCGCGCTGGCTGCGGCAGTGACCGCGACCTCGCCGGGGCGTTTGATGCAGGACCTGGAGACGGCCGGGTTCTGGTTCGAGTCGCTGGTCGTGCAGCACCTGAGGGTCTTCGCTGAGGTACTGGGCGGTCACATCTATCATTTCCGGGATAAGTCGGGCAGAGAAGCGGACGTCATTGTCGAGCTCGATGACGGGCGGTGGGCCGCCTTCGAGGTCAAGCTGGGACAGAGGCAGATTCCTGCGGCTCAGTCCTCGCTGGCGGCGTTCGTCGGAGATATCGACACGACGCGGACACCTCTCCCACAGTTCAGGGCTGTTGTTACTGCGGACGGTCCCACGATGATGCTTCCCGATGGCGCTGTGACCTTCCCCCTGAAGGCTTTGAGTCCCTGATTTCGCACTGTCATGTCACGACGATTGCCGCCACACTTGACGGCCAGTGGTGGTCATCGAATGTGGTTAGGCGAGCTCACCGGTGACGATGCGGACGAGGTCTCGGCGCGCCCGGCGTCCCTCCGGGGTGGGGAACATCGGGTAGACGTGGTTGAGGCTCTCGCCGACGTGCAGCGTCGAGTCCACGCCGGCCTCCAGGAGCTTGGCGTGGAAGAGCGCGTTGTCCGGCAGGAAGATCTCCCGGGTCCCCACGAAGGTCGTCACCTTCTTCAGGCCCGACAGGTCGCCGTAGATGGGGGAGAGGTGCCAATCGGTCAATGGGGTATCGCCCGCCCAGGAACGGCCGATCTCGGCGAGGGGCTCGGGAGCCATGAGCGGGTCGGCGTCTACGTAGTCGGCGATATCCGGGTTGGTGTTGGTGATGTCGACCCAGGGCGAGATGAGTGCGAGCTCATCGGGCTGGGCGTCACCGGCCTCGGCCAGGGACAGGGCGATGACCGCCGCCAGGCCCCCACCCGCGCTGTCTCCCATGAGGACGATCCGCTTCCCCGGGTTCTCCGCGACCGTGCGCCGATAGAGGTCCAGCACCAGCCGGTGCGCCTCGGACCAGGTGTGGTGGGGCGTCAGCGGGTAGAGCGGCATGACGACGTCGGCCCCCGTCCTGCGGGCCAGGTGATCGACCAGCCAGGCGTGCGCCGAGACCGCCGTGGAGATGTAGCCGCCGCCGTGCAGGTAGACGATGACCGCGCTCGACGGCGTCCGCTGGCGGACGTGATAGACGGGCATGCCGGAGTCCTCGCTCCGCTCCAGGTCGTAGAAGAAGCGACCCCAGGCCGGGAAGGTGACGGTGCGGGCCGGCTCGGGGTGGTCGGCCAGACGCGCGATCCGCTCGGTCATCGGAATGCGGGCCGCCAGTGTCTTGACCGGCCGGATGCCGTACTCCGCCAGGCTCGCCGCGGCCGAGCGGCCATATCGCTTGCGGGAGTAAAGGCTGAAGGCCCCACCGTCAGGCTCACACTGGCTGCGCCGACGGCGATCCTGCTCCCGCTGAGTCTCCTGGGTGCCTTCATGATTCCTCCACTCCGCAGAGCCCCGAGTGCTCTCCGGCAACATCTCCGGATCCGGTGTCTGCTCCGTTATCGTAGGTATCAGAACGCCGCGATGATGGGGTGAATCCAGCTCGTTCACTCAGTGCGGAGGCCGGCACGTGGTTGAGCCGTCGGCATGACAACAGGAGACTGCGATATGGAAACCTACGAGATCGACCACCTCGCCGCCGTCCGCGCTCTCGCCCCCGAGTGCATGGTGCTGCTGCGCTCCAATGGCGCCTTCCCCTTGGCTGAGCCGGGCGAGATCGCCCTGTTCGGCTCCGGTGCGCGGCACACCATCAAGGGCGGAACCGGCAGCGGAGACGTCAACTCCCGCCACGTCACCACCATCGAGGAGGGCTTGGAGGCAGCCGGCTTCACGATCGTCTCCCGGCCCTGGCTGGAGGCCTACGACCGTATCCGTCTGCGGGCCCATCAGGACTTCATCGCCGGCATCAGGGCCGAGGCCGCCAAGCGTGGCGTCCCCGCCATCATGGTCGGCATGGGCTCGGTCATGCCCGAGCCGGAGTACACGATCCCCCTCGATATCCAGGCCGGCACCGACCCGCACGCAGCCGTCTACGTCCTGTCCCGGACCTCCGGGGAAGGCAGTGACCGCATCCCCGAGGCCGGAGACCTCAGACTCACCGACACCGAGATCCGCGACATTCTCGACCTCAACGGGCGCTTCGAGCGGTTCCTCCTCGTACTCAACGTGGGCGGCGTCGTCGACCTCAGCCCGCTGGGCGACGTTGCCAACATCCTCCTGCTCTCCCAGCTCGGCGCGACCGTCGGCGACGCCTTCGCCGACGTCCTCCTGGGAAGGGCCTACCCCTCCGGAAAACTCGCCACCACCTGGGCCGCCTGGGACGAGGACGACCAGATCGGCGACTTCGGCGACCCGGACGACACTCACTACCGCGAGGGCATCTACGTCGGCTACCGCTTCTACGACTCGACCGGCAAGGAGCCGCTCTTCCCCTTCGGATTCGGCCTGGGCTACACGACCTTCGACGTCCAGATCCGCCAGGTGAGCCTCGACGGCGCCCGCGTGAGCATCGACGTTGACGTCACCAACACCGGCGGCTACTCGGGCAAGGAGACCATCCAGGTCTACGCCAGTGTCCCGGCCGGACGCCTCGACCAGCCCCTCCAGGCGCTGGCCGGCTTCACGAAGACCGACGAGATCACCCCCGGCGCCACGGCACGGATCACCGTCGACGTCGATCTGACCGACCTGGCCTCCTACGACGAGGCTTCCCGTGCCACGGTCCTGGAGGCCAGGCGCTACCTGCTGCGGGCGGGAACCTCCAGCCGGCAGCTGAGTCCCGTCACCGTCGTCGAGCTCGCCCAGGACGCAACCGTGCGACACCTGACCGGTGACCTGGGGGAGCCCGGCTTCACCGACTGGAAGCCCGAGGGGCCGACGTCCCTCGACATTCCGGCCGGCCTGCCGGTGCTCACCGTCGACCCAACCGACCTGCGCCTGCCGGACCACGCCGAGCCCGACGAGCAGTCCGCGCTGGAGGGCTTCAGCGAGGCTCACACCCTGGCCCGGGGGCTCTCCGACAATGAGCTCATCCGCTCCGTCCTGGGCGACTACCGCCGCGGGGAGGAGTCCGGCTCCATCGTCGGGGCCGCCTCCACCACCGTCATCGGCGCGGCGGGCCAGACCACCACCCGGATCCCCGGCCTGCCCAGCATCATCATGGCCGACGGGCCCGCCGGCCTGCGCCTGGCTCCCACCTACGGCGTCGACGCCGAGGGCCCCTTCTCACTGGGCGACTCCAGCCTGCCCGCCACCTTCCTCGAGCTCATGGACGACGCTGGACGTGAGGCCCTCGGCATCGCCGACGAGCCAGAACCCCGCGAACCCGCCGAGATCCGTGAGCAGTACGCCACCGCCATCCCCATCGGCACTGCGCTCGCCCAGTCCTGGAACCCTGCGCTGGCCGAACAACTCGGCGACGTCGTCGGGGCCGAGATGGAGCGCTTCGGCATTCACCTCTGGCTCGCCCCCGCCTTCAACCTGCACCGCAGCGTCCTGTGCGGACGCAACTTCGAGTACCTCTCCGAGGACCCGCTGCTGGCCGGACGCATCGCCGCCGCCATCACCCACGGGGTCCAGTCCCACCCGGGGCGGGGCGTGACCATCAAACATCTGGCCTGCAACAACCAGGAGACCAATCGCCTCAACTCCAACAGTCGGGTCAGCCCCCGAGCCCTGCGCGACCTCGACCTGCGCGCCTTCGAGATCTGCGTGCGCCAGGCCCGCCCCGCCGCCGTCATGACTTCCTACAACCTCATCAACGGCGTCCACACCTCCGAGTCAGCCCAGCTGCTCGAGGTGATCCTGCGCCGGGAGTGGGGCTTCGACGGACTGGTCATGACCGACTGGGTCGTCGACGGCATGACCCGCAGCGACATGAAGCACCCGCGTGCCACCGCGGCCGCCACCATCAAGGCAGGTAACGAGCTCTTCATGCCCGGAGGCGAGACGGACCGGGAGGACCTCCTGGCGGCCCTGGAACGGGGGAGCGCAGGGCGTGGCACGGGAGACCGGAGCGCGGCGGAAGGCGGAGGCGTGGCCCTGACGCGGGGCGAGCTCGAGAAGCAGGCTGCCCGGGTCATCCGCGCGGCCTGGAGGATAGCCACGATCTCGACATCCTGATGCTCGTGCTGTAGAATTAATCGAAGGATTCAGCAGCGGGGGGGTGTGATGCCGACGATCAAGCCAGTATCAGATCTGAGGAGCTACACCGACGTTCTTAAGGATGTTGCAGAGGGCTCGCCTGTTTTCCTCACCAAGAATGGTCATGGGAGGTACGTCCTTCTCGATATGAAGGACTATGACCGCATTAAGGCTGGTCGTCGTCTCCTCCGAGAGGTCGAGGCGGGTCGGATTTCTGGTGAGGAGCAAGGGTGGGTTAGTGCTGCAGACGTGCGTGCGCACTTCGTCGCACGGCGGGATTCCGCCCATGAGTGCTGAGATCGTCTACTCCACTGATGCTCTCGTTGATCTTGATGAGGCCTGGGATTTCACGGTTGAGACCTCCGGCGACCCGGACTTAGCGTTTCAGCAGGTGGATGCCCTGCTTGAGGCGGTCGAAGGGACTCGTAGCTACCCGTTGGCCGGGAGTAGGTTGGATGTTGTTGTTGGCACGCCAACTGACAGTCGCTATGTTGTGGCTGGTCGTCTGTTGGCTGTTTACAGTATTGAAGAGCACTTCATTCGGGTGGATCGGATCTTCGATACTCGGCAGGACTGGGTTTCTGTGCTCGTCCGGCGTGGCTGAGATCCCGTGCTCTGGGAGGACTGCTGGGGCCTGTCGCTGGGGCATTGAACGTGACATGCTCAGCAGGAGCCACCCACACATCGTAAGGAGCCCCTTCATGGCGCTGACACCTCAAGCACGTGAGACCTTCACCAGGCTGTTCGGGGTGGAGCCCCAACCTCACCCCACGGACCCCGAGCTGTTCGACATCCTCCAGAACGGGATCTTCGATGAGGCCTTCTCCACGGGCGTGCTCACCGACGTCGAGCGCGAGCTGCTCACCATCACCGCCCTGACCGCCATGCAGACCCTCCCGCAGCTGCAGGCCCACGTGGGGGCCGCCCTCAACATCGGAGCCAGCCCGCTCCAGCTGCGCGAGACCATCTACCAGTGCGCCCCCTACATCGGCTTCCCCAAGACCCTCAATGCCATCGACATCGCCAACGGGGTCTTCGAGGCCAACGGCATCTCCCTGCCCCTGGAGAACGCCGGTACCGTCGACGCCACCGACCCCAGTGCCCGCGAGCAGGCCGGCGCCGCCATCCAGGCCCCGCTGTACGGCAACGAGGTCAAGGAGGTCTTCTCCGCCCTGCCCGAGCCCTTCGACGAGTTCGTGCCCCACCTGCTGACCTCCTCCGCCTTCGGTGACTTCGCCACCCGCGGCGGCCTCGACGTCGCCCAGCGCGAGCTCATCAGCCTCGTGGCCATCGCCGCCATCGGCGCCACCACCCAGCTGCGCCCGCACGTGGCCGGAGCGATCCGGGCTGGTTCCTCCCGCCAGAAGGTGGCCGCCGCCCTGGTCCAGGTCATGCCCTACATCGGCGGCCCCTACGCCCTGTCCGGCCTGGTCCTCGTGGCCCGCTACGACGAGAACTCCTCCTCGGAGGCCTACCGCTGAGAGGCGGGTCCGCGCCCGGCCCGGCGACCCGTCTACGATGGCCGCCGGGCCGGTTCTCGTTGCCGGCCCCGCACAGCAAGGAGAACACGTGACGACGCAGTCCTACCTCTCACGGCAGGTCACCCTCACCGTCCAGGGGCAGAGGCTCGGGGGACTGGCCTACGTCCCGCGCACGGCGTCGTCGGCCCCTGCACCCCTGGTCATCTGCTGCCACGGCATGGAGGGCTCCCATACCCGCGTCGCCCCCATGGCCCGGCGCTTCGCCGGGGCCGGGGCCGTGGCCATCTGCTTCGACTTCCGCGGGGGCGGCGGCAGCGCCAGCCAGGGTGAGACCACCGCGATGTCGGCCCTGACCGAGCTGGCCGACCTCGAAGCCGTCCTCACTGCCGCCTGCGCCTGGCCGGAGGTCGACGCCTCCCGGGTCGCCCTGTTCGGGCTGAGCCTGGGCGGAGCGGTCGCAGCGCTCGCGGCCGCCCGCCACCCGCAGCGGATCACCGCCCTGGCCCTGTGGTACCCGGCCCTGCGGCTGGGGGAGAACCTTCGCGCCGCCTTCCACACTCCGGCGGCCGTTCCCGAGGAGTTCGACTGGGCGGGCACCCGCCTGGGGCGCGCCTACGCCGTCGACGGCTGGAACCTGGAGGTCGGGGCCGAGCTGGCCACCTACCGCCGTCCCGTCCTCATCGTCCACGGGGACCAGGACCGCGCCGTGCCCATTGAGGTCTCCCGGGCCGCCGTGAGCGCCACCCCTGACGCCGAGCTCGTCACCATCCCCGGCGCCGCCCACGGCTTCGGCGACGCCAACTGGGAGGAGGCCATGCGCCGCACCATCGGCTTCCTGGCCTGGAACGGGGTCCTCGAGGAGGACCGAGAGGAGTGAGCCGCGCGGCGAACAGCGGGAACGGGCGGCGCAGCCCGTTTATCTGACAGCGGTGGTTCCTGAGCCGCAGGCGTCGCAGAATTGACCGCATGAGCGCACACGAGACTGCGGACCTGACCAGTGTCAGCAAGACGATGCTGCTGACCCTCCACGCCAGGGCGGAGCACACGCTCTCCGAACGGCCGCGCTTCACAGACCCTGCCGCCGTTGAACTCGTCTCCCGGCTCGACTACGACTTCACCATGGCCAGACAGGACCGGCTCATGGCCGACGGCGTCGTGCTGCGCACCCTCACGCTCGACCCGCTCGTGGCCGGGTACCTGGACACCCACCCCGGCTGCACGGTGGTCAACATCGCCTGCGGGCTCGACACCCGTTTCCAGCGCCTCGACGACGGGCGCGTCACCTGGTACGACCTCGACCTGCCCGACGTCATCGCGCTGCGACGTCGGCTGCTCGAGGACGGCGAGCGTCACCGCACCATTGCCGCCTCCGCCCTCGACCCCGACTGGCCCGACCAGCTGGAGGACATGAGCCGCGACGTGCTCGTCATCATCGAAGGACTGAGCATGTACCTCGAGCAGGAGGAGGTGCGCATGCTCCTGGACATCATCGCTGCGCGCCTGCCCGGTGCGACCGTCCTCATCGAGGTCATGCCCCGCCTGTTCCAGAAGTACGGCCGGGAGCGCTCAGTGGAGGACGCGGGTGCGCGCTACACCTACGGCTGCTCCAGCGCGGCCGAGTTCCGCCGCACGGTGGCCCCCGGCTACACGCTGCTCCACGACGTCCCCTTTACCCGCACCATCGCGCGCTACCACCCCCTGCTCGCGCCCCTGACGCGGCTGCCGCTGGTGGGCAGACTCTCCGAGCGCATCGTGGTGCTCCGGGCGCCGGCCTGAGCGCTGGATGGACGCTGGGCCGGTACTGGGTAAGGTCCCGGTCTGGCACTGCTCAGCACTGGACCGACACGAGGCCTGGGCGGCCGGTCTCGACGGGGACATCCTGCGCGTGGGGGTGCATTCCCTCGGTGGGGGACACCCTGCGCGTTGGGGGACAGGAATCCAGTCCCCGACGGCGTCGAATGCCCCCGGCCGGACGGAAATGTCCCCGGCCGCGTGGAACGTCCCCGATGGCGCCGGACGCCCGGGCCTGGAGGCGTGCGTCTCCAGGCCGAGAGGCCGACGCCGTGTCCCGCCGTGCTGCTCTATTCCGAGTCGCGGCCGTGCCATGGAGACAGGGCAGCAGTGATCTCCTTGAGTGAGAGCTTCCCAGCGGCGACGTCCATCACCAGCCGGTAGGTGTCGTCGTCGGGAGCCTCGACCCAGTGGCCGTTGATGTCCAGGAAGACCAGCGTGGCCAACCACCCCAGGCGCTTGTTGCCATCCGCCAGTGGATGATTGCGGACCAGGGAATCGAGCAGCGCCGCCGCCTTCTCATCGATCGTGGCGTAAACGTCGTGTCCCCAGAGCATGGCCGCAGTTCGGTGCAGCGCCGAGTCGAGCAGGCCGAGATCCCGGACCGGTCCCACAGCAAGGTCCTCAATGAGAGACAGTGCGTCCTCGAGCGTCAGGTACTCGACCGTCTCTACCCGATCAGCGGCCGAGGCGTTCCAGGACTTCGGCATACCGGTTGCGGATGCGGGCGGAGGCGTCTGCGACTCGCTGCTCATGTCCGCGGCGCGCGGCCACCTCGTGGATCGCCCGGATCGTTGCCTCCTGGCGGCTGACTCCGTCCTCCTGTGCAAGGAGCGCGAGCAGCCGCTCATCCTCTCTGCTCAAGCGCAATGTCATCGCCATGCCTCCACAGTAGCAGGTGGTACCAGACTGGTATCAGATAGGGCGTTGGGTAAGGGCCTGGCTGGTGCTGGCTTGGCACTGGCCCGGCACGAGGCCTGGGCGGCCGATCTCGACGGGGACATCCTGCGCGTGGGGGTGCATTCCCTCCCGGTCGGGGACAGGCTGCGCGTAGGGGGACAGGATTCCGGTCCCTGACGGCGTCGAATGCACCCGGCCGGAAGGACACGCCCCCGGCCGCGTGGAATGTCCCCGACGGCGTCGGATGTCCAGGCCCGGAGGTGCGCGTACCCGGCTGGTAGCGATGGGGTGAGCTGGCACTACTATTCTCTCTGGGCGTGCCCGCAGCGCTGCGGGCACGGGCGATGAGGAGGAATCATGGGCGAGCCGATGACGACGTCGGACGAGGATGCTCAGACGGCCGAGAAGCAGGAGCGCGGCTACTGGCTCTACGTCCCGGGTGAGGGCGCCGGGAAGTGGGAGGAGTTTCGAGGGGCCGGGATCATGGCGCTCAACTGGGACCGGATCGGTGACCCCACCAGCTACCCGAACGAGGAGGCGGTCATCGAGGCGCTGGAGGCCGGCTACGGGGACTGGGGCGGCAGGCCGACAGGCGCGGCGGGAATGATCCGGGACTTCACCCGCACGATGCGTCCCGGCGACGTCGTCTACGCCCGGCGCGGTCCCACCGAGATCATCGGGCGCGGTGTCGTCCGCTCGGAGTTCCGTTACGACGACGCCCGCCCCGCCTACCGCTGCGTGCGCGACATCGAGTGGACGCATGTCGGTTCTTGGCCGCTCGACCGGCGTGTGGGCGCAGTGAGTCTGCAACGGGTCACGGAGAACACGAGCTACAACCCGGCCCAGCTCGAGTCGCTGTTCCGGGACCGGAACGTCTCGGGCGCGCCGACTGCCTCCGCCCGGGCGCAGGGTGTCGGAGACTCCGAGAAAGCCAAGAAACCTGAGCTCCAGCACTGGCTTTACACCCCGGGTGAGGGTGCGGCGAGATGGGATGAGTTTCGAACGGCCGGGATCATGGCGCTCAACTGGGACCGGGTTGGCGATCTTGCCTCCTTCCCCGACAAGGAGTCGCTCCTGAACGCGCTCTACACCCATTACGGGGACTGGGGCGGCCGCCCACGTAAGGCCGCGGACTCGGTGTGGGACTACATCCATGCCATGAAACCAGGCGACATCGTCTATGTCCGCCGCAGCTTCAATGAGATCGTGGGGCGCGGAGTAGTTCGCTCCGACTATCGCTATGACGAGGACCGGTCATCCTTCCGGGCTGTGCGTGACGTCGAGTGGACGCATGTCGGCTCCTGGCCGCTCGAGCAGCGGATCGGCATACTGATGCTGCAACGCCTCACAGAGAACACGAAGTACACACCGGATCAGCTCAACGCGCTGATCGGAATCGAGGACTCGTGCACTCCCTCGTCCGTGGACGAGCGGCACGGCAGTAACGATCTCGATGAGGCGGACGAGCACTACACCAGTGCCGATTTCTTGGACGAGGTCTTTCTCAGTCCTGAGGACCTGGAGCAGATGCTCGGGTTGCTGCGCCGCAAGAAGAACCTCATCCTCCAGGGCGCTCCTGGCACGGGGAAAACCTTCGCGGCCAAGCGCCTGGCCTACGCCCTCATGGGGCAGACGGATGACTCGCGGGTGGAGGTGGTGCAGTTCCACCAGTCGACCGCCTACGAGGACGTCGTCGTCGGGCTGCGTCCCACGGCCGAGGGCGGGTTCGCGGCCGCCGAGGGCGTCTTCGCCAGGTTCTGCCGGCGCGCTGCCGCCGACCCGGGGCGGGACTACGTGTTCATCATCGACGAGATCAACCGGGCCAACATCTCCAAGGCCTTCGGTGAGCTGCTCATGCTTATCGAGGCCGAGCACCGTGGGGAGGCGCTGCGCCTGCCCGTGTCCGGGGATCTGCTGTCCGTCCCGAAGCGGCTCCACATCATCGGCATGATGAACACCGCCGACCGGGGGTTGGCCCTCATCGACTACGCGCTGCGGCGCCGCTTCGCCTTCTTCGAGATGAAACCGGCCCTCGACCACCCCGGGTTCCGCAGACACGTCGAGGCCGTGGGCAGCTCGAGGCTGGAGGCGCTGGTCGACGTCGTGCGCCGCCTCAACCAGCGGATCGCCGAGGATGAGGCTCTCGGGCCCGGGTTCCAGATCGGCCACTCCTACCTGTGCCTGCCTGCGGCAGACCCCGAGAACCCTGCGGGGGCGGATGCGGATGTGGCCTCGGTGGTGCGCTACGAGCTGGCTCCGCTGGTGCGCGAGTACTGGTTCGACAACCCGGCTGCGATGGACGAGAGCATTCACGCCCTGGAGAGCATCCTGCCATGACGGCAGCCCTGCCCGGCCCGGCGCGAAACGGGGCTCCCGGCCGGCCGCACCAGCGTGGTCCGAGCACCGTCCTGCTCAAGAACGTCTACTACATGCTCGCCTACGCCTTCAAGGCACTGGAGACCGGAGAGCACCGGCGCCTGGCGGCCGAGGACTTCGATCACGTCCACGACATGCTCGCCGCGATCCTGGCCGGCGGGCTGGACAACCAGCGCCGACGCGGTTTTGAGCGGGACTACCAGCCTTTCACCGAGGACCTGACGGTTGTGCGGGGGCGCATCGACCCCGCCGCCACGATGCGGCTCAGGGCCCGCCGCCGGAGCCTGGTGCGCTGCGGCTACGACGAGCGCACCGAGAACACCCTCATGAACCGGCTCCTCAAGACCGCCGCCCTGCGCCTGATCCTGCACGGCGACATCGCCCCGGCTCGCAGGACGCGCCTGAAGTCGACACTGCTCGTCATGGGTGACGTCGAGGTGATGAGCGCTGGGGACCTGCGGCGGCTGCACTGGGAGAGCCTGCGCTTCCACCGAGGCAACCGCTCCTATCGACTGCTCATGGGCGTGTGCCGACTCATCCTGGACGAGCGGCTGCTCAGTGGCACCGACGGCGCGGTCAGCCTCGCCGACTTCCTCGACCCCCAGGAGCTGAGCGCCCTCTACGAGCGCTTCGTCCTGGCCTACTTCCGCCGCCACCACCCCCGCCTGCGCGCCGGCGCTCCCTGGGTGAGCGGAGGCATCGAGGACGCCCCGGTCTTCCTCCCAGGACTGCACACCGACATCGTCCTGACCGGGCCGGAGCGGACCCTCATCATCGACACCAAGTGCTACGGGCGCATCCTCGGCTCCCGCTACGACAGGTCGATTCTGTCCCCGGCCAACCGCAACCAGATCTACAGCTACGTCATGCACGAGGCCAGCGACTCTCGGCAGGCCGGGCGCGATGTCGCCGGCATGCTGCTCTACGCCCAGACCGCCGTCGAACCGCCGATCTGCGAGACGTGGATCGAGACCGGGCACCGCTTCCATGTGCGCACCCTCGACCTGGACCGGGACTTCACGGAGATCGCCGCTCAGCTCGACGACGTCGCCGCTCTGCTCGCACCAACCTGAGACCCACTCCGAGCCGCGAGCGTGTCATCAAGTCAGGTCCTTGGTGATCTCTTCAAGCCCGAGTTCTCCAGCGGGGACATCCTACGTGTGCGGGTGCACTTTCTTCTGGGCGGGGACATGTCGCGCGTTGGGGGACAGGATTCCGGTCCCCGACGGCGTCGAATGCCCCCGGCCGCACAGAAATGTCCCCGGCCGTCGCTGCGTGTTGGAGACCAAGACGCACGGGACGAGTGCTGACGACGCAGGTGTCCACAAGGGCTACTGTCCCGCCGCGGAATCCCCGTGTTGTGGAGTCCGAGAAGGGCTGTTGGCACCCGTTGGCATGATGGGTGATGCCTCCCCATGGCACCTTCACCCGGAACACTCATGTCCTTGCCGGGGAGGAAGAAGCCGGGAGGAGGTGAGGGCCGTGTCCAAGCCGAGAGGACGACGCGCAGAAGTCCGCAAGGGCAAGGTAACGGCCCGGAAGGTGAGCGAAGTCTTGACCGCTGTCGCTCGCCTGATCCGGGCCGTCGGTGTCCTTGTGGATGCCCTCAGCACGTGGATCGGCTAGGCCGTTCCCTTGCGAGGGGAGCCGCCCGGCTAGCACCCGGGTGGCTCCCCACCATTATGAGGCCGCCCATCCGCACTGTCCACATCGCATTCTTCCTTCGGCCGGGGACATCCTGCGCGTGGGGGTGCATTTTCTCCCGGCCGGGGACATGTCGCGCGTAGGGGGACAGGATTCCGGTCCCCGACGGCGTCGAACGCCCCCGGACGGAATGACACGCACCCGGTCGCGTGGAATGTCCCCGGCCGCGGGGGAGGACTGGCAGCATCGGAACCGTGACCGAGAACCACGCCCAGCCCAGCCCCGCCAACCCGGACGACGTCGTCAACCCCCTCCTGCTCCAGGCCTTCGCCTGGGACCTTCCCGCCGACTCCACCCACTGGCGCCTCCTGGCGGACAACGCCGCCCTCCTGGCCGACTGCGGGGTGAGCTCGGTGTGGCTGCCGCCCGCCTACAAGGGCCAGGCCGGAGTGGAGGACGTCGGCTACGGCGTCTACGACACCTACGACCTGGGCGAGTTCGACCAGAAGGGCACCGTCCCCACCAAGTACGGCACCAAGGAGGACTACCTCGCCGCCATCGAGGCCCTGCACGCCGCCGGCATCAGCGTCGTGGCGGACATCGTCCTCAATCACCGCATGGGCGGCGACGGCACCGAGGTCGTGCGCGCCACCCCCGTCGACCCCCACGACCGCACGCGCCCCATCGGTGAGACCGAGGAGATCACCGCGTGGACCCGCTACACCTTCCCGGGGCGCGCCGGCGCCTACTCGGACTTCACCTGGGACTGGACCTGCTTCCACGGCACTGACTGGGACGAGGCCCGCCACCAGCAGGGCGTCTGGCTCTTCGAGGGCAAGCAGTGGAACGAGAACGTCAACGACGAGCTCGGCAACTACGACTACCTCATGGGCTCCGACGTCCACGTCACCGACCCCGCCGTCAGTGCCGAGATGGACCACTGGGGGCGCTGGTACGTAGAGACCACCGGCGTCGACGGCCTGCGCCTGGACGCACTCAAGCACGTCGGAGCCGACTTCTTCGCCCGCTGGCTGCCCGAGCTGCGCCGCGCCACCGGCCGCGCCCTGCCAGCCGTGGGCGAGTACTGGACCCGCGACATCGCCGAGCTGGAGGGCTACCTGGAGGCCGTTCCTTTCATGAGCCTGTTCGACGTCCCCCTCCACTTCCACCTGCACGCCGCCTCCACCTCCAACGGCGACGTCGACCTGTCCCGCCTCTTCGAGGGCACCCTCGTGGCCTCCGACCCCGAGCGTGCCGTCACCTTCGTGGAGAACCACGACACCCAGCCGGGCCAGTCGCTGGCCTCCACCATCGAGTCCTGGTTCAAGCCCTCGGCCTACGCCCTCATCCTGCTACGCGAGGCCGGAACCCCCTGCGTCTTCTGGGGCGACCTGTTCGGCACGCCCGAGACCGGCGACCTGCCAGCCGTCACCGAGCTGCCGCTGCTCATGACCATGCGACGCGCCCTGGCCCACGGCCCCCAGCACGACGCCCTCGACGACCCCGACGTCGTCGGCTTCGCGCGCGAGGGCGACGACGCCCACCCCGGCTCCGGGCTCGCCGTCGTCCTGTCCGACCGCAGGGCTGCCACCAAACGCCTCCACGTCGGGGCGCGGCACGCCGGCGAGCAGTGGATTTGCGTCCTGGGCGGGCACGAGCCGGTCACTATCGGTGACGATGGCAACGTCGAGCTGCCCGTGTCCGACGGCGGCCTGAGCGTCTACGCGCCGGAGGCTGCCCGCCCGATCCTGGACAGTGCCGAGCAGCACCTCCTGCGTCAGCGCTGAGCTCGGCGAACCACTCGCGAGGCTCAGCGCCGGCGACACTGAGGAACGAGCCAAGACGCGTCTACTCCGCAGGGAGCAGCCATGCCTTGTGGGACTCGATGGAGACGCGTACGGCCTGCCCCTCCTGGAACAGCTCATCCTGACGAGGATCGGAGACGACGCAGACAATGGAACCGTACTCGGTCTCGACCTCGTACTCGACGGTCTCCCCGTAGAAGACGCGGGTGATGATCTGTCCCAGCGAGCCCGAGATTCTCTGGGTAGGTTCCTGGACCGCGGCCAGTCTCACCGACTCGGGGCGCACCATGAGCACAACCTCCTGGTCCCGGTCCACTGCGGTGGGATGACTGGGTACGGTCGTCTCAGAACCGAGCACCTCCACCTTCGCTCGCCTCTGCGTCTGGGAGGGCGCATCGAGTGCCTCGATGACTGTGGCTTTGAGGAAGTTGGCGCGTCCCACGAAGTCGGCCACGAACACCGATGCGGGATGCAGGTAGATCTCCTCAGGAGTGTCCACTTGTTCGATGCGGCCTGCATTCATGACGACAATGCGATCGGACATTGCCATGGCCTCAGACTGGTCATGCGTGACGTAGACCGACGTGATCCCCAGTCGTTTCTGCATGTGGCGGATTTCCAGGCGCATTTTGATACGCAGCTTGGCATCGAGGTTGGAGAGGGGCTCGTCGAAGAGCAGCACCTTGGGGCGCACAACCATGGCGCGGGCGAGGGCGACACGCTGCTGCTGGCCGCCAGAGAGCTGAGATGGGGCGCGTTTGGCCATGGCTGTCAGGTTCATCGCAGTCAAAGCCACCTCAATGGCCTCATCCATCTGTGCTGCCGGCATCTTCTGCAGCTTGAGGCCGTAAGCGACGTTGTCCCGCACTGACAAATGGGGGAAGAGGGCATAGGACTGGAAGACCATCGACATTGGGCGGCGGTTAGGAGGGATGACCGCCATGTTGTCTCCGTCGAGCATAACCTTTCCGGATGATGCATCTTCGAAGCCGGCGATCATTCGCAATGTGGTGGTTTTTCCGCAGCCTGAGGGTCCGAGGAGCGTGATGAACTCCCCTGGATCGATGTCGAGGTTGATGTGGTCAACGGCAGTCACCTCTCCGCTGCCGTCACCGAATGTCTTGGTGAGTTCCACGAGGGAGAGACGGCCGCTCTTGGTGTCGGAAGCCTCCTGGTCCGAGCTGGAGCGCACCTTCGTCTTGGCGGTGGTGTTCATTGTGAAAGTCCTTTCTGAATGGGGTTACAGGCTCGTACGGGCTGACGATGCCACCGAGGTGTCGCGGACCAGGAGGTTGGTCGCACCGATGACGAGCATGACGATGACGATGAGGATGGTGCAGAATGCGAATGCGTTCCCGAATCTTCCTGCGTCAACCTCGGAAAGGATCTGGGAGGTCATAATCTTAGTTTTCGGAGTAGTGATGAATACGATCGGCGATAGGGTTGTCATAGAGCGAGCAAATGCGTACGTGAGGCCGGCGATGAAGGCTGGTCTAATGAGCGGCATCGTCACCTTGGCGAAGGTCTGCAGCCCTGAGGCGCCCAGGGATGTTGATGCCTCGTCGATGGACTTGTCCACCTGTTGAAGGCTTGCGATACCTGATCGCTGACCTGATGGCATGGAGCGGGCAATGTACACCATAATGATGGCAATGGCTCCGCCGAAGACTGCGCTTCCTCCAGCAAGGGCTGGCATGAACATGAGGTGACCGAAGATGACCGGATTATTGAAGGTGATGAGGTAGCCAATGCCCAGGACTGTTCCGGGAACCGATAGTCCTAACATTCCCAGGAAGTCCATGAGGCCGGCGCTGGCCTTGAGTCGCACGACGACGAGCCAGGCTACAAGCATTCCCAGAACTCCGGCGATCGGAGTGGCGATAAGCGCCAGGATCGTCGTGTCGATCATGGCGTCATTGCCGATTCCGGACAGCACGTACTGGAAGTTCTTGAGCGTGAACGTGTTGTCCACGCCCAGGATCTTGACGAAGGCTCCCAGGATGACAGTCGCATAGATCGACACCACGAACAGCCCCAGGGCCACTGCCGTCACAGACAGCGCGATGCGGGGAAGTGGAGCGCGAACCAGCCGGACTCGGCCGGTGGGCTTCCCGGTGACGGTCACAGCGGAGCTGCGCGACGCCCAATACCTCTGAAGGACGAACACCAGCAGGGCCGGCACCAGAAGCACCAGCGAGTAGGCGCTCCCAGCGGCGGTGTTGTACTCGCCGTTGACTGCGATGTAGGCGCGAGACGCCAGCACGGTGAAGTCTCCTCCGATGACCAGTGGGTTCGCCAGGTCGGCAATCGCTTCGACGAAGAGCAGAAGGAAGGAGGAGGCGAAGCCCGGGATAAGCATGGGGAGGGTGACTGTGCGGAACACCGTCCAGGGTGAGGCGCCCAGCGAGGCCGCGGCTTCCTCCATGGCTGGATCCAGGTTGCGCAGCATGCCGAGCATGTTCATGTAGGCGACGGGGAAGAAGGACAGGGAGAGCACCAGGGTCAGGCCGGGGAGCCCGTAAATGTTCCACTGCTGGCCTAGCAGCTGAGTGGAGACGATCCCGTTGCGTCCGAAGAGCGTGATGGAGGCCGTGGCGACGGCGAAGGGTGGGGAGACGATGGGGATGAGGCAGATGAGATGAAGGAGACGCTTACCGGGTATGTCCACACGAGCCTGCACGTAGGCGAAGAAGAAACCGATGAGTGTTCCGACGGTTCCGACGACGAGGCCTAGAACGACGGTATTGGTAACCGTTGCTCGGTTCGTCGTGGAGCGCAGCAGACTGGTGAGGACCTCTGAGCCGTTGGCGGAGAACGCCTGAGAAAGGATCGTCACCAGCGGAAGGACGATGAGGACGACGAGAACAAGGGTGATAGCAGTAACGATGCCGATCGTCACCGGGTCTCGCCGGATCTTGGTGGAGCGTCGTGTCGTTGCTGCGGAAGGTGCAGGGGTATGGGGGCTGGGCAGCGTTGAGGCCGCGGAAGACATGGAGGACTCCGATCGAGGGGGCCGCTCGGCTGGTGGCGGCCGTGGGAAGGGTGGAGAGAGTGTTCCGGGACCGACTGGTCCCGGAACACGGATGGAGAGGTCTTCGTCACTCCTTCGGTTGTGCGGCAATCTCCTCGTCGAAGCGCTTGGTCAGCGCGGGCTTGGCCTCCGCCGCGGCCTTGAAGTTGTAGTCCACCAAGGTGACGTCATCGAGCTTGACCATCTTGTCGCTGGTCTTGGCGTCGGGGTTGGTTGGAATCTGGTAAGACCCCACGGTCTGTCCGATGTTCTGAGCGTCGGCCGAGATCGCCCAGTCGATGTACTTCTTGGCCGCCTCGGAGTGCTTGGACTTGGCCACCAGGGCCACCCCGCCGACTTCGTAACCGGTTCCCTCCTTGGGGAAGGACACCTGGAGGTCAGACATGCCCTCTTCCTGGTACTTCACGCAGTCGTGGGAGAAGACCAGACCCACGGCCACTTCACCGCGGCCCGCGATCTGCCCTGGCGCAGTGCCGGACTTGGTGTACTGCAGAACATTGCTGTGCAGCTTCTTCATGTAGTCCAGGGCTTGGTCCTGTCCGCCCAGGCGGACATTCTGCGTCCACAGGGTGGTGAAAGCCGTTCCGGAGGTTGACGGGTGAGCGGTAGAGACCTGCCCCTTGAATGCAGGGTTGAGTAGATCGTCCCAGGATTTTGGTGCCTCCGCGCCCAGCTTCTTCAGGACCGTCTTGTTGGAGCAGAACCCCAGGACTCCCACGTAGACTCCAGTCCACTTGTGGTCGGCGTCCTTGTACTTGTCAGGGATCTTGGCTGCGCTGGGGGATTCGTAGGCCTCGATGAGTCCCTTGGTCGCCGCGGTCCCGTAGCCGTCCACAGGGCCTCCGTGCCAGACATCGAACTCGGGGTTGTTCTTCGCCGAGTCGAGGCGGGCGACGGTCTCACCGGAGGAGAGCCGCACGTAGGTGGCTTGGATCCCGGTCTGCTCGGTGAAGGTCTGAGTCCACTTCTGGCACAGATCCTCCATGGCTCCGCAGGCGATGGTGATCGAATCGCTCTTCGATTCGTCAACCGCGCAGCCGGTCAGGGCCAGGGCACTCGCAGTAGTGGCGGCAAGCAAGGTAGAGAACAGCCGCTTCCTCATGGGATTCTCCTTTGAATCAAGTGGGATTGGGTGGCAGGAGGTCTTAGAAGCATGACATCCCACCGGGTGCCTCCCATCATCCCTGGTGTCGGAGACCGACGAGGTGTCGGGAAGTAACGGTTGGTAACACCGCCGTCACCGTCGTGGTGCGGTGGGCGAAGCGGTTGCAGAGTGCGGTTCTGCCGTGTCGCCAGATGCACTCTCCGCCAAGTGGGGCATGGTGTAGCCCTCCCCCCGCACCGAGTGGATGTATCTCCTGCCGCCCTCACCCAGAGAGCGCCTCACCCTGTAGGCGGTGGTCTTGATCATGTCCTTGCCGCCGCTATGGTCCTCTGTGCCCCAGACCTGGCTGAGCAGGTCTGCGTATGTCACCACGTTCCCGATGTTGCGGGCGAGGACCTCCAAGAACCTCACCTCCGTATCGGACATGTCCAGCGCCGAACCATGCAGATAGACCCGGTGCGAGGCGGTATCGATCATCAGGTCTCCATTGGAGAGAGCAGGGGAGCGGCGTCCGTGCCATCTGCGTACGAGTGCCTGGGCTCGCAAGGTGAGCTCGCGGGGGCTGAACGGCTTGGTGACGTAGTCGTCGGCCCCTGCTTCCAGCCCACGGATCCGGTCCGGCTCGTCAGACAGCGCGGTGATCATCATGATGGGTACGTCCGAGATTCCTCGGATGCGTTCAGCCACGGCGACCCCGGAGACCACCGGAATCATGAGGTCAAGAACCACGAGATCGAAGCGACGCTGTTTGAAGGTGGACCAGGCCTGTGCTCCATCAGTCGCGGTGACAACAGTGAAACCCGCTGTTTCGAGGGCGAAGCGCATAATCATCAGGATCTGTGGTTCGTCGTCGACGACGAGAACCTGGGGTGCGCCTGGTGGCCGGATCGTGTCATTCACTGGTCGTCGCCTCCTTGTGGTCGGGTTCCCGCCACGTGCGTGGAAGGGTGAGAAACACTGTTGTTCCTTTTCGGGAGATGGTGTCGACGAGCACTTTTCCGCCGTGGAGCTCGACGATGCGTTGGGTAATCATCATCCCCAATCCGGTTCCCGGTCGTCGGGAACCCCCAGTCGCGAAGGGGGTGAACAATACAGCCCGGTCCTCCGGGGTCATGCCTGTACCGTTATCGGAAACGGATATGGTGACGGTTTCTTCTGACTCAGTGATGCGCACCAGGATGGAGACGCCTTCGCCTGCGTGTCGGGCGGCGTTGTTGACAACGTTCGTGACGGCCTGCCCCATCAGGCGAGGATCCACTTGGAGGCGCAGCGGCGCCCCGTGGTTGTCCAATCGGATGGACGCGTTGTGAACCCGGCGCAACTGGGCGACACACTCGCGAACCAGCTGGCGCATCTCAGTCCACTCCAGGCGCAGATTAAACAGATCGGACTCCAGGCTGGCTTCGGCCAGGAGGTCGGAGGCCATATCGATCACCTGGTTGGAGTTCTCTGCGATGGTCTGAATGAAGCGTTTCTGGTCGGGGTTGAGTGGGCCGGCGCTCTCATCGAGGAGCAGCTCGGCAGCGCCGCGCACGACGGTCAGGGGCGTACGTAACTCATGAGACAGCACGTTGGGGCGCCGCATCCTTTCCTCATGGAAGGTACGAAGGCGGGCGAGCTCTCCCCGGGTGCGTTGCAGAGAGCGTCGGTAGTGGAGCAGGAGCGCACTGCAGACGATGACAGCGAGCACGGCCGCACACAGGGCCGCCGTGCACCACGTCATCGTTCGCCTCCCGATGCTGCTTGAGCTGTCGGAGCGAGCCGCAGCCGACAAGGATCGACTTAGACTACTCCCGGCGTCGAGTTGCCGATCAGTACGGATGCGCCCAACGGTTCCTGCAGCCGGTGGCCGGCGCGTAGGGTGATGGCGCCAGCCGCATTGACCTGAGCCGACCTTCCTGGAGGAGACATGCCCGCTTTCCACGCGCCCACCGATCAGAGGACCGACAAGGCCGTCGCCGTCTTCATCGCCCCCGGGCTGGAGGAGGTCGAGGCGCTGGCGACCGTGGATATCCTCTTCCGCGCCGGTATCCCCACGACGATGATCTCCGTGACTCCCGAGCGGGCCGTCGTCTCCTCCCACAACATCGTCGTCACCTGTGACCTCGCCCTGGCCGAGGCGAACCTGGACGACTACGACATGCTCGTCCTGCCCGGCGGCATCCCCGGCACCCCCAACCTCAAGGCCGTCGAGCCTCTCATGGCTGCGGTCACTGAGCGGGTGCGCACCGGCCGGCCCGTGGCCGCGATCTGCGCCGCCCCCTCGATCCTGGCCGAGCTGGGCCTGCTCGAGGGCCGCCAGGCGACGTCGAACCCCGGCTTCGTGGGCGTGCTCGCCGAGCACGGCGCGCAGGTCAGCCAGGCCGCCGTCGTCACGGACGGCCCCTTCATCACCTCCCGCGGCATGGGCACCGCCATCGACTTCGGCCTGGAGATCGTGCGCCACTACCTGGGCGAGGAGGCCGTCGACGACGTCAAGGCCAAGATCGTCTACCAGGGCTGAGCGCTCGCCCCGGACGCCGACCGACTCCGACCACCCCCGACCGGCTCCCTCACCAAAGTCGGTAAGTGGGGGAGCCGACCTATGCGCTCTGTGTCAGTTCCGCGGCGCACCTGCGGGCCTGAACGTGAAGGAATGCGAAACCGGCAACCGTCTGAATCAGCATGATGGCTATGGGGAACAGGATCGAGATCGTCTCATGCAGGGCCGCCTGAACGGCGAAGAGGACAGCTGAGTCGAGGAGGACTACACCCACTCCGATGGTGGCCACCGCGCACCGGGCCTGCATCGTGTACCAGTTCTCCTCCGAGCGCAGCGCGATCTCGTAACGCACTCCCGCCCACGAGTTCGGCGGGAGCCTGCGCTTCGCCATCCGGCGTCCCAGCACCACGAGGAGGATGCCTGTCACGCTCAGGATCAGGCTCATGAGTACGGAGCATGTTGTCTCAACCATCGATGTCCCTCGTCATCCGTCGCAGTGGTGGAGGTTCTCGGTTCCGGTGAGTTCTCTTTAAATAGTACGCCGCGAGGACACACGGTGGGTCTCGCGGCCGCACCGTGGAGGTGCAGTCGGCGGGCCCTGAGGTGCGTCCTCGCGGCTCGATCGGGCGAATGCGTGGTGAATGCGGATCAGGACTTCTTGGCGCTGCGGCGCCCCTTGGGGATGAGGGCGGCGACCACGAGCAGGGCCCCCAGACCCGCCAGGCAGGCGATGGCCGTCGTCGTGAAGTCGAAGCGCAGCCCCATGCCCGCCGCGATGAGCAGCCCGCCCACCAGGAGCAGGAAGGCCCCCCACAGGAGAGTGGAGCCCTTGATGTCCTGGGGCGCCTGCGGGCGGTCCTGCTCAGTGACCGTCCCGGCGCTCCACACCGGA
This sequence comes from Actinomyces oris, assembly GCF_006546825.1. Taxonomy (GTDB): domain Bacteria; phylum Actinomycetota; class Actinomycetes; order Actinomycetales; family Actinomycetaceae; genus Actinomyces; species Actinomyces oris. Next base: position 71,289 of record NZ_VICC01000008.1, read on the forward strand.
CCCGACGACGACGTGGGTGGCGAGCCCGCGGAGGCCGTCTCCGCGCCGGCGTCCTGAGAGGCGGGCAGTGGCATGGTGACCGGCTGAGTCTCCGGATCAGCCGCGGGCTGAGTCACCGGTGGGGTCAGGGGCTGGGTGTCTCCGGCGGCCGGGAAGGGCCTGGTGGCGTCCTCGCCGGTCGCCTCGGTGCTGGTGCTGCCGGCGTCGTCGGGCGACGTCGTGGAAGAGGTGCTGCTCATGAGGGTCTCCTTGGGTGGGCCCGGGATGCGCCCGGGGAAGAGTTCTGGTGGCTGAGGCCGGCTTGTGGGCGCGATCAGCCGGCTGTCGGGCTGGCCGTGGCGGACTGCTTGGTGGGAGTCGGGGACGGTGTCGGGGTTGCCGCCCCGGAGGGGCTTGGGCTCGCACTGGGCTGCGCGGCTCCCTGCCCGGACAGGGTCCTTTGCACGCAGGAGTCGTAGGAGGTGCGCTCGGCAGAGGTCAGGTCGGACAGGTTGCTCCACCCGACGTCCTCGCTGCGGTCGTCCGCGTCCACGCTCTCGTGGGCCGTGCGGATGCAGGTCTCAGCGTCCTTGGCCGTGATGGCCTGGTGGTTCATGCCCGGAACCGGCATGTCGTCACCGTGGGCTTCGCCCTTCTCGTCGAACCACATGCTGACGATCCACACGGGCTCCTCGACGTTGCCGTACCAGGAGACGGTGTTGCTGCGCTCCTCGATGTTGATCGTCCCGGTGTCCACCGAGGCGTTGATGGTGATCTGCGGCCGCTGGTCGTCACTGTTGGGGGAGGCCAGAGTGCGCTTGGTGTTCAGGCCGCCGCTGGAGCTGCTGTAAGCGGGGATGGTCTTGCCAATCGCGTCATAGGTGCGTGGGCCCTCGTCGTCCTGATTCATCTGCCGACCGTCGACGGTCCAGGCCCGGGAGACCTGTGAGTCGATCGCTCCCATGTCGACGTCGGCCCTGACCTCCACCGGCTGGTCGGTGTCGGTCTTGATACGCAGGGTGCCGACGTCGAGGTGGGCGGTGATGGTGGAGAGCTTGCCGGCCTCCTCGGCGGGCATGCCGCGCAGATCCAGGGTGAGGTCACCAATGTCCTTGCTGCGGGTGACGCTGCCACCGCTGGCCGACGCCGTCAGCTCCTGCCAGGTCACCGTGCTCGAGGCGGCAGTGGTCGAGTTCTTAAGGGTCTCGAAGGGCATACGGGCCAGGCTCGTGGGGACGATCGAGGCGGTGGCCAGCGCGGGGATCGCAACGACGAACAGGACCGGCCAGCCCAGCACCGTCATCCAGCCTCCGTGCCGACGACGCAGGCCACTGACGACGATCCCCGCTCCCAGGAGGGCGACCAGGATGCCGATGAGGATGAACTGACCCTGGAGCAGACCCAGGTGGTGGGTCACCGTGGCGTACCAGACGCCCGCCGCGGTCAGGAGTCCCAGGCCCAGGACCGCCAGCGACAGCGAGGAACCGGGGCCGGGACGGCGCGGGCGCGCCGGGCGGACCGGCATAGGCACTGGCTGGTACGGCGGGCGCTGCCGGTAGGAGCGGCTCTGCCAGCTCTGTCCGCCGGCCGACTGGTTGAAGGCCGGGGTGCCGGAGCCAGGCGCTGAAGAGTCCCAGGCCGATGCGAAGCCGCCGGCCTGGACGCCGGGGCGGCTGCCCGGTGCCTGCGCGGTGCCGGCAGGGTAGGTCTGCCAGGGCTGGGGTCCCCGAGGGCCTCGAGCGGCCTTCCGGTTCGCGCTCCGGTTCTGGGCGCTGCGGATGAGGAAGACGATGGCCAGGACGATCAGCCCCAACCAGAACAGGGGCCACAGGGCGGCGGCGATACCCGCGGTGCCCGCCTCGTGGACGTACCAGCTGGGGATGAAACCGCTACCGAATGTCGACATACCGATGATCGTCATCCCGATGGCGCCCGCTAACCCTGCGTTGAAACGGCCGGAGAGGGCCTCCTCCAGGTGGATGCGCCCATCGGACTCCTCGGGCAGGAGTGCCCAGGCCAGGCCGTAGAGGACCAGACCGACACCGGCGAAGAGCGAGAGCACCACCCACACGCAACGCACCAGGGTGGGGTCCAGGTCGAAGCGGTGGGCCACGCCACCGGCCACGCCCGCGATCCAGCGCTCGTTGGTGCGCATGAGGCCTGAGCCGCGCAGGGAGTCGAAGAAGCGGTGAGTCGATCCGCCCTGAGGCCCGGGCTGGGGGCCGCCGTACTGCTGGAAGGAGGGCGCGGGACCCGGCTGCGGTCCGTGCTGCGCTCCCTGCCGGGAATCGCGCTGGGCGCCGTCGGCACCCTGTGTGTTGGAAGAGGGGAAGGATGCGGAGGAGTCAGAGGAATCGGAACCGGTGGGGGAACCACCGTCAGACGGGGAAGTGGGCTTGTCGTTCATGTCAATAATTCTTCGCGTCCGTGGCCTGCGGCACGATCAGGGGAACCCCTGAATGATCCCGGATTGTCCCCCCAATCCGCCGGGGGACCCTCGGGGCGGCGACCCTGACGTGCCACGATGGTGCCATGACGACAGCTCAGCAGCGGGGTACGCAGCCCTCGCCGACCGCCGGCGGGCCCGCGTACTCCTGGAGCCCCCCGCGCCAGCTGCGGCGACGCCCCCCTCTGCGCCGCCTGCCCCACCAGCTGGGGCCGGCGCCGGCCGACCTGTCCGTCGAGGCCGCCCGTATGCGCCGCCCCGCCCGCATCGCCGGCGTCTGCGCGGGACTGGGGCTCCACCTGGGCATCCCCGTGCGATACATCCGCGCGCTCATGGTCGTCCTCGCCCTCGGCGGCGGCGCGGGAGCCCTGCTCTACGCCCTGCTGTGGGCGACCCTCCCCGGGGAGAACGGGCCGGCAGGAGAGGTGCCCGCCTCGGTGGTCTCCCGTGCTCGCCTGGCGGCTCGCCTCAGGAGTGGGAGAGGTACCGCAGAGTCTCGGGCCGACGGCGGAGCCCCCCTGGGCCTGTCGCAGACGGTCCTCGACGGCGGCGCACTCCTCCTGGCTGCCCTGTTCCTGGCCTCCTGGCGTTTTGGGCTGCTGGACCGGATCGGTGCGGTGGGAGTCATCATCGTCGTCATCGCCGGGGCGGCCCTGGCCTGGTCGCAGATGGACAACCTGGTCGGCCCCGACCGCAACCTGAGCGCTGTCCTGCGGGTGGCGGGCGGGGTGTGCCTGGCCGTCGTCGGCATCCTGGTGTGGGTGGCCGCCGACAGCACCCCCTACAAGCTCATCTCCGGGCTCCTTACCGGAGGGGCGCTCGTGGTGGGCATCGGCGTGGTCCTGGCACCCCTGTGGCTGCGGACCAACCGGGCCCTGGCCGACACCCGTGCCGCCGAGATCCGTGAGGCCGAGCGCGCCGACATCGCCGCCCACCTGCACGACTCCGTCCTCCAGACCCTCACCCTCATCCGCAAGCGCGCCGACGAGCCTGAGACGGTGGCCCGCCTGGCCCGCTCCCAGGAGCGCGAGCTGCGAGCCTGGCTCTACACCGACCGCCCCGCACCGGGTACCTCCGTGGCCGACGCCTTCACCGACCTGGCCGGTGAGATCGAGGACCGCTACGGCGTGGCCGTCGACGCCGTGTGCGTCGGCGACCGGGCCCCCGACCGCGACACCGAGGTCATCGTCGCCGCCGCCCGCGAGGCCCTGTCCAACGCGGTGCGCCACGGCGCCCCACCGGTCTCCCTCTACGTCGAGGCCGGCGAGGAGAGCCTGGAGGTGTTCGTGCGCGACCACGGCCCCGGCTTCGACCTCGACGCCATCGCCGAGGACCGCCACGGCGTGCGCCAGTCCATCATCGCCCGCATGGAGCGCCACGGCGGCAGCGCCCGGGTGCGCCGCATGTCTACCGGCACCGAGGTGGCACTGACTCTCCCCGTGCGCGCCCCCTGAGCCGTCTATCGTTGACTCATCTCCCTAGGCCCCACTCGGCCCCCGCTCCTCGATCACCCCACGTCACCACCAGGAAGACCCTCATGGCTGACACGCCCGCCGGTACCACCACAGACCACCACCAGCCCGCCGATGCGAGCGCGTCCCTGCGGGTCCTGGTCGTCGACGACCACGCCCTGGTCCGCTCCGGGGTGCGCTCCGAGCTGACCGCACACGCTCCCGACCTGGACATCATCGCCGAGGCCGACGACGTCGAGGGCGCCATCGCCGCCGTCCACGCCCTGCGGCCCGACGTCGTCCTGCTCGACGTCCACCTGCCCGGCGGCAACGGCGGGGGAGGGGCCGAGGTCGTCGCCTCCTGCCACGACGTCCCCGAGACGCGCTTCCTGGCCCTGAGCGTCTCGGACGCCAGCGACGACGTTGTCGGAGTCATCCGGGCCGGCGCCCGCGGCTACGTCACCAAGGCGATCTCCACTGAGGACCTGGCCCAGGCCGTGCGGCGCGTGGCCGCCGGAGACGCCGCCTTCTCCCCGCGCCTGGCCGGATTCGTCCTGGACGCCTTCGGTGCCGGAGCGGGCGAGGTGGCCGTGGCCGACACCGAGCTCGACCGCCTCTCGGCGCGCGAGCGGGAGGTCATGCGACTCATCGCCCGCGGCTACACCTACAAGGAGTGCGCCTCCGAGCTGTTCATCTCGGTCAAGACCGTCGAGACCCACGTCTCCGCGGTCCTGCGCAAGCTCCAGCTGTCCAACCGCAACGAGCTCACCCGCTGGGCCGTGGCCCGCCGCATCGTGTAGGGGCCGACGGCGTCCCGGGCTCATCCCGGAAGCGGACCGAGGGATACGCCGATGGGGCCCCGGTCAGATGACGGTCCGGCATCGCGTCCGGGCCCACACCTCCGCACTGTCCCGCCACCGACCCGATCCGTGGCAGGATGCGGGATGTGAGCCACCCCCCGCAGCCCTCCGCGAGCACCGCTCATCCCCACCCCGACCCCCTCCAACCGGCCTGCGATCACCTGCGCGCAGGCGGGCTCGTCATCCTGCCCACGGACACCGTCTACGGCATCGGCTGCAACGCCGCCGACGCCGCGGCCGTCGAGCGGCTGCTGGCCGCCAAGGGGCGCGGACGCCAGATGCCCCCGCCGGTCCTCGTGGCCGACCCCGCCGACCTGATCGGGCTCGTCGCCCAGGTGCCCGAGGCCGCCCACGCCCTCATGGAGGCCTTCTGGCCCGGGGCGCTCACCCTCATCCTGGAGGCCGACGAGACCCTGACCTGGGACCTGGGGGAGACCGGCGGCACCCTCGCCGTGCGCATGCCCGCCCACGAGCTCACCCTGAACCTCCTGCGCCGCAGCGGCCCGCTGGCCGTCACCTCCGCCAACCCCACCGGCGCGCCGCCCGCCACCGATGCCGCCTCCGCCCGGGCCGCCTTCCCCGGACGGGTCCGGAGCGTCGATGAGCTCACGGCGGATGGTGAAGCCGCCGGCGCCGACTGGCGTGAGGACATCCTGCTGCTCGACGGCGGAGCCACCCCCGGACCGGTTCCCTCCACCATCGTCACCCTCGCGGGGGAGCACGCTCGCGCCCCCCGGATCCTGCGCCAGGGGGTCCTGGCGCTCGCGGACCTGGAACGGGTGGCCGGTGTCGCCCTGTCGGAAAGGACGGCAGGCGCGGCGCGCGGCAGGACGGAGGCGGGCGCGTGAAGGTCTACCTCCTGGTCATGGCCATTGCTGCGGCGACCACCTACGTGGCCGTGCCGATCATCCGGCACATCGCCCTGGTGGGTAACGCGCTGACCCCCGTGCGGGCCCGCGACGTCCACTCCACGCCCATCCCGCGCCTGGGCGGCGTGGCCATGTTCTTCGGCCTGTTCTCCGCGATCTCCGTGGCCTCCACGATCCCCTACCTCTCCGACGTCATCGACTCCAGTGCCTGGGCGGTGGTTCTGGGCGCGGGGCTGGTGTGCCTGCTCGGCGTCGTCGACGACCTGTGGGAGCTGGACTGGATGACTAAGCTCGCCGGCCAGATCCTGGCTGCCGGTGTTATGGCCTGGCAGGGCGTCCAGCTCCTTACCTTCCCCGTGGCCGGGCTGACGATCGGCTCCTCGCGCCTGTCCCTCATCTCCACCGTCATCGTCGTGGTGGCCGCCATCAACGCCGTCAACTTCGTCGACGGGCTCGACGGGCTGGCGGCCGGCATCATCGGGATCGGCTCGACCGCCTTCTTCCTGTACACCTACGTCCTGACCCGCGCCACGAGCCCGGGCTCCTACAGCTCCCTGGCCGCCACCATCGTCGCCGCGCTCATCGGCGTGTGCGTGGGCTTCCTGCCCCACAACTTCAACCCCGCCACCATCTTCATGGGTGACTCCGGGGCGATGCAGCTGGGGCTGGTCTCGGCCGCCTCCACCATCATCGTCACCGGGCAGATCGACCCCGGCAGCTTCGACGGATCGCGCGCCCTGCCGGCCTTCATGCCGATCCTCCTGCCGCTGGCGGTGCTCCTGCTGCCACTGACCGACATGATCATGGCGATCGTGCGCCGCACCCGGAAGGGCCTGAGCCCCACCCACCCCGACCGCATGCACATGCATCATCGGCTCCTGGCCGCCGGGCACTCCCACCGCCGCGCGGTGCTGGTCATGTACCTGTGGGCGGCGGTCGCCTCCTTCCCCGTGGCTGCCATGGCCTTCTTCCCCCTGCCCTGGGTGCTGGCGGGGCTCGCCCTCGCGGTGCTGTTCGCCTTCGTCGTCACCGTCGACCTCATGCCCGGGGTGCGCCACGGCCTGCGCTCGGCGCTGCGCCGGCGCCAGGATCGCCAGGAGCAGCGGATCGTCATCTCCCGCAACGTCTCGGGAACCGGTGAGGTGACGCGCCCGGCCGAAGGGCAGGCGCCGCAAGGAGCCGTCGTGTCGGCTGCCGTGTCAACGGCTCCCGCCCACCATCCCGAGGAGACGGACGCATGAGTACAGCACACGGCTCCGGCCCGATGTCGCAGCAACCTGCCGACGAGCAGCCGGGACCGACCGGGGGGACCAGTCACAACACCGCCGTCCTGATCGACTCTGTTGCCCGGCTGCGTCGGATCCTGACGATTGCCACCGGGGTCCTGGTGGCGCTTGAGCTCCTCTGGTGCGTAGGTGGCGGCATGACCGGAGGCGTGGCCCGCCCGACCGGGACCTTTCCGGTGGCCGCGGTGGCGACGGCGCTGCTCCTGGCCTCCACATGGTGGGTTCTGGCCCGCATGGTGCGCTCCGGGATGGGACTCATGGCTGCCTGGATGGGCGGCGGTTACCTCGCGAGAATCTCCCTGCTGGCCCTGGTACTCCTCGGCGGTCGGGTGATCGGGCTGGACACTCGAGTGATTGGGGTCTCACTCATCGTTGCTGTGCTGGTAAGCCTGTTCGCCGAGGTGACCGTCCTGACGCGAGCACGAATCCTTGCGGTGGAGCCGATGAAGGGAGGGTCGACGGGTCGGTCCTGACCGAGGCGTAGGTTCAACCTCGGGAGGCGGCAAGGACGATGAATCGGGATGCGCCTGCTGATTTTGCTTCGTTGAACCATTCCTAGGCGCTAGCATTGCCAGTGGTTAGCAGGCCTGTTCGGGGCAGACATCAGGACAGGCCTCGAAGCGTGAGAGACATCGGGAGGATCTCCTGTCCACCAACACCGCCACCGAGAACGGCACGGCAGTCGACGCTGTGCCGCGGACGGCTGACGCCAAGCCGTTCACCAAACCGCTGTGGTACTGGGTACTCCTGATCGTCCTGGTCGCCGTCATCGCGCTGACCGCGGTGCCCGCCTTCACTCAGCACCCTCACTCACCCGGCGTCGAGGACTTCTTCCCCGAAGCGCTCTTTGGCCAGGGTACGTTCCTGGAGTTCAACCGGCTCACCCTCGTCCGCGTCGTCATAGGGGTCGCCTTGTGCCTGACGGTGGGGGTGGCCGCCAGCCGGCTCAAGACCGTCCCCGGGCGCGGCCAGGCCGTGCTCGAGCTCATCGCCGACTTCGTGCGCAGCAACGTGGCCTTCATGCTCCTGGGCAACAAGAACGGCCGTCGTTTCGCCCCGTTGCTGGGCACCCTCTTCCTGGGCGTGCTCGCCATGAACCTCTCCGGTGTCATCCCGGGCCTCAACATCGCCGCCTCCTCGGTGGTGGCGGTGCCCCTGGTGTTCGCGGCCCTGACATACATCACCTTCATCGGTGCCGGAATCAGGGAGCAGGGAATCGGTCACTTCCTCGCCTCCCAGCTCCTGCCTCCGGGGCTGCCCAAGGTGATGTACCTGCTCATCACCCCCATCGAGTTCCTCTCGAACTTCATTGTTCGGCCGGTGACGCTCACCCTGCGTCTGCTGTGCAACATGGTCTCCGGGCACCTGCTGCTCGCCATGACCTTCTTCGGGACCACCAGTCTGCTCCTGCACCTACAGGCGTCTTCGGCGGCAAGTTTCCTCACCGGTGCAGCCATGATCGCGGTGACCCTGTTCGAGGTCTTCGTCGCGGTCCTGCAGGCCTACATCTTCACCATCCTCAGCGCCGTCTATATCAAGCTCTCCATCGAGGCCCACTAGACCACCGACCTGTCCCTGAGGCTCTTCACGACCCTCTGACCCCACCTGCGCCATCGGCGCCAGAAAGAAGGAACCACATATGACCTCCGCTGCTCTCGCATACGTCGGCTACGGCCTGGCCACGCTCGGCCCGGGCGTCGGCATTGGTCTGCTGGTCGGCAAGACCCAGGAGGCCACGGCCCGTCAGCCCGAGGTGGCCGGACGCCTGTTCACCAACATGATCATCGGTGCGGGCATGGTCGAGGCCCTGGCCCTTATCGGCTTCGTCATGCCGCTCGTCGTCAAGTGATGCTTCCTCTGGCTGCCGAGAGCGGGCAGGGAGGGGGGACCGCCTTCATCCTGCCTCCGCTCTATGAGATCTTCTGGGCGGCGATCGTCCTCCTGCTCATCCTCCTGGTGGTGGGCCGCTACGCCCTGCCCCGGCTCTACGCCGTGCTGGACGAGCGTGCCCAGCGCATCCAGGAGGGCCTCGACCTGGCCGACAAGGCCAAGCAGGACCAGGCCGACGCCGAGAAGCGCGCCACCCGGCTCGTGGACGAGGCCCGTCGCGAGGCCGCCCGCATCCGCGACAACGCCCAGGGCGAGGCCAAGGAGATCATCGCCAAGGCCCGCACCGACGCCCAGGCGGAGGCCACAGGCATCATCGAGGGCGCCCAGCGTCAGATCCTGGCCGAGAAGCAGGCCGCGCAGATCTCGCTGCGCACCGACGTCGGCATGCTCGCCTCCACCCTGGCCGAGCGCATCGTCGGTGAGCACCTGAGCGACACGGCCCTGTCCGAGCGGGTCATCGACCGCTTCCTCGACGAGCTCGAGACCATGGAGCCGGTCGAGGGACTCGACGCCAGTTCCACTGCGGAGGCGACGCGGTGAGAACAGGAACTGCCGCCACCCGTGAGACCGTGAGCCAGGCCTGGAGCCCGGTGCTCACGGCCGCGGGCGTCGAGGGCCAGGAGCTGGGGCGCCAGATCCTCGCCCTGGCCCACCAGGTCGCCGTCCACTCGCTGCCCGGGCCGCTGACCGACCCGGGCCGCGAGGCCGAGGACAAGGTGGCCCTGGCCCGCCGGCTCTTCACCGGAACCGTGGACGAGCGCGTCGTCGACCTGCTCAGCGCCATGGTCCGCGGCCGCTGGTCCAAGGCCGTGGACCTGGTCTCCGCCCTCCACGACCTGGGCATCGAGGCGATCCTTGCCGGCGCCCACGCGGACGGCTCGGTGGGGCAGATCGAGCAGCAGCTCTTCGAGGTCCACGAGCAGATCGCCGACAACCGCGAGCTGCGCGAGGCCCTGGCCCCCTCGCGCCGCACCAGCACCGAGGCCCGGGTCCGCCTGGCCGAGGCCGTCTTCGCCCCCCACATCAGTGCCCCCGCCATGAGCCTGGTGGACTGGTGCGTGCGCCACCACGCCGAGGGCGGTCCGCTGCGCAACCTGCGCCGCGTCGTCGAGCTGGCCGCCGAGATGCGCCAGCGCACCATCGTCGACGTCGTCACCGCCATCCCCATGACCTCGGCCCAGGAGGAGCGCCTGCGCACCATCCTGGAGCGCCGCCTGAGCACCCGGATCGACCTCAACTGCGAGGTCGACTCCGAGGTCATCGGCGGAGCCCGCATCTCGGCGAGGAACTACGTCATGGACCGCACCGTGCGCAGCGCCGTCGCCGAGTTGCGCACCCGCCTGGCGGGCTAACCCGCGCATCGCACGCCGACCCACAACTTCACCACCCCACCCCGCGCCGTCGTCGCTCACGCCCAGCGCCGCCGGCCCCAGAACGCAACCAGCAAGGAGACGAGATGGCAGAGCTGACCATCAGGCCCGAGGAGATCCGCTCGGCCCTGAACGAGTTCGCCGAGTCCTACAAGCCCGCCGAGGTCGCGGCCGAGGAGGTCGGGCACGTCGTCTTCGCCGCTGACGGCATCGCGCATGTTGAGGGCCTGCCCGGCGCCATGGCCAACGAGCTGCTCACCTTCGAGGACGGCACCGCCGGCCTGGCCATGAACCTCGAGGAGCGCCAGATCGGCGTCGTCGTCCTGGGATCCTTCGACGGCATCGACGAGGGCCAGGTCGTGCGCCGCACCGGCGAGGTCCTCTCCGTGCCCGTGGGCGACGCCTACCTGGGCCGCGTCGTCGACCCGCTGGGCCGGCCCATTGACGGCCTGGGCGAGATCGAGGCCGAGGGGCGCCGCGCCCTGGAGCTCCAGGCCCCCGGCGTCATGGCCCGCAAGTCCGTCCACGAGCCCCTCCAGACCGGGCTCAAGGCCATCGACTCGATGATCCCGATCGGCCGCGGCCAGCGCCAGCTCATCATCGGCGACCGCCAGACCGGCAAGACCGCCATCGCCCTGGACACGATCCTCAACCAGAAGGAGGCCTGGGAGTCCGGCGACCCGAACAAGCAGGTGCGCTGCATCTACGTGGCCACCGGCCAGAAGGGCTCCACCATCGCCGCCGTGCGCGCCACCCTGGAGGAGCGCGGCGCCCTGGAGTACACCACCATCGTGGCCTCCCCGGCCTCCGACCCGGCCGGCTTCAAGTACCTGTCGCCCTACACGGGCTCGGCCATCGGCCAGCACTGGATGTACCAGGGCAAGCACGTCCTCATCGTCTTCGACGACCTGTCCAAGCAGGCCGAGGCCTACCGCGCCGTCTCCCTGCTGCTGCGCCGTCCGCCGGGCCGCGAGGCCTACCCCGGTGACGTCTTCTACCTCCACTCGCGCCTGCTGGAGCGCTGCTCCAAGCTCTCCGACGAGCTGGGGGCGGGCTCCATGACCGGGCTGCCGATCATTGAGACCAAGGCCAATGACGTCTCGGCCTACATCCCCACCAACGTCATCTCCATCACCGACGGGCAGATCTTCCTCCAGTCCGACCTGTTCAACGCCGACCAGCGCCCCGCCGTCGACGTCGGCATCTCCGTGTCCCGCGTGGGCGGTGCCGCCCAGGTCAAGGCCATGAAGAAGGTCGCCGGAACCCTCAAGATCACCCTGGCGCAGTACCGCTCCATGCAGGCCTTCGCCATGTTCGCCTCCGACCTGGACGCCGCCACCCGCGCCCAGCTCACCCGCGGTGAGCGCCTCATGGAGCTGCTCAAGCAGCCCCAGTACACGCCCTACCCGGTGGCCGAGCAGGTCGCCAGCGTCTGGGCCGGCACCAAGGGCTACCTCGACGACATCGACGTCTCCGACGTCCTGCCCTTCGAGGCTGCCTTCCTGGACCACCTGCGGCGCAACACCGACATCCTCGACACCATCGAGTCCACCGGTCAGTTCACCGACGAGACCGAGGAGGCCCTGGTCAAGGCCGTCGAGGCCTTCCGGCGCACCTTCGCCTCCGGTGAGCAGATGCTGGGCGCCCAGGTCGCCGAGCCCGAGGAGGAGCCCGCCGCCGAGAGGACCACCGAGCAGCTCGTGGTCAAGAGGGGCTGACGTGGCAGGAAACCAGCGCGTCTACAAGCAGCGTATTCGATCGACCCAGACCCTCCAGAAGGTGTTCCGGGCGATGGAGCTCATCGCCTCGTCCCGGATCGGGCAGGCGCGCCGCAACGCGCAGGAGGCCTCGCCCTACGATCACGCCCTGAGCCAGGCGGTGGCCGCACTGGGGACGTACTCCCGCTTTGATGAGCACCCCATCACCCAGAAGCGCACCGACACCAAGCGCGTGGCGATCCTCGTGGTCACCTCCGACCGCGGCATGGCCGGCGCCTACTCGGCCACCATCCTGCGCGAGACCGGCCGCCTCATCGAGGAGCTGGTCAAGGACGGCAAGGAGCCGGTGATCTTCACCTTCGGCCGACGCGCCCATAACTACTTCAGCTTCCGGGACAGGCCGATCGAGTTCTCCTGGACCGGACAGTCGGACCGTCCCAGCGACGAGTCCATCGAGGAGGTCGCCACCGTCCTCCTGGACTACTTCCTCCAGCCGCCCGAGGCCGGTGGCGTCGCCGAGGTCCACATCGTCTTCACCCGCTACGTCTCGATGATCTCCCAGGTCCCCGAGGTGCGTCGTATGCTCCCGCTCAAGGTGGTCGACGTCGAAGGCGCCGGTGAGCTCGACGAGGCCGGCAACGAGGCCCTGGAGAAGGAGCTGGAGGCCGAGCGCGGCAGCTCCATGCCGCTCTACGAGTTCGAGCCCGGGCCCTCCGAGGTGCTTGACGCCCTCCTGACCCGCTACATGGGCTCGCGCATCCGCAACGCCCTGCTGCAGTCGGCCGCCTCCGAGCTGGCCAGCCGCCAGCAGGCCATGCACACGGCCACGGACAACGCCGAGGACCTCATCACCACCTACACCCGCCTGGCCAACGCGGCCCGCCAGGGCGACATCACCCAGGAGATCACTGAGATCGTCTCGGGTGCCGACGCCCTGGGGGCCGAATAGACCGGGCAGCCCCCGACGTCGTCGAGAACCCCACACAGACTCACCTCACCGAGCAGGACCCCTCTCAGCTCTGGAAGATACGGAAGAACGCACATGGCTGACACCACCACCCCCGGGACGGGACGCATCACCCGCATCATCGGCGCCGTCGTCGACGTCGAGTTCCCGCCTGATGCGATCCCGGCGATGTACAACGCCCTCAAGGTGACCGTCCAGGCCACCAGCGCCGGCGAGGAGCCCCACGAGATCACCCTGGAGGTCGCCCAGCACCTGGGTGACAACATCGTGCGCACGATCTCCCTCAAGCCCACCGACGGCCTCGTGCGCGGCTCGCAGGTGCGCGACACCGGAGCGCCGATCTCCGTGCCCGTGGGCGACGTGACCAAGGGTCACGTCTTCAACGTCACCGGCGACGTCCTCAACCTCGCCCCCGGCGAGCAGCTGGAGATCACCGAGCGCTGGCCCATCCACCGCCAGCCCCCGGCCTTCGACCAGCTCGAGTCCAAGGAACAGATGTTCGAGACCGGCATCAAGGTCATCGACCTGCTCACCCCCTACGTGCAGGGCGGCAAGATCGGCCTGTTCGGCGGCGCCGGCGTGGGCAAGACCGTCCTCATCCAGGAGATGATCCAGCGCGTGGCCCAGAACCACGGTGGTGTCTCCGTGTTCGCCGGCGTGGGGGAGCGCACCCGTGAGGGCAACGACCTCATCGTCGAGATGGACGAGGCCGGCGTGTTCGACAAGACCGCCCTGGTCTTCGGCCAGATGGACGAGCCGCCGGGCACGCGTCTGCGCGTGGCCCTGTCCGCCCTGACGATGGCCGAGTACTTCCGCGACGTCCAGCACCAGGACGTGCTGCTGTTCATCGACAACATCTTCCGCTTCACCCAGGCCGGCTCCGAGGTCTCCACGCTGCTGGGCCGCATGCCCTCGGCCGTGGGCTACCAGCCCAACCTGGCCGACGAGATGGGCCAGCTCCAGGAGCGCATCACCTCCGCCGGCGGCCACTCCATCACCTCCCTGCAGGCGATCTACGTGCCCGCCGACGACTACACCGACCCGGCGCCGGCCACGACCTTCGCCCACCTGGACGCCACCACCGAGCTCAGCCGTGAGATCGCCTCGCGAGGCATCTACCCGGCCGTGGACCCGCTGACCTCCACCTCGCGCCTGCTGGCCCCCGGCTACGTGGGCCAGGAGCACTACGACGTCGCCACCCGCGTGAAGTCCATCCTCCAGAAGAACAAGGAGCTCCAGGACATCATCGCGATCCTCGGTGTCGACGAGCTCGGCGAGGAGGACAAGGTGACGGTGGCTCGCGCCCGCCGCATCGAGCAGTTCCTGTCCCAGAACACCTACATGGCGGAGAAGTTCACCGGCGTGGCCGGCTCCACCGTGCCGCTGTCGGAGACCATCGAGGCCTTCCGCCGCATCTGCGACGGTGACTACGACCACCTGCCGGAGCAGGCCTTCTTCAACATCGGTGGCATCGAGGACCTCGAGCGTCGCGCCGCCGAGCTCAACGCCTGAGTCGTTAGGATCCGGGTAGAACCGGGCGCAGGAAAGGAGGGGGACATGGCCTTACACGTTGAGGTGGTCTCGCCGGCGGGCGAGGCCTGGACCGGAGAGGCGACGCAGGTCTCCGTGCCCCTGATTAACGGGGAGCTGGGGATCCTGCCGGGTCGTCAGCCCCTCGTGGCGGTCCTGGGGGCCGGTCCGGTGCGACTGAGTCCCATCGACGGCGAGATGTGCAGTATCGAGGTGTCCGGAGGCTTCTGCTCCGTGGACCACGACGTCATCACGATCGCCGCCGACCACGTGAAACAGGGCGTGGAGGCCTGAGTCATGGGGCAGCACGTGTGGATGATCGTGGCGCTCGTCGTCATCGTCCTCGTGCTGCTGGCAGGCGGGTTCCTGCTGCGTCTGCGCTACCTGGCCGGGCAGGTCGGCTCCTTCGAGTGCGCCCTGCGTCCCCGCGGGGCCCAGCGCTGGCTGAGCGGGGTCGCCTCCTTCCAGCTCGACTCCCTGGAGTGGTACCGCCTCGTGTCCTTCTCCACCAAGCCGTCGCGCTCATGGAGCCGCTTGAACCTGGAGCTCTCCGAGGCACGGCGCCGCCGGGAGCAGGGGCGCGTCGTCGAGGTGCACTGCGTGGACGCCACCCGCAGCCCCGAGGGCTTCGACCTGGCCATGATGGAGGAGTCCCACTCGGCGCTGGTCGCCTGGGTGGAGTCCGCCGCCCCCGAGCAGCCCAGGCTCTTCTGAGACCCGACGTCGGGGCTCGCAGGCGCGCCCTGCCGATGAGCCCGGCGGCTGTGGCTGGCCGGTGAGCCTGGCGGCCGGATTCGCCGGGGCGGGGATGCAGCCTCCTGGCCGGATCGGCGACGTACCTTTCGTCCGAGGACTGCGTTCTCCTCCAGGCCACTGGGGTCCCCTCCCAGTCATCTGGAGGAAAACGCAGTCCTCGATCACGAAGTACGTTCTCGACGGCGGCGCACGGTGCCGCCATCGCCTGACGCTGCGTCCCCGGGCCGCGGATCACGCCTGAGACACGACGTCCGATCCGGTGTGGACGCCGTGCATGGACAGTGGAGGGGAACGCCCCGGGTGACACGATGCTCAGGCCCGCCGGCTCCGGTGTTGCGCCGAGGCCGGGCCCGCCCCGCTAGGGTGGGCGGGTGCGCCTCGTTATCGCCTCATGCTCCGTCGACTACTCCGGCCGCCTGGACGCCCACCTGCCCCGGGCCACCCGCGTGCTCATGCTCAAGGCCGACGGCTCGGTCCTCATCCACTCCGACGGCGGCTCCTACAAGCCCCTGAACTGGATGAGCGCCCCGGCCCGACTGGCCGTCACCGAGCCGGACGAGGAGGCCGCCGCTGACGGCGTGCGCGAGGTCTGGGAGGTCAGCGCCACCAAGACCGACGACCGCCTCGTCATCCGCCTCTTCGAGACCATCTCCGACGTCAGCCACGAGCTGGGCGTGGACCCCGGGCTCACCAAGGACGGCGTTGAGGCTCACCTCCAGGAGCTTCTGGCCGAGCAGATTGAGGTCCTGGGGGCCGGCTACCGCCTGGTGCGCCGCGAGTTCCCCACCGCCATCGGCCCGGTCGACATCATGGCCAAGGACGCCGAGGGCCGCTCCGTGGCCGTGGAGATCAAGCGCGTCGGCGGGATCGACGGCGTCGAGCAGCTCACCCGATACCTCGAGCTCCTCGACCGCGACCCGCTGCTGACCCCCGTCCAGGGCGTCTTCGCCGCCCAGACCATCAAGCCCCAGGCCCGCGTCCTGGCCGAGGACCGCGGCATCCGCTGCGTCACCCTCGACTACGACGCCATGCGCGGCATGGACGACCCGAGCTCCCGTCTGTTCTGAGGAGACAGTCGTGCCCGCCGCCCGCGCCTCCTCCGTGCCGCTGCCGACCGAGGTGAGCCTGGCCCGCATCATCTCCCAGGGCCTCGTCCCGGCCACCGCCGCGCCCGATGTCGCCTCGGCAGTCAGCCGCCAGCTCGCCATCCAGGGCCAGCAGGTCTCCGCCGTCCCGCACGCCCTGCTCGTGCGCGCCCCGGCCGCCGCCCCGGCCGACGTTGAGGCTGCCTTCGCACGAGGCGACCTGGTGCGCTCCTGGCCCATGCGCGGCACCGTCCACATCACCACCGCCGTCGACCACCACTGGCTGCGCGCCGCCCTCATGCACCGCACCGACGCCTGGGTGCGGAACAGCGAGAAGGCTTACGGCGTCGATACCGCCCTGTGCGAGCGCGCCGCCGAGGTGGCGCTGGGCCTCATTGAGGACCAGGGCCCGCTGAGGCGCTCGGTGCTGCTGGCGGCCTGGCAGGAGGCCGGCCTCATGGAGGCTTTCCGCGGTGAGGATGTCTCGGCCTACCGGCGCCGCCACCTCCTGGTGCGCCTCCAGCGCGAGGGGATCCTCGTCCAGGGGCCGCGGTCCGGCAACGAGCACCTCGTCATGGACGCACGCCACCTGCCCGACGCCGACTCCGGGCCCGCCGGAGCAGGCGTCGCCCACGGCGGGACTGGCCACCGCGCCGCCTGCGCGCACATCGCCTACCGCTACGCGACCAGCCACGGCCCGGTCAGCGCCGAGGACCTGGCCCGCTGGACCACACTGCCCAAGACGCAGGCCGCCCGCGCCCTGGAGGACGCCGTCGAGCTGGGGGAGGAGCAGGCCCCAGCCGCGGTTGATGCTGCCGGTGAGCCGGCCGGGCCGCGTGTCCCGCTCGTGCGCGCGGTCGCCGAGGGCGGGGCCCGGGGAGGCCTGCGCCCGCTTGGCCCCGGCGAGTCGGCCCCGAAGACCGGCCTGCTCTACATGCGCGCCGACTTGCCCGACCTCCTGTCCGCCCACCGCAGCGCCGCGCAGGCCGCGCACTTCCTGGGCTCCTTCGATGAGCTGCACGTGGGCTACAAGGACCGCTCCTGCCTCACCGATGAGGACGGTGAGCGCCTCATCTGCCCGGCGAGCAACGGCATGTTCCGCCCGATCCTGGTGGACCGCGGCCGACTCGTCGCCGTGCGGCCGGTCGGGGAGGGCCTGCTGTGGAAGGGTGGGGCGGCGCCGTCGGCCCGCGTGGAGCGAGACGTCAACCGGGCCGTCTCCCGCATGGAGCAGCGCCTGACCGAGTGAATGGAGTGGAGCCGGATCCTGCCCGCGCAGTGTGGGGGAGGAGACGCCCCGAAGGAGGTTGTCTGATGTCTGAAGTGGTGACAGAATCCGACTCATGAGCAACGAAGCCATGCAGGTCCGCGCACTGCGGGGACGCGTCGTCACCCCCGACCACATCATCGACGATGGGGTGGTTGTCCTGTCCGGATCCCACATCGCGTGGGTCGGGCCCGCTGACCAGGCCGCACGGGCCGGCTTCGCAGACGCCGTCGAGCAGGCTCAGTCCGCACCCGAGGGTGGCTACCTTCTGCCGGGACTGGTGGACGTCCACTGCCACGGCGGGGGCGGTGAGTCCTTCCCCAACGCCGAGACCGCCGAGCAGGCCATGGTCTCCGTGCTCGAGCACCGCCGCTTCGGCACCACCTCGCTCGTGGCCTCCTGCGTGACGGCCGCCCCGGACGTCCTGCGTGCGCGCACCCGGGTGCTGGCCGAGCTGTGCGAGGACGGCGAGCTCGCCGGCATCCACTTCGAGGGGCCCTTCGTCTCGGTGGAGCGCTGCGGCGCCCAGGACCCCACCTACATCATCGACCCCGATGCCGCCCTGACCCGTGAGCTCATCGAGCTCGGCGGCGGGCATGTCGTCACCATGACGATCGCCCCGGAGAAGCCCGGCATCACCGGCGACGACGGTGTCAACGCAGCCCTCATCGAGGGAGGGGCGCTGCCCTCCTTCGGGCACACCGACTCCGAGGCCGCCCCCGTGCGCGCCGCCCTGGCCGACGCCGCCGCCCGCATCGCCGAGCGCCTCGAGGTAGGCAAGCCGGTCCGCGCCCCGCGCTCGACCGCCACCCACCTGTTTAACGGCATGCGCCCCATGCACCACCGCACGCCCGGGCCCGTGCCCGAGTTCCTGGCGGCCGCCCAGCGCGGCGAGTGCGTCCTGGAGATGATCGGCGACGGCGTGCACCTCAGCCCCGCCATCGTCCTGGACATGTTCGAGACCCTGGGGCGCGACAACGTCGTCCTGGTCACCGACGCCATGGCGGCGGCCGGCATGGCCGACGGCGACTACGTGCTCGGCTCCCAGCCGGTCACCGTGGCCGACGGCGTCGCCCGCCTCACCGAGGGCGGTGCGATCGCCGGGGGCACCGCCCACCTCATCGACGTCGTGCGCACCACCTGGCAGGGGGGAGTCGACCTGGTCGACGCCGTCTACGCCGCCAGCGTCCAGGGCGCGCAGATTCTCGGTGACTCGTCGGTGGGGGCGCTGCGTGCGGGCCTGTGGGCCGACGTCGTGGTCACCGACGCGGAGCTGCGGCCCGTCACCGTGCTGCGCCGCGGCGAGGCGGTGGAGCCCGCCGCCTGATCCTCCCGCACCACCGGCCCGCTCGGGCCCCAGCAGTCTCTTGTCATGTGGGAGCCGTTCGCCCCGACCTGAACCGCCAGGTCGGGGCGAACGTGTGGTGCGGGGTGGGGGCTGCGTGCCTAGCCCGGCAGGCTCAGGAGGCGTCGGGTGTAGATGGCCTGACCGGAGTGCTGAGCGGCGTCGTCAATGACCGAGGCCAGGCGCACGGCCCTGGTGACTGGCGGGTCCCAGGAGTCGTCGATGACGTCGTCGAGCGTCTCCGGCGTGAGGGATCGCAGGTAGGTGGTGGCCAGGGCGTAGGCGTCATCCAGGTAGGCGAAGAGGAGACTGAGGTCGCTGACGACGACCTGGGCGGCCTGTTCGGGTGTGTGGTGCCAGTCCTCGGTGTCGTCGGGCAGGGGCAGGGCGAAGCGCTCCCGGTGGCCGCTGGTGATCCAGACGGGCTCGACGCCCGCCAGGGGCGCGACCTGGATGTCGAGCTCGCGGGCCGTGTGCCAGGCCAGCCAGGTCAGCGAGTCGATGCGGGGCGCCAGGTCTGGGGTGGGGCGGGTGTTGGCCTGCTCGAGCGTGACACCGTCGAAGGCGCGGTCGAAGCGCTCGCGGGACCGGGACAGGACGTCAATGAGCATCTCAAGAGTCGTCATGGTGTCAGGTTACGTTCCGGGCCTGGGCGGCGGTGGGGTCGATGAGGAACTGATGAGCCGTGAGGGGCTCCACCCTTGGGGATGGTGTTTAAGCGTCGTGATGTTTGCTCGCATCTTGCGAGTTGAGGTGGCGGGTTGTGAGGTTCGGTGGACGAGCCGGCTGTTCGTGCCCGCTGATGGACTCCAAGAACTCGCTGAGGTCGTGTGGGGTCTGGCGTGGGGCGCCGTGTGCATTACCGGTGGCCCGCGGCGTCTGACTGGCCTCCGGGCGGTGTCTGGGGTCTGTGACGGGTGTCCCTGGCCGTCGCGTTCGTACCTTATGCCTCGCGTTCGAGGGGTAAAGGGTACGAACAGGCCACCTACCCTACGACCGCGTGCGCTGGCATCTGGTCAGGCTTAGTGGTGCGTTGTGAGCCGTTGGTGTCACGATTGGCGACTTTTAGGCTGTCCATCGGCTGGTGTGCCTGGGCCTGTGGGGCTCTGGCCTGCGTATATGTGTCGGAGTGCGGTGGTTGTCGGGCTGGGGTGCGTCTAAATGTCGCCGTTTGTGACACCGGTTGTGGGGTGTGCCTGGTGGTCTGGGGTGTGGGCGTGTGCTGGGTGTGGGGGTTATTAGTGGCCTTGGGCTTCTTCGGCGTCGTCGGTGAGGTAGGTGACGATGCGGACCAGGTCGTAGGGGGTGGAGGTCTCGGTGGTGGTGATGGTGTCCTCGATGGGTCGCCACTGGTTCTCTCCGGCGGGGCGGTATCGGGTGGTCCAGGTCGTGGTCAGGGTGGTGGTGACGCCGGTGGCGGTGTGCTGGTAGTGGTGGGTGACGGTCTGGTGGGGGTAGGGGGCGCCGGGGTCGGTGGTGGTTGTGGTGGTGCCGTCTCCCCAGTTCCAGGTGTAGGTGGTGGGGGTGAACTCGACCTCGATGGGGGTGTTCAGGATGGTGGTGGTCTGGTTGCGCACGGCGGGGTTGGTGTAGACGATGAAGGCCTTGGAGATGATGACCTTGGGTCCCGGGGGCTGACGCGTAATCCCAGAACCCTGAGCAATCAATGTCGCGGCCTGGCGGGTGGTGATGGTGACCGTACGAGGACCACCACCGGTGGTGGGTTGGTCGGGTTGGGTGGGGCGGTGGAGGGTGGACAGGTTGCACTTGTACTTGTCCAGCCCGTACTCATCCTTCTCCGTGGAGCATTCCTGGTGGGGCTGCTCGTCCCATGTCGAGCTGTCTTCGTACTGAGTTGTTACGCCGTCACCAGAGGAGCCTGAACCTGTATCCTCGGATTCGGGGTTGGAGGTTACTGATCTCGAGGCATGTCCAGCAATAGTGGTGTAATCGTCTGTCGCCTGTGTGTCCCAACTCAATTCACCCTCTCCGGTTTCCTCGGCTAATGAGGGGGAAGTGAGGAATGTGGAAAACGCTATTGCGAAGATGGATGCCGTCGTGAGCGTGTGTTTCATTGTGTTTTCTCTACTTCCACTCCACCAACTAGCCAGCGGCCATTCATGTAATGAACTGCGAAGTTGAGTGTCTGACCTTGCATCGCTTCGGTTATGTTAGTTTCTGTCCCTCCTTTAGGGTGACTTATCTGTTCGCCGTGATCGGCGATTACTTTGATTCTGTTGTAATTGTAGCCGTCGAGTTTTTCGTAGTAGGTTAGATCGGTTATGGTTTGTTCCCATCTGTCGGCCCAACCGCCACTGTTGTGGAGCGTGGTGGCATTGTTGATCGTTGATTAGCAGAACTTGCAGCGGTCGTCACTCATGGCGGCGAACTCGGTGGTGTTGCCGGTCATGAAGGCGTAGCGGTAGAGGTCGAGGAAGTAGCCGACGCTGGCTGCTGCGCCTTCGGCGCTGTCCTCGTTCAGCTGCGGGGGCTTGGCGGGGGCGGGTTCGGCCAGGGCGGCGTCGCGCTTGGCGCGCAGCTCAGGGGTCAGGGCCGCTTCGCGGGAGGCGGTCGCACGTGCGTTGGCGTCGGCGATGCCTTTCTCAGCCCGAGCGATCGCCGCCGACGCGCTGGCACTGGCGCTCGCGCTGGCCTCGGCCTTGGCGTCCTTGGTCGAGCAGGCCGCCACCCCCAGCGCCAGAATGCACACCGCCACCAGGCCGGCCGCCGCACGGCGACGCCTGCGACGCACCCCGGACCGGTTGCGCCCAACCACTGACCTCCGGGTACGGGTGGCCGCCGACTGTCGTGGGCGCACGGTCACAGGGGGTCGTAGGGACGCACTCATCACGGAAGCCTCCTCGCCACCGAAACAACTCCTGACACCACCGGAGTGGGCAACGCTGCCCGTCCGGGCGGTGTATTGACATTACCTGCACGGACGCCTCCACCGCCAGACTTTGACCCCGCCCTGTGGAAAACCCCGAACAGGGTCTTTCCGTCATGCGGCAGCCTCAACCTTCTCGTAGGGATGCCGGTGCGCCCTACGTCGCCTGGTCCGGCGGTGCAGGTGTGTCAGCCGCAGGGTGTCGGTCCGCGGCAACCTCGATGAGGCGGGTCATGTCTGCTGGAGACGACTTTGAGGTCTCAGTTCGAGGCCACTCCAGAATCGATAGTGCTCTGAACCGCGCCAATGCGAATATGTTTCCTGAAACAGTCAGTCGAAGTCGTCCCATGCGGACACTGACCCATGTTAGTCACCAAGGCGCGTCCCGCGAATAAATCTTGGTGTGCGCTGTGATGTTATTCTGTCAAGCTGAAAGAAGGATGTGTGATGGAATGATATTCATTCTCATTTTGCTGTCAGAAAATTCTTAAAGTCTTCAAAGGCGTTGGATGCGGGAGTGTGTGAGCATGGAGATGACCCGCTGGGGGGGGTGATGCCCTTGGGTCGCTCGCAGAATCGCACCCTTCTTACAGGAGCAGAACATGTCGGATCGCAATCGCGCCGTGGCGTTCCACGGAATCAACAACATGCAGGTCGACACCCTCGACTTCCCAAAGCTGGAGATGCCCGACGGGCGCAAGGCCCCGCACGGTGTCATTCTCAAGATCGTCGCCACCAACATCTGCGGCAGTGATCTGCACATCTATCGCGGTTCTTTCCCGGTTCCGGACGGAATGGTGATGGGGCACGAGATGACTGGCGAGGTCATCGAGGTTGGTGAGGATGTGGAGTTTCTCCACGAAGGCGACCTCGTCTCAGTGCCGTTCAATGTGGCCTGCGGCCGCTGCCGCAACTGCCGTGCCGGCCGTACGGACGTGTGCGAGACCGCCAACCCGAAGCTCGCCTGCGCGGCCTACGGCTTCAACCTGGGTGACTTCCAGGGCGGCCAGGCCGACTACCTCTTCGTGCCGTACGCGGACTTCCAGCTCCTACGGTTCCCCGACAAGGACCAGGCGATGGAGAAGATTCTCGAGCTGGCCGTCCTCTCCGACATCCTCCCGACCGCCTTCCACGGCCTGATGGAGGCCGGTGCGAAGCCGGGGTCCACGGTCTACCTCGCTGGTGCGGGGCCGGTGGGCCGCTGCGGCGCCGCCGCGGCCCGGCTCCTGGGCGCTTCCTGCATCATCGTGGGCGACCATGACCCGAAGCGGCTCGAGCTGGTTCGCAAAGCTGGTTGCGAGACGATCAATCTGTCCGAGGACGTGCCTCTGACCGACCAGATCGAGGCCGTCCTGGGCGAGCCGATGGTTGACTGCGCCGTCGACTACGTGGGGCCAGAGGCCCATGGTCTGGGCAAAGAGGCCGAGCAGATGCAGCCTGCCGCCGCAATCAACCAGGTCATCGACGCCACTCGCGCCGGCGGCGCGACTGGAGTGATCGGCGTCTACGGTCCCGACCCGATTGCTGAGACCAAGGCGGAGCAGGAGGGCACCTTCCCGATCGACTTCGGCAAGGCCTGGATCAAGTCGCCCCGGATCACGGCTGGGCAGGCGCCGATCATGCGCTACAACCGCCAGCTCATGATGGCGATCCTGTGGGACCGGATGCCCTGGCTGCGTGACATGCTCAACCCGAGGGTGATCAGTCTTGATGAGGCGCCCAAGGCCTACGAGGCCTTTGATAAGGGCGAGGACGTCAAGTACATCATCGACCCTCACGGCATGATCGCGGCTTGATCCACTCTCCTGCCGCCATGCCGAGGGCCACGGGTGGAGACGGCTCCGCCTGTGGCCCTCGCTGCGGGTGGGGGCGAGAACCGCTGTCCGGGGCGCCCCCGGTCTTCAGGCGAAGACGACGGTGCGGTGACCGTTGAGCAGCACCCGGTGCTCGGTGTGCCAGCGCACCGCCTGCGCCAGCACCCGACGCTCGACGTCCTGGCCCTTGGCCTGCAGCATGGACACTGAGTCCTCGTGCCCGGCCCGCGTCACGTCCTGCTCGATGATCGGCCCCTCATCGAGGTCCGCCGTCACGTAGTGCGCCGTCGCCCCGATGAGCTTCACCCCGCGCTCGTGCGCCTGGGCGTAGGGGCGCGCCCCCTTGAAGGACGGCAGGAACGAGTGGTGGATGTTGATGACGCCCCCGTGCAGCCGCTCGCACAGGGCGGGGGAGAGGATCTGCATGTAGCGGGCCAGCACCACCAGCTCGACGTCGAGGGAGTCCACCAGCCCCAGCAGCTCGGCCTCAGCCGCCTCCTTGGTCTCCTTGGTGACCGGGATGTGGTGGAAGGGCACCTCGTAGAACTCGGCGACGTCCCGCAGCGTCTCGTGGTTGCCCACCACGCCGACGACGTCGACCGGCAGCCCCTGGCTGCGCTCTCTGAAGAGCAGGTCGGTCAGGCAGTGCCCCTCCTTGGAAACCATGATGAGGGTGCGCATGGCTCGCCCCACCTCATCGAGGCTCCACTCCATCTCGTACTCGCCGGCCAGCTCGGCCAGGTCCTTCTCCAGCTCCACGCGTGACACGGTGGTCAGCACCTGGACCCGCATGAAGAACAGGCCGGTGGAGGAGTCCCCGAACTGCTTGGACTCGGTGATGTTCCCACCGCGGCGCGCCAGCGTGCCGGTGACCGCGTGGACGATGCCCGGGCGGTCGGGGCAGGACAGGGACAGGACCAGGTGGGCAGCGGAGTCGGGTTGCGCCGTGGAATGAGCCATGGCCTCAGCCTAACCGGGACCGCCCCGGCCGTAGAAACGGCTCAGGTGCTGGTCCCGGCTCGGCTGCATCTCATGGTCCGGCTCAGCCCTGCCGGGCCTTGAGGCGGGGGTTCTTCTTGTTGATGACGTAGGTGTGGCCGCGGCGTCGGACCACCTTGGACCCCGGCTGCTTGGCCAGGGACCGAATCGAGGCACGAACCTTCATGTCGGCTCCTTTCCTTCTTCGTGTCCAGTGAGGGCGGTGAGAGATCGACGGGGAGAGGCTTGGGTACCCCGCCTGTGCGCCTACCGCTTGCGCTTGCCGTAGCGGCGCTCGAACTTCTCCACCCGGCCGGCCGTGTCCAGGATGCGGCCCTGGCCGGTCCAGAACGGGTGCGAGGCGCTGGAGACCTCGACGTCGTAGACCGGGTAGGTGTTGCCGTCCTCCCACTCGATGGTCTCCGACGACGTCAGGGTCGAACGGGTCAGGAAAGCGAAGTCAGCGGACTTGTCACGAAAGACGATGGGCTGGTAGCTGGGGTGGATCCCAGGGCGCATACGAGCTCCTTGGATGTGGGTGGAGATGGGGGTGGATGTGAATACTGACGTGGTGAACGGGTGCCGGCGGCGGGGCTGCGAGGGGGCCGGCTGTGACTGCGGCGCGCTGTGAGGCCCGGCGGGCGGGGACTCGCAGCCCGCGCCCGCCTACCAGGAGGACTTGACGATGCCCGGGAGCTCGCCGCGCAGCGCCATCTGGCGGAAGCGCACCCGCGAGGTCCCGGTGACGCGCAGGTGCCCGCGCGGCCGACCGTCCACCGCGTCTCGCCGACGCAGGCGAGTGGGGGAGGCGTCTCGCGGCAGTGCGTGCAGCGCCGCCATCGCCTCGTCGCGCTCGTCCTGGCTCAGGTGAGGGTTGACCGAGGCCCGCTTGAGCTCGGCGCGACGCTCGGCGTAACGCTCCACCACCTGCTGGCGCCGCAGCTCGGCGGCGATCTTGGACTTCTTGGCCATCAGCGCGACTCCTTGTACTCCACGTGCCGGCGCACCACCGGATCGAACTTGCGCAGCACCAGCCGGTCGGGGGTGTTGCGGCGGTTCTTGCGGGTCACGTAGGTGTGGCCCGTCCCCGCGGTGGAGACCATCTTGATGATCGGTCGCAGGTCCTTGCCCTTGGCTCCGCTCATGACAGCTTCTCCCCTCGGGCGAGCATCTGAGCCACGACGACGTCGATGCCCAGTTTGTCAATGGTGCGGATGCCCTTGGCGGACACCGTCAGGCGCACGGTGCGCCCCAGGGACGGCACCCAGTAGCGCTTGCGCTGCAGGTTGGGATCCCAGCGCCGGGGCGTGCGCTTGTGGGAGTGGGAGACGGACCGACCGAAGACAGGCCGGGCCCCCGTGACTTGGCAGTAGGTGGTCATGACGAGCATGATATAAGAATGATTCTCAGTTTCGTCAACTCTGCTGGAGGACCTCGTGACCGATCCCTCGGATGACTTTGCCGGCAACCTCGCTGACATCCCCGGCTCCCCGGCCGACGGCCGGCACACCCTGGCCGTCATCGGCGCCGTCGACCCCGCCCTGCTGGACCTGGTCGACCTCGCCCTGGCCGGCCAGGACGCCGTCGTCATCCGCGCCGGGCTCCACTTCGCCGCCGACGACGAGACCGGGAGCAGCGACGCCGACGACGACCTGGTCCGGCTCGTCAGCCACAGCTCGGCCGAGGGCTTCGACGACGAACCGGTCAGGCTCGACGTTCCCATGCCCTCCACCTGCCCCACCTGCTCCCTGCGGGAGGTCCTGGCCGCCGTCGCCCAGGACCGCGCCGCCCAGGACCCGGGCGGCACCACCGTCATCCTCCTACCGGCGGCCATCGAACTCGCCCACCTCCTGCCCGGCCTGGCCGAGGAGCTCGCCGGCACCGGCGTCAGACTGGCCGGAGCCGCCCACGTCCTGGACGCCACCACCGCCCTGGACGAGCTCCTCGAGCACCGCCAGCTGAGCGCCTTCCCCGGCGACTCCCGCTGCACGGGCGCCGTCCACCTGACCAACCTCGGATACGCCGACCTCGTCCTGGCCCTGGGACGCGATGAGGACCCCGCCGGGGCCGACCTCATCGAGCACCTGCGCCCCCACGACGCCCTCCTGCTCCCGGGCCTCGACGCACCCCTCCTGGAGACCCTCACTGCCCTCACCCACGACGTCGCCGCCTCCTTGAGCCGCATCCACCCCGCCACCACCAGCGCCTGGGGCGGCCCCGACGAGCACGGCGTGTGGACCCTCGACCTCAGCGCCTCCCTGCCCTTCCACCCCGAGCGCCTGCGCTCCCTCGTCGTCGAGCTCGCCGGTCAGGGCCTGTGCGCTCGCGGCTGCTTCTGGCTGCCCAGCCGCCCCGGCCGGGTCTGCACCTGGGAGGTCGCCGGAGGCGCCGTGAGCGTCGGCGACGCCGGAACCTGGGCGGAGGTCCCGGCCGCCCCCTCCGGTGCCGACGACGACACGGCCGGCGAGCCCCGCTGCCACCTCGTGGTCACCGGCGTCGGGGACGAGGAGATGCGCGAGCAGGTGCGCCGCGCCTTCTCCCGGATCCTCCTGCGCCCCGAGGAGATGGCCCAGGCCCTGGCCTGGATCGGCGCCGACGACGGCCTGGGCGACTGGTTCGGGCAGGAGGGCTGAGCGCCCGCTGCCGCCGTGCGAGCCCCACCCCGAGTAGGCATGAGGCGGCACGGGGAGACGCCGGGCTGCACTGTGCGCTAGGGGACGGCGCGGCTGTGCTCCGGCACGGTAGGGTGTTCCTGTCGCGACTGGCGCCGGGTGGATCACCACCGGGGAGCGGCACGAACACGACTCCGGGGTCGCCCGCCTGGGCCACGGATCGCCCACCAGTGCGCGCACGCCGCCTGCTTCAGCGCGGAGTGCGCCTCACACCTGAGGAGAGACATGACAGCGCAAGCCGTCACCCCGTCCCTGAACCAGCCCCTGGCCGAGCTCGACCCCGACATCGCCGAGGTCCTCACCGGTGAGCTCACCCGCCAGCGCGAGACCCTGGAGATGATCGCCTCGGAGAACTTCGTTCCCCGTGCCGTCCTGGAGTGTCAGGGCTCGGTCCTGACCAACAAGTACGCGGAGGGCTACCCGGGGCGCCGCTACTACGGCGGCTGCGAGGTCGTCGACGTCGCCGAGTCCCTGGCCATCGAGCGCGCCAAGGCCGTCTTCGACGCCGAGTGGGCCAACGTCCAGCCCCACTCTGGCGCCCAGGCCAACGCTGCCGTCCTCCACGCCCTGGCCACCCCCGGCGACACCCTCCTGGGCCTTTCCCTGGCCCACGGCGGCCACCTCACCCACGGCATGAAGATCAACTTCTCCGGCAAGAACTACCACGCCACCGCCTACGGCGTGGACGAGACCACCATGCGCATCGAGATGGACCAAGTGCGCGAGGCCGCCCTGCGCGAGCGCCCCACGGTCATCATCGCCGGCTGGTCGGCCTACCCCCGTCACCTCGACTTCGCCGCCTTCCGCTCCATCGCCGACGAGGTCGGCGCCGCCCTGTGGGTCGACATGGCCCACTTCGCCGGACTCGTCGCCGCCGGCCTGCATCCCAACCCCGTCCCGCACGCCGACGTCGTGTCCACCACCGTCCACAAGACCCTGGGCGGCCCCCGCTCCGGCATGCTCCTGTCCAGCCGCGCCGAGCAGTGGGGCAAGAAGCTCAACTCCGCCGTCTTCCCCGGCCAGCAGGGCGGCCCCCTCATGCACGTCATCGCCGCCAAGGCCGTGGCCATGAAGATCGCCGGCACCGAGGAGTTCCGCGAGCGCCAGGAGCGCACCGTGCGCGGCGCCGCCATCATCGCCGAGCGCCTGGGGGCCGACGATGTCAAGGCCGCCGGCGTCAGCCTGGTCACCGGTGGCACCGACGTCCACCTGGTGCTGGTGGACCTGCGCGACTCCTCCCTGGACGGCCAGCAGGCCGAGGACCTCCTGCACACCGCCGGCATCACGGTCAACCGCAACGCCGTCCCCTTCGACCCGCGTCCCCCGCGCGTCACCTCCGGCCTGCGCATCGGCACCCCCGCCCTGGCCACCCGCGGCTTCGGTGACGCCGAGTTCACCGAGGTCGCCGACATCATCGCCGCCACCCTCGTCCACGGCGCCGCCGGCACCGCCGACGACGAGACCCTGGCCGCCCTGCGCGGTCGCGTGCGCGCCCTGACCGACGCCTTCCCCCTCTACCCGGGGCTGGCCCAGTGAGGGCTCCCTGGAACGGGGCGGCCCGGGTCCTGGACGGCAAGGCCACGGCCGCCGCCCTCAAGGCCGAGCTCAAGGAACGCGTGACGGCACTGCGCGAGCGCGGCGTCACCCCCGGCCTGGGCACGGTCCTGGTGGGGGAGGACCCCGGCAGCGTCAAGTACGTCGCCGGCAAGCACGCCGACTGCGCCGAGGTCGGCATCCTCTCCATCCGCGAGGACCTGCCGGCCACCGCCACCCAGGCCGAGGTGGCCGCCGCCGTCGACCGCCTCAATGCGGATGACGCCTGCACCGGCTACATCGTCCAGCTCCCGCTGCCGGCGGGCGTGGACACCAACGCGATCCTGGAGCGCGTCGACCCGGCCAAGGACGCCGACGGCCTGCACCCCACCAACCTGGGGCGCCTGGTGCTGCGGGCCTCGGGGCCCATCGACTCGCCCCTGCCCTGCACGCCGCGCGGCTGCATCGAGCTCATGGAGCGCCACGGCATCGACCTGGCCGGCCGCAACGTGTGCGTCGTCGGCCGCGGGGTCACGGTGGGCCGCTCCATCGGCCTGCTCCTGGGCCGCAAGGACGTCAACGCCACCGTGGACATCTGCCACACCGGCACCACGGACCTGGCCGAGCACGTGCGGCGGGCCGACGTCGTCATCTCGGCGGCCGGCAGCCCCGGCATCATCACCCCGGAGATGGTCGCCCCCGGCGCCGTCGTCCTGGACGTGGGCGTCTCGCGCGTCGTCGACCCCGCCACCGGCAAGGGCCGCATCGCCGGTGATGTCGCCGACGGCGTCGACGAGGTGGCCTCCTGGCTCTCGCCCAACCCCGGCGGCGTGGGCCCCATGACCCGCGCCCTGCTGCTGGCCAACGTGGTCGAGACCGCGGAGCGCTCGCTCTGAGGGACGTCGCCGCTCGCCCGACCGGCCGATAACCTTGAGGCCATGACGGACGAGTCCCACGGCGCCCATCCCTCCCATCCTGACCACCCCACCCGTCCGGCTGAGTCGGCAGGCTCCCCGAGCTCTTCGGGACCTGAGCCGACTCAGCCGGAGGTGTGTCCGCCGGCCCCTGCGGACACGGCGCCTGTGTCGCCCTCGCCGGAGGCGACCGGCTCCCAGGACCCGCAGCCGCACAGGACCGGCCTGCGGCGTCGGACCCTCATCCTCGGCGCGGCCGGTGCCGGCGCCCTCATCGTGGGGGGAGCCATCCTGGTGCGCTGCACCACGGGGCGCCGGAGCTCGCCGACGCCCACGGCCACCGACTCGGCGGCCTCAGCCGCCTACCGCCCCGCCTACCACTACAGCCCCGCCACGGGGAATCTCGCCGACCCCAACGGCCTGGTCCTCTACCAGGGCGAGTACCACCTCTTCCACCAGCAGGACGGCACCTGGGGCCACGCGATCAGCTCGGACATGGTGCGTTGGAAGCGCCAGGGGACGGCCCTGGATCACGACGCGCAGGGCCTGGCCATGTCCGGCAGCTGCGTCGTGGACGGGGCCGACACCTCCGGGCTGGTCACCGGCGGCGGCATGGTCGCCGTCTACACCTCCACCGAGGGCGGAGAGGCCCAGTCCCTGGCCTACTCCACCGACCGGGGGAGGAGCTGGCAGCGCTTCTCCGGCAACCCCGTCATCCCCAACGACGGGCGCAAGGACTTCCGTGACCCCAAGGTCTTCTGGCACGAGGACTCCAAGGCCTGGATCATGATCGTCTCCGCCGGGGACCACGTCTCCCTCTTCCGCTCCACCGACCTCAAGGCCTGGAGCCACGCCAGTGACTTCGGCCAGGGCATCGGCTCGCACGCCGCCGTGTGGGAGTGCCCCGACCTCTTCCCCCTGACCGACTCCAGCGACGGGCGCACCCGCTGGGTCATGACCCTCTCGATCGGCGCCAACGAGGAGACGGCAGGCTCCACCGCCCAGTACTTCATCGGCGACTTCGACGGCTCCGTCTTCTTCCCCGAGGACCGCGACACCCGCTTCACCGACGTCGGCCAGGACTTCTACGCCGCCCAGAGCTTCGAGCACGTCGAGGGCCGCCGCGTGTGGATGGCCTGGCTGGGCAACTGGAACTACCCCTACTCCCTGCCCACCGGCGACTGGCGCGGTGAGATGAGCATCCCGCGCGAGCTGTCCCTGACCACCATCGGCGGCAAACGCACCCTCGTGCAGAAACCCGTCCCCGAGCTCGACGCCCTGCGCGGGCGGGCCACCGACCTCTCCGGCCGCCAGGCCACCGACACGGTGACGGCTCTGGGCACGGGCCGCACGGTCGAGATCGACCTGACGCTGGATATCTCCCAGGCCTCCGAGGCCTGGCTGGGACTGGCCCGCGGCACGGTCGACGGCAAGACCCAGGAAGTGCGCGTCGGCGTCAACGTCTCGGCCGGCACCCTCTACCTCGACCGCACCGACGGCGGGCTCACACAGGTCGACGGCAAGGACGAGGGGACCACCACCGACTTCGCCCTGCGCCGCCAGACGCAGTACCGCCCCACCGGCTCCACAGTGCGTCTGCACCTCTACCTGGACCGCTCCAGCCTCGAGGTCTTCGTCGACGACGGCGCCACCGTCGGCAGCCTCCTGGTCTTCACCGCCCCCTCCTGCCAGGAGATCGTCCTGGGCGCCAAGGGCACGGCCACCATCACGTCGGGAAGCCTCACCCCCCTGGCCGCAGCCCTGTAAGGACGCCGCAGGACGCTTCGACGACGAGGAGGTGGGGCCGCCGGACGATTCCGACGACCCCACCTCCTGCTCAAGCAGTGACGCTCGGGGCGGCGCCTACTTCAGGCGCTGCGGGCGGGTGTCACCGCCGTTGGAGCGGGCCCGGTCTGAGGGGATGTCCGCGAAGCCCCCCAAGCCGTTGGTGCCGTAGGTGCGGTCCACCGAAGTGGTGTCCCCGGAGATGTTCAGCTTCACCGTCGGGGCCAGGGAGCCTCCACGCACCGGGTTGCCGTCCTTGTTGCCGCCGATGGAGTCGATGAAGGACTCCACCAGGCCGCCGGGCATGACGTAGTGCGAGTAGGACTGGAAGGTGTACGGGCTCTGGTTGAAGTCCGGCGAGTAGGGCTTGCCCGGGTTGAAGTTGAGGTTGATGGGGTTGCCCAGCGCGATACCCGTGTTCTGGTTGAGTGGCTTGTAGTCGCTTCGCAGCCCGTCGCCCACGAAGCCGTAGACGCCCTCAGGGCCCTGGAGCCCGTCGGCATAGGTCTCCCGGTGCGAGATCGTGAACAGGTAGTACTTGCCGTCCTGGAAGTAGATCTGGGGCCGCTCAGTCTGATCGTTGACGCAGTTGCCGCTCAGCAGCGGAGGCAGGTACTCCCACTGGGTCATCGCCTTGTTCTTCGCCCGGGCCAGACCCACGTTGGCCAGCTGGTAGCGGCCGCCGCGCTGGTTGACCGCCTCGACCGTCTCGGCCTTGGGATCGCCCTGCTCGTAGCCGAGGTCCTCCGCGGTGCAGGTGGCCAGAGTGGTGTTCTGCCCGGCCTTGGCCGCGGCGTCGACGTACTGCTGCTCACGCACGAAGGCCGAGTTGCCCTCGAAGACCATGTACTCGGTGGGGTCCGAGGGGTTGTTCTGGTCACGGAAGGTGAAGGGGTCGCGGAAGTTCACGCCCGGGTTCTGCTCGCGGGTCTGGTAGTACTTGCCGTCCGGGACGAGCAGCTGGTGCTGGGTGCGGAAACCGGTGAGCCACACGCCGTTCTCGTCAGCGTAGATGCGCCCCTCGGACTGCACGATCCGCGGGTCGTAGGGCTTGGAGGCCGCGTTGTTGCCGTCCTGACCGTAGCCCTTGTCGCCACTGCCACCGGTGGAGGTGTTGTAGAAGGCCACCGAGGTGTAGAACATGCGGATCTTGTTGCCCTCCATGAGGCGGGCCGAACCGGACCACTCGGTCTGGGCCGTGAAGCTCTGATCCTCGAAGATCGAGCCGGAGGCGCCGTCGGGGAAGACGTGCCCGCCGTAGATCCAGCCGCCGTTGGAGCTGCCTGCGCCGTCGGCCGAGGAGGTCTGCGTGCCGGCCTTGCGGTAGAAGAAGCCCAGTCGCGCGTGGGTGTGGCGGTCATCGAAGGTATAGCCGGCGTGCCGGTCGGCCACCAGGGAGAAGGCGATCTCCCAGCCGTTGTAGGAGATCTGGTGGGCGGCTTCATCGGTCAGCGTCCAGGTGTCCCACACCCACACGTCCTCGCTCGTGGCCGGGAAACCGTTGGAGATCTCCGGCATCGTGAGCTGCTCGGGCATCGAGTTGGTGCCCGACGGCGCATTGGGGTTGGAGACGCGCTGGATCTGCATGGCGTCGGCACGGGTCCACTTGGCGGTGTAGTCCTCCTCGACCCCGTGTGCCGCACCGGTGTGCTTGGTGGCGTTAGCCCAGCCGGGGTTATCGGCCTTGAATCCCTTCGCGTTCTGGGCCGCGGCTCCGCCGGCGGCCTGCTGGTCGCTCTGGCCCGCCTGTGCCTGCTCGGTGGGGCTCTGGCTCGCCTGCGCCTGGTTGGCAGGGGACTGGTCGTTCTTCTGGTCCGCTCCCGCCTCGGGCGAGGCCTCGGCAGTAGCGGTGGCGGTGGGGGAGGTGCTGGGGGAAGGTGCCTCATCGGCGAGCGCAGTGGTGCCGGACCCGGCCACCAGGAGTCCGAGCGTCAGCGCCACGGCCAGTCGTCTGCGACGGGCGCGGAACGAAGTGTGTGTCACGGTCATTGTCCGTACTGTCCTTACTCATGAGGGATGAGGGTGTCAGTGCGCCGTGAGCCTTTGTTATGTGATCTCCCAGGCCCAACCTTAGGAGAACCTGGGGGCGGAGGAATAGGTCTTTGGACCGCTCTGTCAATATCGGGACACTGCCACCAAAGACGTAGCCCCTGCATTCTCAGGGTTTCTTGAGGTTTTCGGCACTTTGGTGACATAGATCACAAGCAAAGGTCTTATCGTCCGGTTAGTCTTGAACGCGTTCTCCGTGAGCTGTTCGGTCTCCCATGCCTGTCGGTTCAGGTGGTCGCTCAACGCTGGGCGGCCCCGTGTCTAACGGAGATCCTGTGAGTATCATTCCCATCCGTCTGCGACGGTTATCCGCACCAACATCCGCTCTCCTAGCTGCGCTCGCCCTGGCTGCAGCCGGTCCGGCTGTGGCCGCCCCGGCATCGAACACAGCCGGGCAGTCCACCACCTCCCTGCGCAACACCTCCACGGTGAGCGCTCAGAGCCTCGCCCAGATGGTCGCCGGTCCGAAGGCGACAGTCTCCAACGCATCCGTCTCCGGCAAGGACGTCCAGATCGGCACGGTCAAGGGACTGCCTGGTGACGGCAACGCCATCACCGAGGGGGTCGCCCTATCCACCGGCTCCCTTATCGACCCCGATCCCACCGCCGACTCCGACACCGACATCACCCGCTCCGCCGTCCTGGGACCCAACGACGCCCTGGACACCACCGGTGACTTCGGCGTCGTCGAGGACCCGGCGGGACTGGCCAAGGTAGCCGGCACCGACGTCTACGACGAGGCCGTCCTGGAGTTCGACGTCACCGCCACCAGCTCAAACATCGTCCTCTACTACAGCCTCGGCTCCGAGGAGTACGCCGGCGCCACCGAGGGCACCCCGGCCTCCTGGCAGTCGCGCGGATACAAGGACCCGCTGAGCATCCAGGTCAACGGCACCGAGTGCGCCCACGTCCCCGGCACGCAGACGGCCGTGAGCGCCGCCTCGATCAACGAGTCCTCCAACGCCGCCTACTACACGGCCAATGTCTCGGGACACACCCCGGGACAGATCCCCGTGGAGTTCAACGGCTACACCTCCGCCCTGCCCTGCCAGGCCTCCGTCACCCCGGGGCAGAAGGTGCACGTGCGCGTGGCCATCGCCGACGCCCAGGACGGTCAGCTCGACTCCACGGTTCTCCTGCGCACCCAGGGACTGGGCTTCACCGACAAGCCGATCACCGACCCCTGCACCGCCAAGACCGGCACCTGTGACATCCCCAGCAACGGCAAGGGTTCCAACGGGAACGGCTCCAACGGGTCGAACAACGGCAAGGACTCCG
Organism: Actinomyces oris; assembly: GCF_006546825.1. GTDB lineage: Bacteria > Actinomycetota > Actinomycetes > Actinomycetales > Actinomycetaceae > Actinomyces > Actinomyces oris. The sequence goes on from NZ_VICC01000008.1 coordinate 106,018, forward strand.
CCACTCCGCCCGGGCAGGGCAAGCCGGGCGTGACCGACTACAGCGCCGCCTCGCCCACCGCGAACCCCAAGAAGACTGTGGCCGGTCTGCCCCTGACCGGAACCCAGGCGCTCTTCCTGGGAGGCATCGCCCTGCTGCTCCTGGCCGGCGGCGGTGTCGCGCTCATGCTGCGCCGTCGGCGCCTGACCGGCTCTGAGGCCGGCTGACAGGAACTGCGACCAGCAGACGGCTGACGGGGCGGATGAGGAGAGCCTCATCCGCCCCGTCAGTCTGTGTCTGCGGCTCACCGCTGCTGGGCGCTTAGTCCTCTTCCGGCCGGGAGTCGCGACGCGCCGCCAGCTCCTTGGCCAGCATCGCACAGCCCAGGATGCACAGCGGCATGGAGGCCAGCCACAACAGGGTGCTGACGCGGGACAGCAGCGAGGTCTGAGCCAGCACGGGCAGGACGGCGGCGATGACGATAACCGCCATCCACGCGCCGACTCGTCGGGCGCTGCGCGGCGCTCGGGCGTCGTCGGGTTCCATGGCCCGATCCTCTCACCCGGTGATCTCGAACCTGCGCTCATCCAGGCAGCCGGCGCGCAGGTCGGTGACGGTGAGCCGGCGCACCGAGGCCCACCGCGGGCCGCGCCTCAGCCACGCGATCAGCCGGCCCACGGCCTCCGGCTCGCCCTGGGCCATGACCTCGACGTCGCCGTCGGGCAGGTTGCGGACCTGCCCCACCACCCCCAGCTCCTGGGCGGTGTAGGCGCAGTGGTAGCGGAAGCCCACCCCCTGGACCGTGCCCTGGACCAGGACGTGAACGGTTCTCACGGTGCTGGCACTCATACCGGCGTCGCTCATGACCCTATCGTCTCAGGCTCAGGGCCGAGCGCGTAGGCTTGCCGCCATGCGTATCGCCACCGTCAACGTCAACGGCATCCGGGCCGCCGCCCGCAAGGGCATGGGGGAGTGGCTCTCAGCCTCCGCCCCCGACATCCTCCTGCTCCAGGAGGTCCGGGCCGACGAGCAGATCGCCGTCGACCTCCTGCCCGGCTACAAGGCCGCCATCTGGCCCTGCCGCATCAAGGGACGTGCGGGCGTGGGCGTCGCCGTGCGCGAGGGCGGCTCCGCCACCCTCGGCGAGCTGCGCTACGGCGTGGCCGCGCCCGGCACCGAGGAGCCCGACGTCGACTCCGGCCGCTGGCTCGAGGCCGACCTGAGCCTCACCGGCTTCGACGGTCTCGAGCGGCTCACCGTCATCTCCGCCTACCTGCACTCGGGCCAGCTGGGCACCGAGAAGATGGACCAGAAGTACGCCCACCTCGAGCTCGTCGACGCCCGCATGGCCGCGCTCCTGGCCGCCGCCCGTGATGGTGGGCCCCAGGTCGTCATGGCCGGGGACCTCAACGTGGTGCGCTCCGAGCGTGACATCAAGAACTGGAAGCCCAACCACAACAAGATCGCCGGCGTCATGGACGAGGAGATCGCCCACCTGGAGGGCTGGTTCGCCTCCGGCTGGGTGGACGCCTCGCGTCACCTCGTGGGGGACGAGGAGCAGGGGCCCTACACGTGGTGGTCCCAGCGCGGTAAGGCCTTCGACAACAACACCGGCTGGCGGATCGACTACCAGGTCCTCACCCCCGCCCTGGCCGAGCGGGCCCACAGCGTCACCGTGGACCGGGCGCCCGACTACGCCTCGCGCTGGTCCGACCACGCCCCGCTCGTCGTCGAGTACCGCTGAAGACGCGGCTGACCTTTTCGGAGAGCACGTCGGGGTCGGGTGCCTGTTCGGCCCGACCCCGACGGCCTCTCAGTAGCGGATCGCGTCGATCGGCCGGATGCGGGTGGCCACGATCGCCGGGATGATGCCCGCCAGCGCGCCCACGGCGGTGGCCGCGACCAGGCCGATGACAGCCGCCACCATGGGGAAGGGCGGGGTCGTGGTCACCGGGATGCCCAGGAAGGCGCTCAGCGGCATGAAGCGCATCCCCACAATCGCGATCCCGATGCCGACGACGCCGGCGACCACGGTGGCCACCACCGACTCCAGCATGATGGAGAAGAAGATGCGTCGGCTCGTCGCCCCGAAGGAGCGTCGCACCCCGATCTCGTGGATGCGTTGACGCACGGTCACCAGTGAGATGTTGACCAGGCTCAGGGCCCCCAGCAGCATGACGAACACGCCGGCGGCCGTGACCACCTGGGTGAAGGTGTTCGCGCTGGAGCTGAAGCCGCCGCCCTGGAGGTTGTCCTCGGCCTGGGTCGAGCCCTGACCGAAGCGCGCGTCCAGGTCCTTCTTGGCCAGGCTGGCGACCTCCTTCGCACCGTCCTGACCGGCCCAGATCTCCAGCGTGGGGGCGGGGCGGGCGGCGTCCTTGGGCAGCCAGTGCTCATAGGGCGTGTTGAGGGCGAAGGCGGTCACGGGCTGGGTGCACGGCAGGCCCGCGTCCCGCTCGGGGTCGCCGCTGCAGCCCATGAGGGAGAGGTCCTCCGCCTCCAGGACGCCGACGATCGTGAAGGAGGTCTGCACCGGGGAGAAGGAGGTGATGGTGACCGGCTCGGTGAGCTGCTGGATCCCCAGCGCGTCGAGGAAGCCCTGGGTGACGACCATGCTCGGGGAGAGGTCGTCCTCGTCCTGCGCGGTGAACCAGCGCCCCTGGGAGACGGTCTTGTGGTGCAGGAGCCCGTAGCTCAGGCTCACGGTCTGGGTGGGCACGCTCCGAGCGCCGTCGGGGAAGGAGAAGCGCACGTTGGAGGTGTAGGTCGTCGCCCAGGACTTGACCTCGTAGCGCTCGACGAAGCTGTTCATCGCTCCCGAGATCTTCGCCGCTGTCGCAGCGCTGGTCGTGGAGCCTCCACCCCCGCTACCAGCGCCCCCTGCAGCGCCCGCACGACCTGCGCCGCCGGTACCGCCCGCACCGTCGCTGCTGCCGCCGCTGGCACCTGAGTCTGCGGCGCTCGACTCGGGGACGTCGTCGGCCTGGAGGGCCTGGTCCAGGCCCTTGCCGGTGGGGCTGACGTTGATCGTCACCGTGCCCGGGCGGCCGGTGTACTTCTCGCTGACCTTGTTGATGGCGTCGACGGAGACCTGCCCCAGGGCGATGACGAAGGTCATGGCCGCCACCGCCGCCGCCACGCCCACCAGCGACAGCAGGACCCTCAGCTTGCCGATGCGCAGCTGGGCCCAGGCCTCGACGATGGCGCCGAAGAATCCGGTGAGAATGCCGTTCATGAGGCTCCTTCTTGGCTGGTGGGCGCCGACGGGTAGGGGGATGCCGGAGGGGTGGTGACGACCTCACCGAACTCCTCCAGGCTGCCGACCTTGCGACGCATGACGGAGATCGGGGTGAGGGTGCCGTGATCGAGCCGGTACTGGGTGTGGGCGCGGCCGGCCACGGCCAGGTCGTGCGTGATGATGATGAGGGCGGCACCGTTCTCGGCGCACTGACGCTCCAGGAGCGTCATGACCGAGTTGCCGGTGTCGACGTCGAGGGCGCCGGTGGGCTCGTCAGCCAGGATGACGCTGGGGCGGCGCGACAGCGCCCTGGCGATGGCCACCCGCTGCTGCTCGCCTCCCGACAGACGTGAGATGGGTGAGCCCACCTTGTCTCCCAGGCCCACGGCCTCCAGCAGTTCGGCGGCCCGTGCGCTGCGGGTCCAGAAGGCCCTGCCGGTGTCGTACAGGAGGGGCGCTGCCACGTTCTCGGTGGTGGTCAGTCCCGGGATGAGGTTGAAGGACTGGAAGACGAAGCCGAAGGTCTGCCCCCGCAGGTGGGCGCGGCGACTCTCCCCGAGCCGGGAGGTGTCGGTGCCCGAGAGCGTGTAGTGCCCCGACGTCGGTTTGTCGATGAGTCCCAGGATGTTGAGCAGGGTGGACTTTCCCGTTCCTGAGCGTCCCACGATGGACACGTGCTCACCGGGGGAGACGCTCAGGTTGACTCCCGTGAGGATCTGCAGGGGCTCGGAGTCGGGAACGGTGAAGGTGCGGGTGATCTCCCGCAGCTCCAGCAGCTCGCTCACAGGATTTCCTTGCCTTCGGAGTCGTAGCAGGCGGAGTTGTCCGGCTCGCAGGTGTCCGGCGTCCCGGTGCGGCGCGTGTCCTTGTTGGGGACGAACTGCAGGACCTGCTGGTCGGCCTTGAGGCCGGCGGTGATCTGGATGTTCGTACCGTCCGTGATCCCCAGCTTCACAGCGGTCTTGACCGCCTTGGAGGCGTCCCCGGACTCGGGCACCAGCCACACGAAGCCCGAGCCGACCTTGCCCTCCACGGCGGTGACCGGAACCATCAGGGCCTCTGAGGCGCTGCCGGCGTCAACGCTGATGGTCACCGGCATACCGGCGAAGACCTTCTGGTCGCCGGGAACCGCGCAGCGCATCTCCACGCTGGTGCCGTCACCGGAGGTGGTCGTCGTCGAGCCGTCCCCACCGGTGGTCGTGGAGGTGGAGGCCTTGGTACCGACCTTGAGGTTGTTGCACTGGAAGGGCGCTGGGCCTCCCTCCAGGGTCAGGGTCGCGGCAGTGGGAGCGTTGGTGAGCCGGTACTGCTGCGCGGCGCTGACGGTCCCAGTGGCCGAGTAGGTCGCGGGGGTGATGGTGGCCACGACGACGCCGACGCCGGTCTCCTGCTGCTTGAGGACCTTGGGGGTCACGGTGCCGCTGACGGGGGCGTAGATCGTGGACCAGGTGACCTTGTCCTCGGTCGGGGTCTGGGTGACGTTGCCACTCTCGTCGGTCTTGGTCACCGGGGGCTGGGACTCGGAGTGCTTGATGTAGAGCAGCGGGTCGCCGGCGCTGACCTGGCTGTCCTTCTCCACGGCGACCGAGTCCACGACGCCGGCCAGGTCGGCCTGGACCTCGACCGTGGCGTCCTGAACGATGTGCCCCTTGACCGAGACCGTGTTGGAGATGTTGCCTTTGGTCACGGGGACGGTCTTGACGTCGGCGGCGTAACCCGGGGAGATATCAGCGGTCGTACCGTCGCTCTGCGAGGGGAAGAAAGCGATCTTCACCAGGGCGACGGCGACAATCACCGCGATGAGAGTCTTGAGGGCGGGCCAGACGAAGCGCTTCACGGCGTCCTCCATGGAAGGCAACGGGATCAGAACCGGGTAGGGGCCCGGGCTTCTGATTAATACGCGCAGAGACTACGGCAAGAGCGGTTGTCTGACCTCATCCTGAAGGAGGAACGCTGATGGCTCTCTCCGACCATGGTTGGAGAGAACCGTCAGCGTCAGGTGCGGGGCTCAGTGGTGCTTCGGGCCGCTCAGGCGAGCCTCCCGGCCGGGGCGGCGGGAACCGCGTCGAGGAAGGCCGGCGGGTTGAAGCCCTCGCGCTGGTAGGCGTCGGCCACGGCGCGGGCCACGTCGTGGACGGCGTCGGCCTCCACCAGGGCGATCGCCGAGCCGCCGAACCCGCCGCCAGTCATACGCGCCCCGTGGGCGCCGGCGGCGCGGGCCGCCTCCACGGCGACGTCCAGCTCGGGGCAGGTGCACTCGTAGTCCACGCGCAGTGACTCGTGCGAGGCATCCATGAGCCTGCCTGCCTCGGCGAGCTTCTCGCCGCGCAGGGGGCGTCCGTCCTGCAGGAGCGCCACGAGCCGGCGGGTGCGGTCGATCTCGGTGACGACGTGGCGGGTGCGCTTGACCAGCTCGTCGGTGTCGTCGCCGTCGGCGGCCGCGAGGCGCTCCAGGGCGCCGGGCAGGTCCTCGATCGCGATGTCCGCCAGGAGTTCCACCCCGAGGAGCTCGGCGGCGCGCTCACAGGCGGCTCGCCTGGCCCCGTACTGGCCGTCATCCAGGGAGTGCTTGGCCTTGGTGTCGATGACCAGGAGGGCCAGGCCCTCGGCGGCCAGGTCGAAGGGCACGTGGGTCACCGAGCCGTCGCGGCAGTCCAGCTCCAGGGCGTGGCCCTCGCGGCAGCGCAGGGAGGCCGACTGGTCCATGCCGCCGGTGGGGGCCCCGGCCATCTCGTTCTCCGTGCGCACGCAGTTGGTCACCAGGCGGGCGCGCCCGGCGTCGTCGGGCTCCTGTGCAGTCCCGGCCAGGCCCAGGTGCGCGACCTCGTCGATGGCGACGGCGGCCGAGCACTCCAGGGCCGCTGAGGAGGACAGTCCGCCTCCCAGGGGCACGCAGGAGACGAGGGCGGCGTCGAAGCCGGGCAGGTTCTCGAAGCCGTCGCGCTCCAGGGACCAGGCGACGCCGGCGATGTAGGAGGCCCAGTGCTCCACCTCCCCGGGGGTTCCCTTCGGGCCGATCGTGTCGAGGTCCATGACGTCGGCCTTCTCCCGGGTCTGGGGGGAGACCAGGCGCACGACGCGGTCCTCGCGGCGCCGCAGTGCCAGGTGCGCCCGGTGGGGCAGGGCGATGGGCAGGGCCAGGCCGCCGTTGTAGTCGGTGTGCTCGCCAATGATGTTGACGCGTCCGGGGGCGTACCAGACGCCGTCGGGCTCGGCCTCGAAGACCTCCCGGAACAGGGCGGTGGCGGCCTCGGCGCCCTCTTGGGGGCTCAGTGCAGGGGCGAAGACGGGAGCATCGTTGGTCATCGTGGTCTCCTGTGGTGGGTTGTTGTGGGTGAGCGGACAGGCTGTGGAAGGGAAAGGCCGGTGGGACGGGGTCAGGAGGCGATGGTCAGGCGGGTGCCGGCCTGCTTGAGCGCGTCGACGACGTCGGTGTCGGGCTCGGCCTCGGTCACCAGGACCCCGATGTCGCGGGTGGCGCAGAAGGATCGCAGCCCCAGGACCCCCCACTTGGAGGAGTCCAGCGTGGCCACCACCGTGCGCCCGGCGGCGACCAGCGCCTGGTTGGCGGAGGCCTCCTGCAGGTTGGGGGTCATGAGCCCGGCCTCGGGAGTGAAGCCGTGGGCGCCCAGGAAGACCCACTCCACACGCATCGTGCTCAGTGCGTCGATGGCCACCAGCCCCACCAGGGCGTTCGACGGCGTGCGCTCGCCGCCGGTGATGACCACCGTCGGGGCGTCGCGGTTCTCGGCGCGGGCGGCGTCGGCGGCGTCGAAGAGCACCTGCGCGGCGGGCAGCGAGTTCGTGATGACGGTCAGGGTGGGGAAGTGCTCCAGCTCGGTCAGGGCCTGGGCGAGCGCCAGCGTGGTGGTCCCGGCCGACAGCGCCAGGGAGTCCCCCGGGCGGACCATGGCGGCCGCGGCCTGACCGATGCGGCGCTTGGCCTCCAGGTTGAGGGTCGACTTGGCGGTGAATCGCGGCTCGAGGGTGGTGGGGCCGGCGGCCACCGCCCCGCCGTGGACGCGCTCGACCAGCCCCTGGGTGACCAGCTCGGTGATGTCACGGCGCACGGTCATCTCCGAGATGCCCAGCTCCTCGACGACGTCGGCCACCCGGACCCCGCCGGTGGCCGCGACCCGTTCCAGGATGTGCTCCTGGCGCTGACGGGCGAGCATCGGGGCCGGGCGGGGCGATCCGACGGCGGAGGCTGAGGGGCCGGGTTGCATGGGGACAGTCTGCCAGACCTCGACGTCGAAAACGCCATGTCCGCACGTTCCCGCACAGAGTCGCACAGACGGTGGCGGTGCTGGCGTCCGTTCCACCCGTTCGGTCGGTCATGGCACACTTATCCCGCTCGTGCCGCGCCCCCGGCTGGGATAACAGGGGCGTGACACGGTAATGTGTCCGGGTCACCCTCGTGGTCATGCGTTCTCCGGACGCAGGAACTCACATCAGCCCGATCAACCAGTCATCCCGTAGGAGTCCAGGAGCCATGCAGATCCCCGCACCAGACGCGCACCAGTGCGTCATCGGTGTGGCCATCGCCCTGCCCTCCCACTACGCCGCCCAGGTGAGGGCGGTGCGGGAGGCCGCGGGGGATCCTCTGGCCGAGGTCGTGCCGCCCCACATCACGCTGCTGCCGCCCACGGCCGTCGACGTCGACTCCCTCGACGAGGTCAAGCGGCACCTGCGCAACGTGGCTGCCGGGACGAGCCCCTTCGAGGTGCGGCTGGACGAGGTCGGCACCTTCCGGCCCGTCAGCCCCGTGGTCTACCTCGGTCTGCGCAGCGGCGCCGAGGAGTGTGACCGTCTTCAGGTGCGGGTGCGCGACCGCCGGGGACCCCTGGCTCGTTCGCTCAGCTTCCCCTTCCACCCGCACGTGACCCTGGCCCACGAGATCGCCGAGGACGGCCTCGACACCGCAGCCAGAAAGGGAGCTGACCTCACCATGGACTTCACCGTCACCGAGCTTCACCTCTACCGCCACCGCAGCCGGCCCGCCAGCCACGGCGGTGGCCGGTGCCCGGCTTCGGAGGGTGGCTGGGACGTGGTGGCCGCCTTCGCCTTCGGAGGCTCCCTCGCCGCGGACGTCTCCGCCGGCACTGAGCTGCCCGAGGCGCCGATGGTCCCGACGACTCCGGTGGTCTCGCTGTGATCGAGCGCGTCAAGGAGCTGCTGGAGGCCGGGCGGCGCACGCGGATCGGCCGGGCCCTGATCCGCTACGGCACGGCGCGTGGCGCGCTCATGGCCGGAGGGATCGCCTACACGGGCATGTTCTCGGTCTTCGCCGTGCTCGTCATCGGCGTGAGCATACTCATGGCGATGCTCGGTCGGTACCCCACCATCCGGGGGGCCGTCGTGGACTCCATCAACTCCCTGCTGCCCGGTGTCATCGACACCGGCAACGGCAAGGGGCTGGTCTCGGTCGAGCAGCTGACGCTCTCCTCGGCGCTCAACCTGGGATCGGTGCTGGCGGCCGGGGCCTTCCTCTATTCGGTCATCAGCCTCATGGGTACCCTCAAGATCGCCTTGAGAGCCATGTTCGGACTGGTCAATCCCGTCATGAGACCGGTGGTCGGGCAGCTGGCGAATCTCGCGGGCTTCCTCGTCATCGTGGCCGGAGTGCTGGTGACGGCCGTGGCCTCGGTGGTGACGACGACACTGTCGGGCAGTGTCGGCCGCTCCCTGGGCCTGCCGCAGTCGCTGACCGGAACCGGGGCGTGGGTGATGACGCTCCTGCTCTCCTTCCTCATCGACACCGGTGTCCTGGCGCTCCTCATCACCATGTGCGGCATCCGCCCTCCCCGACGCGACCTGCTGCAGGGCTGCATGCTGGGCGCCTTCGCCCTGGGCGTGCTGCGCCAGGTGGGGACCGGGGCGGTCGGCTCGGTGACGCGCAACCCGCTGCTGGCCTCCTTCGCGGCCATCGCCGTCCTCATCCTGTGGCTGCACCTGACCAGCCGCGTCGTGCTGCTCGTGGCGGCCTGGATGGCCAACCCGCCGCTGCCCCGCGACGTCGACCACCCCGACGAGGTCCACGCCCACGAGCGCCCCAACTACGTGACCCTCTCCGTGCCCGAGACCCTGGCCTGGCCCCGCCAGTCCATCACCGGCAGCCTTGAGGCGGACCCGACGGCGCACCCCGACTACGTCCCCCCGGTGCCGATCCCCTGAGGGGCGGGTCCCGGCGCTGCCTTGAGCCCGACCTGGTGAACAGACAGCGGACCGGGACGATAGCCTGTGGCGGTGACTGACACTCCTGGCAACCCCGGCGGCTCCACTCGGGTCGCAGATCTCAGCGGCTCGGCTCCCTGCGGCGGCTCAGCCCCGGCCGTCCACGCCATCATCCCCGCCGGCGGCGCGGGCACCCGGCTGTGGCCGCTCAGCCGACGCCGGCGCCCCAAATTCCTCCTCGACCTCACCGGGACCGGCCGCAGCCTCCTGCAGGACACCGTCGAGCGCCTCACCCCCCTGACTGCCACCACCACGGTCGTCACCGGTGTCGCCCACATCGCCGCCGTGGCCGACCAGCTCCCGGGCATCCCGCGCGACAACCTCCTGGCCGAGCCCTCCCCGCGCGACTCCATGGCGGCCATCGGCCTGGCCGCCGCCGTCATCGCCCACCGCCACGGGCGAGACGCCGTCGTCGGCTCCTTCGCCGCCGACCACACCGTGGCCGACCGGGCCGCCTTCGCCGACGCCGTTCGCCAGGCCGCCCGTCTGGCCGAGCAGGGCTGGGTGGTCACCATCGGGATCGAGGCCACCGGCCCCTCGACCGCCTTCGGCTACATCCACGCCGGCGACCCCACCGAGGTGCCCGGGGCCCCCGACGGACGCCGGGTCCTGGGCTTCACCGAGAAGCCCGACGCCGACACCGCCGCCGCCTACCTGGCCACCGGCGACTACCGCTGGAACGCAGGCATGTTCGTGGTCCGCGCCGGCGTCCTCCTGGACCACCTCGCCGAGCTCAGGCCCCAGCTGGCCCAGGGCATCGAGGCCATCGCCGCCGTCTGGGACGCCCCCGAGCGCGAGGAGGTCCTGGCCGAGCGCTGGCCCGCCCTGGAGAAGATCGCCATCGACCACGCCATCGCCGAGCCGGTGGCCGCCGCCGGGGGAGTGGCCACTGTGCCGGTCTCCATGGGCTGGAACGACGTCGGCGGATTCGACGCCCTGACCGAGCTCGTCCCGCCGCGCACCCAGGGGCCGGCCACCGGTGCCGGAGTGCTCGACGACACCGGCGGCTCTACCGGCGCCGCCGGCGACGCCGCCCCCGCGACCCCCCGCGCAGAAATCCGGGCCCTTGACTCCGACGGCGCCCTCATCGCCTCCACCTCCGGACGCACGGTGGTGCTCCTGGGAGTGCCGGGTGCCGTCGTCGTCGATACGCCCGACGCCCTCCTGGTCACCACCCCCGAGCACGCCCAGGACGTCAAGAGCGTCGTCGACGCCCTCAAGGCGGCCGGCCGAGAGGACCTGCTCTAGCCGAACCACTGCACCGGGGACCGTCTTGTCCCCTCGACTTCTGAAACGCCCACGCGGGCGTGATTCCGGGTATGGCTGGCCGCCCCGAAGGCAATGGTGGGTCGATGGAAGAGGTCCGGCGTCTCGCCAATGTCCATGGCGCTGACATTAGCTCCGCTCTGGCGCCGCACGCCGAGGACAAACCGCGGAATTCCAACGATCCTCACCGGCCGCTTCCGTGGCGGGTTCGCTAATGTCAGCGCTGTGGACACTGGGCTGCCTTCGGCGTCGGCTCAGCGGGGTTCTCGCGGCGCAGCCCGACGCCCTCACCCCAGGTTCGACCCCACTGGCCCTGCTCGGCTCCTGATCGAGGCCTGGAGGTTGTGGTCCGACGTCGGCTCCGGCCCGGGGCTTGTGAGAGCCGCCCCTACTCCACGAGGGTCGGGATGTACTGGCCAAGGCTTGTGCGTACTGCACGAAGGCCCTCCCTACCTGGAGTACCCCCATCCTTCCTCCAGTAGCACCCGGGCCTCGTGCATTGCGACCAGACGACGCCGGACGCCACCCGATCTGCCGCGAGCAGCCTCGCCGCCCCTGTCGGTAGGGCACGCAGCGGCAATCGGGGTCGGTCAGCCGGCCCTTTGAGGGCCCGACGCCGGAAGAAGACAGTCCTCCGGCGTCGGGCCCCTCATCGAAACCACGACGATCACGAGGCCATCCCGGTGGAACGGATGGTGTGACAATGAGAGGTTCTCGCCTATCCTTGACACTCGAATGTGTCCCCCGTCGCACGCGAGAACCACGGAGGTTTCCATGAAGAAGGCCTGCTCCGCGATGACGCTTGGCGCGGCCGTGGCCCTGGCGCTGGCCGCCTGCGGGACGCCACCGGCCCAGCGGCCCTCCCGCAACCTGGAGGGAGCCAAGAACTTCACCGCCTGCATGCTCTCCGACGAGGGCGGATTCGACGACCACTCCTTCAACGAGTCCGGCAAGAAGGGCCTGGACCGGGCCGGCAAGGAACTGGGAGTCAAGACCATTGCCGTGCAGTCGGAGAACTCGGCCGACTACGCCACCAACATCTACGCGCTCATCCAGCAGAACTGCAAGCTCGTCATCGGCGTCGGCTTCAACATCGCCGCCGACCTGACCGAGTCGGCCAAGGCCAACCCCGACATCCAGTTCGCCCTCATCGACGCCTCCTTCATCGGCGCCGACGGCAAGCCCGCCACCCTGCCCAACACCAAGCCGCTGCTGTTCAAGACGGCCGAGGCCGCCTACCTGGCCGGGTACGCCGCCGCCGGCACCTCCCGCACCGGGGTCGTGGGCACCTACGGCGGCAAGCCCCTGCCCACCGTCCAGATCTTCATGGACGGCTTCGCCAAGGGCGTGGCCCGCTACAACCAGGACACCGGCGCCCAGGTCCAGGTCAAGGGCTGGGACACCACCACCGGCAAGGGCGGCTCCTTCGTCGGCAACTTCACCGACGCCGCCAAGGGCCAGGCCATCACCGAGCAGTTCATCTCCCAGGGGGCGGACATCATCATGCCGGTGGCCGGCCCCGTCGGCCAGGGCACGCTGTCCTCCGTGCGCCAGAAGAACGACGCCGGGGGCACCAACGCCGTCATCTGGGTCGACTCCGACGGCTACACCTCCTCCGGTGACGGCAGCATCATCATGACCTCCGTGGTCAAGGAGATCGGCAACTCGGTCTTCGACACCGTCAAGAACGCCTCCGAGGGGAGATTCTCCTCCGAGCCCTACATCGGAACCCTCAAGAACAACGGGGTGGCCGCCGCACCCTTCCACGACTTCGACTCCCGGGTGCCGGCGCCGGTCAAGGCCAGGCTCGAGGAGCTGCGAGGCCAGATCATCGACGGGTCCCTCGACGTCTCCACCCCCTACGACCCCTCCTGACCGCCCGGCCGGGGCCGGCGCCCCGAGCCTCCACCGCCACCCGGAAGCGAGCCTGTTGTGAAGCTTGAGCTGCGCGGGATCACGAAGGCCTTCGGGCCGCTCGTGGCCAACGACCATATCGACGTAACCGTCGAACCCGGCCAGATCCACGCCCTCCTGGGCGAGAACGGCGCGGGCAAGTCCACGCTCATGAACGTCCTCTACGGCCTCCACCAGCCCGACGCCGGAGAGATCCTCATCGACGACCAGCCCGTCACCTTCTCCGGGCCGGGCGACGCCGTGGCCGCAGGCATCGGCATGGTCCACCAGCACTTCATGCTCGTGCCCGTCTTCACCGTGGCCGAGTCCGTCGCCCTGGGCTACGAGCCGGTCGGGTCACTGGGGCTCCTCAACACCGGCGCCGCCGCCGCCAAGGTCACCGAGATCTCCCGCCGCTTCGGCTTCGACGTCGACCCCCACGCCCTCATCGAGGACCTGCCCGTGGGCGTCCAGCAGCGCGTGGAGATCATCAAGGCCCTGGCCAGAGACGCCAAGGTCCTCATCCTCGACGAGCCCTCCGCCGTGCTCACCCCGCAGGAGACCGACGAGCTCATCACCATCATGCGCGAGCTCAAGGCCTCGGGCACCTCCATCGTCTTCATCACCCACAAGCTGCGCGAGATCCGCGAGGTCGCCGACACCATCACCGTCATCCGCCGCGGCCGCGTCGTGGGCACCGCCGAGCCCACCGCCTCGGCCGCCGAGCTCGCCGGCCTCATGGTCGGCCACGACGTCTCCTTGACCGTCGACAAGCCCCCGGCCGACCCCGGGGACGATGGACTCACTCTGGAGGGCATCAGCCTCATCGAGGACGGCACCACCCTCCTTGAGGACATCGACCTGCACGTGCGCGCCGGCGAGATCCTCGCCATCGCCGGGGTCCAGGGCAACGGCCAGACCGAGCTGAGCGAGGTCATCCTCGGGCTACGGACGCCCACCACCGGCTCCATCGCCTTTGACGGCCAGGACGTCACCCGCCACACGGTGCGCCGCCGCCTGCGAGCCGGACTGGGCTTCGTGCCCGAGGACCGCACCACCGACGGCATGGTCGCCGAGCTCTCCGTCGCCGAGAACATGGTCCTGGACCGCTACGACGACCCCTCCCTGGGGCGGGGCCCGTCACTGTCCCCGACGCGCGTGCGCCACGCCGCCCACCGGATGCGCGAGGAGTTCGACGTGCGCGTCACCGACGTCGGCGACGCCATCTCCACCCTCTCGGGAGGCAACCAGCAGAAGGCCATCCTCGCCCGCGAGCTCTCCCGGCCCCTCAAGGTCCTCGTCGCCTCCCAGCCCACCCGCGGCCTGGACGTGGGCTCCATCGAGTTCGTCCACCGGCGCATCGTCGCCGAGCGCGACACCGGCACCGCCGTCCTCATCATCTCCTCCGAGCTCGACGAGATCTACGCCCTGGCCGATCGGATCGCCGTCATGTACCGCGGACGGATCGTCGGCACCGTCCCGGCCGACACCGCCCGCGACGCCCTGGGCCTCATGATGGCCGGCACCCCCGCCGAGCAGGCCCTCGACCCTCAGGAGCAGACACGATGAGCACCCCCACCACCGGCTCCAGCACCGAAGCGAGCCCGACGCCCCCGTCCGAGGACCACGCCGAGGAGCAGACCAAGCACGGCCCGAGCGGCCAGGGCGCCCTGTTGCGGCAGGTCGCCTCCTCACCGGCCGTCGTCGGGCTGCTCGCGGTCCTGACCGCCCTGATCCTCAGCTCGATCCTCATCCTCGCGGCCGACTCCGAGGTGCGCTACACCGCCACCTACCTGCTCAACCGTCCCGGCGACTTCCTCCACGCCACGGCCTCCACCCTGAGCGAGGCCTACAGCTCCCTGCTGCGCGGTGCCGTCTTCGACTGGCGCGCCACGACGGGCGTGCGCATGATCCGCCCCATCACCGACACCCTGACCAACGCCACCCCGCTCATCATCGCCGGGCTCGGCATGGCAGTGGCCTTCCGAGCCGGCCTGTTCAACATCGGCGGCCAGGGGCAGATGATCCTCGGTGCGATCACTGCCTGCTACGTGGGCATCGCCTGGAACCTGCCCCCGGTGGCCCACCTGCTGCTGGCCGTCGTCGGGGCCGCCCTGGGAGGACTGGTGTGGGGCGGCATCGCCGGCGTCCTCAAGGCCCGCACCGGCGCCAACGAGGTGATCGTGACGATCATGCTCAACTCCATCGCCGCCCACCTGCTCTCCCAGGTGCTCAGCCTCAAGGCCTTCAACGGGGAGGGAGAGACCGGCAACCGCAAGTCCCTGACCGTGGCGGATGCCGCCCAGTACCCCTCACTGGCCGGCGACTCCTTCCGCCTCCACGCCGGTTTCCTCCTGGCCCTGCTGGTCGCCGTGGCCGTGTGGTGGCTCATGGAGCGCTCCCGCCTCGGCTTCCAGCTGCGGGCCACCGGCCTCAACGCCGACGCCGCCCGCACCGCAGGCATGAGCGTGCCCTGGGTGACGAGCCTGGTCATGATGATCTCCGGCGCCCTGTGCGGGCTGGCCGCCACCGCGCCGGTCCTGGGCACCCAGAAGAGCATGGACGAGTCCGTCGTGGGCACCATCGGCTTCGACGCCATCACGGTGGCGCTCCTGGGCCGCTCCCGCCCCCTGGGGACCGTGCTGGCCGGCCTGCTCTTCGGGGCGCTGCGCGCCGGGGGCACCGCCATGCAGGCCGCCCCGGGCACCCACATCAAGATCGTCCTGGTCCTGCAGTCCACGATCGTGCTGTTCATCGCCGCGCCGCCCCTGATCCGGGCCATCTTCCGGCTCCCGGAGCGCCGCGACCCCCTCGGCGGCACCGCCCCGTCCCCCGCCTCAGTGCCGGCCGCAGCCCCGGCCGCTCCCGCCGCGAAGGAGGCCTGAGCCATGAGCGCATCAACCGCTTCTGCCGACTCTCACGCCGCGACCGCACCGGATGCCTCCGCGCCCGTGACGGCGGCGCCCATGGATCTGAAGATCCCGATCACTGGCGTCGTCGTGCTCCTCCTGCAGGGGCTCATGGCTCTGGGGGCCCGCGGCTCGACAACCTTCGACCTGACCGCCTCCTCCGACCTCTTCCGGCTCGGTGCCCCCGAGCTCAACGCGCGCCTGGTCATCCTCACCGCCGCCGGGATCGTCGCGGCGGCCACCGCCGTCGCCTTCGACCGGGCCCGGCGCCGCCGCAGGATCCCCACCTGGGCCGTCATCCTCATCGGCATCGGATTCGTCCTGGCCTTCCTGGCCTGGGCAGGGGCCGGAAGCCGCGGCGTCATCCCCCTGGTGACCATCCTGTCCTCCGCGCTGGGACTGAGCGTCCCCCTCGTCTACGGCTCACTGGCCGGGATCATCGGGGAGCGCTCGGGCACCATCAACATCGCCATCGAGGGCCAGCTCCTGGGCGGGGCCTTCCTGGGGGCCGTCGTCGCCTCGGCCTGCTCCAACCCCTGGGTGGGGATCCTGGCCGCCCCCGTGGCCGGAGTCCTCGTGGCCCTCCTGCTGGCCCTGTTCGGCCTGCGCTACCGGGTCAACCAGATCGTCGTCGGCGTCGTCCTCAACGTCCTGGTCTCCGGGCTCACCGGCTTCCTGTTCTCCACCTTCCTGTCCTCCAGCCCCAGCCTCAACCGGGCCCTGCGCCTGCCCACCCTGGCGGTCCCGCTGCTGTCCCGGATCCCGATCATCGGGCCGGTCCTCTTCCGCCAGACGATCCTCGTCTACCTCATGTACGCGGCCGTGGCAGTCCTGTCCGTCATGCTCTTCCGCTCCCGGTGGGGGCTGAGGCTGCGGGCCTGCGGTGAGCACCCCAAGGCCGCCGACACCGTCGGCATCAACGTCATGCGCACCCGCGTGGCCAACCTGGCCCTGGCCGGGGCGCTCGCGGGACTGGGAGGGGCCTTCTTCACCGTCGGCTCGGGCCTGTCCTTCGAGAACGACATGACCGCCGGCAACGGCTACATCGCCCTGGCCGCCATGATCCTGGGCGCCTGGCGGCCCCTGGGCTCACTGGGGGCTGCCCTGCTCTTCGGCTTCGCCACCTCCGTGGCCCAGACCCTGCCGGTCATCGGCAGCTCGGTCTCACCGGACATCATCTCCATGATCCCCTACATCGTCACGATCCTGGCGGTGGCCGGATTCGTGGGCAAGGTGCGTGCGCCGGCCGCCGAGGGGGTGCCCTACCCGTGAGCAGCATCGTGCCCACCGAACTGACCGACGCCCACTGGCGGGCCCTCCACGAGCTCGCCGTGGAGGCCATGACCCACGCCTACGCCCCCTACTCCCGCTTCAAGGTCGGTGCCGCCGCCCTGGTCGACGACGGCCGACTCGTCTCGGGATGCAACGTGGAGAACGCCGGCTACGGCGTCACCCTGTGCGCCGAGTGCGGCCTCGTCTCCGAGCTCACCCGCACCGGAGGAGGGCGCCTGGTCGCCTTCGCCTGCGTGGACGCCCACGGCCGGGCCCTGGCTCCATGCGGGCGCTGCCGCCAGCTCCTGAGCGAACACGCCGCCGACGGTATGGTGCTGGCCATGCCCTCGGGGATGATGAGCATCGACGAGGTCCTGCCCGACCGTTTCTGCGCCGACGACGTCGAACGCGTCGTCGGCCCGCAGAGCTGAGGGCCGGCTGACCAGCAGCCACAGATGAAGGAGAACCCCGTGACCGTCCCCGCCACGCCCTCCGTCGAGCCCTTCGACGCCGTCGACGTCATCGCCGCCAAGCGCGACGGCGCCACCCTGACCGACGCCCAGATCGACTGGGTCGTGGACGCCTACACCCGCGGCGCCGTCGCCGAGGAGCAGATGAGTGCCCTGGCCATGGCCATCTACCTGCGCGGCATGAGCCGGGCCGAGATCGCCCGCTGGACCGACGCCATGATCGCCTCCGGGGAGCGCATGGACTTCTCCGGCCTGACCCGCCCCACAGCGGACAAGCACTCCACCGGGGGAGTGGGGGACAAGATCACCCTGCCGCTGGCGCCGCTCGTGGCCGTCTTCGGAGTGAGCGTCCCCCAGCTGTCCGGACGCGGGCTCGGGCACACCGGCGGGACCCTGGACAAGCTGGAGTCCATCCCCGGCTGGCGGGCCGAGCTCACGGGCGAGGAGATCGCGGCGATGCTCGGCGCCGACGGCCCCGGCGCCGTCATCTGCGCCGCCGGGGCGGGACTGGCCCCCGCCGACAAGCGCCTCTACGCCCTGCGCGACACCACCGCCACCGTCTCCTGCGTCCCCCTCATCGCATCCTCGATCATGTCCAAGAAGATCGCCGAGGGGACCGGCGCCCTCGTCCTGGACGTCAAGGTCGGCTCCGGCGCCTTCATGAAGGAGTTGGGCCAGGCCCGCGAGCTCGCCTCCACCATGGTGGCCCTGGGCACCGACGCCGGCATGACCACCCGCGCCCTGCTCACCGACATGTCCACCCCGCTCGGGCGCACCGCAGGCAACGCCCTCGAGGTCGCCGAGTCCCTCGAGGTGCTCGCCGGCGGGGGACCGGCCGACATTGTCGACCTCACCGTGGCCCTGGCCCTGGAGATGTGCGCCGCCGCCGGCAGACCCGTCGAGGAGGACCAGGCCCGCGCCGCCCTGGCCGACGGACGCGCCATGGACATCTGGCGCGACATGATCTCCCGCCAGGGAGGTGACCCGGACGCGCCCCTGCCTCTCGCCCCGGAGACCGAGACCGTTACCACCCCGGCCGACGGGGTCCTGACCACCTTGGACGCCCTCGCGGTCGGGGTGGCCGCCTGGCGCCTCGGGGCCGGGCGGGCCCGCAAGGAGGACCCGGTCCAGGCCGTCGCCGGCGTCACCATGCACGCCAAACCGGGCGACGAGGTGCGCGCCGGTCAACCACTGCTCACCCTGCACACCGCCACCCCCGAGCGCTTCACCCGCGCCCGGGAGGCGCTCGCCGGCGGCATCGTCATCTCCGAGGCCGGATCGCCGGAAGCGGCCGACGCCGTAGCCCGCCGGGAGCATGGCGTCATCCTGGAGCGCGTCGGATGACCACGCCCCGGCCGGTGGAGCCGATCATCGTTGCCCGCGCCGTCAACTCCCGGCTGCGGGTGGGCCGCCTCACCCAGGCGGGCCAGGCCATCACCCTGACCCAGACCGACGGCACCACCTGCGGGCCCACCTGCCTCCTGGCCGCTCGCCTGCTCCTGGCGTCCGGCGAGCGCGCAGCGGTGACGGACGACCTCGCCCAGGAGATGACCGCCTCGCCATCCGGCCGGGAGGGCAAACAGTTGGTCTCCGTCCTGTCCCGCCAGCAGGTGCGGATCCAGCGGGCCATGAATGTCCGTGGCCTCGGGGGCCTGCCCTGGCCGAAGGCGCTCGGTTCCACGCCCTGGTCCATGGCTCGGCAGATGACCGAGATCGCGAGCGCCTGCACCCCGGGTGGCGGGCGCCGTCGTTACACGGTGAGGTGGGTGAGCGACCACGGGCCCGCCTGGGGCAGTGAGGTCGCCTCGATCCGTGAGGCGCTGGCAGGCGGACTCCCGGTCATCCTGGTCACCGGCGGCCCGCTCGTCCTCGACACCGACGTCGAGGGTGAGCCCACGGCGAGGGCGAGGCTGCGCACGTCCCTGGCACGCACCCCGGCCGTGCCCCGCCACTACGTCCTGGCCCTGCCCTGGCGGACCATCGGGCAGGAGGACCCCGGTGAGGGAAGCGCGCACATCTACGAGCCCTCCAGCGGCGCCGTGCGCCCCCTCGATCTGATCGCCTCGCGCGATCCGCACCGCCCCGGCCCTCGCGAGCTCGGCAACTGGCCCCGCATCCTCGCCGTCATCGCGCCCGAGAACTAACCATGGCGAGTATTCTTATAGCCCGAGAGGTTGAGAACCAGACACACCGATCTACGTTCCGGTGAGGGTGGTGCCTGATGACGACTGCTGGCCATGATGTGGATTCCCGAGACACTCAGCGAGCCCTGGCGATCATGATCCTTGCTGTCGGAGTCCTTGGGGCAGTGACGATCCTGTCCGTTCCCTTCAGTATTGGCCTGTACGGCCTGCGCGGATTATGGCTCCCGGCAGTTCTCCTCATCCCTCTCGCCCTGCAGGCGTGGGCGCTTCGCGTCCTCCGTCGGGCCGCGTCGACGTTGCCTGGATGAAACGGGTCGGGACATGATGTCGTGACTGCCCACCAGGAAGGACCCCCATGACCACGCGCGCCCGGATCGCCCGCCTCATCGACCATACCCTCCTCAAGCCCGAGGCCACCACCGCCCAGGTCGACGCGCTCATCGCCGAGGCCGCGGACCTGAACACCTACAGCGTGTGCGTCTCCCCGAGCCTCCTGCCGCTGGAGGTACCCGACGACCTGCACGTGGCCACCGTCTGCGGCTTCCCCTCCGGCGCCCACGCCACCTCCGTCAAGGCCGCCGAGGCCGCCGACGCCCTGGCCAAGGGCGCCGAGGAGATCGACATGGTCGTCAATCTCCGCCTCGTCAAGGAGGGTGACGCCGACGCCGTCGAGGCCGACATCCGCGGCGTGCGCGAGGCCTGCCGGGGCGCCCTCCTCAAGGTCATCATTGAGTCCGCCGCCCTCACCGATGAGGAGATCGTCTCCACCTGCCGCGCTGCCGAGGCCGCCGGGGCCGACTTCGTCAAGACCTCCACCGGCTTCCACCCCGCCGGCGGCGCCTCCACCCACGCCGTCGCCCTCATGCGCGCCACGGTGGGAGAGCGTCTCGGCGTCAAGGCCTCTGGCGGCATCCGCACCGCCGCCGACGCTCTGGCCATGGTCGAGGCCGGTGCCAGCCGCCTGGGCCTGTCCGCCAGCGCCGCCGTCCTGGAGGGGCTGGAGGACTGAAGGGAACCGTGCGTCGTCGCACGTCACCGCACCTCACGGACGGGCCCGGCACTGCAGCCGGGCCCGTCGTCGTCCCCTTCGGTATGCAGCAGGAAGGATCGCCTCAACTTGCCAAGTTTCGGGTCTCCGAAACTATACTCGGCTCTATGAGAACCATGCCCAGTATAAGTCGCCGCAGCGTCGTGGCGCTTGCCTGCCTCGCTCTGTCCGCTCCCGCCCTGGCTGCCTGTGGTCACAGCTCGACCTCGGCCGACGCCTCGGGGACGGTCAAGGCGGTCGCCTCCACGACGCAGATCTGCGACTACATCACCCAGCTCGCCACCGGAGACGCCTCCAGTGACCTCTCCTTCGACCGTACCGGAGCGGACGGCAAGACCCAGCACTTCGGAGCCGACGCCGCCAAGGCCAAGTCCCACCTCAAGCTCACCTGCCTGCTGGCCCCCAACGCCTCAGCGCATGAGCACGACATGACGACGGCCCAGTCCAAGGCCCTGTCCGAGGCGGATCTCTTCTTCATCTCCGGCGTCGACCTGGAGCACTTCCTGGACTCCGCCGTCGACTCCACCGGCTTCAAGGGCACCATGGTGGTCACCTCCGGGGTCGCCGGGGCCGCCGACGTCGACGACCTGGCCGCCCAGAAGAAGAAGGAAGAGGCCAAGCCCTACAAGGTCGACCGGGGCAGCGCCAAGGTCGAGGTCGCCAAGTGGCCCTTCCCACCGGAGGAGGGCGAGAGCGAGCCCGAGTTCCGCTTCGACCCGCACGTGTGGACCTCACCGAAGAACGCGATCGTCCAGGTCACCAACATCGGTGCCGCCCTGGAGAAGGCCGCCCCCGACCAGGCCGGCGTCTTCCGCAGCCACGTGGACGCCTACGTCGCCAAGCTCAAGAAGCTCGACGAATGGGCCGCCGGCTCCCTCAACTCGGTACCCCAGGACAAGCGGGTCCTGTTCACCAGCCACGACGCCTTCGGCTACTTCAGCAAGGAGTTCGGCGTGAAGTTCGAGGGGGCCGCCCTGTCCGACTTCAACGCCCAGCAGGACGCCACCGCCGACAAGATCCAGCAGACCGCGGACAAGGTCAAGTCCTCCGGGGCCGTGGCCATCTTCGCTGAGAACTCCAACAACCCCAAGTCCATCCAGAAGGTCGCCGAGGTCGCCGGAGTCAAGGCGGTCATCGGTGACGAGGCCCTCTATGGCGACTCCCTGGGGACCCCAGGATCCGACGGCGAGACCTACATCGGCTCCATCCTTCACAACGTCTCCAACCTCACCAAGGCCTGGGGCGGCACGGTCACCGAGATTCCCGCCGACCTCGCCCAGTGGACCCCGAAGGCCTCTGACGTCAAGTGAGGAACCGTATGACAGACCCCCGTGATCGCGCTCCCGCAATGACCTCCCCGACCACCACTTCCGAACCGGTCGTCACCCTGGAGGACGCCTCCTTCTCCTACGGATCCTCCACCGTGCTCACCGGTGTCACTGGTCGGGTCCCGGCCGGGCAGGCCCTCGCCCTCGTGGGTCCCAACGGCTCGGGCAAGACGACACTCATGCGGGCGCTGCTCGGCATGGTGACCGTCAGCAGGGGCCGGGTGCGTGTCAACGGGGCGGCACCGGGCAGAGCGCCACAGGGGTCCGTCGGATACGTTCCTCAGCTCAGCGACCTCGACCCCACCTTCCCCGTCACCGTGCGGGAGGTGGTCCAGATGGGCATGTACTCCCAGCTCGGCATCCTGCGGCGCCCCGGTGCCGAGGCCCGTCGTCGGGCGCTGGAGGCCCTCGAGAGCGTGGGGCTGGCCGACCGCGCCGAACGGCGCTTCGGCACCCTGTCCGGCGGCCAGCAGCAGCGCGTCCTCGTGGCGCGCTGCGTGGCCGCCCGGCCCCGCCTCATCCTCCTCGATGAGCCCTTCAACGGCCTGGACCAGCCCAACCGCGAGGCCCTGCTGTCCATCATCACCTCCCTCAAGGACCAGGGCATCTCCCTGGTCATCTCCACCCACGACCTCGTCCTGGCCCAGGAGACTTGCGAGCAGGCGGCCCTCCTGGCCGGACGGCAGATCGCCTTCGGCCCTCGCGACGACGTGCTCGTGGCCCGCTACATCGACGAGGCCTACGGCGGCCACGGCACCACCCGGCTGCTGGGGCTCCGTTTCGGCGCGGGCACGCAGGAGCCGTCATGAGTGAGGCGATGACGCTCTTCAGCCAGGCCCTCGAGCAGCTGCGCCTGGCGGTCCTCAACGTCCCCGGGCTCACCGGCCTAGCCGAGGCCCCCTTCCTCTTCCGCCCCCTGGTGATGGTGGTGCTTCTGGGCGTCGTCGCCGGCGTCATCGGTGTCATCGTCAACCTGCGCAGCGCCGAGTTCAGTGCCGAGGCCATGGTCCATGCCGTCTTCCCCGGGATCGTCGCCGGCGCCGTCTACTGGGGGATCGACGCGATCATTCCGGCGGCCTCCGTTGTCGCCGTCGCCGCGGCCGTGGTGCTGACCATCGTCTCGCACCGTTCGCATCGGGGGGAGGCCTCCGAGGCCGGCACCGCCGTCGTCCTCACCAGCTTCTTCTCCGTCGGGCTCATCCTGTCCCTGGCCAAGGGCGACATGTCCGGCCAGCTCGAGGCCCTCATGTTCGGCCGACTCCTGGAGGTCACTGATGAGCGCCTCGCCCAGGCGCTCATCGTGTGCGCCGTCGCACTGCTGCTCATTGTGGCGACCTGGAAGGAGCAGGTGGCCTACGCCTTCGACCGCACCGGCGCCCGCGCCTCCGGGCTGAGGCTGCTCGCGCTCGACCTGGTCCTCAACACCGCCATCGCGGCCGCGGTCGTCTCCGCCTCGACGGCGGTGGGGATCCTCCTGGTCATCGGCTATCTCGTCATCCCCGGTGCGACGGCGCGCGTTCTTGCCTCCCGGGTACGCACCATGGTCCTGGTCGCCATCGCCGTGGGTGTGGGTGGGGGATACCTGGGCATGCTGCTCATGGCCCTACCCGGGACCTCCGACAAGCCGATCTCACCGCAGGCCACCGTGGCCCTGGTGATGACCGGGATCCTCCTGCTCGCCGTCTGCCTGGCCACCGCGCGCGAACGGCTTCACAGGATCCGCCACCGGGCTCGCTCGGCGCAGCCCGCAACGGTGGCGACGACCTCGACGACGGAGGGCTCGGGGAGAGGCGTGACCCCGATGGCCAAGAGGAGCCGGGTATGAGAATCGGGTTCGACATCCTCCTGCTGCCCATCATCGAGGTCGTTCTCATGGGGCTCCTGGCCGGGCTCGTGGGGGCGCTCGCGCTGGTTCATCGCCGGATCTTCTTCACCGAGTCACTCACTCACGCGACCTTCCCCGGAGCGATCGTCGGTGTGGTCACCGCCGCCTGGTTCTCGCGGGCGGTCCTTGGCCAGCGCGCCGACTTCACCCTCCTGTCCGCGCTGGTGCTGGTGGGAGCCGCCTTCATGTGCCTGCCGATGATCTGGCTCATGCGGCGACTGTCCCAGGTTCCCGGGATCTCCTCCCAGTCGGCCGCCGGCGTTGTCCTCACCTTCGGATTCGCCCTGGGCTACTTCCTCAACAAGTGGTTCGCCCCGCTGCCGATCAAGGTGGACTCCTTCCTGGCCGGTTCCGTGCTCAACGTCAATCGCGTCGATGTCATTGCCGTCGGCGCCGTCCTGGCGCTGACGGTCCTCCTGCTCGCGGTGATCGGGCGGTTCCTCACCTTCTACAGCTTCGACCCGCTGGGATACTGCGCCAGCGGTCTGAAGCCCGCCTGGGCCGAGGGGACCGTCATGGTCATGATTACCCTGACCATCGTGATGCTCGTTCCCGCCGTCGGCACGATTCTGCCCATCGCGCTCATCGCCGCGCCCGCGGCCGCGCTGGCGCCGTGGACGCGCACCATGAGCCGGCTGCTGATCGGCGCCCCGATTCTCGGTGCGGCGACGTCCCTGGCCGGGCTGTTGATCGCAGTGCAGCTGAGCCTGTCCGCAGGCGGAGTCATCGCCGTGGCCTGTGGAGTGGTCTACCTGGTCTCAGCCCTGCTCCACTGGGCCGCGACGCGCGGAGCCTGGGTGCGAGTGCCGCTGCTACGCCGGGGCTGAGCCCGCGCCGATCCTGCGCGGGTGCCCCGGCGACGCCGGAGCCAGGCCTGTAGTGGGTGGGGTTTCCTCAGGCAGCGATCCCCAGAATGCCGCGCAGGTCGGCCTTGATGGCCTCCAGGCGCTCAGCGGCCGCCTCCCGAACCTGGGCCACCGGAGTGTCATTCGTCGGCAGAATCACCTCGCAGTAGCACTTGAGCTTGGGCTCGGTCCCTGAGGGTCGCACGACCACCCGGTCATCCGAGGCCGTCACCCACACCAGGCCGTTCGTGGGGGGAAGGGTGCCGCCGTTGCCGTCCGAGATGCCGTCGAGCAGATCCACCGTCTTGGTGATCGGGGAACCGGCGAGCTTGGCCGGTGCCCCGCCCGAACGCAGACGCTCCATGGTGCTGGTGATGATGTCAAGATCCTCGACTCGCATGCTCAACGGGCTCGTGGCGTGCAGCCCGTGCTCCCGCGCGAGCCGGTCGAGCAGATCCTGCAGGGTCCGGCCCTGCTGCTTGAGCACGGAGGTCAGCACCGCCAACCGCACGGAGGCGGAGATGCCGTCCTTGTCCCGCACCGCGGCAGGATCGACGCAGTAGCCCAGGGCCTCCTCGTAGCCGAAGACCAGGCCCGGCTCACGGCTGATCCACTTGAAACCCGTCAGGGTGCGGCGGAAGCCCAAGCCGTGGGACTGGGCGATCCGGCGCAGCAGGCGGGAGGAGACCACGGAACAGGCCAGGACCCCGTTGCCGGCGAAAGCGGCCAGCTCGGCGGCCTGCTCACCCAGGAGCGCGCCGACCTCATCGCCCGTCAGCTGACGCCAGCCGCCGGGAGCGTTCTCGTCCGGGATCGCCGCCGAGCAACGATCCGCATCGGGATCGTTGGCGATCACCAGGTCCGCATCGACCTGACGGGCCTTGTCCAGCGCCAGGTCGAGCGCCCCGGGCTCCTCCGGGTTGGGGAAGGCGACCGTCGGGAAGTCCGGATCCGGCTCGAACTGCTCAGCCACCTCGACGACGTCGGTGAACCCGGCTCGCGCGAGCACCTCACGGCAGGTGGCCCCACCCACGCCGTGCATCGCCGTCAACACGATCTTCACCGGGGCGGGGGCCGTCATCCGAGCCGCCTGAGCGGCCCGCTCGATGTACTCCTCCCGGATCTCCGGGTCGACCGTCTCCCAGCCCGACTGCGGGCGGGGCACGGAACTGACCGGGCCGACGGCGTCGATCGCCGCAGCGATCTGGCTGTCATAGGGGGGAACGATCTGGGCCCCCTGACCTGAGTCGGTCACGGCCCGCCCGCCCAGGTAGACCTTGTAGCCGTTGTCCTGGGGAGGGTTGTGCGAGGCCGTCACCATGACGCCGGCGTCGGCCTCCAGGCGCCGCAGCGCGAAGGCGAGTACCGGGGTCGGGCAGTGCGACTCGAAGAGAATGGCCCGACCGCCCGCGCCGGTGACGACCGCGGCCGTATCGAGGGCGAACTGCTCGGAGTTGTGGCGGGCGTCGTAGCCGATGACGACGCTGAAGCCCTCACCGAGACGGTCCTTGAGGTAAGCGGACAACCCCGCCGCGGCGCGGATGACGACGACCCGGTTCATCCGGTTGGGGCCCCCGCCCAGACGACCTCGCAGGCCGGCCGTGCCGAAGGCGAGGGTGCCGCTGAAGGCGTCGCTGAGTGCCCTGCGAGCCGCCTGGGCCTGCTCGCCATGAGAACGCGCGGCGCTCAGCAGCTCAGTGAGTTCGGCGCGGGTGACGGGGTCCGGATCGTCCTGGATCCACGCGTCCACGGCAACGTCGTCGTACACATCTTCAGGGCCTCGGGTCATATCTGCGACGGTACCGCGCGATAACTTCTGGAAACGCTCACAATGACGCTCCTCACTGGTGTTTCCAAACACAAGGAGAATTCAGTCACCAGGGTGACGGAGAGCCCCTGAAGATAAGATGTCTTGAATTAAATTGGCGGTATAATTCGGGTTTGTTTTGAGAGTTCTGAGAGATGAGATGCTGGTGAGAAAGGTGTGGGTGGCGGGGATGAATTTCTGGGACTTTTGTCCCTCACGTCCCCTCTTCTTCTGCGCACTGAATACGTCGCCGTCTCGGCGGGATTAGGGGATCATGACCGCATGAGTTCACGTCAGTCCTACCGCAAGGGACCAGTGGTGCTGCGCGGCACCCAGATCCCCACCCAGACCACCGACGCGCGATTGCTGAGCAGTGACGCCGACGCCGACTGGCTCCACGCCGACCCGTGGCGGGTCATGCGCATCCAGGCGGAGTTCGTCGAGGGCTTCGGGGCCCTGGCGGAGCTGGGGCCGGCCATCAGCGTCTTCGGGTCAGCCCGCACCAAGCCCGAGGATCCCACCTACCGGGTGGCCATGGAGGTGGGGGCGGGGCTGGCACGCGCCGGTTACGCCGTCATCACCGGAGGCGGCCCGGGCATGATGGAGGCCGCCAACCGCGGCTGCCACGAGGCCGGCGGCACCTCAGTGGGGCTGGGTATCGAGCTGCCCCACGAGCAGGGCATGAACGAGTACGTCGACCTCGGGGTCAACTTCCGCTACTTCTTCGCCCGCAAGACCATGTTCGTCAAGTACTCCGACGGATTCGTCGTCATGCCCGGCGGAATGGGGACCCTCGACGAGCTCTTCGAGGCACTCACCCTGGTCCAGACTCAGAAGATCTCCTCCTTCCCCATCGTCCTGGTGGACAGCGGCTACTGGGGTGGGCTGCTGGAGTGGCTGCGCACCTCGATGATCGAGCGCGGCATGATCGCTGCGAGCGACCCCGACCTGCTGCACGTCGTCGATGACGCTGAGGCGGCCGTGGACTACGTGGTCAGTGCGGCCCGCAGGCTGCGCGACGGCCGGGCGGGGGCGTGAATCGCGTCATGGCGGGCCCGTCCTCGAACCTTGCACCTTGAATGTCGTAGAATATGACAGGTCGCGCGGCGATGTGCCCGCGCAGCACTGACGAAAGGTGAGCACATGGCTGCCATGAAGCCCCGGACCGGAGACGGCCCCCTCGAAGTCGTCAAGGAAGGCCGCGCTATCATCATGCGGGTTCCGCTTGAGGGTGGTGGTCGACTCGTCCTCGAGATCACGGCCGATGAGGTCAAGGCACTCGGAGAGGCCCTGGCCAACGCCAAGATCTGACCGATCCTGGCGCCCGGGGGCAGCCGGGTACCACTGGGACCTCGGCGTCGAGGAGCCGGTGGCCGAGTCATCCAGCCTCGCGAGAGAGGGCCGGACCCAATGCGGGTCCGGCCCTCTTCGTCGTTCCGGCCGGTTGGGCGGTGAACAGTCAGGTCTGGCGCACGGAGACGAGCAGGCCGTCTCCGACGGGCAGCAGCGTGGTCAGCAGCGCGCGGGAGGCCCGCAGCGCCTTGCCGAGCTCGCGGGCTGCCACGGTGGTGACGTCACGGCGGGCCGGGTCGGCCACGTGGTCGTTCCACAGGGCCCGAGTGACGGCCAGGACCCCGCCGGGGCGCAGCATTCGCAGGGCGTTGGAGGCCAGGAGGATCGCCTCCTCCGGGGCGACGTCGAGCACCACCATGTCGTAGGAGCGGGCCGCCATCCGGGGCATGACGTCCGAGGCCCGCCCCTGGATGATGCGGGTGCGTGAGGAGGGATAGCCGGCCCCGTCGAAGGCGCGACGCGCCTCGCGCTGGAGCTCGGGCTCGACATCGATCGTGGTGAGGACCCCGTCAGTGCCCATGCCGCCCAGCAGCCACAGGCCCGAGACGCCGGTGCCGGTGCCGACTTCGGCCACGGACTTGGCTCCCACTGAGGCGGCCAGCATCCGCAGCGCGGCTCCGGTCCCCGAGGACACCGGGGTGATGCCGAGCTCGAGCCCGCGTATGCGGGCCTGGGCGGTGGCCTCGTCCTCCGCGGTGAAGTCCTCCGTGTAGGACCAGCTCAGCGTCTTGTCCGCACTCACTGTGAGCCTTTCTTCTGCTGCGGGGTGCCAGGCGCACCCCTCAAGCCACATTGTTCCAGGTGTTCGGCCTGATAGGCGGAAGGGCGCTCGCCCGGGTGAGTCCGCCGGTAGGCGAACCGAGGCGGATTCGGACCGGTGGGACTCCCTATACTGAGCGGCGTGTTCGGCATCAACGGATCTGAGTTCCTCGTCATCATCCTGGTGGCGGTGATCGTGGTGGGGCCGCAGCGCTTGCCCGAGTACACCCGCAAGCTCACGCAGATGGTGCGTCAGCTCCGGGTGTTCCTGGACAACGCGCGCAGCCAGATCGCTGAGGAGGTCGGCCCCGAGATGGCCGACCTGGACCTGTCCAGCCTCGATCCGCGCCAGTACGACCCGCGCAAGATCGTGCGCGACGCCCTGGGGGAGGACATCGACGCCATCCGCGAGGATCTCGCCCACCCCTTCCGCTCCGTCGGCTCAGCCGCCAAGGAGATGTCCGACGACGCCGCACAGGCTGTCAACGACGTGGTCAAGAAGGATCGGGCCACGTCGCTGAGCAAGCAGATCGAGGCCAAGCGCGACGAGCGGCTGGCCGAGAAGGATGCCGAGAAGGCTGAGAGCAGCGGGAGCACCGAGGGCTCCGAGAACTCCGAGAGCACTGAGGGTGTCGAGAACGCTGAGAGCCCGCAGAGCGCTGAGCAGGCAGCTGCCGCTCCGCCGCGGGGAGTGCTCCAGCAGGCGGACGACGTCGAGGATGACGCCGAGGCCGAGACTGAGGCTGGGTCAGTCGAGTCGGTCGAGTTGGTCGAGTCGGCCGACGGGGCTGAAGAGACTGAGCCGGAGAAGACAGAGCCCGAGCAGTCCGGGGAGGCCGAGGACACGGAGGGCACTGAGCAGCCGGAGCAGTCCGAGCGTCCGGCCGAGCCGGAGCCGGTCGAGGTCCCGACAAGCCTGGTCGAGCCGCAGGCCGCTGCCTCCGGCGAGGATGCAGGGGACGCCACCGCGGCGGGTGATGACTCCCGTACCCGCGTGCGTCCTCTGTCCCCGCGCGACATCGTGCGCGCCGCCAACGCCGCCGCCCGTACCCGCGCCGAGGCTGCGCGCATCGCCGTCGACTTCTGACCCGTACGAGCTTCGCCCCATCGAGCCGGGCGAAAGAGCCGTCGGGCGATGTGACCAATGCCGGACTCGGTAAGAGAGCCGGCGGGGCCGGCATCAGGCCGGGGTGACCCCCAGGCTCTTGCCGGCCAGGCCGCGGGAGCGGTGAGTCAGGCGCTGGGCCACAGCGGACAGCTCCAGGGCTGCGGGGGCGTCGGCGGCCGGCTTGCCGTCCTGGGCCACGGTGGCCGGCAGTCCGGTGTCGGAGCCCTCGCGCAGGCGGATGTCCAGTGGCAGCTGGGCCAGCAGCGGCACCTCGTAGCCGAGGGTCTCGCTCAGGGAGGCGCTGACGATCTCGCCCCCGCCGGAGCCGAAGATCTCCAGGCGTGAGCCGTCGGGCTGGGGCATGTAGGACATGTTCTCGATGACGCCCACCACCTTCTGGTGCGTCTGGGTGGCGATGAGGCCGGTGCGCTCGGCGACCTCGGCGGCGGCCGTCTGCGGGGTGGTGACCACGAGAATCTCGGCGTTCGGGAGCAGCTGGGCCACGGAGATCGTCACGTCGCCGGTGCCGGGCGGCAGGTCCAGCAGCAGGACGTCCAGGTCGCCCCAGAACACATCGGACAGGAACTGCTGGACGGCGCGGTGCAGCATGGGGCCGCGCCACACAACCGGTTGCTTGTCCTCCACGAACATGCCGATGGAGATGACCTTTACCCCGTGGGCCACAGGCGGCACGATCATGCCGTCGAGCTGGGTGGGCACCCGCTCCACCCCCAGCATGCGGGGGATGGAGAAGCCGTAGATGTCGGCATCCACCACGCCCACGCTCAGGCCCTGGGCGGCCATGGCGGCGGCGAGGTTCGCAGTCACCGAGGACTTGCCGACCCCTCCCTTGCCGGAGGTGACGGCGTAGACCCGGGTGAGGTTGCCCGGCTGGGTGAAGGGAACCACCGGTTCGGCGGCCCCACCGCGCAGGCGGCGCCGCAGCTCGGCCTTCTGCTCATCGTTCATGACGCCCAGGCTCACCTGCACCTCGGTGACACCCTCGACGGTGCTGACCTCGCGTCGGGTGTCGGCGGTGATCGTGTCCTTCAAGGGGCACCCGGCCACGGTCAGGAGCACCTCGACGCTGACCACGCCGTCCTCGGCGATGTCAACGGAGGAGACCATTCCCAGGTCGGTGATGGGGCGGTGCAGCTCGGGGTCGATGACCCTGGCCAGCGCCTCCATGACGGCGTCATGAGTCGGTTGCGTCATGGGCCCATCCTAGGGGTGCCGTCGAGCGCCACGACAGGTGGCGAGTCCCACGTGAGGGCCGGGTGCCCCTCACTGAGCGGTGCGCTGCTCAGGGATGGTGTCGGGCTCGTCATCGCCGCTGTCCTGGAACTCGGCGATCTCCTCACGGGTGAGGCGCTCCTCGGCGAGGATCTCGCTGAGCATGTCGCGAAGTTCGCTGCGCACGAAGTCGCGGGTGGCGACGTCGTTCATGGCCAGGCGCAGGGCGGCGATCTCCCGGGTGAGGAACTCGGTGTCCTCCAGGTTGCGCTGGGCGCGCTGGCGGTCCTGCTCGGCGGTGACGCGGTCGCGGTCGTCCTGCCGGTTCTGGGCCAGCATGATGAGGGGGGCCGAGTAGGAGGCCTGGGTGGAGAAGGCCAGGTTGAGCAGGATGAAGGGGTAGGCGTCCCAGGCCTTCTGCATCTTGGCCAGGATGAGGTTCGCCACGATCCACACAGCGACGAAGATCGACATGTAGAGCACGAACTTGGGCGAGCCCATGAAGCGGGCGGTGGCCTCGGCGAAGCGGCCGAAGCCGTCCGAGCGCGAGGCGTGGGCCGGATGCGTCCTGCGCAGCCACCGCAGGCGGCTGTCGGGCAAGGGCTGGTCGAGCTGATCAGGCATTGGCGCCCCTCTCGATCGTCTCGTCGGTGACGGCCTCGTCGGCCACGCGCCAGTCGTCGGGCATGAGGTGGTCCAGGACGTCGTCGACACTGACGGCGCCCAGCAGGCGCCCGGCGTCATCGAGGACCGGCAGGGCCGTCAGGTTGTAGGTGGCCAGCAGGCGGGTGACGGTACCGATGGAGTCCTCGGGGCGCACGGAGTCGACGTCGGTGTCCACGATGGAGCCGACCATGCGCTGAGGGCGCTCGCGCAGGGCCCGCTGGAAGTGGATCATGCCCACGAACTTGCCGGTGGGGGACTCCAGGGGCGGGCGGCACACGAAGCCGACGGCGGCCAGGGCGGGAGGGACCTCGGCCTTGCGGGACTGAGCCAGGAAGGTCGCCACCGTCGACTCGGGGGGCAGGATGATCGGCTCGGTGGTCATCAGGCCGCCGGCGGTGTACTCGTCGTAGGCCATGAGGCGGCGCACGTCCTCGGCCTCCTCGGGCTCCATGAGGCCCAGCAGCTCGGCGGCCTTGAGCTGGGGGAGGTCGGCGACCAGGTCGGCGGCGTCGTCGGGCTGCATGGCGTCCAGGACGTGGGCGGCGCGCCCGGCCTCCAAGCGGGACAGGAGGGCGACGGCGTCCTCGTTGCCGAGCTCCTCCAGGACGTCGGCCAGGCGCTCATCGGTCAGCTCTGCGGCCACGCGCATCTGGCTGTCCTGGGGCAGGTCGCGCATGACGTCGGCCAGGTCGGCGGGCTTGAGGTCCTCCAGAGTGGCCAGTAGTGCGGTGGCGCCCTGCTGGTCGGCGCTGGCGGCCAGGCCGCTGACCTCGTCGGGGCGCACCGTGAAGGTCTCCCCGCGGCGCAGACCCAGAGGGCCTGAGGAGGCCCGCTGGACGAACAGGCGGGTCACCTTCCAGTCCATGCCGCGGTCGCGCTCGATGGCCACGTCGCGCACCGTGACGTTGCCCGAGCCGTCGCGCATGGTGACCACCCGGTCCAGCAGCTCGCCGACGACCAGGGTCTCCACGTGGCGCTGGGTGAAGCGGCGGATGTTCATCAGGCCCGTGGTGATGACGGCTCCGGGCTCGATGGCGGTGATCCTCGACAGGGGCAGAAAGACGCGGCGCCGGCTGGAGACCTCGATGACGAAGCCGACGGCCCTGGGTTCTCCGCGCATCTGCAGCAGGACGACGACGTCATGGACCTTGCCCACCTCATCGCCCAAGGGATCGAAGACGGAGGTGCCGATGAGGCGGGCCACAAAAACCCTGCTGGTCGTGCGCGTCCTGGTGTTCTCCACAAGCCAAGCCTATGCGCCTGAGGCGTGATTGCCTGTCGAAGGGTCCGTACCGCGTGCCCGCGCGTGCGACGATAGCCCCCATGAGTGCCAATCCGAGCCCGTTGTCCTCCCTGACCTCGTCCAGTGGTGGTGTCATGCCCCAGGGGGAGGAGGTGGCCTCCTTCGCGACCTACCCCGAGGCGCAGAGGGCGGTCGACGCTCTGTCGGACCAGGGCTTCCCGGTGCAGCACCTGGCGATCATCGGAACCGACCTGCGTCAGGTCGAGCGCATCACCGGGCGTATGAGCTGGGGGAGGGCGGCGATGTCGGGGGCTCTCAACGGCCTGTGGATCGGGGTGTTCTTCGGCATCATCATGTCGGTGGCCGCCAGCAGCGGTCCCAGGCTCAACTTCTGGGCCTGTGTCCTGCTGGGGGTGCTGTGGGGGATCATCTTCCAGCTCTTCAGCTACGCCCTGACCCGGGGGCGGCGCGACTTCACCTCCATCAGTCAGGTCGTGGCCTCGCGCTACTCGATCCTCGCCGCCCGGGAGATTCACGAGGCCAGCCAGGCTCTGGCCGACGTCCCGGGCAACCTCGCGCGTGGGGCGGGCGCGCTGCGGCGCTCCCAGGAGCGGCGTCGTGCGCGACAGGAGGCCCCCGGGCCCACCGCCTTCGGCTCGCGCCCCGACGAGCAGCCCCGCTTCGGGGTGCGCCTGCCGCAGCCCGGCAGTGACGCTCCTGAGCGGACCCCCACCGCCTCGGCCGGCTCCGCCTCCGGCGCCCCGGCCGTTGCCGAGGACTACGACCCCTTCCTGCGTCCCTCGCGATCGGAGGGTCGCAAGGAGCCGGGGGCCCCGGCGTCGTCGCAGGAGTCCGGCGATGAGACCGGCTCCGGTGACAAGGGCTGAGCGGCACTGAGGGACGAGGGAGCGCGACAATGAGCATTCCGGTGGGGCTGTCGACCGCCTGCGTGGTTCCCGGCAGTGTTCCCGACACCTTCGCCATCGCCCAGGAGCTGGGCTACGACGGCGTCGAGATCATGGTCTGGAGCGAGAAGGCATCCCAGGACGCCACCCGGCTGGCGGCCCTGGTGGAGAAGCACGACCAGCCGGTGCTGGCGGTCCATGCCCCCACGCTGCTGGTGACCCGTGGGGTCTTCGGCGCCGATCCGTGGGACAAGGTGGACCGCTCCATCGAGCTGGCCCACTACCTCGAGGCGCCCACGGTGGTGCTGCACCCGCCCTTCTTCTGGCAGACCCGCTACGCGCGCTCCTTCATCGCCGGGGTCGCGCAGCGCGAGGCGACCACGGGCATCCACCTGGCGGTGGAGAACATGTTCACCTGGCGGCCCCGCCACGCCCACTCCACGCGCGACTTCCAGGCCTACTCGCCCACCTGGGACCCGGTGGGGCAGGGCTACAAGTCAGTGACGCTGGACATCTCCCACGCCGCCACCTCCGGCTCCGACGCCCTGGCCATGGCCCGCGCGCTGGGGCCCACGCTGCGCCACCTGCACCTGACCGACGGCGTGCCCGGGCCCCTGGACGACCACCTGCTGCCCGGGCAGGGCAACCAGGACTGCGCCGGGGTCCTCAAGCACCTAGTGGCCACCGGCTTCGAGGCCGGTGGAGGACAGGTCGTCGTCGAGGTGACCACCCGGTCCATGACGGCCGCCCAGCGTCTCGAGGGCCTCGCCAGCGCGCTGGCCTTCGCCCGTGAGCACCTGGAAGGTGGGGAGCCGGCTCACATTCCCGAGCCGACCCGCAAACGCTACCGCCGTTCCTGACCCGGCCTAGCAGTAGGCGGCCTCGTGCTCGAGGTGCGAGACGGGCTCGAGCTGGAGGGTCGCATGCTGGATCCTGACCGGGAAGTGCTCGGCCACGCAGTTCTGGAGCCGGTCGAGGATCTCCTCGGTGTGACCGTCGCGCAGGCACTCGTCGCGCACGACGACGTGCGCGGTCAGCACCGGCATGCCCGAGGCGACGGTCCAGGCATGCAGGTCGTGGACCTCCTCGACGTGGTCGATGCCGAGCATGTGCGAGCGCACCTGCGCCAGGTCCAGCTCCCGGGGAGTGAAGTCCATGAGCACCGCCAGGGCCGAGCGCAGCAGCGTCACCGCCCGGGGCAGGATGAGGACGGCGATGAGCAAGGAGGCCACGGCGTCGGCCCGCGTCCAGCCGGTGCGGGCCACGACGGCGGCAGCGATGATGACGCCCACTGATCCCAGGGCGTCATTGAGGACCTCCAGCAGAGCGGCCCTCATGTTGAGGTTCTCGCCGTGTCCGTCATGCCCCCGGCCGCCAGAGAGGACCAGCAGCGCGATGACGTTGGCGGCCAGACCGATGACACCCATGACGAGCATGCCCGAGGCCTCGACCTGCGGGGCTACCAGCAGGTTGTGAACCGCCTTGAAGGCCACGAAGAGCCCGACGACGGCGAGC
This sequence comes from Actinomyces oris, assembly GCF_006546825.1. Classification (GTDB taxonomy): domain Bacteria; phylum Actinomycetota; class Actinomycetes; order Actinomycetales; family Actinomycetaceae; genus Actinomyces; species Actinomyces oris. The sequence goes on from NZ_VICC01000008.1 coordinate 141,118, forward strand.
ATGCCCGCCTGGAGCGCGGCCCCGATGACCTCGGCGCGACGCATGCCCCAGGTGGAGCGGTCCGTGGCCGGACGCGTGGACAGCTGGGCGGCCGTCAGGGCCATGGCCAGGCCGGCGACGTCGGTGAGCATGTGCCCGGCGTCGGCCAGCAGCGCCAGCGATCCGGTGACAAGGGCGGTGACGATCTCGGCCACCAGGACCGTGGTCGACAGGCACAGGGCGACCAGGAGCCGACCGCGTGAGGCCCCGGCGCCGTGGTTGTGCGAGTGACCGTGGGAGTGGTGGTGGGAATGGGTGTCGGGCTCGTGACCGGCTGGGGTGCTCACTGCGGCTCCTTGCTCCGGCTCGCTCCGTCCGCGGAGATGATGGCGGCCAAGGACTCGGCAGCGGCCAGGACCTGCTCGATGGCCTCGGGATTCTCGATCCGGCTGACGTTGGCCCGTCCGTGGGAGTGGCTGGAGATGAGACCGGCGCTGCGCAGGATCGCCAGGTGCTGGGAGACGGTCGACTGGGCCAGGCCCAGGTGCTCGGTCAGCTCCACCACCCGGTGTTCGCCGCCGTGGAGGTGGCGCAGGATCGCCAGGCGGGTGGCGTCCCCCAGGACATCGAGCAGGGAGGCCACGGTGGAGGCCTCGCGCACAGCGCCGTGGTCCTGGGGGCGGTCCTCGGGCAGCAGCCCATGTTTCATCGTCATACGGCGATGCTATCTACGAATAACGATGAGCGGCAAGGGAGGTGACCGAGCAGTCAGTCGGCAGTCAGTCGGCGATGAGCCCGCTCACCCAGGCCTCGACCTCCTCCACGGTGCGGGGCACGTCCTGAGTGAGACGCTCCACGCTGCCGTCCTCGCGCACCACGACGTCGTCCTCGATGCGCACGCCCGTGCCACGCATCTCGGTGGGCACCAGCAGGTCGTCCTCGCGGAAGTACAGTCCCGGCTCGATGGTGAAGCACATGCCCGGCTTGAGCTCGGCCTCCATGTACATCTCGCGGCGCGCCTGGGCGCAGTCGTGGACATCCAGGCCCAGGTGGTGGCTGGTGCCGTGCACCATCCAGCGCCGGTGGTACTGGCCCTCGGGGGCCAGGGAGTCGGCGGCGCTGACGCCCTCGGGCAGCATCCCCCACTCCTCCAGGCGGGCGGCGATCACCTCCATGGCGGCGGCGTGGACGTCCTTGAAGCGGCAGCCCGGCGTGCCCGCACGGGCGAAGGCGGCGTCGGCGGCGTCGAGAACCGCCTGGTAGATCCGGCGCTGAGCCTCGGTGAAGCGACCATCGACCGGGATCGTGCGAGTGACGTCAGCGGTGTAGAGGGAGTCGACCTCGACGCCGGCGTCCACCAGGACCAGCTGGCCGGGCTCGACGGCGCCGTCGTTGTTGATCCAGTGCAGGGTGTTGGCGTGGTTGCCGGCCGCGGCGATCGTGTCATAGCCCAGGCCGTTGCCCTCCTCGCGGGCCTTGGCCCCGAAGGCCCCTTCCAGGACCCGCTCACCGCGCCAGTGGCCGCGGGCCCGGGGGATGGAGCGGATGAGGTCGTCGAAGCCGGCCTTGGTGGCGGCGACGGCGGCACGCAGCTGGTCGATCTCCCAGGGGTCCTTGATCAGGCGCAGCTCGCTGGCGGCCTCGGCCAGACCGGCGTCGACCTCCGCGGCGCCCTGGCCGGTCTGCAGCCCGACCTTCTCCCGCGTGGTGGTCACCAGAGCGGTGACGGACTCATCGGCCTCGGCGACGACGCGCAGCTGCACCGCGTCGGGACCGGCATCCTTGGCCAGCGCGTCGGGAAGGGAGTCGATGTGGGCGCAGCGCATGCCGGTGGAGGCCTCGACCTCCTCCAGGGAGGGCCGCACCCCCACCCACAGCTCGCCGTAGCGGGGGTCGCCGTAGAACTCTTGGCTGGATCGCGAGGCCCGGGGCCGGAAGTAGAGGACTGCCTCATGCGTCGGGGCGACGTCGTCGGTGTCATCGGAGCCGTCCGGGGAACCGGCGTCCTGACTCGGCTCGGTGAGGGGGTCCAGGACGAGCACGGCATCCGGCTCGAAGTCCGTGCCGGTTCCGGCCAGGTGGGCGAAGGCGCTGTGGGGCCTGAACCGGTAGTCGCAGTCGTTGTTGCGCACCTTGAGCGCGCCCGCGGGGAGCACCAGACGCTCGCCGGGGAAGAGCCTGCCGAGGGCCTCACGGCGGGCGGCCGCCCAGGGAGCCGCCTCGCTGCGGGCGGGCAGACCCTCGGGACGCGGCCCCCACCCCGAGCCGATGAAGTCACGGAAGGCCTGGTTCTCGGGCTGGCGGGACCGGTTGGAGCCTCGCGCCGCCAAGGACTGGGGGGCCTCCTGCGAGGAGGCGGGGGACTCGTCGGACGGGTGGTTGTCTGCGGGAGAAGTCGGTGTCATAGGGGCATCATCCCACTGTTGGGCCCCAACCTGCGCTCGGTGGGGGCTCAGAATCGGGGACGGCTCAGTCCTGCTCATCGGCCGGGAAGCGCACCCCCACCTGGCGACGGGCCTCCTGCAGAACCCCGACCGCCGCCACGGAGCGGCTCAACGGGTGCAGATCGGACTGGCGCGCTCCGGCCCGTACCAGGCGGCACACCTCGGCCAGCTCGTAGGCGAGCTGGTGACCGGGCGCCTCAGCGCCGCGCTCGACCGACAGGTCCTCACCCGTGCCCGTCGCCGCCGTCGGGCCGCGCAGCCCAATGCGCCGGGGCCACTGGCAGTCGTCAATGCTCAGCACGTCATGGTCCCCGGCGAAGCTCGACTCCATCCCCGGGGAGGTCTTGGAGTGCAGGCAGACGACCTCCAGCCCGGCGTGCTCACCGCAGTCGTAGGACAGGACCACCGTGCCCCGTGCGTCCACACCGCACTCCAACAGCGTCCCCGTGGCCGTCACCCGCTCCGGCTCACCGAAGAGGTGAATGGCCAGGCTGACCGGGTAGATGCCCAGATCCATGAGGGAGCCGCCGCCCAGAGCCGGATCGAAGGCCGGCGGCAGGCCACCGGAGCGGTAGACCTCCATCCGCGAGGAGAACTGCTCCTTTGACAGCACCACCCGGTGCAGCCGCCCCAGCCGCGGCAGCTGTTCGCGCAGCCGAGCCACCCCGGGCTCGAAGGCGGACAGCCACCCCTCCATGAGGAAGCGGTCGGCCGCCCGTGCCGCCTTCACCATCGCCTCGGCCTGCGAGCGCGTCAGAGCGAAGGGCTTCTCCACCACCACGTGAAAACCTGCCTCCAGGGCCGCGATCGCGTGCTGCGCGTGCAGGGAGTTGGGGGAACCCACATGGATGACGTCGATCGGGTCGGGCGAGCCCGGGCCGTGCGCGGCGAGCATCTCCTCAAGCGAGGCATAGGCATGCGCAATCCCGTGCTCGGTGGCGAAGGCGGCGGCGCGCTCGCGGTGGGCGGAGGTGACGGCCACGATCTGTGCACCCGGCTCGCGGGCAACGGCCTCGGCGAACCAGCGGGCGATGAAACCGGCCCCGATCACCCCGAAGCGGACCGGGGCGTCGTCGGTACGCCGCGTGGTGGGCGCAGTACTGCTCATACGGCTCGGCTCGCTCATGCCGTCCAGTCTTCCACGCCTCCCTGCGCGCTGCCTGCACTTACCTACACTGTCCCGGTGCGCATCGACCCCCACACCCACTCGGCCTGCTCCGACGGCACCGACTCGCCTGCCGAGCTCATGACGAAGGCGGCCGGGGCCGGCCTCGACGTCGTCGGTCTGACCGACCACGACACGATGTCCGGCTGGCAGGAGGCGGCCCGGGCCGTCCCGTTCGCCGGCGTCGCCCTGCTGCGCGGCACCGAGATCTCCTGCGCCGCCGACGGGGTCACCCTCCACCTGCTGTCCTACCTGCACCGGGCCGACGACGCCGGGCTGGAGGCCGCCTTCGCCCGCGCCCGCCGCTCGCGCGACAATCGGGCGCAACGGATGGTCGAACGCCTCAGTCAGGACTACCCGGTCACCTGGGAGGACGTCCTGACCCAGTCGGCCGACTCCCACACGATCGGCCGGCCCCACATCGCCGACGCCCTCGTGGCGGCCGGCTCCTTCCCCGATCGCAACGCCGCCTTCGCCGGGCCGCTGGCCACCTCCTCGCCCTACTACGTGCACCACTGGGCGCTGGACCCGGTGGAGGCCTGCCGCCTGGTGCGCGCCGCCGGTGGGGTCCCGGTGGCGGCCCACCCGCGCGCCGCCTCCCGCCAGCGCCGCCTCGTGCCCGATGAGACCTTCGCCCAGATGGCCGAGGCCGGCCTGGCGGCCCTGGAGATGAACCATCGCGACCAGGACCCCGAGCAGCGCGAGCAGGTTCGCCTCCTGGCCCAGCGCCTGGGCCTGGGGCTGTCGGGGGCCTCGGACTACCACGGCACCGGTAAGCCCAATCGCCTGGGGGAGAACCTCATGCCGCCCGAGCTGCTGGAACAGATCCTTGACGAGGGCGCCCTCGACCTCGTCCGCCCCTGAGGGCCGACCGGCCACGGCACCCGACTCCCGCCGAGCGGCGGTGATAGAAACGCCCCATGCTGCAGTCCGTCTTCGACACCACGGTCTTCGCCACGACCTTCACCACGCTCCTGGTCATCCAGGACCCGTTGGGCGCCATCCCGATCTTCCTGTCCCTGACCTCGCGGCAGACACCCCCTGAGCGCGCCGCCTCTGCACGCCAGGCCACGGTCGTCTCCTTCGCCGTCATCGTGCTCTTCGCAGTCTTCGGACGCTACATCCTGAAGTTCCTGGGGATCTCCGTGCCCTCCCTCCAGGTGGCCGGCGGACTGCTGCTGCTCCTGGTGGCCCTGGAGCTGCTGACCGACAAGGTCGATGAGAGCCCCGATCCTGACGCCGTCACCGCCAACGCCGCCCTCGTGCCCCTGGGCACGCCTCTGCTGGCCGGGCCGGGAGCCATTGTCGCGGCGATGGTCGCCGTGGACACCACCGGAGGCGGGGTGGCCGGGTGGGTCTCCGTGACGGCCGCGATCATCGGCACGCACATCGCCATCTGGGTCTCGCTGCGCTTCTCCCTGGGGCTCAACCGGGTGCTGGGCACCTCCGGCATCCGGATCCTCACTCGGGTCATGGGGCTGCTCCTGGCGGCCATCGCCGTCCAAATCATGGCCGACGGCGTCTTCGCCTTCCTGGAGACTCGCCTCTGAGCCGGGTCCGCTCCGGAGTCGGACAGCGGCTGAGACCCACGTGAGTCTCAGCCGCTGCTTGTCAGTCCTACTCGCCGGTGGTCCCGTCAACCGGGCGGCCGCCGCGCGTGCGCTTACGGGTGCGCTTGCGCCGGGGCTTGGCCTCGCCGTCGGCGGAGCGCCGGGAACGCTCACCGCGCTTGGAGTCCTTGGCGCCCCTGCCGCCGCGGCCCCGGCCGCGCTCCGAGCGCCCGCCCTGTCGGCCCGACTGCTTGCTGCGCCCACGCTTGCCGGTCTCACCCAGGTCCTCGATCTCCTCGGCGTCGAGCCCCTCCAGGGTGCGCTTGTGACGGGGCAGGCGGCCGGTGACCTTCTCCGGGATCGACAGGTCGGAGAACAGGTGCTCGCTGGTGTGGTAGGTCTCCACCGGCTCCTCGATGGGCAGGCCCAGAGCCTTGGCGATGATCCGCCAGCGCGGCACGTCGTCCCAGTCCACGAAGGTGACTGCCGTGCCGGAGTTGCCGGCGCGTCCGGTGCGCCCGATGCGGTGGACGTAGATCTTCTCGTCCTCGGGGCACTGGTAGTTGATGACGTGGGTGACGTCGTCGACGTCGATGCCCCGGGCGGCCACGTCGGTGGCCACCAGCACGTCCACCTTGTTGTTGCGGAAGGCGCGCAGGGCCTGCTCGCGGGCCCCCTGGCCGAGGTCGCCGTGCAGGGCCCCGGTGGCGAAACCGCGGGCGCGCAGGTCGTCAGCCACCCGCGCCGCCGTGCGCTTGGTGCGCGCGAAGATGATGGTGCGCCCGCGCCCCTCGGCCTGGAGGATCCGGGAGACGACCTCCACCTTGTTCATCGAGTGGGTGCGGTAGACGACCTGCTGGACCGTCTGAACGGTCATGCCCTCGTCGCCCGGGTCCTGGGCGCGAATGTGGGTGGGGCGGGTCATGTAGCGGCGCGCCAGGGCGACCACGGCCCCGGGCATGGTGGCGCTGAAGAGCATCGTGTGCCGGTCGGCGCGGGTGCGGGCCAGGATCTTCTCCACGTCGGGCAGGAATCCCAGGTCCAGCATCTCGTCGGCCTCGTCCAAGACGACGGTGGTGACGTGAGCCAGGTCCAGCACGCCGCGCTCCATGAGGTCGATGAGGCGGCCGGGCGTTCCCACGACGACCTCGGCTCCCCGCTCGAGGTCCTCGATCTGGGGCTCGTAGGCGCGCCCGCCGTAGACCTGGACGATGCGCACGGTGCGCTTGGCGGCAGCCGTGGACAGCTCCTCGGCGACCTGCTTGGCCAGCTCGCGGGTGGGCAGGATGACCAGGGCCTGGGGGCTGCCGGAGGCGGGATCCTCGTCCCAGCCCTCCTCCCCGGGGCCCAGAGTGTCCATGAGCAGAGGGATGCCGAAGCCCAGGGTCTTGCCGGTGCCGGTCTTGGCCTGACCGATGATGTCCTGTCCCTCCAGGGCCACCGGCAGGGTGAGGGCCTGGATGGGGAAGGGGTGGGTGATGCCCTTGGCGTCCAGGGCCTCGCAGATCTCCGGCTCGACACCGAAGTCGGCGAAGGTCTTGCGGCTCAGGTCGGTCTGGTCGCCCTCGTCGGTGATGTCAGGAGTGGCCTCGTCCAGGACGGGGGCGTGGGCGCCGGCCGTCTCGATGATCCCGGACGGGGCGGTCGTGGCGCCGGCAGCGGCGTCGGCACCCTCGATGGTGGTCTGGTCGTCTGTGGAGTTGTGGTCGGGCTCGACAGCGTCGGCCCCGTGCTGCTCGTTGCTCACGAGGTTCCTTGTCTTCTGATCGGGTTGAACCGCTCCGGCGCGGCTGTCGCTCGCGCGCACAGTTGGGTGCGCTGCGTGGGCGTTGGCGCCGTCGGATCTGGCAGCCGATCGCGAGTCATATCTGAGTCCATCTGACGACCGGGCAACCGTGGACGCCGTCAGCGTAGCGGGAAAACATGATGATGGCCTGTCTGGATGGGGAGGTGCGCCGTCGGCGTGGTCGATGTCACGGCTGTGCTTCACGCACGACAAGACCCGGATACGATGGTGGCCATGTCCCAGATGCCGACTCCGTCACCTCAGCCCAGCAGCGCCTCCACCCCGATGCAGGTCGGTCCTCACGAGCTGTCGGTCGTCGGAGTCGTCGCGATCTCCCGGACGGCGGCCTGCACCCGCTACGCCAAGGATGCCGACCGGGCTCCGCGGATGACGGCCCGGGTCGACCTGCTGCGCATGAGCGCCTGGGAGGTCGCCTCCTTCGACCGGGTCGTGGAGCTGGCCGCGACCCACGGCATCGACGCCCTGGGGGCGGCCGAGCGCTTCACCGACGTGCTGGGCGACTTCGACGAGCGGCTGCGGCCACTGGACTGGGCCGAGCGCCTGCTCAAGACCTACATCACCTTCGGGCTGCTCATCGACTTCGGGATGGCGCTGAGCGAGTCGTTGGAGGATCCCTTGCGCAGAGGGCTCGTCCACGAGCTCAGCCAGGACCCGATCAGCACCTACGCCATCGCCGAGCTGGAGGAGGTCATTGCGGCCGACCCACAGCTGGCCGCCCGGCTGGGGCTGTGGGGTCGGCGCGTCATCGGTGAGGAGATCGGAACCTTCCAGAGGCTCCTGGGGCAGTTCCCCGAGCTCCTCGGGCAGATGGCTCAGGAGCAGCTCCACTCGGTGCTGACCCAGGGGGCGGTCTCGCGCATGAGAGGGCTGGGCCTGAGGGTCTGACCGTCTCTCAGCACGTCCGAGCGGCTAAGATGTGAAGTGCCCAACAGTGGAGTAGTGCCCGTGTCGGTGGCGTGACAGGACCCGGGCTGCGTTGGGTAAGGTGTCCGCATCCACATCCTCATCACCCGATGTGAGAGTCGTGGCTCTCACATCCTGAAGGAGTTCCCATGAAGCGAAGCGTATGGATGGCCGCGTCCGCGGCCGTCGCCCTGTCCGTCGTCCCGGTCGGTGCGGCTGCTGCCGAGACGGACCCCGCTCCTGCCGCCGAGCAGGTGGCGCCGCAGTCCGGTGGCGCGAAGGCCGACGCTCCCCAGCCCGACACCCCCTCCCCGGCCGCTCCCAAGCCCGATGGCGACAAGCAGCCTGCCCCCGCCCCCGAGCCTGCTCCCGCCCCCGCGGAGGACGCGGGCAAGGCGGCCCCTCAGGCTCCGGGTGCCAACAACGCCGCGGCGCAGCAGGAGAACAAGCCGGAGGCTCCGGCTGAGCAGTCCCAGCCGAACCAGGGCGACCAGCAGCAGGGCGATCCTGCCGGTTCCCAGGCTGCTCCCGAGCAGCAGGCCCCGGCCCCCGAGCAGTCCTCTGAGGGAGGCGCCCCTGCGGCGGCCGAGGAGAGCGCCCCCCAGGGCGCCGCGGAGGCTCCCGGTGAGCAGGCCGCTGCACCCCGCGAGCAGGCTGCCTCTGGCCAGCAGGGCACCGCCACCGCAGGTCGCTCCACCCTCGCTCAGACCGGAGCGGGAACGACCGCCGCTTGGATGGTGCTGGGCACCGGTGCGACAGGCGCCGCCATGCTCATGGCTCGCCGTAGGCTGACCTACTGACACACATCGGTCCTTGACGTTGAGGAGAGGTCTGGCCCATGGATGACCGGATGCTCGACGGGGACAGGGTGCTGTGGTTCATCGGCGGCAGTCCTGAGCGTGCTCAGGAGGCCCTTGCCGCCGGACACGCCTGGACGCCCGAGCAGCGTGCGCAGCTCGAACAGATCGCAGCATCTGCCGGATATTCCCCTCAGCAGCCAGCCGGGTACCCGCCTGCTCAGCAGCAGGTGCCCGTTCAAGAGCCCGCGCCCGTGTACGGGGCGCCTGCACAGCCCGCGGCCTTTGATGGCGTATTCGGGGGCGACGGCGCTCGTGGCGGCACTGTGGACTACGGGGCGGCTCAGTCGACTCAGCCTGCTCAGCAGCCGGCTGCGGTCGCGCCGCCCCAGCCGCAGATGGCGACACCGACGCAGCCTCAGCCGCAGGGTTACCGGCTTCAGCCGTTGCCCGCGGTGACCGAGACGGAGGCGCCGCAGAGCGATGTCTCCCAGTACCCGAGCAGTGCTCCGCGTCGCGGTTGGGTCCTCCCAGTCGTAGCGGTCAGTGTGCTCGCCCTCGGGCTGGTCGGGGGTGCCCTGGGAGGGCACTGGCTGTGGCCCGGCAAGAGCGCGGAGGCTCCGTCGTCTCCCGCTGCGGCGGCCCCCGCTGCCAACAAGCCTGCGACCCTTCGCGCCGGCAGTGGTTCCTTCGTCTGCTCCTCGGGCGGCACCGGAGTCTCCTGCTGGGGCGCTGACGCCCAGGCCAACACTCAGGGCGCACGTGTCTCGCCGACGGCGGTGCCCGGCCTGGAGAAGGTCAAGGTGTCGGCGCTGAGCGTGGGCAAGGGCTTCGCCGTGGCCGTGGACGACTCGGGCAAGGTCTACGCCTGGGGCGCCAACGAGGTCGGCCAGCTCGGCAAGAAGACTGATGAGGCGCTGGTGAACCAGGCCGTGGAGGTCGGCAAGCTGCCGGCCGCTCCCACCGCGCTCGTCTCCGGTTACGAGCACACCTGTGCGCTCGCCAAGGGCACGGTCTGGTGCTTCGGCTCCAACCGCTACGGACAGGTCAACGGATCTGTCTCCGACACCCCATCAGGGCTGGTGAAGGTGGACAAGATCGACGGGGCCACCCAGATCGGCACCTCCGGCTATGACACGTGGGCCACGGTTGACAAGGGGACCTGGACCTGGGGGAACAACTCCTGGGGGCAGGCCGACCCCTCGCAGAGCGTGGTCAACGTGGCGCCGACCCTGATCCCTGCGAACAGCTGACGCCGGTATCGGCAACGCAGTAGCGCCCAGCCTCCTTCAGGAGGCTGGGCGCTCGACGTATGTTCCGACGACGCTTACTTGTCGCCCTTGAGGTGGTTCACCGCACCCTTGATGGCGTCCTTGGCGTCCTCGGCGACCTCCTTGATCTTGCCCTCCGCCTGCTGGAGCTTGCCCTCGGTCTCGGTCTCCTTGTTGCCAGTGACCTTGCCTGCGGCCTCCTTGGCCTTGCCGGCGATCCTGTCGAAGGTTCCGTTGTCGCTCATGAGAGTTCCTTTCCGTAGTGAGTCTCCACGAGGTGGAGACGTGGAGGATGGCTCGACTATACAGGCGTACATCTGAGACGACACCCGATATTCAGTGAGAGTTTCTATGGAGGCCACCTAGAACGTGTGACATATCCTATGTTACTGAGGGTGTGGTGGATCGTTTCCTCTCTCCGGCGTCGTTCGCCGCATCTCAGTGCCCGTAGACTTCAGGCAGCTCTCGTTCGAGAGCCTCCTGATACCGACACCGAGGTCGATCGCCCATGAGCAGTGCACCCGCGGACGTCCCCGCCGCCACCCGCGTCGAGAACGCCGGTCTTGACGTCATCTCCGAGTCCGATCGCAAGGGACGGCCGAGCGATCTCTTCATGCCCTGGTTCGCGGCCAACATCTCCGTGCTGGGACTGTCCTGGGGTGCCTGGGTCCTCGGATTCGGACTGTCCTTCTGGCAGGCGGTCGTCGCGGGCAGCGTCGGTGTCATCGTCTCCTTCCTCCTGTGCGGCGTCGTGGCCGTCCTGGGCAAACGAGGCAGCGCCCCCACCCTGGCACTGTCCCGAGCGGCCTTCGGTTACAACGGCAACCGCCTGTCCGCGGCCCTGTCCTGGATCCTCACGGTCGGCTGGGAGACCGTCCTGTGCGTTTCCGCCACCTTGGCCTCTGCGACGGTGTTCCAGGCCCTGGGCTGGCACAACCAGGTCGGCGCCCAGATCTTGGGCTTCCTGCTCACCGTCGGCCTGGCCGCCAGCGCTGGCATCCTCGGCTTCGAGGCGATCATGAGGGTCCAGACCTGGATCACCTGGGCCACCGGTGTCCTCACCGTCATCTACCTTGTCCTCGTCGCTCCTCAGATCAGCTTCCGCACACTCCTGGCCCTGCCGTCGGGTGGCCCCGCGGCCTTCATCGGAGCCCTGGTCATGGTGGCCACCGGCTTCGGCCTCGGTTGGGTCAATGCCGCCGCCGACTACTCCCGCTACCTGCCCCGCAAGGCCTCGACGGCCGGCGTCATCGGCTGGACCACGCTGGGATCGGCATTGCCCTGCGTGGTGCTCGTCTTCTTCGGCATCCTCCTGGTGGGCTCCGACGCCGAGCTCGGCCAGGCCATCAACACCGACCCCATCGGCGCCCTGACCACGATCCTGCCCACATGGTTCCTCATCCCCTTCGCGGTCGTCGCCATCCTGGGGCTGGCTGGCGGCATCATCATGGACCTGTACTCCTCGGGCCTGTCGCTCCTGGCAACCGGCCTGCCCGTGCGCCGACACGTGGCCACCTCCATCGACGCCACCATCATGACCGTGGGCACCATCGCCGTCATCTTCGGTGCCGATGACTTCCTCGGCCCCTTCCAAGGGTTCCTCACCACCCTGGGAGTCGTCATCGCCGCCTGGGCCGGAGTCATGGTCGCCGAGGTCATTCTGCGCAAGCGCGACTACGACGAGGAGGCCCTCTTCACACCCGACGGCGTCTACGGCTCAGTCAACTGGGAGGCCATCGCCCTCGTGGCTGCCGGTTCCGTCGTCGGCTGGGGGCTGGTCGTCAACTCGGCCGCCTCCTGGTTGTCCTGGCAGGGCTACCTGCTCGGGCCTCTCGGGGGCCGCGACGGGGCCTGGGCCGGAGCCAACCTCGGTGTGCTGGCCGCTCTGCTCATCGGTGTGCTCGGGCACCTCGTCCTCGGCCGAGGCCGGGTGACCCGCCAGGAGGCCCGTTCGTGAACGACAAGGCCACAGGCTTCGCCCTCGAGCCTGAGCGTCTGGAGGCCCTGAGCGCCTCTGCCGGCGCAGAAGGCCCGGGCCCGGCCGTGGAGGGCGCCCACCAGATCGCCCGACGCACCGGCGCGCCTCGCCACGACCTCCTGGTGGTCCTGGGATCCGGCGCCGCTGACGCCTTGGCGTCCTGGGGTGAGCCGGCTGCGAGCATGCGCCTGTCCGACTTGCCCGGGGTCATGGTCCCGGTCGCGCCGGGACATGAGGACCGCCTCGACTCCTATGTCGTCGCTCGTGGCCGGAAGGTGACCGGACAGGAGGTCGGGGGAGGTCGGCGCGTCCTCGTGGCCCGCGGACGGACCCACCTCTACGAGGGGCACGGGCCCGGACCCGTGGTCGCCCTGTCCCGTATCGCGGCCGCAGCCGGCGTACGTGAGGCCGTCCTGGTCAACGCCGGCGGCTGCCTGCGCAGCTGGCACATCGGCGAGGTCATGACGATCACCGACCACCTCAACCTCACCGGCTCCTCACCCTTCGACGGCCCGGTCTTCACTGACGTTCGCAGTGTGTGGGACGACGAGCTCGCTGACGTCCTGCGCGGTGTCACAGAGAGGTCAGGCGTCTATGCCGCTGTGCGCGGGCCGGAGTATCAGACCATGGCGGAGACGCGAATGCTGGAGTCCGCCGGTGCCGACTGTGTCGGCATGTCCACCGTCCTGGAAGCCATCGCCCTGCACCAGCTCGGGGTGCGCGTGGCCGGCATGAGCGTCGTCTCCGACCTGTCCTTCGCCCAGGCGCCCACCGATCCCGACGAGGTCGTCCGACTCGCGGCCGGTGCGCACACGACGATCGCCGCCGGCACCGAGGCGGTGCTGGCGGCGATGTCCTGAGCTGCCGACGTCGAGGCGAGTCGCAGGGGATCGCTCGGGTCAGTTCACGCCCATGAACATATAGGCACGCGTCACCTTGCCGTCGACGTCGCGGAAGACGGTGTCGACTCCGCGCCCGACGACGTCGCCGCTTGGGGCGGTCATTGACCAGCGCAGCAATAGCGCGTCGCCGGACTCCATGCGCTGGTCGTAGCTGAAGGTCAGGCCCTGACCCGCAATGCGGTCGTTGTGGACGCGGTTGATGTGCTCAGCGATGTCGGCTGTTCCTGTGACGGTCAAGGCGGGTGAGGAGATGTGCAGCGACCCGTGCGGGGCCCACATCTGCTCGATGAGTGCACGGCGCTGACCGGCGTCGGGCTCAGTCCAGGTGCGCAGGTAGCTCGCGTCGAAGTCGGCGCCGGTACGGGTGGTGTCGGTCATGAGTCGTTCCTCTCCTCAGATTAAGTTGACAATGTCAGCATAACCGGAAAGTTGACTGTGTCAACATGTGGGTAGGCTTGGGTCATGAGCCCTCGTGATCCAGGTCCGACGCGCGCCGCCATCCTCGACGCCGCTGCAACGCTGCTCGAGGACAGGGGACCTGAATCGGTGACGCTGCGCGCCGTTGGTGAGGCTGCCGGCGTGTCTCGCTCGGCGCCCTATCGTCACTACGCGGACAAGGCTGCGCTCATGCGTGCCCTGGCGGGACGGACCCTGCGGCAGATCGCAGAGCGGATTCGTCACGGTGCGGAGCGGCACCGGGGGGCGCGACAGCGGCTGCGCGCCGGTTGCTGGGCCTACATCGACTACGCAGTCGAGTGCCCCCATCACTACCAGCTGGTCTTCGGGGACGCCCCGATTGCGGAGCCGGACCCCGGGCTGGAGGAGGCCGCCGACGACGCCATGGCCGCCGTCGGCGAGCTCGTTGCCCAGGCCCAGGGAGCCGGTCTACTACGACCCGGCCCCACCCGTGAGATCGCCACCGTCGTCTGGGTTCTACTTCATGGGCTCGCTGCCCTGCAGATCACGGGTCATCTCCATGAGCCCCGGACCATTGACGGCAATGAGCATCTTGCGGATCTGCTGGACCTGGCCCTGGAGCAGCTGCGACCCGTGTGATGCGCCTTCGGCGATGTCGGCCGGTAGCGATCTGAGACGTGTCTGGGACGCCCGTCCCCGCACGGCGGCGAGCACGAGCGCCTAACCTTGCACCTATGACAACTGATGCAAAGACGCCCAACCAGGCTGTCACGACCCGCACCGAATCCGACTCCATGGGCACCATCGAGGTGGACGCCAACCGCTACTGGGGGGCCCAGACCGAGCGGAGCCTGCACAACTTCGACATCGGCCGCGAGACCTTCGTGTGGGGCCGCCCCATGATTAAGGCCCTGGGGATCCTCAAGAAGTCCGCCGCCCTGGCCAACGCCGAGCTCGGCGAGCTGCCCGCCGACATCGCCGAGCTCATCGCCAAGGCCGGCGACGAGGTCATCGCCGGTGACCTCGACGCCGAGTTCCCGCTCGTGGTCTTCCAGACCGGCTCGGGTACCCAGTCCAACATGAACTCCAATGAGGTCATCTCCAACCGCGCCATCGAGCTGGCCGGTGGCGAGCGCGGCTCCAAGACCCCGGTTCACCCCAACGACCACGTCAACCGCGGCCAGTCCTCCAACGACACGTTCCCCACGGCCATGCACATCGCCGTCGTCAACGAGCTGGCCGCCATGTATCCGCGTGTCCAGCAGCTGCGCGACACCCTGGACGCCAAGGCCAAGGCCTACGCCGACGTCGTCATGGTGGGCCGCACCCACCTGCAGGACGCCACCCCCATCACCCTGGGGCAGGTCATCAGCGGGTGGGTCGCCCAGATCGACTTCGCCCTTGACGGCATCCGCTACGCCGACTCCCGCGCCCGTGAGCTCGCCATCGGCGGGACCGCCGTCGGCACCGGCCTCAACGCCCACCCGAAGTTCGGGGCCCTGTGCGCCAAGAAGATCTCCGAGGAGACCGGCATCGAGTTCACCCAGGCGGACAACCTCTTCGCCGCCCTGGGCGCCCACGACGCCCTGGTTCAGGTCTCCGGCGCCCTGCGCGTCCTGGGCGACGCTCTCATGAAGATCGCCAACGACGTGCGCTGGTACGCCTCCGGCCCCCGCAACGGCATCGGCGAGCTCATCATCCCCGAGAACGAGCCCGGCAGCTCGATCATGCCCGGCAAGGTCAACCCCACCCAGTGCGAGGCCATGACCATGGTGGCCACGAAGGTCTTCGGCAACGACGCCACCGTCGGCTTCGCCGGCTCCCAGGGCAACTTCCAGCTCAATGTCTTCAAGCCGGTTATGGCCTGGTGCGTTCTGGAGTCCATCCAGCTCCTGGGTGACACCTGCGTCTCCTTCGACACCAACTGCGCCTACGGCATCGAGCCCAACACCGAGCGGATCAAGGCCAACCTGGAGACCAACCTCATGCAGGTCACCGCCCTCAACCGCCACATCGGCTACGACAAGGCCTCCAAGATCGCCAAGAACGCGCACCACAAGGGCCTGTCCCTGCGCGAGTCCGCCCTCGAGCTCGGCTTCGTCACCGCTGAGGAGTTCGACAAGTGGGTCGTGCCCATGGACATGACTCACCCCAGTGCTGCTGAGGACTGATCCTCAGGACTGTCCCTCATAGCTGACGACGGCGTCGCCCTTCACGTGAAGGCGGCGCCGTCGTCGTACGAGCCGAGCCCACATTCTGGCTTGCTCGCCAGCATGCGGATGCCGACTCACAGAAGCGGCACAGCCCCGTCCTGGGATCGTCCGTGCCTTAAGGTGATGTGCTAGCCACGTACGCAGACACCCGAGCGAGGCACGCGACTGAGCGTGCCGGAGGGAACCACGATGAACCTGCCACGACGCACCATCCTTGCCGCCCTGCCCGCCACGGCGGGACTCCTGGGCCTGGGGGCCTGCTCCACCTCAGGATCCGCTGCGAAGGCATCCTCCACGGCGTCCTCGCAGGCTCCCACCGATGCCAAGCTCGCCCTGGACAGCGCCGCCTGGCGCTACGACGCCGACAACAAGGTCTACTACCAGCTGGGTCTGCGCTACGTGGCCACGCCCCAGGCCTCGGACTACGAGACCCTGGGCATCTACGTGCCCGGTGCCTACTTCACTGGGAAGGACAACGGCAACGGCACCTACACGGTCACCGTCAACGCCTCGGGCGCCGTCGGCAGCTTCACCGCTGCCACCGCACCCACCGTCTTCCCGGTCAACACCCCGGGATACTCCGCCCAGAAGCCGCCCACCGAGTACTCCTACGACACCATCAAGGCCTACATGGAGGCCGGCTTCATCTACGTCCTCGCCGGTCTGCGCGGCAAGGACTCCAACTCCCAGACCTACTCCGGCAATGCGCCCTGGGGCGTCGCCGACCTCAAGGCCGCCGTGCGCTACCGGCGCTACAACTCCGCCGCCGTGCCCGGCGACGCCGCGAAGGTCTACGTCTTCGGGCACAGCGGGGGAGGGGCGCAGAGCGCCGTCGCCGGAGCCTCGGGGGACAGTGAGCTGTTCGCCCCCTACCTGGCCGTCCTGGGGGCCGCCACCACTGACACCAGCGGCAAGGCGCTGTCCGACGCCGTCGCCGGAGCCATGTGCTGGTGCCCGATCACCAGCCTGGACAGCGCCAACGCCGCCTACGAGTGGAACATGGGGCAGTTCGCCTCCTCCGACACCCGGGCCGAGGGCACCTGGACGCGGGCCTACTCCCAGGACCTCGCGGCCGCCTTCCCCACCTACCTCAACGGGCTGAAGCTCACCGACTCCCAGGGCAAGCCGCTGACCCTGGAGTCCTCCTCCCAGGGCACCTTCCTGTCGGGCTCCTACTACGACCACCTCGTGGCGGTCATCCAGAAGTCCCTCAACGACTTCCTGGCGGCCACCACCTTCCCCTACACGCCCTCCTCCACCGAGATGGCGGGGATGGAGCCCAGCGGTGGCGGCGGGGCGCCGTCGGGAACCCCACCCAGCGACGGTGGCGGCACGCCCCCCAAGGGTGGGAAACCCGGAGGCGGCAGTCAGGGCAGCGCCGAGTCCACCACCTACAAGACGGTGGAGGAGTACATCGCCTTCCTCAACTCCTCCTCGCAGTGGGTCGCTTACGACGCCTCCAAGAAGACCGCGACGATCACCGGCCTGCAGGGCTTCGTCACCTCCCAGAAGAACGCCTCCAAGGACGTGGGGGCCTTCGACGGCGTGGGCCGCGCCCAGACCGAGAACCTCGTCATGGGCTCGGGAGAGAACAAGCAGCACTTCTCCTCCCTGAGTCGGGAGGTCATCTCCAAGGGGCAGTCCAGGTACTCGGGGTTGTCCGGCTGGAACAAGGACTACGGCGTCGCCGCCTACGAGAAGGACCTGGGTGCCAAGGACTCGGTCGGCACCGACATGGTCACGCGCGTGGCGATGTACGACCCCTTGTACTACCTCACCCAGGACTCCAAGGGGCGGGGCAGCTCCACCGTCGCCCCGGCCTGGCGCATCCGCACCGGCATCGCCCAGGGCGACACGGCCTCCACCGTCGAGGTGAACCTTGCCCTGGCGCTCCAGCAGGCCGGAGCCGGCAGCGTCGACTTCGCCACCATCTGGGGGCAGGGGCACACGATGGCCGAGCTGACCGGCACCGGCGAGGAGAACTTCATCGCCTGGGTGACCAAGCAGGCGGCCTCCTGAGCCCGGTAGGCTCAGGAGACTGCGCCCTGCGAATCCGGGGAATAACGACTCCGTCGGGGTGGTTGAGGGGCCGGATTCCATCCGTCTCATGAATCGAGTGCTCATGCTGACCGCCGCAATGGTCCTCGCTGTCCTGGCCGCCGCCCTCCACGTCCTCATCTTCTACATGGAGTCCATCGCCTGGGAGGGGCCCTTGGCCCGCAAGACCTTCGGAGGCACGCCCGAGGAGGCCAGGCCACACGCCTTCTACGCCTTCAACCAGGGCTTCTACAACCTCTTCCTGGCCCTCCAGGCGCTGGCTGGAGTCGCCCTGGCGGCCCTGGGACACGTGGCGCTCGGCACCGCCCTCATCCTGGCTGGCACTGGAGCCATGCTGGCGGCCGCCGTGGTCCTGGCCCTGGCCTCGGCGCCGCACCGTGGCGCAGCTGCCAAGCAAGGCATCCTCCCGCTGCTGGCTATCTGCTGCACTATCGTGACGCTCCTGGGCTGAGTCGGCATGAGACACCGGGATGATGAATCGATGAGGCCGTGTTCCTGGCGGTCTGAGCGCCCCAGCCACGCAGTGCGGGAATGGTGCGCACCGCTGCGGTGTTGAGTGGGTGCAGCTCGTCGATGCCTTCGACGTGTCGATGGTGAGCACCTGGGTGTTTGCTTTCAATCCTGCACCAATCGCCTTGGGAAAGGCTGCTACCTGGCAGATCGGCAGATGGTGGCTGGTACGGTGGCAATACGCCATCGGGCCGCGCCGCCTAAGGCCATGAGAGGACACCCGGCACCCGCAATGAGCAGCACCATTACCTTCGATGCCGTTACCAAGTCGTACCCGGCCGGGAGGGGCGCCGAATCAGGTTCCCCCGCCGTCGACTCCTTCACCGCCCGCATTGAGGCTGGCACCACCGCCGTCCTGCTGGGATCGTCCGGCTGTGGCAAGACGACCCTGCTGCGCATGGTCAACCGCATGGTGGAGCCCTCCAGCGGACGGGTCCTCATCGATGACGAGGACGTCGCCACCCGTGACGCCGTGGCCCTGCGTCGCTCCATCGGCTACGTCATGCAGAACGCGGGGCTGCTGCCGCACCGGCGCGTCATCGACAACATCACCCTCGTACCCCGCCTCCAAGGCGCCGACCGCCACGACGCCCGGTGCCGGGCCCTCGAGCTCATGGACATGCTCGACCTCGACCGCGACCTGGCCGGGCGCTACCCCCACCAGCTCTCCGGCGGCCAGGCCCAGCGGGTCGGTGTGGCCCGGGCACTGGCCGCCGATCCCGAGGTGCTCCTCATGGACGAGCCCTTCGGCGCCGTCGACCCGCTCGTGCGCCGCGATCTTCAGCGCGAGATGGTCCGCATCCAGGCCGAGCTGGGGAAGACCATCATCTTCGTCACCCACGACGTCGATGAGGCCCTGGCCCTGGGTGACGAGATCATCCTCCTGCGTGAAGGCGCCCAGGTCGCCCAGCGTGGCAGCGGTCCCCAGCTGCTGGCCGACCCGGCCGACGACTTCGTCGCCCGCTTCCTCGGCCTCGATGACGCCGCCCGCCAGCTTCAGCTCACGGACGTCGCCGAGTCCCGGATCGTCCTGGACCGGGCCGGCCGCGCCGTCGGGCGCCTGGCCGACGATGCCTCCACGGAGGCGGAGGAACGGGCATGAGTTGGGTCCTGGCCAACCTGCCCACCATCGCCGGGCACCTCCTGGCCCACCTGCTCCAGGCGGTTCCTGCGATCGTCGCCTCCTTCGTCCTGGCGATCCCCATCGCCCGGCTGGCCCGCGTGGCCCGGCCGTTGCGAGCCGTGCTGGTAACCGGCTCCTCGCTGCTCTACGCCGTCCCCTCCCTGGCCCTGTTCGTCATCCTCCCCATCATCCTGGCCACCGGCATCCGCGACCCGCTCAACGTCATCGTGGCCCTGACCCTCTACGGGCTGGCGCTCCTGGTTCCGGCCACCGCCGACGCACTCGACGCTGTTGACGCCCGCGTCCTGGACGCCGCCACCGCCATGGGCATGGGGCGCCTGCGCTGCTTCCTCACCGTCGAGCTGCCGCTGGCGGGCCCTGCCATCCTCACCGGCCTGCGCGTGGTGACGGTCTCGACGATCTCACTGACCACTGTCGGGGCGGTCCTCGGTGTGCGCAGCCTCGGCTGGCTGTTCACCGATGGCTTCCAGCGCGGCATCACCGCGGAGATCGTCACTGGGCTGGTCGCCACCGCGGCCCTGGCCCTCATCCTGGACGGGCTCGTCCTCGCGCTGGGGCGGCTGTGCTTGCCCTGGACCTGGAAGCGCGCCGGCGACGCCGGGGCAGTCCCTGCCGGAGCCTGCGCAGCCGCCGCGAACAGTCAGGAGGGCAAGGCGTGAGGTTCGTTCTGGCCGCCCTGGCCTACATCGCCGATCCCGCTCACTGGAGCGGGGCCATGGGGATCGGCCCGCTGCTGGTCCAGCACGTCCTCTACTCCCTGGCCGGTGTCCTCATCGCCGCCCTCATCGGGGTCCCCGCCGGCTGGTGGGTGGGGCACACCGGACGCGGGCGCACCTGGGTGCAACCGCTCAGCGGTACGGCCCGCTCCCTGCCCACCCTCGGCCTCATCACGCTGTTCGGCCTCGTTCTCGGGGTCGGCCTGAGCGCCCCCATGATCGCCTTCGTCATCCTGGCCCTGCCCAGTGTCCTGGCCGGAGCCATGAGCGGGGTGCGGGCGGCCTCAGCCATGGCCGTCGACGGCGCCCGGGCCAGCGGCATGAGTGAGCTGCAGGTGCTGAGCCGGGTCGAGATTCCCCTGGGGGCGCCGCTGCTCGTCGGCGGGCTGCGCTCGGCCAGCCTCCAGGTCATCTCCACCGCCACACTGGCCGCCTACACCGGCGCCGGTGGGCTCGGCCGACTCATGTTCCTGGGCCTCAAGACCCAGGACTACGTCATGATGCTGGCCTCGGCGCTCCTGGTCATCTCCCTGGCCCTGGCCTCCGAGGCCATCTTTGCCCTCATCCAATGGGGGGTCACGCCCCCAGGTGCCCGGCAGCACCGGAAGGAATCAGCATGACTGCACCGTCCCACCCGCGCCCCGGCAAGCAGCTGACGCGACGCGGCCTGCTGGCCGGCGTCGGTGCGACCACAGGCCTGCTCGCCCTGAGCGCCTGCTCCGACACCGATCCCTTCGCCGTCGACCAAGCCTCAGGAGGCTACTCCGGCGGCCCGATCATCATCGGCAGCCAGCAGTACTACTCCAACGAGATCATCGCCGAGCTCTACGCCCAGATGATGGAGAAGACGGGCCTGAGCGTCACCCGCCAGTACCAGATCGGCCAGCGGGAGGTCTACCTGCCCGAGCTCGAGGCCGGCAAGATCCACGTCATCCCCGAGTACGGTGGCAACCTGCTGGAGTACTACAGCAAGACCTCCGCCTCAGGCGGCCCGACTGCCACGACCGCCACCGCGACTGCCACCGCGGCCCCCTCCCGCGCCGCCGGCGATACCGCCTCCATCCAGGACACCCTGCTGAGGACTCTGCCGCACTCGCTGACCGTCCTGAACCCGGCCGAGGCGACGGACCAGGACTCCCTGACCGTCACCAAGGCCACCGCCCAGGCCCACTCCCTGACCTCCATCGGCGACCTGGCCTCGCTGGGGCGGTCCGTCACGATCGCCGCGAACTCGGAGTTCACCACCCGCCCCTACGGCCCCAAGGGCCTCAAGGCCGTCTACGGCGTCGACGTCTCCGTCACGCCGGTGGAGGACTCCGGCGGGCCTCTGACCGTCAAGGCCCTCACCGATGGCACCGTCGATGTTGCCGACATCTACTCCTCCGATCCCGCCATCGGGGCCAAGAACCTCGTCATCCTGTCCGACCCCCAGATGCTCATCCTCCCGCAGAACGTCACCCCGCTGGTCTCCGCCTCACTGCCGGCCATCGCGGCCACCGCCATCAACCGGGTCTCGGCCCTGCTGACCCCCGACGAGCTGCGCTCCCTCAATCAGCGCTCCACCGGCGAGAAGCTCAGCTCCAAGACCATCGCCACCGACTGGCTCACCTCCAAGAAGCTGTTCTGAGCCGCGAAAGGACCGAGGTGTCCGGCCTGTCAGTGATGGCGGGGAGGGTGCGCGACGACAGTTATTGATCTCTTGCATACAGTCACTCTCTTTCGGAAAGTGGGTGCGCGTGAGAGAGTTTGGTTGTTCGTTCAACAACTGACGCTCAAGGAGCTCTCATGTCTGTCCCCTCCATCTCCATCATCGGCGCCGGCAACATCGGATCGGCGGTCGCGGGTCTGGCGGTCAAGGCCGGTGCCAGTACTCAGGTCCTGGTGCGCGACGCCTCCAAGGCCACCGACCTGTCGGGCGTCGACGTCGCCGAGATCGGTTCACCCCTGACCGGTGACATCGTCGTCCTCGCCCTGCCCTACGCCGCCATCGACGAGGTCATCGCCACCTACGGCGCACAGGCATTCGCCGGCAAGGTCGTCGTCGACCCGACCAACCCCCTGGACTTCACCACCCTCGACTCTCTCGTCCCGGCCGGCAGCTCCGCGAGCGCCGAGCTCGCAGCGAAGCTCCCGGACGCCCAGGTGGTCAAGGCCTTCAACACCGTCTTCGCCGCCGTCCTGGCAAGCGGCACCATCGGCGCCCGCCCGGCCACTGTCCTGGCCGCCTCCGACTCCGCAGAGGCCAAGGCGAGCCTGCGCTCGTTCGTCGAGGCCGCCGGACTGACGTGGGCCGACGCCGGCGAGCTCAAGCGGGCAGAGCGTCTGGAGGCACTCGGGGCACTGAACATCGCCCTGGGTGTCACGGAGCAGGTCGGTTGGACCGGCGGCCTCGCCGTCGTGTCAGAGTGAGCCCCGAGTGAGCCCCGAGTGAGCCTCGAGTAAGGCTCCCGGTTCGCAGGTAACCTGTCGCCTACGCCCGTCGTCGGCCGCACACACGCGTGGGAGGCCGACGACGGATCAGCGACCAAGCACACGAGGAGACGACGTGGCCGACACTGAGCAGCCGACCGGCACGCAGCAGGCGGGGGAGATGGCTCCCAACCCCTATAGCCGCAGCTGCCCCTCACGCGGCCTGCTCAAGTCGCTCGGCGACCTGTGGACCGTGCTCGTCGTCGGGGCGCTCCACGAAGCGGACCAGCCGCAACGCTTCAAGGAGATAGCGACCCGCGTCGACGGTATCTCCACCAAGATGCTCACCCAGACCCTCAGGGGCCTTGAGCGCGATGGACTCATCGAGCGCCATCAATACCCTGAGATCCCACCGCGAGTGACCTACGAGCTCACCGACTCAGGCAAGGGGCTGGCGGAGGCGCTGGCTCACGTCGAGGCCTGGGCCACTGAGCACCTCGGCGCTGTCAGCCAGGCCCGGGCGCGCTACGACGCCGAGCACTGAGCATCCGCTGAAACGCTCACCAAGGGCGTTTCAAGCGCGTCTACAGGTGCCGCCAGGTCTCCACGCGCCAGCGCGCGTCCCCGGATGCGGGGCGCCACTGCCCCCGCGGGTCGGAGAGGGCCGGATCGATAGCCCACTCCTGAGTGCTGATCCCCGGCGCGCGCACGAGCGCCGAGTCGGGCAGGCCGCGCTCGCGGGCCCGCTGCGTGGCATCCAGGTCCAGGACGCTGACGACGAGCACATCAGGCAGGCCATCAGCCAGCGCCTGCTCGTAGACGCTCCCGCCACCGATGACCCACAGGCGGGGCAGCCCCGCAGCATCCCCCTCACGGGGATCGTGCCCCAGCTCAGCGGCCAGGCCCCGTGCCGCCAGCGAGAGCCCCTCGCGCAGCGAGCCGGCGCGGACCGCCCCCTCGGCCCGCCAGGAGCGGTCACGGGTGAGAACCACATTGCGCCGCCCGGGCAGGGGGCCTCCCAGTGAGTCCCAGGTGGTGCGCCCCATGACCAGCCCGCAGCCCATGGTCGTGGCCTTGAAGTGGGCGAAATCCGCCGGCACGCGCCACAGCATGCCGCCGTCGGCCCCCAGGACACCGGTGACGTCCTGAGCCCAGATCATCCCCAGGCCACTCATACCGCGACCGGGGCCTTGATCGTGGGGTGGTGCTCGTAACCCTGGGAGGCGTCGATGTCGTCCATGTCGTAGGCGTCGATGGACTCGGCCCGCTCCAGGCGCAGCGTGGGGAAGAGGTGGGCGCTGGGTACCCGGGAGAGCTGGGTGCGGACCTGCTCGACGTGGTTGTCGTAGATGTGGCAGTCCCCGCCGGTCCAGATGAGCTCACCGGGCTCCAGATCCGCCTGCTGGGCGAGCATGTGGGCCAGCAGCGCGTAAGAGGCGATGTTGAAGGGCACCCCCAGGAACAGGTCGGCGCTGCGCTGGTAGATCTGCAGGCTCAGGCGGCCGTCGGCCACGTAGCACTGGAAGAAGGCGTGGCAGGGGGCCAGCGCCATGGATCCCAGCTCGGAGACGTTCCAGGCCGACACCAGCATGCGCCGCGAGTCCGGGTCGGTGCGCAGCGTGTCGATGAGTCCGGTGATCTGGTCGATCGCGCCCCCGTCCCGGGTGGGCCAGGAGCGCCACTGCGAGCCGTAGACCGGTCCCAGCTCACCGGAGTCATCGGCCCACTCGTCCCAGATGGTGATGCCCCGCTCCTGGAGCCAGCGCACGTTCGTCTCCCCGCGCAAGAACCACAGCAGCTCACCCTTGACGGCCTTCATGGCCACGAACTTCGTGGTGATGCGCGGGAAGCCGCGGCACAGGTCGTAGCGCAGCTGGCGGGCGAAGAGCGAACGCGTCCCGGTGCCGGTTCGGTCGGACTTCGCAGTCCCGTTGGTCAGGACCTCGGCCAGGAGGTTCTCGTAGGCGACGTCGACACCTGGTGGGGGGACGAGCCCCATCTGCGCCAGGGCCGGGTACTGAGCGGCTGACGGTGAGGGATCGCTGCCGCTGCCGATACCGCTCACGCTTCGATCACCTCGACGTGGGAGCTGTCGACGTAGTCGCTCAGAGCGAGCTGGGGCCCCAGCGCCGCCTGCGCTCCCTCGATGACCTGGTTGGCCAGTGCCCGGCCCCCCTTCCAGCCGATGGCGGCCCCGATCCCGAAGGGCAGGAGGCGCCCCAGTGCCAGCGCTCCGCCCTTGGCGGCCGAGCGCTTGGCCACCCGCTTGATGAGGTGGGCGTTGATCGACTTCACCGACGGCAGGGGCATCTGCATGAGCAGCTGAGCCGCCCAGAACATCGAGGACAGACCCAGCTGGCCCTGAACCGCCTCGGATCCCTCCTTGCCCAGAAGGGCGGAGAGGACCAGGGCCCGACGGCGCTCGGTGTCGACGACGTGGACCCCCTGGATCTCCGCGACAGTCAGAACGTAGGTGACGGCCGAGGCGATGAATGCGGCGCTCTGGCCGACCGTCAGGGCAGCGGCCGCGCCCGTACTGATGGCCGGGATGGCCGCGGAGGCCCCGACCGCCCCCGATGACAACCCTGCGTCCCGCCGGAAGCGGGCGCCGGCCATCTCGACGAGTTCGGCGGCGTCGGCCCCGGGGCGGTCCCGGCGCATCCGTGCGACGCGCTCCTCGATGCGGGAGGCCGGGATGGCGATGGCCTTGTCGAGGGCACGTTCCAGCGCTGTGGAGCGCCCGGAGCGGGAGGTGTTCACAGTGGTCTCCTTACCTGAGTGACGCAGGGGCCTCGGGGAGCGCGGCCGGTTCAAGGACCGGAGTGCTTGAGGGCTCAGTCCTCGTTGGGGTCGACGATCGTCGTGGTGTAGGAAGCGCCGTGCTCGATGGTGTGGCCCACGGTGCAGTGACGGTCGACGGCGCCGGCCACCCGCTGGCTGAGCAGCTCGCGCTGCTCGGCGTCGAGCGAGGACAGGTCGGTGACGATCTCGACCTGGAAAGACTCGTAGCGCTCCTCGGCGTCGTTCTTGACGGTCGAGCAGCCCACGGTGGCCTCGAAGTCCTCGCCCAGGGCCTTGGCCAGACGGTGATCGGCGGACAGGGTGTTGCAGGTGGCCAGGGCGATCTTCATCAGCTCACCGGGGGAGAACTCGCCCGGGCCCATGCCGATGCGGACCTCAGCGCCCGAGGAGTTGCGACCGATGTACTGGCGGGTGCCCGCGCGCTCGGCCCACACGGCGTTAGGGGCGGAGGCGGCTGTGTTGGAAGTGCTCATGGCCTGATCGTGCCATGAAACCGGGCGAGACTCGGCGGTGGAATCGGCGTACAGCCCCGTGCTGCGCCACTGGCGGACAAGGGCGCAGCACGGGAATAACGCCGCTGGGCGACGCAGCGCACAGTTAGTGATCCGTGCGTGATCGGGGCGTGATGAAACGCGAATCAGTGCTCGGCCAACCAGGCGGCGGCCCGGCGCTCCTCGTCCGCCACGACTCGGCCCACCATGCCCATCGCCTTCTCCTCGATGGTCTTGCCGACCAACGGCACGGTGACCTTGAGGTCGACGTCGACGGTGACGGTGGTGGCCTCACCGGCGGGAGACATGGTGGAGGTGGCGCTGACCTTGACCGGGGCGTTCTTGATCGTCACGTCGTAGCCGCCGGAGCGTGAGCCGTCATCCTTCGGCTCGCCCCAGGACTCGGCCACGGAGAAGGACACCGCCGAGCGCACGAACCTCGAGGCGACCGAGGGCAGCTGGGAGGGCTGGATGCTTCCGGCGATGGTGGCCACGAAGCCCTGGCCGCGCTGGGCGACGTCCACCGAGGCGTTGTCGAGCCCGGCCCGCGAGACCCGTGCCTCCTGGTAGGCGGGGTCGGCGAGCATCTGCGCGGTGCGTGCCGGAGTGGCGGGATAGGTGATGGTGATGGTCTTCCTCATGGTGCGATCCTGTCATGTTTCGCCGGTCCGGGGCATGTTCCGACCTCCGCGGGGACGGAAGCCAAGGCGTGCTCGTGCGGTTGAATGCGGGATCGCTCAGATCCCGAACATGTGTCCTGCTTGGCAATTAGCCGGCTCAACGAGCCGGTTCCGCTCACTGCCGATAACCTTGAGAGGTGCCTAATCTTCTGCCTAGCGCCCTGAGAGACGCAGTCGACCTCGCTGAGGCCGACCTCGACTGGATCCACCAGCTGGTGGCCGACTGGCAGTTGATTGCGGACCTATCCACCTCTGACCTGGTCCTGTGGGTGCGTACTCGTGCGGGGCGCTTCATTGCCGCGGGCCACACCCGCCCCTCGGGGGGAACCACCGTTCACCTCGAGGACGTCGTCGGGCGGCGCATGCCGGCCTCGCGTGAGGCCATGGCCATGGAGTCACTGTCCACCGCCCAGATCCAGGACGCCGCCGAGCCCTACTGGACCGGCACCGCCGCGGTCCAGGAGGAGTACATCCCGGTTGTTCACGCCGGCACGCCGATCGCCGTCGTGACTCGGGAGACCTCGGTGGGTGTTATCCGGGGCGGGCGCATCGTTGAGCGGGAGATGGAGGAGATCGCCGAGGTCCTGTGCCAGATGACCGCCTCGGGCGAGTTCCCCATCCAGGGGGCCGGCACCACGATCCGCCACGGCACGCCGCGCGTGGCCGACGGCGTCCTGCGCCTGGACGAGGAGGGGCGGATCGTCTACGTCAGCCCCAACGGGCGCTCCTGCTTCCACCGCCTGGGGATTGAGGGCGAGCTGGAGGGGATCCTGCTGGCTGAGGCTGTCACCTCGATCATTCCTGCTCGTACCCCCGTCGATGAGACGCTGGCCGTGGTTCTCATGGGCAGGCAGGCCTGGCTCACCGAGGTCGAGGTCGGGGGAGTGTTCCTGTCTGTGCGCTCCATCCCGCTGACGCTCAAGGGGCGCCGTTCCGGGGCGGTGCTCCTGGTACGTGACGTCACCGAGGTGCGTCGGCGTGAGCAGGTTCTGCTCAATAAGGACGCCACCATCCGGGAGGTCCACCACCGGGTCAAGAACAACCTGCAGACCGTCTCGGCGCTGCTGCGTATGCAGGCCCGCCGCGCCTCGAACGAGGAGACCCGTCAGGCCCTGTCCGAGGCCGAGCGCCGGGTGACCACTATCGCCACCGTCCACGACGCCCTGAGCCACAACGTCAATGAGCATGTGGACTTCGATGAGGTCTTCTCCTCCATCCTGCGCATGGCCGCGGTCGTGGCCACGCCCACGGGCGAGGTCAGCACCAAGCTGGAGGGCTCCTTCGGGGTGGTCGACGCTGACACGGCGCAGGCGCTGGCCACGGTGCTGGCCGAGCTCGTGACCAACGCTGTCGAGCACGGCCTCGATGGCCGCGACGGCCGCGTGACGGTCACGGCCCACCGTGACGAGGACCGGCTCGAGGTCCACGTCATGGACAACGGTGCGGGCCTGGCGCCGGACACCCTCATGACCGGACTGGGAACACGGATCGTCACCACGCTCGTGCGAGGAGAGCTGCGCGGGGTCATTGATTGGGAGCCTCTGAGCGGAGGGGGCACCGACGTCGTCATTCATGCTCGCCTTCATCAGCGGGCTGCCAGGGCTGAAGCCTGACCTTTCCTTTTCCCGCTGTAGAGAACCACTGGATCAACAAAACGGTGTTCGCACGATTAACCGTGCGAACACCGCAGTGTCAAGAACTCGATCAGTTTTCAGGAGGACCGGCGGGCCCTGGCCGCCCGGCGCTTGAGAGAACGGCGCTCGTCCTCGCTCATGCCTCCCCAGACGCCGGCGTCCTGGCCGTTCTCCAGTGCCCACTTCAGGCAGGTGTCCACCACCTCGCAGCGGCCGCACACCTCTTTTGCCTTGGCGATCTGGGCAATGGCGGGACCGGTGTTCCCCACGGGGAAGAAGAGCTCCGGGTCAACGGTGAGACATGCGGCTTGGCTGCGCCAGTCCATAAGGGCCCCCTACAAGGTCATCGGTCATGCGGTTGGCGCCGACCCAACTTGTCAGGGAACGGCGGCCGCGTCCGAGAACAACTTTCACACGACGGGGGGCGGTGGGCAAGACCTCGATCATGAGACCTGTGCCGATACCCTGTCGTGATCCTCACAGGATGCTGAGCTGTTGAGATAACACCACTTTCCTTCATTGAGAATGCCTGTTAAACAGGGTGTTCAATAGGACGATCATTGTCTTCGGGTCGGGGTTGCACGATCTGAATGGGCAGGCACGTTCCGCGATAGACGAGTGCCCCACGACCGGGCAGCGTCATCGCTCTGGGGTCGGTGACCGACCGCAGGGAGATGCCGGTGGCCTGCTCGGCAGGGCGCATACCGGGCCACAGCACGACGAGTGCCTCACGCTCACGCATGGTGGAGATCGCGCCGCGGAAGGTCGTGGCGACCTTCTCCGTCGAGGCGGAGGCCAGGACCACCTCGGAGCGCGCTAGCGCGGCCTCCACCTGAGTGGCGGTGGCGATGTCCGCCAGGTCCAGGTCGTCAACGACGAGGGGGTCGGAGGCCATCGCCTGGGCCAGAGCCCGCAGTGCCGTGGAGCGTCCTGAGCCGGGAGGCCCGGCGACCAGGACGCTGGTGTGAGCCGGAAGCGTGACCGGTGCCGCCGCGTCTCCTCCCACAGCCCAGGTGCCCTCCGGGACGTCCTCCCAGGTGAGCCGGGTCGGCAGCGGCTCGAGTCGTAGCGCGTGGCCGACGTTGCGCTCGCAGGCGGATCCCGGGCAGCTCTCACGGAGCAGGATCTGGCAGGCGGTCGTCGTCGCCCCGTCCAGGATGACACCACGCCCCGGGGCGCCGCCGGTGACCACCCCGCGTGGAAGACCAGCGAGAGCGGCCTGTGTGCCGGTGGCCGCACCGAGAACCAGCCTGAGGCCCATGGATCCGGCCCACCGGGCGGTGGAGGCGACCAAAGGGGCGGTCAGCAGCAGGGGAGTGCCCGCTGCGGACGTGGTGCGGATAACGGCCTCCAGCAGGGCGTTGCCCTGGCCGGGGCCCAGCACCTCATCAATGGTCACGACGAGCGCGTCGACGTTATCAAGGCACAGGAGGTCCGTGCCGAGGTGCCCACTGGCGGCGAGTCCCCACAGCCGGGCCAGGCGTCGCGGGTCCTCCGTGCCGACCACCGTGCCCACCCCGGGGTGGGTGAGGAGCTCGCGCATGGGTGAGGCCTCGTCCGGGGCCTGGCCGGAGGCGTCTAAGGTCGGGGAAGCGAAACCGCACAGGTGCACCCCTCGGCCCGCGCCCAGTGCCGCTGTCGCGGCTGAGGCGATGACTGTGGACCGCCCTGACCTTGAGGCCCCGAGGACCAGCAGCGGGCGTGTGACCCGCCAGTGCCACAGCCCCAGGCTCTGCTGGCGAGGAAGGTCGGTCACGGCCAGGAGAAGATGGTCGTCTTCGCACCCGGACAGTCCTGCGTGGTCAGCAGGCTCCGTGGGGGCGAGTGCCCCGTCGGCTCCCTGCTCCTCACGATCACCCGGTGCCCGGGGGCCCCGGAGCCGAACCAGCTCGAGCGCCTCGGCCGCGCTGATCGAGGCGGGCAGGGCCGGCGCCCAGGGGCGCCACGGGGAGGCGTGCCCCTGGGCTGCGAGTGAGATGAGGTCGACGATCCTCTGGACCTCACGTGTCGAGCCGCACCAGGGGGCCTGAAGCACCTGACTGCCAGGGCTGGGAGCACCACTGGCTCCGTCGGAGAGACCTTGCCGGTCAGGGGCACTCTCCTGAGCGCCGCCGGCGCCACTGACCAGGACCCGCCCGGGATGATGACCGATCCGGGCGGCCCCGTCGTGCCCCAGGACGTCCCTGGAGTCAGCGGCGTCGAGCACCCGCAGGCACACTCGCAAGGAGGTGTTGGCCCGAATCGCCGGGGACACGGACCCCTGAGGGCGCTGTGTGGCCAGAATGAGGTGGATGCCCAGGCTGCGCCCCTGGGCGGCGATACGCACCAGTGACTCCAGGACCTCGGCGTGCTCGCCGGCCAAGGTGGCGAACTCGTCCACCGCCACCACCAGATCGGGGACGACGACCTGCGGTGGCAGGCAGGAGAGATCCTTGGCGCCGTGGGCGGCCAGGATCCGCTCGCGGCGGCGCACCTCGGCCTCCAAGGAGGACAGGGCGCGCTGGGTGCCGGCGGGATCCAGATCCGTCAGGACCCCGGCCGTGTGCGGCAGGCCGGCGAGGGGGCCGAAGGCGGCACCGCCCTTGTAGTCGACCAGGACCAGGGTGAGGCGGTCCGGCGCTCGGCTCAGCGCCAGCTGCACCAGCCACGAGATGAGCAGCTCGGACTTCCCCGAACCCGTTGTCCCGGCCAGCAGGGCGTGCGGGCCGTCCGCCACCAGGTCGGCACGCACCGGCCCTCGTGCTCCCACACCGAGCACCGCTGACAGCGCCGGGGCGCCCCGGGTCGGCGAGTGCGCCTGCTCCTGCCAGTGCTCCCGCAGCTCGTGGGCGTCGAGGTCGTGCATGACCGTCTTGAGGGGGACCACGTCGGGGACGCCATCGACCCGGGACGACGACCGGGGCGGTTCCGTGATCCGGGAGCGGCTCAGGTGCTGAACCGCCTCCCACCAGGTCGGTGAGCACGACGGCGCCCCGGCCGGAGCGGGCCGTGTGCTCAGCGCCTGGGGCGGGACCTCATCATGGGAGCAGGTCACTATCTGTGCGCTGCGAGGGTGGGCCTGCGGGCCCCAGGCGAGGCGTAGCCCCAGCCGGCCGCTCGCCATCTCCCATCCCTCACTTTGCGCACTGTCCCGATGGCCCGCGCGTTCATGTTGCAGGACTCCTGACGGGGCATCCAACACGGTCACCCGGACCTCGTCGCGGGCCAGAAGCTGGGCACACCACCATCGCAGCGCATTGCCGGCGCCCTTGCCCACCAGGGCCAGGCTCTCGCCGTCGCAGAGCGTCAGGACGCAGCGTCGTCGGCGAGCGGCACTCCACGCGGCCAGGACCTCCTGAACGGCGGAGGCGGGCGTTGAGCCCTCGGACGGGGAGTCCCGGACGGCCTGAGACATGCTGGAGCGCGCCGCGACGGCCAGCAGCATCGTGGCAGGGTCTGGCTCATTGCGCCTCCAACCCGGTCGGCGTCCCCGGTGGCGCCGGCGAGCCCGCCATCGGGCCCCACCGGCACGCCCGGTGCGCCCGGCGCGTTGGGCTCGCCGTTGTTGCAGGAAGGGCACCAGACGCATGATCGTCATCGTCACCATCGGCGCCACCATGACCATGCCCATCGCGCCGCGGCTGCCCGTCCTGAGCGCGATCACTGCTGAGCCGCCCATGACCAGGACGCAGACCAGTGAGCCCACCATCAACCATGCCGTTGACGAGGCCTGTGTCGCAGGGGCCGCCACTACCAGGTCGCAGGGGCGCCTGCGCAGCTCGAGCACGCTGTCTCCCAGCCGCAGGAGCGTCCCCTCCTTCATCCTCGTCTCCCGGCGCACACGCAGCCACAGCCCCAGGTGCCAGTAGCGGTAGGAGCCGTTGGCCGATCCGCAGTCCTGCGCCAGGACTCGGCCGCCGTGAAGGCGCAGGCGCAGATGATGGCGGGAGACCAAGGGGTCACTGAGAACCTCGCCCCGGCCCAGAAAAGCGCCATCCCTGACGGCCATCACCAGGCCACGGTCAGGACCGTCCAGGACCGCGAGGTGCCACGGACCGGCCAAGGCGGCCAGAGCCGCCTCCGCGGCTGCCTCACCCGCCGAGCGCCGGCGCAACGAGGCCGAGGCCTCTCCCGGCAGGAGCCAGTGGTGGTTCGGGACGGCGGTGGGAGTGCTCATTGCTCCAGAATCGCCGCTGGGGACCGTTGCGTCGCTGTCGGTCAGCCCCGGGTGTGGACAACCTCGGCGTTCGGGGATGTTCATGGTCACTGTGGACACGGGCGGATCCCGGTGTGAACCCGGTTGGGGGAAGATGGCCCCATGACTGACACCGACGCGCCCCGCGGATCCGCTCCCGCCCCGGCCCCCTCCTCGGCACGCTCCGATCAGCGTGGCCCCGTGGATCTGAGCGCCATCCCCACCGCCGCCCGGGAGCGTTGGAGCGAGCTGGTGCGTGACATCGAGGCCGCCCGCGACGCCTACTACAACGCGATCGATGCCGAGAGCCCGCTGTCCGACGCCGACTACGACACCCTCTACCGGGAGCTGGAGGGACTGGAGGCCGCCCACCCCCTCCTGGCCCGAGCCGGGTCACCGACCCGCTCCGTGGGCGGGCGCGCCGTCACCGACTTCGCCCCCGCCCCGCACCACGAGCGCATGTACTCCCTTCAGGACGTCTTCTCCCTCGACGAGGTCCAGGAGTGGGCCGAGCGCATGGTCGCCGAGACCGGGGTCGGCGACGACGAGCTCGCCATGACAGCCGAGGTCAAGATCGACGGCCTGGCCGTGGCCCTGACCTACGAGGACGGCATCCTCACCCGGGCCGCGACCCGCGGCGACGGCACCACCGGTGAGGACGTCACCGGTAACGTGCGCACCATCGCCTCGGTCCCCCTCGTCCTGGCCGGCGACGCCCACCCCTCCCTGCTCGAGGTGCGCGGCGAGGTCTACTTCCCCACCCAGGACTTCGAGGCCTTCAACGAGGAGCGCCGCACCCGCAACGTGCAGCGGCAGGCCGACGGAGCCCCCCTCCTGCAGGTCTTCGCCAACCCCCGCAACGCGGCCGCCGGCTCGCTGCGCCAGAAGAACCCCGCTGTCACCGCCTCCCGGCCCCTGGCGATGATCGCCCACGGAGTCGGTGCGATCACCCCCGCACCGGGGGAGAGCCTCCCCACCCGGCAGCACGAGTGGTACGAGCTGCTGGCCGGCTGGGGGCTGCCGGTGTCCCCCTACAACGCCGTGGTGAGGGGACGCGCCGAGCGTGAGGCCTACATCGAGCGCTACGCCGCCCACCGCCACGACCTCATCCACGAGATCGACGGCATCGTCTTCAAGCTCGACGACCACTCCCTTCAGCGCCGCCTGGGCCACACCTCCCGAGTGCCCCGCTGGGCCACCGCCTACAAGTACCCGCCCGAGGAGGTCCGTACCCGCCTGCTGGACATCGCCGTCCAGGTCGGACGCACCGGCCGCGTCACGCCCTTCGGCATGATGGAGCCGGTCCTCGTCGCCGGCTCGACGGTAGCCCGCGCCACCCTCCACAACGCCACCGAGGTGGCCCGCAAGGGCGTGCGCATCGGGGACATGGTCATCGTGCGCAAGGCCGGCGACGTCATCCCTGAGATCCTGGGGCCGGTCGCGGACCTGCGTGACGGCAGCGAGCGGGACTTCGTCATGCCGACGCACTGCCCCTCCTGCGGCACCGAGCTGGCGCCGGCCAAGGACGGCGACGTCGACCTGCGCTGCCCCAACACCCGGTCCTGCCCCGCCCAGCTCACCGAGAGGATCGCTCACATCGGCTCCCGGGGCGCCCTGGACGTCGAAGGGCTGGGGGACGAGGCCGCCGGCGCCCTGACCCGCCCCGACGCCGGACGCCTCGAGGCCCTGACGGCGCTCGCGGCGGGGCGGAGCCTGGAGACCGAAGGCGGACGGCTCAGCCTCCCGCCCGGAGAGCTCGACTCCCTCCACGTCTCCCAGCGGGTGGAGGCCGTCGAGGAGCTCCTGAAGCAGGCGGGGATCACCGAGCAGACGCCGGTGCTCACCGGCGAGGCCACCCTATTCGACCTGACCGAGGACGATCTGCGCGAGGTCTTCGTCTGGCGTCCCGTCTCCCGTCGAGGCGTGCCCACCGGTGACTGGCGCCTGAGCCGGTTCTTCTGGACCAAGCAGACCTACGACGCCGACGGTCGGGTCAAGAAGGCGACAGCGCCGGGGAAGAACGCCACCGCGATGCTCTCCCAGCTCCGCCAGGCCCGCAGCCGCCCGCTGTGGCGCATCCTGGTGGCTCTGTCCGTGCGCCACGTCGGCCCGACCGCCGCCCGGGCCCTGGCGGCGCGCTTCAGGTCCCTGGAGGCCCTGTGCCAGGCCGATGTCGCCGAGCTGGCCGAGGTCGACGGCGTCGGCCCCACCATCGCCGACTCCTGGGCCAGGTGGCGTGAGGTCGACTGGCATCGCGAGATCCTCAGCCGCTGGGAGGCCGCCGGGGTCCGCACCCGGGAGGAGGACTCGGAGGAGCAGGAGGAGCCGGCGCGCACCCTGGAGGGCCTGACCGTCGTCGTCACCGGCTCCCTGGAGGGATTCACCCGGGACAGCGCCAAGGAGGCCATCGTCTCCCGCGGCGGCAAGGCCTCGGGCAGCGTCTCGAAGAAGACGAGCTTCGTCGTCGTGGGGGACAAGGCGGGCTCCAAGGAGACCAAGGCCCGCGAGCTGGGGCTGACGATCCTTGACGAGGAGGGCTTCGTGGCGCTCCTGGAGGGCGGACCCCAGGCGGTCTCCTGAGGACGCACGAACGGGGCGGGGCACCTCCTGACAAGGAGGTGCCCCGCCCCGTTCGCGACTCGGCTGATGCTGGCGCTGATACCGGCTCAGTAGTGGCTGTGGACCACCGTGTTCGTGTCGACCCAGTTGTAGATCCACTGCGCCTCGGGGACCGGCATGTTGACGCAGCCGTGGGAGCCGGAGTACCCGAAGCTGGAGCGCCAGCCCGCGCCGTGGAAGGCGTAGCCGCTGTAGAAGTAGCTCACCCACGGGACGTCCTCGGCGACATAGGGGGAGCCGTCGGCGTTCTCGCCGCGCATGGTCTGGGACTCGTACTGCAGGTAGACCTTGTAGGTGCCGGTGACCGTGGGGGTCTCGGCGGCGCCGTCGACGATGGAGACCGGGCCGTGCACGACGGTCGCCCCCTCGTAAGCGGTCACCGTCTTGTTCGACAGGTTGAGGTCGACCCACTTCTCACCCGGAGCGGCCTGGTAGGGCAGCTTCTCCGCACCATTGGCGATGGTGCGCTCCTTCCACTCCGCCTTGACCGTCGTCGCCTCGAAGGAACCGGAGTAGGCCTTGTTGCTGCCCAGGGACTGCGTGATCGAGGTGGCCACCGCATCGGCGTTGTTGACGGTCTTGCCGTCCTTGGCCTCGGTCGGGGTGGAGACCACCTGGCCGCTGGCATTGACGTTGCGCTCGCCGGTGACGGGCTCGGAGCTGGCCTCCTCGGCCTTGGTCTTGACCCACTGGGAGACCTTGGAGGAGTCCACAGCGATGGTCGGGGCGGACTCGGCCGAGTTGGTGACCTTGATCCACGAGGCCTTGTCCGTGTTCTCCGCCGTGTAGGAGTCCTCGCCCATGGTGATGGTGACGTCCTGGGAGACCCAGCCGTTGGCCTTGTCGGCAACCTTCTGGGCATCGGAGTCGGAGACCTTCGGGTCGGCATTCGTGATCGTCAGGGAGATCGACGAGGAGTCCAGGGACGTGGCGGCCTTCTGCGCGGCCTGGGCCAGGACTTCGGCGTCCAGGGAGGAGCCCGTGGCCGAGCTCGTGGTGGTGAAGGTGGTGCCATCCTCGCCCAGGACCACGGTGGCGTTGCGCGCCTTGGCGCGGTCCTCGGGGATCAGGGAGGTGGCGTAGCTGCTCACCTTGGTCTTGTCGGTGGTGGAGACCACCGGGACCTCGCCCTTGCCCTGGGAGACCAGGGCGCGGAACTTCTCACCGAGCGTGTCGCCCCGGGCCATGACGGCGTCGGCGGTCGCTTGGGCGTCCACGGTGGTTCCCAGGTCCGTCAGGGAGGCGCTGGCGGTGACGTCTCCGGAGATGTCGACCTTGGTGCTCTTGGCGCGCTCCTCAATGGCGGCCACCACCTCCTGCCGGCTCTTGCCGGAGACGTCGGTGCCGGCCACAGTGGTTCCCGGGACGGCTCGGCCGTCGTAGTGCGCGGCGTAGGCGTAGCCTCCGGCACCGGCGACACCCAGCAGGAGGAGTGCTGCGGCCGCGACCCCCAGGCGCCAACGGCGACGACGCCGCGGCTCGTTCGGGGACGGCTCCGCAGCGGTGGAGGTCAGCGCCGGGAAGGCGGTCGTCCCCGGGACGGCCGCAGCGGAATAACCGGCACCGTCAGTGCTCTCGGTTCCTGAAGCGCCCTCGAGCGTCGACTGATCGTCGGGCTCGCTGCCGGAGCTCGGTTCTGAGGTCGCTGCCGGGGCGATGGCCTCGATCTCCTCAGTACTGCTCTGCTCGGCGCTCGTACCGCTTGAGGCGGTATTGGCGGAATGGGCCTGCGGTGCCGTGGCCTTCGCAGCCGCCTGGAAGACGGACTGACGACGCACGCCTTCGGGCTGCCCGTAGGGCGTGCTGAGCACAGTGGTCTCGCTCTGTGAGGCTTCTCCCTGGTGCTGCGTGCCAGCGGGGGAAGTGTTGCTGCTCATGCATCCTCGTCCCTCGGCCACGGGTCCCGTGTGGGGCGGGGTGGCCGAATTCAGTGGTCCATCCGACCTCCGGTGGTCCAAGGTGCTGGATGGAGGTCTGACCCAAGGGCTGTTCCTGGTCCGACCTGCGTCAACGCGGCAGCGCCGTCGCCGGCGGGGCGGTCCTCACCCTGGTGATTACCATGACATCTGTGAAACCAGACGATGTCAATCATCCTCGGGGATGAGGCTCTGTGAGATCGCACGAATTCGGTGTCGGTTCAGTTTCCTAGGAACCCGCAAGGCCTGGCGCCATGCACCGCCGGCGGGAGAGGGGCGCCGATTCGGGCCGGGCGTGCCGGTTGCGCCTGCGATGTCGACGCGGTGGGGCCGCAGCCAGGCTCGACCCGGCTAGACTCCACACCATGTCTGCTATTTCCACTGATGAGGTCGCACGGGTTGCGGCGCTGGCTCGGGTCGCCCTGAGCGATGAGGAGGTGTCGCGTCTGGCCGGAGAGCTGGACGCGGTCGCCTCCTCCTTCGCCCGGGTCACGAGCGTGGTCACGCCCGACCTGCCGGCGACCTCCCACCCCGTGCCCCTGACCAACGTGCTGCGTGAGGACGTTCCGGCCCCCACGCTCGACGTCGACGAGCTCCTGGCCGGCGCGCCGGCCAGCGAGGACTCCATGTTCCTCGTTCCGCAGATCCTGGGGGAGGACTCCGCCTCATGAGCGCTCACAGCACCAACGCCCTGGCCGACCTCATCAGGAGCAGCGCCGCCGCGCAGGCCGCGGCCCTGGCGGCGGGGGAGGTCTCCTCACGCGAGCTCACCCAGGCCCACCTCGACCGCATCGCCGCCGTCGACGGCGCCGTCGGGGCCTTCCTCAACGTCGATGCCGAGTGCGCCCTGAGCCAGGCCGACGCCGCCGACGCCGCCCGCAAGGAGAGCCGGGCGACCAGCGAGCTGACCGGTGTGCCGGTGGCCGTCAAGGACCTCATCGTCACCCGAGGCCAGGTCACCACCGCCGCCTCACGGATCCTCGAGGGATGGGTGCCGCCCTATGACGCCACCCTCGTGCGCAACCTGCGCGCCGCCCGCACCCCGATCCTAGGCAAGACCAATCTCGACGAGTTCGCCATGGGCGGCTCCACCGAGCACTCGGCCTTCGGCCGCACCGCCAACCCCTGGGACCTGGGCCGCATCCCGGGAGGATCCTCGGGTGGCTCGGCCGCGGCCGTGGGCGCCTACGAGGCCCCCGTGGCCGTGGGCACCGACACCGGAGGCTCGATCCGCCAGCCCGCGGCCGTCACCGGCACGGTCGGCGTCAAGCCGACCTACGGCACTGTCTCGCGCTTCGGCGTCATCGCCATGGCCTCCTCCCTCGACACGCCGGGCCCCATGGCCCGCACGGTGCTGGACACCGCTCTGCTGCACGACGTCATCGCCTCCCACGACCCGCTGGACTCGACCTCGCTGCCTGACGCCCCGCGCGACATGGCCGCCGTGGTCCGGGCCGCCCAGGAGGGGAGGGACCTGACCGGGCTGCGGGTCGGCGTCATCTCCGAGCTCGACGGCGGAGAGGGCTACCACGACGGAGTCGTGGCCTCCTTCCACGCCGCCCTGGAGCTGCTTGAGGCGGCCGGCGCGCAGGTGGAGACCGTCTCCCTGCCGCACCTGGAGTACGCGCTGGACGCCTACTACCTCATCATGCCCGCCGAGGCCTCCTCCAACCTGGCCCGCTACGACGGGATGCGTTACGGCCTGCGGGTCGAACCGACGTCGGGACCCGTCACCGCCGAGACCGTCATGGCGGCCACCCGCGGGGCGGGCTTCGGTGACGAGGTCAAGCGCCGCATCATCCTGGGCACCCACGTGCTGTCGGCCGGCTACTACGACGCCTACTACGGCTCGGCCCAGAAGGTGCGCACTCTCGTGCAGCGCGACTTCGCCGCCGCCTGGGACAAGGCGGACATCCTCGTCTCGCCCACCGCCCCGGTGACGGCCTACCGCTTCGGGGAGAAGGACGACCCGCTGGCGATGTACAAGCTGGACGTGACCACGATCCCGGCCAACCTCGCGGGGGTCCCCGGCATGAGCCTGCCCTCGGGGCTGAGTGATGACGGGCTTCCGGTGGGCTTCCAGATCCTGGCGCCGCAGAGGGCCGATGACCGCCTGTACCGCGTGGGTGCCGTCCTGGAGGCCGCGCTGGAGGAGACATGGGGGGCGCCGCTGCTGTCGCGTGCGCCCGAGCTGGAGGAGACACGATGAGTGACACGCTGATGGACTTCGACGAGGCCGTTCGTCGCTACGACCCGGTCCTGGGACTTGAGGTGCACGTCGAGCTGGGAACCGCCACCAAGATGTTCGACGCCGCCCCCAACGTCTTCGGCGCTCAGCCCAACACGATGGTGACCCCCACGTCGGTGGGCCTTCCCGGTGCGCTGCCGGTGGTCAACGCCCGTGGCGTGGAGTACGCCATCCGTATCGGCCTGGCCCTGGGCTGTGAGATCGCGCAGTCCTGCCGCTTCGCCCGGAAGAACTACTTCTATCCGGACCTGGCCAAGGACTTCCAGACCTCCCAGTCCGATGAGCCCATCGCCTACGACGGCGCCCTGGAGATCGAGATGGAGGACGGCTCCTTCTTCACCATTCCGATCGAGCGCGCCCACATGGAGGAGGACGCCGGTAAGAACACCCACATCGGGGGCGCCGACGGCCGTATTGAGGGCGCCAGCCACTCCCTGGTGGACTACAACCGCGCCGGCGTGCCGCTGGTGGAGATCGTCACCCGCCCCATCGAGGGCACCGGCGCCAGGGCGCCTCAGGTCGCCGCCGCCTACGTGCGCACCCTGCGCGATATCTTCCGGGCCCTGGGCGTCTCCGAGGCGCGCATGGAGCGCGGCAACGTGCGCGCCGACGTCAACGTCTCCCTGCGCGAGTCGCCCGACGCGCCGCTGGGCACCCGCACCGAGACCAAGAACGTCAACACCTTCCGTGGGATCGAGCAGGTCGTCCGCTACGAGATCCAGCGTCAGGCCGCCATCCTGGCCGCCGGGGGAGAGGTGCTTCAGGAGACCCGTCACGGTCAGGCCGACGGCACCACCCGCGCCGGTCGCGTCAAGTCCGACGCCGACGACTATCGCTACTTCCCCGAGCCGGACCTGGTTCCGGTAGCGCCCAGCCGTGAATGGGTCGAGGAGATCCGTGCGGGGCTGCCCGAGATGCCCGCGGCCAAGCGTCGTCGCCTCAAGGCCGAGTGGGGCCTGAGCGACACCGAGATGCGCGATGTCGTCAACGCCGGGGCGCTCGAGCTCATCGAGGCCACCGCGGCAGCGGGGATCACCGGTCAGGCCGCCCGCAAGTGGTGGATGGGTGAGCTCTCCCGCAGGGCCAAGGAGCAGGAGACGGCCCTGGAGGACATGGCCGTCACGCCCGAGCAGATCGCCGAGCTGCAAGGGCTGGTGGACTCCGGGCGCCTGACCGACAAGCTCGCCCGCCAGGTTCTCGAAGGGGTCCTGGCCGGCGAAGGTGATCCTGAGGCTGTGGCCGCTGCTCGTGGGCTCGAGGTCGTCTCCGACGACTCCGCGCTGCTGGCCGCCGTGGACGAGGCCCTGGCCGCCAACCCGGACGTGGCGGACAAGATCCGCGGCGGCAAGGTCCAGGCCGCCGGCGCCATCGTCGGAGCCGTCATGAAGGCGACCCGCAGCCAGGCCGACGCCAAGCGCGTACGCGAGCTCGTCATGGAGCGCGTGCAGGGCTAGGCGGGCCTCACCACTCGTCTCCTGAAGCCTCCCTCCGCGCAGCTGCCCTCTTGCATCGAGGCCGGCTCGGAGTACTCCGGCCCGTCGCCGCTGCATCCAGCCAGTGGTGACGGGTCGGACTGTCCGTTGCCGGCGGTTCCCCTCAGCATCACCGGCGGCTCGCGTCGGTGATGGAGGGCTTGCGAGCAGGGTGAAATTGCTTGCGAAAGCTGCCCGGAATTTCAGCATCCGGTCACAATAGGACCGTCATCCGAGTGGCTGGCGGTCGGTGAGAGATAGGCTCGGAGTACTGACCTCAAGTCCCGCCCATCCCACGAGGAGTGCCCATGGTTCAGCCCAGTCCCAGCTACACCGTCGCCCTGTACCTCGAGGTGCCCGCCTCCCAGAAGGCGGTGGCCCGCCTGGTCGACACTGCCACTGCGACTGGTGCCATCGTCACCGGCGTCGACGTGGCCGATTCCGACGGCGACAAGCTCACCGTCAATCTCACGGCGGACACCCGGGACTCCAAGCACCGCAACGAGCTGGTTGCCAAGTTGGAGGAGATTGACGGCGTCATCGTCCGCAACGTCGGCGACTCGACCTTCCTGACTCACGTCGGAGGCAAGATCGAGATCGCTAGCAAGTACCCGATTCACAACCGTCGTGACCTGGCCCGTGTCTACACCCCCGGAGTGGCCCGCGTCTGCAAGGCCATCTACGACCACCCCGAGCGCGCCCGGATGCTCACTATCAAGAAGAACACCGTCGCCGTCGTCACCGACGGGACCGCGGTCTTGGGGCTGGGGGACATCGGCCCGTCCGCAGCCATGCCCGTCATGGAGGGCAAGGCCGTTCTGTTCAAGCAGTTCGGCAACGTGGACGCCTGGCCGGTGGCCCTGGACACGAAGGACCCCGAGGAGATCATCTCCATCGTCAAGGCCATCGCCCCGGCCTACGGCGGCATCAACCTGGAGGACATCGCCGCCCCCAAGTGCTTCGACATCGAGGCCCGTCTGCGCGAGGAGCTCGACATCCCGGTCTTCCACGACGACCAGCACGGTACCGCCATCGTGACCCTGGCGGCCCTCATCAACGCTCTGAAGATCGTGGGCAAGAAGATCGAGGACGTGCGCATCGTCCTGTCCGGTGTCGGTGCGGCCGGCAGCGCCATTGCCAAGCTGCTCATGGCGCACGGCGCCACGGACATCGTTGGCTACGGGCGCACCGGGGCCCTGTCGGCGGCTAACACCGAGGGGATGAACGAGCACCGCAAGTGGCTGGCTGAGAACACCAACCCGCGTCAGGTGACCGGTTCCCTCAAGGAGGGCCTCAAGGGGGCCGACGTCTTCATCGGCGTCTCGTCGGGCAACCTGCTCGAGCCCGAGGACCTGGAGGTCATGAACGACGGCGCCATCGTCTTCGCCATGGCCAACCCGATCCCGGAGGTCGACCCGATCCGTGCGGCCGACTACGCCGCCGTGGTGGCGACCGGACGCTCGGACTTCCCCAACCAGATCAACAATGTCCTGGCCTTCCCCGGGCTCTTCCGCGGCCTGCTGGACACAGGCATCACCGACATCTCCACCGAGCTGCTGCGGGCCGCGTCCAGCGGTATCGCCTCGGTGATCGCCGACGACGAGATCAGCCCGGTGTACATCATCCCCGGCGCCTTCGACACCCGGGTCGCCGACGCCGTGGCCAAGGCGGTCCGCAAGTTCGCCGAGACGGAGTGAGAAGCCTAGGTTCCAGGTGACGTGGCCAGGGGCGTGAGACACCTTCGGGTGTCTCACGCCCCTGGCGATACTCAGGACCTGGCCTGAGCTCGCTCGTCGGTCACGACGACGTCGGAGACATCAGCGCAGCCAGGAGTCCCCGACCAGACGAGACCACCAGGTGCCCAGCCCCAGGGTGTCGCCGGCCCGAGTTAGGGCGAACAGGATGGCGGACAGGGTCAGAACCCAGTGGAGATCGACCAGGGGGTTGGTCGCGGCGTTCTCGGTACCTCCGGTTCCGATGGGCCACAGGGCCAGATACAACGGAACCATGAGTGCTGAGGCCGCGAAGGCGCTCACCTTGAGCCCGATGCCGAGAGTCAGGGCGACGCCCACCCCGAGCATCCCGGCCATGAACAGCCAGTCGCCGACCGGGTTGGCCAGCAGCTCGAAGGCACTCCCGAAGGGGCTGTGAACCGCCACGCCCTTGATGAAGCCCTGGGCGGGCTGACCTCCGTTGATCCAGGCCATCTGACGAGGGGTGGAGAATCCAAGGCCGAACGTCTTGTCCAGGAAGGTCCACAGGAAGATGAAGCCGACGACGATCCGTAGGACGGCCAGCGCGATGCGAGCCGACGAGCTGGTCACGATGTCGGATCCGGAACGAGGGCGCTTGGCGCCACGAGTGGAAGCAGGCACGGGAGGTGCTCCTTGATGATCGCTGGGGTCCGATGCCGGACACCAGTAGTTGAACAGTAAACTGACTGACCGATTGTAGACATACCGGACTGCTCGGTGGATACTGACGAACGACGGGGTGTTATCGATACGCGGCGATGCGTTCATCGAAACAGTTGGAATGGCGAGGAAAAGTCGATGTGTCCTGGATCATGGGCGATCGGTTTGACGTCTGAGGGGTGAACCTGCCTAAAGTACAGCCCGCTGCCGGACGGCTCGGGCCTTGCTTGAGACCTTCCAGTGGCGAGCTCACTACAACAGAACGTCGATCGGTGTGACCGGGAACAATGCTTCTGAGGTTGACGTCGAACCGACAAATGTTCTAGAGTAGCGGAGTTGCTCGCCAGAGCGAAGTTGAGTCAAAAGGCTCGATTGAGTTCCGGCTGGGTGTGTTGTTTGAGAACTCGATAGTGTGTCATGTTTTTTATGCCATGGCCCTGGGGGCTGCGCATGATTTTGGTTGTGTGTGGTTTTTGGGGTTTTGTTTTGTTTTGGTTTGCCTGGCTCTCTTTGTTGTGGGGGTTGGGTTGGGCCTGGTCTGGTTTTCTGGGCTGTTGTACTGACTGTGGGTTCTGGCTGACTGTGTTTGTGGTTGGTTGGGGCCTGGTTTTGTTGGTTTTGTTTGGAGAGTTTGATCCTGGCTCAGGACGAACGCTGGCGGCGTGCTTAACACATGCAAGTCGAACGGTGAAGGGACCGGTTTTTGCTGGTTCTGGATGAGTG
>NZ_VICC01000009.1 GCF_006546825.1 Actinomyces oris
GCCGTCCTCACCTAAAACAACCAACAAAGGCCCCCTGCGGCGCTTTCCCGACCCAACACAACGGAGTCCCCACCACCCGCAATGGGTGGTGGGGACTCCGTGCTGCGTTCCCGAACGTGATACCCGCCCTGTACCCTCACCGGGTAACCGCGGGCATTATTCGTTGGAAACTCATGTACTGGTGGAGATGGGGGGAATCGAACCCCCGTCCGACGGCCGCACAACAGGACTTCTCCGGGTGCAGCTCGCTAGCGTTTTTCTCGGCCCCGGCGTCTCACGCGAGCAAGGACGCCGACGGGCTCAGTCGATGAAAAGTCCCG
Source organism: Actinomyces oris (assembly GCF_006546825.1). Classification (GTDB taxonomy): domain Bacteria; phylum Actinomycetota; class Actinomycetes; order Actinomycetales; family Actinomycetaceae; genus Actinomyces; species Actinomyces oris. The sequence continues at coordinate 321 of NZ_VICC01000009.1, forward strand.
AGAGCCCTACCGACACGGGCTCTCAGCAGTGGCTTCCTAGATGACGCCAGGAACCGGGGCGGAAGCGCTCCCCGGGCTGACGGACTTCGAGGCTCGCTCAGGCGGCGAGGGCGAAGTCGGTGCGAGTGTTATCGGCACCTATTGGTTCGCGCAGAGCGTTGACGAGATGACTGCGCATCCTCGACCCGCTTCTCCTGAACCTACGACCGTCGTCGAAACCGATCATCCCCTATGAAGGTGTCACCGGGCTCCCGCAGGAGACCCGGAACGCGCTCTCAGCAGAGCCAGGCCACTCTAGCAGAACCAGGAGACGAGAGCACTGAGGGCTACTGCTCCATACCTCACGTGGCCGGTCAGCAGGTAGAAACGCTCACGGAGCCTCGCTCCCTCCTGCCTCAGCCCCGACGCCGGTTGGCGGCTGCCATGGCCCGGGCCGCCTCCCGCTTGTCCTGCGCCTCACGCAGCGCCTGGCGCTTGTCCCAGTCCTGCTTACCCCGTGCCAGGGCGATCTCCAGCTTGGCGCGTCCCCCGATGAAGTACAGCTCCAGCGGGACCACCGTGTAGCCCTTGGCCTGGACCCTGGTCTCGAGGCGCTCCAGCTCACTGCGGTGCAGGAGCAGCTTGCGCTTGCGACGCGGGGAGTGATTGTTCCACGTCCCCTGCAGGTACTCGGGGATATGTGCCCCCTGGAGCCAGGCCTCACCATGGCGGTCGATCTCGATCCAGGCCTCGGTCAGCGAGGCCCGCCCCATGCGCAGCGCCTTGACCTCGGTGCCGGTAAGGACCAACCCCGCCTCGTAGCGGTCCTCGATGAAGTAGTCGTGGGTCGCCTTGCGGTTCCGGGCCACCGTCTTGTGGGCGTCGGAGGCGGCCTTCGCCTTCTGCCCGGCCGTTGGCTTGGGCGCCCGAGCGGACTTGGAGGCAGGGGTCATCGGCCTGTCCTTTCACGAGTACGGGATGGCTGGCGCTCCCATGTCAGCACGGCCCGGAGTTCCCTCCGAGCGGGCCGAGCCCGACCGGGGCATCGTGGCGTGACACGACGACGCGCAGGGACAGGAGTCTACGGGCCCCGTCAAGAACGACCCGGCTAGAAGCCGGGCAGGGACATCGGGTCGATGTACGCCCCGTCCTGGGCCACCTGGAAGTGGACGTGCGCCCCGGTGGCGTAGCCGGTTGAGCCGGTCGCGCCGACGACGTCGCCGCGCTTGACCTGCTGGCCATCGGCGATGCTGCGCGAGGAGAGGTGGCACAGAGTGATGACGTAGGAGTGCCCGTCAATGATGCCACCGTTGATGTCAATGCCGATGCCGCAAGACTCGGAGTCCCAGTAGGTGGCCACTCCGGAGACCGCCGCGTACTGGGGCGTCCCCTCACTCGCGGCGAAGTCGACCCCCTGGTGTCCTGTGGCAACACCGGTGACCGGGTGGACGCGGTACCCGAAGGGCGAGGTCACCTCGAGCGGGCCGGTGATCGGGTGCCCGATGTACCCGCTTCCCAGGGAGTCGGCGCCGATCGAACTGGCGGGGACCGAGGGCATCGTTCCGGCGCTGGCCGCGGCCCGGTTGGCGGCGTCGATCTGGGCAACTCGTGCGGCCGCTGCCGCGGCATCGGCGTTGGCCTGATTGAGCTGGGACTGCAGATCGCTCTTACGGCTCTCCAGCGCCTCGGCGGCCGACTTCTTCTGGGCAGCCAGCTTGGCGACCTCGTCCCGCTTGGTCTTGGCCGCGTCCCGGGCAGCCTTGGCGTTCGCCTCGGCGGTGTCAGCCTCGGTCTTGAGCGTGCTGACTCGCGTGGTGGCAGCATTCTGCCTGGCCTCACGGTTGGCGTTCTGAGCACGCTCGACCTCGGCGGCGGACAGTACCGCCTCCTGGACTCCCGAGCCGATCTCAACCGCTGAGGCGCGCTGGCTGAGCTCCTCGACGTCCTGAGAGGCGAGGACATAGCTCCAGGAGGTCACCGAGTTGTCCCCCTGATAGGTGGACACCACGATCTCCGCCACCGAGTCGGAGGTCTCCTCGGCCGTCTTCTTGGACGCCTCGGACTCCTTCTTGACCGTCTCCAGGCTGTTCTGCGCCGTGGTCAGGCGGTCACTGGCGATCTGCTGTTCTCTCTCCTTGGCGGCCAGATTCGTCTCAGCGGTGGTCAGCTGGGTCTCCGCGGTACTCAAGGAGGCCTGGGCGTTCTGAAGCGAGATGTATGCCTGTCCCAGATCGGCGCTGACCCCCTCCAGCGAGGACATCACCTGCTGCTGCTTGCGCTGCGCCTCGTTCTGCTTGGCAACGGCGTCGTCTCGCTCATCGGCCAGGGAGATGTCCCCGGAGTAGAAGAAGACGAGGCTGGCGGCCGCCAGGGCGCAGACTGCGGCACGCCGGCGTGAGCGGCGCAGGAACAGACGAGACAGCATGTGAGATCAGATCCTCGTGTACTTGGACAGCGATAGGGCGGAGGAGACCGCGGCCAGGGCGATGGCGGCCAGGATCAGCCAGGGCGACAGGAGGAGGACATCCCTGGTGCTGATGAAGGCGCTCGTGAAGGAGATGGAGGAGGCGAGCCACCCCTCCACGACGTAGCGGACTCCCACCCACAACGTGGCCACGGCAAGAATCGCCCCGGTGAGGGCGGCGATGACCCCTTCGAGGATGAAGGGCAGCTGGATGAAGAGGTTCGAGGCCCCCACCAGACGCATGATCCCGGTCTGTCGGGAGCGGGACATGGCCGACAGCCTGATGGTCGTCGAGATGAGCAGCACCGCGGCCACCGCCATGATGGTTGCCAGCCCTCCCGTGATCCAGGAGGCCCGGTTCATCACGAGGAAGAGCGGCTCGAGGGTGGAGCGCTGGTCGACCACCCGCTCCACGCCGCTGTGCCCCTCGAACTGCTCGGCCACCAGCTTGTAGTTCTCGGCGTCCTTGAGCTTGATGCGGAAGGACACGGGCATCATGTCCTCCGTCGCGTTCCTCCCGACGGCGGACTTGGCGTAGGCCTTCATGAAGTTCTGATAGGCCTGGGCCTTGGTCTCCATCTGGTAGGACTTGACGTAGCCGGAGGGGGCGCCGCTGGTGATGAGGTTCTCGACCTCGCTGATCTGAGCGGCGGTGGCCTCGCCGTTGGCGCAGTTGGAGGAGGCCGAGGACTTGGGGCACATGTAGACCGAGACCTCGACCTTGTCGTACCAGTCGCCCTTCATGGTCGAGATCTGGCTCTGCAGCAGCGACGAGGCTCCGACGAAGAGCAGCGACACGAAGGCAACGAGAATCACGGACACCGTCATCGCCAGGTTCCGGTACATGCCCTTGGCGGTCTCCGACAGGACGAAACGCAGTCTCACAGTTCTTCTCCTTCAGCGGTCCGAGCCGTAGACGCCGCGGTCCTGGTCGCGCACGACCTCGCCGCCCTTGAGCTCGATGACGCGTTTACGCATCTGGTCGACGATCTCGTCGTCGTGAGTCGCCATGACGACCGTGGTCCCCTGCCGGTTGATGCGGTCGAGCAGACGCATGATCCCGACCGACGTCGAGGGGTCCAGGTTCCCGGTGGGCTCATCGGCCAGGAGGAGCTTGGGCCGGTTGACCATGGCGCGGGCGATCGCCACGCGCTGCTGCTCACCCCCGGAGAGCTCGTGCGGCAGGCGCCTCTCCTTGCCGGCCAGCCCCACCAGGTCGAGGGCCTCGGGCACAGCGGAGAGGATGTAGTGGCGCGGCTTACCGATGACCTGGGAGGCCAGCGCCACGTTCTCCAGAACGGTCTTGTTCTCCAGGAGCCGGAAGTCCTGGAAGACGAAGCCGATCTCCTGCCGCAGCTGGGGCACCTTCCACGAGGAGATCTTCGACAGGTCACGTCCCAGGACGTGGATGCGTCCCTTGGTGGGGCGCTCCTCCCGGATGACCAGCCTCAGGAAGGTCGACTTGCCCGATCCCGAGGCGCCGACAAGGAACACGAACTCGTCACGATTGATCTTGATGTCGACGTCGTCGAGCGCCGGACGCATCCCCCGGTCATAGACCTTCGAGACGTGGTTGAAGCGGATCATCTGCTCGTTGCTCCCCTGCTGCGCCCCGAGCACGGCACTCGGGTTCATGGCGTTGTGGCCACCGTATGCGCCGACACGCCATTTTTCCGCCGTGACACGCCCAGCGTCGATGTGGCTTGTGATGGCAGGGACGCGGCGTGATCCTCCTGTGATCCCAGACCTCGACAGCCCCAAGCTCCAACCACTGACCGGCAACGCACCCTAGGCTTGGGAGCATGAGTGAGACCTCCCTATCGCCCGCGCTGACACGTGCCTTCGAGGATCGCGTCGACCTGGGTTCCTGGGCGGGCTTCACCTCGTCGCTGGCCCGGTTCCTCGACGAGGTGTGCAGGCCGCCCGCGCAGCGGGGAGAATCCGCCGAGGCCGCCATTGATCCCTCCGGCGGTACCTTGCTGCTGACTGCCCCGCTCCCCATGGTCAAGCCCGAGGAGCTGGTTCCCCAGGGGCGCTGGTCGCAGCTGCTGACGAGGCTGTCCCTCGTCACTCCCCCGGTCCCCTCCCCGGACCTGCCGGGCGTGGTCCTCGTCGGCCGCTCCGACGGCGTCGAGGTATCGCTGCCCGAGCTCGATGCGCAGGGACGGGTGCTGCTGGGCCCCACCGAGCGCAGGATCCTGGGGGCGATCGGTTGGCAGGAGAGCCATCACGTCTTCGCCAGGCTGCTGTCCGACGCAGACGAGACCGCCGACCTGGTGACCCGCATCCTCATCGAGGTGCTCGAGGTCGCCCATCCCGCGGACCTGGACTACCTCCTGCGCGCGCACTCCGACATCAGCTGACCCCGAGGGCCTGCTCGACGAGATCATCGGCGAGCTCATAGACGGGCCACGGCTCCCCGGTCTGATCCTCACTGCGTGCACAGGCCGGATCGATGACGAAGGACTCAGGGCTCTGCGCGTGCGTCGCGCTGGGCTGACCAAGCCCGGTGGGCTCAGTGGACTCGGTGGACTCACTGAGCTCGGTGGACTCTGCGGACTCTCGGGGGTCTCCAGGCCCCGGGGCCGGTGAAGCCGAGGCGCCTGAGGCCACCGCCTCAACCTCCCAGTGATCCGACGGGACGCGCTCCTCGCCACCAGGCTCGAGCTCGGCATCACCGGTTCCCGCCCCGGAGGAGGCCGACGGCGCCGACTCCGCGGCTCTGACGCGCGCAAAGCGGGACTCCCCTCTGGTCAGGTCGTGACCGGCGGCCTGAAGCGTGATGACGTTGGTCTCGTGCTTCCTGCCGTTGCTCTCCCAGGACTCCTGGGAGAAGCGTCCGGTGAGCAGGACTGCGTCCCCTTTGCGCAGGGAGTGGCTCAGATTGGCGGCGAGCTGGCCCCACGCCTTGGCGGTGAACCAGATCGTCTCGGCGTTGTTCCAGCCCTGCTCAGTGCGGTAGGTGGGGGTGACGGCGACGCGGAAACGGCAGTAGGGACGGGCATTGTCCCCGACACGGGACAGGGCCGGATTGGTTCCGACGACGCCCTGAACGGTGAGGTCGAGCTGACGAGTCATGAGGGGCTCCTTGGTTGTGGGCGGGCGGCCCTCTGCCGCCCCTTCACCACAACGGTGCTCGGACCGTCCCTCAAGTGCCCAGCCGGCCGCGCGCTCAGTCCCCACCTCTGTCTCACCGAAGGGCAGGCTCAGGGCTGTGGCCACACGGCTGCCTTGCACAGACGGGGTTAGAGCCCCAAAGCCGATTGCAGCACCCGGTGCTTGTCCAGAACCTTGGCGGCCGGCCGGCTCAGTCCTCGCTCAACCACGGACTCCAGGCGGTCACGCACCCGTTGTCCATAGCGCTGCGCCTCACGGCGCGCTCTGCTGCGCCGGCGCACCGTGGCGATCAAGAGCGCCAGGAGTCCGACGGCGACGAGGCAGACCGGGGCGATCTCGATGCTGCGGTGCAGGACCTCGAGCCCCTCTCGCACCACGGAGGCGGTCAGCCACGACACCCCGCCGAGCACCATGAGCAGGCCTCCCCACCACAGCAGGTCGATCAGCGGCTGGCGGTGCCCCGGCAGCGCCACTGAACCAACCGCCTCGGCGGTCTGCCCTGCCAAGGTCTCCGGGGAGACGACGGAGGCCTCCATGCTCCGGGCCCACGTGGGCGGCAGCCCTTGGGAGGTGCGGTGGACCCAGGTGGAGTGGGCCGAGGACACCGCGGTGCGCGAGGGCGGTTCGGGACGGGCCAGTGCCCTGGGCAGCACCCTGGACAGCCCGGCCCTCACCGAGTCCTCCACCGCCTGGGCGCCGGAAGCCTGCAGCAGCACCTTGGTGGTCTCCTCGGTGAGCTCGGCATCGAGCTCCACCTTGTTGCGAGCCACCGTGGGACGCAGACGACGGGTGATCGCGTCGAGCTCGGCCGAGGCCGTGCGTGCCGCGTTGGACTCCCGGGCGACGCGCTGGCGCAGCATGCTGCGCACGACGTCGAGGTTGTCGCCGCGCACGGCCGAGACCGGGAGCACCTGAACCTGACTGAGCCCGTCGTCCTTGAGAAGAGACCCGACGTCATCGAGCAGACTCGCCAAGCCGCTCTCCGGGAGGGTATCCACCTGGTTGACCAGGACGAGCATGTCCTCCTGGCGGGCGCCCAGTCCGCGCAGGTAGCCGTCGTGCAGGGCCGCGTCGGCATACTTCTGAGGATCGACCACCCACACGAGGATGTCCGCCAGCGGAACGAGGCGATCCACCTGCAGGGAATGCTCCGTCGTCACCGAGTCGTAGTCGGGGACGTCGAGCAGGACCAGACCGGCCATGGAGCCCTGGTCCTCGCCGTCGAGGATCGAGTCCCTCCGGATTCGCCGTTCCGAGGAGACCCCGAGGAAGTCCAGGAGCGGGCCGGCGTCGTCACCCCAGGAGCAGGCGGCGGCCCGCGACGTCGTGGGGCGACGCGCGCCGACATCCGCGAAGTTCAGCTGAGTCAAGGCGTTGAACAGCGACGACTTGCCCGAGCCGGTGCCCCCGAAGAGCGCGACGACAGTGTGATCCACTCCCAGCGCCAGACGCTGGGCCACGGCATCAAGTGCCTTGTGAGCAGGGATCGACAGGGAGGCCGGAACCTCCGTGGGGCACAGGCGCAGCGCCTCCCGAACCGCGCTGAGACGGGCATCGAGGTGCTCGGCGTCGAGCACCTCGAACCCTCTGTGCGCCGAGGAGGTGGAGGGGACGGATTCGGAATGGCTCATGCTGTGGCTCCGGGACGGGTAAAGGGCTTGAGCTCGCCCGAGCGCAGACGCAGCGCAGCGGCGAACCCAGGGGCGGGGGCCAGCGAGGTGGCCGCCCCCTTGGGGACTGTGGCAGTCAGCGCCTCGGTAACCGCTTCCACCAGGAGAGCACTGGCCTGAGCGGTCTGCTCCTCCAGTCCCAGGCGTCTGGCGGCTGCAACAGCCCCGTCGACACCGGCTGCCGCGGAGATGAGGAGGTCGATGACACTACCGGGGCTCAGTCTACGGATGTCCTGCGGGTTCTCGATATTGGCCTCCAGGTAGCCGACCCAGGCCTCAATGGTCGCGGCTGCGTCATCACCCTGCCCCAGGAGCCTACGGGCATGCTCCTCGGCCCCCGCTTCGGCCCAGGCCCTACGAGCCTCGGCGCTCAAGGCGATCATGGCGGCCTGGAGCTGGTTGGCCAGGGCCTCGCGGGCATCGGTGGCCAGCTGGGAGAGCCCCTCGGCCCGGGCCTTGTCCGCCCGCCCCAGGAATCCTCTGCGCAGTCTGCCTCCCTGGGCCAGCGAGGCCAGGGGGCCTCCGGAGGAGGCCAGGGTGATCCACCGGGTGGCGGTGGCGCCCTGGCCTGCTGAACCGGCCCTGATGTCAGCGCTCAGCGCCTCAATGGCGGTCTCCCTCAGCTCCTGGCACGTCCTCTCCAGCTCCTGGGCCACCGCGTCCTGGGCGTCGACGTCGTCGGCCAGGCGCTCCAGGTCGGCGCGCAGAGTGCTCCACACCCCCCTGCCGGTACGCCGCACGAGACCGGCTGCACGGTGACGCCCGGCGAGGAGCTGCAGCCAGTCACGCAGCTCGCTGACGCCGTCATCCGACAGGAGCCCCTCGTGCGGCCCGGCATCCGGGACGACGAAGAAGGGTGCCTCCGACAGCCCCAGCCCCTGCAGGCGGGTAATGAGATCCCGACGCACCTCGGGCAGGATCTTCGCCGGTACCCGATTGAGAACCACGCCGATGGGGGTCTCGCGGCGCGCGGCCTCCTCCAGCGTCGTCCACGGCGTCTGGTCGCCGTAACGCGCCGCGGTGGTGACGAAGAGCCACAGGTCGGCGGCCTCCAGCAGCCTACCGGCCAGAGCCCGGTTGGCCTCGTGCACGGAGTCCAGGTCCGAGGCATCGATCAGGGCCAGGCCGGCCGGAATGGCAGCGGAGACCTCCTGGCGGCAGACCTGGGTCAGAGGGTGCTCGGACAGCGAGCCCATATCCTCAGGATTGGCCACCAGGACCGGGGTTCGAGTGGTGGGTCGGAGTACTCCGGCGACTGAGACCTCCTGGCCGAGCACGGAGTTGACGAGCGTGGACTTCCCGGCTCCCGTGGATCCCCCGACCACCACGATGGAGGGAACATCAGCATCCTGGAGGCGGGGAACGACCTGGTCACGGACCTGCCCGATGAGACCGTCGCGCAACGTGCGCGCAGCCTCGATGCCGTCGGCACTCAGGGCCAGGTCGAGGCGCTCGAGGTCCCGGACCAGGTCGGACAGGACATCGAGGAGCTGAGCGCGACTCAGGGCGGAGACGGGGGCGTCGTCCTTGGAGTGGCGCGAGGGGACAGGAGCGGGCATGTGCCAACACTATGAGCACAGCGCAGCAGAGTCGACGATTGATCTCGACAGTTCACACCACATGTGTCGCAAGCTCAGTGAGAATCTCCTGTCACTCCGCTGTGACCACCGCGAGCGCGCGCCGAGTCCCCCTCGAGAAGGCGGATGACACTCTCAGGCGGGCCGGGAACGCAGCCGCCGGCCACGCCCTCAGAAGCGGGGAGCTCACGGGGCGATGAGTGCGACACCATCGTCACAGCCCCGGCGAATCGGCGACCCGAACGGTCGATAGTCCGCGGAATATCAACCTTCTCGGCCTCGACCGCCAGTGCCCCCGGCCGGACTCGAACCGGCAACCTGCGGATTAGAAGGCCGATGCTCTATCCATTGAGCTACGGAGGCGTGCGCGAAGCGCCTCACCAGCCTACGCCATCAACCCGGCGGCCCCACCCCCGACGAGGGGGACGTCCCGAGGCGGTCGTCAGCACCAGAAGACGATCTCGAGAAGATCACATCGCCATGACGAGAACGCATCGATCTGAACGAGCGAATGGTTCTGCGCAGCCGCGACGTTCACGCCTCACACTGCTGAGCACAATCACCGCAATACGACCGTGATCGCACTGCAACAACCCTGTGACCGATTCGATCGACACCGGGGAGGGCCCGCACCTGCCCCGACGGCGTCGTCCGCGTGTATCCAACCTCACGCCGGGGAGTCCTCACTCTTAGCGACGACGACGAAACACCAGTATCGTGGCCGCAGCCCCATCCCACACCTCCGGAAGGACTGCGCCTTGCCCACTCCCGCACTCATCGTGCGCTCCCTCTCTGCCCAGTCATCACTGGAGCCCCACACCTTCACCGCTCCTTTCACCGTGGGACGCTCACCGGACAGCGACGTTCAGATCGTCCACCCCCTTGTCTCCCGCACTCACCTCCAGGTGACCCCCACCCCGACCGGGTGGGCGGTGAGGTGCCAGGGCCGTAATGGCATGCTCGTCAACGGGGCCGTGACGCGCGAGGCGCTCGTGACTCAGGGGACTCGAATCCAGCTGGGCGACGCCTCCGGGCCAGCGCTGGGGCTCACTCCGGTCGTCTCCGGCAGCGCGCCTCAGGCCGGCGCCCCCAACCAGCCCCGGCAGATGGGCCAGCCCGCGCCATCCGCGCCGAGCGCCCCTTTCATCCCATCGCAGCCGAGTGCGGCCTCCGCCCCGCAAGCCGCACCCCTCCAGCGCCCGGCAGGCCCGACCCCGGCCGCGGCCCTCCCGGCGCAGGCCGCGCCCATGCCCCAGGCCATGGCATCGGCGTCCTCTGCAGCCACCTACGTGGCACCCCCGGGCCGCCAGGCGCCTCCCTCATCGAGCTCAGCGGGCTCGGGAGCCTTCCCCACCTCACGCCACACGCTCAAGTCCTTCCGCGTCACCTCCTCGGGCACCATCGGGCGCGCGCCCGACAACACCCTGGTCCTGGATGACCCGCTCATCTCCAAGCACCACGCCCGTATCGACGTCTCCCCCAACGGCATGGTCGTCACCGACCTGGGATCCACCAACGGTCTGTACGTCGCCGGGCAGCGCGTGTCGCAGGTCCAGGTCACCCAGCCCGTGCTGATGGGTCTGGGATCGACCTTCATCGCCCTGAGCCCGGACGGTCTGTGCGAGGTCCAGGTCGCCGGCGGAGCCGGCGGCGAGCTGGTGGGTAAGGACCTGACCTTCCGGGTCAACAACGGCAGCATGACGCTGCTCGACGGCATCTCCTTCTCGCTGCCGGGCAACGAGCTGCTGGCCGTCGTCGGCCCGTCGGGAGCCGGGAAGTCGACGCTGCTCAAGGCCCTCACCGGCGAGCAGAAGGCCCAGGAGGGCCAGGTGCTCTTCAACGGGCTGGACGTGTACGAGCACTACCCGGTCATGCGCAACAAGATCGGCGTGGTCCCCCAGAGCGACGTCATCCACTCGGCCCTCACTGTCCGCAAGACCCTCGAGTACGCCGCTGAGCTGCGCTTCGCCAAGGACGTGTCCAAGGCCGAGCGGCGCCAACGCATCGCCGAGGTCCTGGAGGACCTCGACCTGACCGCGCACGTGGACAAGCGGGTCAAGAAGCTCTCCGGAGGCCAGCGCAAGCGGGTCTCCACCGCCATCGAGCTGCTGACGCGCCCCAGCCTCCTGTTCCTCGACGAGCCCACCTCCGGTCTGGACCCCCAGCTGGACCGTGACGTCATGGACCTGCTGGCGTCCCTGGCTCACGGGACGCGTCCTGGCGACAGCGGCCGCACGGTCGTCGTCGTCACCCACAATGAGAACCACATCGACCGCGCGGACAAGGTCCTCATCCTGGCGGCGGGCGGCAAGCCCGTCTACTACGGCTCCCCCCGCGAGGTACTCCCCTACTTCCGCCAGAGGCTCAACGAGATCGCCTCTCAGGGCCGCCTGCTGCTCAACACCCCGAAGGGCACCCTGCCCGACCCACCCGCCGTGGACGGCTACGCCGACGTCTACGCCCTCATCCGCAACCACACCGCGGAGCTGCGTCAGTACATGGAGGCCACAGTGCCTTCGACGCGGCGCGGAGGGGCTCCCGCAGCGGCCGCGGGACCGGCGACGCAGGAGAAGCCGCCCAAGCAGCAGTCCGTGCTCAGGCAGGTCTCGACCCTTGTGCGGCGCCAGCTGCGGATCGTGGCGGCGGATCCGTCCTACCTCGCCTTCATGCTGCTGCTCCCCATCATTATGGGACTGCTCACCAAGGCCATCGAGGGCAGCGACGGCTTCGCGGTCCCCCACTACCCGGAGCCCACTCCCCCGACACCGGAGAACCCCACTCCCCCGATCATCAAGTACTCCAGCCAGGCCCTGCAGCTGTTGGTCATCCTCATCACCGGGGCGGCCTTCTCGGGGATGTCGGCGACCATCCGCGACCTCATCGGGGAACGGGACGTCTTCCTGCGGGAGAAGGCCGTCGGCCTGAGATCCGGCGCCTACCTGTTCTCCAAGGCGACCATCCTGGCGCTCATCACCACCATTCAGACCGCACTGATGCTGGGCATCGCCCTGGCCCTCAACAAGGGCCCCACCGATGCCGTCATCCTGGAGGGGTGGCCGGGACTCGAGCTGGCCTTCTGCTGCTGGGCCGTCGCCTTCGTCTCCGGGCTCCTGGGCCTGGCGGTCTCCGCGATGGTCTCCTCCTCCGAGCAGGTCATGCCGGTCCTGGTGGTCTCCATCATGGCCCAGCTGGTTCTGTCCGGCGGAATCATCCCGATCTCGGGACGGGCGGTCTTCGAGCAGCTCGCCTGGTTCATGCCATCGCGGTGGGGTTACGCCATGGCCGCCTCCACGTTGGAAATGCTCGCCATCCTGCCCAACCGCGACGACGCGCTGTGGAAGCACGAGACCGCGCAGTGGCTGACGGACTACGGCCTGCTCTCAGCCATCGGACTGGTCTGCATGGTGATGTGCTACGTCGCCCTGGCTCGCCGCGGGCGTCGCTGATCCCCTTTCGAGCCCTCCCGAGTATGAGCGCCGGGGTGCCGACCACTGAGCTGGTCGGCACCCCGGCGCCGCGTTTCGCAGGTGTTCCTACTTGCTGGTGATGCGGGAGACCACCAGATCGAAGAAGTAGGAGGATCCTTGTGCGACCAGGAGGCGGGCATCGCTCTGGTCCTTCGCGGGAGGGACGGTGCCGCCGTAGGCGCCGGGAACCTTCCAGCCGACCTTGCCCGTATCGGGCGATACGGCGACGACGAGGTTCCCAGGATCACTCGCCGAGCTGCTGTACTCCCCGACCTCCACCAGCACCTGTCCGTCACTGAGCAGCCCAATGGGCCTGATGTGGCACCCGTCACTCTGCGAGAACTCGGGTAGCGCGAGCTTCTTGCCACCGGCCTTGGCCGTGCAGGCACTCTTATCGACCACGACGTCGACCGTGCCGCCGGGGCCGATGACCGGAGTGGTCGAGGAAGAGGCCTTGGCCAAGGAGGAGTAGGCGTCCTTCAGCGCCGAGGCATCCAGTGGCGCTGACGCTGCCCACCAGTGCTTCTCCGAGAACTTGCCTGAGACGGTTCCCGCCTCGCTGCCGTTGGCCTTGTAGATCGTGGCACCCGAGGACGTCACTCGAGAGAAGACCTCCGGCCCGGACTCGATGTTGAATCCACCGGGGAATCGAGTGTCCTCATCGAAGTCCGAGTCCGGCTGCTCGCCGCGCTCCGAGACGAGCACCTCTCCGGTCTTGGCCGACAGCACCTGGAACTGTCGCGACTTGATCTCGTAGGTGAGGATGAAACCGTTAGCGACCCGGCCTCCCTTGTACTGGCCGGAAGCGGTCCACTTCTCCTTGCCGGATGCGTCGTATCCCCTCATGGGGCCTCCGTCGGAGGACTCCCCCTTGTCGGACACGATGCCGAGCTCCGGTGTCGCGCCGATATAGAAGGAGCCCTTGGAGAAGGGCACCTTGGAGGTCTTGCCCGTAGCCCCGATGACTGTGGACTCGTCACTGGTCTGGGTGCAGAGCATCGAGCCACCGACCCAGGGGAGGGCCTTGTAGCACTCACCGCTCCACACCGGCGTCGTCGTGCTCTTCGTGAGATCCACGAGGTGCTTCTTGCCATCGCGTTGGAAGGCGATCGTGGCTCCGTCTGCGGATGCGACGGGTTCGGAGACCTCCGAGTAGCGCAGCTCCTCTCGGACACCGTTGCCGGCGGGCAGGGCCGCCGCCCACCGGTTGTCGATCTCCGCTCCGGAGAAGAAGTACCACCAGGTCGCTCCCGCCCCCACCACTGCCAGGACGGTGACCACGGCGACCGCAGCCACCCACCGACGGCGCCACCACCGACGGCGCGCGCCGGCCTGCGGCCCACCCGTCGCAGCCTGCGGATACTGCGAGCCCGGCTGACCGGAGAAAGCGGACGCAGCCGGGCTGGGGCCACCGGGGCTGGTCGGCAGCGCAGGAGCGGCGAAGCCCGCGGTCCCTGCCGTTCCCGGACTGAGAGGAACCTGTCCGGGTCCCGGGACGTACTGCTGCCCGCCCACCAGGGTCGGCGCATCCGGGGCGAAGGCCATCGTGGCCGAGGTCGCCGAGGGACTCGGCAGCGTCGCCGGCGGCGCCGCGGGCTCGGCAGGAGGGAGGGCGTCCCAGTCGTAGGGAACGAGCGAGGCCGTCGACTGCGGAGGCGAGGCGAGGCGAGGCGCTGCGGGAAGACCGGCCAGAGCGGACTGCATGACGTCCAGGCGCTGGGCGACGTCCTCAATGGAAGGACGCATATCGGGCTGCTTGGAGATCATCGAGGCGATGAGCTCCCACAGCGGGTCGGGCACTCCCAGAGGCCGGCCCGCGTCACGTCGGGCGTGCTGGCTGAGCAGCTGGGCGGGCTCCCCCACGAACGGCGTCGTCCCACACGTCATCTCATAGAGCATGATGCCCAGTGAGTAGATGTCGGCGGCGGAGGTCGGGGCCTGCAGCGACAGAATCTCCGGCGCCATGTACAGCGGTGTTCCGATGGCCCCCGTGAGGTGGGAGGCGGAGAAGGTGTCGCAGATGCGCGCCACCCCGAAGTCCGCGAGTCGGGGCACAACGGTCTCGGGCACCTCCTCTCCCGGGGCGACACCAACGACGACCGTCTCAGCCGGGTCGCCGCCCCGGCTGAGACGGGAGCTGAGCAGGACATTGGCGGGTTTGATGTCCCGGTGGATCACGCCGGCCCGATGAACCGCGGACAGTCCCTGAGCGATACGCGTCCCCAGGGACGCCACCTGCGCAGGTGGCAGACTGCCGTGAACCCTCAGAAGATCTCTCAGGTCACCGCCGTTGACGTAGTCCATGACGATCGCGAAGGTGGAGCCCTCGATGACGACGTCACGAATGGCGACGACATAGGGGCTGCGTACCCGCAGCAGAGTGGAGCGCTCCTTGATGAAGCGCTCCACGACGTCGGGATTCTCCACCAGCTCCGCACGCAGAACCTTGAAGGCCAAGGTCTCGCGGGCATCCGTGCGCCGACCGCGCCAGACCTCTCCCTGGGCGCCCACACCGATCCGGGCCTCCATGATGTAGGAGCTTCCGAGGTGACGGGGGTCGGGGCTTTGGGACATCAGTGCTCCGTGTTACTCAAGGGCGGTCAGACTTCATGGAGACCTTATCTCGATCTTTGCACCGCCGGACTGCTATGCCAGGACACGGTCACCCATCGCGCCTCGAATGTCACCACCCCCATGGGAGGGTCCACGGACCTGAAACTCGCCGAGATGACTACAGTGGTTCCCGTGAGCAAGCAGATGACTACCTCTGACCCGCTGGTGTGGATCGACTGTGAGATGACGGGGCTGGACCAGAGCGCCGACGCGCTCATCGAGGTCGCCGTCGTCGTCACCGACTATGAGCTCAAGCCCCTGGCGGAGGGAATCGATGTGCTCATCAAGCCTCCCGCCGCTGCGCTGGAGCAGATGGACGACTACGTGCGCAACATGCACACCTCCTCCGGCCTCCTGGCCGCCCTGGAGGACGGGGTGACCATGGAGACCGCCCGAACCACGGTCCTGGACTACGTGACCTCCCTGGTTCCCGAGCCCCGCACCGCCCAGCTCGCGGGGAACTCCGTGGGCACGGACAAGGCGTTCCTGGCTCGCGACATGCCCGAGCTCATCGAGCACCTCCACTACCGGATCGTGGACGTCTCCTCCCTCAAGGAGCTGGCCAAGCGCTGGTACCCCAGGACCTTCTTCCACGCGCCGAAGAAGGCCGGCGGGCACCGTGCGCTGGCGGACATCCTGGAGTCCATCGACGAGCTGCGTTACTACCGCGAAGTCCTGTTCCCCGCCGGGGAGGGCCCGAGCTCTCAGGAGTGCAAGGACGTGGCTGAGCGGATCCTCAACACACCTACCAGGTGAGCGGGACGACGGCGTCCTCGGCGCACCCATCGAACGTGACGTAGTGCACCAACTCCAGTTTGGTGTGCGGGCTGAGGAGCGGATACAGTACCGACTCGTTGCGGTGATACCGTACGTGGTGGCTGTAGCTCAGTCGGCAGAGCGCCTGGTTGTGGTCCAGGAGGTCGCGGGTTCAAACCCCGTCAGCCACCCCACTGATGGCAGGGATTATCCCTCCCCTCATCCCCCTCCCAAGGCAGCAAACGACGCTGCCACCTTAGCGGCGCAGATTTGCTGCGGACAGCGATGGCTTCAGCAGTTCTCCTGCGCCCCGACAAATGAGCAACGCACTCACTGCGACGCCCCTGCCGGCGCCGCAGGTCCTTGATGCTCCGACAACCAACCTTCGAGAAAGTCCCTCCCATGCAACGCCGCGACTTCATGCTCGCCCTGGCCGCTGGAACCGCAGGCTGCCTCAGCGCCTGCAACACCGCACGGCCGGCAGCCCATTCCGCCTCACCGGCCTCGTCCCCGGCGCAGGGCTCCCCCCTGACCTCAGCGTCCCCCTCACCCGTACCCTCACCGACCCCCTCCCTCAGCCCGCTTCACCTTCAGGACGGTCCTCCGCCACTGCCCGCACCCAGCCCGGCGGACTCGCTCATCACCGGCCTGCCGGAGAACGTCGGCAACGTCGTGGCCATCACCATCGACGACGGCGTCGACTCCTCAGTCGTGGACGCCTACCTGGATTTCGCCAAGGACTCGGGAGTCCGCCTGACCTTCTTCGTCACCGGCTGCTATCCGAGCTGGACCGACAACCGAGACAAGATGAGGCCCCTGGTGGAATCCGGGCAGATTCAGCTGGCGAACCACACCTGGACGCACCCCGATCTGACGACGCTGTCGGAGGGCGGGATCATCGACGAGATCACCCAGTGCGAGAACCTGCTGCGCAACACCTACGGCGTCACAGGCGCCCCCTTCATCCGACCACCCTACGGCGGCCGCAGCTCCTACACCGACTCGGTCTGCGCCAAGGTCGGCTACACGACAACGACCATGTGGTATGGCTCCTTCGGAGACTCCGGGCAACTCACACCCGAGGTCCTTCTCGGTGAGGCGCAGAAGTGGCTGCTCGCTCAGCACATCGTCATCGGTCACGCGAACTTCCCCACCGTCACATCCGTCTACGGTCAGATCATCGACATTCTGCGTCAGCGCTCTCTGCAGACAGCCACGCTCGACGATGTCTACTTTGGCCCCGGACACAATCGTCACGCCTGAGGGGACTCACCGCTCGAGAGCCTCCTGCCCCTCGCGGCACGACCGTCCCTGAGCAGAGCCGATCTCCGCGGTTCGCGGGAGGTAGGCGATCTCGCAGCGACCTTCGAGCTGCTCGTCGAAGGTACCGATCCAGTCATCACCGATGACGAAGACATCGATGCCGTACTCGTCGACGTCCTGGCTCTTCTGGCCCCAAGTCCGCTCGGGAACGACCATGTCGACATAGCGGATGGCCTCCAGCATCGCCTTGCGCTGCTCGTAGGAGAAGTAGGTGCGCTTCCCCTTGGAGGCGCTGAACTCATCGGTCGACAGAGCCACGATGAGATAGTCACCCATGGCCTTGGCCCGGCGCAGCAGCTCGATGTGCCCGTAGTGGAGCAGGTCGAAGGAGCCGTAGGTGATGATGCGTTTCATTGAGATAGTCCTCGCGGGTTGAATCCATCGATTTTGTATGAATCACACAAGAATCGGTGGCATTGTCGTTGGATGCGCGTATGGCGGTGGAACGCGCTCGCCACTAAGTCTAAGCACGAGACACCCCCCAAAATTCCTTTGTTACCCCTCCGCAGCAGGCTTTCAACTATGTCGGCCGTCACCCACTATCGCTTAACCCAATGAATGCGCGAAACCGCAGCACCGCCACCCGGCCCGAACCACCGCAACCTGAGGCCATCATGTGATAGAACCCCGGTATTCCGCGGTATCACAACGATTACGAGCGGTTTCGGCGCCGTCACGACAAGCCCCGAACATCACAGTCTGATTGCAGACAAGCCAATCATGACGACTGTCGCTTTTCCTACTGTGCGACACAACTACCGTTATAAGAAAGCGAGTAAAGAAGGCCACCCCTCAGGCCTTTCCCGCCCCAGAAGACCGGAGGTCACCAGTGGTCGCAGTAGCCCCTGCCCGACCCCTTACCAACCCCTCCCGCACGCGCTCGAGCATCCCCTCCGTGGCCGCTTCAGCACCCGGCCTCCCGTCTGATTTCTCGGCAGTGAGCCGAGACATCGCGTCGTGGGCACTATGTCTCTTCCTGGCGACCCTTATCAGGACGCTCTTATCAACGCATCGAATTCTTTATCCGCGCCTGCTCCTGATAGGGGTCGCGGCCGCAGCCCTCATTCAGATGACCGCCTGGTGCGTGACGTGGCACTACTGGCCGTGGGCCTCCACACGGGTCATGCCGTTCATCATCGTTGCCGGGGCCGGGTTCGCACTGGGTTCCTGCTTCCTCGACCTCGCCACGCAGGTCCACCTCCTTCCGTGGACCGCAGGCCTGGCAGGGTCGGCCGTCGCTGTGGCGGATCAGTGGCGGCACCGTCTGAGATGGAGGGCTCGCGCGCGGCGAGCCCTGGAGACGGCCTCATGACCACCCTGCTCCTGAGCGGGCTCGCCGTGACGGCAGCCGCCTGCGCCTCCTTGACCGCGGCCGTGATTCCACTCCTGAGGAGGGCCCGCGCCGTTGACGTCCCCGGGGACAGATCCCTCCACCGGATGCCCACCCCCCGCGGTGGTGGATTCGCCATCGTCCTGGCCACCTCACTGGCCACATGGGCGGCCATCCTCGCCGCGGTGCACCTGCAAGGCGCTGTTCGCGCCATGACCGGGCTCCACGTGGCGCTCATGGGACTGGCCACCGTGCTCGCTTTCGCACTGCTCGGACTGATCGAGGACCTGTTCTCCGTGTCCGTCAGGACCCGTCTGATTCTCCAGCTCGTCCTGGGCGCAGGGCTCGGTCTGGTGGCACACAGCGCCTTCGAGGTCTCGCTGTGGTGGACCCCGGCGATCTGCGTGGGCACAGCCGCGCTGGTCAACGCCACGAACTTCATGGACGGCGCCAATGGCCTGGCCTGCAGCCACGCCCTGATGACCTCTCTGTGGTACGTCCAGGTGGCGATCCTCGCCCCGGTCGCCGGACTGGGGCTCGTCATGATCTCGGTGGCCGGCGCGTGCCTCGGTTTCCTACCGTTCAACACTCCTCGCGCCAAGGTGTTCCTGGGTGACTCCGGCTCCTACGCCCTGGGCGGCGCCTGGGCCTTCGCCGTGACGGCCTGCCTGGCCCGGGGTGTGGCCGTGGAGGCGGCACTCGCCCCCGTCCTCGTTCTCCTAGTGGATACCGGCTACACCCTGTGGATGCGGCTGCGAGCGGGCCAGTGCTGGTACGAGCCGCACCGGCTGCACGTCTACCAGCGCCTGGTCTGCGCCGGATGGCCGCACTGGGCTTCGGCCCTCCTGGTCACCCTGGCCGCGGCGTCGTGCTCCGCCCTGGCGTCAGGCAGCCTCCTGACCAGCAACCGGCTCTGGATGCCCCAGGTCGCCATGGCCGCAGTTCTGATCCTCTATCTGAAGATGCCCTCCATCATCGGAGCGCCCAACCCCTTCCCCACCCCTCGAAGGGCGCGGTGAGGACATGCGCATTCTTCTGCTCACCCACTACTGGGCACCGGAGGTCGGCGCTCCTCAACGCCGTTGGAACCGGCTGGCCGAGGCGCTGATCTCACGGGGCCACGAGCTAGCGGTGCTGGCTCCGGCCCCCCACTACCCGGGAGGTCGTCTCCTGCCAGGCGGCGCGCCCCACATGGCCGGTTCGATCAGGCGGGACGTCACCGGGGCGATGGTGCACCGCACGATCTTCCGCCCCTACAGCAGCGGAGTGTGCGGACGCGGCACCGATCAGATGGTCGCGGCGGCCGACTCCGTGCGCCTGGGGGTGGCGCGCTTCCGGGGCGCCAACCGTCCCGACGTCATCCTCGGCTCGGTTCCCGGGCTCCCCACCCTCCCGGCCGCGCTCGCCGTCGGCAGGGCCCTGCGCCGCCCGGTCGTGGTGGAGCTGCGCGACGCCTGGCCGGATCTGCTCCTGTCAGCCGCGCAGTGGTCCGAGCCGGCCACCTGCCCATCGGCCCTGGCATGGGCCCACCGAGCCCGCCGGCTTCACATCGTCGACCACGGTACGCACAACCTCCTGCCACCCCTCATCACCCGCCTGGAGCGGGAGGCCGCGGCCGTGGTGACGACGACCGACTCCTTCGCCCAGGTCCTGCGCTCGCGCGGGATACGCCGCGTGGTGACGGTGCGCAACACCGGCGCCGCGGTGCAGACAGGCCGCACGGGTGCCGACCGACGCCGCTGGGACGGCACCCTGCACGTGCTGTACCTGGGAACCGTGGGGCGCGCTCAGGGACTGGGCTTCGCGGTGCGAGCCGCACACATCGCTCAGTGCAACGGCACCCCGGTGGTGCTGCGGATCGTCGGCGACGGCGCACAGCTCCAGGAGGTGGTGGCCCTGGCCCACAGGCTCGCCGCCCCCGTGGAGATCCTCCCCCCTGTGCCCTGGAGCGAGGTGGATCAGCACTACGCCTGGGCCGATACGGCGCTGGTGAGCCTGCAGAACTGGCCGGCCATGTCCATGACGGTCCCCTCCAAGCTCTACGAGATCATGTCCGCCGGAGTGCACGTGTGCGCCTCGGTGGACGGGGAGGCCCGGCGCATCGTGGAGGACGCTGGCTGCGGTGACGTCACCGCCCCGCAGGACCCGCAGGCCCTGGCCTCCCTGTGGAGCGCCCTGGCTGCAGACCGCAGCCGTCTGGACGTGACGGGCGGACGGCGCTGGCTGGCGGTCCACGCCGACGCCGAGGCCATGACCAACCGCTACGAGTCCCTCCTGAGGCAGGTGGCCGGTGGCTGACCTCCAGATCCTGAGGAACCTCGCACTGCTGAGTACCTCCGCCACCCGGCAGCTGGTCGAGGATCCGGTGCTGCTGGCCCTGCAGGGGGCGCGTCGGCTCTCTGAGCCCTGGCGTGGCCGCAGCGCTCGGGCTCTCGGCATCGGCGCGGGCGAGCACGAGCTGCGCCGGGCGCTGTCGGCGTTCATCGCCGACCGACCGGACTCGGCTAGTGACGCGCTGAGCCGGGCGGTGCCGCGATCGACCCTCGGCCGCCGGCTTGCCGCCGAGATGGCGATCCACCTCGGTTCCGCCGAGCGGAGGCATCTTGACGCCGAGGGCCTGAGCCCCGCGGTGCGCGCGCGGGACCTGTGGTCCCGGGGACACCTGAGCGCCGCGCTCAGCGCACTGGAGGCAGCGCCCGGCTCCGGGGCGCTGCGGGCCCGGCTGCGTTCCCAGCTCGCCATGATGAGCCCGGGATTCCACCTGCCCCGCTTGTCCCCCTCACCGGGATGGACCGTTCCTGACCCCGGCGAGCCGCTGCGAGTCCTTCACCTGCTGACCAGCTCACTGCCCCACACCCAGTCCGGCTACACCGTGCGCTCGCACGCACTCCTTCAGGCGCAGTGCGACGCCGGCATCGACGTGCGGGCGGTGACCCGCATCGGCTACCCCGTCATCATCGGCAGGCCCTCGGCTCAGGCCACCGACGTCGTCGACGCAGTCACCTACCGGCGGCTTCTGCCCGCGCGGACCCAGGCCGCCCCGATAGCCCGGTTGGCTCAGATGAGCCGTCTGCTGGCGCGGGAGGTGGACGCGTTCCACCCACACGTGCTGCACACGACCACCAACTACGTCAACGCCCTGGTCACCCAGACGGTGGCGCGCTCCTACGGCCTGCCCTGGGTCTACGAGATGCGAGGGGTACTGGAGTGCACCTGGGTGGCCTCCAGGCCGGTGGGTCAGCAGGCCGAGGCACTGAGCTCCGAGCGCTTCGCGCTGCTGCGGGCCAAGGAGGCCGAGATGGCTCGGCGGGCCGATGCCGTCGTCGTCCTCTCTCGGGTACAGGCCGAGGACCTCGCGGCCCGGGGTGTCGAGCCCGGCCGGATCACGGTCGTCCCCAACGCCGTGGAACAGGAGGTCCTGGAGGCCACCAGGTACTCGCCAGCGAATGCCCGCCAACGGCTGGGCCTGCCCCGCGACGGCCTGTGGGTGGGCAGCGTCTCCTCCCTGGTGGGCTACGAGGGCTTCGACGTGCTCCTGCGGGCCGTGGCGCTCTGCCGCGCTCGGGGGGTCGACGTGCGGTGCGCCGTCGTGGGTGACGGGGTCAGCCGACCCGGGCTGGTGGCCCTGGCCGGAGAGCTGGGGCTGGAGACCTCGGTGTGCGTCCTTCCCGGACGGGTGGAGCGCGCCACGGCCCTGGACTGGTACCAGGCCCTGGATGTCTTCTGCGTGCCGAGGCTGGATACGCCGGTATGCCGGCTGGTGACACCGCTCAAGCCGATGACGGCGATGGCGCTGGGGCGGCCGGTGGTGGTCTCCGACCTTCCCGCGCTCAGCGAGCTCACCGCCGCAGCGACGAATCGGTCTTTCCCTGCCGGGGACGTGGAGGCGCTCAGCCGAGTGCTGACTGGTATGGCGTCTGGAGATCCCCTGCCCTCAACGCCCTCAACGCATCAGCCGCTGCCCACCTGGAGCGGCAACGCAGTCCGTCAGGCCGAGATCTACAAGGAGCTGGTATGAGCAGGGCGTCCTGGGCCCCGTGGTCCGATGGGCAGCCGTTCTGGGGCGGCAGCTCGGAGGTCAGTGTCAGCGTCGTCGAGCTCAGCGAGCTCTACCCGGTGGGCCGGCGCCCACCGCTGGTGGCCTACATCCGCCAGCTCTGGCAGCGCCGGCACTTCATCTGGGCCGACGCCCGGGCCAAGGCCCTGGGCTCTCAACGGGGCACCTTCCTGGGCAACGCCTGGCTCATCGCCAAGCCGATGCTCGACGCGATCGTCTACTTCCTGGTCTTCGGGCTGCTTCTGCAGACGAGCCGCGGTATTGACAACTTCATCGGCTACCTCATCATCGGCGTCACGTTCTTCCCGCCGCTGCAGCGGGCGGTCACCGGTGGCAGCCAGGTGATCGTCACCGGCAGGAACCTCATTCGAGGCTTCTCCTTCCCTCGGGCCGCCCTGTCCGCGTCGTACACGATTCGCAGCGCGATCGACCTGGTCCCGCCGATGATCGCGCTCCTCGTCCTCGAGGTGGTCCTTCCTCCTCACGCCTGGCCGAGCTGGCACTGGGTCCTCATCGTCCCGGTCCTGGCGCTTCAGGTGCTCCTGAGCCTGGGACTGACGCTGGCGGCCTCCCGTATCACGACGACGATCCCGGACATGCGCAACATCTGGCCCTTCCTGACTCAGTTCTGGTTCTACGCCTCGGGAGTCTTCTTCTCCTACGAACGGTTCATCAATCACCCGGTGATGCTGCGGGCCATGGACCTCAATCCCGGTTACCTCATCATCACGATGTACCGAGACGTGATCCTGTACCAGCGTGTTCCGCAGCCGCGCATGTGGCTCATCCTCAGTGCCTGGTCGCTGGGGCTGACCACCGTGTCCTTCGTGTTCTTCTGGGAGAAGGAGGAGGCCTACGGTGTCGAGCGCTGAGACCGGAGCAGGGAAGGATTCAGCGGCCCTCCAGGCGGACGGGCCGGGAGAGGCGACATCTCCCTCCCCCATCGTCATGATGACATCGGATGGCGACTCGTCGGCCGCTGTCATGACCGCGGCCGAGGGTCACGAGGCCGGCATCGGCACCGCCACCGTCGTCGTCGACGAGATCGGGGTGAGCTACCGGGCGCCCTCCACGGACGCCGAGGATCTGCGCACCGCCTCCGTGGCGCAGAAGATCGTCATGGGGATGACTGGGCACAGGCCGAAAGTGAGGGTCGAGGCTCTCAAGAACATCTCCTTCGTGGCTCGCGCCGGGGAGTCGATCGGGATCCTGGGGCGCAACGGGGCGGGGAAGTCCACGCTGCTGCGCGTCATGGGCGGCTTGGAGACGCCGACCTCGGGAACGGTGAGCGCCCGTTCCACCCCGGTGCTCCTGGGCGTCAACGCGGCCCTCGTCCCGGACCTGTCCGGCGAGCGCAATGTGCGCCTGGGCTGCCTGGCCATGGGGCTGACTCCCCAGCAGATCGAGGCGATCATCCCGGAGGTCATTGAGCTGGCCGGGATCGGGAAGGCCATCTACCGCCCGATGAAGACCTATTCCTCGGGAATGGCCTCACGTCTGCGGTTCGCGATCGCCGCCGCGGCGAACCCGGACATCCTCCTCATCGACGAGGCCCTGTCCACCGGTGACGCCGCGTTCAAGGAGCGCAGCGAGATCAAGATGACCGAGCTGCGGCGCGCCGCCGGGACGGTGTTCATCGTCAACCATGCCGCACAGGTCATTGAGGAGATGTGTACCCGGGCTCTGTGGCTCATGGATGGCGAGCTCATCGGTGACGGCCCGGGCCCCCAGATCGCCCACGACTACCGGTGGTGGTCCTGGAACATCGCCAAGAACAAGCCGGACAAGGCCGCCACGATCCTGGCCGAGTGCCGGGAGAAGTGGAAACCGGCGGGGGTGCGGATCCAACGCTCGGAGAGCCGCACCCTGCCCTACCGACACGCTCGAGGAGTATGACCATGCGCAGTGAGGAAAGCACGATGACAGCAGGACGAATCACGGTCTACGGCTCTTGCGTGGCCAGGGACGTGGCCGGTGAGATGGAGCGGCGGGGCTGGAGCGTGGAGCGTTACATCGCCCGCCAGTCCCTCATCAGTGCGGGGTGCCCGGCCGACGTCGGCGACGTCGATCTGTCCCTGCTCAGGTCGTCCTTCGCCCGTCGGTCCTTCCTGTCCGACATGGTGGGCAACCTGGAGGCGCAGCTCACGGCCGTCGCCTCCTACACCGACCTCCTGCTGTGGGACCTGACCGATGAGCGCCTCGGCGTCCTGGAGACCTCCCCCGGGACCTTCCTGACGCGTTCGACCGAGGCGCTGACGGCCGGCCTCTACGAGGGGCTTCCCGCCAGGTTCCTCGAGCTGGGGACGGCCGAGCACCTGCACCTGTGGCGGCCCGCCCTGCTGCGTTTCCACGCCCTCCTGGAGCGGCTCGACCTGGCGAGGCGGACGATCCTCATCAACGTTCCCTGGGCGACACGGACCACATCGGGGATGTCCACCGTCCCGAGCTGGGGGC
Organism: Actinomyces oris; assembly: GCF_006546825.1. GTDB lineage: Bacteria > Actinomycetota > Actinomycetes > Actinomycetales > Actinomycetaceae > Actinomyces > Actinomyces oris. The sequence continues at coordinate 25,128 of NZ_VICC01000009.1, forward strand.
AGACGGCCATGGAGGCCAACTGGGTCATGACCCGCTACATCGAGCTCGTCTACCAGGAGACCGACCTGCGGATTCTGCAGGTGCCCGACGAGCTCGTGGTGGCCGACGACGCGCACCGCTGGGGGGCCGCCCCCTTCCACTACGCCGGCTCCCTGTACTCCTGGGTCGCCGACGAGCTGGAGATCGCCCTGGCACCGCGCAGCCTCGCCCCGGCGCTGTGAGCCCCACCCCGTGAGGCAGGGCGGCGTAGGGCCGGTGGGGATCGACGCGCTTCAGCGACGACGCCGCAGCAGCCTGCGAAGGCGCACCGTCCTGGCCGGGCGCGGTTCAACCAGCCGTGGCCGGCGGGACCACAGAGGGATGCGGGGGACGTCTGCACCGGAGTAGCGCTGCGCCGCCTCGGCTCCGGTGAGGATCCAGCCGACGTCGGTGCCGGCGTAGCCCAGGGGCTCCGCCTGCCGACCGGCAGGCTCGACGGTGCACAGCTCGATGACCTCGCCGTCACGCACCACCGCCACCTCGGGTCGGCCTTTCCACAGCAGGAGGCGGGCCCGGTCCCGGGCGCCGAGGTTGCCCCAAGGGCTGCGGAGGATCTGCTCGGAGTCGAGGCGCTGCGCCAGCTCACGCATCTCAGCCGCGTGCGTCTGCCCCAGTCCGGGCGGATCAGTGGGCATCCGGCCGGCGTCGACGACCCCGAAGTACCAGCCCAGGTCATACAGGATCGTCTGCTGAGCCCAGGGCGCCCCACCGGCGGCATCGAGAAGGGCGTGGTAGCGCGTGCGCATCTGAGCGATGTAGCGGCCCGGCCGCGACCAGGCGGTCTGAACCGTGGAGTCGCCTGCGACCCGCTTGTCATAGTGGTAGACGGCCTCGGGCACGTAGACGATCCGGCCCCAGCGGCTACGGATACGCCCCAGGTAGAGGGCGTCCTCGAAGGTGGGGGCCTCACGGTCCTCCGGGAACCGGGCCGCGAGCGCCCGGTCGGCCCGGATGAGGCACTCGTGGACGGAGAGCTGGATGGCCTGCGGCTGCCGGGCGGCGTCGACCCGGGCAGTCCCGCCCTGGAAGCGGAAGTCGAGGGGGTGGGGGATCTCAGCACCGTCCTGATGGATGAGGGTGCGGCCGGCCAGGAGGACGTCGCCGCGGCGTCTGGCAGCCAGGAGCCGGGTGAGGAAGTCGGGGGCGAGCCAGTCATCGGGATCGGGGAAGCCGATCCACTGTCCCCGGGCCCGCTCCATCCCGAGGTTTCGGGCGCGTCCCTGTCCGCCGTTGTCCGTCTCGATGATCTCGACGTCGAGGTCGGTTCGCCGCGCCCAGCTCCGGCAGGCCCGCGGAGAGTCGTCGCAGGCCCCGTCCAGGACGAGCACGACCTGAAGACGGTGGTGCGGGTGGTCCTGGGCGTCGAGCGAGCTCAGGAAGCGGGGCAGGTAAGGGGCCACCCCGTAGACGGGGATGACGAGGCTGACCAGGGGCGGGCGGCGGCGCATCAGCGGGGCCCCGCCGGCGGGGCCGGCATCAGATCACGTCGCGTCGGAGCTGGGCGGTCAGGCGGGCGCAGGCTCCGGCGTCGAGCAGGAGGAGGTCCTCGGGGGCGGTGACTCGTCCGGCGACGACGTCCTCCACCGCCTGATGCACCTGCGCGCTGGTGTCGGCGCCGATGGCTCCGATGGCCTCGTGACGGGCGCGGTAGCGATCCGTGTCCGGCCGTGCGCGGGGGTCCCAGACGATACCGACGCAGCCGGCGATCATGCCCTCGTCGAGGACGGATGAGCGGTCCGAGACCACCGCCCAGGAGCGGGCCAGGGTCTCGGGCAGCTCGCGGCCGGTGACTGCGGGCACGCCCAGGGCCCGGAACCACTCGGGTGCGTGCAGCACCAGCTTGGGGTGGGCGAACAGGACGGTGCGGTGGCCGGCCTGGGTCAGGCCGGCGGCCAGCTCGAGCCAGGGCCGGTAGAGCGCGCTGAGGAGTCCGACGGCGTCGGGGTCGCTCTCCAGGGCTCGTGAGACCTCGGGGTCCCAGGTGGGGGCCAGCAGGATGCTGTCGCGCTCGCGTCCCAGCAGGCTGTGGAGGTGGTCGTGGCGGGGGAAGCCGGTGCGCCAGACCTCTCGGTCGGTGAGGGTGTAGGAGGTGTGGTCGGCAGTCAGCCCGGCCTGCTCGGCGGCGGTGGCGCACACGACGACGTCCATGCGGGCGCCGTTGAACCAGCGCCACATGTCGCGCATGGTCACGCCGTGCTGGAGGAAGACGAGGCGCTGGTCGGGGCCGACGCCCGTGCCGGTGAGGCGGCCCGCGATGAGCGGGTCGCCGATATCGGACAGGAGGATGGTCTCGGCGCCGCTCCAGGCGGCGTCGAATCCGGGGCCGGTCGGGTCCAGCAGGACGAAGCCGTCCTGTGCGAGGCGCTCCCAGTCCGGGCTGCTGCGCTCGATGACGAAGATGTGCCGAACGCTGGGTGCGTGGGTGCGGGCGTAGCGGTACAGCGGCTCGGCGTTGTCGCCGGCGCTGTCGTGGCGGTCCATGTAGAGCCAGGTGCGGGGCCAGTCGGAGGGGGATGAGGCGGTGTACGGCGTGGGCGCTGAGGAGGAGGCCACGGAGGTCGTGGAGGACGCCGCGGAGGAGGCCTCCGGGGCAGGTGACGTGCCGTCGGGCGTCTGGGTCTCCTGCGTGGCGGTGGGACTCAGGAGCCGGGCCAGGCGCCGGCGCAGCCCGGATGAAGCCGCTCCTGGGCGGCCTCGCCCCGGTGGCGTCTGAGGCGGCCTGGGGTCGCCCCGGTAGGGGGCGACCGGGAGCTCCTGGCCGTCGATGACGGCGGTGATCTGGCCCTTGGGCAGCCAGACGATGCGCTCGTGGAGGACCACGTCGTCGAAGTAGCGGTGGTCGACTGTCTTGGCGCTGGTCGGCTGGGCCCAGGCGCCATCGACCTTCCACTGCTCCTGGGGCATGTCGCCGGTGTAGAAGTAGGTGGCCTTCTGGTCGCTGCGGAACCTGCGCGCCGAGGGCAGGATCGGGGCGGGCATGGGGCCGGCGGCCATGGCGACCAGTGCGGTGCGACGGCCCACGGCCAGCGGCGTGGAGCAGTACGCCTCGATCTGGGGGGCGGGGACGCGCCGGGTGACGGCGCGCAGAAGCTGGGCCACCTCGGCGCGCTCGGCGGCCGTGAGTCCTGCCGAGGGGTAGCGCAGTCCGCGGTCGGCGTCGGTGACCTGGATGAGGCGGTGGATGATGAGCTGGTGGACCCAGGCCGGTGGGGGGCTGCCGGCCTGCAGCCACGCCGGCAGCACCGTGCCCAGCAGGTGGCGGTAGTGGTCGATCCTGTCCCAGGGGCCGGGGGGCTGGGGGGCGTGGCGGATGACGGCCGGGCCGTCGTGCAGCCCCACCCGGTTGCCGGTGGCCATGATGTGGGCAATGAGCCCGCTCAGGGCGGTGTGCTCGTCATCGGTCGCGGTCTGCGCGCCGGCGGCGTCGTCCCCGCCGTGGAGGGCCCCTGGTCCGCCCCAGTCCTGCAGGCCGTGGCGGGGGATGGTGAGCACCGCTCCGCTGACGGTGTCGGGGAAGATGTGGGGCTCGACGGTCAGGTCAGCGGTGCGGTTGCCGTGCTTGAAGCGCCACTGCAGCCGCTCGTCGCGGGTGCCGTCGGGGCGGATGGTCACGGTCGGGGTGAGGACGACCGCCTCGGCGGTGCCGTGCTGGGCCACTGAGGTGAGATAGCCCGGCTCGACCCGGTCTCCCGCCTGGAGGAGCAGGACCCGGGTCCCTGCGGCCAGGGGGCGCAGGACCTGGCCCAGCCCCGCCGGATCGGGGCAGCCAATGGGGACGATCCCGCCTTCGGGCGAGTCCTGGTCAAGAGAGTCGAGTGTGTCCTGCCCATCTGCGGAACCGATGATGATGACGTGCAAGGTCTCGGTGCTGCGGGCATTCATGAGGTGGGCATCTCCATTTCGTGGGGCGGTCCCCAATGACTAATGGTGGACGTAGCCAGCACCTCCGCGTTGGAGATGTCCCAGGTGTGTCCGAAAGTCGTCCCTCTCCGTTGGACGAACCCGAATCGGGAGGCCGAATAGATACGGGCCCCGGCACGTGCGCAGTCATTGAGGAAACCGGTGTCCTCACCAGTGGTCGTCTCGGGAAAAGTCACCTCGCGCGCCAGGTCCGCCCGAGCCACCAGGGTCGGCCCGGAGACGAAAGTCGTATAGCGGTGCTCCCAGTCGGCGAAGCGCAGCACCGTCAGGTCCGGGCCCGTCAGGTGCAGGTAGTGGGCGTGCTTGCCCACGACCTCGGCACGGGCGTAGTCGGCCGCCGCGAGGGACTCGAAGAGGTAGTGATCGCCGTAGAGGTCGTCGTCGTCCATCTTGGCGATGTAGTCGGCCTCGATCCGCGAGAGCATGAGGTTGTAGCAGCCCCCCAAGGGAGTGCTGGTCTCGGCGCTGACCCAGTCGATCTCCAGGCCCAGCTCGCGGGCCCGGGCCCTGCTGCGGGCCGGTGCGGTGAAGCCGTGGGTGAGGATGACCGGGGCCATCGTCACCCGCTGCTGGCGGGCCAGGGTCTCAAGGACGTGGTCGATCTGCTCGGGCCGGATGGTGGACACCAGCGGTGCGATGGTGGGGCGACGCGTGGCCCGCTCCCCCATGCCGACGGCTCGCAGCACGGTCTCCACGCGGTGGCTGTAGGTGTGCCGGCTCCAGATCTCCCGTTGCGCCAGATGCGTCATGTACTCCCCGAGGGCCGGGTTGGTCACGAGCGCTCGCACGGTGTGACCGGCCTGGGCGCGGTCGGTGACCTTGGCCAGGGCGCCTGCGGGCAGCAGGCGGTCGGTGGCCGGCGTCGGGGTGCTCACCACGGGAGTGCCGCAGGCCAGGACCTCAATGACGCGGCGCGGAAGCATGGAGGGGCTGTCCACCACGGAGCTGACGTTGAGGAAGACGGCGTAGGCGCGGTAGGCGCTGAGCATCTGGGTGTAGGTGAGGCTGCCGCGCACGTGCGAGTCCCAGGGAGCCGGGAACTGGTAGGTGTCGTCGCCGCCGAGGTACCGGGAGAAGATGTCCAGCCCGTGGGGCAGGCGTGCCGCGACGTCGTGGGCGCCGCCCAGGACGATCTCCATCTGCTCGCGCCGCTCGGGGTACTTGTGAGCGAAATAGGTGCCGGCGAAGGCGACATCCCTCAGGGGCGCGGGACGCCCCGCCTCGTCCAGCAGGCGGATCGGGTTGTGGATCGCGGGCTGGGCGGCGAAGGGCAGGATCCCGATGCGGTCATGTCCCAGGTCGCGCCGGTAGTGCTCCACCATCGCCTCATCGGTGGTGAAGACCCAGTCGAAGAGGCGTGCGGTCTCGATGGCCTCGTCGTAGTGGGCGGGATCCTCCTTGTTCCAGAAGACCGTCGGTACTCCTCGGTCCCGCAGCACGGTAACCATGTCCCTCAGGTGGCCCGAGGGTCCCTGGGAGCCGATGACCTGGAAGCGCCAGGCGTCGTCGTTGCCGTGCCAGGCGGACTCTACGAAGAGCAGGTCGATGGGGGTCTGCTCGACCTGCTCGCGCCAACCGGTGGGGGTCAGGGGCACCGAGCGCCACTCGTAGCCCAGGGCGAGCGCCGTGAACTCGTCGGCGATCACCCCGACGGTCACGTCGTGACGGGGCCCGGTCTCCTGGGGTGTGGGCAGCGGCCAGTCTGGCAGGAGCGTCCGGCCCCGTCTCTTGGAGGCCCCTCGGCGGGGGCGGGCCCAGGCGGTGGCCCGACGACGGCGCAGGTGCTCACGCAGCCCCGACAGCCCTGAGTGACGCAGGTGCCACAGGGCTCGCCGCAGCTCGGGGGCCGTCCGAGGCGAGGTGCGGGTCTCCGGCGAGCTCATGACTCCCCCCATGTCTTCTCCAGGGAGTCGAGCAGCTCGTCGAGCTGGTCGCCGTCGCGCTCGATGTTGAAGACGTAGTCCCGGTTGGTGACTCCCAGGTCCCGGCCCTCACAGTCCTTCCCCCTGCCGTCGGTGATCTCGTCGCCGTAGAACAGGTGCAGGCGGTGGCCGAGCACCGAGCAGATGAGGTACTCGTTGGTGGCCAGGTAGGACTGGTTGATGAAGCCGATGACGTCGATCGGTCGGCGCGCGAACATGATGTTGTACAGGGCCGAGCCGATGTACCCGGCCACGACGTCGGCCTCGTAGAACATGCGGGCCTGCTCCACGATGGAATGGCCCTCGAGCCGGATGATGGTGAAGCCCCTGCGGGCGAAGCACTCCTCGACCTGACTGCCGTTGAGGCACTCGCGCCACATGTCGGGTTTGCGGGAGATGAAGAGCCTGCGCTGGGGCTTGTCGTTGGGGGTTGATCGCTCCAGCAGGCCGTCACGCAGCCGGTGGCAGGTTGAGGCCAGAGCCGGGTCGGCGAATCGCCCGTTCTGCATGAGGGGCATGGCGCACACGAGGGTGTCGACCTTCACCGGGGAGGTGATGACCTCGACCAGGTCGTCGTCGATGCCGTAGGCCTCCAGGAGGATGCGCTGGTAGGCAGGGGGACGGCCGCGGTCGGCCCTGCTGTTGGTGAGGATCCGGATGTCGGGGTGCGTCGCCCGCGCCAGCTCCCAGGCGTAGAGCCTGGGAACGACCTCGGTCATGAAGTGGCCGAAGTGCCGGTTGTACTCGATGTCCAGGTAGAAGAAGGTTCCTTCACGTCTGGGAGCCGACTGCGTATCGACCGTGGGCGCGGCGTAGTAGTGGTTGAGTTCCTTCAGCGCCGTGTTGACCAGCCGCTTGGTCGTGGCCAGGCGGAAGGTGTTGGGCAGCAGGAGATGATCCTTGACAAGCACCTGACGGGGGGCGACGCACACGTCCCGGTACTCCAGGACGGAGGTCTCGGGGATGCGGTTCTCGCGCGGAAACCTCTTGGCGCACAATCCCGGGTTGTTGGTGACGCCAATGACCTCCAGCGGGGTGACCCGGGCGGGGAGGGTCTCCAGTGACCGCCCCCAGGACTCGCCGTAGCGGGCGGACAGGATCGGCGGGGTCTCGGCGTATCGGAGCTTGACGAATCCGTCTCCTCGTTTACGCAGCACGACGCCGCCGTCGAGGACGGTCAGTGCGGCCACCTGCTCACCGTAGGACCGTTCGTCCCCACTCAGCTCCCCCGCGGCTCCGTGCAGACCGGCGAGGCTGCGCGAGGCCCGGGTGATGAGCCCAGCGGTGTTGAGGCTCTCGCCCAGCGCCGCACCATCGATGACGACGTAGTACCCGCCGTCGCGGACAATACCGATGAACAGCTGGGCGGACGTGGCGCGCATGCCCGGGCTGTGGGTGAGTGCGTCCACGAGGACGTCGAACCGGCCGTGAGTGGCCAGGGCCTGGTGCAGGTCGACCTGGTTCGTGAAGCCAACCACTCGGGCCAGACCGATGAGACCGGAGTACTCCACTGGTTCCGCCTCCGGGCACCCGTCCTGCTCGTCCTGCTCGTCCCGCATTGAGCAGACGATCAGCTCGCGCGCTCCCAGCGCCGCCCCGAGCCAGTTGCTCAGGTGGGGCTGAGGGCGGTCCAGGAGCACGGCGACACGGGGCGCTGCTCCGGACTCCTCCCCGCGGAACAGCCCTTGGAGGACCTGCTGGAGGATCTCCCCCAGCTCCGCCGAGGGCTTGCCGGCCGGCATCGGGGCGCAGACCGCACCCTGGCGAGCCGCTGTGGGCTGTGACCCGTGGGGGCCCGTCATGCGGGCTTCCCTCGCGAGGCCGCCCGCTTGCGCCGCCGCCTCTTGGAAGCCGTCTTCCCCTGGGGCTGCTGGTGGAGTGCCTCGGGGCCGAGCACTGCCTCCAGGGTGTCCCGCAGTGAGCGCGCGTTGTGCTCGGTGACGTCGAAGTCTCCGTGGGCGAGGCGGGGATCGGCCAGTGCCGTGCGGATCGCCTGGGCGATGTCCTGGGGCGAGGTCCCGCTCAGAACCCCGTATCCGAGGGCGACCAGCTCCCGGTTGCCCGGAAGGTCGGAAGCCACGATGCCGGTTCCCAGTGTCATCGCCTCCAGCAGGGTGACCGGCTGCCCCTCGTGCAAGGAGGGCAGGACGAACAGGTCGGCTCCGCCCAGGACCGGGAACGGGTTGTCCATCTGTCCCAGCAGCGCGACGTGCCCGGACAGGCCCAGGGAATCGATCCTGGCCCGCAGCGTCCCCTCGAGCACCCCGGATCCGACGATCGCCAGGCCGATGCTCAGCCCCTGAGCGGTACCGCCCTCGGTGCCGTCCTGCTCGCGCAGAAGGGCGAGCGCCTCGATGAGAGCCGCCTGGTTCTTCTCCATCGACATCCGCCCCATGGTGGCAAGGACGATGTCGTGCTCGTTCTTCAGCGCAATGAAGGCATCGGGCGCGGGCGCCTGTGCCCCGAGGCGGACCCGCTCGACGTCGAGGAGGTTGCGGGCCGAGAGCTGGCGCTGGGAGAGGTCAATGCCCAGGCCGGCCAGCCCGCTGCGGTTGTGGCGGGCCAGTCCCGGGCTGACGGCGACGACGGCGACGACAGCGCTGTAGAGGGTGAAGACGCGCTTGAGGCCCGGGTACTTGTCCCGGTACTCGTTGTCCATCTGGTTGTGCTGGTAGCAGGAGGTGCGCGATCCGCGGCGACCCCAGGCAGCGATGAGCGACACCCACGTCTCGGCGTAGCCGTCGTACTCGATGGCGGCGTCGGGCACGAAGTCGCCCAGGATGCGGCGCGTCTCGCGCTCGTAGTAGGCCCAGTAGCAGTCCCAGAAGCTCTGCGAGGTGAAGGCATCGGGGTGGCGGGCGAAGTCGTTGACGCAGGCCCGTTCGTGGATCCGCCAAGGAGCGGCCCCGGGCTTGCAGATGACATGGACGTGGCGGGGCAGGCGTCGGAAGATCTCCTGACGGTCCTCGTTGTTGCGCAGGACGGAGGGCTCGACAATGAGGTTGACCGAGTAGAGGTCCGGATCGAGCGCCTCCAGGAGGGCCAGGAGGGCGGAGGCGATCCCGTTGGGGATCATGGAGGCGTGGAACAGGAGGGTGCGGCGTCTGCGGGAACCGTCGCCAGATGCGGGCTCGAGGGCGTGGTCCCTGATGATCGCCTGCCGTCCGTGGTCGAGGTCGTCGTCAAAGAAGGCTCGGGCCAGGCGTGACGAGGCCTGTCCGTCCTCGTAGGGGCAGTACCGGTCGAGGGCCTTCTGGGGCGCGACCCCCTCTCCGGCCAGGGCACGCCCGATGGCTGAGGCCAGCTCAGCGCGGTCATAGCAGGCCAGCCCGGGGACCTCCCCAGGATCAAGGTACAGGCCCCGCTCGGCCCGGTACTCCTCGATGTCGTGCATGTAGAGCACGATGGGGCGCTTCTGGGGCAGGAAGTCGAAGAGGATCGAGGAGTAGTCGGTCACCAGGACGTCGACGGCGGCCAGCAGCTCATTGGTGTCGATGTCCTTGGGGACGACGCTCACCGGCAGATCGACGCCGGCCAGCAGCTTCTCGGACAGACGGTGGGCGCGGTAGACCACGAGCACGTCGTCACGGGAGGCCATGGCGGTCAGGTCGGCGACCAGGGCCTCACGGTCCAGCTCTCGCTTGCTGACCCCGCCGCGCCAGGTGGGGGCGAACAGGACCAGACGGCGCTCATCGTCCTCAGCAAGTCCCAGGCGACCTCGCAGCACCGTGCGCTCCTGCGCGCTCATCGTCAGCGAGGTGTCCAGTCGGGGGGAGCCGGCGACGATGGTGCGGCCCCGGTAGACGTCGAGCAGATCATGGTCCTCCACCAGCGCCCATCGGGTGAGCTCATTGGGCGCCATGAGCGTGGTGCTCAGCTGGAAGTTGCGCTGCAGGTTCTCGTAGTCGAGCAGACCTCCCCGCATGGACCGTCCCAGGGTCTTGAAGGGGGTGCCGTGCCAGGTGTTGAGGTAGCGCTGCTCGCGGCGGCGCACGAAGTAGGGCGCGAAGGAGACGTTGTTGACGAGGTACCCGGCGGTGGCGAGGTACTGCATGTACTCCGTGCTGTGCAGGGGGACGAAGACGACGTTGCGACGCCCCAGCAGATCCGCGGGGATGGCGCCCAGGTCATTGACGGCCCACACGTGCAACAGGTGGGAGTACTCCGGCCGGTCCACCATCCAGCGGAAGATGGCCAGGGGATGGCAACCGATCGAGGCGCCGTGGTTGGACTCCCACAGCACCAGGTGGGGGCTGACGGGAAGGACCTCCAGGGCCTCGGCGTAGCGGATGTTGCGGGCGGCTGTCGCGGTGCGTCCATAGGCCCTCGGGTCCAGCCCGTCCTTGCAGCCGAACTCCTCGGCCTGCTCGAGGATCTCGCAGGCGAGCTCCACCTGCCCGGCGTCCTGGGCCAGCTGGGCCAGGACCAGGCGGTGATTCCGGTCCCCCTTGAGAACCAGAGGGAGGACATGCCGGATGGACTGAGCGGCCTGACCCGCTGCGGCGGACGGGATCGCCTCACCGGCACCGGGATCATCCGTAGAGTTGTGGGAGCTGAGAGCCTCGTGAAGGCCGAGCATGACGTCGCCGATGGTGGACTCGACCAGGTCCTCCGGCCGCTGCCGAGGCGGAGGTGTGCTCTTCGCGCGGACCAGGTCGAGGAAGCCCGTGCTGGCCAGCTGCTTGGACACCGATGCCAGCCCGCGCGGGGCCGGTCCCAGGTAGGCCCAGAAGGAGGCCAGCGCCTCGTCGTGGCGTCCCAGCCTTGCCAGGCAGACCCCACGGCGATAGTTCCACCAGCTGCGTGCGGGCTTCTTGAGCGTCCGCAAGGCCTCCTGGTACGAGCGCTCCGCGGTGGCGAGGTCGCCGACACGTTCCGAGGCGAGTCCCAGCTTGTAAAGAGTGTTCCCGTTGCCGGTGTCCAGTGAGGCGGCCAGGGCGTACTGTCCTTGTGCCCGCTCGTGCTCGCGCAGACGGTCCAGGCAGTAGGCCAGCTCGTAGGCCCGCTCCACCCTCGTCATCCCCTCGCCCGGGTAGATCTCGAAGAGCTCGGCCGCCAGCCTCCAGTCTCCCCGGGAGCACGCGAACTGGGCCGGCCCCTTGCTGCAGGCCTTTCCTCCGGCGGCCTTGCAGGCGGCGGCGAAGCTGGCGGCGGCGGAGGCCCGATCCCCCTCACGGTGGGCGATGACCCCCTGCTCGAAGAGCTCCTGCGCGCTGAGCTCATCGATGTCGGCCAGGGCGTCCAGGGTGCACCTGGCCGGCCCGTTGAGCCCCAGGTGAAGCTGAGCCTGAAGGAGCTTGCGCAGCCAGGCGGCGTCGTTCTCGTGCTCCGGCAGTCCGGAGAGCAGAACCTCCAGGCGCTGCCACTGCGGGGTGCTCGCGGGCAGGCAGGCGAGCAGATTCTCCGAGTAGCGCCGGTCCCGCACCCCCGAGGAGAGGGCCCGCGAGAAGAAGACGGAGGCCCCCTCCGGATCGTCCTGACGCTTGAGGAGGCAGCCGGCACGGTAGAAGGCCTCTCCGCAGGAGGGGTCGCGGTCGGCCACCTCGGTGTAGGTCCTCAAGGCCGCCTCGAACCGTTCCTGACGCTCAGCGATGACTCCCAACCGCAGCCGGATGGCCGTGTCGTGGCCGCTCTCAGAGAGTTTTTCATACAGACGCTTTGCCTCAGCCAGGTTACCGTCCTCGTACTCCCTGGCGGCGGCATAGCGCACCAGCCGGGTGGTGGCCGGCAGCTGCAGGCGGCCGGAAACGGCACGCCCCATTTTTCTGAGAACAGCATCCTTACTCATGATGGTCGCCCTTATTTCAGTATGAACATTACGCGTATTTAATCCTGCGCCTGTTGACGCAGCATGCAGCGAGCCTCGATCCAGGTCTCCGCTCACCCCTCGATACAGCCCGCACAGCGAGCCGCCGCTCAGCGCACCACTCAGCCCAGGCGCATATCACTCTTGATCCGAGTCGTTGAGACCTCGGGAGTCCGCGGGAGGTAGACGACCTCACACAGACCCTTGAGCTGGTCGTCGAACTCGCCGTTCCAGTCGTCCCCCATGACGAAGACATCAATACCGTATTTGGCGATGTCCTCGGTCTTCTGCCCCCAGGTCATCTCGGGCACCACGAGATCGACATACCGGATGGCTTCGAGCATCACCTTGCGCTCCTCGTAGGAGAAGTAGGCCTGCTTACCCTTTCCGGCATTGAACTCGTCACTGGACAGCGCCACCATCAGGAAGTCCCCCAGCGCTCGCGCACGCTTCAGCAATGCAATATGACCATAGTGGAGCAGGTCATATGTGCCATAGGTAATCACGCGCTTCATGGGGTCACTTCCTGGTTGGACGTTCGAGGTTCATCCTCAACAACACTCCGGACAAACCACCGTGAGTATTCCCCACCCCGAGAACCACAATCGAAGATGTCATAGAATCGATGCGATACCGATATGCCGCCGAAATACCCGATGTTCGCCGTCGAATATCACAGAGAGTTCCGTCTCACCTTTCCCTCACTCTCACACACTCGTCACAATTTTTCTTTCCAGTTCTTTTGAGAGGCGGCGTTCATCCACCCTTCCGGTCGCTTATCAGCTCAGGAAACGAGCGATCCATCCCCGGATCCACATGAGGTTGTCCAGGATCGGCGCGGGTTCCACCTCCAGTGGGGAGTAGCGCCCCTCAGCGACGTCGATGTCGCCGAGGAGCCGCTGCAGGTGGGATACGAGCTCATCGTGGTCGGCGGCGACCGGCAGCCCCGAGCCCAGGGGCCAGTCACCGTACAGGCCCCTTTCGACATCTCGGTAGGAGGCCAGGTCGGGTGCGTAGACCACTGCCGGTTTCCCGGTCAGAGCGAAGTCGAAGAAGATGCTCGAGTAGTCCGAGACCAGGATGTCGGCCGCCAGCATGAGCTCCTCGACACCCGGGTACCTGCTGACATCGATCATCCCTGGGACACATCCGGCCCGGTTCATGTGGTGGCTGCGCATCAGGACCACCGCATCGAGGAGCTCAGCCAGACACGGCCCGTCCAGTGCCCCCACAGGTCCCGGCCCGTGCGCGGCGGCGCAGCCGGCAGCACCCGTCGAGGGCCGCAGGCTCTCGCGCCAGGTCGGGGCGTAGAGAATGACGGGCTGTCCCGGAGCGATACCGAGCTCGTGGCGCACCCGCCGCCGTACTTCAGCGCCTCCGAGCAGCCTCACGTTGCGGGGGTACTCCCCCACCCGAACCGGCCCGCGGTATCCCAGTGCCTGTTGAAGGCGCCGACCAGCCTGCGGGCTCTGGGCGAGCAGCAGGTCCCACTGAGGGACCTGGCGGTCCATGAGTCGCCGGTATCTCAGGGTGACGGCTCTCGGCGCATCGTGCAACAGCTTCTTGATCGGAGTGCCGTGCCAGGTCTGGAGCAGGTGCTGGCCCTCACGCTTGGAGAACCAGGAGGGGAGGTGGTCGTTGGTGACGATGACACGTGAGGTGCGCAGCGCCTCCACCCACTGCGGGGATCCGACGACGACGGGGCGCGCGCCCGCCGGCACGCGAACCGTCCCGTCAACAACCGACCACCACAGGGGCGCTCCCACGCCGTGGGCCGCCAGGTCCTCGCAGATGGCGGCCGGGTTGTCTCCCGCGCTGCGTCCACCGAAGGACTCCAGGAACACTCCCGGTCTCAGGGGGCCCGCCTCGCGCTCGATGAGGAGCCGGTGGCCCCGTCGTGAGCGCACGCCAGGAGTCAGCGGAGGGATGACAGCAACGGCCACGGAGCCGTCCGTGCGGGTGAGGAGCCGCGCGCGGCGCGCCGGGCGCCCGGCATCCGCCCCGGTGACGTCGCTATCGGGTTCCGCCGCGCAGCTAGTGGGCGCCGCGGCGATAGGAACCTCGGTGGCCGGACCGTCGATCCCTTCTCCGGCCAGGCAGGCTCCCTTGATCCGGTTGCCGGGCTCGTCCTGCGATACGGTGCTCCAGCTCAGCGAGTAGGTCGCCAGCTCGATGTCGGGATCAGCCAGATCGATGCTTGCCGACCAGCCGCCGCCAGGGGCCAGGACGGCCGGCACCGTCATCGCCCGAGCCTCGGCGGCCCTGCCGCCCAGGACGATATCCAGCCCATCCGGGGCCGGCGCCACCGTTCCGCTCAGCTCCAGCGTTGCGTCAGTGTCCAGACGCGCGCAGAGGAGCACGACGTCGATCTCCCCGCCGGGCCGCGCCTTGCTCCCCCGGATCCCACTCGGCGCCGGGGCGACCTGGAGCAGCCCCCGCTGACCGCGCGCCTCCAGATGCTGCCCGGTCTCCGGCGGCGCCAGGTGCCTCCTGCTGGAGCCGGCCGGTTGCGGCATCCATGCCCGCACCTCTCGCCCGGCAACGCGGGTCACCACCCGGAACCAGGAGGGGCGGCCCGCTTCGACCTGCAGACGCACCACGATCCCCGAGGTGAGGTAGGAGCGCCACGGGTCGCCGGCCTCCAGGTCGGCTCGGGGGGCCTCACAGCGATCAGCCTGGGCGCGGCCTCGAACTCGTCCGGTCTCATCGACCACCTCGACGGTCGGGCGGTCGATCAGGCCTGGGTCGAGCCCCCAGACCCAGGCGCATCCGCGCACCTCCAGGGTCCTGGGGCCCAGCCAGCGCACCGCGTCGACACCGACGTGCAGTCTTAAGTCGGCGTCCCGGATCTCGGTGAGTCGGCGGGGCACCGGGGCCCCTTCCAGGAGAGCAGGCTCGGGGCGCACGGTGCCCGCCTCGATGGTCAGGGGAAGGTGGCCCAGGTCCTCGCAGCGTCTGCCGATCAGCTCCTCGAGCTCCACGGCGCCGGCCGGCTCGTCCTGGATGAGGAGCCACAGCACGAGTCGGTCGAGCAGCCCGACCGCCTCCCACACGAGGTCGTCGGCGTCGGCGAGCGCCCTTCTCGCAATGCGGCGCAGCCTGCCGGAGAAGTCGGGCCCCTCCCGGTGAGTGGCCTCGGCCAGACGAACCAGGTCCCGACTCAGGCGTCCGGCGACCAGGCTCCGACGCACCGCCTCCGGGGCGTCGGCGGCCAGCTGCGCCAAAGCGTCCACCTCCGCCAGGAGGCCGACGGGATCCGTGTCCGCACTGAGGCCACGGGCCGCAGAGCCTGCGCGCCAGGTGTAGACCTCCTCATCCAGGACGTCCATCCGGGTCGCGGCCAGAAGCACCGCGAGGGCCCTGGCGGGCAGTGACACGGCGGGGGCGCGGAGCACTCGAGGCCGTCTCGGCGGTGCCCACAGCCTTCGGCGCGCCATGACCGCGCCGGCCACCAGCTCCTCAACCACCTCGGGCACCCGAGCCGGCGGCTGCGCGAGACGAGGCGCGCGGGGAGGTCCCGCCCCCGGCCCGGCCCCGGTTGCCGGTGTCAAGGACCGCGAGCGCGCGACGACAACGTCGGAGCCCGACCGCTCCAGGCACTCAATCATCGACTGGCAGGCACCGCCGACAAGTCCGTCCCCACCGTCAACAACGGTGACCAGGCCTCCCCTGGCTCGTTTCAGGGCGGTATCCAGCCAGCCATCCGGGCCAGCGCCCCGGATATCGTCCCGGTCGCAGGACACGACCCGGACGCGCCGGTCCCTGGCGGACAGGCCGGTGGCCACCTGCTCACCGGAGCTCAGCGCATCGGCCCCCGGACCGACGACGACCAGGACCTCCAGGTCCCTGAAGGTCTGGTTGAGTACGGAGCGGATGGCCCCTTCCAGGTGAGGACCGGCCCCCGCTGCTCGGACGATGACGCTGAGTCGGGGCCGGTGCACGCCGCGCACAGCCGCACCGATGAGACGTCTCAGACGCCTGCCGCCCATGTCCTTCTACCCGTCAGCTGGGGCTCTCGGGCGCGCCAGAACCCCGTGGCGTCGATAACGCTGCGCCCCTCGAGCAGGTGCGGATCAAGGTCGGCGAACTCCTGGTGGCCAACCAGCACCGCCACGACATCAGCCTGTTCGACGGCCTGCCGCCACCCGGTCAGCCGCACGTTGTCCCACCGCGCCAAAGACGCCGGGAGCTCCTTGGCGTGCGGCTCGGCCACCAGGACCTGGGCATGGGGCGCAGCGGCGGCCACCTGCTCAGTGATCGCAAGCGCCGGCGACTGGCGCAGGTCATCGACATCGGCCTTGAAGGTCAGGCCGAGTACCGCCACGATCGGCGAGGAGAAGGGCTCCATCGCCTCAAGGATGCGCCCGACGTAGTGGGCCGGCCGGGAGTCATTGACCTGGCGGGCCGTGCGGATGAGCCGGGTCTCCTCCGGAGCGCTGGACACCAGGAACCAGGGGTCCACGGCGATGCAGTGGCCGCCCACGCCGGGGCCCGGCTGCAGAATGCTCACCCGCGGATGGCGGTTGGCCAGGTCGACGAGCTCCCAGACATCCACCCCGACCCGCTCGCAGACAAGGGCCAGCTCGTTGGCGAAGGCGATGTTGAGGTCACGGAAGGAGTTCTCCGTCAGTTTGGTCATCTCGGCGGTGGTGGCGTCGGTCAGGACCAGCTCGCCGGCGCAGAAGGTGGCGTACAGGTCTCTGGCCAGGCGTGACGCCTCGGGGGTCAGGCCGCCGATGACCCGGGAGTTGGTCACCATCTCCGTCATGATGCGCCCGGGCAGCACGCGTTCGGGGCAGTAGGACAGATGCACCTGGGGCCGTGCGCCGCTGCCGTCCGTGGACAGGTCCGGGCGCATCGAGCCGATCGCCTCAGCCAGGGCGCGAGTGGTACCGGGCGGGCAGGTCGACTCCAGGACGATGAGCTCGCCCCCTGTGAGACGAGGGGCGATCTGCCTGGTAGCGGCCTCCACCAGGGACAGATCGGCCGCGTGGTCCGAGCCCGTCGACGGGGTCGGCACCGCGATGATGTAGGTCCGTGCCGAGGGCGTCTCCATCTGGGCGCGCAGGCGGCCGGCCTCGACCTGTTCGGCCAGCACGGTGGCCAGCCCCTCCTCGAGGAAGGGAAGCTCTCCGCGGTTGACGGCCTCGACACGTTCCCGGATCCGGTCCACCCCGACGACGTCGAGCCCGGCGCGGGCCAGGACCGCTGCCGTGGGCAGGCCGATGTACCCCAGCCCGATGACCGCGACGTCAGCTACTTCAGTCGTGTCAGTCATAAGTCTCCATGCATTCGTTCGCGTCCCCGGGGAGCTCCCCGGGGACGCTGCTCCGTGAGCCACGTGTCCGTACCTCTAGTTCACCGTGGCGGGGAGCAGCTCGACGGCGTCAGGGTGCTCGGTGAGGTAGGCGCTCACCCGGTCCTCGGCGAAGGCCTTGAACAAGGGGGTGTCCACGTCGGCGTCGAGCGTGACGATGGACTGCCCGTCCGTGGAGGTTCCCGTACCGGCGGTCGGCACGGTCATGAACCTGATGTCGTTGCTGTGGAGGTGGCGCGTCTCCAGGGCCAGGGACTGCATCTGGTTGAGCGTGAAGGACTCGTCCACGGCGACTGTCCGCGAGGCGGTCTTGAGGAAGGAGTACAGCGCCGTGGGACTGCTCAGGGTGCCGTTGGTCAGGACCCTGCTCACGATGGAGCGCATCCAGGTCTGCTGGCGCTTGACGCGGTCGAAGTCCCCGTTGGGCAGGGAGGAGCGCTCGCGGGTGTAGGCCAGGGCCTGCTGCCCGTCGAGTACCTGGGCACCTGCGCCGAGTTCCTTGCCGGCGAGTGTCTGAGGCGTCTTGAGGTTGATGCGCACCCCACCGATCTCGTCGGTCAGGGCGACGAAGGACTCGAAGTTCGCCACCGCGAAGTGGTCGATGTGGATGCCGGTGAGGTTCTCCACGGTGTGGATCGTCAGCGAGGGCCCCCCGTAGGAGTAGGCGGCGTTGATCTTCCCCTGGCCGTGACCGGGGATCTCCACCCATGAGTCGCGGGGGATCGACATGACTGAGACCGTCTTCCGGTCTCCGCTGACCTGAACGATCATGATCGCGTCCGTGCGCTGGGCCCCCTCCTTCCACTGGGAGGGGTCGGAGGCGGAGGTGCGCGAGTCGGTCCCCAGGACCAGGATGTTGACAGCCGGTTCCTCGCCCGCGGCCACCTTCTGCTGCGGGGCCCGTGCGGGAATGCCCGCGAAGGGATCGGCGATGAACTCGATGCCGGAGGCGATGGAGTGTCGCACCCACAGGGCCAGGCCTCCTGTGGCCAGGGTCAGAACCAGGAAGAACGCCAGGACACTAAGAAGGGCGATCCTCCATCCTCGTCCGGGACGGCGCAGGACGCTGCCTGCACCGCGCGCCGAGGTCGTGTCGGCCCCTGACGAGGCGGCTTCAGCATCGCCCTTTTCAATCGGACTGCTTTCGGGTTCTGGTAGGAGGGACTGAGTCATGGGCCAATGGCACCACATATTTCTCGAGCGTTTTGCCCGGAATCCCCTTGTTTTAGGAATTCCGGGCAAAATGCTCATGAAATGAGATACAACTGAGACCGCCGCAATCTCACTGTCACCATTTCACGTCACATAAACAATATCTTTCTGGACGTTCAGAAGGAATATCGTCGGTGGTTTTATGAACGAGGAGGCACGAGCTGATACATCCACCCGTAGGGATCCTCGGCGCGGCCGGTCTGAATGGCGGTGAGCCGGTCGTGAATCTGCCGGGTGACCTCACTGCCCTCGATGCGGGCGTCGAAGCCCTCGCCCTTGAGATGCCCCAGGGGCACGACGACGGCGGCGGTTCCACAGGCGAAGACCTCACTGACCCGACCCGACTCGATGTCTGCGAGCAGTCCCTGAAGGCTGATGGTCTCCTCCACGACATTCCGCCCGGAGTCGCGCAGTAGGCGGATGATGGCGCTGCGGGTGCAGCCCTCGAGGATCGTCCCGGTCAGGCGCGGTGTGCGCACGGTCCCATCGGCGTCGACGACCATGAGGTTCATGCCGCCGAGCTCCTCGATGTTCTTCTGCGAGACGTCGTCGAGGAAGCAGACCTGGTCGCAGCCCTGCGCGTAGGCCTCCTGCTGGGGAAGCAGGGAGGAGGCGTAGTTGCCTCCGGTCTTGGCCGCCCCGGTCCCTCCGCGTCCGGCGCGGTGGTACTCGGTGGTCACCCAGATGGAGACGGGCTCCAAGCCGTGAGGGAAGTAGGAGCCGGCGGGAGAGGCGATGACGTAGTAGTCCACCACAGCGGCGGGGCGCACGCCCAGGAAGGCCTCGGAGGCGAAGGCGAAGGGGCGCAGGTAGAGGGACTCGCCCTCACCTGAGGGCACCCAGGCGGCGTCGGCGCGCACCAAATCCACCAGGGAGGCCACGAAGTCCTCCTCCGCCAGCTCGGGCAGAGCCATGCGCCGGGCGGAGGCGTTGAGGCGCGCTGCGTTGTAGCGGGGGCGGAAGGTCCACACCGATCCGTCCTCGTGCCGGTAGGCCTTGATGCCCTCGAAGACCTCCTGGCCGTAGTGGAGCACAGCGGCGGCCGGGGACAGGCTGAGGCTGCCGTAGGGAATGACGCCGTAGTCGCCCCATCCCTCGCCCTGCCTCCAGCGGGCGTGAGCCATGTGGTCGGTGAAGGCGTTACCGAAGTGGAGACTCCTCAGGACCGCTGCCCGTTCGTCCTCGGCGAGGGGTGAGGGGTTGGCGGTCAGGGGGAATCGACCGGCGAGCGCATCGGCCTGCGGGACGGGGACCTCGGCGGCGCGGGCCAAGGAGGTGGATGCGAAGTCGGTTGAGGTGGCGTCTGTCTCGGGCATAGGTCCACCCTACCGCCGAGGCCACAACTCGGACACGACCTTCCCATATGCTGGCAGGCGGGCGGGCTCAGAGCTAGGTTCCGGCCATGACTTCTGTTCGTCGTCCCTCGGTCAGTACTCGCCGAATGGGTGCACGAGCCCGGTTCGCCCGGGCGGCGGTGGCCGGCACAGTCCTCCTGACCGGGGTGAGCGGATGCGCACAGGTGGACCTGGATCAGCTCGCCGGGTCGGTGTCGGGGCCCACCTCCCCTTCTACGGCTTCGCAGTCCTCGACGGCTCCGTCCCGGATGGTGATGCCCACCGCGCTGCCGACCGCCCAGGCCACGGCGGCAGCCGCGCTCACGGTCAGCTTCCCGGACCTTCCCGGCTACACCGCCTCCACCGCGTCCCCGACCGCCACGAGCGCCCTGCACGGGAGCACCACCCCTACCGGGCCCGCGACGGCGTCAACCCCGGAGGCATCCTGGTCGCGCTCCTACGCCTCGACCTCCTCCGGATGCCAGGTGAGCGCCGAGGTGACCAGCGCAGCGGCGCTGCTCGTCTCCGGCGGCGATGACCGCGCCCTGTCCGAGCACTGGTCCGCCTCCTTGGCGGGGACCTACCCGGACTACCGGCAAACCGGTCGAGAGGAGCTCACGGCGACGAACCGCTCCGCACCCTATGCCGGTATCGCCACCGCCTTCAGCGCCAGCCTCCGTGGTTCCCGGGTCGCGGGGAGGGCCTTCGTGCGGGTGTGGTCGGCCGACGGCGCAGCCGTGTCGGTGACCCAGGTCTGTCAGCAGGGGGTCTTCGACGAGGCGGCGTGGGACGCCGTCCTTCGCGGCGTCGCCGTGGACGGCCTGTCGGGTCAGTCCCGCTGGCCCACGAAGGCGGCACCCGGGTCTGAGACGCCGGCTGCCTCCGCCACCGGATGACCCCGTCTCATCACGGCCCCTGAGACTGCTCCCCTCAAGAAGGCGGCCCCTGGGCCGGTTCGGCGGAGTCCTGGGGGCCCGATGGCTCGCTATCGGACGGGGCGCCGACCTGAGCGGAGGACTCGGGCTCCCCCTCCCCCGGCCGGTCCGCCCCTGCGGACTCGCCGTCCCCTCCCCTGCCAGGACCTCCTGGCGGGCTCTCCTCCCCGGGCTCAGCCACCTGGTCCTGCCCGGTTGAGGAGCGCCGGGCCGAGACCGCGGACTCGGCCGCAGCCACGGCGTGACGGAGGTTCGTGAGCGCCGTCGTGATCGCCTCGACGTCCTCGCCCCGCATTGCCTGGTCGAGCGCCGACCTCGCGACCTCAAGGTCGGTGGACTCGGCCTGACTCAGGTCGCTCGCCACAGCTCCGACCCTGGTGGCCAGCGTCGCGGCCTCCGCGGCGGCATCGCTCCGGACCCGGGAGAGCGACAGGGCCTCCGTGATGGCGGAGCGTTGATCCGCTGCCGCCACCGCGGTCGCTTGGAAGGCCCGTCCCCGCGATCGGGTGGCGTGCGAATCCGCCTCAGCCAGGAAGGCGGACATCTCGGAGTCGGTCAGTGGGGCGTCGGTCAGGACGTCGCAGCCGCACAGGCCGGTGAGGCCGGCGAGCAGGAGGCAAACGGCTGTCCGACGTCGGGGACCGAGTAGCGACATACTCGGAATGTAACGGCCCGCTCGCGTACTGCGATCACGCTGCGGACACGATGAGGGCCGTGGGGTCTCAAAGCGATGACGTATCGGCCCCGGCCGTCACTGCCTCGGCGATGGCGTCACCGATCTGGCTGGTGGAGCGCTGGGCGCCGCCGCGCCGAGTGGCCATGTCCGCAGTGACTCCGGCCTCGACCTTCGCCGCGACCTCGGGCAGCCCGAGGTGGTCGAGCATGAGGGCCACCGCACTGATCGTGGCAGTCGGGTCCGCCTTGCCCTGACCGGCGATGTCCGGGGCCGAGCCGTGGACGGGCTCGAACATGGAGGGGAAGGCCCTCTCGGGATTGATGTTGCCCGAGGCCGACAGTCCGATGCCGCCGGTCACGGCGCCGGCCTCGTCGGTGAGGATGTCGCCGAAGAGGTTGTCGGTGACGATGACGTCGAAGCGGCCGGGGTCGGTCACCATGTAGATGGTGGCGGCGTCCACGTGGCAGTAGTCGACGGTGACCTCGGGGTACTCGGTGCCGACGGCCTCCACGGTGCGCCGCCACAGGTCGCCGGCGTGGACGAGCACGTTGTGCTTGTGGACGAGGGTGAGGTGCTTGGCCGCCCTGGCCTGGGCCTTGGCGAAGGCGTAGCGGACCAGGCGCTCCACCCCGTAGGCCGTGTTGACGCTGACCTCGGTGGCGATCTCGTGCGCCGTGCCCTGGCGCACGACGCCGCCGTTACCGCAGTAGAGGCCCTCGGTGCCCTCGCGCACCACGACGAAGTCGATGTCGCCGGGATCGGCCAACGGCGTCGGCACGCCCGGGTAGTACACCGAGGGACGTAGGTTGACGTAGTGGTCCAGGGCGAAGCGCAGACGCAGGAGCAGACCGCGCTCGAGCACGCCGGAGGGGACGGAGGGATCGCCGACAGCTCCCAGCAGAATGGCGTCATGGGTCTTGATGGCCTCGAGATCCTCGTCGGTGAGGGTCTGGCCGGTGCGGTGCCAGCGCTCGGCCCCCAGGTCGAAGGTGGTGGGACGGACCGTGACCCCGCTTCCCTCCAGCGCTCGCTCGAGGACCTTGAGCCCTTCGGGGACGACCTCCTTACCGATGCCGTCACCCGGGATTACTGCCAGCTTGATGGTCTGCGTCATGGGGCCACCTTAGGGCAGGATCAGGATGCGAGACAAAGAGTCCGCATGACGGATGTGCGCACTCGCGTCTCGACCGTCGGTCGGTTAGTCTGTTTCCGACACACCAAGGAGGAGCCATGCCGCGCATCCACCGCCCCGCCGCGCAACGTCGCGAGGAGATTCTCGACGCCGCCCACACCCTGTTCACCACCAAGGGCTTTCAACCCACGACCATGGAGGACATCCTGGGGATCGTGGGCATCGCCAAGGGGACGCTCTATTACCACTTCCCCAGCAAGGAGCAGATCCTCAAGGCCCTGGTCCTGCGCATCGTCCACCAGGTTGAGCAGCAGGCCCGCGAGATCACCGCCTCATCGGCCCCGGCGGCCGACAAGCTCGCAGCGATCATGAGCGCGATGAGGCTGGTGGACACCGAGACCGAGCTCGTCGACCAGTTCCACGCGCCGGGCAACGCGGAGTTCCACCTGCTGTCCATCACGGCGATGATCGAGCACCTCACCCCGGTCCTGGCCGAGGTCATCACCCAGGGAGTGGCCGAGGGGACCTTCACCACCGAGCGTCCCCATGACGTCATCGAGCTGCTGCTGAGCGCCTCGGGCATCCTCCTGGACCAGGACATCATGAAGCCCAGCCCTGCTGAGCTCGCCCGCCGCCAGGAGACCCTCATCTGGGCCAGTGAGACCCTCCTGGGTGCCGAGCCCGGCAGCCTCGGCTTCCTGACGAAGGCGGAGCCATGAAGCACGTCGGACTGCTGGTCCTGGGCTCCTTCATCAACTCGCTGGGAACGGGCCTGAGCGCCTTCGGCCTGGCCGTCGTCATGCTGCGCACCTACGGGACGGCATCCTCAGTGGCCGCCGTCCAGATGAGCGCCTTCGCCCCCATTGTTCTTCTGGCACCCCTGGCCGGAGTCCTCGCAGACCGCTACGACCGCCGCCTGATGATGATGATCGGTGACGCCGGCTCGATTCTCGGGCTGGGCGTCATCCTGACGGCCCTGTCCTCGCCCCGGCCATCCTTGGGCTGGATCTGCGCAGGAGCCGTCACCTCCTCCTGCCTGGCGGCCCTGACCGAGCCGGCGCTGCGGGCCAGCGTCACCGACCTGGTGACCGAGGAGGACTACGTGCGCTCCTCCGGTCTGCTCCAGCTCGCCTCTGCCGCCAAGTACCTGCTGGCGCCGGCCGCCGCGGGGTTCCTCATGCCTCTTGTCGGCCCCCAGGGTCTCGTGCTGCTGGACGCCAGCACCTGCCTGGTCACCGTGGCGTGCACCATGACAGTGCGCCAGGCTCTGGCAGCAGGTGCCTCGCAACGCGCAGCGTCCCAGCCCGGTGACGACCACGACGTCATGGCGGGCTGGAGGACCATCACCGCCTCCCCCGGCCTGCGCGTCCTCGTGGTCCTCATGACGCTGGCGACCCTCGCCATCGGAGTCATCCAGGTTCTTATCAAGCCGATTCTCCTGCCCACCGTGAGCACCGCCGAGATGGGGGTGGTCGAGACGGTGGCCGCCACCGGCATGCTCGTGGGCGCAGCCCTGGTCACGGCCTGGAAGAGCGCCCAGCCCACGACGCTGCTTGCCGCAGGGCTGGCCGGAACCGGCGCCGCCATGGCGCTGGTCCCCCTGGGGCCGGGCGCCTGGTGGGTGGCCGCCTGCGGCTTCCTCACCTTCGCCTGCCTGCCCCTGTCCCAGGCGGGTGCGGAGGTCCTGGTGCGCACGCAGGTCGACAACACTCGGCAGGCACGCACCTGGGGCACGATCAGCCTGGTCACCCAGATGGGTTACCTGGTGGCCTACCTGTGCTCCGGAGTCCTGGTGGACCATGTGCTCCAGCCCCTGCTGGAGCCCGGACGGTCGCTGTCCACCAGTGTGGGAGCCGTCGTCGGCATCGGCCCGGGACGCGGCGCCGCCCTGCTCGTGGGCCTCATGGGCGCGGTCATGGCCCTGGTAGCCCTCACCGTTCGCCTCCAGCGACGCCGGCTCGCCTCACCCCAGTAGTGCCGTCGCACGACGTAGGCGGTGCCCCGATGACGTCAAGTCATCGGGGCACCGCCCGTTGTCAACGGATCACAAGTCCTCAGCGGGCCACGGAGCCCTCGGTGTAGTCCTTGTCGACGTCGGCGCGCCAGGCGAACATGGAACGCACCTCGCGGCCCGTGGCCTCGATGGGGTGCGCCTCACCCTCGGCCCGGAGCTTCTTGAACTCCGGAGCGCCGGCGGCCTGGTCGTCCATGAAGCGCTTGGCGAAGGTGCCGTCCTGGATGTCGGACAGGACCTCCTTCATGTGCTCCTTGACCTCAGGGGTGATGACGCGCGGGCCGGAGACGTAGTCGCCGTACTCAGCGGTGTCGGAGCAGGACCAGCGCTGCTTGGAGATACCGCCCTCGTTGATGAGGTCCACGATGAGCTTCATCTCGTGGCAGACCTCGAAGTAGGCCATCTCGGGCTGGTAGCCGGCCTCGACCAGGGTCTCGAAGCCGTACTGGATGAGCTTGGAGACGCCGCCGCACAGGACCGACTGCTCACCGAAGAGGTCAGTCTCGGTCTCCTCGCGGAAGGTGGTCTTGATGGCGCCGGCGCGGGTACCGCCGATGGCCTTGGCGTAGGACAGGACGAGGTCCCAGGCGGTGCCGGAGGCGTCCTGCTCCACGCAGACGAGCACGGGCACGCCTCGGCCGGACTCAAACTCGCGGCGCACGGTGTGGCCGGGCCCCTTGGGAGCCACCATGACGACGTCAATGTCCGCGGCCGGCTTGATGTAGCCGAAGTGGATGTTGAAGCCGTGGGAGAACAGGAGGGCGGAGCCGGCCTTGATGTTCGGCTCGATCTCCTCGCGGTAGAGGGTGGCCTGCACCTGGTCGGGGGCCAGGACGGTGACGACGTCGGCCCAGGCCACGGCCTCGGCGATCGGCTTGACGGGCAGGCCCGCCTCCTCAGCCTTAGCCACAGAGGCCGAGCCCTCGCGCAGGCCGACAACGACCTCCACACCGGAGTCGCGCAGGTTCAGAGCGTGAGCGTGCCCCTGGGAACCGTAGCCGATGACGGCGACCTTCTTGGACTGGATGACGGACAGGTCGGCGTCGTCGTCGTAGAACTTCTCAGCTGCCATGATTGCTTCTCACTTCTCCTTGAGTTGATCGGTGATGGATCGTGGGCCGCGCGTGATCGCCACGGCACCGGACTGGACAATCTCTTTGACACCGTACGGCTGGAGAGCCGTCAGTAGAGCCTTGACCTTGGATTCTGAGCCGATGGTCTCAATGACCACCGACGTGGGGGCGACGTCCACGACGTGGGCGCGGAACAGGTCGACGACCTGGAGCACCGCCGTGCGGTTGGCGTCATCGGCGTGCACCTTGATGAGGTAGAGCTCGCGCTCGACCGAGGTGTCGGGGTCGAGCTCGACGATCTTGAGGACGTTGACCAGCTTGTTGAGCTGCTTGGTGACCTGCTCCATGGCCAGTCCCTCGGCGTCGGCGATCACCGTGATGCGCGAGATGTCCTCGTGCTCGGTGGGCCCCACGGCCAGGGAGTGGATGTTGAAGCCCCGGCGCGTGAACAGCGCCGAGACCCGGGTCAGGACGCCGGGCTTGTTCTCCACCAGGACGGACAGCGTGTGCTTCTCGCTCACGGCGCTCACTCCTCTTCCCACACCGGGCTCATGCCGCGGGCGTGCTGGATCTCGTCGTTGGACACCCCGGCCGCGACCATGGGCCACACCTGGGCGTCCGCGGAGACGATGAAGTCGACGACGACGGGGCGGTCGTTGATGGCATTGGCCTGGGCGATGACGTCGTCCAGGTCCTCCAGGCGCTCACACCGCAGCCCAACGGCCCCGTAGGCCTCGGCCATCTTGACGAAGTCGGGAATCCGCTTCGTTCCGGCCCCGGTATGCAGGTCGGTGTTGGAGTAGCGCTGCCCGTAGAACAGCGTCTGCCACTGCCGCACCATCCCCAGCGAGGAGTTGTTGATGATGGCGACCTTGATGGGGATGTTGTTGAGGGTGCAGGTGGCCAGCTCCTGGTTGGTCATCTGGAAGCACCCGTCCCCGTCGATGAGCCACACTGGCCGGTCGGGGCAGGCCTCCTTGGCGCCCATGGCGGCGGGCAGGCCGTAGCCCATGGTGCCGGCGCCAGCCGAGTTGAGCCAGGTGTGCGGACGGCGGAAGGTGAGGTAGTGCGCCGCCCACATCTGGTGCTGCCCCACGCCCGTGACCCAGATGGTGTCCTCGGAGGCCGCCCGGTTGAGGTGGGTGATGACCTCCTGGGGCTGGAGCAGTCCGTCGTCGGTGTCGGTCCAGCCCGTGGGGTAGGTGGCCTGGATGCGCTCGATCTCACGGCGCCACGGGGCGATATCCACCCGCCCCTCAGCGGCGACGTGGTCGCGGAACTCAGCGCTCAGCGCGGGAACGACGTCGGCCAGGTCCCCGACGATCGGGACGTCGGCGGTGCGGATCTTGGAGATCTCGGCGGGGTCGACGTCGACGTGGATCACCGAGGCCTTGGTGGCGAAGGTGTCCGGCTTGCCGGTGACCCGGTCATCGAAGCGGGCTCCCAGACAGACGACGACGTCGGCCCGCTGCAGCGCCCCGACGGCGGCCACCGTACCGTGCATTCCGGGCATCCCCAGGTTGAGCGGGTGCTCACTGGGCATGACGTCCAGGGCGGTCAGAGTGGTGACGAAGGGCGCTCCGATGAGCTCGATGAGCTCGGTGAGGTCCTCAGTGGGAACCTGCGCCCGGTTCAGGCCACCGCCCAGATAGAGGACGGGTCGCTCGGCAGCGGAGATCACCTCGGCGGCCTGAGCCAGGCGCCGCTGGTTGGGCTTGCCCGGCAGGCGGTAGCCGGGCAGGTCCCGGACCGGGGGCCACGCGAACTCGGTGAGCCCCTCCTGGGCATCCTTGGAGATGTCGATGAGGACCGGACCGGGGCGTCCGGTGGAGGCGATGTGGAAGGCCTCAGCCACGCACGGGACGATGTCCTCGGCCCGGGTGATGAGGAAGGAGTGCTTGACGAAGGGCATCGTGGCCCCGACGATGTCGGCCTCCTGGAAGGCGTCCGTCCCGATTCCGCGGCTTCCGACCTGCCCGGTGATGGCCAGCATGGGAACGGAGTCCATGTGGGCGTCACCGATGGGGGTGATGAGGTTGGTGGCTCCAGGGCCGGAGGTGGCGACGCACACCCCGGGGCGACCGGTGACCATGGCGTATCCCTCGGCGGCATGACCAGCGCCCTGCTCGTGGCGCACCAGGACGTGACGGATCGTCGTCGAGGCGAGCAGGGGGTCGTAGAAGGGCAGGATGGCGCCGCCCGGCATCCCGAAGATGTCTGTGACGCCTAGCTCCTCCAGCGCGCGCACCAGAGCCTGGGCGCCTGTCATGACCTGGTGGTCCTGACGTGCGGGAGCGTCTTCGCGTGTCATCGCTCGCTCTCCTTCTCCGTGCCTACTGTCCGGCGACCTGCCGGGTAATGAACGTTAGATCAGTCTCCGCACAGAGTCATAATGAGACGGCGGCAATCTCACATCGTGGAATCACGGACCCGGTGGCATGTCGGCGACATGGAGGATCCCCACGTGCGAGGCGCGATCCGCTCCCCCGTGGAATCACGGACCTTGGTACGTCATCGACGCCGACGGAGATGACACAATGCTGCTGTTACTCCTGACAAAACAACCGCTGCGTCACTCTCAGCAGCGATTCGGAAGGCGGAACTAGCAACGTGGCTATGGTCCTGGACTATCTGTTAGACAACCCGGTTGTCATCGTCCTGCTCATGGTTGGCTCCGGAATGCTGCTCTGGCGCGCCAGGCGCGGGAGCATACGCGTCCCGGCAGCGGCCCTCCTGATCGGCAGTACCGCCCTGTTGATCTGGAAGGTGGCTCACGCCAACATCCTCCACCATCTGGCCGGGAACGTGGTGCTCGTCCTGTTCGTCCTGGTCGGCACCGGGATGTTGCTCGGGCACGTCAAGATCAAGGGAGTCAGCCTCGGAGCAGCAGCGGTACTGTTCTGCGGCATTGCGCTGGCGGCCTGGGGAGCGGCAGCCGCCACCCCCATTGAGGTTCCCAAGGAGCTGGGAACCCTGGGGCTGGCGATCTTCACCTTCGCCATCGGCATCCAGTCAGGGCCGAACTTCTTCCACGTCATCCGAACCGCCGGTGGACCGCTGGCGCTCCTCCTGGGCATTCTGGGCGTGGCGGCCCTGGCAGCCGTGGGCGTGGGACGTCTCCTCGGGCTCAAGGCGGCGATGATCGCGGGAGCCTTCGCCGGTGCCGTCACGAACACGCCCGCCTTGGCCGCAGCCGGTAACGCCGCCGCCATGGCCGGAGACAAGGCCGGACCGGGTGACGCCACCGTCGCCTATGCCGTCACCTACCTCTACGGTGTCATCGGCATGCTGTTCTTCTGTCTGCTGGCGCTGCGCTACCGGCGCAGCGACAAGGACACTCCCTCCCCTCTCATCAACCGCACCATCCGGGTGGAGCGCGAGGACGGCCCACTCCTGGGCAACATCGTCGAGACCATCTCGGGACAGCTGCGGTTCTCTCGTCTACGTCGGGGCGAGAAGGGGCCGATCACCCGACCTAAGAATAACGACCGGCTGTACAAGGACGACCTCATCACCGTCGTCGGCACCCAGGACGCCGTCAACCAGGCGATCAAGGCGGTGGGCCACGGCTCCTCGCACTCACTCATCGAGGACCGCAAGTACCTCGACTTCCGCAGGATCACGGTCTCGGACCCGAAGCTGGCCGGCCATACCATCGGAGAGCTGGATATCGACAGCCGTTTCGGGGCAACGATCTCGCGGGTACGCCGCGGCGACGTCGACATGGTGGGCACCCCGGGTCTGGTGCTTCAGCAGGGAGACCGGGTGCGCGTCGTCGGCCCGACCGGACGCATGAAGGAGATCTCCACATACTTCGGCGACTCCTCGCGCGGCCTGTCCTCCATCAACCCGGTGGCGCTGGGCCTGGGGATGGCACTGGGCATCTTCATCGGTGAGTGGAAGTTCCTCACCCCCACCGGAGCGACCTTCTCCATCGGATCGGCTGCCGGGACGCTCCTGGTCGGCCTCATCTTCGGGCGCATCGGCCGTATCGGGAAGTTCGTGACCGCCATGCCCTTCACTGCCACGGCGGTGCTCTCGGAGTTCGGGCTCCTGGTCTTCCTGGCCCAGGCGGGCACGAAGGCCGGCGGGGAGATCGCGCACGCCTTCACCGGTGGCGACTGGTGGAGGATCTTCGTCACCGGTTTCGTCGTCACCACCATCGTCGGACTGGGGATCTACGCCTCCATGCGCTGGATCGTCAAGATGGGTGGCACTCGCCTGTCCGGCCTCATCGGTGGCGCACAGACCCAGCCCGCGATTCTGGCCTTCGCCAACGAGCGCACCGGCGCCGACCCGCGGGTGGCGCTGGGGTACGCGATGGTCTACCCCGTGGCAATGATCGTCAAGATCTTCATTGCGCAGGTCCTCGGCGGGCTGTGACCCGCGCACCGCAGGCTCGCCGGTCTCGCATCATCGATGGTGGCCCGTCGCTGTAGGTCAGCGGCGGGCCACCATCGTCCGTCTCAGGCGAGTACGGACCGAGAGTCAGTCCTCCAGAGGCTGCTCCACCGCCTCAACGTGTGTGCGGGGCAGTGTGATACGCCCGGAGGTGGCAACGTCGTGACGCCAGTTGTGATCGGTGATGATGCGCGCCAGGGCAAGCCCCACACCGATGGCGGTGATGACGAAGAAGACCTCAGCCAGGTTCGTGGCGGCTTCGCCGACGTCGACGCCAAGCTTGTCCACGGAGAGCGTGTTGAGCGCGGAAATGGCCCGGTAGAAGGGGACCCCGGGGATCATGATGACGACGGCGGGAACGGAGAGAGCCACCCGGGACAGGGAGGCGCGGGAGACGAAGAGTTGGGCGAGCAGGCCGATCGTGACTGCGGCCAGTCCCACCGCGAGCTGCCATGGCACGTGGAAGACGTCAATGAGAAGCAGTCTGCCGGTATTGGCCAGAGCCCCGACCACTGCAGCCAGCATGCTGGCCTTCACGCCTGCATTGAACAGCATGGCGAATCCGTAGGCGGCGATAAAGGAGCAGAAGCACCGCAACACGTAAAGAAGAGGACCGTCGAGAGTGCTACCGCTGGCCGCTGCGACATCCCAGCGGAAGACGAAGGTCACGGTCCAGACGGCGACACCGGCCGCAGCCATGACCATGAGCACGTAGGCACTGCGTGACAGGGCCGAGGAGAAGTCCTGTCGGAACAGGTCGAGCATGGCGGTGACCATGGGGAAACCAGGAATGAGGAAGAGGATCGCCGAGATGATGCCGCCCTGGTGGTTTCCCGCCACCGCGCCAGTGGCGTTCAGGACTGTCACGATGCCCATGTAGGTGCCGGAGGCCGCAACTCCGCAGACGAGCCAGGTGAAAAAGTGCTGATAGTGGCGCTCCAGCATCTGCCGGCGAACGAACTGTCCAAGGAATGCCGCGACGAGGACCGTCAAGCACTCCACCCAACCGCCCTTGTTGAGGAAGCAGAATCCGGCACAGGCCACACCCGAGGCTGCCGCGTTGGTGAAGGCGTTGTAACGCGCATGCATCTTCTCGACCTGTTGAAGCTTGGCCTCGAGGTGCTCGACGGTTTCGTGGGCTCGCAGGTCGTGGACGATGCGGCGCAGCGCCTCTAAGCGACCGACGTTGACGCCGACCCGACGCACTTCGCAGGCCTCGGTACGGAAACGGTTGCCGACGTAGGAGGAGGTGACGATCTCGGTCATCGTCACGGTCGCCTCGTGGCGGTCGAGCCCAACAGCCGAAGCGGCTCTGGCCATGGAGGACTTGATGCGGTAGGAGCCGGCACCGGCAGCGAGCATGAGCCGTCCCAGGTGCAGCACGACGTCGGACTGTTGCATGAGCCGATCGGCATCGAGACTCGGTTCATGGCCGTTATCCGATGGAGTGGCAGGGAGGTCGCTATGAGTCACAGAGACAATGGTGCACCGTTTCGCATCCCGCTGTCAGTTCGGTCCAGGTATCTCTCGGTTTCAGATACTGGAGTGCGGGGTGTTGTGAGGTGGTGTTGAGTGTCTTGTTGGTGGGAGAGCATAAGTGACTGGCCCGGAGCCGCTCGTGGCGGTTCCGGGCCAGTTGATGTTTGTGCTCGGTGGTGTCCTACTCTCCCGCACCCTGGCGGGTGCAGTACCATCGGCGCTGTCAGGCTTAGCTTCCGGGTTCGGGATGGATACCGGGCGTTTCCCTGTCGCTGTGACCACCGAGACGACTACATGGGCAGTGCTTCGTTGTCTGGTGCGGT
>NZ_VICC01000010.1 GCF_006546825.1 Actinomyces oris
CCATCACCCCCAGGAGGGGCTCCAGGAGCGAGCGGGACAAGAGCCGCAAGGCCGAGCCGGTGTGGGATCCGCACACCCACCCGGGCTCATGGAGGGCCATCTGGGCCTACTCCAAGAAGCGCGCCGCCAGGGACAACCAGACCCTGACCGCCCAGGCCAACCGCGCCCGGGCCATCCGTCGCCGGCGAGAAGCGCCCTAAGGGCACGCGGTTTGTCACTGTCCATCAAGGCGATCAGGTCCTCGATGAGGCATCCATCACCAGGGCCCGTTCCCTGGTCGGGCTCAAAGGCTACGCCACCTTTCGTTCCGTCCCGCCTGATGGGCGCCGGTGAGGTCGTCTCCTCGAATCACGAGCTGTGGCACGCCCGGGCAGTCCTTCGCCGATGAGCAAGCACGACCTGAGAGCCCGCCCCGTCTTCCACCACACCCGCGATGCCATCGAGGCGCACCTGACCGTGGTCATGGCCGCCCTGGCCATCGCCCGACACCTCCAGGACACCACCGGGATCAGCATCAACCTCAACGGCCACCACCTCACCGCCGCCGACCCCCTGACCCCCGAAGCCGAAGAAATCCTCACCGCCCTGAGCATCCCAACAGGGCACTAAAAACTGTGCAACTCAGGTTCGACTTCCCTGGGACGCACAATATGCTGCTCACGATAACCTTGCTGACGCCCAGTAGTCGAACAGCGGATATCTTCAACACCGCCCGAGAACCGCCCGCCCACGTGTCTGCCGACAGGAACACTCCTCATGACCGATACCAGCGCAACCGACGCACCCCGTTCAGCAACTGCAGTACCCCCTTCTGCGACCGCGGGCCGCTTCCTGCACTCCCTGACGCCCATGCGCTCACGCGACCCGCACGAGGAGCACCGGGTGGCCACCACCCTGGAGCTCCTCTACGACCTGACCCTGGTGATCGCCTTCGGCGTCAACGGCGTCCAGATGGCGCATGCCCTGGCCTCCGGGCATGTGGCGGCGGGGCTGGCTGCCTTCGGCTTCGTCCAGTTCTGCACGATCTGGGCCTGGATGAGCTACTCCAGCTTCGCCTCCTCCTACGACACCGACGACTGGGGCGTGCGGTCGGGAGTCGCGGTCCAGATGGTGGGCGTCATCATGATGACCACGGGCATCCCCGCGCTCTACGAGGGCTTCGAGCACGGATGGCAGCTGCACTCCGGCAACATAGTGGTCGGGTACGTGGTCATGAGGGTCTCGCTGGTCGCGCTGTGGCTGCGGGCCGCGCGGGCCAACCCGGACCAGGCCCGCGCCTGCCGGATCCACGCCCTGTGGATCGCACTGGCCCAGGTGCTGTGGGTCGGCACGCTCTTCGTCCACCTCAACGCCCTGTCGCTCTTCATCGTCTCGGTCCTGCTGTTCACCATGGAGTTGGCGGTGCCGATGCACCTCGTGCGCCGCTACGACCACATGGGCTGGCACCCTCATCACCTGGCCGAGCGCTTCGGCCTGTTGACGATCATCACCCTGGGCGAGGTGCTGGTGGGAACCGCGCAGTCCGTAACCACTCTGTACACCGAGCACGGCTGGTCGGCCTCCGCCGTGGTAGTCCTGGCCTCAGGAGTCTCGATCGCGCTAGGACTGTGGTGGGTCTACTTCGAGGTGCCCTTCGGCCAGGTCCTCCACAAGCACCCCACCAGGGCCGTGACGGTCGCCTACGTCCACTTCATCCTCTTCGCCTCCCTGGCAGCGATCGGGGCGGGCCTGCACGTCGCCGCCCTGCGCGAGGAAGGACACGCAGTGATCTCGTCCACCGGCGCCGTCCTGAGCGTCGCAGTACCCATGGCCGTGTTCGTCATCATCCTGTACGCACTCGTGGTCGCGGTGAACCTGCGCGCCCTGGGGCGCATCTACCAACTCATGCTGGGCCTGACCATCGCGGCCCTGGCCGGGTCGGTGCTCCTGTCCCTGGCCGGCGTCCCCTTCGCAGCCTGCCTGGCAGTCATCGTCCTGGCACCATGGATTAACGTGGCCGGCGTGGAGACCGTGGGGTCTCGGGATATGCACAAGCGCCTGGAGGTCGATGCATAGACCGCCGATTCATCGCACAGCCCTACGAATAACCGCACAAGCCCACCAGCCCACCGACACAACCGCTCCCGTCCCGAAGGACCCGCAGCACCCCGCCTGACCAGCTCTTCTCAGCGCTGCCGCCATCCGCGCCGTCCGGCGAAGGATCCCCGTCGGGAGCATTGGCGGGAGGGATGAGCCCGGCTCTTCTGGATTGCTCGAGGTATTTCCGATACAGGCAGTCCAACGCCTCGGCCATATCGACCCGGTTATCCACTTCCAGCACGGTGAGCTGCTCATTGGAAGACGGGTCGGGCACCGGCCCCACAGCGGGCGGCAGGTCAGGACGGCGCAGCCGCCTCTGCTCCGCCAGAAGGTAGGCGCACTCGACGGATGACAACGGCATGGTGTCCATGGTCAGCGGCGTCGGCGGGAAGCCCTCTATCTTCGAGATGAGCCAGCAGTAATAGCGGCGAATGGGCCGTAGATGCTTCCATCCTGAGTTGCACGGGTTGGGGTGGTTTGTGTTTCAGGGTGGGGTTTTTCGTTGGGATTGTGGGGGTGGGGTGGTCGTTCCCGGCTCACCGCAACACCTTGTACGCGTCCCTGGGCCG
>NZ_VICC01000011.1:0-96167 GCF_006546825.1 Actinomyces oris
CATCCCCATCAAGAACAGCTGAAAGGACCCGCAGCCATGCGTCGTCGTGTGTTTCTCTCCGGAGCAATTCTGACCGGTGTCGGGTTGCCGATGCTGGCCGGGTGCAAGCTGCCCTGGCAGTCGAAGCATCAGGCCGGCCCGACTTCGGCGTCGGCCTCTGCGGGTGGGGCGTCAGGGGCGGCCGTGCCTGCGGCGTCGGCGGCGCCTCAGGGTTGGCAGGAGTTCGACGCTCACGTCATGGGTCATCACCTGGGGTTCCAGGTCTCACCACTGGTGCGCCGCGACGAGAAGACCACCGTCCTGGCCCTGAGACTGACGCGGGCCAAGGACGACGCCGCAGTCAAGGACATCGCCCAGGCCGTGTACTCCTCAGGCAATGAGTACACCGACACCTTCGAGGCGACCCGGCCACTGTCGCGCCCCAGCAGCAATCGGCTCTCGCCCTTCGACTGGGGTGCGACCGGGGTGCGCCTGCTGGACCTGTCCACGAACCGGGCGTGGGTGGCCACCACCGGTGTGGAAAACAAGGTCAAGGACAACTACAACAAGCTGGCACTTAAGCCGGGCGAGTCCACCAGCTGCTTCGTGCTCTTCGGACCGGTGGATGCCAAGCAGGTCACCGCCTTCGTCCCCCAGGCCGGCTTCGTCACTGTCGACGTCGTGGGCAAGGACGCCCCTACCGCCTCCGGCGTTGACCTTGCAGCCATGGACAAGGCCTTTGACAGTGTCGCCACCATCGGCTACTCCCGAGACAAGGCCAAACCCCACGAGGCGCTGGAAGCCCCAGTGACCATTGAGCGCTTCGCACGAGCCCTGGATAACTCCACCAGCACCCACACCGGCGGCAAGGACATCACCGTCACCCTCGCCAGCGATGTCACCTTCGCCTCAGACTCAGCCGACCTCGCTCCCGGAGCCGAGGCCCAGCTCAAGACCGTGGCCGGCCAGCTGGCCCAGTACCCCGACGGCGGGACGCTCACGATTGTGGGGCACACTGACGACGTCCAGGACGACGCCTACAACCAGACCCTCTCCGAGAAACGCGCCAACGCCGTCAAGACCCGCCTCGCACAGCTCACCACGCTCGACAAGTGGCAGACATCCGTCTCGGGCAAGGGTGAGTCCGAGCCCAAGGTCAAGGACACCAGTGACGAGGCACGGGCCGTCAACCGACGCGTCGAGATCACCCTGACCCCCACCGGCGGCACCACGTCCAAGAACACTGCCCCGTCCGCCGGAACCGGTTCCTTGCCCGAGACCAAGGGCCCGGTCGCCAAGGGATCTGAAGGCGTCACTGTCAAAAGTGAGAGTGGCGACGACCAGCTCACCATCACCATCGACCACGTCACCCGCACCGGTGGCTACCTCCTCGGCCAGCTCCACACCACCATCAGCGCGAAGAAGGGCTCCACCCCCAGAGGCCTCGAGATCTGGCTCGGCGACAAAGAGGTTCTCTTCTCCAACTCCCGCAGCGAGGACGGCAGCAACGAGGCCACCGAGTTCTCTTCCGACGGGTTGACCCTCCTGGCCGGCGGCGAGCGCATCTACCCCGCCGACTACCTCGACGCCGGCTTCAAGACCCATGTCCCCCTCACCGAGCTCGAGCTCGTTCCCACTATCAAGGCCGGTACCACCACCGTCTGCGTCATCTGGCCCGACCCCGGCGGCGACACCGTCACCCTCGACCACGCAGCATGGAAAGAAGTCGCCGACTTCGCCTTCCGCCTCACCGACATCCCCGTCAAGAACAGCTGAGGTCTGTCCGGGACTCTCATAAGGCGGAGAGGTCGTCCCCGTCCTTGCGAGAGGGAGAGACAAGGACGGGGACAACCGGCTTCTCCACTCCCCTCCCCCATTCGGTGCACCACCAACGCCTTCACCGTAGCCAGCGCGGCACCCCGCGGACCATGGGCAGATGCCCCCGTGGAGGACTCGGGCGGTCCCCGGGCAGGCCCCGGGGACTGGCACGCCCCCGCAGGCGAAGAACGGCGTCGGCCGCCTCCCGGGAGGGGAGGCGGCCGACGCCGTCGTGAAGGAAAGAGCCTCAGGCCTTGGTGACATCCATCGGGATGCCGGGGCCCATGGTGGTGGTCATGGTGGCCTTGAGGATGTAGCGGCCCTTCGAGGTCGAGGGCTTGAGGCGCAGGACCTCCTCCAGGGCGGCCTGGAAGTTCTCCGTCAGCTTCTCCTCGGTGAAGGAGGCCTTACCGATGATGAAGTGGAGGTTGGAGGCACGGTCCACGCGGAACTCGATGCGGCCGCCCTTGATGTCGGAGACGGCCTTGGCCACGTCCATCGTCACGGTGCCGGTGCGGGGGTTGGGCATGAGGCCACGGGGGCCCAGGACGCGGCCCAGGCGGCCGACCTTGCCCATGAGGTCCGGGGTGGCCACGGCGGCGTCGAAGTCCGTGTAGCCCTTGGCGACCTTCTCGATGAGCTCGTCACCACCGACCTCGTCCGCGCCGGCGGCGAGGGCCTGCTCGGCGCGCTCACCCTGGGCGAAGACGACGACGCGGGCGGTCTTACCGGTACCGTGCGGCAGGGACACGGTGCCGCGGACCATCTGGTCCGCCTTGCGGGGGTCGACCCCCAGGCGGAAGACGACGTCCACGGTGGCGTCGAACTTGGTGATCGAGGTGGACTTGGCCAGATGAACGGCCTCGGCCGGGGTGTAGAGGACTCCGGACTGGATCTTCTCAGCCGCGGCGCGGTAGGCCTTGGAGCGCTTGGTCATCTGCTTCTCCTTGCAGTCGTGGTGTTCGGGCCGCGCGAGGCCCTTCCACGGTTTCGTATGGGGATTGAGTTGAGAGAGCCGGCAGACCGGCGAGTGCCTCAGGCCTCGACGGTGATGCCCATGGAGCGGGCGGTGCCGGCGATGATCTTGGCAGCGGCCTCGATGTCGTTGGCGTTGAGGTCGGGCATCTTGGACTCGGCGATCTCACGCACCTGAGCCTGGGTCAGGGAGGCCACCTTCACGGTGTGGGGGGTGGCGGAGCCCTTGGGGACGCCCGCGGCCTTCTTGATGAGCTCGGCGGCCGGCGGTGTCTTGGTGATGAAGGTGAAGGAGCGGTCCTCGTAGACGGTGATCTCCACGGGGATGACGTTGCCGCGCTGCGACTCGGTCGCCGCGTTGTACGCCTTGCAGAACTCCATGATGTTGACGCCGTGGGCACCCAGGGCGGGGCCGATCGGCGGAGCGGGGTTGGCCTGGCCGGCCTGGATCTGGAGCTTAATCAGCCCGGCGACCTTCTTCTTGGGGGCCATAGGAATGGGTCCTTCTTACTTGTCCGGATGTGCTGCACGCCTGCCGTGCAGCCGTGGGTGCATGCGCACACACAAGCGCTCATCGTAGCCCGCTGCCGGGCCGAGCAGGGAGCCCGGTGCGCGGTATCACAGGAGATCTGCCTGTGATTCACGGCTCTTGAGTCGTGGCCGCTGGCGCGGCTCAGGCGGTTGTGGCCCGACGACGCTGTTCCGCGTCGTCGGGCCACAACGGCTGACGGGGCCTGTCCTCAGGTCCGCCTCAGATCTTGGCGACCTGGTTGAAGGAGAGCTCGGCCGGGGTGTCACGGCCGAACAGGGAGATGAGCACCTGGAGCTTCTGAGTCTCGGGAAGGATCTCGGCGATCGTGGCCGGGAGGGACTCGAAGGGGCCGTCGGTGACGATGACGGACTCGCCGACCTCGAAGGCGACCTCGAAGACCTGTCCGCCGGTGGCGATCTGGGTGCCGGAGCCGGACTCGGGGGCCGTGACCTCCGCAGCGGCGGCCTCCTTGGCGGCGATCTCCTCGGGCGTGGGGCCGAGCTGGGCGACGGCCTCCTCGAAGGTCAGCGGCACCGGGTTGTAGCGGTCCCCCACGAAGCCGGTCACGGCCGGGGTGTCCTTGATGGTGCGCCACACCTTGTCCGAGGTCTCCGGGTCATCCAGGTCCATGCGCACGAACACGTAGCCGGGGATGCGCACCCGGGAGACTTCCTTCTTCTTGTTGCCGTTCTTGATCTCGATGACCGTCTCCATGGGGACGGTGGCGTCGAAGATGTAGTCCTCGACCTCGAAGTTCTCGGCGCGGGCCATGATGTCGGCGGCCACGCGGCGCTCGTAGCCGGAGTAGGTGTGCAGCACGTACCACTGCCCCGGCAGGGCCGACATCTGGCGGCGGAACTCGGCCAGCGGGTCGACGACGGGCGTCTCCTCGGCCGGCGCGGCAGGCTCGGCGGCGGTCTCGGGCTGCGCCTGGGCCACCTCGTCGGTCACATCGGCCTGGGCGGCCTCAACCGGCTCGACGGTGTCACCGGCGTCGTCGGTCGCGAGCGAGGTCAGGGCCTCGACGTCGTCGGGGTTGGTCTGCGAGGAGACATCCTCAGACATGGTGTACCTGCTTTCCAGTGGCGTGAGACGAGCGGATGCGACGGGCCGCGCGAGCAGCAGCGGCGTCGGGAGTAGACGTGGTCAGGGGCGCAACCGCGCATCCCCGATGAGGGTACGGCCCCAGAAGCCGGGAGGTCAGGCGAAGAGCCACATGACGGCCCGGTTGAAGGCGAAGTCCAGTACCCCGGTGAAGGCCATGATGGCGATGATGAAGACGACCACTACCGTGAAGTAGGTCCACAGCTCGTTCATGGTGGGCCAGACGACTTTGCGCAGCTCGTCAATGACCTGGCGGATGAACAGGGCGATGCGCCCGAAGAAGCCGCGCTTGGTGGCCGACTTGCCTGTCGCGGCGCGTGCGCTCTCGCTCATGAATCTGGGTCCTCAGGGTCGACGGTCAGGTCAGTTCCCGCACAGCGGGGAGAAAGACGAAACCGACGGGATCTCCCGACAGATCCGCCGTTCTCAGCAGGGCAGGCGGGACTCGAACCCACAACCGCCGGTTTTGGAGACCGGTGCGCTACCAATTGCGCCACTGCCCTTCAGCGGTGCTCTAGTCTGCCATACGAGGAAGCCTTTACGGTAACCGCAGGCCGTGGGGTGCGCCACGCCAGGGCCGGCCGGGGTGCGGCGCCACACCGCGCCCCCGGAGGTGCCCTGGAGGTGTCCCGGAGGTTCTCCGGCGTCGTTACTGACGGATCCGACGTGTTTCAGACGCACGGATGTCGCTGGTCGTGGGACCATGGTCGGGTGACACCTGCACCCACGCACCGCGTTTCCGCCCGCCTGTCCGCCATCGCCCCCTCCGCCACTCTGGCCGTCGACGCCAAGGCCAAGGCCCTCAAGGCCGCCGGCCGCCCCGTCATCGGCTTCGGCGCCGGAGAGCCCGACTTCCCCACCCCCGACTACATCGTTGAGGCCGCCGTCGCCGCCGCGAAGGACCCGGCCAACCACAAGTACTCCCCCGCTAAGGGCCTGCCGGTCCTGCGCGAGGCCATCGCCGCCAAGACGCTGCGCGACTCCGGCTACGAGGTCTCCCCCGACGACATCCTGGTCACCAACGGCGGTAAGCAGGCCGTCTTCCAGGCCTTCGCCGCACTCGTCGACCCCGGCGACGAGGTCCTGTTGCCCGCGCCCTACTGGACCACCTACCCCGAGGCCGTCGCCCTGGCCGGGGGGACCACGGTCGAGGTCTTCGCCGGGGCCGACCAGGACTACAAGGTCAGCGTTGACCAGCTCGAGGCCGCCCGCACCGAGCGCACCAAGGTGCTGCTGCTGTGCTCGCCGTCGAACCCGACCGGCTCGGTCTACACGCCCGAGGAGCTCACCGCCATCGGCCAGTGGGCCCTGGAGCACGGGATCTGGGTCATCACCGATGAGATCTACGAGCACCTCCTCTACGACGGCGCCCAGACCGCACACGTCGTCAAGCTGGTTCCCGAGCTGGCTGAGCAGACGATCGTCCTCAACGGCGTGGCCAAGACCTACGCCATGACCGGATGGCGCGTGGGCTGGATGATCGCCCCCAGCGACGTCATCAAGGCGGCCACGAACTTCCAGTCGCACCTGACCTCCAACGTCGCCAACGTCTCGCAGCGCGCGGCGCTGGCGGCCGTCAGCGGTGACCTGGCCGCCGTCGAGCAGATGCGCACCGCCTTCGACCGGCGCCGGCGCACCATGGTGGAGATGCTCTCGCAGATCGAGGGGCTGACCGTGCCCGTACCCCGCGGTGCCTTCTACGCCTACCCCAGCATCGAGGGACTCGTGGGGCGTACGCTGCGCGGCACCACGATCGACAGCTCGGCCACACTGGCCGCGCTCATCCTCGAGCACGCCGAGGTCGCCATCGTTCCCGGTGAGGCCTTCGGACCCTCGGGCTTCGTGCGGCTGTCCTACGCGCTGGGCGACGACGACCTGGTCGAGGGCGTGGGCCGGGTCCAGAAGCTGCTGGCCGAGGTCGAGTAGCGCCTGAGGCCCCGCCTCCGTCATCGAGCCGGGCAGGTTTCGCGCGAGCCGACAGAGAGTCTGTCAGGCGCCGCGAAACCTGCCCGGCTCGGCGTTTGATACCAATGTGGTTGCGGACCGGCTTTCCGTGTCCTTCGGGGACCTATCATCCGATTTGTGCCCGCCCACACTCCCGACGATGAATGTCGTGCCGCCGATCCCAGTACCGAGCCCGAGGTGCTGGAGTACCTCGCCAAGGCGTTTCCCGATCTGCGACCGGTCGTCGCCGCCAATCCCGCCATCCCCGCGGTGCTGCGAGAGCAGGTTCTCCAGATGGGCGCGAACGATCTCCCCAGCGTCTCACCCGCTTCCCCCACCAGCGCCATGGACGCATCAGACACGAACCGTCCGAGAACCGCGGAAACCGCGTGCCTACCCACGGCTTCAACCGCGGACTACAGCAGCGTCTCGACGTACTCCGCGACCCCCATCGAGACAGCTCCTCAGACGATGGCGCTGAAAGCCTCGTCGGCAGGACCAGTAACCGCTTCAGCTCCAGGGACCACAGCACCGCCCGCGTCCGGCACCGCCACAGCAGCCTCGGCGGCACCGCCCCTCGACCGTCCTGCGCCTCGTTCCAGCTCTCATGCTGGGCTCATGACCGCACTGGTTGTCGTTCTGATCCTCGTCGTCGCTGCGGCCGGAGTCCTCGGCGGCATGCTTCTGGCGAACCGTGGACGACAGTCCGATACGACATCCGCCTCGGCCGCCACTGCGGCCCCCTCCTCAAGCGCGGGTACTGCGGCAGAGCAGGCCGCACCCCCCACCGGTGGGCCGATACTCCCCAGCGGCCCCGCCCTCCCCACGTCCACAACGACGTACTCCTACCAGTACGTGGACACCCCGTCGAAGAACATCTCCTGCATCCTGTACGACGAGGGGGTGGGCTGCTCAATCCTGGAACGGAGCTACGCCTCCTCCGGGATGCAGGACTGCCCCGACCGGGAGTTCTCCATCGTGGCGCTCGCCGGTCGCACCGAGGTCCGCTGCGGAGAGGAGTACCTGGGACAGCCCGGGGACACCTTCCACACGCTCCAGTACGGGGAGACCACGACGTTCTCCGACTACGCCTGCACCTCGCAGTCCAAAGGGATGACCTGCTGGAACACAATCACCGGCCGCGGTTTCACCATCTCCAGGGACTCACACGTCAGATTCTGAGCACCCCGATCCGGGCAGGTTCCGCGCAAGCCGACAGAGAGTCTGTCGGGTACCGCGAAGCCTGCCCGGCTCGACGTGCGATGGGTGGGCTTCAGTGGGCGCCGCGGCGGGCCTGGATCTCGCGGCCCTGCGCCAGCCAGGTCTCGGCGCGGGCCAGGCGGCCCTCGGCGTCGGGGCGCCACGGACCGCCGTCCTCGCGGCGGGCGCCGGCCACCAGGGACAGGACCACGCCAGCACAGCGCGCACGCAGAGAGACCGGATCCACCTGCCGCTCGGCCATGCGGGTCCAGGTCTCCAGGATGGGACGCAGCTTCGGGTAGGAGGCGGGTGCCAGGTGGTCCAGTACGCTGACGTGTCCCAGCAGACAGGCCAGGTCGTCAACCCGGTAGCCGGGCCCCAGGGAGTCCACGTCGAGCAGGCTGGTGACGGACTCGCCCTCCATGAGGACATTGGCCTCATAGAAGTCGCCGTGGACCGGGACCGGCCGACCGGCGTCGGAGGCGGCCATGAGCTGCTCGACTCCCTCGGCCACGGCCCGGGCGCGGGCGGCGTGCTCAGGCAGGACCGTGGCGGCGGCGTGCGCGTAGTGGCGGGCCCGCTCCGACCAGGCGGCGTGCGCCGGCAACTGCATGGCGCTGGCCGGCAGGGCGTCCAACAACGAGATGAGGCCGTTGAAGACGCGTTCGCTGCGCGAGACGCTCATGCCCTGGGACAGTAGGCCGGACAGGGCCACTCCTCGACCGGTGGACAGCAGGACGAGCCCGTCGGGATC
Source organism: Actinomyces oris (assembly GCF_006546825.1). Lineage (GTDB taxonomy): Bacteria > Actinomycetota > Actinomycetes > Actinomycetales > Actinomycetaceae > Actinomyces > Actinomyces oris. Next base: position 8,307 of record NZ_VICC01000011.1, read on the forward strand.
CTCCCGCAGGACCTCGGGCGCGGGCACGCCTGAGGCCGTCAGCAGGCGGTGGCGCTGGGCGAAGGACGGGGCCTGGCTCGGGCGCAGGACCTTGGCGTAGGCGGTGGTCTCATCCGGGAAGGTGGCGCGCACGACCGCTCGACGGGTGGGACGGTAGGCGACCATCGTGGCCTTGACCTGCGTGCCGATCCGGGCCGAGAGCAGCGAGGGCGTGCAGGCCACCACCAGGCCGGGAAGCTCGGGGTCGGCCGGGTGGCGCCACACATGGACCGCGGGGCCGTCCCCGCCGGTGGGGGCTACCCGGGTCAGTCCCGGTGCGTGCGGGTTGGACAGACGAGCCGTCGTAGCACACAGGTACTCGGTGGTAGAACGCCCGTTGGGCGCGACGACAACGGCCGTGTACCCCACGGACACCCCCGCTCCGGGGCGATGGTGGACTGAGTGGACCTCCCAGCTGGCCAGACGCTGGCCGGCCGGGGCGAGGGCGGCGGAGAGCACGGACGCGGCACGCGGCCCCGTCAGCAGGGCCACCTCCTCGGGCTCCTGGGACGCCGACGAGTGGTTCATAGCAGTTAGTCTGCCCCACCCACCTGATGGTTCGCCTCCAAAACGGCCCCGGGTGTTCGACAACAGCGGAAGCCCACCCGTTCCCGCACGATGCGCCGTGTGGTCCAGGTGGAGGACGTGCAGGGGCACAGATCTGCCACGAGATCTGTCACTCCTGGCGACTTTTAGGTCGGTTCGGGGAGGGGGCGGCGGGACGTTACCTTGTATCTGCGCAGGTCAGCGCCGTCCCTTCCTGTCACAGACTGTCTGTACCGGGCGGATAAGTCGCCAATCGTGACAACGAAGGCACTGACAACACCGAGGGACGCCCGACGTTATCCACAGCCCCACCCCATGTCTTTTACCTTGAAGCACTGTTTGACATGATTTAAATATGTTTGATGATGTCCGTCGGAGTGCCGTGCGCGCCCGGCTACTGGCCAGGAACGGCGCAGCCCGGCTCTCCTCACTGAGCCTCACCCGGTCAGAGCGCAGGACGGTGGCGCGCATGCTGTCTGAGAAGGCGTTGACCTCCCACCCCGGTCACGTCGTGTCCCTGCCGTCGGCCAAGACCTTCGTCGTCACCTGCCGCCGGCTGGGAGGCGTGGTGAGCTGTGGGCACGCGATGAAGCACTACGGCATTCCGTTGAGGACATCACCCGGTGTTCTCCATGTCGCCATCCCGGCTCAGCGCAGCCGCGTTGCCGATGCGATCGGCCGCACGGTGGTCCACCGCGTCAGGGGACTGGCCTTGCCCGAGGACACTCAGCCACCAGTGGCGCAGGTCGAGCAGGCTCTCATCTGCTTCATGCGCTGCGCCGATGAGCTCGATGCCCTCATCGCTCTGGATGCGGCCCTGCGCCTGGGATACACGACCCGCGCTCAGCTGGAATCCGCGTTGCCGGGCCCGCGCAACGCATCGCTGCGCTCCCTGCTCTCCCAGGCCTGCCCGGGGGCGCGCTCCCTGCTGGAGACGATCGCCCGCCACGACCTGGAGCAGGCCGGCTACCGCCCCGTCGCGGCGGTCATGGTGGACGGGGTCGGCGAGGTGGACCTGGTTCTCAGCCGGATGCCTCAGGCGATCGTTCCCGGGCCTGCGGAGGGCACCCATGTCCTCACCGCAGCGGCCTACCCGGCCCTGCTCATCGAGACAGACGGCTACACCTACCACTCCTCCCGCCCGGACTGGCACAGCGACCACCTGCGCGATCAGGCTGCTCTCGCTCGCGGTCATACCCCGTTGCGTCTGACCAGCGACCAGGTACTGGATCGGGAGACGGTGCGGATCGTCTCCTCGGTGGCGCGCCGGCTCGGAATCCACCCGGATGTCACTCCTGGCGACTTTTAGGTCGAGTCGAGGCGGGGTGGCTGGGCACTTCTCCCCTATCTGCACTGGTCCACCCCTTCCTCTCCCCTCGCAGGCTGTCAGCGGCTCCGGGAAAAGTCGCCAATCGTGACACTTCGGTGTCTCCTGCCTCGCGTGGGAGGGCTGCCGGTGGAGTGCGAACGCGTGGAAGAATCCACCCATGCGAGACCTCGCCACTCTTCCCAAGGCGCACCTGCACCTGCACTTCACGGGGTCGATGCGCCTGGAGACCCTCATTGAGCTGGCCTCCAGTGCGCGCACGCGCCTGCCCTCGAACTTCCTAGACGGCGATCCGCTGCGCGTGCCCGCTGACCGGCGCGGCTGGTTCCGCTTCCAGCGCGCCTATGACACGGCCCGGGCCCTGGTGCGCACGGAGGAGGTCATGCGCCGCATCGTCCTGGAGGCCGCCCTGGATGATGCCTCCGAGGGCTCGCGCCGCCTGGAGATCCAGGTCGACCCGACCAGCTACGCCCCCTTCGTCGGCGGGATCACCCCGGCCCTGGAGATCATCCTCGATGCCGCCAAGCAGGCCACGACCCTGAGCGGGGTGGAGGTGGCGGTCATTGTGGCGGCCTCCCGGATGCGTCACCCGTTGGACGCCCGCACCCTCGCGCGCCTGGCGGTGCGCTACACCGGGGATCAGCCGGGCGAGGTGATCGGCTTCGGCCTGTCCAACGATGAGCGCGCCGGGCAGACGTCCTCCTGGGAGCGGGCCTTCGCCATCGCCCGCCGGGGCGGCCTGGCCTCCATGCCGCACGGAGGGGAGCTCTTAGGGCCCGACCACCTGCGCGAGGTCGTCTCCTGCCTCGGCCCCACACGCCTGGGACACGGGGTTCGCGCCGGTGAGGACCCCGCCCTGCTGGACGCGATCGTCGCCTCCGGCATCAGCCTCGAGGTCTGCCCCGCCTCCAACGTGAGCCTGGGGGTCTATCACAGCCCCGACGACGTCCCTCTACGCACACTCATGAGCCACGGAGCGCAGATCGCCCTGAGCGCCGACGACCCCCTGCTCTTCCAGTCCAGGCTCGTCGACCAGTACGAGATCGCCCGGACCCTGGGCTGCGACGACGCCGAGCTGGCCGAGCTGGCCCGCGGCTCGATCCGCGCCTGCCTGGCCTCCCCGACGGCGAAGCAGACCTGGCTGGCCGAGGTGGACGCCTGGCTGGCGGCGCCCGACCAGGCTCCGGGAGCGCAGTCCGACGGCCCGGAGGCCGGCGACCTTGAGTCTCGCGCGGTTGCGCGCTAGGGGCTAGAACCGGCAGCGAGCATTTGCCGAACGCAGGGCGCCGCTACGCGCTGACGTGGCCCGGCGCGCGAGCTGTGCCGGCAGCGCCCGCCACCCAGGGTCGGGGGAGTCCATAACTGACCGCGTCTTCGCGCGGCGAACTACGGGGCTACCGGGGCTTTGGACAGGCAACCTAAATGCCGACCTGGACGGGCTCGGACACAAGGGGGACGCCATTGCGCTCATGCACGCCGGACACCATCGCATTGCACAGGCACCCCGGGACGCGCTGACACCTACCAGGGCCGCCGGGGCTTTGGACAGGCCGCCTAGAAACCGACCTGGACGGGCTCGGGCACGAGGGTGACCCCGTAGCGCTCACGCACTCCGGACACCACCGCATCACGCAGGCGCGCCAGGTCCGCCCCTGTCGCACCGCCCCGGTTGGTCAGGGCCAGCACGTGCTTGGTGGACAGCCCGGCCGGTGCGCCGGCCTCCACGGCGAAGCCCTTGCTGAAGCCGGCGTGGTCGATGAGCCAGGCGGCGCTGGTCTTGACCAGCCCCTCGATGACGGGGGCGGCCTTGGTTCCGAGCACCACCTGCGAGTGGTCGGTGACCGGGAAGCGCGGCGCGTCCTCCGGCAGCTGCTCGGCCTGCTCCGTGGTCAGGATCGGGTTGGTGAAGAAGGAGCCGGCCGACCAGGTGTCGTGGTCGGTGCCGTCCAGCACCATCCCCTTGGAGCGGCGCAGCTCGAGAACCGCCTCACGCAGCTCGCGCTCGGGCACGCGCTCACCCAGCTCGACTCCGAGCGCCCCAGCCAGCTGGGAGTATGCGATCCGGGAGGACAGGGAGCCCTGCCGCACGGCGAAGGTGGCGTCGAGGACCACCCAGCGCCCAGTCGGCCCCCACAGGCGCCCGCCACCCACCTCGGTGTCGGTGAGGGACTGCTTGAGGCGCGAGTCCCGGTAGGCCAGCCCCAGCTCGCCCAGGGCCAGCCAGACCACCCGGTTGCGCAGGCGGTCCCAGGCGCGCACGCTGGCGATGAGCTCGGCGACCTCGGCGCCGTAGGCCCCGATGTTCTGCACGGGGGCGGCGCCCACCGTGCCGGGGATCCCGGACAGGGGCGCGAACCCGGCCCACTGGCTGGCGATGGCCTCGCGCACCAGGTCGTCCCAGGTGGTGCCGGCGGTGGCGGTGACCTCGACGCCGCCGCACACCGAGTCCGAGACGAGCGAGACCTCGGCGCGGGTGTCCCGGATGACGAGACCGTCGAAGCCTGCGTCGGAGGCCATGATGTTGGAGCCGCCGCCGATGACGAGGACGGGCGTTCCGGCGGCGTCGGCCTCGCGGATCGCCTCGGTCAGCTCGCTCTGCGTGGTGGCCTCGACGTAGCTACCCACCGGGCCGCCCACACGAAGCGTGGTCAGCTCGGCCAGGCTGGTCGGCCGGGCACCGGAGCCGGGCGTGTGCGCCAGGGCCTGGACGGGTGCGGGCCAGGCGGACGGGTCGACGTCGACGCTCAGCGGGACGGTGCAGTCGCCTGCCACCAGCTGCGGCTCGATCGACGGCGCAGTCGGCACCGTCGAGGCCTCAGCGGGGGCAGCGGGGGCGCGGTCATCTGGGGTGGTGGTCAACGGAGGTCTCCGCTCTTCCTGATCGGTTCCTCGTGAGACAAGCAGGGCCCCGCTCACACCAGTAGTGTGCACGGAGCCCCGAGACGCGGGCGGGCCGCTCGTCTCACTTCTTGTTGCGACGCTGGTGACGCGTCTTGCGAAGCAGCTTGCGGTGCTTCTTCTTGGCCATGCGCTTGCGGCGCTTCTTGATGACGGATCCCATGAGATCTCCTCGCAGTTCGCTTGTAGTGCCCGCAGACCCTCCCTGCGGGCCGAGGCAGGCCGGCGAGGGTTATGCCATGGGGCGGTTGGTCGGCGCGTGAGGCTCAGCGGCCGACCACGCAGGTGACCGCCTGAGTGTAGCGGCTCCTAGGACCCTGATGCCTCTGACGCGTCGTGGCCCCAGTCACCCAGCCCGGCGGACAGGTAGTCGTGAACGGCACGCTCGGGGACGCGGAAGGAGCGTCCGACCTGCATCGCGGGCAGGTCGCCGGAGTGCACCATCCGGTAGACGGTCATCTTGGACACGCGCAGCATCGCCGCCACCTCAGCCACGGTGAGGAACGAGGGGGCGCCGGAGGCGCTGGGGGATGTGGGAAGGCCCGGTGCCATGAGCTTGAGGTCCGTTCGTCGCGGGTGGCCCCGTCGGGGCAGGAACACAGCCAATATATCTCCGCACCAGCCTTAGCACAGGGTTTCTCGGGCCCCATTCGCCACAGGCGTCGCATTTCACACTCGGTCACCAATTGTCGCTGCGGCATCCTCACAGATCCGCCCCTGATCCGGCCGTCAGGACGGCGAGCACCGGAGGCCGCTCACCGGTCCCACTCGAACACACCCGGCCCACGACGCCGGGAAACGTGACGAAGCCCCACCAGCGGGACCACAATGGCGACCGTGCCCCAGACAGACACCGCCCAGGAGCCGGAGCCCGGCCGCGGTTCCCGCGGCGAGACCCCGACCGGAAAGCGCGGCGCCTCCCAGGCCGGCCGGCGCCGTCAGGCCCACTGGCATGCCCCACTCGTGGGCGTCGTCGGCCATGCGTGGAAGCGCCACAAGAAGCCCCCGAATTCCAGACAGGGAGCCGACCCCCTCGAGGAGCCATCGCCCCTCCCCCCGCTGCCGGGTACGGAGCCCACCGGGATTCGCCGCCTGCTCAGGCACATCGAGCCCCTCGGCCAGATCGCGAGGGCCGCCCGCTTCTACCCGGCCCGGCTGGCCGTGATCGTCTTCGCGGCCATCATCGTGGTGGTGACCGGCCTCCTCAGCCTCCCCATCGCCACGACCAGCGGGGAGCGCTCCGACTTCCTCGACGCCCTGTTCACCGCCACCTCGGCCGTGTGCGTCACCGGCCTGAGCACGGTGGACACGGCTGCCTACTGGTCCACCTTCGGACACGTCGTCATCATCCTGGCCGCGGCCGTGGGCGGTCTGGGAGTCATGACCCTGGCCTCCCTGCTGTCCCTGGCGGTGTCCCGGCACGTGGGACTGACTCAGCGGATGCTGGCGGCCTCGGAGAACCAGTCGCGCCTGGGCGAGGTGGGGCGGCTGCTGCGCGCCGTCATCTACACGGCCGCCGGCTGCGAGCTCCTCCTGACGCTCATGCTGCTGCCGCCCTTCCTCAGTCACGGCCTCGATGTGGGCCACGCCCTGTGGTACGCGGTCTTCATGGCGCTGTCGATCTTCAACAACGCCGGCTTCGTCATCATGCCCGAGGGCCTGGAGGCCTACTCCACCGACTGGTGGATCGGCCTGCCGATCATCCTGGGGACCTTCATGGGCGCCGTCGGCTTCCCCGTCATCCTGGACATCATGGGCCGACGCCGCCGCCCCCGTACATGGAGCCTGCACACCAAGCTGACCCTGACGACCTACCTGGCCCTCACGGTCGCCTCGACCATCGCCATCGCCACCTTCGAGTGGAACAATCCGCTCACCTACGGCTCCCTGCCCACGAGCGGGAAGATCATGACCGCGCTCGTCAACGGCGTCAACGCCCGCTCCTCAGGGCTGTCCACGATCCCGCCCGAGCACATGCACGAGGCGACCTGGTTCCTCCAGGACGCTCTCATGTTCGTCGGTGGCGGCTCGGCCTCGACGGCCGGCGGCATCAAGGTGACGACCTTCGCGGTCCTGCTGCTGGCGATCCTCGCCGAGGCCCGCGGCGACCAGGACATCGAGGCCTTCGGGCGGCGCATCACCCCCTCAACCGTGCGCCTGAGCGTGGCGGTGGCCTTCATCGGCTCCAGCATCATCGGACTGGCCACGCTCCTGCTGCTGCAGATGACCAACCTGTCCCTGGACAGGATTCTCTTCGAGGTCATCAGCGCCTTCGCGACCGTGGGCCTGTCCACGGGCATCACGCCCTCCCTGCCGGACGGGGCCAAGTACGTCATCGTGGCGCTCATGTTCGTCGGCCGCGTGGGCACGATGACGGCGGCCAGCGCCCTGGCGCTGCGCGAGCGGCGCCGCGTTATCCGGATGCCCGAGGCAAGCCCGATGATCGGCTGACCGGGGCGGCAGCCCCACTGATGTCGGGCGGCCCCCTATTTCCGGGAACCGGCGAACACCCTCGGGAACTGTCAGGATCACGTCCCCTCTGGAGCGAGCAGCTGCCTGAGAGTGGCAGCCGCGCCCTCCACATCAGCGCGGCCGGTGATGAGCTGCTCGACGATGAGACCGAAGGAGACGCTCTGGATGAGGGAGGCCAGCTGCTCGGGACTCAGACGGCCGGAGATCGTCCCCGCCCTCTGTCCATTGCGGCACAGGCGGGTAAGACCACTGCGAATGTCGTGGTAGCTCCCCTGAACCAGTGCACCTATCTCAGGATCACGGGGCAGCTCTCCCCAGGCGTGGTAGGCCAGAGGCGCCCAGGAGCCCAGACCGACGTCGTCGGGATCCTCGAGAGCGTCATCCTGCCGGTCCACCCCTGAACCGGTTGCCGCGCCGTGCCGCTGGTAGTTGAGCAGGGTGAGCGCCTCGATGAAGTCCCGCTCGAAGTCGAGCGGCTCCTCGGACTCGGCGATCCGCTTGATCCGCTCGACGAGCGGCCCCATGCGCCTGGTCAGGACCGCCCGAATGAGGGAGCGCTTGCCCTCGGGGAAGTAGCGGTACACGGTCGACGACGACATCCCGGCCGCGGCAATGACCTCATCCATGGAGGTGGCCTGGAAGCCGCTGCGCGCGAAGCACTCCTCGGCGGCCTGCAGGATCCGGTCGGTCTGACGCTCCCGGTAGGCGGCGGTCACTCGTGGCATGAGTTCAGGATAAGCGACTCAGAGCACACCCCAAATCGAAACGATCGTTGTTGACTAGTCGCCACACACTCCCTAGACTCCCGAACGCAAACGAAAACGATAGTTTTGATATGGAGGTCGCAATGACATCCTCAGAGGCATCCGCCCTCAAGGAGCGGACCGAGTCGGCACAAGAGACACAGGAGGAGACGACCGTCATGACCGCGCGGCGCCCCAATCGCCGTGCGGTCATGGTCAGCGCCGTCCTCACCCAGCTGATGATCGTCTTGGACCTGACGATCATCGCCATCGCCCTGCCTCGGATGCAGGAGGACCTGGGAATGACCGTGTCCCAGAGCCCGTGGACGGTCACCGGCTACAGCCTGGCCTTCGGTGGCCTGGTGCTCTTCGGGGGAAGGCTCTGCGCCGTGGCGGGCATCCGCCGCTCCTACCAGGTGGGACTGATCGGCTTCGGGGTCGCCAGCCTCGCAGCCGGGATGGCGACCTCCTTCCCCGTCCTGCTGGTGGCCCGCGTGGCCCAGGGCTGCTTCGGCGCCCTGCTGGCCCCCACCTCGCAGGCGCTGCTGAACGTCACCTTCACCGAGCGCACCGAGCGCGAGCGGGTCTTCGCCATCTTCGGTGCCACTGCCGGACTGGGCGCGGCCATCGGACTACTCGTCGGCGGAGCCCTGACCGACTGGTTCAGCTGGCGCTGGGCCCTTTACATCAACATCCTCCTGGCCGGCGCCGCTCTGCTCATCGGGCAGCGCAGCCTTCCGCCGGCCGATCAGCGCGACCGCAGCTCGCGCATCACTGATGACCTGAGCGGCCTGGTCCTGGGCTGTGGAGCCTGCTTCAGCGCCGTCTATGGGCTCGACCGGGCCCAGCAGACCTCCTGGACCTCGACGTCGACCGTCAGCTGGCTGGCCCTCGGCGGTATCGCCGCACTGCTGTTCGTGGTCCGTGAGCACTTCGCAAGCCGCCCGGTGCTGCCCCTGTCGATGATGGCGATGCCCGTGCGGGCGGCCTCCTACGCCACCCAGTTCATCGCCGGCGCCGCCCAGATGGGGGCGATCATCTACCTGACCTACTACATGCAGAACCACCTCGGCTACTCGCCCTTCAAGAGCGGAGTCGTCTTCCTCCCGATGGTCTTCGCCCTGATCGCGACCGCGATCCCGGCCGGACGCATCATCGTGCCCAGGCTCGGAGCGCGCGGCACCCTGCCACTGGGGGTGGCGGTACTGGCCGGTTCCTTCCTCATTCTCTCGCGCATGACAACGGATTCGACCTACTCCCAGGTGGCACTGCCCGGCCTCATCGTCTTCGGGATCGGTCTGGGGTTGACGATGCCGGTGACCTTCAACTCCGGCACGCGCGGGGTGGACGCGAAGCGGACCGGGCTGGCCTCAGCGATCCTGAGTGCTGCCCAGCAGATCGGCGGCTCCTTCGGGGTGGCACTCATGACGTCCTACGCCACCCAGCACGCCGAGGACTACGTGACTGACCACACCGAGGAGGTCAAGGCGGCCGCCATGGAGGCGATGATGCGGGCCCAGTCCCTGCCGCAGTCGCCCGCAGGCAAGCGGATCATCGAGTCCCTCAAGGCCGAGCTGATCGACCGGGCTCAGATCGAGGCCTACTCCGGCGGCTTCTCGATGATGGCCTGGGTCCTGGCCGGCGCCGTCGTCATCCTCGTGGCCTGTGGGATCGGCTTGAGCCTCCGCCGTCGCCGCAGGCGGTAGCGTAGGGGCCACTGCCTCACGGCCGACCTCAGGAGACCTCATGCCTGCCCCGCTCTCGCGCACCGACTCCACGCTCGTCATCGGGCTGGGACGCTTCGGCTCGGCCGTGGCCGCCACCCTGGACCAGCTGGGGCGCGAGGTGCTGGCCGTGGAGGCCAATCCCGCCACCGTGCGCCGGTGGACCGGCCGCATCCCCTTGGTGGAGGCCGACGCCACGGACGTGGAGGCCCTGGAGCAGCTGGGCGCCACCGAGTTCGGCACCGCGGTCGTGGGGGTGGCGACCTCCCTGGAGGCCTCCGTGCTCATCACCGGCAACCTCGTGGACCTGGAGACCCCCCAGATCTGGGCCAAGGCCATCTCCCGCGCCCACGGCCGCATCCTGCGCCGCATCGGCGCCCAGCACGTCGTCTACCCCGAGTTCGACGCCGGTCAGCGCGCCGCCCACCTCGTCTCGGGCCGCATGCTCGACTACATCGAGATGGAGAAGGGCGGCTTCACCATCGTCAAGATGCGTCCGCCCACGGAGCTGCACGGCTTCACCATCGGCCAGTCCAAGGTGCGCTCCCGCTACGGGATCACGGTCTTCGGCCTCATGAGCCCGGGCGAGCCCTTCGAGTACGCCACCCCGGACACCCTGGTCTCGGCCGAGGACGTGCTCGTCGTCGGCGGGGACGCCGCCCTCCTGGAACGATTCGCCAACCGCGCGTGAGCCGGCCGGGCGGGCCCCGCCGCAACGAACGACTGACGCGACGACGCGCGTCAGAAGCACGTCAGAAGGCGGCCACCTGGGAACGCTTGGCCTCGGCGGCGCCGTCGGCCTCAGCAGCCACGGCCTGAAGATCCTTGCCGATACCGGCTGCACCGTAGGCGCCGAGCAGCCCCTCGACGAAGGGCGCCGCCGACAGGCGCGTCCGCTCAGCGAGGGCCGGCTCGAGCATCTCCAGAGCCATCTCGGCGCTCATGACCCCGCTGCCCAGATCGGCCAGGACCAGGACGCCCTCGCAGCGGTCGACCAGACGCTCCACGGCCTCGACGACGGCCCCGGGGTCAGTGCCCAGCCCGCCGTCGGCCAGGCCCGCGGCCGGCTCGACGGGGACGTCGACGGCCACGATGAGCCGGCGAGCCAGGTCCACGGCGGCCTCAGCCAGGGCCCGGGAGTGGGAGACCAGGACGATGCCCACGCTCACGGCACTCACGACGCTCTCCCTGCCACGACGTCGTCGAGGGCTGTCAGCAGCAGGACGGTGGAGGCGGCACCGGGGTCGATGTGCCCCACCGAGCGCTCCCCCAGGTAGGAGGCCCGCCCCTTGGTGGCCACCATGGGCTTGGTGGCCTCGCGCCCCTCGGCGGCGGCTTGCGCGGCGGCCGCGACGCCGGCGGCGAGGTCGCCGGGATGGGCGCGCAGGGCCTCCAGGGCCGGGCTCCAGGCGTCGAGCATGGTCTTCTCCCCCGTAGTGGCCCGCCCCCGCGCGGCGAGACCGCCGACCCCGGCCTCCAGGGCGCCCGCGAGCGCCTGGGCGTCGAGCGACTCCAGGCCGGCCACAGCGCCCCCGGCGCGCAGGAAGAAGGTGCCGTACAAGGGCCCGGAGGCGCCGCCGACGGTGGAGACCAGGGTGGTGCCGACCTTCTTGAGCAGGGCGTCGGCGCCGGCGAAGCTGCCGGTCTGCACCGTCTCGGCGGCGGCGGCCAGGCCGCGCTTCATGTTGGTGCCGTGGTCGGCGTCGCCGATGGCGGCGTCCAGGTCGGTGAGCTCCTCGGCGTGCTCGGCGATGAGCACTGCGCTGCGGCGCACCCAGGTCGCCAGGTCCGCCACGCTCAGTGAGTGGCGGGCGGCTCCCACCTCTGCGGTCATGTCGCTTCTCCTTACAGTCTCCTGAGGGTGCCCGCACGCGATCGGGCACCCCGATTGTGTCAGGTCCTCATGCTCCCCAGCGCAGGCCGGGTGTGTTGACGGGGGCATCCCACAGGCTCAGCATCTCGGCGTCGGCGCGCACCAGGGTCAGGGAGCAGCCGGCCATGTCGAGGCTGGTGATGTAGTTGCCCACGAGGTTGCGGGCCACGGTGATCCCGGCGTCCTGGAGGAGGCGGGCGATCTCCCCGTACATGAGGTAGAGCTCGAGCAGCGGGGTGGCACCCATGCCGTTGACCATGGCGATGACGCCCTCGTCGGCGCCGGCGGTCTCCAGCTCGGTGAGCTCGGCCAGGATGGGGGTGACGAGGCGCTCGGCGATCTCGGCGGCGGGGGCGATCTGCTCGCGGTGGCGTCCGGGCTCGCCGTGGATGCCGATGCCGATCTCCATCTCATCGTCGGGCAGGTCGAAGGAGGGCTTGCCGTTGGCCGGGACGGTGCAGGAGGTCAGGGCCATGCCCATGGACCTGCCGGCGGCGTTGACGCGCGCGGCGATACCGGCGACCTCGTCCAGCGGGCGTCCCTGCTCGGCGGCGGCGCCGGCGATCTTCTCCACCATGACGGTCACGCCCACGCCGCGGCGTCCGGCGGTGTAGAGGGAGTCCTCGACGGCGACGTCGTCGTTGGTGACGACGCTGGCGACCTGGGTACCGGACTCGGCCTCGACGATCTCGGCGGCCATCTCGAAGTTCATGACGTCGCCGGTGTAGTTCTTGACGATGTGCAGCACGCCGGCTCCGCGGTCGACGGCGCTGGTGGCGGCCACCATCTGGTCGGGGACCGGGGAGGTGAAGATCTCTCCGGCGCAGGCGGCGTCGAGCATGCCGGTGCCCACGAAGCCGCCGTGGAGGGGCTCGTGCCCGCTGCCGCCGCCGGAGATGATGGCGACCTTGCCCTGCTCCTTGGGTCGGCGGCGGTAGACGATGTGCTGGTCGAGGTCGATGTCGAGCTCGTGGGGGTGGGCTGCGGCCATGCCCCGCAGGGCGTCCGTGACCACGTTGTCAACGGCGTTGATGAGTTTCTTCATGGCGCTGACGCTACCGCGCCACGGGCCCGCGTGGGGCGCCTCGGGCACCGGGGATCTCGCCCCGTGCACATCGGTGCAGGTTGCCGCGGCCTTGTCGGGGCGGATGCGCGCCGCAGCGACCGGCGGCCCCTCCCAACGCACCGCCCCAGCGGCGTCACCCCCTCGCCCTGCTCAGCGTGAGCGCGGCCACCACCCGGCCTGGGCGTCACCCGCAGAGATTCTGGGGACTATCTGGGGAGGCCCTTTTTTCGCGGCACCATCGAGTCGATTACGGGCAGGATAGGGGTATGGATCTGTCCGTCGTCGCCGTCGTGGCCACTATCGCAGCCGGTGTCTCCATCCTGGTCGCCGTTGCCGCCGTCTTCGCCGCCCGGCGCTCGACGGCGCATGCGGACCTGGCCCTCAAGGAGGCCTCACGGATCTCCCGGGCGAGTATCTCGCGGATCAACGAGGTCCAGTCCGAGGCCAGCTCGGCCCGCCTGGCGGCCCGTCACGCCGCCGAGCGGCTGCGCTCGATGACCAAGGAGCGCACGACCCCTGACAGCGTCGCCGCCTACCGGGTCTTCCTGCGTGAGGTCGTCGAGGACTCCAAGCACCTGCTGGGCCCCGAGGGCACCGGGACGATGAAGAATGAGGCGCTGGACCGCCTGCGGGTGGGGGCCCTGGTGGGTGGCTCGGACGAGGTGCTGCGCGCCATGCGGAACTTCGCCCTCCTGCGCACTCAGCGGCCCGAGGCCCCGTGGCCGAGTGCCTACGCCATGGCCTACGCGCGCCTGGAGTCGGACCTGGTCACCGCGATCCGCAATGACCTGGGATCCTCCGAAGAGTCCCTGACCGCCGACCAGATCTGGGGCGCGGTCAACGCCCGTTGCGTCGACCCCGCCTTCCGGCTGGCCCTGCTCAGTCCTCTGGAGGACGTGCTGCGCAACGCCGGACAGGACCCGACCCACTACGACCTGGACCACATCGCCAAGTTCGCCGACTACCCGAGCCCTGCCTCCCCCGCCGGGGCCACCCGGGCCAGTGGAGTCACTGGAGCCACAAGGGCCGTGCCCTCGACGGACAGCGCCCGCGCCTCCGGCTCCGAGCCCCAGCGGCGCTCACGCCGGGCGCGCAACCGGGTAGAGCGGAGGGCCTCGGAGGCGCCCTCCAGGCCGGCCGCCGCCCCAGTGTCCGACGCCGATGTCGTCTGGCCTCCGATCACCCCCGGGCGCCGGGGCGGGCGGGCAGCGGCTCCGGCACGCTCCATGACCATTCCCGAGCCGGCCCGGCCGGTGGTGCCAGCGGCGCCTGCGACGACGACCGCCACCACCGGCTCACATGCGCCGGTGCCCGAGCCATCCTTCTCAGCCGCTGCCCTGGGCGAGCGACCCGGCGGCGCGGAGCCGCCGGACCCAGCGGCTGCCGCCCCCATCCTGGAGCCGCGGACAGCCGCGCCCTCCGGGCCGTCCACCGACTCCCTGCCCGAGGCCCCGCCACAGGCAGCCGGCGCCCAGTCGGCGCCACCGGAGCAGACCTCCGCACCTGAGGGCCAGCCCCAGCACTCCCCCGCGGGCCCGAGAAGTCACCGGGAGCCCCAGGCGCCCAGGAGAGTCTTCGAGGACCCGACCCCCAGTCGCATCTCCCGGCGTCGACGCACCCAGGCCGCCCTGTCTGGTTCGTCCATGCAGGCAGCCGCGGCCCCTGACGCCATCACGGTCACGGGGACGGTGACAACCTCGCCCCTGTCCGCCTCCGTGGCAGCGACCTCGGGAGCGTCGACGGCCTCGGCCAACACCGAGGAGACCGAGCCGGTTCTCGCCTCGACTCCCCCCGGGACGCAGACCGGGCGCCACACCACCGAAGCGCCCGCCTCACCGATCGCAGCGGCCGCTGCCGCCGGCGCCGCACCGGCAAGGCCCCAACCGGCCCAGCCGAGCCCCAAGCACACCGGCGCCCAGGCGAACCCGCCGGCCGAGCGCCAGGTCGGGTCACCAGTGAGAGCCGTGGCTGTATCCGCGCAAACCGTCACCGTGCCCACCGGACCCACCGGGCCCCAGCCCTCCTCGGCCGCGGCCGCCGGCCCGACGGCGGCAGCCGGCTACGGACTTCTCCCGCCCCAAGGAGGGCCCCAGGCCTCCGCCCAGGCACCCGGGAGCGCTGGCCATCCCGTCCCCGCACCGTCGGGCCCGCCCATCCTGACCGCCTCCCAGCAGGCAGACCAGTCCTCGGCAGTGGCAGCCGCCGGCGCCGTCCCCGCCGACGCCGTCGGATCCCACCGGAAGGCAGCGGTCACAGTGAGCACGGCTGGTACAGCCGGCACCGGTAGGACCGCCGGCACCGCCGCCCCGGCCGGCCCCGAGCAGGGGACCGATCCGGCGATGCAGGAGACCATGACCATTCCCACCAACCCCTCTGCTGCGACAGCCATCCCGACGGCGACGTCCTGGTCCTCGGCTGCGCCGCCCCTGCAGGACTCCGGTCGGCTGCCGCACGCCCGCGGCGCCTGAGTCCACCTGGGTTGTTCTTCCCATCCCAACCCCGGCTTGACGTGCCGGCCTGCGTGGCAGAATCCAGGTGTCGGAGGTCGAGGGGCCTGCGCGGAAGGGAGCTGGTGTGGGCGTCTTCGCCTGGTGCGCGATCATCGGCTGCACCGTCCTGGTGGCCGGCATCCTGTTCGACGGACTGCTGGACGCCCTCCTGCCCGACGGGCTCGTGCCAATCCTCGCTCTGCCGGTGGCCGTGTTCGGCGCCATCGGCATGGGGGTGACGGCGGCGACGGGCTCGGCCGCGGCGCAGGTGCCGGCGGCGGTGCTGTGGGGCGTTCCCACCGCAGCAGCCCTCGGATCCGGTGCGCTCATGCGCTGGCTGTGGAACCGACTCAGGCGCTCCATGCCGTTGGACACGGCTCCGCCCACCGCCGCCGAGCTGGTCGGTGAGAAAGTCATCGTCCTGTGGTGGAAGGACGGCAGCGGTGAGGTTCGCGCCGTCACGCGCGGCCACCAGCTCACCTTGCCGGCGCACTCCGAGCAGCCGCTGCGCTCAGGGCAGAGCGCCTGGGTGCTCGACGCCGTCGACTCCACCCTGGCCATCGTCCCCTGGGAGCAGATCAGCGACTGAGCCCACCGGGAGCCGCTGACGGACCGCACCCCACCTGTTACTGCGCCGTCTGCCCACCATTCTCCTTCATCCCATCTTCCCGCACAGAAAGGAACCCGCATGGGTGTATCAGTCATCGGCCTGATCGCCATCGTCGCCATCATCGTGCTGGCGGCAGTCGCCTACCTGTTCAGCCGCATCGTCGTCGTCCCCTCCAACCTCACCGGTCTGATCTCCGGATCGAACCGGGGCACGGTCAAGATCGTCCACCCCGGTGGACGCGACTTCGTCCTGCCGGTCATCCAGACCATCCAGTACCTGCCCTTCACCCAGACCACGATCGGCTTCAAGGTCACCGCCGAGGACGAGAACAAGATCAACGTCAACGTCGCCGCCGTGGCCGCCGTCAAGGTGGGCGACTCCGACGAGCAGGTGCGCGCCGCGGCCAAGCGCTTCCTGGGCAAGCCCAACACGGACCAGGCCATCGCCGACTCCGCACGGGAGGCGCTCATCGGCTCCCTGCGCTCGATCATCGGCCACATGACGGTCACCGACCTCATCTCCGACCGCGACGCCCTGCAGCGCAACGTCTTCGACGACGCCAAGAGCATCATGGCCAACATGGGTCTGGAGATCGACATGCTCCAGGTCTCCGAGATCACCGACGCCGGCGGTTACATCGAGTCCCTGGGTGTGCCCGAGCAGCAGCGCGTCGAGAAGGACGCCCGCATCGCGCGGGCCAACGCCGAGCGTGAGGCCCGCGACGCCGAGGTCACCTCCCGCCAGCAGATCGCCGAGCGCGAGCGCGACCTGTCCCTGCGTCAGGCCCAGCTCAAGGCCGAGACGGACAAGGCCCAGGCCGACGCCGACTCCGCCGGCCCGATCGCCCGCGCCGCCAAGGAGCGCGAGATCGCCATCATCGGGCAGGAGGCGGCCGAGGCCAAGGCCGCCCTGACCGAGCGCGAGCTGGACTCCACGGTGCGCAAGCCCGCCGACGCCGCCCGCTACCAGCGCGAGCAGGAGGCTCAGGCCTCCAAGACCGAGGCGCTGCTGCGGGCCCAGGCCGACGCCGAGCGCACCCGTCTGGACGCCGAGGCCCAGGCCCAGGCCACCGTGGCCCGCGCCGAGGCCGAGGCCAAGGCGACCGCCGCCCGGGCCCGCGCCGAGGCCGAGGCCATCGCGGCCCGAGGCCAGGCCGAGGCCGACACGATCCGTGCCGCCGGTGAGGCCGAGGCCAAGGCCATGAGTGACAAGGCGGACGCCCTGGCCAAGTACGGCGAGGCCGCCACCCGCCAGATGCTGCTGGACAAGGCCCCCGAGATCGCCCGGGCCCTGAGCGAGCCGCTGGCCAGCGTGCGCGACCTGTCGATCATCTCCACCGAGGGCGCCTCCGCCCTGCCCAAGGCGGTGGCCAACAACGTCGAGCAGCTCGATCTCATCCTGCGCAGCCTCGTGGGCACCGGACTGACCGACATGGTGGGCAGCCACCTGCCGGGCTCGGACGCCTCCGCCGACCACGCCGGCTCCGCTGACCACGACGGCGCAGCCCCGGCCGCCGTCGTCGAGCACTCGGAGCACTGACAACCGGTAGGTCTGAAACAAATCGAGATCATCCACGTGGCCGGGTGCGGAATATGTCCGCTCAACCGCACCCGGCCACGTAGCATGTCTCCGTCATTCCGCACAGTCAGTACCGGGCAGGTCATCATGCGTCGTCGCATCTTTCTCACCGCCGCACTCGGCGCCACCGCGGGCGCCGGCGCCCTGTCCCTGAACGGCTGCGCGGACGTCCGCCAGCGCATCGCACGCACCCTGACCCCTCAGCCCCCCACCGTCCTTCACGCGTCACTGTCCACGCTCCCGAAGGCCCCCTCCATCCCGACCGACTTCGGCGGTGAGGCGGTGTGGCCCCTGCGCGTCAAGGAGAATCAGAACCACCCCTGGCCCACCAACGCGATGATCGAGGCCGTCCACGGCTCCTTTCTCATCGCCTATGACGTCAACAGCGACGACGAGACCGCCGGCCTGTCCGGCGACCGCCCCATCCTCGTTGACCTGAAGGGGCCGACGACCTACGGCATCGTGCCGGAGGACTCCGAGCACGGGTATCGCATCGAGCCGATGACCGTTCCCCCCGTCGGCGGTGTTCCCGCAGGCAACCCCATCGCCCCCAGCCCCGGCACACTCGTCACCGAGCAGTTCACCTGCGCCGCTACCTGCGACGACGAGTTCGCCTACCTCATCACCGGCCGCGAGGACGTCCTCGATGAGCGCCCCGAGAACCGGGGACGAGTCAGTCTGCTCAAGATCCGCCTGGCCGACCGCCGCATCGTCGCCAGCGCGCTGCTCGGGGAGAATCTCGCCCTCAAGGCGAGGGAGTCGACCTACCGCGCCGGCTCCTCGATCACGCTGACCTCCGACGGCGCCGACCTCCTGGTCACCACCAGCGTCCCGCACCGGGCCCTGCGGCTGTCTGCGAAGGACCTGTCCGTGCAGTTCGACCTGGCCTCCGTCACGTCCCAGAACTTCTGCGCGGTGGCCGGCGGCGAGGCAGTGGCCCTGCTCGGTGACGACGTGAAGGTCCACACGGCCATCGTCACGCTCGCCGACGGCCTCACCCACCCCATCGAGAACCTGAGCGCACAGCTCGTGCACCGGGGCTACCTCTACGCCACCGACAGCCGCACGAAGGAGCCGCCCTACCCCGAGGTGAGCATCAACCTCACCACCGGTGAGCGCACCGAGCTGACGGACCTGCCGGTCGACACGGAGGACAAGCACCCCACCCTGACCGCGAGCAACGGGTACGTCATCAGGAGGACCGACCACATCCAGGTCCGCAAGAACGGCTCGGCGACCGCGCTGCTGACCCGGGAGTCCACCGAGGAGGAGTCCTACCAGAGTGCGGCGATCTACGGCTCCATCCTCTACCTCACCCTCAACGGAGGCCGCCTGCACCTCATCGACTTGGACACCGGCGAGGTGATCTCACAGTCCCCGACCGGCGGCCAGCACGAGATAGTGACGGTGACGCCCTACGGGTTCTGCAACGAGAGCGCCTTCTACCCGGCCACCGCCTGGAAGTCCTGAGCCCGCCGCCGCTGACGCCCTCGAAGCGCTCGGGCACTCAGATGTCCTCGAGGCTCTCGCCCTTGGTCTCGCGGGCCAGCAGGTAGATGAAGCCGCCCAGGACCAGCATGACCGCGAAGAAGAGGAAGGCCGGGAAGACGGCCGCCAGCGGGTGCGCCAGATCCTGAAGGCTGCCGGAGCCGATCATCACCCCCATGAGCAGGGGCCCGAGGATCTTGGCGCTCGCGCCGATGCCGTAGCCCAGGCCCAGCCCCGTGCCCCGGGCACCGTTGGGGAACTGCTCGCCGCCGAAGGCGTTGAGGATCCCGAAGGCGCCGTCGCCGAAGCCCATCGTGAGGCAGATGCCGGTGAAGAAGACGATCCACGAGGTCTCCCAGTGGGCGGAGAGGGCCACGATAACCGCTCCGAGCGCCCCGATGAGGCCGAAGGAGAACACGGTCCAGCGCCGCCCGATCCGGTCGGCGAGCCAGGCCGAGGCCAGGCGGCCAAGCAGATCCACCAGGGAGACCCCCATGAACAGCGTCCCCACGGCGTCGGCGCCGATATCGGCGAAGCCGACCTCCAGGAGCGTCTGTCCCCAGGACTGCACAGTGAAGGAGCCCAGGATGAAGCAGAAGGAGCCCACCGAGACGATGAGCAGGGGCCGCAGGTGCTTGCGCAGCAGCTCGCCGTAGGCGATGCGCGGCCCGGTCCGCACCGGTGGCAGGGCTCCGACGTCGTCGGGACTCAGCTCCAGGGCCCAGGCGATGGACTCGCGGGCCTCGCGCTCGCGCCCGTGGGAGAGCAGGAAGCGGGGCGACTCGGGGACGATCCGAATCCAGGCCAGTAGGAGGATCGGGACGGCCCCCAGCGCGATGAGGCCGCGCCAGTTGTCGTGCAGGAGCCGCTGCGACACAGAGCCCAGGAAGAGCCCCAGCGGGATGAACACCGAGCCCAGCCCGGCAAGCAGACCGCGCTGCCTGGTGGGCACGAACTCCTGGACGTAGGGGATGGAGACGATGTTGAGGCCCCCGACGCCCACTCCGACCAGCACCCGCAGCAGGGCCAGCATCACCCACCAGCCCGTGGGGGTGAACACCGAGACCAGGGTGAAGACGGTGAAGATCAGGACGCACCAGAAGAAGGTCCGCCGTCGGCCCATCCGGTCGGCGGCCCAGCCCCACAGGACCGCGCCGAGCACCGTGCCCAGCCCGGAGCAGGCCAGGATGACACCGGTCTCGAACCCGCCCAGGCTCCACTCCTTCTGAAGCTGGACGACGGCGAAGCCGATGAGGAACATGTCGAAGAACTCAGAGATGTTGGCGACGATGGCCAGAGCGATGATGCTTCGCTGATGGCCCGTCAGGGGCCGGGAGTCGATCTGCTCCAACGCGCTCCCGCGCTCCGCCGGCGGCGCCGCGCGCCTTCTTGCTGTACCCATATGCGGCCCAATCTACGGGCAAGAGCACCCCCCTGCGGGAACAAGCCCCCGAGTGTGAGAGACACACGCGCTCACGCCTGTACTTGCCCGCCCCCGCGGAAGCGGGAAGGATCACCCTTGATGCCCGCCCGCGGAGGCACCGCGATGCACCACCGTCACGGCGCCCGTGGCCGCGAGCAAGACGCACCCTCATGCACAAGGAGTCCTCAGTTATGAGCGCTGAGCCGCTGCTCACCGACCTTGACCGTCAGACCATCGCGGTGTCCAAGGCCCTGGCCGCCGACGCCGTGGAGAAGGCGGGGTCGGGCCACCCCGGTACGCCGATCTCCCTGGCCGGGGTGGCGTGGCTGCTCTACCAGCGTGAGATGGTCCACGACCCGGCGGATCCGGGTTGGCTGGGACGGGACCGGTTCGTCCTGTCCATCGGGCACGCCTCGCTGATGCAGTACATCCAGCTGTTCCTGGCCGGATACGACATCGACCTGGAGGGCTTCACGGCCTTCCGCTCTCCGGCCGGCCTGCCGGGCCACCCCGAGTTCGGAGAGGTTCCCGGGGTGGAGACCACCACGGGCCCGCTGGGGGCGGGCTTCGCCAACGCGGTGGGCCTGGCCATGGCGGCACGCCGCGAGCACGGGCTGCTCGACGCCGGCACCCCGCTGGGCAAGTCGGTCTTCGACCACTTCGTCTACACGGTCCTGGGCGACGGCTGCATGCAGGAGGGCGTGTCTTCGGAGGCCGCCTCCCTGGCCGGCACTCAGCAGCTGGGCAACCTCATCGCCATCTACGACGACAACGACATCTCCATCGAGGGCAACACGGACATCGCCTTCACCGAGGACGTCTCGGCCCGCTTCGAGGCCTACGGCTGGCAGGTGCTCGACGTCGACTGGCGTACCGGCCCCGACGGCTACGCGGAGAACCTCGAGGAGCTGCACAAGGCCATCGTCGCGGCCCGCGCCGAGAGCGCGCGCCCGTCGCTGATCCGCCTGCACACCATCATCGCCTGGCCCTCCCCGACCAAGCAGGGCCAGGAGTCCTCCCACGGCTCCAAGCTCGGGGCCGAGGAGGTCGCCGGGCTCAAGCGGGCCCTGGGCCTGGACCCCGAGCAGAGCTTCATCCTGCCCGAGGACGTCGTCTCCCATTCCCGCAAGCAGGCCGCCGACAACGCCCGGGCCGCCCGAGCGGACTGGGACGCGCGCTTCGCGAGCTGGCAGCAGGCCAACCCCGCCGGCGCCGCGCTGCTGGAGCGCCTTGAGGCCCACCGCCTGCCCGAGGGCCTTGAGGAGGCCCTGCCGACCTGGAAGGTGGGTGAGTCGTTGGCCACCCGTGCGGCGTCGGGCAAGGTGCTCTCCGCCCTGGCCGGCGTGGTGCCCGAGCTGTGGGGCGGGTCGGCGGACCTGGCCGGCTCGAACAACACGACCATGGCCGGGGAGCCCTCCTTCCTCCCCGCCGGCCTGGCGCAGTCCGAGGGCGACGGGCCCTTCGGGCGCACCCTCCACTTCGGTGTGCGCGAGCACGCCATGGGCTCGATCCTCAACGGGATCGCCCTGGACGGGCTCACCCGCCCCTACGGGGGCACCTTCATGGTGTTCTCCGACTACATGCGCCCGGCCGTGCGTTTGGCGGCTCTCATGGGGATCGGCCCGGTCTTCGTGTGGTCCCACGACTCCATCGGGGTCGGCGAGGACGGCCCCACGCACCAGCCCGTCGAGCACCTGGCGGCGCTGCGCGCCATCCCCGGCCTGGCCGTGGTGCGCCCCGGGGACGCCAACGAGACCGCCGCGGCCTGGACCGAGATCCTGCGCCGTCACGACGAGCCGGCCGGCATCGCCCTGTCGCGTCAGAACCTCACCGTGAGCGCCTCCGCCACGGCCGCCGCCGAGGGCGTGCGCCGCGGCGCCTACGTCCTGGCCGAGGCCACCGACACCGATGGGCACCAGACGGCCCCCGAGGTCGTCCTGATCGCCACCGGCTCCGAGGTCGGCGTGGCCGTGGCCGCCCGGGAGATCCTCCAGGGGGAGGGCACCCCCACCCGGGTGGTCTCCGCCCCCTGCCTGGAGTGGTTCGCCCAGCAGGACGCCGCCTACCGGGAGCAGGTGCTGCCGGCCGGCACCGCCAGGGTCGCCATCGAGGCGGGCATCGCCCTGGGCTGGCGCGAGATCGTCGGCGACGCCGGCGAGATCGTCTCCATCGACCACTACGGTTCCTCCGCCCCCGGCACCGCCCTGTTCGAGGAGTACGGCTTCACCGGGGACAACGTCGCCGAGCGGGCCCGCCGGGCGCTGGCCCGCACCCGCGGCTGACCCCCACTGCCCCACCGCCACCGAGCCGGGCATCTTTCGAGTCGTCCTACGGTCTTTCTGTAGGGCCACGCGAGAGGTGCCCGGCTCGGCATGAGAGGAGCACATGTCACGGGGGTACCCCTCCCCATGAGGAGAGAGTGACCTGACGGTCAAATGCGGGCAGGCTGGGACCCGGTCGCGCCACCTGGCGCACTGCGACACCCATCCCCGAATACAGAAAAGGCCGTCTCTCATGAGCGCACAGCAACCCGCCCAGAACGACCCTCAGATCCCTGACAGCGAGGACTCCGGCAAGGACCAGCCCCTGCGCACGCGCTACTACTACCTCATCATGACCATCATGGTCGTGATCGGCGTCATCATCGACATCGCGATCTTCATCGGGATCATCACGAACGCCGAGGGGAGGGTGCGCATCCCCTACCTGGTCTTCATTCTTCCCGTTGTCGGCGCTCTGGCGATCGGCAGATTCGCCGACGCGGCCCTGGCCAAGAAGTCTCCCCACCTGGTACCCGGCTACGCGGCCCCGTACTTCCAGGGAGGGCAGGTCCCTCAGCAGGGCCAGTACGGACAGCCCCAGTACGGACAGCCGGCGGCCCAGCCGACGGCGCCGCAGAGCACCGGCTACGGCCAGGTGCCCGGCCAGCAGGCAGCTCGGACCGCTCCGCAGCAGGCCCCGCACGGCGAGCAGCAGCCGGGCCAGGTGCCGCCGTCGGGCCAGTACGGTCAGGATTCCCAGAGCCAGCAGCCCCACGGTCAGGGAGGGCAGCCCGGGCAGAGCGGCCCGGTCGGCTACTGAGGCCCGCAGGACGCCGATGTCGAGGTCTGAATAGATGTCGGTGGGGCCCGATACTCTCCGGTCATGCCCGCATCGAAGAGCCCCAAGGCCCCCAAGGTCTCCTACTGCTGCACCGAGTGCGGCTGGTCCAGCCCCAAGTGGATGGGCCAGTGCCGGGAGTGCCGCGAGTGGGGAACCCTGGAGGAGACTCAGGTCTCCGACTCCCCGGGTGGGGGCGCCGGCGGGGCCCTGGGCGCTGCCGGCGCCGTGCGACCGACCGTGGCCGCCCGCCCCATCGGGGAGGTCAGCGCCACAGAGGCCAGGGCCCGTCCCACCGGGGTGGGTGAACTGGACCGGGTCCTGGGCGGCGGGATCGTGCCGGGTGCCGTCGTGCTGCTGGCCGGTGAGCCCGGCGTCGGCAAGTCCACGCTGCTGCTCGACGTCGCCGCGAAGGCAGCCGCTGTGGCTCGCGAGCGCGCAGACGGGCCGGTCCTCTACGTCACCGGTGAGGAGTCGGCCTCTCAGGTGCGGCTGCGGGCCGAGCGCATCGACGCTCTGGATCCGGGGCTGCTCCTGGCCGCGGAGACCGAGCTGGGGGCCCTGCTGGGGCACGTGGAGGCGGCCGGTCCCTCCCTGCTGGTGGTGGACTCGGTTCAGACCATCGCCTCAGCGCAGGTCGAGGGCAGTGCCGGGGGCGTCACCCAGGTGCGGGCCGTGGCCGGTGCACTCATCGCGGTAGCCAAGGAGCGCAATATCCCGGTGCTGCTCGTGGGTCACGTCACCAAGGACGGCGGAATCGCCGGACCCCGGGTCCTGGAGCACCTGGTCGACGTCGTCACCCAGTTCGAGGGGGACCGCCACGCCCGTCTGCGGCTGCTGCGGGCCGTCAAGAACCGCTACGGCCCCACCGACGAGGTAGGCTGCTTCGACCTGGGCGAGCGGGGCATCGTGGGGCTCGCGGACCCCTCGGGCCTGTTCCTGTCCGCCGCCCGCTCCGAGGTGCCGGGCACCTGCGCCACCGTGACCCTGGAGGGGCGCCGTCCCATGCCGGTGGAGATCCAGGCGCTGGTGGCCCCCACCAACGCAGGCTCCCCGCGGCGCACCACCTCCGGGGTGGACCACTCGCGCACAGCCATGGCGCTGGCGGTCCTCAGCGCCCGGCTGCGGGTGGACACCTCCAGCGCGGACGTCTACGTCTCCACCGTGGGCGGGGCCCGCGCCGTCGAGCCGGCCACGGACCTGGCCGTGGCCATCTCCGTGGTCTCGGCCGCGCGCAACCTGCCCACACCTGCTGGCCTCGTGGCCTTCGGCGAGGTGGGGCTCACCGGTGAGGTGCGGGCCACTGTCGGTATCCAGCGGCGCCTGGCGGAGGCCTCCCGTCTCGGCTTCGACCGGGCGATCGTGCCGCTGGCGGGCTCGGCCGAGCTGCGCGAGGTCGCCGGGATGCAGGTGCTGCCGGTCGCGCACGTGGGTGAGGCCATGGGGGCGGCACTCCCACGCGGCTGACAGGACAGTACGGTCACCATGGGCAGCACATACAGCACAGGCAGTGGAGGCAGTACTGGCAAACGCAGACAACGCCGGGACCAGGGGCGGCCACGGGAGCCGAGCAGGTGACGTGACTGTCATGGATCGGCCGGGCGCCGCCAACAGACCGACTGGTCCAGTGTGGGAAGGCCCTCGCCGAAGGTCGGCCCGGCTGCCGATACCATGGGAGCGTGAGCACAGGGGCGTGCGCTCACCTGGATGCCGCGAGACCGGAGGGTCCCGAGCGCGGTCCGCCCCGGCAAGTTCACTGTGCGATCCTTTCCCCAGGACACCGCGAGATCAGGAGAGATGATGATCGAGGCCGCTGGCCAGCTGCACGAGACGCTTGCGCTCGTTGCTCCCGGCACCGTCCTTCGTGACGGACTGGAGCGGATCCTGCGCGGACGTACCGGGGCGATCATCGTGCTGGGCTTCGACCCGGTGGTGGAGGCCATCTCCTCGGGCGGCTTCCACCTGGACGTCGAGCTCTCCGCCGCCCGCCTGCGCGAGCTGGCCAAGATGGACGGCGGCGTCGTCGTCGACATGGACACCGCCCGGATCCGGCGCGCCAACGTCCAGCTGCTGCCCAACGCCTCGATCCAGACCTCGGAGACGGGCATGCGTCACCGCACCGCCGAGCGCGTGGCCCGCCAGACCGGGTACCCGGTCATCTCCGTGAGTCAGTCGATGCGGATCATCTCCCTGTACGTGGACGGCAAGCGCCACGTCCTGGAGCCCAGCGAGTCGATCCTGGCCAGCGCCAACCAGGCCCTGTCCGCCCTGGAGCGTTACAAGGCCCGCCTCGACCAGACCTCCGCCGGCCTGGACTCCTTGGAGATCGAGGACCTCGTCACCGTCCGTGACGTCACCTCGGTGCTCCAGCTCATGGAGATGGTCCGCCGCATCTCCGCCGACATCGACTCCTACGTCCTGGAGCTCGGCACCGACGGGCGCCTCCTGGCCCTCCAGGTCGAGGAGCTCACCCGGGGCCTGCTCGCCGAGCACGGCTTCCTCCTAGAGGACTACCTGCCCGAGGGCCTGGACACGACCACCGTCGATGCGCGCCTAAAGTGGGTGGGCTCCCCCGCCCTCCTGGACCTGGCGATGGTGGCGCGCTCCATGGGACTGGGCGGCATCGACGGCCAGGACCTGGACGCTCAGGTCTCCCCGCGCGGCCTGCGGATCCTGTCGAAGATCCCGCGCCTGCCCGTGGTGACGGCGCGCGCCGTCGTCGAGCAGTGGGGGTCCCTGCAAGGGGTCCTCGGAGCCACCATCGAGGAACTCGAGGCCGTCGAGGGCGTGGGCGCCCAGCGGGCCCGGACCCTGCGCGACGGGCTGTCACGGCTGGCGGAGATCTCCGTCGTCGAGCGCTACTCCTGAGCTCGTCGGTCGCCAGGCCTTTCCGGCGGCCGCCCCGGCACCCGCCTGCAGAAGGCCGTCAGCCGACGACGAAGACCCGGTCCTCAGTGAGGTCCTTGTCCCCCATGACGAAGCGGAAACGGTAGGTTCCCGCGCCCGCGGCGCTGCCGGGGGCGGTCTGCGCCTGACCCGCCGAGGGGCTCGCGGAGGAGGAGGCAGTGGCACTCGGCGTCGAGGAGGCCGATGCGCCTGCCGGAGAAGCCGGGGAGGCCGGTGCCGCGTTGGCCGCTGCGCAGTCGGAGGTGGCCGCGTTACCGTTCCAGGTCACGTTGACATCGGCGCCCTTGCCCGCAGGCAGGAGGAGGGCCTTCTCGGTCTGGCCCACGGGGCAGGTGACAGAGTCCCACACCTGCTGAGAGCCCGAGGAGACCCGCACCCCCAGGGCCTGGCTGCCGACGTCGATCAGGCAGGGTGCCTGGCCGCTGTTGACCAGGGAGATGGAGAAGGTCGCCCCAGCACCGACACTGACGGACTCGGGCCCCTGCACTGTGCTCTTCAAGGTCGAGGGGTCGCACTTCCCCGGCGTGGGGTAGACGGTGTGCACCTGGGCGGCGGCGCGCTCCTCATCCTGGGTGCGGATGGTGTTGCGGACCCAGAAGTAGCCGACGGCGATGGTCACGATGAGCAGCAAGAGGACCAGCAGGACCCCGCCCAGCACCAGGGCACGGCGCAGACCGTAGCGGGGCTGAGGCGGGACCGGCTTGCGCAGGCGCCCACTGCGAGGCTGGTCCGGGCCCTGCGGGATCGAGTCGGGGGCTCCGGTCAGCCGCCCGCCGCCGATATGGGTCCACTGGAGGCCCGCGCCCCAGCTGTGTCGACGACGATCGGAGCGAGCGGCCTGAGTCGAGCTCGTCCGGGAGGAGCGAGCGGTTCCCGGAGCGGCCTGCCGTGAGCGAGGCGTCGAGGTCCCCTGGCTGCCCTGGGGGGACCGGCGGTTCTTACCGCCCCGGACCGGCGTGCCCGACTGCCCGCCGGCGGGCCGGCCCGTCTGCCCCGAGTGCAGGGGGCGTCCGGTCGACTTCGTGCCCGAGGCGCGGCCGCCGCGTCCCCTGGCCTGGGAGGATCGAGGCGTCCCGCCGGAGCGGGACGAGGAGGACTGTCCGGCACCCGACCGCGGCCCGCCGCCGGAACCACCTTGCCGGTGGGGCCGGGACTGGGAGCCCGAGGACGAGCGTCCCGATGAGGAGCCTGCGCCGCGACGGGCCGAGCCTCGTCGTCCTGCGCTTTCCCCATGGTTGCGTCCGCGTCCTTTGGCCATGGTCACGACTCTACCGGCGCCACGGCCCCAGGCCCGTGAGCGCCCCGCCCCGGCGATGCGCAAGGCCGATGAGACCTTCGTCGTTGTCCGCACAGGCCCCAAGCGCGGCCTGCCGGCCGGCTACCGGGGCGGTCCGCACAGCGGTGGCCGGCTAGGGAAGCCGGTAGGTGGCGCCGTCGTCGTCGGTGGCGATGAGCCCGTCGGCCAGGAGGGTGGACAGGGCGCGCACCGGCTGCTCGGGGTCGCGAG
This sequence comes from Actinomyces oris, assembly GCF_006546825.1. GTDB lineage: Bacteria > Actinomycetota > Actinomycetes > Actinomycetales > Actinomycetaceae > Actinomyces > Actinomyces oris. The sequence goes on from NZ_VICC01000011.1 coordinate 36,096, forward strand.
CACCACCGGAGGCCCGCGTCCCGGCCCTGGCGGCGCAGGCCCTGAGCTCAGCGGCCTCGACGCACTGCCCGTCGGGGGCCGCGCGCAGGCGGGCCATGACCAGCCCCCGGGCCTGGCGGTCGGTGCCGTGCCAGGCCTGGGTGCGACGCCGGCCCGCGTGGACGTCCGCGGGGCGGCCGGCCGCCAGCCAGGCGCAGCCGGCCTGCCACGGGCAAGCCCCGCAGTCCGGCTCGCGGGCGGTGCACACCAGGGCACCGAGCTCCATGACGGCCACCGACCAGTGGGCGGCGGTGGCGTCGTCGTCGGGCAGCAGCCCCAGTGCCCGCTCGCGCTCGGCCCGGTTGAGGCTGGGGGCGGGAAGGGCCTGACCGCCGACGGCGCGGGCCAGGACCCGTCTGACATTCGTGTCCAGCACGAGGGCGCGCCGACCGTGGGCGAAGGCCATGACCGCACCGGCCGTGTACTCCCCCACCCCGGGCAGGGCCAGGAGGGCGTCCAGGTCATCGGGCAGGACGCCGCCGTGCTGCTCGACGACGCTGCGGGCGCACTCGATGAGCCGCAGGGCCCTGCGTGGGTAGCCCAGGCGACCCCAGACCCGCAGCACCGCAGCGGTAGGGGCTTGGGCGAGCTCGGCGGGACCGGGCCAGCGCCGCATCCACTCCTGCCAGGCGGGGACGACGCGGGCCACTGGGGTCTGCTGACTCATGACCTCCGAGACGAGAACCTCCCACGGGGTCGTACCGGGCCGGCGCCACGGCAGGTCGCGGGCGTGGGCGTCGTACCAGGTCATGACGTCCTGCGCCGAGGTCGCAGCAGTGATCGTGTCGTCAGGGGCGGGGCGGGCAGGCACGGGGGACACCGTAGCGGCAACGGCTTGGGCGAGGCCGGATGCCTTCGTCACCAGCCGGCTGAGAAGCGGCTCACTCCTCGCGGTCGTAGGGTAGGCACCCGGTTCGTACCCTTACCCTACGAAGCCGAGGCTTAACCTACGATCGCGCGGGCGTACCCGTCTCCTGGGTGTAACCGCGGGCCACTGCCCAGGTCCAGATGCGGTCCAGTTCGGCATCGCCCCGGCGCACCATCATGGACCTCGACAGACCGCGACGAGTCAGCCCCGGCAACCAGACGGCTCGCCCTTGAGGGACCCTGACGTAGGCTCGGGCGCTCAGGCTCACGCCGGCAGCGTCCCCGGCGTCCCCGGCGAGGAGGGCCAGGACGATGAGGACGAGCCCCAGGAGAATCACCAGCAGCGGGGGCGCACTGGGGCGCTTGACGAATAGGTCGCTGCGGGACCGGGGCCAGGGGATGTCGCGCCGGAAGCCGAGAACTCGCGTGTGGATGCCGCTGGAGTCGAATTCGGTCCGCATGGACATCATCATCGGAACCGGCACCAGGAGTATCAGCCCGGTGATGAGCATGGTGAGGCCGAACGTGGAATCGTCCCCGCCACCAACGATGGTCCCAAGCCCGAACGCCAGGAGCAGCAGCCCGACGGCGCCACACAGGACGAGCACGATCCAGCCGGACCCGGTTGCGGCGGTACGGCGGACCAACCTGTCGGTCACCGGCACAGCGGATGCTCGCTCGGGACGATGCACCGGCGGCGCGAACGTCCGGGCCGCGGGGACTCCCTGGAGCGCAGCGACGGGAACGGGGACCGGAGGGGCCGATGGCTGCTGGTAGTTCGGTCGGCCATCATTCGATCGACCGCCACCAACTCGGCCGTACCCGGCCGAGTCATACTGACCGGGTGCCCCCTGAGGAACGGCCCCACCGTAGGGGGCGGGGCGGCTCCCGGGCCGGCCGTAGGGAGCGGGCCAGCCGTCGGACGTGCCTGTCGGTGGTTGCGTCATGGGAACCTCTTCATCAAGGCGGTCAGCACCAGATCGTGGGCGGTGGGGTGCCATGAGCGTATTCCACACCGACCACGACCTCACCGCCGCCAAGGGCCCAGCCCCCATCGACCGAGAATGCTGGAGGAGGCTGCACGTCCTCGACGTCCACCGTGTGCGCCCCGGGTCAGGGGCGGTTCAGGCCCTGACGGCGTTCCTGCCTCGCTCGCAGTCCCTGCTGGACACCGAGCACGCCGTTGAGCTCGACGTACTCGCCCGTCTCCTGGGTGTATCCGCGCGCGACCGCCCACTCCCAGATGCGGTCCAGCTCGGCGGTGCCCTTCGCCTCCAGCGCCTGGGCACTGACTCCGGACCAGGTCAGACCGGCCAGCACGAATGCCTTGCCGGCGGGGTCGATGACGTGCGCCTCGGCGTGACGGATCTGGACCTTGCCGGCGGCGACGCCCAGGGCCGCCGGCGCACCGGGGACCTTGACGAACAGCCCCGTGCGCGACCGCGGCCAGGGAATATCGCGGCCCCTTCCGCCGGCCCCGATGTGGATGCCCGTGGCGTCGAACACCGTGCGCACCGACATGAGGAGCAGGATACCGAGCAGCAGGAACAACCCGAGGAGCAGCAGGATGACGAAGGCACTGATCGTGCCCTTGTCCCCGAGATGAATGAGGTTCCAGACTGCGCCGGCCAGGCACACCAGCCCAAAGCCGCCGCCCACGAGAAACTGAATGCGGCTGGAGGTCGTCGCCGTGGGCTTGAGGACCAGCCTGTCCTGTTCCACGGGGATGGGGCCGAGCCAAGAGGGCTGGTACTCGTGCTGCGGGGCCGAGGAGGACTGCTGCGCGCCCGCGACGCCGTAGGAAGCCGCCTGAGTCCCTGCGGGCTGTCCGGCCTGCTGACCGTACTGGGTTTGAGGTCCGGGGTGACCGTACTGCACAGCTCCGACCTGACTCGTCTGGCCGTACTGGGCTTGAGGTCCGGAGACGCCGGCTTGACCGTAGGGGTTCTGCTGGGCGGGAGCACCGTACTGGCCGGGCTGTCCGGGCTGACTGTAGGGGCCGTTGGCCGGTGGCTGGCTCATGAGCACTTTCCTCGATGGTTCTTCACATGCGCGGAGTCCTGATCGGACCCGGACAGGATACCGAGACAGTCACACGGCAGCCTCAGGCAGGACTCCCCATCCCGCCCTCGGAGACAAGGTAGACCGCAGCAATCCTCATCGTCCCCGTGCTCCTTTCTCATTCAGCGCGGAGGCACTCAGGATTCACGTACGTATCGGTCTCCCACGTGTAGCCGCGCGCGACGGCCCAGCTCCAGATCCGATCCAACTCCGCCGCGCTTCTGCGCTCCATACCGGACCTGGATAATCCCCTGCGCGACATTCCTGCAAGCCAGACAACCTGCCCCTCGGAGTCAAGGACGTGGGTCCGAGCGGCCAGACTCATGCCGGGGAACTCATCCGGGCTCAGGTTCCCATCGCTCAGGAATACCAGAATCACGATGAAGAGTCCGGCGAAGGCCATGATGAGGAGTCCCAGGACCGGGTTCTTAGCCGGCCGCTGGACGACCAGGCCGCTGCGGGAGCGGGGCCACGGGGCGTCGTGCGCGCTCCACAGCCCCCGCACATGGATCCCATCCGCATCGAACTGCGTCCTCCTTGAGACCGCCACCGCGACAGGGAGGAGGAGCAACAGCCCGAGTATCAGAGCCGTGAAAAAGGCACCGCCCCATTCCCCCACGAAGAGTCGCGCGATGTTCAGCAGATATAGCCCTGGGATACCGCAGAAAATGAACACGATCCAGCCGGAGCCGGTGAACGCGGTTCGGCGCACCAGCTTCTCCGTGACCGGCGAGATCGGCGGCTGACTCATGAATATTTTCCTCAAGGGGTTCTTCGGACTTATGGGGGCTGACGACGCTTTGTCAGCCTATCGCCCTGGCTCTGTGCCGGCTTTTGGTAGAACTCCCCATCGGCCCAGCCTGCGCTTAACGGTTATCTGTCGCCGGTGAGGCGGCGCAGCACGCGTACCCGCGGACTCCAGGACGCGGGCCGGGCCACCGAACCGGTCGCCTCCCGCTCGGCGTTGTCGAGGAGGTCCTCGACGACAGCGTCGTGCAGGGGCTCGACCACGGCCGAGAACATGAGCCGCATGGCGCCGCGGGCACGGCCGATGAGGACGTGGCGGATGCGGGTGCGCTCATCGTCCAGGGTGTCAAGGCTCAGTTCATGGGCGCCGATGATCCCTGTTCGCGGACGGAAGGTGAACCGCACTCGCCGGCCGGGCACGTACTCGCTGACGTAGTAGCGGATGACGCCATGGCCGCCGTCGGCTCCCACCGCCAGGGGTCGGTCCAGGACCATCGGCGTCCAGGACTGCGAGGGCCAGAGCCGGTCGTCCTTCTGTCCCAGCCCGTCAAGCAGGGCCCCAAGGGACTCGATAGGGGCGTTGATGACGCGTTCGTGAACGTTGCGGATCATGAGTGCTCCTCCACGGTTGTCGCCTGGCTGTCGCACAGCCGCCGGTCGTTTGTCCGACAGGATCGCACCCGACCATGAGGTCGCACAGGACTGCGGCGCGCCGCAGCGAACCACACCCGGCCCATCCAGGGCGGTCAGCTCACAGGTGCAGGAGCATGCGGGCGTTGCCCAGGGTGTTGGGCTTGACGCGGGCCAGGTCGAGGAACTCAGCCAGACCGTCGTCGTGGGAGCGCAGCATCTCGGAGAAGACGTCCGCACCCACTGGGGTACCCTCGATCGGCTCGAAACCGTGGGCACCGAAGAAGGGCTCCTCGAAGGTCATGCAGAACACCCGCTTGAGCCCCATCTCCCGGGCCTGCGCGATGAGCTCGCGCAGGATGGCTGAACCGAGCCCGGTCCCCACGGCGTCGGGATGAACGGCCAGGGTACGCACCTCGGCGATGTCGTCCCACATGACGTGCAGAGCCCCGCAGCCCACGATCCTGGGCGCGGCCGACGCCTCGCAGCCGCCTGCTCCACCGGGCCCGGCGACGCCGGGGCTCTCCTCGGCGACGATGAACTCCTGAATGTCCTCGAAGTAGGAGATGAGGTCCTTGGCGATGAGGACGCGGCGCTCGGCATAGGGTCGCACCAGCTCGGCGATGGCGCGTACGTCCGCCGGGCGAGCCGGCCGCAGGACGCGTCGGGAGCCGTCGACCCCGTAGACCTCAGCCCGGCGAGCTGCCCGGCCGGTGGGCTGGTGTTCATCTGTCCTGACAGCAGTGCTGTTCATCGTCATCCGCATTCAGTAAGACTCAGTTCTGGTCGTGGGCCCCGCGAGCCGGCGCACCACCGGCGACATCGGAGCCGTGAGCAGACCGCAGCGCGATCCGGGCCCACATCCTGCCACGTTCGCGACTCATCGAGAACCGCCTCCCTTCTGGCCGCGGGCCTCGGCGAGATCCAGGACGGCACGGGCGGTGGCGTCGTCGACAACGAGATCGGTGGCGGTCCGGGCGCGCAGCGCGGCCAGCAGGGCGCGGGCCTTGCCGGTTCCCGCGGCCACGCACAGGCGGCGCGGAATCCGGGCGAGCTGGGCGGGAGTCGGACCGGTGGCCCGGGCGTTGAGGGCGACGTCGCGCCAGGAGCCGTCGGCGCGCAGCAGGACGGTGCACACGTCCCCCACCACGTTCTGGCGGCGCAGCACGGTCTGGTCCCGGGCCGTGAGGTGGCCGCCCTCGTAGACCTGAGAGGGCAGGGCCCCGTTGAGGGCATCGAGGGCGCCGACGCCGAAGACGGCCAGGCTCGCGCGCCGCACCACCGACAGGACTCGCTTGACCGAGCGCTCCGACCACATGGCCTCGCGCGTGGCCACATGGTCGAAGAAGGCAGGCACCGGGAAGGAGATCGTGCGCGCCCCCAGCGACAAGCGCATCCGGGAGAGCACCTCGCCAGCACTGGGCCCCTCACGCACAGGATCCGAGGCACCGTTGAGCTGGACGACGGTCAGTCCCGGAACGGACCTCGAGGGCAGGGCGGCGCTGACCTCCGACATGGTGGTGCCCCAGGCGACGCCGACGACGACGCCTCCTGCGTCAGCGTCCCGACCCGCCCCGGCGGGCTCACCGGCCGCGGCGGGCTTGTCACCCTCGGGACCACCGGACTCACACGCACCGACACCTCGGCCCCGGCCCGACTCGGACAGGGCCTCGATGAGATCAACCATGTGCGCGGCAGCGACGGAGGCGACCTGCTGGAGGCGGTGGATCTCCGTGGTGCCCTCGCGCACCGGGACGATATGCGTGCGGACCCCGAAGACCTGAGCCATCCGTCCCTCCAGGGAGCCGGCACCCCCGGGCTGGACGAGGCTGACCCGCACAACACCCTCCTGCCGGGCACGCGCCAGGAGCCGGGAGACGGTCGAGCGCGACACTCCCAGGTGGTGGGCGATCACCTCCATCGTCTCGCCTTGGACGTAGTACATGGAGGCCGCCTCATAGGCGCGCAGGAGGCCGCCGGGGTCGGCAGCACTCACCGCGCTCCCGGCTGCGTCAGCCACGGTTCTGCCAGTCACGTCTTCCTCCTTACTCCACCCGGCTCCGCCCACCGATGACGGGCCGTTCCACACGGCCGGTGTCCGCCGCGGGAGGGAACGATCCTCCCGCCTGCGGCATCGGATGTCGCGGCGAGAAGAGGCGTCCGCACAGGTGCGCGGACATTCTTGTGGATACCTCGAAAGCCGCCTGCACATTCGTGCACACCCCTTGCGCATTCTTCCACAGGCGGCGGACAGTGGTGTCCGCCACCACACAAGAGCCGTGCGAGCGCGACGGAACGCGGCGGGCCCCGGCGCCGGAAGCCGGGACTCGGCCTGACCCGGTCCGGCACCCCTGGTCAACGCCGACCGGCCCCGCACAGCCCCATCAGTTTCGATCTCACGACACGTAGGAGCCCAGGAGTCATGACCTCCACCCGCAAGCCCTCGTCCAAGAAGACCTCCCGCAACTCCGGCCCGGCTGGCCCCTTCTACCCCGCCCCCATCCAGGACACCGCGCTCAACGCCGCCCAGCGCGAGCGCGCTCTGAAGGAGATGACCTCGGCCGAGGGCCTGGACGTCCTCGTCGTCGGTGGAGGCGTCACCGGCGCCGGCATCGCCCTGGACGCCGCGGCCCGCGGCCTGCGCACCGGCATCGTGGAGATGGGCGACTGGGCCTCGGGCACCTCCTCGTGGTCCTCCAAGCTCGTCCACGGTGGCCTGCGCTACCTCTACCAGCTCAACTTCGCCCTCGTGCACGAGGCCCTCACCGAGCGCGGCCGCCTGCTGAGCACCACCGCGCCGCACCTGGTCAAGGCCCAGCCCTTCCTGTGGCCGCTCAAGCACCACTACGAGCGCTCCTACTCCGCGGTCGGCGTGGGCATGTACGACGCCCTGGCCCTGGCCGGCTCCCGTGGCCGCAAGACCGTGCCGATCCAGCGCCACCTGGGCCGCAAGGGCACCTCCGCCCTGGCCCCCTCCCTGGACACCAGCGGCCTGGCCGGTGCCATCCGCTTCTTCGACGCCCGCGTCGACGACGCCCGTCTGGTCATCGACCTGGTGCGCACCGCCGTCGGCCTGGGAGCGCTGGCCGCCAACCGCACGAAGGTCACCGGCTTCCTCACCGACGAGCGCGGCCACGTCCACGGCGCCCGCGTCACCGACCTGTCCACCGGCACCGACCACGAGATCCGGGCCAAGCGCACCATCAACGCCGCCGGCGTGTGGACCGAGGACGTCCAGGACCTGGCCACCGACGTGGGCGGCCTGAAGGTCCTGGCCTCCAAGGGCATCCACATCGTGGTCCCCAAGGAGGCCATCGACGCCGAGACCGGGGTCTTCCTGCGCACCGAGAAGTCCGTCCTGTTCATCATCCCCTGGCCCGAGTACTGGGTCATCGGCACCACCGACACCCCCTGGGAACTGGACGTCTCCAAGCCCGTGGCCACCGCCGCCGACGTCGACTACATCCTCGAGCACGCCAACTCCGTGCTATCGCGGCCCATCACCCGCGAGGACATCATCGGCGTCTACGCGGGCCTGCGCCCCCTGCTCCAGCCCAAGCTCAAGCCGGGCGCGGAGGCCGCCTCCACGAAGGTCTCCCGCGAGCACACGGTCACCCGGATCGCCCCGGGGCTGACCGCCATCGCCGGCGGCAAACTGACCACCTACCGGGTCATGGCCTCCGACGCCGTCGACCACGCCCTGGGCGAGGCCCTGTCTCACGCCCACCCCTGCGCCACGCAGGAGCTGCCCCTGGTGGGCGCGGCCGGCTACCACGCCCTGGCCAAGCGGGCCGGGCAGATCGCCGGTGAGCGCGGCTGGACCCTGGAGCGGGTCACCCACCTGCTGGACCGCTACGGCGATGAGACCCCGGCCCTGCTGGAGGCCATCGACGCCGCCGGCCCCGAGGAGCGCCTGGGCGAGCCGCTGGCCGAGGCCCCCACCTACCTGCGCGCCGAGGTCGCCTGGGCCGTCACCCATGAGGGCGCCGAGTGCCTCGACGACGTCCTCCTGCGCCGGGTACGCCTGGACATGTCGCGCCGCGACCGGGGCCTGGCCGCCGCCGACGAGATCCTGGCGATCATGGCGCCGCTGCTGAACTGGTCCGAGAAGGACGTCGCCGCCCAGAAGGAGGCCTACGCCCAGCGCGTGGCCCAGATCGCCGCGGCCGAGGCCGAACTGACCGACGCCGCCGCGGTGGCGCACATCACCGAGCCGATCTAGTCTCCTGCGGGTCAAGCGGACCACCCCCGGTTCCGCTCGGCCCGCAGGCTCCCGTGGCGCCCGCCGGTTCCGGCGAAGGCGGGCACCACGACCAGCCACCACCCACACCCCGGACCTCGCAGTCACGAGTACACCCGCACACCGTCGTGCAGAAAGAGAGCCGCACATGTCTGCGACCCTGACCCAGATCTTCGCCTCGGAGGCTCTGGGGACGTTTCTTCTCATTCTTCTGGGCTGCGGCGTCGTCGCCGGTGTCGTGCTGCCCACCTCCAAGGCCAAGGACAGCGGCTGGATCGTCATCACCATGGCCTGGGGGCTGGCGGTCTTCGTGGGTGTCTACGCCGCCTACAAGACCGGCGCGCACCTCAACCCGGCCGTGACCATCGGCAAGGCGGTGGCCGGACAGAACCTCGTGGACATGAATCCCGATGTCCCCGGAACGGTGACCATTCCCGCCACACCGGTCAACATCCTCGTCTACTGCGCCGCCCAGATGGTGGGCGCCATGGCGGGCGCCGCCACCGTGTGGCTGTCCTACAAGAAGCAGTTCGACCAGGAGGCCGACGCCGCCTCCAAGCTCGCCGTGTTCGCCACCGGCCCGGCGGTACGCTCCTACGGCTGGAACGTCGTGACCGAGGCGGTGGGCACCTTCGTCCTGCTGGCCTGGATCATCGCCTCGGGCAAGACCCCCTCGGGCCTGGGCCCGCTGGCCGTGGCCATGGTCGTCGTCGTCATCGGCATGAGCCTGGGCGGCCCCACCGGCTACGCCATCAACCCGGCCCGTGACCTGGGCCCGCGCATCACCCACGCCCTCCTGCCGATCCCCGGCAAGGGAGACTCGGACTGGGCCTACTCCTGGGTCCCGATCGTCGGCCCGCTCATCGGCGCCGTCGCCGCCGGGCTCATCGTCCCCCACTTCGCCGGGCTGTTCTGAGCCCGCACGACCCTTGACCGTATCGACATCATCGCTGCCGAGCGCAGCCCTCACCACCGCCCCCTCACAACGTAGTGAAAGGACATTCCTTTGAGCCCCAACAGCACTGAGAAGAAGTACGTCCTGGCCATTGACCAGGGTACGACCTCCTCACGCGCCATCCTGTTCAACCACGACGGCGGGATCGTCGCCGTCGACCAGAAGGAGCACGAGCAGATCTTCCCGCGCGCCGGCTGGGTCGAGCACGACGCGAACGAGATCTGGGACAACATCCGCTCCGTCGTCGGAGGGGTGCTGGTCAAGGCGCAGATCAACCGCCACGAGATCGCCTCGGTGGGCATCACCAACCAGCGCGAGAGCGCCGTCGTGTGGGACAAGAACACCGGCGAGCCCGTCTACAACGTCATCGTCTGGCAGGACACCCGCACCCAGAAGATCTGCGACCGCCTGGCCGGCGAGGACGGCCCGGACAAGTACAAGGACCGCGTGGGCCTGGGCCTGGCCACCTACTTCGCCGGCCCCAAGGTGGCCTGGATCCTGGAGAACGTGGCGGGCGCCCGCGAGCGCGCCGAGGCCGGCGACCTCCTCATGGGCACCATGGACACCTGGACGCTGTGGAACCTCACCGGCGGGGTCAACGGCGGTGTTCACGCCACCGACGTCACCAACGCCTCGCGCACGATGCTCATGAACATCGACACCCTGGACTGGAACCCGGAGATCTGCGCGGACATGGGCATCCCCGTCTCCATGCTCCCCGAGATCCGCCCCTCCTCGGGCGTCTTCGGCTACGGCCGCAAGAACGGCCTGCTGGTGGACACCCCCATCAGCGGCATCCTCGGCGACCAGCAGGCGGCCACCTTCGGGCAGGCCTGCTTCGAGAAGGGCCAGGCCAAGAACACCTACGGCACCGGCTGCTTCATGCTCATGAACACGGGCACCACCCCGGTGCGCAGTGAGAACGGGCTGCTGACCACCGTGTGCTACCAGATCGGGGACGAGCCGGCCGTCTACGCCCTGGAGGGCTCGATCGCCGTGGCCGGCTCGCTGGTGCAGTGGCTGCGCGACAACCTGGGCATCATCGCCGACTCCAAGGACATCGAGGCCCTGGCCTCCAGCGTCGAGGACAACGGCGGGGCCTACTTCGTGCCGGCCTTCTCCGGGCTATTCGCCCCGCACTGGCGCCCTGATGCCCGCGGTGCCCTGGTGGGTCTGACCCGCTACGTCAACAAGGCGCACATCGCCCGGGCCGTGGAGGAGTCCACCGCCTACCAGACCCGCGAGGTCCTCGAGGCCATGAACCGGGACGCTGCGGCCTCCGGGTCCACGGGAGCCGCCCTCACCGAGCTCAAGGTCGACGGCGGCATGACCCGTGACGAGCTGCTCATGCAGTTCCAGGCCGACCAGGTGGGCGTGCCCGTGGTGCGCCCGAAGGTCGCCGAGACCACGGCGCTGGGTGCCGCCTACGCCTCCGGTATCGCGGTGGGCTTCTGGTCGGGCACCCAGGACGTCATCGACAACTGGGCCGAGGACAAGCGCTGGGAGCCGACCATGGAGGAGGCCGAGCGCGAGCGGCTCTTCCGCAACTGGAACAAGGCCGTCCAGCGCACCCTGGACTGGGTCGACGAGGACGTCGTCGAGTAGGGCCGATGTCCGACAGTACTCAGGCGGCGCTCGCCGGCACCGCCTGAGCGCCCAGTCCCCCGGACGCCGCTGACGGGCCCACCTCCCCACGGGCCCGTCGGCGGCGTCCTTATGCGCCACTAGTCCTCTCATACACTGTCGAGTCCGATGAATGGTCGGTAGATTCCTGGGTGGCGCTCCCCGGCCCGCCCGGGGAGTACTTCCCGTCCCCCTGCGAGGAGTCCCTGAATGACGGCTCACCCACCCACTGCCCACGTGTCCCCACCCGCCTCCGCCCCGTCGGCCTCGACGCCGGCGCTGCCCGTCGATGACTCCGACGAGCTCTCCGGTGCCGGCGGCACCCCCTCGGGCGCCCGCACGGGCGAGCGGATCCTCGAGCGGATCGAGTGGGCCGACGTCGTGCGCATCGCGGTGGTGGGCGTGGCGGCACTGGGTGCCTGGATCGCGGGCACGACCGGCACACCCGGCTGGGCCGTGGGCGCCGCCGGGGCGGTGGTGCTGGCGGTGGGCTGCTGGCCGCTCCTGGTCGAGGCGGCCGGTGACCTGCGCGAGCGGCGCATGAGTATGGAGATGTCGATGCTCTTGGCCATCGTGGCGGCCGCCGCCATTGGCGAGTGGGTGACCGCCCTGGCCGTGACGGTCTTCGCGCTGTGCGCCGAGGTCCTGGAGGAGCTGTCGATGGATCGGGGGCGCGACGCCCTGACCGATCTCATGTCCTTCCTGCCGCAGACCGCGCGGGTGGTGGGGGCCCCGGAGACGACTGAGTCCGCCGAGTCGGCCGAGGCCTCGCAGTCCTCCGGGGTCACTGAGGTCCCCCTGGACGAGGTCCGCCCGGGGCAGGTCATCGCCCTGAGCCCCGGGGGCCGGGTGCCGGTCGACGGCGTCGTGCGCACCGGTAGGGCCGACGTCGACCAGTCCCGGATCACCGGGGAGGCGCTGCCCGTGCAGGTCGGGCCGGGTGACCGGGTGCCGGCCGGCTCCATCACCCGCGGCGCCCTGGAGCTCGAGGTGGAGCGGGTCGGCGAGGAGTCCTCCTACGGGCGGATCGTGGCCGCGGTGCGCCACGCCCAGTCCTCGCGCGCGCCAGTCCAGCGCCTGGCCGACCGGCTGGCGGCCCGCATCGTCTACCTGGCCCTGGCTGCCGCCCTGGTCACCTTCCTGGTGACCAGGGACGTGCGCGCCACGATCTCGGTCATCATCGTGGCCGGGGCCTGCGGGGTGGCCGCGGGCACTCCCCTGGCGGTTCTGGCGGCCATCGCCCGCGCCGCCCGTTGCGGGGCCTTCGTCAAGGACGGCACCCACCTGGAACAGCTCTCCGCGGTGGACACGGTGGTGGTGGACAAGACCGGGACCCTCACCGTCGGCGAGCCCCGGGTCGTGAGCGTCCGCCCCACCGAGGCCGCCACCGGCGAGGGCGAGGTGCTGGCCCTGGCGGCCGCGGCCGAGTGGAACTCCGAGCACCCCATCGGCCGGGCCATCTACGCAGAAGCCGCCGTGCGCGACCTGACGGTGCCGATGCCCGGCGACGTCGCCTACTCCCCCGGAGCCGGCGTGAGCGCCCACGTCGAAGGGCGTCGGATCACCGTGGGACGCTGCCGGGGGCAAGGGCACCAACCGGAGCGGGACACCTCCGACTGCGACGACGAGGCCGCCCTGAGCGCCGAGTCCGACCCGGAGGCGCCGTCGGCCACCTCGGTGGTGGAGGTGCGGGCCGACGGACAGCTCCTGGGCACCATCGCCCTGGCCGACCGTCTGCGCCAGGGGGCGGCCACCGCCGTGCGGGACTTGGGTGACATGGGCCTGGAGATCCTCATGCTCACCGGCGACTCGGCCGCCTCCGCGCGCCACGTGGCCGGCCTGCTCGGCCTGACCGAGGAGCAGGTGCGCGCCGACCTGCTGCCCACCGACAAGGAGGAGGTCATCGACTCGCTGCGCCGGGCGGGCAAGCGGGTGGCCATGGTGGGCGACGGCGTCAACGACGCCCCCGCCCTGGGCGCCGCCGATGTCGGCGTCGCCATGGGCACCGGCACGGACGTGGCCCGCGAGGCCGGGGACGTGGTGCTCGTGGGCTCCGCCCCGGCCGACCTGGTCGAGACCGTGCGGGTGGCCCGCCGGGCCCGGCGCATCATCATGGTGAACTTCGTGGGCACGGTGGTGGTCGACGTCGTCGGCATGCTCGCCGCCGGGCTGGGGCTGCTGGGGCCGGTGGCCGCGGCCCTCGTGCACGTCGTCTCCGAGTCGGCCTTCATCCTCAACTCGGCCCGACTGGTGCCCCGCCGCCGCAGGCGCTGAGCCGGCCGGCCACCGACACAGGCCGCAGCACCGGCGCCGGCCGATCCTCGCCTCGGGCCGGCCTACTCCACGAGGGTCGGGATCCACTGGCCAAGGGTTGTGCGTACTGCACGAAGGCCCCACCTACCCGCAGTACACCCAACCCTCCTCCAGTAGCACCCCACCCTCGTGCATTGCGTCCGGACGACGCCGGCAGCCACCAGAGTGACCGGGTCGGCCCGCCTCGGACACTGCGCGCCACACCCCACTTTTACCCGGAAGGACGGGAGAAGACGGCGCGCGGCCCCCTCATATGGTGCACAACTCACCATCTCCATGGCATGATCGTTGGGCCTTAGTACCCAGGACGCAGCAGCGCGGCTGCCAGCCCAGCCCCGCTGACGACCTGGACGACCCCATCAGTACTCACAGTGGAGTAACCATGACGCCAGCCGTCCTGTCAGCCCTGCCGATGCATTCGGCACCGCTCGCCCCAGCCTTGGCGGGGCTGCCCGCCACCTTCACGCCGTCGACCACCGCCGTGGGCGGCAACGTCTACCTCACCGCCGCGGTGGGTCTGCTGCCGCTGGTGGTGTTCTTCGTCCTCATGGGCGTGTTCAAGGTGGCCACCCACTGGTGCGCCATCATCTCCCTGGTGATCGCGGCCGTCACCGCGGTCGCCCTGTTCCACATGCCGGTGGGTATGACGGTCATGAGCGCCACCCAGGGCATGGCGCTGGGATTCGTCCCGATCATCTACATCATCATCGCGGCCGTGTGGCTCTACAACCTCACTGACGTCTCGGGTCGTTCCAAGGACCTGAAGGCCGTGTTCAACGTGATCGGCAAGGGCGATATGCGCGCCCAGGCCCTCATCGTGGCCTTCTCCTTCTGCGGCCTGCTCGAGGGTCTGGCCGGCTTCGGCGCCCCGGTGGCCATCGCCGCCGCCATGGTGGCGACCCTGGGCCTGCCCAAGCTCAAGGCGGCCGTCGTCGTCATGGTCGGTAACGCCATCAACGTGGGCTTCGGCGCCATGGCCATTCCCACCACGACCGCCGGCAAGCTCGGCGGCGAGGACCCGGTGACGGTCGCCACCGCCATGGGGCACCTGACCTGGGTGTTCTGCGCCTTCATCCCGCTCCTGCTGCTGTTCATCCTCGACGGCGCGCGCGGCGTCAAGCAGCTGTGGCCGCTGGCGATCGTGGCGGGCCTGGCCACCGGGGTGGGCCACTTCTTCACCCCCTCGATCTCCTACGAGCTCACCGCCGTGCTGGCCTCCCTGCTGGGACTGGCCGCCTCCTACATCTTCCTGCTGGTGTGGACCCCGAAGACCCCCGACGAGTACCGCTCTCAGGTGGCCGCCGACGACGCCCCCGACCGCGAGCGCGTCATCCTGGCCCTGCTGCCCTACATCCTGGTGGTGGTCATCATCGCCACGACCAAGCTGTGGACGCTGGGCGTCAACCTCGACAAGGTCTTCAAGGCCACCGACCTGCCCATGAAGTGGCCCGGCGTGTACGGCCAGCTCCTCAACGCCAAGGGTGAGGCCTCCAAGAGCGCCATCTACAACCTTCAGACCCTGTCCAACCCGGGCACCTGGATCTTCCTGACCGCCATCATCGTCACCTTCATCTACGCGGCGCGCTCGGTGCCGGGCAAGTTCGAAATGAGTGTGGGCAAGGGCTTCGCGACGCTGGCCAAGACCTGCTACACGCTGCGCATGGCGATCCTGACGATCGCCGCCGTCATGGCCCTGGCCTACGTCATGAACTTCTCCGGCCAGACCTCCGCGATCGGTGCGGCCCTGGCCGCCACGGGCGCCGCCTACGCCTTCCTCTCCCCGGCTCTGGGCTGGGTGGGAACCGCCGTGGCCGGCTCGGCGACGAGCGCGGGCGCCCTGTTCGCCAACCTGCAGGCCACCGCCGCCCAGGGGGCCGGGCTCGACCCGAAGATCCTGCTGGCCGCCAACACCATCGGTGGCGGTCTGGGCAAGATCGTCTCCCCGCAGAACCTGGCCATCGCCTCGACCGCGGTCGACGCCCCCGGTACGGACGCCGAGATCCTCAAGAAGGCGGCGCCCTACTCCATCGGGCTGCTGCTGGTGCTGGGCGCTCTCGTGTTCCTGGCCTCCCAGGTGGGGCTGGGCGTCTGAGGCCGCCGGAGCCTGACTCTCACTACTGCGCACTGCGCCCCCGGATCCTCCGCGATTCCGGGGGCGCAGTGCGTGTGCTCAGCCTCCGGCGTCGGTGGCAGTAACAGCCACAGACAGCTCGAGGCCGGGACCTGATCCCTCGCCTGAGCCTGGCACGGTCCACGGGCGTCGCGGGCAGTTCTCCGTGAGGCACCGGGCCTCCTCCGCGGGCGTTTCTGATGAGTCTCGTCGTCATGTGGACAGGGAGGAGCGGCGCCGACCATAATGGCAGGGAGCCACCCGGGTACTAGCCGGGCGACTCCCCTAGCAAGCAGTCAGCCTCAGCTGAACCACTTGCTCAGGGCATCCACCAGGACACCAACGGCCCGGATCAGGCGAGCGATAGAGGTCAAAACGTCGCTCACCTTCCGGGCCGTTACCTTGCCCCGGCGGACTTTCGCGTTCCGGCCTTTCGGCTTGGACACGGCCCTCACCTCCTTCCCAGCTCCTCTCCTCCCCGGCCAGGACACTGCACGTGTTCCGGAGGAAGGAGCCGAAGAGAGGCGCCCCAATCATGCCAGCCAGCACTGACATCCTGAGCTCGGCCCTCACGCAGTTGCGGGCCGAGCAGCTGCACATTCCCTCTGGGGCTTGTGCATCTCACGCAGTCGCCGACGGCACCGTCGCAGGTTCCCTGGGTCTCACAGGCCTCGCAGGATCCGACTCGGCAACAAGCGCGGGGCTCTGTTCGCCAACCTGCAGGCCACCGCCGCCCAGGGGGCCGGGCGTCTGAGGCCGCTCGAGCCTGACTCCTACAGACGGCGCCCCCGGGTCCTTCGCGATTCCGGGGGCGCCGTGCGTGTACTGACGCCTCCGACGTCGGATCGGGGACGTACTTCCCAGCCGAGGACTGCGTTCTCCCACCGGCGACTGCGCCCCGGCACTCGCATTCTGGAGGCAAGCGCAGTCCTCGCCGCAAAGGTACGTTCTCGCAGCAAAAGTACGTTCTCGACGGCGTCGGTGGCGAAAGCGGGGCGGTTCTGCTGGGATGGGAACGAAGGAGGACTTCGTGATGACTCATGCTCCTTTGGCTGCTGGACGCAGGCACACCGTCCGATGTCTCCCCGACGGACGGGTGGTCGCCGTCGGAGCGGACGGTGCCGGAGAGTGCCGGGTCTCGCAGTGGCGAGGCGTCATCTCCGTCGCGGCGGGCAGTGTCCATCTGGCCGCCAACACCGGCCGGTCTCACACGCTGGGCCTGTGCGACGACGGAACGGTGCTGGCCTGCGGTTGGAACGCGCAGGGGCAGTGCGACGTCCGGGACTGGCGGGACGTCGTCGCCGTCGCCGCAGGATGGAGATTCAGCGCAGGACTGTGCATCGACGGGACGCTGGTGACCACCGGCCGCGACGTCGAGGGGCAACGGCAGGTTGACCACTGGCGCGAGATCACCGGTATCAGCTGCGGCGACTGGCACACGGTGGCCGTTCGCTCTGACGGGAGCGTCTGCGCGACTGGCAACAACACCGCCGGCCAGTGCGAGGTGCATGACTGGCGTCGAATCCGCGCGGTATCCGCGGGCTACCTCCACACCCTGGGGCTGCACGACAACGGCACTGTTCGCGCTGCCGGGCGCCCGGAGTTCTGGTCGGGGATCGAGAGCTGGACCGATATCACCGCCGTGGCGACGGGCAGCCACCACAGCGTTGGCCTCAGAGCCGATGGGACCGTCGTCGCAGTGGGTAGGTCACAGGCCGATCAGTGCGAGGTGAGCCAGTGGCGCGACATCGTGGCCATTGCGGCGGGCGCGGCCCACACCGTGGGCCTACGCGCCGACGGCGGCGTCGTGGCCACTGGCTCCAACAGTCACGGCCAACTCGAGGTCGGGGCCTGCCCCGCCGGCTGAGCCCGGCGCCGCCACCGCACTGACACACGTGAGGCTGAAGGGCTATGCCCGAGCCCCGACGTCGGATCGGGGACGTACTTCCCAGCCGAGGACTGCGTTCTCCCACCGGCGACTGCGCCCCGGCACTCGCATTCTGGAGGCAAGCGCAGTCCTCGCCGCGAAAGTACGTCCTCGCAGCACAAGTGCGTTCTCGACGGCGTCGGCCGCGCTCCCGCCGATGCCTCCTCGAAGCCCATCGCAGATAAGGGCAGCAATGCATGACGCAATCCACCTCTAGGACTTACCTCCCACACGCCGCAGACACCCCCTGTTCAACCCACCCTCACCCCTCACAGAACCGCACCACCTCAACGGAAAACCTGTCTCAGAGAGTGGAACCAACCGACCGGGAGTCCGTCGTTGTCAGATGAGTACCACCACCGGGCCGTAGCCTGAGATACAGCCGAGGCCGCATCACATCCAGCTTCGAAGCAGGTGAGTCCGGGCGGTCCTCGTGACAGTCTCAGTTACGACGTCGTGGAGGCATATCGTGCGAATCGCCCTTTTCGCCACCTGTCTTGCGGACACCATGTTCCCGCAGGCAGCGCAGGCAACCGTCACCATCCTGGAGCGCCTCGGCCACCAGGTCTGCTTCCCCGAGGGACAGGTCTGCTGCGGCCAGATGCACGCCAACACCGGCTACTTCAAGCAGGCCGCCAAGATCACCCGCAACCACGTGGAGACCTTCTCCCCCGTGCTCGACGGCGAGTGGGACGCCATCGTCATCCCCTCGGGCTCGTGCACCGGCGCGGCCCGTCACGAGCAGGGCCTCGTGGCCGAGCACGTGGGCGACACGGCCCTGGCCAAGCGGGTCGAGCAGATCGCCGCACACACCTACGACCTGACCGAGCTGCTCATCGATGTCCTGGGCACCGAGGACGTGGGCGCCTACTTCCCGCACACGGTCACCTACCACCCCACCTGCCACTCGCTACGCGTCGCCAAGGTCGCCGACCGCCCCTACCGCCTCCTCAAGGCCGTCGAGGCCCTCACCCTCATCGACCTGCCCGACGCCGAGGTCTGCTGCGGGTTCGGAGGCACCTTCTCCATGAAGAACTCCGAGACCTCCACCGCGATGCTCGCCGACAAGATGAGCAACGTGATGTCCACGCGCGCCGAGGTCCTGTGCGCCGGCGACTACTCCTGCCTCATGCACATCGGCGGCGGCCTGTCCCGTGTCAACTCCGGGGTGCGCATCATGCACCTGGCCGAGATCCTGGCCTCCACCAAGGACGCTCCCTTCGAGGGCAACATCTCCTTCGCCCCCAAGCACGTCCAGCACACCGGTAACTCTCAGCACACACAGGCGGTGGCACGATGACACAGGTATTTCTCGGTATGCCCCACACGGGCGGGTGGCGCACCGATGTCGAGCAGCCCGAGGACACGCTGCGCTGGGGACCCACCTTCCCCGAGGGCGCGCACAAGACGCTGGCCAACACCCAGATGCGCCGCAACCTGGGCCACGCCACACGCACCATCCGCTCCAAGCGCGCCGACCGCGTGTCCGAGATGCCCGACTGGGAGGACCTGCGCAACGCCGCGGAGGCCGTCAAGTTCGAGGTGGCCTCGCGCCTGCCCGAGCTGCTGGAGCAGTTCGAGGCCAACGTGACCGCCCGCGGCGGCATCGTCCACTGGGCACGTGACGCCGCCGAGGCCAACCGGATCATCACCGACATCATCGCCTCCAAGGGCGTCGACGACATCGTCAAGGTCAAGTCGATGGCCACCCAGGAGACGAACCTCAACGAGTACCTGGCCGACCGGGGCATCACCGCCCACGAGACGGACCTGGCCGAGATGATCGTCCAGCTGGCCGACGACATGCCCTCGCACATCGTGGTGCCCGCGATCCACCGCAACCGCTCCGAGGTGCGCGGCATCTTCCTGGACCGCATGGAGGACGCCCCCGCGGACCTCTCCGACGACCCCAAGGAGCTCACGGCCGCGGCCCGCTCGCACCTGCGCAACAAGTTCCTGCACGCCTCGGTGGCCGTCTCCGGCACGAACATGGGTGTGGCCGAGACCGGCACGGTCTCGATCTACGAGTCCGAGGGCAACGGGCGCATGTGCCTGACCCTGCCGGACACGCTCATCACCCTCATGGGCATCGAGAAGCTCGTGCCCCGCTTCCAGGACGTGGAGATCTTCTCCCAGCTCCTGCCACGCTCGGCCACCGGTGAGCGCATGAACCCCTACACCTCCATGTGGACCGGTGTCACCGAGGGCGACGGCCCCAAGGAGTTCCACCTGGTGCTCATGGACAACGGGCGCACCAAGACCCTGGCCGACCCGGTGGGCCGCCAGGCCCTGGCCTGCATCCGCTGCGGGTCGTGCATGAACATCTGCCCCGTCTACCAGCACACCGGCGGGCACGCCTACGGCTCGGTCTACCCCGGCCCGATCGGCTCGATCATCACACCCCAGCTCACTCAGGGGCTGGCCGACGACGACCCGGTCCACACCCTGCCCTTCGCCTCCTCCCTGTGCGGGGCCTGCGGCGAGGTGTGCCCGGTCAAGATCGACATCCCCACGATCCTCATCCACCTGCGGGCCCGCTCCGTGGACGTCAAGCGCCGCGCGGTGCCGGACGTGTGGGACGTGGCCATGAACGTCTCGGCCCCGGTGATGTCGAAGAGCTCGCTGTGGGCGGCCGCCTCGCAGACGGTCAAGGCCTCGGCGCTGCTGGGCGGCAAGGAGGGCAAGATCGGCGCCCTGCCCTTCCCGGCCTCCCTGTGGACCGGGGCGCGCGACCTGCCGGTGGCCCCCTCGGAGACCTTCCGCCAGTGGTGGAAGCGCACTCACCCCGAGGGTGAGACCCCGCTGAGCCAGGTCGCCGATGCCCAGAGCGGCCGCGGTCACGCGGACGGCTTCCCGGCCGACCCGCCCCCGTCTCCTGGCACGCCGGTGTCCGGCAGCGCGAGCGCCGACGGCGAGCCCACCCCGGCCGCGCTGGACGCACGCTCGGCCATCAACAACCCTGAGCCGATCGCCCCGGAGGCATCCGCCTCCCAGGCCCCGGCCGGCTCGACCAGCGAGGAGGAGCTGTGATGGATGCGAAGTCCGCGATCCTGGCCCGCGCCCGCGACGCGATCTCGCGGTCCCAGACCCGACCGGTGGGGCCGATCCCGCGCAACTACATCCGCTCCGGGGAGAATCCCCCCGGCTCCAAGCCCGTGGTTGATGAGATGATCGAGAAGCTCGAGGACTACTCGGCCGAGGTCATCGTCGCCCCCAAGGACGCAGCGATCCTGGATGCCATCGACGAGCTGCTCGGTGAGGCGCGCTCCGTCGTCGTCCCCGCCGGGCTGCCCGAGGACTACAAGAAGGCGGCGGCCCGCAACGGCCGCACCGTGGTGGAGGACTCCCGCGAGGAGGCCATCGCCACCCTCGACCTCAATGAGATCGACGCCGTGCTGACCTGCTCGCGTGTGGGCATCTCGATCTCGGGGACGATCGTCCTCGACGGCGAGCCGGACCAGGGCCGCCGGGCCATCTCGCTGGTTCCGGACAAGCACGTCGTGGTTCTGGAGCGCGAGACGATCATGCCGACGGTGCCGCAGGCCGTGGACGTCCTGGGAGAGCACCCCACGCGCCCGATGACGTGGATCGCCGGCGGCTCGGCCACCAGCGACATCGAGCTGGTGCGTGTCAACGGCGTGCACGGCCCGCGCAACCTGCGCGTCGTCATCGCCCACTGAGGTTCATCAAGACCGCCCTCACTCCGCGTCGCCCGATTGCTCACTGCTCGGGCGGCGCGGAGTCTTGTCGTCTCTTCCCTGCTCCCGCAAGAGTTTCACGGGGATCAGGGCGAGGGGCGGAGCGTTCCGCTGAGGCCTCCCGGAGTGGACGCCCACCGGATTTCCAAGGAGGCCGGGTTGACTGAAGGCCACTGGTGGCAGCGCGGAAAGGACCTCTTCTTGACCATCTCACTGACTGAGTCGCCCCTGGCCCCCGACTACGACCGCTCCGCCATGACCACCGGGATCGTCCACATCGGTGTGGGCGGCTTCCACCGCGCCCACGAGGCCGCCTACCTCGACAGGCTCATGCGCCGGCGCGCCGGGGCCGGCGGCGGAGCAGCCGCCGCAGCGGGCGGATCCTGCCTGGAGTGGGGGATCTGCGGCGTCGGCCTGTTGCCCGGGGACACCCGGATGCGTGACGTGCTGACGACTCAGGACCACCTCTACACCCTGCTGCTCAAGCATCCCGGTGGGCTGCGCGATCCAGCGGTCATCGGCTCGATCCACGACTACCTCTTCGCCCCCGACGACCCCGAGGTCGTCCTGGCCCTCCTGAGCGCGCCGACCACCCGGATCGTCTCGCTGACGGTCACCGAGGGCGGCTACAACGTTGACGATGCCACCGCCGCGTTCCGCACTGAGGCGCCCGGAGCCGTCCACGACGCCGAGCACCCGGGCGAGCCGACGACCGCCTTCGGTTACATCGTTGAGGCGCTGAGGCGGCGTCGGGAGGCGGGAATCGCTCCGCTGACGGTCATGAGCTGCGACAACCTGCCCGGTAACGGAAAGGTGGCCCGCACGGCAGTGGTCTCCCAGGCCGCGATGAGCGACCCTGAGCTGGCGGACTGGATCGACGGGAACGTCGCCTTCCCCAGCTGCATGGTGGACCGCATCACCCCGCGCACCACGCGGGCCGACGTCGCCGAGCTGCAACGGGCACTCGGTGTCGAGGACGCCTGGCCGGTGGTCAGCGAGCCCTTCACCCAGTGGGTGATCGAGGACGACTTCCCCGCCGGGCGGCCCCCGTGGGAGGAGGTCGGGGTGCAGATGGTCGACGACGTCGTCCCCTACGAACTCATGAAGCTGCGTCTGCTCAACGCCTCCCACCAGGGGCTGGCCCACTGGGGGCGCCTGCTGGGAATCGAGTATGCGCACGAGGCCGCAGCCGATGCGGACATCGCCGCCTGGGTGAGGGCCTATCTTGAGCGCGAGGCGCGGGCCACTCTGCGCTCGGTGCCGGGGATCAACCTGGACGACTACATCAGCACGCTCTTCAAACGCTTCACCAACGAGGCGATCGCAGACACTCTCTCCCGCCTGGCGCAGGACGCCTCCAGCCGGATGCCGAAGTTCGTCCTGGGCACGGTGCGCGACAACCTCACCGCCGGCGGGCCGATCCGTCTGGGGACCGCGATGGTGGCGGCCTGGGCGCTGGGCGATGAGGGCGTCGACGAGAACGGCAAGACGATCGCCATCGACGACCCGCTGGCCGACGAGCTGCTGCTCCTGGCCGCCGCACAGAAGTCCGGCCACGAGACGGCCTTCATCTCCCACGAGGGCGTCTTCGGGGACCTGGCGACCAACGAGCGCTTCCGACGCACCTTTGTCGAGGAGCTCGAGGCCCTGCGGCGCCAGGGGGCGCGGGCGCGTCTGCGCGCCCTGGCCGGCCGCACCCGGGCGGCCTAGCCCGGGCTGTCGGCCCTGTCGTCGTCCTGCGCTGTCGTTCCCCGCCGTCGTCCTGCGGTCGGGGACATCCTGCGCGCCCGGGGACGTGCCGCTCCCGGCGGGGACATCGCGCGCGTACGGGGACATTTTCTTCCAGCCGGGGACGTCCTGCGCGTTCGGGGACGGGATTGCTGTCCCCGACGGCGTCGAATGCCCCTGGCCGGAACAAGACGCACCCGGCCGCGTGGATTGTCCCCGCCATCGAGCAGACGCCACCGCACCGGAGAGACTGGCGCCTCGCAGAAATTGCGAATCTCTCCCTCCCGTTAGACGGATTGCTTAGGCTTACCTTGCTTCGGTGACTTTTGTCCCATAGCATGAGGTGGTTCGTGGACCTCAGTGCCGGCCACGGGGGCCGGTCGCCTCCCACGAGCACTCCGCGCCGCGCGGAGCGTCCAGAATCCGACTCACCGATGAGGTTCCTATGGTCAAGCGCCAGCTGCCCAACCCGAGCGAGATCTTCGAGCTGCTCCACTTCAAGACGCCCGAGCTCAACCCCAGGCGTCGCCGCCTCGACGCCGCACTGACCACCTGGGACCTGCGCAAGATCGCCAAGCGCCGCACTCCGGCCGCGGCCTTCGACTACACCGACGGCGCCGCCGAGGGTGAGGTCTCCCTGCGCCGCGCCCGCCAGGCCTTCCGCGACATCGAGTTCCACCCCGACATCCTGCGCCCGGCCATCGACGTCGACACCTCCTGCGAAATCCTGGGCGGGCGCTCTTCCATGCCCTTCGGTATCGCGCCCACCGGCTTCACCCGCCTCATGCAGACCGAGGGCGAGGTCGCCGGGGCCGGGGCCGCCGGCGCCGCCGGGATCCCCTTCACCCTGTCCACGCTGGGCACCACCTCCATCGAGGACGTCAAGGCCGCCAACCCCCACGGGCGCAACTGGTTCCAGCTCTACGTCATGCGCCAGCGCGAGATCTCCTACGGGCTGGTCGAGCGCGCCGCGGCCGCCGGCTTCGACACCCTCATGTTCACCGTGGACACCCCCGTGGCCGGGGCCCGCCTGCGCGACAAGCGCAACGGCTTCTCCATCCCGCCCCAGATCACCGCCGGCACCGTCCTCAACGCGATCCCCCGCCCGTGGTGGTGGTTCGACTTCCTGACCACGCCCAAGCTGGAGTTCGCCTCCCTGAAGTCCACCGGCGGCACCGTGGGCGAGCTGCTCGACAACGCCATGGACCCCACCATCAGCGACGAGGACCTCAAGGTCATCCGCTCGATGTGGCCGGGCAAGATCGTCATCAAGGGTGTCCAGACGGTGGAGGACTCCAAGCGCCTCATCGACCTGGGCGTCGACGGCGTCCTGCTGTCCAACCACGGTGGGCGCCAGCTCGACCGCGCCCCCGTCCCCTTCCGCCTCCTGCCCGAGGTGGTCCGCGAGGTCGGCAAGGACGCCACGATCATGGTGGACACCGGCATCATGAACGGCGCCGACGTCGTGGCCGCCGTCGCCCTGGGCGCCAAGTTCGGGCTCGTGGGCCGCGCCTACCTCTACGGACTCATGGCCGGCGGGCGCGAGGGCGTGGACCGCATGATCGAGATCCTCTCCGACGAGGTCATCCGCACCATGAAGCTCCTGGGAGTCTCCAGCCTGGACGAGCTCGAGCCGCGCCACGTCACCCAGCTGACCCGCCTGACCCCGGTGCGCCCGAACGTCAAGGCCGCAGCCGACGCCCTGGCCCGCTGAGGGCCCCGGCCCGCGCAGTCCTACCGACCTGCCCCTCCGCGCGTCGTCGGAGGAGTCCCCGTCATCCGCCCAGTGCGGCGGTACCCGGCGGCCCCGGAGAAGAGACCCCCTGCGGTCCTCTCCGGGGCCGCCGTCGTCTGGCCAAGAACCGGAAGCATGCCGGAAACAGGCCGGGCGCTATGGTCTGGGCACCATCACTTCTGACCTCGGCGACAGGTCTGTGCCCCTCACGTCAGACGGAGCACCCGGCGCCCTGGATCACCCCTGCGGCCGGCCCCGAGTGGCCACCGCCCCGAGGAAGGGACAGCGCCATGGCACAGACCGAGTCCGATTCGACGTCAGGCCCGATGTCAGACTCGACATCCGGCCCAACGTCAGCCGCCACGACGGCGGTCAACGAGCGCGAGGACAGGTTGGCCGGGCCCGGCCGCCTCATCTCCAGCCGGTGGCGGCCCCGCAGCCTGCGCACGACGCCGTCGAGGCAGGACCGGGGGCTGTTCGGCCACCCCCGCGGACTGCCCTGGATGCTCAACGTGGAGATGTGGGAACGCTTCTCCTACTACGGGATGCGCGCCATCCTGCTGTACTTCATCACCGACACGGTCGCCCGCGGCGGCCTGGGCCTGAGCGAGACCAGCGGACAGGTCGTCATCGCGCTCTACGGCATGGCCGTCTACTTCCTGGCCATCCCCGGCGGTATCTTCGCCGACCGCATCATCGGGCCATGGCTGTCCACCCTCTACGGCGGCGTCGTCATCATGGCCGGGCACATCTGCCTGACCATCCCCAGCACCGTAACCTCCTGGACGGGGATCGTGCTGGTCGCTGTCGGAACCGGCTTCATCAAACCGAACCTGACGACCATCGTCGGCGGCCTCTACGACGACGATGACATCCGGCGCGACGCCGGATTCCAGCTGTTCTACATGTCCATCAACGTCGGCGCCTTCGCCTCTCCCCTGCTGACCGGCTGGCTGCGCGAGCACTACGGCTACCACGCCGGCTTCTCCTCGGCCGCCGTCGGGATGGCCTTCGCCCTGGGCGCCTTCATCTACGGCCGCCACAAACTCTCCGCCTTCGCCTTCACCGTCCCCAACCCCATCCGACCGGAAGAGCGCCGGCGGCTGCTGCTGGGAACCCTCGGCGTCCTGGTCGCCGTCGGCGCTGTCGTGGCCGCTCTGAAGGCGATCACCGGAAACCTGGTGACCACCGTCGCCACGGCGGGCCTGCTCGTGCCGGTCGGTGCGGCCGTGGCCTACTTCGTGGTCATGTTCCGTTCCCCGAAGGTCTCCGCCCCTGAGCGCACGCACCTGCGCGCCTACATCCCCCTGTGGATCGGCGCGGTCCTGTTCTTCATGATTACCGAGCAGGCGGCCGGCAAGATGGCCACCTTCGCCGACTCCAACACGGATCTGCGGCTGCCCCTGTTCGGCTGGTCGATCACCGCGGAGGCCTATCAGTCGGTCAACCCCGCGGCGATCGTGATCCTGGCCCCGCTGATCGGCATGCTCTTCACCCGGAGGGCGGGCCGGTTCCCCTCCACCATCATGAAGTTCGTCATCGCGGTGGTCATCGTGGGGCTCTCGGCGCTCATGCTGGGCTACGGCTTCCAGATCTGGCCGGGTGGGCAGGACCTGTCCCCCTGGTGGTTCCTGGCACTGGTCTACGTCATCCAGACCGTCGCCGAGCTCTTCCTGACCCCGGTCGGCCTGGCCACGACGACCGCCCTGGCCCCCAAGAGCTTCGCCTCCCAGGCGATGGGGCTGTGGTGGCTCAGCGTCGCCACCGGGCAGGGCGTGGCCGGCTTCGTCATCGCCCAGACCGAGAACGCCTCCGACGCCACCTACTACTACGGCCTGGGCGCGGCCACGCTGCTCATGGCCCTGGTGCTGTTCGCCGTCGCCCCGTGGACGCAGCGGCAGATGGCCGACGTCGAGGTCGCCGTGCAGGACTAGGAGCGCCTGGACGAGCCGCACCTGGAGCGCCACGAGTTCGTAGGTTAGCCCTCGGAGTCGTAGGTTCAACGCACGATGCCGCGGACTAACCTACGACCGCGAGGCGCGGCTGCCGCCGATGGGTCCCAGAGGGGGCAATGAGCGTCCCCGACTCGCCGACCTCATGGGCCGCTTCGCTCAGCCGCCTTCACGTTCTCCCAAAATCACCTCACGGTCGGGGTAGGGTGCATGGGTACCTGTGGTTCGTGCCGGACACTGACGGTCCGGCGGCACGCCTCACCTGACCACAGGAAGGGAGAGTCTCATGTCAACGACCCCGACTCCCGTCGAGGACGATCTCGATACTGGTCGGATGATCGCCAGTCGGTGGCGACCCGCCACCCTCCGCACGACGCCGTCGAAGGAGGACCGGGGGCTGTTCGGCCACCCCCGGGGCCTGCCCTGGATGCTCAACGTGGAGATGTGGGAACGCTTCTCCTACTACGGCATGCGTGCCATCCTGCTGTACTTCATCACCGACACCGTGGCCCGCGGCGGCCTGGGACTGAGCGCCAACTCCGGGCAGGTCATCCTGGCCTCCTACAGTGCGGCCGTCTACCTTCTGGCCATCCCCGGAGGCATCTTCGCCGACCGCATCATCGGACCGTGGCTGTCCACCCTCTACGGCGGCCTGGTCATCATGGCGGGCCACATCTGTCTGTCCATCCCCACGCCCGCGCTCTCGTGGACGGGGATCGTGCTGGTGGCCGTGGGCACCGGTTTCATCAAGCCGAACCTGTCCACAATCGTCGGGGGTCTCTACGATGACGACGACCCGCGACGCGACGCCGGATTCCAGCTGTTCTACATGTCGGTCAACCTCGGATCACTGGCGTCTCCGCTGGTGACCGGCTGGCTGCGCGAGCACTACGGCTACCACGCCGGCTTCTTCTCGGCCGCCGTCGGCATGGGGGTGGCCCTGATCGCCTTCATCTACGGCCGCCACAAGCTCTCCGCCTTCGCCTTCACCGTCCCGAGCCCCATCCGTCCCCAGGAGCGCCGGAGATTCGTACTCGCCTCGTTCCTGACCGTGGTGGCCGCGGCCGCACTCGTCGCGGCCCTCAGCGCCCTGACCGGGAGCCTGCTCGACGCCATCTCCGCGACCATGCTCATCATCCCGGCCGGTGCCGCCCTGGGCTACTTCGTCCTCATGTTCCGCTCCCCCAAGGTCACGGCCCGCGAGCGCACGCACCTGCGCGCCTACATCCCCCTGTGGATCGGCGCGGTCCTGTTCTTCATGATCTCCGAGCAGGCGGCCGGCAAGATGGCCACCTTCGCCAAGGACAACACCGACGGCCGTATCCCGTGGCTCGGCTGGGCCATCACCCCCGAGACCTACCAGTCCATCAACCCGGCCACGATCGTGATCCTGGCACCATTCATCGGATGGCTCTTCACCCGGCGGGCGGGCCGGTTCCCCTCCACCATCATGAAGTTCGCGATCTCGGTGCTCATCATCGGGGGATCGGCCTTCATCCTGGGCTACGGCTTCCAGACCTGGACCGGCGGTGCGAAGCTGTCCCCCTGGTGGTTCCTGGCCGTGGTCTTCATCATCCAGACCGTCGCCGAGCTCTTCCTGTCCCCGGTGGGGCTGTCCACGACGTCGGCGCTGGCACCCAAGAGCTTCGCCTCCCAGACAATGAGCCTATGGCTGCTGACGACGGCC
Organism: Actinomyces oris; assembly: GCF_006546825.1. Lineage (GTDB taxonomy): Bacteria > Actinomycetota > Actinomycetes > Actinomycetales > Actinomycetaceae > Actinomyces > Actinomyces oris. The sequence goes on from NZ_VICC01000011.1 coordinate 64,408, forward strand.
ACCGGCCAGGGCCTGGCCGGCTTCATCATCTCCAGGACGGAGCACGTCGCGAACTCCACCTACTACTACGGCCTGGGCGTCGTCACGGTCGCCGTGGCCATCATCCTGTTCGTCGTCGCCCCGTGGACGGAGCGGAAGATGGCCGACGTCGGGGTCACCTCCCAGGACTAGTTCGCAGGACTAGACACGGCTAGGCCGCCGTGCGGTCGTAGGTTACGTCTCGGGTTCGTAGGTTCAGGGCACGACCGCGAGGGTTAACCTACGACCGCACACCTCCGACTGCCGCCGGCGGGCCAGCGAGGACGAAGAAGGAGACCGCCGTGAAGGACTACTCCTCCGGCGAGGAGCTCATCGCGGAGATCCGCAAGCGCGCTGAGCTGTTCATCGCCGAGTTCGACGACGTCCCCGCCTCCGGGCTCCACACGCTCAAGGACGGGGTGGACCGCACGCCGGCGCAGATGCTCGCCTACCAGCTGGGGTGGATGGACCTGCTGCTGGGCTGGGAGCGTGATGAGCGGGCGGGGTGCGAGGTGGTCACGCCCGCGCCCGGCTACCGGTGGAACCGGCTCGGCGATCTCTACAGCGCCTTCTACGAGCAGTGGCGTGACGCCTCACTGCCCCAGCTCCAGGAGACCTTTCGGGACAGGGTCAACGACGTCGTCGCCCTTGTGGCATCGCTGAGCCGGGAGGAGCTCTTCACCTCCGGGCAGCGGGCGTGGGCCTCCTCGACACCGTCGGCCTGGCCGGTGGCCAAGTGGGTGCATATCAACACCGTGGCACCCTTCACCTCCTTCCGCACGAAGATCCGCGCCTGGAAGCGCGGTTGAGCACTTCCGCCACTCATCCGGACAGGCCTCAGAGACGGGGGTGCCCCGAGCGTACGGCCCGGGGCACCCTTGTCTCTGATCGGATCAGGTCGACTCAGGAGGCCTTGGGGTAGGCCTTCTGGACGGCCTCGAGCATCTCGAGGGCCGAGTAGTAGTCCAGCCGGAAGGACGAGGGCGGCATGTACTGCACCTTGCCGCCGGTCACCGGGGCCGCCGAGCTGAAGGTCTCGTTGCTGGTGACGGCGTTCTTCGCGGTCTCGTCGGCGGCAATGACCACCCAGTTCTCACCGGTCAGTCCCGCCTGGACATTCTCGGGCGAGAGCTGGACGATGTCCTTGCGCTCACCCATGGACTGGTCGCCCTTGACGCTGTCGGGGACGGCGGCAATGGTGAAGCCCAGGTCCTTGAGGAGCTGGGCCTGCGGGGCCTCCTCGGTGAAGGCGTTGGCGCCCTTGGTGCCGTCCCCGGGGACGGTGAAGACGGAGGTCGCCCCCTTCGGGACGGAGATGGCGCTCTTGGCCTTCTCGGCCTTGGTGGTGTAGTCCTTGACGACGGCGTCGGCCTTGGCCTGGCGGCCGGTGGCCTGCCCCAGGGTCTTGGTGACGTCCTGCCAGGAGTGCGAGCCGTAGTCGATGACGAGGACGGGCACCTCGAGCTGGCGCAGGCTCTCGACGACCTTGGCGGCCGAGTCCTGTCCCGTCTTGGCCACGATGATGAGGTCGGGGTTGCTGCCCGCGACCGTCTGGGCGAGGTTGTCCTCGGTGCCGTCGATGGCCTTGACGCCCTTGTCGGTGGCCTGCTTGGACCACTGGGTGAAGAAGCCGTTGTCGTCGGTCTTCTCATCCTTCTTCTTGGCCGGCGTCGAGGCGACCACCGGGGCGTCGAGGGCCAGCAGCGATCCGGTCAGGGTCACGGAGGTGGACACGATGCTCTTGGGCTCGACCTTGATCTCGACGTCGACGCCGTCGTCCCCCTTGATAGTGACCGGCCAAGTGGCCGTGGGGGAGACCGCGGCCGAGGCGGCACCGGAAGCCCCGGCTGAGGCCGCCCCGGAGGCCCCTGCGGAGCCGGCGGAGGAGGCGGAGGTCGAGCTGTTGGAGGAGCCGCAGGCCACCAGGCCGGTGCTCAGCACCATGGCCGCCACGGCGAGGAGGCCCTGCCTCAGGCGGCTGGAGCGCCGCGAGGATGCGTTCATCTATCTGTGTTCCTTTCTTGTCCGTCCTGCTGGGAACGAGCAGTCGGGCTGGTTCCTGCCGAGGCGGGATCGGCAGAAGACTGTGGGGCCGGACCTCCGGTGGAGTCGGTGGGAGCGGAGCGGGTCCCGGCCGGCACGACCGCGCCCAGGTGACGGGGCACCACCATGGGGGTGCCGGCCACCGGGTCGGCGGCGATGACGGCCGCCAGGCCGAAGACCTCCTCGATGAGGTCCTCAGTGAGGATCTCGCGCGGGGAGCCGGTGGTGCGGATGCGGCCCTCGTGCATGACGATCATGTGCTCGGCGCAGCGCGCCGCCTGGTTGAGGTCGTGCAGGACGGCCACCACCGTGCGGCCGTCGGCATTGAGACGGCGGCACAGCTGGAGGATGTCGACCTGGTGGGCCAGGTCGAGGAAGGTGGTGGGCTCATCGAGCAGGATCGTCTCGGTGCCCTGGGCCAGGGCCAGGGCGATCCACACGCGCTGGCGCTGGCCACCGCTGAGCTCGTCGACGGGGCGGGCGGCCAGCTCGGTGACCCCCACCATCTCCATGGCCTCCTCGACGGCCTGCCTGTCCTGCTGCGACCACTGGCGGAACAGGCCCTGGTGGGGGAAGCGGCCGCGGGCCACGAGGTCGCGCACCAGCATGCCACCGGGCACGGTGGCGCTCTGAGGCAGCAGGCCGACCCGGCGGGCAACCTCCTTGGTGCCCAGGCGAACGATGTCGGCGCCGTCGAGGAGAACCGCTCCTCGGGCGGGCCGGTGCAACCGAGCCAGGGCGCGCAGCAGCGTGGACTTCCCGCAGGCGTTGGGCCCCACGATGGCGGTGAAGACACCGGCGGGGATGTCGACGTCGAGGTTGCGGGAGACCACGTGGCGCTCGTAGGCGATGGTCGCACCCCGGGCGGCCAGGCGAGCCCCGGGGGCGGCCGGTCCGGCGACGGTGTTCGGCTCGGTGGAGGGCAGGTCGGTCACAGGGATCTCCTTCCGCGCGCTGCCACGGTCAGCGCCACCATGAGGTAGAGGCCGCCGACGGCGTTGGTCACCACGCTCACGGGCATCGACTCGAGCACGAGCTGGCTGAGCAGGTCGGCGCCCACCATCAGAAGGCTCCCGGTCAGGCCGCTCACGAGCAGTGGGGACTGCGGGGATCCGGTGAGGAGACGGGCCAGGTGGGGCGCCACGAGGGCCACGAAGCCGATGGGGCCGGCCGCCATCGTCACCACCGCCACCAGCACGGTGCCCAGCAGGATGAGGACGGCGCTGACGCGGCGGGTGGGGCTGCCCAGGATGGTGGCCACCTGCTCCCCCAGGGACAGGACCTGCAGGTGGCGGGAGGCCAGCAGGATGAGGGCGACGGTGACCCCGATGGCCAGGCAGGTCGGGGCCACCACCGGCCACCGGGCGGCCCCGAGGGTGCCGGTGATGGCCTTGAGGGCACCCAGGCCCTCGTCGTCGTCGACCCGCACCAGCAGCCAGCGGTTGACGGAGACGAGCATGGAGCTGATGGCGATCCCCACGAGGATGAAGCGCAGGCCGGTGAACCCGCCGCGCAGGGAGACGAGGTAGGTCACCGTGCCGACGGCGGCCCCGCCGATGAAGGAGGCCAGGGAGGCCGAGAGCATGGAGCCGGGCAGGAGGAGGATGCTGACGAGGATCCCGGTCTGCGCGCCCGTGCTGAAGCCGATGAGGTCGGGCGAGCCCAGGGGGTTGCGGGTGATGGTCTGGAAGAGGGCGCCGGCCACGCCCAGGGCCAGGCCCGCCACGAGCCCCAGCACGATCCGGGGCAGCTTCCACTTCACGACGACGACCTGGACGATCTTGCGCCCCTGCCCCTGGAGCGCGTCGATGACCTCCTGGGTGGTGACGGGGAACTTCCCTAACCGCAGGGAGACCACGGCCACGGCGAGGCTGAGCACCAGCAGCATGAGGCCGACGATGACGTGGCGCGGGGTGATGAGCACCGACCGGCGGCCGACGACGATCCACAGGCGTCCGGCGTCGGCCCCCACGTGGAGGCTGCGTCGCGGGTCGGTGCCGGCGGGAGGACGCACCGGAGCAGCGGCCCGGTTCAGCCTGATTCCCCTCATGAGGCCCGGTCCTTCATCCGCAGGACCATGAGCAGCAGGACGGGTGAGCCGACGAAGGCCGTCAGCAGACCAACCTGCATCTCACCGGGACGGGCCAGGACGCGCCCCAGGACGTCGGCGGCCAGGACGACGACGGGACCGCCCAGCGCACACAGGGCCACGATCCAGCCCCGGTGGGGTCCCATAAGCCAGGAGGCCGTCAGCGGCGCCATGAGCCCAACGAAGCCGATGGGGCCGGCCACCGTCGTGGCGGTGGCGCACAGGAGCGTGACGACCACCAGGCTCAGGCTCCGCACGAGGGCGACCCGGGTGCCCAGCGCGGCTGCGACGTCGTCGCCCAGGGTGATGTTGTCCAGGGCGCCGGCCAGCAGGATGGCCGCCCCGGTCCCCGCCACCACGAGGGCCGCCACGGGCAGCAGGGGGATGTCGATGCGGGTCAGGGAGCCGACCTCCCAGTTGATGAAGGTGCGGAACAGGTTCGGCATCGTCAGCACGACACCCCGGATGACCGCCCCGGCGAAGGCCGAGAAGGCGACACCGATGAGCACCAGGCGCACCGGCGAGGAGCTCGAGGCGCCAATCATGCCGATGACCTGAACCAGTGCGGTCGCCACCAGGGCTCCTCCAGCGGCCAGGGCCAGCTGGTCGGAGATCGGGAGCACGCCGAGCACAGCGGTTCCCAGGACAATGCCCAGCGAGGCGCCGGCGTTGACACCGAGCAGCCCGGGCTCGGCCAGCGGGTTGCGGGTGACGGCCTGCATCACCGCGCCGGCCACCGCCAGAGCGGCGCCCACGAGCACGCCCAAGATGGTGCGCTGCACGCGCAGGACGTTGATGTTGTAGCTGACGTTGGAGGCGTCAGGGTGGAGCAGGTAGTGGGCGACCTGGCCGGCGGGGATCCGGGAGGAGCCGACGAACAGAGAGGCCAGGACGCACAGGGCCAGCAGGATGGCCGCGGTTAGGAGGATGGCCGGGCGGCGTGCGATCACGCGGGCACTCACCTCCGCCACTGTCTGAGAACGGGGGCGACAACGGCCCTGAGGACCCCGATCGGCATCTACTCTCCCCACACCTGAAGTACAAAGGTCAACCTAACCTAACCTAAGATGCCGGCCAGGGCCTGTCAAACACAGGCTGGCCTGTTGGTTTATTCGCCGCGACACCCCCACCCAACAGCAAGGACATGCTCGTGCATATCCTCCTCACGGAGTATGTCGTGCGCGTATACACTCAGCGTATAGTCGCGGCCATGGAATCGAAACTCACTCTTCTTGGGCTGCTCAGCGCCGGGCCTGGGCACGGATACGACCTCAAACGCTCCTGGGACCACTGGTTCGCCGCCTCCAAGCCGCTGGCCTATGGCCAGGTCTACGCCACGCTCGCCCGCCTGGTGCGCGACGGGCTCATCACTCAGATCGAGACCGAGCCCGGAGCCGGCCCGGAGCGCAAGCGCTACGAGGTCACCGACGCCGGGCGCCAGAGCGTCGAGCAGTGGCTGCTGACCCCGGTCACCCCGGCCGGCGACGTCCAGGCCGACATCTTCGCCAAGACCGTCATCGCCCTCATGCTCGACGACGACGCCGGACGCCTCCTCGACCTTCAGCGTGCCGAGCACATGGCGCGTATGCGCGAGCTGACCCGCCTCAAGCAGGACGGAGACCTGCGCACGGTGCTGCTGGCCGACCACGCCCTGTTCCACATCGAGGCCGACCTGCGCTGGATGGAGACCACCGCGGCCCGCCTGAGCGAGCTGCGTGAGGAGGTGCGCTCATGAACGCCACCCCTGTCACCACCGCCGTCACCACTGGAGTCACCACCGCACCCGGTCAGGGCCAGGCCGGCCTGCCGGGCGAGGTCATCATGCGCGCCCGCGGCCTGGAGATGAGCTTCGGGCAGACCCACGCGCTGCGCGGCGTCGACCTGGATGTCGCGGCCGGTGAGGTCCTGGCCGTCACCGGCCCGTCGGGCTCGGGGAAGTCCACCCTCCTGCACGTCATGGCCGGGGTGCTCGTGCCCGACGCCGGGCGCGTCGACTACCACGGAGCCGACACGACACAGGACATCGCGGCCCTCGACGAGGCGGCCCGCAGCCGCCTGCGCCTGAAAGAGTTCGGCTTCATCTTCCAGTTCGGCCAGCTCCTGCCGGACCTCTCCGCCCTGGACAACGTCACCATCCCCCTGCTCCTGGCGGGCACCCCGCGTCGGCGGGCGCTGGCCCAGGCCCGCGAGACCCTGGGCGAGCTGGGGCTCAGCGAGCACCTGGACAAGCGCCCCACCCAGCTCTCGGGCGGGCAGGCGCAGCGAGCCGCCGTCGCGCGAGCACTGGTGACCAACCCGCGTCTGCTCTTCGCCGACGAGCCCACCGGCTCCCTGGACTCCCTGGCCGCCGAGCGGACCATGGAGGTGCTCCTGAACTCGGTGCACTCCCGAGGCGCAGCCCTGGTCATCATCACCCATGACGCGCGCGTCGCCGCCTACGCCGACCGGGAGGTCACCGTGCGCGACGGTCGCATCAGTCCCGGGGCCACGCACACCGCAGCCGGCCCGAGCCGGCCGGGGCACGCCGAGCCGGGAAGCCCGGGCAGTGAGAGGAGCCGGTCATGAGCCGCATCGCCCTGACCCGGCTGCTCGTCGCCAACGACCGCTCCGCCCGGCGCCGCCTGGCCGGGATCGTCGCCGGCGTCATGGTGGGGGTGACCCTGTTCCTCATGCTTCTGGCCGCCGCCCAGGCCTTCCCCGAGCGCAGCATGCGCTCGAGCTGGGCGTCCACCGCCCTCATACCCGGCATCCCAGGGCAGTCGAACCACACCGACCTCCGGCCCGACCACACCCTCACCGCCGGCGAGCTGGCTGTCGCCACCAACTTCGACGTCGTCGGCAACCAGCCGATCACCGTCCTGAGGGTGGCCTTGCCGGAGTCGGGCACCACCTCGGTGAAGATCCCGGGCTCCGACATCGTCCCCAAGCGGGGCGAGTACCTGGCCTCCCCCGCCCTGGCCAAGCGCATCGCATCCCTACCCGCCGACCAGCTCGGCGACCGCTACGGCAAGCAGGTAGGGGTCCTGTCCCCCGAGGCCGTCGAGGGACCGGACTCGCTGGTGGCCGTCGTCGGGACGGACCTGGGGACCGTGTCCGCCTCCGACTTCTACATCCCGCCCCAGGTGGTCACCTCCTTCCAGGGCATCCCCTACGAGAACGAGGCGTACCGGATCGCCACGATCGTCGGCGCCATCGCGGTGCTCGTGCCCGCATTGCTGCTCGTCGGGATCGTCACGGATCTGGGGGCGGCACAGCGGGCCGAGCGCTTCGCCACGCTGCGCCTCATCGGGGCCACGCCCCAGCAGGTCGCCCGCACCGCGGCCCTGGAGATCGGTGCGACCACCTTCGTCGGCGCCCTGGCGGGCGTGGCCCTCTACCTGGCCCTGATCCCGCTGGCCGCGCAGATCACGCTGAAGTCGAGTCGTTTCTACTACTCCGACCTGCTGCGCTCACCGGTCAACGCGGTCATCGCCGTCGTCGTGACCACGGCGGGGGCGGCGGCCGTGGCCTGGTGGCGCACGCGACGGGCCGACCTCGGGCCGCTGGGCGGCTCCCGCGAGCGCGCTGAGCGCCGCCCCCGCCTCATCTCGCTGGCGCCCATGATCCTGGGGACCGCGGGGCTGGTCAGCACCCCGACGGTGGCCCACCAGAACTCCGATCTGACCATCTACCTGCTGCCGGTCTCCTTCCTGTGCACGATGCTGGGGCTGCTGTGGGCCGGGCCGGTCCTGACCTGGTGGGTGGCCCGAGGCGGCAGGGCCCTGGCCCATTCCGCGGCGCAGGTCATCGGCTTCAACCGGATCACTCAGCACCCCCGGGCGGTCTTCCGGGCGGTGGCGGGCGTGGTCGTCGCCGTCTACGCCATGACGGTGTTCGCCGTCGCCATCACCGTTGCTGCCGGGACCCGTGACGTCACCCAGGGTGGCGGGCACCTGAGCCCCACGTCGCTCGAGGCGACACCGGCGGTCAGCGACGAGGGCGCCCTGAACAGCGCCGTCGACCAGCTCGCCGCCGTGCCCGGGGTGACGACGGTCGCCGTGGGGAGGATCAGCGGGGGCAGCAAGCAGGACAGCCGGGTCATCCTCGAGGCCGACAAGGCCGAGGCCCTCGGGGCGCCGCACGTGGCGTCCCCGGATGGCGCGGTGAGCATCAGCACCCGCTGGCTGTACGAGAACGCGGCGGCCTCGCCGTCTCCGGTCAGCGCCGAGGAGCTGGCGAGTGCCCGTGAGCACGGCGCGCCCATCGTCCTGGTGGGCACCGACCCGGCCAGCCCCGGGGCCGTCGAGCGAGCCCGCACCGCCCTGGCCACCTCCGGCCTGGCCCTGGGGACCGCCCCAACCTCACCCAGCTCGATCCAGGCCCTCCAGGACACCGCCATGGAGAACCAGTTCGCCCAGCTGGGCTACATCGGCATCCTCATCGCCGCGGGCATCTCCGCGGTCTCGCTGGGGGTCTCAACGGTGGCGGCGCTGCTGGGGCGCCGGCGGGTCCTGGGTCTGCTACGGCTGGTCGGCATGCCGGCGGCGACGCTGCGCTCCATGGTGTCCTACGAGACGATGCTGCCGGCGGTCACCGCCCTGGCCATGAGCATCGGTCTGGGATGGCTGACCGCATGGGCACTGGTCGGCGGGGTGTCGGGGCGCCACATCAGCTGGCCGGGCAGCGGCTACTGGCTAGCGTTGGGGGCGTGCCTGGCGCTGGTGGTGGTGGCGACCCTGGCCAGCGCCCGCTACGGCCGGCGCATGCTGGCCGGCACCACCGTCCGATTCGAGTAGGAACGCACCGACGTGTCCAAATCGGTGACAAAGGCCGCGATCAGCCTCAGTCGCAGACAAAGAAACCGCATGATTCCGCGGTTCTTCTCGACAGAGTGACGGCCTGTGAGCTCCTTTGTGTCCGATATGGACACCTACCCCTCCTGCGCACCCGGGCACCGGGGAGAACAACCCCCGGTGCCCGGAGCCGATCTGCGATAGAACAGGACCATGACCGCAGGACGGATCGACACGGCCGCAGGCTCCTCCGCCGCGGCCTGCCCGAGGCCGCCGGCCCTCACGGCACCGGACCTCAGTCGCCTGCGCGACGGCGAGGCCGATGAGCTCACCGCCGGCGAGATGGTCGAGGACCTGGAGCTGGTCGAGGCGGACCTGAGCGGCGGCGACCTGTCGGCACTCACGCTGCTCAGCTGCCGGTTCTCGGAGGTCTTCGCCAATGACACCGACCTGGCCGCGGCGCGGCTGGTCGACTGCCGCCTGGAGCGTCTGAGCGCCACCTATCTTCATAGCCCGCGCTCCACCTGGCGCACGGTGGAGCTGGTCGACTCCCGTATCGGGGCCTGGGAGCTCTACGACGCCGATGTCGAGTCGCTCCTCATTGAGGACTGCCGCCTGGGCTTCACGAACCTCGCCGGAACCACTGTGCGCGATCTTTTCATCCGGGCCACCCGGATCGACGAGCTGGACCTGAGCGGCATCGACGCCCAGCGGGTCCGCTTCGAGGACTGCCGGGTGGGCACGCTGCGCCTGCACGGCGGGAGCCTGAGCGACGTTGACCTGCGCGGACTGGAGATGAGAACAGTCAGCGGTGTCGGTTCCCTGGCCGGGGCGACCGTCAGCAGCGGGCAGCTCAGCGAGCTCGCGCCGCTCCTGGCGCAGCACCTGGGGCTACGGGTCCAGGACCAGAATCACGGAAGAAATCGATAACCTCGATGACAAGGAGCAGGCAAGTATGACGCTACTGACATCCGATGATGTCCTCAACGTGAAGTTCGATAGCACGAGGCTCCGTGAGGGATACGTTCAGGACGAGGTCGACGAGTTCCTCGATGAGGTGACCACTACGCTGCGGGGACTTGAGGAGCGCCTTGGTGCGGGACCGGGAGCGACTTCCGGCTCTCACCAGGAGTCGGAGATACTTCTAACCTCCCAGGACGTCAGGAGCATTCGGTTCAAGACATCCAAGTTCCGAGAGGGGTACGAACAGCCGGATGTCGATGCCTTCCTGAACACGGTCGTGGCCACCATGGAAGCCATGGAGGCACGACTGAACGGTGGCGCCTATGGAACGGGTGCGAGCGCGTACGGATCAGCGCCCGGAGCGTATGGGGATGCCGGCTACGCCACCGGGGCGGGAACCGTTCCGGGAACCGCCGGGGCGACGGGCGACCCGCAGTACGCCGAGGTGATCGCCCAGCGTGACCAGTACATCGCCCAGCTCCAGCAGGAGAACGCCTACCTTCGCGCCGAGCTCGAGTCCGCCCAGCGCCGCCTCGGGACGACCGGGTACTAGAGGAGACCGAGGCTGCGGAGCAGGTGGGGCATCGTTGTCGATGGACAAGGCCCCTGAGTATCGGGCTCGGGGAGGCCGTCCATCGGCAGATGGCACCTGGCCGCGGCCTGCGAACCCCTGTCCCAGGGGAAGTCGTCCGGAAGCATCTTGGCGTCCTTACTGCTCAGCCCCGTCAGCTCCCGGTAGTGCGCCTGAGCGTCTGCCTGATTCTGGTAGTTCTTTACGGGAGCGTAGTGGGCGTTGAGCCAGACCTCGAAGCAGGGCACGGAAACAACACCGTGCACAACGGTCCGCTTGCTGCTCAGCCTTCGGCATTTGGCCAGAAAGTCATGACGGTCCCGGCCATCGTGGTCGACGACGATCCACACCTCCTCGTATTCGCTGAGGTCTGACCGAGGGCCGCCAAGCTGCTTGACGACAGTGAGCGGATCACCCTTGATGACCTTCACCTTGGCTGAGATCCCGTCATGGTTCACACGTCGGCAGAGTTGACGTAGATACGCGTCCTCTGTGACCCGCCCGTTGGTCACGAGGAGAACAGTGCGCCGTTCGACCCGTTGGCTGCGCCGTTTCCTTCTCGGTGGCGTCATCTCACTTCGCCTCCGCCGATGTTGAGAGGTACCGGCGGAGGTTGGAGGTGTCCACTCGAGGGATAGCGCCGAAGGCACCGGCGAGGTAGCGGCGCTGCTTGTTCGTACCCTTGCGGTTGGAAGGGAAGTCCGCGAGCGAGAAGAGCTCACTGGCGCCGAAGGGGGACTTCTCCGTCAGCCACACCTCGCCTGCCTCCAGGAGCTGGACGGGGGAATTGTCCAGGAGCGCCGTGTCATGGGTCGTGAAGAGGATCTGAGCGCCCAGGGTATTGAGGTCCGGATCCTTGAACATGTCCACCAGCGTGGCGGTCAGCGTCGGATGGAGACTCGCATCGAGCTCGTCAATGCACAGCACCTGTCCTAGTCGCAAGGCGTCGATGGCGGGACCGACGGTTGCCAACCAGGTGAGAGTTCCTTGACTCTGCTGATCAATATTCAATCGATACTCCTCCCCATTGGCCCCACGGTGCCGGAAGACGAGGTGCCGCTGGAGCTCCTTGAGCACCTCAGGGGGAACCTCAGGCTCCTCGTCCTCACTCCAGGGAAGAAGACGCAGGAGATCAAGCACCTTCTGAGGAACCTCTTGCTCCTCGAGTTCGAGTCCGACGACACCTAGGTCGGCAGCCTGAGCAAAGGAGTTCGCAATAGCAGTCCACTGCTCGGGGTCCTCTGCGAGACGACTCATCACCCACCGCAGACGCGAACTGCGCTCCTCATCACTGTGGTGGATGAAGCGCATGGATCGCAGGCTGCGCGCGATCGGGGCGAGCGTGGTGTGCTCGTACCTCAGAGCCACGGCGAGAAAGAGGTCCTTGGGCGTCGTAATCCGACCGACCTCGATCGTGGCGCCCTTGAGGGTGGCACCAGCCTCGATCGCGGGCTTGTCATCCTCGGGCCCCTGGGTGCGCACGAAGACCTTGCGCCAGCGCTGTCCCGCAGCCCAGAGCTCCTCACGCGAGATTCCCCAGCGATGCGCCTCGACACTGTAGCTGTAGCGCTCGTTGTCGTGAGTGAAACCGACGGTAAAGCGGGACGGCTGTGCCGCGTGATCGCGATCGAGATTGAAGGGCTGATACAGGATGTCCCGCTGACCCCCGATGGCGTGGTGGAGGCAGTCAAGCGCATCCAGGAGGGTCGACTTACCTGAAGCGTTAGCGCCGAAGATCGCCGCCACACGCCACGTCTGCTCCTGCCAGGAGGAGCCGCCGCGCGGCGTCAGAGTCTTAAGCGACCCCCGAGTGAAATCGAGGGTCACCTCCTCTGCGTAGCAGCAGTAGTTCGCCACGGTGAAGTCCAGCAACATACCGCCACCGTAGTGCGAACAACTCGTTTTGGGAAGTTTTTTCCCAAAACTCAAAGTTCATAGCCCTGACCTCACCATTCGAGCGCCGAGATCGAGCCCCACAGGCCTGCCACGGCAAGGCGCTGGCCGGTCATTGCCTGCCCGGAGGCGGCAGTGACCGGCCAGCGCTAAGGCCGCGGAGGCGGAGTAGGGCTCAGCCCCGCTTGACCAGCGGGAAGGTGATGGTTTCGCGGATGCCCTGGCCGGTGAGCACCATGAGGAGTCGGTCGATGCCCATGCCCATGCCGCCGCTGGGCGGGAAGCCCTGTTCCATGGCCACCAGGAAGTCCTCGTCCAGGATCATGGCCTCGGGGTCGCCCTTGGCGGCCGCCAGTGCCTGGTCCTCGAAGCGCTCGCGCTGGACCACGGGGTCGGCGAGCTCGGAGTAGGCGGTGGCGGTCTCGAAGCCGCGCACGTAGAGGTCCCACTTCTCGGTCAGGCCCGGCTTGCTGCGGTGGTAGCGGGTCAGCGGCGAGGTGTCCTCGGGGAAGTCGTAGACGAAGGTGGGCGCCCACAGCTTGTTGCCGACGAGCTCCTCGAAGATGTCCTCCACGACCTTGCCGGCCACGGCGTAGTCGTCGATCTCCAGGCCGATCTTCTCGGCATAGGCGACCAGCTGCTCGCGCGGGGTCTCCACGGTGATCTCCTCACCGAGGGCCTCGGAGACGGAGGTGTAGAGGTCGATCTTGTCCCACTCGCCCGACAGGTCGTACTCGGTGCCGTCGGCCAGCGTGACGACCTCCCGGCCCTCGGGCAGGTCGAAGGCGTCCCGGGCCGCCTGCTGGACGAGGTTGCGGGTCAGCTCGGCCATGCCGTCGTAGTCGGAGTAGGCCTCGTAGGCCTCCAGGGCCGTGAACTCCGGGGAGTGGGAGGAGTCGGCGCCCTCGTTGCGGAAGTTGCGGTTGATCTCGAAGACGCGGTCGACGCCGCCGACCACGGCGCGCTTGAGGTAGATCTCCGTGGCGATGCGCAGGTAGAGATCCATGTCGAAGGCGTTCATGTGGGTGATGAACGGGCGCGCGGCCGCCCCGCCGTGAATGACCTGCAGCATGGGGGTCTCCAGCTCCAGGTAGTCGCGGCGGAAGAAGTTCTCGCGGATGGAGCGCACGACGGCGGCGCGGGTGCGCACCATGTCGCGGGCGGCGGGCCGGGTGAGCAGGTCGAGCTCACGACGGCGCACGCGCTGCTCCTCCGAGAGCGTCACCGCCTCGCCGGCCTCGTTGGTCCAGGTCTTGGGCAGGGGGCGCAGCGCCTTGGAGGCGATCCGCCAGGCGGGGACCTCGACGTCGTCGTCCCCGGCGGAAGAGGCCTCGGCGCCCTCACGCAGGACCGGCTCGGCCATGACGGACAGCTCGCCGCGGCGCGAGGAGATGACGCGGCCGTGGACGAAGAGGTGGTCGCCCAGGTCGACGTCGGCCTTGAAGGCCGCGAGCGCGGTGTGGCCCTCGGCGGGCAGGGCCTTGGCCGAGAGCATGGCCTGCAGGGTGGTGCCGGCACCGTCCTGGAGGGTGACGAAGCACAGGCGGCCGGTGTTGCGTAGGAAGACGACGCGGCCGGCGACGCCGACGACGTCGTCGGTCTCTTCCCCGGCCTCGAGGTGGGCGTAGCCCTCGCGCACGGCGGCGATGGTGGTGGTGACGGGCACGGACACCGGGTAGGGGTCCCAGCCCTCACTGCGCAGGCGCTCGCGCTTGCCGGCGCGGACCTCGAACTGCTCGCCCGGGCCCGGGTCGGCCTTGGGCTGCTTGGGCTGGGCCGATGAATCGTCTGCAGACTTCGGCGACTGGGTGCCGGCGGCGTCGGTGGCGGTCGGGTCGGGGCTGGGGGTGCTCTCGTCTGTCACGTGAAGGAGTCTAACGGCGCCCGCCCTCCCCGGACGCCCCCTGGGTCCCGACGATGCCCGATCCACATCCGATCCTGGTCACACCGGGCGGCGGTTCCTCCGGTCAGATCCAGGTGGGCACGACGGCGGCCCCGGTCACGACTTCCTCTCCCTTCCGGCTGCGGCGCACGGACACGCAGTACTCGGCCGGGAACCAGGCGGGGCCCAGGGCCTCGCCCTTGACCGGCACCCGGCTCAGGCGCGGCGCGGTTAGGCGCGGGCCTCGGCCAGGGGGATCCCGGTGGGCCGCAGGCCCTGGAGGCGGGCGACGTCGGAGTCGGCCGGGATCTGGCCGGGGTCGGTGCCCCGCTCCACGATCCGGTTGGCCTCGTCGACGAAGACGACCCGGGGCAGGTAGGTGCGGGCCTCGGCGTCGGACATCTGGGAGTAGGCGATGAGGATGACAACATCACCGGGGCTGACCAGGTGGGCGGCGGCGCCGTTGACGCAGATCTCGCCTGCGCCGCGCTCGCCGGGGATGACGTAGGTGGACAGGCGGTTGCCGTTGGTGCAGTTGCAGATGTCGACGCGCTCACCGGGCAGCAGGTCGGCCGCCTCGAGCAGGTCGATGTCCACCGTGATGGAGCCGACGTAGTCGAGGTCGGCCTGGGTCACGGTGGCGCGGTGAATCTTGGACGTCATCATCGTCCGGGTGCGGGAACTCATCGCCGCACAGCGTAGACGGCGCCGGGCCCGGCGCACTGTACGGTGCGGCACAGGGTGAGCGACCTGACAGGCTGGGCTCATCGGCGCGCTCAGGGCGGGCACGCGCGAGACGCTCAGGGCTGTGCGGAGCCGCGCCGGCCCGCTAGCTGTCGAGAACACCCCATAGGGCGCAGGGTCTGTCGCTCGAGGGTGCGTCCTCGGGGACGCGTGTGCGTTCTCGCGCGGGGCCGAACCCGGTTCACGGCGACTGGCCCCGCGCAAGCACCCGGGCGAGCCGGGCCCCCAGAGCGAGCCTGAGCGGCCGGACTCAGGGGCGCAGGTCGATGAGGGTGTTGTCGATGAGGCGGGTGGTGCCCACGCGCGCGGCAACAGCCAGCAGCCCCACGGCGGGCAGCCCCTCCCCCTTGTCCTCCCCCGCAGGCTCACTGCGCGGCAGGCCGAGGCCGGCGCCCGCCAGGTCCTCGAAGCTGTCCGGGGCGACGAGGGCCACGTAGTCGATCTCAACACCGTCGGCCGCCTCCAGGGAGGCCAGGGCGGCCTGGCGGATGGCGGCGGGGTCGGGCCGGGTGCCGGTGACCTGCGCGGCGGCGTCCCGGCCGGCCTGGAGTGCGCGGGACAGGGCCAAGGCCTGGTGGCGCTGCTCGGGGCTGAGGTAGGCGTTGCGTGAGCTCATGGCCAGGCCGTCGCTCTCGCGGCGGATGTCGACCGGCACGATCTCCAGCGGGACGGCGAGGTCGCGCACCATGGACTCGATGATCGCCAGCTGCTGGGCGTCCTTGCGGCCGAACAGCGCCCAGCGCGGGGCGGTCAGGTGCATGAGGGTGAGCACCACCTGGCACACGCCGGCGAAGTGGGTGGGGCGGGTGCGGCCCTCCAGGACAGTGGCGATGGGGCCGGGGTCGATGCGCACCGCCGGCTGCCCGGAGGGATAGATGACCTCCGGGGTGGGGGCGAAGACGATGAGCCGTCCCACACCGAGGGTGCCGTCGGCGCCGGTGAGGGTGCGGGCCAGTCCGGCCAGGTCGCCCTCGAGGTCGCGCGGGTAGGCGTCGAGGTCCTCGGTGGGGGCGAACTGCAGGGGGTTGACGAAGATGGTGACCACGACGGTGCCGGTCGGCCCGACGCGCCGGGCGGCCTCGCGCACGAGGTCGAAGTGGCCCTCGTGGAGGGCGCCCATCGTCATGACGACCGCCCGGGGGTCCGGGGCCTCGGCCAGGGCGGCGGCGAGGTCGGCGCGGCTGCGGGCGAGGACGGTTGCGGCGCCGGCGGATCGGGGGGCGGGAACAGGCGTCGGTGCGGGTTCAGTGCTCACGTGCCCCACGCTAGTCGCCCCACCCGGGCCGGTGACCCACGCGGGAAGGTGAAAGTGTCCACGGTGGCGACTTTTCCGCGCCAAATACGAGCAACCAAGCCATCTCGATTCACGTTTCCGCAGATCACCGGGGTCGCCTTGAACGACGGGCCGCCTGCGGCCGGCTGAAAAGTCGCCAAAATTGACAGATTCGCCTTGATGGCTCACTCCAGGCCGGGGCAGGTGGCAGGCATGAGAGCATCGGGGCATGAGCGACATCAATGGCACGGGCCCAGGTACAGGCGGCGAGAACGCGGACCGGGTCCCGGCCGCCCCAACTAGCCCGAGCAGGCCGGGCCGGCTGGGCGTTGGCATCATCTCCGCCGGGCGCGTCGGGGCGGTCCTGGGCTGCGCGCTGCGGGCGGTGGAGCACCAGGTCGTCGGCGTCCACGCGGTCTCGGAGGAGTCGCGCGAGCGCGCCGAGATGCTGCTGCCCGGCGTGCCGGTCCTGGAGGTCGAGGAGATCGTCGAGCGCGCCGAGCTGGTCCTATTGGCCGTCCCCGACGACGCCCTCGAACCGCTCGTCCAGGGCCTGGCGGACCTGGGGCGCTGGCAGCCGGGCCAGCTGGTGGCCCACACCTCGGGGCGCTACGGCGCCGCCGTGCTCGCCCCGGCTCAGAGCTGCGGGGCGATCCCGTTGGCGATCCACCCGGCGATGACCTTCTCCGGGTTCTCCACGGATGTGGCCCGGCTCGTCGGCTGCCCGATGGCTGTGACTGCGCCCGCGGCGGTGCTGCCGATCGCGCAGGCGCTGGTGGTCGAGCTCGGCGGGGAGCCCTTCGTCCTGGAGGAGTCGGCACGCCCTGCCTACCACGCGGCCCTCGCCCACGGTGCCAACCACCTGCTAACCGTGGTGACGCAGGCCGTGCGGGTGCTGGCGGCCGCCGGGGTCGAGGACGGTGCGGCCACGCTCGGCCCCCTGCTCACGGCGGCCCTGGACCGAGCCCTGCACGAGGGCGAGGCGGGCCTGACCGGTCCGGTCTCCCGGGGCGACGCCGGAACGGTGGCCGCCCACCTGGAGGCACTCTCCACGCTGCGTGACAGCCAGGGGCGGGGCCTCGACGACGTGGTCGCCTCCTACCGGCAGCTGGCCGCGGCCACCACCGAGCGATGCGAGGCCACCGGGCGCCTGACCGCCGAGCAGGCCCTGCGCCTGCGCGACACCCTGCGCAGCTAGGGCCTGTTGCGAAAGTGAGGTGAAGCGTACGCGTGTTCGTGCCTGAGGGCTCGCGTTCGTACCCTCTACCCCTCGAACGCGAGCCCTCAGGTACGACCGCGATGTCGGCCACTGGCGAGAACCGGCCTCCGCCCGGACATACGCAACAGGAGCTAGCGCACTGAGGGCCCGGCAGGCTGCGTAGCGGCGACGGCGCGCGCGAGCCACCGGTCGAGCTGCTCGGCGCGGGCCCGGTGCAGCGCCCGCTGGCTGATGCGCGCCGCGAGGGCCTTGGCGTCGGCGGCATCGAGGTTGGTGATCGAGGCGGGGACCTCCTGGGCGACCATGTCGAGTCGGAGGGAGGCCAGACCCCGCCGGCGCGCCAGCGGCCCCTGGCGCACGCGCAGGGACTGGATGCGTTCGTAGGGGAAGACGGCCACTCGCCGCCGCCAGCGGCCGTGGCGGATGATGACGCAGGTGTCGGTGAGGGCGATGGCTGCGCGCCGCCAGGTCAAGGGGCGGAAGAGCCGTCCGCGGCTGCTGATGCGCACGAAGCCGCGTTCGGCCGAGCCCGCCGGGGCCTGCTGATCGCCGACGCCGTCATCGTCGCGGCCGGTGAGGGCCTGGGTGAGCAGCCTGTCGGGGTCGGGAACCCCCAGGTCGGGGACCACGAGCCACAGCGCGCGCAGGGCGGTGTCGCGCACCCCCACGGGCAGCAGCAGGTTGCCGAACTGCCGGTTCTGCCCGTCCTGGGACCGGTCCTCGCGGCCGGCCACGGTGACGTTCACCTTCCACCAGTCCTTGCCGCGCCACAGGATCGGCTGAGCGATCCCGACGCCGTGGACCCGCCCGGGAGGCAGCGTCCGGGAGGTCTCGGAGGTGAGGCCGTAGCTCATGCGGATGCCGCTGGGGGTCGCAGCGGCCTGGAAGTTCCAGGCGCTGTTGAACTGGCTCCACACCATGGTCGCCGCCCCGATGACGATCGTGATGTAGGACGAGATGATCGTCAGCGCTTCGCCCCCGGTCATGGAGTCCGAGATGACGAGGAGGATCCCTACCGATAGCATGCCGATGACCGCCAGCCCGAGCACATAGACCGAGGAGCTGCGCAGCAGGGACCCCAGGAGGGTGGCACCATCGACGCTGTAGAGCGGGTGCTCCTGGAAGTGGGAGGCCCGCATCGGCACGGCGCACTGTCCGGGGGCGCCCTCCGCGCCCGGCGCCCCTTCCGGCGTGAGGCCCTCGGCCCTGACGGCGGAAGCGGCATCGTCGATGCCGCCGGTGTCGTGGCCCGCTGCGCCCGCCCCGACGGCGCCACCCTCTACAGCGGGGCCGGCCAGGTCGATCTGTCCGGCGGCCAGGTCGAGGATGCGGTCGCGCAGGGTCTGAAGCTCGCGGGTGGTGAGGAATCCGATGACGACCCGTGAGTCCCGGCCCCCGGCGACCTCGACGGTCAGCTGCCCCAGACCGAAGATGCGCCCGAGTAGGGGGTGAACGACGTCGACCGACTGGATGCGCGGCAGACGGGCCGTGCGCAGCTTGCGGCTGAGGATGCCCGAGCGCAGGTAGACGCCGTCGGCATCCACGGCGTAGGCGCGCCGCCACCAGCTGAGCAGCCCGAGCCCCACCCACAGGGCGATGAACGCGATCAGGCCGAGCAGGTAATAGCCGATCCCCCCGCCGAGGGTGAAGCCGTGCTCGGAGATGAAGCGGTAGGCGCGCACCAGCTCGTCGAGGTTCTGGACCGTGACGAAGGCCAGGACACCGGTGACGATCTTCCAGCCCTCCAGCACCGGCGTGACGAAGCTGACCCGGTGCCAGGTGACATTCTCGGGCAGGGGCAGATCCCGAGAGGCGGCGGGCCCGCTCTCCCCCGCGACGTCCGTCCTTGCCTTACGGGCGGCCTCCAGCCGGCTCTCCCAGCTGGGGCTCACAGCCCGGCCATCCTCTCCTCACCGCGCTGGGACAGGACCTGGCGCAGGCGCTCGGCCTCGGCCACCGGTAGCCCGTTGATCGTGGCGTCGGTGCTGGCCGAGGCCGTGTGGAGCTTGACCTCGGCGATGCCCAGCCAGCGGGCCAGCGGCCCCTGGGAGGTGTCCACGAACTGCATGCGCCCGTAGGGGGTGACGGTGATGGAGCGGAACATGACGCCGTGGCGCCACAGGAGGTGGTTGTCGGCCAGGGCGTAGCCCATGGCCCGTACCTGGCGCGGAATGAGCCAGAGCTGCCAGAGGAACAGCGCCGCGAAGACCCCCGCCGGGATGAAGTATCCGGAGGAGACGAGCACCCCGGGGATGGCGAAGCCGATGATGACGACGGCGCAGAAGAGACCGACCCCCAGGATGCGGGCGGTGATGAGGCGGTGGGAGACCGGGTGGAAGACGACGCCGTCGGGGGCGAAGGGGTCGGCGCCGGCGGGTGGTCGCGTGGCCGGCTCACCGGCGCGGCCGGGTGCCGAGGCTGGGCCAGCGGGGGCAGCAGGTGCGGCGGGGCCGGTACCGGGCATCGCACCGGGACCTGTTCCGGGACTGGTCATGCGGGGGCTCCTGGTCCTTCGGGGGCCCGCCCGGCGGGACCGGCCGAGCCGTCGTCGTCGCCGTCACCGGAGATGGAGCACCACTGCTCGACGACGAAGCCGACGACGCACCACACGAGGCAGGCGATCAGGCAGCCGGTCGAGGTCCAGGCCAGGTGGGTCATGGCCGGCGAGCGCGGCGTCACCAGCGCCAGGATGATCCCGCCGCCGTAGACGCCGCCGAGCACCGCCCCCACGATGGCGGAGGCCTGGGCGGCGGCCGCCGTGGTGGCGGCACCGGTCGGGGTGATCCAGGTGCGCTCGCGCGCACGCAGCCGCCTGACCGCCAGACCTGCCACCAGGACGATGCCCGCAATGACCAGCGCGGTCACCGCCCCCCAGGGGGAGAGGACCGGGACCCAGCCGACGTGGCGCAGCAGGAGGTCACCGACCACCCAGGAGGTCACCGCGGCGGCGATGAACCAGGTGACGGCGCTGGTCCAGCGGGTGCGCCGCATCAGACGTCCTGACGGGGACCTGTCCCCTGGGCGCCACCACCGATGACGTCATTCCACTGGAGCGGGGACTTCCAGGCGTCCCCGGCGGCCTCATCCTGCTGGCCGTGGGAGACCCCGTCCGGCCCGGCTGAGAGACCGGGGGCGTAGGAGCCCTGCGGTCCGGCCGCCTCGGGGGCCGAGGCCGCCTGGTAGGGCGAGTCGACCTGCGGGGCCTGCTCGGCCCAGGAGCCCGCCCCGTTGGAGGTGTCGAAAGGCAGCTGCCCGAAGGGGGAGGACTCGGCCTGCCCCTGGTCACCGAGGGGCTGCGCGGGGGCCGGCTCCGGGGCGGCCGATGAGGCCTCGGCGATGCTGCCGGCGTAGTCGGCGGCCAGGGAGGCGTCGGCCACGGAGGACTCATCCCGGGTGGCGTCGTAGACCAGGCCCGGCTCGGAGCCTGCGGCGTCCTGCTCCACCGGCGGCTCCACGTAGGGGCCGGTGGGCTTGTCCGGCAGGGACTCGGAGTCGAGCCAGTCGAAGGCCAGCCAGCGCAGGCCACCGCGGTCGGGGGCGTTCTCGGCGAGCTCGGACACGGAGCGCCCGGCCAGCTCGGCGAAGGGGTCGGCATGGCTCCACGGCACGAGGACGAAGGCGCGCTCGGCGGCACGCGGGTGCGGCAGGGACAGGGCCGGGTCGGAGGAGGTGACACCCTCGACCTCGATGAGGTCGACGTCCAGGGTGCGCACGCCCCACGGCTCGGTGCGCACGCGCCCGGCCGCGATCTCCAGGGTCTGGCAGACCTCGAGCAGCTCGCGCGGGGCGAGGGTCGTCATGGCCGTGACCACCGTGTTGAGGTAGTCGGGCTGGGGCTCGGCGCCCTCGGCGACGACGGCGATCGTGCGGGCCAGCGGCGCCACCTGCGTGACCTCGATGCCCTCGGTGGCCTTGAGGCTCTGGACGGCCGTGCGCAGGGAGTCCACGACTCCACCGACGTTGGCGCCCAGGCCGAAGACGACGCCCACGGGGCGGGTGGGCCGCTCGGAGAGCGGGTCGACCGGAGCGGCGAGAGCCGCCGGGGCTTCAGGTGCGGCGGGAGCTGGTGCTGCGCCGGGGGCGCCCAGGAAGTCGGGCTGCGCCGACGGCGCGGCGTACGAGCCCTCAGCGGGCTGAGAGAAGTCCTCGGAGACGGAGGGCTGGGAGTAGGAGGGCTCGGAGGAGGCCGGTGCCACACCCTCCTGGCCCGCGGCCCCGGGAAGCTCACCGGGAACGGCGAAGGGGCTGGGCCCGGGCTCGCCCAGGGGCTGGGAGGCCGGGACGGAGGAGGCTCCCATGAGGCCGTCGGCGTCGGCGACCCCGGAGGCGCCGGCGGTCCCGGAGGCGGTGGCGTCCCCGCCCAGTGCGGGGAAGGCGAAGCCGGACGCGTCGGCGCCCGCCGCCTCGGGGGCGGCCCCGGCATCACTGGCCTGGCTGGAGGCGGCGCCGCTGTAGGAGCCGGACTCGTCGAAGGCGACGGGCCCGCCCAGAAGGTCCGCGGAGCCCTCGACGGCGGGGGCGGACTGGTCCTCGCCCTCCTCGGAGGAGGCGACGTGGCGGCCCTCGTGGGGCAGCTGGACAGCAAGGCCGTCGGCGGCGGGAGCCGGTTCGGACGAGGCCGCTGCGGAGGCGTCAGCAGCAACCTCCTCGGCATAGCTGAGGGCACCGGGCTCCGGCTCGCTGGGGGCGGGCGCCGCACCCAGAGCCTCGGCCGCCAGGCTCACGAACCCGTCGGCGCCGGCGGTTCTGCTGGCAGAGGCCGCGGTGGGGGCGCTGGTCGAGGGGGCGTCCAGCGCGCTCGACGCGGAGTAGGAATCGGCAGACTCACCGGCAGACTCACCGGAGGGCAGGCCGGTGGCCTCCGGGGCCTCGGGTGCCTCCGGGGCCCAGGCGGGCGCCGATGAGGCGGAGGAGTCCGCGCTCTCGGTGGCCCAGTCCGGCACCCACGGCTGGGTCGACTCGGCGCTCCCGCCGGGAGTACCGGGCTCGGTCGGCATCGGCGTGGGGACCGAGGGCGCGGCGGCCGCGAAGGGCGAGCGAGCCGGCGCCTCCATCGGCGAGGCCGGCGAGGGAGTCGGGGTGATAGGGGCCTCGGAGGCCAACGCGGCCGGAGCGGCGTCGCCGCCCGTGAAGGAGGCGCCCGAGAAGTCGGGGACCTCCGAGACGATGGGTGCCGCGGGTGCCGCGGGGGCGGCAGGGGGCTCGTAGGCGGGCGCCGCTGGGGAGGCTGCGGCCACCGGGGAGGCCGAGGATGAGGGGGAGGCGTAGGGCTGGGCGGAGACGGCCACCGGCGCCTCGGCCTGCGCAGCCCAGGCGGCCTGGCTGGTGGCGGGGGCTCCGCCGTGGCCGGCTGCGGCGTCGGCCACCCGGTGGATGGTCACCGAGACGTCCTCGAAGGCGACGTCGAGGGGCGCCTCGGGCTTGTGCACGGTGACCTCGGCGGCCACGACGCGGGGGAAGGACAGGACCCGCTCGGCGATCCGGTCCGCCAGGGACTCGATGAGGTTGACCGGCTCCCCCTCGATGATGCTCACGATGCCGTTGGCCACGCGGGAGTAGTCAACGGCGTCGGTCACCGAGTCGGTGACGGCGGCCACGGCGGTGCCGCGCTGCCCCAGGTCGAGGATGACGTCGACCGTGAAGAGCTGGCCCTCCTCGCGTTCGAAGGGCAGGACGCCGTGGTGGCCACGGGCGGACAGGCCGATGAGGCTGATCCGGTCGGTGGTCGCGGAGACGGTGGTGCTCACTGGTGTTCCTTCCAGAGGGAGGCGGTGCGGACGGCGGCCCGGTTGGCCGGGACCTCGTGGACTCTGACGGCCCAGGCGCCGGCGGCGGCGGCCAGGGCGGTGGTAGCGGCGGTGACGGCGTCGCGCTGGACGGGGGTGGCCTCGGCCTCAGCGGCCTGGGCCAGGAAGCGCTTGCGGGAGGAACCGACCAGGAGGGGCCGGCCCAGGTCGGCGATGAGGCGGGAGGTGGCCGCCAGCAGCTCCCAGGACTGGGCGTGGGTCTTGGCGAAGCCGAGGCCGGGGTCCAGGACCACCTGGGAGCGGTCCACCCCGGCGGCGTCCAGCTCGGCCAGGCGCTCACGCAGCTCGGCCTCGACTCCGGCGACGACGCCGTCGGGGTAGTCGGTGAGCCGGTCCATGGTCTCGGGGTCGCCGCGCCAGTGCTGGCAGACGTAGACGACGCCGGTACGGGCGATGAGGCCGTGCATGGCGGGGTCGGCCAGGCCCCCGGAGACGTCGTTGATGATGTGGGCGCCGGCGTCGATGGCGGCCTCGGCGGTGGCGGCGTGGATGGTGTCCACCGAGACGATGGCGCTGCCGGAGGCGCCGGCCCCGTCGGCACTGCCTGCCCCGTCGGCGAGGAGCGCGCGCACCACGGGCAGGACCCGGGAGATCTCGGTGTCGACGTCGACCCTCTGGGCGCCGGGGCGGGTGGACTCCCCGCCGACGTCGATGATGTCGGCGCCCTGGCCGATGAGCTCGCGGGCGTGGGCGACGGCCGCCTCGGGGTCGGCCCAGCGGCCGCCGTCGGAGAAGGAGTCGGGGGTGACGTTGAGGACGCCCATGAGGAGCGTCCGGTCGCGGGGCACGAACCCCGGCAGGGGGGCCGGGGCGGCGGCGGGAAGATTCGTCACGGGGTCAGGCTAACGGTTGGCCCGCCGCAGCGGGAGGACCGAAACATCTTCAGGCCACCTCACACTGAGAGCCGGGACACGATCCGGCGGGGTCAGGGCGCCTCACTTCGACCAAAACTTCATAAACGACACGGCTCCGCGTCTTCTATGAAGTTTTGGTCGAAGTGAGTGGGGGTCACGTTCGAAGTACGGCTGAGCGGCCGCCGTCACCCAAAAGGCGGAGACGCCGGCCGCAGTCCGTCCCTTCGACGCATTCCGGTTCTTCTCCGCGATTCCTAGCCTCAAGGTATCCACCGACTCCCCGGGACCAGGCGACTCATCAACCGTGGCTCTTGCTGGGAAAGAACAACGAGAAGAGGACTGCTGATGCCCGCCCTGCTCGATCTACGCCGCAGTGCTGCCGCCTTCGTGGCGGTGGCCATGAGCGCGGCCCTCATCGTCTTCGTCTTCATCGTCTCCGACTCCGTTCGGACCAGGATCACCGAGAGCGCCCGCGCCAGTGTCGGTGACGCCGACGTGGTAGTTCTAGCAGGCTCTAGCGGCGACACTGCCAGCGGCAGGATCTCCGACCAGGCTGTGCGAGAGGTCTCCGCAGCTGGCGGAGTTGCGTCCGTACGCCCCTATGTCGACGGAGGGGTTCAAGCCAGCCGCGCGGGCACAGGACAAGAAAGCGGTCTCATTGTCCTGAATGTACCGAAGCTCACGGGCGGTACCCGTTTAACAGAGGGGCGACTGCCGCAAACCGCTAACGAGATCGCTGTCGCACCCGCCGTCCTAGAGCGTCGGCAGGGCGTAAAAGTCGGCAGCACCCTGAGCCTGAAGGCTTCCAAGGATGCCTCCCCCACAACAGTCAGCATCGTAGGCGTGGTCCAGCCGGCGGCCGACATCACACGGGGCGATACTGACGACACCCCCTACATCTTCGCTACTGGAGAGGCACAAGCCGCAATGGGGCTTCCTGATGGCCCCACCATCCTTTATGTCACCGCGCAGGCGGGAACCAGTGACAAGGAGCTTCTCAGTTCCGTCACCGAGGTTCTGGCCGCTACGCAGCCTGGCGCGCAAGCCTACACTGCCTCCGACATCATCACCATGCGTGCCGCGAGTTCTGACGCCACTGCTTCGAAGACACTCACCCTTCTGCAAATCATCGCCCCGGTGTGCGTGGTCGTGTCCGGGATCGTCATCGCCACAACCTTCACGACGCTCATGGCGCGTCAGACCCGCCAGATCGGGCTGCTGCGCTGTGTCGGCGCCAGCCGCGGCCAGATCATGGGTTCTGTGCTGCGCACAGCTCTGTTCACCGGGCTGACTGGATCCGTAGCGGGGGCTATCATCGGCGCCGCCATAGCGGTTCCGGTGATCCATCTCGGCATCATCGAGAGCGTCAAACCCCGCCACCTGACCATCTCCTGGACAGCGTTCGCCTTGGCGCTCCTTGTCGGCACAGTGATGACCTTGGTCTCCGTCTTGAGAACGGCGCGCCAGGCCACTCGAGTATCTCCACTTGTGGCACTGACCGAGCAGGCCGCCAACCAAAAGTCGCTTAGCAGACGACGGATGGCGACGGCAGTCGCGGGTGTGGTCGTCGCCATACTCGGCCTTGGTCTCATTCAGGGCGGGATTACCTGGGGCTCCTTGCAGACAATCGGGGCAGGGGCAGGGATATCCGTCCTCGGAATCATCTTTGCATTTCCTCTGCTCGTCATCGGAATGTCTCGCCTGATCGAATCAGTCTGTAGCCAGACCCACAAACCAATCCTCCACTTGGCCTCCCGCAATCTGGCTCGTCATCCCAAACGGTCCGCCGCGACCACTGCGTCTCTGCTCGTCGCTGTCGCTGTGGCAGCCACGATGGCCAGCGGGCTGGCCGGCATTGCATCCTCCATGCAGAACTACGTCAATTCCAATACTCCCGTCGACATCATCGTGGGAGAGTTCGCAGCCGGACAAGATCCCTCGTCAACTGTCACAAAGATTGCAGCCGTTGACGGGGTGGATTATGTCACCTCTCTCCCGTGGCTCGACGTCAAGATGACCAGTGAAGACCAGGGCATCCAGGAGGAAAGCCTTAACGTTGCCGCCGTCGACCAGAAGAAGGTCTCCCCAGTCCTCCGTTCCCAGGAAGCCCTGGAGACTCTCGACGACCAGACCCTCGTCTTGAGTCGTATGTACAACATCCCCGACGGAACACCTGTGACCCTCAAGGGGCCTGCCGGAAGCGTTGAGCTCACCGTCCGGGTGAAGGAGGGACTCGATGCTGCCATCACGCCCGCCGTCGCGAATCGGCTGGTCGGAGAGGCCCCAACCGCCTCCATCTTGTGGGTGCGCACCAGCGGGGACGCCTCCAACCAGCTTCCCGTCTCTGCCGTCCGCAAGACCTTGGCAGGTACCGGACTATACGTCGCTGACTCTCAAGAGGGCCGCGTCAACTTCACCGACCAGGTTCGGCAAGTTTCCATAGCGATCGGCGTCATGCTGATCTTCACGCTACTGATCGCCCTATCCGGACTGGCCAATACCATCACCATCAGTGTCCTGGAACGCACCCGCGAACTCGGAGTCCTGCGCGCCACCGGTGCCCAACGCAAGGAAATCAGGCTTCTGTTTATCACCGAGGCCATCCTTATCGCCCTCCTGGGCGGCAGCATCGGCATCCTGCTCGGCTGCGGCGTGGGTATCGCAGGAGTGGCCGCCCTACTCAACACAAACTCCGGGAGCTTCCTCACAATCCTCCAAGTCCCGTGGCCTACCCTAATTCTGGCCTTAGGCGGCATCCTCCTGGCTGCCACCGCAGTCGGAGTCCTAGCCTCGCTGCGTCCTGCGGAGAGCGCCAGTAGGATCCCACCCATCCGCGCCCTTGCCCAAGACTAAAACCCGCTCTCTGCTCCCCTCTGACATCCCTTTGCTCCCCTCCTGACATGGGGCCTGATAAGCGGCTGCCCCGTGCCCTGGTTCCAGGGCACGGGGCAGCCGCACCTTCGTACCGCCTCACCTCCGCCTTTCGGTGGACAGGGGCTCACACGTCCCGTCCTTCGGCGCATTCCGGTTCTTCTCCGCGATTCCTAGCCTCAAGGCATCCACCCGTCTATCACGGGGACTGTGCGGCACACCGGCCGCGGCCCCGCCCGGAAGGAAGAGAAACACTATGCCGCACCAGATTCCACACATCAGTCCCACCGTCAACAAGGTGGTTGAGGCCCGCGCGCTAAGCAAGATCTATGGCGAGGGCGAGGCCCAGGTCGTGGCCCTGGACACGGTCAGCCTCACCATCACCGAAGGAGAGTTCGCGGCCATCATGGGCCCCTCCGGCTCAGGCAAGTCCACCCTCCTGCACTGCCTGGCCGGCCTGGACACCCCCACCTCCGGCAGCGTCTTCATCGCCGGACAGGACCTGTCCGGCATGAAGGACAAGCAGCTCACCGCCGTACGCCGCGACCAGCTCGGCTTCATCTTCCAGTCCTTCAACCTCCTACCCACCCTGACCGCTGAGGAGAACATCCTCCTGCCCCAGCGCCTGGCCCACCGCAAACCAGTCCGCGACTGGTACGACGCCGTCATCTCAGTCCTGGGCCTGACCGACCGCCTGTCCCACCGGCCCCACGAGCTCTCCGGCGGCCAGCAGCAGCGCGTAGCCGTGGCCCGCGCCCTGATAGGACGCCCCAAAGTCATCTTCGCCGACGAGCCCACCGGCGCCCTGGACACCGCCTCAGCCGCCAACCTCCTACAAACCCTCGCCCACATGTGCCAGACCCTGGGTCAGACCGTCGTCATGGTCACCCACGACGAACAAGCCGCAGCCACCACCAACCGCATCATCCGCCTACGCGACGGACGCATCACCAACGACGACGCCGTCCACCACGCCCCCGGCACCCACACCGCACCGACCGCCCGCCCGGCCCAGCAGGCACCCGTCGCCCCCGCTCAGGCGGCTCCTCCCGCACCACCGATGACGACACCAGCAACCCACCCCGACCCCACTGCACGATTCGACGCCGTGACGACCCCGGCCGGCCCCACGCCGGCGCGCCGGACCATCACCCCAGCGGCCGCACCGGAGCCCCACCGCGCCTCCGGGGCGAGCACCGCCCACGCGCCCCGTCCCGCCGTCGTCTACAGCGCCCGCCACGCCGCGCCTCCCAGCGCAACCCAGATGTTCGGCTTCGGCAGCCCCTACGCCACAGGAATGGAGGCCCGCTAATGCCCTCCCTCCTCGACCTGCGACGCACCGCGGCAGCCCTCGTGGCCGTAGCCATGAGCGCAGCCCTCATCGCCTTCACCTTCATCATCTCCGACTCCTTCCGCACCCAGCTACAGACCAGCGCGCGGGTGTCCGTAGGCGATGCCACCGTCGTTGTCCAGGATGGTCGTGGGGCGAACAGCACTGAGAAAGCCCTGGATGACGACCTCCTCAACCGGGTCTCCGCCCTCGACGGCGTCGCCTCGGTCCGCGGCGCCCACTGGGACATGCTGTGGCTCGACCTGCCCAAGCAGCTGCGACACGCGGCCGGGGTCCAGATCGCCGCTCAGGACGTGCCAACACTCACCAAGTTCACCACCCTGAGCAGCGGTCGGCTCCCCAAGGCAACCGGCGAGGTGGCCATCGACTCCATGCTCGCCGAGCAGCAGGGCCTCAGCGTCGGCGACACCATCCGCTTGAGGACCCATGATGATGACGACGCCAAGGCCGTCCGCTCGGCTCCCACGGTGGTCGGCATCATCTCCGCCGGAGCCGACAGCAAGGAGACCAGCACCGGCGCCTTCTACGCCACCGCAGAGCAGCTCCAGACGATGGGCGCTCGCATGGACTACCGCAGCCTGTACGTGAACGCGAAGCCGGGAACGGACACCGGAGCACTTCTCACCCAGGTGTCTCAGACCGTTCACGCGGTCCAGCCCGCCGCATCGGTTCAGAGCCGTGACGAGGCCATCGCCCAACGCGCCCAGGCGCAGACGGGCGGCACAACGATTGCGAGCATCATCAACCTCCTGGCCCCGCTCTGTGCGGTCGTTTCCATCATCGTCATCACCACCACCTTCAGCACCCTGGTGGCACGCCAGACTCGCACGATCGGTCTCATACGGTGCATAGGATCAAGTCGACGTCAGGTGATGCTCGCCGTCCTGCGCACTGGGCTCCTTACTGGCTTGGTCGGCTCCGTCCTGGGCGCGGCGCTCGGGACCGGTCTCGGCGCCATCGCGGTGTCCTCAGGAACCTTCGCGGACCTCAAGGCCGATCAGCTCACCATCTCCCCGGTGTCCCTCGGGCTCACCGTCGCCCTGGGAACGCTAGTCACCTTCATCGCCGTGCTCCGCCCCGCCCGCAAGGCCACCCGTATCTCACCGCTCGTGGCGCTCACAGGACAGGTCGCAAGCACCAAGCAGGCCGGACGCAGAAGGATAGGGGTCGCCGTCGCCGGACTCATCATCGCCGCCATCGGTGCAGCCGTGGTCGTCCTCGGCATTCAGGCCTCCGATATCTTCTTCACAGCTTGTGGGAGCACAGTCGTCGCCATCGGCGCCATCCTTTCCCTTCCGCTGCTGGTCACCGCCATCATCGGTTTCATCGGCAGAGTCAGCGGAGATACTCGACTCCCGGTACTGCAGCTGGCCACCCGCAACCTGGCCCGTAACTCCGGGCGGTCCGCCGCAACCGCCGCCACGCTCTTCGTCTGCGTCCTGGTGGGGTCAGCGCTCTTCGTCGGCCTGTCCTCCTTGAACGCCTCCTTCGACGCCATCCTCGGCAACAGCTCCCCCGTGGACGCCAAAATCTTAGGCGTCACACCGCAAACCGATACCGCGCAGCTGACGAAGCAGGTCAAAGCGGTCAACGGAATCAAGGACGTGACCTACGTCCCCGCCCTCGACCTGACCCAGACCGTCGACGGAAAGTCGGAGGACATCACTGTCGACGTCATCGACCTCAAAGCCATCGCCCCCATCGCACGGTCCACCAGCGGCCTGGAGGGCCTTGACGACAAGACCCTCATTGTGGGCGGCATCTATAACATTCCAGATGGCTCCACAGTCACCCTGACCGGGGCAACTGGAAGTGTTGAGCTGACGGCTCGCGTCCAGGAGGGGTGGGGAGCCGTGGTCAGCCCGGCAGTAGCCCAGCGCCTCAATGGCGACACTCCCACCAACACCATCATGTGGGTTCGCTCTACCGGCAACTCCATGACATCCGATATCGAGCACGCCCTCAATACGGTCATCCGCGGTCAAGAAATGATGGTGAGTGGAAGCGCGTCAGCGAGCGAGCAGATGTCATCCCTCATCACGAGGATGGCCCTCATCGTCTGCCTGGTTCTGGGCGCCGCCCTGGTCATCGCCCTGTCCGGGCTGGCCAACACCACGGATGTCTCGGTCCTGGAACGCATTCGAGAGATCGGGGTCCTGCGCGCCACCGGCAGCCCTCGCTCAGAGATCAGGAGCCTCATCGTCACCGAAGGAACACTGCTCGCATTCGTCGGCGGGATACTTGGGCTCACCATAGGAACACTCCTCGGCACAGCAGGCACGGTCGCGGCGGGAGGGGCTGCTAAGGGTATGTCAGTGCACATCCCTTACCTCGCACTGCTCGCCCTGTTCGCCACGACCCTGGCCGTCGGCCTGCTGGCCTCGCTGCGCCCGGCCGGCCGGGCCGCGTCGGTGCCGCCGGTCATGGCGCTCGCAGAGGACTGATCACATGTCGAAGATTCGAAAGCATCCCCCTGTCCGACAACAGTTTCCTCACCCCACACACAGAACTCGCATGAAGAAGGAGATCTACATGGAATTGTTCTCCCGACGCTGCAAATCACTGAGCGACAGCAGATTCAGCGACGCCATGAACGCCGAGACCCGTAATCCCCTCGAAACCAGAAATTGCTTCGCCTGTCCCTTCAACGAGCATCAGTGCCACAACCACTGCTTGAGCACGGGATATCGCGGAGGATTCTGCGGAGGATTTGCCGCCGCCACATGTCGCTGCTACTAACCCCCATCGCGTGCGGGGCCGCTTCCAGACATTTGGAAGCGGCCCCGCACGCCACATACTGATCATACTCGACACCTCGAAGAGCATCTCACCCCCTCACGGATGACAGGAAGGAATATTTCCTACCTTCGGTGAGTATTTCTGTGCGAGCCGCCCCCATAGAGTGACACCAACTCGGCGGCAGATACATGCACAACGCAGACTCAGACGCCACATCACAGTCTTCCCCCAGTCCGGGGAAGGTGCCCGGACGCACTCACCCGCACACCCCCACAGCCTCCCAAAGGAATCATCCAGGGAGACCACCGGAAAGGAAAACACCAATGGACAAGTTCACCCGCCGCACCACCACCCTGAGCGACACCGACTTCAACCAGGCCGTCACCTCCGAGACCCAGGCCCCCATCGAAGGTGCTGAGGGCTTCAGTTGCCCCGGCGCCGAGTACGCCTGCAACAACCGCTGCCGAAGCATCGGCTACAGGGGAGGCTATTGCGGCTCCTTGTTCAACCTCCACTGCCACTGCTACTGAGCCAGATACAACTCGCGACCTGTCCCACACCGTAGCTGCGATAAAGGACGGGCCCCAAGCGTGGGCTGCCAGATGCTGAACATCTGGCAGCCCACATTTTCCTTCCCACCCCTCCACATCAGACATCCGACGAGTCCTCCT
>NZ_VICC01000011.1:96204-96530 GCF_006546825.1 Actinomyces oris
GGCTCTTCATTCAGAGACGCACCCTCCTACCGAAGGCGCAGAATATAACTGCCCCACCGATGAGTCTCCGTGCGACCGCCACTGCAGGCACTCCGGATACCGGGGCGGATACTGCGGAGGAGCGCTCAAGACCTCCTGCCGCTGCTACTAATCTGCAATATCCCAACACACAGGGCCACACCACCTGATTCATCTTTCGCGCGAGCGACTCTGGCGACTTGACGCTACCGGCGTCGAATCACTGGCTTCCCCCCAGTCCGGGGAAGGTGCGTGGACACATTCACCCGCGCACCCCACAACCTCTCACGGTAACCACCCGGGGAGAC
>NZ_VICC01000011.1:96625-98280 GCF_006546825.1 Actinomyces oris
AGCAGCGACGCAGGCAGGCCCCACCCTCAACCCAGGAAGGCACGAATCTCACCCGGCTCTCCCTCGGGGAGGACCACCGGAAAGGAAAACACCAATGGACAAGTTCACCCGCCGCACCGCCACCCTGAGCGACACCGACTTCAACCAGGCCGTCACCTCCGAGACCCAGGCCCCCATCGAGGGCACCGAAGACCTTAGCTGCCCCTGGGCCGAGCGCGTCTGCGACACCCACTGCCGAAGCATCGGCTACAGGGGAGGTTATTGCGCCGGCCCCATCAAGCTCGTGTGTCACTGCTACTGAGCCAGATACAACTCGCGACCTGTCCCACACCGTAGCTGCGATAAAGGACGGGCCCCAAGCGTGGGCTGCCAGATGCTGAACATCTGGCAGCCCACATTTTCCTTCCCACCCCTCCACATTAGGAAGGTTATTCAGGGGAGGGTGTTGGGGTTTGGGTGGGTGTGTTACGCAGGGGTGATGGCTCGTTCCTGTGGGAGAATTCTTGTCGCCAGACAAAACCCCTATGGAAACGAGCCATCGCCGTGAAGTGTACCACCGGGCTGAGTGCCCATCAGCTCGCCGAGCTGACCCAGTGGATCAGCCAGAGCAAACCGCTCCACACCATCCCGGCGATCCTCGGGGTGGCCGGGTCGCTGCAGGCGACGCTGATCTACCTGCGCCACAACCTTCCCCAGGCTGCCATCGGTGAGCTGCTCGGCGTGTCCCAGCCCACCGTCTCCCGGGCCGTCAAGGCCCTCACTGAGCTGGTCACCCGCGCCCTGGACAACTACCTCATCACCGCCGAGGAGGTCGCCCCTGGCTGCGACTACGTCCTGGACGGCACCCTGATGCCCTGCTGGAGCTGGAAGGCCCACCCCGAGCTGTGGTCGGGCAAGCACAAGCGCACCGGGCTCAACATCCAGGTCCTGGTCACCCCCGCCGGTCGTCTGGTGTGGGTCTCGGATCCCTGCCCGGGCTCAACCCATGACGTCGCCGCCCTGGACGCCTCCGGCCTGCTCGAGGGCCTCGACGTCAGCGGGTGGGTCGCCGACAAGGGCTACATCGGACGGGGGATGATCACCCCACCAAGGAAGCCGGCCGGCAAACAGCTCTCCGACACCGCCAAGAAGGTCAGCCGCAGCATCAACCGGGTCAGGTACATAGTCGAGCAGGTCAACGCCCACATCAAGACCTGGAAGATCCTCAAGGAGGACTACCGACGCCCCCTGGACACATTCCCGCAAACCATCACAGCCACCCTCATGCTCTACACCTACACCACCACCCCCTGAATAACCTTCCAGACATCCGACGAGTCCTCCTNNGGCTCTTCATTCAGAGACGCACGCCCCCACCGAGGGAGCAGAATATAACTGCCCCACCGATGAGTCTCCGTGCGACCGTCACTGCAGGTATTCCGGATATCGGGGCGGCTACTGCGGAGGAGCACTCAAGACCTCCTGCCGCTGTTATTAATTCAATCAGCGATATCCCAACACACAGGGCCACACCACCTGATTCATCTTTCGTGCGAGTAGCTCTGTCAACCTGATGCCGCCGGCATCGCATTACAGGCTTCCCCCGATCCGGGGAAGGTGCGCGGAGACATTCACCCGCGCGCCCACACCCTCCCACGGTAACCACCCGGGGAGAC
>NZ_VICC01000012.1 GCF_006546825.1 Actinomyces oris
CATCCCCATCAAGAACAGCTGAGCATCACCATGTCTCGTCTTCTGCGTAAGCCCCCCCGGTCTCCATCTCGCCCGGCAGCCACTGAACGCGGCAGCATCCTGCCCTACCTCAGCGTTGCCGCTGCACTCGTCGCACTCGTGGCGCTGGGACTCATGACTGGCCTCGGAGACGCCATCCTGCACCGCCGGGATGCCAGTAACGCGGCCGATGCAGCTGCTTTGGCAGCAGCACGAGCTTGGGGCGACGCCATTGAGTCGACTTACGGGAACGCCGTGGATGCCACCAGCGAGGACGGTCTCTGGAGCAATGCCGGCCGGGGACTGGGGTCTTTCGCCGGTCCGGGAGCCAAGCGAGCAGCAGAACGCTATGCCTCGCTGGACGGGGCCACGCTCACTGCGTACTCCGTGGACACGGCTCGCGGCACCGTCACCGTATCTGTCCGCACGAAGTCCGCCGTCACCGGCACCAACCAACGACTCACTGCAACCTCGACCGCGAAGATCGAGCTTGAGGACGGTGCGTGCCTGAGCGGTGGCCAGGTCGGTTTCGAGATCCACGGAAAGTGCGTCACCAGGCGTCCCCAGGCCAAGAGCCCAGATCAGAAGAAGGGTGCCAAGCAGGCCCCTCAAGCCGGCGCCAAGCCGGCTCCCTTCAAGGCGCCTGCGGGGATGAGCAAGAAAGCCAAGGTCTCCACCCGGCTGGTCTCAGCCTGAGCTCTCGGCTCTCGAGCAGGGGCTTCGTCTCGAAGACACCATGCCCCACCTGACACCGACCGACCTCGACAAACGTTGGCGCTGGCGCATCTCAGTCCGTAGAGTCTCAGTCAGATAACGGTATCGACCCCGACGACACCGCTCTGCATCTGTCGCCTCATCGAAAGGACGCACTCCGTGCGCTGCCGTTCCCAGTTTCCCCGGCTGGCAAGGACAGTCGTCCTCACACTCTTCGTCGGTATCTCAGTCAGCGCCATTCAGCCCGCTGCCGCAGTCCCAGACTCAGGGGGGAAGCAGGCCACCAGTACCACACGGTCACTGACCAGTGGATACAGCGCGGAAAGTTCCGGAACCAACCCGGTGACCGCACAAGTCACCGGCGCGAGGGCCAAGCGAGCGACGTCTCAGTGCGCCAACCAGCGCTCCTGCCCGTCTCCCTCATCCCCGGAGGTCACCAAGCAGGCGGAGAACACGGGGGCCGGTCGGGCCAAGCATTCTCATCCTTCTGCGGCAGCTCAACCCGACTCCACGGTCGAGTCGTCACCCAGCCGGCTGACAGTCGGCACGACGGCGTCGAGCAAGGCCTCCGGCAGCACAGCGGCTTCCCAGTCCTCGGTCACGTATCCGGTTCTGACAATCGGCGGCAGCGTCACGTACCGGCGAGCAACCTCCGCTGAGCCCGATGGAACCGGTGCCGTCAGCCACACCCTCTCCTACAAAGCCGACGTCCCTGTCCCGGAGCACAGTCAAGAAGTCGACTCGGCATGGAACAGCTTCGGTATCGTCTCTCCCCCGAAGGGGCAGCGCATCAGCCTGGGAAACCTCGCTCTCTCCTATGACACCGGCGGTGACCTCGACAAGATGACCTTCACCCATGTCACCGAGGGATCTGCTAACGGCGGCATCTCCGGAGTCGCCGCGGGCACGGCCGTCACGACGGTAGTCACCACGACCCTTGACGTCTCAGCACTCGGTGGATCGGATCGCGATCTCGCCAATAACTACGCCTCAACCGTCCTGCTCTCGTCGGGCACCGTCAACATCCCCGTGGCCTCATTGTCTGTGGGTGATCCGCAGGGCTCCTCTGCCAGTGGCACATTCGCCGCCGTCCTGGCTACCAAGGCGAGCACCAGACAGCTCGTTGTCAACGGCACGGCGATCACCGATAACGGCGGCTTCGACGCCCTCTCCGGGAGCTGGAGCACCGACAAGCTCACGAAGGACCGCAAGCAGCTGGCAAGTCAGACCCATTAGCCGGTTCCTCTTGTGGACGCCTGACGACAACGCAAGGACAGCGTATGAAGACTCCTGTAAGAGCTGCGACGGCAGCGATGGCCGCGTTCGCCCTGTGCGCCTGCGGCCACAGCGGCGCCTCAGACTCCAGCACCGCCTCGGCTGCAGCATCCGCATCTCAGCCATCGACGTCGAATGACTCCAGTGCGGCGGCGTCGGACGGCATGATGACTCTGCTGCCCACTGGAAACCTCGTCATCCAGGTACCCGGGGACGCCATCACCGGAACCACCACGACCTACGACGACGGCATGCAGCAGACCTACTACGACAGCAGAGGCAGCATTCCTCTCACGGTTGCTGTCGAGTACTACGCGGCCGGCGCCAAGCCCGCGGCAAGCATCCTGACCGCAGAGCAGCAGGCTCTCACCGCCCAGTCCATCCAGCCCAAGGTCACCCCCGTCGACGTCCCCGGCGGATCCGGCGCGAACCGTCTGGACTGGCAGACCACGGCGATCCCGCCATGGCTGCAGGACCGTAAGACCTCCGAGGTTCCCATCACCTGCGCTGGAATCATCGTTGACGGTCCCGGCGGGGAGAGCTACGGCGTCTACGTCTTCGCGGACCCCAAGAACAAGGAGAGTCTGAACCGCATGTCGTCCGTCCTCACGTCAGTGGCGGTGAGCGCCTCATGAAACGACGCCTCCTCATGGCCGCCGGCGGCATCGTCTCCCTGACCGCAGTCGCCTCATGCAGCAAGTCTCCAGAGAAAACCCCTGTTTCAGGAATGACCTCAGTCGAGGACGTGAAGCAGCCGCAAGTCCCGTCCAAGAGTCCACAGGATGCTCCCCAGGCCTGGACGAGCATTAACTTCTCCGGCATCTCTCTGAGTCTGCTGTCCTCCCTCAAGGGCCCCACTCGGCGCAGCGGGTGGCCCCCGTATGCCGTCTCCTACGACCTGCAGACCAACGACACCAGCTTCGAGCAGCGGGTCCTGCTCTCCGGCATTGACGCGAGCACCACCGCCGACGGCGTCAGGCAGACCGTCAATCTCACGAGCTCCTACCTCTTTGAGAACTACTCGGAGATCGGCCGGCTCTCCTGGGAGGCCAGCGGGGACAATCCCGCCACTGAGCGAGTCGCCTTCTCCTGGGGCCCTGCAACGTCCTGGCTGGGGTGGACCTGGCTGTTCGCCTCACAGGTGGGGACCGGCGTCGTCACTCTTCTGAGCACCACCCTGGATGACGGGCTTCGCAACGGCATCGAGAACTCTCTGACCCTGACGAGGCAGCAACAATGACCATCCAACGACGACGTGCCCTTCTAGCAGCCTCAACGGCCGCAGCCGCAACGCTTCTTAGCGGCTGTTCCTTCGCAAAGCATCCAGGGCCGAAAGGGGACTGGGACCGTCTTGAGGACGGCGACCTGCTTCTCGCGGTTCCCAAGGGCTGGGATCGGTCAGTGGCGCAGTCCAGCATCTGGGGCACCAAGTGGACCGACCCGTCAGACAAGTCCGCCGTCCTCATGACGGCCCAGTCCATCAAAGCGAAGGACGGCTACGACGCCCTTGACCTTGCCATGAACGCCGCCCGGGCCGTCACTCGCGGCTACCAGCCCGTTGGCTCTCGGACCGCTGTCACCGACGGCTCCATCATCCTGGCGCAGCAGCAGTATCAGACCACCTGGCCCTACCAGAAGAAGGGCTCCCTGTGGGCTATCAGCCGGGAGTCGACGATCTGCCTCGTGGACTTCTCAGGAGAGAAGATCACCAGCGATCAGATCTCGACTCTGGGCCAGTGGATCGAGCTGCGCTGAGGCGGGGTGTCCACCCCTCACCCCCAGCGCACGTCGACGTGACGGTTGGCGGCCTTGCCCGCCTCATTGACGCTGCCGTCCGCGTTGGTCTCGGAAGCCACGGGCTCACTCTCCCCCTTGCCGGAGGACTGGACGTTCAGGGAGGGGACCTTGGAGGTCAGGTAGTCGGCGACGGCCTTGGCCCGCTGCTCGGAGAGCGTCTGGTTGTGAGCGTCGTCGGCGACGGAGTCCGTGTGCCCCACCACGGTGACCGTGGCGGGCGGTTTACCGTTCCAGCGCTTGACGATCTCGTCGAGCACCTGCTTGGCGCGGTCGGTCAGGGCCGAGGAGTCGACGTCGAAGGTGACGTCTCCGGACAGTGAGGCCACCGTGGTCTGGCCGTCCGAGGAGTAGGTGACCGCGCTGTCCGAGCTGCTCGAACGCGACACCGGCGTGACGACGCGGTCCACGGTCTGAGCCACCCGGGGGTTGCCCGGCCCGGCGCTCTCCGGTTGCTTGGTGATCGTCGTTGGATCGGCTGTGGCGCTGTTACTCGCAGCCGCCAACGGGCGGCCCGCTTGCGGTGCTGCGGGTACGGCAGCAGCCTCGGCGGACACTGACCACGATGTTGCCCACACGACGACGACCGCGGCGGCAAGCACCCCTGACCGAGGCCGAGACGTGGCGCCCCTTGCCCATCCCCCATTCATCTGCCGTCTCATCGGGTCACCGCCACGTTGCTGAAGGTCCCTCCATTCGGGATGGTGATGGTGACGTTCTTCGCCTCGGCCGGCACACCGGTGAAGGTCGCCTGAAGCGCGATCGTCTGACCGGGTTTGATGTACTCCGTGAGGTCGCTGGAGCACAGGCAGCCGCCCTGGGAGTCGTAGGAGACGCGGTAGATGCTTGAGGAGGACGGTTCAATGAGCGTCAGCCCGTCAGCGTTGTTCGTACTCCCTCCCGGGCTCGCCTTTACACTGGGCTGAGGCACCGAGTCGTCTCCATCGGAGAATGAGTCGTAGATCCACATGTCGTTCTTCTTGTCATTATTCGTCACGGAGAACATGACGGTGATCGTGGTTCCCGCACCGGACACGGAGTTCAGGGACACAGTTCCGGGTTTACTGTCAACGGTCGTGGGATGAGACTCAATGGCCACGCCATGAGCGCCGCCCCCGGCCTGCGCCGATTTCGATGCGGACGCGGACGCCGGCGCCGACGCACCCTCCCCGTTCGCCCCCGAACCTCCCGGCAGCTGGCAGGACGCCAGGGTTGCCGCCACACCAATGGCGCTCATGGCAGCCAGGATTCGCTTCGAAACAGCCATCATGATGGAACCTCCGTTGCTCTCGATCAGGCCACGTCGACCTGAGGAATACCGAGACTCTATGCAGCACCCATCATTCAAGAAATGGGGAGACTCCCACGGGGAAAAATCGTAGAGTACACGGGGTATCCACGGGCAGACCGAGAGAATCCGTGCACTCCCCATGAGGCTATGGGGAGTACACGGGGAGCGGTGGGGAGTACACGGGGAGCTCCGCTTGCTAGGGAGATTACGTGACGATTACGCTCTGTCTTTGAGAAAATCCGGCGGATCCATGAAGGAGTTCTTGTGTCGCCCATCTTGCCTGGTTCGTCTTGTGTTCCTTCGGCACCGTCTCGTCGGTCTTTTGTGGCTCTCTCGGCCCTGGTGGGTGTGGGTGTGCCGGTGCTGGCGGGCTGTGA
>NZ_VICC01000013.1 GCF_006546825.1 Actinomyces oris
TGTGGAGACCTTATCTTGAAGATGGTTTCCCGCTTAGATGCTTTCAGCGGTTACCCTTCCCGAACGTAGCCAACCAGCCGTGCCCCGGGCGGGACAACTGGCACACCAGAGGTTCGTCCGTCCCGGTCCTCTCGTACTAGGGACAGGCCTTCTCAAGTCTCCTGCGCGCGCAGAGGATAGGGACCGAACTGTCTCACGACGTTCTAAACCCAGCTCGCGTACCGCTTTAATGGGCGAACAGCCCAACCCTTGGGACCTGCTCCAGCCCCAGGATGCGACGAGCCGACATCGAGGTGCCAAACCATGCCGTCGATATGGACTCTTGGGCAGGATCAGCCTGTTATCCCCGGGGTACCTTTTATCCGTTGAGCGACGACCCACCCACACGGGATCGCCGGATCACTAGTTCCTACTTTCGTACCTGCTCGACCCGTCGGTCTCACAGTCAAGCTCCCTTGTGCACTTGCACTCAACACCTGGTTGCCGACCAGGCTGAGGGAACCTTTGAGCGCCTCCGTTACACTTTAGGAGGCAACCGCCCCAGTTAAACTACCCACCAGGCACTGTCCCTAACCCGGATCACGGGCCCAGGTTCAGGCGCACGCCATAACCAGAGTGGTATTTCAAGGACGACTCCACCACCACTGGCGTAGCGGCTTCACAGTCTCCCACCTATCCTGCACAAGCTATAGCGGGCGCCAATACCAAGCTGTAGTAAAGGTCCCGGGGTCTTTCCGTCCTTCTGCGCGAAACGAGCATCTTTACTCGTACTGCAATTTCGCCGAGCTCATGGTTGAGACAGCGGGGAAGTCGTTACGCCATTCGTGCAGGTCGGAACTTACCCGACAAGGAATTTCGCTACCTTAGGATGGTTATAGTTACCACCGCCGTTTACTGGGGCTTAAATTCACCACTTCACCCCCGAGAGGGTTGATGGTTCCTCTTAACCTTCCAGCACCGGGCAGGCGTCAGTCCGTATACATCGCCTTACGGCTTCGCACGGACCTGTGTTTTTAGTAAACAGTCGCTTCCCCCTGGCCTCTGCGACCCTCCCCCCTAGCCCGCAAACGGGGCTTCAGGGATCAGGCCCCCCTTCTCCCGAAGTTACGGGGGCATTTTGCCGAGTTCCTTAACCATGATTCACTCGTGCGCCTAGGCATACTCTGCCCGACCACCTGTGTCGGTTTAGGGTACGGGCGGCTGGCACCATCGCGTCGAGGCTTTTCTCGGCACCCCAGGATCACCCTGTTATCCCCCACCAGTGTGAGGTCACCATCACGCCTCACCCCCGTCATCAAAGACAGTCCCCCGGATTTACCTGGGAAACGGGCTGCGCGCTTGAACGGACCAAGCCATCAGGTCCGCCGGGCTACCACTGTGCGTCACCCCTGTTAACACGCTTGCCTACCTGCACGGAGGATCCCCAGACCCCACCACCACAACCACACCGTCAGGCGAACCTGACAGGCGCGGCTAACATGGTGGCTGGGCGTGGGTTAGCACCCGCACGTCAGCATGGGCGGTGCTTCGCCGGTACGGGAATATCAACCCGTCATCCATCGACTACGCCTGTCGGCCTCGCCTTAGGTCCCGACTCACCCAGGGCGGACTAGCCTGGCCCTGGAACCCTTGGTCATTCGGCGCTAGGGCTTCTCACCCTAGTATCGCTACTCATGCCTGCATTCTCACTCCCGCACCGTCCACCAGCAGTCACCCACAGGCTTCCCCCGGTGCAGGACGCTCCCCTACCACCCACAACCCCTGCCACCACCCGGACAAGCCGGACAGTGAAAGGAACAACGTCATGGGTCCGCGGCTTCGGCGGTGTGCTTGAGCCCCGCTACATTGTCGGCGCACGATCACTTGACCAGTGAGCTATTACGCACTCTTTCAAGGATGGCTGCTTCTAAGCCAACCTCCTGGTTGTCTGCGCGACCGCACATCCTTTCCCACTTAGCACACGCTTAGGGGCCTTAGCCGGCGATCTGGGCTGTTTCCCTCTCGACCACGGAGCTTATCCCCCGCGGTCTCACTGCCACGCTACAACCCGACGGCATTCGGAGTTTGGTTGACGTCAGTAACCCTGTGGGGCCCATCAGCCACCCAGTAGCTCTACCTCCGCCGGGCAACACGCGACGCTGCACCTAAATGCATTTCGGGGAGAACCAGCTATCACGGAGTTTGATTGGCCTTTCACCCCTACCCACAGCTCATCCCCCCAGTTTTCAACCTAGGTGGGTTCGGTCCTCCACACGCTCTTACACGTGCTTCAACCTGGCCATGGGTAGATCACCCCGCTTCGGGTCCAGAACGCGCCACTACAAACGCCCTATTCGGACTCGCTCTCGCTACGGCTACCCCACACGGGTTAACCTCGCGACACGCCACTGACTCGCAGGCTCATTCTTCAAAAGGCACGCCACCACCCCCACACACAAGGTGCGTGAAGGCTCTGACGGCTTGTAAGCGCCCGGTTTCAGGTACTATTTCACTCCCCTCCCGGGGTACTTTTCACCATTCCCTCACGGTACTATCCACTATCGGTCATCAGGAGGTATTCAGGCAGCCAAGTGGTCTTGGCAGATTCACACAGGATTCCACGAGCCCCGTGCTACTCGGGCAATACTGTCCCAGACACGCACCAACCAGTTCCGCCTACGGGGGTATCACCCACTACGCCACGCCTTCCCAGACGATTCAGCTACCAGCCAGCACACGCGCCCCCTCTCCGGCAGAAGAGAAAACAGGACAGCCCCACAACCCCGCACACGCAACCCCTGCCGAGTATCACACGCACACGGTTTAACCATCATCCGCTTTCGCTCGCCACTACTCACGGAATATCTTCTCCTACGGGTACTGAGATGTTTCACTTCCCCGCGTCACCCCCCACACCCTATACAATTCAGATGCAGGTGACACGACATAACTCGTGCCGGGTCCCCCCATTCGGAAACCCTCGGATCACAGCCCGCCAGCCGGCTCCCCGAGGAATATCGCAGGCCACCACGTCCTTCATCGGCCCCTGATGCCAAGGCATCCACCGAACGCTCAAAAAAACAAACAACAAAGACACACGAACAAAACAAGAAACACTTTGTCGCAGAAATCTTACAGTAAGATGCTCGCGTCCACTATACAGTTCACAACCAACCCACCCACACCC
>NZ_VICC01000014.1 GCF_006546825.1 Actinomyces oris
TGCCGGTGCTGGCGGGCTGTGATCTGCCGGGGGCATCGAAGGACAGGGGAGGGGCGGCCTCACCGACGGGCTCCACGGCCGGCGGGTCAGCCACGGCCTCGGCCAGCGCTCGGGCTCAGGCGGGGAGCACCGAGTGGCAGAAGCTCGACGGTCACGTCATGGGCCACAAGGTGAGCGTGGAGGTCTCCCCCGTCGTCCGTCAGGACGACAAGACCTCGTACATCGCCGTGAAGCTCACCCGCGCATCCGACGACGCCTCCATCGACGCCGTCAACGCCAGCTCCTACAGCAGCAAGGACAACAAGCTGAGCATCTCCGACTACCTAGGAGCAGCCCCCTTCCGTGCTGGTACCGGGGCCTCGCTGGTCAAGCTGCTCGACACCGGCTCGGGGCGCGTGTGGAGCGCCATCAACGGCAGCGGCCTGCTCCTCGAGCTCGCTCCCGGCGAGGACATGACCTCCTACCTGTCCTTCGGCAAGGTCGACACCGACACCGTCACCGTCATGGTCCCCATGGCCGGCTTCACCACCGTCTCCGTCCTGGACGCCAACGACGCCAAGAAAGCCAAGATCGACCTGTCCATCGCCCAGGCCGCGCTCAAGCAGTCCTCCCACGCCGTCCCCGAGCTCGCCGAACCCGTCGCCATCGAGCGCTACACCCGGGCCCTGGACGACTCCACCAGCACCCACGCGGGAGGCAAGGACATCACCGTCACCCTGGCATCAGACGTCACCTTCGCCTCCGACTCCGCCGATCTGGCCCCCGGTGCCGAGGCCCAGCTCCAGATCGTCGCCACCCAGCTGGGCCAGCACCCCGACGGCGGGACGCTCACCATCGTGGGACACACCGACGACATCCAGGACGACGCCTACAACCAGACCCTGTCCGAAAAGCGCGCCAACGCCGTCAAGACCAGGCTCGAACAGCTCACCAAGCTCGACAAGTGGAAGACCAGCGTATCGGGCAAGGGCGAGAGCCAGCCCAAGATCAAGGACACCACCGACCAGGCCCGCGCCGCCAACCGACGCGTCGAGATCACTCTGACCCCCACCGGCGGCACCACCCCCAAGGGCAGCGGCACCGCCACCCCCACCAGCAGCGGTGGTGGCGGTAAGCTGCCCGACCCGAAGGGACCCGTCGCCAAGGGATCTGAGGGCGTCACCCTCACCACCAAGGGCCTCAACACCCAAGGGGATGTCACC
Source organism: Actinomyces oris (assembly GCF_006546825.1). GTDB lineage: Bacteria > Actinomycetota > Actinomycetes > Actinomycetales > Actinomycetaceae > Actinomyces > Actinomyces oris. The sequence goes on from NZ_VICC01000014.1 coordinate 1,203, forward strand.
ATCACCCTCGACCAGGTCACCCGCAAAGGCGGCTACCTCCTGGGCACCGTCACCTGCACCGTCAAGGACGGATCCACCGGCGCACCACTGCACCCCCTGCTCGACGACCCCGAAACCGCCCTGACCAACCAACGCTCCGAATCCGGCGCCCTGTCAACCATCAACGCCAGCGACGGCCTGACCCTCCTCAGCAACGGCGAACGCATCTTCCCAGCCGACTACAACGACGCCGACGTCGACCACCACCTCCCCCTGACCGAGTTACGCCTCGTGGACAACCTCAAGACCGGAGCCACCACCATCTGCGTCGTCTGGCCCGACCCCGGAGGCGACACCATCACCCTCGACCACCCCGAGGGCAAGTACTCAACCCCCAACACCGCCTACCGCCTCACCGACATCCCCATCAAGAACAGCTGA
>NZ_VICC01000015.1 GCF_006546825.1 Actinomyces oris
CCAGGAGCAGGTAGGTGGACATCACCATGGCGAGCGCATTGATGAGCCCGTAGAGCACGAAGCGGCGCACGTGCCCCAGACCGCGGGCGAGCTGAGTCGTGGCCTTGAAGACGCACACCGAGCAGAACAGGGCGAAGAAGGCTGCCGCATGCTCCATGTTCCACAGGGCGCTGCCCAGGGCGCACAGCACCCCGGTGCACACGACACCTCCCCCCAGGACCACCAGGGAACCGGCGAAGAGCTCATCCTTGGGAACGTCGTCGTCAATGGAGAACCGGTAGAGGGCCTCCACAACGCCGAGCGAGAGCAGCGGCAGCACGATCTCGATCGCGCTGTTGAGCAGCTCAGCCGTCCCGTACTCACCGGCCGTCAGCGCAGTCGTGTACAACGGCATGAGGACCAGGGAGACCGCCTTGACCGCCAGGCCCCCCAGGGCGAAGACCAGAGTATTGCCCAACAGGAGCCTCATGCGCCCCTTATGGCTTGCCGACATCGAACTGGGCCTTCCACTTCTCGATGAGGTCGAAGTCCAGGCCGTGGATCCTGGTCGGCCAGGAGGACTCGACCAGATCAGCCAGATCGGTCTCGATGGAGTCACGCTCCACCAGCGGCAGGGAGTAGTCCTTCGCCATCTCCCGCGCACGGTAGTCGATGGCCACGATGATGGCGCGCTGCTTGCGCTGCAGGGCGAAGATGCCCCCGTGCAGGCGGTTCCCCACGTAGTCGACGCCCCGGTCGAGCACCTCCCGGAAACCTGCCAGGCTCGGCGTGACGATCTCGACGTCGTCAGCCGCTCCCAGCGACTGCAGGTAGCCCAGGTCGTCAATGGACTGGGGCCAGAAGTGCAGTCGTGAGTAGCTCCTGCGCAGCACGTCGATCATCGCCCGGTCCTTGCGCGGGTTCGGGTGGTAGGAGGTGAGCGTGAAGACCACCTCGTCACCCTTGGTACGGGCAATGGTCTCGCAGTGCTCGGGGGGCAGTCCCCACAGGGTGGGGCAGCCAGTGTTCCAGGCGCGCAGCCCCACCCGCTGCAGGAGATGCTTGGTGCGCTCGTCACGCACCGAGTGCACAACGTCGTGCGACAGCACCTTGCGGTAGAGGGCCCGCGTGTAGAGGTTGACCGATGAGGAGTTGGCCCCCGCACCCACACCCAGGCACACCGTACCTGTGGCCATCCCGCAGTTGAGGTAGTTGATGTTCCATGTCGGCAGGGGCCGCAGCATATTCGTGTACAGGGCGTTGGTGCCGCACAGGAGCTTGATGTCGGCTCCTTTGAAGATGCTGAGCTTGCGCTTAGACATCAGATACTGTGCAGGGGTGTACATCGGAGTATGGGTGGCCAGGCGCATGACATAGTTCGAGGAGAACAGTTCACGCCAGTTCATCTCAATGGATCGCCCAATGATCTCATCCCCCATATTGAGGGATCCAACGGATGTATCCAAAAGCAAAATACGCTTCATAATCTTCCCTTCTTGCATTAGCAAGACGCTTCAGCCCAACCAGTCAGATCGGCCCGACAAGGATACGCCGTATCGACAGACCTGCTTTCTCATCGACGTCACAGAAAGACAACAGGGATCACCGCACTGTACAGTTAAGACAAAACGTACTGGTGGACACAAAAGTAATTTCACAAGCAGGGCAGTAAATCGTCTCTTTGCACACAGGGCCGTTATTCAGCGCACATCCTGTGCCGAGACCTCATGTCAGAGCTGGCGCAGCAGTCCTCCGCTCCTGCGCCTCAGGGACTCCGTCACGGCTCGAGCACTGTTGGTGAGAACCGTCATGTCGCTGGTCGCCAGCAGCCCCAGGCAGACCCAGACCACGACAGTCAGCCATGAGCCGCCATCGAAGGACATGCATGCGGTGATACTGATGAGCAGTGCGAGCTGGTAGGTGAGACGAAGGCGGTCTATCGGCAAGTTGATGCGGCGCCCGAGATCACACGCCCGCACCACCAGGACAAGCATGTAGGCCACCGCTCCGGCCAGGCCGGCGCCCCACGGCCCCATGAAGGGCACGAGAGCCACACCGAGGATCACGTTGACCACCGCCCCCAGCGCCGTGGAGGCCATGAGAACGCCACTGTTCTTCAAGGCCTGGTAGAAGCTCTCGAAGAAGATGCTGATGACTCCGAAGGAGGCCACGAGCATGA
>NZ_VICC01000016.1 GCF_006546825.1 Actinomyces oris
TCCTTAGAAAGGAGGTGATCCAGCCGCACCTTCCGGTACGGCTACCTTGTTACGACTTCGTCCCAATCACCAGCCCCACCTTCGACCGCTCCCCGTAGGGCCACGGGCTTCGGGTGTTGCCGACTTTCATGACGTGACGGGCGGTGTGTACAAGGCCCGAGAACGTATTCACCGCAGCGTTGCTGATCTGCGATTACTAGCGACTCCAACTTCACGGTGTCGAGTTGCAGACACCGATCCGAACTGAGACCGGCTTTAAGGGATTCGCTCCACCTCACGGTATCGCAGCCCTCTGTACCGGCCATTGTAGCATGCGTGAAGCCCAAGACATAAGGGGCATGATGATTTGACGTCATCCCCACCTTCCTCCGAGTTGACCCCGGCAGTCTCCCGCGAGTCCCCACCACAACGTGCTGGCAACACGGGACAAGGGTTGCGCTCGTTGCGGGACTTAACCCAACATCTCACGACACGAGCTGACGACAACCATGCACCACCTGTGAACCGGCCCCACAAGGAGGAAACCCCGTCTCCGGAGCCGACCGGCACATGTCAAGCCTTGGTAAGGTTCTTCGCGTTGCATCGAATTAATCCGCATGCTCCGCCGCTTGTGCGGGCCCCCGTCAATTCCTTTGAGTTTTAGCCTTGCGGCCGTACTCCCCAGGCGGGGCACTTAATGCGTTAGCTACGGCGCGGAAGACCCGGAAAAGGCCCCCCACACCTAGTGCCCAACGTTTACGGCGTGGACTACCAGGGTATCTAATCCTGTTCGCTCCCCACGCTTTCGCTCCTCAGCGTCAGTAACGGCCCAGAGACCCGCCTTCGCCACCGGTGTTCTTCCTGATATCTGCGCATTCCACCGCTACACCAGGAGTTCCAGTCTCCCCTACCGCACTCAAGCCGGCCCGTACCCACCGCAAGCCCCCAGTTAAGCCAGAGGATTTCACGACAGACGCGACCAGCCGCCTACGAGCTCTTTACGCCCAATAATTCCGGACAACGCTCGCGCCCTACGTATTACCGCGGCTGCTGGCACGTAGTTAGCCGGCGCTTCTTATCCAGCTACCGTCAACCCACCCACAAAAGGGACAGGCCTGCTTCACTGGCGAAAGAGGTTTACAACCCGAAGGCCTCCATCCCTCACGCGGCGTCGCTGCATCAGGCTTGCGCCCATTGTGCAATATTCCCCACTGCTGCCTCCCGTAGGAGTCTGGGCCGTGTCTCAGTCCCAGTGTGACCGTCCACCCTCTCAGGCCGGCTACCCGTCACCGCCTTGGTAGGCCATCACCCCACCAACAAGCTGATAGGCCGCGAGCCCATCCCCCACCAAAAACACCCAAAGGCGCATCTTTCCCACACCCACCATGCAGCAGGCACAGAATATCCCGTATTAGCCACACTTTCATGCGGTTATCCAGAAGAAGGGGGCAGGTTACTCACGTGTTACTCACCCGTTCGCCACTCATCCAGAACCAGCAAAA
>NZ_VICC01000017.1 GCF_006546825.1 Actinomyces oris
CCTGAGTTGCACGGGTTGGGGTGGTTTGTGTTTCAGGGTGGGGTTTTTCGTTGGGATTGTGGGGGTGGGGTGGTCGTTCCCGGCTCACCGCAACACCTTGTACGCGTCCCTGGGCCGCTGTGTCGAGCGGGGCTACCGCCAGGCGATCTCTGGGGCCTTGTTCGAGCACGTCACCAACACCTCCGGTCTGGCCCTGTGCCTGCAGGCGTGACCACGCTCTATTTCGAGGCTAAGCGTGAGGACGACCTGCGGCGGGTCGGCTACTCCAAAGAGCGTAGGGTCGATCCCCAGGTCATCGTCGGCCTGCTGGTCGACCGCCATGGTTTCCCCCTCCAGGTCGGCTGCTGGGAGGGGAACAAGGCTGAGACCACCACGATCATCCCCGTGGTGGAGGCCTTCCAGGCCGCCCACGGCATCGAGGACCTCATCATCGTCGCCGACGCCGGCATGCTCTCAGCGGCCAACCTCAAGTCTCTGCATGAGGCAAGGCTGCGGTTCATTGTCGGCGCCCGCACCACCCGGGCCCCAGGCGACCTGGAGGCCCACTTCCACTGGGCCGGTGACGCCTTCACCGACGGCCAGGTCATCGACACCATCACCCCCAGGAGGGGCTC
>NZ_VICC01000018.1 GCF_006546825.1 Actinomyces oris
GGTTGTTTTAGGTGAGGACGGCGAGGAGTGGGGCGTAGTGGTCGGTGATGGCTTGGCGGTAGGCGGGGGTGTCTCCGGCGTGGGCGGCTTGGAGCATGGCTCGGTGGGCTTTGGCGGTGCTGGTGAGGTCTTCGAGTTTGGGGGCGTCCAGGAGGGGGACGGTGAGGGTGTGGATGGCCCAGAAGGCTTCGGTGAGGTGGAGGTAGAGGTGGTTGTCGAGGGGTTGGAGCAGGCGGGTGTGGAAGCAGCGGTCCTGGTCGGTGAAGAGCTTGCCTTGGGAGGCGAGGTGCTCGATGTTGTCGACGAGGGTGTTGAGCTCGGGGTCGTGGCGGTTGTGCCAGGCGTGGGTGACGGGTTCGGCCAGGGCGTTGTCGAGGGTGATGCGTACTTCGACGATGTCGCGTAGTCCGCGGTGGTCGTCTCCGGGGTTGAGGAGGCCTTTGAAGATGAGGGACTCGACCATGGGGCGCATGGAGACTTGGCCGACGAACATTCCGTGTCCGTGGCGTACTTCGACGATGTCGAGGGCGACGAGGGTGCGGACGGC
>NZ_VICC01000019.1 GCF_006546825.1 Actinomyces oris
GGGCGACGAGGGTGCGGACGGCTTCGCGCACGGAGGAGCGGGATACTCCTAGGTCGGTGCACAGCTGGGACTCCGTGGGCAACGCGTCACCAGGATGCAGGCCCTTGGTGAGAATGTAGTTCTTGATCTCGGCCATCGCCGTGGATGACTGAGTCATCGGGGTGGTGGTGAGGCCGGACATGACACCGCGGGATATCTGCATGACCCCATTGTCCGACTTTTGGTTCATTTACGCTGGTGAATGTCGAATCGTCCTCATCCGTGCGATCTCGAGGTATCCGGGCGGATGTCGCACTGAGGGCGGGCGCCATCGAGGGACCCGTCGTCGGCCGGCTGGTGGCGGGCACCGGTACCGTAGAGCATTGACTGATTATGAGTGAGTTGGTGCTACAGCGCTCACAGTGCAACAGTTACGGCATGTCTCGCCCGCATGAGGAGCTCCCCGCCCGTCCTGCCTACGACAGTGCCACCGCCGCTCTGCTCGAGCGCATCGAGCCGCTCGGCGTCTTCGGGACCATGACGGTGCAGAAGATCCCGAGTTGGCGCGCACCGGCCGACGAGGTCCGGGCGGGTTTCCTGCTCAAGCACCCCGACATCGACCTGGAGGACGTTGACGTCCTTCGTCAGGACGGGACGACGCTTCCCGCCGCGGTTGCACGAAGGGCTCAGGGCGCCTGCGTGGGCCGCCCCGGCCCCCTGTTCCTCTCTCTGCACGGGGGAGGGCTGGTGATGGGGTGCCGTTTCAATGGTCTGTCGACCGTTGTCCCGTGGCTGCGGCGGTACGGGGGCGTCATCGTCAGCCCCGAGTACCGTCTGGCTCCTGAGGATCCGGCACCGGCCGGCGTCGAGGACTGCTACACCACGCTGTGTTGGGCGGTCGAGCACGCCGAGGAGCTCGGTGCCGATCCGGAGCGCGTCATCGTCGTCGGGCCGAGTGCCGGGGGCGGGCTGAGCGCCGGCACGCTGCTCATGGCGCGAGACAGACGGGGGCCGGCCGTTCTCGGCGGGCTGCTGGACTACCCCATGCTGGATGACCGCACCGGCATGCCGCACTGGCAGGGATCGGTCTCGGCGCGTCAGTACCCGGACGACGGCACCTGGCCGACGGCCTACAACAACGTCGCCTGGGATGCGGCGCTGGGGGAGCGGCGAGGCACGGAATCGGTCACCCCCTATGAGGCCCCCGCCCGTGCCGCCTGGCTGGGCGGGCTGCCGCCGCTGTTCATCTCGGTGGCCTCCGCAGAGGTCTTCCGGGACGAGGACGTCGCCTTCGCCTCCAGGGTGTGGCGCGATGGCGGAGATGCCGAGCTGCACGTCTATCCCGGGGGTACTCACGCCATGGAGTTCGTCAACGCGCGATGGCTCGCGCAGGGGCTGACGGCGGCACGAGACCTGTGGATGGACAGGCTGCTTCGTCCGGAGGACCCGCGCCTCAATGTCGTGGCCGTGGCGCAGGCCGGCACCTATCCGGCCCTGACGGAGGAGTTCTCCGCTGGGTTGTTTTAGGTGAGGACGGC